>NZ_JASKYM010000036.1 GCF_030131845.1 Romboutsia sedimentorum | reverse complement strand
TATCGCGTCCTTCATCGGCTCCTAGTGCCAAGGCATCCGCCCTGCACCCTTAATAACTTGACCAAGTTATTAAAAGTTATCGTAAATAACAAACTTCACATACGTTCAGTTTATTAAGTACTAAAAATTTGATTTTTAAAGAGTTTATCTTCTCGATGATATTTTTAAAAGTTATCTTCTTCATATTTAAAATGATGTCATATCACTAAATGTTATACAGTTTTCAAAGTACTATTTATTCAAACAATTAAGTTTAAAATGGTGGAGATGTGGAGGATCGAACTCCAGACCCCTTGCGTGCAAGGCAAGTGCTCTCCCAGCTGAGCTACACCCCCAGATCATTAACTTTTTTCAACAAAAAATATTTTACTATAAATGTCGATTTATGTCAATAAAGTTTTCATTTTTTTCAAAAAAAAATAAGAACTCTCAAAATTAAACAGTAGGCAATTCTCCTTAGAAAGGAGGTGATCCAGCCGCACCTTCCGATACGGCTACCTTGTTACGACTTCACCCCAGTTAT
>NZ_JASKYM010000035.1 GCF_030131845.1 Romboutsia sedimentorum | reverse complement strand
TAGGAGCACCTGTAGTAGGACTTAATGACTCAGGAGGCGCTAGAATTCAAGAGGGTGTTGACGCGCTTGCTGGGTATGGAGAAATTTTTTATAAAAATACTATAGCATCAGGTGTAATACCACAAATATCAGCTATAATGGGACCTTGTGCAGGTGGTGCTGTTTATTCACCAGCATTAACAGATTTTGTATATATGGTAGATCAAACAAGTCAAATGTTTATAACAGGTCCACAAGTTATAAAAACTGTAACAGGGGAAGAAGTAAGTGCACAAGATTTAGGTGGAGCAGGCACGCATAATAGTACTTCAGGGGTAGCTCATTTTATGGCTTCAAATGATGAAGACTGTATAAATCAAATAAGAAAATTATTAAGCTTCCTACCTTCAAATAACGCTGAAAAAGCTCCTATAGTTGAAAGTATAGATGATCCAAACAGACTAAATGAAGTTTTAAATAGTATAATACCTGATGATTCAAACAAGCCATATGATATGAAAGAAATTATATATGAAATAATTGATGAAGGTGATTTCTACGAAGTTCAGCCATACTTTGCACAAAACATTATAACTGGATTTGCAAG
>NZ_JASKYM010000034.1 GCF_030131845.1 Romboutsia sedimentorum | reverse complement strand
ACTACCTGGTTGATAGGTCGAAGGTGTAAGTGCAGTAATGTATTTAGCTTACCGATACTAATAGGTCGAGGACTTGACCAAAATAAAATCTAACGATTTTATATCGCAACTAAAAAAGAGTTGCTAAAATTAAATGATTAATTCTAGATGGTATACAGTTTTCAGAGTATTAACTTTGAAATGTTAATGTTAAAAATATTTTTTTTATATGTTGACAAAAATCTCTTATAGTGATAATATATTACTTGTCTTAGAGAAGAAAACTAAATTACGCAATATTATGTAGTTATAATAGCAAAGAGGATACACCTGTTCCCATTCCGAACACAGAAGTTAAGCTCTTTAGCGCTGATGGTACTTGGTGGGCAACTGCCTGGGAGAGTAAGACGTAGCTACGTAATGTGCCGAAGTGGCGGAACTGGCAGACGCACAGGACTTAAAATCCTGCGGGACTTACCTCTCGTACCGGTTCGATTCCGGTCTTCGGCACCAATATATTGTGGGCCATTAGCTCAGTTGGTTAGAGCGCCCGGCTCATAACCGGTAGGTCCGGGGTTCGAGTCCCTGATGGCCCACCACAATATATTACTTAAGAACTTTGAAAATTAAACAGTAGGTTAATTTATAGAATTTGAAACAACCAAGAAACATAAAGCCAGATATATAACAGTATCTGAGCCCTAGATAAACTTTTATTTAAG
>NZ_JASKYM010000033.1 GCF_030131845.1 Romboutsia sedimentorum | reverse complement strand
CTAACCTTTTGGAAGCGTCTGTCGAAGGTGAAATCAATAACTGGGGTGAAGTCGTAACAAGGTAGCCGTATCGGAAGGTGCGGCTGGATCACCTCCTTTCTAAGGAGAATTGCCTACTGTTTAATTTTGAGAGTTCATAAGAACTTTCATACTAGTACTTTGAAAACTGTATAACATTTAGTGATATGACATCATTTAAAATATATGAAGAAGATAACTTTTAAAAATATCAACGAGAAGACAAACTCATTAAAAAAGTCACTGAGAAGATATACTCATTAAAAATCAACTTTGATAACTTGGTCAAGTTATTAAGGGTGCAGGGCGGATGCCTTGGCACTAGGAGCCGATGAAGGACGCGATAAGCTGCGATAAGCTTCGGGGAGTTGCACGTAAACTTTGATCCGAAGATTTCCGAATGAGGAAACTCACTTAGAGTAATGTCTAAGTATTGTTAAGTGAATACATAGCTTAATGAGGGGAACCCGGGGAACTGAAACATCTAAGTACCCGGAGGAAAAGAAAGAAATTCGATTCCGTAAGTAGCGGCGAGCGAACGCGGAACAGGCCAAACCAATGAAGTTTACTTCGTTGGGGTTGAGGACATGCAACATGGATGCAATATTGTAAGCGAAGAGAGTTGGAAAGCTCCGCCATAGAAGGTAATAGCCCTGTAGTTGAAACGAGAAAGCTACTAGCATGATCCAGAGTACCACGGGACACGTGAAA
>NZ_JASKYM010000032.1 GCF_030131845.1 Romboutsia sedimentorum | reverse complement strand
ATAGGTGTAAGAAATAACCCAGGAATACTTGTATCAGGACATGATTTAAAAGACTTAGAATTATTATTAAAACAAACAGAGGGAAGTGGAGTAGACATATATACTCACTCAGAAATGCTACCAGCTCATTACTACCCAGCATTTAAAAAGTATTCTCACTTTGCAGGAAACTACGGAAATGCTTGGTGGAAGCAAAAAGAAGAGTTTGAAAGTTTCAATGGACCAATACTTATGACTACAAACTGTATAGTACCACCAAAAGATAGTTATAAAAATAGAATATACACAACAGGTGCAGCAGGATTTGTTGGGATTAAGCATATAAAAGGTGAGAGTGAAGATAATAAAGATTTCTCTCAAATAATAGAGCAAGCTAAAAAATGTGCTCCTCCAAAAGAAATAGAAACTGGAGAAATAATAGGTGGATTTGCACATAACCAAGTATTTGCACTTGCAGATAAAGTAGTTGATGCAGTAAAATCTGGAGCAATAAAGAAATTCTTCGTAATGGCAGGATGTGATGGAAGAGCTAAGTCAAGAAATTACTATACTGACTTCGCAAAAGCACTACCAAAAGATACTGTAATATTAACAGCAGGATGTGCAAAGTATAAGTATAATAAATTAAATTTAGGTGATATAGGTGGAATACCTAGAGTACTAGATGCAGGTCAATGTAATGACTCATACTCACTAGCTTTAATAGCACTTAAATTAAAAGAAGTATTTGAACTTAATGATATAAATGAA
>NZ_JASKYM010000031.1 GCF_030131845.1 Romboutsia sedimentorum | reverse complement strand
AATGGGGTGGATAATGAGAGTCGAACTCACGACCTCCAGAGCCACAATCTGGCGCTCTAACCAACTGAGCTATACCCACCATATAATGGTCGAGGTGAAGGGACTCGAACCCCCGGCCCCCTGGTCCCAAACCAGGTGCGCTACCAAACTGCGCTACACCTCGAACTATGTTGTTTAAATTAATGTGGTGGGCCATCAGGGACTCGAACCCCGGACCTACCGGTTATGAGCCGGGCGCTCTAACCAACTGAGCTAATGGCCCACATTAATTTGGTAGCGGTAACAGGAGTCGAACCTGTGACCTTTCGGGTATGAACCGAACGCTCTAGCCAACTAAGCTATACCGCCATATTAATGGTGCCCAGAAATGGAATCGAACCATCGACACAGGGATTTTCAGTCCCTTGCTCTACCGACTGAGCTATCTGGGCGTGGCGGAGAGGGTGGGATTCGAACCCACGGTGCCGTTAAGCATCACTAGTTTTCAAGACTAGCTCCTTAAACCACTCGGACACCTCTCCGTAAATGGTGATCCATCCGCGACTCGAACGCGGGACACCCTGATTAAAAGTCAGGTGCTCTACCGACTGAGCTAATGGATCATATTTGGCAGGGTATGCAGGACTCGAACCTACGCATGTAGCAGTCAAAGTGCTATGCCTTACCGACTTGGCGAATACCCTATAATTTAAATGTGGTGAGCGCACAGGGATTCGAACCCCGGACACACGCCTTAGAAGGGCGTTGCTCTATCCAGCTGAGCTATGCACCCACATT
>NZ_JASKYM010000030.1 GCF_030131845.1 Romboutsia sedimentorum | reverse complement strand
TCCTACACTTACTGATGCTCCTTTTGATACGCTTACTTTTGAAACAGTTCCGTCACAACTTGCCATTATCTCATTTTCCATTTTCATAGCTTCAAGTATTAATAAAACATCGCCTTTTTTCACACTATCTCCAGCTTTAACACAAACATCATTAATAGTTCCTGGCATTGGTGCATTTATGCTTCCTGCACCTGAACTTACTGGTGCTGCTTGAGGTTTTTGTGCTACTGCTTTAGGTGCACTTTGTTGTGGTGCTACTTGAGGTCTTGAAGATACTTCACTACCTAGTTCCTCCACCTCTACATCGTATGTATTTCCATTAACTGTTATATTGTATTTTTTTATCATCTTTAAACTCCCCCTATGGTTCATTATTTAGTAATATTCTTTGATATACTTTCCCAACTTGATTTAGAGTTATTGCTTCTTACTATTTTTTTAACTAATATATTGTTAGTTTTATTTCCAGTGGCTGCACAAATTGCAGAAGTAATTACAGCTACTAATTCTTTATTATCTTGTATTTCATTATTTACTTCTTGGGTATTAACTACAGATGCTAATGTAGGTTGTTGCTTAACTTTTTCTCTTTGTAATAAACTTATTATTCCTTGTATTATAACTAACACTATAAATACTACACTCATTGAAAGTATAGCTACACTAAATCCAGCAAGCAGTTTATCTCCTATACTTAATGTTGCTGAAGGATCTTTTAGGGATTCTAATAATTGACTAATATTCATAATTTACCACCTTCCTATAAAGGTATATTTCCGTGCTTTTTAGGCGGTCTTTCTTCTCGTTTAGAAGATAATGTGTCAAGTGCATCACAAAGTCTTATTC
>NZ_JASKYM010000029.1 GCF_030131845.1 Romboutsia sedimentorum | reverse complement strand
GATACACCTGTTCCCATTCCGAACACAGAAGTTAAGCTCTTTAGCGCTGATGGTACTTGGTGGGCAACTGCCTGGGAGAGTAAGACGTAGCCACGTAATCTTTTTTTATATTTAAATCTCTTTGAGTGAAAGCTTAAGGGGATTTTTTATTTGAAAAAAATTAAAATCTCAAAATATAAAGTATAAAAAACACATGAAATATATAATTTATTTATGAAATAAGCATGTTGTGGAGAGTATTATTTTAGATCAAAAGTATAATATTTTTAAATATTATAAAAGTCTACCTATTTATATTACAATATTTAAGCATATTTAAAAATATTGTAATATAAAAAAGTATTTTGGAAAACTTAATATAGAGATTTTATTTACTTTTGGAGGTAAGAAAATGGACAATATGAAAGAAATGAGAAATAAAGTACAAGATGGAAAATATAACTTAACATTAGAGATAGGTGAATCAGCTTATTTTAGAACCTATGAAAATGTAGATGTAAAATCAGGGGAAGATTTAGTTAGAAATTATTTAAGAAGCAATGCAGATGATGGTTGCTTTAATAATATAGACGTAAAACATAATAAAAATAAACACACAATAAAGGTAACAGCTGAATTAGATTATGATGGAAATGAGCATAAAGATTATTCTAATAGAGGTAAATTGATGTAAAATAAGGAAAAATAAATTCATTAGGACAAGTAATTCCAATACATTTAAAATTATTTAATTAAAAAAATAGTAAAAACATAAAAAAAAATAAAAAATATGTTGACTAGGATAATTTTAAATGGTATAGTTATACTTGTCCTTAAGAAAAGGGACAACAAGTAAAACAAACAACAGAAAGTAGTTGACAAAGCAAAACTGTTTTGGTAAACTAATGAAGTTGAAAAAATGAACTTTGAAAATTAAACAGTAGGTTAATTTATAGAATTTGAAACAACCAAGAAACATAAAGCCAGATATATAACAGTATCTGAGCCCTAGATAAACTTTTAT
>NZ_JASKYM010000028.1 GCF_030131845.1 Romboutsia sedimentorum | reverse complement strand
GATGTTTTATTAATACTTGAAGCTATGAAAATGGAAAATGAGATAATGGCAAGTTGTGACGGAACTGTTTCAAAAGTAAGCGTATCAAAAGGAGCATCAGTAAGTGTAGGAGATCCTTTAATAACTATAGGATAGAAATTAAAAAGAAGGAGGACTTACCCGTGGGAGAAGTTATAACTGATTTTATTCAATCAATGGGTATTGTTAATATGGACTGGAGACAATTAGTAATGATCACAATTGCCTGTGTCCTATTATATTTAGCAATAGCTAAAGGTTTTGAACCTTTATTACTAGTACCTATAGCTTTTGGTATGCTGCTTTCGAATATTCCACTTTCAGGAGTTATGAATAGCGCAGTTTCTACAATTGAGCCTATAGGAAACGTAACAAATGGAATTATGGAAGCCGGGATTAGTACCAAAACGCCAGGAGGGCTACTATATTATCTATTCCAAGGCGATGCGCTTGGAATATTCCCTCCATTAATATTTTTAGGTGTTGGAGCTATGACAGACTTCGGTCCGTTAATAGCTAATCCAAAGAATATATTACTTGGAGCAGCAGCACAATTTGGAATATTTTTCACTTTTATAGGAGCATTGCTTCTTGGTTTTACAGCACCAGAAGCAGCTTCAGTAGGTATAATAGGTGGAGCAGATGGACCAACAGCTATTTATTTGACAACAAAATTAGCACCACATTTATTAGCACCAATAGCAGTTGCAGCTTATTCATATATGGCTTTAGTTCCAATAATTCAGCCACCAATAATGAAAGCTTTAACTACTCAAGAAGAAAGAGCTATAGTAATGGTTCAAAGCAAACATGTTTCTAAAAAAGTAAAAATAATATTCCCAATTGTTGTTACTATAGTAGTATCACTACTTTTACCAGCAGCGGCAACATTAATTGGTATGCTTATGTTTGGTAATTTACTTAAAGAATGTACAGTTACTGATAGATTATCAGATACTGCTACAAATGCTTTAATGAACATAGTTACCATTTTCTTAGGATTATCAGTTGGAGCATCAGCTCAAGCTGAAATATTTTTAAGTGCACAAACTTTAAAAATATTCGTTCTTGGAGTTGTAGCATTTGGAATAGGAACAGGAGCAGGAGTATTATGTGCTAAATTTATGAATAGATTTACTAAGGAAAAAGTAAATCCACTTATAGGTGCAGCAGGAGTATCAGCAGTTCCAATGGCAGCTAGGGTTGCTCATAAGGTTGC
>NZ_JASKYM010000026.1 GCF_030131845.1 Romboutsia sedimentorum | reverse complement strand
TCTTAAATAAAAGTTTATCTAGGGCTCAGATACTGTTATATATCTGGCTTTATGTTTCTTGGTTGTTTCAAATTCTATAAATTAACCTACTGTTTAATTTTCAAAGTTCTTATAATAAATTCTATGGTAGCGGTAACAGGAGTCGAACCTGTGACCTTTCGGGTATGAACCGAACGCTCTAGCCAACTAAGCTATACCGCCACATCTAATTGGTGCCCAGAAATGGAATCGAACCATCGACACAGGGATTTTCAGTCCCTTGCTCTACCGACTGAGCTATCTGGGCACAAATGGTGGGCCTAGCTGGACTCGAACCAGCGACCTCACGCTTATCAGGCGTGCGCTCTAACCACCTGAGCTATAGGCCCTTATTCTTGGTCGAGGTGAAGGGACTCGAACCCCCGGCCCCCTGGTCCCAAACCAGGTGCGCTACCAAACTGCGCTACACCTCGAAATAAAGTTGAATAAAGTTTTAAAAAAATCAAATTGGCAGGGGTGGAGGGATTCGAACCCCCGGCGCACGGTTTTGGAGACCGACGCTCTACCAGCTGAGCTACACCCCTAAAAATCTGGTGGGCCATCAGGGACTCGAACCCCGGACCTACCGGTTATGAGCCGGGCGCTCTAACCAACTGAGCTAATGGCCCCGATTTTTTATTGGCGGAGAAGGAGGGATTCGAACCCTCGCACCAGTTACCCAGCCTATACCCTTAGCAGGGGCACCTCTTTAGCCACTTGAGTACTTCTCCAGATATTTGATTTATAATGGCGGAGAGGGTGGGATTCGAACCCACGGTGCCGTTAAGCATCACTAGTTTTCAAGACTAGCTCCTTAAACCACTCGGACACCTCTCCATTTGGTGATCCATCCGCGACTCGAACGCGGGACACCCTGATTAAAAGTCAGGTGCTCTACCAACTGAGCTAATGGATCATAATATTAATTTGGCTGGGGATGCAGGACTCGAACCTACGCATGTAGCAGTCAAAGTGCTATGCCTTACCAACTTGGCGAATCCCCAGTAACTGGATTGCTTTAATTTATAAAGTGGTGAGCGCACAGGGATTCGAACCCCGGACACACGCCTTAGAAGGGCGTTGCTCTATCCAGCTGAGCTATGCACCCACATTATATAATTTTGTTGGAGCGGGTGAAGGGGATCGAACCCTCACAGCTGGCTTGGAAGGCCAGAACTCTACCATTGAGCTACACCCGCATATTTTTTTGGTGACCCATAGGGGAATCGAACCCCTGTTACCGCCGTGAAAGGGCGGTGTCTTGACCGCTTGACCAATGGGCCTTATAATGGTTGCGGGGGTAGGACTCGAACCTACG
>NZ_JASKYM010000025.1 GCF_030131845.1 Romboutsia sedimentorum | reverse complement strand
TTCAAACAAGCCATATGATATGAAAGAAATTATATATGAAATAATTGATGAAGGTGATTTCTACGAAGTTCAGCCATACTTTGCACAAAACATTATAACTGGATTTGCAAGGGTAAATGGAGAAAGTGTAGGAATAATTGCGAATCAACCTAAATTTATGGCTGGATCATTAGATATAAACTCATCTGATAAAAGTGCAAGATTTATAAGAACTTGTGATGCATTTAATATTCCAATTGTAAGTTTAGTGGATGTACCAGGATTTTTACCAGGAACTTCACAAGAATACGGCGGAATAATACGTCATGGTGCAAAAATGTTATATGCATATAGCGAAGCTACTGTTCCTAAAATTACAGTTATAACTAGAAAAGCATATGGTGGATCATATTTAGCTATGTGTTCAAAGGATTTAGGAGCAGATATGGTTTTAGCATGGCCTACAGCTGAAGTTGCAGTTATGGGACCAAGTGGAGCCGCAAATATAATATTTAAAAATGATATAAAAAATGCTGAGGATCAAAAATCAATGAGAGAAACTAAGATAAAAGAATATACAGAGGAATTTGCAACTCCATATAAAGCGGCTGAAAGAGGATATATTGACGATGTGATTGAACCATCACTTACAAGAATAAGACTTTGTGATGCACTTGACACATTATCTTCTAAACGAGAAGAAAGACCGCCTAAAAAGCACGGAAATATACCTTTATAGGAAGGTGGTAAATTATGAATATTAGCCAATTATTAGAATCCCTAAAAGATCCTTCAGCAGCATTAAGTATAGGAGATAAACTGCTTGGTGGATTTATTGTAGCTATACTTTCAATGAGTGTAGTATTTATAGTATTAGTTATAATAGCTGCAATAATAAGTTTACTACAAAGAGAAAAAGCTAAACCAGTAACTGCTCAAATAGTTAGTAGTGAACCTTTAAATATGCAAAAAGTAATTAATGAAACGCAGGATATGGGAGAATTAGTAGCAGTAATAACTGCAGCAATTTGTGCAGCTACTGGAAACAATACTAATAATATATTAGTTAGAAAAATAGTAAGAAGTAACAACTCTAAGTCAAGTTGGGAAAGTATGTCAAAGAATACTACTAAATAATGAACCATAGGGGGAGTTTAAAAATGATAAAAAAATACAATATAACAGTTAATGGAAATACATACGATGTAGAGGTGGAGGAACTAGGTAGCGAAGTACTTTCTAGACCACAAGAAGTAAAACAAAGTGCACCTAAAGTAGTAGCACAAAAACCTCAAGCAGCACCAGTAAGTTCAGGGTCAGGAAGTGTTAATGCACCAATGCCAGGAACTATTAATGATGTTCGCGTTAAAGCTGGAGATAGTGTGAAAAAAGGTGATGTTTTATTAATACTTGAAGCTATGAAAATGGAAAATGAGATAATGGCAAGTTGTGACGGAACTGTTTCAAAAGTAAGCGTATCAAAAGGAGCATCAGTAAGTGTAGGA
>NZ_JASKYM010000024.1 GCF_030131845.1 Romboutsia sedimentorum | reverse complement strand
AAATAAAAGTTTATCTAGGGCTCAGATACTGTTATATATCTGGCTTTATGTTTCTTGGTTGTTTCAAATTCTATAAATTAACCTACTGTTTAATTTTCAAAGTTCATTTTTCCAACTCACTCAGTATAACAAAACTTTTTCATTTTATCAACTTATTTTTTGTTGTTTTTTATTTTTGTTCCTTTTCTTAAGGACAAGTATAACTATACCATCATTGTAAAATTTAGTCAACATTTTTTTATATATTTTTTATTTATTTTTATAAACGAGTTTTTTTATTCCCATTTTCAACTTGTAATCCTTGCAACCAGTAATTTAAATAATCAATTATACAACAGTATTAATATTTGTATAATTGATTATTTTATTCAAATATTTATAAACTTTATAAAAGAATCTCTTTCTACAATAATTTTATATTTAAAATTAAAATTTTGTTTTAAATAGATATGATTAATCTGTCTGTGATAATAATCTCTTAGTTATATCTGAAATTTTTAATTCACCTAATTCTATGTGACCCATAACTATTATTGCTTTTATAGTATTTGCTGAATTATCCCATTTATAAGCTCTAGCATTCATTATCACTTCTTCAGGCATAATTTCTTCTAATTCCATAGCTAAATCATCAGTCATTGTCATGTACTCATCGAATAAGTCTTCACTTTCTAACTCATCTAACTCATAATTTTCTTTTATTATTTCATTAAGTTCTTCTATAGTTATACTTATTTGATATGCTAGTGTATCTTCTCTTTTAGTTCCTTTAGTCATATCTTTTTCAACTACAAAATTACTGTTATCTTCTATTGCTGTTTTTATTTCACTACTATCAATTATTTCATTTCCAAAAACTATATACATAATATCATCTCCTTAAAATTACTTAGCCATTGCTTCTATGAGTGATTCTTGCAATGATCTTTTTATACCTTTTTCTTTTGCAACTTTTATTAAATATCTATATCTAGATTTTTTGGCTTCTAACTCATATATAGCTACATCTACTAATTCTGGATCACTAACATATTCAAAAAATAATTGTGCGGTTTTTACATCCAGCTGAGCTCTATTTATTTCCTTTATTAGTTTTTGTTTTTCTTTATCTCTATTTAATATTTTATTTTTATTAGACATAGTCATCCTCCATAATTTACATTTATTAAGAATCTTAACATTTTTTAAATGCAATATACCATTTTATGTAAAATTATTGAGTTTATTAAATTAAAAGTTATAATATAAAAAACCTCTAGTGAAATTCACTAGAGGTTACTGGTGGGATTAACAGGGCTCGAACCTGTGACCCCCTGCTTGTAAGGCAGGTGCTCTCCCAGCTGAGCTATAATCCCGCGTATATGGTGCGCCCAAAGGGACTCGAACCCCTAACCTTCTGATTCGTAGTCAGACACTCTATCCAGTTGAGCTATAGGCGCACAATTTATGGAGGCGACACCCAGATTCGAACTGGGGATCAAGGAGTTGCAGTCCATTGCCTTACCACTTGGCTATGTCGCCTTAATATTAAAATATAAATGGTGATCCATCCGCGACTCGAACGCGGGACACCCTGATTAAAAGTCAGGTGCTCTACCGACTGAGCTAATGGATCACGTAAATGGGGTGGATAATGAGAGTCGAACTCACGACCTCCAGAGCCACAATCTGGCGCTCTAACCAACTGAGCTATACCCACCATATAATGGTCGAGGTGAAGGGACTCGAACC
>NZ_JASKYM010000023.1 GCF_030131845.1 Romboutsia sedimentorum | reverse complement strand
CACTTACACCTTCGACCTATCAACCAGGTAGTCTTCCTGGGGTCTTACCCTTACGGTGGGAAATCTTATCTTGAAGTCGGCTTCGCGCTTAGATGCTTTCAGCGCTTATCCATTCCGTACATAGCTACCCAGCGATGCCCTTGGCAGAACAACTGGTACACCAGAGGTACGTCCATCCCGGTCCTCTCGTACTAAGGACAGGTCTCCTCAAATTTCCTACGCCTGCGACGGATAGGGACCGAACTGTCTCACGACGTTCTGAACCCAGCTCGCGTACCACTTTAATGGGCGAACAGCCCAACCCTTGGGACCTACTACAGCCCCAGGATGTGATGAGCCGACATCGAGGTGCCAAACCTCCCCGTCGATGTGGACTCTTGGGGGAGATAAGCCTGTTATCCCCAGGGTAGCTTTTATCCGTTGAGCGATGGCCCTTCCATGCGGTACCACCGGATCACTAAGTCCGACTTTCGTCCTTGCTCGACCTGTATGTCTTGCAATCAAGCTCTCTTCTGCCTTTACACTCTACGCACGATTTCCGACCGTGCTGAGAGAACCTTTGAGCGCCTCCGTTACTCTTTAGGAGGCGACCGCCCCAGTCAAACTGCCCACCTGACGGTGTCCCAAGACCTGATTCAAGGCCTATGGTTAGGATCCCAGTACTACAAGGGTGGTATCCCAAGGATAACTCCACACAAACTGGCGTTCATGCTTCATAGTTTCCCACCTATCCTGTACATGTAGTACCAAGACCCAACGTCAAGCTACAGTAAAGCTCCATGGGGTCTTTCCGTCCTGTCGCAGGTACCCGGCATCTTCACCGGGATTACAATTTCACCGAGTCTATTGTTGAGACAGTGCCCAAATCGTTACGCCTTTCGTGCGGGTCGGAACTTACCCGACAAGGAATTTCGCTACCTTAGGACCGTTATAGTTACGGCCGCCGTTTACTGGGGCTTAAGTTCACTGCTTCGATTGCTCTAACAGATCCCCTTAACCTTCCAGCACCGGGCAGGCGTCAGCTCCTATACATCGTCTTGCGACTTAGCAGAAACCTGTGTTTTTGGTAAACAGTCGCTTGGGCCTATTCTCTGCGGCCATCCGAAGATGGCACCCCTTCTCCCGAAGTTACGGGGTCATTTTGCCGAGTTCCTTAACAATAGTTCTCTCGCTGGCCTTAGGATACTCTCCTCACCCACCTGTGTCGGTTTGAGGTACAGGCGCCTTTAAACTCGATAGAGACTTTTCTCGACAGTGTGAAATCAGCTACTTCGCTACTTAATTTCGCTCCCCATCGTACCCCAGCATTAATATCAAGACGGATTTGCCTATCTTGACTGCCTCAGTACTTAGCCACACATAACCAACAGTGTGGTTAGCTTATCCTACTGTGTCATCCCATTTCTCAAACGCTTATTGGCGGTACAGGAATATCAACCTGTTGTCCATCACCTACGCCTTTCGGCCTCGGCTTAGGTCCTGACTAACCCAGGGCGGACGAACCTTCCCCTGGAAACCTTGGGTTTACGGCCCGTGGGATTCTCACCCACGTCTCGCTACTCATGCCAACATTCTCACTCGTATACTGTCCACATGTCCTTACGGTCATGCTTCAGCCTGTATACGAAGCTCCCCTACCTATCATTGCTGATATCGTAGCTTCGGTAGTACGTTTTAGCCCCGGAAATTTTCGGCGCAGGATCACTCGACCAGTGAGCTATTACGCACTCTTTAAATGAGTGGCTGCTTCTAAGCCAACATCCTGGTTGTCTGTGCAATCCCACATCCTTTACCACTTAACGTACATTTAGGGACCTTAGCTGACGATCTGGGCTGTTGCCCTTTTGACTATGAATCTTATCACCCACAGTCTGACTCCCAAGTAAAAGAAAACGGCATTCGGAGTTTGATAGTCTTCGGTAAGTGCAATACCCCCTAGGACATTCAGTGCTCTACCTCCGCCTCTCTACGCTTGAGGCTAGCCCTAAAGCTATTTCGGGGAGAACCAGCTATCTCCGGGCTCGATTGGAATTTCACCGCTATCCACAAGTCATCCCCGAGCTTTTCAACGCTCGTGGGTTCGGTCCTCCACGAAATTTTACTTTCGCTTCAACCTGCTCATGGATAGGTCGCCCGGTTTCGGGTCTACGTCAAGTAACTTAAGCGCCCATTTAAGACTCGCTTTCGCTACGGCTCCACACCTTAAGTGCTTAACCTTGCTACTTAACGTAACTCGTTGGCCCGTTCTACAAAAAGTACGCGGTCACACATAAAAAGTGCTCCCACAGCTTGTAAGTGCAGGGTTTCAGGTTCTATTTCACTCCCCTCCCGGGGTTCTTTTCACCTTTCCCTCACGGTACTATGCGCTATCGGTCACTAGGTAGTATTTAGGCTTGGAGGATGGTCCCTCCTGCTTCCCACAGGGTTTCACGTGTCCCGTGGTACTCTGGATCATGCTAGTAGCTTTCTCGTTTCAACTACAGGGCTATTACCTTCTATGGCGGAGCTTTCCAACTCTCTTCGCTTACAATATTGC
>NZ_JASKYM010000022.1 GCF_030131845.1 Romboutsia sedimentorum | reverse complement strand
ATACACCTGTTCCCATTCCGAACACAGAAGTTAAGCTCTTTAGCGCTGATGGTACTTGGTGGGCAACTGCCTGGGAGAGTAAGACGTAGCCACGTAATCTTTTTTTATGTAAAGAATTAAATAAGTTTATAAGAATAAGAGGTGAATAGAAAATATTCATCTCTTATTTTATTATATAATATAAAAAAATATATATAGGAACCGTATAATTAATATAGAAATAAAAAAATAATAATAGGAGGTAGATATGAGTATTGATAATGTAAACCAATTAGTTACAATGAAGCTTTTAAATGCATTGAGCACTTCAAGTTCAAATAGTAGAACTTCTTCTACCAATAAATCTGATATTTTTAATCTAATTTTAGAAAATACTTTAGGTGGATTGAATCAAGAACGTTCTTCGTGTACCTGTTCTAAAGAAGCAGATTTAAATATATTGAACACTTTACAAAGCTTAATTAATAATAATAAAATAAATGAATCTAAAAATACCAATCAAATTAAAAATATTATTGAGCCTAAAAAAAATATTAATGTTGAGAAGGTTACTGATTCTAAAAAAGTTGCCAACATGGATAAAGCTGTAGATTTATTAGAAAAACAATTAGGCAAGAAATATGTATGGGGAGCAACAGGTCCTAATTCATTTGATTGTTCGGGGTTAGTTCAATATGTTTATAAAAATGCATTAGGAAAAGATATACCAAGGGTATCTTCAGATCAAAGTAAATTTGGAAAAGCTATTGATAAAAAAGATTTACAAGTAGGAGATTTGCTTTTCTTTGATACCATGAACAAAGGAAGAGTAAGTCATGTTGGAATGTATGTAGGTAATAATGAATTTATACATGCATCTAATCCAAAAGATGGTGTTAAAAAATCTAAATTATCGGGTTATTACGAACAAAAATATAGTGGTGCTAGAAGGCCATAATATTTAATAAAAAGTTATTTTAAGATATATGAATGATTGTATATCTTAGAATAACTTTTTTTTAGATTAAATAAATTATCAAAGGAATTTAAAATTTATTAGGGAATATTGATATATAAAGTGTACATAAATAGATAATTTAGTTTTGTGTATAAGGGAGGTATAATAGTGGCTGATAAAAGATTAAATAAGTTAGCAAAGTTATTAGTAAATTATTCAACAGAAGTAAAAGAAGGTGATTTTGTTTTTGTATGTGCTGATGAAGTAGCAACGCCGTGGGTTGTAGAAGTTACAAAAGAGGCTATAAAATGTGGTGCTCACGTAGAGTATTTATTAGATACAGCTGAAGTTAGTGAAGTAAAATTAAAATATAGTAATGAAGATCAACTTAAAGGCGGAAATCTTATATATGAAACATTGTTAAGTAGAGCAGATGTATGGTTAACTGCATGGGGAAGTAGAAATACTAGGTCATTATCTAGTATAGATTCAGAAAAAGTTAAATTAGCTCAACGAGGAGCAGCACCATGGAGAAAAATATACTCAGAAAGATGTGGAGATGGAAGTTTAAGATGGTGTGGAACTCAATATCCAACACATGCAAATGCTCAAGAAGCGAGTATGAGTATTAGTGAATATGAAGATTTTGTATATGGAGCAGGTCTTTTAGATAGTGAAGATCCTGTAGCAGAGTGGAAGAGAATAAGTATGGAGCAAGAACGATGGGTAAAATATCTAGATGGTAAAAGTGAAATACATATAATATCAGAAGGTACTGATATTAAAGTAGGAACAAAGGGAAGAAAGTGGATAAATTGTGATGGGCAAGTTAACTTTCCTGATGGTGAGATATTTACATCACCAGTAGAAAATGATATAAATGGTCATATTAGTTTTTCTTTTCCGGGAATATTCTCAGGGAAGCAAATAGAAGGTATAAAATTACAAGTTAAAGAAGGTAAAGTTATAAATGCTACAGCTAAGAAAGGTGAAGATTTACTAAAATCATTATTAGAAACTGATGAAGGGTCTAGTTTCTTTGGAGAAGTAGCTATAGGAACTAATTATGGAATTAAAGAATTTACTTCAAATATGTTATTTGATGAAAAAATAGGTGGGACTGTACATATGGCGATAGGTGATTCTATGCCAGAAGCAGGTGGAAAAAATAAGTCATCTCTACATTGGGATATGCTTTGTGATATGAGAAGTTGTGGGAAAATATATGCAGATGGCGAACTTTTTTATGAAAATGGTAAATTCATAAATGAAATTTTAGAAAAAAACTAATTTAAATAAAAGGAAAAAGCATTAGAAGAGTGTTACCTAAATGCTTTTTTCTTTGATTTATATCGAAATATAAAAATAGTTATTTCTTCATTTTTAATTAAAAAATTGTGGATTAAAATAAAAGAATGTACATATAGGCTAACATAAGGTTGTATATAGTGTTAATAAAATAAAAAGAGATTGTGGATAAACTTTAAAAAATAAACTTATTTCAAAAAAAACTAAAAAAAATTAAGAAAAACTGTTGACGATGTAATTTTAAAATGGTATAGTTATACTTGTCCTTAAGAAAAGGGACAACAAGTAAAACAAACAACAGAAAATGGTTGACAAAGCAAGAATGTTTTGGTAAACTAAGGAAGTTGAAAAAATGAACTTTGAAAATTAAACAGTAGGTTAATTTATAGAATTTGAAACAAACGAAACATAAAGCCAG
>NZ_JASKYM010000021.1 GCF_030131845.1 Romboutsia sedimentorum | reverse complement strand
AGGATACACCTGTTCCCATTCCGAACACAGAAGTTAAGCTCTTTAGCGCTGATGGTACTTGGTGGGCAACTGCCTGGGAGAGTAAGACGTAGCCACGTAATCTTTTTTTATGTATAAAATTAAATAAGTTTATAAAAATAAGAGATGAATAAAAAATATTCATCTCTTATTTTAGTTAAACTAAATAAATATATAGATTTTCTAAAATGAAAAGAGTGTGCATAAGCACACTCCTTATTTTATTTATTTAATTTTAAGTATGTTTCTAAACCAGCTTTTAATATCTTAGCAGCATTAGCTAAGTCTTCTTTGTTTAATATATAAGCAAGTCTTATTTCATCAATACCAAGTCCTTCAGTAGCATAGAAACCTTCAGCAGGACAAGGCATAACTGTTTGTCCATCTATATCAAAATCACTTAATAACCATTTTACGAAATGATCAGCGCTTTTAACTGGCAGTTTAGCAACTATATAAAATGCTCCTGTAGGCTTTTTACACACAACGCCAGGAACTTTTACAAGCTCATTATACAGGACATCTCTTCTTTCTTTGTATTCTTCATTTACTTCTACAAGATAAGTATTTGGTGTTTTATAAAGTTCAATAGCACCAACTTGCTCTAAAGTAGGAACTGATAGTCTTGCTTGGCACAGTTTTAACATTTGAGCCATAAATACCTTGTTTTTAGAAGCGACTGATCCAATTCTAGCTCCACAAGCGCTATATCTTTTAGATACACTGTCTATTATTATAACTCTATCAGCAACTTCATCTATGTTACCTAAACTAGTGTAATCACCTTCATAAACAAATTCTCTATACACTTCATCAGCCATTATCCATAAATCGTTTTCCTTGGCTATGTCAGATATCATTTGAATTTCTTCTTTAGTGTAAACAACTCCAGTTGGATTTCCTGGGTTTGAAAATAAGATAGCACGAGTTTTAGAATCTATTTTAGATACTATTTCTTCTTTTGAAGGGAAATGGAATCCATTTTCTGCTAATGTAGTAATAGGTTTTATTTCTACACCTACTGCTTTAGCAAAGCTGTTGTAGTTTGAATAAAATGGTTCAGGCACTAATATATTATCGCCTTCATTACATGTAGCTATCATAGCAAATAATAAAGCTTCACTACCGCCATTTAATATTAATATTTCATCTTTATTAAAGTTCATGTTATAACCTTGATAGTACTTTTGGATAGCCTCGATAAGTTCAGGTAATCCTTCTGATAGTGCATATTCTAAAACCTCACCTTTGTAGTTTTTTATTGCGTTGAAAAACTCGTCTGGTGTTTTAATATCAGGTTGTCCTATATTTAAATGATAAACTTTCTTTCCACCTTTTTTTGCTTCTGCAGCATAAGTTAATAGTTCCATGATAGTAGAAGCTGGAACAGCCTGTATTCTAGATGATATATTCATATCTATAACCCTCCTGGTCTAAAATTTATTTAATGTATTGTATAAAATTGAATATATTAAAGCCTTAGTATTTACATATAGATTTAATAAAGATAGATACTAAATAAAAATATATGTCATTTTAAGATATATTTTACCATAAAAAAAACGAATTCCTAATTAATTATATATTAGAAATTTTCAGAAAATATATACTTATAATGTTTTTATATTAAATAGGAGATTATATTCGTTAGTTAAAGTAGTTTAAAAATTATTCTAAAAGTATGTTTTAAAAAATTATACTGTAGTATAGTATGTATTGAATATTAAATTAAAAAATTTAGGAGGACTATTATGAGAAACTTAGTGAATGCTATTTGGCTAAAGAAAAATCTAAATAATGAAAAATTAGTAATCGTAGATTGTAGATTTGACTTAATGGACAAACAATATGGAAAAAGAAGTTACGATGAGGGACACATTAAAGATGCTGTTAGAGTAGATTTAGAAACAGAGTTATCTAGTAAAGTAAAAGAACATGGAGGAAGACATCCTATACCAAATATAGAAGAGTTAAAGAATACTTTCGAAAATATAGGAATAAGTAATGATTCTATAATAGTTACTTATGATGATGGTGATTTGGCTGGACCTTCTAGACTTTGGTGGATATTGAAATATCTAGGTCATGAAAATACATATGTATTAGATGGTGGAATAAATACTTTTAAAGAGATTAATGGTGAAATAACTCAAGAAGTAAGTCCTATTAATAAAGGTGATTTTAAAATTGAACTTAATGAAGATATGAGAGTAAATATGGAATATGTTAAAGAAAGATTATATAAGGACAACGTGGCTATAATTGACTCAAGAGAAAATAAAAGGTATAAAGGTGAATTTGAACCAGTAGATAAAAGAGCTGGTCATATACCAAGCGCATTAAACTATTTTTGGATGGATATATTAAATATAGATGGAGCTAAATTAAATATAAAGTCATTAGAAAATCTTAAAAATCATTTTGAAAGTTTAAAAAAGTATGATGAGGTTATAGTTTACTGTGGTTCTGGTATAACAGCTTGTCCAAATAGCTTAGGACTTAGTGAAGTTGGAATAAAACACAAAGTTTATTGTGGAAGTTTTAGTGATTGGATAAGTTATGAAAATAATGAAGTAGAGCAGAATTTATAATCGTATATAAGTTTATATTTTAATATTAAAGCTAATAGAATTAATAATAAGTACTTGGTAAGTTTCGATAATTATTAAGTACTTATTTTTATATTGAATTCATGTATATTAACAATTTAAGCATGTTAAGAAATATAATAATTAAAAATATAATTTAAATTAAAAAAAGTATTGACGAAACTATTTTGAGATGGTATAGTTATACTTGTCCTTAAGAAAAGGGACAACAAGTAAAACAAACAACAGAAAATAGTTGACAAAGCAAGAATGTTTTGGTAAACTAAGGAAGTTGAAAAAATGAACTTTGAAAATTAAACAGTAGGTTAATTTATAGAATTTGAAACAAACGAAACATAAAGCCAGATATATAACAGTATCTGAGCCCTAGATAAACTTTTATTTAAG
>NZ_JASKYM010000020.1 GCF_030131845.1 Romboutsia sedimentorum | reverse complement strand
TCCCACCGTAAGGGTAAGACCCCAGGAAGACTACCTGGTTGATAGGTCGAAGGTGTAAGTGCAGTAATGTATTTAGCTTACCGATACTAATAGGTCGAGGACTTGACCAAATTTAAATGATTAAAACCTAAATGTATACAGTTTTCAGAGTATTAACTCTAAAATTTAATTAAGAAATTAATTAAAATATAAAGATTATGTGGTTATTACAGCAAAGAGGATACACCTGTTCCCATTTCGAACACAGAAGTTAAGCTCTTTAGCGCTGATGGTACTTGGTGGGCAACTGCCTGGGAGAGTAAGACGTAGCCACGTAATTTTTTTTATTTTAATAAATAAAGCTATGGAATAGGTTATGATACCTAAATTCTATAGCTTTTATTTTTGAAAAAATATATTTGAATTATAAATAAAATATATGTGGATGTAATCATGTGAATTAAAATTTATGATAAATGGTATTAATTTATAAAAATATAATTTAATATTATTGTAAATTAATACATAAATTTATAATATAAATATATTTATTGTAGGTTTACGCATAAAAATAATGGACTTAAATGTATTATATAATGATTATAAAAATCAACCTATAAAGTTAAAAATTTGTATGAAAATATATAAAAAAACATTTGTTTTTTTATAAGTATTACAAATACTTAGGTTCAAATTATCCACATAGCATTTGCAAGCTTTGAGGTCTGTTTGACTATTATGTACAAATTTGGTAATCTAATTAAGTGCCAATTTAGACAATCCCTTTAACAAAGTTAAAGGGGATTTTTTTAAAGTTAACACACTATATGTAGTGGTTTAGACTTAAGTATAGTACAATATATAGTAACAGGGGGAGATTTTTAAATGATAAATTTTGTAAAAAAAAGAGATGGAAGAATCATACCTTTTAATGAAGACAGAATAACAAGAGCTATATTTTTAGCAGCAAGTAATGTTGCTGAGAAAGAACATAAGGTTCCTGATTATAAACTTTCAGAACAATTGACTCAAGAAGTTGTGAAACTATTAAATCATAAATTTAGCAACTTATTACCAGGAGTAGAAGATGTTCAAGATGCAGTAATTAAAGTTTTAATAGAAACAGGACATGCAAAAACTAGTGAAGAATATATAATCTATAGAACTGAAAGAAATAGAATAAGGAATTCAAAAACTAGATTAATGAAAGCAATTGAAGAGATAACATTTGAAGATGCAAATGATGCTGACATAAAAAGAGAAAATGCTAATATAAATGGAAACACAGCTATGGGTACTATGCTTCAATATGGAAGTACAGTATCAAAAGAATTTTGTAAAACACATTTATTAAAGCCAGAACATTCATTTGCACATGACAATGGAGATATACATATACATGATATGGATTTTTTAAATATGGGAACATTGACTTGTTGTCAAATAGATCTTGAAAAATTATTCAAGGATGGATTTTCTACAGGACATGGATTCTTAAGAGAGCCAAATGATATAATAAGTTATGCAGCTTTAGCGGCTATAGCAATTCAAAGTGATCAGAATGACCAACACGGTGGTCAAAGTATACCATTCTTTGATTATGGATTAGCACAAGGAGTGTATAAAACATTTAAGAAGTTTTATATAAGCAATCTATCTAAAGCATTAAAGCTATTTAAAGGATTAGATAATAATGATAAGATAAAATCTATAGTTTACAAAACAGAAGAGGAAACAAATACAAAAGTAGGTATAACAAAAAATGAAATATATTTATTAAAAGAAAGTAGTGAGCTTAAAGAAAAGTTTAATTTAGATGATGATTTTGTTAAAATGATACAAAACTTTGCATTTGATGAAGCATACAAGGAAACTGATAGGAGAACTTATCAAGCTATGGAAGCATTTATTCATAATTTAAATACTATGCACTCTAGAGCTGGAGCTCAAGTTCCGTTTTCAAGTATAAACTTTGGGACAGATACTACACAAGAAGGAAGAATGGTTACTAAAAATGTTCTTTTATCATTAGAAAAAGGATTAGGAAATGGAGAAACTCCTATATTCCCTATATTAATATTTAAAGTAAAAGAAGGAATAAGTTTAAATCCAGGAGATCCTAACTATGATTTATTTAAACTTTCATGTAGAGTATCAGCTAAAAGGCTATTTCCTAACTTTAGTTTCTTAGATGCACCATTTAATGCTCAATATTATAAAGAGGGTCATCCAGAAACTGAAGCTACATATATGGGATGCAGAACGAGAGTTATTGGTAATGTATGCGGAGAAGAAATAGTTACTGGAAGAGGTAACTTATCATTTACCACAATAAATCTTCCTAGATTAGGGATAAAGCATGGAGTAGCAAATAATGAAAAAGTAAATTTAGAAGAGTTCTTTGAGGACTTAGATGAGAAAATAGATTTAGTTATAGAACAGTTATTAGAGAGAATGGAAATTCAAGGAAATAAAAAAATGAAAAACTTCCCATTCTTAATGGGTCAAGGAGTATGGCAAGGATCTGATAATTTAGGACCAGAAGATAGTCTAAAAGAAGTTATAAAACAAGGAACATTAACAGTAGGATTTATAGGGTTAGCGGAATGTCTTATAGGACTTATAGGTAAACATCATGGAGAAAGTGAAGAAGCACAAACACTAGGACTTAAAATAATATCTCATATGAGAGAGAGAATGGAACAAGCTAGTGACAAATATAAATTAAACTTCTCATTAATGGCTACACCAGCAGAAGGGTTATCAGGTAGATTTACACGTATAGATGAAAAGATGTATGGTCAGATAAAAGGAATCACAGATAAAGAGTATTATACAAATTCATTCCATATACCAGTTTATCATAATATAAGTGCTTTTGATAAAATTAGGCTAGAAGCGCCATACCATGAATTAACTAATGCAGGACATATAACTTATATAGAATTAGATGGAAATCCATCAGATAATCTAGAGGCATTTGAAACTATTATAAAGGCAATGAAAGAACAAGGGATAGGATATGGAAGTGTAAATCATCCAGTTGATAGAGATCCAATTTGTGGATTCTCAGGAGTAATAGATGGTAATGTATGTCCAATCTGTGGAAGAGATGAAAATGAAAGTGATATAAAATTTGAAAGAATAAGAAGAATAACAGGATATCTAGTTGGAACTGTAGATAGATTTAATAATGCAAAACAAGCAGAAGTTAGAGATAGGATAAAGCATAAATAAATTGTAATGGGGGAGATTAATTATGAAAATAAGAATATCATCTTCGACTACATTTGATAGCATAGTGGATGGTCCGGGACTAAGAATGGTAATTTGGACACAAGGATGCATTCATAACTGTAAAGATTGTCATAATCCTCAAACTCACGATATATGTGGGGGTCATGAGGTTGAGATAGATAATATAATAAGCAATATAAAAAAATTAAAACTCCAAAGGGGCATAACATTATCTGGAGGAGAGCCATTTTTACAACCAGAAGCTTTGGAGGTAATAGCTAAAGAAGCTAAAATTAATAATTTAGATGTTTGGTCCTATACTGGTTTTACATTTGAACAGCTTTTAGATAGTAGAAATCCAAATCGTTTTAAAAATTTAAATTTATTAAAGCATATAGATGTATTAGTAGATGGAAAATTTGAACTAGATAAAAAGGATTTTAACTTGAAATTCAGAGGATCTTCTAACCAGAGGGTAATAGATGTAGTAAAAAGCTTAAAATATAAAAAAGTTATGTTAGTAGAAGAATATATGCAAGATAATTTATTTGAAGCTAGGTAAGCAAAAGTGAGTATGATGTAAAAATTCATGCTCTTTTTTATATTATACATTTAAATAAATATGAAAAAGGTTATAGATTTAATTATATGTATTAAAAGCTGTATTTGTATAAAAACTAATTAATGTTGATAAAAATGTTGGTAATGTGGATAAAAAATCGTAATTAAGTATATTACATGTTTACAATATGTTAATAATGTGGATAAGTATTGGTGATAAAAGTGAGGCTATAATATATGTTTTAAAATATAAAAAAATGTTTTAAAAGTATTGACGATATTAATTTAAGATGATATAGTTATACTTGTCCTTAAGAAAAGGATACAAAAACAAAAAAACAACTACAAAAATTTGACAAATTAGAAATGTTTTGTTAAAATAAAAAAGTTGAAAATATGAACTTTGAAAATTAAACAGTAGGTTAATTTATAGAATTTGAAACAACCAAGAAACATAAAGCCAGATATATAACAGTATCTGAGCCCTAGATAAACTTTTATTTAAGA
>NZ_JASKYM010000019.1 GCF_030131845.1 Romboutsia sedimentorum | reverse complement strand
AAACGTCATATTACTTATATGAAGAAGAATGGCTTATTGGCGTAAGTCATTCTTTTTTTATGCGTTCTTATATTAACAGTTTAATTTTATCATGGTAATATAAAAAAAAAAAGGTCTCATTTTTTTTCAGCTTGTATTATAGGGTACGTAGTACCTGTATCTAAAAGGAGGTTTTTGATTATGGATTCTAAGAAACTTTGGTTAAAACTTAGTGGTAGTCTTACTTTTTATTTGAAGACTTATGATAGAGAAAAGAGTAATGAAGAATTATTAAAGGATTACTTACATTATTCTTTGCATGAGGAAGATGGAACTTATCAGTATTTGGATAAGCAAACATTTGAATTTATAGATTTAGATGATGAACTTGTAGAGAAAACAAAGAAGGCATTTATAGAAAGATTAGAAAAAAGGAGATTAAAAGAGCCAAAAGAAGAAGTTAAGGAACAATCTCCAATAAAAAACAATGTAGTAAACTTTGTAAATTATAAAAAATGATACTAAAAAAGTGCGTTTTGAAGGAAATGCACTTTTTTAATACAATAAATACTATTAATACAGTTTTTATTAAGGCGGTGATTATTTGGATAAAAATAAATTTAATAAACTAGAAGCAATGGATCAGGTAGAATTTATAAATAAAGAGTTAAAAAATAAATCATTAACAAAAATAAGTGAAGAATTAAAAATATCAAGAAAGACAATAAGAAATAGATTTGAAAAAATAGGATATATTTACGATAAACAAAGTAATAAATATAGGCTAGAAACAAATAAAGAGGATGAAGAAGATTTTAATAATACAATTAATACAAAATTACTACTAGAAAGAATGAATAGCTTAGAAAGGCAAATAAAGACTTTAGAAGAAGAAGTTAAATCAATAAAAGAGAGACCAAAAATAAAAGAGTACAAAGAAATAGATATAAAAATATTAGATGGAGAAACAGTATCAAGATGTTATAGGTTAAACAAAGAAATTCAAAAAGAATTTAGTAGCTTTTGTAAGCAAAATTCTAGCTATAAAGTTCAAGATATATTAGCGGCAGCTCTAATTGAATACATGGATAAATGTAAATAATAAAATTAAGTAAAATACATAATAAATACAATTAATACAAATATAAATAAAGTTAAAATTAAAATAAATTTATTTATATAGAATTTGGAAAAGTTTAAAAAATAAAGTTTCATGGAAAACGAGAAAACAAAAAAAGAGTGTACCTCATGAAAGTAAGAGATTTCAATGGATACACTCTTTTTTATTTCAACTATTCCCTAAACCTCAATTTTAAGAATACTTAATTTAATTTACTTTGAATTTTTTCTGAATCTAGTTATTAAAATTACTAACTGGGTAGGTGATAATGGTTTAAAATAACACCACTATAATTTAAATGAGACCATATAAGCTAATAAATATGAGATAAGGTTTCCTAAAAAACTAATATATAGATTAAAATCATAACCTAATATCCTAACATTGGTCTTTGTGTAAAATCTAAATGCAAATGGAATTCCATCATGTAAGTAAAATTAAAATACTTATTATGTTTTTTTACATACCCGAGTTATATGCAATAATATATACCATCGTAATTGTTATACATGCGGTTGCTATTAAGCAATAATGAACTACCATATGTATTTTTTTATTTACTATCCAATATACTCCTGATAAAAAGCAATATATTAAAAATACACCTGCTATCATTATAGGAATATTATATGGGTAATCATAAACTGTTACCATTATAGATGTATTGTGTTCAACAAGCCAATCAGGTACTAATAAAAAAGATATAGCTACAATTCCTGTTATAATCCAATCTAGTGTCTTCCAATCCTTATACTTACTCATTTCTAAATTCACTCCATTCAAGTTAGTTTATTCGACCTGGGGCATATGCTGATTTAAAACAAAGTGGTAACCCGTATGGGTCTACAATTCCATCTTTTTTGTTCATTACTGGTAAAGATCCAGTACCATACCAATAGGCACAATATACTAATTTAGAACAATATGCTGTTTTCATATTATATAAATCTGAAGAAACTTTATAATTTATATGAACATTTTTTTGTTTACCTCCATTAGTTGAATAATAATGTCTATCTGCATAACTTCCAACTTGTTTTGCTAATGACGTATTTTTTATTCTATATACATATATCCATCCACTTTTATAATCATTAAACCACGCACTTGCAGAACTCTGACGATTATTATCGGTCATACTTCTTCCATTTCTTCCTCCAGGCATATCTAAAACATACTCATTACCATTTGCGATACCTGCATGTCCTATAATCCCAGATGAGCTCGTTGCATTTGTAATTAATATGTCTCCTGATTGGATATAAGGTTTTGCACTCCTCTTTTGTCTTGTTGAGGCTGGAGGTATTACTATCGTATCAAATACTTCTGGATCCATTTTTGGGAATTGTCCATAATTATTTGACTCTAACCATTTCTCATATGAAATATCTTCTAATATACCTTCTTTTATTGCAGTATCATAGTTTTCTCTGTAACCTTTTTCTTGATTTTCCCAACTACTTTCACTAACTTCAGATGAATCTATAGATCCACTTTCTATTCCTTTTTGATATAAAACATTTGTTTTTTGCGAATTTTCAGTATTAACTTCTTGTGAATTTTCAGCATTAACTATAATTGGTGAAATAATTAAAAGTAGTAAGCTTAAAGTCATTCCTAAAAATTTTTTTTGAAATTTATCCAACTTGTAAATCCCCCTTAGAGTATATTTTGTTTGTTACTTTACCTTTGAGTTAAAATAATATCATAGTTTTCTTTTTAAATCTCCATAATTTGGTAAAAATTTCTTAAAAAGTGTAATTTTTACCAAATTATGGAGATTTAAATAACGGGTAGCTATGGGGTAGATTCAAAAAAAAAATAAGGCAATTAAGCCTTATTTTTTTCTATAAAATTTTCCAACCATAATTTAGATTTTTCATTATTTATAAAATGATTTTTAAATTCATTTGCCAATTCAATAGAGTTAACCCCCATACTATCAAAAATAGCGCCAATTTCAATTAATCTTTTAGTTCTAGTTTTACGCTCTTTTTCTTTTTCTTTTAGAATTAAAGATTGTTTTTGAGCTTTTAATTGTTTTATTTTTTCTTCAATATCATTTAATTTTTTATTTTCATTCAAAATAAAAACCTCCTAATTTTATTTACTTAAATAAAATTATAGTATTGAAAAATATATTTTTCAATACTATAATCAAAAGATAGGGTATAGTATTGAAAATAGTAGATAGGGTAATCAAAGTCTAATCCAAAGGCGCACTTATACACCATGAATGGTGTGTACGCTCTTGCAGAGTGCTTTTAAAAGATAAAAAATATAAATAATAAAATACAATTAATACAAAAGTATTAATTTGTAAAAAGGAGGAATATATATTGGCAATATATCATCTATCTACAAAGATAATAAGTAGGTCAAAAGGTAAATCTTCAGTAGCATCAATTGCATATAGAAGTGGTGAAAAATTATACAACAAAAGAGATGGATTAACACATGATTATACCAAAAGAAAAGATGTAATATATAAAGAAATATTTAAACCAATTAATGCTCCTAATTGGGTATTAGATAGAGAACGATTATGGAATGAAGTTGAGCAAATAGAAAAGAGTAAAAATAGTCAGCTAGCAAGAGAAATAGATATAGCTTTACCGATGGAGCTTAATGAAAAAGAACACATAGAATTATTAAGAGCATATGTTATAGATAATTTTTCAAGTAATGGAATGGTAGCTGATGCAGTTATTCATGATAAAAGAGATGGAAATCCACATACGCATATAATGCTAACAATGAGACCATTTGATGAAAATGGAGATTGGGGAGCAAAAGCCAAGAAGGAATATATTTTAGATAAAGATGGAAATAAAACCTATAGTCAAAATGGAAATGCAAAATCTAGGAAAATAGAAAGTACAAATTGGAATAAAAAAGAAACTCTAGAAAATTGGAGAGAGCAATGGATGATATATGCTAATAAAGCTTTAGAAAAGGCAAATAGAAAAGAAAGGATAGATAATAGGAGCTATGAAGATAGAGGAATAGAAAGAGTTCCTACAATGCATGAAGGTCCGACTGTAAGAGCAATGGAAGAGAAAGGAATAAAAACAGAAATAGGAGATAAAAACAGAAAAATTAATGAAGAAAATCAAAAAATAGGTTTATTAGAAAATCAAATTAAAATATATGAAGAGATGAAGGAATTGGAAAATGAGCGAGTTAAAGATGATGGAGCTAGAAATCGAGATATTGAGTATGAGAAAGGAATTAATGAAAGTACAGAGCGAATCAGAGGACTTGATAGTAGGAATGGACTTGAAGTACGAAAGAGAAGTGAAGAACTTAAAAAAATCACTAGAGATAAAAGAGAACAAGATAGAGCAATTAGAGAAGAACTTAGAAAACACAATGAATACATGGAAAGAAGAAAAATGGAGATTGAAAGACAGTTTGATAGAGAGCAAGGATCAGAACAGAGAGTTAACCGAATTGGTAGAAACAATGATGGAGGGCATGAACTTTAAAAAAGAAAAAGAGGGTTTTAAAAATAAAAAATTAGTAGTAGCACTTGCTATTGCAGCCCTAGTTGGGATTAGTGCAATAGTAGGCATAAAACATGATATAAGTAGAGTAAAAGATAAAATAATTAAAATACATGGATATAGCCTATCTTTTAATTATAAAAATTTAGATGAAAATATCGAAAAGATATAGATTATAGCTAGGATTTGATATAACTGTAAAAAAAGGAAGAAAGTGTATGATATAATAATTGTGTTATTTGTAATTGGGGGAGGTGAATAAATGGGACAAGCGCTACGAAAAGTAGATGAATCCAATGAAGAGAGTTTAATGTATATAAATGCAATACATGGAAATAGCAAAGGTTGGATAACTAAAGCTGAAATAAATGGGGGAGCATTTAAACAATGGCATTATAAGTTTAATCAGTTACTAGATATAGACTTTTCAAAAGAAAATACATATTTATCTTTAAATACCTTTTATAAGACTTATAGACGTATAGAAAATTTAAAAGAATTAAATTGTATTCATATGGATCTTGATACATATAAAACTAAATTTAGTAAAACACAAATACTTATGAATTTAGATCATAATTACTTTGGAAAAACCATTCCAATACCGAATTTAATAATTGATAGTGGCAGAGGACTGTACTTAATATGGCTAATAGAGCCAGTTCCATACAAGGCATTACCTCTATGGAAGGCAGTAGAAGAATATATATATAGTCAGTTAAAAGAATTTGGAGCCGATAGGATGGCATTAGACCCGACAAGGGTATTAAGAGTTCCAGGAAGTATAAATTCAAAGAGTAATACAATGGTTAAAACATTAGAAACAAATGAGTACATTCATAAATTAAGAGAAATTCAAACAGAGTATTTACCAGATATACCAAAACATGAAAAAAATAAGAGTTTAGCTCCTAAGAAAAAAGGTAGACCTAAAAAAGTAGTTTATATGTTTAACGAAAGGTCATTATACTTAGCTAGAATAACTGACTTAGTAAAGTTATGTGAGTTAAGAAACTATGATTTAGAAGGCGAAAGAGAAATGATATTATTTTTATATAGATATTATTTAAATTATTTCTTTGAAGATGAACAAAAGGCGTTAGGAGATACTTTAGAACTTAATGGAATGTTTGTTAAGCCATTGCCAACGAAAGAGGCTACAAAGGCAACAGAGAGCGCAAAAAAGGTATATAAAGAGAAGAGTAAAGATTATAAATACAAAAATGAAACATTAATAGAACTTTTACAAATAGCAGAAGATGAAGAAAAGTATATGGTCACAATTATTTCTAAAAAAGAAGTTAAAAGAAGAAATAATGAATACAATAAAAATAAATATAAAGAGAAATTAAAAAAAGAAGGTAAGATGACAAAACAAGAAGAACTGAAGGTTTTAAGGCAAAAAATAAAAGTCCTTAGAGAAAAAGGACTTAAAAATAAGGAAGTATCAGAGGCATTAGATATCCCTTTAAAAACTTTGAAACGTCATATTACTTATATGAAGAAGAATGGCTTATTGGCGTAAGTCATTCTTTTTTTATGCGTTCTTATATTAACAGTTTAATTTTATCATGGTAATATAAAAAAAAAA
>NZ_JASKYM010000018.1 GCF_030131845.1 Romboutsia sedimentorum | reverse complement strand
ATTATGTGCTAAATTTATGAATAGATTTACTAAGGAAAAAGTAAATCCACTTATAGGTGCAGCAGGAGTATCAGCAGTTCCAATGGCAGCTAGGGTTGCTCATAAGGTTGCTCAAGAAGAAAATCCAGGTAATTTCTTGTTAATGCATGCAATGGGACCTAATGTTGCAGGGGTTATAGGGTCTGCGGTTGCAGCAGGAATATTACTTAGTCTACTTGGATAAAAAATTATATAATACAACATAAAAAATGCTGGGGAAATTAGTTTCTCAGCATTTTTTATGTTGTATAGGTAAATAATTTAATAAATGTAAAAAAATATGTTTTATAACTTGAAAATTGTAGATAGTGAATTAAGAGTGAAAGATTAAAAATGAAAATTGCAAAAACGGATAATGCACAATATAATATAATTAAGAAAAATAAGGAGGCAAGAGACATAAATGAAAACATTTATTTAATATACTTTGGTTATGAAAGTGAATTAGCTTATAGCTTTACTCCAGATTATAACGAAGAATAGATGAACAAAATAATTTAAAATATTCATATTTCTTATAATAATGATTTGAAGTAAAAAAAATCAACTTTAGCAGGGTATGTACAATATAAGGAGTATAAAATGATAGTTTTAACATAAATGAGCTATAACCATTTCTATAAAAGAAGGTTATAGCTCGTTTATATTTGCAAATTTTATTGTAGTATTTAAGAATAGGCAACAGATACTATATTATTTATACCTTACATTACCTTTATTTGTCTTGCATAAAAATCTTTTAAATTCATAAAATTCAAACATAAAAATCTCCTATATCTAATCTTAAATATATATAATAGCTTATTTAATTCTTTTTTAGTCCATTTAATTTTGAGAAAAATATTGTGATATGAAATTAATTGAATTTATCTAAAAAAAGAACAAGTGAAATAAGGATAAAAAAACTTGCAGCATTGAAATAATTCCTGCAAATTTTTAAATATGGTGCTACAATGAACTTGAATATAGTATCATCTCGGTTAATCATATGTAAAAATATGAGACATTAATATAACATATTTTGTTGAAAGAGGTGGATTAAATTGGGGAGAAAATTAGAGATAGAGGAGTCTTGGTGTAAAAAATGCGGAATTTGCATAGAATTCTGTCCTAAAAAGGTCTTAAATATGAATAACGAGAGTGTATACATTGAAAATGAATCTGAATGCACTCTTTGCGGTTTATGTGAACTAAGATGTCCAGATTATGCAATATATATTGCAGAAAATATTTAATTAAGGAGGAAATATCATGGGAATAAAAGCAAAGTTATTACAGGGAAATGAAGCTTGTGTTCACGGGGCAATACATGCAGGAATGAAATTTTTTGCAGGGTATCCAATAACTCCATCAACAGAAATAGCAGAAATATCATCATTAATATTACCAAGAGTTAAAGGAACATTTATTCAAATGGAAGATGAAATAGCATCTATGTCTGCAATAATAGGTGCATCTATAGCGGGTAAAAAATCTATGACAGCAACAAGTGGTCCTGGGTTTTCTCTAAAACAAGAGGCTATAGGGTATGCATGTATAACTGAAACACCTTGTGTAGTAGTAAATGTTCAAAGAAGTGGACCAAGTACAGGGTTACCAACAAGTCCATCACAAGGAGATTTAATGCAAGCTAGATGGGGTACTCATGGAGACCATTCCTTAATAGTTTTATCTCCTACAACTGTATCTGATACTTATGAACTAACAGTTAAAGCATTTAATTTTGCAGAAAAATATAGAACACCAGTAGTTTTACTTTTAGATGAAGTTATAGGACATATGAGAGAAAAAGTAGATTTAAGTGCATTACAAGAATTAGAAATATTAGATAGAAAAAAATCTAATTGTAAAAAAGAAGAATTTAAACCATTCGAAGTTACAAAAGATTTAGTTCCAAATATGGAAGGCATCGGTGATGGATTTAAGTTTCATGTAACGGGGCTTGTACATGATGAAACAGGATTCCCTACAAACAGCACAAAGGAAGCTCAAAAATTATTCACTAGACTAACTGAAAAAATAGAAAATAATTTAGAAGATATACTTTTATATGAAAATTATTTTACAGATGACTGTGAAGTATTAATTGTAACATTTGGATGTATGGTTAGATGTAGTAAAGATGCAGTAGATACTATGAGGGAAAAAGGAGTGAAAGTAGGATTGTTAGCTATAAAAACAGTATGGCCTTTCCCAGAAGAGGTAGTAAAAAAATTAAGTAAAAAAGTAAATCATATATTTGTACCAGAAATGAACATGGGTCAAATGAGTTTAGAAATAGAGAGAGTAGTAAAAGATAACTGCCCTGTGATAGGAATTAATAAGTACAATGGAGAAATAATCACTCCAGAGGAAATAACTTCTAAAATAGAGGAGGTAATTGTATATGCCTAGTCAAATTATAGCAAATAATTTTAGAACAAATAGATTGCCTCATATATGGTGTCCAGGATGTGGACATGGGATATTGATGCACTCAATAGCAAGAGCAATAGAAGACTTAAATTTAGATAAAGATAATATATGTATAGTTTCAGGAATAGGGTGTTCATCAAGAGCAAGCGGTTATTTTGATTATAATACAATACATACGACTCATGGTAGAGCTCTTACATTTGCTACTGGTGTAAAGTTAGCTAATCCAAATCTTCATGTTATAGTTATAACAGGTGATGGTGATGCAACAGCTATAGGTGGAAATCACTTAATACATTCTTGTAGAAGAAATATTGATATTACAACAATAGTATTTAATAATAATATTTATGGAATGACAGGAGGTCAATATTCTCCAACTACTCCTACAGATGACAAGGCAACAACAGCGCCATATGGAAATATAGATAAACCATTTGATATTTGTGAATTATCAGCAGCAGCAGGAGCTACATTTGTTGCTAGAGCAAGCGCATACCATGTTAATCAGATGTTATCATATACGAAGAAAGCTATAATGCACAATGGTTTTTCAGTTGTAGAAGCTGTTAGTTCTTGCCCGACATATTATGGTAGAAAAAATAAAAAGGGATCTGCAGTAGATTTAATCAAACTAATAAAAGAAAATAGTATAGTGACTAATGACACTAATAAAGCTAAAGAAACTGATAAAATGCCAATAGGGATTTTTAAAGATGTAACTTTACCAGAATATACTAATGAATATAAAAAATTAGTAGAAAAATTTTAAGTATTGTTAGGGGAGAATATATATGAAAAAGGAAATTAGGTTAAGTGGTTCGGGAGGTCAAGGTCTTATACTTGCAGGTGTAATTTTAGCAGAGGGAGCAATATTATCAAATTTAAATGCAGTACAATCACAATCATATGGTCCAGAAGCTAGAGGAGGAGCAAGTAAAGCAGAAGTAATAATAAGTGACAAGAATATAAATTTCCCGAAAATAATCAAATCAGACATACTAATCTCATTAACACAAAAATCTTTTAATGAATATTCAGCACATATAAAAGAAGATAGTATAGTAATAGTAGATTCATCTATAGAGGTAAATGATCAAATCAAAGCATCAATTCATAAAGTTCCAATACTTCAAACAGCTAATGACGTTTTGAAAAAGCCAATGACAGCAAATATAATTACTTTAGGTGTATTAAGTAATTTAATACCAGAAATAAATCCAGAGCATATAAAAATTGCAATTTCAAATAGAGTTCCTAAAGGTAGTGAAGAATTGAACATAAAAGCTTTTGAGCAAGGAAAAGTATTTCTAAAAGAAGTAGTGAATGCTTATTAAGTTAGTAGTATCTACTTATGTTTATACATATTCTTAACAATGGCACTTATGACTATAAAGTTGTGTGAGTTACTCCAAATGTATTAGCAAATATGAATTCAGTAACATTTACATATACGGTTAAGGGGGATAAAATATGAAAGAATCATTTGAAAAATGGGAAGAAAATAAAGTTAATAAAACTTTAGCAAGATTTCCAGAAAGAAAAGAAGAATTTAAATTTGATACAGATGAAGAAATAAAAAGACTATATACTCCATTAGATTCGAGTATAGACTATGAAAATGATTTAGGATATCCAGGGCAATATCCATTTACAAGAGGTGTTCAGCCTACTATGTATAGGGGTAAGTTGTGGACAATGAGAATGTATGCAGGATTTGCTACAGCGGAAGAATCAAATAAAAGATATAAATACTTAATAGAGCAAGGTTCTATGGGGCTTTCAGTTGCATTCGATTTACCAACACAAATGGGATACGACTCAAGTGATGAAATATCAGAGGGAGAAGTTGGTAAGGTTGGAGTTTGTATAGATTCTTTAGCTGATATGGAAATATTATTTGATGGAATACAATTAGATAAAGTATCTACATCAATGACTATAAATGCACCTGCATCAGTGCTATTAGCTATGTATATAGCAGTAGCTGAAAAGCAAGGTGTTTCACCAGATAAATTAAGAGGAACTATACAAAATGATATATTAAAAGAATATGTAGCAAGGGGAACATATATATTCCCTGTAACACCATCAATGAGACTAATAACAGATATATTTGAATATTGTTCAAAAGAAGTTCCAAAATGGAACACAATAAGTATATCAGGATATCACATAAGAGAAGCTGGAGCTAATGCAGTTCAAGAAGTAGCGTTTACACTGGCTGATGGTATAGCATATGTAAATGCAGCAATTGATGCAGGTCTTAATGTAGATGATTTTGCTCCTAGACTTTCATTCTTCTTTAATGCACATAACAACTTATTAGAAGAGGTTGCTAAATTTAGAGCGGCAAGAAGAATATGGGCAAGAATAATGAAAGATAAGTTTAAAGCAACTAATCCAAAGTCAATGTCATTAAAATTCCATACACAAACTGCAGGATGTACTTTAACTGCTCAACAACCAGAAAATAATATAGTAAGAGTAGCAATTCAAACATTAGCAGCAGTATTAGGAGGAACACAATCTCTACATACTAACTCTAAGGATGAAGCTTTAGCTCTTCCAACAGAGGACTCAGTAATGGTTGCTCTTAGAACACAGCAAATAGTTGCTCATGAAAGTGGAGTAGCTGATTCGATAGATCCACTTGCAGGATCATATTTAGTTGAAAGTTTAACTAATAAAATAGAAGAAGATGCTATGAATATAATAAATAAAATAGAAGAACTAGGTGGAGCTCCACGTGCAATAGAAAAAGGATATATACAACAAGAAATAATGGATAGTGCATATAAATATCAAAGAGAAATTGAAAGTAATGAAAAGGTAATAGTTGGAGTTAATAAATTCCAAATAGAAGAAGAATCTCCAAAAGGATTATTAAGAGTTGACCCTATAGTTGGAGAAAGACAAAAAGAAAGATTACAAGAATTAAGAGATAATAGAGATAATGAAAAGGTAAAAGAAACACTACAAGCTTTAAAAGTTGCTTGTGAAGGCGAAGAAAATGTAATGCCGTATATATTAGAAGCAGTAAAAGCGTATGCAACACTAGGTGAAGTATGTGGTGTTATGAGAGAGGTATTTGGAGAGTACAAACAAGCAGTTATGATATAAAATACAACGACTATTTTAAGATTTAAAGTATATATTAAGGGGGAAAAAAATGAAACAGATAAGAGTTTTAGTTGCAAAACCAGGCTTAGATGGTCATGATAGAGGTGCAAAAGTCATCGCTCGTGCACTTAGAGATGCGGGCATGGAAGTTATATATACAGGTCTTAGACAAACCCCAGAACAAATAGTTCAAGCAACAATTCAAGAAGATGTTGAGGTTGTCGCTATGAGCATATTATCAGGAGCACACAATCATTTGCTACCAAAAGTTGCACAGTTATTAAAAGCTGAAGGAGCTGATGATGTATTGATAATAGGTGGAGGAGTTATACCAGAGGAGGATATACCGTTCTTAAAAGAAAAAGGAATAGCAGAAATATTTACTCCTGGAACTCCAACTTCTGTAACGATAGATTTTATAAGAGAGAATGTAAAAAGTAATTCAGCAAGTATTTAGGAGTGATTTTATGGAAAATCTAATTAAAACTCTTTTAGAAGGTAATAAAAGAGCTTGTGCCAAGCTTATTACTATGGTAGAAAATGAAGTTGATGGATATGAGGAAGTTTTAAAATCAGTTTATAAATACACTGGAGGAGCCTATGTTATAGGTATAACAGGCCCACCAGGTGCTGGAAAGTCTACATTTACAGATAAATTAGTGAAATTAATAAGAAAAGAAAATAAGAAAGTAGGGATTATTGCTATAGACCCAACGAGCCCTTTCACAAAGGGAGCTATTCTTGGAGATAGAATAAGAATGAATGACTTAAGCACTGATAAAGGAGTATTTATAAGATCTATGGGAACGAGAGGTAGTCTTGGAGGACTTTCAAATGCTACTCAAGGTGCCATAAAAGTTTTAGATTCATATGGATGTGATTACATATTTATAGAAACTGTTGGGGTTGGTCAATCTGAAATTGATATAGTAAAGACAGCGGATACTACTTTAATAGTAATGGTTCCAGGATTAGGTGATGATATACAAGCTATAAAAGCTGGTGTTATGGAAATTGCAGATGTGTTTGTTATAAATAAAGCTGATAGGGATGGAGCTAAAAGAACATCTTTAGAAATACAGATGATGCTAGATTTTAAAAAAGATTGGGAATTTAGACCTCCAGTAAATTTAGCTATAGCTGAAACTGGAGAAGGTGTTGAAGAAACTTACAAAAACATACTTAGACACAAAGAATTTCTAGAAAAAAGTGATAAATTAAATGAAAAAAGGCTTTCTAGAAATAAAACAGAAATAAAAGAATTAGTTCAACGACGTATTTCAAATTTAGTTAGAAACTTAGAATATAGTGAAGATATGGATAAACTATTAGCAAAAACTATGACTAAGGAAATAGATCCTTATTCAATAAGTGAGATATTATTTGAAAAAGTAAGAAATAATCAATATTAATTAGGGGGATTTTTAATGGATATATTAAAAGTTGATCATGTTGGTATAGCTGTAAATAATTTAAATGAAACTTTGAAATTTTATGAAGATGTATTAGGTATAAAATGTGAAGGAAAAGAAACAGTGGAAGATCAGAAAGTTAAAGTTGCTTTCTTACCAGTTGGAGATACTGAACTTGAATTATTAGAATCAACTACTGAAGATGGTCCAATAGCAAAGTTTATAGCTAAAAATGGAGGACGTGGAGGTATACAACACGTTGCTGTAAGAGTTTTAAATATAGAAAAAGCAATAGAAGAAGTTAAAGCTAAAGGATATAAAATGATAGATGAAGTACCAAGATATGGAGCAGGAAATGCTAAAATAGCATTTTGTCATCCAAAAGGAACAGATGGAGTATTATTAGAACTAAGTGAAAGGCAATAACTATAGCTTAAAATTTTTTGGGGGTGATTTTGTGTCGCAAGAAAAGTTAAATTTACTTAAGGAAAAAAGAAATAAGATAAGACTAGGTGGTGGACAAAAAAGAATAGATAAACAACATACATCTGGTAAATTAACAGCAAGAGAAAGATTAAATAAATTATTCGATGAAAAAACTTTTATAGAATTAGATGCATTTGTAAAACATAGATGTTCGAATTTTGGAATGGAAAAACAAGAAATACCTGGTGAAGGTGTTGTCACAGGATATGGAAAAGTAGATGGAAGGTTAGTTTGCGCTTTTGCTCAAGATTTTACAGTACTTGGTGGATCTTTAGGTGAAATGCATGCTAAAAAAATTGGAAAAGTAATGGACATGGGAATAAAAGTAGGAGCACCTGTAGTAGGACTTAATGACTCAGGAGGCGCTAGAATTCAAGAGGGTGTTGACGCGCTTGCTGGGTATGGAGAAATTTTTTATAAAAATACTATAGCATCAG
>NZ_JASKYM010000017.1 GCF_030131845.1 Romboutsia sedimentorum | reverse complement strand
GATACACCTGTTCCCATTCCGAACACAGAAGTTAAGCTCTTTAGCGCTGATGGTACTTGGTGGGCAACTGCCTGGGAGAGTAAGACGTAGCCACGTAATCTTTTTTTATGTTATAAAGCTTTAAATAAGTAGAAATTCACTATGAATTTTGTACAAAAAATAAAAAATATTATAAAAAAAATAAAATATCTATATCATTTTCGCCGAAAATAGTATATAGTTATAATAATTAGATTTGATAAGTAATTAAAAATTTATATAAAAATAAATAAAAAAATGAATAATACTATTGAAACTTGTTAACATATATAATATAATGAGTATCAAATAAGACAATATAGTTGAAAAGCTTTGAAGGAAACTAGTAAAAAGCAATTTTGTATTCAGAGAGTGAGTGGTTGGTGAGAACTCATTACAATGGTTTTTGAATCTATTCCGGAGCTTCTAATCGGAAATAACAGTAAGATTAGACGTATACCTACGTTACAGGACTGAGAGGATTATATTTTATATAATCAATTAGGGTGGCAACGCGGATTAAGACTTTCGTCCCTTTTATAAGGGATACGAGGGTCTTTTTTTATTACAATTAATTAAGTTTATAATACATGTATTGAAAAATATTATTAATAATAAAATATAAGTTTATAAAAAGTAAGCGCAAACTTTTTATGAGAAAAGATATAATAAGAGAATTTTATAGGCTGTATTTACTAAATTATTAAGTAAAATACTACATTTTAAAGATAAATATTAAAGTTAAGAAAAGGGTTTATTAGTACTAATAAGCGAATTTTAACAAATGAAAATGATAAACATAGCGAAAATATAAAATAAATAGGAGGAATATAAAATGTTAGAGGTTAAAAGAATAAGAGAAAATTTAGAAGATATTAAAAAAGCAATGGATAGAAGAGGGGAAAAAGAATTCGATCTTGATGCAGTACTTGAGTTAGATGATCAAAGAAGAGAGTTACTTAAAGAAGTTGAAGTAATGAAAAATGAGTTGAATATTGAATCTAAAAAAATACCTCAACTTGCAAAAGAAGGTAAAAATGTAGAAGAAGCAAAAGCTACACTAAAAGAATTATCAGATAAAATAAAAGTAATAGATGAAAAAGTTAGAACTGTAGAAGCAGATATGGAATATAGATTAATGAGAATACCTAATGTTCCTCATCCAGAAGTTCCTCAAGGAACAACTGATGATGACAATGTTGAAGTAAGAACTTGGGGAGAAACTCCAAAATTTGATTTTGAAGAAAAAGCTCACTGGGATTTAGGAACAGAACTTGAAATATTAGATTTTGAAACAGCTGGAAAAATAACTGGTTCAAGATTTACTTTATACAAAGGATTAGGAGCAAGACTTGAAAGAGCTTTAATAAACTTCTTCTTAAATACTCATACAGATGAACATGGATATACTGAAGTTTTACCACCTTTTATGGCTAACAGAACTAGTTTTGTAGGAACAGGACAATTACCTAAATTTGAAGAAGATATGTTTAAATTAGAAGGGTTAGATTACTTCTTAGTTCCAACTGCAGAAGTACCAGTAACTAACATACACAGAGATGAAATATTATCAATAGATCAATTACCTATAAAATACTGTGCCTACACTCCATGTTTTAGATCAGAAGCAGGATCTGCAGGTAGAGATACTAGAGGTTTAGTAAGACAACATCAATTTAACAAAGTTGAATTAGTTAAATTTGTTGCTCCAGAAGAATCTTATAATGAACTAGAAAAATTAACTAATGATGCAGAAAAAATGTTACAAATGTTAGGATTACCATACAGAGTAGTTAGAATATGTACAGGAGATTTAGGATTCACTGCTGCATTTAAATATGACTTAGAAGTATGGATGCCAAGCTACAATAGATATGTTGAAATTTCTTCTTGTTCAAACTTTGAAGATTTCCAAGCTAGAAGAGCTGGCGTAAGATTCAAAAGAGATAAAAAATCTAAAGCTGAATATGTTCATACATTAAACGGTTCAGGTTTAGCAGTAGGAAGAAGTTTAGCTGCTGTATTAGAAAATTACCAACAAGCTGATGGATCAGTAATAGTACCAGAAGTATTAAGACCATATATGGGTGTAGATGTTATAAAAAAGAATGAATTATAGAATTTGATTTAATATATAATTTTAGAAAATTTTAAATATGATTTTTATAAAAAAATTTAACTTCTTAGAAAAAGAGAGTAGCATTAAATGGAGTTTCAGCGAGCGAGGGTTTGGTGTAAGTCTAACAACAAAAGTTTATTGTTAAAAGAACTTTGGAGAATATTGTCTGAAAAAATAGTAAGGAATAAGTGCTCTCACCTTAAGAGGTTGAGAGGGTAAGTATACTTATCAATAAGAGTGGTACCGCGGAAAAATTCGTCTCTTAGCCTTTTAGGCTAAGGGGCGTATTTTTTTTATTTAATATTTATAGTGATTTATAAAATATAAAAGGAGATAACAACATGGAATAAAACAACAAAATAAAATTATTGGCATTAGTAATGATGATATTTGTTCCGACATTTAGACTTGCTAATATAGAAAGTAATGCGGTTTACTTGGGTCTATTAGCTATACCTTCTTTGATTATAGTTTCAGTATTATACTTCTTACCACTATGTGGAATTATAGTAGAAATGGCATCAGCTAACCAAGACAAAGAAAGTGTATTATATTTTTGCATAAATCAATAAATTGGTTGAAAATAGGCATTTATAGGAACTTGGGCATTGCTTGGAAGAAATGTATTTGATCATTTTAATGCATATTTGCTTCCGATATTATAAAAATTTATATGTATAGCAATGACTTATATAGCAACTATAGGTGTAAATAAATTTTATAAATTAGGAGATTTCAGTGGTAAATTTACTTTAGCTACTACGGTTATATTTATAGGTTTATCATATATTAGGGTCAATAGCGATATAATTAATAGCATCTCCAGAATTACTAGAAAAAGCAGGTATTATATAGTTTATGATATAATCGCAAATAACTTTGATTTAAATGGAAAAATATTAGTACAGATATAAGCAGCTATAAATTTAATTACATCTATTGCTGCTTATATAATATAGAGGGAGTCTCCAATAAGAGCTATGTTTGGAGAAGTTCCAGAAGGTACATTCCCATTATTTTTAATTAAAAAAGAAAAGATGGTATCTTATCTAATGCACTATGGACTCAATGTCCAATACTAGTAGTCTTAATTGCAATGTCCTTATTAGGGTTAGGATCAATATATACATTCTTTAAAATGCTCACAGAATTATCATCTTTAGCTGTTGTTATTCCTTATGTTGTTCTTATATATGCATATTTAGTATTTAGAAAAAATAGTAAAAATTTATCTTTTAAATTTTTCAAATCTGATGTTTTAGCGTATACTTTAGCATATATAGCTTTGATATTATCATGTGCTAGCTTTGATATTATCATGTGCAGGATTTTTAGGTGCTGGTCTTGATTATGTAATTGACAGTAGTGGAATTGAAGACGTAATTCTTGTACTAAAAACTTATGGAGGACCGATAATCCTTACACTAGTAGGTTTAATAATAAAAAGAGCTTCACAAAATCTTACAATAATAAATTAAAAAATTAATTAGACTCTATATTATAGAGGCTAATTATATAGGAAATAATATAATCTTGAGATTATGGATAAGTATAATTTCGATAATGTATTTTGAAATATTAAATAAAATATAATATATTAATTATAAAAAATTAAGTTGAATTATAAAATAAATTATGATAAGATAGAGTTGTTATAAGTTTTAGGAGGATATATGGAAAAATCATTCTATATGAACGAAGCATTAAAAGAAGCATATAAAGCATATGATAAAAAAGAAACACCTATTGGAGCTGTAGTAGTTAAAGACGGAGAAATTATAGGTAGAGGGCATAATCTTACAGAAACATTAAATGATTGTACCGCTCATGCTGAAATTTTAGCTATAAGACAGGCAGCACAGAATTTTGGTGGATGGAGACTTATTAATTGTGATTTATATGTAACTATGGAGCCATGCATCATGTGTAGTGGAGCAATAGTAAATTCTAGGATAAAAAAGCTTATAATAGGAACTAAGCATATAAAAAATTCATATACAGAAAAACAACATGAATTTAAAATAGATTATTATCAAGACAATAACGTAGAAGTGTCTTTTGGAACTTTAAAAGATGAATGTTCTAAAATATTACAGGAATTTTTTAAAGCTTTAAGGAAAAGATAACAAGGAGAGTTGGTCGAGTCGGTCGAAGGCGCTCGCCTGGAAAGTGAGTATGCGTCAAAAGCGTATCGTGGGTTCGAATCCCACACTCTCCGCCAGAGGAAATTTAAATATGGTTGTAATTTTGCTGTACTAGATGGGGAGGTAGCGGTGCCCTGTAACCTGCAATCCGCTATAGCAGGATTGAATTCCATCTAGAGGCTTATCTTTTGTAGGGCTGCCCTAAATAAGTGGTGTTGATGCTTAGGTCCTGCGCAATGAAAGCTCATAAACCCCGTGAGATCCGGAAGGAAGCAGCGGTAAGTGATCACTTTTGTGTGCCGCGGGGGTGCCTAAGTTGAGCTAACTGTTTAGGTAACGCCTATGGAAGTAAGTCAATAGATGGTGTACAGCATTTAAATATATAAAAAACAAATCTCTTAATTTTAAGGGATTTTTTTTATTTAACAAAACTTTAAAATTTAATAAAACAAATAAGAATATAAAAAATATATTCATAATTAATATGATAAAATTATATTATGATAAAATGATATAATATTTGAATATGTTGGAAAAAATAATATATTGAGTATACTTTTTTATGTTACATGAAAAATTATAATTTATAGAAATGTGATTTAAGAAAGTGTTCATTTATAGAGGTTCAATAGAATACTTTTTTATTAAGGAGAGATAAAAATGCATAAGGCATTATATAGAGCGTATAGACCTCAGAATTTTGAAGATGTTGTTGGACAAGAGCATATTACAAGAACATTAAAGAACCAAATAGAGAACAATAATGTTGGACATGCATATTTATTTTCAGGTACTAGGGGAACAGGTAAGACATCTACAGCTAAAATATTTGCTAGAGCTGTAAACTGCATAAATAGTATTAATCAAGAACCCTGCAATGAGTGTGATGTATGTAAAGATATATTAAATGACAATATAATGGATGTTATAGAGATAGATGCTGCATCTAATAATAGTGTAGACGATATAAGAGAACTTAGAGAAAATGTAAAATATTCACCTACGAAGTCAAAGTATAAGGTGTATATAATAGATGAGGTACATATGTTATCTCAAGGTGCATTTAATGCTCTTTTAAAAACACTAGAAGAGCCACCATCATATGTTATATTTATACTAGCAACTACAGAACAACACAAGATTCCTGCAACTATTTTATCAAGATGTCAACGATTTGACTTTAAGAGAGTTACTGTTAACGATATGACAGATCGTATGAAAAAAATATGTAATGAAGAAAATATAGAAGTTGAAGATAAAGCACTTAATTTAATAGCTAGAAATTCTCAAGGGGCACTTAGAGATGCACTTAGTATGTTGGATCAATGTATATCTTTTGCAGATCATAAAATAGAATATAAGGATGTAGTAGAGTTACTAGGAACTGTAAATATAGAGCAGTTATTTGAAATGGCTAAATTTATAATAAACCAAGATACAAAAGAATCTCTTCAGATATTAAATGAATTTATTATATGGGGAAAAGATATAAGGAATTTAATAAATGATTTAATAGATCATTTTAGAAACCTTATGGTTTGCAAAGTATCTACAGATCTTGATGAGATTATATCTTTACCAGAGGAAATAATAGATCAATTAAAACTGCAAGCTAGTGATGTAGATGTAAATGATATTATTAGAGTTTTAAATATACTATCAGTTACACAAGATACTATGAAAACTTCTACAAACCCAAGGGTATTAGCAGAAATAACTATGATGAAAATTGCTCAGCCTATGTTTGATGAAAGTAAAGAGGCTCTTATAAAAAGAATTGAGAATTTAGAAAATAGAATAGAAACTGGAAATATAAAGGTTAATACTAACAATATAGAGAATAATAGTGAAGTAGAAAAAACTAATGTAGCCGAAGAAGAAATAATATACGAAACAGTAAAGAGTGAAGACGTAAAATTAATAGAATCATCTTGGACAAAAATAAGACAAAGCATTAAAGATGATAAACAAAGTAAGCAAATGCCTGTATATTTCTTATTAGGAGATGTAAGCAGTTTTAATGTTTATGAAAATATGTTATATATAATTTATGGAGATGGATTTGAGTTTGCAAAGAAAAGATTAAGTGATCCGAATACTATAGCATACATAGAAAAAATGATAAGAGAAACTTTAAATAGAAGTTTCAGTATAAAAGTAATATTAGAATCAGAAGTTAAAAATATTAGTTTAGAAATAAAAGACGTTAAAAAAGATAAAGGCGAAGAAATTTTAAAAGAATTAGTAAATGAAGATATATTAGAAATAAAACAAAGTATTGAAGAAAATGAACATAAATAATAAATACTATTATGATATAATATTAAAATAAAATAATAAGTTTTTAAGGAGGATTTTAATCATGGCTAAGAAAGGTTTTGGAGGCGGAATGATGCCTGGAAATATGAACAATATATTAAAGCAGGCTCAAAAGATGCAAGAAAACATGCAAAAAATGCAAGAAGATTTAGAATCAAAAGAAGTTGAAGCCTCAGTAGGAGGAGGAGCTGTTACTGTAAAAGTTAACGGTAAAAAAGAAGTTATAAATATAGCTATAAAACCTGAAGTTGTTGATCCAGATGATATAGAAATGTTACAAGATTTAGTATTGAGTGCTGTTAATGAAGCTCTAAGAAGTGTTGATGATATGCAAGCGTCTCAAATGAACAAAGTAACTGGAGGAATGAATATTCCAGGATTATTCTAGTAGGTGATAATATGCAAGTTTATACAGGCCCGATAACAAGGCTTATAGAAGAATTTTCAAAACTTCCTGGAGTAGGAAGAAAAACAGCTCAGAGATTAGCTTTTCATGTTATAAATATGAATATTAATGATGTAGAGTCATTATCTAAAGCTATAGTAGAAGCTAAAAGAGAGATAAAATATTGCTCAATATGCTGTAATATAGCGGATAAAGAAATTTGTAGCATGTGTTCTAATAAAAATAGAGATGATAGTGTTATTTGTGTAGTGGAAGATCCAAGAGATGTAGCTGCTATGGAAAGAACAAGAGAATTCAAAGGTAAGTATCATGTATTAAACGGTGTGATATCTCCAATGGATGGTATTGGCCCAGACATGATAAAAGTAAAAGAGTTAATATTAAGATTAGGAACTCATGATGTAAAAGAAATAATAATGGCTACTAATCCTACCATAGAGGGAGAAGCTACAGCTATGTACATAGCTAGACTTATAAAACCAATGGGCATAAAAGTTACAAGAATTGCTCATGGATTACCTGTAGGTGGAGATTTAGAGTATGCAGATGAAGTAACTATATCTAAAGCTCTAGAAGGTAGAAGAGAAATATAAAAATCGGGGTAAATACCTCGATTTTTTGTATTTAAGCTTAAAGTATATATGATTTATTGAATAAAAATTTCAATGAGAGTATAATTTAGGATATGTTTAATTGAAAATTTCAATGGGGGTATAGTATGAAATCAACTTTGAATTTAGAAGCGTGTAAAAATGTTGAAGAAACAAAATCAGATAAAAGTAAATATGATAAAAATGACGATATGAGTTTATTAATTCAGAAAAAATTTAAAAAAACTCCAAAGAATAAAAATACTGATTTTAGAAATAATTATAAAAACTATCAATATGACTATGAAGAAGATTTATATGAACCGAGATACTAAAAATAAATATGTTTATATTAGTAAATTGATATTAATTTAAATTATTTACATAAAAACCCTCTATTAGATATTATCTAATAGAGGGTTTTTATGTAAATAAAGGTTTATCTAGATTCGCTATTTTCTTCTAAAATATCTATAACTAAATTAGCTATGTTTTGAGACGAGTTGAATTTTCTTATAGATTTTATATTTCGTTTAAGCATATCTAATCTAGAAGAATCATCTATAAGAACTTTTAATAAAACGGATAGAGTGTATTTCTTTGTTGTTCTAAGTGCTGCTCCACAATTAGAAAGAAACTCTAAATTTTCTTCTTCTTGTCCAGGAATATAATAAGGAATTATCATTGGAACATCTTTTAATAATGCTTCAGTAGTAGTTAGCCCACCTGGTTTGGTTATTAAGACATCTATAGAAGCTAAGATATCGTTCATTTTTGTAGTATATCCTAAAACACAGACATTCTTATTTTGTGTATGAGAAAGTAAATTTTTATCTAATTTTTCTTTTAGGCTTTCGTTTCTACCAGTTACTACTAAAATTTGAAAATCTCTATCTATATCTAGTAGTTCAGCTAAAGTTTCTTTTATATTTCCTGCTCCAAAACTACCGCCCATAAGTAATACTGTGAGCTTATCAGGAGATAGACCTAATTCAAGTAAAACAGTTTCTCTATCTCTATTAGATAAAAATGATTTTTCAACTGGAATACCGAAAGTTTTAACTTTAGAACTATCTACTCCTTCAAATACCAGTAATTCTTTTACGTATTCATGACCAACTATGTAATAATCTATTTCATTTTGAATCCAAGTAGAATGTGTTGTATAGTCTGTTAATACAGAAATCATAGGTGGAACATTTATGTTGTAATGATGTTTATGGAATGTATCTCCTAAATTTGTATTATTATTTTTAGATTTTTTTAAAGTACTTAGAGCAATCATAGGGAATGGATGAGTTCCTATAATTACATCAGGATTAGAATCATTAAGAAGCTTTTTAAATTTCTGAGCCATAAAGGATATAAGCAAATTACCTTTAAATTCATTTTTAGATACTAAACTATTTTCAGAAAATCTGTAGACACTTCCATAAGCTTTAGGTGTGTATATAGCAGACTTTTCATATCCTCTAGATATTATTTTATCCATCGTATTATTAACTAATTTTAAACTATCTATTATTTCACATTGTATAGGTATTCCATCAATTGATTTTTGTTCTAATTCTTCTTTAATTGCTCGAGCAGCTCTGTTATGTCCTCCGCCAGTAGAAGCAGACATAATTAATACTTTTTTGCTCATAATAAAATCCTCCTAAAATGTAGAGTTATATTGAACAATAATACAATTTTTTGTATTATTAGTTATACTCAACAAATTCAATTTGTTATATATTAGATTATATACTAATACAAGTTAATAATAATCTAATATAATATAAAAAAAAATACAAGCATTTATATATTAAATGTAAAGGAGCTAAAAATTATGCAAAATGTAGAAATATATACAAGTGATTCATGTATTCAATGTATAAAGGCGAAAGAGTTTTTAAAAAATAATAATATTGAATATATGGAACATAATATATCTAAGAATTCAGAAGACAGAAGGACTTTAATTGGTATGGGGTATATGTCAATACCAGTTACTATTATAAATGGAGAACATGTATTGGGATTTGATTTAAATAGAATGAAAAAGTTGTTAGGAATTTAATATATTTAACGTAAAACATAAAAAAAGTGTAAAGAAGTAAAAAGTATTTGTTTATAAGTATAAAATACAATACTTTTTTACATTGTTTTTTATAGAATGAACAACATATTTTTAAGTTGTATAAAAAAATATATATTACATATAATAAGCTGGAAACTATGGAATTACTATATTTAAAAAAAATTAAAAAAGAAAATAAAAAAAGTTTTGAAAAAGTGTTGACGGTGTTATTTAAAGATGATATAGTATTACTTGTCCTTAAGAAAAGGGACAACAAAAAAAGAAAAAATGAACTTTGAAAATTAAACAGTAGGTTAATTTATAGAATTTGAAACAACCAAGAAACATAAAGCCAGATATATAACAGTATCTGAGCCCTAGATAAACTTTTATTTAAG
>NZ_JASKYM010000016.1 GCF_030131845.1 Romboutsia sedimentorum | reverse complement strand
ATAGGTGGAATACCTAGAGTACTAGATGCAGGTCAATGTAATGACTCATACTCACTAGCTTTAATAGCACTTAAATTAAAAGAAGTATTTGAACTTAATGATATAAATGAATTACCAATAGCTTATAACATAGCTTGGTATGAGCAAAAAGCTGTAATAGTGTTATTATCACTTCTACACTTAGGAGTTAAAAATATACACTTAGGACCAACTCTACCAGCATTCTTATCACCAAATGTAGCTAATGTTTTAGTTGAAAACTTTGGTATTGGTGGAATAACAAATGTTGAAGATGATATAAAAATGTTTTTAGAGCAATAAAATTAAAACTTTATAAAATAACAAAGAGGATATTATGAAAATTTCATAATATCTTTTTTAATTAGAGAGACCAAGTTTTATTATTCGACAAACTTTGATAAATATATTAGAATAATTTATATGAATGTTAAAAAATACGATATAATTATAATCATATAAATATTGATATGACTTAGTTATAATTATATTTATAACATAAAAAGGTCAAGTTTGAGCCGGCTAACTTGACGATATAATGTTAAAATATCATTATTAAATTAATGAAAATATAAAAATTGACACTTGGAGGAAGACATGAAAAAAAGAGCAGTGGGTTATTGTAGAATATCTACATTAATGCAAGTAGATAATACTTCATTAAAGGACCAAGAAGATAAAATAAAAATGTATTGTAAGCTTCACGATATAGAGATAGATAAAATGTTTATAGATAAAGCTGTTTCAGGTAAATCAGCAGATAGACCACAATATGATAAGATGATAAATTTCGTAAAAGAAAATGATATAGATATGATTATAGTTTATAAAAACGATAGGATACATAGAAGCTTATACAATTTATTAGCAATGATATATGAGTTACAAGAATATGAAGTAGCGTTAGTAAGTGTTACCGAGTTATTTGACACGTCAAATCCACAGGGGATGTTGTTTTTACAGATGCTAGGAAGCTTTGCAGAATTTGAAAGAGCTATTATAAATGAAAGAACTCGAAATGGTAGAATCGCAAGACTTAATGAAAATAAGTGGGTTGGTGGTAAGCCTTCCCTTGGATATAAAGTAAATAAAAATGGTAAATTTGAAATTGAAGAAGAAGAAGCTAAGATAGTAAAAGATATATTTAAATTAAGGTCTAAAGGGGTTTCATTAGCTAAGATAGGGACTAAGTATGGATTTTCAAAGCAGAAGGTAGATTATATATTAAAGAACAAAAACTATATTGGAGTGTTTGAGTATGATGGCAAAAAAGAAAAGAATAAGATTAACTTCAACATAGAGCCAATAGTATCAAAATATATGTGGGATAAGGTTAATACTACAAAAAAATAAATGGTATGATAAAATCATACTTAGATTTAAAATATAGAATTTATATAGGCTATAGCATATGAACAATAAAATAAATATATATTTAGATGACCGTAGAGTATGCCCAGAAGGTTTTACAATAGCAAGAACTATGATGATGCTGTCAAATTATTACAAAATAATAAAGTAGGAATATTGTCATTAGATCATGATTTAGGTGAAGATGAAAATGGTGATTTATTAAAAACTGGATATGATTTAGTAAAGTATATATGTGAAAATAATTGTGATATAGAAACAATCTATATTCATACAGACAATGCTGTAGGAAGAGAGTTAGCTAATACAAAAATAAAAATAGTTGAACTTAAGAAAAAAGGATTAAGTAATAGAGAAATAGCAAAACATTGAAAGTAAGTGAGTATAAAGTAAGAAGTTTATTACTCAAATAATATAATAATAGGTGGTATTCTTTTTTGATTCATTATAACTTAAAGGTAGTTGTTGTAACTAATTATTTTCAACATAGAGAACTTCTTGAATCACTTGTAAAAGAGATCTTTCATCAATCAAATTCAAAGAAATTTAGGTGCAAATCTCCTAAGTTTTTTTTAGTGTATTAAAAAATAGAAATCTTAAGATATAGGTTAAATTAATCATTTATTTTATATTAACTTTCAATAAAATAAAACGTCAAAATTTTTTATAGACTTTAATACTTCTTAGGTTGACGGATATGGACGCTACCCTAATAAGTAAATTGTAGCATATGAAATATAAAAGGTATACAACTTTTTATTCTTATGTACCTTTAACCTCTACAAGTAAGTATTTTAAATATGTGTACACCCTCTAAAAACTATTAAAAACTGTTTAAAAACTGTAAAAGAATTTTTTCTTCTTTTTAATAAACTAAAACCTTAAATCATACTTTGAAACTTTATTACAACATGTAAATAAAAATAAACTTATAACAACTAAAAAAAACAAAGAATTTCACGGTATAGGGATAGAAAGTGTAAAAAATTTACTTAAAAAGTATGATGGTGAATTAGAATTTAAAGAATTATAAAATGAATTTATAGTGAAAATTTACATACCATTACAACAAAACATGACAGTTGGGGAGTTAAAACGACCACTTGGGTCAAGTGTATTGAAGAGAATAATTTAAGGTGCTATCTTTTAAATATAAAAGGTAGTGCCTTTTTTTATCTGAAATATATGTATGAAAGGAAAATGTTTATGAGAATAGAACAAAATTTAGCTTTAGCTTACTTAAAAAAACAAAAAGGTAGAACTCTTGCCCTTGTAACAGGAATAGCTTTGGCTGTAATGCTTGTTGTAGGATTTAATATAATAAGTGAAAGTCAAAGTAAAAACCAACTCAATACTATTTATAAGTTATATGGTTCTTATCATGCTGAATTTAATAACTTAAATTCTGATGCAGTAGATAAAGTAGAAAAAGATAGCAATATTTCACAAGTTTATACAAGTGCCAACCTAGGTAAAATTGTAGATAGTAAAGGTATATCTATTAAGTTAAACTCCTCAAGTCAGGAATTTGTAGATAAACAAGGATATTATTTAAAAGAGGGACATTTACCTAAACATACAGGGGAGATATTACTAGAAGCTAAAGCCTTAGAAAAGATGGGATTGAAAGAAAATTTAAATCAAAATATTGATTTTAATGTGAAAAAAGAATATATAGATGAAAATGGAGAGCATCAAATATTTACAAAGAAAGAACAATTTAAATTAGTAGGTATAATTGATAAACCAAGTCAATATTATAATGACTGGTATGAATTAAGAGGGTTTACAGGATTTAATCCTCATGGTGAAAATATAATACCAAACAATTTAATAAACTATGATGGTCTAGTTAATTTAAAAAATGGAACAAGCCAAATAGATGATACTTTAAATATAATTATAAAAAAATATGATATTGGGAGATTAGACTTTCAAGCAAATACAAAATTAATAACGGCATTATCAGATTATAGTTTGGCACAAGATAATAAATCTACACAAAATATTAAAGGATTAGTTATTATTACATCAATATTTTTAATTTATAATTTATTTAATATATCTTTAAATGAAATGATAAATCAAATAGGTATGCTGAGAACCGTTGGGGCTTCTAAGAAAGATGTAAGAAAAATACTTGCATTCCAAAGTTTAACTGTAATGGTAATAGGTATAATAATTGGAATTTTAGGTGGTATTGGATTTTCATATTTAGGAATGAAAACATTCAACCTTACTGCAACAAATATAGATACATCTTTAGCAAAAGTATATATAAGCAAAAAAAGTATATTAAACGGAACATACATAGGTATTTTAGCTATTGTGTTATCAAGTATAATTCCTATATGGATATCAGGTAGGATATCTCCGCTAGAGGCTCTTAGAAAAGCTGATAGATCTAATAAAAAACAAAAAAACGGAATTCAATATAAAGTAATTAGAAAATTATTTGGATTAAATGGAGCAATGGCTTATAAAAATATATGGAGAAATAAATTTAGAACAATAGTATCTATAGTATCAATAAGTTTGGGAGGGATTCTTTTTATAACTACTATGGCATCATCTAACAGTAATTGGATAAATAATACAAATATAAATATTTCAAAAATGGAGAATTATGACTTTAAATTATCATATGGTGTAAATATAGATTCTAATATGGTTGGCTATTCAAGTGATGATATAAAAAAAATATCAGGTATAAATGGAGTAAAAAATATAGAAACAAAGCTAGAAATAAATGGATTTTTAAAATCAGATTCAAATACATTAGATAAAAGTTTTAAAAAATACAATGGAATAGATAATAGTAAAAAAACAGTAGAAAATGGTATGCTTATTAAATCTTATGATGATAAGCAATTACAAAAATTCAGTAAATTTATTGAAAAGGGAAGTTTAGATTCATTAAATCAAAAAACAGACGATATTCCAAATGCTGTAGTTTTTAACTATTATTATGATATTTTAGAAGACCATAGAATTGAAAAAGTAAGAAGTGATATAAAAGTTGGAGATATACTTACTTTAAAAATACCAGTTCAACAAGGAGATAATATAATTTATAAAGAGCAAAAGGTGAGAGTCTCTGGATTATTAAATCAAGGATGGCTGTTTAAAGGTGATAGCTCCAATGGAAGATATTTTGAAGTTATAGTTCCTCAAAATGATTTGCTTAATATATCTAGTAAAAATAAATTTAGCGGTGTAAGTTTATCAGTTAAGGAAGGATCGGAAAATCAAGTAAATTCTGAATTGGAGAAACTATTAAAGAATAAACCATTTTCAGCTATGGAGAGTAAATTACAATATGAAAAAGAAGATGATTCTTCAACTGTAGAAGGTATTAAGTCTACAATGATAATAGTTTCATTAATATTATTAATAGCATGTTTAAATATATTCTGTACAATAAGAACAAATTTATTAATAAGAACAAGAGAATTTGCAACATTAAGATCAATTGGAATGACTGTGAAACAAATTAAAAGTATGATGATTAAAGAATCAATTATGTATGGTCTATTAAGTAGCATAATAGCGGCTATAGTAGGAATATATAAGCATTATACTTTTATGAATCAGGTTAATTTAGAGTATAGCCAAGGACTGGGTATAGATAATGTGGCAACATTTAAATTCCCTACAATTGAAATAATTCAATTTAGCGTAATTGCTATAATAATATGTTTAATGGCGGTATATATATCTAAGAGGAAAATAGAAAAGCTTAATATAATTGAAGGGTTAAAAACTAATGAATAAAATGGAGGGAATAAATTTATGGCAGTATTAAAGACTTTATGCCTAACAAAAGTGTACGGTAAAGGCGAAAATAAAGTAGAAGCACTAAATGATATAAACTTATCTATAGAAAAAGGGAAATTTACAGCAATAATTGGACCTAGTGGATCAGGAAAAAGTACATTACTTCATTGTATTGCAGGATTGGATAATCCAACATCAGGAAAAGTATTATTAAATGAAGAAGATATATTTAAATTATCAGAAGAAAAACTCTCTATATTAAGAAGAAGAAAATTTGGATTTATATTTCAAAGTTTTAATTTAATACCTGTAATAGATGTATATGAGAATATAACACTTCCAATATCTTTAGATAAAAAAAAGGTAGATGTAGATTATATAAATGAAATAATATATACACTAGGACTTAAAGATAAGATTCATAAATTTCCGAATCAACTTTCAGGTGGACAACAACAAAGAGTAGCTATAGCTAGAGCTTTAGCAAATAAACCAGATATAATATTTGCAGATGAGCCAACAGGAAATCTTGATAGTAAGACTACACAAGAAGTTATTCACCTATTAAAAGGGTGTGTAGATAAATTCGGACAAACTTTAATTATGATAACTCATAATAATGAGATTTCAAATATGGCAGATATTTGTATCACTATACAAGATGGAGAAATTGTAGATGAAAATAAATTAAATAAAGGATTATAAAGAATTAGAGGACAAAGAGGCTATGGAGAAAAAATATTTTAATACAAAAATTTCAGATTTAGTTATAAATAAAAATATAGTTATAATTAGTAATAATTTCACAGGTAAATGGATTAAAATCCCAATAGAGTGTTATAAAGTTATAAAATACTCTATTGACCAAGGAATTTCAATAAATGAAGTAATAACAGCTTTTAAGCAGGAAGAAGATAAAAACTATTTTAAAGAGGTTATACAACTATTGGACAACATAGGGTTATTAAGTAATAAGCAAGACAATGATTTAAAAATTTCATTTATTCCAAAGGTTGTGTTTTCAATAACAAATAGATGTAATTTAAATTGCGATTATTGTTGTGTAGATTCATGTTTAGAAAATACTGATACTTTAACTACACAACAGATAAAAACTTCAATTGATAATATTTTAAAACTGAATCCTCAAAGAATCGTGTTATCCGGGGGGGAACCATTTCTTAGAAAAGATTTCTTTGAAATATTCGAATATCTAAAAGGTAAGTACGATGGAAAGATAATAATATGTACAAATGCAACTTTAATAAAAGAAAAAGATATTGAATATATAGCAAAAAATGCATATTCAATAGAAATAAGTTTAGATGGATTTGATGAAGAAAGCTGTGCAAAAGTTAGGGGTAAAGGTGTATTTAATAAAGTTGTTAGAAATATAAAGTTATTGAAAGAAAATGGAATGAAAAACATAGGATTATCTATGGTAGTAGGCAATCAAAATGCATATATGGTAGATGATTTTTATAGATTAAATAGAAACTTAGGAACAAAACCAACTATTAGACAGTTTAGTGCAATTGGAAGAGGTAAGGATAGTTTAAATGAATATTTGGAAAATGAGAAAATGGTTCACTATATAAATGAAAATATATATACAGATTTAAGTAAAATAAAATCTGATTATTGCCAAGCTGGTAGCAGTCAAATTTTTGTAAATTATGATGGTAATATATATGTATGCCCACTATTACAATATGAAAAATTTAAAATAGGTAACATATTAAATTTTGATAATGAAGCTATTGAAAAATTATTTAAACGAGATTTAGATGCAATTAAAAATTTTAATAATCTTAAACCTAAAAATATAGATAGTTGCAAAAAATGTGAGATTAATATTTTTTGTACAGGATGTCCAGCTAAGATGTATACTTTGTTAGAAAACAAAGAGGTATTTGAATATAACTGTAAACATATGAAAAAAATTTTGTTAGATAAAATATTTTAAAATATATAAAAGTAAGAAGGGATATATTTGAAAAACTCTAAAAATATCAAAAGATTTCTTAAGCTAGCATTTGAAAAAAATAAATTTGTAGCGAGTATAGGATTTTTTATTATGTTTTCTATATCAATTTTAAATTTATGTATTCCTCAATTAACAAGGCTAATAGTAGATGATGCTATCTCATATAGAAAAACTAGTTTTTTACTAAAGTTAATATTTTTATTTGGAGTTGTTAGCTTTATCTCTGCATTACTTAGCGTGATACTTGAGTATCTTTACTCTCGTATGCAAAAAAATGTTTCTGTTAAATTAAAAATAAAATTATTAAGACATTTGTCTAAGTTATCAGGAGATTATTACACAAATATAAAAACAGGAAATATATTAAGTATATTAGAAAGTGATATATTTACATTGGAGAATTTTGGAGCTGAAATTTTATTTTCTATAATTATAGATTTAATAACAGCTTCAATAGCCGTATTTTTTTTAATAAAGATGGACTTTGATTTATTGATTTTAGTAATAGCACTACAATTATTTATTACTTTTAGTCAATCTAAATTTACTAAAAGTATAGCATCAAGTACATCTGAGGTTAGAAATAGTTATGGAAATATAGCTAATATAATACAAGAATACGTTTCTAATATAATGAATGTTGTTATATCAAAATCTAGCTTTAAGTTTTTTAAAAGATATATTAATAAAGAAAAAAAACTAATAGACAAACGCATAAGGTTAGATGTAATTATGTCTAGCAATGTTGCGATTGTAAGGGTATTAAATAATTTAATAACAATTTGTATATATGGATATGGAGGGCTTAAAATAATAAAAGGAAAAATGAGTATAGGAGAACTTCTTGCATTCCAGCAATATACAAATATGTTAATAGGTCCATGTATAAATATAGTAAGATCTAATACAAGAATACAGCAATCGGTAGTATCTATAAACCGTATATTTAGTGTATTAGATGAACCTATAACTATAAAGCAAGATAATAAAGGAAATAGACTTACAAACGATTTTATTGGGGATATAATATTTGATGAAGTTTGTTTTTCATATGATGAAGATAAAACATTAGATAATATTAATATGACGCTTGAAAAAGGAAAGGTGACGGCACTTGTTGGATCAAGCGGTTGCGGAAAATCAACTATAATAAATTTATTATTTAGATTATGGGATATAGATAAAGGTGAAATAAGTATAGATGGAATTAACATAAAAGACTATAAGTTAAAATCTTTGAGGAAAAATATATCAATTGTTACTCAAGATTTATTATTATTTGATGATAGTATATTAAATAATTTAACTTTAGGTAATAAAGATATAAATAAAGAGTTTGTAGAATCTGTATGTAAGAAAGTTGATATACATAACTTTATAAATGAGCTTTCTAATGGATTTAATACTATTATAGGGGAAAAAGGTGTTAAGCTATCTGGGGGCCAAAAGCAAAGAGTTGCCATTGCAAGAGCACTTATTAGCAATTCAAGTATTGTAATATTTGATGAAGCAACATCGGCACTAGATAATATATCTCAAAAAACTATAACAGAAAATATAAGCGAATTGTTAGAAGATAAAACAGTGATAGTAATAGCACATAGATTATCTACTATAAAAAATGCAGATAAAATATATGTTATAGACAAAGGAAGAGTGATTGAATCAGGTTCTCATAAAGAACTTGTATTAAACGAAAATGCGTACTATAGCTTAATCAATGAGCAAAAACAAGAATTTGCTTTAACTTAAAATTAAAACTATAAAATAACTAAGTTATTTTATAGTTTTTTTTATGTTAAAAATTATATTAAACTATGATAAAATATATAAATAACTATAAAATAATTCGGAGGAAAACTAATGAGAACTAAGTTAATAACTTACTTTAACATAAAAGGCGGCATTTACAAGACGTCTATGTCTATAATAACTGCATATGAACTAGCTAAAGATGAAAACAAAAGAATATTACTATGGGACTTAGACTTACAAGAAAATCTTACTCAGTATGTATATAAAGTTAATCATGAAGATAAAACAACGATAGATATAGTTGATGGATTAAGTGCAGAAGAGGTAATTGTAAAGTGTCCAAATCTAAATTATCCAAACATAGATATAATACCATCAGATATAGGTTTAGCTATGTTAGATGAAAAAATAAGCCTACAACCAGCAAGAGAAAAAGTACTTGCTAGATGGTATATGAAAAATATAGATGTATTAGAAAAGTACGATTATATTATTTGTGATTTATCACCGAGCTATAATTTAACAGCTAAAAATATACTTTATTTAGCAGATTCTATAATAGTCCCTATTATGGATAAGAATATATCTTCTTTAAGAGGGGCTGCCTTATTTAAAGAATTATGGAGCAGAGACAAATATTATTTAGAAAAAGAAGACAATGATATTAAGGCCACTGTTTTAGTTGGATATGAAAAACAAAGAACTCAAGTATCTGATTTATTTGATCAATATCTTCAAAAATTTGAGGAGTTAAAAGATATGATGTTAATTTCATTTATAAGAAGAAATACTTTTGTTGAAAAATCATTATTAAGTAAATTAAGTATAAGTGATTATTTGAAAAAGAATAATCAAACTCATTTTAGTAAAGAAGAAATTGAGAATATGATAGAAGAATTAAAAGAAAAGGATGTGTTATAGATGCCTAAGATAGATATGAATTTATTAAAAGAAGAAGTTCCTACAACGAAAAAGTCAACAGTTGTACATGAAACTAATGATAGTAAACCTTCTATATCGATATATGACATAGTAAAAAAAGAAAAGAAGAAATGTAAAGAACAAGTTGGAGTAACATTAGACAAAGAAATAGTTGATAAGTTAAAGACTGTAGTTATAGATTCTAATATAAATATGTCTAAGTTATTTGAAAATTTACTTATGCCATTACTTGAAGATGTAAAAATAAAAGAAAAAAATATAGAAATATATAATAATAAAAATAAGTTGAAAGGCAGAAGAAAGTCAGAATAAATATTTAGCAAATATTTTATGCAGATTACAAAAATCAGAGATAAAGCAAATTAAGAAATCATTAAATAATATATACTAATATGGTTGAATATGTTAAAATTTAAATAAAGAAATCGAAAATTGAATAAGAAAAAAGCTAGGAGTTCATAAGTTTGGCGACTTACTCCTAGCTTTTGCTATAACACTCTTGATAAGAGAGAACTCTCATCAGAGATTTTTTATATTATTATTATGTATTAATGTTATCATATATAATCATATATAGTCAATATTTTTGATATATAAAACAATATAAAAATTAATTCACATAAATTTAAAAATCTTAATTCATATTAAGCAATAATTTTTGTGAAATAATCTGAGAGAACTCCTTATCTTTAGTGTCAATTACTGAAAATAGAGGGGTATTTTTTATGCAAATGACAGACTTTTGCAACCATTTATATAATGAAAGTACAAATGGTTACATACAAATATTAAAATTAAATGAAAAAAATAGTGCTGGTGAACGTACAATTAAAATATATAATACTAGAAATGATGGATTAAGAGATATTGTAGAAGAACTTCATAATGAAAGTGATGTATTCTTAGCGCCAAATACAATGTATCTACCTAAGAGAAGAGTAGAAAATATTAGGCAGTTTAGAGCTTTATTTCAAGATATAGATTGCAATAAATTAGGGTTTGAAAAAGCTGAAACTGTGTATATGATATGGATGCTATATTATGATGGAAAGGTTCCAAAGCCTACTATGGTTACAGATAGTGGACAAGGAGTTCATCTTTATTGGAGAATAGAAAATGCTCCATATGGGGCTTTAAATACATGGCAAGAGTTACAAGATTATATATATTATCAATTAAAGCATTTAGGGGCTGATAGGAAGTCAACAGATGGTGCAAGGGTACTTAGATTACCTGGAACTATAAATTCTAAAAATGAGGCTAATTGTGAGGTTTTATATATTGATAATGAATTAGAGTATTCTATGTATGATTTAAGAGAGCAATATTTAAATTATAAGCCTAAATCACATCAATTACAGGCGCAAGAAGCTAAAAAAGTTAATACTAGAGTTATTTCAAATAGATTCTTTAATTCATATAGTTTACATATGGAGAGAGCTAATGACTTACAAACTCTATGTAAGCTTAGAAAGTACGATATGACAGGGTTTAGAAACATGGCTATACATTGCTATGCGTATTGGAAAGGCATATACGTTAGAGATTCTTATGAGCTTGAAAATGTAGTTATGGAGTTAAATAGTGCATTTACTGAACCACTTAAGGATACTGAGATAAGGGCTATTTTAAGAAGTGTTCCAAAGGCTATAGATAAGTTTATAGCTTATGAACAAGGAAGAAGAAGTGGAGAATGCAGGCGAGTTTCTAAAGGCATGAGAGATAAAGAGGGCTATTGGTACAAAAATGATACTTTAATTGAGAGATTAGAAATAAGTAGAAATGAACAAAAACATATGAAAACTATTATAGATACTGACGAAAAGTATGATAGGAACAACGAGAAGAGAAGAAATAGTAGGAGAAATGAAGATGGTTTAACTAAAAAACAGCAAGAGTTAGCTAATATGAAAATAAAAATAGTTGAACTTAAGAAAAAAGGATTAAGCAATAGAGCAATAGCAAAAACACTGAAGATAAGTGAATACAAAGTAAGAAGCTTATTACTTAAATAAATATGTGGTACTGTGTGTTTTTTTAAGTGCGATGAAAAATGGCTCTTTATAAATATGTGGTACCGTGTGTTTTTTTAAGTGCGATGAAAAATAGTTCTTTATAGGAGGTTCTTATGGATGATAAAAAACTGTGGTTAAAGATTAGTGGGAGTATTACTTATTATTTTAAGAGTTACAATAGAAAGCTAAGTAATGAAGAACTCTGGGTTGATTATGTGGAGTATGCATTACCAGATATAGAAGAAGATGGAGTTCATACTTATTTAGATAAACAGACTTTAGAAAGAATTGTTGTAGATGAAAATATGATGAACAAGGCTAAGGTTGCATTTATAGAAAGATTAGAAAAAAGAAGAGATAAGGAAGATCCAGTTGTAGATGAAAAGAAAGTATTAGCTCCAGTTATTGATTTTTTAAAATATAAGAAATAAAGATAGTTTTATAAAAGTAATGTTTTTAATAGGAATTTACGTTGTTTTGTAGAATACCAAATATAATATGATTTGCCAATGTGGTAGATTAAATCAATATAGGAGGTGTTTTATATGAAATTAAAACTAAGTGATTTACCTCCACAATTTGAAAATATAGCACAAGAGCTTGGAATAGAGAGAGCTAAGTTATTATTCAAAGAATTTGGAGGGACATCTGTGTATTTTCCTACGGAAAAGATGATATATAAAGGAGTTCGTGACAGAGAAATTATGGCTGAGTACAATGGTTTTAACCATAAGGAATTAGCTGTTAAATACAATATGTCTGAAAGTTATATACGCTCTATTATAAATAAACAAAAGAAAAGTGCTTAATACTCGATTGACAGATGTTGATTTAAAAAGGTATTATGGTTTTTCAGTGAGTTCTAGTTTTTTAAATAAAAAGCCGCTTATCCAAATTATGGGTAGGCGGCTTTTTACTTATTATTTAATTCATTAATATTTGAGCTTAAAGAGTTGATACTTGAACTTAGGCCATCTAGTTTCCCTTCGATACGTACCAACAGATACATTGTAACTATTGCGGGGAAACCTAAATTTGCCACCAGTTGCATTAAATCTAATTCCATTGACTTATTCCTCCTATTAATCTATAAATATGCTAAGAAAGCCCCTCAGTAGCTTAGAGGGACATTTCTTAAGTGTTCCATGTGTTACGCAACTACAAGGTCATATTCTGTAGTTTCTGTTTGAACTAATTTTGCTTCTACTGGAGTTTTTAAATCTTCTCCGCCTGGTGCAAATATGTTCTTTTCAACTATTATATCCATTGCAGCTTTTATTTCTGCTTCTGTTAAGTCTTGTCTTGGATCTGTTACAAATAAACTGACCTTTTTTCCAAAGTTTGTTGAGAATGTCATTAAAAGTTTAGTTTCTAAGTTTTCCATTTTTTATTCCTCCTTTGTTTTTTATAAAGATAAGTCTGTGTTATCTTGTTTCATTACTGATATTTTGTCGTGTTTTTGAAGTGATATTAAAGTTTCGGCTACGTTGAATACATCAAGTGGTTTTGCACCAGCTTTCACATTTGAATAACTTCTTGTTCTTGTTATTACTTTTTGGTTATCATCTAAACCACAGTCATATTTGATTTTTAATGATGATTGGTTTTTAAGTTCTACTACATCAGCAGCTAATTTTAATTCTGGCATTTTAGTACCTCCTTTTGTTTTGATTAATTTCATTGTAGTAGGTGGGCTGTGTTAAGTCCTAAAATATAGTTGAGTATTATTTTTGTGGAATATTTTTTAGAAAAAATTAACTATTCAGGCTTAAAAAATGACTGTTCTTGCTTGTTCTATTTAAAAATTTAAATAGATATGGTAAGTTTTATATGAAATAGCACGACCTCTAAATGTATTAAGTTGGTTGAAAAATTTGATGGAAGGATAACTTATATAAAAACAAATGATGTTTGTTATAGGTTACATAAAAAATTAAAATGAAAAAATTAAACAAAGAATTACAATCAGCTATTCTAATTATTGTAGGAGTTATATCTAGTAAAATTTGGTTTAAATTAACCTCAAATACTGGAATGTCTTTTATTCTACAAATAGTTATATATTCAATTTTAGTGATATTTGTAGGAATATCTATTAGCTATATAATAAAATACTTAAAGAATAAGAAAAAAATATCTAATACTAAATAATTAAAAATATATAAGGTTGATAGTTTGGGGTACACTGAGATACGTGTAAATTCAGCCACTTAAATTTGTAGACTTTGAAATTACTTAATCACAGAGATTTTTATATTTTTATATATTTAAAGTTGAAAATATAGATTTGTAATATATACATAAATAGTAATTTTAAGATTTATTACGTATTTAGAAAATAATTTATAAATTTGTTATAATAATTAAATCAAGTTATAAGTAAGGAGAGTAATATATGAGAAAAAGTAATGATTGTTACAGGATATACTTATTAATGGGAATTGGTATAGGAACTGCAGTTGGTAGTGCATTTGGGAATACTGTAATGGGATTATCTATTGGTTGTGGCATAGGTGTGATGATAGGTGGTTTAATTGAGTATTCAAATAATAAAAAAATTAAGAATAACTAATTTTTTAAGACACATTTAATTTAAAGATTAGTTAAAAAGGTTGATAGTTGACGAAGGAGCAAAGGAGCGCTCCTACCTCAACTATCTTTATTTATGTGCTGGGGTCAAAAGCTTTAGGGTCTAGTCTGACCTCACAGATAATAGCTGGGGAGCGCTATAAACTGTGATGCCAGACTAAAGACCTGGTGCATTGGTTATTTATAAGTTTTTTGATTAGATTTAGCTTTTGGATTTGATGTACTTTTAGTTTTAGTAATAATTTTTTTATATAATTTAATTCGTTGATTATATGATTATTGTAGTTGGTATACCTAATATTGATACTTTGGGAGTTTGGCTTCGCCAACGAGCTTTTCGTTACAATCTTTTTAGCAAAGAGCGCTAAAAAGGATTTTCACTACAATCTCTAACTCAAAACCATTTTGTATATAAACTTTTATGTAAATTTAGAGTCTATATTTTCTATTTAGTTTTATTGGTTATTTAAAAGATTGGCCTTTGGCCATGCCCCTCTGACTAATACTCAACGCACTCACACGACTCACTTCTAAAATACTTCGCAAACATCATATTTCATATCAAGTCTGCTTCGTATATTATCGTTCGCATGTGTTCGTAGCTTTTGAGTATAGCCATTCACTGCCCCTTCGCCCAATGCCCTGTGTGTTTAATTTTTAGATTTTTTTCCATCAATAGTTTATGGACCTCCACGTTTTTGATAATTTATCGTGTAAGTATTTTTAAGTTTATACTTTGTACTTACTACATGAGCATAGTTACTTGGTGTCGGTATAAAGTTTATTACTTGGTATTTCGCATTGGATAAAACCATTGCTCCGCTATCCAATGCTGGTCTATATAGCTTTTAAGAAAGTATTTTATAAAAAAAATTAGATGTATTTAAAATATATAAATGTCACGTAAACAGGACATTTAAAAACTAATAAATACAAAAATAATGTCCCGTAAACGTGACATTATTTTTATATTTATTAAGCCTTAATTTGTCACGTTTGCGTGAAAATAAAAATGGATTTATTTTATTTTGTAGAATATATAAAGTATAGAAGTTTTAAGGGGGACATGTTATGGCAATTGGGAGTTTTAAAGGGTTGTATACGTTTTTAGATATAGAAGCGATATATGGAATAGATGCTTCTTGTTTAAGAAAAAAGGTGGCTCGTGGTAAGTTTGTTATTGATGAGGATATTAAAAAAATCGGTACAACTTGGATTATTACAGAGCAAGCTATGATTAAAAATTTTGGGATTTTAAAGTTTGAAGAATATAAAAATAAAAAATTAAAAGAAAAATCTCAAATTAATAAAATTAATTCTAAAAAATTTAAGAATAATAAAAAAGCAGATAGCATGAATGAGAAAGAAGAAAAGGTTAATGACAGCTGGTCAACGGGAGTTGTTAAGGGACTAGAACTTAAAAGTTTTTCATTTTAAAATGATAGTTAACAAGATAAAAAAGCCTATATATGGGCTTTTTTATCTTGTTAAATTTAACTTAGGGAATAGACTATACTTTCTATAGATTTTTCATAACCTTCGTCTTTAAAATTAAGCTTTTTTAATAATTGTAGACTTGGTTCATTATCTGGATGTACCATACATACAATTTCATGCTGAGGAAATGTATCAAAAACATAGTCTATAAGTGATCTAAGCATTTCATATGCATAGCCTTTTCTTTGATATTTAGAGGCGATAGTATATCCGAGTGTAATAGTTTTATTTTTAAATCCTATGTAAACATCTCCAACAATTTTATTTGTTGAATTCATGGCAATTGCTAATTGTAATGTTTTTTTATCTAATATTTTTAATGGTTTATTTTTTTGAATCAAAGACTCTAAATATTCTAAAGAAGAATTCTCCCATCTCTGATACTTAGAACAATTTAAGTCATTTCTATAGTTAAATAAGGTATCTAAATCTTCAGATTGAAAATTACGTAAAAGTAAACGATTTGTTTTAATAAAAATCATAATTAAAGTACCTCCTATTAAGTTCAATAGTAACATAATATAGTTATGATTTTAGAAATATTTTGTTCCTTAAAAGTTAATAATCACTAGCATTGGATAGCGGAGCAATGGTTTTATCCAATGCGAAGTTCCATAGAATAAATTGTATTACCGACACCAGATAATTACACTTATACAGTTATTAGGAGAGATAAATCTTTAAAGTAGAAATAAAAATTTATTATCAAAAATGTGGAGGTTAAATAGACTTTATTTGGAGTTGTGCATCAACAAAAACAAATATGCAGGGCATTGGGCGACAGGGCAGTGAATGGCTATCCCAAAGAAGCTACGAATACAAATGAGCGATAAGATACGTAGAAGACATGATATGAAATATGATGTTTGCGAAGTATGTTAGCAGCGAATTGTGTTCGTGCTTTTGGGATTAGTCAAAGGGGCATGGCCGAAGGTCAATCTCTTGATAAACAATTAATCTAAATAGAAAATAGGGGCTTTAAATTATATGAAACTTTCGATTTATTAGGTTTTTGAGTTAGAGATTGAACGAAAATCCTTTTGAGTGTTCTTTGCTCAAAAGATTGCAGAGAAAGCTCGGTGGCGATAGCCAAACTCTATAAGTATCAACTTTAGGTATAGCAATAGATACATCATCATAAAAGTAGAATTATTATAGATGAAAATAAAAGAAATAAAGGTTATTAGTAATAGTGAAATCAATTTTAAATATAGCATTATTAAAAAAGTAGTGGATTTGTAGTAGTTGAAAAAAATTACAGTTGATTGATGTATTAGGTTTTTAGTCTGGTCTTACAGTTTGTAGCGTTTTTTAGCTACAATCTGTGAAGCCAGACTAGACCCATTAGTTTGACCCTAGCATATAAATAAAAATAGTTGAGGTAGGAGTTGCTCTTTGCTCCTTCGTCAACTATTATCCTGTTTATCTTATTAAAAAGCTTCGTCTAAAAGTATAGTCTAAATTATATAAAACAAATATCTTTTAGGCTTTTCATATAAACCACTACAGAATAATACAATTGTAGTTTATAATTAAACAGAGGTGATATTATGAATAAATCGCAGTTTAATGAATTAAAATTTATAGAGAAAATAGAGTATTTAAATAATAAATTAAGAGAAGGTCAAACGGTAACTAGCATAAGAGAAGATATTGGAATAGGCGAGAAATCACTGCAAAAAGAAATAAAGGCAAATGGATATAGATACAACAATAAAGAGAGACAATATATGCCCACTACAGAAACCACTACAAAGTCCACTACACATGATATAACTACAATTGTAGAGGATTGTAATACAGTTGTAGTTGATTCTAATACAATTGTAATTCCAAAACAGCAAGAAAAAATATTAGGATATTTGGAAAGTAATTTTGAGGTATTACAAGATTTTATAGAAAAATATAAGTCCACTACAAAGTCCACTACAGAAACCACTACAAATCATATAATAATAAATTTAGTAGATGATAAACATCTAAATCCTAAGCCAAAGAGCATAAGAATAAATGAATTTATTTATAATGATTGGAAGGATTTCTGTGAAACAAAACATTATAGTAAACAAGACTTAATATCAATGGCGCTTAAAGAATATATGGAAAAATATAAATAAATATATGCAATAACTTAATGATATAATTAAATTAAAGGCGGTGAACAAATGAAAAAGCCGAATTATGAAGATTTTATAATGAAAAGAGCTATGGATATATTTGCAGAAGAAGGTCTTAAATTCTTTGGAATAAATAAGAAAGTAGCAAAGCAAGGTCCAACAGAGTTAGTTGTTTTAGAAAGTAAGAATATGTATATGGATTATACATTCTTAATGGAAGATGATAGCTATGTACATTTTGAATTTCAGACAACTGATAAGGGACTAGATGATCTAATGAGATTTAGAACTTATGAAGCCTTACTTAATCATCAAACTAAAAAACAGGTTATAACATATGTTGTTTACTCAGGTGATATCAAAAATCCTGTGAGCGAATATAATTGTGGTATAAACACTTACAAAGTAAAGGCTATATCTATGGTTAGTGAAGATGGAGATAAAGTATTTGATGAGATAATAGAAAAGTTATCTAAGGGATATGATATAGATAAGCAAGATATAATAAAACTTACATTTACTCCTATTATGGGAGGTAAGATGAATAAAAGTGAAAAAATATTGAAGGCTATAAAATTAAGTAAGGATATAACAAGTCCATATAAAAGAGATATGGAATCTATTTTATATGCTTTTGCTAATAAATTTTTAAGTGGTAAAGATTTAGATAGAGTAAAGGAGGAGTTGCGTGTGACTGAAATAGGAAAAAGCCTTATTGAAGAAGGAAAAGAAGCTGGTGAAAAAAAGAAAGCTATAGAAATAGCTAAAAAAGCTATATTAAAGGGAATGGATAACGAAACTATAAAAGATCTTACAGATTTAACAATAGAAGAGATTGAAACAATAAGAAATATTATGTAGTTACAAGAGTTTTTAAGAGTAAGTTAAATAATTAAGATTTTTATCTATAAAATTAAGGTAAAAGACAGGTTTAATGAATAAGTTGAAATAAGATGAAGAGCATAAGTTCTTCATTTTTTTTGTGTTTAGATGTTTTGGGGATACCCATTAAACTGTCCCCGTTAACGGGTGATAATGGTAATAGTTATCATGGGCTAAGTGAAAATATAGTAGATAACAGATACTTTTGACTTTGATACAGAAAGAGGAAAATTATGTAAAATGGCTAATCATTTAGCTTTTCCATACATTGATATACTAAGATATGGTGGAAGTAATAAATGTATTTAAAATAGAAAAAAGTGAAGACTTAAAACAAGTAATAAACATACATCCAACTTATATTATGTACATTTTATGGGTATTATAAGTATGAAAACTAGATAAAAAGGAGTGTGTGTATATGGATTATCCAATGTTTTGTTATCAATGTGAACAAACAGCAGGAGGAAAGGGGTGTACTAAAGTTGGAGTTTGCGGTAAAACTCCAGAAATAGCAGCCCTTCAAGATTTGCTTATATATCAAATAAAGGGAATAAGCTGTTATGCAAAAGAGTTAATAGAAAAAGGAGAAAAAATAGATAAAGATATAGTTAGTTTCGTAGAAAATTCTTTATTTACAACCCTTACAAATGTTAACTTTGATGGTGATGTTCATGAAAAAATGTTAAGACAATCTCAAGACATAAAGCAATCACTAAGAAGCAAAGTTTCAAGTTGTAATAATTGTTGCGAGCAAGCTACATACAATTTAAGCGATACTAGAGATCAAATGCTAGAAGATGCTAAACATGCAGGAATAATGTATGATAAAAGCTTAGATGAAGATATTCGTTCTTTAAGACAAACTATAATATATGGTCTTAAGGGAATATCAGCCTATGGTCATCAAGCTAGAGAATTAGGATATTATAATGATCAAGTTGATGAGTTTTATTTTAGAGCATTGCAAGCTACTACAGATGATAAATTAACACTAGAAGATTTAATAACATGGACTATAAGAACAGGAGATATGAGTGTAGCTATCATGCAAAAATTAGACGAAGCAAATACTACAATTTATAAACATCCAGCTCCTCATAAAGTAAATGTTCATGTTAAAAAAGGTCCATTTATAGTAGTTTCAGGGCATGATTTAAAAGACTTAGAAATGCTACTTAAACAAACACAAGGCAAAGGAATAAACATATACACTCATGGTGAAATGATTCCTTGTCATGGATATCCAGAGCTTAATAAATACCCTCACCTAGCAGGAAACTTTGGTGGAGCTTGGCAAGACCAACAAAAAGAATTTGATAATATACCAGGATGTATCCTTATGACTACAAATTGTCTTATGAAGCCTAGAGATTCATATAAAGATAGAATCTTTACAACGAGTGTAGTTGGATGGGATGGTGTAAAATATTTAGGTAAAAATGATAATGGAGACAAAGATTTTAGTGAGATAATAAATAAGGCTTTAGAACTTGGTGGATTTAAAGAAGACCAAGAGCCTCATGAAATATTAGTTGGATTTGGACATAATGCTACTTTAAGCCATGCTCCAGCTATAATAGATGCAGTTAAGTCTGGCAAGTTAAGACACTTCTTCTTAATTGGTGGATGTGATGGAGCAAGAGCAGGAAGAAATTATTTTACTGAATTTGCTAAGCAAGTACCTAAAGATTGTATAATACTTACTTTAGCATGTGGTAAATATAGATTCAATAAATTAGAATTTGGTGAAGTTGCAGGACTTCCAAGACTTTTAGATGTAGGACAATGTAACGATGCTTATTCAGCTGTAAGAATAGCTTTAGCATTAGCTGATGCATTTGATACAGATGTAAATAGTTTACCACTTTCTATAGTTTTATCTTGGTATGAACAAAAAGCAGTTGCTGACTTATTAGCACTTTTATCATTAGGTATAAAAGGAATTTATCTTGGACCAACATTACCAGCATTTATAAGTCCTAATGTACTTCAATATTTAGTTGATACATTTGACATAAAACCAATAAGTACACCAGAAAAAGACTTAGCATCATGTTTATCAGTTCCAACAAAGTAAATATATGTAACTTATGTTACAGAAACTTAATGATGTAAAGTATATGATATCATTATCAATAAGTTGGAGGAAATTACTATGCTAAACATAAATAACACAAAATTAAACCCAATAAATATTAATTCTTTAAATACTAATAGAGAAATATTAGTTCAAAATGAAAAATTTAAAACGCTATACTTTGAGTTTGAAAATGGTAAGGGATTACCTAATCACACTCATAATGGATATGCAGCAGTATATATAGTAAGTGGTAGTGTTGATATGGAGTTTACTAGTGGAGAAAAGTTTGTTTTAAATCAAGGTGATTTTTTACCATTTGACGCTAGGATTGAACATAATGTTATAGCTAAAGAAACTAGTAAAATTATGGTTATTATATCTCAACCACTTTCTTAAAATAAATTAATTTTAGAAGGAGACAAAATAAATGAAAGCTTTCGTAGATAGAGACACATGTATAGGATGTGAGGCTTGTGCAGGAACATGTCCAGAAGTATTTAGTATGGATGATGAAGGTAAGTCAGTGCCTATAAAAGAAGATATACCTGAGAGTATATTAGAATCAGCTCAAGATGCTAATGAAGGTTGTCCTGTTTCAGCTATAAGCATAAATTAATTAGAAGATTTTAAACAATGACTATATTTTAATATAGTCATTGTTTATATAACTATAAATAAGGAGGAAAAATTAAATGATAACTAAAGATACTATAATAGCAGATATAATAAAAGCAAAACCAAATGCAGCTCAAATACTTATGAGTTATGGTATGGGGTGTATTGGTTGCCCATCAGCACAGATGGAAAGGTTAGAACAAGCTTGTGAAATACATGGATTGAATTTAGAGGAAATTATAGAAAAATTAAATGAAGTATAATTTATGATTATTAATACTTTAACAGTAAAAAATATTTACTGTTAAAGTATGTCATATAAAGTATATTCACTAAGTTTTAGTTTAAATGAATTTAAAGCATCGTATAGAATAGGTTTTAAATTACAATTACAAGTCAAATTGCACGAATTAGAGCTATCAGAAAAGCATTCAACTATATTTAAATTATCTTCTGTTATTTCTAAAATATCACCTAAATTAATATTCCTTGGATCTTTGACTAACTTAATACCACCATTTCTTCCTTTAGTTGAATCAATTAAATCATTTTTTGATAATTTATAGATTATTTTCTTTATGTGGTGAGAAGATAATCCAAGACAACTAGATAGTTCATCAACTGTAAATAATTCGTTAGGATGATTTCCTAAATAAATTAGGATTCTAAAGCTGTAGTCAGTAAATTTTGATAAGTTCATTAGATTCTCCTCTGTAAAAGTTTTTATTATAATATACCATTATATAATCATATTTTAACAAATAAAAAAAATATTAATGATTTTTTTATAAAACTTAAAAATTCGTAACGTATGTTACATCCATTTTAGAAATATTGCAATATAATATGAATATAGTAACTAATTAAAAATTTTAAAAATGCTTATAACTTAAAAGGGTATAAGAAATACACATTTAATAGGAGAGAACTATATGGAAAACTTAATGTTTTGTTATCAATGTCAAGAAACAGCAGGATGCAGTGGATGTACTAAGTTTGGAGTATGTGGTAAATCACCAGATTTAGCAAGAATGCAAGATTTATTAATATACTCAACAAAAGGTTTATCAGAAGTAACTACTAGACTTAGAGCAGAAGGAAATTTA
>NZ_JASKYM010000015.1 GCF_030131845.1 Romboutsia sedimentorum | reverse complement strand
TTATGTTTCGTTTGTTTCAAATTCTATAAATTAACCTACTGTTTAATTTTCAAAGTTCATTTTCAATTTCGTTTTGTCCCTTTTCTTAAGGACAAGTATAACTATACCATCGCAAATATATTTCGTCAATACTTTTTTTAAAGTTTTTTATAATATTTTTTATATATATTATTTTACTAATAATTTTAATTCTTCTAAGTTTAAATTTATAAGTTCATTAAGCTTCTTTTTTCTTAATGATATGTCCTCATTATTATTTATAATTTCTTTTCTCATTTTACCTAAAAGGTTTATATATTCTTCATAACTGTCATCATATGTTTCTTCTAATTCTTTTTTTATCCTAGATGATAATGATGGACTTTTCCCTCCTGTAGACACACTAATAAGCAAATCTCCTCTTTTTATATATGAGGGAACCGTGAAGTTTGATAGCTTAATATCATCTACAACATTAACTAGTTTACCATTCTCTCTACAATATATTCCTATAATTTTGTTTACTTCTTTATCATTAGTTGCAGCTACCACTATAAAGCTATTTTTTATATATTCTTCTTTATATGTATCCTTTATGATTTTTATTTTACCTTTTAATTCATCAAATTTATCTATAAAGTTATTAGATACTACTTTTAAAGTTTTTTCAAAGCGTAAGAAATTTATACATTTTCTATATGCAACTTCTCCTCCACCTATTATTGTAATTTCTAAATCTTGTAATTCTATATTAACTGGATATAACATTTATTTATCATCCCCTTTTTTATAAGTCATCTTTTATTATACCATTTTCAATATAAGTTTTATATTTCCGTGTACTATAAAGAGAGTAACATTAGTTACTCCCCTGTAAATTTTTAATTACATATTATTTTTTAACATTTTAGCTAAATCCTTAGCAAAGTAAGTTATTATTATATCAGCTCCAGCTCTTTTTATAGACATTGTAGATTCATATATAGCGCCTTCACTTAATATTCCATTTTTAACTGCAGATTTAAGCATAGCATATTCTCCACTAACACTATATGCTGCTAATGGTAAATCATAGTTATCTTTTACTCTTCTTATTACATCTAAATAAGATAATGCTGGCTTTACCATTAATATGTCAGCACCTTCTAATATATCAAGTTCTGATTCTATTAATGCTTCATCGCTATTTGCAGGATCCATTTGATATGTTTTTCTATCTCCAAATGATGGCGCTGAATTAGCAGCTTCTCTAAATGGGCCATAGAAAGTAGATGCATATTTAACACTATATGACATTATAGCTATATGTTCAAACCCTTCACTATCTAAAGCTTCTCTCATAGCTTTTATTCTTCCATCCATCATATCAGAAGGAGCTACCATATCTGCTCCAGCTTTTACATGACTTACTGCTATTTTTGCTAAATACTCTAATGTTTTGTCATTATCTACGTATCCGCTTTCTGTTAATATTCCACAGTGGCCATGATTAGTATATTCACACATACATACATCTGTAATTACGTTCATATTACTGTCTATTTCTTTTATTTTTCTAATAGCTCTTTGAACTATACCATTATCGTTATAACCTTCACTTCCAAATGGATCTTTTTCATGGTCATGAGGTATACCAAATAGTAGTACATGTTCTATTCCTAATTCTACTAATTCTTTTATCTCATCTTCTAACATATCTACTGAAAAATGATATACATCTGGTAAAGATGATATTTCACTTTTTATATTTTCTCCTTCTACTATAAATAAAGGATAGATTAAATCTTCTACATTTAACTTCGTTTCTCTTACTAAGTTTCTTATTGCCCTATTGGCTCTTAATCTTCTAGGTCTTCTTAACATCTGGCTTCCTCCATATGCATATATAAGTTCCTATTAAATCATAGCTTTCCTAAGTTTAACAGGTATTTATGTTATTTTTTAATAATTAACTATCTTTTATAATTGTACTAATCATACCATCTATAGTTGCAACATCTGCTTCTTTATAAACTTTTAAGTTTAGTTCTTTTGCTGTTTGTGTTGTTACAGGTCCTATAGATATAACTTTAATGTTTTCTAATTTGTCTAAGTTTTCTTTTCCTATAATTTCTACAAAGTTTCTTACTGTAGATGAACTTGCAAAAGTTATATAATCAGTTTCACCTTGATTTAAAACATCTAAAACCTCTTCTTTTCTAGTAGGATCTACTACAGTTTCATATGTATGTATTTCTTTAACTTCACATATTTCTCCTATTTTATCTACTAAAAAATCTCTAGCATTTTTAGCTCTTGGCATTAATACTTTGTCACTTGATTTTAAAATAGGTTTTAATTCTTCAAATAAATACTCTGCTATAAATTTTTGTGGAATTATGTCTGCCTTAATTCCTCTATTTTTTATTTCATTAGCTGTAGCAGACCCTATGGCGCATACCTTTAAGTTCGCTAGCGCTCTACTATCAAGATTCATTTCGTCTAATTTATCAAAGAATATGTCTACTCCATTTTTACTAGTAAGAACTAAATATGTATAATCTTTTATATTTTTTATTTCATTTTCTAATTCTATGTTATTTTCTATTTTATCTATTTTTATAGTAGGAACTTCTATAGGGTTCCCACCTAAGTCCATTATTTTTTCTACTAAACTACTACTTTGAGTTCTAGATCTAGTAACCATTATACTTTTTCCAAACAACGGTTTATTTTCAAAGAAGTTCAATTTTTCTCTCAAACCTACTACATCACCAACTGCTATAAGTGTTGGTGGTTTTACATTCTCTCTTATTGCCGTTTCGTATACATCTTCTAATGTAGAAGTTATTACTCTTTGGTTGTATCTAGTTGCCCAGCTTATAAGTGCTACTGGTGTTTCTTTACTTTTACCTTCTACTATTAAGTTTTCACTAATCTTTTGTAAGTTAGCTACACCCATTAAAAATACCAAAGTTCCTTTTGTATTAGCTAATGCATTCCAATTTATTTCTGGATTTTCTTTATCATCATCTCTTAGATGTCCAGTTATTACATGGAAGGAAGATGCATGATCTCTATGAGTTATCGGTATTCCTGCATAACACAGCCCACCTATTGCAGAAGTTATTCCAGGTACTACTTCAAAATCTATACCTTCAGATACTAAAACTTCTCCTTCTTCTCCACCTCTTCCAAATACATAAGGGTCTCCACCTTTAAGTCTTGTAACTATTTTTCCTTCTTTTGCTTTATCTGCAATTACTCTATTTATATCATCCTGAGGAAGCACATGGTTGCTAGATGCTTTTCCTACATATATAAATTCACAATTAAGTTTAGCTTCTTTTAAATAATTACTATTTGCTAATCTATCGTAAACTATAACGTCAGCTTTCTTTATACATTCTAATCCTTTTAGTGTTAATAACTTATAATCTCCAGGCCCTGCTCCAACTAAATAAACTTTACCCTTCATAGCTATCATACTCCTTTAAAACTAGTTTCGATGATATCTCATCATAGTTGCTATCTTGGTCTAATATCTCTATATCCGCAGCTATTTGATCTTCAAAGCTATCGTACTCTTTTAAGATTATATTTGCTAGTCGAATTCCTAAATCTCTTGGTGAATTTATATCTCCTTGTATTGATTTTATAATCAATACGTTACCTTCTTCATCCCCAAATAGTCCTGTAAGATTTAATTTATCTTCTTCTATTTGGCAGTATGCCCCCATAGGAATATGGCAACTTCCATTTACTCCATCTAAAAATCCTCTTTCAGCAGCAACTTCAATTTCTGTAATTTCATCTCTTAGTGAATTTATAACTTCTTCTACTTCTATATTGTCTTTTCTTATTTCTATTGCTAATGCTCCTTGTGCTGGTGCTGGTATCATTATATCAGGTGAAAGATAGCAACTTATTTTATGCTCTAAACCTACTCTTAATATACCTGCTGCTGCTAGTATTACTCCATCTAAGTTCTCATCTTTTATTTTTTTTATTCTAGTATCTACATTTCCCCTTATAGAAACTATATTTAAATCAGGTCTATGATTTAATAATTGATATTTTCTTCTTTTACTTCCTGTTCCTATAATAGCCCCTTGAGGCAAATCTTCTAAATTATTGTATCCTTCTCTTAATATAAGAACATCTCTTGGATCTTCTCTTTTAGGAACACCTGCAAATTTCAAATTGTCAGGAAGAGATGATGGCATATCTTTCATACTATGAATTGCCACATCTATTTTTCCATCTATCAATTGTTGTTCTATTTCTTTTACAAATAAGCCTTTGTCACCTATTTTATCTAAACTTACGTTTTGTATTAAATCACCTTTAGTTTTTATAATCTTAACTTCAAATTCAATGCTAGGATGGTTTTTCTTAAGTTTATCTATTACCCAATTTGTCTGAGTAACCGCTAATTTGCTCCCCCTAGTTCCAACTACTATTTTCATGGCTCAAATCTCCTTTAGACTTTCCGTTTGCTTATCCTACTTTAACTGTCTTTTTTATTTCTTTGTTAACTAATATAGTTGAGAAATATGATATCTTATCTTCAAGATTTATATCTCTTAAATCATTATATACCACTTCCCCATCTTGAGACGAGTTGCTTACCAATATTGCATAGTCTATAAGATCATTTTTTTCTAATTTCGATACTATTTCTTTGAAATTTTTATAAACTTTCATCAAAACTATAGAACTATAATTTTCTAGTGCATAATCTATTTTTTCTTCATCTATTGTACAAGGTATTATTATTAATGGCTCTTTATCCATTACTAGTGGGAAGTTTTGATTTGAAGCTATATTAGAAAATGAAGATATTCCTGGTATAGTTTCTACATCTATACTTCCTATAAGTCTTTCCATTATATAAACATAAGTGCTATATATCATAGGGTCTCCTAATGTAACAAATCCTACATTTTTACCTTCTTTTACATCTGCTACTATTTCATCTGCTACTTTATTCCAAGCTACTATTTTTTCTCCATCATTAAAGCTCATTGGAAAATGTCTTGATTTTATTTCTAATTTATCTGGTAAATACTTGCCTACTATAGATAAAGCTAAACTTTCCCCACCTTTTTTAGCTTCTGGTGTATATAATATATCTAAATTTTGTAGTGTTTCCACTGCCTTTATTGTTAATAACGAACTATCTCCAGGGCCTGTCCCTATTCCATAAAATTTTGCCATTTCATTTTCCTCCTGTTTGTTAAAAGAATTATATTTGATTTAATTTTTGTAAACAATCATAAGCATGATTCATAAATTTGTTTTGTATATGATGATTTTCGCCTAAACCTTTTAGATGTATCTTAGTATTAAACCCTTGTTCTTCTAAGATTGTTTTCCATGAATCTTCTTCATCTCCTGCCATATCATTTATAGCATGATCCCCTGCTACTAACATAAAAGGCATTAAATTTACTGTTTTTATATTATCTGCTTTTAATTTTTTTATTACATTATCTAATTCTGGATAACCTTCAACTGTTCCAACATAAGCATTTATACCACTATCTCTTAGCATATATTCTAGTGTTGGGTATGCAGAATGTGATTCATGGAATGTTCCATGCCCCATAAATACCACGGCTTCATCACTTTCCATAGTAGGAATTTGATATTGTATAGCTTCTACTGCTTCTTTATAATCATCTATATATGTTAATAATGGTCTACCTAATATAATAGTTTCAAATTTATCTTTATAAGCATCCACTTGTTCTTTTAATTTATTGAATTCTTCTCCACATATTATATGAAGTGTTTGAACTACAACTTCTTCATAACCTTCTTTGTATAATCTATCTAAAGCTTCTATTGGGTTTTCTATATTTATTCCATCTCTATTTTTCAATTTTCTTATTATCATATTAGAAGTATAAGCTCTGTGAAAATCATAACCTTCTAACCCATTATTTATTTTTTTCTCGCAAGCTTCTATTGTCTTTTCTCTAGTTTCTTTATAGCTCGTTCCAAAACTTACTACTAAAATTGCTTTTTTCATATTCTATCCGCCTTGTTTAAATTATAATATTTTTTCTATCTCATCTATGTCGTTTATAACTTTAGGATAATTTACTTTTTCTCTACTTATAATTATCACTGGTATATCTAGACTTTCACAAGCATCTACTTTTTCTAAAAATCCACCCGCAATGCCACTTTCTTTAGTTATCACAATATCAATATTGTAATGCTTATAAAATTCTTCATTTATATTTTGACTAAAGGGACCTTTCATTGCTATTATGTTATCTGCATTTAATCCTAATTTTTCACAACCTAATATAACTTCAGTAGTTGGTAAAACTCTTGCAATTAAGTTTCTATCAGGTATACACTCTACTATTTGCGGCAAGTTTTTGCTTCCTGTACCTATAAATATGTTTTTCCCTTTTTGCCTTGCAATTTTACAAGCCTCTTCTATATTACTTACTATATATTTATTTTTATAAGTTATTTGCTCAATCAAAGACTTTCTTTCATATCTTAAGTAATCTATATTTTTTTGCTTTGCACACTTTATAGCATTTTTAGATACTTCTATTGCATAAGGGTGAGTAGCATCTATAATTTTTTTTATATTATTTTCATTTATAAAATCCATCATTTCAGTTTCAGATAATCTACCATTTATGACTTTTTTCGCATGTTTAGTCGCAAGATTCTCTCCGTAACTTGTTGTTACGGAAAGTATATATGATAAATTTTTATATTTATTTATTTTGTCACATATATCTAAACTGTCAGATGTTCCACCTAAAACTAAAATCATACAGTATATCCTCTTGGTGTTATCATTAAATCATCATGTATGAATGTAGATTTGTTTCCTATTATAACCATAGTAGTCATATCAACTCTTTCAAAATCCATAGTATCAAAAGTACATACAAATTTTTCTTCTTTTTCTCTTCCTACATCTTTAACTATTCCAACAGGAGTACTTTTGTCTTTAAATTGACCCATTATTTCAAAAGCCTTAGCTAAATGTTCACTTCTTCCTTTACTTCTTGGATTATACAAACAAATAACAAAGTCAGCATCTGCTGCTAATCTTAATCTTTTTTCTATAACATCCCAAGGAGTTAATAAATCACTTAAACTTATATGGCAAAAATCATGCATTATTGGAGCACCTAATATTGCTGCTGCACCTATACTTGCTGTAACTCCAGGAATAACTTTAACTTCTATATTTTGTTCTTCTTTAGAAGTAAGTTCTAATATTAGCCCTGCCATTCCATAAATTCCAGCATCTCCACTACTTATAACCGCAACTTTTTTACCAGTTTTAGCTATCTCGACAGCTTCCTTACATCTATCTATTTCTTGTCTCATTCCATTTTGAACTACTTCTTTATCTTTAATAAACTCAGTTACTAAGTTTATATAAGTTTTGTATCCTACGATAACTTCAGCATCTTCCATAGCTTTTATTGATTGAATCGTCATTAATTCTTTGCTTCCAGGTCCTATACCTATAACATATATCATTTTGACACTCTCCCCACCGAAATTGTTATTCCTCTATATTTATGCTTTTCTATTATTAAATTTCCATTGCTAAGTATATGAGTTACAGGTTCTGCAACACAATATACACCTACATTTTTCTTTACAAATTCTGATTTATCAAACAGACAATCGACTTTAGATATATCCTTAGCACAAACAGTTATAAATTCTACACCTAAGTATGATGCTAAATCTATAATTGCTTTTTCATCATGCTTTATATCTATGCTTCCAATTTGCTTAATACTTTTAATATCTATGTTATATTGATGTAGCAAATCGTTTAAAGACTCTTGTAACAATAAGCTATCAGTATTTCTTCTGCATCCTATGCCTACTACTAAATTTCTTGGAATCACTTTTATAACTGAGTTGTTTTTAGTAATTTCTTTTTTATTAGTTACTATAACTACTTTTTCTAGGTCATCTATATTTTCAATACTATTTAAAACTTTAAACCCTCTAGTATCTATATCGTAATCACCATCTATATATATTCCAACTTCTTGATTGTTGACAAGCATTGCATTTACATCTTTTACATTTTCTCTAAAATCATCTATATGAGCATCTAGTTTCTTAGCTATCATGTCCAATGAAGATTTTTTATTTACATCTGTTGCCGTAGTTATAACTGGATTTGAATTTATTAATTTACTTATATGTAATGTCATTTCGTTAGCTCCACCCATATGACCACTTAACAAACTAATTATATTGCTTCCTTTTTCATCAGTAACAAGTATTGCTGGATCACTAAATTTACTATTTATGTATGGTGCTATAACTCTAACTACAATTCCAGTTGCCATTATAAAAATAATATATTGATATTCTTTAAATAAATTCTCTACTAGCACACTCAATTTATCTTTAACTAAAAATACATTTTCTTTTTCATTATCTATATTTAAGTTATTATTTTTATTACTTACTATGTAAACATGACTATTTTCTATAAGATTATTTATCTTTAATGCTAACTTTTTACCATTTTCAGTTATACAAACTAAACAAATCTTAGCTTCTGTATTCATGTTTGAAGTCCTTATCGTATAACTTCGAATTATTATATTCTTTACCTAAGAATTGACCAACTAATATTAAAGCTGTTTTTGTTATACCATTTTCTTTTACTTTTACTGCTATATCTTCTAATGTACCTTTTACTATTTTTTCATCAGCCCAAGTAGCTTTATATACAACAGCTATTGGCGTATTCATTGGATATCCACCTTCATTAAGTCTCTCTACAACCTTTTGTATATCTTGTACTGATAAGAATATTGCCATAGAAGTTTGATGAGCTGCATATGACTCTATCGATTCTTTAGATGGTACTGGAGTTCTTCCTTCCATTCTTGTTATTATTACACTTTGAGATATTTCTGGAACTGTGTATTCTACGCCTAATGATGATGCAGCTCCTAAGAATGAGCTAACTCCCGGTGTACAATCGTAGCCTATCTCTAATTTATGTAAATCTTCTACTTGCTCTCTTATCGAACCATATATAGAGAAATCTCCTGTTTGTAATCTTACAACAGATTTATTTTCTTTTATTCCTTTTTCCATTACTTCTATTATTTCTTGTAAATCCATATGAGCACTATTGTGTATTTCACATCCTTCTTTACAGTATTCTAAAAGTTCTGGGTTAACTAATGACCCTGCATATATAACTACATCAGCATCGCTTAAAAGTTTATATCCTTTAAGAGTTATTAATTCTTTGTCTCCTGGTCCTGCTCCTACAAAATGTACTTTATTCATCATATTAATTTTCCCCTTTTTCACAAGATATTATATAAATTGGGTTTAGAGGTTTAAAATATTCGCCTCTTCCCAGCTTTTCTAACTTAGACACGTTTAACACTGAAACATCTATATTCTTAAATCCATATTCTCTTAGTAGTTTTAAAGTTTCATTAAAAGTTTCTACTATTATAAAATTTGCTACTAATCTTCCACCTTCAATAAGCATATCTTTTGACCAAAGTAATATTTCACTTAAATTATTACCTGTACCTCCAAGAAATACTGCATCAACATTTCTATTTAATTCTATCGGTGCATATCCCTTTATTACATCTACATTGTTTAAGTTGAATTTTTCAACATTTTTATTTATTAAGTCTAGTGCATCATCATTTCTTTCTATAGAAACAACTTCTAAGTTTGGATAATTGTAAGCCGCTTCTATACTTACGCTTCCTGTACCTGCTCCTACATCTACAAATTTTTTAGCATTTACTAAATCTAATTTCATTATAGATATAGCTCTCACTTCTTCTTTTGTTATAGGTACTTTTCCTGTTATGAATTCACTATTTTTCATATGTAATCCCCATCAATTGTTATGACTTTTAATAATCTTCTAGCAATACTACTACGCACATATCAAAATTATCTATTTTTAATATATCTTGTGGTTTTCCTATACTTATTTTTTCATTGTGATAAGATAGATTTTCTCCCACAATAACAGTTTTACTTAAGCTTCGTTTTATAATTTCTTTGCAAATTTCTTTTGGCCCTATGTTTTTATCTGTAACCATACATACTTTTTTGTGAGATAATACATAATCAAAGTCAGGGGTTTTTCCATGGCTACTTGTTATATATAAATCATTCATATCAACATGTACTTTTGAAAATATATATTGCAAAGAACTAATTCCACATACTACATTTAGGTTTTCAGGTTCAATATTTTGTGACAAATACTTTCCTATTCCATATATAAATGGATCACCTGAAGCTATTACAGATATTTGCTTTTCTTTATTATCATTTATGTAGCGTACTATCTCTTTTAAATTAGATGCTAACTCTATCTTTTCACCTTTAAAATCTTTTATAGATTCTAAGTTTCTTTTTCCTCCGATTAATACATCAGAATCTTTTATTAAAGTTTCGCCTAACTTAGTTATATAATCGCTATTTCCTGGACCTAATCCTATTACATTTATCATCTAAACACCTCCACTAAATGATATGTGTTATCTGATTTTCCCAATAAAGTTTTGTCCATAGAAAACATCATAACTTCTACTTCTATTTCGTCATCACATAAATACTGATCAACTTTGAATTTACATTTATTACTTACTAAATCATAGAATTCTTTATAATCACTATTATCTATTATTTCAACTGCTTCTTCTGCAGTTAAGCATTTACTTATTTTTTCTAAAAGCTCGTAAGGAGCTTTCATCATTGCTAAATTAGATACTAATATTTCACTCCTAGCATCTGCTATCTTACTATGAGTATTAAATATTCCTGCTGATATTTTTATAAATTTACCTATATGACCTGCCATAAGTATTTTTTTATATCCCATTCGTTGAGCTTCTTTTAACATGTATCCTATAAAATTGCTAGTTCTTATAACATATTTCATATCTAATTTTAAGTTTTCTCTTATAAATTGTTCCCCATGATTTCCTGGTACTAAGATTATTTTATCTAGACCTTGTTCTTTTTTCATTTGAAGTTCTATTGATAAAGATTTTTTCCATCCCTCATCACTCATAGGCTCAACTATTCCAGTAGTTCCTAAAATAGATATTCCTCCAACTATACCAAGTCTTGGATTAAAAGTTTTTTTAGCTATTTCACTTCCTCTTGGAGCAAATATAGTTATTTTTAGTGAAATACCTTTTCCTAAAATTAATTCTATATCACTGCCTATAACTTTATTTACTTCACTTTTTATCATTTTCATAGGAACTGGATTTATAGCATGCTTTCCAACTTCTACACTTAATCCTTTTCTAGTTACAACTCCTATACCATCTCCGCCACAAACTAATATGTCTTCAGATCCTTGTTGTTTTACAAGTTCTGCTCTAGCATAGATATGCATAGTATGAGTGGCATCAATATCATCTCCACCATCTTTTTGTATTGAACATTCTACATAATCGTCACTCATATTTATGTTTTCAATTTTTAATGTTAGAGGGATACCTTTCGGAGTATCTATATTTACAGTATCTATTTTGCTTTTAGTTAATAGCATCTGAGTTGCTGCTTTTGCTGCACCCGTAGCACAAGAACCAGTAGTATAGCCTCTTCTATATTTTTTCCCGTCTATATATACATACTCTTCCATATCATTACCTACATAGTGTATAAAATAGCATTAACTATGGCTGCTGCTAAGTTACTTCCACCTTTTCTTCCTTTTGATATTATGTAAGGTATATCAGTTTTTTCTAATTCATCTTTAGATTCTGCTGCTCCTACAAATCCAACTGGAACTCCTACTATTGCATCTACACTAAGTTCTTTAGAATTTCTCATTTCCATAACTTTATATAGTGCTGTTGGAGCATTTCCAAGTACAAATATTTTTCTTCCAGGTTCTTTAGATGCTATTTCAACTGCTGCCATTGAACGAGTTATAGCTTTTTCCTTAGCTAGCTTTGCAGTTTCTTCATCAGCTACTAAACATTTATACTTGCATTCTAAAGCTTCTAATCTCTTTTTATTTATTCCGCTTAAAGCCATATTTGTATCTGTATATATAGTTGCATTATTTTTAAGTGCATCTACTATATTTTCTACTACAGTATCTGATATTTTAAGTATATCTAAGTATTCAAAATCTGCAGTTGTATGTATACAGCGCTTTATTATTTTTTCTTCTACTAAATTTTTAAATTCATAATTTGGTCTTATCTCATCTATTATCTCTTGTATCATTACAAAACTTGTTTCTTCTATCATCATAGGATTTTTGATGTATTGCATTGTAATTCCCTCCTGATTCCACCATCTATAATATCTAAGGCGTACATTTTATTGTAAACTACATCTAAATTAGCTTGTTTTAATAATTCTATCAATCTAGCATCATTCATACACTTGTCTATTAAAATTCCAACAACTGTACCACTATGAGCAATATTTACCCCGTATGCACCATAATTTTGTGATATTTCTATAATTTCTTTTAATCCTTCTTTTTTATCTATATTTTCATTGGCTAAACTACTAAGAGTGCAAGCTTTTCCAATACTATATAAATCATTATCTTTCATCCCTTCTTCTAAAAGTTGAAATGCATTTTTTATAATTTCTTTATTTTGTATTTTAATTTCTTTGTAATTTGGTAAGCTTCTAATCTTCATTGTGTTTAAGGTCTTTTTAGGTTCTAAAACTACAACTCTAGAGTTTTTAATGTTGCCTAAATACTTTATTACGTCACCATTTAAGGGGTTGAAAATACTGTTTTTTTCTATATATATAGAATCTGTTGGTTCTATCGTAGATGCTAGTTTAGATATTTCTTCACTGCTTAAACTTTGTTTTAATAGTCCTAGTGTAGCAACTATAGTAGCCCCTATATCTGCTGTTGAACTTGCCATACCTTTTCCCACTGGTATTTCACTTTTAATATTTAATGAAATATTTTTACTTTCCTTAATCGGTATATTAAATCTATCAAAAACAGCTTCTACTGCTTTTCTAGATTTACTTGGTCCTCTTTGTATATTTTTTAATCTTTCTTCAACTATTGCTGTTGAATACATATCTATTGTATATGAACTCAAGTATTCATCATTGTCCACCATTCCTTGAACAAACTCTCCGCAAGACGCTGGACAAATGCCATAATTTTTCATATTAATCTCCTAATAAATCTTTCATATATTTTATAAGGATTTTATTTTCTTCATGAGATTTTATAGCTATTCTTATATAACTATCATCTAAACATATAAAATTCGATGCATCTCTTACAAGAATATTCCCTTTTATTAATAATTCGACTTTTATTTCATTTGCCCTCTTAGTATTAAGTCTAATTAGTAAAAAATTCGTATCGCTATCATATACTACTATGTTCTTTATGTTTCTTAACTCTTGTAACATATATTTTCGTTCATTTATATAGTAGTCTTTGCTATCTTTTATATATTTTTTATCTGTAAAAATATAGTTAGACAAAGTATCTGCAAAAGAATTTATTGTCCATGGTTCTTTGTAGTTATAAATTTTCTCTATTATTTCTTTGTTACTAGTTAATCCATATCCAAGTCTTAATCCTGGCATTCCAAAAAATTTTGTGACAGCTTTTAGTATAAATAGATTTTCATATTTATCTATGGACTTTACTAAACTATATTTTTCTTCATCTCCCACAAATTCCATAAAAGTTTCATCTACTATAAGTAATTTATTGTTTGATTTCATTAAATCTAGTAATTTTTTTAAATCTTTAACTTTACCATTTGGATTATTAGGATTACATACAAATAAACTATCAAATTTTTCTATATTTGCTTTTATATAATCTAAATCTATACCAAACTGATTTTTTTCATCTAACGCTAAATTTATAACTTCTAATCCACTTAATTTAGCACTTCTTTCATATTCTGAAAAAGTAGGATTTAATATAGCTATTTTCTTTCCTATACTTTTCATTAATAAGTAGATTATCTCTGTAGCTCCATTGCCAGGTATTATAAAATCCGATTTTACATTTATATATTTCGATATATTATTTTTTAAATTAGTGTAATTTATATCTGGGTAACTTCTACACTCTTCTAATCCTTCTAATATGTATTTTTCTAAATTTGGTATTACTTTTGGATTTATATTTGAACTAAAATCTATTATGTCTTTTGGATTTTTATCGTACAATTTTGCTATATATTCTACATTAGCACCATGCCCTAAGTCTTTCATATATCTCACCCCTCAAATAAACTCACTATATCGTGAATCTGCCAATGTAAATTTTTATAAAACTATAAACAATGCTGTAAATATTAATATTGAAGTAATTGAAGTAGCATACATTATCTTATTTGTTCTAACTATATCTTCTATCTCAATTTTCCTGATTTTATCTCCTATAGTTGGCTTATGCACTTCTTTACCAAAGTATATATTAGTTCCACCTAATTGTACTCCTAAGGCTCCTGCAACTGCACCTTCTGGATATGCACAGTTTGGACTTTTATGATTTTTTCTATCTCTAATTGAAATTTTAAAACAACTTTTATAATCATATCCTAATATCAAACTTCCTATTGTCATTAATAAAACAGAAATTCTAGCAGGTATATAATTTGCAATGTCATCAATTTTAGCTGATGCAAACCCCAAATTCATATACTTTTCATTTTTATATCCTACAGTAGAATCTAGTGTATTTATAGCTTTATAAGCCATTGCAAGTGGTGCTCCACCTATAAAAGCGTAAAACATTGGTGCAATTATTCCATCAACAGTATTTTCTGCTACTGTTTCTACTGTTGCTCTAATTATTTCACCTTCATCTAAACTTGTAGTATCTCTTCCTACTATATAAGATAATTGAATTCTAGATTTTTCTATATCTTTGCTTTTTAACACTTTATATATTTTTACAGCCTCATCTTTTAAACATTTAGTAGCAAGTGTTGTGTAAATTAAAATTGAATTTGCTATTAAAAAACCACCTGGAACAAAACTACTTAATTTAACTGTTAAATATGTAACTAAGTAAGTTATTCCTACTGTAACAAACCATAATACAAATCCACCTATTTTTAAATTTTTATCAGTTTTAGCTATTTTTCTTATTTTATTTTCAGTTGTTCTTATAAGTTTTCCAATGTACCTAACTGGATGAGGAAAAGAATATGGATCTCCTATAATTAAATCCATTACGTAACCTATGTAAATAGATAGTATATTCATATTACTTATTTCCTTTTTCTAAAAAATTCTTTATACAATCTAAGTTATTATAAAAATGTGTGTGTAGATAAGTAGCTAAAGTATTATTTTTGCTATATCCACCTTCCCATTCATCAACTATTTTTTTATCTCTTTCTTTTCTCATTGTATAAGCACATTCTTCTTTAGTTTGAAAAACTGAGTGATGAAACTCATGACCTTTTATCATTTCACCTTTTTTAGATAAAATAGTTTCTACTTTAGATATTCCATAACAATACCCAAATCTTTTTAAAGAAGATGTCATCTCGCTATATCCTTTAAATATCCCTACCATATTGCATTCTTTATTTTCTTGATCTACAAGTTTTTCTCCTAAATACATTAACCCACCGCATTCAGCGTATATAGGTATATTATTTTCATGAGCTTTTTTTATAGATTGTCTCATACTTTCATTAATCTCTAGTTCTTGAGCAAATATTTCTGGGAAACCTCCACCAATATATATATAATCACAATTTGCAACTTCTTTATCTTCTAAGGGACTAAAGTATTTTATATTTAGTCCTAACTCTTGTAGTAACTCTATATTTTCTCTATAGTAAAAATTAAAAGCTTTGTCATATGCTATAGCTATTGTTTTATTTTCCAATTTATTTTCTTTTATAAAAGGTAATAAATTAAAGTTACTTTCAACTTCTTCGGTTTGTGATATTTCTAGTATTCTATCTATATCTATATACTTTTCTATTTCATCTGCTAAATTATCAAATTTAGTTTTTAAACAATCTATTTCTACACTAGGTACTAGTCCTAAATGTCTTGAGTCTAGTGAAAATTCATCATTAGGAGGAAAATATCCCAAAACTTCTACATCACAATATGTTTCTATTGATTGTTTTATTATTTCATAATGAGTTTTAGTTTTAACATTATTAACTATTACACCTTTTATATCTACATCTTTATCAATTTGTTTATATCCAAGTACCATAGCTGCACTAGATGCTGCCATAGCTTTACCGTTTATGACTAATATAACTGGTGCTTTTAAAATTTTAGACGTATGAGAACTAGTGCAATTATCTAAATCTATTCCTATACCATCAAACAGCCCCATTACACCTTCAACTATTGATATGTCTGCATCTTGTGATGATTTATTAAATACATATTTTATTTTTTCATCATCTAACATATATGAATCTAAGTTTCTTGAGTATCGATTAGTTATAAACGTATGATACGAAGGATCTATATAGTCAGGTCCAACTTTATACGGCTGGACTTTCATATTTCTTTTTGTAAGAGCTTGCATAATTCCTAAGGATATAGTTGTCTTTCCTACTCCACTATTAGTTCCTGCAATCAAAATTTTTCTCATAAATATCCCCTACTATTTAAATTTATTTTTTTGTATTTTCATGATCTTCCATTATCTTATAAATTTTTTCTATATCTAAATGTTCTCTTAATAAATCTGCTAATTTGTCGTATTCTTTTTGTTTAAATTCATCAAATGAAGTTACCCTACTTTGTATCTTTTCTAATCCCTTTTGAGTTCTTATGTTGTTTAATATGCCTCTTGTAAAATCAATATCATCAAATATACCGTGAAGATAAGTTCCTACTACATTACCTTCTTTGTTTACACTTCCTTCTGCATAATTAACATTTTCTTCTAGTTTTTTATTAATCATGTTTAGATCATTTACATTTTCACCGATTTTGCTTTTCCCCATATGTATTTCATAACCTTTTACTTTTTTTCCTCCAAGATTAGCCATATATCCGCTAAGCCCATCATGTATTGTAGCTTCTACTTGAGTTGTTACTTTTTCTTTTTCAAAAGTAGTTTCATTATCTAAAAGTCCAATTCCATCAAATTCATCTACTTCACCTTCTACATGATACGGGTCTTTAAGTTTATTACCTAACATTTGATAACCCCCGCAGATACCAAATATTAATTTACCTCTTTTTTGTAATTCTTTTATTTGCTGTTCTATCCCATTTTCTCTTATGTATTTTAAGTCATCTATTGTACTTTTACTTCCCGGTATTATTACCATATCAGGATTTCCTAACACCTCTCCATAATCAACATATCTGATACTAACGTCTTCTTGTGTTTCAAATATATTAAAATCTGTAAAATTAGACATATGTGGTGTTCTAATTATTTCAATATGTACATCATTTTTATCCATTTTAGTTTTGAATTTAGTTGTTACACTATCTTCATCTTCTATTTTTATATCACTATAAGGAATAACCCCAAGTACAGGAACTTTTATTATTTCTTCAAGCATCTTAACTCCATCATATAAAAGTTCTTTTCTTCCTCTAAATTTATTTATTATTACTCCCTTTACTCTTTTTCTTTCTTCTTCGCTTAGTAGAAGCATCGTACCTGCTAAAGAAGCAAATACTCCTCCTCTATCTATATCCCCTACTATTATTACAGGTGCATCTGCTATTTCTGCCATTCCCATATTAGCAATATCATGTTCTCTTAAATTTATTTCAGCACTACTTCCAGCACCTTCCATAACTACTATATCGTGATTATTACTAAATTTTTCAAATATAGTTTTCAATTCTTTTGATAACTCAGGCTTATATGTATGATAGTCCGATGAAGACATATCTTCTCTTACTTTTCCCCTTACTATTACTTGGCATCTATGGTTTCCAGATGGTTTTAATAATATAGGGTTCATATCTGCTACTGGCTCTATTCCTGCTGCTTCAGCTTGAAATACTTGAGCCCTTCCCATTTCAAGGCCTTCTTTTGTTATAAAAGAATTTAATGCCATATTTTGAGATTTGAATGGTGCAACACTATAACCATCTTGTTTAAATACTCTACATAAACCAGCTGTTAAAACGCTTTTTCCAACATTAGATGCAGTACCTTGTAACATTATTTTTTTACCCATAATTTCACACCCTTTATCTAAATTTTCTAATATTAAAAAAGACCCAACTCTATCTAGAGTTAGGTCTTTTATTTTATAATGTATCAAATAAAAACCTTCACCCCGAAGATCTCATTAGTCAATTAAATTAGGCAGGTATCCTGGCTCAACTTCATCCTACTCCTATACCTTCCCGTCAAGCGACAGTGGCATTTATAGTTTCGTCAGTTTTACAGTAGCGGGGGCTGCAAAGGTATTTAACCTTTTTCCCTTTTAATCTATAAGAACCTATTTTAATCTAATATTCGATTTTTAAAGGCTAAATAAAACTAGTATTATTCATAGTATTTACAACAGTAAAACCATTTTCTACCTCTAAAATTGTAACTGATGCATTATCAATCTTAAAATTCCAGTGGTACTCATAACTATTTGATATAAGGTAAGTTATTATATTTCTTATTGTTCCTCCATGAGAACATATAAGTATTGTCTTATCTTTATTATCAATAATTATTTCACTTATTTCATTTGCCACCCTGTTATAGGAGTCTATCAAGCTTTCTCCATTAGGGTATTTATATTCGTATCCTTTATCTATCATATCTTGAAACTCTTTTGGGTGATTTTTTTTTATTTTTTCAAAGGTTATACCTTCAAAATCTCCAAAGCTAATTTCCTTTAATGCTTCTTTTTGTATTATATTTATTTTTTTTAAATTTGCTATCTTTTGTACTGTATCTTTAGTTCTTGATGATGTAGTAGTATAAATTTTATCTATATCTACTTTTTCCAAATAAGTTGTAAGCTTATCAATTTGTTTTTTACCTATCTCACTTACAACACTATCTATATGTCCAGATAATTTGTTATCTTGATTATCAGTAGTCAATGCGTGTCTTACTAAAATTAATTTTGTCATAGTCTCACCTCTTTAAGATTAACCTATTATAAAGTATATGTAAAGTAAATATATAACTTCTCCAAGTTCTATACTACATCCTAGTATATCTCCTGTTACTCCATCAATTTTTTTATATATATGATTTTTAAATATCTGATTAAATAAAATAACAACTATTATAGACCCAAGTATTCTTATTATAATTTCGAATTTACTTAAAAATATAAATTTTGATATTAATAATATCATTGCTATTGTGTATAATATAGCGCTTATAAACATGTTTGTGCTACATTTTCCTATGAACATATTTCCCATACCTTTAGCTCTTGGTGATACTGTTTTATAAGTTAATCTTAGTACTCCCAATCTACCTATAACTGGCATAAATATTATCATCCACATACATCCTGCATTTACAACACTATATATAAACCCAATTTTAAGTAATATTACAAACGTTATAGCTAAAAGTGAATTTGTTCCTAATCTAGAATCTTTCATTATCTCTAGCATTTTTTCTTTATCTCTATAACTGTATATAGCATCAAAAGTATCTCCTAGTCCATCAATATGAAGGCCTCCTGTAAGTAATACTGATGCTAACGTAATAATTATAGATGTTATAAATGGGTCAAATATTATCATTGATACCGTTCCAACTAAGAACAATAATACTCCTAATACAAGTCCAACTAATGGAAAATACGTTAATGATTTATGAAAATCATCATCAATTCCTACATCTACATTTATAGGTATCCTAGTCATAAATTGAAGTATTGCTATAAATCTTTTCATAATCTACCCCTTTATCTTCATAGGTATACCACTTACTACAAAATATACTTCATCACTTTGTGATGCTATGCATTGATTTATTCTACCTACAATATCTGTGTATACTCTGCTTAGTTTGTTATCAGGAACAACTGCCATTCCTAGTTCATTAGTCACTACAACAAAATATAAATCTGTTTTTTTTATTTCTTCAATTAATTTAGTAACTTGATCTTTTATGTACATCTCTACGTTATTTATTTGATCTTGATTCGCTTTATCTATATCTATTTCATGTGTGAACATTAAATTATTAACCAATAATGTTACACAATCTAATATAACCGTTTTGTGTTTTTTAGATATTTCTTCAATTATAGAATAAATATCTTTGTATATTTCGTAAGTATTCCAGTTTTGAGGTCTACTTTCTTTATGTTTTTTTACTCTATCTTTTAATTCATCATCAAAAGGTACTGATGTTGCTATATATGCAGTCTCATTATTTCTATTTATACATAATTGTTCTGCAAAATTACTTTTACCAGATCTTGCTCCACCTGTTACCAATATAACTTTGCTCATTTTATTTCTCCTATCTTAGATACCTATTTTCCTAGATCTACTTCATCGTATGTAGCCATATTTTGATATGTATAGTTAGATGCTTCTATTATATTAAATGCTAAAGCTGCTCCACTACCTTCACCTAGTCTCATATCCATATTAAGTACAGGACTCAGATTTATTATTTCTAAAGATTTTTGAGTTCCTGGTTCTGCTGATAAGTGAGATGCTATCATATACTCTCTACATTTAGGGTTTATCTTATATGCTAATAATGCTGCTGCATAAGATATAAATCCATCTAAGACTACAGGTATTCTGTTTGCGCTACATCCCAATACAACACCTGCCATAGCACCTATTTCAAATCCTCCAACTTTAGATAATATATCTATAGCATCATTTGGATTTGGATTATTTAATTCTATAGACTTTCTTATTACGCTAGCTTTGTGTGCTACTCTTTCTTTCTTTAATCCTGCTCCTATTCCAGTTACTTCTAAAGGATCACAATCGCCTATTACTGATATTATGGCACTACTTGGAGTAGTATTACATATTCCCATTTCTCCAATACCTATAACTTTATATCCTTTTTCTATACAATCTTCTGCCACTTCTATACCAATTTCTAAACATTTTATGGCTTCTTCTCTACTCATAGCAGGTCCTTTAGCCATATTTGATGTTCCTTTTCTAATTTTATAATCTAGAACACCGTCTAATTTATGGTCACAATTTATACCTACATCTACTGCTACTACATCAGCACCTACAAATTTACTTAATGTTCCTACTCCACATAATCCTTTTGCAAAATTAGGAAATTGAAGATATGTTATGTTTTGAGGGTCTGGTGCTACACCTTCCTCATAAACTCCATGATCTCCTGCAAAAGCTATTATTGCTTTTTTAGACGTATCAAATTTTTCACTTCCATATATTCCTGCTAATTGCATACAAATGTCTTCTATCTTACCAAGGCTGCCAACAGGCTTTATAAGTTTGTCTAATCTTTCTTTTGCTTTATTAATATATTTTTCATCTAATGAATATATATTCTTTGATATATTTTCTAGTAAATTCATGTAATTTCCCTCTCATTAACATTCTTAAAGATTGTGTGCTGCTTTTAATGCTTCGTAACTAGCGTTTATAGTATAATCAATATCTTCATTCTTGTGAGCATTTGATAAAAACATTGCTTCAAACTGAGTCGGAGCTAAAAGAATTCCTTTATTTATTAATTCTTTAAAGTATTTATTAAATTTATCAACATCACATTTAGTTACATCATCATAATTATTTATAGGACCTTTTGCAAAGAATAAACAAACTAATGAACCAGCTCTATTTATAGTATAATTTAATCCTAATTTTTCTATATTATTTCTTAGTCCTGCTTCTAATCTTTTAGCTTTTTCTTCTAATTCTAAATATATTTGAGGATTGTCTCTTAGTATTTCTAAGTTCTTTTTACCCATATACATAGCTAGTGGATTACCTGATAATGTTCCAGCTTGATAAACAGGTCCCACAGGAGATACCATACTCATTATTTCTTTAGTTCCACCATAAGCTCCAACTGGAAGTCCTGCTCCTATTATTTTTCCAAAGCAAACCATGTCTGGCTTTATTCCAAAGTATCCAATTGAACTGCTGTAATTTAATCTAAATCCAGTTATTACTTCATCAAATATTAAAACAGTGTTGTACTCTTTAGTTATATCTCTTAATAATTGTAAAAACTCTTGTGTCCCAGAAACTACACCCATGTTACCTGCTACTGTTTCTACTATTATTGCAGCTATTTCATGACCTTGGTTTTTGAATATTTCTCTTACTGCATCTAAATCATTATATCTACATACTAAAGTATCTTTAACAACATCATCTGGTACTCCTGGACTTGTAGGTACTCCGTATGTAATTGTTCCAGATCCTGATTTAACTAATAGGGCATCTGAATGTCCGTGGTAACATCCTTCAAATTTTAATATTTTATTTCTATTTGTGTACGCTCTAGCTACTCTTAAAGCACTCATTGTCGCTTCGGTTCCAGAGTTAACCATACGAACTTGATCTATTGCAGGATAAGCCTCTACTATTATTTTTGCCATATCTACTTCTATTTCTGTAGGCACTCCATAACTTGTTCCTTTAGCTACTACTTCTTCAATACCTTGTACTATTTCTTTTGGACTATGTCCTAACATAAGTGGACCCCAAGAACAAATATAATCTATGTATTCATTTCCATCTACATCATATATTCTACTTCCATGAGCTCTGTCTATAAAAATAGGATCTAAACCTACTGATTTAAACGCTCTAACAGGACTGTTAACCCCTCCTGGTATATACTTTACTGCTTCTTCATATATCTTTAGTGATTTTTCATTTTTCATATGTATACCTCCTAAGGTCTAAAGTTCAAATAACTCTTCAACTAATTTCATGTATTCTTCGCGCTTACCTTTATCTTTGGTTTGCTTTAAATTAATTATAGGCTCTCTTATAAGCCTTTTAAGTGCAGATGTCATCATCTTATCTATGACTTTTTTCTCTCTAGTATCTAAATTTAATTTTCTAAATATGTACTCTAAAGTATCTTCTCTTATTTCTAAACATTTATCATTTAATGACTCAATAGTTGGATCTATATGTGTTGAATCTACCCATTCTAAAAACTCATCAATACTTTCGTTTATCATCTCATACCCTATGTTAGCTAATTCTTTTCTTCTTTCATTGTTTTCATCATGAATTTTCTTTAAGTCATCTATATCATAAACTTCTGCATTTTCTATATCATTTATTTTTGGATCTATATCTCTTGGAAGAGCTATATCCATCATATAAACTTGTTTTTGAAGTTTAGGCATTTCTTCATATTTAATTACCATATGAGGAGACGCTGTAGCACTTATTACCATATCCACATCATTAAGTACTTTATATCTGTCTTTATATTCAATCGGAACAATATTTTTATATTCATGTTGTATTTCTTTTATCTTACCATGACTTCGATTTGACACATATATTGTGTTAACCTTTTCTTCTTCTAAATGTTTCATGGTTAACTTGCTCATTTTTCCTACGCCTATAACTAAAGCATTCTTACCCTCTAATTCACCTAACCTCTTTTCTAAAAACTTTACCCCGATATAGCTTATAGATAATGGTTGCTGTGATATTTTTGTTGTACTTTTCATGTTTTTTGCTGTAGTTATTGCTTCTCTAAATAATTTATTAAATATCTTTTTACTAGAACCTAATTGCATAGAAAAAACATGAGCATCTTTTACTTGCCCTAGTATTTGGTCTTCTCCTAATACTATAGAATCTAATCCTGATGTAACATTATAAATATGTTCTATAGCCTCTCTACCTGATTTTGTAAATAAGTAGTTACTTACATCAGGACATTCAAAGAAGCTTTCATAGAATTGTTCTATCATTTTTATTTTTTCTTTAATATCTTTTGATTGAATATAAATCTCACTTCTATTACAAGTCGATAATATAACAACCTCTTCTATCTCTTTGTCTAATAAATAATTTATAGCCTCTATTTTCTGTAAATCCGTAAAAGAAACTCCTTCTCTTACACTTATTGGAGCTAAATTATGATTTACGCCTACAACCCCTATATTCATTGATATCCTCCAAACTATATTAAGTTTTTTATGTTTACATTTATAGTATACATCTACATCTAAACTTTGTAAATTTAGAACTAATAATATATTTTTGAACGCAAAAAAAAGATTACGTGGCTACGTCTTACTCTCCCAGGCAGTTGCCCACCAAGTACCATCAGCGCTAAAGAGCTTAACTTCTGTGTTCGGA
>NZ_JASKYM010000014.1 GCF_030131845.1 Romboutsia sedimentorum | reverse complement strand
CAAGAGATATTCAAAAGTGCATGAAACTTAATGAACCGCCGTGTACCGAACGGTATGCACGGTGGTGTGAGAGGACGCTAAATAAAATAATTATTTAGCTCCTACTCGATTAGTATTAAATACTGTACTTTTAAATAATAGATATAAAATTACAATTTCTCCACCAGCTAAACACGTACAAGACAAAAAACTATAACAAAATTTTAGATGATGTACACATAAAAACTGTAGTTTATTAAAGCTACAGTTTTTTATGTGAAGGCTTATATTTGAGTTTTATTTTGAACCTTTTATATAAATTCTTTTTTCAATATATTTATCAAGGCAAGACTTTATAACAGCAGCAATTGGGACAGACAAGAAAACTCCTATAATTCCAAATAAAGAACCACCAATTAATACTGCGGATATTATCCAAAGAGGGCTAAGCCCAACTTGATCACCCATTATCTTAGGACCTATGATGCTTCCATCAATTTGCTGAAGAACAAATATAAATACTAAAACCCAAAATGCTTTAATCGGGCTTTGAATTAGAGTCATAGCAAAAGGAGGTACAGCTCCCATAAATGGACCAAAGTATGGAATAATATTTGTTAAAAAAATTATAAAAGATAAGAATAAGACATTATCAATTTTTAAAATAAACTTAAATCCTATAAATGCTAAAACACCAATTATGGCAGAATCTAAAATTCTTCCTATTATATAATGATAAAATATATTATGACACATTTTAAAAAAATTAATAATACTATTAGCTTTCTTTTTAGTAGTAGCACAATAAAGTAGTTTTTTAAAACCTAGCGATATATTTTCTTTATCAAATAACATGTAAATTGATAAAATTATACCCATAGCTATGTTAAATAGTAAAGATGTTAAGCTAAATACATAAAGAACAATATCAGAAGAAGTTTTAGAAAATAAATTTATAAGCTCCTTTAAGATAACGTTTAAGTTTTTCTGAATGTGTGGCAAAGCTATATCTAACACATTAGTTTTAGAAACATACCTATTTAAAAATTCCTCTAACATAACTATATAATTTGGAATTTCTTTTATTAGAGTATCTAAAGTATTAATTATATCAGGTATGAAAATCTTACCTATTAATATTAAAACAATTGATATTATTATATAACATAAAAGTATATTTAGTATTCTATGTAGATTAAATTTTTTTTCAAATAGCATCATCATAGGGTTAATTAATAATGCAAATAAAATACCTAATAAAAAAGGACTTAAAATTTTTATCAAACCACCGATATTAGAAAGTAGTCTAGTTGGTGTATCTACAACTTTATAAATTAATATACTAATAAATGCTATGAATATATAATACTTTATATTTTCTCTTGAAATCATAATAACTCCTTAATTAACATATTTACAATATGTTATGGCGAAATATTATAAATTAATACTATTAAAGTATATGCAAAGATACTAAAGATATTTAAAAAATTAAATGTTTTGTCTTTGACATATAGTTAGTATGGTATAATAGTTAAATAAAAATAAGTAAAATACAAAAATAAATACAAAATCATAAAAGAAGGTGCAATATGAGAATTAACAAATACATAGCTTCTTGTGGAATAGCATCAAGAAGAAAAGCAGAAGAAATAATATTACAAAAAAGAGTTACAGTTAATGGTAACGTTGTGAGTGAGCTATCATTTAAAATAGATGAACAAAATGATATAGTGGAAATAGATGGATCGAAAATAGGATTAGACGAAAAAGAAGTTTATATAGTTTTAAATAAACCAGAAGGTTATATAACAACAGTAAAAGACCAATTTGATAGACCTAGTGTTCTTGACCTAGTAAGTGATATAAAGGAGAGAATTTATCCTATAGGAAGACTAGACTATGAAACTAGTGGATTATTAATACTTACTAATGACGGTGATTTAACATATAAACTAACTCATCCAAAGCACGAAGTTGCTAAAACTTATATGGCAATAGTAAAAGGAATACCAACAACTGATGAAATGAAAAATTTTGAAGACGGACTTTATATAGAGGATTATAAAACGGCCCCAGCTAAAATTAAAATTGTGAAAAAAGATGAAGAAAAAAATTATGCAATATGCGAAATAAAAATACATGAAGGTAGAAATAGACAAGTAAGAAAAATGTGTAGAGCTATAGATCATCCGGTACTAAGACTTAGAAGAGCAGCTATGGGAGAAATTACTTTAAGAGGAACAGAAGTGGGTAAATATAGAAACTTAACAAAAGAAGAAGTAGATTATTTAAAAGGATTAAAATAGAGGAGTTTATATGAAAAAGGCAAAATATTTAACAAAGGTCACTGACATAAACAAGTTATATTTAGAGAAAATAATAAATGAAGGTGATATTGTAGTAGATGCAACTATGGGAAATGGGTATGATACAAAGTACTTAGCACAAAAAGTTGGGGAAAATGGGTTTGTTTACAGCTTTGATGTACAAGAAGAAGCTATTAAATCAACGGCTAAAAAATTAGAAAAAGAAAATTTAGACAAAAGAGTAAAGCTGATATTAGATGGGCATGAAAATATGGATAAGCATGTTGAAAAAGAAGTTTCATGTATTGTATTTAATTTGGGATATTTACCAAGAGCTAAGCATAGGATTATAACAAAACCAAATACAACAATAAAAGCTATAGAGCATAGCTTAAAGCTATTAAAACCTCATGGTGTAGTGAGTATTTCAATCTACACGGGCCACGAAGGTGGAATGGATGAGAAAAATAGTGTATATGATTTTGTTAAAAATTTAGATCAAAGCGATTTTGATGTGTTGGAATGTGGATTTGTAAATCAAATAAATAATCCTCCACAACTTGTTTTGATAGAAAAGAAGAACGAATTTTAAGACCATGCTTTAAAAGCATGGTTTTTTGTATCTTAAAACATAAATTTTATATGTTTGGGGGGGTATTTATGAAAAAAACAGTGGTTATAGAGAGCGCGTGGTGTAAAAAGTGTGGTATTTGTGTTGAGTATTGTCCAGTTAAAATATTAGAGTTAAATGAGGATACAGTTTATATAAAAGATAGTGAAAAGTGTATATCATGTGGGAAATGTGAACAAAGATGCCCAGATTATGCAATATATCTACAAAAAACTGAGTAAATTTAAGGAGATGTTGGTATGACTGAAAGAACAAAGTTATTACAGGGAAATGAAGCTTGTGTACAAGGAGCAATTTATGCTGGAATGCGTTTTTTTGCAGGGTATCCTATAACACCGTCTACAGAAATAGCAGAATTATCTTCATTATTGCTTCCAAAAATTAAAGGGAAATTTATTCAAATGGAAGATGAAATAGCTTCAATTGCAGCAACTATTGGAGCGTCTTTAGCAGGATATAAAAGTATGACCGCAACAAGTGGTCCCGGATTTTCCCTAAAACAAGAATGCATAGGATATGCATCACTAATTGAATCACCATGCGTAATTGTAAATGTACAAAGATGTGGCCCAAGTACAGGATTACCTACAAGTCCATCACAAGCAGATTTAATGCAAGCTAAATGGGGAACTCATGGAGATCATCCTATTATTGCATTATCACCGTCTACAGTAGAAGAAACATTTGAATTGACTGTAAAAGCATTTAACTTTGCTGAAAAATATAGAACTCCAGTAATACTTCTTTTGGATGAGGTAGTAGGGCATTTAAGAGAAAAAATAGAAATTCCTAAAGCTGGAGAATTAGAAATTGTAAACAGGAAAAAGCCAACTTGCAATAAAGATGAATATAAGGCTTATGAGTATTGTGAAGACTTTGTTCCACCCATGGCAAGTATTGGTGAAGGATATAGATATAATGTAACTGGTCTTATGCACGATGAAACAGGATTTCCAACTAATAGTACTTCTGAAACAGGAAAACTAATGAATAGATTATTTGAGAAAATAGAAGCAAATTTAGACGATATATTAATTTATGATGAATATAAAACGCATGATGCAAATATTTTATTAGTGTCATTTGGAGGTATGTGCCGTTCTTGTAAGGATGCAATAAAAAAATTGAGAAAAGAGAATGTTAAAGTAGGGTTATTTAGTATAAAAACAGTATGGCCATTTCCTGAAGAAAAACTAAAAGAAGTAGCTAAGAATATAGACAAGATAGTTGTTGTAGAAATGAATAAGGGTCAAATGATACAAGAAGTACAAAGAACTTTAGGTAAAGATAAAGATATAATTGGCATAAATAAAATAAATGGTGAAGTCATAACTCCAATTGAAATAATAGATACTATTAAGGAGGAATATTTAAGATGCCTAGTGAAATAGTAAAAAAAAATTTAAGAACAAATAGATTGCCACATATATGGTGTCCGGGATGTGGTCATGGAATACTTATGAGAGCGATTGCTGTTTCTATAGAAGAGCTAAACATTGATAAAGATAAGGTATGTATTGTATCAGGGATAGGATGCTCGTCAAGAGCAGCTGGATATATGAATTTTAATACTATTCATACAACTCATGGTAGGGCTTTAGCATTTGCCACAGGAATAAAGATTGCAAAACCAGAACTTCATGTAATTGTAATAAGTGGTGATGGAGATTTAACAGCAATAGGTGGAAATCATTTTATACATGCTTGCAGAAGAAATATAGATATTACTACTATTGTTTTTAATAATAATATATATGGTATGACTGGAGGTCAATACTCTCCAACTACTAAAACTGGAGATTTTGCAACTACAGCGCCTTTTGGAAACATTGATAAACCATTTGATATATGTGAATTAGCTTGTGGTGCAGGAGCAACATTTGTGGCTCGTGGTAGTGTATATCATGTTCCAAATACTATTAAGTATATAAAAGAAGGATTAAAACATAAAGGTTTTTCAGTAGTAGAAGGATTAAGTATATGCCCAACTTATTATGGAAGAAAAAATAAAAAGGGTTCAGCTGTAGCATTGATGAATGAGTTAAGAGATAAGTGTGTTAATATAACTAAGAAAGAGAGTGTTAATGAAAAGGAACTTGAGGATAATATATATATAGGTGTATTTAAAGATACAATCACGCCTGAATATACAGATGAATATAAAAAAGTATTAGATAAGTTTGATAAATAAATTGTTAAAGGAGAGAAAAACTATGAAAGTGGAAGTAAGGCTTAGTGGTTCAGGCGGTCAAGGTCTAATACTTGCAGGAATAATACTTGCAGAGGGGGCTATAAGCTCAAAATTAAATGCAGTACAGACACAATCTTATGGACCTGAAGCTAGAGGTGGTGCTAGTAAATCTGAAGTAATAATAAGTGATAGTGAGATAAATTTTCCTAAAATTTTAAAACCAAAAATATTGCTTTCGTTAACACAAAAATCTTTAAATGAGTATTTAAAAGATGTAGATAAAAGTGGTATAATAGTAGTAGATAGTTCAATAGAAGTAGAATGTAGAGAAATAGCAAATATTTATAAGTTTCCAATAATAGATTCTTCAAAAGAAGTTATGGGTAGTAGCGTAGCCGCAAATATGGTAGCACTTGGTGTGCTTAGCCAACTCATAGATGATATAGATACAGAAAATATAAAAAAATCAATGATAAAAAGAGTCCCAAAAGGAACAGAAAAATTGAACATAGCAGCATTTGAAAAAGGAATTGAACTTTTTAATATGAGTATTCATGCAAACCACTAAAGGAGATATTTATGGACGATACAAAAGATTTGAAAGATAGTAAGAAACTAATATCTGATATACAGGCGCAATACCCAAGATTTAGCAAGGGACAAAAGTTAATAGCACAATATATTTTATCAAATTATGATAAGGTAGCATTTATGACTGCGTGTAAATTAGGTGATACTGTAGGTGTAAGTGAATCAACAGTTGTTAGATTTGCAAATGCATTAGGATATTCAGGATATCCAAAATTACAAGCGGCACTTCAAGAATTGATAAAAAATAAATTAACAACAGTACAGAGAGTAGAAATGGCAAATGAGTACCGTGATGACTATACAATACTTAATAAAGTATTGAAAAGTGACATGGATAATATAAGAGGGACTTTAGAAGAAATTGATAAAAAGGCTTTTGAAGATTCTGCAAATAGATTGCTAAAAGCTAAAAAAATATATATATTGGGAATGAGAAGCTCTTTTGCTATAGCTCAATACTTAGGATTTTACTTAGATATAATATTAGACAATGTTCATATAATTAGAATGGATATGGGAGATGCATTTGAACAAATAGTAAGAATTGGTGAAGATGATGTTTTAATTGCAGTAAGTTTTCCAAGGTATTCTAAAAAATCATATCAAATAGTAAGTTTTGCTAAAGAAAAGGGGACACATATAATATCTTTAACGGACAGTTTGTTTGCACCTGTAGCATCAATTGCAGACAATACTTTATTAGTGAAAAGTAATATGGCATCATTTGTTGATTCATTAGTTCCAGCTTTGAGTATAGCTAATGCACTTATAATAGCTGTTGGAATGAAAGAAAAAGAAGATATAAAACAGCATTTTGATGACTTAGAACAAATATGGGACAAATATTCAGTTTATGAATAAGAGATAGTAATTATAAATTTATATATATAAAAAGCTGACTGCACTATTGTGCAGTCAGTTTTTGTGTTTAAGCTAAATATACATTTAATTTAAACATTAAGCAAGTACTATAATAATATATATAATAAAAGGTATTATTTAAAGAGGGGTGTAAGTTGTGGATGAAGTATTTACTAAATTTATATTTGGATACCCAATGATATTTGAAAAAAAAGGAGACCAATTTGTTGTAACTATTGAGGAATTAGGGATAAAACAACAATCTCAAAGCAGAGGAAGAGCTATAAGAGAAATATTTGAAGAGGTTAAAGAAAAAAATAAGTTAAATTTAATAGAACCTAAAAAATACGATTGTAATTTGTATTATCATAATAATCTTCAGATAAGGTTATTTAAAATAAATCAAAAGATAACTAAGTTTGGATTTTCTGTAATAGCTGAAGATATAAAAGAAATAGATATAGTTAAACTAGAAAACATATGTGATATTATAGATTTAAACAAAACTTATAATATAAAAAAAACTCAAGAGGTGGAAAATGAGATTATAGAAATATTGGAACCATATATAATAAATCCTCATATAAGAGCATTAAATATGTCGTCTTTAATAATGAAAACAAAGCATCTTAATAAATTTTCTCACATAATAGAACAATCTTATATAAGTCTTTTTAAAGAAGAATACATATCCACTGTAATGATACTAATTCCAATAATAGAAGGAATACTATTGTCACTATATGGATTTAAGTTTACAAGTAAAAAACTAAAGGAGCAACAACTACTTAATAAATGGGCAGAGCTTCAATATAATTACTGTAATGAGAAAATACCACATCCATTTATAGTTGATGAATATATAAGAGCATTTATTGATATATCAGAACAAACTATTTTTACAAAGCATCAATTAGCAAGGGATAACTCATATTTTAATAGAAACTACATAGCACACGTAATGGGAGATGGGAGATTTTATTCAAGGAATAATGCGTATAAGTTGATACATTTAGTAGATTTAATGGCTCATGTATTAGCATCATGTAGCGGGGAGCATAAGAGATATGCTTTTGACAGAGAAGATATAAACTACAAATTGAGAGTTCATTATTACAACAGTTTAAAAGAGAAAAAAGATATAGAAGAAGTACAAAGATATATATTTAGTTCTCATAAGAACTTCAAAGGATATATATGATAGTTATTAGTTTAAACATATTATATAATTAAGTAAAATCATATGATAATATTGTGTTTATATATTATAGAATAGACATTTAAATACAAAAGGAAAAATAAGAGGTGAAAAATGAATAAGACAATAGGGGTACTTGCTCATGTTGACGCTGGAAAAACAACATTTTGTGAGCAAATACTTTACAATACAAACAGCATAAGAAATAGAGGTAGGGTGGATTTGAAAAATACTTTTCTAGATAGCCATGATATAGAAAAGAAAAGAGGTATAACTATATTTTCAGAACAAGGTGTTTTTAAATATAATAATTCGAATTATTATTTAATAGATACACCTGGACATATAGATTTTTCTCCAGATATGGAAAGAGCTATAAGTATAATGGACTATGGAGTCATAATAATAAGTGGCGTTGAAAAAATCCAATCACATACTAAGACTGTATTTAGGTTACTAAAAAAATATAATATACCAATAATATTTTTTGTAAACAAAATAGATAGAATAGGTTCAAGTACTGAAAATGTAGTAGAAGATATAAAAAATACATTAACTACAGATGTGATAGATATAAGTGACAGCTTAAGTTTAAATGGAAAAGAGCTTAAATTAAAAGAAGATATTATAGAGTTTATAGCAGAAAGGGATGACAACCTTTTTGAAAAATATTTATCTGATGGATACGATAAAAGCTTATGGATAGAAACTTTAAAAAAGATGCTTAAAAATGCTAAAATATGTCCACTATTAAAAGGATCAGCCCTTAATGATATAGGGATAAAAGAATTCATAGAAAAATTAGATTTTTTAACTTATACTGACTATAAAGAAGATGAAAATTTTATAGGAAAAGTATATAAAGTAAGATACGATGAAAATAAAAACAGAATAACTTATATAAAGGCCTTGAAAGGAAAATTAAAAATAAAAGATGAAATTTCATATATATACAAAGACAAAACTATTAATGAAAAAATAAATAATATGAAAATTTACAATAGTAGTAAATACGAGGCAGTGAAGGAAGTTAGGGGCGGAGATATATTTGCAGTAGTTGGCCTTACAAACACTATTTCGGGAAACTATATAATAGATGCTAAGTCGGAGAGTTTTTATATAGATAATGAAGAACTTAAATTTGAAATAGTTCCTACATTAAAATCAAAAATAATATTTGATAATTCTTTGAGTATTAAAGACATACTGAATGCTTTTAATATATTAAATTCTGAAGAACCATCATTAGATATAGTTTGGAATGAAAACCTTAAAGAGATACATATACACGTTATGGGTAAAATACAATTAGAGATTTTAAAAGAAATAGTTAAAAATAGATTTGGTATAGATGTAGAATTTGGACCTTGTGAAATATTATATAAAGAAACGATAAAAGAAAAAACTATTGGATATGGACATTTTGAACCACTTGGACACTATGCAGAAGTTCATTTACAAATAGAACCGGGGCAGAGAAATACTAATATAAGTTTTGAAAGTAAAGCACATGTTGATGATATATCTATAGGGCATCAGAATTTAATTAAAACTCATATATTTGAAAAAGAACACAGTGGAATATTAGGTGGATATAGTCTTACTGATTTGAAAATAACATTGATTACAGGAAAAGCGCATAACAAGCATACTAGCGGTGGTGATTTTAGGGAAGCAACATTAAGAGCTTTAAGGCAAGGTTTAGAAACTGTTGAGAACATAATATTAGAGCCTTATTATAAATTCAAGATAGAAGTAGATTTAAATAATATGGGAAGAGTATTGTCAGATATTCAAAAGATGCATGGAGAGTTTGAACCACCCACAGTGATAGACGATAGAAGTATAGTAGAGGGAAGAGCACCTGTTGCTACAATTATGGATTATAGCTTAGAGTTGGTTACTTTTAGTAAAGGAAGTGGAAGCATTAGTTTTACATTTGATGGATATGACACTTGCCACAATACTGAAGACGTAGTTGAGAAAAGATGTTATGATAAAGATGCAGATAGTGAGTATACTTCAAATTCAATATTTTGTTCAAAGGGTCAAGGCTATATTGTAAAGTCAAATGAAGTTAAAAGCCATATGCATTGTTTATAAAATTAGTAAAAATATATTGACAATAATATAAAAAGGTAATAGAATTAATAAAAATAAATGTTTCGTATAACCCCAATAATATGGCTTGGGGGTTTCTACCAAGAACCAATAATTCTTGATTACGAAGAAGTTGTGTATATTTGTTATGCAAAACTTCTTTGTAATCAAGAATTTTTTTTATACAAAAAAGCAAAACTAACATATATATAATAAATAAAAAAATACAAAGGGGAAAATATTATGGCTAGAAAATTACCAAAAATAGAACTACATTGTCACTTAGACGGAAGTGTAAGAGCAAGTACAATAATAGATATAGCAAAAGCTGAAAATATAGAATTACCTTCATATGATGAAATAGAAATAAAAAATATGGTTGAAGTATCTCCAAATTGTACATCACTTGATGAATACTTAAAAAAATTTGAGCTTCCAAATAAAATAATGCAAAGTAAAGAAAGTTTGGAACGAATTACATTTGAATTATTAGAAGATGCAGCAAATGAAAATGTAAAATATATAGAGGTACGATTTGCACCACAACTTCACACTAAAGGAGGACTATCTTTTGAAGAAATAATACAAAGTGTAATAAATGGAATAAAAAAAGCGGAAAATATTTATGAGATAAAAGGAAATGTAATATTGTCATGTGTAAAATTTATGGATATAGAAAGTGGATTGTTGGTTGTTGAAGAAGGTAGAAAATTTTTAAATAAAGGGGTCGTAGCTATAGATTTAGCTGGAGCTGAAGAAGAAGGATTTGCTAATAAGTTTAAATGTATAATAGATAAAGCTAGAGAATATGGATATAGAGTTACAATACATGCAGGAGAAGCTGCGAGCGCTCAAAACGTAATTGACGCTATAAATTTACTTGGTGCAGAAAGAATTGGTCATGGCGTTAGAATACAAAATATGAAAGAGGCGTATGATTTAGTAAAAGCTAAAGGGATAGTGCTTGAGATGTGTCCAACAAGCAATATTCAAACTAAGGCTATAAATAATTTTAATAAATATCCATTATTTGATTTTTATAAAGATGATATTAGTGTGACTTTTAATACAGACAATAGAACTGTTTCAAATATAGATTTAACTAATGAGATAGAATTAATATTTAAAAACTTTAAAATGAATGAGAAAGACTATAAAAATATTTACTTAAAGACTATAGATGCAACATTTGCAGATACAGAAACTAAAAAATGGCTTAAGGCATTTATATAGATTATATAATTAAAAATGGTGTGTTAAGATAATTTTTATTATTTTAACACACCATTTAATTATATAAATATTTTATTAATATTACATTTTAGTTGGGGATTTATAGTCAACGCCCTGAGTATCAACTTTTATTGATTCAATAATTATGCTTTTAACGGGTTTATCATTAGCTCCTACCTCAACATTTTCTATTTTATGTACAATGTCCATTCCGCTTGTAACTTTACCAAAACCAGCATACTGTTTATCTAAATGAGGAGAGTCTTTAGTGACTATAAAGAACTGACTACCTCCACTATCTTTTTGTTGGCTCCTAGCCATAGATAAAACACCTTCAGTGTGAGATAAGTCATTTTTAAATTTATTTTTGTCAAATTCACCCTTTATAGCATATCCTGGTCCGCCCATTCCAGTTCCATCAGGATCTCCACCTTGAATCATAAAATCTTTTATAATTCTATGGAAGGTAAGCCCATTATAAAATCCACTATTAGCTAATGCTATAAAATTGTCTACAGTGTTTGGAGCAATATGAGGATAAAGCTCAGCTTCAACAGTTCCAAAATCTTTAAAGACTATAGTAGCTATTGGAAGATTTTTTGGTGGAGTTCTAACCTCATTATTCATTCCTTCATTTGAAGAACATCCAACTAAAGCTAAAGCACCAGCTAGCAAACTTGTTAAAAACCCTTTTTTACTTTTATTAGTCATAATAATTACCATCCTTATGTTAATTTATGGGTTTATTATACCATAAAAAAATAGACAGTCAAAGCTAGGATTATTTATCCTTAAAATACATATAATATAGATAAAATAATACAATATGGAGGTTTTAACATGAAAAAGGCACATAAAACTAAGCTTATATTTTTAATAATATGCGCAGTTGTTTGTGTGGGATTTAGCATAAATAAATCATATGCTAAAGAACCTATTATGGAGTATAAGTTTACAGTAGAAGATCAAAAAGTAAAAAGAGCTAGTTTTATATGGAAATCTTGTATAAATGAACTTAAAAATGAAAAGGTATTAACAAGTATAGATATTAATAATATAAATAGCTATTTAGCTAAACAAATGAGAAGTGAGAAATCTGAACCTCCTTTAAAAAGATACGCTAGACAAAAAAATGCTCTTAGACCAACTACTATAGAAAAAATGGTAGAAGAACAAATTATAACAGCAGAACAAGGTGGACAACTTAGAGATAAAATGAGTAAATATAATTTGAAAAGCTTAGAAAAATAGAATAATTTGTTGAAAAAAGTATGATAAAAGATAGTGCACTAAAAGATAAAATATAATACAATAAATTTAAGTATACCATTCTCCTTGGCATACTAATTAAAATCTATTTTTATATTAAAAAGAGAATATATTTGAACGGAACATTAAAAGCTAACTATATTTATAGTTAGCTTTTAGTAATCTCTATATATAAATATAGAAAATTGATAAATATAGATAAAATAATAACAAAATATTGTGTATTTATGATTAAATATACAGTTGGTTAAAAGTCACAACACCAAACAATATTGACAAATGTTGTATTTAACATTATAATCAAAATGTTAAATGAGCTCGACTCAAGGGAGTTAGCAAGATAAACACAAGATGGCTAGGATTTGCTTACACTGAGTAGTGTAAGTTTTTTTTATATAAAAATAAAGCAAATATATGGAGGTTAGTATGAAAGAATTATTAGAGATAAACCCTATAATCGGTGCAATTAAGGATGATGAGAATCTTAGAGAAGTTGCCAAATCAGATTGTGATATTGTATTTTTATTAAACGGAGATATACTTACACTAAAAAAAAGAATAGACTTTTTACATAAGCATGATAAAAAAGTCTTTGTCCATATTGATATGATACAAGGTATATCTTCAAGCCCTGTAATTGTAGATTATATAAAAAGAGAATTACATTTAGATGGAATAATAACTACTAAAAATAATATTGTAAAAAGAGCAATAGAACTAGACCTAAAAGTAATTCAAAGGTTTTTCTTTATAGATTCGATGTCTCTTGAAAATGCTATAGAAAGCTTAAGGAAAGTGAAGCCTCAGGCAATCGAAATAATGCCAGGTATATTACCTAAAGTAATAAAAAAGATGAATAAAACTTATCCTAATATACCGATAATTTGTGGTGGTCTTATAGATAAAAAAGAAGAAATAATAAATGTTTTATCAGTTGGAGCAATGGCTATATCAACTACAGATATTGATATGTGGTAAGACTATTATAACAAAAAAATATGAATTAGCTTGAATATTATAAAGATTTTGTTTATTAAATATCAAACGAACTATTTTATTGACTGGAAAATGTTTTCATGATACCATTTAGTTAACTTAATATTAGGCTAGAGAAGAGAGAGCCTATAGTTTATAACTATAGGAACTCTCTGTTTTTTTTGAAATATTAAGATTGGCTAAAAATATAAGGAGGAATTTAGGTTGAAAAAAACATTAGTAGGCGAATGTATATCTGAGTTTATTGGATCATGGATATTAATATTTATAGGGTGTGGAGCAGTAGCATCTATGGTATTAAGTGGTGCAAGTATTTCACAATGGGAAATAGGTATTATATGGGGATTAGCTGTAACAATGGCAATATACATAACAGGAGCGGTATCAGGAACTCATATAAATCCAGCTGTTACAATAGCTTTAATGGTACACAGAGATTTTCCAAAGAAAAAAGTGTTACCGTATATAGTATCTCAAGTATTAGGTTGCTTTGTAGGAGCAGCTACAGTTTACTTCTTATTTAAAAATTTATTTATATCTTTTGAAAGCACTAATAATATAGTAAGAGCAAGTTCTGATGGTCTTGCTACTGCTGGAATATTTTCAACATATCCAAATGCAGCATTAAGTTCAATAGAGGCATTATTCGTAGAAATACTTATAACTATGTTTTTAGTTATGGTAATTCTTGCCGTAGGAGATGCAAAAAATTCTAACAGACCTCATGCAAATTTAGCACCAGTTATGATCGGTTTAACAATAGCTATACTAGGAGGAAGTTTTGGAGTATTAACAGGATTTGCAATGAATCCAGCGAGAGATTTAGGACCTAAATTATTTGCAGTAATAGCAGGTTGGGGAAGCGATGCGCTAGGACCTAACATGTATTTTTGGGTACCAATAGTTGGACCAATAATAGGAGCAGTAATAGCAGGATTCGTATTTGACAAAGGTGTTAAAAAATATATGGATGAAGAAGAATCATTAGAAGAAGTAAAATAATATGGCATCATTAATTGTAAAATAATAATATAAATGTTAAGATATTAAAATAAATAATTACTGGGGGAACAAAAATGGAAGAAAAATATATAATGTCCTTAGATCAGGGAACTACTAGTTCAAGAGCTATATTATTTGATAAGCAAGGAAATATAGTAGCAACTTCTCAAAAAGAATTTACTCAATTTTATCCAAACCCAGGGTGGGTAGAGCATAACCCTATGGAAATATGGGGAAGTCAAAGTGGTGTAATGAGAGAAGTTTTAGAAACTAACGGTATAAAGCCTGAAGAAGTTTGTGCTATTGGTATAACTAACCAAAGAGAAACTACAATAGTTTGGGATAAAAATACAGGAAAACCGGTATATAATGCAATAGTATGGCAGTGCAGAAGAACATCTCAAATATGTGATGAAATAGAAGCAAAGGGATATAAACAAAAAATTAAAGAAAAAACAGGGCTTATATTAGACGCGTATTTCTCAGGAACTAAAATAAAATGGATACTTGATAATGTTGAAGGTGCAAGAGAAAAAGCAGAGAATGGAGATTTATTATTTGGAACAGTAGACACTTGGTTAATATGGAACTTAACTCGTGGTAAAGTTCATGTAACTGATTATTCAAATGCAGCTAGAACAATGCTTTATAATATAAAAGATTTAAAATGGGATGATGAAATCCTTGAAGCTCTAGATATACCAAAGAGTATGTTACCAGAAGTAAAACCATCTAGTTGTGTGTATGGATATACTGATGAAGGAATGTTATCCGGTGCACAAATTCCAATAGCAGGATGTGCAGGAGATCAACAAGCAGCTTTATTTGGTCAGACTTGTTTTGAAGAAGGATGCGCTAAAAATACTTACGGAACAGGTTGTTTTATGTTAATGAATACTGGAGAAAAAATGGTTGAATCTAAAAATGGATTACTAACAACTATAGCTTGGGGTGTTGATGGAAAAGTAGAGTATGCACTTGAAGGAAGTATATTCATAGGTGGAGCAGCTATACAATGGTTAAGAGATGAGCTTAGAGTGCTATACGATGCTAAACAAAGTGAATTCTATGCACAAAGTGTTAAGGATACTAATGGAGTGTATGTAGTTCCAGCGTTTGCAGGTCTTGGTGCACCTTATTGGGATATGTATGCTAGAGGAGCTGTAATGGGTCTTACTCGTGGAGCAAATAGAGCTCACTTGGTTCGTGCAACACTTGAATCAATTGCATATCAAGTGAAGGATGTATTGAATGCTATGCAAGAAGATTCTGGACTTGAATTGAAAGACCTTAAAGTAGATGGAGGAGCAAGTGCGAATAATTTCTTGATGCAATTCCAATCAGATATATTAGATGTTAATATAAACAGACCTAAGGTTGTTGAAACTACTGCATTAGGAGCAGCATACTTAGCAGGGCTTGCTGTAGGATTTTATGAAAATAAAGAAGATATAAAAAATTCTTGGATAATTGATAAAGAATTTGAATCAAATATGAGTGAAGCAAAAAGAACTGTTTTATATAAAGGATGGAAAAAAGCAGTAACAAGATCTTTAGAATGGGCAAAAGAAGATGAAGAATTTGAAAAAGAGTTACAATCTGTTGATTGCTAAAAATAATCTATAAATATATTGACAAAAAGTGACAAATGAGATAAAATGAGTATATAATAAGAAAAGGTTTTCACTAATGTTAATATTTAATATAAATATTAGTGGATTAAAATATTTATGGCTAAGAGATGAGAGAGCCTTCTATACAATGTATAGGGGGGTCTCTCTATTTTTTTACCAAAAATGAAAATATGGAGGCAAAAATATGTATGATATAGCAATAATAGGAGCTGGAATTAGCGGAAGCGCTATAGCTCGTGAACTATCAAAATATAATTTAAAAACTATAGTCCTTGAAAAGGGAGTTGAGGTATGTCAAGGTACAACTAAAGCGAATAGTGCTATAGTGCATGGAGGATTTGATGCTAAAGAAGGTAGTTTAAAAGCAAAACTAAATGTAGTAGGAAATAAATTGTATCCTAAACTTTGTGAAGATTTAAATGTAGAATTTAAACAAAATGGTTCTTTAGTATTAGCTTTTAATGAAGAAGACGAAAAACATATAAAAGATCTTTATGAAAGAGGAATAAGAAATAATGTAGATGGACTTAAAATATTAAATAGAGAAGAAGTAATAGAAATAGAACCGAATGTTAATAAAAATGTCATTAGTGCTCTTTTATGTGAGGTAGCAGGGATTGTTTGTCCATTTAATTTAAATGTAGCTCTTATGGAAAATGCAATAGAAAATGGGGCAGAGCTTCAAGTACAATCAAAAGTTATAGGAATTGAAAAAATAGATAATTATTTTGATATAAAACTTTTAAATAAAGAAAATATTAAATCAAAATATGTTATAAATGCAGCTGGTGTTTATGCTGATAAAATAAACAACATGATAGGTGGGGATGAATACTTTATAATACCTAGAAAAGGTGAGTATAAAGTGTTAGATAAAAGTGAAGGTAAAATGGTAAACCATGTAATATTCCAATGTCCAACAGAAAAAGGAAAAGGTGTGTTAGTTACAAAAACTGTTCATGGAAATTTATTAGTCGGACCGAATGCTACAGTAGTTGATAATGCTGAGGATATAACTACAACTAGAGACGGTATAAATGAAATCGTAGAAAACTCAAAGAAAAGTATAGAAAATATAGATTTTAGAAAAACAATAACATCGTTTGGAGGAGTTAGAGCAACTCCTAATACTGGAGATTTTTGCATATTTGCATCAGATAAGTGTAAAAACTTTATAAATGTAGGTGGTATAGAATCACCAGGACTTGCATCAGCACCAGGTGTTGCAAAGTATGTAGTAGAATTACTACAAAATGAAGGATTAATCCTAGTAGAAAAAACAAACTTTAATCCAATAAGAAATAAAAATAAATCATTTGTAAAAATGAACAATGAAGAAAAAAATGCAATGATAAAAAATAATAAAAATTACGGAAAAATAGTATGTAGATGTGAAAGCATTACAGAAGCTGAAATAATAGATGCAATAAATTCTACTTGTGGGGCTAGAACTGTAGATGGAGTAAAAAGAAGAGTTAGACCAGGTATGGGAAGATGTCAAGGTGGATTTTGCGGACCTAAAGTAATAGAAATAATAGCACGAGAGTTGAATATGAGTGTAGAAGATGTATTAAAAGATTACGAAAAATCAAATATGGTAGTAGGAAAAGTAAAAGAGTTAAGGGGTGAGTTAGTTGAAATATAATGTAGTAGTAGTAGGAGGAGGACCTGCAGGTCTTGGAGCAGCAGTAGAAGCTAAAAAAAATGGTGCAAAAGATATACTTATAATAGAAAGAGATAGAGAATTAGGTGGAATATTAAACCAATGTATTCACAATGGATTTGGATTACATGAATTTAAAGAGGAACTAACAGGTCCTGAGTATGCTCATAGATTTATTGAAATGGTAAAAAAAGAAAATATAGATTATATGCTAAATACTATGGTACTTAATATAAGTGAAGACAAAACTATAGAAGCTCTAGGAGAAGATGGCTTAATAAATATAAAAGCCGATGCGATAGTTTTAGCAATGGGATGTAGAGAAAGAACGAGAGGTGCGATAGATATACCAGGATACAGACCTGGTGGAGTGTATAATGCAGGTGCAGCTCAAAGGCTTAGTAATATGGAAGGTTATATGGTAGGGAAAGAAGTAGTCATATATGGTTCTGGTGATATTGGGCTTATAATGGCTAGACGTATGACTCTAGAAGGTGCTAAAGTTAAAGCGGTAGTTGAAGTTAACCCTCATTCAAGTGGATTAACTAGAAATATAGTACAATGTTTAAATGATTTTAGCATACCATTAATGCTAAGTACTGGTATAAGCTATATACATGGAAAGCAAAGGGTTGAAGGTGTTACTCTTTCGAAACTTGATGAAAACAGAAGACCAATAGAGGGAACAGAAGAATTTATAAAATGTGATAGTATACTTTTATCAGTAGGCCTTATACCTGAAAATGAACTAAGTGTTGAAGCGGGTGTTAAGCTAGATGTTAAGACTAGTGGACCAATAGTTAATAACTCAATGATAACTAATATAGATGGAGTGTTTGCTTGTGGAAATGTTGTTCATGTACATGATTTAGTAGACTTTGTTACAAAGGAAAGTAGAATAGCAGGGAAAAATGCTGCACTTTATTCTTTAAATAAATTAATACAAAATGATACAGTAAGTACAATCGCAAATGATGGAATTTCATATATAGTTCCTCAAAACATAGATACAAAGTGTGAAGAAGATATAAATCTATTTATGAGAGTTAGAGCTATTTACAAAAATAAAAAATTAGTTGTAAGAAGCGATGATAAAGTTATATTAGAAAAGAAAAGGCTTCATATGATACCATCTGAAATGGAAAATATAAAAATAGGTAAAGATTTATTTAAAGATATTACAGGAAATATAACTGTAAGTGTTGAGGAGGTTTAAATATGGAAAATATTACTTGCATAGTTTGTCCAATGGGATGTCCATTGGTGGTAACTAAAATAGATGATGGATATAAAGTAGAAGGTAACACTTGTAAAAGAGGAGAAAAATATGGAGTAGAAGAATTAACAAATCCTAAAAGAGTTATAACGACTACTGTTAAACTTGCTGACTCATACTTAAACTTACTTCCAGTCAAAACTAGTGATTCAGTTCCTAAAGGAATGATATTTGAGATAATGGAAGAATTAGATAACATAAAGGTCAGTGCACCTATAAATGTTGGGGATATAATAATAGAGAATGTCTTAAATACTGGTGTAAATATACTTAGTTCAAAGAGTGTAGAAAAGTTTAATATATAGAATATAAATAAAAGACGATAATTATTTTTAATAAAATAATTATCGTCTTTCATTTATATAATGAAATTTATTTTTGAAATTAAAGTTCTAAATTATATTGATTTTAAAGGATGTTATTATAGAATTAAGTATATTTTAAGTAGGTATAAAAGGTTTAATCAATAAAAATATATTGAGAAACAATAAAAAGTTATTGACTAAAAAAATATTCTGTATTATAATTTAACTAAAGAAATTAGAAATTATGGAGGTGAAGAAATGAAAAAATATGCTTTGAATTTAATACCATTTGTTATAGGGTTAGGATGTTTTATATCGTTTAATATTATAGGAAGTAAAGTTTTACCTAATGGAACTCTTGATGAACCGTTTTTCTTAATACCAATTGCGTGTATGTTTTTCGCTATAGGCATAGTTGGAGTTATAGGTAGATTAATATCGTTTTATATTAAGTCTAAACAACCTAGTAAATAAAATGTTGCATTAAAAATAACTATTTTAAAAAATAAAAGGAGAGTTAGCGTTGAATGATATATTAATATTTTTAACAGGAGTGATAATTTACTTAATAGGACTGATATACAAAGCTTGTAATCATAGGTATAAAAATTTTATAAAAAAAATATGTCTTATTTCATTTTTATTTTCTACTGTTATAATATTAATTGGCAACATATTTGATTTTTCAGATATTAAATATTTGCTTGGTGGAATTTTGATTATAATATTTCCTATTATTTCAACTTTAATCAAATCTGAGATATAAGAAAGTTATGCAAAATAGATAAAATCTATTTTGCATAGCTAAAACATAGATAAAAACTATTTTAAGAAAAATGTCGAATGTAGTAAACTGATAAAGTGAAGGATAATTTAAATTGTTGAAATTATCTTAAAATTAAGTATCTTATGATGCGTGTATCATTTGTACTAATTACGCTTATAAAAATCAGAGAGGAGAAAAGATGAGAAAAAAAGTTAGTATATTATTGCTTACATTTTCATTTATGCTTTCGATACTACTAGTTGGATGCAATTCGAAAAAAATTAACAATGAGGAACAATTCAATGAAAGTGAATACAAAAATGTAGAGTATTTTATTACACCACAGGAATTAAATAAAATTATAGGTAGTAAAGATATTATATTATTAGATTGTAATAAACCTGATGTATATCAAAAAAAACATATACCAGGTGCTGTTAACATCGGAATTCATGCTTTTTCAGACATATCAAATAAAATAGGAGATCCAGGGTGGGGAACTATTTTAGACAAAGCTGAATTACAAAATAAAATGGAATCATTAGGAATTGATAATAGCAAAACAGTAGTATTTTATTCTGATGTATTTAAAGGTCCAGGCGCAGATGGAAGAGCTGTATGGCAGTCTAAAGTTGCAGGGCTTGATAATGTGAAAATGTTAGCGGGTGGACTAAGTTACTGGCAAGATTTAGGGTACGAAACTACGGATAAAGTATCCAAAGCAACATCTACTAAAGGGTTAGAGTTAAAGGATTACGATACGAGTTACATAGCTACAAAAGAATATGTAAAAGAAAACTTAGGAAAACAAGTTATTATAGATGTTAGAACAAAAGGTGAATATGAAGGTTCTCAAAAAGTAGGAGAGCCAAGAGGTGGGCATATAAAGGGTGCTATAAACATGCAGTGGATAGAACTTTTAAATGATGATGGAACTCCAAAAGATAAAGACGAAATCAAAAAAATTATGGCATCATTAGGTGTTAAACCAGAAGATGATTTTGTATTATACTGAACTATGGGTATTAGATCTGGCTATGCAGCTATGATCCTCAAAGCAGTTGGCTTTGAAAATGTTAAAAATTATGAAGGATCTATATACGAATGGGGGGGAGATTCTAGCCTTCTTATGGAAAAATAGATTAAAACTTAAAATAGCTTACAATAAATGTTGAAAAAACTGCAACTGAAAAAAACTAAGTTATAATATATGATAGTATTCAATATATCATGCATATATATATAAATTAAAATATTAATGGGAATACATATAGGTAGAAGATTGAGTATACTTAGTTTGAAAAATATAAAATATTCATTTAAAAATACAGATATTGGGATATCTCCTATTATTGCAATAAAATTTCAAATTATGGTTACGTTCATTATACTATCATCAGTTTCTATAGCAGTAATAATAGCAGCATATCTAGCATATAGAGATTTCTTTAATCAAAGAAAGCAACTTAAATAATAATAGTTAAAATGAATAATTATAAGTTATATTTTGAAACAATATAAATCGCATTATATAAAAGTTAGGATTTTTTATAAATTCTAACTTTTTTTAGTAAGCTATATTTATAAGGAGGAAAGAATGAAATAACATTAGATAAACTTGAATATATGAGAATTAAGAACTTTAATAAAAAAATACATATTATAAAGGGTAATAAAATACTTTTTTAAGGTGATTATATTGAAAAATATCGTATTTTGTAATTCAGAAAATACAGTTATAACTCAAGAAGATATAGGATATGGACAAGCTAGGCAAGAGTGGAACAGATCAATACAAAAATACCCTATAGCTATAGTGTATTGTGAAAAAACATCTGATGTAGTAGAAGCTATATTATATGCAAAACAAACACTTTATACCAATTAGAATAAGATCTGGTGGTCATAATTATGAAGGTTATTCAACCGGAAATCAAGTTGTAGTTATAGATATAAGTAAAATAAATAACGCGTGCATTAACTATATAGAAAATACAGTTACAGTAGGTGGAGGTATTAATAATAGCAAATTATATAATTATATATCCAAATAAGGGTATCCATTTCCAGGAGGAACATGCCCAACAGTAGGTGTAAGTTGATATTCATTAGGAGGAGGATGGGGATACTCATCTAGAAAGTTTGGGCTTGGATGTGACTCTTTATTAGAGCTAGAGTTAGTTGACTATAAAGGGAATATATTAAAAGCTAATGAAAATATAAATATAGACTTATTTTGGGCATTAAGAGGTGCTGGGGGAGGTGATTTTGGTGTTGTAGTATCTATGAAGTTTAAATTACCACCTAAAGTAGACAAGGTAACTTATGTCCAAATATATTATCCAAAGGCTAGCAAAAAGATACAACATGAATTTTTAAATACTTGGCAAACTTGGATTGATGAAGTTGATGAAAATATAAATTTAAATGGTGGGCTATATAATACACTAGATGATGGAGTTTATGCTTATGCAAGAGGAATAAGCTATAAAAATATAGAAGAAACACAAAAATTTTTAGAGCCGTTTTATAATATACAAGGAGCAAAAATATATTTAGAATATGAATTGTTTCTAGAGGTAGTAAATAAAATAGCAAGCGGATATACACCGTATGAACATTTTAAATTAACTGGTAGATTTGTAAATCGATATTATAAATCAAGAGAAATATCAAATTTAGTAGATATCGTTAATCAAAACAGACACAAAGGATCTATTTTAACATCTGTAAACATTTATGGATTAGGTGGAAAGGTCAAAGACATAGGTAATTGTGATAGTGCATATTATTATAGGGATGCTAATTATATATTACTAATACAATCTATATGGGAAGATAATGTATATAAGAAAGAAAATGTTGATTGGGTATTGGAAATTTTGAATATATTTATGATATTACAGAAGGCTCATATATAAAGTTTCCTCTTATTCAACTTATGAACTATGAATTTGATTATTATGGTAAAAATATTTGTAGATTAAGAAAAGTAAAAGAAAAGTATGATCCATATAATATATTTAATTTTCCTCAAAGTATAAAATAAATATACTAAAAATTAATAAAATCTATAAAAATACAGTAAGTATAATTATACTTACTGTATTTTTATAGATTGTTTTTTTAGGAAAGTTTACAAAAATAAATAAAGTTTATAAAAAAATTAAAAAAGATTACTTATACTAAATTTAATTTAAATTAATATAAGAATTGGGATAGTTATACTAAACTAAATGTAATTTAATATAAACTTCCGAAAACAACTAATCCTTTATGTGTTTGAAATACTGATATATAAAGAAAATATAAAAAATAAAATAAAAATAAAAAAACACTTGAAAAAATACTGAAAAATTGTATAATTAATAAAGTAAGTTTAATAAAAATAAACAAAAAAAATAGTTATAGTGATATTTATGAAAAATAGTAAGCGATTAATGGAAAGGAGGACACAATATGCAGGATAAAATTTATGGTAAAATACCTCTTTTGGATAGCCTTAGAAAATACTCAATTAAAGATATAACTTGCTTTGATGTCCCGGGTCATGTAAGAAATAGAGGCGTTAAAATTTTAAATGAGTATTTCGGGGATGATATCATGAATATGGATATAAACTCATCTCCAAGAATGGATAATGTATCAAATCCTCAAAGTATAATAAAAGAAGCAGAAGCCTTATTAGCCAAAGCATATAAAAGTAAAAATGCTTTTTTTATAACTAATGGAACAACACAGGCGATACATGCAATGATATTGGCTACAATAAATCCAGGTGATAAGGTTCTTCTACCAAGGAATATTCATAAGTCAGTTATAAATGCACTTATTTTAAGTGGAGGCCAGCCTATATTTATACAACCTGAGTTTTGTGATGATTTAGGAATAAGTTTAAATATTGACCATTATAAAGTAAAAGATATAATTGATAAAATAGAGGATATAAAAGCTATATTTTTATTAAATCCAACGTATTATGGAATGTGTTGTGACTTAAAAGAAATAATTGATATATGTAGTGAAAAAAATATTTTAGTATTAGTAGATGAAGCTCATGGAGCACACTTTCCGTTTAATGATGAATTACCTGTATCAGCTATGGAATTAGGAGCACATATGAGTGCAGTGAGTATTCATAAAACAGGAGGTGCACTTACTCAAGCTTCAGCACTTTTAATAAATGAAAATATAGATGCTAGCAAAGTTAAGCAAATTATAAATATGCTGCAATCAACATCCGCATCATATTTACTTATGGCAAGTATTGATGGAGCGAGGCATAATTTAGTAGAAAATGGTCAGGGTCAATTATTAAATGCTTTAAAACTTTCAAGGTATGCAAAATCAAGAATAAATAAGGTGAATAATATAAAAGTTATCTCTAAAGAACTTATAGGCAACAAAGGAGTAAGTTATCTAGATGAAACAAAGTTATGTATAAACGTAAAAAAGCTTAATTTAACAGGATTTGAAGTTTATGATTTACTTTATAAAGAATTTGATATACAGCCAGAGATGGCAGATTTATATAATATATTGGCACTTGTATCTATTGGAACTACAAAGGAAGATATTGATAAACTTATAAATGCATTAGAAATAATATCTACTATAAGTAGCAAAAATCAAATTACAAAAAATATAAAAATAAAACAAATAAAACCTATAGTAAAGCTTAATCCAAGAGAAGCATTTTACTCAAACAAAGAAAATGTAATACTAAGTGATTGCGTAGATAGAGTCTGTGGGGAAAGTATAATGGCTTATCCACCAGGAATACCTATAATAGCACCAGGAGAATTGATTACTAAAGAGATTATTGATTATATAAAACTATTAAAAGATAATAATGCATATTTATGCGATATGAATGACAAAAATCTAGAAACAATACTAGTTATAAGTTAAAAATAAATATTTAGGAGAGTGGTTATTATGCAATTTGAAACATTAGGACGCCATATATTAGTTGAATACTATAATTGTGATGAGGAGATTTTAAAAGATCCAAAAAATATAGAAAAATATATGAATGATTCAGCATTAAACGCAAAAGCAACAATAGTAGATTCAGTATTTCATCATTTTAATCCTTGGGGTGTGTCTGGTGCAGTTATAATTGCAGAGTCTCATTTAACAATACATACTTGGCCGGAATATGGATATGCAGCCGCTGATTTTTTCACTTGTGGAGATATAGATCCTTGGAAAAGTTTTGAATTATTAGAAGAACTATTAAAAGCAGAGAGAAGTGAATCAACAGAGATACCAAGAGGATTAACATCAAAGATACAAAAATTTTCAAAAAAAGATTTAGGCAAAATCACTTTTAAGCCTGAAGCTATATAAGTAAATAATGCCTATAGAAACAGCTTAATTATAAAATTAATTAAATGGTTGCACCCAGTTAATAAATTTATGAAGCTTTAAAATTTAGCAATATGGAAACTCGCAATTTCCAGCTAATAAAAATAAATTTGAACTAATATTATAACATAAATATATGCAATAAACAAATTTGCGTAGATATGAAGTAAGAATAACAATAAATATATATAAATTATTAAAATAGGTTTTGGAGGTAGTATTATGGAACTTTGGTATACAGAACAATGGACTAATAATGTACGTTTTTCAATAAAAGTAGAAAAACATTTATTTAGTGAAAAATCAGACTTTCAACAAGTGGATGTTTTTGATAGTGAAGAGTTTGGAAAATTTTTAACACTAGATGGGCTTATGATGGTAAGTTATAAAGATGAATTTATATATCATGATATGATAGTTCACACTCCTATGGCTACTAATATGAATATAAAAAATGTATTAGTTATAGGTGGTGGAGATGGAGGAACTGTAAGAGAACTTACTCGTTATCCACAAATTGAAAAGATAGATATGGTTGAAATAGATAAGATGGTAGTAGATGTATCAAGAAAATACATTGATATATGTGCATGTAAACTAGATGATGAAAGAGTTAACTTATATTATGAAGATGGAGTAGCTTTTGTTAAAAATTCTAAAGATAGCATTTATGACTTAATAATAGTTGATTCAACAGACCCAATAGGACCAGGAGAAGGATTATTTTCATTAGATTTTTATAATGACTGTTATAGAGTATTGAGCGATGATGGAATACTTGTAAATCAAAATGAAAGTCCATATTTTGATTTTAATGCTAAAGAAATGAAAAGATCAAATGAAAAAATAAAAAATATATTCCCTATAGCTAAAGTTTATCAAGCTCATATACCAACTTATCCATCAGGGCACTGGTTATTTGGATTTGCCTCTAAAAAATTAGACCCAACAAAACATCAAGATAAAGAAGCTTGGGAAAATTTAAAACTTAAAACTAAATACTATAATACTGACATACATCAAGGAGCATTTATGTTGCCTCAATATGTTAAGGATATGCTAAATGAAGAAAAATAATTTTTCGCATATAACTACATTTATGGCAATGGATACTACTTATGAAGAAGCAAATGTAGTGGTTTATGGCGTGGGATTTGATGGGACTACTTCAAATAGACCGGGAACTAGGTTTGCAAGTAGTGCTATGAGGCTTGAATTTGATGGACTTGAAACTTACAGTCCAACACTAAATTTAGATTTAGAAGATTTTAAAGTTTGCGATAGAGGAGACTTAGAGCTAAGCATAGGAAATACTGATAAAGTATTAGAAGAAATATATGAAGGAACTAAAGAAATAGTAAATGATAATAAAGTACCTTTTATGATAGGTGGAGAACATTTAGTAACACTTCCTGCTTTTAAAGCAGTCTATGAAAAATATAAGGATGTATATATAATTCACTTTGATGCTCATACAGATCTTAGAGAAAGCTACAATAATAATAAAAATTCTCATGCAACAGTAATAAAAAGGATATGGGATATAGTGGGGGATAATAAGATATTCCAATTTGGAATAAGATCGGGAACTAAAGATGAATTTAACTTTGCATTAAAAGAAAAGCATACTTATATGGAAGTATCAACTATAAACACTTTTGAAACAATAGTTAAAAATTTGGAAGGTAAAAATGTTTATTTAACAATAGACTTAGACGTATTAGACCCATCAATATTTCCTGGGACTGGAACACCAGAACCTGGTGGTATAACGTATAGAGAGTTAGAAAATATTTTTAAAATATTAAAAAATAGAAATATAAATTTAGTAGGTTGTGATATAGTTGAACTTAGTCCAGATTATGATAATTCTAGCGTATCTACAGTAGCAGCATGTAAGGTATTAAGAGAGTTAATACTTATAATTTGTGACAAACTAAAATTCAAAAACTAATTTATATATAATAAATAAAGCTAAATAGTTTGAATATGAAGCATAGTGGTGAAAATTAACCGCTATGCTTTATTTAAATATATCACTATTTATAAAATAGGAATATATAAATAGTGATATAATATAAAGTAATGAAGATGATAGGGGTGGGGGGATTTTGGAGAGCATAAAAAATGTAAGAAAAATAAATAAAAATATATATTTGTTTTTAATAATAAACCTAATAGCATCTTTTTCTATGGGTATTTTTAATATGTTTGTAGGGATATATTTAAAAGAAGTTGGATATCAAGAACAATTTGTAGGCAATATATTATCTATAAATACTTTTGCAATAGCAATAGCGTCTATTCCAAGTGCATATCTTATAGAAAAAATAGGGAGAAAGAAAAGTTTTACTTTGGGATTTGTTTGTATATCTATAGGTTCTAGTTTTTTAGTGATATTCAAAAATCCTATAATAATAATATTAATGTCTATAATAAACGGGTTTGGAATGAGCATAAAGTCAACTGCTGAAGGAATGTATATAGTTGAAAATACTTGTGAAGAACAACGAGTTTCAGTGTTTAGTACAAATTTTGTGATTTCTAATGTGGGAATGATGAGTGCGTCTTTTTTAGGGGGAGTGTTATCTTCGTATATGGGAAATTATTTTTCGCCTAAGACAGCGATAATGTATATATTTATAATGTCTTCAATACTATCCTTAATTGCGTTAATACCTATATTTTTTATGAAAGAACCAAAAAAATTAAAATCTAGAAATTTTAAAGATTGTATAAAAGGATATATAAGCATATTAAATAAAAATGTAATTAGTTTTATGATCTATAACAGCTTAATCGGTATAGGTGCTGGAATGATAGTTCCATTTTTTAGTGTATATTTAAAATATTCTATGAATATAAGTGATGGAATTGTTGGGTCCATATTGTCTATCTCTCAATTTGGATGTATAGTAGGAGGAATGATTATACCTTTTATATCAGCAAGGCTTGGGAAACAGCGTTCAATAATAATGTGTCAATTAATATCAATACCATTTTTATTATCAATAGCATTTCCACAAGGTATATTTATAATAACGGTATCTTTTTTTATGAGAAATGGACTTATGAATATGGCAATGCCATTAATCCAAAATTTATCTATGGAGATGATAGAGGATAAAGATAGGACAAATATGAGCAGTTTAATGTCATTGTCAGGTAATATAAGTAGAGCTATAGGTATAGCAATAGGTGGATTTTTAATGCAAAATGTATCATATACAGCGCCGTATTACTTTACGGTACTATTTTATATAATAGCGGTATCGTTATTCGTATATATCTATAAACAAGGTGCTAAAATAAAAAAAGAGAGCTTATGTATTAATTTAATAAATAAAGATTAATAAATAGTTTTTATTATGTTAATATAAATATAAAACTTAATTTAGGAGGGCATTATGCTAGAAAACGGAAAAACTACATGTAGCTGTAAAAACACAAAATGCCAAAGATTTGGAAAATGTATAGAGTGTATAAAACATCATAAAGATCACAATAATAAATTACCTTATTGTAAAGTACCTGAGAATATAGACGCAGCTAAAAAAATCAGTGGATTTTCTCATGTGATTTGGTAGTATATTTAAGATTATATGAAGAATAAAAAATTGAAAAATAAATAGATTAAGATTAAAGCACAGCGATAAGTAATTATCCTGGTGCTTTATTTTAATGTGAAAGTAAGCTACATAAATTAAAATCTTAAAATGCACTAAATTAATATATCATTAATGAATAAGGAGAAAAAATATGTTTTGGTTTTCAGATAATAAATACAAAACTAAGGATAGCTTAGATAAATATGAAAAACTAGAAAAATTAGTATGGGACTTTTTTATGGAAGAAATTCCAAAGCTAGGATTTGAACAAAGAGAAGGTCAGGAAGATATGGCACTTGATATTTGTTATAGTATAAAAGAAAAAAAACATACAATAGTAGAAGCAGGAGTTGGAATAGGAAAGTCTTATGCATATATTGTACCACTTCTTTGTTATAATCTTTTATTTAATAAACCTATATTAATAGCTACTTCAACAATAGCACTTCAAGAACAATTAATAAAAGATGTTAAAAAAATATGTTCTTATATAAAGCATAGGCCAGAAATAATATTAGCAAAAGGTATGACTCATTTTGCTTGTAGGAAACGAGCGGATGAATACTTCAAAGATAATAATAAAATCAATGAAGAAGATGAAGTTCTATACCAATATGTACAAAATGGAATTGTTGATAAAAGATTTATAAACTTAGAAATAAATGATGATATGTGGGAAAATGTATCTATAAAAAGTACAGACCATAGTAAGTGTGAGTATTTTAAGACCTGCAGATTTATGAGACTTAGAAATGATATGTTAGAAACTAAAGGGGTTATACTTTGTAATCAAGATTTATTAACAGTACATTTTCAAAAACTTAGAAAAGGTCATAGGGGGTTATTAAGTGAGAATATAGATTTAATAGTGATAGATGAAGCTCATAACTTAGAAGATAAAGTAAGAAATTCACTTATCGAAAGTTATAGTAAAAACAGTATAAAAACTTTAATTAAAGAATCTAGAAATGGTATTAAAAAAGTTAGTATTAAAAATAGCTTGGATTTGGAAATTAAAAATGCAAATGATATATTAAATTTATTATTTTTAGAGCTAGAAAGACAAATCAAAGTTCAAATAAAGGAAAATTTAAAATTAAAAAATAATGACATAGAAAGATTCTTTGTAAATGTTGAAGATATCAAAATTCTAATATATAAAATACAAAAACAAATTAAAATAATATATGAAAAAGTTCAATTTTATAGTGATAGCAATTTGAGTGAAGAGATAATTGAAAGTCTAGCAGACTTAGATTTATTTTTAAATAATATATTAGATGAAAATTCTAATGATTTATTTTGGATGGCAAAGAATCGTAGTGTAGAAATTTTTTCATGTCCTAAAAATATAGATAAAGAAATAAGAAAATTATATTTTGATAAAACAAAAACTACAATACTAACTTCAGCTACAATTGCAGACAAAAACAAAGGAGACGAGAAAGATAGATACGAATACTTTATAAAAAATACAGGATTCAAAATTGAGGATGGATTCTTATCTAGCCCGAAATACTCTCCTTTTAATTATAATAAAAATGCAATGATTTATTGCGCAGAAAATATGCCTCATCCGACTTATGAAAGAGAGAATTTTATAAAAAGGGGAACAGAAGAAATAATAAAACTAATAGATATTACTAAAGGTAAGGCTTTGATATTATTTACATCAAAGAATGATTTAAATGAAGTATATAATATATTGAATAAAAAAAATCTTGGATATAATTTGTTAAGACAGAGTATGTCATCGTCACAAGATGAGATACTAGACGAATTTAAAAAAGATGAGGATTCTATACTTCTAGCTACAGGTACATTTTGGGAAGGTATTGATATTCCAGGTAAAGCTTTGTCAAATTTAATAATATTTAGGTTGCCATTTCCAGTACCAGATCCTATCATTGAATATAAAAAAAATACTAGCAAGGATTTTTTGATGGAGGTTAGTGTACCGTATATGATAGTTAAACTTAGACAAGGTATAGGAAGGCTAATTAGAAAAGATAATGATAATGGAATAGTGGCTATACTTGACTCAAGGATAGCATCGAATTCAAATAGCAGATATAAAGATGTTGTATTTGATTCAATTCCTATTAAAAATAGAAGTAGTAATATTGAAGACATGAGAAAATTTTATAATGGCCATTTATAGGATAGGAATTATAAAAAATAGATTATAAATATATAATTTGAAATATCTTTTAGAATATGATTTCCTAGGTAATATGATTTAGCTAAAAATATACGCATAATTTGTCAATATTTCGTCAAGGTTTTGACATAATAATGACACAATTTATATGTATAATAAATTTGTAATAAAAAATAAAATTATGTTAATAAACAAAAGTGTATGAAAGAGGGAGAGATTAGATGAAAAAAATAAAATTAGTATTAGCATCTGCATTTATGTTAGTAATATTAAATCCAATTTATTCAAATGCGATGCATATAATGGAAGGCTTTTTACCGATGAAATGGTCTATTATATGGAGTATTATATTTATACCATTTTTCTTAGTAGGTGTAAAATCTATAAACAAAATAGTAAAAGAAGAGCCTAAAAAGAAAGTATTATTAGCTTTATGTGGAGCATTTGTATTTGTGCTATCTGCGCTAAAAATACCATCATTAACAGGCAGTTGTTCACATCCAACAGGGGTAGGATTAGGAGCAATATTATTTGGACCAAGTGTTATGGCAGTATTAGGAACAATAGTACTTTTATTCCAGGCGTTACTTTTAGCACACGGGGGGATAACAACACTAGGAGCCAATGCTTTTTCAATGGCAATCGTTGGACCAATAGTTACATTTTGTATATTTAGATTTTTAAAGAAAAGAAATGTTAAAATTGGAACAAATGTATTTATAAGTGCAGCTTTAGGTGATTTATGTACATATACAATAACAGCGCTTCAACTTGCATTAGCTTTTCCAGATGCAACTGGTGGAGTAATGGTTTCTGCAGCTAAGTTTTTAGGGGTTTTCTTTATGACTCAAATACCAATAGCAATAGCAGAAGGTATCCTTACTACTGTAATTTATAACTTAATAACTACAAGAGAAGGAAAGGAAGTGGACTGCGATGAGTTCCAATGCTAAATTAGACAATAAGAAAAATGGATCTAACAATAAAAAAAATATAATACTAATGTTACTAGCTGTAGGACTTATAATAATTCCTCTTTTACTTAATCCAAAGGCAGAGTATGGTGGAGCAGATGGGCATGCAGAGGATCTTATAACACAAATAAGTCCACAGTATGAACCATGGTTTGAAAGTTTATATGAACCGCCAAGTGGAGAAATAGAAAGCTTGTTATTTTCAACTCAAGCTGCTTTAGGAGCTGGAATTATAGGATATTACTTAGGAAGTAGAAAGAAAAAATAAATATATATTGAAAAAGGAATAAAGATAGACTAATATATATAATATAACAACTTAAAAATATTATGGGTACTCTAAGAGAGTAAAAGGGAAAAAGGTAAAAACCTTTGCAGCACCCGCTACTGTAATGTGGACGAACGTTTGCAACCACTGTAAAAATTTTACGGGAAGGAAACTAGTAGGATGAAGCTAAGCCAGGATACCTGCCTATAATAGCCAAGAAGTTCTTCGGGGATGGGGAATGTTCTTATTATCAAATATGCTATAAGTATATCTATGATATAAAGATAAGCTCAACCCATTTCGGTTGGGCTTTTAAATTTGCCCTTAAGCAATTTAAATATAGATGTAAAAACCTAACCTTATTAAATGCTTTAGTTGCCATACTAAAGCATTTTTCTTTTGCTTAAAAAATAATACATTAAAATGAAAAGTAATTTTACATAATTTTATAAATAGGGGAGTGGGATAGATTGTCTAAGACACTGATTTTAATATGTGATGATCAAGAATCAGTACATGAAACAATAGGAGAATATTTAAAAATAGAGGGTATGGATTATATATCAGCATATGAAGGGTTAGATGCACTGAATAAAGCAAAAAAATTTAAACCTGATTTGATACTATTAGATTTAATGATGCCAAAAATGTTTGGGACTGATGTATGCAAAGAAATACGTAAAAGCAGTGATGTACCAATTATTATGCTTACTGCAAAATGTGAAACCATAGATAAAATAATTGGGTTGGAGCTAGGTTCAGATGATTATATTTCTAAGCCATTTTCACCAAGGGAAGTTGTGACACGTATAAAAACTGTTTTGAGAAGAACTTCTAATGTAAGTAAAGCACTAAATTGTATAAAGTATAGAGATCTTGAAATAAATTTAGATAGCCATGAAGTTTATGTGAAAGGTGAGCTAGTTAAAGTTACACCAAAGGAAATTAAAATATTTTATATGCTTGCTTCTAATCCTGGAAATATATTAAATAGAGAACATATACTGTCTGAAGTTTGGGGATATGATTACTTTGGAGATACTAGAGTTGTAGATACTCAAATAAAAAGACTTAGAAAAAAGCTTCCACCATATGATTTGAACTGGGAAATTAAATCAATATATGGAGTAGGTTATAAGTTTGAGGTATCATGATGAAAGAAAGTATCTTTAAACGATTATTTAAAATCATAATAATAACAGCTGTAGGGGCCGTAGTAGCTACAATATTTTTTTGTAGTTTTACAGTAAAACAATATTTTTTAAGTGTAAATATGAACGAGATTAAGCAAGAAATAAACACACTTGCTATAAAGTTTGTAGAAAATGGAGCTAGCTTAAATGGAATAGTAGAGTCAGATTTAATGAAATCTGCCATTATTCAATGTTATGACAAATCGAGAAATGAAATTTCAAGTGAATACAATCATGAATCATTTACAGACGAAACTATTAATGAAGCCTTAGACCCATACATAGGTACAGTTTTAAAAGGCAATTCTGTAAAAGGTGTCACAAAATTATATGGAGTAGGAGATGATGTAGTACTTGTAGGAGAGCCAATAAAACAAGATGGAAAAATAATAGGTGCTATGTTTTTTATTAAAACTGCATATCAACTTACCTCTTCATTAAAAGGATTTTATATAGTATTAGGAGTAAGTATGATTTTATCTTTAATATCTATAATAATACCATTGTACATATTTATAAAGAGAATGATAAAACCATTGGATAATATGACTAGTGCTACAATAGATATGGCAAAAGGTAAATTTTCTACAAGAATAGAACAATATAAAGAAGATGAGATAGGTGAACTTACGAGTGCATTTAATTATTTAGCATCAAAGCTCCAGGAAAATGATGAACAAGCTAAGTTGTTAGAGCAAACTAGAAGAGACTATATTGCAAATATATCTCACGAACTAAAAACTCCAGTAGCATCTATACGAGCAATTGGAGAAACTCTAAATGATGATATATTTTTAGAAAGAATCGATAGAAAAAAATACTATAGTATGATACTTAGAGAATCAATGAGATTAGAGCTACTTATTGAAGATATGTTAGAATTATCAAGATTGCAATCAGGAAATGTGGCACTTGAAAAATCTTTTGTAAGTATTGAAGAGATAATACATCAAGTTGTAGATGAGTTTGAAGTTAGAGCTGATGACTTAGATATAAATTTTAATGCGTCAAATAATTTAAAAGATATTCCGATGTTAGTTACTAATAAAAATCGGATAATACAAGTGCTTGTAATATTATTAGATAATGCATTTAAATTTACAGAAGCTGAAGGAAATGTAAATATAGAAGTTGAAGAAGAAGAAGAGTTTGTAAGAGTGAGTGTATGTGATAATGGACATGGAATTGATAAATCTGATATGCCATTTATTTTTGATCGCTTCTACAAAGTTGACAAGGCGCACTCATCAATTGGGACAGGTATTGGACTATCAATAGCGTATGAGATTATGAAGCATTTAGATGAAAATATATACGTAAAATCAGAAATAGGAAAAGGCTCAAAATTTATTTTTACAATAAAGAAGGCCTGTGTTTTAAAGCACTCGATATAAACTAGTTGGAATAGTTATATGAAATTCAATCATATAAATTATATTATTAGGAGATGATTTAATTTGGCACATAATATTAGTGTTATAAAAAAGAAAGATTATAAAGTAAGTGAGTGGTCTGGAGGAACTACAACTGAGTTATATATATACCCTAAAGAATCAAAATACAGTGAACTTGATTTTAAATGGAGGTTGAGCTCTGCTAAAGTTGACATAGAAGAATCTGAATTTACTCATTTATCTGGAATAGATAGAAAAATAATGGTTATAGATGGAAAGTTGATTTTAGATCATAGGGGTAAATATACTACGGAATTAAACGAATTTGATATAGATAGTTTTAGTGGAGATTGGACAACCAAAAGCTATGGAAAAGCAACAGATTTTAATCTTATGACAAGTAAAGGATGCACTGGTTACTTAGAATACATATTAGTTAGTGAATCCAAAGAAATTAAGCTTACAAATAGAGAACAAGTGTATAAGAATATAGCAGATGTTTTATACTGCGTAAGTGGAAATATATCAATAGAATTAGATTCGAAAATCAATATATGTGAAGGCGATTTGTTTTTGATTATTAGAGGTTTAGTAGATGAGATAAAAGAAATAAATCTTTTCAATAATTCTAACACTCAGGCTAAGGTTATTAGAAGTACAATATACTTTTAAATAATTAGTACTATACTTTAAAATATAAATCTTGAAAAATCTAGCATAAATAAAGCCTAGAAAATATTAATATTTTCTAGGCTTTATTTATGCTAAATATAACCATATAATATAAAGAGTATGAAAGCAATGATTAGGAGGATATAAGATGAAAATTATTCACACAAGTGATTGGCATATAGGAAAAATTGTAAATGAATTTTCAATGATTGAAGACCAAAAATATATTTTAAATAAATTAATAGAACTTATAAAAGAAGAACAACCAAATGTACTTATAATAGCAGGGGATGTATATGATAGATCAATCGCACCAGTAGAGGCAGTGGAACTTTTAAATGAAACCTTAAGTGATTTAATAATGGATACAAATACAAAAATAGTAGCTATATCAGGAAATCATGACAGCGGAGAGAGACTAAGTTTTGGAAGCAAAATATTAGAAAAACAAGGACTGTATATTTGTGGTGCAGATAATGAACTTTATAGGCATGTAATTATAAAGGATGATAATAGAAATGTTAACTTCTATCTAGTACCGTACAAAGACCCCGCATTAGTAAAGAAGCTTCTTGATAACAAAGCAATCAAAAACCATAATGATGCGATGTCTGAAACTATAAAAACTATAAAAGAAAATTTAAATAAAGAAGAGGTAAATATATTAGTAAGTCATGGATATGTGACTATGAAAAGAAGTGATGCCATAGAATCTAATGAACAAAAGTATGAAATTGCAGAACTTGAAATATCTGAATCAGAAAGACCTCTATCAATTGGAGGTACAGACCTTATTGATGGAAACCTATTTAAGGATTTTGATTATGTTGCATTAGGTCATTTGCATGGCAGACAAAGAATAGGAAGATATGAAATGAGATATTCAGGTTCCCTACTTAAATATTCATTCTCTGAAGTTAATCAGAAAAAGGGAGTTACGATAGTAGATATAGATGATGATAAATCTATAAATATAGAATTTAAAAAATTAAAGCCTCTTAGAGATATGAGAGTTATAAGAGGTGATATTGAGAATTTAGTAAAAGAAGGACGAGAAGCAGAAGATGAAAAAGAAGATTACATACAAGCTATATTAACTGATGATGGAGAATTAATAAATCCTATGGAAAAATTAAGATCAGTTTATCCAAATACTATGCTAATAACTAGGGAAAGAAGACGTGAGTATAGTGAAGATAAAACATCTGCTAAAGGAGAATATAAAACTAAAAGTAAGGTAGATTTATTTAAGGAATTTTATGAGGATTTAGGTAGCGGAGATTATACCAAAGAAAAAGAGGACGTATTAATGAATACAATTGATGAAGTTTTAAAGAAAGGAGAGAAATAAATGAGACCTATAAAGTTAACTATAAGTGCTTTTGGACCATATGCAACACAACAAGTAATTGACTTTGAAGAATTAAATGGAAGAAATATATTTGTTATATCTGGTAAAACAGGAGCGGGTAAGACAACTATATTTGATGCGATAAGTTATGCACTTTATGGTGAGGCTAGTGGAGAATCTAGGGAAACTGATTCTTTAAGAAGTCATTTTGCAGAGGATACTGTTGAGACCTTTGTTGAGCTAGAATTTGATCTTAGGGGAGAAACATATATTGTAAATAGGGTCCCTAAGCAAAAAAAGAAAAAAGTCAAAGGTGAGGGCTATACAGAGAAAAGTGCTGATGCTACTTTGACACTACCAAATGGAGCTGTTATAACTAAGGTTACAAATGTTACTAATAAATTAGTAGAGATTTTAGGTATAACTAGAGATCAATTTAAGCAAATAGTAATGCTTCCACAAGGCGAGTTTAAAAAGCTATTACTTGCAGATTCGCTAGAACGTGAGAGTATTTTTAGAAAAATATTTAATACATATGACTTTGAAAAGATACAATCACAACTTAAGGATAAAGCAATAGACCTTAATAAGAAGCGAAATAAAAGTAAAGAAAAAATGCAAACTAATTTAGAAAATATAAAAGGGGAACATGATATACTTCTCGGAGAATATGTTGATTTTCCTTTAGTTATAGAAAATTTAAAAGAACTTATAGGTAAAAATAGTGAAAGTTATAAATTGCTTAGTGAAGAGTTAAAGAATGTAGAATGTAATTTAGATAATCTTAATACACGAAGAAATAAGATAGAAAATAATAATATTCTAATTAAGGAAAAAGAAGTTAGTTTAAAAAATGTTGAAGGACTTTTAAGCAAAAAGAAAGAGTTTGAAATAAAGAAAAAAGAGATAAGTAATGCTAAAAGTGCAAAAGAAGTTAAATACATAGAAGATAAACTTATTGAAAATAAACACAAATTAGCTAAAAGAGAAGAAGACTACAAGTTAAGCTTAAGTAATTTAGATAAATTGAAAGTCGATTTTAAAATAGCCACTGAAACATTAAACTTAGAGGAAGCTAAGGAAAGTGAGCGAGAAAAGCTTGCTATAGAAATTGATAATCTAAAAAATATTGAACCTAAGATAGCTGAGTTTGATAAACTAAAAGAAATTGTTATAAGCGCTACTAAAAATATTGAGGAAATTAAATTACAAATATCAGATAATAAGAAGTTAAAAGAAACGTTAAAGATTGAAAAATTAAATAATGAAAATATATTAAAGGATATAGCATCATTTGAAACTAAAAAAGTAGAGCTTGAAAATGAAATAAATAATAAAAACAAAATTATAGAAGATATAAGAAGTTTATTTAAGATTATAGCTAGTCATGAAAAATATAAGGCTAAACACTTTGAACTAAGTAAGGATTATGAAGAGTTTGAAAAAGAATACTTAAAAGTTAAAGGTGAATATGAAACTATGGATGATTTATACAAAAAGGAACAGGCTGGGATACTAGCTTCTAAACTAGAATCAAATAAACCTTGCCCTGTATGTGGGTCAAAGAATCATCCAAATCCTGCTACTGTTAAAAATGATGCTAATATCCCTACTAGAGAAGAGCTTAAAATAGTAAAAGTTAATTTAGATAAGTTAGAAGAAAAAAGGAACTTGAAGATTAGAGATTTAACAACTCTAAATTCAGATATAAAAAATTCACTAGAGTTTGTTAATAGGTCTTTATCTAGATTTGCTGATAGCTTAAACTTAGATATAAAATATTCACAGTCTACTTATAATGATGTTAAAAACAAAGGTACAGAGTTGAAAAATGTAATTGAAAATCTACAAAAAGAATTAGTAAGCGTTAAAGGAAAAGTAGAATTAAAAGAAAGTATAGTTAAAAAAATCACTGATATAAATATTAGTATAGAGACAAATGAAAATACATTGATTTCATTGGAGTCAAAAGAAAAGGATAATTTTAAGTACTTTACAGAAGTAAGTACTAAAATTGAGGAATATAAAAAAGATATTCCAAAAAATATTGAATCTGTTAAAGCCTTAAATGATTTAATAAATGAAAAGAATAAAATCTTAAATGAGAGTAAACAGAGATTATTGATTTTAAGAGAATCAAGAGATGCTATATCTAAGAATCTAGAAGGTGAAACTTCAACTTCAAAAGAGATAAATAAGAGTATAGAAGAATTAAGATTAGAAATAGAAAAAATTAATTTACAATTTGAAATTCTAATGAAAAAAGAAGGTTTTGATACTTTACAACAATATCAAAATGCTAAATTAAATATAGAAAAAATAGAGATAATACAAACGCAAGTTGAAGATTATAATGCTAAGTTAAATTTTGAAATTATAAAAAAAGAAGAGCTTATAAATAAATGTAAAGGCTTGGAATTTATAGATTCGTTAAATATTGAAGAACAAATTAAGATTATAAACGTAAGTAAAAAAGAAATGGAAGCTGAGCTAAAAGATAAATACTCTATATTGGACAGCAACAAAGATATTCTTAAAAACGTAGAAAAATTAAATGTTGAATTTAAGGAAAAAGAAGAAGAATATAGAGTAGTGGGTGAGCTTGCAGATTTAGCAAATGGTAAAAAATCGCCTTACATATCTTTTGAAAGATATATATTAGCATCATATTTTGAAGATATTATAGATGCAGCAAATGTAAGACTTGAGAAAATGACAGGTGATAGATTCTCCTTAATAAGAAAAAAAAGTAAAAGTAAAGGTGCGGGTCAAAAAGGTTTAGAACTTGAAATTTATGATAATTACACAGATAGTTCTAGAGATGTTAGTTCACTATCTGGAGGAGAAAGCTTTAAGGCTTCTTTATCACTAGCACTTGGTCTTTCTGATGTTGTACAATCAAACGCAGGAGGTGTATCTCTTGATACAATGTTTGTAGATGAAGGATTTGGGACACTTGACCCACAATCTTTAGATAATGCAATAGATAGTTTGTTAGAACTTCAAAGAGGTGGAAGATTGGTAGGAATAATATCTCATGTTGAAGAACTTAAAGAAAGGGTTGAAGCCAAGCTTGAAGTAACAGCTACATCTAGAGGAAGTAAAGCTAGATTTAATATATTATAATATGGAGGGGAATATATGAAAAATAAAGAACAATATTTTAAGGGGACACAAGAAGTACCTATACACTACAAGATATATGAAGTAAAGAATGAAAAAGCTAAAATAGTTATATCACATGGATTTTGCGAAACTTCAGTAAGATACAGAGAATTAATAAAAGTATTTAATAAAGTAGGATACTCTGTTTATATATTAGACCATAGAGGTCATGGATACTCGGGAAGATTAGGCATAGATGATAGCCAAATAAATGTAGAAAAATTTGATTACTATGTAGAAGACTTTAAAATTTTTATAGATACTATAGTTAAAAAAGATGAAACTAAATTATTTTTATTTGCGCACTCTATGGGTGGATGTATAGGTGGATTATTTTTAGAGAGATATCCCGATTATTTTGATGCAGCAATTTTAAATGCACCTATGATGCAAATACATACAGGTAAATACCCTGATATTATTTCTAAATTAATAGCTAACATTGTATGTGCTTTTGGGCAAGGAAAAAGATATATTTTAGGTCATAAACCGTATGATGGGAAACCTGATTTAATAGGTTCTGGAACTAGTTCGCAAAAAAGGTATGATACTTACTTTGATAAACAACTTAAAGATAAAAATTTACAAACATCAGGAGGATCTTTTAATTGGTTAAAGGAATCTTTTAAAGCTACTAAAGAAGTTGTAGAGAATTCTAGTAAAATACAAGTACCAGTATTATTGATACAAGCTGGAAAAGATTCATATGTTAAACCAGATGGACATGATAAATTTGTTCAAGGAAATAGTAAGTGTGAACTACATCATATAAAAGAATCTAAACACGAAGTTTACATAGAAAAAGATGAAATTTTCAATCCGTATATAAAAAAAATATTAGGATTTTATGATTCTAATTTAAAATAACAAAAATATAAAAATAATATTATAAAAAATAAGGAAAAAGAATTATCTTTTTCCTTATTTTTTATTTGAAATTAAATTTTAAATATATATCACAACTAAAGATTGTCCACGGATATATTGTATTAAGTAGTAATTAACTTGAAAAAGCAGATTTATATAAAAGGAGATAGATTATGTTAAACGATAAATCAATACTTATTACTGGTGGAACCGGGTCATTTGGAAAAGACTTCACTAAAGCTATACTAAATAAATATAATCCAAAAAAAATTATAATATTTTCTAGAGATGAGTTTAAACAAGACTTATTTAAAAAAGAATTGTCTGTCATGTTTCCTAATAAAATACAAAAAATGAGGTTTTTCATAGGCGATGTAAGAGATAAAGAAAGATTGTATAGAGCATTTGATGGTGTTGACTATATAATACATGCTGCGGCAATGAAACAAGTTCCAACGTGTGAATATAACCCTTTTGAAGCTATAAAAACTAACATACATGGAGCACAAAATGTAATTGATGCAGCAATAGATAAAGGTGTAAAAAAAGTTGTCGCATTGTCAACTGATAAAGCAGTGAATCCAATAAATTTGTATGGAGGGACTAAGTTAGTTTCAGATAAGCTATTTATATCAGCGAATGCATATGCAGCAGATAAGGGGACTGTTTTTTCAGTAGTTAGATATGGAAACGTTGCAGGAAGTAGAGGATCAGTAATCCCATTTTTTAAAGGCTTAATAGATCAAGGATGTACACAATTGCCAATTACAGATTTTAATATGACAAGATTTTGGATAAGTTTAAAAGAGGCTGTAGAATTGGTATTAAAAGCTTTAGATGAATCAAAAGGAGGAGAAACATATATATCAAAAATACCATCATTTAAAGTAGTAGATTTAGCAAAAGCAATGTTACCAGAATGTAAATGCAGAGAAGTTGGTATAAGAGAAGGTGAAAAATTAAATGAAGTAATGGTAACTAAAGATGATTCAAGAAGTACTTATGAATATGAAGAACATTATATAATATACCCTAATTTTGAATGGTGGAATAAAGAAAAATTCTTCACACTAGGAGGAAAATATATAAAAGATGGATTTGAATACAACTCGGGTAATAATACACAGTGGTTAAGTATAGAAGATATAAAATCAGAAATAGATAAATTATAGAATTATATACGGAGGTGATAATTTGAAAATAGATTTGGCAATTGATGGAGGAATGCCTGTAAGGAATTCATATCTTCCATATGGAAAGCAATTTATAGACAAAGAGGATATACAAGGTGTAATAAATACACTAAATGGTGATTATTTAACAACTGGTCCAGCTATTGAAGAATTTGAAAAAAAAGTGGCTAAATACGTAGGTGCAAAATATGCAGTAGCAATATCTAATGGAACAGCTGCACTACATGCGGCTTGTTATGCAGCAGGAATAAAAGAAGGTGACGAAGTTATAACTTCTCCAATAACATTTGCAGCCTCAGCAAATTGTATTTTATATTGTAAAGCAAAACCAGTATTTGCAGATATAAATCCTGATACGTACAATATAGATCCAAAAGAAATAGAATCTAAAATAACAAGTAAAACAAAAGCTATAATACCAGTACACTTTACGGGTCAAAGTGTAGATTTAGATCCTATAATAGAACTTGCAAAAAAATATAATCTTATAGTAATAGAAGATGCAGCACATGCTTTAGGAACTAAGTATAAAGGAAATTATATAGGAAGTATATCACATATGACTGAATTTAGTTTTCATCCTGTAAAAACTGTAACGACAGGAGAAGGTGGCATTATAACTACTAATTGTAAACAATTGTATGAAAAACTTTTACTATTTAGGACTCATGGAATAACTAGAAATGAAAAATTAATGATTACTAAAGAAGATGGGCCTTGGCATTATGAACAAATAGACCTAGGTTATAACTATAGGATAACGGATTTACAATGTGCATTAGGTACAACTCAAATGGATAAAATAGATTTTTTTATAAAAAGAAGAAAAGAACTAGTTAATAGATACAATAAAGAGTTGAGCAAAATAGATGGAATCATAATACAAAAAGAAGAAGATTTTTCAGATACTAGCAGACATTTATATATAATCAAATTGGACTTAAATAAGTTTAAAGTCGGAAGAAAAGAGGTTTTTGAAGCTCTTATTGCGGAAAACATAGGAGTGAATGTACATTATTTACCCGTGTATTTACATCCTTACTATCAAAAATTAGGCTATGAAAAGGGACTATGCCCTAGAGCAGAGGAACTTTATAAATCTATTATAACATTGCCACTATATCCAAGTATGAGTGATGAAGATTTTAATGATGTAATAAAAGCTATAAATAAAGTTGTAAGTGCTTACAGAATCTAGGATATGAACAATGTAAGGAGGAGAGCAATGACAAAAGTAATGAGAGAACTAGTCGAATATAATGGAATAACAATGTGTCCATATGAAAAAATTCCATATTTTACACAATTGAATGTTGACAATATATTTTGCATACAACCTGAAAAACCAGATATAGATAGAATCGTTAGTGTATACGCACAAGCATCTATAACAGACTCAAAGTTGATATCTACAGTCAAGGGTACATCCCTAGAAGGTCAAGGTTTAACTGGATATGATGTTATGATATGTGGAGAAATTTCGTTAAAGATAGAATATATAGAATGTGATTCTTGCAATAGCTGTGAGTGCAATGTACCAATTAATACAACAGAGTCTACATTTTCGTTTTATGGAAGTGTAGTCCTACCTCAAAACATAAATATTAACGCAACAATAACTCCAAGTGTAGCGATAGAAGATATACTTTCAGAAAAAATGGATTTAAGGTGTATTTATAATAATATAACGATTATGTTAATAGCAGATGTTTCATCAAGTTCAAATGATTTGAATGTAAAAATAGATAATTGTAGTCAAAATTTATTTCCAATAATGCCAACTTATTTTAAACAACAAATGGTTTGTGAAAATATAAATTTAGATCCTAAGAGACTAGATATAGAAAGGGTTATTGATGTATCAGTATGGCCTGAAATATCAAATATAAAGCTAATAGACACGGCAATAGGAGTATCTAATGAAGGTCAAAGACTTAGTGGTTTTGCTTTAGTAGTAGAAGTTAATCTAAAAGAAAAAATAACATATATAGCATGTGAACCTACACAAATGACCCAAGTTAATTACTACCAAAATTCAAGTATTATAAATGTTGTAGTACCGGATGAAGTAAATATAAAAGATATTAATAGTTTAATGAGCGTTGGCAGTATAAGTGTAACTCCTTATGTAGAAGGTATCAAATTTAAAAAGCTAGACAATAAAACTATAAATTTATGCGTAATGTTACTAGTAGATGTAAAAGTATGTTAAATCAAAAGAATATAAATAGATGTAAGGGGGGAAGAATGTGGTAGTAAATGCACAATTTACAATAAATAAAACTCCAAAAGGCAATTATTCAGATATAGGAGATGTTATAACTTATATTATAAAAGGTGTAAATAATTCAAGAACCGATATCTACAATTTGTATATAGAAGATTCACTTAATCCATCAATACAATTTATACCTGGAACTGTAACTATAAATGACACATTAATATCACAAGCGGATATATTGTCAGGTATATTAACTCCAAAACTTAGTGCTGGTCAAAGCTTAGTAATTAGCTATGAGGTGGTTATAACAAATACGTCTTATATAAACTATACGAATATATTAGATAGTGTAAGATATGAATATTCACTTACTCAAAGTGAAAATACATTACAAAATCTACAAATTAATAATAAAGAAAATTGTACTAAGGATAGTCCTATGTATAATTTTAGACAAATAAGTATAGAAAAAAAATTATCATTTGATCTTGTAAAACCAGATATGAAAGAAATAAGTGATATAACATCAGAAATAGAAATAATTAAATATTATGTAATAGCGACACCTAATATAAAATCTTTAGAAAATCAGAATTTATCAGGATACAAATTAATAATACATGGACTAATTAAATATACTGTGCAATATGTTGCGATAGATGAATTGGTTTATTCATCACATTATAATATACCATTTAGTACATTTATAGTGATGGCTGAAAATTATGAAATAGGAAGTAAGTTAGATGTAGAAGGTATAGTGGAAGATATATATTATAAAAAAATAAATTCTAGAGAATACCTAACAAATGCAATAATTTTAGTAAATGCAAAAATATTATGTGGATAGTGAAAAGGTGATGATATGGGAGCATCAAATAGTGTTTATGTTGAGGGAAGTGAAATTATTAAAAATGGTGGAGCGGTAGCAAATTTATATATGGATAAAGAAGAATATGTATTTGTTAGTGGAATAATATATAGTCCTACTAAAGAAGTAATACCTAATGCAGCAGTATCAATTACATTAATCGATAAAAGTGAAACACCTCCTAATGAGATATTTTTAGGTGTTACATTTTCAAATCAAGATGGAGTGTATGGAGTATCTCTACCTTGGAAATTAAATTATGAATATAAATTTATTCCATATTGTTAAATGAAAAATGTAGAAATTGTGTAGCATTATTTGATTTTTTTATGTGATATGTTAATGACAAAGATTCATTGATGTATTATTATATGAAAAAATGTAGAAAAATAGAACGTTATTTACATTTTTTTCATATAATATATTGAGGATAAAAATTCCTTAATATATTAATATAAGGAGCGAATTATATGCCTAAGGCAAATTATAAACCTGAAGCAATGGTTGTAAACAGTATAGCACCAGCAGCAGTAGCAATGAGACTTAGTACAAATTTAAGTACTGTATATTGGAACTTAGTATTAGTAGAAGGTATTGCTAAATATTCAGCTACAGCAACTATACTAAAAAGTGCAGCAGTTGTATTATGGTTAACAGCAAACCCACCAGCAACAGCTACTATAGGTACAGCAGATTATCTTACTTTTACAGACGATGCAGGTAGATATGCTATAACTATTCCAACTGGTAAAGATGTTACAATGAGAGTATACAGTTAATAATAAAAAGGGGATTAGCCTATTGCTAATCTCCAAATTTAAGTTATCAAGGAGGAATTATGTTTAATATAAAAAAGTATAAAAGTAAGGATGATTACTATCTATATAAATTAATATCAGAGGATAAATCATATTATCTAGCTGACAAAGATAATTATAAGAAAAATATACAAAATTTAATTGATAATTTAGAAGGCATTTTATTTGATTCTGTAGTTATAATATTTGGAATTGATAGTGGTGAATATATAAAAGCTCTTAAAAGTAAATTATGTGAACGTAATAGAGTTATAATAATAGAACCTAATAAAGAGATATATGATATAGCGAAAGAAAAAATAGTAGATGATAATATACATTTAATACACTATGATGAGCAAGTTATAAAAGCAATTTTAAGAAATCTAATAAATCATAAAAATTTTAATAGATTGCATGTTCACTGTTTCGGGAACTATAAAGATGTATACATTGAAGAATATGAAAAATTTATAGGTATTTTAGATAATATATATTATACTTCTAGTTCATCAATAGCTGTAGTTTCTAGTTTTAAAAAAATATTTTTTGGAAATATGATTTCGAATTTATCAATTATAAACCATACATCTTCTTTAAATTCATATATAGATAAATTTAAAAACACACCAGCTATAATAGTATCAGCAGGCCCATCTTTAGATAGAAATATCCAAACTATGCTAAAATACAAAAATTGCTTAGATAAATTTTTTATAATAGCTGGAAACAGAACTATGGGTTCACTTATAGAAAATGGAATAAAACCTAACTTAGTAGTATCAGTAGATCCGGCACAAGTTACTTATGATATGATGAAAAAATATTTAGATAGTGATGTTCCTCTTGCTTTTTATGAATATAGTAATAAAGATTTAGTGAAAGAATATAGAGGAGAAAAAATATATATATCAGAGCTATTTTCAAGAACTATAGAAGACCTAAAGGATTTGTCAAGAACCTATATTGGAGGCTCTGTTGCACATACCTGTATAGATATAGCTAAAATTATAGGTTGTAATAAAATAATTTTAGTAGGTCAAGATTGTGCACTTACTGAAAATAAGCATCATTCATATAATTCAACTTTTGATATAGATAAAACTCCAAATGAATTAGAAGTAGTATTAGACAAAGATATATATGGAGATGAGATAAGAACTACGTTAACATTAACATTTTTTAAGACTAAAATTGAAGAATATATAAATTTGGTAAAAGAAGAAGATGAAAGCAAATACATTGAGTTTATAAATGCATCTTATGGAGCTGATATAGAGGGTGCACCACATAAAGAACTAGAAGAAATAATAACATCAAGTGAATTTAATAAAAATATAGAAAATTTAATTCCTAATAAATCTATTAATATAGATTATAAAGAAATAATAAATTCAATTTTAGAACACATAAACAACTTTATAGTTAAATCGGATGAATGCATAAATATATGTAATGAATTTTTAAATAATGATGTAAATGGATCATTAATGGATATGGATGAAGATGATATTAACTTACAAAATTTTTTATATTTGTTGCATGTTGTAGATGAATTTGAATATAGCACAAAAAGTTATTATCTAGGTGGATATTTTACTGAATTCTTATTTGATGTAAGAAAGAATTATTTTGAAATGCCAGCACAAGATTATTCTAAATTAACTTCTGATTTTAAATATCAAAGTGAAACTTTCCTACATTATTTTCAGGACTTGAATAGTTTATTAAAAGTAATAAAGGAATTACTTTTAACTAACGCACCAAATGTAGATTAATACCATATTGTAGTATTAAATATACATTTAATTAATGGAGGCATAGATATGAGTGATAAACTTAATATAAATGGAAAAGAATATACTCAAAGGGGTGTAAGTACTCTAGAGATAAATGATAAAGTTGACACTAGTGGAGTGGTTTCATTAGAATCTCATGATGGAAGTGGACATATGAATATAATAATAAACTTAGCTGAAGATGATGTTGAGGTTAGTGAACAAGATTCACCAGAAATTCAATCTATAGAAAACATAAATGAAAGTAAAGTCAATGATGCAAAAATGGAGATGCCTGAAGGAATAGAAAATAAAGAAACTAAGTCATGGATAAGCAAGATATTACAATATATAAAAAATATTTTCATTAAAAATAAAAAATAATAAATGGAAACATTACAGACTGATTATATAATTATAAAAAGCTCTGACTTAGTGGAAGGAAAGCCTTATACTGTAAAATTTGTGATTCCTCAAAAACAAGAATTTAAGATAAAAGGGACTGTTTATGATAAAGACCTACACCCTATACCTAATGCAGCTATAGAAATTATAGAGATTAATAAGATTAGCGGAGATAGCAAAATTATAGGAAATATTTTCTCTGATGAAAATGGAGAATATAGTTTTGCTGTAGAACCAAGATTTGAACTACAGTATAAGATTACTGCTTATTCTCCTCTGATTATAAATTATAAGAGTGGTAAAAAATGAAAACATATACAGAAATTATAATTACGCCAGAAGAGCTAAAAGAAAAATACTTAATATGCAAAAGTATTGTAGTTCCCCAAAATCATGAAGTATTAGTCATGGGCATAGTGGTATATGAAGATCGTACACCAGCAGGTGGGACTTCAGTTATAATATCTAAGATAGATTCAAATCAGACACCAATAACAACAACCAAAATAGGATTTGTAATAACTGATGCAGAGGGGAAATTTATAACTTATCTTGAAAAGACAGATAAGGTAGACTATTTGTTAGAATTTTATCCTCCAAGTTAATACATAGGAGGGTTGATATATATGAAAGAAAGCAATTTAATATATGGAGTAGTTAAGTATGATGATGGTACTCCTGTAAGAGATGCACTTGTAGCTGTGCAGGAAATTAGAACTTGTAGCAATAACCCTATTTATGAGTGTTGTTCAAATTGTGAATGTCCACTAGATAGATATACAACCACAAATATGTGTGGGGAGTTTTACATCAAAATATATAATAAGTCTTCTTATTATAAAATTAAAATATATCCAACCGAGATAAACTCATTACAGATATCTTATAGTATGTCAAAACTTGATAAAATATAAAATAAATTCCTTAAGATAACTCTAAATTATTTTTAGGAATTTATTTTTAGATAAAAACAATTAAATAGGTATGAAAAGAGGCTAAAATATGAATAATGTAAATTTAAATATTTTAAAAATTAGTAAAGAAATATTAGATACTGGTATAGATAAAATAGAGTTAAATAATAAGGATATATTAAATAATATTTTATTTTCTATATCATATCATTATGATATAAACAAAGATATAAGATGCATAGTCGCTTTTGAAAAAATTTGTAAAAACATAAATGTAGATATCAATATAAGAATTTTCTTATACTGGCAATTTGTAAGAATAAGTTTTTTGAATAAAGAAATATTAAAAAGTATAAATATAAAAGAAATATATGACAGTATATTAGATACAGTAAATCAAAGTAGCGCTTTAAAAGAAATAAGTGAAATAAAAGAAAAAAATAAGCAAATAGCTGTGTTTATCACAAATCAATTTTTATCTTATGAACATTCCCCAACAAAGATTCTATTAAGCATGATTAAATCTATTAATGATAAATTTAGTGAAATACACGAAATTTATATTTTTAATTCAACAGAAATGCCAAAAATATCACCTTGTTCTTATTACAAACCCTCAGTATTTAATCATATAAATATAAGTGATGAGTACTTTTACTATCTTATGAAATTAGCAAGTATAGATAGATGTGAAGTTAATTATTTTGATGATATAGATGAAACAAACTCACTAAAAAAAATAGATAACATGTTAGAAGAAATATATACTTTAAAGCCAAATTTTATTATTTCAATTGGAGGGTCAAACATATTAGCAGATATGTGTAATAATTTTACAGATGTATATACTTATGGAACTACTAGAGATACACCTATAGCTAAAACGAAATATTTAGTAAAAAGTTTAAATACAACAAAAATTAAAGAAATTTTAATTAATGATAAACAAAGTATAATAGAAATTCCTCAAGGTTTTTTTGGATTAGAAGATAAATATGATGAGTCATATATAAGAGAACAGTTTGAGATACCAAATGATTTATTTTTAATATCGATAGTTGGGAATAGATTAGAAGAAGAATTAAGTGATAAATTTATAGACATATGTAAAGATATATTAATAAAAAATAAAAATACAGGTATAGTTTTTATAGGAGAATATAATAAAGAGTGTCTTAAAAACAAATTGCCAAAGGATGTATATAATAGATTATATACAATTGGATTTAAGAATAATTTAATTTCAGCAATAGCTCTATCAGATATGTTTTTAAATCCGAAACGAACAGGAGGAGGATATGGTGGTTTAGCGGCTATATTATGCAATATACCTGTAATATCTATTAATACAGGGGATGTATCAGAACTCTTGAGTGATGAATTTAAAGTGAGTAGTTATAGCGAAATGTTTGATTTAGTAAATTCTATTATTGAAAATAATGATTTATATATCCGTATGTGTGATAAAATTAAAATATTATCAAATAAATATGAAGGTAAGGACTGGGATCTTTTAATAAATTATATATTACAAAAATAAAATTAATATAGCTTTAATTTTCGATTTAGACTTATCTATAAAAAATAAATAAACGCTATTTAAAATATATAAATAGATATATAAAATGAATTGTTTTAAAATAGATTTTTTATTTTGAGATAGTTCATTTTGTGCTACAATAATAGGCAAGTATTTATTTGAAAGTAATAATATACAAAGATGTTATGGAATTAAAAAACATCATAGAGATATTAGTTCATAAAATAAGAAAATCTAAGTTTTTAAACTGTGAAGGGGTTAAAAATATGAATATTAAGAAATCTGATGTTTTATGTTGTCAGGGAAGTGCAAGATATAATGAAGATATAGTAGGTGTAACACCTTGGGGCGCATGGGTGTTAGATGGAGCTACTGGTCTTAATAATAAAAATTTAGTTGCTAAAGATAGTGATGCTAAATGGTATGTTAGTTGGTGGAACGAATATTTACATAATAATATAAAGAATGATAAAAGTTTGAAAAATATTATGTTAAGTGGAATTAAAGATATAAAACATGATTATTATAAACAAATTGGGGAAAATAAAATTGAAAAATTAGATACGCCATCTAGTTCCATATCTATTATTAAATTTTATGAAAATAAACTAGAATACTTTATGTTAGGTGATTGTTCAATTCACTTAGAATATGATGAGAATACGATAATTATAAAAGATAAAATTTTGTGTGAATTAGATAAAGTAGTTTATAATCAAATGGAAAAATTACCTGATTTAGCGAAGCTTTCTTTTGAAAGTATAAAACAAAGGGTTATTAGCACTATAATAGAAAATAGGCTAAAAAAAAACACTAAAGAGGGGTATTGGATTCTTGAATTTGATGAACATGCGATTAGTGAAGCTATACATGGAGAAATCTATATAGACAAAGGTATAAAATTAATGTTAGCTAGTGATGGTTTTTCGTGTATTAGTGATAGATATAAATTAATAGAAGATGAAAAAATATTAGAGACAGTTGAAAATAGAGGGGTTGGGTCGATCTACAATGAGCTAAGAGCCTTTGAAGAAAAAGATTTTTCCACTACAAAATTTCCTAGATTTAAAATAAAAGATGATTGTTCATGTGTTTATTTAGATATAGAATATAATCTTTGATTTAATATAAATAGAAACTGACGTACAATAAGGGGAGTATAAATGAAAATTTTACATATAACAACTCAAAAACCAAATAGCACAGGTAGTGGAGTATACATGTGTGGTATGATAAATGGGTTTAGAGAAAAAGGACATAAACAAGGTGTAGTAGCAGGTGTTGATAAGGATGATATAAATTCTTTTAATGATGACATAGAATATTACCCTGTATTTTTTAATAGTGATAAATTACCGTTTGATGTTGTAGGGATGAGTGATAGCATGCCTTACAATAGCACAATATACAGTGAAATGGACTTAAACATGGTTAATTCACTAAAAGGTGCATTTGAAAAAAATATAAAAAAAGCAGTAAGTGAATTAAAACCAGATTTAATAATCTGTCATCACTTGTATTTATTAACATCATTTGTTAGAGAAATAATAAATGATATTAATTTAGTTAGCATATGCCATGGTACCTGCCTTAGGCAAATACAAAGTCATGATTTAGAAAAAAATTATATTATATCTAATATAAGAAAATTAGATGCGGTATTTGCACTTCATGATGAGCAAAGAAAAGAAATTATAAAAATATTTAATATTGATCCATCAAAGGTTTTTATATTAGGAAGTGGATACGATAATCAAGTTTTTTTTAAGGAAGAACGAAATTTAAGTAACGAGAAAATAACAATAACCTATGCTGGTAAGATTTGCAAAGCAAAAGGTGTAAAATGTTTAATAAAATCTTTGAATAATCTAAAGTATGAAAGAAATTTTATTAATATAAATGTAGTTGGCGATGGAAGTAACAAAGAAGAGTATGAAGAAATAATAGCAGTATCAAAAGATATAAAATTTAATATAAATTTTTTAGGTAAGATTAACCAAATTAAATTATCGAAACTTTTTAGAGAATCTCATATATTTGTATTACCATCATTTTTTGAAGGACTTCCCTTAGTTGTGATAGAATCGTTAGCTAGTGGGTGCAATGTAATTACTACTGATATACCGGGATTGCGTGGATGGATCGGAGAAAATATAAACAATTCAGAAAAAGTAAGCTATATTGATTTACCTAAAATGCAGAAATTAGGAATTCCAGTAGAAAAAGAACTTAAAAAATTTGAAGATAATTTAAGTGCTTCTTTAAATTATATGATAGAGAATATTTTAAACAAAAATACTAGAAATAAAATGATTGATATGGAGAATAAAACATGGAGTGGATTATGTAGCACACTAGAAAATATAATCCAATAAAAAAAGACAGACTTTGCTGTCTTTTTTTTATTTATTTTTTTACTATATCTATACTACCAAGTAATATATGAGCTACACCTAAGCCCACTAAAAATGTTCCTAACAAACTTGTGTAATCATTTCTTCTACATAAATTGATTTTACTTTGATTAGAATCTAAAGTGACTCCTACTGCTGTAACGGCAGTTCCTAAAGCTACGGGTATTAATCCTTTTCTCATAAATATAACCTCCTAAACGAATATAATCAAACATATTTTTCTCATATAGATTGTTTTTTATAGCTAGTAATTAATTTTAAAAAAGTAATTATAAGCCATATTTAAACTATCATATTTTGCCTAATATAGTTTAAAGTTTTATCCATATCATTAAACACCTTCTTGGAGATCATTAATCTTTCTATTCCTGGATTTATACCTTTAAAATCAAATACTTTGTCTATTTTTATTTCTATATTTTCTTCGCAAAAATTTATATAAATACATTTTGTATATTTAGTACAACATTTAAAGATAACTAACTTGTTAGAAGTAGTTTTTAATAGTGTAAAATCAGATAAATCTAATTTGGATTTTAAAAAATTTATAAAATTATTCATTTACTATTCTCCTTATAGGTTTTATAGACATAGTATTGACATATTTTTCAAATTTTATAGTACTTAATAAAAAGAATTTACTTTTATCGATTTAAAAGTATAGTATATGAAAATAATAAATAAAATGGCACAAAAAATTAGCTTTTGAAAGTAATTATGTGTATAATAGTTAAGTACAATACTTGAAAAATACATACTTAAGGAGATAATATGATAAAAAGAGAATTTGAAATAAATGATATAGCATACCTTGCTAAAGATAGAAGAATAAAGGTACACGTTGATGGAAGTGATACTTATACTAAAAACATATCTTTAAGAGCTGGAGATGCTGTTAAAATATTAGATTTTTATGAAATAGAAAAATACGGATTTTCATATGAAGCAGAATTTAAAAAAGATAATACATCATATATTATAAGAAAACACTTAAGTCAATCAGACTTAAGACCTAAAAAAGCTTAAAAACCAGGAGAAAAATAAATGAATTATATAACAGTAGATAGTAAGAAAGAAGTATTTGTTAAGAACATAGCTATAAAACAAAAATTTGATAAATTAATGACTAAATCAGTAAATGTAACTCGTGATCAAGTAAAAGGATGTATGGAGTTTGCAAAAGAAAGTGTTGAAAGCTCTAAGGACTATATAAAATTAGTACCTAAAGATATAAAAGACAAAGACCTTCAACTAGAAGTAGGAATGCAAAGAGTGTTTGTAGAAAAGATTGCAGAGTGTGCATTTTTAAACTATTTAATGGAAAGAAATTTAGATGAAAGTGTAATAGAGAAACATAAAATAGGAATAAAAACGGCAATAGCTAATGAAATACACACTAGGCTTATAATAGGTAAAGAAGAGTTTAAATCTAAAAAAAATAAGAAAAATTATTATGTAGGTATACACTTAAATTTAGAAATGGAAGACAAGAAAGATCGTATAAAAAGACATTTAATAAAAGATTTATATAAAATAGAAAAAGTTCAAATCTTTGGATATTTAGATTATCACTTTATAAGTGAACTTAAATACGAAACTACAAAAAATAAAATGGGGAAAAATGAATTTAAATTCTATAATAAAAAAGCCCCTAATTACTCATCAAAAGATGAATTTGCTAAACTTTTAGATGGAGAATGTAAGTGGTATTACTTAGATAGATTAATGCCAATAGACAGCTTATCTAAAAAAATAAAATAAAATTTATAAACCATTGCAAGCACCGTATTTTACGGTGCTTTTGTTTATTGCAAAATATGAATAAAATATATCAAATTTTGCACTTTTCAGAAAATATGTTATACTGAGTTGTAGCAATATAGCGCATTGAGTCTAAATTGATACAAATTAAGGGGATGATAATATATGATAAAAATCAAAAATGTAACAAAAAAAGTAGGAGCTAAAGTCATACTTGATGATATAACTTTAGACATTGAAAAAGGCACATTAGTAGTTTTAATAGGTTCTAGTGGGTGTGGAAAAACTACTACACTTAAGCTTATAAATAAATTAATAAAACCTACATCTGGAGAAATTTATATAGACGATAAACCTATATCAAAAGAAAACACTATAGAACTTAGAAGGAAAATCGGATATGTTATTCAAAATACAGGTCTTTTCCCACATTTAACTATAAAAGAAAATATCGAATTAATTCCAAGATTAAAAAAAGAAAAAACTATAGAAGAAATAGAAAAAACTACAATAGAGCTTTTAGAAATGGTAGGACTTAAATACGAAGACTATATAGATAAATACCCATCACAGCTTAGTGGAGGACAACAACAAAGAATCGGTGTTGCAAGAGCAATAGCCACAGACGCAGAAATAATACTAATGGATGAACCATTTAGTGCACTAGATCCAATAACTCGAACATCTCTTCAAGAACAATTATTTACACTTCAAGATGAGCTTAAAAAGACAATAATATTTGTAACTCATGATATGGATGAAGCTTTAAAAATAGCTGATAAAATTTGTATTATGGATAGCGGTAAAGTAGCTCAATATGATACTCCTGAAAATATTTTAAGAAACCCAGTAAATGAATTTGTAAAAAACTTTATAGGATTAGACAGAGTTTGGAATAATCCAGAATATATAAAAGCAAAAGATATTATGATAAAAGATCCAGTTTCAGTAAAGCCATCTAGAACTATAATTCAAGGAATTGAAATAATGAGAACTAGCAAGGTAGATAGTTTATTGGTAACAGATAAAAATCATAAGTTAGAAGGAATAGTTACTGTAAAGGATATGAAATCAAATATAAGTAAATCACAATCATTAGGAAGCATAATGTCATCAGAAGTATTAGTAGTAAAAGAAGATGATAACTTGGTAAATATATTAAGTATTATGAATGAACGTTCAGTAGGATATATACCAGTAGTAACCGATGAATATAAATTAGCAGGATTAATAACAAGAAGCAGTTTACTTTCAGTTTTAAGTGAGCAATTTTTAGAAATGGAGGTGAGTGTTCTTGGATAAAATTATAGAACTAACAATACAACATATGACTCTTACAGCAGGAGCTATTTTAATAGCCATATTAATCGGTGTACCACTTGGAATAATTATATGTAGAGTAAAGTCGCTTAGAAAAATAATATTAGGATTTGTAAATTTAGTACAAGCAGTACCATCAATGGCATTACTTGGATTACTTGTACCAGTACTTGGAATAGGAAGTAAACCAGCTATATTTATGGTTGTAGTATACTCACTACTTCCAATAGTAAAAAACACATATATCGGGATTTCTGGTATTGACCCCGTAATACTAGAATCAGCAAAAGGAATAGGTCTTACTAAAAATCAAACTTTATTTAAAATACAATTGCCATTAGCACTTCCAATAATAATGGGAGGAGTTAGAATATCAGCAGTTACAGCTGTTGGTCTTATGACATTAGCAGCATTTATTGGAGGCGGGGGATTAGGATACTTAGTATTCTTAGGAGTTGGAACCGTTAATAATACTATGATACTACAAGGAGCAATACCAGCATGTATACTTGCGTTAGTAGTAGATTACGTATTTGGAAAAATTGAAAAAACAGTTTCTGCAAGAGGATTAGACCCGAGAGCTACTAAAAAGAACCTAAAAGCTCTTAAAATAATGGGGATATTAATATTAATTGCAGCATTGGTTACAGGAACAATAGCAATATTTACAAACAAAAAAGATAGTATAACAATAGGTTCTAAAAATTATACAGAACAACTTATACTTGGAAATATATATGCAGAATTAGTAGAGGAACATACTGATTTAAATGTAGAAAAACAGTTAAACTTAGGTGGAACAATGATTGCATTTAATGCAATTAAAAGTAACGACTTAGATATGTATATTGATTATACCGGAACTATGTTAGTAAATATACTAAAAAAAGAACCAATGAGAGATGAAAAACAAGTTTATGACGCTGTAAAAAAAGAAATGAAAGATAAACATAATTTGGATGTACTTAAGCCACTAGGATTCAATAATACGTATGCTTTAGGGATGATGCCAGATGTTGCTAAAAAATATAATATAAATACTATATCAGATTTAAAAAAACATACAAGTGAATTACTTTTATCACCAACTTTAGAATTTGAAGTAAGAGAAGATGGATTAGTAGGTTTAAATAAACACTATGATATGAAATTTGAAAACATTAAAGCTATGGATGGAGCTATTAGATATACTTCATTAAGCGAAAATAAATCGCAAGTTACAGATTTATTTTCAACTGATGGGCTAATTAAAAAAATGGGAATTAAAGTATTAGAAGATGATGAAAAATTCTTTACTCCTTACTATGCAGTACCTTTAGTAAATGAAAAAACTTTAGAAAAACATCCAGAGCTGGAAGATGTGTTTAATTTATTAGCAGGAAAGATTGATGAAGAAACTATGACAAATCTTAACTATGAGGTAGATGTGCTTGGTAAATCACCAGAAGAAGTAGCACATAAATTCTTAGTTGATTCGAAACTTATATAAACTTTAATGTATGAACTGCATTTTGAAGGTCTGTTCTCCGTATTCAATAGGAGTCAGGCCTTTTATTTTTTTGTGAAATCTCTTTTTATTGTAAGTTTCTATATAATTATTTACTTAATACTTTATGTTCGTTTAATATTTTATAAAAAATCACAATATAAGTATATTTTTTAGTATGAGAGATATTGAAGAAGATACAGGAAATGTAGTTGAACAGTTAAAACAAGTATATAGTTGCAAGGCAAATATAGTGAATAAATAACTATTATACAAGTTTGATTTTACATTTTATATTTATAGTGACCTTTATGAATATAAAAAATTGTTATTTAAACCGTTAGTCATGAATATATTTATACCGAATAAGTATATGGAGGTATAAAATGAGATGGATTAATGTAAAATCTGTTGAAGAACTAAAAGCACTAGGTAATTTTAGATATGTAACAAAAGTAATAAAAGAAGATGTAGGAGATATGGTTATAATAAAGGGTAAAAGTTGGGAAGAGATTTATAACAACATAGTTGAATTTAGAATTTTATTAGAAGAGCTAAATAAAGCAATACAAAGAGATGAGAATTATAATAAATAGTCAACAAAAAAGCATTATATAAGAGTTCTTATATAATGCTTTTTTAGTGTGCCCGGCATGAGCAATAACTTGACGGTGAAAGTCCGTTGCAGGCTTGATAGTGGGAACTGCTAGCTAAGGGCAAGGGTGTCCATCGTGAGGTGGAATCTGAAGGAAGCCTACGGCAAAATCTTGGTC
>NZ_JASKYM010000013.1 GCF_030131845.1 Romboutsia sedimentorum | reverse complement strand
GATACTGTTATATATCTGGCTTTATGTTTCTTGGTTGTTTCAAATTCTATAAATTAACCTACTGTTTAATTTTCAAAGTTCTTTTGTACTCCTCTTGAGTACTTTATAATAATAACACCTGTCCTATTTTAAGTCAATAGTTTTTTTACTTTTTTTTATAATTCAGTAAATAAAAGGTTATATCAGCTAATTTTAAACATTACTGACATAACCTATTATCTTCACTTAACTACTTTTTATTCATATTTTCACTAAAATATTTTTGAATTCCAACATATGTAGACCAAGCTATTTTTTCTTGATATTTTTCATCTACCAAAAGCTTAGCTTCTTTATCATTAGATAAAAATCCACACTCTATTAATACTGATGGGATTTCATTTTCTTTTAATAAATATATATCATCTCTAGGTTTAATCTCTCTGTTATTAGTTTTATCAACTACCCTTTTAAGTTCTTCTTGTATATATTTAGATAATTGAACTGATTCTTCTTTTCCTTTAGGATAAAAAGTTTGAGCTCCATAATATTTAGATTGTTCAAATGCATTTAAATGTATAGACATAAACATATCCGCATTCGATTCCTGTATTATTTTTTTTCTATTTTTTAGATTTTCATTATATTTTTGCCTAATAGTTTTATCCCCTGTTTCTTGATATAAACTACTATCATCTTCTCTAGTTAATATAACAAGCGCTCCACTAGCTTCTAGTAGCTCCCTTATTTTAAGAGTAATAGATAGATTTACATCTTTTTCTTTTGTATCCTTGTCCTTAGTCATAGCTCCAGGATCTATTCCCCCATGGCCTGCATCTAAAATTATAGTTTTGTTGGTTACAGGCATATATTCCATAACATCGTCAGATACATCTTTAATTTCAAATATAGATAGTGTAACTATTACTAATGTTATGACACTAAAAATTATATGTTTTATGTATTTTTTCACAATATCACCCTGTATATTTATATTAAAAAAGACTTTGGAATATTCCAAAGTCTTTGTACAAACATATAAAAATTATCTCTTTGAGAATTGTGGAGCTCTTCTTGCTGCCTTTAATCCATATTTCTTTCTTTCTTTCATTCTAGAATCTCTAGTTAAGAATCCTTCTTTCTTTAAAGCAGGTCTTAAATCTAAATCAGCTTTTAATAAAGCTCTAGATATACCGTGTCTTATAGCTCCAGCTTGTCCAGTGAATCCTCCACCTTCAACTTTTACTATAACATCGTACTTAGTTTCATTATTAGTTAAAACTAATGGTTGTTTAACATCTCTTATTAAAGTTTCGTAGTTGAAAAATTCTTCAACTGCTCTTCCATTAACTACTATATTTCCTTCACCTGCAACTAATCTTACTCTAGCTACAGAGCTTTTTCTTCTTCCAGTTCCGTAATATTGAACGTTAGCCATGATAACTCCTCCTTTCACCCGTAATTATTATTTAAAGTTTAAAACTTCTGGATTTTGAGCTGCATGATCATGTTCTGCTCCTGCAAATACTCTTAATCTAGTCATCATTCTGCTTCTTAATTTGTTTTTACATAACATACCACTTACTGCATGAGAAACTACTTCTTCAGGCTTCTTAGCCATCATTTCTCTGTAAGAGATCTCTTTTAATCCACCTACATATCCAGTGTGGTATCTGTACATCTTTTGATCTAATTTCTTTCCTGTTAAAACTACCTTCTCTGCATTTACAACAACAACGAAGTCTCCACCATCTACATGAGGAGTAAAAGTAACCTTGTGCTTCCCTCTTAATACTGTCGCTATTTCAGTTGCTACACGACCTAATGTTTTTCCTTCAGCGTCAACGATATACCAATTTCTTTGTACATCAGCTGGCTTAGCTATATAACTTTTCATAGTTGTCCCTCCTTAACTTATTTTCATATAAATATTTTACCGTTTATGTCAAGTCCGGGGCAAGTGGACTTATTAACACACTCTAATTCATTTTAATACATGCCCCCTAGTGTGTCAAGCTAATAATCAACTTTTTTAAGAAATAATCCATGAGGTGGTGCGGTATGACCACACTTACCTCTATTCTTAGAGTCAATTATATCTTTTAAGCTTTCATTTATCCTTCCTCTGCCTATATCTACTAACGTCCCTACAATTATTCTTACCATATTATATAAAAATCCATTACCTTCTACTTCTAAAATAATTAAATTTTCTTGTTTTTCTAAAGTAATATCATATATAGTTCTTACAGTATCATTTACAGATGATCCAGAGCTCATAAATCCTTTAAAATCATGCTCTCCTATTAAATGCTTAGCTTCTTCACACATTTTTTCAAAATCAAGGTCATATCTAACATGATATGATGTATCCTTGTATATAGGACTCCTATACATATTATTATATATTAAATACCTATATCTTTTCCCTTTAGCACTATATCTAGAATGAAATTCATCATCTACCTCAGTACAAGCAATTATAGATATGTCTTTGGGCAATTTAGCGTTTAATGCACTCGGTATTTTATATGCAGGTATCTTTGATTCTAATTTAAAATTAGCTACCTGTCCTAATGCATGAACTCCTGCATCAGTTCTACCCGAAGCATTAAGTTGTACCTCTTCTTTAGTTATTTCATAAATAGCATTTTGTATTGTACCTTGTATACCTAAAGTATCAGGTTGCTTTTGCCAACCACAATAGTTTTCACCATTGTATTGTATTGTAACCTTTAAATTTCTCATAGTCTACCTCTTTACATAAATCTAGTAGCTATAATTATAGCTAAATATATAGCCTGTATCCCACTGGCTATATAGTCACTTTTTGTTATAACAGCTTCTTTCATCTTTGTTCTATTATATCCACCTCTATAGCATCTAGCTTCCATAGCCATAGCAAGTTCATCTGCTCTTCTAAATGCACTTACAAATAAAGGTACTAACAGAGGAACTAAATTTTTAGCTCTATTTATAAGATTTTTACTTTCAAAGTCTGCACCTCTAGACATTTGAGCCTTCATTATTTTATCTGTTTCATCTAATAATGTAGGTATAAATCTTAAAGCTATAGTCATCATCATAGCTAATTCATGTACTGGTAGTCCTATCTTCTTAAATGGATTTAAAAGTCTTTCTATCCCATCTGTAAGCTCTATAGGAGAAGTTGTCAATGTTAGTATTGACGTACCTACAACTAAAAATACTAGCCTTACTGCCATAAATATAGCTTGTTGTATTCCTTGGCTTGTAATCGTAAGAAATCCAAATGACCAAATTACATCTCCAGGAAGAAAGAATATATTTATAACAAATGTAAATAGTATAATCCATCTAAGAGGTTTGATACCTTTTATAATGTATTTCATGGGTATACTTGATAATTTTACCACAGAAATTAAAGATAATAAAACTATAGCGTATGGCCAAAATTTATTTGTTATGAATAAGGAAATCATAAATACAAAAGTAGCTATAAGTTTTATTCTCGAGTCTAATCTATGTATAATAGAGTTAGCTGGATAGTATTGCCCTATAGTTATGTCTTTTAACATTTTTTTCTTCCTTTCATAACTCTTAAAATTTCTTCTTTTACCTCTTCTATAGTTAAGATATCTTCCCTTATATCAAAACCTTGTTTTCTTAACCTTATAGCTAATTCTAGCACTTGTGGTATATCCAATCCTATTTCCTTTAATCTATTAGTGTTTGTATTGAATACTTCTCTAGGAGACCCCATAAATTCTATTTTACCATGGTTCATCACAATTATTGTTTTTGCTAATTTTGCCATATCGTCCATACTATGCGATGATAGTATTATAGTCATATCATTTTCTTTATGAAGATTTTTTATAAGATTAAATATTTCATCTCTACCCCCAGGGTCTAAACCCGCAGTAGGCTCATCTAATACTAAAACTTCCGGTTTCATAGCTATTACTCCAGCAATAGCTACTCTTCGCTTTTGCCCTCCTGATAATTCAAAAGGCGATTTATCTTTAAATTCCTCATAATTCAATCCTACAGCTTCCATAGATGTTTTAACCCTATTATGTATCTCATCCGCTTCCAAACCTAAATTAGACGGTCCAAAAGCTATATCCTTCTCAATCGTTTCTTCAAACAATTGATACTCAGGATATTGAAACACTACACCTACTCTTTTTCTAATTTCAGTTAAGTTTAACTTAGGATCAGTTATCTTAAAATTATTTATAAATATTTCACCCGAAGATGGTTTTAATATTCCATTTAAATGTTGTATTAATGTAGATTTTCCAGATCCAGTGTGACCTATTAAACCTACGAAATCTCTATCTTTTATTTCAAAAGTAACTTCATCTAGTGCTTTACTGCAAAAAGGCATTCCTTCATTATATATATGAGTTAATTTCTTCACTACAATTGACATAATTTCATCACCATCTCATCTACAGTTAATATATCACTACTTATATCTAAGCCATCTTTTTTTAATAAGCTAGATAATTCTGTCATGCAAGGTACATCTAGACCTATAGTTCTTAGCATTTCTATACTGCTAAATACTTCCCTTGGAGTACCTTCTAATAACTTTTTACCTTTTTCCATAACTATAACTCTATCGGCTTCAACCGCTTCTTCCATAAAGTGTGTTATGTGTAATGTAGTAATATTTTCCTCTTTATTGAGCCTTTTTATAGTTTTCATTACTTCTTTTCTTCCAGATGGGTCTAACATAGCAGTTGCTTCATCAAATATAATACATTTTGGTTTCATTGCTATTATACCTGCTATAGCCACTCTTTGCTTTTGACCTCCAGATAATAAATGTGGTTGCCTATCTCTTAAATCATACATTCCGACATTTTTAAGAGCTTCTTCAACTCTTTTTCTTATTTCTATAGGATCAATACCTAAATTTTCAGGTCCAAATGCTACATCTTCTTCTACTACAGTTGCAACAATTTGATTATCAGGATTTTGAAAAACCATTCCTGCTGTTTGTCTTATGTCCCATAATTTACTTTCTTCTCTTGTATCTAGTCCATCTATAAGTATATTTCCTTCACTAGGAAGTAAAATAGCATTTAAGTTTTTAGATAAAGTTGACTTGCCCGAACCATTATGTCCTATTATTGCCACAAATTCACCTTTTTTCACTTCCAAACTTAATTTATCTATAGCCTTAAGTTTACTTTCATCCGTAATATACTCAAATGATACATTATTGACCTTTATTATATTATCCACTAATTTACTCCTTCTCATAAGTAGTATATAAATGTATCTATGCTAACCCAAGTTCATTATAAAAATAACCTATTTATAAATAAACTGCTCATAATTTTGATTTCATATTAAATATAGCATATTAAATTTTATCACGTTTTAATAAATTTTAATATAGTATTAAATATGCAATATTACTAAATTTTTATTCATTATGAAAATCATTTTAAATAGTATTATATCATAGTTTAACATAAAAATCATAGTTGGATTAAATACTAATTATAATTTTATTTTTTATAATTAATCAATCAATAATTTAAGAAATAATTTAATATATATACAAATTTTTTAATAATATATATTATTAAAATTCATTGATTTAATAAAAAAAGGACTAAGCTATAAAGCTTAATCCTTTTGATACTATACTAATTCTATAAAAGCCATTTCAGCGGCATCGCCTTTTCTTGGTCCTTTTTTAATTATTCTAGTATATCCACCGTTTCTCTCAGCGTACTTTGGAGCTATTTCAGTGAATAAGTTATTCACTACAGTTTCATCCATAACATAAGCTAAAACTTGTCTTCTAGCATGAAGATCTCCTCTTTTACCAAGAGTTATCATCTTTTCTGCCATTCTTTTAGTTTCTTTTGCTCTAGTTACTGTAGTTTCTATTCTTCCATGTCTTAGTAAACTAGTTACTAAGTTTCTTAACATAAGGTTTCTGTGAGCAGTTTCACAACCTAATTTACGGTAAGTAGCCATACTATCCCTCCTTCACTCGCTATTCTTCGCTTGGTTTAAGACCTAGTCCAAGTTCTTCTAATTTTTGGATTACTTCCTCTAAAGATTTTTTCCCTAGATTTCTAACCTTCATCATATCATCTTCAGACTTATTAGCTAATTCTTCAACTGTATTGATTCCCGCTCTCTTTAAACAGTTGTATGATCTAACTGATAAATCTAATTCTTCTATTGTCATTTCAAGAACTTTTTCTTTTTGATCTTCTTCTTTTTCTACCATTATCTCAACACTGCTTACATGCTCTGTTAAGTCTATGAATAGATTTAAATGCTCTACTAGTACTTTGGCTGCAAGAGATATTCCTTCTTGAGGGTTTATACTTCCATTAGTCCAAACATCTAATACTAATTTGTCGTAATCTGTTTTTTGACCTACTCTTGTATCTTCTACATGGTAGCTCACTTTTTCAACAGGAGTATATATTGAATCTACAGGTAGTACACCTATAGGCATATGCTCTGTTTTATTTTCTTCAGCTGAAACATAACCTCTACCTTTATCTATAAATATTTCCATATTAAACTTAGCATTTTCATCTAGCGTAGCTATCTTTAAATCTTTGCTTAATATTTCAACATCAGGAGGACATATTATGTCTGCTCCTGTGATAGTGCATGGTCCTTGAGCATCTATTTTAAGTGTTCTACTTCCTTCACCATCTATAGTAGCTGAAAGCTCTTTTAATGATAATATCATTTCAGTAACATCTTCTTTAACACCTGGTACTGTAGAGAATTCATGAAGAACTCCATCTATTTTTATAGAGTTAACTGCAACACCTGGTAAAGAAGATAATAATATTCTTCTTAAAGCATTACCTATAGTTATGCCATAGCCTCTTTCTAGAGGTTCTATAACAAATTTTCCATATCTATAGTCTTCGCTAAGTTCGATTATATCTACTTTTGGTTTTTCTATTTCTATCATGGACAAAACCCTCCTTCAAATTTATTAATCCACTGAGGGTAAACAAAATTTTAAAATAAATTTTAAAATATGCTTATTACTTAGAGTAAAGTTCTATGATTAAGTGTTCTGCTACTTCAAGATCTATATCTTCTCTTGTTGGTAATGCAACAACCTTAACTGACATTTCTTCTAAGTTAGCTTCTAACCACTTAGGAGCTATTCTTGAATTATTTTCTACTAAAGCTTTGAACTTAGCAGATGTTTTTGATCTTTCTTTAACTGTTATAACATCACCAGGTTTAACTGTTATAGAAGCTATATCAGCCTTATGTCCGTTTAATAAGAAATGACCGTGTCCTACTAATTGTCTAGCTTCTTTTCTAGATGAAGCTAATCCCATTCTGTAAACAACATTGTCTAATCTTCTTTCTAATAAACTTAATAAGTTTTCTCCAGTTATACCAGCCATTTTTTCAGCACGCTCGTATAAGTTTCTGAATTGAGTTTCTAAAACTCCGTATATTCTTTTAACTTTTTGCTTTTCTCTTAATTGTAAACCATAGTTAGAAACTTTCTTTCTTCCTTGTCCATGTTGTCCTGGAGCATAGTTTCTTTTAACTATAGCACATTTATCAGTATAACATCTGTCACCTTTAAGGAATAATTTCATTCCTTCTCTACGACACTGTCTGCATGATGCACCTGTGTATCTTGCCATGTCTTTACACCTCCTAATTTACTCGTTTATATAATTAAACTCTTCTTCTCTTTGGCGGTCTACATCCGTTATGAGGAATTGGAGTTACGTCTTTTATCATAGTTACTTCTAATCCAGTGGCTTGAAGTGCTCTTATAGCAGCTTCTCTACCTGAACCTGGTCCCTTTACAAATACTTCAACAGTTTTTAAACCGTGCTCCATTGCAGCTTTAGCAGCTGTTTCTGCAGCCATCTGAGATGCGAAAGGAGTTGCTTTTCTTGATCCTTTGAATCCTAATTGTCCTGAACTTGCAGCTGATATAGCATTTCCATGAACATCAGTTAAAGTTATTATTGTATTGTTAAAAGTTGATTGTATATGTGCTTGACCACGCTCTATATTTTTACGTTCTCTTCTTCTAACACGTGTAACTTTCTTTTTTGGTTTAGCCATTGTTTTCCCTCCTATCTAGTTATTATTTCTTTTTCTTACGAGATACAGTTTTTCTAGGACCTTTTCTAGTTCTAGCATTAGTCTTAGTTCTTTGTCCTCTTAGTGGAAGACCTTTAGCATGTCTTATACCTCTGTAACATTTGATATCTCTTAATCTCTTTATGTTTAAAGCTATCTCTCTTCTTAAGTCACCTTCAACTAAGAAATCACTATCTATGATTTTTCTTAAGTCGTTAACTTGCTCTTCAGATAAGTCTTTTATTCTTGAATCTGGATTTATCTCAGCTTTAGCTAATATTTCATTAGCAGTTGCTTTCCCTATACCATATATATAAGTTAAAGCTATTTCCGCTCTTTTTTCTCTAGGTAAATCTACCCCAGCTATTCTTGCCATTAATCGCACCTCCTACACTTAGTTTTTAGTGTTAAAATCTTAATATCTTAAAATCCGAAACCAGATTTTCTTAACGATTTAAATGTTCTCTGTTAACATCACAATTAAATATTATACTATAGAAGTTAACAAATTACTAGTAATAATTTATTATCCTTGCTTTTGTTTATGCTTTGGATTTTCACAGATAACCATTACTTTACCTTTTCTTTTTATTACTTTGCACTTTTCGCACATTGGTTTTACTGATGGTCTTACTTTCATTGTTAATCCCTCCTTAGACTATTTCAAAATTAGTCTACTTCTTACGCCAAGTGATTCTTCCTCTTGTAAGGTCATATGGAGAAAGTTCAACATTCACCTTATCTCCTTCAAGAATTCTTATGAAGTTCATTCTTAGCTTTCCAGATAAGTGACATAATACTTCGTGCCCGTTTTCTAGTTTTACTTTAAACATAGCATTCGGTAAGTTTTCAGAAACTACACCTTCAAACTCTATAACATCTTTTTTGGCCATTAACTAACCAAACCTCCATTCAATAAGTTAAACTAAATCATTTAACTTAGTAAGTTCAACTCTTAAAAAAACATCCGTAACATTTTGTTCAGACGATATCTTGTTGTTAACTTTATTATTAATAACATTATATATTTCTAAGTGCTTAACTTTTTTTAGTTTAGGTTTACCAAGTTTTCTTTTCTTTCCATCTGCTATAAGAACATATTGATGATCCACTACTTTTATTATAAAAAATAGTTTATCTTTCTCCTTACCAGAGGTAGCTTTTACAACTTGACCTACACTTAAATTATTTGATAACATTTTTTCACCTACTTTTATGATTACAACGCAGATAATATCAACGGTTCATCTTCAGTGATTGCTATCGTATGCTCGTAATGAGCTGATTTTTTGCCATCTATTGTGACAATAGTCCATCCATCCACTAATGTTTTAACGTGGTATTTACCAGCGTTAATCATTGGCTCTATAGCTAAAACCATTCCTTCTTGAAGTCTTGGTCCTTTGCCTGCTGGACCGTAATTAGGTATTTGAGGATCTTCATGAAGTTCTGAGCCAACTCCATGACCTACTAAATCTCTAACTACAGAGAAACCATATTTTTCAACGTGTGCTTGTACTGCGTGTGAGATATCTGATAATCTATATCCTAGTTTAGCAAATTTTATGCCTTCATAGAAGCTTTCTCTAGTTACTTCTATTAATTTCCTATCTTCTTCAGATATTACCCCTACTCCATGAGTTTTCGCAGAGTCTGAATGATATCCTTTATAATAGGCTCCTACATCTAAACTTATAATGTCGCCTTCTTTTAATATGTTCTTTCCTGGTATTCCATGTACAACTTCTTCATTTATAGAAGCGCATATAGAACCTGAAAATCCACCATATCCTTTAAAAGATGGTATCGCATTATATTTTTTTATATTCTCTTCAGCTATTTTATCTAACTCTAAAGTAGATATTCCCGGAGTCACAGCTGCTCTTAATATCTCATGAGTTTCAGCGACAATCTTGCCTGCCTCTCTCATAAGTTCTATTTCTTTTTTTGATTTTAAAATAATCATTATTGTTCACATCCTAGAGCATTTACTATATCTTCAAATACAGTGTTTATAGATTGTTGTCCATTTATGTTAGCTATTATACCTTGAGAACTATAATAATCAACTAATGGCTTTGTTTCATCTAAATAAACTTGTATTCTTTTAGATACAGTTTCTTCTGTATCGTCTGCTCTTTGGTATAACTCTCCTTGGCATACGTTACATACTCCTTCTACTTTAGGAGGATTGAACTCAACATGATACGTTGCACCGCAAGATTTACAAATTCTTCTTCCTACAGCTCTTCCAACTAATATGTTCTTATCAACTTCGATATTAACTACCTTATCTAAAGATATATTAACTTGATGTAAAAACGCATCTAAATGTTCAGCTTGAGCAACATTTCTTGGGAATCCATCTAACATAAATCCATTCTTACAGTCATCTTGAGTTATTCTATCAGTAACTAAACCTACAGTTAACTCATCTGGAACTAATAATCCTTGATCTATATATTCTTTAGCTTTTTTTCCAAGATCTGTTCCCTCTTTTATATTCTTTCTGAATATATCTCCTGTTGATATATGAGGTATGTTGTATTTTTCTACTATCTCTGCTGCTTGCGTACCTTTACCAGCACCAGGAGGTCCAAGTAATATTATTCTCATATTATCATCTCCAATTTATTTTAAGAAACCTTGATAGCTTCTCATAACTAAATTTGATTCTAACTGTCTCTTAAGTTCTAATGCAACTCCTACAACTATTAGTAAAGATGTCCCTACTAATGTAATTTGAAGTTTCATAAAGAACATTATTATAGCCGATACCATAACTATCGATGCTAAAAATAAAGCCCCAGCTAGAGTTAATCTTGATAATATTCTATTTAAATAATCTATAGTAGATTTTCCTGGTCTTATGCCTGGTATAAATCCACCATTGTTTTTCATGTTATTAGCTATATCTTCTGTATTAAATGATACAGTAGTATAGAAATAAGAGAAGAATACTATCAACAGAACTTCAAGTGATCTATATATCCAAACTCCCGGAGATCCTACTGGATTTAAGTAAGTTTGAACGAACGCTTGAGCATCTGCACCCATAAACATTGCTATAGTTTGAGGGAAGGCTAAAAGTGAACTAGCGAAAATTACCGGTATAACTCCCGACTGATTAACTTTCATAGGTATATGAGAACTTTGTCCTCCATACATTTTTCTTCCAACAACTCTTTTCGCGTATTGTACAGGTATTTTTCTAGTGGCTTCTTGTATGTATGTAACTGCTGCTATTGTTAAAAGTATTACTACTCCTAATAATATAGCTGACCACATATTTATTTTACCACTTTTTATTAAGTCTGCAGTTGATATAACATCTACTGGTATTCTTGAGATAATACCGACAAATATTATAATAGAACTTCCATTACCTAATCCTTTTTCAGTAATTTTGTCCCCTATCCACATTAATAACATACTAGCTGATACTAATGTCAATATAACTGTAATTATAAAAAATATACTATCTGAATTTAACGCATCTCGCACAACCCCTAGCGTAATAGCTATTGCTTGTACGAACGCTAATGCTAGCGCTATATACTTAGTATATTTGTTAATTTTTTTCTTACCTTCTTCACCGGATTTTTGAAGTTCTTCCAAACTTTCAAAACCAACAGTTAAAAGTTGTATTATTATAGATGCTGTTATATATGGTCCTATACCTAAAGCAAATAACGTGAAGTTACTAAAAGCACCTCCAGTAAACATATTATATAGAGACAGAAGACTATTACCGCCTACCATCTCCCTTATAATATCTGTTTTAACTCCAGGAACAGGTATTACTGCACCTATCCTAAATACTGCAATCATCATCAAAGTATATAAAATTTTTCTTCTTACGTCTTTAAGTTTCCAAGCTTGCTTTAACTGTGACAGCACGTTAACTCACCCCGCCTGTAATGGCTAAGAGTTAGCAGATTAGATTAAACTAATTCTGCTTTTCCTCCAGCTTTTTCTATTTTTTCTTGAGCTGAAGCAGTAAACTTAGTTGCCTTAACTGTTACAGCTTTCTCTAAGTTTCCTTCGCCTAAGATCTTAACGCCGTCTTTTTCTATTTTACTTATAACTCTAGTTGCTAATAATAACTCTGCAGTTATTTCAGTTCCGTTTTCGAATCTGTTTAAAGCAGCTACGTTTATTTCAGTATAAACTTTCTTGAATATGTTCTTGAAACCTCTCTTAGGAAGTCTTCTAGCTAGTGGCATTTGTCCACCTTCGAATCCTATTCTAACTCCACCACCTGAACGAGACTTTTGTCCTTTTTGTCCACGTCCTGCAGTTTTACCTTGTCCAGTTGCAGTACCTCTACCTAATCTCTTTTTAGCTCTTACTGCACCTTTAGCAGGTTTTAACTCATGTAACTTCATGGATTGCACCTCCTTATCGCACTTCTTAAAAATATTACTCAGCTATTTCAGTAACTTGTACTAAATGCTTAACTTTATTTATCATACCTCTTGTTTGGGCATTGTCTTCTTTAACAACTACTTGTTCTCTTTTTCTTAATCCTAACGCTTCTACGTTTTTTCTTTGGTTAGGAGTAGTTCCTATTGTACTTCTAACTAACTTTATTTGTAATTTAGCCATTTTTCACTACCTCCTTACCCTAGTAAGTCTTCAACTTTTTTACCTCTAAGTTTAGCTATATCTTCAGCTGTCTTTAGAGAGTTAAGACCTTCTATTGTAGCATTTACCATATTTCTTGGGTTGTTAGATCCTAGAGACTTAGCTCTAACATCTGTTAATCCAGCTAATTCAAGTACCGCTCTAGCAGGTCCACCAGCTATAACTCCTGTACCTTCTTTAGCAGGCATTATTAATATTTTTCCAGCTCCGAAGTGTCCGTTTACTTCGTGAGGAATTGTTGTACCAACCATAGGTACGTTTATAAGATTCTTTTTAGCATCTTCTATTGCTTTTTTTATAGCGTCAGGTACTTCCATTGCTTTACCAGTACCTACACCAACGTGTCCGTTTTCATCTCCAACTACTACTAATGCTGCAAATCTGAAGTTTCTACCACCTTTTACAACTTTAGTAACACGTCTTACTTCAACAACTTTTTCTTTTAAGTCAAGTTGTCTTGCGTCTATAAGTTTACGACGTAACATGTGCATTTCCCTCCTTTGTTTCTTAATTAGAACTTAAGTCCAGCTTCTCTAGCACCTTCAGCTAACTCTTGTACTCTACCGTGATATAAGTATCCACCTCTGTCAAATACAACTTCAGTGATTCCTTTTTCTACAGCTTTCTTAGCGATCATTTCGCCAACTTTTTTAGCTGCTTCTTTGTTTCCTGTATGATTAACAGCACCCTTTATTTCTGCGTCTAAAGAAGATGCAGCAACAACAGTTACTCTGTTTGTATCATCTATTATTTGAGCGTATATATTATTAGCACTTCTGAAGATACATAATCTAGGTCTTTGAGTAGTTCCAGCTACTTTACTACGTACTCTCTTATGTCTTTGAAGTCTATTAGCATTTTTATTTGCTTTCTTTATCATAAGGCTCACTCCTTTCTAGCTTTTAAGTTTGGTATTATTACTTCTTACCAGTTTTACCTTCTTTACGTCTTACTACTTCACCAGCGTATCTTATACCTTTACCCTTGTATGGCTCTGGCTTTCTCCAGTCTCTTATCTTAGCAGCGTAGTTTCCTACTAATTGCTTATCGATACCTTTTACTACTAACTCAGTTTGGTTAGGAGACTCAACAGTTATACCTTCTGGATCTTCCATCTCTACTGGATGAGAGAATCCTAAGTTCATAACTAATTTAGTTCCTTGTTTTTGAGCTCTATATCCAACACCAACTAATTCTAATTTCTTTTCGAAACCAGTAGTAACACCTACAACCATATTATCTATTAAAGTTCTAGTTAATCCGTGTAAAGATCTGTGTTGCTTATTGTTTGTTGGTCTTTCAACAGTTATAGTATTTTCTTCTTGCTTTATTTTTAATGCACCATCAAGTTGCTTAGTTAAAGTTCCTTTTGGTCCTTTTACTGTAACGAAGTTTCCTTCAGCTATAGTTACTTCAACACCTGTTGGTACTGTTATTGGTTTAACACCTATTCTTGACATAGTCGCACCTCCTTACATTGTTCGTTTATATTACCAAACGTAGCAGATTACTTCTCCACCAACATTTTCTTTTCTTGCTTGTCTATCAGTTAATATTCCTTTAGAAGTAGATATTACTGATATTCCTAATCCATTTAATACCTTAGGTACTTCATGGTTAGCAGCGTAAACTCTCATACCAGGCTTAGATATTCTCTTAAGTCCTGTTATAACTCTTTCGCCTACTTGTCCGTACTTTAATTGTATTCTTATTATTCCTTGTTTTCCATCTTCTATAACATCATAACCTCTTACGAAACCTTCTTCTAATAAGATTCTAGCTAATTCTTTCTTCATATTAGAGGCAGGAACGTCAACAGTTTCATGCTTAACCATGTTAGCATTTCTTATACGAGTTAGCATATCTGCGATTGGATCTGTCATTGTCATATTGAAACCCTCCTTCCATTTTTAGCGAAGTTTTACCAACTTGCTTTTCTAACACCAGGTATTTGACCTTTATAAGCTAATTCTCTAAAGCATATACGGCATATACCAAATTTTCTTAAAACTGAATGTGGTCTACCACATATAGTACATCTAGTGTATTCTCTAGTAGCGTACTTTTGCTTCTTTTGTTGTTTCACAACCATCGCTTTTCTAGCCACTGGAATCCCTCCTTCGTTTTAGCTTAGAAAATGACCTTTTCTAAACTTACTTAGAAAACGGCATTCCTAATAATTTTAATAATTCACGCGCTTCTTCGTCAGTCTTTGCAGTTGTAACGAATATTATATCCATTCCTCTTACTTTGTCTACTTTATCGTATTCAATTTCAGGGAATATTAATTGCTCTTTAACACCTAAAGCATAGTTTCCTCTACCATCGAATGCGTTAGGATTAACTCCTCTGAAGTCTCTAACTCTTGGTAATGATACTGATACTAATTTGTCCATGAAGTAGAACATTTTGTCAGCTCTTAAAGTAACTTTTGCACCTATTGGCATACCTTCTCTTAATTTGAAGTTTGCAACAGATTTTCTAGCTTTAGTTGTAACAGGCTTTTGTCCAGATATCATTGACATCTCTTCAACTGCCTTTTCTAATCCTTTGGCATTTTCTCTAGCGTCACCAACACCCATGTTCATAACAATTTTGTCTAACTTAGGTATTTCCATAACGTTCTTATATCCAAATTTCTCCATTAAAGCAGGAGCAACTTCTTTCATGTATTTTTCTTGTAATCTAGAAGCCATTTAAGGTCCCTCCTTTCAAGCTATATTATAATTCTTTTCCGCTCTTTACTGAAACTCTAACTTTTTTTCCATCTTTCATTTCGAATCTAACTCTTGCACCTTTTCCTGTTTCAGGATCGAATGGCATTACGTTAGATATGTGAAGTGAAGCTTCTTTATTTATTATTCCACCTTGTGGGTTCATAGCACTTGGCTTTTGGTGTTTAGTTATTACGTTTGCACCTTCAACTAATACTCTATTAGCTTTAGGGAATACTTTTAAAACTGCACCTTTTTTGCCTTTATCTTTACCTGCTATAACTACAACAGTGTCACCTTTTTTAACACGCATCATGTCCTATTGCACCTCCTTATTATAGTACTTCTGGAGCAAGAGAAACTATCTTCATGAACTCATTATCTCTTAACTCTCTAGCAACAGGCCCGAATATACGAGTTCCTACTGGAGTTTTGTCATCTTTTATTATAACTGCAGCGTTATCATCGAAAGATATATAACTTCCATCTTTACGTCTTACGCCTTGCTTAGTTCTCACTATAACAGCTTTAACAACTTTACCTTTTTTTACAACTCCACCAGGTGTTGCACTTTTAACAGTAGCAACTATTACGTCGCCTATATTACCATATCTTCTTTTACTTCCGCCTAGTACACGTATACATAGTATTTCCTTAGCACCAGAGTTATCAGCAACTCTTAAACGTGACTCTTGTTGTACCATATCATAATCCCTCCTTTTCCAAAAAACTACTTAACTTTTTCAACAACTTCAACTAGTCTAAATCTCTTATCTTTTGATAAAGGTCTAGTCTCCATTATCTTAACTTTGTCTCCAGTTGTACATATATTTTGCTCATCATGAGCCTTTAATTTCTTAGTTCTCTTAATTTGCTTATTATATAATGGATGACGTACGAAATCTTCTACAGCAACTACTATAGTTTTATCCATTTTATCACTTACAACACGGCCTATTCTAACTTTTCTTCTTCCTCTTTCCATGTTTAAAAAGCCTCCTTTCCAAATTACGCTCTAGTTTCGTTTAAATTTCTTTGAGCAAGGACAGTCTTAACTCTAGCTATATCCTTTTTAACGAATTTTATTCTAGCTGTATTTTCTAATTGACCAGTAGCTAATTGGAATCTTAAGCTAAATAATTCACTTTTGAAGTCATTTAACTTATTCATTAGCTCTTCGCCTGTTAAATCTCTTAATTCTTTAGCTTGCATCCTATTCACCACCCTTTACTTCTAAGTCTTCACGTTTTACAAACTTACACTTGATTGGTAATTTGTGCATCGCAAGTCTCATTGCTTCTCTAGCTTTTGCTTCATCAACACCTGCTAATTCGAACATAACTCTCCCTGGCTTAACTACTGCTACCCAGTATTCTGGAGATCCTTTACCAGCACCCATACGAGTTTCAGCTGGTTTTTTTGTTACCGGCTTATGAGGGAATATTTTTATCCAAACCTTCCCGCCTCTTTTTATATATCTAGTCATCGCTATTCTGGCAGCTTCTATTTGATTAGAAGTTATCCAAGAAGCTTCTAAAGCAACTAGTCCGAACTCTCCATAAGTAACTTTGTTACCTTTTTGAGCTGTTCCAGACATACTTCCTCTATGAACTCTACGACGCTTTACTCTCTTTGGCATTAACATGAGTATTTCCTCCTTCCTCAAACCTTACTAATATTAGTTTCCTTTGTTTTGAGTGTTCGCTGGTCTTTGTCCTTGTGGTCTTGAACCTTGAGCACCTTGTGGTCTTGAACCTTGTGGTCTTGAACCTTGAGCTGATTGAGGTCTTTGCCCTCTATCATTTCCTCTTCTATCATTTCTTCTATTATCTCTTCTATCATTTCTCTTATTGTCTCTTCTGTTATCTCTTCTATCTTCTCTTGGGTTTACACCGTTTCTAGTTGGTAAAACTTCACCGTTGCATATCCAAACTTTGATACCAGTTTTTCCATAAGTAGTGTTAGCTTCTGCAAAACCGTAGTTTATATCAGCTCTTAGTGTTTGTAAAGGTACATTTCCTTCGCTGTATCCTTCAGTTCTAGCCATCTCTGCTCCACCTAATCTTCCTGATGCAGAAACTTTTATCCCTTTAACACCTGACTTCATAGCTCTTTGTATAGCTTGTTTCATAGCTCTTCTGAAAGCTACCCTTCTCTCTATAGCTAACGCTATATTTTCCGCTACTAATTGAGCATCTTTATCTGGGTTTCTAACTTCAACTATGTTAACTATTACAGTCTTTTTAGTCATTTTTTCTAATTCCGCTTTTAAAGCGTCTATACCAGCACCAGCTCTTCCTATAACTACACCTGGCTTAGCAACGTGTAGGTCTATTTTAACTTTATTTGCTGATCTTTCTATTTCTATTTTAGCAACTCCTGCAGAGTAAAGTCTATTCTTTAAGAATTTACGTACATTATGGTCTTCTAATAATAAGTTTCCGAATTCTTTTTTATCAGATGCGAACCATCTAGAGTCCCAATCTTTTATAACACCGACTCTTAATCCATGTGCATTAACTTTTTGACCCATTATTTTCCCTCCTATCTATAAATTATTTTCTTTCCTTTACAACAACCTCTATGTGAGAAGTTCTTTTTCTTATCATTGTTGCACGTCCCATAGCTCTAGGCATGAATCTCTTCATTGTTGGCCCTTGGTTTGCAACTACTGATGCGATATATAAATTCTCAACATCCATTTCATGGTTGTTTTCAGCGTTTGCTTTAGCAGATTTAACAACTTTAGCTATTATTGAAGCTGCTCCTCTTGGAGTAAACTTTAATATTGCTAATGCTTCATCAACATTTTTTCCTCTAACAAGGTCACAGATTTGTCCTGCTTTTCTTGGTGATACACGTACATATTTAGCAGTAGCTTTTGCTTCCATTTGCTATTCCTCCTTCCTTAGTCAGAAATTTATTATTTTCTTTTGTTAGATTTTTCATCGTCCTTATGTCCCTTGAAAGTTCTTGTAGGAACGAATTCACCTAATTTATGTCCAACCATATCTTCTGTTACGAAAACTGGTATATGTCTTCTTCCATCATGAACAGCTATAGTATGTTCTACCATTTGAGGGAATATAGTTGAAGTTCTTGACCAAGTCTTTATAACTTCTTTATTTCCTGCAGCGTTCATTGCTTCTATTTTCTTTAAAAGTCTCGCGTGGACGAAAGGTCCTTTTTTAGTTGATCTTGACATTTAAAATCCTCCTTTCCGAGCAAAAAGTAAATATATTACTTAGTTCTTCTTGATACTATTAACTTATCAGAAGCTTTATTTTTCTTTCTAGTTTTGTATCCAAGAGCTGGTTTACCCCATGGAGTAACTGGTGAAGGTCTACCTATTGAAGTTCTACCTTCTCCACCACCGTGTGGATGATCACAAGGGTTCATTACAGATCCTCTTACAGTTGGTCTGATACCCATATGTCTTTTTCTACCTGCTTTACCGATAACTACGTTACCGTGCTCTATGTTACCAACTTGTCCTATTGTAGCTTTGCAATCTATGCTTACAAATCTCATTTCACCTGATGGTAATCTTAGTAAAGCTTTCTTTCCTTCTTTAGCCATTAATTGAGCTGAAACTCCAGCAGATCTAACTAACTGAGCACCTTTTCCTGGCTTTAACTCTATGTTGTGTATTACAGTACCTACTGGCATGTCCTTTAATGCTAATGCATTTCCTGGCTTTATGTCAGCTGTTGGGCCTGATAATATTGTACTTCCAACCTCTAATCCAACAGGTGCTAATATATATCTCTTTTCACCATCTGCATAGTGTAATAAAGCTATGTTAGCCGTTCTATTTGGATCATATTCAACAGTAGCAACCTTAGCAGGTACACCGTCTTTATTTCTCTTGAAATCTATTATTCTATATTTTCTTCTGTTTCCTCCACCTCTGTGACGAACAGTTATTTTTCCGTGTGCATTTCTACCAGCGTTCTTCTTTAGAGATACTAAAAGAGATCTTTCTGGTTCGTTGCAAGTTATTTCATCAGAAACTAAAACTGTCATTTGTCTTAAGGCAGGAGAAGTTGGTTTAAACTTTTTTATAGCCATCTGTTTTCCCTCCTTCGTTTGCTAGGATATTACATTCCTTGGAAGAATTCTATTTCTTTACTGCTAGTAGTTAATTTAACTACTGCTTTCTTAAAGCTTGCAGTTCTTCCCTCATGTTTACCCATTCTTTTAACTTTTCCATCGTAGTTCATTGTATTTACTTTTTCTACATTAACTCCGAATATTGCTTCTATAGCTTTTTTTATTTCAGTTTTGTTTGCTTTTTTAGCAACAACAAAAGTGTATTTCTTTTCAACCATTTCGGCCATACTTTGCTCAGTTACAACTGGCTTCATTATTATATCATGTGGATTAGTCATTATGCGTACACCTCCTCCACTTTTTTAACAGCGTCTGTAGTTATTATGAATGAATCATACTTTAATATATCATAAACATTTATTGTGTTAACTGTAGCAGTTGCAACACCTTCTATGTTTGAAGCTGATTTTATTACGTTAGTATTGTTTTCAGCAGTTACTATTAAAGCTTTCTTTGCAGAATTTACATTCTTTAATATTTGAGCGAATTCTTTAGTCTTAGGAGCTTCCATGTTGAAAGCGTCTAATACTATTATTTCACCGTTTTGTACTTTAGCAGATAAAGCACTCTTCATCGCTAATCTTCTTACCTTTTTAGGTAATGTGTAACTGTAATCTCTTGGCTTAGGTGCAAAAGCAACTCCTCCACCAACCCATTGTACAGCTCTTATAGAACCTTGTCTAGCTCTACCTGTTCCTTTTTGTTTCCAAGGTTTTCTTCCGCCACCTCTAACTTCTGCTCTAGTTTTAGCAGACTGAGTACCTTGTCTTTTGTTTGCTAATTGGTTTTTAACAACCTCATATAAAACATGTTCATTAACTTCTATATTGAATATAGAATCTACTAATTCTATTTCTCCAACATTTTGTCCATTAATATTTAATACATTTAATTTTGGCATTGTGCTTCCTCCTTTCTTAGGTTAGTCATTATTTAGAAGACTTAACTGCTTCCTTTATAGTTACTACTGAACCTTTAGGTCCTGGTATAGCACCTTTAACTAATATAAGGTTCTTATCAGTATCTACTTTAACAACCTCTAAGTTTTGAACAGTAACTTTAACGCTACCCATGTGTCCAGCTAATTTTTTGTTTTTAAAAACTCTACCAGGGAAAGAACATGCTCCCATTGATCCTGGTCTTCTGTGGTATCTAGAACCGTGAGATTCAGGACCTCTTGATTGTCCATGTCTTTTTATAGGACCTTGGAATCCCTTACCTTTACTTGTTCCAGAAACATCTATCTTTTCGCCTGTAGTGAATAAATCAGCTTTTATTTCTTGTCCAACTGTATATCCTTCTACAGAATCTACTCTAAATTCTTTTAAGTGTTTCTTTAAAACGTTAGCAGCAGCTAAATGCCCTTTTTGAGGCTTGTTTAAAGATTTTTCTTTAGCATCTACAAATCCTATTTGTATTGCATTGTATCCGTCTTTCTCAACTGTTTTTATTTGAGTTACGACGATTGGTCCTGCCTCAACAACTGTTACAGGTATTACTATACCTTGCTCAGTAAATATTTGAGTCATACCTAATTTTTTTCCTAATATGCCTTTCATATTAGCACCTCCTATAATCTTACAGCGGATTATATTTTATATAATCATTCTAAGATAGTTACCTTATAGGATCGTATCTTAGGTTGCTATTATAACTTTATTTCTATATCAACACCAGCTGGTAAGTCTAATCTCATTAATGAGTCAACTGTTTTAGGTGTTGGGTTAGCTATGTCTATTAATCTCTTGTGAGTTCTTATTTCGAATTGCTCTCTAGAGTCTTTATACTTATGCACAGCTCTTAATATAGTTACAATTTGCTTTTCTGTAGGTAATGGCACAGGTCCTGAAACTTGTGATCCAGCCTTTTTAGCAGTTTCAACTATTTTCCCAGCTGAAAAATCTAATAATTTGTGGTCATATGACTTTAATCTTATTCTTATTTTTTCATTGTTAGCCATTGTAATTTCCCTCCTTTATCGCACGTTTATCTTATATGTTACGCACGACTTTTGCCGATACACTGCTCCGGGTGTGTTGTATTTCTACAACCGGCATTCGGTCGCTCTTAACTAAGATTTGTTTAGTTTATTTCGTATCTCTCAAGCACACTATTATATTTTATATCATTATTTACATTTTTTCAAGTTTTTTTTATCAATTTACAAAATTTATTTTATTATGTAGATTTTTTTATAAACTTGATTGTCTTCTCTATTAAGGCACTAACTTAGTATATAAAATTTAGTGACAAATGTCAACAAAATATAATTAGTATATTATTACTATTTAAAGTTTTTAATGAAAACAAAAAAAGAAAGGGCTAAGCCCCCTCTTTTATCTATTGATTAATCGTATATAAGAAATTACTCAACTATAGAAGCAACAACACCTGATGCTACTGTTCTTCCACCTTCTCTTATTGCGAATCTTAATCCTTCTTCAACACATATTGAGTTTATTAACTCAACTGCCATAGTTACGTTATCTCCTGGCATTACCATCTCTATTCCTTCTGGTAATTTACAAGCTCCTGTAACATCTGTTGTTCTGAAGTAGAACTGTGGTCTGTATCCATCGAAGAATGGAGTATGTCTTCCACCCTCTTCTTTTTTAAGAACGTATACTTCTGCCATGAATTTTGTATGTGCTTTAACTGTTCCTGGCTTAGCTAATACTTGTCCTCTTTCGATTTCGTTTCTTTGTACCCCTCTTATTAATGCTCCTATATTATCTCCAGCTTGTGCTTGATCTAATAATTTTCTGAACATTTCTACTCCTGTTACTACCATTTTTCTTGGCTCTTCAGATAAACCGACTAATTCAACTTCATCTTGAACCTTTAATACTCCTCTTTCTACTCTACCTGTAGCAACTGTTCCTCTACCTGTTATAGAGAATACATCTTCTACTGGCATTAAGAAGTTTTTATCAACATCTCTTTCTGGCTCTGGTATATAAGTATCTATTTGCTCGAATAATTCTATTATTTTATCTCCCCATGTAGAAGAAGTATCTTGTAATGCCATTAAAGCAGATCCTTGGATTATTGGAGTGTCATCACCTGGGAATTCGTACTCGTTTAATAAGTCTCTTACTTCCATTTCAACTAACTCTAATAATTCTTCGTCATCTACTACGTCACATTTGTTTAAGAATACCACTATGTAAGGTACCCCAACTTGTCTTGATAATAGTATATGCTCTCTTGTTTGAGGCATTGGTCCATCAGTTGCTGAACAAACTAATATAGCACCATCCATTTGAGCTGCTCCTGTTATCATATTCTTAACGTAGTCAGCATGTCCTGGACAGTCAACGTGAGCGTAATGTCTGTTTGGAGTTTCATACTCAACGTGAGCTGTTGATATTGTGATTCCTCTTTCTCTTTCTTCTGGAGCTTTATCTATATTAGCGAAGTCTACTGCTTCTCCTAATTGATATCTGTCGAATAACGTTTTAGTTATTGCAGCAGTTAATGTAGTTTTACCATGGTCAACGTGTCCTATAGTTCCTATATTAACGTGTGGTTTATTTCTTTCAAATTTAGCTTTAGCCATTTTGAAATACCTCCTATATATATTTATGTAAGGCGAGGTATACCTCACCTTACTTATTTTATTTTTTTATAATTATTATTTACCTTCAGATATCTTCTTAGCAACTGAAGCTGGAACTTGTGCATAATGATCAAATATCATAGTGTAAGTTGCACGACCTTGAGTAGATGATCTTAACTCAGTAGAGTATCCAAACATTTCTGAAAGTGGAACGAATGCATTTATAATTTGCGCACCAGATCTAGCTTCCATACCTTGTATTAAACCTCTCTTAGAGTTTAATCCACCCATAACGTCTCCCATATAATCTTCAGGAGTAACAACTTCAACTTTGAAGTAAGGCTCAAGTAATATAGAGTTACCTTTTCTTAAAGCTTCTTTCATAGCCATAGATCCAGCCATTTTGAATGCCATCTCTGATGAATCGACATCATGGTAAGAACCATCATATAATTCAACAGCAACGTCAACAACTGGGAATCCAGCAACTACACCAGCAGCCATAGCTCCTTGTATACCTGCATCAGTTGGTCCAACATATTCCTTAGGTACAGATCCACCAACAGTTTTGTTTGTGAATGTATATCCAAGACCTGGATCTTGAGGATTAACTCTGATCTTAACGTGACCATATTGTCCTCTACCACCTGATTGCTTAGAGTACTTGTACTCAATATCTACTGGTTGAGTTATAGTTTCTCTGTAAGCAACTTGTGGAGCTCCAACGTTAGCTTCAACTTTAAATTCTCTTAATAATCTATCAACTATTATCTCTAAGTGTAATTCACCCATACCCGATATTATAGTCTGTCCTGTTTCTTCATCAGTTCTAACTCTGAAAGTCGGATCTTCTTCAACTAACTTTTGAAGAGCTACACCCATCTTTTCTTGAGCAGCTTTTGACTTAGGCTCTATAGCAACAGATATAACTGGCTCAGGGAATTCCATAGTCTCAAGTATTATCGGATTAGCTGGATCACATAAAGTATCTCCAGTTGTAGTTTCTTTTAATCCAACAGCAGCAGCTATATCTCCTGCATATACTTCAGTTATTTCTTCTCTAGTATTAGCATGCATTTGTAGTATACGTCCTAATCTTTCTCTCTTGTTTTTAGTAGAGTTTAAGATATAAGATCCACTAGATATTACTCCAGAATAAACTCTGAAGAATGCTAACTTCCCAACGAATGGGTCAGTCATTATCTTGAATGCTAAAGCTGAGAATGGCTCCTCATCAGATGAATGTCTTTCTTCTTCTTCTCCATCTTCTAATACACCTTTTATAGCAGCTATATCAGTTGGAGCTGGTAAGTAATCAACAACACCATCTAATAATAACTGAACTCCTTTGTTCTTGTAAGCAGATCCACAGAATACTGGGTTGATTTCACAAGCTATAGTAGCTTTTCTTAATGCAACTTTTATTTCTTCTGTAGTAAACTCTTCACCTTCAAGATATTTCATCATTAATTCTTCATCAGTTTCGGCAACAGCTTCTACAAGCTTTTCTCTCCACTCTGCAGCTAATTCTTTCATATCTTCTGGTATTTCAGTTCTTATTATTTCTACTCCTAAGTCATCCTTGTAAACGTGAGCACACATTTCTACAAGGTCAACTTCACCTTCTAACCAGTCTTCTTTACCTATTGGTAATTGAACTGGAACTGCATTAGCAGCTAATCTATCTTTCATCATTTGTACAACATTATAAAAATCTGCACCCATGATATCCATCTTGTTTACGAAAGCCATTCTAGGCACTCCGTAGTTATCAGCTTGTCTCCATACATTCTCAGATTGAGGTTCAACCCCACCTTTAGCACAGAATACAGCAACTGCACCATCAAGAACTCTTAAAGATCTTTCAACTTCAACAGTGAAGTCTACGTGACCTGGAGTATCTATTACATTTATTCTATGGTCTTTCCAAGTAGCAGTAGTAGCAGCAGAAGTAATTGTTATACCTCTCTCCTTTTCTTGCTCCATCCAGTCCATTTGAGAAGCTCCTTCGTGAGTTTCTCCGATCTTATGAGTTTGCCCTGAATAGAATAGGATTCTTTCTGTAGTAGTAGTTTTTCCTGCATCTATATGAGCCATGATTCCTATATTCCTAGTTCTTTCTAAAGGAAACTTTCTAGCCATGGTTCTCCTCCTTACGATATCCTTTTAAAGGTATCTGTACCTTACAATTAGAATCTATAATGAGCAAATGCTTTATTAGCTTCTGCCATTTTATGAGTATCTTCTTTTTTCTTAACTGAAGCTCCTGTGTTGTTAGCAGCGTCCATTATCTCTTTAGATAACTTCTCAACCATACCTTTTTCTCCACGAGCTCTAGTGTAGTTTACTAACCATCTTAAACCTAAAGTTTGTCTTCTTTCAGGTCTAACCTCTATAGGTACTTGGTAGTTAGCTCCACCAACTCTTCTAGCTTTAACTTCTAAAACTGGCATTATGTTTTCCATAGCTCTGTTGAATACTTCAACAGCCTCTTCACCAGTTTTTTCAGCTATTATAGCGAAAGCATCATAAACTATTGCTTGAGACTTTCCTTTTTTTCCATCCATCATTAAATTGTTTATTAGCTTAGTAACTACTTTACTTCCATACATTGGATCAGCTAATACTTCTCTTTTTGGAACATTACCTTTTCTTGGCATTTTGCTTCCCTCCTTAATTATTAAATCTTAAATCATAGGTACTCGACATAACTAAAATGCCGTGATGCCATAAATATCTATATATTTAAAGCACCGCACGTATAATCAATTGTTAGTTTTTACTATTTTTTTGCAGCTTTAGGTCTCTTAGCACCGTACTTAGATCTTGATTGCATTCTCTTATCAACACCTGCAGTATCTAATGTACCTCTAAGTATATGGTATCTAACCCCTGGAAGGTCTTTTACTCTTCCTCCTCTTATAAGAACAACACTATGCTCTTGTAAGTTGTGGCCTTCACCTGGTATATAAGCAGAAACTTCTATTCCGTTTGTTAATCTAACTCTTGCAACTTTTCTTAAAGCTGAGTTAGGTTTCTTAGGAGTAACTGTTTTTACTGAAGTACAAACTCCTCTTTTTTGTGGAGCACTTGCATCAGTAGATTTCTTGTGTAAAGAATCATATCCCTTTTGTAATGCTGGAGCAGTAGATTTTTTCTCTATTGCTTGTCTTTTTTTACGAACTAATTGGTTAATCGTTGGCATGACATGCACCTCCTTTTTCAAAATTTTCGATCTTTATGACCGCCAACTACATCAATATGAAATCATATTGAGTATTTATAGTAACTTCCGTTACTTTACAATTAAATGTCTATTAACACACATTTTATGTGGTTTTAGCTCTTTGCAGTTTGGTGCTACTATTATTATTTATTAAAAGTTCAATCGAAAGTAATTAAGAACTTATATAAGCTCTTAACCGACTTTCAATTGCACACTTTTACATTTTATCACCAGACATAATCTATGTCAAGATTTCTTTATAAGTATAAAGGTTTAACTTTCGATTCTAGTCTTCTATTCTTTCAACAGCTATGTTTTTATATCTCTTCATACCAGTTCCTGCTGGTATTAACTTACCTATTATAACATTCTCTTTCAGACCTATTAAATGGTCTTCTTTTCCTTTTATAGCAGCTTCTGTCAATACTCTTGTAGTTTCCTGGAATGATGCAGCTGATAAGAATGATTCTGTAGCAAGAGATGCCTTAGTTATACCAAGTAAAGTTCTCTTCGCAACAGCTGGTCTTAATCCTTGAGCCATAGCTTCTTCATTACATTTATTGAATGTTAATACATCTTCATATCCACCTGGTAATAAATCTGTATCTCCTGGATCTTCAACCTTAACTTTAGAAAGCATCTGTCTTACAATTACTTCTATATGCTTATCGTTAACGTCAACACCTTGCATTCTATAAACTCTTTGTACTTCTTTAACTATATACTCTTGAACCCCACCTATACCCTGTACTCTTACTATATCATGAGGGTTTATAGAACCTTGAGTTAAAGCTTCACCAGCTACAACCTTTTGTCCTTGTTTAACTCTCAATCTTGATCCGTAAGGTATTGCGTATATTTCTGTTTCTCCTGTTTGTGGTACTATAGCTATTTCCTTCTTCTTACCAGTTTCATCTATTTCAACTCTACCAGCAACTTCAGTAATTAGCGCTAAACCTTTTGGTTTTCTGGCTTCGAATAATTCCTCAACCCTTGGAAGACCTTGAGTTATATCTCCACCGGCAACCCCACCCGTATGGAATGTACGCATTGTAAGCTGTGTACCTGGCTCACCTATTGATTGAGCAGCTATTATACCTACAGCTTCACCTATGTTTACTTCCTTACCTGTAGCAAGGTTTCTACCGTAACACTTAGAGCAAACTCCGTGGTTTGTTCTACAATTAAGAACCGTTCTTATTTGAACTGTTTCTATTCCTGATGCTACTATTTTTTCAGCTTCATCTTCTTGAATCATAGAATCAGCTTCTACTATAACTTCTCCAGTAGTTGGATGTACTATAGCATCTATAGTGTATCTTCCTACCATTCTATCGTATAGTACTTCTATTACTTCATTTCCATCTTTTATTGCAAAGATTTCTGTTGTATCCGTAGTTCCACAGTCTACATCTCTTACTATAACATCTTGACTGACATCAACAAGTCTTCTTGTTAAGTAACCTGAATCGGCTGTACGAAGTGCAGTATCGGCAAGACCTTTTCTAGCACCATGTGAAGATGTAAAGTATTCCATTACTGATAAACCTTCACGGAAGTTAGATTTAACTGGAACTTCAACTGTTTTACCAGATGCATTGGCCATAAGTCCACGCATACCAGCTAACTGTCTTATCTGGTTTTTCGATCCTCTGGCTCCTGAATGAGCCATTATATATATATTATTTAATCTGTCTAAACCTTCCATAAGAGCATCTGTAACTTTTTCAGTTGTTTCTGTCCAAGTTTCTATAACTCTTTCATATCTTTCTTCGTTAGATATTAGACCTCTTCTATATGCTTTTTCATACTTATCAACTTTTTCTTCAGCTAAAGTTACGTAACCTTGTTTAGCTTCTGGAATTGTCATATCTGCAACGGCAACTGTTAATCCACCTCTTGTAGAATACTTAAATCCTAGTGATTTTATATAATCAAGTAATACAGCAGTATCTGTATTTCCATGTTTTCTAAAACACTTGTCTATTATTACACCTAAAGATTTTTTATCAACTAAATAGTCAACTTCTAATCCAAATGGATCTTTTTCTCTATCAACAAATCCTAAGTTTTGAGGTATTTGTTCATTGAATATAAATCTACCAACTGTACTTTCAACAATTGATCTTCTACCATCTTCAAGTATTATTCTCATCTTTACTAATGAGTGCAATTCAACTGCATTATTTTGATAAGCAAGTAATAATTCATTGAAGTCCTTAAATGTTGTACCTGTTCCTTTTTCTCCACCTTGAGCTTCTATTGTTAAATAGTAACATCCTAAAACCATATCCTGAGAAGGAGTAGTTATCGGAGTACCATCTTTAGGTGCAAGTATATTGTTAATAGATAACATTAAGAATCTTGCTTCCGCTTGGGCTTCAACTGATAAAGGAACGTGAACTGCCATTTGGTCACCATCAAAGTCAGCATTGTATGCTGTACATACAAGTGGATGTAACTTTATAGCTTTTCCTTCAACTAATATTGGTTCAAATGCTTGTATCCCTAATCTATGAAGAGTAGGTGCACGGTTAAGAAGTACTGGATGACTTTTTATAACGTCTTCTAGAACATCCCAAACCTCTGGTTTAACTTTTTCTACTATAGACTTTGCACTTTTTATATTATGTGCATGCCCTTCTTTAACTAGTTTATCCATAACAAATGGTTTGAATAATTCAAGTGCCATTTTCTTTGGAAGACCACATTGATAGAATTTAAGTTCTGGTCCAACGACTATAACTGAACGTCCTGAGTAGTCAACACGCTTACCAAGTAAGTTTTGACGGAAACGTCCTTGCTTTCCTTTTAACATGTCTGATAATGACTTAAGTGGTCTATTACCAGGTCCTGTTACAGGTCTACCTCTTCTACCATTGTCAATTAAAGCATCTACAGCTTCTTGAAGCATTCTCTTTTCATTTCTTACTATTATGTCCGGTGCTCCAAGCTCTAATAATCTCTTTAATCTGTTATTTCTATTTATAACTCTTCTATATAAATCATTTAAATCAGAAGTTGCAAATCTTCCTCCATCAAGTTGTACCATAGGTCTTAAATCTGGAGGTATAACTGGTATAGCTTCTACTATCATCCACTCTGGTTTATTTCCAGACTTTTTGAATGCTTCTACCACTTCTAATCTTCTTATAGTTCTAACTCTTTTTTGTCCAGTGCTATCTTTTAAGTCCGATCTTAAATCTTTGCTTTCTTGCTCTAAATCAATATTTTGTAATAATTGTTTTACAGCTTCAGCACCCATACCTATAGTGAAAGTATTATATCCATACTTTTCAACAGCAGTTCTATATTCTTTTTCTGTTAATAGTTGCTTTGTATTTAATCCAGTTTCTCCTGAATCAACTACAACATATGATGCAAAGTATAATATTTTTTCTAAAGATCTAGGAGACATATCAAGTAAAAGACCCATTCTACTTGGTATACCTTTGAAGTACCAGATATGAGACATAGGAGCTGCTAGCTCTATATGTCCCATTCTTTCTCTTCTTACCTTAGCTTTTGTTACTTCTACTCCACATCTATCACAAACTACACCTTTGTATCTTACTCTTCTGTATTTACCACAGTGACACTCCCAGTCTTTTTGAGGTCCAAATATTCTTTCACAGAAAAGACCATCTTTCTCTGGTTTAAGTGTACGGTAGTTTATAGTTTCAGGCTTTTTTACTTCTCCTCTAGACCACTGTCTTATTTTTTCTGGAGAAGCCAATGCTATCTTTATCGACTCGAAATTGTTTAATTCAAACAAGGAGTTCTCTCCCTTCTATTTGATATTTACATTAATAAAATTTATGCATCAAAGTCTTCAGTATCCTCAAAGTCTATTTCTTCTTCATAGACTATGTCTTCTTCGAAATCTATGCTTTCTACTACTTCAGCTTCTTCTATTGCTATCGGTTCTACTTCTACTTCTACTTCTACTTTTTCGAAATCGTCTTCGATTTCTTCTATTATATGATTTTCTTCCATCTCTTGGATATTATCTATAATGTCTAACTCAAATTCACCAGTAGAGTCATCTACATCTAAAGATTCTCTAACTTCTATTTCCTGGTCTTCTTCTGTTAATACCTTTACATCTAAGCATAAACTTTGAAGTTCTTTTATAAGAACCTTAAATGATTCTGGTATTCCTGGTTCAGGGATATTCTCTCCCTTAACTATTGCTTCGTATGCTCTAACACGTCCTACAACGTCATCAGACTTAACAGTAAGTATCTCTTGAAGTATGTGAGCAGCTCCGTATGCTTCTAAAGCCCAAACCTCCATCTCTCCAAATCTTTGTCCACCAAATTGTGCTTTACCACCTAGTGGCTGTTGAGTAACTAATGAGTATGGTCCTGTACTTCTTGCATGTAACTTATCATCAACCAAGTGATGTAGTTTCAGCATGTACATGTATCCTACTGTTATTCTATTGTCAAAAGTATCACCTGTTCTACCATCGTATAAAGTTACTTTTCCATCATCTGGATATCCAGCTTTTGTTAAAGCACTTCTTATGTCTGCTTCTTTAGCTCCATCGAATACTGAAGTAGCAACATGCCATCCTAAAGTATTGGCTGCAAGTCCTAAGTGGACTTCTAACACCTGTCCGATGTTCATACGAGATGGTATACCTTGAGGGTTAAGAACTATATCAAGAGGAGTTCCGTCTTCCATAAATGGCATATCTTCTTCAGGTAATATTCTAGAGATAACCCCTTTATTACCATGACGTCCAGCCATTTTATCTCCAACTTTTATTTTTCTCTTCTTAGCTATATAACATCTAACTAATTCATTAACACCAGGAGATAAATCGTCTCCATTTTCTCTAGTGAATATCTTCACATCAACTATTATACCAGATTCTCCATGAGGAACCTTAAGTGAAGTATCTCTAACTTCTCTAGCTTTTTCTCCAAATATAGCACGAAGTAATCTTTCTTCAGCAGTAAGCTCAGTTTCTCCTTTTGGAGTTACCTTACCAACTAATATGTCTCCTGAATCTACTTCAGCACCTATTCTTATTATACCTCTGTCATCTAAGTTCTTTGTAGCACTTTCTCCAACGTTTGGTATATCTCTAGTTATTTCTTCTGGTCCTAATTTAGTATCTCTAGCTTCTGATTCATATTCTTCAATATGAATTGTTGATAATCTATCTTCTTTAACTAATCTTTCGTTAATTAAGATGGCATCCTCGTAGTTATAACCTTCCCATGTCATGAATGCTATAAAACAGTTTCTTCCTAATGCTACTTCACCTAAGTCTGTAGCTGGTCCATCTGCTATTACGTCACCCTTTTCTATGCGATCTCCTCTTTCTATTATAGGAGTTTGGTTTATACAAGTACCTGAGTTAGAACGTTTAAATTTAAGTAATTTATATCTATCTCTATTTCCATCTTCTCTTTTTATTACCATTTCATCAGCTGTTACTCTTTCAGCTATACCTGAATTCTTAGCAACTACAACTGCTCCTGAATCTTTAGCAGCTCTATACTCAACCCCTGTACCTATAATTGGAGCTTCTCTTCTCACTAAAGGTACTGCTTGACGTTGCATGTTTGATCCCATCAGCGCACGGTTGGCATCATCATTTTCTAAGAATGGTATCATAGCTGTTGCTATAGAAACAACTTGTTTTGGAGAGATATCCATAAAATCAACTTTGTTAACTGAAACTAATTCTACTGCACCGTTCTTAGTTCTACACACAACTCTGTTGTTTACAAAAGTTCCATCTTCTTCTAATGGCTCATTTGCTTGGGCTCTTATGAATAAATCTTCTTCGTCTGCTGTTAAGTACTGTATTTCATTAGTAACTCTTCCAGCTTCTTTGTCTACTTGTCTGTAAGGTGATTCTATGAAACCAAACTCATTTATTTTAGCATAAGTACTTAATGAGTTTATAAGACCGATGTTTGGTCCCTCTGGAGTTTCTATAGGACACATTCTACCATAGTGAGAATGATGTACGTCACGCACTTCGAATCCAGCTCTTTCTCTTGAAAGTCCACCTGGTCCTAATGCTGATAATCTTCTCTTATGAGTTAATTCAGATAATGGGTTTGTTTGGTCCATGAACTGAGATAACTGAGAGCTTCCAAAGAATTCTTTTATAGCTGCAGAAACAGGTCTTATGTTAACTAACGCTTGTGGCGTTATAGCTTCCATATCCTGAACTGTCATTCTTTCTTTTATAACTCTTTCCATTCTTGAAAGACCTATTCTCACTTGGTTTTGTAATAACTCACCAACTGATCTTATTCTTCTATTTCCTAAATGGTCTATATCATCTATATTCCCTATTTTATGGAATATATTGAATTCATAACTTATAGAAGCGATTATATCATCTAATAATATATGCTTTGGTATAAGTTCTTTTATTCTAGATTTTATAGCTTCTTTTATTTCTTCTTCGTCACTATACTCTTCTATTATTTCTTTTAAAGTTGGATAGTGAACTTTTTCTTTTATATTTAATCCGTCTATATCAAAGCTAATATGAGATTTGATATCTACAAAATTATTCCCTATAACTTTAACAGTTTTTTCATCACCCATTAATAAAGTAACGACATTAATGCCTGAGTTTTGTATATCTTTAGCTACGTCATAACTTATTTTGTCACCAGCTTTAACGAATACTTCACCAGTTTCTTGGTTAACTATATCTTCAGCTGATACTCTATTCATTATTCTGTAACATAGAGCAAGTTTTTTGTTAAACTTATATCTACCTACTTTAGCTAAATCATATCTCTTTGGATCAAAGAATAAAGCATTTAATAATGATGATGCACTTTCTACTGTAGGAGGTTCACCTGGTCTTAATTTCTTGTATATCTCAATTAAACCTTCTTCAACTGTAGTAGTGTTGTCTTTTTCTAAAGTTGCAGCTAATCTCTCATCTTCACCTAGAAGATCAATTATTTCTGCATCCGTTCCTATTCCTAAAGCTCTTAATAAAACCGTAACTGGTTGTTTTCTAGTTCTATCAACTCTTACAGATATAATATCATTAGAATCAGTTTCGTATTCTAACCATGCACCTCTGTTAGGAATAACAGTAGATGATATTAATCTTTTACCTGTTTTATCTCTTTCTTGGGCATAATAAACGCCTGGAGATCTAACTAATTGACTTACTATAACTCTCTCAGCACCATTAATTACAAAAGTTCCTCTTTCTGTCATTAACGGGAAGTCTCCCATGAAAACTTCTTGCTCTTTGATTTCCCCAGTTTCCTTATTGATAAGTCTTACTTTAACTTTTAGAGGTGCACAATATGTAGCATCTCTATCTTTACATTCTTCTATATCGTATTTAGGTTTATCGTCTAAAGAGTAATCAACAAATTCTAATATAAGATTACCTGTATAATCTTCTATTGGTGAAATGTCCTCAAATACTTCCTTTAAACCTTCTTCAATAAACCACTTATATGAATCTACTTGTAGTTCTATAAGATTTGGTACATCAGCTATTTCCTTTATCTTAGAAAAGCTCATTCTAGTTCTTTTACCTATCGTGACAGGATGTGGCATTCACTTTTCACCTCTCAATAATTAAAAATAAAACCATAGTTTATTCTAACGCATCTAACAATTTTATCATAATGTCAAGTATTTTTCAATATGTAACTTGCATCTAATCTTTTTATTTCACTTTCGATACAAAATATGCATTATTTATTATGCACAAAATACCAATGTAAAATTCTTTTTTTTCACATATTTTCTTATTACATAAAAAAAGAAGTCAAAAGACTCCATCTATTCAAGTTAATATATCTTTAAATATGTTGTTCAACATCTTATCTATTATAAATATATAACTTAATTTTATAAAAATCATTTAGAATAAAAAAGATGTCCCTTGGGACATCTTTTTAAAGAAAACTACTTAACTTCTACTGAAGCACCTGCAGCTTCTAATTTTTCTTTCATTTGCTCAGCTTCTTCTTTAGAAGCTCCTTCTTTAACAGCTTTAGGAGCGTTATCAACTACTTCTTTAGCTTCTTTTAATCCTAATCCAGTTATTTCTCTAACAGCTTTTATAACTCCAACTTTTGAAGATCCACAGTTAGTTAATATTACATCAAACTCAGTTTTCTCTTCAGCAGCAGCACCTGCAGCACCAGCAACCATTACTGGAGCTGAAGCAGATACACCGAATTTTTCTTCAGCAGCTTTAACTAATTCGTTTAATTCTAAAACTTTCATGTTTTCTATAGCTTCTAATATTTGTTCTATTGTCATTTTAAGCACCTCCGCATTTTTTTTCGTTTTAATAATATTAATGTAAAATTATATAATAATTTTCACTAAATTGACAATTAAGCTTCTTGTCCTTCAGCTTTCTTAGCTATTGCATCTACTAAGTATGCAAAGTTTGATACTGGAGCTTTTAAGCTTCCAAGTAATTTAGCAAGAAGAACTTCTCTTGATGGTATGTTAGCGAACTCAACTATTTGAGTTTCGTTGTAGAATTCTCCTTCTACTACACCCATCTTTAATTGCATTTTTGGATGAGAATCCATAAATTCTTTTAATATTCTAGCTGGTGCAACAGGATCTTCGTATCCGAATGCTATCGCATTAGTTCCAACTAATAACTCGTCATTGAATTGTTCTATACCAACCTCTTTAGCAGCTCTTCTTACTAAAGTGTTTTTGTATACCTTATATTCAACACCAGCGTCTCTCATTTTCTTTCTTAGTTCAGTTACTTCTTCAACTGTTAATCCCTTATAGTCAACTATAACAGCAGCACAAGATTTTTGTAACTTCTCAACTATTTCAGTAACAACGTGTGATTTAACTTCTATAGCTTGTCTCATCTAATTGTGCACCTCCTTCACCTAATAGGTTTAGTATTCGCCGCAATCTCATTTAAAAAAGCTTCTGAGTCAAAATAAGACAACAAAAGCTTTAGTAATTTCAATTTATCTAAAACCTCGGTAGGAATTTTAAGCTTTACAGCACCTACTGTCTACGGCAAATCTATTCTTTTTTATATCAACAAATGTTATATTAACATTTATGATTATCTATGTCAACAGTTTTATTATTCTGCTATTCTAGCTGGGTTTATTTTAACACCAGGTCCCATAGTAGATGTTACTGCAACACTCTTTAAGTATTGTCCTTTAGCAGCAGATGGCTTAGCTTTTATTATAGCGTCCATTAATGCAGCAAAGTTTTCAGTTAATTTTTCTCCACCGAAAGATACTTTTCCTACTGTAACGTGAATTATATTAGTTTTATCTAATCTGTATTCAACTTTACCAGCTTTTATTTCATCTATAGCTTTAGCTACATCGAAAGTAACAGTTCCTGATTTAGGGTTTGGCATTAAACCTTTAGGTCCTAATACTCTACCTAATCTACCTACTACACCCATCATATCTGGAGTAGCAACTATTACATCAAATTCAAACCAGTTTTCACCTTGTATTTTTTGAACTAAATCTTCAGCTCCTACAAAGTCAGCTCCAGCAGCTTCTGCTTCTTTAGCTTTTTCACCTTTAGCAAAAACTAAAACTCTTTTAGTTTTACCAGTTCCGTGAGGTAATACTACCGCACCTCTTACTTGTTGGTCAGCATGTCTTGAGTCAACACCTAACTTTATGTGTGCTTCTACAGTTTCATCAAACTTTGCAGTAGCAACGTCTACAACTAATGATAATGCTTCTGTAGCATCATATAACTTAGTTCTGTCTATTTTACTTAACGCTTGAGCGTATTTTTTTCCTACTTTAGCCATTTTAAATGTCCTCCTTGTGGTTTTATTCGGTTTATTAAACCTCCCACTTCTATAAAGAAGTGTCTAATTATTTTAATTAGTCTTCTACAACGATACCCATACTTCTTGCAGTACCAGATATCATACTCATAGCAGTTTCTACTGATGCAGCGTTTAAGTCTGGCATTTTTAATTCAGCGATTTCTCTTATTTTAGCAGAAGATAAAGTTGCAACCTTCTTCTTGTTTGGTTCTCCAGAAGCTGAATCTAAACCAGCAGCTTTCTTTAATAATACTGCAGCCGGTGGAGTTTTTGTTATGAATGAGAATGATCTGTCTTGATATACAGTTATAACAACTGGTATTATCATTCCAGCTTGATCTGCAGTCTTAGCATTGAATTCTTTTGTGAATCCCATTATGTTAACACCGTGTTGTCCTAATGCTGGTCCAACTGGTGGAGCTGGAGTAGCTTTCCCTGCAGGTATTTGTAATTTTATTTGACCTATAACTTTTTTAGCCATTTGCGGACCTCCTTATTTTGTTTCTATAATTAATATAGCAATTAAATTTTTTGTATGCTATCGAACTCTACAACAAATAGAGTTTTCTTACCGAATGCATCTATACAAACTTTTGTTTCTTTTGTCTCAAGGTTGATTTCTTCAACTGTACCTATTTGTCCACTAAATGGACCCTTAGCAACTTCTACAGTATCCCCTATTTCTAGATCGATATTGTTACTCGCTATTTTAGGTTCAGTTAATTCTATCCCCATAGTTATAACTTCGTCTTCACTTAACGCTACTGGCTTAGACCCAGGTCCAACAAATCCAGTAACACCCTTAGTATTTCTTACGACATACCAAGATTCATCAGTTATTACCATTTTAACTATGACATAACCAGGAAACACCTTACGTTGTCTAGTTTTTTCTTTTCCTGTTTTAGTAGTTTCAACCACATCTTCAGTTGGTACAACCACTTGAGTAATGTGATCTTCCATACCTCTTGTTTTGACAGCTTTTTCTATGGTAGCTTTAACTTTATTCTCATGTCCTGAATAAGTATGTACAACATACCATCTTGGTTCTTGTAATTCCGACATATTATTTTCTCCTTTTTGTCTATTTTAGTATCAGCCCTAGTGCACCAGATAATACACTATCTAAAACCCACACTAATATAGTAGATGAAATAACTACAGTTAAAACCACCCCTGTATTTTTAAGTAATTCTTGTTTTGTTGGCCACGAAACTCTTTTTAATTCTTGCTTAGTCTCTTTTGTATATGAAATTAAACTGAATCTTTTTTTAGTTTTTATGCCTTGATTTACTTGGGCAGCCACTCACACTCACATCCTTATAAAAAACTATTTTGTTTCTTTATGCGCAGTATGCTTCTTACAAAATCTACAGTATTTTTGTAATTCTATTCTGTCTGGGTTATTCTTCTTGTTCTTAGTAGTATTGTAGTTTCTTTGCTTACATTCTGTACATGCTAAAGTTACTTTAACTCTCATCTGCTACACCTCCAACTTTGTTAATACAATAATATATATTATTAAGATAATACCTCAATTAGTATCATTAAGGTACTATTACCTTCCTGAGTATTACCTTGTATAAGTTATCACAAAATAATAGTCGTGTCAATGTTTTTGTAGTTTTCAAGTTAAAAAAAGAGGAGTATAATCCCCCTCTTTTATCTATTGATTAATCGTATATAAGAAATTACTCAACTATAGAAGCAACAACACCTGATGCTACTGTTCTTCCACCTTCTCTTATTGCGAATCTTAATCCTTCTTCAACACATATTGAGTTTATTAACTCAACTGCCATAGTTACGTTATCTCCTGGCATTACCATCTCTATTCCTTCTGGTAATTTACAAGCTCCTGTAACATCTGTTGTTCTGAAGTAGAACTGTGGTCTGTATCCATCGAAGAATGGAGTATGTCTTCCACCCTCTTCTTTTTTAAGAACGTATACTTCTGCCATGAATTTTGTATGTGCTTTAACTGTTCCTGGCTTAGCTAATACTTGTCCTCTTTCGATTTCGTTTCTTTGTACCCCTCTTATTAATGCTCCTATATTATCTCCAGCTTGTGCTTGATCTAATAATTTTCTGAACATTTCTACTCCTGTTACTACCATTTTTCTTGGCTCTTCAGATAAACCGACTAATTCAACTTCATCTTGAACCTTTAATACTCCTCTTTCTACTCTACCTGTAGCAACTGTTCCTCTACCTGTTATAGAGAATACATCTTCTACTGGCATTAAGAAGTTTTTATCAACATCTCTTTCTGGCTCTGGTATATAAGTATCTATTTGCTCGAATAATTCTATTATTTTATCTCCCCATGTAGAAGAAGTATCTTGTAATGCCATTAAAGCAGATCCTTGGATTATTGGAGTGTCATCACCTGGGAATTCGTACTCGTTTAATAAGTCTCTTACTTCCATTTCAACTAACTCTAATAATTCTTCGTCATCTACTACGTCACATTTGTTTAAGAATACCACTATGTAAGGTACCCCAACTTGTCTTGATAATAGTATATGCTCTCTTGTTTGAGGCATTGGTCCATCAGTTGCTGAACAAACTAATATAGCACCATCCATTTGAGCTGCTCCTGTTATCATATTCTTAACGTAGTCAGCATGTCCTGGACAGTCAACGTGAGCGTAATGTCTGTTTGGAGTTTCATACTCAACGTGAGCTGTTGATATTGTGATTCCTCTTTCTCTTTCTTCTGGAGCTTTATCTATATTAGCGAAGTCTACTGCTTCTCCTAATTGATATCTGTCGAATAACGTTTTAGTTATTGCAGCAGTTAATGTAGTTTTACCATGGTCAACGTGTCCTATAGTTCCTATATTAACGTGTGGTTTATTTCTTTCAAATTTAGCTTTAGCCATTTTGAAATACCTCCTGTTTTTATGATATAAATTAATACGCTTATAATAAGCTTATTGTAAGTATTTTACTATTAATCATTTCTGTTTTCAAGATGTTTTTCTAATTTTCTCTTAACTCTCTGAAGAGCATTATCTATTGATTTTACATCTCTTTCAAGCTTGTCCGCTATGTACTGATATGACTTTCCATTTAAGTACAGCTCTAGTACCTCTTGTTCTAAGTCACTTAACAATTCATTCATTTTAGATTCAATGCGTTTTAACTCTTCCTTACTTATTATCAATTCCTCTGGATCAGTTACTATACTCGTAGCGATTATATCCAAAAGTGTTCTGTCTGATTCTTCATCGTATATAGGTTTATTTAAAGACACATAAGAATTAAGCGGTATATGCTTTTGTCTTGTTGCCGTCTTTATAGCTGTTATTATTTGCCTCGTTATACATATCTCAGCAAAACATTTAAATGAATTAGTCTTGCTTCCATCAAAATCTCTAACCGCTTTATAAAGTCCTATCATACCTTCTTGAATTATATCTTCTTTGTCTGCACCTATTAAAAAATATGACTTCGCTTTAGCTTTTACGAAGTTTTTATATTTTGTAATAATGTATTCTAGTGCTATTTTATCCCCATCACTTGCTTTTAATACTATCTCGTATTCATCTTGCTGACAATTGTCTATTAACTCATATCCTTTATCATTAGCTACCAACATGTATATCTCCCCCATAAAACATTTTCATAGCTATATTATAAACCAATGGATGTAGTAGTTTCAATGCATTCTACGAATGTTCTCAAGTTTCGACAATGTTTCTTTATCTAACCTTTCTTCTAACCAATTTCGCTGAATTTTTTTAGTCTCACTACTATTTTTTTGCTTCATCCTATTTTTTGCTTGGTCTAAGTCTAATTTTAACTCTCTAGCCGATATTCTACTTGCACCTTTTCCTAATATTATTTGTTGTTCTGCATAATCATTAGTGGCAACTTTCACATCGTCATATTTAGATAATGAGGTAATAAATTTTTCTATGTAACTATCTGCTGTCTGATGTTCTCTTGTGTAAACTACAGTTATATATTTTCTATTCTCTACAGTTTCTCTACTATTCTTAACATTATAAGCATCAAAAACCACTATAGCTTTTCTTCCTGTGAATTCAGCATATTCAATAATAACATCTATCAATTTCTCTCTAGCATCTTCTAAATCTGTCTTAGCTATATATTTTAACTCATCCCATGCATTTATAATATTGTAGCCATCAACTATCAGATAACTTTTTATATTCCTTCTCATTAATTTACTTTAGACCTGATCTTTGCTTGAATATCTCATAAAGAAGAATTCCACCTGCTACAGATGCATTTAATGATGTTACATTCCCTATCATAGGCATTTTAACTGTAAAATCACAATTTTCTTTAACTAATCTAGATATCCCAAATCCTTCGCTTCCTATAACTAATCCTAATGCTCCTGTAAGGTTTTGTTTATAGAAAACTTCTCCGTCCATGTCTGCTGCTGCTATCCATAGTCCTTCTTCTTTTAATTTTTTTATAGTGTTTACTATATTAGTAACCTTACAAACCGGTACGTATTCTATAGCGCCTGCTGAAGCTTTAACTACAGTTGGAGTTATATGTACAGATCTTCTCTTTGGTATTATTACACCATGAGCACCTACTGCATCAGCTGTTCTTATTATTGTTCCAAGATTGTGAGGGTCTGTTATTTCATCTAATATTATAAAGAATGGATCTTCCCCTTTTTCTTTAACACTTGCTATTAAATCATCTAATTCATGATATTTATGTTCACTTACTTGTGCCATAACTCCTTGATGTGAGTGGCTAGTACTTATTTCATCTAATTTATTTCTATCAACATATTGTATTATTATATTTTTTTCTTTAGCCATACCTATTATTTTCTTGATAGAACCTTCTTTAGCAGAATTTGCTACCATTATCTTATCTATTTCTCTGTCATTTTTTATTGCTTCTATTACTGGATTTCTTCCTTCTATTATTGCCAATTCTTCCACCGCCTACAAATTCTTAAATTTTTCTCTTATGCTAGGCATCTTGCCGCATGTCATATTTCCTTCAGGACAAGATCCTTTTACACAGTTAGGTCCACTATTTTTAAATAATATTGGAGCTGCTTTTTTTAACTCTTTTAACATCTCTGTTGCTAACTCTCTTATTTCCCATTGTGCTCTTTCACAACATCTATGATCTAGGAAGTTATATAAACTTCTTGTATTCATAGTAAATACCATTTTAGTTTCACAAGCATTTGGGAATACATATCTAGCATCTTCTATTGCCTTTTTTTCAGCATCTCTTTTAGCTTCTTTTTCATTTTTTCCATTTTCTATTAAATTATTATAATGTTTTTCAAATAATATATCTACTAACTTGTCATATACTTCTTGATCTTTCTTCATTGAATCTATAAATAGTTCTCTAGCTTCTTTTATTTCATTTATTTCCTGAGGAATTATGTATTCAAATTGATTTAACTTTACGTATCTTTGACTTTGTTGAGAGTAACTAGCTATTCTGTGTCTAACTATTTGATGTGAACAAGCTCTAGATATCCCTTCTACGGCAAATGTAAATGAAACATGCTCTAAAGGAGATTCATGACCTATGTTTATTAACATATTTAAGAATTTGTTAACACTTTCTTCTGTCAAATTTTCTTCTATTTCTTCAACTCCAACACTTGAGTAACACAATTTAGCAGCCATAGATATAACTTTTTCTGGCTCCGGTGTATGAGATAATAATTTTACTTTCATTCTCTAATCCTCTCTCTCTTCATAATTTATAAATTATATTATACATCACTTATAATATAATTTATAATAACACTATTTTTAAATTTAGGTGTAACTTATTTCAATAAAAATATATTAATTTTAATGCTATAAAAAAGTATTGCTTATCATAAGCAATACTTTTTTATTACATGTTTTTTTCTATTATTTTTATACCTTCAGTAATTATATACTGTAGTCTTTCATGTTCATTTCCTAAATGCAAGTATCCAACTAATGCTTCAAATCCAGTTGCTTGTTTGTAATCTATCATATCTGCATTTTTAGGAGAAGTATGTGATTTTTGATTTCTTCCCCTTTTGTAAATTCTAAGTTCTTCTTCTGTTAATTGTTCTTCTATTTCATGCATTATACTTGCTTGAGCTTTTGCCTTAACATATTTAACTGCTGACTTATGAAGATCATTAACTTTTTTATTTATATTTTTTGTTATTAAGTATTCTCTTATTTGTGTTTCATATACAGTGTCTCCTATATAAGCTAACACTAATGGAGACATAGTAATCAATTCTATTTTATTCATAATTATGCTCTTTTCCACTTAGTTCCTTGTCTAGTATCTTCTAAGATTATGCCTTTGTCTAGTAATTCTACTCTTATGTTATCTGCTAATTTAAAATCTTTGTTCTTCTTAGCATCTACTCTTTTTTGTATAAGGTTTTCTATTTCCTCATCTACTATATCTTCATTTTTCTTATTTACTATGTTTAATACAGAAGTTAATTCATTAAATTCTTCTAAACATTTTTTAGCAAATTCTAAAGAAGAATTTTCATCTATATTAGAATTTATAAATTTAGATAATTCGAATATAACACTTACAGCATCTGCTGTATTTAAATCATCTTCCATAGCACTTATAAATTTAGCTCTATAAGTGTTTAATTCAGTTTCAAGATTTTTTTCTGTTTCAGATATATTAGATTCTTTTAAGTTATTTATAGTAAACTCTAATTTTTCTTTTGCATTGTATAATCTTTCAAGTCCAGCTTTAGCTTGTGCAAGCATTTCATCACTAAAGTTAACTGGATTTCTATAATGAGCTGACAACATAAAGAATCTAACTATCTCTAAGTCATATGCTTTAGATATATCTCTTACTGTGAAGAAATTCCCTTTTGATTTACTCATTTTTTCATTATTTATATTTATATAACCATTATGAACCCAATAATTAGAGAATGTCTTTCCACTTCTAGCTTCACTTTGTGCTATTTCATTTTCATGATGTGGGAATGCTAAATCTTGTCCTCCAGCATGTATATCTATAGTTTCACCTAGGTATCTATTAGACATAACTGAACATTCTATATGCCATCCTGGTCTACCTTCTCCCCAAGGACTTTCCCATCCTGGTTCTCCATCTTTCTTTGACTTCCAAAGAACAAAGTCCATTGGATGTCTTTTTTGATCATTTACTTCTATTCTTGAACCAGCTTCTAAGTCATCTTGATTTTGTTTAGAAAGCTTTCCATATCCTTCAAATTTCTTAGTATCAAAGTAAACATCTCCATTTACTTCATATGCATATCCTTTTTTCTCTAATTCCTTAACAAAATCTATTATCTGTTGTATATTATCTGTTACTCTAGGATGAACATTTGCTCTTTTTATTCCTAGTCCATCTGCATCTACAAAGTATTCATCTATATACTTATTTGCAACATCTTCTGGAGATATTTGCTCTTCGTGTCCTCTTTTGATTATTTTATCATCAACATCTGTAAAGTTTTGTACATATGTAACATCATAACCTCTGTACTCTAAATATCTTCTTAAAGTATCAAATATTATAAATGGTCTTGCATTTCCTATATGAATATAGTTATATACTGTAGGACCACACACATACATTTTTACCTTTCCTTCTTCTAATGGTACAAATTCTTCTTTTGATCTAGTTAATGTATTATATAATTTCACACTCATCACCTCACTGATTGTTATATCTTTTAATAAATATTCTATAATATATTATAGTTTAAAACACACACAATTAATAGTATTAGTATTATGTCCTCTTTATTAAAATTAATTTTATTCTTCCAAAAATGAAATTTTATTTGAACTACATATTTCAAAAGTCTCTTTAGTTATTATATCTTCTTGTTTTAGTTCCTCAAGTATATTTATATACTCGCTACATAATTCTTTTAATTCTTTTTTGACATCATCTATGCTACTATACATAATTATCCCCCTTATATTAAAACCAATCCAATCTATTTATAATAGTTATTTTTCTAATCAATATTTTTCTCTGTGTTAATATATTACATTAATTAATCTAAATTCCTTTACTTAGCCATCTAAATGTTTTCATCAAAAAACTACACAAAAGTTTAATTCACTAATTAATGATAAAATGTAACAAATATTATGATATGTAAGATGGACAACTATTTTTTGAGAATTAGTTAGTACTTAAGACATTTCAAATGCTAAATTCATTAAAGATATGTTTAAATTCTTAGCTATATAAAGACAAAAAAACCCACCTTGAAAAAGGTGGATTTTTTATTATAAAATATTATTTTTTACGTATGATATTCTATCTAAACAATTTTGCTTTCCTAATACTTCCATAGTTTTTGGTAAGTCTGGTCCATGCATTTGTCCAGTTAATACTATTCTAGAACCCATGAATAAATTTTTACCTTTTATACCGTGTTCTTTTTGTATTTCTTTAAACATAGCTTTTACAAATGCTTCATCTACAACTTCTGCGATTTCTATCTTATCTAATAATACATCTATTAAAGTTGGCATATGTTCTAATTTTAAAAATTCCCTACATTCTTCAGTTTCTAAGTTGACTTCATTTCCAAAGAATATGTTAGCATGTTCAGTTATTTCTTTTACATATTGTAATTTTTCTTTAAGAACTGATACCATTCCTTTTAAGAAATCGTACTTAGTAGTAGCTTCTTCTTCCGTTATAAATCCAGCTTCAACTAAAAATGGTAATGCTAAATCTGTTAAATAAGCATCATCTGCATCTTTTATATAATGTTGGTTAACCCAGTTTAATTTTTCAGTATCAAATACTCCACCACTCTTAGATACTCTTTCTACAGAGAATGCATTTTCTAATTCTTCCATAGAGAATATTTCTTGATTATCTTCTGGAGACCATCCAACTAATGCAACATAGTTTATTAATCCGTCTGGTAAATATCCTTTTTTCTTGAAATCTTCAACTGCAACATCACCATGTCTTTTACTTAATTTTTTCTTCTCACTATTAAGTATATTTGGTAAATGTACAAATGTTGGAGCTTCCCATCCAAATGCTTCATATAAGTAAACATGTTTTGGAGTTGAAGAAACCCATTCTTCTCCTCTTATAACATGAGTTATTTTCATTAAATGGTCATCAACTACAACTGCAAAGTGGTAAGTTGGGAATCCATCAGTTTTTATTAAAACTTGATCGTCTAAATCATTAGTATTGAATTCAGTTTCTCCTCTAACTAAGTCAGTAAACTTTATAACATGGTTTTCTGGTAATCTTAGTCTTATAACATGAGGAACTCCTGCTGCTATCTTAGCTTCAACTTCTTCTTTAGTAAGGTCTCTACAATGACCATCGTATTTTGGAGTTTCTCCAGCTTCTTTTTGCTTTTCTCTTACTTCATCTAATCTCTCTTTTGTACAGAAGCAGTAATACGCTTGTCCATTATCTAATAATTGGCTTATATAGTCTTTGTATATATCTAATCTTTCTGATTGTATGTATGGACCATATTCACCTTTTTGAGTTATGTTTCCATTCTCATCTAGTACAACACCTTCAGTGTGGTTAACTCCACCCCAAGCCATACCAGTAAGCATGTTTTCTATTGCACCATCAACTAATCTTGTTTGGTCTGTATCTTCTACTCTTAATATGTATTCTCCACCCATTTTTTTTGCAAATAAATAGTTGTATAAAGCTGTTCTTAAACTACCTATATGAACAAACCCTGTTGGACTTGGAGCAAATCTTACTCTTACGCTCATTTTGTTACCTCCTATAATTATCGTCTATATTTATAATATCAAAATAATGTATATTTTATTTTTATTATATCCAGCAAATGCAAAAAAATATTCTATTAGGAATTCCTTACGAACTCTTTGGAATAATAATTATCGATATCCTCAAATTAATATAATTCATTATATGATAAAAATCTATTATTTTCTACATTCATTTTGTGGATAACTTAATTTCTGACATAGTTAAAATAGTATATATATCCACATTTTAATCGAATATGTTAATAACTCCGTGGATTATATATACTATTTTTAATTTATACTAACCTAACTTTACGTTATTCTTTACAAATTCAGATTCTACTCTTGATTTTATGTCTTCTAAAGTTAATAATTCTTTTTCATCTGCGTCTCTTAATTTAAATTCTACTTTACCTTCAGTTATATCTTTACCAACTGTTATTCTCATTGGTATCCCTATTAACTCAGCATCTTTAAATTTAACTCCAGCTCTTTCATCTCTATCATCTAGTAAAACTTCTACACCCATAGCTTGTAATTCACTGTATATATTTTGTGCAGCTTCCATATGTTCTGCTTTCTTTATATTTACTGGTACAACTACTAATTGATATGGTGCTATAGCTAATGGCCATACTATACCATTTTCATCATGATGTTGTTCTATTATAGCTGCAGCTGTTCTCTCTACACCTATTCCATAACATCCCATTACTATTGGCTTAGATTTACCGTCATTGTCTATAAAGTTAGCTCCCATAGTTTCAGAATACTTAGTCCCTAATTTAAATATATGACCAACTTCTACTCCTCTAGCTATCTCTAAATCAGCACCACAACAAGTACATTTATCACCTTTTTGTACATTTCTAAAATCTCCTACAACGCCCTCGAAATCTCTTCCATAGTTAGCATTTTGTATATGATAATCTGTTTTATTTCCACCTACACCTATGTTACTTTGCTCTGCTACTTCTTTATCTATAAATATATAATCTGCCTTAATTCCTATTGGACCAGCAAATCCTACTTCTGCATTAGTTAATTCATTTACAATTTCTTCTCTTGCAAGATCAAATTCTATAACCTCACCTATAGCATTGCAAACTTTTACTTCATTTACTTCTCTATCTCCTCTTACTAAAACTACTACTGTTTTTCCATCAGCTTCATATATTAATGTTTTAGCAAATTTGTCTGCTGATACATTAAAGAATGTTTCTAACTCTTCTATAGTATGAACTCCTGGAGTATGAACTGGGTTTAATTCTCTCATTTCTTCTTTTGCTGGAACTGTGTTTACTGATTCTGCCTTCTCAATATTAGCAGCATAATCACAACCACTACAGAATACTATTTCATCTTCTCCAACTTCTGATTTAACCATGAATTCAGCTGAAGTTGAACCACCTATAGCTCCTGAATCTGCTTGAACTGGACTGTTTTCTAATCCACATCTAGCAAATATACTTGTATAAGCTTCAAACATATCTTGGTATGATTTGTCTAATCCCGCTTCATCTACGTCAAAGCTGTATGCATCTTTCATTGTAAAAGTCTTAGTTCTCATAACGCCAAATCTTGGTCTTCTTTCATCTCTATACTTAACTTGTATTTGATATAAGTTTAGTGGAAGTTGTTTATATGAATTTATCTCTTGTCTTATTATGTCTGTAAATACTTCCTCATGAGTTGGTCCAAGACAGAAATCTCTTGCATTTCTATCCTTTAATCTCATCATTTCAGCTCCCATTACATCCCATCTACCAGATTCTTTCCAAAGTTCTGCTGGTATTAATCCTGCACATAGTATTTCTTGGCAACCTTTCTTTTCTAACTCTTCTCTTATTATAGCTTCTATTTTTTTGAAAACTCTTAATCCCATTGGTAATTGGTTGTATACCCCTGAAGACATTTTCTTTATCATACCTGCTCTTAACATTAACTGATGACTTGTTATTTCTGCATCATTTGGAACTTCTCTTAAAGTTGGCATTAACATCTTTGACATTTTCATATTAAACTTCCTCCTATTTTTATGATTTTATTTTTTGTTACTTTTTTGACTTTATAAATTAAAAAAACCTCTCGCCTCTATACATAGTATAGAGACGAAAGGTTGAATTTCCGCGGTACCACTCTAGTTAGCCATAAGGCTCTCTTTAGGAGATATAACGGTCTCTACCGTAAAAGCTTTTTAACGCTTTTATGCTAAAAGATTGGTTCAAAGATTTATTCTTAGAAACTCTCACCAACGTTTCCTCTCTGTGAAGCTTTAACCCTCTACTATTTCTTTATCATAGCTTTTTATTATAATTTAGTATATACATTTATATAAATAAGTTTACTATTTTGTATAAATGTATCTTATTAAATATAATAATATATTATTTAATATTAGTTGTCAACTTTAACTAACAAACATATACTCTGCGCTGCAATACCTAGCTTGCTTCCTGTGAATCCAAGTCCTTCTTCTGTAGTTGCTTTGACATTTATATTATTTATATCTGTATTTAAAGCTTTGCATATATTTTCTCTCATATTTTGTATATGAGGTGCCATTTTAGGACTTTGTGCTATTATTGTACAGTCTATGTTTCCTATAACATATCCCTTATCCTTTATTAAATTATAAACAAATTCTAATAATTTTATACTATCAGCACCCCTATATTTTTCATCAGTATCAGGGAAATGTTTACCGATGTCGCCTAATGCTAGTGCCCCTAATATTGAATCCATCACTGCATGAACTAATACATCGGCATCAGAGTGACCTAATAATCCTGTTTCATGTGGAACATGAACTCCACCTATTATTAATTTTCTTCCCTCAACTAATTTATGTACATCATATCCTGATCCAATTCTCATTTTCTACCTCCTATTAATCTTGAATTTTTAATATTTGAGTTCCTATATTTATATCCTCTTGAGTAGTAATTTTTATATTATTGTACGACCCTTCTACCATTTTAACTTTATATCCTATACGTTCCACTAACATAGCATCATCTGTACCGTAAAATCCATTTTCAAATGCATCTTCATAAGACTTTAATAGTATATTGTAATCGAATGTTTGAGGTGTTTGAACTGCCCAAAGCTTACTTCTATCAGGTGTATCAATTATATCATTTTTATCATTTATCACTTTTATTGTATCTTTAACCCTAACACCTACTACTACAGCTTTATGCTTTTTAACTTCTTCTATACTTTTATCTATAGTGTATCCTGAAACAAACGGTCTTGCTCCATCATGAATTAATACTGTATCGCATTTATTATCTAATAATTTTAATCCATTATATACAGAGTCTTGTCTTTCATTTCCACCATAAGCTATTTTTATATTTTCAAATTTGTATTTTTTTAATATATTTTCTTTGAAAAATTCAGCTTCTTCTTCTTTTATTACAACAACTATATCTTGTATATTTTTATGTTTGTAGAATTTTTCAATTGTATAAGCAATTATTTCTTTTTCATTAAGTTTTATAAATTGCTTATTTATTTCCATTTTCATTCTACTTCCAGTCCCTGCTGCTACTATAACAACTCCGTTCATATATTCACCTCTTTGTAAATTATATCTTTACCTTATTCTACTATAAAAAGTCTCCGAAAATACGGAGACTTTTTAATATACTAATTCTTTGGTTTTCCAAATATCATTCTTCCTGCAGGCGTTTGTAGCACTGATGTAACTAAAACCCTTATAGTTTCGCCCATGTGCTTTCTTCCTCCGTCTACAACTATCATTGTTCCATCATCAAGGTATGCAATACCTTGACTATTTTCTTTACCTTCTTTAACCACTTGCACTATCATTTCTTCTCCTGGTATTGCAACTGGCTTAACAGCATTAGCTAGTTCATTAATATTTAAAACTTCAACACCTTGAACTTGAGCTACTTTATTTAAGTTATAATCATTAGTAACTACTTTACCATTTAAAACGCTAGCTAATTTTAAAAGTTTCATATCTACTTCAGCTATATCATTAAAATCAGATTTGCTTATTTCAACTTCTATTTGTAGTTCTTCTTTTATTATATTTAATATATCTAAACCTCTTCTTCCTCTAACTCTTTTTAAATCATCAGAAGAATCCGCTATGTGTCTTAACTCATCTAATACAAACTCTGGTATAACAAGTTTTCCCTCAATAAAACCTGTTTTACATATATCAGCTATTCTACCATCTATTATTACACTAGTATCTAGTACCTTAGGTGGTATAGCCTTAACTTCTTTTTTAGTTCCTTTTTCTTTCATTGATGTCAATCTTCCAAGCTTATTTAAGTTAAATAAATCATCTTTACTTTTAAGTGCTACCCTAATTCCTAGGTAACCCATAAATCCATATGTAACTAATGATAGTATTCCTCCTACTATTGGAACTGAGTTTACTAATCCACTCACTAAGTAAGCTATAACAAACCCTACTATAAGACCTATAGATCCCAATAATATATCGGTCTGAGGATATTTAGATATTTCTTTATCCATAACTTTAGCAAAATCTTTAAATTTATTTATAACCCAAGGCTCTATCGCATAGAATATAAGCCCTATAATTATCCCAACTGACACAGATGCTATGATGCCATTTACATCTGTTCCAAACGTAAGAACTGGAAATTGTTTCATTAATGTAGAATATGTAGTAATACCTACAGTAAATCCAAGTATAGCAATTATAATTCTTGTTATTTTTTGTATCAACTCTTCACCCCCTGGTTATATATTTATTTATATATTTTTTTATTATAATCCATAATACCTAAATTATTCAAGAACAAAGTGGTAAAACATATTATATGTGTCTATCTAATAATACCAATTGTTTCATTTTTATAAGTCCATTTTTAATATAAGTTGCTCTAATTTCACCAATACCTTCAACATAATCTAAATCTTCAATAGATGCATTTAGTATCTCATGGAAATTATCAAAATAATTAACTAAATTATCTATAATTGCTGCCGGTAACCTGTGTATTTTATTAAGAATTCTATATCCTCTAGGTCTTATAGCCATATCTAGATTTTCTGAAAAACCGCTATATCCTAATAATTTGGCCATATTAGGTAAATCTATCAGTTCTTCTGGAGAAAGACTCTTTATTTTTTTCTTAAAGTCTAATATATCTACATTTTGTCTACTGTAATCTTTAAATATTAATTTTTGGTCACTTCTAGTAGTTCCCATTAATTCTTCTAATTGCATGCTAACTAATGTACCTTCTTTTCCTAGCTCAATTACATATTTTTCAATTATATTTGTAATTCTCATTACCATTTCCATTTTTTGAATTACAACTGCTACATCGTATATAGTTACTAAATCATTAAATTCTAATGCATTTAAATTTATTACAGCTTGGTCTAACACTGACTTATACTTTTCTAAAGTCTGAAGAGCTTGATTTGCTTTTGTAAATATTTTTGAGATTTCCTCTAATGCGTATTTTTGATCTTCTCTATAAACAGTTATTACATTTCTTCTTTGAGAAATAGCTATTACAATAGCTCCTGTTTGCTTAGCTACTCTTTCAGCTGTTCTATGTCTTGTCCCTGTTTCCGATGTTAAAATAGAGTAATCTGGAATAAGCTGTGCATTTGCAAATAATATTTTTTTTATATCTCCACTAAGCACTATAGCTCCATCCATTTTGGCTAATTCATATAAAAATGCAGGTGAATATTCTGCATTAACATTAAATCCTCCATCTACCACTTTCATAATTTCTTCACTATTTGCAATAACTATAAGTCCCCCTGTTTTCGCTTTAAGGACGTTTTCTAAACCTTTCCTTAATGGGCTTCCCGGAGATATCATTTTTAATGCATGCAATACATTTTTGTTATTTAAGATATCTTCCATTATTCTTTATTCCCCCCTAATACTATGTTTATAGCTTGTCTTAAGTTATCAACTGGCCATATTTCTATGCCTTTTATATCTTTTACTGCTTCATAATTATTTCTTGGAATTACCATTTTCGTAAAGCCTAATTTTTTACATTCAGAAACTCTTTTTTCAATGTAACTAACAGCCCTTACTTCTCCAGTTAAACCAACCTCACCTGTAACTACTGTCTTTTCATCTACGGTAATATTTTTAAAGCTAGATGCTACCGCAATGATTACGCCTAAATCTATAGAAGGTTCATTTATCTTTATTCCACCTACTATATTCAAATATACATCTTGATTTTGAATTTGTAACCCAACACGCTTCTCTAAAACTGCTAAAAGCATAGATACTCTGTTATAATCTACACCTGTTGCTGTTCTCTTTGGAATACCAAAACTTGTTGGAGATACTAATGCTTGTAATTCTAACAACATCGGCCTAGTTCCTTCTACCGTAGATATTATTACTGACCCAGCTACGTCTTTTGGTTTTTCTGATATAAGTATTTTTGATGGATTTTCTAACTCAACCAATCCTAAATCCCTCATCTCAAATACTCCAAGTTCATTAGTCGACCCAAATCTATTTTTTACAGCTCTAACTAATCTATACGTATTGTATCTCTCGCCCTCAAAATATAATACAGTATCAACCATATGCTCTAAAAGCTTCGGCCCTGCCAGTGAACCTTCTTTAGTTACATGTCCAACTATAAAGGTTGATATACCCATTTTTTTAGAAATCTTCATAAATTTAGAAGTTCCCTCTTTAATTTGGCTAACAGTACCAGGTGCTGATGCTATTTCTGGACTATAAACAGTTTGAATAGAATCTAATATTATAAGCTGCGGATCTATACTCTCCAATTGAGCTTCTATCAAACTTAAATTATTTTCTGCAAATATATATAAATTATCAGAACTAATACCTAATCTTTGAGCTCTCATTTTTATTTGAGACTCTGATTCTTCTCCTGATATATAAAGTACTCTTTTACCTGAATTAGCAACATTACTTGAAACCTGTATTAAAAGAGTTGATTTGCCTATACCAGGATCTCCTCCTACAAGTACTAAAGAATCTTTTACAACTCCTCCTCCTAGTACTCTATCTAGTTCGTTTATACATGTTGAAAATCTTTCTTCTTCTCTCGCTTGTATAGAATTTATCTTTACTGGTTTAGAAGAAGACTTGTCTATTATAAATACGTCTTTTTTTAATCCCTTTTGTTCTATCTCTTCTACAAATGTATTCCATTTGGTGCATTCTGGGCACTTTCCAAGCCATTTAGATGTTTCATAACCGCATTCTTGACATACATACTTTGTTTTTATTTTCGCCATTTTTAACTCATCCTTAATTTCTACAATTCTATAGTTCTATATAATTTTAACATATGTGTGGTATATTATGTAAAGTTAATAGTCAGATTTACTATAAGTAAAATAAAAGAGGGTAATTCTCCCCCCCTTTATATATTACTACTACTTACTTATAAATACTATATTATTGTCTTTAACTTCTGCTATAACAATACTTCCTTTTTTTACAGTACCTCTCAATATAGCTTCAGATAACTGATCTTCTAGTTCTTTTTGTATTGCTCTTTTTAATGGTCTTGCTCCATATTCTAAATCAAGACCTTCTTTTGCTATTAATTTTACTGCATCTTCGCTTATCTCTAAATCTATATCCATATCTTTTAGTCTTTTAATTACATCTTTAGTCATTAATTTTACTATTTTACTTATATGTGATTCTAACAATGAGTGGAATACTATTATATCGTCTATTCTATTTAAAAATTCTGGTCTAAACCCTTTTTTCAATTCTCCCATTATATTTTCTTTCATTTTTTCATAACTTGTTTTAGCTTCTTCATCTTTATCTTTTATAGAAGCAAATCCCAGTGATTTTTCTTTTCCTATTTTAGTTGCACCAACATTTGAAGTCATTATAATTATAGTATTCTTAAAATCTACCGTTCTTCCTTTTGAATCTGTAAGTCTTCCATCATCTAATATCTGTAATAAAATATTAAAAACATCAGGATGTGCCTTTTCTATTTCATCAAATAAAACAACAGAGTATTGATTTCGTCTAACTTTTTCAGTCAATTGCCCACCTTCATCATAGCCTATATATCCAGGAGGAGAACCTATAAGTTTTGATACAGCATGCTTTTCCATATACTCTGACATATCAATTCTTATAACTTGATTTTGGTCTCCAAATTGAACTTCTGCTAATACTTTAGACAATTCTGTTTTGCCAACCCCTGTTGGCCCTAGGAATAAAAATGAACCTATTGGTCTGTTAGGGTCCTTAAGTCCTGCCCTTGACCTTCTTATAGCGTTAGAAATAGCTTTTACAGCTTGTTCTTGACCAACAACTCTGTCATGCAGTATTTCTTCTAACCTTAATAATCTATCAGACTCTTCTTCTACTATTTTGTTTACAGGTATTCCTGTCCACAACTCTACTACTTCTGCTATCGTATCTGCCTCTACCGTATCTGTGTATTTAGACATCTTATTCCATTGATGTTTAACTTCCTCTAATTGATTTTTAAGAACCTCTTGTTCGTCTTTTATTTTTGCTACTTTCTCAAAATCTTGGTATTTAACTGCTTCTTCTTTTTCTTTAATTATTATTTGAATTTCTTCTTCTAGTCCTTTTATTTCAGCGGGAGGAGTGCTTTTTCTTAACCTAATTTTTGATGCAGCTTCATCAATTAAATCTATGGCTTTGTCTGGTAGATATCTATCATTAATATATCTTGTAGACAACTCAACTGCTGAATGAATAGCTTCATCGCTTATCTTAACTCTATGATGCTCTTCATATTTAGGTCTAAGACCTTCTAATATTTTTATTGTATCTTCCTTAGTAGGCTCATTTATCATAACAGGCTGAAATCTTCTTTCTAGCGCAGCGTCTTTTTCTATATGTTTTCTGTACTCATCTATAGTGGTTGCTCCTACTACTTGTATCTCACCTCTAGCTAATACCGGTTTAAGTATATTAGAAGCATCTATTGTACTTTCTCCTGTTGCCCCAGCCCCTATTATCGTGTGTAGTTCATCAATAAATAAAATTATATTACCATTTTTTATAACTTCATCTATAACTTGTTTTATTCTCTCTTCAAACTCACCTCTATATTTAGCTCCTGCAAGCATTGATCCCATATCTAATGTATATAAAATTTTATTTCTAAGATTTTCTGGTACATTTCCCATTGCTATATCAATAGCTAATCCCTCTGCTACAGATGTTTTTCCAACACCTGGATCTCCAATTAAAACCGGATTATTTTTTGTTCTTCTACTCAATATCTGTACTATTCTTTCAATTTCTTTTTCTCTTCCTATAACTGGATCTATTTTATTTTGAGATGCATACTGAGTAAGATTTCTTCCGTATTTATCTAATAATTTTGTTGAAGCTTCTTGTACTTTATTTGAACGAGTAATTTCCTGTTCCTGCTGAACAGAATATTCATCTAGTCCCATCATATCTATTATCAATTGAACTATATCTTTTTCATCTATCCCTTGTGCCTGTAATATTTTAATACCTATTCCTTCACCTTCTTGAACTATTGCAAGTAATATATGTTCTGTTCCTATATAATTATTTTTTAATTTATTTGCAAACATACCTGAAAGTTCTAATATTTGCTTACATCTAGGGCTTAGTGTTATATCCGCTACAGGTAAATCTGCTTTTCCTTTTATTTCTATTATTTTTTCTTCTAATACATCTTCTGTTAATCCTAGATTAGTTAAAACTTTTGATGCTATACCTTCTTTTTCTTTTAAAAGGCCTAATAATATATGTTCACTTCCAACAATCTTATGACCTAGTTTTTGTGCAGACTCTAAACTTAAATCTATTGCCTTTTTAGCCTTTTGAGTAAATCTATTAAAATACACACAATCTCCTCCTCTCTATATGTTTAACTACTTATCTGTCATATTTATGAACGTTATAAAATGTTTGGTTAATATATAATATATATGCATTTTTTATATTAAAGTTACACTTTGAAGTTTAACTTTCTATTACCATTATTTTAAATTTTAATAAGGTTATTTTGAAATTTAATAAGGCTCCAGATTTAAATATCAGGAGCCATTACTATCTACTTACTACTTATTGTTTGTGCAATCTATTATCTTTTGGGCTATTTGATTTGGAACTTCTTCATACTTTTCTAGTTCCATCTCAAAGCACCCTCTGCCTTGGGTCATAGCTCTTAAATCTATAGCATATTTAAAAGTTTCAGCTTGAGGTGCTTGAGCATAAATTACTTGTTTTCCATAATCATCAAATTCCATTCCAAGTATTTTACCTCTTCTTTTATTAATGTCGCCCATAATATCTCCCATATATTCTTCTGGAATTATTATTTTTAATTTCATAATTGGCTCTAATAATATTGACTGTCCTTCTTCCATCCCTTTTTTAAATGCAGCATTTGCAGCCATTTTAAAGGCCATCTCTGAAGAATCTACATCATGATATGACCCATCATAAAGCGTTGCTTTTATATTTGTAACAGGGAATCCTGCTAACACTCCCTTTGTCATAGAATCTCTCAATCCTTTTTCTACAGCAGGTATATATTGCTTAGGTACAGATCCTCCAAAAATTGCTTCTGCAAATTCAAAATCATTTTTGCTTCTTTCAAATTTTATTTTAACATCTCCAAATTGTCCATGACCTCCAGATTGTTTCTTATGTCTACCTTGAACATCTGCAACTCCTTTTATTGTTTCTCTATAAGCAACTTTTAAATCCTCTAATTCTACATCTACACCAAACTTTTCTTTCATTTTAATTTTCACGGTGTTTATGTGTAATTCGCCTTGCCCACCTATAAGTGCTTGCTTAGTCTCAGAATTTCTATACCATTTAACAGTTGGATCTTCTTCGGTGATTTTATTTAAAGCTGCTCCTACTTTTTCTTCATCACCTTTATTTTTAGGAAGTACTGCATAATATATTTGAGGCTTAGGTAACCCTAAATCTATTAAAGCTTCTTCATCTTTATCTAAAGATACTGTGTCTCCAGTTTGCAATGAATTAACTTTAGTTATTACAACTATATCTCCACACTTAGCCTTATCTACTTCTATAAGTTCTTTATTTTTTATAGTGTACAAATTGTATATTTTATCTTTCACTGCTTTATTTATATTAAATATTTCTATGTCTTTATTTATTTCACCTTTAATAACTTTCAAATAAGACATTTTGCCTATAAAGGGGTCAACTATCGTTTTAAATATTTGACCTTTAAATTTACTTTGATAATCATTATATTTTGGTTCTAAATATTTAGATACAGTTTCTAATATTTCTCCTGTTCCTATATTATTTATTGTTGATCCACATATTACAGGTATTATGTCCCCTCTTTGCATACCTATCGTTATACCTTTTTGGATATCTTTTGAACTTAATTCTTCTCCATTAAAATATTTATCTAATATTTCATCATCAGTTTCAGCTATAAGTTCCATTAAAGCTTCTTTTACACTCACCGCTTCATCTTTAAATTCACCCTCTAATCCATCCATATTCTCAAATACATTATGTAATTTGATGAATTCTTTGTCTTTGTATATAGGTATAATCATAGGAACCACTTTATTTCCATATTTTTCTCTTAGCATAGATAAAGTGTCTTTATATCTAGCTTTTTCGTTATCTATTTTATTTATAAACATTATTTTAGGAATATTATGAGTCAATTCTAAAGATTTTTCTGTTCCAACTTGAATGTCGGTTGTTGCGTCTATTACTATTATAGCTGCATCACTTGCACTAAGAGATGATATAACTTCACCACTAAAATCAAAATATCCTGGAGTATCTAATAAATTATACTTATAATCATTATACTCAACTGGCACTAATCCCATACTATATGTCATATTTACTTTATCCATTATTTTAGGTATTTTATTGGTTAAATTTGATGTATACGCTATAGCTTCAATTAAATTTGTTTTACCACAACCACTATGGCCTAGTATTGCTATGTTTCTTAGCATATCGTTATCATAAACCTTCATATAAGCACCTACCTTTTAATATTTATACAAAATTCATATATTACATTCTATTTCTTAGTTACTTTTATTCATAACTTTCTCTTGATAAGTCTGCAACTTTTCTTTTGTACTACAGGTCCTAAAGTGTTATATTTAATAGTTATTTCCTAAGAAATAACCACTTCAAGTAATTATTGATATATATTTAATATGAAGCCTTTCAAATAAGTACTTCTACATATAATAATACTTTTCCTCTTTCTATAGAATTATCTCCTACAATAGTTTTACAAATACACAAATCATATAATATATAAATATTTTATTAAAAACGTCTATTAAATTACATTTATCTAAGCTACCAAATAAATATAATTACTTAGGTGATATAAAATATATATATTTATAAATATATATTCATGAACTCATATATAATTCCATTTATTCATTAGATGCTATATTATTTTTATATATAAATATTTTTTATAGTTTAATATTGTTCCTTGAAAAACATTTTATACTTAAAATACAAAAACCTCTATTATGTTTATTTAAACATATAGAGGTTTTTGGTTAATTTATATTATTTTTTCATTGTCATTAATAGTTGTTTGTCTCCAACTAATTCATTTTTAGCTACACTTATTTCTTTGATTAAACCATTTGTTTTAGCTACTATTATAGTTTCCATTTTCATAGCTTCAATTACTATTAATGGTTGATTTTGTTTTACTTCTTCATTTTCTTTTACTAAAATCTCAACCACTTTTCCTGGTATACTAGCTCCAATTTGTAAAATATCATTCATATCAGCTCTTACTATGTCTTTTATGTTACCAGAGTAATTATTATCTTTTATTTCTATTTCTCTTATCATAGCATTTAATTCAAATGCTATTGTTCTAGTTCCATTTTCTTTAACTTCACCTATATCTATTAATTTTATAGTTAACACTTTACCTTCTTCTATCTCAACTTCACATTCTTCACCCTTATTTAATCCATAGAAGTATACATGGCTTTCAAGTTTAGATATATCATTATATGATTGTAAGTGCTTTAGATAATCTTCATACACTTTAGGATATAAAGTATAACTTAATATATTTCTTATATTAGTATTCATGTTAAACTTTTCATCTAAATGTTTCTTAACACTTTCAAAATCTTCTTTTGGTATTAAAGTTCCAGGTCTTACATCTATAGGTTTTTCGCCTTTTAACACCATCGTTTGTATATCTTTTGGTATACCGCCTTCTGGTTGACCTATCATTCCCTTACAATAATCAAGTACTGAATCAGGGAAAGATAATTTTTCACCTTCATCTAATATATTATCCTTTGTTAAGTTATTTTTAACCATGAAAATAGCTAAATCACCTACCACTTTAGATGATGGCGTAACCTTTATGATATCACCTAAAATATCATTGGCTTCTTTATACATTTCTTTTACTTTATCAAATTTATTAACCAAACCTAAGCTATCTGCTTGAGGTTTTAAATTTGTATATTGCCCACCAGGTATTTCATATTTATATATTTCAGCAGAAGGATTGCATAATCCACTTTCAAATTTAGAATATACTTTTCTTAAATCCTTATAGTAGCTTCCTATCTCTTCATATCCATATAAATTTATATTTGTATCTCTTTCTGTATTTTTAAGAGCTTCTATTATAGCATTTAATGATGGCTGACTTGTTAACCCTGCCATTGTCTCTAGTGCTCCATCTACAATATCAACACCTGCTTGTGACGCCATCAAACAAGTTGCTATTCCATTTCCACTTGTATCGTGTGTGTGTAAATGTATAGGAGTACTTACATTTTTCTTTAATTCTTTTATTAGTGTATATGCAGCATATGGCTTAAGTAACCCAGCCATATCTTTTATACATATAATATCAGATCCTAAACTTTCTAGTTCTTGAGCCATCCTTACATAATATTCTAAATCATATTTAGTTTTTGTTTTATCTAATATATCACCTGTATAACATATACTCGATTCTACTATTTTACCTGTATCAAGTGCTGCTGATATAGATGGTTTCATATTCTCAACCCAGTTTAAAGAATCAAATATTCTAAACACATCTATTCCTTTTTGTGCAGATTCTTTTATAAATTCTTCTATTACATTATCAGGATAATTCTTATATCCAACTCCATTAGAAGCTCTAAATAACATTTGGAACATTATATTTGGTATTGCTTCTCTTAATTTTTCTAATCTAATCCATGGAGACTCATTTAAAAATCTATATGCAACATCATAAGTAGCTCCTCCCCACATTTCAAGAGAAAATAAATCTTTCATATAATCATTAGTTGGTTGAGCTACTTTTAATAAATCATATGTTCTAAGTCTTGTTGCAAGCAATGATTGATGTGCATCTCTCATTGTTGTATCTGTAAGAAGTAATTTGCTTTCATTTTTAATACTTTCTATATACTTTTCTTTTCCTAATCTATTAAATAAATCTCTACTTCCTTCTGTTGTTATTATTTCTTTACTTAACTTTGGAACATATAATTCATCAAATAATGGTTTTTCACTACATTTATTTTCATTTACAACTGCATTACCTATAAATTGAAGAAGTTTTGTTCCTCTATCTTTACTTTCCCTTATTTCAAATAAATCTGGATTTTCATCTATAAATTTAGTACTACATTTTCCATCTTTAAATATAGGATTATTTAATACGTTTACTAAAAATCCTATATTTGTCTTAACACCTCTAACCCTAAATTCTTTTATCGATCTTACAGTTTTATTTATTGCCCCTGCAAAAGTTCTATCCCAAGATATAGTTTTTACCAATAAACTGTCATAATGAGGATTTATATTAGCACCTGTAAATCCATTACCACCATCTAATCTAATTCCACACCCTGAACCAGTTCTATAAACTTGAATTTTACCCGTATCTGGCATAAATTTATTTTTAGGGTCCTCAGTTGTTATTCTACATTGTATAGAATATCCTCTTACTTCAATACTTTCTTGAGATTTTATATTTATCTCTTCACTATCTAACTTATGTCCTTGTGCTATTAATATTTGACTTTGTACTATGTCTATACCTGTAATCATTTCAGTTACTGTATGTTCTACTTGAACTCTAGGGTTCATCTCTATAAAATAATGCTCTCCATTTTCATCTACTAAAAACTCTAACGTACCCGCATTAACATATCCTACATGTCTAGCAATTTTTAAAGCATCATCACATATGTTTTTTCTTAATTCATCATCTAAAGAAAAAGCAGGTGCATATTCGATTATTTTTTGGTGCCTTCTTTGAACTGAGCAGTCTCTTTCATGTAAGTGCACTATATTACCATGTTTATCTCCTAAAATTTGTACCTCTATATGTTTAGGATTAGATATATATTTTTCAATAAAAATAATATCTTCACCAAATGCTTTTTTAGATTCACTACAAGCAGTCTTATATTCTATTTTTAAATCAGATTCGTCATATACAACTCTCATACCTCTACCGCCTCCACCATTAGAGGCTTTAAGCATTACTGGATATCCAATTTTTTTTGCAACTTCTTTTGCTTCTTCTACAGTTTTTATAGATTTATCTATTCCAGGAATAGTAGCAACTCCAACTTCTTTTGATATCTGTTTAGAGTTAATCTTGTCTCCCATCATATTCATTATATCTGCAGATGGACCTATAAATATAATTCCATTTTCCTCACATTTACGAACGAATTCTGGATTCTCAGACAAGAATCCATATCCAGGATGGATTGCATCTACGTTTTTCCTTTTAGCTAAATCAATTATACTATCTATATCTAAATATGCATCTATTGGCCCTTTATCTTCCCCAATTAAGTAAGATTCATCTGCTTTTGTCCTAAATAATCCATACTTATCTTCTTTACTATATATACCTACACTTTTTATACCCAATTCAGAGCAAGCCCTAAATATTCTTATTGCTATTTCTCCACGATTTGCGACTAGTATTTTATTAATTTTTTTAAGCATAATATGAATCGTACCCCCTTATTCTTATCTTATTAAAGAGTATAGCCTATTTTGCTTTAATTTTAAATGATTTTGATGAAGTTTCTTAATAAGTAAGACAAATTCATCAAACTAAATAACTTATCACTTATATAACTCATTTTCACCTAACTAAAGTTAAGAGCTTTTTGATAGGTATTCATTCAAAAATAAACAATAACGCATATAATTTATATGATTCATTGTTTATTTTTTTATTATATTTAATCTTTATTGAAGATTTAGTTTGATTTTTTTAATAAAAAAAGAACCTAGAATAAAATATTCTAAGTTCTTAAATAAGTTCATACAAAAAAAGATTACGTGGCTACGTCTTACTCTCCCAGGCAGTTGCCCACCAAGTACCATCAGCGCTAAAGAGCTTAACTTCTGTGTTCGGAATGGGAACAGGTGTATCCT
>NZ_JASKYM010000012.1 GCF_030131845.1 Romboutsia sedimentorum | reverse complement strand
TATAGCAAAGAGGATACACCTGTTCCCATTCCGAACACAGAAGTTAAGCTCTTTAGCGCTGATGGTACTTGGTGGGCAACTGCCTGGGAGAGTAAGACGTAGCCACGTAATTTTTTTTTTAGCATCTCCAATCATGGGGGTGCTATTTTGCATATATATAACTTTTTATTTTCTACTTATGAAAAGAATGATATTATTATTTGTAATAATTATTTATAATTGATTATGAAAATAAATTATAAGGTAAAAATATATAATATAGATACATTAATAGAAAGGATTACTTATGTCTAAAACAACTAAGAAGACTGCAATTATTCTAATGATTATAATATTAGTATCTAAGGTAACTGGTTTTTTAAGGGATATAGTGCTAGCACAAACATTTGGAGCCGGAAATATAACAGATGCTTATCTTACAGCATTAAATATACCAGTTGTATTATTTACGGGTATAAGTGCATCTCTTGGAACCACATTTATACCTATGTTTTTCAATATAAAAGAGAATGAAGGTAATGAAGGAATACATAAATTCACAAGTAACATATTAAATATTATAGTAATAATAAGTATAGCATTTATTATTATAGGAATGATATTTACACCATATATAGTTAAAATATTTGCAATGGGATTTAAAGGTGAAGTACTAGACCTTACAGTAGGATATTCTAGGATTTTATTATTTTCTATGATTTTTATAGCTACAAATGGATTAATATCATCATTTTTAGTAGGGTCTGGAAATGTATATATATCAGGACTAGTAAGTATACCATTTAACATATTTGTAATTGTAGCAATATTTTTAGGATCTATGACAAATTCATATGTAATGGTATATGGAACTTTATTTGCATATGTAGCACAACTTTTATTTCAAATACCATTTCTATTAAAAAAAGGATATAAACACAAGTTTGTAATAAGTTTAAAAGATGAGAATATAAGACAAATATTATACCTTGTTATGCCTGTATTTTTAGGGTCATATGTAAATCAAATAAATACGGTAGTAAATAGAACACTAGCATCAACATTAGAGTCGGGTAGCATAACAGCTCTAGACTATGCCAATAAATTAAATATATTTGCGGTAGGCGTTATAGTTATATCATTATCAACTGTAATGTACCCGATACTTTCAAAATTAGCAAGTGAAAATAATATGAAACACTTCAAACAAAATATATCTAAATCTATTAATATAATAATAATATCTATGGTACCAATTATGATAATGATTATGGATTTATCAACACCGATAGTTAGGATATTATTTGAAAATGGTTCTTTTGATCAAAGAGCTACGTATTTGACTTCTACAGCTCTATTTTATTATTCAATAGGGATTGTAGCATATGGACTAAACGATATTTTATCGAAGGCTTTTTATTCATTACAAGATACTAAAACACCAGTAAAAAATGCAACAATGTCAGTAATTATAAATGTATTTTTATCTATAGTTTTAGTGAAATATATGGGAATAGGGGGGCTTGCATTAGCAGGATCTATTTCAGCTATAGTATCAACTATTTTATTATTTGTATCTTTAAGGAAAAAAATAGGACAAATAGGATTAAAAAATATTTTAGTTATATTTACAAAAGTAATTTTATCAGCTGTAATAATGGGGATTGTAATTAGATCATCATACAATATATTATATGGATTTGGAGCAAATATGATTAGTGAAAGCAGAGAACTAATGGCTATAATTGCTTCTATCTGTGTTGTATTAGGTTTGATTGTATACGTATGCTTGATATTATTACTTAACGTTAAAGAAGCTAAAGAAATAGTAAATTTAGTAAATAATAAAATGATAAATATAATAAAAAGATAATTTAATAAAAAATATAAAAAATAAAGTCCTTATAAAGGGACTTTATTTTATGTTTGAATTTATAAGATACATTTATGAAAATAAAGGTAATTCTTTAAGTAGTAGTATTTATTTATGATTAAAGATGATTAAAAACATATGAAGTATCAAACATAAAGCCATATTGTGGAAAAAAAATCCATTATATAGTATACTTTTTAATAGTACATATAAAATTATTGTCTAAATTAAGGGGAAAAAAATGAAAAAAGTAAAAAAAAGAAAAAAAAGAAAAATATTAGGTATTACTGTTTTAGGTATTATACTATTTAATATAAATGTTTTGATTTCTTATGCATCAGATATTAACTTTAGAAATATCAGAAATGAAGATGGTTTATCTCAATCTACAGTAGAAACTATGATTCAAGATAAAAAAGGATATATTTGGATGGGAACGAATGATGGCTTAAATAGATATAATGGCTATAATTTTAAAGTTTATAGGCATGATGAAAAATCTAAAAATAGTATAGCTAATAATTATATAGTTGATATTAAAGAAGACAATGCAGGAAACATATGGGTAGGAACAGCAAATGGCCTAAGTAAAATAAATAGCAAGACTGATGAAATAACTAATTACTTTTCTGATGAAGATAGAGGTAACTTATCACACAATAATATTGGAGATATTTTAATAACAAAAGATAATAAAGTTGTAGTTGGTACATCTAAAGGACTTAATATTTATGATGAATCTACGGATAAATTCAAACATATACTTTCAGGTAAAAATGAATTAAGCAGTCAATTTATACATACTTTAGAGCAAGATGGTAATGGAGATATATGGATTGCAACTAAAATGGGATTAAATAAGTTAGATGTAAGTGAAAAAAAAGTATACAAGTTTTATAATAGCGATAATGAAAATACAATAAGTGAAAATAATGTGTATGGACTTTGCTATGACAACGATGGATATATATGGGTAGGAACATTTAAGCAAGGGCTAAATAAAATTGATATAAAAACTAATCAAATAACAAGATATAAAAATGACAAGAATAATAAAAATTCAATTCCAGGTAATTACATAAGAGACATATTTAAAGATACAAATAAAAAAGTATGGGTTGCAACAGATAAAGGATTAGCCCAATTTAATAAAGAAAGTAAAAATTTTACAACATATAAAAATAATATATATGATAGAAATAGTTTAGTTGATGACGATATATACACAATGATACAAGATAAAAGTGGTTTGATGTGGGTAGGCACGTATCTAGGAGTAAGTGTATTTGATTCAAGCAATAATATTAAACATTATAAAACTGATCCATTAGATAGTAACTCATTAAGTGAAAATACTATACATGGAATATATGAAGACGATGATGGGCTCTTGTGGGTAGGAACTAACTCAAAGGGCGTAAATATTATAGATAGAAAAAATAATACTATATCTCACTTAAACAGAGAAACAACAAATAATTTATTTAGTAATAATTGTATAAACGATATAACTGGAAAAGGTAATTATATTTATATAGCAACAAACAATGGTATAAATAAAATCGATAAAAAAGAAAATAAAATAACTGTTTATAATAAGTCAGACGGGATTTGTGAAGAGAATGTAAGGAGCTTGCTATTAGATAGTAAAGAAAAACTTTGGATAGGAACACCTGATGGAGTAAGCATATTAAATACAAAAACAGGCGAAGTAAAAGATATAACGGAAGAATTAAAAAAAGTTGATATAGATACCCTATATGCAAGAGTTATATATGAAGATAAAGACGGAATATATTGGATAGGATGTTTTGTAGATGGGGGACTAATAAGACTAGATGCAAAAAATAAAACTATAAAAAAGTATAGGACTAAAGAAAAAGATAAAAAAACAATTAGCTCAGATACTGTAAGGTCTATATCTGAAGATCGTAATGGTGATTTATGGATAGGTACTAGCTATGGATTAAATAAATTTGATAAAGAAACTGAAATATTTACAAGATACAACACTTTAGATGGTCTAGCTAATAACATAGTGTACGGTATATTAGTAGATGAAAAAAATAATTTATGGCTTAGTACTAACAAAGGAATTTCAAAATTTGACATTAAAAATAATACTTTTGAGAATTTTGGTGTAACAGATGGGTTACAAGCTAATGAATTTAATGGAGGAGCAACTTATAAAAATGATAAAAATGAATTTTTCTTTGGAGGCATAAATGGACTAAACACATTTTATCCTTCTCAATTAAGCAAAAAAAAGTATACACCCAATGTAGAATTTGATGATTTTGAAATTAATGGAAAACATTTTAACGATATAGATGGAAAGAAATTTAAATGTAATGAGAACTTTCTTAATATAAATGTATTTTTACCAGATTATAATAACAGTGAAAATGTGCAATATTATTATATTTTAGAAGGTGCAAATGAAGATTGGCGGGAAGTAGAATCAAATGATATAAATTATAATAATTTATCTTCAGGAGAGTATACATTTAAAGTTAAAGCTAGGAGCCATAATGGCAATATTACAGATGAAAGTAAAGTTACTTTTACTATAGAGCCGCCATTTTATAAAAGTACAATAGCCTTCTTTATATATATTCTCTTATTGTTATTGATAATATATTCATATATTAATAGGATGAAATACTTAGATAAAGTGGTACAAAAAAAGACTGAACAGCTAAGTCAAGAAATGGAAGTAAACAATGAATTACTAAGTAAATTAATACAACTAGAAAGAAATAAAAATAATTATTTTATTAATTTATCTCATGAACTAAGAACACCATTAAATGTTATTTACACTACAGAACAATTAATAACTGAATTTAATAAATTAGATAAAGGTATAGAAAAAGAGAAATTAACTCAATACATGAGTGTAATGAGAAGAAATACAAAGAGGCTATTAAATTTAATAAATAATTTAATAGACACAACTAAAATAGACCATGGTAAATATAGCGTTAATTTAAAAGAAAATGATATTGTATATGTAGTTGAAGAGGCTACATTATCATTGAAAGAGTACATAGAAAGCAAGGGGATTGAATTAATAATTGATCCTGAAATTGAAGAAAAAATTATAATGTGTGATGCATATGAAATAGAAAGATGTATAGTTAACTTAGTTGGAAATGCTGCTAAATTTACTCCTGAGGGTGGTAAAATAGAAGTTTGTATAAAAGAATTGAAAAATAAAATAATGATCTGTATTGAAGATAATGGTATAGGTATAGATCCGAAATATCATGACTTAATATTTGATAGATTTAACCAAATAGTAGATGTACATGCAGAGGTTAAGGGTGGAAGTGGATTAGGACTAACAATAACAAAGCATATAATAGATTTACATAATGGAGAAATATATGTTGAAAGTAACTTAAATGAAGGTTGTAAATTCGTTATAATTTTATAGAAAATATGAAATTAATAAAATGAATTTACATTTAATACAAATAATGCTAAAATTAGACTGAAATAATAAATAGATAAAAAATAACTATTAAAATTAAAGCCATGAAGGTTTTACACGATGAGTGTATACCTTTTTGGCTTTTTTGAATTAGTAGAAGTTTTAATTCAAATAAATGAGGGGGATTATTTTGTTAAGGGATATATTAAAGAAAGTAATTCAGTTTATAGGTGTAATGTTTCTATTATCAATAATTGTATTTTATATGGCAAGATTGTCTCCAGGAGATCCTTTAAGGTCTTATTATGGAGAAGGCATAGAAAGAATGAGTACTACACAAAAACATCATGCTATGGAGAAATTAGGGCTAGATGAACCGATATATATTCAATATGGAAAATGGATATCGAATGTATGCAAAGGTGACTTTGGAATATCTTTTAAATACAAACAAGATGTATATACCGTTATAAAAGACGTTTACATAAATACTATAATTTTAGGTGGACTAGGATACATATTAACCTTTATATTAGCATTAATATTAGGAATATTTTGTGCGCTTCATGAGGATAAGCTGATAGACAGATTTATATGTAAGCTAGGAACTATAACTAATTGTATACCTTCGTTTTGGATTTCTTTGGTGCTAATATTAATATTTAGTATAAATTTAGAAATATTGCCAACAAGTGGAGCTTATTCAATGGGACAAGAAAATGATATAGGTAATAGAATAATGCATATAATTTTGCCATTATCAGTTCTTATATTAAGTCATCTTTGGTATTACACATATATGGTAAGGAATAAATTATTAGAAGAAATAAGAGAAGATTATGTTTTGTTATGTAAAGCAAAAGGTTTGCATAAAAAAGCTATAGTTTATAAACATTGTTTTAGAAACATAATGCCTACATATATAAGTATAATGGCAATTTCAGTTCCTCATATATTAGGGGGGACATATGTAGTAGAACAAGTTTTTTCATATCCAGGTCTAGGATCACTTTGTTTTGAAAGTGCAAAATATCATGATTATAACATGTTATTAGTTTTAAGTTTATTAACCGGGGCTTTAGTTGTATTTGCAAACATGTTATCACAAGTTATAAATAATAAAATAGATCCTAGAATGAAACATGATAGAGGTGATAACAGTGAAATTACAATATAGTGATTTTGAAATAGTAGGAGAAAACTATATTATTCAAGAAAAGAATATAAAAGTAAAAAGGAAAAGTTTTGTAAGTGAGATTAAAGATAAACCATATATATCAATATTTTTACTAAGTGTAATTATGCTAGGATGCATTTTATCATCAAAAATAATAAACCATGATGCAACATATATGGATTTATTAAATTCAAATATAGCTCCAAATAAAGAGTTTTACTTTGGAACAGATTCAATGGGAAGAGATATATTCTCAATGATTTGGTACGGAGGAAAAATTTCTTTATTGATAGGTATACTATCTACAATAATTTCAACTTTTATCGGAATTATATATGGCAGTATTAGTGGAGTATGTTGTGAAATTATAGATGAAATTATGATGAGATTTACTGAAATAATACTTAGTATACCATCAATATTAATAATAATATTTACCCAGGCTATGCTTGGAAATGCAACACCAATTTCTATCTCTATAGTTATAGGTATAACTAGTTGGATGAATATTGCAAAGATAGTAAGAAGTGAAGTAAGACAGATTAGAAATAGTGAATACATATTGGCAGCTAAAACTATGGGAGGTAATTTCGTATATATAGTGAGACAACACTTACTACCTAACTTTATGTCATCTATAATGTTTATGGTAGTTACTAACATTGGTTTTGCTATTGCCATAGAATCGACCCTTAGTTTCTTAGGAATTGGATTGCCTATAGAAATTATATCTTGGGGAAGTATGCTTTCATTATCAGAACAAGCGCTATTAACAAATCAGTGGTGGATAATATTAATACCGGGTATATTTTTAGTGGTTACATTAGTCTGCATAACTAACATAGGTAATTATGTAAGAAAAAACAATAATAAGAAATTAAGTAATTTGTAAGTGAAATACTAGGAAGTGTTTTAAATATCTATTTAAATAAGAGGAAAAAATATACAATAGGGGGATAAAATTATGAAATTTAAAAAATTAAAGATTATGAGTTTAGCAATGATTTTAAGTTTAATGGCAGGTTGTTCAAGTACTGATAAAGGTGCGGATACTTCAACAAAGTCATCTGACGAAAAAGTTTTGGTTTATGGGAGCGGAGATTATACAAGTATAAATCCAGCTTTATATGAACATGGTGAAATAAATTCGTTAATATTTAATGGGCTTACAGCACACGATAAAAATAATAAGGTAGTTCCATGTTTAGCAGAAAGTTGGGAACTTGATAAAAAATCAAATACATATACTTTTAAATTAAGAAATAATGTTAAGTGGCATGATGGAAAAAAATTTACTGCAGAAGATGTCAAGTTTACTTTAGAGACAATAATGAATCCAGATAATGCTTCAGAAATAGTATCAAACTATGAAGATATAAAAAATATAGAGGTAGTAGATGAAACTACTATAAAAATAACTTTAAAAGCACCAAACGTAGCAATGCTTGATTATTTAACAATAGGGATATTACCAAAGCATCTATTAGAAGGTAAAGACATAACAACAGATCCATACAATCAAAATCCAATAGGAACAGGACCATTTAAGATGGAAAAATGGGATAAAGGTCAAAGTATAACTCTTGATAAGAATGAAGACTACTTTGAAAAAGAGCCTGGTTTAGATAAAGTTGTGTTTAAAATAGTTGTAGATGCAAAAGCAAAAGCAATGCAATTAAAATCAGGTGAATTAGACTTAGCTCAAGTAACTCCAAAAGATATGTCAATATTTGATGGAAATAAAGATTTCAAAGAAAATATAATGAAAACTTCAGACTATAGAGGAATAATGTATAACTTTAATGCACCTTTATTTAAAGGAAATAGAGAATTACCAAATGCATTAAGTTATGCAATAGATAGAAAAGCTATACTAGATAGTGTATTATTAGGACATGGACAAGTAGCTTACTCTCCACTTCAAGCAGGTGTATATAATAATCCTGATATAGAAAAATTTGATTATAATCCATCTAAAGCTAAAGAAAAACTAGAAAATAGTGGATGGAAACAAGGTAGTGATGGTATATACGAAAAAAATGGAACTAAGTTAGCGTTTGAAATAGTATGTGGAGAAGGCGACCAAGTTAGAATAGATATGGCAAATATATGTGCACAACAATTAAAAGAAATTGGAGCAGATGTAAAAGTATCTGTAAAAGCTGAAGTGGACTGGGAAAATCAAGACAGTTTCTTAATAGGATGGGGTAGTCCATTTGACCCAGATGATCATACATATAAAGTGTTTGGAACTGATAAAGGTTCAAACTATAACATGTATTCTAATGTTAAGGTAGATGAACTACTTCAAAAAGCTAGAGAAACAGATGTAGATAAAGATAGAGTTAAGTATTACAAAGAATTCCAAGAAGAAATGGTAAAAGATATGCCATATACATTTATATCTTATATAGATGCAATATATGTTGGCAAGAGCAATGTAAAAGGTATAACACCACAAACAGTTTTAGGACACCATGGTGTAGGTATATTTAATAATATAGTTGATTGGACAATAGAATAATATAATAAAGAATATTTATAAAATAATTATCTGCAAATAGATAATTTATGATTTCTTATGATTATTATCATTATAAAAAAGCTTAAGGGGTCTTTTGACTCTTTAAGCTTTAAATAGTATAGGGGATGATTACATGAGTAATATATTAGAGATTAATAACTTAGTTGTAAAATTTAAAACAGATGATGGAGAAGTTGAAGCTGTAAGAAATGTTTCATTAAATTTGAAAAAGGGTGAAACATTAGCTATAGTAGGAGAGTCAGGATGTGGAAAATCAGTACTTTGTAAAAGCATAATAAAAATATTACCTCAAAATGCATATATCGAAGGTGGAGAAGTGATTCTTAGGGGTGAAGATTTAACTAAAGTATCGCAAAAATATATGAATAGTATAAGAGGAAAAGATATATCTATGATTTTTCAAGACCCAATGACTGCTCTTAACCCAACTATTTCTATAGGCAAGCAAATATTAGAAGCTATATTAATACATAATAAAATAAATAAGCAAGAAGCTAAAAAAAGGGCTATAGAGTTAATAAATCTAGTTGGAATAGACAACCCGGAAAAAAGATTTAAACAATACCCTCACCATTTTTCAGGTGGTATGAGGCAACGTATTGTTATAGCTATAGCACTTGCATGTAATCCTAGTGTATTAATAGCAGATGAACCTACAACAGCACTAGATGTAACAATACAAGCACAAATAATAGATTTAATGAAAGACTTGCAGAAAAAAATAGGTGTTTCTATTATATTTATAACACATGATTTAGGGGTGGTTGCAGAAATAGCAGATAGAGTTGCAGTTATGTATGCAGGAAAGATAGTAGAAATAGGAACAGTAGAAGATATTTTTTATAATTCTAAACATCCATATACGTGGGGACTAATGTCATCTCTACCGACGTTAGAATCAGAAAATGAGTTTTTATACAATATACCTGGAGAGCCTCCAAACTTGATAAACCCTCCAAAAGGAGATGCTTTTGCAATAAGAAATCAAAATGCTTTAAAAATAGATTACTTTGAAGAACCACCAATGTTTAAGATAAGTGATACACATAGCGCATCAACATGGTTATTGTATAAAGACACACTTAAAATAAAAACTAAGGGAGAGAGTGTGATTATAAATGAATAAAGAAAAAATATTAGAAATTAAAAATTTAAGCCAACATTTTAAATTAGATAAAAATACTGTTGTAAAAGCAGTTGACAATATAACTTTTGAAATTTATAAAGGCGAAATTTTCGGATTAGTGGGAGAATCAGGTTCTGGAAAATCAACTCTAGGAAGAAGTATAATAAAGTTACATGAGCCTACGAGCGGAGAAATAATATACAAAGGAAATAAAATATCGGAGAAAAAAATATATAAAAAAGAAAAAAAGTTTTTAAAGAAAAATATGCAAATAATATTTCAAGATTCAACTTCAGCATTAAATCCAAGAATGACAGTTGGTGATATTATTTCAGAACCTTTAAAAATACAAGGAATATATAATAATAAAGAAGAACAATTAAATAAAGTATATGAAATGATGAGTTTAGTAGGTTTAGATAAAAGTTATATTAATAGATATTCAACAGAATTTTCGGGCGGTCAAAGGCAACGTATAGGCATTGCTCGTGCCCTTTGCATAAATCCAGAGTTTATTATAGCAGATGAACCAATTGCATCACTAGATGTATCGCTACAAGCTCAAATCGTAAATCTATTTAAAAAATTACAAAAGAAAAAAGAATTGACTTGCTTGTTTATAGCCCACGATTTATCAATGGTTAGGCATATAAGTGACCGTATAGGAGTTATGTACAATGGGAAATTAGTAGAATTAGCACAAGCTAATGAATTATATAATAATCCAATACATCCATATACAAAATCCTTACTATCAGCAATTCCAGTTCCAGATCCCAAATATGCTAAAATAAGAACAAAGACAATATATAATCCGAGTATACATGATTATTCAGACGACAAACCAAAATGGATTGAAGTCTCTTCAGGTCATTATATATACGCATCTGAAAAAGAGTTATGTATATATAATCAAAAAATAGATAAACTAGGATTGAAACCAGATAATGATGGGTATATGAGAAATATAGTAAAAAATATAATATAATGTTTGGAATTATATAATTGAACATATAAAATTTAACAACGAGGTGAAAGACATGAAAAAACTAAATGAAGTATTACAAAGTTTAAAAAATGATTTATCAGGTTTATTAGGTGTAATGCTAGTATCAGAAAGAGAGAATAGCCAAAGATGTATAGCTAAAGAATTAGATACAACAAAAACTATAATAGACCATAAAGATGAGAGCGAAGAATATAATCAAGATGATTTAAATAAAATTGGAAAAGAAATACATAAGCTTACAGAAGAGATAAAAGGCATGGCAAATGTAATGTTAGTATCAGAAAGAATAAACAGTCAAAACTGTACAGCAAAAGAATTAGATACAACAAAAACTATATTAGACGTTAAAAATGAAAAATATGAATTTACAGAAGAAGAAGTTAAGCATTTAGTAGAAGAAGCTAAAAAAGTAGTAGATACAATACTAGTGTCAGAAAGAATAAATAGCCAAAGATGTACAGCTAAGGATGTAGATACAACAAAAACTATAATTGAGCATACTGATAATAAAGAAGAAATAAATAAACATGATGTAGAAAACGTAGTAAATGAGTTAAAAGGAATAGTAAATGAAATGCTTATATCAGAGAGAATAAATAGCCAAAGATGTATAGCTAAAGAATTAGATACAACAAAAACTATAATTGACCAAAAATAAATAGATATAAAAATAGCGCCTAATGAAAATATTAGGCTTTATTTTTATGATAGTAATGAATTTTAAATTATTTTAATAGTAACAAAAGTTTACAAAATTATAAATATATGTAAGAGTATAGTATAATTGACTCAAAGCTACAAATTTGGGAGGGGATGCGTATGAAATTGATATGGCTACTTGTAGCAATTGTATTTGCTATAGGTGAAATTGTAACACCTACTTTGACACTTATCTGGTTTAGTATAGGTGCATTCATACTAATATTTTTAAGTAGTTTTATAGATAACATATTAATTCAAATAATAATATTTGCATTTATATCAATAACATTACTGGTAGTAGTAACAAAGTGGATAGTAAAAAAAGATGAAACATATGAATATGATACAAATCTAAAAGCGATTTTAGGAAAAACAGGTGTAGTTAAGAAAGAAATACTTCCTAATAATGTAGGAATAGTAGTAGTGGAAAATGAAGAATGGACATCATTATCATTAAATGGAGAAACTATAGAACAAGGGTGTATTATAAGGGTTATAAAAATTGAGGGAGTTAAACTAATAGTTGAAAAAATAAAATAAGGGAGAACTCTAAATTATGGAATCAATAGGCTCAATAGTATTAGTAATAGTACCAATAATTATAGTTGCAATAATAGGATTGTCTTGTGTAAGGGTAATCAAACAGTCTAAAATAGGTATAATAATGAGACTTGGAAAATTTAGAAAAGTAGCTGACACAGGGGTTCACTTTTTAGTACCATTTATAGACAGTATGAGTTATGTAATTGACTTAAGAGAAAATGTGGTGGATTTTCCACCACAACCAGTTATAACTAAGGATAATGTAACAATGCAAATAGATACTGTTGTTTATTACAGAATAACAGACCCAGCAAGATATGTATTTGAAATAGCAAATCCTATTACAGCAATAGAAAACTTAACAGCAACAACTCTTAGAAATATAATAGGGGAACTTGATTTAGATGAAACATTAACATCAAGAGATATAATAAATACTAAGATGAGGGTAATACTAGATGAAGCAACTGATAAGTGGGGTATTAAAGTAAATAGAGTTGAACTAAAAAATATAATGCCACCTCATGATATTCAAGTCGCAATGGAAAAACAAATGAGAGCAGAAAGAGAAAGAAGAGAGTCTATATTACAAGCAGAAGGTAGTAAGTCAGCATCTATTCTTCAAGCAGAAGGCGAAAAACAATCTTTAATTTTAAGAGCCGAAGCTAAAAAAGAAGCTATGGTTAGAGAAGCAGAAGGTCAAAAGCTTTCTTCAATATTACATGCAGAAGGAGAGGCAGAGGCTATAAGACAACTTGCTATAGCTAAAGCACAAGGAGAAGCAGAAGTTATATTAAGAGTACAGGAAGCAACAGCTAAGGGGATAAGGGAAGTATTCTTAGCTATGAAAGAATCTGATGTAGATGACAATATATTAGCACTTAAATCAATAGAAGCGTTAGAAAAAGTAGCGCAAGGAAATGCTACTAAGTTAGTACTACCTTCAGATACCGTAAACTTCTTGGGTACATTTAAGGGAATAAAAGAAGTTTTAGGAGACGGTAAATAGATTAAGTAAAAAAGCCTTAGATACTATAATAGTATTTAAGGTTTTTTAGTATATACAAAATTGTCGATAATTATATTTGAAGTTATCATTTAAATTTAATTATTATTTAAAGTAATTTTAGTTTTATTTTTGATTAAAAAAAGAATGATAAAAAAATAACTAAAACGTTTTCCAAAGATATAAATAAAACATAAATATTAAAATATTTATGTTTTATTTTATATATATAGATAAAAAAATGTTTCAATATATATATTTGTATTGAAATATAGAACAAATTGACTGAATTTTACTGAAATTTGATTGTGAATAATATGGTTTATTGATATATAATTAGATACTATACAGGGGATAAAAAAGAAGGGGCGAGAAATTTATATTATGAAATACAAAAAAATAAACAGTAATAAAATTCTAATTGATAATATAGATAAATTCAAATTAGGAGAATGCTATGACAGTTATAAATTTATGGGATGTCATATTGACTCGAAAAACAACACAGCGTCTTTTACAGTTTGGGCTCCAAATGCAAGTGAAGTATATTTAGTTGGAGAGTTTAATAATTGGAATAAAAATTCTCATCCTATGATAAATATGTGTAATAGTGGAGTTTGGAACCTATCTTTAAGTGACATAAAACAAGGAGATACGTACAAATATAATGTAGTTGGATGTGATGGAATTAGCAGATTGAAATCTGATCCATATGCGTTTTTTTCGCAATTAAGACCAGATACTGCATCCGTTGTATACGACTTAAATAAATACAAATGGAATGATAAAAAATGGAATAATAAAAAGATAAAAGAAAATTGTAATCAAATACCAATAAATATATATGAAATTCATTTAGGTTCATGGAAGAGAAAATGGAATGGGGATTTTTTCTCATATGAAGAACTATATGAAATGATAGAGTATGTAAAAGAAATGGGTTATACGCATATCGAAATTTTACCTATAACAGAGCATCCATTAGATAAATCTTGGGGATACCAAACAGTTGGATATTATAGCAGCAGCAGTAGGTATGGAAATCCGAATGAATTCAAAGCATTCATAGATAAATGCCATGAAAATGAAATTGGAATAATTGTAGACTTCGCATACAGTCATTTTTGCAAAGATGATCATGGACTTTATAAATTTGATGGCTCACCTCAATTTGAATATCAAGATAAACTAAAGGCAGAAAATATTGGGTGGGGAACAGCTCATTTTGATTTAGGAAAACCAGAGGTTAGTAGTTTTTTAATTTCTAATGCACTATATTGGTTTAATGAATTTCATGTTGATGGAATAAGAGTAGATGCAGTATCAAGTATGCTTTATTTAGACTATGATATAGGTCAGTGGAAACCTAATAAGTATGGAGGAAGAGAAAATTTAGAAGCTATAGATTTTTTGAAAAAGTTTAATGAAAGTATTTATAAATATACAAAAAATCCTATCATAATAGCTGAAGAATCAACCTCTTGGCCAATGGTCACAGGGCCAACATATAAAGGAGCATTAGGGTTTACATATAAGTGGAATATGGGATGGATGAATGATACCTTAAGATACATGGAAATGGATCCAATATATAAAAAATATCATCATGAACTTATAACTTTTTCTTTTATGTATGCATTTTCAGAAAACTTCATTTTACCATTATCTCATGATGAAGTAGTACATGGCAAAAAATCACTGCTAGATAAAATGCCAGGGGATGCATGGCAAAAATTTGCAGGTCTTAGAACACTATATGCATATTACATGATACATCCAGGAAAGAAATTATCATTTATGGGAAATGAGTTTGGTCAAGGGTTAGAGTGGAGATATTCATATGGATTAGAATGGGAATTGTTAGATATAAAACCTCATTTAGATATGAAACAATATGTAAAAAAACTTAACACTTTATATAAAGATGAAAAAGCATTGTACGAAGTAGATAATAGTTACGATGGATTTGATTTTATAGATCCGCATAATAGCGAACAAAGTGTAGTTTCAATTATGAGAAAAGGTAAAAAATCAAAAGATTTTATTATCGCAGTAATAAACTTTACACCAGTAGTATATTACGATTATAAAGTTGGGGTTCCTTATCCAGGAATATACGAAGAGGTATTTAACTCAGATGATAACGCATATGGAGGTTCTGGTCAAACTATGGATAAAGCAGAGTTATTTTCAAAATATGAAAAATGGAATAACAAAGATTATCATATAACTATAAAAGTGCCTCCACTAGGAGCAACATTTATAAAGGGGAAAGATATAAATATTAATAAGCTTGAAATCAATAAAGAAGAAAAGATATTAATTGGTGGAAAAAATGAAAAATTAGAAATCATAAATAGAGAATCTATTAGCAGTTTACATTCAATTAAAATGCAGGAGCTATAATAAGTTTATAAATTTTAATTAAGTAATAATGAACATTTTAAGGGGGATAACTAGTGAAAAAAGAAATGTTAGCTATGATTTTGGCAGGGGGTCAGGGATCGAGACTAGGGGTTTTTACAAAGAGGATTGCAAAACCAGCAGTATCATTTGGAGGGAAATATAGAATTATAGATTTCGTGCTAAGTAACTGTTCTAATTCAGGGATAGATACAGTAGGTGTATTAACTCAATATAGACCCTTAATACTAAATTCTCACATAGGAATGGGAAGCCATTGGGATTTAGATAGAATAAATGGAGGAGTTTATGTACTTCAACCATATATGAATGAAAAAGAAGGAAATTGGTATGAAGGAACAGCACATGCAATACACCAAAATATGAATTTTATAGATAGCTATGACCCAGAGTATGTGCTTATACTATCAGGTGACCATATATATAAAATGGATTATAGCAAGATGCTAGATTATCATAAAGAAAAAAATGCTAAGGCTACAATAGCAGTAATAGAAGTACCTTGGGATGAGGCATCACGATTTGGAATAATGAATACTAATAAAGATGGAAGTATATATGAATTTGAAGAAAAACCAAGTAATCCAAAGAGTAATTTAGCTTCTATGGGTGTTTATATATTTGAATGGAAGATGATAAGAGATTACTTTATAAAATCTGAAAAAGAAAATTTAAATTATGACGATTTTGGAAAAGATTTAATACCTACAATGCTACAAGATGATGTAGGTATGTATGCATATCCATATAAAGGGTATTGGAGAGATGTTGGAACTATACAAAGTTTATGGGATGCTAATATGGACCTTATAAAATATAGAGAAACATTAGATTTACAAGATCCTAAGTGGAAGATATATACAAATACTATGGCTATGCCACCTCAATATGTAGGAAAAGGTGCAGTTGTAAATAACTCATTAGTAGCAGATGGATGTATGTTGTTAGGAAAAATTGAAAGCTCTGTTTTATCTCATGGTGTTTTTGTAGGTGAAAATAGTGAAATAAAAGATTCAGTTATAATGCCTAATGTAAAAATAGGAAAAAATGTAGTTATAGAAAAAGCTATGATAGGTGAGGGTGCAACAATAGAAGATTATGCAATAATAAAAAATAATAATAATGAAATAAATGTAGTTTCTGAATATGAAGTGGTCAAGTCACAAGTGGCATTAGAAGGGGGGCTAAAATAATGAGGAATGAATGTATGGGGTTAATAAACTTAAATAAAAAGGGAGACCCAAATATAGATAAACTTAATTATAGTAGACCAATAGCATCGACTCCTATTGGAGGTAGATATAGAATGATAGATTTTACTCTTTCTAATATGGTCAATTCAGGAATAACTAATGTAGGTATATTTGCAAAAGAAAAATACAGATCATTGACAGATCATATAGAGAGTGGGAAAGATTGGGACTTAAGTAGAAAAAAAGGTGGTTTATCTATATTTAGCCCAGAAAATACTGAATCTCAAAATATGTATCAATACAGAAAAGGTGATATATATAATATATTATCTAATATAGATTACATAAAAAAAAGTGAAGAAGAATATATTTTAGTTGCCCCAAGCTATATGATATGCAATATAGATTACTCAGAAGCGCTTAAATACCATAAAAAATCTAACAATTATATAACTATGATATATAAAAATATTGAAAATTCTAAAACTGATTTTAAAGGTAATTTAACGTTAAACTTAAACAGCGATAATAAGGTTATAAATGTAGGGAGTAATATTAGTGCATTTGAAGGCTTAGATATATATATGGAAACTTATATAATGAAAAGAACAGATTTCATAGACGTTGTATACAAATTAAGCAATAATGGAGATTATTTATACCTAGAAGATTTTATAATTGAAGAAGTTAAAAATAATAAAATAGGTGCATATGAGTATGATGGGTATTTAAAATGTGTAAAATCTGTGCAAACATATTTTGAAATAAGTAAAGACTTATTAAACATAGAGATAGCAAAAGAGTTACTTTATTCAGATAGAAAAATACGAACTAAAGAAAAAAATGAATCTCCTACTATATATACAGAAACTGCAGATGTAGATAATTCTTTTATAGCAAGTGGATGTGTAATAGAAGGAACTGTAAAAAATAGTATAATATTTAGAAAAGTACACATAGAAAAAGGTGTTAATATAGATAATTCTGTAATAATGCAAAACTGCATTATAGGAGAAGGTGCACAATTACAAAATGTAATATTTGATAAAAATATAAACTTAACAAAAAGAAAAGAATTAAAAGGGGATGAAAATTATCCTATTGTTATAGAAAAAAATATAAGTATTTAGTTAGAGGGGGAAATTTTTAGTGAAAGTTCTTTACGTAACATCGGAGTGTTGGCCATTTGCCAAAACAGGTGGATTAGGAGATGTGGCATACGCATTGCCTAAGGCATTAAAAAAAGAAGGTGTTGATATTAGGGTAATATTACCTAAATACTCTACAATGCCTAATTATTTAAAAGAACAGCTAAAAGAAGTAGCAGTATTTAATGTAAAAGTTGGGTGGAGAAATCAATACTGTGGGCTTTTAGAGATGGAGTTAGATGGAGTTAAATTTTACTTTATAGATAATGAGTATTATTTTAAGAGAGAAGGGGAAATTGCATATCTTTATGGATATGAAGATGATGCAGAAAGATATACTTTCTTTAGCAACTCAGTTTTAGAAGCTATATCTATTATTGATTTTTATCCCGATATAATCCATATGAACGATTGGCATACAGGCATGATCCCATTAATTTTAAAAGAAAAATATAGTGGTTTAGAAAAATATAATAATATAAAAACTATTTATACTATTCATAATCTACAATATCAAGGCGTATTCTCAAATAAACTTTTGGGTGATGTATTAGACTTGCCATATAAGTATATGGATAATGGAGATGTAGAGTATTGTGGTGGGGTAAGCTTTATGAAAGCTGGGATAGTTTTTAGTGATAAAGTAACCACTGTAAGCCCTACTTATGCTAATGAAATACAAACTAAATTTTATGGAGAAAGTCTAGATGGGCTATTAAAATGTAATTCTTACAAATTAAAAGGTATTTTAAATGGAATAGACTATGATTTAAATAATCCTAAAACTGATAAAGATATATTTATTAACTATGATGTAAATAGCATAGATAGAAAATCTGAAAATAAAGTTAAATTACAAAAAATGCTAGGTTTAGAACAAAATCCAGATATACCTTTAATAGGAATTGTATCTAGATTGGTATCACAAAAAGGTTTAGATTTAATATCTTATATTATGCCTGAAATCATGAGGGAAAATTTACAAATGGTGATTTTAGGTACAGGAGAGCATCAGTATCAATCTATGTTTAATTATTATGATTCAATATACCCAGATAAGGTATCTGCTAGAATCACATTTGATGCTGCACTTGCACAGCAAATATACGCATCAAGTGACATATTTTTGATGCCATCATTATTTGAACCTTGTGGGATTGGACAAATGTTAGCTATGAGATATGGAACTATTCCAATAGTTAGAGAAACAGGTGGTCTAAAGGATACAGTATATCCGTATAACAAGTATACGGGAGAAGGAAATGGATTTAGTTTTGAAAATTATAATGCACATGATATGCTTTATTGTATCAAAGGTGCTATAGAAACATATAAAAATAAAAATATATGGAGAAATTTAATTATAAATGCTATGGAAACAGATAGTAGCTGGACAAAATCAGCTCAAACATATATAAATACGTATCAAGAAATGCGAGGTTAAAGGAGTGATTTTATGGTCACATTCAATAAAAAGAAATTCAAGCAATTATTTGAAAATAAAATGTACAGTATATATGCTCAATCAATAGAAGAAGCAAACAATGAGCAGCTGTTAACTATTTTGAGTAGCGTAATAAAAGATATTATATCTAAAAAATGGATAGAGACTAGATTAAGTTGTGAAAAAGAAGTTTACTACTTTAGTATAGAATTTTTAATGGGAAGACAATTAAAGTCTAATTTATTAAACTTAGATATCCAAAAGACTATTAAAGATGGGTTACAAGAAATGGGGATTAGCCTAGATGACCTAATCAATGCAGAGGGCGATCCAGCTTTAGGAAATGGTGGATTAGGAAGGCTTGCAGCATGTTTTTTAGACTCGATGGCATCTTTAAATATAAGTGGACATGGTTATGGCCTTAGGTATAAGTATGGTTTGTTTGAACAAAAATTTGTAAATGGTTATCAGGTAGAAGTACCTGATAATTGGCTTACTCAAGGATCTTATATATGGGAGACTGTTAGACCTAATAAAGCTATTGTTGTGAAATTCGAAGGAAAAGTTTATTTAGTAGAGGAAAATAACAAACTAAAAGCATATCATAAAAATTATATACCTGTTATGGCTATACCATATGATATACCGATAATTGGATATCAAAATGAATATATAAACACACTGAGGTTGTTTAAATCTGAAGTAATAAATAGAGATTTTGGACCATTAACATCAAATGCAAAAAATCATTTTGGCAGTTATGAAGAAGCATTAAAATATAAGTACTATACTGAAGAGATATCTCAATCATTATATCCAAATGATTCTAACTATGCAGGTAAGCTATTAAGGCTTAAGCAAGAATACTTTTTAGTTAGTGCAGGAATGCAAGATATAATCAGGAAGTATAAAAAAAGCAAATTAAATATATTGGATTTATCGAAAAATATAGCTATTCATATAAATGACACACATCCAACATTATGCATACCAGAACTTATGAGAATATTGATTGATGAAGAACAGTTATCTTGGGACGAAGCTTGGTGTATAACTAAAAACACTATATCTTATACTAATCACACAATAATGGCAGAGGCTATGGAAAAATGGCCTATAGATATGATGAAAAAATTACTACCTAGAATATATATGATAATAGAAGAAATAAACAGAAGATACGTTCAAAATTTAAATAATAAGTACAATGATCATGAGAAAATAAAAAGAATGAGTATAATAAATCATGAAAATATAAGTATGGCAAATTTATGCATAGTAGGTAGCCATAGTGTCAATGGAGTTGCAGCATTGCACACAGATCTGTTAAAAAAAGAAGTGTTAAATGAATTCTATGACGATGAACCTGAAAAATTTAATAATAAGACAAATGGGATTGCTCATAGAAGATGGGTTATGAATTGTAATGAAGATCTTAGTGATTTAATAACGGATTTAATAGGGGATAAATGGAAAAAAGATACATTACAACTAAAAGAATTAGAAAAATATAAGAATAATTCACAAGTATTATCTAAACTAAACAATATAAAATATAGTAATAAAAAGAGACTAGCTGATTTTATAAGCAAAGAATATAATATCGAAATTAATCCAAATTCTATTTATGATGTACAGATAAAAAGGTTACATGCATACAAAAGACAATTATTAAATGTTTTACACATACTTCATTTATATCATGAATTATTAGAAAATCCAAATTTTGATATGGAGCCTAGAACATTTATATTTGGAGCTAAGGCAGCCCCAGGGTATGATTTAGCAAAATGTATAATAAAGTTTATAAATTCAGTAGCTAACAAGATTAATAATGATGAAAAAATAGAAAATAAAATAAAGGTGGTATTTGTAGAAAACTATGGAGTATCTTTAGCTGAAATTATAATACCAGCAGCAGATGTTAGCGAACAAATTTCTACAACTACAAAAGAAGCATCAGGAACAAGCAATATGAAGTTCATGATGAATGGAGCAATTACGCTTGCAACATTAGATGGGGCTAATGTAGAAATATATGAGCAAGTTGGAGATGAAAATATAATTTTATTTGGCCTTAAAGCATCTCAAGTATTAAATTACAATAAATATGGAGGATATTCAGCACTAGATTTATACAACTCGAACCGATATATAAAGAGAGTTGTAGATGATTTAATAAATGGATTTATACCTAATATGGGAAATGAAGGTAGAAAAATATATGATTCTTTAATAACATATAATGATGAATACTTCGTATTAAGAGATTTTGAAAATTATATAGAAGCGCAATATAAAGTGAACGAACTATATAAACAAAAAGAAAAATGGAATAGTATATCTTTAGTAAATATAGCTAATTCAGGTATGTTTTCTTCGGATAGAACTATATCAGAATATGCAAAATACATTTGGTTTAAGGGTGTGAGATAAATGGAAAATATAGTGAATTATAATTCATGGGAAAATAAGGCGCCTTTTGGAGCCCTAAAAAAAAGACAAAGTATGAGAATATCTGTAGCTAGTGATGAAAATTATAATATACAAGATATTTCCTGGGTAATTTTAAAAGAAAATGTAGTATTAAGTAAAAAAAGTTTAGTAAGGGAAAGCAAAAAGTATTATCGAGGCGAATTTGATGGATTTGATGAAATTGGTGTTTATTTTTATTATTTTGAAGTAGATATAGAAATAAATGGGGAAATTCAAAAAAAATATTACGGAAAAAATATGGAAGATGGAAATGTGTGTGAATATACACATGAAAACATAAATAAATATCAAATTACAGTATATGATGATTATAAAGTACCTAAATGGTATAAAAATGGGATAATGTATCATATATTTGTAGACAGATTTAATAATGGAAATAGAAGTAAAAAACCTACTGATACAAAAGAAAATAGCTTTATATATGGGAATTGGAGTGATACTCCAATGTATATAAAAGATAGCGATGGAGATATAATCAGATGGGATTTTCATGGTGGTAATTTAAAAGGGATTATAGATAAATTAGGTTATTTGAAAAAATTAGGTATTAGTATTATATATCTAAGTCCTATATTTGAGGCTTCTAGTAATCATAAATATGATACAGGAGACTACAAAAAAATAGATTCAATGTTTGGTGATGAAGAAGTATTTAAAGAACTTATAGATAAAGCTCAAAAAAAAGGTATTAGTATAGTACTAGATGGCGTGTTTAGTCATACTGGAGCAGATAGTAAGTATTTTAATAAATATGGAAAATATGAAGAACTTGGTGCATATCAGTCACAAAGCTCTAAGTATAGTCCTTGGTACAATTTCAAACAGCATCCAAATGAATATGAGTGTTGGTGGGATATAAAAGCACTTCCAAATGTAGATGAACTAGAAGATAGTTATATTGACTATATAATTAGAGATAAAGATAGTGTAATTAAAAAATGGACTAGCATGGGAGTTAAAGGGTGGAGACTGGATGTAGCGGACGAACTTCCTACAGAATTCATAAAAACTCTTAAAAAGGAACTGAATGAATTAGATAGTGAGGCTATTTTAACAGGTGAAGTATGGGAAGATGCATCAAATAAAGTAAGTTATGGAGAAAGACGAAGTTATCTTTTAGGAGGACAATTAGACTCAGTAATGGGATATCCATTTAGACAAAATTTACTTTCTTTTTTGAAAAATGACATTACTTCTAAACAGCTTAATAATAAATTTATGGAAATAAAAGAAAATTATCCATGTGAAGCATTTAAATCAAATCTAAACTTATTGGGGACACATGATGTTGCTAGGATCAAAACAGAACTTAACGATGACTGTGAGATGCTTAAATTAGCAGTTGGAGTTCAGATGACCTTTGAAGGGGTTCCTTATATATATTATGGAGATGAAGCTGGAGTTTGTGGTGGTACAGATCCAGACAACAGAAGGACTTATCCTTGGAAAAACGAAGATGAAGATATGATTGAATTTTATAAAGAGTCTATAAATACAAGAAAAAAATATGAAATATTAATGCATGGAGAAACCAAATTTATAGATACGAAAAATGCAGATGTGTTTGCTTTTATTAGATACATAGAAGAAGAAAAAATGTTGATAGTTATAAACAGAAGTGAAATTAATCAAAAGGTAAGTTTAAATTTTGAAGAAAATATTTTAGAAGTAGTAGATATAAAAAATAGCTCTAAAAAATATTTAGAAAGCCTATTTAAAGAAGAAGGATTATTTAATATATATTTAAATAATAAGGACATCAAAATATTTAATATAAAAAATTTAATACAACTATAATATGAAAATAAAAAATAGATATTAATCATACTTTAAAAAATGATAATGTCTGTTTTTTATGTAAAGTAACTTTATAAATTAGTTGATGAATAAAGTTACTTTTGTATAAATGAATTACTATCTGTATATAATCTTACTAAAATAAAGTATTTACATAAAATAAATAAGCAAAGGAAGAGATAGATATGAATAATATAGTTTTAGTAGGAAAACTTGTCAGGGATCCACAAATAAAGTACATAGGAAGTGAAAATATAGCAGTAACAACTTTTACAATAGCAGTAGACAGACGTACAAAAAAAACACAAGATCAAAAAGCAGACATAATAGAAATTCAAACATGGGATAAACAAGCAGAAAATTGTGTTAAATATTTAACTAAAGGTAGATTGATTGCAGTAAATGGTCAACTAAGAATTGAAAAATATAAGAATTCTAATGGCGAAAATAAATATTATACAAGAGTTAAAGCTGATAATGTAAAATTTTTGAGCTCTACAGAACCTAAAAATAAATACTTTAATGGATCAAATGTATTTGAAGAAGCTGGAATAAATGTTGATAAGATTGAAGAAGAGTTACCATTTTAATTAGTTTTAAATAATAGCATTAAAATTAAATAATTATGACTTAGTAGGAGTATATATACAAAATTATTGTTCGTTAAATAATGATTTTGTATTTATACTCCTACTTTATTTATTAATGTATATATATATAAAACTTTAATATATGACATAAAAAACGAATATTTAAATAAAAAAAATAAAAAAATAAAATAATGGGTTTTGCAAATAATTGATTAATTAGAAAGGTATAAATTACAAAATTCTAATTTAATTAAGTTTTATACTGATAAAACTTTAAAAAATAATGTTGAAATAGTGGTAATATTATAATTTACTTTAATTTTTAATGTACAAAAAAAAATAATACTGTATAATAGATTGTATAAGTATATGGAATGTTCGAAAGGTGGAGAATTAAATTGAAAAAAAAACCAACATTGACAAGTAAAATTTTATTAGGCTTACTGTTAGGATTTATAGTAGGTTTAGTATTAAAGCAATTGCCAGGAGGATATATAAAAGATACATTGATCTTAGGTGGCATATTTAAAGTAGTAGGAAGTGGATTTACTTCAGCTATAAAAATGATGGTAGTACCATTAGTATTTGTTTCATTAATATGTGGATCAGCTTCTATGGGAGATGTTAAAAAGTTAGGAAGAATTGGTGGGAAAACAATGTTGTTTTACTTAAGCACAACAGCATTAGCAATAGTTCTATCACTTGTTTTAGGTAGTTTATTAAAGCCAGGTATGGGTCTTGATATGAGTAGCATGGTTTCGGGGGAAGTATCAATTGGAGAATCTAAATCAATAGTAGAAATAATTTTAAGTATTATACCAAGTAACCCAATTCAAGCTCTAGCAAATGGTGATATGTTACAGGTAATATTCTTTGCACTTCTTATAGGAATAGCTATAAATGTAGTCGGTGAAAAAGCTGAGCCTATAAAGATATTATTTGAAAGTGGTAATGAAATCTGTATGAAGATGGTAAATATAATAATGCTATTTGCTCCTTATGGTGTATTTGCACTAGTAGCAGATACTTTTGCAACTGTTGGAACTGATGCTATATTTGCATTATTAAAATATGTAGCAGTTGTTTTATTTGCATTATTAATACATGTAAGTATTGTGTATGGTGGATTGTTTAAATTATTTACAAAACAAAAAATCAAGCCATTTTTAAAGAAATTTACGCAAGTTGCAGCAGTTACATTTTCAACTGCATCAAGTAATGCGTCTGTGCCAGTAAGTTTAGAAATTATGGAAGAATTAGGAGTAGGAAAATCAACAAGATCATTTACAATACCAATGGGAGCTACTATAAATATGGATGGGACGGCTATAATGCAAGGTGTAGCAGCACTTTTTATAGCTCAGATATATGGAATAGATTTAGGTATGAGTGAAATGATGACAATAGTTCTTACTGCAACATTAGCATCAATTGGTACAGCAGGAGTACCTGGTGTAGGAATGATAATGTTATCAATGGTGCTTCAGTCAGTAGGTCTTCCACTTGAAGGAATCGGATTAATAATGGGTGTTGAAAGAATTATAGATATGTTTAGAACTACTGTAAACGTAATGGGAGATAATGTTTGTACACTTGTAGTAGCTAATAGTGAAAAAGATTTAGATTTAAATTTATACAATAAAAATACTGAAAGTAAAATAGCATAATAGCTTTTATTAAAATAACAAAAGACTTACTTATATTAAATTGAGTAAGTCTTTTTTATGCGTAGAAATAGTGATATTTGAAATGAATTTCTAATTTAAGATATTAAAAACGTTGAACAAGCATATAAATTATCAAAGGATTGAACCAAAAAATAGAGAGGGGGCTAATTATGAAAAAAAGCGGTAATTTAAAGGAAATTATGAAATTTGCTGGTACATACATATCCGTGTGTATAGGGTCAGGATTCGCAACAGGCCAAGAGATAATGCAGTTTTTTTCAGCTCATGGAATGATAAGTATTTTATCTAATATGATTTGTATGATAATACTAGCGTATTGTGGTGCAAATTTATTAGAAATAGGCAAAACTGCAAGATTAAAATCAAGTAGTGATATATTTACATATTTATGTGGAAATTGGGTTGGTGGTTTTTTTAAAGTATTCATGCCTGTTTTTTTCTTTTGTAGTTTTGTAGTCATGATATCTGGAGCCGGTGCTTCCATGAATCAATATTATGGTATGAATAAAAATATAGGATCTTTTATTTTAGCAATACTGGCATTGATATCGGTATTATTAGGTATGAATAAAGTAATAGATATATTAGGAAATATAGGACCTATGATTGTAATAATTTCAGTTGGCGTTGGTATAGTAACAATCGCAAGAAACTATGAAACATTTTGTTGTACTAATGAAATAATATCTACATTAAATGTAACAAAATCTGTAGATAATTGGTGGATGAGTAGCATTATATATAGTGGACTTAACTTAATAATAGCAACACCATTTTTGGTAGGTGTAGGATCCACCGCAAAAAATAAAAGGAACTGTATTTGGGGAGGAGTAATAGGTGGAATAGCATTTGCAATTGCAGCTATAGCTCTTAATCTAGGAATAATGTCAGACATACAAAATGTATATATAAAAGAAATACCAACATTATATATGGCAGATAAGATAGGCCCTATAGTCGGTATTATGTTTTCAATAATATTGATAGCTGGGATATATACAACTGCAGTACCTTTACTTTGGAGCGTATGTAGTAGTTTCGCACAAGAAAAGAGCAAAAAATTCATCATAATAGCTACTATATGTACAGTTTTAGGATTTATTGGAGGTAGATTACCATTTGCTATGTTAGTTAAATTTATTTATCCATTGTCTGGATTATTTGGTGTGATAATAATAGTAGCCATCTTTATAAGGCGTCTAAAAATAAATATGCATGGTATTAATATTAAAGTTAAGGGTTTATAATATGCATATACTATAAAATATATTAAAACTATGATAATATATTTACATCATAAACGCTAAGGAGAAAACATATGAAAAAAAAATTAGAAATAGACTATTCATTTGGATATATATTTGATAAAAGTAGGTTAATAGTAATGTATCCTGTAGGAACTAACGTAATAGATCAAGAAGAATATGAAATGGAAGTAGAAGTAGCATTTTTAGAAGATGGTATAGAAGTAGCATTTGAAGAAAGTGATATAAAAGAGGCTAATGAAGTAATAAAACCATTAGAAACATTTTTAATGAAACCAAACAAGATAATACCATTTATAACAAACATAAAATATGAAGATACTAAACAAGAACTACCTAAATTGGTTAAGGAATTTGATGAAGAATATGAAATAAAAGAAATGTACATAAACAAGGGATATGAAATAAAGGATATATACCATGTATTTGAAAATGTAGCAAAATATATACCACAAGAAAATATAGAGACATTAAATATATTAAAAATAGAAGTAGATAAATTTGATATGGATAGATTTGTTAAAACAACAAAAGAAAGTTTAGATGAAGCTATAGAATCTAAGTTAATACCTATGAATATGAATAAAAGTAGTTTAACTAATAGATTATTTATAAAGTGTGATGAAAAGAAAACAAATAGTAAATACATAGTTTTTGCAACTGATATAAGTACATACTCAAATGGGATTTTATGTGCAAATAAAGAATTAGTAAAAGACTTAAATGCTGATATGGGAGATTTAGAGATATCAACTACTATGGAGGTTGGTTATGTGGTTGAAGAAGTTGATGGATATTTAACTTTCAAAATTGCAAATTATAATAGCCAAACTGAAAACAACCACCAAGTAGCTCAAATACTTGATTATAGTGGAATATTTAAACCAATGATGATTAATTTTGTACATCAGTTTATAAAATAAAAGATTAGTTATTAAGACAAGAAAAAAGGACAGAAAATCTGTCCTTTTTTTATCTATTTTCATGTACAAGTAACAAATAAGCTCCCCCAGCAAGTAATGCATTGTCATTATTAATTTTAGCGATTAACTCACCGTCTTTCATAATAAAACCGTTTTCATCAACTCTACCTATAGGGCAAGCGTTTAAGTGATGAGAGTGAATAAAGCCACTTTCATCAACCCTACCTACAGGATTTTTATCAAGGTTGTAAACAATGTTATTTTCATCAACTTCTCCAATAGGACAATTATGATACAGGTGGTTGTGAACCACATTATCAGAGTCTAATCTTGCAACCCCTCTGTTATTATAAGGAAATTTAACCATTTCAATCATATCTAACACCCACCTTTTTTAAATGAATTGTTTATTAATTTGATAATTCTGAATTATTTATTAATTCTACAGAAAATAGAGTATTCCTCTAAAAAAACTTAAAAATACATAATACATAAAAAATATACTGATATTTCAAAGAGTATATATTAAATTATTATTAAAAAATAAATGAAAGTATGACATATAAGCTTAAATCGGAATATAAATTATTCTTAAGCATAAATATTTAACACATAGAGATAGCGTATTAAAAGCGTATTTTAAGCAAATATAGAGGAGAAAATAACATGGATAAAGAAAATATTTTTAGATATTGTAAAGATATTGAAAGTTGGATAATTGATGTGAGAAGAGAATTTCATAAAATACCAGAATTATCACTACAAGAGTATGAAACAAAAGAAAAAATAATTGAGTATTTAAAAGAAATTAAAATAGATTATAAAGACTTTAAAAATCACAATGGAGTAATGGCATATATAATAAATTCTAACAATAAAACAACAATAGGTATAAGGGCGGATATAGATGCGTTGCCAATTAGCGAAGAATTAAATCATGATTACAGATCAGTCAATGATGGTAAAATGCATGCTTGTGGACATGATGCACATATAGCTATGTTATTAGGTGCGTGCAAAGTATTAAATTCAATGAAGGAAAAACTAAATGTAAATGTTAAATTTTTGTTTCAACCAGCAGAAGAAACATTAGGTGGAGCTAAATTTTTAATAAAGGATAAATGTCTTGAAAATCCAAATGTAGACTATATGTTTGGTCTTCATGTGATGCCCCACATAGAAGTCGGATATATAGAGACTAAATATGGAACTTTAAATGCTAGTACAGATACTTTAAATATAGTAGTTAAAGGGAAACAATCTCATGGCGCATATCCTGAAAATGGAATAGATGCAATAGTAGCATCATCTCATATTATAACAGCGCTTCAAAGTATAATAAGCAGGAATTTATCGCCACTGGATAGCGCAGTTTTAACTATTGGAAAAATACAAGGTGGGGATGCTCAAAATATTATATGTGAAGAAATAAAAATGAATGGAACGCTAAGAACTTTAGATAGAGATACAAGAGAATTTATGATCAATAGAATAAAGGATATTGTTGAAAATATATCTCATGCATTTGGATGTATAGGAAATTTATTGATAGACAATGATGGATATCCAGCAGTTATAAATAATAAAGAAATGGTAGATATTATAATAAAAAATGCAAGTGAATTGTTAGGAAAGGATAAATTTATAATGAGAGAAAAACCATCTTTAGGTGGTGAAGATTTTTCATTTTATACACAGAACAATAAAGGCGTATTTTTTCATGTAGGATGCAAAAATAAAAATAGTGATAAAGTACACTCTCTTCATACAGCTCAGTTTGATATAGATGAAAACTGTTTGATAATTGGAACTATGATGCATATTATGAACGTAGGATATTTTAATTAACTTTAAAATAAAAAAATCAAATATTATTATAACGTTGACAAAAATGTATAAAGATGTCATAATCGTTTAAAGAAATTATTTTAAATAAAAAAAATGGCTTTAATTTAGTACAGAGAGACTAAAAAGATATTTGAATGGTTAAATTAATACAACAATAACTATCCTTTTATCATGCTGATAAAAGGATTTTTTTTGCAATTATACTTGGAGGTTATGACATGGAATTAAAAAAAATAGCAGCATTAGCACTAGCATCAGTGCTATCAGCATCATTATTAACAGGATGTGCAAATGATAAAAAGAGCGAAGTAAAAGATGATCAATTAACTATTGGTATGATAACAGATGTAGCGGGAGTAAATGATCAATCATTTAACCAATCTGCATGGGAAGGTCTTAAAAAAGCAGAAAAAGAACTAGGTGTAAAGGTTAAGTACTTAGAATCAAAACAAGATTCGGATTATGCAGCTAATATAGAAACATTATCAGATGAAGGTGTAGATTTAATACTAGGAGTTGGAATGAAATTAGCCCCAGCAATAGAAGAGGGATCAAAATTATATCCAGAACAAAAATTTGCTTTAGTTGATGAAACATATCCAAAAGTTCCTGAAAATGTAAAGGCAATACAATTTAATTCTCAAGAGTCAGCATATTTATCTGGATTAGTAGCTGGTAAAATGACTAAAACTAATAATATAGGATTTATAGGTGGTATGCAATTACCAGTTATAGAGGCATACCAATATGGATATATGGCAGGAGCAAAAGCTGTTAATCCTAACGTAGAAGTACAAGTTCAGTATGCAAACTCATTTACAGACCAAGCAAAAGGAAAAGCTATAGCGAATCAAATGTATTCAAAAGGTGCAGATGTAATATTCACTGCTGGAGGAGATGTTGGAACAGGTGCTATAGAAGCAGCTAAAGAACAAGGTAAATTTGCAATTGGAGTAGATAGAGACCAAAGTTCTTTAGCTTTAGATAACGTATTAACTTCAGCTATAAAAAGAGTTGATGTAGGCGTATTTGACACAGTTAAAGAATTAGTAGATGGTAAATTCCAAGGTGGAACAACAGCTATTTACGGTCTAAAAGAAGGTGCAGTAGGAATACCAGATACTACTAAAAACTTAGTTTCTAAAGACATAATAGACTATGTAAATACACAAGCAGATAAGTTTGAAAAAGGTGAGCTAAAAGCACCTAAAAATGAAAAAGAATACAAGGAAATGGTAAAATAATACTAATATACTAAAGTTATAAATAATACCCCCCCCTTATATATAGGAGAATAAAAACCTAATGTATAAGGGGGATTTTGTATAATAAATTAAATTTTATCCTAAAAATAGAATTAATATATATATTTATACCAAAACTATAAGTAATATGTATTTACATAAAAAATATATAATTTATTAATATATATACTTAATATAAAGGAGTAACATAAATATGGATAAAGATAGTGTAAAAATAATTCCGCTTGGGGGACTTGGAGAAATCGGGAAAAATATAACTGCAATTGAATATAAAGATGAAATAATAGTAATAGATGGAGGAATAGCATTCCCAGATGATGATATGTATGGGGTTGATTTAGTAATACCTGATATAAAATACTTGGTTGAAAGAAAAGACAAAGTAAAAGGAATGTTTTTAACTCATGGGCATGAAGATCATATAGGAGCAATTCCTTACATATTAAAACAGATAAATATACCTGTATACGGAACAAAACTTACCTTAGGATTAGTAAAAAATAAATTAAAAGAACATGGTTTAGAAAACTCATCTATATTAAAAACAGTCAGAACCCAACAAAGTATTAAGTTAGAAAATATGAAAATTGAATTTATAGGAGTAACGCATAGTATAGCAGATTCTTGTGCTTTAGCTATTCATACTCCAATAGGGGTAATACTTCATACTGGAGATTTTAAAATTGATTATACTCCAATAGATGGAAGAATGATGGATTTAAATAGGATAGCTGCTTTAGGAAAAAAGGGTGTATTACTTTTAATGGCTGACAGTACTAATGTAGAAAGAACAGGTCATTCGATTTCGGAAAAAACTATAGGTGAGACATTAAAAAAAATATTTTCACCTTCAAAGGGAAGAATTATTGTAGCTACTTTTGCATCTAATATTCATAGAATGCAACAAATAGCAGATGCATCTATAGCTCAAAATAGAAAAATAGTATTTAGCGGAAGAAGTATGGAAAATATATCAAACGTAGCTATAGAGCTTGGATATCTTCATATACCACAAGAATCTGTGATAGAAATAGATGATATAAATAAATATCCTAGTGAAGAGATAACAATAATAACTACAGGCAGTCAGGGAGAACCTATGGCTGGACTTTCAAGAATAGCATATGGTACACATAGAAAAATATCTATACAACCAAATGATTTATTCATAATTTCGGCATCGCCAATACCTGGAAATGATAAATCAGTATCAAGGGTTATAAATCAATTATTTAGAAAAGGTGCAGATGTAATATATGAAGACTTAGAAGAAATTCATGTATCAGGTCATGCATATCAAGAAGAGTTAAAATTAATCCATAGTTTAGTTAAACCTAAATATTTTATGCCAGTACATGGTGAATATAGACATCTAAAACACCATAGAGATTTAGCTATAAAATTAGGTATGAAGCCATCTAATGTGTTCACACTAGAAACAGGTAAAGTGTTAGAAATATCTAAAGATAGTGCAAATGCAAATAAAACAGTTCATACAGGTATATTATTTGTAGATGGTCTTGGTGTTGGGGATGTAGGAAATATAGTTTTAAGAGATAGAAGAGAGTTAGCAAAAGATGGAATGGTTAATATAGTAGTAGCAATAAATAGAGAAACGTATACTATAGCATCAGGTCCAGATGTAATAACAAGAGGGTTTATATATGCTAGAGAATCTGAGGATTTAATTAATAAGATAAAAGAAATATCTAAAGAAGAAATTGAAAAATGTTTAGAAAAAGAAATTTTAGAGTGGAATGTTATAAAAACTAATATAAAAAAATCAGTAGAGCATTTTTTATATCATAAAACAAAGAGAAACCCAAGTGTATTCCCTATCATAATGGAAGTATAGTAAATTAAAGCTAGATTATAATTTTTAATCTAGCTTATTGTTATGTGAAAAATAATAAAAATTTTTAATCTGATTTTTAACATACAAATAGCATTAAAATATTGAAAGTTAGAGGATTTATATATGATATAATAAATTTAATCAATATCAAAAGAATAGAGGAAATTAAGTGAGCAAATACATAGAATTTAAGAATGTTAAAAAAGTATATAAAATGGGAGAAGTTGAAATTAGCGCATTAAGTGGAGTAGATTTTTGTGTAGATAAAGGTGAATTTGTAGTAGTAGCAGGAGCGAGTGGAGCTGGAAAAAGTACAATATTAAATATTTTAGGAGGTATGGATAGTCCCACTAGTGGAAACGTGGTAGTAGACAATAATAATATAAATAATTATACAAATAAAGAACTAATAACATATAGAAGATTTGATATTGGATTTGTATTCCAATTTTATAATTTAGTACAAAACCTTACTGCTAGAGAAAATGTTGAACTAGCAACTCAGATATGTAAAGATCCATTAGACATAGATGAAATAATGGAAGCTGTTGGGTTAGCAAATAGGAAAGATAATTTTCCAGCACAACTATCAGGTGGAGAACAACAAAGAGTTGCAATAGCAAGGGCACTGGCTAAAAATCCGAAACTTTTATTATGTGATGAACCAACTGGAGCACTAGATTATAATACAGGAAAATCAATTCTTAAGTTATTACAAGATACATGTAAAAAAATAGGGATGACAGTAATTATAATTACGCATAACCTAGCATTAGCTCCAATGGGTGACAAGGTAATAAAAGTTAAAAATGGAAAAATAGAAAGCATTGCTATAAATGAAAATCCAATGCCAGTAGAAGGGATTGAGTGGTAGCAATGAAAAGTATCTTAAATAAAGATATCATAAGAGATATAAAAAAATCTAAGGGCAGATTTTTATCTATAATGTGTATTATAGCGTTAGGAGTAGCATTTTACTCAGGTATAAAAATATCACCTATGGTGATGAAAGATACATCGGATTCATACTATGATGAATATAACCTAATGGATATAAGATTGCTATCAACATTAGGGCTTACAGATAAAGATGTAGATGAAGTTAAAAAAATAGAAAACATAGAAGGTGTGTTTCCAACACACTCAATGGATGTTATTACAAAATATAAATCGCAAGAACAAGTGAGTAAAATACACGCACTACCATTAGATGACATAAAGGAAAATAATGAAAATTACATAAATAAAGTTAAAGTAGTGCAAGGTAGATTACCACAAAAATCAGGAGAATGTGTAATTGAAAAAAGTAAAGTAGATAAACTTGATATACCATTAGGTTCAAAGATAAATTTAAGCTCAGGAAATGATGAAAAGCTTAGTGATACTTTGAAAAATGCACAGTATACTGTAGTTGGAAAAATTGAAACTCCATATTATCTTTCTTATGAAAAGGGAAGTAGCTCAATTGGAGATGGAACTATAAGTAGTGTAATAATGATTCCACAAGATGATTTTAAAATGGATTCATACAGTGAAATGTTTTTAACTTTAGATAATACAAAAAAAGAGAACTCATATACAAAAAAATATTTTAACAAGGTAGACAAAGTAACAAAAGAAATAGAAAAAATATCGGACTCTAGAATAAAAGATAGGTATGATGAAGTTATAAAAAAAGCTAATGAAGAATTAAATAAAGGTAAAAATCAGTATGAAGATAAAAAAAATAAAGTTAATAATGAATTAAATAAAGCACAAAATAACATAAATAAATTTACAAATGAAATAAAAAATGGGGAACTTAAATTAAGAGATAATGAAAATAAAGTAAAAGATGAAATAGAAAAAGGAAAAATAAAAATAGCTAATGGAGAAAAACAAGTACAAGAGGGATATAAGCAATATCAAAGCGGAAAAGATGATTTTGAAGAAAATAAAAAAATATCAACAACTGCAATTAGTGATGCTAAAACTAAATTAGATAGTTTAACCAATCAAATAAATGATTTAAATAAAAAAATCATATATATAGAAGATAAATTAAAAGAAGAAAATTTAAGTGCAGAAGAAAAAGAACAACTAAATAAAGAATTGAACCAAAATAAAATATTAATCGATTCTATGAATTTGGCATATGAACAAGGAAATTCACAATTATCAAGTAAAATTAGTGAGTTACAAAAAATAGAATTAAAGCTTAATAATACAAAAAATACTTTAGATAAAAATAAAGAAAAATTAGCTACACAAAAAAGTAATTTAAACTCAATGGAAATTAAATCGAAAAATGAGTTTAAAAAAGCAAAAAATAATATAAAGACACAAAAACAAAAAATAGAAAAAGCTAAAATTGAATTAAAAGATGCAAAAACAAAAGCAAAGGATGAATTATCTAAAGCAGAAAAAAAGATAAAAGATAGTGAAGATAAAATAAGTAAGATAGAAAAGCCTAAGTGGTATATATTAGATAGAAATAGTCACTATTCATATGTACAATATGAAGGAAATGCAAACAGTATAGATGCACTTTCAAAAATATTCCCTGTATTTTTCTTTTCAGTAGCAGCTTTAGTTTGCTTAACTACTATGACTAGGATGGTAGATGAACAGAGAATAAACATAGGTACATTGAAAGCTTTAGGATATACGACTTCAAAAATAGCTAAAAAGTATATAACATATGCATTAAGTGCAAGTTTACTAGGTAGTATTATAGGTTTAGCTATAGGATTTACTGTGTTCCCAATTGTTGTATTTAAATCTTATGGAATAATGTATACATTGCCTAAAATTCAGTTATTATTTGATATTCCTTTAGCATTAGGGGTAACATTTACAGCTATTTCAATAACTACTATAGCAGCATATTCAGCGTGCTATAAAGAATTAAAAGAAACACCATCAGTGTTAATGAGACCAAAAGCTCCTAAAAATGGAAAGAGAATATTATTAGAAAGAATGCCATTTATATGGAACAAAGTAGGCTTTATAGGAAAGGTAACTATAAGAAATATATTTAGGTATAAAAAGAGATTTTTAATGACTGTACTTGGAATATCAGGATGCACAGCTTTAATATTATCAGGTCTTGGTATTCAAGATTCTATACAAATGATAGTAGATGGTCAGTATAAAAGTATATTTAAGTACAATATGACGGTTACAATTGATAATAATGCAAGTCCTAGTGAATTAGGTAAAATAGAAAAGTATGTGGATGATGAAAAATTAATAGATAATTATTTACTTATGAATAATGAAAATGGAAAAATAGTAAAAAATAATAAAGAAGAAGAACTTACAATAGCAGTACCAAAAGATAGCGATAAAATGAAAAAAGTTATAGGATTAAGAGATAGAAAGACTCAAAATAATATAGACTTAACTAAGACAGGAATAGTACTTAGTGAAAAGGTATCAAGAGATTTAGACGTTAAAATAGGAGATAATATAGAAGTAGTAAATTCAAAAGATAAAAAAGCAAAAGTAAAGGTTGAGGCAATAACGGAAAACTATGTAGGTCACTATGCCTATATGTCTAAAGAATGCTACAAAGAATTATTTAAAAGAGATAGTAGATACAATAGGATAATAGGAACTTTAAAAGATGAGTCTGTAAAAGCTGAAGATAATATATCAAAAAATCTTACTAATATAGAAAAAGTAAGTGGTGTTGGATTTAGTACAGGGGTAAAAGAAAACTTTGAAAAGACCATAAAAAGTTTAAATTATGTAGTATTAATAATGACGTTATCAGCAGGTGCTTTAGCATTTGTAGTTTTATATAATTTAACAAATGTAAATATATCAGAGAGAATAAGAGAAATAGCAACAATAAAAGTTCTAGGTTTTTATGATAATGAAGTATCTGCCTACATTTATAGAGAGAATATAATACTTACAGTAGTAGGGACAATAGTAGGACTGGGAATAGGAAAATTACTTCATCAATTTATAATGGTTACAGTTGAAATAGATAATATGATGTTTGGAAGAATAATAGACGCCAGTAGCTACATAATAGCAGCAGTACTAACAATAATACTTGGACTTATAGTCAATTTTGCAATGTATTACAAATTAAAAAATATTCAGATGGTAGAATCGTTGAAGTCTGTAGATTAATAGAAAAATAGGTCTTAATAAATTAATGTCAAAAATAAATTAACTCTCATAGTATATGTTAAGAGTAGAAACTCTACAAATATTAAATACAACAGGGGGTTAACAATATGTTAGACAGATTATTTGGTGAAGGTGGATTTAGTGGAATATGGGTAGTAGTATTATTCTTCTTATTTTTAGCATTCCAAGAATGCTGGTCAGAAATTGATATATGTGCTTGGATACCATTTTTAATATTATTACTAATAGTTTGTGGTTCAGGAAGCATGTTTGATGGTGGATGCTGTTAATTAAAATCTATTAATTAAAAATTATAGAACACCCATCATAATCGTAAGAAATTATTATGATTATGATGGGTGTTCTTATTCATTGTTTGAAAATTTAATTTATATAAAACATTTAATAATATAAAAATAATGATATGAGCAAAATAAAATCATCTTTAAAAGGATAGTAAAATCATCTTGAAATATTTATATCTTAAATGTATAATATAAACTTAAAGTGGAAATTATGAAAAAAGTAGCGTTAGATTACTAAGTACTAATTTCCACTTTACATAAGTATTAATAAATATAAATATATGGTTATCAAGAAATTAAATAATTTAGTGAGGTGGCAACATGAAAATAGGATTCGATCACAAAAGGTACCTAGAAGAGCAATCAAAATATATTTTAGAAAGAGTTAATAATTTTGATAAGCTTTATTTAGAATTTGGCGGTAAGCTAATGGGAGATTTACATGCAAAGAGAGTATTACCAGGTTTTGATGAAAACGCAAAAATAAAAGTACTTCAACATATAAAAGAAAAAGTTGAAGTTGTTATATGTGTTTATGCAGGAGATATCGAAAGAAATAAAATCAGAGGTGACTTCGGTATAACATATGACATGGAAGTTTTAAGACTTATAGACGATTTAAGAAAATATGAATTAGATGTAAATAGTGTTGTAATAACAAGATTTGAAGGACAACCTGCTACTACTGTATTCATAAACAAATTAGAACGTAGAGGTATAAAAGTATACAAACATGCTCCAACAAAAGGATATCCAACTGATGTTGATACAATAGTAAGTGATAAAGGATATGGAGAAAACCCTTATATAGAAACTACTAAGCCGATAGTTGTTGTTACAGCTCCGGGGCCAAATAGTGGGAAATTAGGAACTTGTTTAAGTCAATTATATCATGAAAATAAATTAGGTAATGCTGTTGGGTACTCAAAATTTGAGACATTCCCAGTATGGAACGTTCCATTAAAGCATCCTTTAAATATAGCATATGAAGCTGCGACAGTAGATTTAAAAGACGTTAATATGATAGATTCATTCCACCTTGAAAAATACGGAAAAATGTCAGTAAACTATAATAGAGATTTAGAGTTATTCCCAGTTGTTAAGAAAATAATAGAAAAAATAACAGGAAAAGAATCTATATATCAATCACCAACTGATATGGGTGTTAATAGAGTTGGATATGGTATAACAGATGATGAAGTTGTTGCAGAAGCATCAAGACAAGAAATAATAAGAAGATACTTTAAAACTGCTTGTGAATACAAAAAAGGTCAAGTGGATAAAGGCGCTTATGATAGAATAAAAATGATAATGGAAGGTCTTAACTTAAAGCCTGAAGATAGAACAGTTGTTATGCCTTCAAGAAATTATAGCAGCAAACTAAAAGAAACTGCACAAAAAAATGATGCTTGCCCAGTCGTAGCAATAGAACTAACAGATGGAACTATGTTAACTGGAAAAGGTTCAGACTTAATGAATGCAACAGCAGCAGCTACATTAAATGCTATAAAACATTTAGCTAAAATAGATGATGAATTACATTTAATATCTCCAGCTATACTTGAGCCAATTGTAAACTTAAAAACTAAAACACTAGGAAGTAGAACTCCTGAATTAAGTTGTGAAGAAGTACTAACTGCACTTAGTATATGTGGTGTTACAAATCCAACAGCTCAAGCTGTAATTGATAAATTACCTTTATTAAAAGGAGCTCAAGCACATTCTAATACTATATTAAGTAAAAATGATGAGCAAACATTTAGAGAACTTGGGATAGATGTAACAAGCGATCCTGAATATCCATCACAAAATCTTTATTATGCAAACTAAACTATAAAATAGTTAAAAATAGAGAAAATATAAGACCATATTACCCCCGAGGTAGTATGGTCTTTCTTATATAAAATTATATAATCTTAAAAATAAATATAAATATACGGTTATCAAGTACCTAAAACAAGTTAGTTCCTTGGAATAACTATTTTAAAGGTTTTTTGAAAAATTTGCAAGTGATTTTTCAAAAACTATAAAATAAAATTTAAATTGCATATTATTATGTCACGATATCGTGAAAAATACTAAATGATAAGAGGTGATATATATTAATGAAAATAGAAAAATAATTCATATAGATATGGATGCTTTTTATGCATCAGTTGAGCAAAGAGATAACCCAAATTTAAGAGGAAAGCCTGTAGTTGTTGGAGGAGACCCTCAAAGTAGAGGAGTTGTTTGTACTTGTTCCTATGAAGCTAGGGCGTACGGTATTCATTCAGCTATGTCATCTCAAAATGCATATAAAAGATGTCCTTACGCATATTTTGTAAGACCTAGGTTTGATGTGTATCATGAAGCATCAAATCAAATAAGAGAAATATTTCATAGGTATACAGATTTAGTAGAACCATTATCTTTAGACGAAGCTTTTTTAGACGTAACAAATAATAAAAAAAATATAAAATATGCTACAGAGATAGCTAAGATGATTAAAAAAGAAATTTTAGAAGAAGTTGGATTAAGTGCATCCGCAGGAGTTTCTTATAATAAATTTTTATCAAAACTTGCATCTGATTATAAAAAACCAAGTGGTCTTACTGTAATAACACAAAAGAATAAACAAGAATTTTTGGATAAATTACCAGTAAATAAATTCTTTGGAGTTGGGAAGGTAACTGCTAGAGCCCTTAAAAATTTAGGTATAGAAACTGGATATGATTTAAGAAAATTGGAATTGTGTGAATTAGAAAACATATTTAAAAATAGAGGCTACACGTTTTATCAATTTGCAAGAGGGATAGATTATAGACCAGTTCAACCACATAGAGAAAGAAAGTCAGTAGGTGCAGAGACTACGTTAAGTCATAATTTAAGTGTAGAAGATGAAGAAGTTGTAGATATACTTAGTGAAATATGCGAAGAAGTATGTGAGAGGCTTAAAACTTGTGATAAGCTAGGAAAAACAATAACTCTAAAGGTTAAATTTGAAGATTTTACCCAAATAACAAGGAGTATTAGTTTAGAAAATGCTTTAAATAAGCATGATGAAATAAGAACAAATGTATATAATTTATTAAAAAATATTAATACAGATAAACAAATTAGATTGTTAGGGGTAACTTTATCAAATTTAATAGATTCTAAAGATGAATGCACAAATATAACAATATTTGAATATATAGAGAGTATAACGAATAAATATGAGTCCATGGATTAGTTTAAAAACTTTTCTGTGGATTTTTTAGTTAAGAGGACAAATGAAAGTCATTATTAAACTTAAGCGAATTTCAAGTGCGATAACATGTCAAATGTCAATTTTAAAATAAATCATAATGGTTTGAGGGGGATAAAATGGAAAACAATAGTTATAAAAAAGTAAAACAAGTACTATGGGTTATTTTATTTGCAAACTTTGGAGTTGCAATGTTAAAAATTATTATAGGTAGTACTATAAAAAGTGCAAGTATGACTGCCGATGGATTTCACTCTTTATCAGATGGTGCATCTAATATAGTTGGAATTATAGGTATTAGTATAGCATCTAGACCTAAGGATAAAGATCATCCATATGGACATAAAAAATTTGAAATAATGGCAAGTATGTTTATTGGATGTATGTTAATTGTAATAGCGGGTAAGATTATTTTTACTTCAAGTTCAAGATTTACAAATGTAGTTAAACCATCTATAACTGTAGAAAGTTTAATAGTGTTGATAGTTACACTTATAATAAATATATTTGTATGTACTTATGAAAATAGAGTTGGTAAAAAATTAAATAGCTATATACTTGTATCAGATTCAATGCATACTAAGAGCGATATATTTGTCTCAATAGGAGTTTTATTTACATTAGTTGGAGTTAAACTAGGACTGCCATCTATTATTGATCCTATAGCATCTTTAGTAGTTTCAGGGTTTATAATTTATTCAGCTTATGAAATATTTAAATCATCTACAGGAGTATTAGTAGATAAATCAATAGTAGATGAGGATGAAATCATCGAAATTGTGAGTAGCTTTAAAGATGTAAAAGGAGTTCATAAGATAAGAAGTAGGGGAAGCGAAAGTGATATGTATGTTGATATGCACATATTGATTGACCCTTATATAAGTATTGAAAAATCGCATGTACTAACTCATGAAATTGAAGATATGATTCAAACTAAAATAAATGAAAGTTCTCAAGTAATCGTACACTTAGAACCATTTTATGAGGAAAAATAGTTAAATTAACAAAAAAAGGACATCTTTTAATATAAAGATGTCCTTTTTATAATTATTTTTTGAATATTCCAAATGGCTTTCCAACTGGTAAAAATACTTTTCCAAAGTGAGCATTTAAAACTGCAGCACCACAACCATAGAATGAAAATATTGCTATTGCTAACTCAGAATATGCAGCAAATTGATGAGTAGCATGCTCCATTATACCGAATGAAGTTAATGTTAATCCTATAAATAAACAATCTATAAGTACGAAAATTATAAATAATACCTTGTGAGTTTCCATTGCGCCTATAGTCATAAATAATGTGAATATTAAATATCCTAAGTAAGCAAATCCTAATTGCTTAATATCAGCAGATGCTGCTAATTTTTCACCGAATACTCCGTTTTGTATTAACCATGTGAATCCAACTGCATACCAGAAGAATGCATATGCACCAAAAGCAGTAGCTCCAAATGTGTTGTCATGTTTAAAATCATTTATACATGCAAATAACTGAGCAGTAGCTCCTAAGAATATTGCCCATGGTAAAACTAGTGATACTCCTGAAGTTAATCCTAATTTTTGAGATGAAGCAACTAATGTTATCATTGCTAGTCCAAAAAGTCCTAATGCTGAAGGGTCAGCTGTTACAACTTTTACTTTTGTTTCATTTTTCATTTTTTATCCTCCTAGAAATTTAAATACTATATAGAAATGTATCTTGTATACAAAAAAATACTTGTATATCATATCATGTTTTTTTTTAGAAGTATATAAAAAAATGCAGTTTTATAAAAAATAAATAGGTTTTAAACCTATTTATTCCATTAATATGTTTTTAAGTAAATCTAAATTTAAAATTTTAATTACATCTTTAGAGTAATCTATAAGATTTTCATTTTTCATATTTATAAGTTCGCGTGATAAAGAGGGTCTAGGAATACCTAGTTTCTCAGAAAGTTTTTGTTTTGTCATGTTAAGGTTAATAAATACACTACCTTGAATGTTATATTCAGTAATTAAGTAGTTACTAATTTTTTGACGTATACTAGTTAAAGATAAACCTGTAATTGATTTATTTAAGCTTATAATTTTATTAGTTAAAGCATTTAAAAACATTTCTAAAAAATCGGGGTGATTACTGCAAAATCCAATAAAATCATTTCTACTTATAAACATAACTTTGCTATTAGTAGAAGCTATTACCGTAGCTGGATACGTATTAGTATCAGAAAAAGCTATAACTTCCCCAAAAAACTCACCAGCACTAAATGAAGAAAGATGGATTACATTGTTGCTAGTTAAAATTCTTTTTATATCAACACTTCCTTCTAAAACCAATCCAACTTTTTCACAAGGGTCACCCTCTAGCGCAATAATATCATTTTTAGAATAACTAACTACGTTGTAATTAGATTTTTCAAAGAACTTTAAAACTTCATTTTTATTCATAACCATAATTACCACCAAACTTTCTTTACTTTATAATAGTGTAACCTATGTTACCGCTATGCATACTAATCATAACATATAATGAGTATACAAAATATAGATTTAAATTGGAGGAACAATTATGGAAGATAAAATGTTTTGTTTTCAGTGTCAAGAGACAGCAGGTAATACAGGCTGTACGAAATTTGGAGTATGTGGAAAATCACCAGATTTAGCAAGAATGCAAGATTTATTAATATATACAACTAAAGGCTTATGTGAAGTTACTACAAGACTTAGACAAGAGGGTAAAGTAGTATCATCAAATATAAATCATTTAATAACAATAAACTTATTTACTACAATAACAAATGCTAACTTTGATGATGAAGTATTTTATGAGAGAGTTAAAAATACTTTAAAAGCAAAAGAAGAATTGTTAGCTACATTAAATAATAAAGAAAATTTATCTGAAGCATCATTATGGAATGCAAGCTCTAATGAAGAAATGGATGTAAAAGTTGGTGTTTTAGTTAAATTGAAAAATTCAATATTTACTTCAAAAGAAGATACAAATATTGATTCAATATTAGATGAAAAATCAACAAAGGTTGGTGTTTTATCTACTAAAGATGAAGATAAGAGAAGTTTAAGAGAACTTATAATATATGGATTAAAAGGTTTATCTGCGTATGTAAAACATGCAAATGCCTTAGGGTATGATGATGAGAGTGTAAATGCATTTATGCAAAGTGCTTTAGCAAAAACTTTAAATGACAACTTAAGTATAGATGAATTAATAGCATTAACTTTAGAAACAGGAAAAGTTGGAGTAGATGGCATGGCTTTACTTGATAGTGCTAATACAAAAACTTATGGAAATCCAGAAATAACTAAAGTTAATATAGGTGTTAGAAATAACCCAGGTATATTAGTATCGGGACATGATTTAAAAGACTTAGAATTATTATTAAAACAAAGTGAAGGAAGCGGAGTAGATATATATACTCACTCAGAGATGTTACCAGCTCACTATTACCCAGCATTTAAGAAATATTCACATTTTGCAGGTAACTATGGAAATGCATGGTGGAAACAAAAAGAAGAGTTTGAAAGTTTCAATGGACCAATACTTATGACTACAAACTGTATAGTAACACCAAAAGATAGTTATAAAAATAGATTATACACTACTGGAGCAGCTGGGTTTACTGGATGCACTCATATAGCTGGAGAGTCTGAAGATAACAAAGATTTTTCAATTATAATAGAACAAGCTAAAAAATGCCAACCTCCTATAGAAATAGAAACTGGAGAGATAATAGGTGGATTTGCACATAATCAAGTATTTGCATTAGCAGATAAAGTAGTAGATGCAGTTAAAACTGGAGCTATAAAAAAATTCTTTGTTATGGCAGGTTGTGATGGAAGAGCTAAGTCAAGAGATTACTATACAGACTTTGCAAAAGCATTACCAAAAGACACTGTAATACTTACAGCAGGATGTGCAAAATATAAATACAATAAATTACCACTAGGTGATATAAATGGAATACCTAGAGTATTAGATGCAGGGCAATGTAATGATTCTTATTCATTAGCACTTATAGCATTAAAGCTTAAAGAAGTATTTGAATTACAAGATATAAATGAATTACCAATAGCCTTCAATATAGCTTGGTATGAACAAAAAGCTGTAATAGTATTATTATCACTATTACATCTTGGAGTTAAAAACATACACCTAGGACCAACATTACCAGCATTCTTATCTCCAAATGTAGCGAATGTTTTAATTGAAAACTTCGGTATAGCTGGAATAACTAATGTTGAAGATGACTTAAAAATATTCTTAGGATAATTTAGAATATAAATTAATAAATATAATAATTTTATATAAATTTAAAGTAAAAAATTAAAAAAGTAGTTGCCAAACAATACCAATAAACATATAATTATATTGTAAGAGATAAGGCGACATAGCCAAGCGGTAAGGCAGTGGACTGCAACTCCTTGATCCTCAGTTCAAATCTGGGTGTCGCCTCCAATTAAATAAGTTAGTAGTAATATTAGATAAGCTGACTTAACAAAAAATAACTTTAATCAAAACTGATTAAAGTTATTTTTTTGTTTATTACATTAAAATAATGCAATAAACGAGAGGATTTTAAATTAAATGTTTGTATTTGAAATGTTTATAAATTAAAACGAAAATGTTATAATAGTATGAATAAAATGTGAATATGAAATTATTAATATAGATAAAATAAACAAAAATATTATAAAAGATTTTAGGAGTGATAAAATGAGCAATACAAGTACTGACTTGGGAAAAGAAAACATAGGAAAACTTCTTTTTAAATTAGCTACACCAGCGATAATCGCACAGCTAGTAAATGTCTTATACAATATTGTAGACAGAATATTTATAGGAAGAATGCCAGGTGGAGATATGGCTATGGCAGGAGTAGGAGTAGCATTCCCAATAATACTAATAATATCAGCATTTAGTGCTTTAGTAGGTATGGGTGGAGCACCTTTAGCAGCAATTAAAATGGGCGAGCAAGATAATGATGGTGCTGAAAAAATAATGAGTAATAGTTTTTCTATATTAATGATTTTATCATTAATATTAACGGTAGGTTTTTTAGTATTTAAAGAGCCTATACTTTGGGAATTTGGTGCAAGTGAAGCAACAATAGGATATGCAACTGATTATTTAAGTGTATATCTTATAGGTACTGTATTTGTTCAAATAGGCTTAGGAATGAACCCTTATATAAATACTCAAGGTTTTGCAAAAGTAGGTATGATGACAGTAACAATAGGTGCTATTATAAATATAGTACTAGATCCGATTCTTATATTTGGGTTAGGGATGGGAGTAAAAGGAGCTGCACTAGCTACTATACTAGCACAAGCAGTCTCAGCTATATGGGTACTACGTTTTTTACTTGGTAAGAAAAGTATTCTTAAAATAAAGAAAAAATACTTAAAACCAGATATTAAAATAATACTTCCTATATTATCACTAGGAGTATCTCCGTTTATAATGCAAGCTACAGAAAGTTTAGTTTTAGTGTCTTTAAATAGTCAATTACAAAAGTACGGTGGCGATTTAGCGGTAGGTGCAATGACTATAATGAGTAGTATAATGCAAATAATAATGTTACCTAATCTAGGATTAACTCAAGGAGCTCAACCTATAATAAGTTACAATTATGGGGCAAAGCAAATGGATAGAGTAAAACAAACATTTAAATTGTGTTTAGGTTTATGTTTTCTATATACAACTGGTATGTGGTTAGCACTTATGATGTTACCACAAATATTTGTTGGTATATTTAATAATGACCCCGCACTTATGGAAATAACTACTTGGAGTATAAAGATATACTTTGCTGGAATATTTATATTTGGTGTACAAGTAGCTTGTCAACAGACATTCTTAGCACTTGGTCAAGCGAAAATATCTTTGATATTAGCTTTACTTAGAAAGATAATACTTTTAGTTCCATTAATATTTATATTACCTATGTTTATAGAAAATCAATTATTTGGAGTACTTTTAGCAGAACCAATAGCAGATATACTTGCAGCAACTACAACTATAATATGCTTTATGGTATTTTATAAAAAAACTTTATCAGTAGTAGATGCTAATGAAAAAAAGATATAAAATAAGACATTATTAATAATAATTAATATAAATTAAAACAAAATACAGTAAATATTAAATATTGTAATAAAAATGTAAGTATTTAAAACATTAATGGTATAATATTTAAATAGATGATACTTAGAATGAAAGGATTGATAATCATGACAAATAACTTATCGATGCAAGAATTATTAGATCAACAAGAACAAGAATTTAACAGTGTTAAAGTTGGACAAACTATAAGCGGAAAAATATCTAAAATAACTAATGATTCAGTTGTTTTAGAATTAAACTATGGATTTGATGGAGTAATATCAATAAACGAGTTAAATCTTTCTAAAGGAAAAGAGATTAGTGATATATATAATGTGGGTGATGAAATAACTGCAGTTATAACAAAGGTATATCACAAAGATGGAACAATACATTTATCTAAATTCCAATTAGATAAAAAAGCTGATTTTACAGAACTAGAAAAGGCTTACAAAGAACATAGAATAATAACTGTAAATATTGAAAAAAACATAGAAAGAGGAGTATTTGCTACATATAATACACAATCACTATTTATACCAATATCACAATTAGATACTAAGTTTGTTAATGATACATCTGGATATGTAGGATGTAATTTAGAAGTTTATATAAAAGAGATGGATGTTAAGAAAAATAGATTAGTAGCTAGTCATAGAGACGTACTACAAGAACGTTTAGATAAAGAAAGAGAAGAAAGAAGAGTTCGTATAAAAGAAGAAAAAGAACAAGCAAGAGCAAAAGCAAAAGCTGACAGAGAAGCACACAAAGCTCAAGTAAAAGAGCAAAAAGAAACTTTATTTAACTCTTTAGAATCAGGACAAAAAAGAGAAGGTAGAGTTACTAAAATAATGCCTTACGGAGCATTTGTTGACATCGGTGGAATAGAAGGATTAGTTCACTTAAACAACTTATCTTGGGAAAGAGTAGAATCTGTAGAAGATATGCTTTGTGAAGGTCAAGAAGTAGAAGTTTATGTATTAGATGCAGATACAGAAACTAAAAAAATAGCATTAGCATTAAAAGATATAAATAATGATCCTTGGGATTTAATAAAAGATGAAATATATTTAGATGATATAGTTACTGGAAAAATTGTAAGAACTATAGAAAAAGGTGCTTTTGTACAAATAAGAGAAGGTGTAGATGCATTTTTACCTATATCTGAACTAAGTGAAGAAAGAGTTATGAAAGTTACTAATGTTGTTAACGTTGGAGATGAAGTTAATGTAATGGTTATAGACTTTAAGCCAAAGAACAAAAGATTAGTAGTATCAATAAAAGAAGCTACAAGAGAACCAGAAGAAGATATAACAGAATTTTTAGAAGTAGAAGATTCTCTAGGAACTCTTGGAGAATTATTTAAAGAAAAGTTTAAAAACTTACAAAAATAATAAATATAATTAAAGCCATATTAGATAAACCGATATGGCTTTAATTTATATATATAAATGGAGGTATTCACATATGAAAGGATTAATAGATTTACATACACATACGATAGTAAGTGGTCATGCATATAGTACAGTTCAAGAGAATATACAATCAGCAATAAATAATGGACTAAAATATTTAGGGATATCAGAACATGCTCCAAATATGCCAGGTGGACCACATCCATATTATTTTCATAATATATACTGTATTCCAAAAGAAGTTGATGGACTTAAAATACTTAGAGGTATAGAAGCTAACATTATAGATTTTGATGGAAATACTGATGTTTCTGATGATATGTTAACACATATTGATTATATGATAGCTAGTTTGCATAATCCATGTATAAATGCAGGAAGCAAAGAAGAAAACACAAATGCAATACTTAAGGTAATGGATCATCCAAAAGTTAAGATAATAGGTCACTTAGATGACAGTCGATATGAAGTTGACTATGAGCGTGTAGTAAAAAAAGCTAAAGAAAAAAATGTTTTACTAGAAATAAATAATTCGTCGTTAAAACCAACTACTTTTAGACAAGGTGCATGGGAAAACTTAGGAATTATGCTTAAGCTTTGTAAAGAATATGAAGTTAAAGTTGTAATGGGAACAGATTCTCATATATCTTATGATATCGGCAAATTTACATATTGTGAAAAAATATTAAATGATAATAATTTTCCAACACATTTAGTTATAAATTATAATGAAGATGAAATAATAGAATTCTTTAATATATAGTAAAGTGAAGATGGGTTTTATTAGTAGTTACACAGTTTAAATAATCTTGTAAATAAAAATGGTGTTCTTTGTAAAGAACACCATTTTTATTTACAAAATCATAAGGGAAAATTTAATATTTTAGGTATATTATCATTTATTGCAATTGGGCTGAATATAATGGCATTAGCTATGTTTATATTACATTTTTTTTATTATTATATCAAATAAATTTAGTAAGTAAATTAAGTGAAAATACGAACTATTTTTATTTTTAATATAGGTAAATAAATACGTTGAAAAGTACTATGACAATATTGTATAATCAGAGTATCAAGATATTATAATGATTTGCTATGTTTAAAAGATTAAAACGTATATTTAAAATTAAAAATCTTATAAAGTTCAGTTAAAGTATGAATTAAATGCGCTGGTGCATTATGCCAGCGCTATATTTATGGATAATGGAGAAAACTTAAATTTAATATAAGGGGAGTGTGTAATATTGGCAACTATATAACTGAGCTTAATATAATAGTATTAGGTATGTTTACTTATTTAAAAATTAGAGTTGAAAAATAAAATATTATAGGTTTGAAAAGGAGGATAGAGAGTATGACTAAAAAAACATTTAGCTTGGAGGATAACGTATTCTTACAAAATTCAATTATGGTAATCGGACTAATATTAAGTGCAGTGGGTATAAATGCATTTCTTACGCCTGCAAATTTATTGAGTGGTGGACTAACTGGGATTTGTGTTATGTTAAATAATTTATTTGGAATAAATCAAGGTGTAGCTAGTTTTCTAATGAATATACCTATTTTTATATTATCTAAAAAGTATTTTGGAAAGAGATTTCTAGTATTAAGTTTTATAAATATGCTTTTATTTTCTATAACATTAGGAGTTACACAGGATTTATATAAATATGTCAATATAAATGACACTATGCTTCAATGTATATACGGTGGGATACTTAACGGAGTTGGTATGGGTCTTGTATTTAAGGCTAAAGCAGCAGCAGGCGGATTAGATATTATAGCAGCTATAATTAAAGTTAAATTTGACATTGCAATGAAAAATACATTCTTAATGGTTAATTTTTTTGTAATTTGTGCAGGAGGTTTTTTATTTGGACCTAAGTTAGTTATGTATACTTTAATATCAATGTATATAACTTCTATAACTATGGAAATTTCTAAGGACAGTTTCAATAAACAAAAATCAATACTTTTAATATCACAAAAAAGTGAAGAGATAGCACAAATAATTATGCAAGAAATGAAAAGTGGAGTAACATTTTTAGAAGCAGAGGGTGCATATACTAATGATAAAAAGAAATTAATTTATTGTATAGTATCATCAAATGATTTAGCTAAGTTAAAAGACTTAGTTTATAAAATAGATTTGGATGCTTTTATTTCAATAAACAATGTTGAAGAAGTAAGAGGAGCCGGGTTTAAAGAAAAATTCTTATAAAAACATAAATTGAAATAAAAAAAGATGATTTTAAAAATCGTCTTTTTTATAGTTTAATCATCAATAAATATAATTTTTACATATGTAGTTTAAAAAAAGTAATATTTTAAATATATTTACCAATAATTATTTTTGAAAATGATGTAAACTAATCTATTTTAGTGATATAATTATATATTAGCAACTAAAATAATAAATTAGTTTTGATGAGCGTTAATTAGGATATAATAAAACTAACAATAGATTAAGCAGGTGATATTAATGGGAAATAAATTTTTACCAATATGTAAACAAGATATGATAGATAGAGGATGGGAAGAATTAGACTTTGTATTAGTTACAGGAGATGCATATGTTGACCATCATAGTTTCGGAACAGCTATAATATCAAGAGTATTAGAAAGTGCAGGTTATAAAGTAGGTATAATTGCACAACCAGATTGGAAAACTACAGATGATTTTATGAAGTTAGGAAAACCAAGATTAGGTTTCTTAGTTAACTCTGGAAACATGGATTCTATGGTAAATCATTATTCTGTAAGTAAAAAACATAGAGAAAAAGATATGTATTCTCCAGGTGCTAAAATGGGTCTTAGACCAGACAGAGCAACTATAGTTTACTGTAACAAAATAAGAGAAGCATACAAAAATGTACCTGTAATAATAGGTGGACTAGAAGCAAGTTTAAGAAGATTTGCTCACTATGATTACTGGAGTGACAAAGTTAGAAAATCTATGTTAGTAGACAGTGGTGCTGACATGCTGATTTATGGAATGAGTGAAAAGCAAATAGTAGAAGTTGCAAATGCATTAAATGATGGATTTGAACCAAAATATATAAGACATATAAATGGTACATGTTATGTAGCAGATTCTTTAGATGAAATATACGATGATTATGTATTAATACCTTCATATAAAGAAGTTTGTGATGATAAAATTAAATATGTACAAGCTTTTAAAGTTCAATATGATGAACAGGATCCTTATAGAGGAAAAGCAATAGTTCAAAAACATTCTGACAAGTATGTTGTACAAAACAAACCAGAAATACCTTTAAATAGAAGTGAATTAGATGCAGTATATGCGCTTCCATATCAAAAAACTTACCATCCTGTATACAAAAAAGATGGTGGAATACCAGCAATAGAAGAAGTTAAATTTGGTATAGTTAGTTCAAGAGGATGTTTTGGAAGTTGTTCTTTCTGTGCAATAACTTTCCACCAAGGAAGAGCTGTACAAAGTAGGAGTCAAAATTCTATAGTAGATGAAGCTGTAGGAATAACAAAACTTCCAGATTTCAAAGGTTATATACATGATGTTGGTGGACCTACTGCAAACTTTAGAAAAGCTGCATGTAAAAAGCAAGTAACTAAAGGGGCATGTAAGAACAGACAATGTCTACATCCAGAACCATGTAAAAACTTAGAAGTAGACCATAGTGAATACTTACAATTACTAAGAAAATTAAGAAAATTACCAGACATAAAGAAAGTATTTGTTCGCTCAGGAATAAGATATGATTATGTTATGGCTGACAAAGATAATAAGTTCCTTAGAGAATTAATAGAGCATCATGTTAGTGGGCAATTAAAAGTAGCTCCTGAGCATATTGCAGAAGAAGTTCTACATCATATGCAAAAGCCAGCAGGTAATATGTATGATAAGTTTAGACAAAAGTTCTTTGCTATAAATGAGCAATTAGGTAAAAAGCAATACTTAATACCATACTTAATGTCAAGTCATCCAGGATCTACATTAAATAGTGCTATTGAGTTAGCTGAGTACTTAAGAGACACGGCGTATCAGCCAGAGCAAGTACAAGATTTCTACCCAACACCAGGAACATTATCTACAACAATGTTCTACACAGGAATAGACCCTCTTACTATGCAACCTGTATATGTTCCAAAGAGCAAAACAGAAAAAGCAATGCAAAGAGCTTTACTTCAATATAGAGCACCGAGAAATTATGATTTAGTTCATAGTGCATTAGTGCAAGCAGGAAGAGAAGATTTAATAGGTATTGGACAAAGATGTCTAATAAAACCTAAAGAATTAAGACCTTATGCTAATAGAATAGCTGGTTCTAAGAATAAAAATAGTAATAACAGAAATTCAAACAATAAGCCAGCTGGAAAAAGAAAAGAAGATAGTAGAAGTAATAGTCAACAAGCTAATAAAAGCTCTAATACTAGAAAAAAGAAAAGAAAATAGATTAAGCTTAATAATAAAAGTCATCATGTAGTTAACATGGTGATTTTTATTATGCAAAAATATAGATAAGAATAGAACTAGTTTTATTGATTTTTTAATCTTAAGGTAAATATAAAGTTATTTATAGAAGGGATATTCTATAAATTTATAGAAATTATTAAAGTATAGTTTACATAAGAGAGGATGATAATATGAAAAAGCTTATACCGGTAATACTATCTATGGCTTTAGGAAGTACGTTTCTAATGGGATGCACTAAATCAACACAAGAAACGTCAAAATCAAAAACACAGGTAGTATCTAAAGAAGTAAAAGTATCTATACCAGATGGACTTCCATCGATAGCTATAGCTAAGTTAGCTAATGAAAATACACACATACAAGAAGGATATGAAATTAAATATACAATAGAAAAGACACCAGAAAATTTATCTACTTCAGTAATGAAACAAGAACCAGATATAGCAATAGTACCATCTAATATGGCTGCTATTGCATATAATAAAACTTCTAATTATCAAATTGCTGGAAGTGTAGGAAATGGTTCGTTTTATTTAGTATCTACTAAAAATATAAAAGGATTTGAAGATTTAGTAGGAGGAAAAGTATTAAATAGTGGTAAAGGTTTAACGCCAGATATAACAGTTCAAAGCGTATTAACTGATAAAGGAATAGATCCTGCAAGTATAAATTTTGATTATGTAAATTCCACAAGTGAGCTAATACCATTATTAGCAACAGGAAAAGCAGATACAGGATTTGTGCCAGAGCCAGCACTTACAATGTTAATGAATAAAAATCCAAATATAAAGATAATAAAAAGTTTAAATGATGAATGGAAGCAAACTAAGAAATCAAAAGATGGATATCCTCAGTCGACTATAATAGTTAAGTCTGATTTTGCTAAAGAGAATCAAGAGTTTATAGGTTTATTTTTAAATGCAGTATCAGATAGTGTAGATTTTGCAAATATTAATGGAAGTGATGTTGGAGACTATGCTAAAAAACTAGGAGCATCTGTAGAGCCTAAAATTATAAACAAATCTTTAGAAAGAGCAAACTTAAAATTTATATCAATAAAAGACAGTATAAATGATTATAAAAACTATTATCAAAACTTATTTGATTTTGATGCAAAATCAGTAGGAGGAAAGATTCCAGATGAAGGGATTTATTTTATTAAAGAATAAATTTAAAAAAAATGAAATAGAGGTGGCGCTATCTTGCGTTGTCCTCTTATTTTTATGGCAAATTATTGCGATCAAAATAAATAATGATATATACCTCCCCACAATAAATCAAACACTTAGGAGTTTATATGAAATTTTAAGTCAAGAAAGGTCCTATTTAGATATGATTTTTTCAACAGGGAGAAGCATAATAAGTTTTATAGTTGCACTAATGTTTGCAACTATAATAGGAATCTTAGCATATATAAGTACGGTTATAAGAAATTTTTTCAAACCTTTAAATACTTTAGCAAATTCAATACCTATGATGATAGTAATTTTATTAGCTTTAATTTGGTTTGATAAAAACAATGCTCCATTTATTGTTGGGTTTATGATTACATTTCCAATTTTATATGAAAATATTTTAGGTTCTATGATAGAACTAGATAAATCTTTAATAGAAATGGCTAATGTATATAAAGTCAATTTAAAAGATAAAATTATAAAAATTTATTTTCCTGCTATAAAGTTTAGACTAACACCTATAATAGCATCAACAATTTCTTTAGCACTGAAAGTTGTAATAGCAGGGGAAGTTTACGGACAACCAAGCTACGGGATAGGGACTATGATACAAGTTGAAAAAATCAATTTTAATACATCGGCAATATTTGCTTGGTTAATAATTATAGTTTTAATATCTGTATTTATAAACATAATACAAAATAAAATATCAAGGAGTACTTTTACATGGAAAAGGTGAAGCTAAATATTAAAAACGTAAATAAATCGTATAATGATAAAATAATATTTGAAAACTTTAATATAGATTTTTATAAAGATGAAGTTAATATTATAATGGGCAAATCTGGATGTGGTAAAAGTACACTTTTAAATATAATAAGTGGCGTAAATAAAAATGATGGTGAAGAAATTGATTCTTTGAAAAATTTAGGGATAAGTTATATATTTCAAGAAGATCGATTGATCGAATGGTTAAGCGTTGAAGAAAATATAAAGCTAGTGATAAAAAAATTGTATAGCAAAACGCACGTAGATGAATTATGTGAGGAATACTTAAAATTAGTAGGAGTAAGTGAATATAAAAACTATTATCCTCAAATGTTAAGTGGTGGAATTAGACAAAGGATAAATATAGCGAGAGCATTTGTATATCCTTCTAAAGTTATTGTAATGGACGAGCCTTTTAAATCTATAGACATAAAAAATAAAAAAAATATAATTGATAGTTTCAAATTGCTATTAAAAAAAGAAAAAAGAACTGTTATATTTGTTACACATGATATTGAGGAAGCTATATATCTAGGTGATAAAATTATTATATTAGGAGGAAGCCCAATAAAAATAAAAAAAAATATAAATGATTGTAACCATTTAAACAAGGAAGATGTAGCTATATTAATATAAAAAAAGAGTTAATAATATTTAACAGTTGTGATAATATATTAAATAATCAAGGAATTAACGAGCTTATTTAAAAAGTAAGTAGTATACATACTTAAAAGATTAAAATAAGAGGGAGTAAAAAAATGATAAAACAAAGAATTGAAAAACTAAGAAAAATAATGAAGGAAAAAGGAATTTATTCTTATTTAATACCATCATCAGATTACCATCAAAGTGAATACGTAGGAGAATATTTTAAATCTAGAGAATTTATATCAGGATTTACAGGTTCTGCAGGGACTGCTGTAATAACTTTAGATGAAGCTGGGCTATGGACAGACGGTAGATATTTTATTCAAGCTGAAGATGAATTAAAGAATAGTGATATAGAGTTATTTAAAATGGGAGAAGAAAATGTACCAACAGTAGAAGAATACTTAATAGAAAAATTACCTCAAAATTCAAAACTAGGATTTGATGGGAAAGTAATATGTGCAAAAGAAGGTAAAACATTAGGTGATAAATTATCATTTAAAAATATATCGATAGAATATAATTATGATTTGATAAATGATATATGGGAAGATAGATGTAGCTTACCTAACAAAAAAGCATTTTTATTAGGTAGTGAATATACTGGTGCAAGCTTTAGTGAAAAATTAGCTAGAGTAAGAGAAGCTATGAAAGAAAAAAAAGCTACAAGTCATATAATAACAACTCTAGACGATATAGCTTGGTTATTTAATATAAGAGGTGGGGATATAAAATCTAACCCAGTAGTACTTTCTTATGTAGTCGTAGATTTAGATAGTGTTTATTTATTTATAGATGAACGTAAGCTAAATGATGAAATAAAATCTGAGTTGAATAAAGAAAATGTAAAAATTAAAAATTATGATGACGTTCATAAGTTTGTAAAAGAAATAGATGAAAATCAAGTAGTGCTTCTTGATCCATCTAAGGTTAGTTATTCAATATACAATAATATACCTAAAAATGTACAAAAAATAGAATCTATAAATCCAACAATTATGTTTAAAGCTATAAAGAATCAAGTAGAATTAAAAAATATAAGAAATAGTCATATAAAAGATGGAGTAGCATTTACTAAATTTATGCACTGGTTAAAAACAGGGGTATGTAAACAAGAAATTACAGAATTAAGTGCAACAGAAAAACTAGAAGAATTTAGAAGAGAACAAGATAAGTTCATAGAGCCTAGTTTCACTACTATAGCTGCATATAGAGAACATGCTGCTATGATGCATTATAGTGCTACAAAAGAAAGTGACTATAAGTTAGAAGCAAAAGACTTATTCTTAGTAGATTCAGGTGGACAGTACTATGATGGAACAACTGATATAACAAGAACTATAGCACTAGGAGCTATATCGGAAGAAGTTCAAACTCATTTTACAAATGTTGTAAGGGGTATGATAAGATTATCTAGAGTCAAATTCTTACATGGATGCAGAGGTTATAATTTAGATATTCTTGCAAGAGGTCCACTTTGGGATTTAGGAATAGATTACAAATGTGGGACAGGACATGGAATAGGATTTGTACTTAATGTTCATGAAGGTCCTAATGGATTTAGATGGAGAGTATTACCAGACAGAGATGATAGCTGTATACTTGAAGAAGGAATGGTTACAACTAATGAACCAGGAGTTTATGTACAAGGTTCTCATGGTATAAGAATTGAAAATGAAATAGTAGTTGAAAAATTAGAAAAAAATGAATATGGTCAATTTATGGGGTTTGAAGTAGTTACATTTGCACCAATTGACTTAGATGCAATAGATGAAAGATTAATGTCAGACAATGAAAAAGAATATTTAAATGACTATCACAAAGAAGTTTATAAAAAGATAGCACCATTTTTAAATGAAGAAGAAAAAGAGTGGTTAAAGGAATATACAAGAAACATATAATAATATAGAAATTTAAAATAAACATAAGAGGGATGTTTTATGACAAATATAAAAACAAATGCAATGAGAATTTTGGATTCTAAAAAAATTAAATATGATGTACATTGCTATAATGTAAAAAAAGGGGATCATATTGACGGGGTAGAGGTAGCTAGTAATATAGGAAAAGATGTTAGTGTAGTTTACAAAACATTAGTAGCTATGGGTTCTAGTAAAACTATATATGTATATGTGATCCCAGTTAATGAGCATTTAGATTTAAAAAAAGGTGCAAAAGTAGCAAAAGAGAAAAATATTGAAATGATTAGTGTGAATGATATAAATAAAATAACAGGGTATATAAGAGGTGGATGTTCACCTATAGGGATGAAAAAAGCTTATAAAACTTTTATAAATGAAAGTGCAAAAAATTTAGAAACTATTATAGTTAGTGCTGGAAAAATAGGATATCAAGTAGAGCTTTCACCAATGGATTTGCAGAGTATAGTAAATAATGAGTTTGAAAATATTATAAGTTAAACAATAAAAGGAGGATCATGGTCCTCCTTTTATTGTTAGTGAAAAATTAATTACATCATAGTAAGAAAGTATTGAGTTCCTACATAGATAGCTGATATACCAACTAATCCATAAATAAATCTGCTTAAACCACTTATATTTCCAAATTTACCTGAGCCAGCAAATAAAGCTGCAACTAAATCAAATTGAGCTATTGCAACTAAGCCCCAGTTAATTGCTCCTATTAAAACAAGAATAACACCTATATTATAAATTATTTCCATTTAAAAAATCCTCCTATAAAATTATTTATCTTATCTTACTATTATTTACAAATATTACATTTTAATTCATAATTGTTAAAAAATATAATTATATTAAAAAATGGGTTATCTCAAAGCTAGAGATAACCCATTTGTGTATTAATTATTTTAAATTAGTTCCGTTTTCATCTTGAATTATTAATCCTTTTTTCATTAATACACCAAGAGCACGTTTGAAATTCTTTTTACTAGTGTTAAAAACTGTAGATATTTCTTCAGGAGAAGTTTTATCGTTAAATCTCATATGTCCATCGGCACCTTCAAGATAACTCATTATTGCAGTTTCAAGAACATCTAACTCTTCTTTTCTACCTTGTCTAGGAGAAAGACCTAGTTTACCGTCTTCATATATTTTTATAATGTTTAAGTTTAACTCTTCACCTATTTTTAATTCTGTAAAGTATTCGTTATGAAGTATAACTCCTGCATACTTATTATCAATACAAATCATTGCTGAATTATTTGTTTGGAAACCGTAAACTATACCTGTAACATTATCACCGATATTGTAACTGTGATCTGTAGTAAGATGTGCATCTATATCAGTAGTAGCTGCTAGTCTTCCAGTTTTATCTAAATATATGTGGAATAAATATCTAGCACCTTTTTCTAATTCATAAGTTTTAGCTTTAAAAGGAACTAATATATCCTTTTGAAGTCCGATATCTATAAAACTTCCGATTGCAGTATGTGCAACAACTTTTAGGTAAGCTATTTCATCTACCTTTCCTTTTGGTGTTACTAAAGTTGCAGAAGGTCTACCTTCAGAATCTTTATATATGAAAGCATCTACTACATCTCCAACTTCAATTTTGTTTTTGTTAAGTAATCTGTTGTGAAGTAATACATCATCCTTAGTATCTCCTGTTTGAGCATCTAAGAAGTAACCGAAATCAGTTTTTCTTTTTACTTCAAGTTTGTTAAAATCGCCTATTTTTATCAAATTTTGCATCTCCTTAATTCTAATTATTGTTAATGGTTATAATTTAATATAATACCATACATACAGGATATATAACATACAAATATTTTATGCAAAATAGCTAGAAACTATTGAAAATGATTATAAAAATAGTGTATAATTGGTATATACCAAAAGGTATATACCATATAAAGATTGGTGGAAAATATGGAAAAAATAAATAAAAATAGTACAATACCTCTACACATTCAACTTAGTTCAATAATAAAAAAAATGATAAATGATGGACAACTTAAAGAGGGCGATTCGATAATGCCAGAGAGAGAATTGTGTAGTTTACAAAATGTTAGCCGTATGACTGTTAATAAAGCTATAGTAGGATTAGTATCAGATGGTCTTTTGTATAGAGTTCAAGGAAAAGGAACATTTGTAGCGAAAAACAAAAAGAAATATCAATTTTCTAATGTTAAAGGTTTTACAGATGTAATGAAAGAAAAAGGAATTAAGATAAAAACAGATATATTATCTTTTGAAATGGAAGTTCCTAGTGAATTAATAAAAAGAAAATTACAAATAATTAGTGAAGAAACTAATGTTTATAAAGTAGTTAGATTAAGATATATAGAGAGTGAGCCTTTGGGTATAGAAACAGTATATTTATCAGAAGATGCATGCAAAGGTTTTACTAAAAGAATGTTAGATAACAATTCGTTATATAAGATGTTAAGCGAAGACTATAATTATAAAATACAAAGAGCAGAACAGGTTATAGAACCTATAATTATGTCAGAAGAAGAGTGCAATATATTAGGCGCAGAAGAAGGAGCATTAGCACTTAAACTTCAAAGAAATTCATATACCATAGAAGGTCAGCCTATAGAATACACTATATCAATATTTAGAAGCGATAAGTATCAATATGAAATAATATTAAGTGAGTAGGAGGCTATAGTATGAAATGCATAATCAATGGAAAAATAGTTTTAGAAAATCAGATTTTACAAAATAAGGTTTTGATATTTGACAATAAAATAGTAGATATAGCTAATGAAGTACCTAACGAATGTGAAATAATTGATGCTAAAGGGAAATTTGTTACTCCTGGATTAATAGATATACATATACATGGAAATATGGGAAAAGATACTATGGATGGTAGTGAAGAATCACTAACTACTATAGCTAAGTCCATAGCAAGACATGGAGTTACATCTTTTCTACCAACAACAATGACTATGGATGAAGAATTGATAAATAATGCATTAAAATCAATAAAAGATTGTATGAATAATAAAATAAAAGGTTCACAAATTTTAGGTGCTCATTTAGAAGGTCCGTTTATAAATAATGATTATAAAGGAGCTCAAAATTCACAATTTATAGTAGCTCCAAGTTATGATTTAATAAAGCAATATGATGAAGTTATAAAGATTATTACTTATGCACCTGAAACGGATAAAGAGTTTGAATTTACAAGAGAAATACGTAAAAATACAGATATAGCTTTATCAATAGGTCATAGTAATGCTACATTTGAAGAAGCTAGAGAAGCTATAAATTTAGGTGCAAGTAATATAACTCATATTTTTAATGGTATGAATGGATTAAATCATAGGGATCCTGGTGTAGTAGGGGCAGCTCTTACAACTAATGTATATTGTGAAATGATAGCAGATGAGATACATATACTAAAGGACTTGTTCCAATTTATATTAAATAACAAAGGCGAAGATAAAATAGTTTTAATAACTGATTCTATTGAGGCTGGAGGCTTAGATGATGGAGAATATTCTTTAGGCGGTCAAAAGGTCATAGTAAAAGATAATCAAGCAAGACTTGAAAGTGGAAATCTAGCTGGAAGTGTTATGCCGCTTAACAAGATGGTTTATAATTTCATGAATAATACAAATTTGGATATAAATAAGGTTATAAAATTTGCGTCTATAAATCCTGCAAAATCAATAAAAATAGATGATAAAAAAGGTAGTTTAGAAATAGGTAAAGATGCAGATATAGCTATATTTGATGAAAAATTAAATTGCTATATGAGTATAAATAACGGGGAAATAATTTATAAAAAATAGGTTAGGAGAGGGTTTGATTCAATGAGAATATTAGTATGTAAAAATTATGATGAAATGAGCAAAAAAGCAGCTCAAATGATATTAAGCCAAGTAACATTAAAGCCAAATTCAGTTTTAGGTTTAGCAACAGGTAGTACACCAGTAGGAATGTATAAGCAATTGGTTAAAATGTATAATGATAAACAAATAGATTTTTCAGAAATATCAACTTTCAATTTAGATGAATATTATAATTTGCCAAAAGAAAATAATCAAAGTTATGATTATTTTATGAAAGAAAATCTATTTAATTATATAAATATACCAAAGGAAAATATAAATATACCAAATGGAATGGCTAAAGATGTAGAAGCTGAATGTGAAAGATACGATAAAAGTATAAAAGATTGTGGTGGCGTAGATATACAAGTATTAGGAATCGGGCACAATGCTCATATAGGATTCAATGAGCCTACTATAAACTTTGAAAGAGGGACTCATCTAGTAGATTTAAAACAAAGTACTATAGAAGCTAATGCGAGATTTTTTGATAAAGAAGAAAATGTACCTAAAAAAGCAATAACTATGGGAACAGGTTCTATATTTAAAGCTAGAAAGATAATGCTGCTAGCTTGTGGAGAATCTAAAGCACAAGCTATATATAATACCGTATATGGTAAAGTTGTACCAGAAGTACCTGCATCTATATTACAATTTCACAATGATATAGTTTTAATATTAGATGAAGAAGCTGCAAGTAAGTTAAAACCTGAAGATTACAAAATAGTTTAACATAAATATAAATATAAAAAGGCTATGATGGAAATAATACATCATAGCCTTTTTATGCTTATATAAATTTATATCAAAAATATATTATCATTTTGATAAAAAATCGATGAAAAATGTTGACTAATTAGATATACGTGATATAATAAGATACAGTAATGATAATTAATATCAAATATTAATAAAAAACAACTGGGAGGAAAGTTCATGAGAAAAAGAAAATCATTAGCTTTACTTTTAACATCAATATTGGCGATAGGTGTTTTAAGTGGATGCTCTAGTAAAAATATAGAAGAAAGCTCAAGTAATAAAATGAGAAAAGTTCAAAGTGTAAAAGGGGAAGTTGAAATACCAGCAAATCCTAAGAAGATAGTAGATATATCAGGGTCTACAGAAGAATTGTTAATATTAGGTCATAAGCCTGTTGCAACTGCTAACGTAGATTCTTATCAAACAGATAAATTTTCATCATACATAGCTGATAAGTTAGAAGGATCTAAAATAGTTGGTCATTCTATGATGGACACAATGGATATGGAAGCAATACTATCTGTTAATCCAGACTTAATAATAATGAATGAAAGACAAGAAAAAATATATGATGAGTTAAAACAAATGGCACCAGTTGTTATGGTAAAAGACTATGCAAATGACTGGAGAAATAAATTAATAGATACAGGAAAATTATTCAATCAAGAAGATGATGCAAATAAATGGCTAAAAAATTATGATGAAAAAGCACAAAAACTAGGCAAAGAAATAATAGCTAAAAATGGAAATAAGTCATATTTACCAGTTTTATCTACTTCAGGAAGCTTCATGGTATTTAGTAATGCAGGTATAGGAACAGTGATTAATGACGATATGAAATTAACTAGACCAAAAAATATGCCAGCTCAAGATAATATAACATTACCAACAGTTACTATGGAGGGATTAACTAAAATAGATGCAGATCACATAATAGCAATTGCTACTGATTCTGATAAAAAAGACTTAGAAAATAGTAGTGTTTGGTCTAAAATAAGAGCAGTAAAAGACGGGAATGTAACAATACTTGATGCTAGCCCATACTTTACACAATGTTATAACCCAATAGGAAGAGAAATGTTATTAGAATCAATTAAAGACGCTTTAATAAAATAATTAATAATTTAGGTGTGGGATAATGTTGTACATTTTTCACACCTATTTTTATTATTAATAAAGTAAGAGTTGATGAAATTATTAAAATATATTTATAAAAATAAGTTATTGAAAGAACGTTGAAATAAAGGAGAAAAAAATGATTAATATAAGTAAAAAGAAAAAGGCATTTTTATTAATACTTATAGGTTTAGTTATGCTTATATCGGGACTATTATTATCTATATCTTTAGGAGCTAACGATATAAGTTTTTCTACAACTATAAAAAGCTTGCTATCATCAGATGTTGATATAAATACAAGCATAATTAAAGATATAAGATTGCCAAGAGCATTAGCTGCAGCACTGGTTGGAGGTTTTTTATCAGTTTCTGGAGCTGTAATGCAAGGTATAACTAGGAACCCAATTGCAGACCCTTCTGTAATGGGTATAACTCAAGGTGCAACATTTACAATAGCAATAGCTTTAGTTTTACAAACTTTAGTACCTGGATTTGCATTAGGTAGTTTTGGATTAATGTTATTTGCATTTTTAGGAGCTAGTATAAGCGGTATATTAGTTTATTTTGTAAGTTCTAAATCAAGAGGTAAAGTAGATCCGGTTAAACTTGCATTAGCAGGTACGGCACTAGGAACTTTATTAGTTTCTTTAGCAACTGCAGTTTCAATGTACTTTAATTTATCTCAACAATTAAGTTTTTGGATTTCAGGAGGACTAACAAGTGCAAAGTGGGAAGGTGTTAAATTATTATTTTTAGTTGGAGGAGCAACTACGATTTTATCTATGATAATGGCCCCGAAAATAACAATACTAAGTTTAGGTGAAGAAGTAGCTATAGGTTTGGGTCAAAAAACTAATTTAGTAAGATTTATATGTTTAATTATAGTGATACTTTTAGCAGGATCATCTGTAGCCGTAGCAGGTAATATAGTGTTTGTAGGTCTTATAATACCTCAAATTGTAAAGGCAATAGTGGGAGCAAACTATAAATACATAATTCCTTGTTCGTTAGTATTAGGGTCAGTATTATTAGTTTATAGTGATATTATTGCGAGGATGATAAATCCACCATATGAGACTCCGATAGGTTCATTAACAGCACTTTTAGGAGTGCCGGTGTTTATCTATCTTGTAAGAAAGGAAACTAGATAAATTATGAAGATAAATAAAAATAAGAAATTTATACTTATAAGTGTTATATTGCTGGCTTTAATATTTATAACGTTTTTAGTTAGTTTAAACTTAGGTTCATTTGCAATAAGTCCTAAAGATGTTATAAAAACATTATTTGGACAAGGGCAAAGAAACTATGAAATTGCTATATTTAAATTGAGATTACCAAGAATTGTTATAGGTATATTAGTAGGTAGTGCATTAGCAATAGCAGGAACAATACTTCAAGGTGTTACAAAAAATGACCTAGCAGACTCGGGTATATTAGGTATAAACTCAGGTGCAGCATTATTTGTAGTAATATATATTTATTTTATGAATGGAAATGTGTATGACGGGATAAGCAACTTGACTATATTTACAATGCCAATAGTTGCACTTTGTGGAGCATTATTTGGAGCATTTTTAATATACATACTTGCATGGAAAGATGGCATTAGCTCATCTAGATTGTTACTAATTGGGATAGGTATAAATATAGCATTTACATCTATTTTAACAATATTTCAGTTAAAGTTTACAACACAAGAATTTAATAGAGTAATGGCATGGACAGCGGGTAGTATATGGGGAAGTAGCTGGAAATATGTAATAGCAGTACTACCTTTTATATTATTGTTTATGATATTGACTATTTATAAAGCAAGATATTTAGATGTACTTAATTTAGGTGATGAAATATCTACCGGATTGGGTATAAAAGTTGAGAGAGAAAGAAGAAAATTAATAATATATGCTGTTATACTATCCGGGGTTGCAACATCAGTAGCTGGAAGTATTTCATTTTTAGGACTGGTTTCACCTCACATAGCTAGAAAATTAGTAGGGCCTAAGCATAAAAAGCTTATACCAACAGCTGCACTTATAGGTACATTAATGCTGTTGATTTCAGATACAATCTCAAGAAATTTATTAGCTCCTATAGAGATACCTGTAGGAATAGTTGTTTCTATAATAGGAGTACCGTATTTTATTTATTTAATGTTATCAAATTAGAAAGAGGTAATGAGCATGAACTGTATAACTACAAAAAATTTGAACATAAGTTATGGAAATATAGATATTGTAAAAAATCTTAATTTAAGTATACCTAAAGGTAAGATAACTACCATAATCGGAGCAAATGGATGTGGTAAATCTACAATATTAAAAACTATAGGTAGAATTATAAATCCTAAAAGTGGAAATATTTATGTGAATGAAAAAGACATTCATACCCAAAATCCAAAGGATCTTGCAAAAGAAATGGCGGTACTCCCTCAAAGTCCTCAAGCTCCAAGTGGATTAACTGTAGAGGAACTTATATCTTATGGAAGATTTCCTCATCAAAGTGGATTTGGAAAATCTAAGAAAGAAGATAAAGATATAGTAAAATGGGCTTTAGAAGTAACGGGGATACTTGAATTTAAAGATAGAGATATTGATGATTTATCAGGAGGTCAAAGACAAAGAGCTTGGATAGCTATGGCCCTAGCTCAAGAAACAGATATACTTTTATTAGATGAACCAACAACTTATTTAGACCTAGCTCATCAATTAGAGATATTAAAGTTATTAGAAAACTTAAACAAAAAAGAAGGAAGAACCATAGTTATGGTTATACATGAACTTAATAATGCAGCTAGATTTGCAGACCATATGATAGGCGTTAAAAAAGGAAGTGTAGTTTGCGAAGGTAGCGCGGATAAAGTTATGACAAAAGAAAATCTTAGGGAATTATTTAATATAGACGCAGAAATAGTTAAAGACCCTAGAACTCAAAGGCCAGTATGTATAACTTATGATATGGTATAAATGGTGAAAAAATGGAAAATCAAGAGGCTTTAAAAAGTGAAAAGATAGAGACTTTACTAATAAAATACTCAATACCTGCAATAATTGCAATGATGGTTACTTCTTTATATAATACTGTGGATCGAGCATTTATAGGATCTATTGAAGGGGTAGGAGCTTTAGCTATATCAGGTCTTGGAGTAACTATGCCAATATTTACATTAATAGTAGGCTTTGGAGTGTTAATTGCAGTTGGAGGAAGTACCAATATATCTATAAAACTTGGGCAACGCAATAAAAATGAAGCTGAGAAAGTTTTAGGAAACACCTTTGTCCTAGTTATTATTATCTCTTTGATAATAATGATAGTTGGAACTTTATTTATGGATAAGATACTTTATTTGTTTGGAGCAAGCAAACATACAATTTCTTATGCAAGAGATTATATAGGTATTATTTATATAGGAACGCCATTTAATTTAATATCATTTTCTTTGAACAATGCTATAAGGTCGGAAGGAAATCCTAAGTTAGCAGCCAAAACTATGGTAGTAGGATGTATACTAAATCTTATTTTAGACCCGATATTTATATTTGTTTTTGGACTAGGTATAAAAGGTGCTGCTATAGCAACTGTAATATCTCAGATAATAATATCTATATGGGTATTTACCTACTTTATAAAAGGTAAATCTATTTTAAAATTACACAGGCATAACCTTAAGCTAGATTTTAAAATAGTAAAAATTATTATTGCAGTAGGGTTAGCACCTTTTGCTATGGAACTTACAACTAGTTTAATACACGTATTGTCAAATACGGCGCTTAGAGTATATGGAGGGGACCTTGCTATAGGAGCTATGACGGCAATCACATCTATAGTGCTTTTATTTATGATGCCTGTATTTGGATTAAGCCAAGGTATGCAAACTATAATAGCTTATAACTATGGAGCTAAACAGCATGATAGAGCTAAAAAAACGCTAATTTTAGCTATGATAATGTCTGTAGGAATTTTAACTTTTGGATTTTTGGCTATTAAAATATTCCCTGAATTTTTCATAGGAATATTTACCGAAGATGAAGAGCTTATAAAACTAGCTATAAAAGGAATAAACATAAATTTATTTGCACTTCCGATCGTGGGAATAGCTATAGTTGGTCCAGTATATTTTCAATCGGTTGGAAAAACTAAGAAGTCTATGTTTTTAACTTTACTTAGACAGTTTATAATATTAGCGCCATTAGTTTTGATTTTACCAAAAATATGGAAGTTAGATGGAGTATGGATATCACAACCAATAGCAGATATACTTGCAGTGATAATAGTAATTTTATTTTTAATAAAAGAATTTAAAAATGGCATCTCTTTGTAGAGGTGCTATTTTTATACAATAACGTAGTATAAAAAATCTACATTGTGTAGAAGTTATATTTATAATTATAAACTTTATTTTGGTAATTTAGATTATAAAAAATCTAAATAATGTGAAATTAAATTAATATAAAAAGTAATTTATATAAATTGAAAATTGATTTATAAAAATTAGACATACTAAACTTTTTTAATATTAATATAAACACATATAATTGATCAACTAGTACAAACTCTTTAAAATACTAGAATTAACACTATAAATAAAAAATAAAAAATATTTAAAAACTCTTGAATTATAGTGCCAAATTTTATATAATAGGTTTTGTTGTTTACATATTTTAAACATATTGTTTAGTTATAATAACAAAAAAATAGGAGGTGGAATTGTGGAAATTGGTGAGAAAATAAAACGAATGAGAATAGAAAAGCAACTAACTCAAGAAGAACTGGCCAATAGATGTGAATTATCAAAAGGATTTATATCTCAATTAGAAAATAATTTAACTTCACCATCCATAGCTACCCTTATAGATATACTTGAAATATTAGGTACAAATCTAAGGGAGTTTTTTAATGAAATAGATGATGAAAGAATTTCATTCACAAAAGAGGATATGTTTGAGACTGAGGACGAAGATTTAAAATATACTTTTAAATGGTTGATACCAAATTCTCAAAAAAATGAAATGGAACCTGTAATAATAACTTTATATCCAGGTGGGCAATATAAAGAAGAAAAACCTCATGAAGGTGAGGAATTCGGTTATGTATTGACGGGATCTGTATATGTTTATATAGGAGATAAAAAAAATAAAGTGAGAAAAGGTGAAAGTTTCTATTTTAAACCAAGGGCGAATCATTATATATCAAATGCAGGCAAAACAACTGCAAAAGTAATTTGGGTTAGTACCCCGCCGTCATTTTAGGAAAGAGGTGTTAATAATTGAGCGAAAATATAATAGAATTAAAAAATCTATCTAAAACATATGATGATTTAACAGTTTTAGATAATTTATCATTAGATATAAAGAAAAATGAGTTTTTTACACTTCTAGGACCAAGTGGATGTGGGAAAACTACGATATTAAAGATAATAGCTGGATTTGAATATGCAGATGATGGAAAAGTTTTATTTGAAGAAAAGAATATAAGTAACCTTTCGCCACATCAAAGACCAGTAAATACAGTATTCCAAAAGTATGCTTTATTTCCACATATGAATGTATATGAAAATATTGCTTTTGGGCTAAAAATAAAGAAAATGCCTAAAGATCAAATAGATAAAAAAGTAAGAGAAATGTTAAAGCTAGTTGCACTAGAAGGCAAAGAAAATAGAAAAGTTGATTCTTTAAGTGGAGGTCAACAACAAAGAATAGCTATAGCGAGAGCTTTAGTTAATGAACCAAAAGTTCTTTTATTAGATGAACCTTTAGGAGCCTTGGACTTAAAATTAAGACAAGAAATGCAATTAGAGTTAAAGAGAATGCAACAAAAACTTGGAATAACATTTATATTTGTAACTCATGACCAAGAAGAAGCTCTTAGCATGTCGGATACAATAATAGTAATAAATAAAGGTAAAATACAACAAATGGGAAGTCCGCAAGATATATATAATGAACCTGAAAACTCATTTGTAGCTAGATTTATAGGAGAAAGTAATATATTTGATGGAATAATGCATGAAGACTTTAAAGTAGAGTTTTGTAATACTAAGTTTGATTGTGTAGATAAAGGTTTTGAAAAAAATGAAAATATTGAAGTTGTAATAAGACCAGAAGATATTAAAATGGTTGAACCACAACACGGCATGTTAAAGGGAATAGTTACATCTACAGTATTTAAAGGAGTTCATTACGAAATAGAAGTGAAAGAAAATGATAGAAAGTGGATACTTCACAACACTAAAAATGCAGAAGTCGGTTCACAACTAGGCATGGATATATATCCAGAAGATATCCATATAATGAGAAAAGAGAAAAACTAACATGAAGAAAAAATCTATCTTAGCATATCCATATGTTATATGGAGTGCGATATTTATAATAATCCCTTTAATATTAGTAGTGATTTTTAGTTTTACAGTAGAAGTAGATGGAAAACAAGTATTTTCTTTAGCAAACTATAAAGAATTAATGGATCCGATATACTTAAAAGTATTCTTTAGATCTATTATGTTAGCTGGAGCATCAACTTTAATATGCCTTATAGTTGGATACCCAGTAGCTTATATAATTTCAAAAGCACATATAAGTAAAAGAGGAACGTTGATATTACTATTCATACTTCCTATGTGGATGAATTTTCTTTTAAGAACATATGCATGGGTAGCTATACTTGGTAAAAATGGATTGCTAAATTCATTCTTAGGTATATTTGGAGTAGAGCCAGTAGCAATATTATATACTAATTTTGCAATATTGCTTGGTATGGTTTACAATTTTTTACCATTTATGGTCTTACCAATATACACTTCATTATCAAAAATGGATGATGATTTAGTTAATGCAGCGCGTGATTTAGGTGCTAACAGTTTGCAAGTATTTACTAAAGTTATATTCCCTCTTAGTTTGCCTGGGGTTGTATCTGGAATAACAATGGTATTTATGCCAGCTGTTACTACATTTGCAATATCAAGACTGTTAGGTGGAGGAAAGTTTATGCTACTTGGAGATTTAATAGAACAACAATTCACAACAGTAGGTGATTGGAACTTTGGGTCTGCAGTATCTATATTTATGATGATAGTAATACTTATATCTATGGCTGTTATGTCTAAATTCGAAGATGAATCTGACAAAGAAGGCGGTGGGTTATTATTTTAAAGTTAAAGAAATGGGTTTCTAATATATATTTATTTTTAGTATTTTTATTTTTATATGCACCAATATTTGCACTAGTTGTATTTTCTTTCAATGATTCTAAATCAATGGCTCGCTGGGGCGGATTTACTTTCAAGTGGTACGAAAGATTGATTCATAATGAAAGTATTATGAGTGCTCTTTATTATACTATTGTAGTTGCAATACTTTCATCTGTAATAGCTACAATTATAGGAACTATTAGTGCTATCGGTATACACAAGATGAAATCAAAACGAAGAAAGTTGATTTTAAATGTTAACTATCTTCCAGTATTAAATCCAGATATAGTAACAGCAGTTGCACTTATGAGTTTATTCGCATTTATAAATATTGAGTTTGGTTTTACTACAATGCTTTTGGCTCATATAATGTTTAACATACCTTATGTTATATTATCGGTGCTTCCTAAGATAAAGCAAATGCCTCAAAATATAGAAGAAGCAGCTCTAGATTTAGGAGCAACTCCAATGTATGCCCTTAGAAAAGTAATATTACCTCAAATTAAACCTGGAATAGTATCAGGGTTTTTAATTGCCTTTACTATGTCTGTAGATGATTTTATAATAAGTTTTTTCAATACAGGAAATGGAGTTAGTAATCTTTCTATAGAAATCTATGGAATGGCTAGAAGAGGTATAAAACCTGAAATAAACGCATTATCAACTATAATGTTTGTTACAGTTTTAGGATTGCTTTTACTATCTAATAAGAAGCAATCTATAGTAAGAGGTGATAAATAATGAATATATCTAAAAAAATAGTAGCACTTTTGACTATAGGTGCATTGATTATAGGTATGATGACAGGATGTAACAAATCTAGTGATTCGACGAAGGTTCTTAATGTATATAATGTCGGAGATTATATAGATGAAGAACTTATAACTAAGTTTGAAGATGAGACTGGCATAGATGTACTTTATGAAACCTATGATACTAATGAAATGATGTATCAAAAAGTTAAAAGTGGAAGTACTAACTATGATTTAGTTTTTCCATCAGATTATATGGTTGAAAAAATGAATAGTGAAAATCTTCTTCAAAAAATAGATTTTAAAAGTATACCTAACTTAGAATATATAGATAAAAGTTTTTTAAATCCTATATATGATAAAAATAATGAATACAGTGTACCTTATATGTGGGGAACTTTTGGTATATTATATAATACAAAGTTGGTAAAAGATCCTGTAGACAGTTGGGATATATTATGGAACCCTAAATATAGGGGTAATATAATGATGTTTGATTCAGTTAGAGATACTATGGGAATTGCCTTGAAAAAATTAGGTTATAGTATCAATACAACTAATCCAAAAGAAGTTAATGAAGCCAAAGAACTTCTAATGAAACAAAAAGATTTAGTTATGGCTTATGTAAATGATGAAGGTAAGGATAGACTTTTAGCTGAAGAAGTAGCTATGGGTATAATTTACTCTGGAGATGCAGTAACTTTAATGGATCAAAACCCAAATCTAAGATACGCTATACCTAAAGAAGGTACTAATAAATGGGTAGATGCTATGTGTATACCTAAAACAGCTCAAAATAAAAAAGAATCTGAAATGTTTATAAACTTTTTATTAGACCCGGAAAATGCAAAAGTAAATGCTGAGTATATAGGTTATTCTATACCTAATACAGGAGCTTTAAAATTATTGGATAAAGAAATAACTGATAATAAAGTAGCATATCCATCAAAAGATATATTAGAGAAAAGTGAAACTTTTATAGATATAGGCTCAAATATAAAAATATATGATAGAGCGTGGATTGAGTTAAAATCTAAATAAACAAAAAAGAGTAGATAGATTTCTACTCTTTTTTTATTGGAAAAATATAATGACATTAAAATACTATGTAATGTTATTTTTGCGTATAAATATAGAAATAAAAAAATCAATAGAAGATATTATTATATTACAGTAATATAATAATAGTAGAAAAATATTAGGAGGAAGTGATGGGGAGAAAAAAGCTTAAACATCTAGGCAGATATAAAAAAATGAAAAAAAATATTAAAAAAATTGGAAGTGTGGTTTGTGTAATTATAAGTATAAGTGTAATTTTAAATATAGTTAATTACATAAAAAATACAAATGAATCAAAAGAAATATATACAGAGAATAGTAAAATTGATTTTATAAACAAAGTAGAAAAGGGCGCTAAAAAAAGTTATAGACAATATGAAATATTCCCATCAATAACAATAGCACAGGCAATACTTGAATCAGGATGGGGAGAATCTGAATTAACTAAAAATAGCAATAACTTATTTGGAATAAAAGCTGATAGTCGTTGGAAAGGTGAATATGTAGAAGCAATAACATCTGAAAATTATGATGACAAAATAAAAGCTAAGTTTCGTAAATATGATAGTTTAGAAAGTTCTATAGAAGATCATGCTAAATTTTTAGTTGAGAATCAACGATATGAAAAAAATGGAGTGTTTAAGGCTAGGGACTATAAGAAACAAGCAAAAGCTCTTCAAGATGCTGGATATAGCACTAAGAAAAATGAAAAAGGGGAGTTGATGTATGCAAATATGTTAATACAGTTAATAGAAAAATATAATTTACAAGAACTAGATAGTAAATTATAGCTAAATAATAGTATTGAAAATATACTATTATTTAGCTATATAAAATATGAATTAAAATTAAATAAATGGTTAATATATATTTGAAAGAACTAATTATTTTCAAATTATTACAAAAAAATATAAAAAGTGTTGACTTATTTTTTTAGGCGTGATAATATTATAAAGTACTCAAGAGGAGTACAAAAGAACTTTGAAAATTAAACAGTAGGTTAATTTATAGAATTTGAAACAACCAAGAAACATAAAGCCAGATATATAACAGTATCTGAGCCCTAGATAAACTTTTATTTAAGAGT
>NZ_JASKYM010000011.1 GCF_030131845.1 Romboutsia sedimentorum | reverse complement strand
TTAAATAAAAGTTTATCTAGGGCTCAGATACTGTTATATATCTGGCTTTATGTTTCGTTTGTTTCAAATTCTATAAATTAACCTACTGTTTAATTTTCAAAGTTCATTTTTCCAACTTCCTTAGTTTACCAAAACATTCTTGCTTTGTCAACTATTTTCTGTTGCTTGTTTTATTTGTTGTCCCTTTTCTTAAGGACAAGTATAACTATACCATCTCAAAATAGTTTCGTCAACACTTTTTTATTTTTTTTATTAAGATTATATATTCATCTATTTATGACTTAAATTATATTATTTAATTGTATATTAATAATTAAATTCCACAAAATAATATAAGCAAATATTAAATAAACTAATCTAAATAAAATACAATGAAAGGAAAAGCTACAACAATAGTAGCAGACAATGTCATGACTAACTTTAATAAACTAAAAGATTTATATGAAGATGGGTATAGATGTATCTATCATGATTGTGTAGATAATAACTACACTATATATCTTAAAAATTTTGATTCTGAAAACTCAGAAGTAATAGAATTAAATGATTCAAATGAATTTGATCAATTTCAAAGTTATATGAATGATTTAAAAATGTCTTAATTTCCTTCAAGTTATATAAATATAAATAGAGAGTAATAATTACTCTCTATTTTGTAGTTACTATTTTTTTTATTAAATTTAAAAGTTCTTCTCTTTCTTCTTCTAATTGTCTTTTATTTTCTTTAAATTCTTGAAAGTTAACAACTTCGCCTTTAGGTTTTCTCATTCAATCACTTCCTATTTAACATTATTAACTTATTATACTAATTCTATACAATTCACAAATATCCTTCTATTTCACTTACAAAATTCCTTATATAAATCAATTTTTTATAATAAATCTCCTAAAATTCTATAATCATTTATTTTTAAAATAATATTTTAAATCTAACTCTATAATATATTATATTTTAAATCTAATATGCATCTCCTTAATAAACATAAAGCAGACTAAGTTTTTTGTAAACCAAGTCTGCTTATGTTTATATAGATTCAGTATTATTTTATTTCTTGCTTCAACCAATTAACAGCTGCATCTAATTGTTTTTTTGGATTTTTTTCTTCTATATTTGGTTTTATACCTTTTTCATTTATATATGCACCACTTGGAGTAAAGTATTGAGCCGTAGTTAATTTATAACCCGTACCATCTTTTAGTTCTCTAACACTTTGAACTAATCCTTTTCCAAAAGTAGTTGTTCCAACAGATACCCCTGCTTTGTTATCTACTATAGCTCCCGTAAGAATTTCAGATGCTGACGCACTATTTTCATTTGTCAATATAGCTATAGGTAATCCAAGCTTCTCTTTATCTGATTTTAAATATTCTGTGTTACCTTTATTATCCTTTGTATAAACTATAGTTCCTTCACCTAACAACTCATCAGCAATATCGTTACATACTGTCAACAATCCGCCTCCATTATCTCGTACATCTAAAACAAGCCCTTTTATTCCTTTTCCTTTTAATTTATCTAATGCTGTTTTAAACTCTTTATATGTATTTTCACTGAATGAGGTTATTTGTATATATCCCATACCATCTTCTAACATTTTGCTGTCTATGCTCTTTGATACAATCTCTTCTCTTTTAACTTTAAGATTAAGTTCTTTTCCGTCTCTTATTAACGTTAATTCTACAGAAGTACCTTCTTTTCCTTTAATCATAGTTATAGCTTCATCAGAATGTTTTGCTGTTACATTCTTCCCGTCTACTTTTATTATCTTATCTCCTGCTTTTATACCACTCTTCTCAGCTGGAGATCCTTCAATAGGAGATATAACTGTTATATATCCATCTTCTGATGATGGACTTATAAATACACCTATACCCACAAATGATCCACTAGTCTGTTCTTTTAATCTCTTGAATTCTTCTTTTGTATAATACTGAGAATAAGGATCTTCTAAACCTGAGAATAGTCCTTTAATAGCTCCATTAACTAGTTTTTCATCCTTTGTTTTTTGATAAAAGTCTTCTTTTATGGAACCTTCTAAACCTACCATTTTATTGTATTTTTTATAACCCTCATATGCTTCTTTAGATATAACCACCCTATCGCCTATTGCAATTCGAAGAGTAGATGTAAATAAAGCTGTAACTATTACGAGAATTACTCCGTATATTATAGCTTTTTTCTTTGAAATCATTACGCTGCATCTCCTTTACATAATCTACTATTTATTATATGACTAGCTCTTTTTTTTATTACTATTTCTCATTTATGTTGCTTTACTCTAATTAAGTGTACTAAGATTTATATTAGATATACATATTATACCATACGAAAAGGGGTAGCTTTTATGAAAAAAGAATTTAGAAAAAAGGTCATATCTGATAGAAAAAATCAAAATAATGAATTTATAATTAAAAATTCATCTATAATAACAGAAAAATTATTATCTTTAGACTTCATAAAAAACGCTAAAAACATTATGCTATACTTAGATTTTAATAACGAAGTCCAAACAGATGAACTGATAAACAAACTTATGTCTCTTAAGAAAAATATTTATGCTCCTATAACTTTAAAAGAAGATCGAAAGTTAATTCCTTCTCAAATCATAGATTTACAAAATTCAATCAAAATTGGGGCATATGGCATAAGAGAACCTAAAGAAGATTGTTGTCCTAAAATTGATGTACATGATATTGATGTTGTAATAGTTCCTGCTGTTGCTTATGACAAAGACTGCTACAGATTAGGATATGGCGGTGGATTTTATGATAGATTTTTAAATGAGCTTAGAGATGATGCTATAACAGTAGGAATAGCATTTGACTTACAAATATTCGAGTCTGTTCCTAAGGAAGATCATGATGCGCAGCTAAACTATATAATCACCGAAAGCCAAATATTAATACCAAATAAATATTAATTTAATTCAAGTATTTAATAAAATATATCTAGCAAAAGTATTCTAATATAAATAGATTATTTAAAGAATACTTTTGCTTAAGTTGTTTATTTTACATCTTTTTCATCATCATTCTTATCTTTTTTCTTTTCATCATCTTTGTCCATTTTTCTAAATTTCTCTAGGGTGTCATTAACTACTTTATCTATCTCATTTATTTTTTTGCCTGTTATTATCTCTAAACCTTCTTCTATGCTACTTATTGCATATATATTAAATTTACCTTCTTTTACAGCTTCTACAACTTCATCTTTAAGAAGAAGATTTTTTACATTTTGTATAGGCATCATAATTCCTTGATTCCCAGTGAATCCTTTAATCTTACATACATCAAAAAATCCTTCTATCTTTTGATTTATTCCTCCTATTGGCTGTATTTCTCCTTTTTGACTTACAGAACCAGTTACAGCTATAGATTGCTTTATAGGAATATTAGCTATACTAGATATAATTGCATATAATTCTGTGCTAGATGCACTATCTCCATCTACTCCACTATAATTTTGTTCAAATGTTATAGATGTAGTCATAGATATCGGCTTTTCTTTACCATATCTAGCTCCCAAGTATCCACTTAGTATTAATACTCCTTTGTCGTGTATACTTCCACTTTGTTTAATTTCTCTTTCTATATTTATTACTCCACTTCTACCTTTATATGTAGAAGCCGTTATTTTTGATGGTTTACCAAAAGAGTACTCTCCGCTTCCCATTACTGCCAGTCCATTTATTTGACCTACTTTTTCTCCTTCTATATCTATCAACAAAGTGCCATCTTTAAACATCTCATTTAATTTTTCTTCATATTTATTACTTCTATATATCCTTTGATTTATTGCTTTTTGAACATCCTCAGATGTTATATATAAATTTTGTTCTTCACTAACTGCATCAGCTTCATATATTATATCTACAATCTTATTAAATCTAGCTGTTAATTTGTCTTTACTATCGCTAATTCTAGTACTATAATCTATTAACTTTTCTACAGCTAATTTATCAAAGTGCTTAAGTTTTTCTTCATTACATTTATTTGCTATTAGTTGTACCGTTTTATATATATTTTCTTTATTTTTGTCTATTTCAATATCAAAATCTGCCATTATCTTAAATAGATTTCTAAAGTCTTCTTCATATGCATACAAAAGACTGTAGTAGTAACTATCTCCTACTAATATAACTTTTACGTCTAAATCTATTGGTTCAGGCTTTATAGTAGATGCTACTAAATAACCTAATTGCTTATTTAAAGATTCTATTGTTATTTTTTCAGTTTTTAAGCTTCTTTTTAGACAGTCCCAAGAAAATGCATTAGATAATAAATCTTTTACGTTTATTATAAGATAACCACCATTAGCTTTATGAAGTGAACCAGGCTTTATTTCCATAAAACTAGTAGTAAGAGCTCCTATTTCATTTTTATAATCTATAGATCCAGCTAAATTATAATACGTAGGGTTATTTTCTATTATTATTTTGCAATCTTCATACTCACTATTATCTATAAATAGATTAACTTTATATTTATTCATTAACTTTTCTTCATTTTTAGGAGACATCATTCCCAAAAGAGCCATTGGATTTGGTTGAGCCTCTTCATTTTCAGTTTTAAACTTAGATATATTGTCTATTATATCTTCGCATAAATCATTTATATATATCTGAGCTTTTTCGTATTTTCCATATTTATTCAGTAAGTATTGTTCATAAAAACCTACTAAACCTTTACCTACATTCTTATCTAAATCATAACTTTTACTTTTATAATTATCTTCACATGCTTTTATTCTATTTATATATTCTTTACTTTCTTGATTTAGTTTAAGTCCATCTTCTCTTAATTTTCTAACTTCTATGGCTGTTAGTTTGCCTAATTCATCTTCTTGCATTAAAGTCCCATCTTCTTTCATAGGAATACTCATGAGACCTCTTTCTGTAACCTCAAATTTAAATCCATGAGGCTTAGCAAATGTATTTAATTCTTCTATTATTTTTTGAATATTTTCTTCTAACTCACTCATTAATATCCTACTATGATATTCATATTCTTTTGAATTAAATATCTTAGGAATTTCACTTTTTAATTTTTCTGTTATATCATCTATATCTTTTTTAAATACTTTCCCTTGACCTGCGTCAAAACATAAAGCCGTCGGCTCATTAGTATTTTTAAAGTTATTTACATATAGCCAGTCTTTTAAATTTTCCTTTATCTTAGAATGTTTTTTTATTAGTTCATGCGTGTAACTTGTTCTTCCTAATCCACTCACCCCTGCTACATATATGTTATATCCCTTTTTTTTCATTTTTAGACCAAATTCTATTGCCTGTACTGCTCTATCTTGTCCTATTATATCTTGTCTAGGAACTATATCTTTAGTTGTTTTAAAATCAATGTCTTTTAATGACTGTTTAGATTTTAATTCTTCAATCTTTACCTTATATTTATCTATGTTCAACATATATCCACCTCTCAACATCATTTTACTAATTATTTTTCCCTACTTATTGATAAATAATTAGTAAATATAAAATAAATTATAAAAAGGTTATTCTAGGTGTATACCCAAAATAACCTTTTGTATGTTTTATGTAGTTTATATGAAAAATTTTATTGTTCTTCATTTACAGCATTTAACTCTATTCTATCTGGTAGTTCACTAAGATTTGTTTCTACAACTATGTATGGATATGATTTTTCTTTTTCTTTATATGATACCTTTACTTTCATTACTTTTTTCTCTTCATCTTGAACCATATCTATTTTATTCATTTCTATACCACGTTCATTATTACTTCCTCTTGTAACTACTACATATATCTTTTTATCTAACTTTACAGCCAAAGCTCTTTCTTCATTTGTGTATTTCTCCATCATGTCCAATATTTTTTCTGGTATAGCTTCTCGTTGGACCATTGTGTAATCTATTGGTTTTGAATTTTCCATAAACATATTTGGTATAACCACAAAACCACCTATTATAAGTACTAAAATTATAGCACCATATATTACACCTTTAATATTAAACTTTACATTCATATTTATCACCCCCATATATTTTAAATATATGAAAGTTATACAAACCTTAGAAGAATAAATTTATATAAAAAAAGATATAGTCATTATTTTTGACTATATCTTTTCTAATTATTATTTTTTAGCTATTGCTTCTTTAACAGCTACAACTATATCTTGTGCTGTTAATCCATGTTTCTTTAATAATTCACTAGGAGTTCCTGATTCACCGAATACATCTTTAACTCCTACTTTTTTAACAACTACTGGAGATTCTTCACTTACAACTTCACTTACTGCAGAACCTAATCCACCGATTATACTGTGTTCTTCAGCAGTTACTATTGCTCCTGTTTCATTAGCAGCCGTTATTATTAACTCTTTATCTATAGGCTTTATAGTAGACATGTTTATAACTCTAACATTTATACCTTCTGATTTTAATGTTTGTGATGCTATTATAGCTTCATTTACCATTATTCCACAAGCTATTATTGTAGCGTCATTTCCTGATGCTACTACTACACCTTTTCCTATTTCAAATTTATAATTTTCATCAAATAATGTAGGAACAGCACTTCTTCCTAAACGTACATACATAGGTCCATTAAATTTAGCTGCTTCAAATATCATTTGCTCTGTTTCTATAGCATCTGCTGGTACTAAAACCGTCATATTAGGTATAACTCTCATTATAGCCATATCTTCTATACTTTCATGAGATGCTCCATCTTCTCCTACTGTAAGTCCAGCATGAGTAGCACATACCTTAACATTTAATTTAGGGTAACATACTGAATTTCTTATCACTTCAAATGCTCTACCTGTTGCAAACATAGCAAAACTACTTGCAAAAGGAATTTTACCAGCAGTAGCAAGACCACAAGCTGCTCCGATTAAGTTTTGTTCAGCTATTCCCATATTAAAAAATCTATCTGGGAAAGCTTTGTAAAAATCATTTGTTTTAGTAGATTTTGATAAATCTGCATCTAGTACAACAACATTATCATTTACTTGACCTAATTTAACTAATGCTTTTCCATAAGCTTCTCTAGTTGCTATATTACTCATTGTCTGCACCTCCTAATTCTGCTAAAGCTTTTTCTAAATCACTGTCGCTTGGAGCTGTTCCATGCCATCCAGCTTCATTTTCCATAAATGATACACCTTTACCTTTTACAGTTTTAGCAACTATCATAGTAGGCTTTCCTACTGTTTCTTTAGCCATATCTAAAGCTGCAAATATTTGGTCAAAGTCATGCCCATCTATTTCTATTACATTCCATCCGAAAGCTTTAAACTTATCAACTATAGGACCTATATTCATTACTTTTGATGTCTCACCGTCTATTTGAAGTCCGTTATAATCTAAAAATGCAACCATATTATCAAGCTTATAGTGAGCAGCACTCATCGCAGCTTCCCATACTATACCTTCTTGAACTTCTCCATCACCAAGTACAGTATATACTCTCCATGGTGCATTATCTAATTTAGACGCCATAGCCATTCCGCAAGCTACTGAAAAACCTTGTCCTAGTGACCCCGTTGACATTTCAACTCCTGGAGTTCCTTTCATATCTGGGTGACCTTGTAGCATTTTACCTATTTTTCTTAGTCCTTTTAGCTCTTCTCTGTCAAAGTATCCTTTGTAAGCTAAAGTTGCGTATAACACTGGTGCCGCATGTCCTTTTGATAAAACAAATCTATCTCTATCTTCCATTTTGCAATTATTAGGATCTACATTCATCTCATCAAAATAAAGAGCCGTTAATATCTCAACTGCTGATAATGATCCTCCTGGATGTCCAGACTTAGATCCATGTATCATAGAGACTATATCTTTTCTGATAATACGTGTAATCTCATTTAATCCTTTATGGTCTCTCATGTAATTACCTCCCTGTGTTTATAAAGTAAAATTTAATCTTATATAATAAGTTCTTTCAATCTCATATTATAAGTTTTTCAATCTCATATTATTATATCACTTTTACACAATTTTTTACTCTATTTTTTCATAAAATGAATTATATGTACCAATATATAAAGAAATATTCTATTAAATATTCATAAATAAATATTTCAATGCTATTTATTTACATATTGTTACAAAAAAATTATTGATATTAAAATAATATCAATAATTCACTACAATACGAATAATCCCAAACTTATTTGAAGACTATTATCAACTTTTACCATCATATTCTTATCTAGACAACCTATTTTTTCTCTTAGTCTTTTTTTATCTATCGTTCTTATTTGTTCTAAGAGAATAACAGAATCTTTATTAAGCCCATATTCATTAGCACTAATTTCTATATGAGTAGGTAATTTAGCTTTGTTAATCTGAGATGTTATTGCCGCAACTATTACAGTTGGACTGTATTTGTTTCCTATGTCATTTTGTATTATCAAAACCGGCCTAATACCACCTTGCTCAGATCCAACAACTGGACTTAAATCAGCATAATAAAGATCTCCTCGCTTTATATCTAAGTTAATACTCACCTTGTGCGATTTTCCCTTCGATACTACTATCGGAAGATTCATCATTTGTCATACCTAATTCAGCTAATGATAGGTTAATTTGGCCCATTTCTTTATAACCTTTTATCATAGATTCTTTGAAATCTATTTTTTTCTTTTGGGTTATATAGAATTGAAAAGCAGCTTTTGCAAAATCCTCTCTATTGCTGTTCTCCATCTGAACTATATAATCTACTTCAGATACGAGAGAGTCCGGTAAAGTAAATATAATTTTCTTCTTACTTTTACTGTGCATAAAATCGCCTCCCGGGGGGTATACTATCAATCTTATTTTATCAAATAACTCTCAACTTGTAAAATTGCATTTCTTTCCATATAAGCTCGGTCAACTCTCCTTGATATCATGCATAACACTTCATAATTTATAGTTCCTAGGTTATTTGACATGTTTTCAACGGTTCTAGCGCCTTCTCCAAATATTATAACCTGATCTCCAATTTTTATATCTATATCTTTATCAATTTTAACCATGCATTGATCCATACATATCCTACCTACAACTTCAAACAATTCACCTTTTATCGATACTTTTGGATTTGATTGCATCCTTGTAAATCCATCAGCGTATCCAATAGGTATTGTTACTATTTTTTCTGTCCCTCTACATTTATATTTTAAACCATAGCTTATCCCTACTCCTGAATCTACTTCTTTTATATGAGCTACAGTTGTTTTTAATGTCATAACGGGCTTTAGTGGAAGCCTTTCTTTCATTACATAATCAGATGGATAATGTCCGTATAATATTATCCCACATCTAACCATATCAAATACTAAATCCGGTAAATCTATAATTGCTGCACTATTTGATACATGTTTAGTAGGTATATTCACTCCAATCAATTCCAAATTGTCAATCATAAATTTGAATTTTTGAACCTGAGTATTTGTAAACTCTTTATCATCTTCATCTGCAGTAGCAAAATGAGTATACATACCATCTATACTTAAATGTTTTAGTTCATAAATTTGCTTTATTTGTTTTATCGATTGCTCATTTGGTTGGAATCCTATCCTAGTCATTCCAGTATCTATTTTAATATGAACAAAAGCTTTATTTTTTATACGTTTTGCAACTTCATCCACTTTAAAGGCCATTTCTAAAGAATAAATAGTAACAATTATATTGTTTTTAATAGCAATCTCTACAGATTGCTCTGGAATGTATCCTAAGCATAATATAGGAAGTGTTATATAATTTTCTCTAAGTTCTATACCTTCTTCTAACCTAGAAACTGCTAAGTAGTCAACCTTTTCTATTTCTAGCAATTTTGCAACTTTTACTGAGCCATGACCATAAGCATTAGCTTTTAATACTGCACAAATTTTAGTATCTTCCTTTAATAGATTTTTTATATTATTTAAATTAAATTTCATATTGTCTAGATTTATCTCTGCCCACGTAGGAGCTGTTATTTTATTTATCATAGGTTCCGTCCCCCTTATTTTTTATACTCAAAGTCTTTGTAGTTAACTACAAATCTAGTATTTCCTTTAATGTCTAGTATTTCCATTTTATCAGGGTTTTTAGTCTTAGTATCTATATACAATACTTGTTTATTAAAATATTCATCTTCTCCTGGTATGTATGTTTCTAAGCTTAGCTTTCCTTTAGATAATTGTATTTTTATCTCTTCATTTTGTAGATAATTTTTCATAAAATCCCCTATAAACATATACTGATCATTTCTACCTATATTAGGCAACTCTACAATATCATTTATGTTTGGATTTTTAACCAGTATTTTATTATTTTTATATTCAATAGTTTTTCCTTTTAAGTTTTTAGGAGAAACAATTTCTAACTTATAATTATCTGGCTTATTATATTTATGAATAAAGGTATAATTTTGTGAAGATTTATTACCAATTACCTCAACTTCAGCACTACATCTATACGATTTCATAGTTGAGATTTTCTTTTGAAATTCTTTGTATACTTCTTCTTTTGTGGACTCTCTTCTTTGGCACCCTATTATAACTCCTAAAATACCAATAATTATTACTATTAAAATTGCCCACTTTTTTTTCACAAGTATCCTCCTATTTAATTTTATTCATTATACATAGCTTTTATTATGTCATACCTACATATTATACCTTTAAGAACATTAGTATCATCAACAACAGGAACTCTATTTATTGATTTTTTTATCATAATATTAGCTATATCATCAAATATATCATTTTCATGAACCTTAACTATTTCTGTAGACATTAAATCCGAAACTTTATATGCAGCTATTCTTTTCATATCTACTTCCATTTGTTTAAAGTCATCTAAAAATATTAAACCTTCTAATAGATTTAGTACTTGTGGTGTTTCTACATATTTTTCTTTTTTCATTATATCCGTTTTAGAAATTACCCCAACTACTTTGTTATTTTCATCTACTACAGGCATTCCTCCTATTTTTTCTTTTATCAATAATTTTGCTACATTAACTATAGTATCATCTCTGTGTGCTATTACTACATGACTTGTCATTATATCTTTAGCTGTTTTATTTTTCATTTTATCACTCCTTAATTATAGTTACGGCATTTGCTACAGCATATTGCTTACAATGAGATATGGAAACTTTTATTTCTAAAACATTATAATCTATGCATATTTGCTCTAAATTATTATAAGTTTTAACTATTGGCTTACCTAATTCATCTCTTAATACTTCAATGTCTTTAAAATTAAAATTTCTTATTCCAGTTCCCATAGACTTGCTAATAGCTTCTTTAGCTGCAAAATTACCTGCTACACTCTCCGCTTTAAATCCATTAGATTCAAAATACTTTATTTCATCATTTGTAAATATTTTTTCTAAGAATCTAGAATTATCTTTTATAGCATTTTTTATTCTTTCAATTTCAATAATGTCAATTCCAATATCATGTATGCCCATAATATCCTCCAAAATTTTCTTCTACTATTATTGTATTACTATTAAGTAATTATATACAATTTTCTTTTTATTAATATATACAGCAACCAAAATTAATATATAATTGTATTATATACCTACTTAATATATTTATGTAATGCTTCACTTATATTTTAAAGTATCAATTTTGTAAACCATCTTTTAATCTAATCTATTGATTTTTTTTAAATTATTATTTTATAATAAGCAAAAAAGGCTAGGTAAATTACCTAGCCTTTATATATTAAATATTCTTTTATATCCAGTCAGCAGATTCAGTTACTATAACCGTTTTATCTTTATCTACGTTCATGAACCCTCCAGAGATTTTAGCATCTTTGTAGTTTCCATCTTTTTTTATACGTAAAGTTCCAGTTGCAAGTCCTGTTACTAAAGGTCTGTGGTTTTTAAGTATACCTCTATCACCTTCAGTAGTCCTAACTATAATCATCTCTGCACTTCCATTATAAAAAGTTTTATTAGGAGTAACAATTTCAACCGTAAATTCGCTTGCCATTATTATCTACTCCCCTTTGCCTTCTCAATTACATCTTCTATACTTCCTGCAAATAAGAACGCTGACTCAGGTAAGCTATCATGCTTTCCTTCTAATATTTCTTTGAAACTTCTTATAGTTTCTTTTAATGGTACATATTTACCAGGGAATCCTGTAAATTGCTCTCCAACGAAGAATGGTTGAGATAAGAATCTTTGTATTCTTCTTGCACGAGCAACTGTTAATTTATCTTCATCTGATAATTCATCCATACCAAGTATAGCTATTATATCTTGAAGTTCATTATATCTTTGTAATATAGATTGGACCCCTCTAGCTATTTGATAATGCTCTTTACCAACTATATTAGGGTCTAGAACTCTTGAACTAGATTCTAATGGATCAACCGCTGGGAATATCCCTAGAGATGCTATTTGTCTAGATAAAACAGTTTTTGCATCTAAGTGGTTGAATGTTGTAGCTGGTGCTGGATCTGTTAAGTCATCCGCAGGTACATATACAGCCTGAACAGATGTTATAGAACCATTCTTAGTAGATGTTATTCTCTCTTGTAATCTACCCATCTCTGTAGCTAATGTTGGTTGGTATCCAACTGCTGATGGTGTACGTCCAAGAAGTGCTGAAACCTCAGATCCAGCTTGAGTGAATCTGAATATGTTATCAACGAATAACAGTACATCTTGCTTTTCTTTATCTCTAAAGTATTCTGCCATTGTAAGTCCTGTTAACGCAACTCTCATTCTTGCTCCAGGTGGCTCATTCATTTGTCCGAATACTAATGAAGTTTTCTTTATAACACCAGACTCAGTCATTTCCTCATAAAGGTCATTTCCTTCTCTAGTTCTCTCTCCAACACCTGCGAATACTGATAATCCACCATGTTGAGTAGCTATATTGTTTATAAGCTCTTGTATAAGAACTGTTTTTCCAACTCCAGCACCACCGAATAGACCTATCTTACCACCTTTTACATAAGGTGCTAATAAGTCAACTACTTTTATACCAGTTTCTAGTATTTCAGCAGTCGGTTGTAATTCTTCGAATTCTGGTGCATCTCTATGTATAGGTAATTGAGGAGCATCACTTGGTGCTGCCTTACCATCTACTGGTTGACCTAATACATTGAATATTCTTCCTAAAGTTGCATCTCCTACTGGAACACTTATTGGAGCTCCTGTATCTACAACTTCCATACCTCTAACAAGTCCGTCCGTTGAACTCATTGATATACATCTAACAGTATCGTCCCCAACGTGTTGTGAAACTTCCACTACTATTTCTTTATCTCCATGCTTTATCACTAATGCATTTAATAGATTAGGTAAGCTTTTTTCACTACTAAACTTAACGTCTAATACGGGCCCTATGACCTGAACTATTTTACCTATATTTGCCATGTCCTAGCCTCCTTAATTATTGAGCTGAAGAAGCTCCTGCAACTATCTCAGATATTTCTTGAGTAACTGCTGCCTGTCTCGCTCTATTGTAAACTAATTCTAATTTTGATATCATGTCATTTGCATTGTCTGTAGCCGATTCCATTGCAGTTCTTCTTGCAGCTTGTTCAGATGCATAAGATTCTGCTATAGCTCCATACACACTTCCTGAAACATACTTAGGTAATACATATCCAAGTACTGCATCAGCTGAAGGTAAGTATTCTACTGCAGCTTTGCCTTTTATGACTTCTTCAGTTTTATCTATTGTAAGTGGTAACAGTCTTACTACTTTCGCTTCTTGAGTTAATGCAGATACGAATTCCGTATAAACAAGATTTACCTCATCAACTTCTCCATTTTGATAAGCATTCATAGCTATTTTCGCTACTCTACTTGCATCTTCATAAACAGCATCTTCTACAGATTCTATCGAATCTATTATTTCATAACCTCTTTTAGATAAAGACTCTTTCGCCTTTTTTCCTACAGAAATTACTTTTGCTGTTTGAGCTTGATTATGGTTAAGTACAGCTTTTAAAATGTTAGAGTTGTAACCTCCAGCAAGTCCTCTGTCTCCTGCTACTACTATATAACATACGTTGTTAACTTTTTTTTCTGTAAGAAATACATTCTTACTTCCACCCGTATTCTTAGCAATATCTTGAACAGTGTTGTATAAAGTATTAAAATAAGGTCTTGCACTTTCAGCTTTTTCTTTAGCTTTTCTAAACTTAGAAGAAGAAACAAGTTCCATGGCCTTAGTTATTTGCTTAGTACTCTCAACACTCTTAATACGAGTTTTAATTTCCTTCATTCCAGCTCCTGCCAATTGGGTTACCTCCTTTTTTAAAAAGGATTACGCTTCTATAACAAATTTTTTCTTAAATTCGTTTATTGCGTTAGTTAATTCTTGAGCGAAGTCTCCGTTTTCAAGAATTTTCTTTCCTATTTGTGGATAATTTGCATCTACATATTCGTATAATTCTTTTTCAAATCTTGCTATATTGTTAACAGGTATATCTGCTAATAAATCATTTGTAACAGCATGTATCATCATAACTTGGTTTGCAACAGCTAATGGTTGATGCTCACCTTGCTTTAATACTTCAACTATTCTCTCACCTTGTGCAAGTCTGTTTTTAGTATCTTCATCTAAATCAGATCCAAACTGTGCAAATGCTGCAAGTTCTTTATATTGAGAGTAAAGAAGCTTTAATGGTCCAGCAACTTTTTTCATTGATTTTATTTGTGCAGAACCTCCAACTCTTGATACTGATATACCAGGGTCTACTGCTGGTCTTATACCTGCATAGAATAATTCTGGTGTTAAGTATATTTGTCCATCTGTTATAGATATAACGTTAGTTGGTATATAAGCAGAAACGTCTCCACCTTGAGTTTCGATTATAGGTAGTGCAGTTATAGAACCTCCACCTAAATCATCAGATAGTTTAGCTGCTCTTTCTAGTAATCTTGAGTGTAAATAGAATACATCTCCAGGATAAGCTTCACGACCTGGTGGTCTCTTAAGTAATAATGACATCTCTCTATATGCAACAGCATGCTTAGTTAAGTCATCATATACTATTAAAACATGTTTTCCTTCAAACATGAATTCTTCACCCATTGCAACTCCTGCATATGGTGCTAAGAATTGAAGTGGTGCCGCTTCAGATGCAGTAGCAGATACTACTATTGTATAATCCATAGCTCCATTTTTTTCTAAAGTGTTAACTAATTGAGCTACTGTAGAACGTTTTTGTCCTATAGCAACATATATACATACAACATCTTTACCTTTTTGGTTAAGTATCGTATCTATACATATAGATGTTTTACCTGTTTGTCTATCTCCGATTACAAGTTCTCTTTGCCCTTTTCCTATTGGAATCATGGCATCTATAGCTTTTATACCTGTTTCAAGTGGTTGATGAACAGATTTTCTAGCTATTATTCCTGTAGCTTCAGATTCAACTGGTCTAAATTTATTTGAATTTATAGGTCCTTTTCCATCTATTGGTTGACCTAATGCGTTTACTACTCTTCCTACTAAAGCTTCACCAACAGGAACTGAAACTACGTTACCAGTCCTTTTAACGATGTCGCCTTCTTTTATATGTTGGTCATTACCAAGCATAACTACTCCAACCATGTCTTCTTCAAGGTTAAGAGCCATTCCGTAAACTTCACCTGGGAATTCTAAAAGTTCTCCAGCCATAGCATTCTCTAATCCATAAACACTAGATATACCATCTCCAACTTTTAAAACACTACCTGTGTCAGTTAACTCAACTTTATTCTCATAATTTTTTATTTGCTCTTTAATTATAGAACTTATTTCTTCAGGTCTTAAGTTCATGGGTTCACCGCCATTCTAAGATATTACTTGAGATAATTGGTCTTTCATCTTCGTTAAACGAGTCTTAACAGTACCGTCAATCTCTTCGTTTCCAAGTCTAACTAAAACTCCGCCTAATATAGACTCATCAATTTTATTTTCTAAAGTAACATTTTTATTGTATTTGCTTGAAAGTTTAGCCTCAAGCTGCTTTAATTCTTCTTGGCTCATAGGGACTGCTGTTATTGCACTACCTTCTATGATATTGTTCTTTTCATTTAATAAAGCTTTACAAGATTTTTGAACAGCTTCTAGAGCTGCTACTCTATCTTTATCTATTATTATTTTTAAGAAATTGTTTAAGTTATCGCTTATTTGATTGCCAAAAACTTTTTCTACTAAATCCTTTTTATCTACCTTTGTAACAAGAGGAGACTTTAAAACATTATAAAAATCTTGATTAGATTTTAATATGTCTATTACTGAATTTAGTTCTTCATATAAGTTAGTAGTTGAATTATTTTCTTCTCCTACTTGAAATAGAGCTTCAGCATATCTTCCTGCTATTAGATTTATCATTTAGCCTCGCCTACCTCTTTTATAAAGTTATTTATTAACTCTTCATGCTTAGACTTGTCTAAGTCTTTTTCAATAACCTTAGATGCAGCTAATAATGCTATGTCTGATATATCACTCTTGATTTCATTCATAACTTTTGCTCTTTCTTGTTCTACATCTTTGCTAGCTTTTTCTCTTAAGCTTTGAGCTTCTTGCTTTGCTGCAGAAACTATTTCAGCCTCTTTTTGCTCTGCTCTTAAAGTAGCTTGCTTTACTATTTCTTGACCTTCAATTTTAGCAGAACCTATTTTTTCTTCGTATTCTTTCTTTAAAGATATACCTTCAGTTTTAGCAGTTTCTCCTTGTGCTAAATTTGTTTTTATATCTTTTTCTCTAGCTTCTATTATTCCTAATACAGGTTTGAATAAAAGCTTCTTTAAAATTACAAATACTAAGAATGTATTTACAAGTTGGAATGCTAATTCATATGTTATGCCTATAAGTGGCTTAAGTTCCATGTTTTGTCCTCCTTTCTACCAATCACAATTCATAATTAGGAGATGGTTTTTCCATCTCCTATCTAATGAAGTTTTTCTATTATTTTAACTACATTCCTAATATCTTCTAGAATGGGTTAGCGAATAGAAGGATTATTGCTATAACAAGTCCGTATATTGCAGAAGATTCTGCAACTGCAGCCCCAAGTAACATTGTTTGAGTTATATCTCCTTTTGCTTCTGGTTGATTACCAACAGCTTCTGCTGCCTTTCCTGCTGCGAATCCTTGTCCGATTCCTGCTCCTATACCTGTCATAACTGCAAGACCTGCTCCTATAGCTGAACCTGCTGCGATTATAGCTGCTTCCATAATTGTTTCCTCCTTAAATTTTTTAAAAATTTTTTTTTAATTTAAATCACAATTTCTACTCTGCTCCTGCTGCATTTCCAACGAAAACCATCGTTAACATTATGAATATAAACGATTGTAATAGTCCAGCAAATATATCAAAGTATAAATGTAGTGGTACTGGTATTAATAATTGACCAACTGGTATTGATATTCCAGGTATTAATGTAGATACATACCCTAAGAAATCATATAGTAGTTTCATTATAACCGATCCACCTAATATGTTTCCGAATGGACGGAAACTTAGTGAGATAGGCTTAGCTAACTCTCCAATTAAGTTAAGTGGTAATAAGAACGGAATTGGCTCTAATAGTCCTTTAAAGAAACCAAATCCATTGAATTTAACTCCTGCATAGTAAATCATAAAGAATGTTATCAGTGCCCATGCTAATGTTGTATCTAAGTCTGTAGTAGGAGATCTAAATCCTAAAAGTCCTATTAGGTTAGAACATGCAAAGAATAAAAATAAGCTTCCTATATACGGTATCATATTTGGCATTCTTTTAAGTGTTTTCTCTCCCATTGTATCAGTTACAAAATTAGCAAGACCACCTATAGCAAACTCTAAAAATACTTGTACTTTACTTGTAGGCACTTTCTTTAAGTTTCTAGTTAGTAAGAAAGATACTAAAGCTAAAGCAGCTATTATAATCCAACTTGTTACTACCGTGTCACTTAATTTAAAGTTATTAAAAAATATAACCCATTTTGCTTGGCTCATACTTACGCCTCCTTTCTTTTTAGTTTGTCTATTAATAATTTTTTTGCTAATATAACAAACTTAGGACCTAACAACCCTATTGCAACCCCCAGTATTTCTAAATAAGGGGCTTTAACAGAGACTAGTAAAACTACTCCTGTTATAGTCATTCTCAATATATACTGACTTGAATAATATATTTGAGCCCTTGATACAGGCATAGTTACCGTTTTTTTTACTGCTATAGCTAATAATCTAAAGTTAAGTATAGCAATTATTGAACCAAATATTAGTCCTAAAAACATACCCTTGCTAAAAAATGACGTTATAAATAATAATGAAATTACTATTAAATCAAAAATCAAAACGCCCTTTGTTACGTAGTTTATTTCATCTTGTAGATTTGTATTCATGATATCACTTCCTTTTTGTATACACGATTAAAGTTTTGTAAACTGACATAAATGCTCCCCCAATACCTAACAATAAAAATATTATTGTTAATACTGGATCAGTTCCAAACTTAGAATCTAAAAATTTACCTATAAACGTACATCCTAATATAGATATTAATATCATTAATCCTATCTGGCTTACCAAAGAAAGCATACTAGCTATCTCCATATACATCTTTCTTTTGCTCATATATAGTTTCCTCACTAACATGAAATAATTAAATTTCTAACTACTTTTATTTATATATTTACTGCTTATGTATTTTGCTAATTTCTTAATAAAATATATCTTACCACTTTTTATGCATTTTTTAAACAAATTTCAAATATTTTTTTAATATTGTTTAATTTTTTTAACAGAAAACATTTCCTAGCAAAATATTTAATCCTTTTTTGTTTTAAATTGTATTAAATATTAAATTCAAAATTCACTTTTTATTTTGACTTCATATTATACAACATAATTGTCTATAATATTTTACCCTCTTCTATCGGTTTTTATAACGCAAAAGGGAATCTATATCTTTATAGATTCCCAATAATATATTTAATTGACTATTTAGTACCGTATAATCTGTCTCCTGCATCACCTAATCCTGGAACTATATATCCATGATCATTTAATTTTTCATCAACAGATGCAACGTATATATCTACATCTGGGTGATATTTTTGAACTTCTGCTATACCTTCTGGAGCCGCAACTAAGTTAGCTAACTTTATAGAGTTAGCTCCTCTAGCTTTAAGCACGTCTATAGCAGCTATAGCTGACCCTCCTGTAGCAAGCATTGGATCTACTACTATCATTTCTCTTTCTTCTATATCTTGAGGAAGTTTACAGTAGTATTCTACTGGTTGTAAAGTTTCAGGATCTCTATATAATCCTACATGTCCAACTTTAGCCGCTGGAATTAAACTTACTAATCCATCTACCATTCCAAGTCCAGCTCTTAATATAGGCACTATTCCTAATTTTTTACCAGCTATAACTTTAGATGTTGCCTTAACTACTGGTGTTTCTATTTCGATGTCTTCTAATTGTACATCTCTTGTTATTTCATATCCCATTAACATAGTTATTTCTGTTAAAAGTTCTCTGAAATCCTTAGAACCAGTGTTTTTGTCCCTCATTAATGTTAACTTATGTTGTATTAATGGATGATCTGTTATTATTACTTTACTCATTTTTATTTTCCTCCTACTTACTGTGCTTCTTTTCTATTTCTTTTATCATATCAACTCTTTTAGAGTGTCTATCTCCTTCAAATTCTGTGTTAATCCAAGCTTCAACTATTTCTAAAGCTAACCCTCTTCCTAAAACTCTTTCTCCTAATGAAAGCATATTTGCATCATTATGAGCCTTAGACATTTTAGCTGAAAATACATCAGATACTACTGCACATCTTATTCCTGGAACCTTGTTAGCAGCTAAAGATATTCCTATCCCTGTTCCACAGCAAAGTATACCATAGTCTACTTCTTTATTTACTACTGCGTCTGCAACTTTTTCTCCATATATAGGATAATCAACTGATTCTAGCGAATTATTAGGTCCAAAGTCAACATATTCTATTCCTTTTTCATCTAAGTAATTTGCAATTTCTTTCTTTAGATTATACCCTCCATGGTCACTTCCTAGTCCTATTTTCATGTATGTAGCCCTCCATTTTATATTATAATATATTTAGGCATATATTTACCAGTAAATATTATGCTTTTATTACTTTATATCCAGCAGATTTAAGAAGTCTATTCATTATAGCTTGACCCAATCCAGTAGACTCAAATTCTTCAGAATATACTACATCTATATTCTGTTTATCCATTTGTATTAAAGTATCAAATAATTTACTTGCTACTTCTTCTAAAGTATTTCCTAAAGATAAAACTTCACAGTTATATTTATGTTTATTTTTATCTAAACACATTACTCCTGTAGTTAATCCATTTTTAGTATTTTCTTCAATCAAGTTATTAATTTTTATTATAACATTTTCTTGCCTTCCTGACACTATATAAACATCTGCGTCAGGAGAATAATGAGTGTATTTCATACCAGGAGCTTTTGCTTTTTTGTTATCTTCTTTTTTAGCTAAAGATGGATCTATATCCACTTTGCCAATTACACATTCTAAATTTTCTTTTGTTATACTCCCTGGTCTTAATATCATAGGAATATCTCCTGTAAGATCTATAACTGTTGACTCTATTCCAAAATTACTATCTCCACCCAATACAATACCACTTACTCTACCATCCATTTGTTCTTGAACATGATTAGCCTTAGTAGGAGATGGTCGTCCTGATATATTAGCTGAAGGAGCTGCTATTGGAACGCCTGATTGTTTTATTATTTCTCTTGCTATTTTATGTGAAGGCATTCTTATAGCAACTGTATCTAATCCACCACTAGTTGTTTTAGGTACTATTTCTTTTTTGTTTAAAATTATAGTTATAGGACCTGGCCAAAATCTTTCCATTATAATTTCTGCTTTTTCATTTATGTCCTTAGCTAAATCATATACTTCTTCTTTACTATAAATATGTACTATAAGCGGATTATCACTAGGTCTTCCTTTAGCTTCATATATTTTTTTAACTGCATTTTCATCTAGTGCATTTGCACCTAAACCATAAACTGTTTCTGTAGGAAATATAACAGTTTTTCCTTCACTTAATAGTTTAGAATGCTTTTTTAATTCTTTTAGGTCTATATTATTTACATCAATATTACTTATCATAGTTTTCATCTTCTGTTTACCTACTTTCATTTTTAGTTTAGATGCAATTTACAATAACTGTTCCAACTAAAAAACCAATTATGCAATATAGGCTTCTTGATTTTGGAAATATCTCTTCTAAAACAACGTACATCATTGTACCTGCTGCCATAGCTAAAAATACTCCTATTAACGAACTAAAAGTTCCTCCAAAATAAGCACCTAAAAAGCTACCTATTCCCATAGGCACACCTGCTATTATTGTAAATAAAATCACTTTTGAAATTTTCATTTTGGTTCCTACTAAACTTAATGCCATAGCTAGTCCCTCTGGTATATTGTGTATACCAATGACTATTGCAAGTGTCATTCCTAAGGACTCTGTAGACATAAAAGAAGAACCTATAGCTAATCCTTCTGGTAAATTATGAAGTAGTATACTTATAAATATAAGATAACCAGACTTCATTTCTTTTGATACATCTAATTTAGTTTTTATGTACATAGTTAATAATACACCTAAAAAAGTGAATATTACCGTGTTAAATACTCCCATTTGTACCATAGATTCTTTCATTAAATCAAAAACAACCACAGCTAGCATTATCCCACCAGATAGTCCCATAAAAAAGTGTAGATATTTGTCCACATTTTTTCTAAAAATTGCCGATATAACGCCTCCAACTCCTGTTCCTATGACACCTGCTAAAAGACCAATTAATGTTATTCTAAGTATCATAACTTCCCCCTTTAATCATCTATATTCAATTATATACATGATTAATTTATAACATTCCCTAAAGTTTATATAATGAAGTATTTTATAGAAAAATTTCTAAACTCTACAGAAAAATCCCTAATTAATAGGGATTTATATTGCTGACATCTTTTCAGTTTGATCAACAGTGATTAAAGCATCTAACATTTCGTCAAGATCTCCATCTAAGTATGAATCTAACTTATATAAGGTTAAGTTTATTCTATGATCACTTACTCTTCCTTGAGGGAAGTTGTAAGTTCTTATTCTCTCAGATCTATCACCTGTACCAACCTGACTCTTTCTGTCAGCTGCTATATCTTTATTTTGATCTGCTAATGCTTTATCTTGAAGTCTAGCTTTTAATACTTTTAAAGCTTGCTCTTTATTTTTTAATTGAGACTTTCCATCTTGGCAAGATACTACTTCACCTGTAGGTAGATGAGTTATTCTAACTGCAGAGTCAGTAGTATTAACACTTTGTCCACCATTTCCTGAAGAACGGAAAACATCTATTCTTAAATCATTTGCATTTATTTCGACTTCTACATCTTGTACTTCTGGTAAAACTGCAACTGTTGCAGTTGATGTATGGATTCTTCCACCTGATTCAGTAGCAGGTATTCTTTGAACTCTATGAACTCCTGACTCATACTTAAGTCTTGAGTATGCACCTTTACCTTTTATTAGGAAAGATACCTCTTTGTATCCACCAACTCCAGTATCACTAGCAGTTAATAATTCCATTTTCCATCTTCTTCTCTCAGCATATCTAGAATACATTCTAAATAAACTTCCTGCAAATAAAGCCGCTTCATCTCCACCAGCTCCACCTCTTACCTCAACTATAACGTTCTTGTCATCATTAGGATCCTTAGGTAATAATAATATTTTAAGTTCTGCTTCTAATGGTTCTACTTTTTCTTCCATTTCAGATAGTTCCATTTTAGCTAACTCTCTTAATTCTTCGTCAGATTCTTCTTGTAGTATTTCCTTTGAATCTTTTATATTATTTAATACATCTGTATACTCTCTGTACTTCATTACTATAGGCTCTAAATCAGATTGTTCTTTCATGTATTTTTGCCAAGTTTTTTGATCATTTATTATTTCTGGGTTACTTATTTTTTCATTTAAATCTCTATATTTATCCTCTAATACTTCTAATTTTTTTAGCATACTTTTTCACCTCATCTATTGTATCATATCAATTTTTCATTATATCATATTTTAAACCCTATAACAACTCTATCAATGCCTTGAATATCCTTCTTAGTGTATATTTTTGTATACCCATTATCCTTCATAATATCTGAAACATCTTTAGCTTGATCATGACCAACTTCATACGCTAATATACCATTTTCTTTTAGATAACACTTCGATTGTTCTGTTATATCTCTATAAAAATTTAATCCATCAATTCCACCTTCTAGTGCATTGTATGGTTCATAATCTTTTACTTGTGTATGTAGTGTCTCCATATCTTTTTTAGGTATATATGGTGGGTTAGACACTATTACATCAAATTTAATATTCTTATCTTCAATTGAACTAAATAGATCTGATTTAATAAATTCTATTTTATTATCAACACCATTATTTATTGCATTTTTTTTACCAACTTCTAACGGTATATCAGATATATCTAAAGATTTAATAGTAGATTTTTCTATATATTTTGCTAAACTTACAGTTATTGCTCCTGACCCTGTTCCTATATCTAGTATTTCTACTTTGTCTTTATTTTTGCAAAGTTCTATTATTTCTTCTACTAAAACTTCTGTATCTGGTCTTGGAATAAGGACTCCTTCCTTTACAAAAAAGTCTAATCCCATAAATTCTCGATTACCAACTATATAAGCAACTGGTCTTCCATTTATTCTATCTTTTATCATAGATAAAAATAAATTGTATTCATCATTACTCAATTCTTTATTTAAATTAATATGAATATAAATCCTATCTACATCACCAAGAGATTTTTGAAGAATAAGTTCTACATCTAGTCTTGGAGTGTCACTTATTTCTTTAAGTTCTTCTGAGTATTTTATAATTATATCTCTTATCGTCATATTATCTCCTCTATTGTTAATCTACTACTGCTTTTAATGCAGCTATTGCTACTTCTAATTGCTTATCGTCTGGCTCTTTTGTTGTGAATTTTTGTAACATCATACCTGGATATGCTACAATTTTAGTTATTTTATTATTATATTTCCCAAGAAATCTTATTATTTCGTAAGATATTCCTGCAACTATAGGTATACATACTATTCTCATTACTATCCTTATAATAGGATTTGGCCAACCAAAGAAAGAAAATAATATTATAGATGTAAACATAACTATAAACAAGAAATTTGTTCCACATCTAGGGTGAAATCTAGTAAATTTTCTTGCATGTTCTACTGTAAGTTCTTCTCCACTTTCATAACAATGTATACTTTTATGTTCAGCACCGTGGTATTGGAATACTCTTTCTATATCTTTACTCTTTGATATTAATACTATATACAAAAATAGAATACAAATTCTAATTACACCTTCTATTAGATTTAATAACACATCATTATTCACCAATCTCGCAAATGCACCTCCTACTGCTGTTGGAAGTACTATAAATAGACCAGCTGATAATACAAAAGCTATTAGCATCGATATCCCTATCATTACATCATTTGCTTTGTCTTTAAATATCTTTTTTATAAATTTATCAAAAGCATCTTCTTCACTTCCATCTTCATCTAAAAAAAACTCTGATGAGAAATTCAAACTCTTAATCCCTTCTATCATTGTTTCAATTAGTACAAACGAACCCCTTAGAAAAGGAATTTTATCTATATTCTTCTCATTTATCCAACTTTTTATTTTATTTTTTTTTACAACTATTTTTCCATCACTTTTTCTTACAGCAATTGCTCTTTTATCTTTAGATTGCATCATAACACCTTCAATTACAGCTTGACCACCGACAGATTGCTTCTTCATGCACTCACCTCTTTAAATTTAAACTTTTACTATCTATATTTTATTATAATACAAAAACACCCCTTAAAGTAAAACTTTAAAGGGTAGGTTGATTATATTCAAATTATTTTTTATCTTTATATACAACGTGGCATTTTCTACATCTAGCTTCATAACTTTCTACAGCCCCTACTTGTATTATAGGATCATCATATCTTGCTGGTTCTCCATTAATTAATCTTTGTGACCTATTTGCTGGTTGACCACATACAGAACATATAGCTTGTATTTTATCAACAAATTCTGCAACAGCTAAAAGGTTTGGTGTTGGACCAAAAGGCTCGCCTTTAAAATCCATATCTAATCCAGCAGCTATTACTCTTATTCCTTTGTCGGCTAAATCCATAGCTATTTCCACAATTTCTTCATCAAAGAATTGAACTTCATCTATACCTACAACTTGCGTCTTACTATCTATAAAATTATATATCTCTTTTGCACTATTAATAGGTATAGCATTAACACTGTCTCCACTATGAGAAACAACATCTTCTACACTATATCTATTGTCTATTTTAGGCTTAAACACAACAATATTTTGTTTTGCTATTCTAGCTCTTTTTATTCTTCTTATTAGTTCCTCACTCTTACCACTATACATCGGTCCTATTACAACTTCTATGTATCCGTGATTGACCGGTCTATACATGATTATTACCCCCTACTGCTTAAAATTTCTACATTTATGTCAATTTAATTAATTTCATCATGATTTATTTCATTAAAATAGGAGTTGGCTGCCCAACTCCACATTTTATAAAGATTAGTCTATTTTGAATCTCTTCTTGAACTTGTCTATTCTTCCACCAGCTTCTATATTCTTTTGCTTTCCAGTATAGAAAGGATGGCATTCAGAACATATTTCTATTTTTATCTCGTCCTTAACAGAACCAGCTTGGAATGTGTTTCCACAAGCACAACGCACTTCTACAGCTTCGTATTTTGGTTGTATATCCTTTTGCATTCTATTCACCTCTTCTCTTTATTTTATAAATTAATTATATTAATTTTTCATTTTGCATTATCAACTACACCATTATAACATAAGTTTTTTATCGGTACAAGCAGTTTTTCTATTACTTTAAAGTGCTTTTATTGATTTTATAAATTCATCATTATTTCTAGTTCTCTTAAGTAATTCTATTACTTTATCCGTAACTTCTAGTACTGAATTATTACTCATTTCTCTTCTTAATCTCCAAAGAGCAGTCTTTTCTTCATCAGTAAGCAATAAGTCTTCTCTTCTAGTTCCAGACTTATATATATCTACTGCCGGGAATATTCTTTTCTCTGCTAATTTTCTATCTAAGTTTAATTCCATATTTCCTGTACCTTTAAATTCTTCGAAAATTACATCATCCATTCTAGAACCAGTTTCTACTAATCCAGTAGCTAGTATCGTAAGTGAACCGCCACCTCTTATGTTTCTTGCTGCTCCAAAGAATTTTTTAGGACCATGAAGTGCACCTGGGTCAAGACCTCCTGATAAAGTTCTACCAGTTGGAGATATAGTTAAGTTATAAGCTCTTGCAAGCCTTGTTATACTATCTAATAATATAACAACATCTTTACCATGTTCAACTAATCTTTGTGCTCTATTTAAAACCATTTCTGCTACTTTAACATGGTGACTTGATACTTGATCAAATGTTGAATATATAACATCTCCGTTTATTGATTCTCTCATATCTGTAACTTCTTCTGGTCTTTCGTCTATAAGAAGCACTATTAACTCAACATCAGGATGATTTTTAGCTATACTATTTGCAACATTTTTAAGAAGACTTGTTTTACCTGCCTTAGGAGGTGCAACTATTAATCCCCTTTGACCTTTACCTATAGGAGATACTAAATCTATAAGTCTTGTAGCTATGTCATTTTGACTTCTCTCTAATGTCAATCTTTCTTCTGGATAAATCGGTGTTAATAGTTCAAATGCTTTCCTTTGTATTGCAGTTTCTGGATTTTCATCATTTACCTTTTGAACATATAAAAGAGCTCTAAACTTTTCTCCTGTTTTAGGATGTCTAGTTATACCTTTTATTTTATCACCTGTCTTCATATTAAATCTTCTTATCTGAGACGGAGATACATACACATCATTTTCTGTTGATAAATAATTCGAACCTCTTAAGAAACCAAATCCATCAGGTAAAATTTCAAGAACCCCCATTACCTCATCTTCTTTAGATGTATTAAACTCATCTACTATCTTAGATTCATCCACAGGTTTTGGAGCATAATACGGTTTATTGTTTCTTGCATTAGAAGTATTATTAAAAGTTCTATTTTCACCAGTTTTAACGTATTTATTTTCAGTAGTTCTTGAATTATTTTGATTTTCATTTTCTTTCTTTTCATAAGGTTTTACATAAGTTTTATTCTCTGGCTTTTTCTCTAACTGCTTATATTGTGCAACTTTATTCTGTGAAATAATAACATTTTGTTCTTTAACTTCTTCTCTTTTGCTAGTTTTCTCTTTTTCTATGTGATTATTCTTAGAATTTTCATTAATAATTTCAATTAGTTCACTTTTTTTATATTTCGTTATAGATTTTATACCTAACTCTTTAGCTATCTCTTTTAATTGTGGCAATGTTTTACTACTTAATTCATTCAATGTTTTCTCATTTAAGTTCAAAAAAAATCCTCCTCATCTATATATTATTTATATAAATTTCATTTATTATTTTAGGGAATTAAAGGTGTGAAAAAGAAAAGTTTTACTTTGCAATTAATTCTAATAATATCATTTCTACTGCACTACGGTCAACAAATAAAAAAAGTAAACTATCATATAAATACAACATTAACTTTTATATAATATATATTATACATTTTTCACTTATTTTAAACTTAATTCTCTATTTTTTGTATAAAATTATAATTAAATCTATTATACAAAAAACTATAAATCTAATCTTAAAGATTAGATTTATAGTTTTTTAAATTTAAGTTTATCTCTATTCCATATTGTATTTTTTCATTAATTCTACTAATATATCACTTTTATCTAAGTTGTGTATAGCATCAACAAATCTTATTGTTCCTGTTTTAGCTCTCATTACTACCGATTGAGTTTTAGCTCTATCATTCCCTACTGGTATTACTCCTTTTAATAAATCGCCTTCAGTTATACCTGTTGCAGCAAAGAATAATTCATCCCCTTTTGCTAAGTCATCTATACTTAAAACTTTTTTAATATCTTCATCTGAGAATCCCATCTCATGACATCTTATTCTTTCTTGTTCACTTAATGGATATATTTGTGCTTGCATATCTCCGCCCATGCACTTTATTGCCGCTGCAGTTATTACACCTTCAGGACCTCCACCGATTCCCATAAGCATATCTATTCCTGTTTCTTCAAAACAAGTTGCTATACCTGTTGCTACATCACCATCACCAAACATTTTTATTCTAGCTCCTAATTTTCTAGCAGCTTTAACTATATCATCGTGTCTTTCTCTATCTTGAACTGTTATAGTCATTTGAGTAGTTTTCTTTCCTAATGCCTTTGCTACGTTTACTATATTTTCTTCATGAGTTTTGTTTAAATCTATGCTTCCTTTAGCTTTAGGTCCTACTACTATTTTCTTCATGTATGTATCTGGTGCATTTAACAAACTACCTTTTGATCCCATTGCTATTACCGATATCGCATTTGGAAGTCCCTTTGCTATTAATGTAGTTCCATCTAATGGATCTACTGCTATATCAACTTCCATACTTCCTTTTGTGTTCATACCTACTTTTTCACCGATATATAGCATAGGAGCTTCATCTAACTCGCCCTCTCCTATAACTACTTCCCCACTTATCTTAATTGATTCAAAAGCTCTTCTCATAGCCTCAACCGCTGCTCCATCAGCACCATTTTTATCACCTTTTCCCATAAATTGTGATGATACTAATGCCGCTGCTTCCGTTACCCTAACAAGTTCTAATGCCAAATTTCTATCCATAATATATCCATCTCCTTAGTTAGTCTTATTAATGAAAATTATATATTATATTTGTTAATTAGTAAACATATATATGTATATTTATTAATTAGTGTATTACATTAGTTGATTTTAACCATATAATATGATTATATATTTTATTAAACACAAAAAACTAGCCTTTATTAAAAGACTAGCTTTAATTTACAATATTGCTGCTAACATACCAAACAGTGTTGTCATACTTGTAATTACAAGAACTACTACTATTGATATAGCTATAATTTTGTTTTTTTTCTTTTGTTTTACATTCGACATTTATATCACCTCAAAAAATTTTCTTTTATTTATCATCGTATTTATTACAAACGTGCTTCAAATAACCTATAAATTCATCTTTAAGCTCAGGTTTTTTAAGAGCAAAATCTATCGTAGCTTCTAGAAATCCTAGCTTATCTCCAACATCATATCTTCTTCCTTCAAAGTTATAGGCATACATTGCTTCTTTTTTAGATAGCACCTTTAGTGCATCTGTAAGTTGAACTTCTCCACCTTTACCTGCTGGTAAGTCTTCTAATATTTCAAATATCTCAGGTGTTATTATATATCTCCCAAGTATAGCTATATTTGAAGGAGATTTCCCTGGTTCTGGTTTTTCAACTAAGTCTTTTACCTTATATACTCTGTCCTCTATATGCTTAGCAGATATTATACCATACTTATCTGTATCTTTTATATCTACTTTTTGTACGCCTAGTATTGTAGTTCTATATTCATCATAAGCTTGCATAAGTTGTTTTAAACATGGTACCTCATTATCTACTATATCATCTCCAAGCATTACAGCAAATGGTTCATCTCCTATAAAGTGTCTTGCACAGTAAATTGCATCACCTAATCCTCTAGGCTCTTTTTGTCTTATATAATGTATGTTTATCATATTAGATATACCTTGAACTATATCCAATAATTCTTTTTTTCCTTTTTGCTCTAACTCTAATTCTAACTCTACTGATTTATCAAAATGATCTTCAATAGATTTTTTATTTCTACCAGTGATTATAAGTATCTCTTCTATACCTGATGCTACAGCTTCTTCTATTATGTATTGTAGCGTTGGTTTATCTACTATTGGCAACATCTCTTTAGGTTGCGCCTTTGTAGCTGGTAAAAATCTAGTTCCTAAACCTGCAGCAGGTATTACAGCTTTTCTCACTTTTTTTTGCATAAAGTTATTCCTCCACTATATTTTACAAACAAAAAGTCCTATCAAATAGGACCTTTGGTTATATTTTAGCACTTTTATATTGTGTTTGTCATATAAATTATTTTGCTACTATATTTTCTAATTCTTTTACTAAAGAATCGAATTTTTTTATTGTATTTTCTATAGGTTTTGTTGTTGTTAAATTTACGCCTGCATCTTTAAGAAGGTTTGCTGGATAGTCTGAACTTCCCCTTTTTAGAAAGTGTATATAATTATCAGGACCATTTTTTAGTATATCCTGTGCAAAACTTACTCCTGCACTACACCCTGTTGCATATTTGTAAACGTAGAAACTATTATAAAAATGAGGTATTCTTGACCAACCTACTTTAGATAATTGATCTACTTCATAATTACCACCGTAATATTTCTTTAAAAGACCACCCCATATATCATCTAATACTAGTGCATTTACGCTTTTATCACTTTCAACCATTTCATGTATAGTTTTTTCAAACTCTGCATACATAGTCTGAACGTATAATGTATCTTTAATTAAATCTAGATATTGAGTTATATAATACGCTTTTTCTTTATCATTAGAAGCATTCTTTATAAGAACTTCATACAATAATGCTTCATTTGTAGTAGATGCTACTTCATGAGTAAATATTGATGGATTTGAATTAAAATAATTTTGATTCTTTGCACTAAGATATTCATAAGCTGCATGTCCTAGTTCATGAGCTAACGTAGACACAGAACTTAATGTATTATTGTAATTTGTTAAAATATACGGATGATCATCATAAACAGACAAACAATATGCTCCACTTACTTTATTATCATTAGAATAAACATCAATCCATTTTTCATTAAAGGCTTTGTAAAGTATATCTCCATATTCTTTTCCAAGTGGTCCTAAGGCTGAGTATATTATTCCCTGACCTTTATCATAAGTAATATCATCGTCTACTGGTTTTACTATTGGCACAAACATATCATAATAATATACTTTATCTAAACCTAAAATTTTCTTTCTTAAGCTTACGTATTTGTGTAAACTAGATGTATTTTTAGTTACAGTTTCTATTAACTCATCATAAACCTTAACATCTATATCATCAGATTGTAAATTCATATCTAAAGATGACTTATATCCTCTTTCTGTAGAATAAAATATATTCTTCTTTACTTGACCAACTAACAGACCTGATAAAGTATTTATATTATCGTTGTACGCTATAAACTCATTTTGATAAGCAGACTTTCTTTCATTTCTATCTCCATATTCTAAAACTGTTGCATATTGCGAAGGATTTAAGTTTGTTTTTTTATCCATATTTCTAAAAAGTTCATACGTTTGACCTGGTAAAGAAGCTATAGTGGAAGTTCTAGCAATCAAATCTTCACTTTTTTCATCTAAATAATGTTTTTTAGATCTTCTAATTTCAGCTAAATACATTCCATATTTTTTACTTATTTTTTTATTAGATATTATTTGTTCATATTTTTTATCTGACAACTTAAGTATTTCTAATTCTAAATGCGAACATATATCCATATAATCCATATTAGCTTTATTAATACTTTCATTCATATCTAAGTATTTATATGAATTTTTATTAATATCTTGATTTAATTTTGAATAAGCATAAAGCTTATTTATTTTTCTATCTAATTTTTCTTTTATATTTAGAGCAAATGACAAGTGTGTTTTTGATTTAGTTACTTTGCCTATATAGTTTTCAAGTTCTTTAGTATCCTTGGTAAACTGTTTTAACTCCTCTTTCCATTCTTTCTCGCTACTATATAATGACTGTAACTTCCAACAAGTTTTACTATAGTCAATTTTAGGAGCTTTATTTATTTCTTTTTTTATTTCTTTTTTGGGATTTTCATTATCTTCGTTGTTAACTATTGAAATAGTATTATTCTTTGTTGTTATGCATTGGCTATAGCATTCTTTACTTATAGCTGTAGTACAAAAAACAGATATACATAAAGGTATAATTACTTTGTATAATTTTTTACCCATAATAAGCCATCCTTTCAATAAAATCTATTTATATATTAGGATGGCTCATTTAGTCCATATTATTCAACTCTTACCATTAATACTTTTGTTTAAATAAAATAGTTATCCACATACTTATACACATATTCACAGGTTATTTTCCGACAAACATTTAGTTTTTTCAATGTGTATGTAATTTTTAATTTTTTATATTTTTATACTTTTTAACACGTTATTAACATTTTTTTAATACTTATCAACAATTTTACCTGATTTATCAACGATTAGTGTTGATAATAGGTATATTTTATAAATATCATATGTATAATTTTAACATTTTCATATTGTTGAATTTTGTCGAACTTTGCAATTTCAACGTTTATAACTCTTTTATTCTACGTTTTTATGTTATCCACATTATATCAACATTTTACACACAAACTGTTAATATAATATTTTCTTTTATCTATAATTCTTTTATCTATTTTAACTAGAATATATCTTACTTACTAATACAGTCATATCATCTTCAACACATCCACCTTGAATTTCAAGCGCTCTATCTAATATTAAATTTGAAATTTCCTTTGGATTTGTAGTTTCTATAGTTTTTAAGAAGTATATTAACCAATTATCACCCATATTATTATTTTTCCCTGCATCAAGTATTCCGTCAGATACCATTATTATATAATCACCATCTTTTATTTTCACAGTTTTTCTATCTAATTTTATATCTGATAATATTCCCACAGGAAGAGATGATGATGAAATTAAGTCAATATCATCCTTGTCTCTTTTTATGTATGTTGAACATGCTCCCATTTTTATAGTTTGTAATATACCTTTTTTCAAATCTATAATTCCTAAATCTAGAGTTGAAAACATCTCTTCTGATGATTTTAATAAAAGCATATTATTAATTGTATTTATAATTATTTCATCCTCAATTTTTGCATCCATCATTTTTTCTAGTATATCAATGGTTATAGATGACTCTTCATAAGCTTTTTCTCCTTTTCCCATCCCATCACTTATTGCTATCATATATTTACTATCATTAATATCCATATGTGTATAATTGTCTCCACATAATACATGACCATCCTTTGACATAGATGATACATCTGTTATCACCTTGTAGTTTTGACTTTTACTAAGAGTAATACTACATCTGCCACCTAACGAACAACATCCTATTTTTTGAGCAGACAATGTTTCTTCCATATGATTAGAAATTACATCTATTAACTTATCATCACACATACAACCATTACCACATGTTTTCTTTTCTATTGTTATTTCAAAATCATCTTCACCTTTAGTAACATAATTTACTTTATTTACTGAGATACTATTTCTTTCTAGCTGATCATGTATATCTTTTTCTCTCTCTAAATCAAGTATTATATTGATATCTAAATCATTTGATAGCATTTCTATTGATTTTGATATACTTCTGATTTGATTTGCTATTAATTTTCTACTTTCTGAAAATTTAATGTTCCAGTTATAATCTAGTGCAAATAATTTATAATAATAATTTGATGCCTTGATAACAGCTTCAGGTTTTATACATTCTTTTATAAATTCTTCAGAAACATCAGTACAAGTTATTTCTCCGTTTTCTTCTAATTTTTCTAATATATCATTCATTAATGTGTACGTATAATTGAATTTTAAGTCCCAGCATCGCCTTCTCATACTACAGTTCTCACATTGATCATTATGTATCATATCTACAATAGTAGCTATATCTCTTTTATTAACAATCTTTTCTCTTTCTCTTATCTGGTCAAATGTATCCGCTAAGCTATTGTAGGCTTTATTCATATTCATAAGCCTGTTATTAGTTAAGTTTTTACTTCTCATTATATAATCGTTAACAACTTCATTTGAAGCTATATCCGTTTTTATTATCTTCTCTACCCTCTTGAAAAATTCATCTGGCAAAACTAATACAATCAGACAAGCTATTAATATATCTCTTATTTGTGTTAAGTTAGAACCAACTCCAGAAGTATATGCATATAATATCATCCAACTTAATATATATCCTAGTATACAAAAATATTTATTAAGTTTATTAAATGCACCACTCACTAGACCCGCAAAAGAAAATATACCCATATAAATTGCTGATGTTATATTATTAATTATAAAGGCTATCCCAACTATAACTCCAGATGTTGATCCCATAGATGATCCACCTATAATAGATGCTATCAAAATCAACATAGTTGATAAGACCACCCTTATAGATACACCTAAAATTGACAATTCGCCTATTCCCATTATACTAAAAGTAACTAGTAAGCTTATTGATATAGCTTCTTCTATATTTACTGATATTCTTTTATTTGTGTTAGTTAATAATCCAATCCCATATGAAAAAATATAAACAGATATAAACATTATTACAGCTTCCATACCAACAATTAATATATCGTATATATATTTACTCGATAGTAAAGCTTGTCCTAATGATATCGGCAATACTACAGCTGCCCCTATTAAAGATATCTTCCATGTGGAATCTATCTTTTTAGTTTTCGGCGTAATCGCCATAAAAACTACTAAACATAGTGCATACTTAAAAACATACGCCATACTGTTTGCAGATAAAAATATACCAGCTAATGTAGATACAAATACAGGTATCCTATATCGTTTAACCTTTGATATATATAAGAAAAATGCTATACCTAATGGAGCTATTGACCCGATTAATATAGATCTACTTAATAAAAATCCCATTATTGTAAACATTATTGTATTAAAATCAATATAGCTGCTTATTTTTATGTAATTTAGATTTATACTTTTACCTTTTAAACTTACTACACTCTTTTCCATAAGAATCCTCCCCTTATTGTTTATATTGAAATTGTATCAAAGAGAAGTATTCTTTTTTGTCATAATCGGTTTGTATATACTTAAAATATTAAGACATTTTTTTCGCTTTTAGACACATTAAGCCTTCCAAATTATCGTATTCACTTACAACTATGTTTTCTATTTCTAGTTTTTCCATTATTATATTCAATATTTTTACACCAGCAGTTATAATATCTGCTCTTTTTGGCTGTAGTCCTTTTAAGTGTTTTTTATCACTTAATGTCATCTTTTTTAAATTTTGTAGAATTATATCTATATCTTTTTTGCATATTTCACTATTATGTATTTTTTCCATAGAATAAACTTGTAATCCTTGCTCCATTGCAGATAAAGAAGTAATTGCTCCTCCTATACCGATAAGTTTTTTTATACTTTTTTTATTTATATGATTTAGAGTTTCATTTATTTTACCTTCTATGAAAATTGACATTTCATCAAACTCATTTTCATTTATAGGATCTGCTTTTAAAAATTTTTCTGTCATTCTTAAAGCTCCTACATTTTCACTTTTAGCAAATTTAATTCCATCTCTATTTCCTATAATAAACTCTGTAGACCCTCCGCCTATATCTATAACCAAAATATCATCATTGCCTTTTAATCCTTCTAAAACTCCTGAAAATCCTAAATTTGATTCTTCCTCTCCACTTATTACCTCAACATCTATGCCTATTTCTTGTTTTGCTAATTCTACAAATTTATATCCATTTTTACTATCTCTAAGAGCTGAAGTTCCCATACTATAAATATGCTCACATTTTTCTTCTCTACAAATGCCTACAAACTCTCTCAGCGCTTCTATATTTCGCTTTATAGCCTCCTCACTTATATATCCGTCTTTATCAACATCTTGTCCGATCCTAGTAGTGTTCATAAGTTTTTTTCTGTTGTGTATTTGTCCATCTATATAATCACCTATTAATAATCTCATTGAATTTGTTCCAATATCTATAGTTGCTATTCTCATAATCATTTCTCCTTTTGTTTAATAAAAATTCAATCTAATTTTTTCATTTATAATTTTTAATACACAAAAGAAGGTAACTTAGTTACCTTCTTTGTATATCAAAATATATTATCTCATCTGGCTTAACCATATTTAATCGGTTTCTTGCATCAGTTTCTAAGTCATGAGTACTTTCTACTTTTTTTAATTTTTTTATTTCTAATTTAGTCTCATCTATTTCTTTATTTATATTTGCTATTTCTAATCTATAGTCTTTTACTTTTGTTATTTGAAATATAAATCCCCCAATTAAGCTAAATCCCATAAAAATAAAGAAAATACTTATAACTAAGAATTGACCTGAAAATTTTTTTCTTAAGTTCATCTCATCTACACCCTTTTTTTTATTTTCAATTTACCTAAAGATTTTCTTTTTATAAATTTTCTACTAGCTAAGAAAATATTAGGTATATAGAATATAATATCAAATATAAAGTGTAATGAGTAGATTATAACGTAATACAAATTATTCGAAATACTGACTATGTATTTTATTGTTTTCTTGAATAAATTTGTTATTAAAGAAATAATTTTATTCATTATTGTTAAAATAAACTTACTTATGGTGTTGTAATATAAGATAAAACCAATAAATAATGCCACAAAATGATAATATCTTAATTCAAAAGATTCTATAGCATTTATTGTTATGAATATTATTATAGTAGTTAAAGACCAAAACAATGCATCAAAAAAGAAAGAACAATATTTCATAAATTTAAAATTAGCTTTAAATGCTCTATGAATATCAAACAACAAACCTATAATTATTCCACCATAAATAGTTGCATAAAAGAAAGTTATATCTTGAGTAAATGGGATCATTTACTTAAACACCTTCTTAAAGAAACTTTCTTGTGGCTTTCTTTCTTTTGAATACACAATAGAGTTTATAGTTCCCTCTATGCTTATAATATTTTCATCCAAACTTAGTTTGCTCATATCTAGGCTTTCACCTTCTATTACCATCTCACCTGCACAAGTTCTTACCTCTACTTTTTTATCGCTAAAAGAATAGATATGTTCTATTCCCGAAATAATTAAATTTGACCTATCCTTTAACGTTATGTTATGTTCCATAATATCCCCCCAGTAAATATTTCTATCAATACTACTATAAATATACTGAAGAGTTCTTAAATTTATTCTATTATCTCGTACATTTCTTTTGCATCATTTTTTAGTACATGCTCTCTTATTTCATTTATTCTTATTTTCATAACTTTTTCACCAAAAGTTATTTCTAATAAATCGCCTATTTTAACTTCTGATGAAGACTTAGCTACATTTCCATTGATTACTACTATTCCTTTATCGCAAGCCTCTTTAGCAACGGTTCTTCTCTTTATAACCCTCGATACTTTTAAAAATTTATCTAGTCTCATTTTATCCTCCCTATTATCTACTTTACTAAAAAAATTTAACTATATTTTTTAATCTTTATATAGAAAAAGTGTGGTATATTATCCCACACTTTTTTATTTAAAAATTATGCATTTATTATATCTTTAAGACCTTTTCCAGCTTTGAAAACTGGAGCTTTAGAAGCTGGTATTTCTATAACTTCTTCTGGGTTTCTTGGGTTTCTACCTTGTCTAGCAGCTCTTTCTCTTGTTTCAAATGTTCCAAATCCAACTAATTGAACTTTTTCTCCTGATACTAATGCTTCTTCTACAGATTTCATGAAAGCATTTAATGCAGCTTCTGATTCTTTCTTTGTTAATTCACTCTTTTCTGCTATCTTTGATACTAATTCAGCTTTGTTCACGATAATACCTCCTATAAATGTTTATAAAATAGAATTCTAATTTTTTCAGTAAAAATTCTAGTTTTTTACATGTTTTTATAATTTATTTTCTTTTGCTTTGTTCCAAAGTTCGTCCTTTTCTTGTAGTGTCATTTTTTCAAAATTTCTATTAAGTTTTTTGGCACTTTGTTCCATAAATTCAAATCTATTTACAAATTTATGGTTTGTACAGTTTAGGGCTTCCTCTGAATCTATTTTTAAGAATCTAGCTAAATTTACTATAGAAAACAATAAATCGCCGAGTTCTTCCTTTATGTATTTTATATTTCCTTCTTCACATTCGTCAAGTAATTCTTTATATTCTTCGGTAATTTTTTTAAATACATCCTCTATATTATCCCAATCAAACCCTACAAGTGCCGCCTTGTGTTGAATTTTTTCTGCTTTTATAAGCGCTGGTAAATATTTTGGTATTCTCTTTAATCCATCAGTTATAGAACTTTCGCCTTTTTCTTCTTGCTTTAATTCTTCCCATGTTTTTTCAAATGTATCCATGTCTATTTTAGCATTGTTAAATACATGAGGATGTCTATATATAAGTTTTTTGCATATTCCACTAACTACTTCTTTAAAATCAAAATAGCCTTCTTCTTGACCTATTTGGCAGTGGAATATAACTTGTAGAAGAATATCACCTAGCTCCTCTATCATTTCATCTATATCATCATTATCAATAGCTTGGCAAAGCTCATAGGCTTCTTCTATAAGATATTTTTTAAGAGATTCATGAGTTTGTTTTTTATCCCAATCACATCCAAATGGACTTCTTAACGTATTCATTATTTTTTCTAGGTCATATACAGTATTATACACACTTTTAGTACTTTTTGGTATATATAAGCTACTTAAATAATCAAATAAATTTTCACATCTATCAAGATCTTGCAATTGTACATATTTCTTACTCTCTAGATTCTTGACACCTGCTCCATTCACTATACATACTTCTTGATCATAATCATAATATTCCATTAACTTCAGCTTTATATTCGATGCTATAAAACGGTCATATATTTGTGTTATTATCATACTCGTATTTGTATCTATAAATGAATTCTCTATCTCAAAAGCATCAACTAACTTGAATCCATCAGCTGGGTCAATTGCTAGATAATTAAACATAGCATCTACAAAGCTCATAGAAGCTATAGTTTCTACTTCTATGTTCTTTTCCTTTGCTAGTGACTCTATTATACTTACAGTCTTTTCTGCAACTCTTGGATGTCCTGGAACTGCATATACTAAATCGCCCTCTTTAGATAATTCTACAATGAATTCAGAAATTTTGCTATATACATTTTCAAAATTTTCTTCTTTATCATAAAAATAATCTAGAGAAGTGTATTGTATAGTTTCTTTAAGCTTGTCCACAGTTGGATGTTTTTCAGTTCTTAAAAATATTCTTGAACTTGATTGTAGTGCTTCTAATGCACCCTGACTGATAAGAGAGTAATCTCCTGGTCCAAGTCCTACAATGCTTATTTTACCCATGATACCACTCCTCTTACTTTTTATCAATTATTAGTCATTTAATAAATATTTTAATGCAAATAAAGGTAATTAGCTATTTATAAGTATTTCCTTTATTTGCATATATATTCTCTTTACTATCTCATAAGATTAAATTTTTTAAGCAATTTATAAATTTTTTCACCTTTTGGCATAGTTAATACTTCATCTCTTCTAATTCCACCTATGAATATGATTACTAATCCATAAACAGCTGCTCCTACACATATTGCAACAACTGTAGCTATTTTACTACCTATTATTCCTGCAAACAGTGCATAGCTTAATTTAACAGCTATAAACATAGTTATAACAGATATTAATGGCTTTATAATAAATTCTTTAGGTGAGAATCTTATATTCATAGCTTTTTTTACATAAACAATTTCAATAAGAGCTGCAACTAAGTAAGCTGTTACTGTCCCAAGTGCAGAACCAAAAACATTTATTTCTGGTATTCCAGTTAATGTATAACTTATTATTATTTTAAATACCATACCTATAGATAAAGCTATAACTGGTATCATAGGTTTACCCATTCCTTGAAGTACACCATTCATAGTTTGCATTAATCCTAAGAATACAACACAAGGTGTAAGCACAAACAGTATTGTACCTACTGTTGATGGTTCATTAGGATATAAAAGGCTCATTATAGGCGTTGCTAATGACGCAATACCAAACGCTGCTGGTAAAACCATTAATAGAGTAACTTTTATAGCACTCTTAGTATCTTTTCTTGCTTTAGCTTTATTACCCACAGCATATGATTCTGATATAGAAGGCACTAAACTCATACTCATCGCTATAGTTATAACTGATGGTAAATTTATTATCGCCATCGCCATGCCTGTTAATTGTCCAAACATTGATAAAGCTTGGTCTGATGTAAATCCAGCTTCTGTTAATCTTCTAATAACTATCATGCTGTCTATCATACCTACTAAAGGCATAACTGATGCACCTATTGTTATAGGTATCGCAACTACTAATAATTTCTTTAATATTCTACCAACAGTTTCATCTTTAAAATGTTGGCTCGCTTTTTTCTCGGCTTTACGTTGTTTTCTTTCACCAATATATATCGTTACTAAATAAATTGTAGATGCTATAGAACCCACAGTAGCTCCTGCTATAGCTCCTGCTGCTCCTAATTCCGATCCATAACTATTCATTAAAAAATATGCTAATCCTAAACCTAATATAACTCTAAAAAATTGCTCACTTATCTGAGATATTGCAATTTTAGTCATTTCTTTTTTACCTTGGAAATATCCTCTATAAGAAGACATCATTGGCACAAATAAAAGCGCCGGAGCAATTGCTAACATTGCATAATATGCATCTGGATTATGCATTGATTGTACTATGTATTTAGCTCCAAAGAAGAATATACAAAATGCTACTAATCCTGTAATAAATAAAACAGTATATGATATTTTGAATATTTTATGTACTCCCTTGTAATCACCAATTGCATTTTTTTCAGAAACTAACTTAGCAAGTGCAGTCGGAAAACCTGCTGTTGCTAAAGTTAAAAACAAGGTATACACAGGGTATACTGCTTGATAATATCCCATTCCTTTTGATCCAATTAGATTTCCAAGAGGTATTCTAAAAAATGCACCCATTATTTTTACTATTATACCTGCCATTCCAAGTATAAGAGCACCTTTTAAAAACGAGTCTTTATTCTTGTTATTATTCATAACTAACCTCCATTTGATTTATATAACAAACTTTAATATATCATATATTCAATGGTATGTTCAATATATTACTACAAAATGTAAAAAGACCCTAAATTTAGGGCCTTGGATTTAAAACAATTATTGAACTTGTTTTCCTAGGAAGTTTGCTGCTATTTTTAATATTTTTTCTTCTGCTTCCTCTATGTTTTCTGACTCTTTTGATACTAGTATTATAGAACCTATACAATCACCTGATGCACTTATTATTGGCATTATTATTTGTTTTGAATATTCCATAGCATCATCTTTATATATAGGTAATAATTTACTATCTTTAAAATGCTTTATTTCTCTGTTTTCTATTAATGCTTCTAACTCGTCGCTTATACTTTTTTCTTTGTAATCTTTCTTAGATAATTTAGAAACTGTTATTATTGAATCTAAGTCTGTTACTGCTACTCCACATCCTAAAATTTCTCCTAAAGTTTCTGTATATTCTTGGGAAAATTCATTTAATTCTCCTATTGGTGAATATTTTTTAAGAATTACTTCTCCATCTTTAGCTGTAAATATTTCAAGTGGATCTCCTTCTCTAATTCTTAAAGTTTTTCTTATTTCTTTAGGAATAACAACTCTTCCTAGATCATCTATTCTTCTAACTATCCCTGTCGCTCTCATATATAATTTATCCCTCCATTAGTAACTTTAGGATTATTTTTACCAATGATAAGAAAAATATGCAAAAAAAGCTATGTATTAGTTAAAATAACTTTTTTTGCATATTTAATGGACTTTATTTTATTTTTATAATTTTATTTTCTTTATAGCATCTTCATTTTTTTCTACCTTAGCTTCACTTGAAAGTTTCTTTATTTGTTGTTCAAGTTTAGTACTTAATAAAGTAGTTTTTATTGAATCTTTAACTTTTTCATAAGGTACTTGCTCGTTTACTTTATCTGTAAGCTTTATTATATGATATCCATATTGAGACTCTACTATGTCAGATATTTGACCAACTTTTAAAGAATATGCTGCTTTTTCAAATTCTGGAACCATTTTACCTTTTCCAAAGAATCCTAAATCCCCACCTTTGCTTGCAGATCCATCATCAGAATATTTTTTTGCTAACTCTGCAAATTCTTCTCCTGCTTTAGCCTTTTTAAGTGCTTCTTCTGCTTTCTTTTTAGCTTCTTTTTTCTTAGCCTCAGGAACAGGTTTATTATTTTTATCTACTGTAGATATTAATATGTGTGATGCTTTAACTTCATCTTTATAATATTCTTTTTTATGTTCTTCATAATATTTTTTCATTTCGTCATCTGAAATTTTTGTAGTTTTTTCAAAATTACTTTTATAATTTTGAAGAACTAAATCTTGTTCTTGTTGATTTTTTAAATATTCATCATCTATTCCTATTTTTTCTAAATTCTTTTTATATTCTGCATCAGAATCAATATTTTTCTTTAATTCTTTAAATTTTTTGTCTACTTCTTCTTTAGAAGGAATTAAATTTTCTTTTTTAGCTTGGTCGTATATAACTTGTGCATCTATTATTTGTTGAACCATCATATCTTTAAATTTATCTTTATATTTTACTCCTTTTTCTACTTCTGTATCCCAAATTTCTGGACCATACATAGACTCTACTGATTGCTTATATAAACCTAACGTTTTTTCATAATAACTAGAAGTTATTTCTTTTCCATTTATAGTTACTACTGCTTCTTCCCCCTTTTTACTGCTCCCACAAGCAGTCATAGATAAGCCTAATAAAATAGACACGGCTACTGACATTATTTTTTTCAAAATATAAACACCCTTTCCTAATTGTTTAGTTATTTCACACTACACATTTTCTCTAGTAGTTCTTCCAATTCTACAACTATATTATACCCTATTTTTTCCTTTGTTTTGTATCTAGTTGTAGGTATTAGTAATATTTCATCCTTAAGCTGTCTAACTTTTTCTATTTTTAGCATTTTGCATAAAGTTTTTATATATGCAATTTTTAGTAGAGATTGTACAGCTTTAGGTATATCAGAGAATCTATCTTCTAATTCTTCTTGCACTTCTTTCATATCTTCTTTTGATTCTATAGAAGCTATTTTTTTATACATTTCTATTTTAATTAACTCATCATCTATATAACTATCTGGAATATATGCATTTACACTTAAGTCTATTTCTACATCTATATCATCAAGAATAACTTCACCCTTAACTTTTTTAATAGCTTCATTTAACATTTTTACATATAAATCATATCCTATAATAGCCATATGTCCATGTTGTTGAGATCCAAGTATATTTCCAGCCCCTCTTATTTCAAGGTCTCTCATGGCTATTTTAAATCCTGAACCAAATTCTGTAAATTCTCTTATGGCCTTTAATCTTTTTTCTGCTATTTCACTAAGCACCTTGTCTTTTTCATACATTAAATAAGCATAACCTTGTCTAGAACTTCTCCCTACTCTACCTCTTAATTGATAAAGTTGTGCAAGTCCCATCTTATCTGCATTATATACAATCATAGTATTAGCATTTGAAATATCCATACCAGTTTCTATTATAGTTGTACAAACTAATACGTTATATTCTTTATTTAAAAATCCTAATATTATATTTTCCAAATCTTTAGATGTCATTCTACCATGTGCCACAGCTACCCTAGCATCTGGAATTAATCGTTTTACCATGCTTGCCATTTCTTCGATATTCTCTACTCTATTATATACAAAGAATACCTGACCACCCCTAGCTAATTCTCTTTCTATCTCATCCTGTATTATACTCTCTTTACCTTCTGTAACATAAGTTATAACAGGGTGTCTTTCTTGAGGAGGTTCTTCTATAACACTCATATCTCTTATACCACTTAAAGACATATGTAGAGTTCTTGGAATAGGAGTTGCTGATAACGTAAGAACATCTACTGTTGATTTTATTTTTTTAAGTGATTCTTTGTGTCTAACTCCAAATCTTTGCTCTTCATCTATTACTACTAAACCTAAGTTAGGTATACTTATATCCTTAGATACAATTCTATGTGTACCTATTAATACATCTACTAAACCTTTTTTAGTATCTTCTATAATTTGTTTTTGTTGTTTAGGCGTTTTAAATCTGCTTAATACTTCTACTCTTATTGGATAGCTTTCAAATCTTTCCTTAAATGTATTGTAATGCTGCTGAGCCAAAATTGTGGTAGGAACTAATACTGCAACTTGCTTTTGCTCCATACAAGCCTTAAACACTGCTCTTATAGCTACCTCTGTCTTACCATATCCAACATCTCCACAGATAAGTCTATCCATTACCTTACTTGATTCCATATCTTTTTTAGTTTCTTCTATTGCCTTTAACTGATCATCAGTTTCTTGATGTGGGAATAAAGACTCAAATTCACTTTGCCATGGAGTATCTTTTTCAAACTTATATCCTTTTACCTTTTCTCTTTTTGCATAAAGCTCTATAAGGTCTTTAGTCATATCTTCTATTTCTTTTTTAACCTTAGCTTTCGCCTTTGTCCATTCACTACTACCTAATTTATTTAATTTTACTTTATCTTCTTCAACACCTATATACTTTTGAACCTTGTCCATTTGGTCTATTGGTACATATAAGTTATCTCCACCATGATAAACTATCTTCATGTAGTCCTTTTTTATAGCATTTACAGTTATTTGTTCTATACCTGTGTATCTACCAACACCGCTATTTTCATGAACAACATAGTCACCAACATTTAAATCTAAGAATGAATCAATTTTTTTCCCTTTTTTTTGTTTTTTAGATTTAGGAGTCGATGTTCTCTTATGTACACCTATCATTTCATTATCAGTTATTACTGCAAACTTTATAGATTTATACTCAAATCCGCTAGTTATACGAGCTGGAGTAATAATAATTTGAGAAGACTTTATTTCTATATTTCTACTTTGAGATATAGTACTTTCTAGTCCTAAGTCTAGTAATTCTGAATTTAATTTTTTAGCTCTATCTAAAGTATTAGTAGCTAATATTAATTTATAACCATTATATTTTAATCTATTTAATTCATCTGCTAAACTATTAGATTTAGCATTAAATGTAGGAATTTCTCTACACTCAAAATTAACTATAGACTTTACATCAAAATCATTTATAGGTTTTGGAAGTAATGTATTTAAAACCAACTTATTTTTAGACATTATAAATTCTAAATCACTATAGTGATATAATAAATTTCCTTGATCTTTAAGAGCTAATCCTCTTTCAAGATTCAACTGATAATTGTCTTTAAATTCATTTATATAATTCTCACATCGTTCCTTAACTCTACTTATATCGTTAACAAAAATTATTGCATCATCTTTTAAATATGTGAATAAACTTTTATTTTCATCTGTGTATACATAGTCAATATAATTTTCTACACCTTGGAAATACGTTTTACTTTGTATCTTGTCAATATTTGAAAATATATCTTCATTAGTATATTTAGTTGTATCACTTTTAATTCTATTGACGCTATCCTCAGTCTTTTTAGGATATATAAATTCTCTTGATGGTGTTATAGAAAATTTCTTAATCTTTTCTATAGATTTTTGAGTAAAAACATCAAAAATTCGTATAGATTCTATTTCATCATCAAACAGTTCCATACGAATAGGATTATTATATTCTAGTGAGAATATATCTATAATCCCTCCTCTAATACTAAATTGACCAAAGCCTTCGATTTTGGAAACCCTTTCATATCCTAATAATACCAATTTATCACTTAACTCTTCTATTTTAAGGTTATCACCTATTTTATATGTAAATATATTTTCTAGTAATACCTCTTTAGGTGTATATTTTTTTAATATAGCTTCAACAGATGTTACTAAAATCATATCTTTTCCTTTAGCTAATTTTAGTAATACCTTTAATTTTTTAGCTTCTTCATTTCTATCCTTTGCATCTAAATGATAAAAATAGATATCTTGGAAACCTAAATAATCTACTTTATCTTTCATATAAAAACTTAAATCATCATATGCTTTTTTAGCTTCTAAATCACTACTCGCTATAAAGACTATTTGCCTAGATAGGTCCTTGAATATAGAATAAGCGATATGAGGTTTTTGCACTGGTAAAAGCCCATTAACTAGTAATGAGCCTTTGTTATTTTGTATGCAATTTATTACATCTTTATATTCTTTTGAATTTTGCAAAGGGTATACAAAAACGTCATTCATATATAATTCCCCTCTCACTACCCGTTGTATTTGTTCATAGATATTTCTATATTTTCTCTTATTATAGTATCAACTGCACGATATGCTTTTTCAAGTCCATTTTCTAAGTCTATAGCTTCTTCTTTTCTGAATTTTGAAAGAACAAAGTCAGCTAAATCTTGTCCTGGTCTTGGCTTAGATACACCAACTCTTACTCTTGGAAAATCTGTTGAACCTAAACACTTTGTAATAGATCTCATTCCATTATGAGTTCCACCACTTCCTTTTGTTCTAATTCTTAATTTACCAACATCCAAATCGATATCATCGTACACTACTATTATATTGCTTAAGTCTACTTTATAATATTGATATATATCTATTAAAGTTTCTCCACTTAAATTCATATATGTTTGTGGTTTAACTAATAAAACTTTTTCAGACCCAATTCTACCTTCTCCAATTAAAGCCTTATGTTTTATCTTCGTCACGGATATGTCATATTCCTTTGCTAAAATATCTATAACGTTAAAACCGACGTTATGTCTTGTTTTATCGTATTGTTTTCCTGGATTTCCTAACCCTACTACTATATACATTTTTCTCCTCCTTTAATTACTTATTATGTCAAAGTATATTTTTAATATATCATAATTGGTTAACATTATTGTTATTGTTGCCAATGATATAAATGGTGCAAATGGTATTTTTCTTATTTTATAACGTTTTAATAAAAGTATATACATACAGTATATAAACCCCATAACATAAGATAAGTATATAAGATAAGTCACATAATTGTGACCTAACGCAAAACAACATAAGCCGTATAAGCCTATGTCTCCTTTTCCTAGTCCTTTTGTCACAACTGACAATATATATGGTATCATAAATCCTATAACTAATCCTAATATATGACTTAATGCATCGGTTTCTCTATTTATTGTTATTAGAAAAATTACTCCTTGGACTATTATACCACTAAGTACTGTCATATTATATATGTATATAGTATGATAATCTATTATTGAAATTATTATTATAAACGGTATTAGTGACAGATACTTTATAGATTCTACATTTAATCCATATTTATAATAAATTAACATCATTGATGATATACTTGCTAGATAAATTATTATTGTATTTATTTTGTTTTTATTTATTTCATCACATATTTTGTATAATTGCTTATTGCATATATGAGCTATTATTACTGAAGTTATTATTATATAAATCATATTTTTATAAATAATAGTAGGGTTATTTTAATTATTAACCCTACTATATATATTTAATCATTAAAATAAGTTTATGTACCAATTTATTATATTAGTTCCACATAAAACAGTTATTAATGCACCGACCGATATAAACGGTCCATAAGGTATCATAGAATCATATTTTTTCTTTTTCCTCTTACTACTTATTATGTTAAATATACCGTAAATAGCTCCAGCATATATACTTAAAAGTATTGTTAATAATCCACCCTTAATTCCTAAAAATAAACCTGTCATGGTGAATAATTTAATATCTCCTCCACCCATAACATCTTTTTTTACTACTAATTCTATTAAGTAAATTAGTAGTAACATACCTCCGCCACATACAACTGCTCCTATTAAACTTCCTTTAATTCCAATACCTTTTCCAAACATATTAAATATTAATGCAATTGTACATCCAAACACTATTAGTTCATCAGGTATTATATAATGATCTATATCTATAAAAGTTATGATTATGAGTAATGATATTAGTACTAAATAATATAATGTTATAACATTATACCCATACTCATGGTATATTAATACAAATAAAAAACCTGTTAATAACTCTACTAATGCATATCTTGATGATATTTTTTTTCCACAATATCTGCATTTACCTTTTAATAAAGTCCAACTTAATATCGGAACTAAATCTATTGATTTTAGTCTAGTATTGCAATTATAACAATGTGAAGGTGGATTAACTATTGATTTTTTTTCTGGTATTCTAAAAATACAAACATTAAAAAAACTTCCAAAAGTTACCCCCATTATAAATGATACTACTGTAAAATATACGTCCATATTAATATCTATCTCCTACCAATTTGCTAGTATATTCATAATCTGTACATCTGCTTAATACAATTTTTCTAGATATTTTACCTTGTTTATACATATTTATTAGTTCATTATCCATTGATTGCATTCCAAGTTTAGACCCTGTTTGTATTATATTAGGTATTTGATAAATTTTACCTTCTCTTATTAAATTCCTTATAGCATGATTAGGTATCATAATTTCAAGAGCTGCTACTCTAGAGCTTCCATCATAAGTAGGAAGTAATTGCTGTGATATAACTCCCTCACATACAGTAGATAACTGAGTTCTTATCTGTTGTTGTTGCTCTGATGGAAACATATCTATTATTCTATCTATTGTTTTAGCAGCTCCAACAGTATGTAGTGTAGAAAAAACTAAATGACCAGTTTCCGCTGCTGTTAGTGCAATAGATATTGTCTCTTTATCTCTCATCTCACCTATTAAAATAACATCTGGGTCTTGACGTAGTATCGCTCTTAATGCCGAGTTAAAGCTTTCAGTATCTTTCCCTATTTCTCTTTGATTTATTATACACATTTTATGCTTGTGAACATATTCTATCGGGTCTTCTAGTGTTATAATATGCTTTTGCTGATTAGTATTTATTATATCTAATATACTTGCTAATGTTGTACTTTTACCACTTCCAGTAGGCCCTGTAACCAATACTAAACCTTTATGTTTTTCGGATATTTTTTTTAATATATCTGGCAATCCTAGGCTATCAAAAGATGGTATATCAGATGCTATAGTTCTTATAGCTATTGCATATTTTTCTCTTTGCTTATATGCATTTATCCTAAATCTTTCTCCACTGTCTAAGTAAGCTGAAAAATCAGCTTCTCCATGTTCCTCTATTTTATTAAAATTTTTATCGCCAGCTAATTCTCTAGCCATGTTTTTAGTGTCTTCATCTGTCAATATATACTCTGTTAAATTTTTAAACTTCCCGCTACATCTAGCTATTGCAGGACTATCTACTGTTATATGTATATCTGATGCATTCATATCTATTGCTTTTTTTAGCAAATCAAATATATTCATTGTTTATCTCCTTACTATATTTGTTAAAATATAACTAATACTATTTTATCGTATATCTCCAGTCATTAATATCATAAGATAATTTATAATTATTTGCACTTATAACTTGCTCAACTTTTACTTGTATCGATGCTTTATAGTGTATTCCTCTTCTAATTCATTAGCGTTATACACTAACCCGCTATACATAACATCAAAATCAATATATGTATTTTGACCAGGTTCTATATAAATAACTTGTCTAGGCTGTACACCATCTACATCATCTTTATTTTTCATAAGTCCAATAGACTTTAATTTATATTCTATTTTTTTATTATATAATATTGTATTATCCCAACTCAAATTTAATATATCCAGATAAATTATCCTAATTGTACTTTTAGATCCACTGTTTCCATTATTTGATAAGTAGCTAAATCCCTGATTATTTGACACTTTATAAGGATTATTTCCTGGGAAATTTAAGTTTGAATTTTCCATTTCATACTGTAATTGCTCTCCCATAACCCCTTCATGAACTTCTATAGATTTTATAGCTTGAGAAATAGTCGTATTTATTCCTGCTTTAGCTGCATATTTACTTTCTATTTTTTCTATACCTTGTTCATATTCAATCTTTATATCTTTTATTTGTGATTTAGTATCTTGTGGTTTTTACAAATAAATGATATTGATATAAAAGGATATTTCTCCTTTTCTGAATCTCTAAGCATACAACCTAAATTACCAACTATTTTATTTAAGTCTTCACTAGGTATATCCCTATTGAAATCTTCTTTTATATCAAATAGGTTATCAACACCTTTTACTATTTCACTATCAAAAGATGATTTTAAAACCTCATATATATTATTGTTGTAAGTATGCTTAGCTAATATTAAAATAGTATCAATTACTTTTCCAAAATTTCTAGATGAATAATAATTTATAAGTCCACTAGTTTCATCACCTAAAGCTAAACACTGCTGATATTAAGATTTTTTATTAAATTTTATAGGTATATTATCATGTATAAATAAAAAATCGTCTTTATAAATATCTACAATACTTCCATATTATTCTATATTCATAATCATAATATCATCATATGCAACGTGTTTTAATACCCTTAAGTATGAAGTTGCTATTGTATCAACAGCTTCTCTCTCTAATTTATATTGTTTGAAAATATTATCGATTTCATATATTTCTTCTTTAAGAACTCCCGCTAAAATAACATTTATTTTACTTTCTTCATCATTTTTAATTTCACGTGAAACTTCATATGAGAATGTGTATTTATCGCTATCAAGTGATATCATATCCTCTATTTCTAAATCCATAAGTCCATTTAAATCTTTAGGGCTTAGCATTGGTAAAAATACTGATATAACTAGTATTGCTGTTATTATACCAACAACTATTATCATAATTGGCTCAATCATAGATACTAATCGCTCTAAGTATATTTCTGCTTCATATTCATAAAACTCTGCAATTTGATAACTCATACTTTCTAACTGCCCTGTTTACTCTCGTATAGAAATCATTTGTAAAAATATAGGTCCAAAATAATCTATTTTTTCTAGATTTTCAGCTAAAGATTCCCCTTTTATTACACCTTCTTTTGCAATATCTATGGCTTTTTCAGCAATAGCATTATTTATACTATCTTTTATACAATCAAGACCTTGTAATAATGGATATCCAGTTGATGTAAATAAGTCCAACGCTCTAGAAAATCACATAGACACAATAGCCCTAAAAGTTTAGCGAACTTCGAATCTTCATTTAACATAACTTCAGATATAGAACCACCTCTTTTTAATGAATTTATAATTTTATTTATCTCTTTAGCTATTATTTTTATACGACTTACAACTGCTTTGTATGACTTTACACTAGTTTTCATATACTGAATAAACATTCCATCAATTCTGAATCTAATTTTCCTAAAATCACCTTCATGTTCAACATGAATATCACTAGCTCTCATCCTTACAGCATTTTCTAAAATATTTTGTACAAGCCTTACTATAAGAGCTGAGTTTAGTTCTTCTTCTGACTATACTCCTTCTTTTATAATTTTTTTATCTGCATTTGCATAGCCTTTTATTGATTTATCTAAATCTGAGTTTGCATATGCCAAGTCTATAGATTGATTAATTTCACTAGTTGTTGCTATATATACGACCACCTCTTTTGCATATGTTGCTGGGATTAAATTAGTTGCTATTGTATCTATATTTATGGGTGTCAAATGTACGCTTTCTATTTTAAAAAGTTCTTTTAGTACATTTGTTAATAATTCGCCAGTTATTAATCATTGGTCTATTAATAGTTCTCTCAGTCTTTTTCCTGTTATTTTTGTTGAGATAAAGCCCATGTTAGCTGTTCTTTTGTTATATATCCTTTTTCAACAAGGTTATCTCCAATTCTTATTTTTCTCAATGTTTTCCACCTCCATATATATTTAATTATATCAGTTTTGATTTCTATCCACATTTTATAACATCATGTTTTTTGATTCAGTGCTTATACTATTAGGTACCTTTATAATTATATCCATTGACTGCCCATTTATTGAAGGTTCATATTTACCACCAAATGGTGATTCTGCTTGTACTTTTTCCATATATTCATCTAAATCAGTCTCTCCAGTCCCTGTTAAAGCCGCAGGATAAGTATTCTATCTGTATAGTAATATAATGACGCTGACTTAAATGCTTTATAATCTGCTTTTAAATCTGCTGCTTTTGCTTTATTTATATTTTTAAATAAAGCTGGCACTGCTAATATTACTATTACAACCAGTAACTCTACTAATGTAAATCCATTTTTATCTTTAAGTTTTTTATTTACTTTCAAACTATCCCCCCTTATTCGTTTTATGAAATCAAAAAAAGCCATGAAATATAATTATATATTCATAGCCGGTTGCACTACTAACTCCATATATTCTAGATGTCCACATACAGAATATAAAAATACACCTTGTTTATACTAAACAAGGTGTATCCAATGGTTTTATAATTAGAATAATATACTAACAGATTCGTTAGCGAATATTTTCTTTATAGCATCTCCGAATAAAGGTGCTACAGTTTTAACTTGTATCTTATCTATCTTCTTATCTTCTGGAAGTTGTATAGTATCAAGTACTATTAACTCACCGATAGAAGAATTTTCTATTCTTTCTATAGCCGGTCCTGATAATACACCGTGTGTACAACAAGCATAAACATCTTTAGCACCAAATTCTTTAAGTGCATTAGCTGCGTTTACTATTGTTCCTGCTGTATCTATCATATCGTCTAATAATATAACATTTTTACCTTTAACCTCACCTATTATGTTCATTACTTCACATACGTTAGCCTTAGGTCTTCTTTTGTCTATTATAGCTATTGGAACATCTCCATCTAAGCTATTAGCAAATTTTCTAGATCTTGTAACACTTCCTAGGTCTGGAGACACTACCACTAAGTCTTCGATTTCTTTTTCATTGAAATAATCAGCTAATATTTTTCCACCTTGTAAGTGATCTAGAGGTATATCAAAGTATCCTTGGATTTGTGCTGCATGTAAATCCATTGTTAATACTCTATCCGCTCCTGATGCTGTTAATAAGTTTGCAACTAATTTAGCTGTGATTGGATCTCTCGCCTTAGCTTTTCTATCTTGTCTTGCATATCCGTAATAAGGTATAACTGCCGTTATTCTTCCTGCTGATGCTCTTTTCATTGCATCTATCATTATTAATAATTCCATTAAGTTATCGTTAACTGGACTATTAGTTGATTGAATTACAAAAACATCACATCCTCTTACTGTTTCCTTGATGTTTACTGATATTTCTCCATCACTAAATGTTCCAACTTCACAATCCGCAACTGGTACTCCTATGTAATCAGCTATTTTTTTAGCTAATTCTTTAGATGAATTTCCTGCAAGTATTTTGATTTCGCTTCCGCTAGTATTCATGTATATCCTCCCGAAAATTTTTAAACATTTGTTATATTTATTAAAAGTTCAAGGCTATATTGCCTGAAAATAATAAGCTATTTAGTAATTACTTGTTATCTTTTTGGTCTTTCTTTTCTACCCAACCTTCTTTGACAACTTGCTTTTGTCTTGCAATAGCTAATGCTCCTTGTGGAACGTTGTCTGTTATAGTTGAGCCTGTAGCTACATATCCTTTTGCTTCTACAGTTACTGGTGCAACTAAGTTAGAGTTAGATCCTATGAATGCTCCATCTTTTACTATAGATTTAAATTTATTTTTACCATCGTAGTTTACAAATACCACTCCACATCCTATGTTCACATTTTTTCCAACGTGAGCATCACCTATATACGAAAGGTGAGATGCTTTAGAATTATCTTCTATTGTAGCATTTTTAACTTCTACGAAGTCTCCTATTTTTACGTTATTACCAATATTACTCTTTGGTCTTAAGTATGCATAAGGTCCTACTGTTGTATTTTCTCCAACAATACTATCTGTTATCGTTGAACTTTCTACTTCTGTATAATCACCAATTTGCGAATTTATTATACTACAATTCATTCCAATTATACAACTTGAACCTATTTTTGTGTTTCCTCTTATCATAGCTCCTGGATATACTATAGTATCATTACCTATTTCAACACCTGATTCTATATATGTTGAATTAGTGTCTATTATCGTAACTCCATTTACCATATGAGATTCATTGATTCTATTTTTCATTATTTGTTCTGCTTTTGATAACTCAACTCTTGAGTTTACTCCCATTAGTTCTTCTATTGTAGAACCATTGAAAGCACCTACTTTATGACCTTTATCTCTCATTATCTTGATAGTGTCTGTTAAATAGTACTCTTCTTGGGCATTATTATTATCTAATAAGTCTAGAGATTCTCTTAAGCTCCTTCCATTAAAACAGTATATACCTGAATTAATTTCTTTTGCTTGCTTCTCTTCCTCACTAGCATCTTTTTGCTCCACTATTTTTAGTAAATCTTGATTTTCATCTCTTATTATTCTTCCATATCCTGTAGGATTTGATACACATGTAGTAAGTACTGTAGCATGGTATCCATTTTCTAAATGATAATCAAATAATTTTTTTAATGTATCTTCTTTTACTAAAGGTGTGTCTCCACATAATACCACTATAGTATCTTCGTCATTTATATATTCTTTAGCCATCATAACAGCATGCCCAGTTCCTAATTGTTCTGTTTGCATTGCTATCATAGTGTCTTTAGGTAATCTCTCTTTTACTGTTTTACTTTCATGTCCCAATATTGTTACTATATCGTTAACCCCAGAGTTTTTACAAACATCTATTACATGGTTAACCATTTCTTTTCCACACACTTTATGTATGACTTTTGGAAATTTAGACTTCATTCTTGTACCTTTGCCTGCAGCAAGGATTATAGCTTTAAAGTTCATCTCTCCACTCCATTCTTTATTTTATTTCCTATATATTCTATATTTTAATTGTTTATATTTAATGTCTTTGCTATCACTAACTAATATAGCACCTTTTTGCAAAAAAGTATACATTTATACAAAAATTTTAAATACAAAAAAGAGCCGAATAGTTCGACTCTCAATAAATTCCCTATATTTATAATTACTCAGCTGCAACTTCTAATTGAGCCACCGCTTCATGATATGCTTTTAAAACTGCATCTTCTAATACTTGTCTCATTTCAGCATTTATTGGATGCGCTATATCTCTAAAATTACCTTCCCCTACTTTTCTGCTTGGCATAGCTATGAATAGTCCATTATGACCTTCTATAACCTTTATATCATGTACTACAAATAGGTTGTTAAAAGTTAATGAAACTATACACTTCATCTTGCCCTCATCAGTTATCTTTCTTACTCTTACGTCAGTTATCTTCATACCCTTGTATCCCCCTTTTATATTTAACAAATTAATATATTTAATATTGGACTGTTTTTTTATATAATTCTAGGAATCTTTTGAATATCCTTTTTTATTTTTACAAAATTTATTATTTTTTGTAGGATTATTCTTCCTCTTCTAAAATGTCCTCTATTATATCGTCAATTTGGCACTCCCCTTGTACCTCTTCATTTTGATATTCATCTTTAAATGTCTTTAGATTTGGCTCTACTTTAACGCTTTCACCATTTACATCTAATTCTATTAAAGATATGTAGTCTTTTACCATTTTTTCTTGTGGTTCTATTGTAGATATAAACACTCCAGTTCCTATAACTTGTGCTCCAAACTCATTCATAAGATCTACCATTCCTTTGATAGTTCCTCCACCTCTCATAAAGTCATCTATTAATATAACTTTACTGTTTGGCTTTATAGCTTTTCTTGGTAAACTCATGCTTTCTACTTTAGAATTATTTCCATTTACATAAGTCATACTAAGTGTCGGACCTTCTGATACTTTTATGTCTTTTCTTATTATAACTAATGGTAAATTCATAGCTTTTGCTGTCATTAATGCCATTGGAATTCCCTTTGTTTCCATTGTCACTACATAATCAGCATCTATATAATCTATATTTGAGGCAAATATTTTGCCTATTTTAGCCGCTATTGTTGGATCATATATTAAATCTATTAAATATAAAAATCCACCTGATAATATTCTTGATTTATCGCCTATTTTTTCACATAAATCCATTAAGAATTCTTCATTTTCTGCTTTTGAAGTTTTTGGTATATATTTAACTCCACCAGCTGCTCCTGATATAGTTATAACTTTACCTAATTGTAGCTTTTCAAAAACATTTTTTACAACTATCAAGTCTTCACTTATTGTTGATTTCGCTGCATTGAATTGATTTGTGAAATAACTTAGCGTAAATATTTTGTTTGGATTATCTGATAGTATTTTTACTATAGCTCCAATTCTCTCCGTTCTTTTAAACTTCATTAAATTTTCCTCCTAGGATTATAACACCTTACTACTTAAACTATGTAATGCACAACAATATTTATTATGATATAATAATGGTTATGTTTTAATTAGTTTTTAAATATATTATATATATAATCTAGTATATGTATATTTGCCATAAAATATTGAACATTATACTATTATACCACAAACATAGTTCATATTGTAGGACTTAATTAAAAAGAAAGGTGGTTTTCTTATGAATATACATTTCATTGGAATTGGCGGTATAAGCATGAGTGCTTTAGCTGAAATATGTATTAATAAAGGATATAAAGTGTCTGGTTCAGATGCAAACGAATCATATCTATTAGAGAAACTTAGATCTCAAGGTGCTGATATATTTATTGGTCACAAAAAAGAACATATCTCTGATAATATAGATATGGTTATTTATACTGCAGCTGTACATAAAGACAATGCAGAGATGATAGCTGCTAAAGAAAAAAATAAACTTACTATGAATAGAGCTGCTTTTTTAGGTCAAATCATGAGAGAATATAAAAACTCAATAGCAGTTTCTGGAACTCACGGTAAAACTTCGACAACTTCTATGTTGTCTACTATATTCCAATATGCAGATTTAGACCCTACTATATTAGTAGGAGGAAATTTAAGCACTATTGGTGGAAATGTTAAGATAGGTAATTCTGATCATTTCATTACAGAAGCTTGTGAATACGTTGATAGTTTCCTTAACTTCAACCCTCAAATAGCTATAGTATTAAATATCGAGGAAGATCATTTAGATTATTTCTCAGGTATAGATGAAATAAAAGCATCCTTCAATAAGTTTGGAAAATTACTTCCTAAAGATGGTTATTTCATAATTAATGGTGATGATGAAAACACAGAAGATATATTACATGAGATTAAAGCTACCGTAATAAAATACGGAACAGATGCTTGTAACGATGCAATCTTAAAAAATATAAACTTCAATGAAAATGGTCACGGAGTATTTGATTTAGAATTTAGAGGTGAAAATTTAGGAACATTCGAACTTTCTGTTCCTGGTCTTCATAACATATACAACGCTGCAGCTGCTATTCTTACAGCTTATGTATCTTCTATAGATCTAGAACTTATAAGAACTAATATAAAAGCTTATGGCGGAGTTGGTAGAAGATTTGAAGTTAAAGGTAATTATAATGGTGCTTTAGTTGTTGATGACTATGCTCATCATCCAACAGAACTAAAGGCTACTTTATCTGCTGCTAAGAAAATGAAACAGTCTAAATTATGGTGCATATTCCAGCCTCATACTTATACTAGAACAAAATCTCTTTTAAATGAATTTGCGGAAGCTTTTTATGCTGCAGACAAAGTTATTATTACTGATATCTACGCTGCTAGAGAGCAAGATCCTGGTGATATTCATTCTAAAGATTTAGTTGAAAAATTATATCAAAATAATGTCGATGTAACTTATATAAGCAAATTCGAAGATATAACTGATTATCTTCGTGATAATGTTAAGGATAATGACTTAGTTATAACTGCTGGTGCAGGTCCTATATACCAAGTTGCTGAAGCATTGATTCAAAAATAATTCAAATAAAAAAGTGTCTTTAAATGATTTTTTATCATTATAAAAGACACTTTTTTATTTAAACATAATTATTTTGAGCTTTTTCCAATCTCAAATATCTCTGACACAAGGTAGTTATAAAGTTTTGTATGTACTTCATAATAAGCTTGTGCTTTACTTTCATTTTTTCCTTTTTGAGATATTTTTATATAATCCTTGCCCATAGTTTCTACGACTGCATCGTAGTGTTCTCCCTTAATATTTATTTGGAAGTTATAGTCACTTCTTTCTTTACTTTTTTCAGGTTGAACTTTTCCTACTATTCTCTTTTGAATCATTTGAAGTGAAAGATCATCGAATTTCCACTTATGTATTTTTTTAGTTTCATTTTTATATTTTATTTCTACAGTTTCCCAACTTTTATACTGCTTAACAAAATCAAAAGATAAGTAAATACTTTCACTTAAAAGCTTCTCAAATTCTTTCTTTGTAGCTACTGGAACTTTATAATATTCTTCGCTGCTTACAGTATATACTCTAAAGTAATTCAAATCTGTAGAGAATCTTATTCCATCATCTGAATATCCATTATATACCGGAGTATACGATTCTGGTTTTCTTATCTTTGTAAACTCACTGAATAAAATTTTTACATTAGACCAGTAAGATTCTTCTACTCTTACTTTCTCTACCTTTGAATCCGATATATATATTTTTTCTTTTGAGCTTATTTGCTTTATTAGCGATCTTGTATCTTCTTTATCTAATTCTGCTTTTACTGGTTGTGTGCTGTCTTCTTCCATATTTCTTGCAGTATTAAAAGCTAAAAAATAAACTACAAAAAATAAAATAATTCCAATAATTATTATTGTACCTTTTTTTAGTTTTCTTTTCTTTGCCATAAAAATCCCCCCTAAGGCTATATAATTATAAGACAATTATATACTTTTATCAATATTTTGTAAGTATGTTTATTTTATATTAATATTTCCCAGGAAATTTTTTCACAATTCGATAATAATATATATTTTTTTTATATGTTTATAAATATCAAAAATCACCTAACTTTTGCTAGGTGATTTTAATTAAGCAATATTATATTATGCTTCTTTTATTATTTCTTTTACCATTATTGCAGAATTAACTATGTCTTCTATAGCTATATATTCTTCTAATGTATGAGCATTTTTCATACCTACTCCTAAGTTAACTGCTTTTACTCCATTTTTGTTTAATATATTAGTGTCACTACCTCCACCTGTAGAAGCTGTATGTCCTTCTATATTCATGTTAGAGAAAGCTTTTTTAGCAAGTTTAACTATTTCATCATCTTCACATACATTAAAAGGTGCATATGCTCTATTAACTTCTATGTCTATTTTAGCTCCAAACTCTTTGGCAGTTTTTTTGAATGTTTCTACCATGTGATTTGTTTGAGCATCTAATTTTTCTTCACTTAAACTTCTAGCTTCTGCTGCTATTTCTAATTCTGGCATAACTATATTTGTTGCTATACCACCTTTAATTATTCCTATATTAGCAGTAGTTTCTTCATCTATTCTTAATAACTTCATATTTTCCATAGCTCTTGAAGCTACCATTATTGCACTTATTCCGTTTTCTGGTTGAAGACCTGCATGAGCTGGTTTTCCTGTTATTTTAACATTTATAGCATCTTGTGCTGGTGCTTGAATTATTATTTCTCCAGGAGCTCCACCACTGTCTAATACAAATGCATAATCAGCATCTACTTTAGAGTAGTCTAAGTATTTAGCTCCAAATAATCCGCCTTCTTCCCATATAGAGAATACTACTTGTATATCTGCATGATCAATATCTTTTTCTTTAATCATTCTTAAAGCCTCTAATATAGCAGCTATACCAGCTTTATCATCAGAACCTAATACTGTAGTTCCATCACTTTTTATTATTCCAGTAGCTTCATCTATTATAGGTTTTATTCCTTCTCCTGGGCTAACTGTGTCCATATGTGAACTGAATAATAATTTCTTTCCTGGTCTGTTTCCTTTTAACTTAGCTATTATATTTCCAGTTTCTCCGTTAACCTTTTCCCCTGCGTTATCTATTGAAACTTCACAACCTATTGCTTCTAATTTTTCAACTAAAACTTGTGCTACTTTACCTTCTTTTGAAGATGGACTATCTATTTGTACTAACTCTAAAAATTCATTTATTAATCTTTGTTTGTTTATCATGATATCTCCTCCCAAATTATAGTATATCTATATATTTTAGATTAATATCATAATATTATCAATAGAAAAGGTGATATATTTTATTTTAGGATTCTTCTACTCCTAGAATCTATAAAACATAGCCAGTATCCTAGACTATCATTTCTAGTATCACATGGTTGATAAGTATTAAATCCAGTATGACCTTTATCTGGTTGCTCATTTTTATTTCCTGGAACTGCATATATATAATTTTTTCTCTTATTATATTCATCATATTGAACACCAAATAAATAATGTCTATATTTATATGAATGCATTACAGCATCGCTATACATTGTGTAATTTAATGAATTTACATATCCTAAGTGCGGCATTGTATATCCACATAAAGTTGTTGGACTTATTTCTACTTTCCACCATCTAGTGTCTTCTATATCTTCACTCACAAACGGCTTAACTTCGTTGAAATATTTTAATCCCTTTTTAATCTGTCTTGGCATTAGCAATGCCCCTGCTGCGTTAGAATTTTGAGATTTTTGTTGATGCTGTTCATATGATTGATATGGTCTATTTTGAGGTTTTGGTTCTTGATATTGACTTGCATATTTAGGTTTTCTTTGTTGTTTAGTTTTTTGTGGTTGTGATTTTTGTTTGTATAAATTACGTTCTATAATTTCTTCTTCATCCTCTTCTTCTTCATCTTTTTCTTCTTCATCCTCATACTCATCCTCGTCATCTTCTTCGTCTTGTATTTCTATATATCCATCATTTTCTTCTATTTCTTCGTAATCCTCGTCATCTTCTTCCTCTATTTCTATATACTCTATCTCTTCATATTCGTAATCCTCATCATCAAATTCTTCTTCATCATCTACTTCTATATATTCCACTTCTTCATACTCATCAAATTCTTCATCATCAACAGTGAATAATATATCTTCGTAATTTTCTATTTTACTTCCCTTAAAACCTATGAGTGGAACAGATTGCTCATAAAGTAGAGCTATTCCTTTTAAATCTATGTCATCTCTATCTAGGTTTAATACAAACTCACCTTTTCCTTGCTCACTTAAAACAACTTTCCCTAAATCTAAAGTCTCATAATCACTTTGTATCGCAATTACTCTATATCCATCTTTTACACATTTAAGATTTTCTACATAAAGTGAAACTACTGATTTTTCATCATTTATTTCTACTTTAGCAAATGCTTTTGGTAAAATGCGCTCTTTGTATCTAAAATTAGTATCTTTAGCTTCAAGAATTATATAATCTCTTTTAAACTTTCTTTTGGAAGCCATTTCTAATCCCCCCTTAACATAATTTCTCTAAATATTATATGATTAAAGGTATAAAAAAAGTACCTTCTATTTTGAAGGTACCTTTGCATTTACTTTATTTGAAAGAGTAGCAAATTCTTGTATGCTAAGAGTTTCTCCTCTTCTTTTTTCATCTATATTAGCTTCTAATAATACTTCTCTAATTTCTTCTTTGCTTAAGAAACCCAATGTACTTAATGAGTTAAGTAAAGTTTTTCTTCTTTGACTAAATCCAGCTTTAACTGTTTTAAAGAATATTTCTTCGCTATCTACTGGATATTTTATTTCTGGTCTTACATGAAGTCCTATAACTGTTGAATCTACATTTGGTTGTGGTATAAACATGTGTCTTGGTGCTTTTGCCACTATTTCTGTATCACAGTAGTATTGAACTGCTATTGATAAAGTTCCATAATCCTTTGTACCTGGTACTGCATTCATTCTATCTGCAACTTCTTTTTGTACCATAACTACTATATCAGTTACTGGAATATCTTCTTCTAAAAACTTCATAACTATTGGTGTAGTTATATAATATGGAAGGTTCGCTATTAATTTAACTGGCCCACCTTTTAATTTTTCCTCTACTAATTCCTGAACATCTACTTTTAATATATCTTTGTTTATTACTTCTACGTTATCAAGATCATCTAAAGTTTCTCTTAATATCGGAATTAATTTTCTATCTATTTCTATAGCAACTACTTTATCCGCTACTTTTCCCATTTCACGAGTAAGTGTTCCTATTCCAGGACCTACCTCTATTATCTGATCACCTTTTGAAAGTCTTGCACCTTGTAATATGCTATCTATTACATTGTCGTCTATTAAAAAGTTTTGTCCTAGAGACTTTGAAAACTTAAATCCATGTTTTTGAACTACATCTTTGGTTGCACTATGTGATGAAAGTCTATCCATTTAATTTCTCCTATTTTACTATATTTTCACGTTTTTTGTGAATTATTTTTGTCACGCTTGCGTGACTTTTTTAACTTAATTCTATTTTGTTTAATGCTACTTCAAACTCTTCTCTACTTACTCCATAGTTGTTTAATCTATTTAAGAATTGTTTTGCATTTCCGTAACCTATTCCAAGTATTTTTCCAAGTTCATCTCTTCTAAAAGATGCATCTTCATTTCCTATAAGTCCGTTTCTTATTAAATCTACTTGTTTAAACTCATCTCTTTTATCCGTACTTTCTGTTCTTACTTTTTCAAGAGCTGCTATTATACTCTTTGGAGTAGCATTTTCGATTCCTATATCTCCATCTTTTTTAGCTTCTTCTCTTGGTAAAAATGCATGCTTACATCCTGGAATTTCCGCTGCTATTTTTTTTCTTATTTTTTCCCCTGCAAAATCTGGGTCAGTGAATATTATTACTCCACGTCTTTCTTGAGCTGATTTTATACGTTCCATAGTTCCTTTTGGAAATCCAAAGCCACCAGTTGTTATAAGTTCTGCATCAAGAGCTCTTTTTACCGCTGTAACGTCATCTCGTCCTTCTACAACTATAATTTCTTTTATCATTATTAATTCACCTTTTTATCTAATTTTTAATCTCTCGTCTTATACTACATCTTTATATTTTACGTTTTTTATGACATTTTATCAAGAAAAATAAAAGCTACAGTACAATTATGCACTATAGCTTTTACTTTTATAATATTTTATAAAAAATTATTTATTATTTTATATTAAAGAATCTCTTTGCATTTTCTTTTGTAGCTTCACATACTTTTTCATAAGATATTCCTTTTTCCTGAGCTATCTTATCAGCAACAAAAGCTACTAGTGATGGGTCATTTCTTTTTCCTCTATGTGGCTCTGGTGCCATGTATGGTGAATCAGTTTCAATTAATAAATATTCTAGTGGTATTTCACTTACTACTTCTCTAGTTTTTTTATTATTTTTAAATGTAACTGTTCCTGGAATAGAAATATAGCATCCCATTTTTATATATTCTTTAGCTAATTCTACATTTCCACTATAGCAATGAAGCACGCATCCTATTTCTGGATTTTTAGTATTTTTGATTATTTCAAAAGTATCAGCATGTGCATCTCTATCATGTATTATTATTGGTAATTTTAATTCATTAGCTAATTCTACTTGTTTTTTAAACCATTCTCTTTGAATTTCTCTAGGTGCATTATCATAAAAATAATCTAATCCTATCTCACCTATTGCAACTACCTTTTCATTCTCAGTAGCTAATTTTCTTAGAGTGTCTATTGCACTATCATCTAGTTGACCTACATCATGTGGATGTACTCCAACTGCTGCATATATAAAATCGTATTTATTCGCAAGTTTAACACTGCTTATAGAACTTTCTATATCTGCACCTGGATTTACAACTAAATCTACTTGTTTTTCTTTTAGAGTTTTAATTAGTTCTTCTCTATCTTGATCAAATCTTGCATCATTTAAATGTGCATGTGAGTCAAATAACATTTTTTTATTCTCCTAACTTATTAACAAACTTCGCATCCATCTTTAGCACCACTTGCGATTGGAACTACTAAATCATCTCCATCATCTCCAGCTGCTAATATCATACCTTGAGATTCTACACCTCTTAATTTAACCGGCTTTAAGTTACATACAACTATAACTTCTTTTCCTACCATATCTTCAGGCTTATACCAAGAAGCTATTCCAGATACTATTTGTCTAGTTTCTGGTCCTATTTTTATTTGAGATACTAATAATCTATCTGCTTTTGGATGTTTCTCACAACTTAAAACTTTTCCTACTCTTAGTTCTACTTTGTCTAATTCATCTATTGTGATATTTTCTTTGTGTTCTATTGGCTCTTGTGCTGTTTCTTCATCTTTTTTTTCTGAGAATAATTCATTTAATTCTTCTACTTCTTTTTCAACCTCTAATCTTGGGAATAAAGATTGCCCTTTATGAACTTTTGTATTCTCACCTATTAATCCGAAGCTTTTTAAACTTTCCCAAGTAGTTAAGCTTTCATCAACTATTCCTAATTGAGTATATATTTTCTTAGCAGTATCATTCATTACTGGATTTATAAGAGTTGCTATAGTTCTTATAGATTCACATAAATTGTATAATACAGTATCTAATACATCTTTTTTAGCTTCATCTTTAGATAAAGCCCAAGGCATAGTTTCATCTATATATTTATTTGTTCTTCTTATTAATTTCCAAGCACTTTCTAATGCTTCATTAAATTGAAGTTTATCCATTTCTTTTTCAAAGTTTTCTACTGAAGTTTTTGCAACATCTCTTAAGTCTGCATCAAATTCAGTATTTTCTTTAACCATTGGTATTATTCCATCATTGTATTTTTCTACCATAGCTACTGTTCTACTTACTAAGTTTCCTAAATCATTTGCAAGGTCAGAGTTAAGTCTTGTTACAAAGTTTTTATGAGTATAGTTTCCATCTTGACCAAATGCAAATTCTCTTAATAAGAAGTATTTAAGCGAATCTACTCCATATCTTTCTATCATTTGCTCAGGGTATACTATATTTCCTTTTGATTTACTCATTTTATCATTATCAAATAATATCCATCCATGACCGTATACTTGTGTAGGAACTTCTTCACCTAATGCCATAAGTATTGCTGGCCATATTATTGTGTGGAATCTCATTATTTCTTTACCTACTATATGAACATTTGCAGGCCAGAATTTTTTATATTCACTATCATCTTCACTCATATATCCAAGAGCTGTTATATAGTTACATAAAGCATCTACCCAAACATATATTACATGTTTTTCATCGAATGGTACTTTTATACCCCAGTCAAAAGTAGTTCTAGTTACACATAAATCTTCTAGACCTTTGTCTAAGAAATTTGCAACCATTTCATTCTTTCTTGATACTGGGAAGCAGAAATTAGGATCAGCGAATAGTTCTCTTAATTTATCTTCATACTTAGATAATTTAAAGAAATAAGCTTCTTCTTTTGCTATATAAGTTTCTCTTTTACAATCTGGGCACTTATTCCCTTCTAATAATTGTGACTCTGTCCAAAAACTCTCACATGGAGTACAGTATCTTCCTTCATAAGCACCTTTATATATATCGCCTTGTTCATATAACTTAGTGAATATCTTTTGTATTATCGCTTCATGTCTATTTTCAGTAGTTCTTATAAAATCATCATATGATATATCCATAGTATTCCATAAGCTTTTTATATCTGCGATCATTTTATCTAAGTATTCTATTTCAGTCATACCTTTTTCTTTAGCTGTTTTTTGTATTTTTTCTCCGTGTTCATCAGTTCCTGTTAAAAATTTTACATCATATCCACAGAAACGCTTAAATCTTGCTATTGCATCAGCTGCAACTGTTGTATAAGTATGGCCTATATGTAAGTTTCCACTTGGATAGTATATAGGTGTTGTTACATAAAAACTTGGTTTAGTCATAATTTTACCTCCATTTTATTTTCCTTATATTAAAAAACTCGCCTCCTATTAAACATAGGGGCGAGATTAATCACGGTACCACCCTAATTTACCTAAACTCTAATATCTATAAATATAATTTATAATGTTTTACAAGAAACTATATAAACTATTTTATTTTAAATAATTATGTTTAGATATCTTAGTAGACTATAACGAATCTAACCGTCTTATCTTAAAGATAGATAATCTATCATTCGGATAAAAAGCTCTGAGACCATCTTCAATAATTTATTTATCACTAGCTTTCACCTAATCTAGATCTCTGTAGAAAAATTCCTTATTTACTCTTCTCTTCTTAGCTTATTATATATTTGTATATTTTACTAAATCAATATATTCTATACATATTATTATACTTCAAATTTAATTAATATTTAAGCTTAATTTGATAAATTTATGCTTTATTATATATTAATTTATTATATCATATAAATATTATTTTAAACAAACATTACATAGCAAACAAATACAGACGCTATTACCCCAGCTATATGACAAATCATAGCACAAGTTAAAGTATGTCTTGTGTTTTTTATTTTTAAACTTCCATAGTAAATAGCCATTGTATAAAATATAGTTTCTGATGCACCTACCATAGTAGATCCCATTTTCTCTATCAATGTATCTACACCTACTCTTTGAGCTAGTTCAGTGTACATTCCTAATGCTCCACTCCCAGATAATGGCTTGACTATAATCAATCCAATAAGTTCTTTTGGTATACTCATTAGCTGTGCTATAGGTTTAAATAAAAATTCTAGCATCTCTATCCCTTTTCCTGTTTTAAATATACCTATAGCTAAAAATATTCCGATTATGTATGGAGCTATAGACCATGCTGACTTTAATCCATCGATTGCTCCTTTTATAAAACTATCATATATATCTATTTTTTTATATCTTCCATAAACTATTATGTAAAGTATTATAAGTGGTATAAGTATATTAGAAAATAAATCCACTACTTACACCTCCTATTACCTTGTAGCATTTTACATGTTATTATAGCAACTATTGTAGATACTATTGTTGCAAATAAAGTTGTTAGTATTATTTCTCCTGGATTTTGTGAGCCTAAGTCCATCCTAACTTTTAGCATCGTAAATGGTATTATTTGAATTGAGGATATATTTATTACCAAAAACATTATCATATCGTTACTAGCGGTATCTTTTTTATTATTAAGTGTTTGTAATTCACCCATAGCTTTTAGTCCAAATGCTGTTGCTCCATTACCCGCTCCCACCATATTCAACGCTATATTCATAACCATATAAGACATTGCTTTGTGCCCTGAGGGTACAGATGGAAATAATTTTTTCATTAAAGGATTGAGCTTGTTACCAATTTTTTCTATTAAACCCGAATCTTTAGCTATATTCATTATTCCCATCCAAAGCGCCATAACTCCGGCTAAACTTATAGCAAATTCAACTCCTCTTGATGCTTCTGTTAATATAACTTTATTTAATTCTCCTAAATTATCAAAAATTATACTTCCTACTATTCCTATCGAAAGCATATAAAACCATATTTTTCCCATTAAATACCACACCTCCTAAATAATTTTATGATACACATATAACACTTTATACTTGAAAGTTGTACTATATTATGTTTTAGTATATGTGTGGGGTTTTATATAATTTTTAATTTAAGGAGAAATACAATGAGAAATTTAACACTTCTTACTGATTTATATCAACTTACTATGTTAAATGGATATTTCGAAAAAAATATTCATGAGGATATTGTAGTATTTGATATGTTTTTTAGGAAAAATGCATGCAATAGTGGATATACCATAGTGTGTGGTATTGAGCAGTTTGTTGATTATATAAATAACATTCATTTTTCAGATGATGATTTAAAATATCTTAAAAGTTTAAATTTATTTTCTGATAAATTTTTAATATTTTTAAAAGATTTCAAATTTACTGGGGATATATACGCTGTTGAGGAAGGAACTATAATGTTCCCTAATGAACCTGTTCTTACTGTAAAGGCTCCGTTATACCAAGCTCAACTTATTGAAACTGCATTACTTACAATTGTTAATTTCCAATCACTTATAGCTACTAAAGCTTCTAGAGTTTGCTTTGCTGCTCAAGGAGATCCTGTACTAGAGTTTGGATTACGTCGTGCTCAAGGTCCTGATGCAGGTACATATGGTGCAAGAGCGGCTGTAATCGGAGGATGTAATGCTACTGCAAATGTTTTGGCTGGAAAATTATTTGATATACCTTTAATAGGTACTCAAGCTCATAGCTGGGTTCAAAAATTTGATACAGAATTAGAAGCATTTGAGGCTTATGCTGATATATATCCAGATAAGTGCCTTTTATTAGTTGATACTTACAATGTATTAAATAGTGGTCTTCCTAATGCAATAAAGGTTTTTAAGAAACTAAAAGAAAACGATTATAAGCCTTTAGGAATAAGATTAGATTCAGGGGATTTACAATACTTATCTAAAGAATGTAAAAAAGTTTTAGATAAAGAGGGATTTGGGGATGTTAGTATTACAGCTTCTAATGATCTTGATGAATATACTATCTCTTCATTAAAATCAGATGGTGCTGCTATAAATTCTTGGGGTGTTGGTACAAAACTAATAACTTCTGCAGATTCACCATCACTTGGTGGTGTTTATAAATTGGCCGCATCTTTTAAAGGTGATATAATTGAGCCTAAAATAAAATTATCTGAAGATCCTGAAAAAATTAACAACCCAGGATATAAAAAAGTTGTTAGAATATACAATGAAAGTCACAAAGCTGAGGCAGATTTAATAATGCTTCATAATGAGGTTATAGACGAATCTAAACCTTTAACGGTATTCCATCCTATTTATAATTGGAAAGCTAAAACTTTTATTAATTACAAAATCAAAGAACTTCACAAACCTTTATTTATAAACGGGGAGTGCAAACATGAACATAAGTCAGTTATGGAAATAAGAGATTATGTAAAAGATGAGTTAAATACTTTATGGGAAGGATATAGAAGACTTTCAAATCCTCAAACTTATAAAGTTGATTTATCTGATGATCTTTGGAATTTAAAAAATGAAATGATAGATTCTAAAAAGTTTTTATAATATATTATCTTAATTAAGGGGGATTCAAACATGGATATTACAGATCACAAAATTATAGACATTCTACAAAAAGACGGTAGAGTTTCTATGAAAGACTTAGGTAAAATAGTTGGATTAACTTCTCCAGCTGTTTCTGAAAGAGTTAAGAGATTAGAAGAAGCAGGAATAATAGAAGGTTACAAGGCTATAGTAAATCCTGATGCTTTAGGAAGAGTTATCAAAGCTTTTATACACATATCTCTGCCTAGCAATAAGTATGTAGATTTTATTCAAGAAGCTCGTAATGATAATAGAATAGTAGAATGCCATCATATAACTGGTAACGATTGTTCTGTGCTAAAGGTTATTGTTAAAGATATGTATGAACTTGAAAACGTTATTGATTCTATAAAGAAAATAGGTTCAACAAAAACTTCCGTTATACTATCAACTCCTATACATGCAAAAGCTATATTATAGAAATTAAAATGTATTTATGTACATGTTATTTAAAAAGTATTGATAGGTACTTTTTACGATATATAAAAAAATATAGATTACTTATATTTATAAGTAATCTATATTTTTTTATTTTTTATATTTATATATATAGTTTGTTAAAGCGTATTCCATATATATTTTTATTACACCAGTATCTTCATGGGGATTCAATAGTTTTCTAGTAGCAACTATGTCACAGTATCCTAGTAATAAAACACCTATAACATCGTCTCCTAATGTTTCAAATATCTCAAATAATTTTTCGTGACTCATATTATTGGTTTTGTAAGTTACCAAAAGTATCATATGGTGTCTTACATATATATTAAGCAAATCAATTGTCTTTTCCTGTAAATCTAAATCTTTGCCTAAATTAACAGCTATATCTGCTCCTACGATTTCATGTCCCTTAAAATGAACTCTTCCCTCAGTATCTACAGTTTTGCTATCGGGCTTTCCTATATCATGTAAAAATATTCCTAGTTTTAATAATTGAAGTTTATTTAAATTAGTACCTGCATCACTATTTAAGTAATCTTTTATATAGCTTCTTAAATGAGATGAAAAAAATTTATCTTCATCAATTGTATCTTCAAATTCTTTTAAAGCATTTAATGAGTGATTATATACATTAACTACATGATATTTACACTCTCCATTTAGTTTCATATCTTTTGTTTTAGGTATTATCTTTTCTAGTGTTTTATTTTCATCTAATTCAATGATTTTTTTATAAGTACTATCACAAGATAAGCTATCGATTAATATATTTTGTAGTTTCATCTACATCACCTCAAGTTTTATGTTTTATAGGTCTAATACTTGTTTATATACTATGTCTTTTTGAAGTTTTCTATCTTTACATACTACTTTAATTGCATCTTTTTTGTCCATACCATCTTTCATTAAAACTACTACATATTCTCTTTCATTAAGGTCATCATAATTATTTTTTACAGTTTTTTCTCCTGTAAAACCTTCTACTATTAATACAAACTCACCCTTAACATCTTTTTCATTAAAAATATTTATAACTGTTTCTATGTCTTCTCTTATTATCTCTTGATATTTTTTTGTAAGTTCTCTGTTTACAGCTATTTTTCTATTACCTAATATTTTTAGCATGTCTTTTAGAGTTTCTTTTAGTCTATGTGGTGATTCATAAAATATTATAGTTCTTGCTTCTTCTTTTATTTCTTCTAATTGATTTCTTCTTACTTTTTTGTCTCTATCTAAAAATCCTTCAAAAACAAATTTACGTGTTTGAAGTCCAGAACCTACTAGTGCTGTTATAGATGCTGTTGCTCCTGGTAATACTTCTATCTCTATATTATTCTCAATAGCTTGTTTTATTATTACTTCTCCTGGATCGGATATTCCTGGCATTCCTGCATCACTTATTATAGCTATGTTTTCTCCAGCTAATAACTTTTCTATTAAATATCCACCTTTTGATTCTTCATTGTGTTCATGGTAGCTAGTTAATGGCTTTGATATTTCAAAATGATTTAAAAGTCTTATACTGTGTCTTGTATCTTCAGCTGCTATTACATCTACTTCATTTAATATCCTTACTGTTCTATAAGTCATATCTTCTAAATTGCCTATAGGTGTTGGACATATATATAATTTTCCACTCATTTAATTTTCTCCTATATCTTCATTTGCATATACTGCTCTTAATTCGTCTGTATAATTTCCATCTTCTCCATATACATATAATGGATCTAATATTTTAAGCTCCGGTCTTCCATCTTTCACAAATTCTACAAGAACTAAATTTGGTGCTTTGTTTGCTCTTGGATGTATAAATTGTAGTTGCTTAGGCTCTAATCTATACTTTCTTCCTAGTTCAATTATATCTACTAATCTAGTTGGTCTGTGTATCATAAAGAATTTACCCTTAGGCATTGTTAATCTTGAAGCTGCTCTTATAACATCTTCTAAGTTGCATTTTACTTCATGTCTTGATATTGCTTTTTTATCATTAGGATTTTTTATTCCATCCATATGCATATACGGAGGGTTTGAAGTTACTACATGGTATCCATGTACTTCTAGTTCTTTATCTATTGTTTTTATATCTGCATTTACTATTTGCACTCTATCTTCTAAATTGTTTAACTTTACAGAACGAGTAGCCATTTCATAAACTTCTTCTTGTATCTCTACACCTACTATTTTTTTAGCTTCACTTTTTCCTGCTATTAATATTGGTATTATTCCCGTTCCTGTTCCTAAGTCCGCTACATTAGCACCTCTTTTTACTTTTGCAAAATTCGCTAATAATACCGCATCTATTCCAAAACAAAATCCATTAGTATCTTGTATTAGTTTTAGACCCTTTAGTTGCAAGTCATCTATTCTTTCACTTTCTTTTAATTGTATTTCCATGTATATCTCCTTCCATGTCTTATGACTTAAATTGTCTTATATCATAAAAAGGTAGGAAAAATCCTACCCCCTTAATTCTCTTATTTAAACTATTTTTAATCTTCTAGTTTCTTTAATTCTCTTATTGTTGCTGCATCTAAACCTTCTTCTTTAAGATTACCACAACCACCATTACATTTTTTAGGTTCTTGAAGAACTTTAACTTCTTCTCTATGGCATATCTTTATAGTCTTATCATTAAATTCTATTCTAACTTGCTCTAGAAGCGGATTTATCTCTATAACTTTTCCCTTCAATTCTTCAACTTTTACTAAAGAACCTACTACAGGCATTGCATCTATAGCTTCAGTATATACATCATGTTCATACTTTAGGCAACAGAATAATCTTCCGCATATTCCAGATATTTTTGTAGGGTTTAATGATAAACTTTGATCTTTAGCCATCTTTATTGATACTGGTTGGAAATCTCCAAGCCATGAAGAACAACAAAGACTTCTTCCACAAGGTCCTAATCCCCCTATTGATTTAGCTTCATCTCTTACTCCTATTTGTCTTAACTCTATTCTAGTTTTAAATATTGCAGCTAAATCTTTTACAAGTTCTCTAAAGTCTATTCTACCTTCTGCTGTAAAGTAGAATATTAGTTTATTTCTATCAAATGTATATTCACAATCTATTAAATACATAGTTAAATCATGATCTTTTATTTTTTGTTGGCATAACTCAAAAGTTTCTTTTGCCTTTTCTTTATTTTCAATATATGTCTTAGTGTCTTCTTCTGTAGCTATTCTTATAATTGGTTTTAGTGGTGAAACTAATTCACTTTCTTCTATCTCTTTTGGCCCAACCACTACTGTCCCATATTCTAGTCCCCTTGCAGTTTCAACTACTACATCTATATTTTTTTCTATCTCTAATTCAACTGGATCAAAATAATATATCTTTCCTGCGCTCTTAAATCTAACACCCACTATCTTTATCATTTAATCACCTCATATATATTTAAAGCCATAACTTGTATACTGATATTAAAGTTACAATTGCTTTTTATCTTTTTCTTTGTTTCTTCTATTATATCAATAATTTTAGATACTTGAGAATATGTAATTTTTTTACCCATATTTTGTAGAAATATTATTTTGTCTGAGTTTATTATCATACTTTTATCTATTTTTTCTTTTAAAAGAATTATATCTCTAAAATAATTTACCATCATGTCTAATACACTAGCTATATCTTTTTTGTATTTATCCATGCTAGATTGTATTTCTAATATATCTACTATATTTTTATCAAGTATTGTTTGTATGTATGACTGTATATCCTCTCTCATAATTGCAAATTCTGCAGATTCAGATAACTCTAATGCTCTTTTTATACTACCTCTTGAAAATGTCGCTAATAATTGAGCCCTATTATCATCTATACCATTTTTCGTTAAATAATTTTTTAACTCTACTAAAGATATAGGTAGGAACTTAATTATCTCACATCTAGATTTTATAGTATCTAGTAGTATTTCTTTATTATTTGTAATTAAAATCATTATAGCATACTTAGGCGGTTCTTCTAACGTCTTTAATAATGCATTTTGTGCTTCTACTGTCATTTTTTGTGCATCATTTATTACATATATTTTATAATCCTTATGTGGTTTGATTATTATGTCTGTTTGTAGTTTTCTTATTTGTGCTATTTTTATACTATTCCCATCTGCATATATATTTATATAGTCAGGATTATTATCTATATCGTAGCCATCTAATAATATTTTAGCTAATTCATCTGCAAATCTTTTTTTCCCTATTCCCTCTATACCTTCAAACATATACGCATGATTTATTTTATTATTTTTAATTGAATTTGTTATATATTTTTTAGCAAATTCTTGCCCTATTATATTTTCAAAATACATATTTACCTCTCCGAAGATTTAATTGTATCTATAACTACTTTATAAATATCTTCATGTATACTTTCTATGCTTCTTAGATTATTATTTTGTAAACAATTAATTTTGTTCCAATTATATTTTTCTACTATATCTAGCGAATTATTATAAGATTTTTCTAGATATTTTATATCACTTTCATGAATATCTTTTTGTGATTCTCCTGTTATCTTGTTTTTTCTATTTTCCATAAGCTTTTTACTAAACTCTACGGGAACATCTAAAAATACAACACAGTCAGGTTTTGGTATCTTATATAAGTTAAATTCATAATCACATAACCATTCTAAATATTTATCTCTATCTAACTTGTCCATTTTAGACGCTTGGTGAACCATATTAGACGTTGTATATCTATCGGCAAGTATTATTCCACCTTCATTATAAAATTCTTCCCACTGCGTTTTAAATGATGCATATCTGTCAGCTGCATAAAATGTAGATGCAATATATGGGTCTACATCAGAAGCTTTTTTTCCAAAGTCCCCTCTTAAATACATTTTCACTAAAGCTGAAGATTCACATTCATAGTTTGGATATTCAACTTTTTTAACTTTATACCCATCTTCTAATAGCCTTTCATACAATTTCTTGGTTTGAGTGGCTTTTCCGCTTGCATCTGATCCACTTTCTATGATTATTAACTTTCCGTTCATAATTATGTCCTGATTAAAATAATAATTTTAAAATCAGATTTTCACCTCCTATATATTTTTTAATCTACTACTATCTCTATAAACTGTAAGCTTGAGTCTTTTATTCCACTTACATTCATTCCTTTTTCATTACACAGTAATATATAATCTATTATTTCTTTTGTTATTATTTCTCCTGGAGATAATAAGCTTATTCCTGGTGGATAAGGTATCACATATTCTCCACAGATTTTTCCTATGCTTTCATATATTTTAACACGTTTTTTAGGTTTATAAAATGCTTCTCGAGGACTTAATACTTTTAGAGGTATACTCATTGGATATTGGATAGTTTCTATAGTTTTTTCACTATGAAAGTTTTTACTAATATCATTTAACGCTTTTTTTATTATATTAAAGTCTTCTATTTCATTTCCTATGGTACATATTAATAATACACCATAATAATTAGCTAATTCTACTTGTACATTATATTTTTGTCTTAGTATTTTTTCTAATTCATATCCTGTTATACCCATTTTTTTTGTTGAAATAAATATTTTTGTTTTATCATCTTCATTAAACACATCTATAAATTCATTATCCTTCATATCATTAGTAAATATATCTATGTTTAGTAAAAGTTCATTCATTAGCAATTCGCCTTTGCTCTCATATATATCTACTGCTAAATCTAATGATGACATAAGCACATACGATGGGCTTGAAGATTCAATAATTCTTAGAATTTGTCCTATCTTATCTATATCTACCCTATTCCCTTGTATATGTATCATAGATGATTGAGTAAATGAAGGTAGGGTTTTATGAGTACTTTGTATAACTATATCTGCACCTTGTTCTAATGCAGTCTTTGGCAATTTATCACTTAACCCCAAGTGAGATCCATGTGCTTCGTCTACTATAACCACCATATTTTTTTCATGGGCATAGTCACATATTTTTTTTAAATCATACGTTTTTCCATAATAAGTTGGATATGTTACCAAAATAGCCTTCGCATCCAAATTATTATCTATTGTATCTATGACATCTTGTCTTTCTATGCCTTCTATTATATTTGTTTGTATGTTTATTTTAGGTCTTATATATACAGGTTCTATGTCGCCTAATATACAAGAGTTTATAACTGACTGATGGCAGTCTCTATTTACAATAATTTTGTCTTTTGGTAAACATGATGCCATTATTGCCCCTTGTATGCCACATGTACTTCCATTAACTAAATAATATGTATGCTTACTTTTAAACACCTTAGAAGCTCGTTCTTGCGATTTTTTTATTATCCCATCTGGTGAATGTAAGTTGTCTGTTCCGTCTATCTCTGTTGTATCCATTTTATATATGTTTTTTAATATATCTGAGTATCCTAGTTTGTCATAAACTTTGCCTAATTTATGGCCTGGCATATGAAATGATATTAAATTTGTATCTACTATTTCTTTTAATTTATCTATGATTGAAGTATCCATTTTACTCTCCTTACATTTGTTAATATATCTTATTATAACTAAATCAAACACAATTTCTATAAATTTTATATTAATTAAAAAATTATATTTATTTTTAAATTAATTATAATTATTATTTCTATAAATTTTAGAAATTTCTATTAAACATAACACATTACTTTTATATTAAATTTAATCATTTTAAAGTTAATTATTATATTTTATATAGCTAAAAGTCGTTGATATTATAAAATTTATCAACGACTTTTATTTAGCTACTAAGAATTATTATTAATTATTTGACCAAATGTGAAAGATAAGTATATTCCAGCAATACCTACTGCAAAATACATCATCCTGCTCACAATTTCATATGTTCCACCAAAAACATTTCCTAGTAAATCGACTCCAAAAACACCTATTCCACCCCAATTAAGTGCTCCTACTATTACTAAAATTAATGCAATTTTCTTCATCTGTATCGCTCCTTAGATTTTAGCTTTCAAGTTATTTACTAATTTATACTCAAATAATTAATTGAATTCTCATATAGTTTCTCCAAATTTCAAAATTTAATTTATCTAGCAACTATAATAAGGCCTTCAAATGAAGACCTTATTTTTAAACACAAAAAAAGATTACGTGGCTACGTCTTACTCTCCCAGGTAGTTGCCCACCAAGTACCATCAGCGCTAAAGAGCTTAACTTCTGTGTTCGGAATGGGAACAGGTGTATCCTCTTTGCTATAATAACCACATAATCTTTATTTAATTTGGAGCGGGTGAAGGGGATCGAACCCTCACAGCTGGCTTGGAAGGCCAGAACTCTACCATTGAGCTACACCCGCATTTAGTTTTAGAGTTAATACTCTGAAAACTGTATACCATTTAGAATTAATCATTTAATTTTAGCAACTGTTTTTTAGTTGCGATATAAAATCGTTAGATTTTATTTTTGGTCAAGTCCTCGACCTATTAGTATCGGTAAGCTAAATACATTACTGCACTTACACCTTCGACCTATCAACCAGGTAGTCTTCCTGGGGTCTTACCCTTACGGTGGG
>NZ_JASKYM010000010.1 GCF_030131845.1 Romboutsia sedimentorum | reverse complement strand
CCTAATACGTCGCCTCCGCCTGATGTTAATAAGAGTCATCAGCAGACGCATACGCAACAGCAGATGCAGACTCAACAGCAGACGCAGATGCAACAGCAGATGCAGACGCAACAGCAGATGCAGATGCAACATCAGACGCAGACTCAACAGCAGATGCAGACTCAACAGCAGACGCAGATGCAACAGCAGATGCAGACGCAGATATAGATGCAGACGCAGATGCAACAGCAGAATCTAATGCAAGCAATAATAATCAATCAAAATCATGTAACAAGATAGGACCTATAAATGTTAATACACCAATAAATATATATGTAACTTGTGGTTGTTGTGGTAAAAAGCAAAGCCATAGAGTAGATGGATATATTGAAGCTGATGGATATGAAGAAGACCAAGATGAAGAATAAAAATTTAGATTAATTATTTTGTAATAAGGGGTGTAGATTAATATGAGAGATGTAGAACACTCAAATGAAAGTAAACCAATAAAAGATAGGAAATCATCACATGATAGCAAACATGTAAGCGTTAGTAAGCCCGTAAAAGATAGTAAAAGTTCAAGTGATAAAAAACACGCAAGTAAAAGCAAACCAATAAAAGATAAAAAATCATCACATGATAGCAAGCATGTAAGCGTTAGTAAGCCCGTAAAAGATAGTAAAAGTTCAAGTGATAAAAAACACGCAAGTGAAAACAAACCAATAAAAGATAAAAAATCATCACATGATAGCAAACATGTAAGTGATAGTGAATAATTTTAAAGAGTGGTCATATTTGACCACTCTCTTTTACATTCAATCTATTTGTTTATATAAAATATTAAAATGAAGGTACTAGCTATTAACAGTAAACTCTATGAGTATACAGAGACAATGAAAAATTAAAAAAATCATAAAACATATTGACGTAATTTAGTTAATATTATATAATTAATTTATAAACAAAGAAAACGTGGAGAAGTACTCAAGTGGCTAAAGAGGTGCCCCTGCTAAGGGTATAGGCTGGGTAACTGGTGCGAGGGTTCGAATCCCTCCTTCTCCGCCAGTAAAAAACTATCGATTAATCGATAGTTTTTTTTATGTGATTTGACGTAAATAGACAGACGAATGGAGATGTTTTTTTGTGAAAAATAGTAAAGAAAGAGTTCTAAAAATTTTAAATGGAGCTCAAAATTTCAAGTATAAGCTAGTAAGAGATTCTCTTCTAGTTGGAATAGTAGTAGGTTTAACTATTGTAACATATAGGATTCTTGCATCAAAATTAGCTCAAGTATTTATGAGCATTTATTCAAAGGGTAGAGAAAGTTTAGCATTTATACCAATTATATTTATGTTACTTACAGCTGCTGGGTATTTTGTATCAAGACAGGTTAAAAAAGAACCTATGATATCTGGAAGTGGTATACCTCAAATTGAAGGTATTTTAATGAGAAGGCTTAAGATGAATTGGTTTAAAATTTTAATAAATAAATTTGTTGGAGGACTTATATGTCTAGGGGCTGGACTATCAGTAGGTAGAGAAGGTCCATCTGTTCAAATGGGTGCTTCTGTTGGAGAAGGTATAGCTAAGAAATTAAATAGACCAGAAGATGAAGAAAAATATCTAATAACAAGTGGGGCAAGTGCAGGTTTAGCAGCAGCATTTAGTGCGCCATTATCAGGAGTTATGTTTGCATTAGAAGAAGTTCATAAAAACTTTTCACCGTTAGTTTTATTATCAGCTATGATAGCTTCGTTAACTGCTGATTTTATATCTAAACAATTCTTTGGAATAATACCATCACTACACTTTGGTAACTTAACGCCAATACCATTAAAGTATTATGGAGTACTTATAATATTAGGAATAACAATAGGTATAAGTGGAGTTATATTTAATAGAGGGATTTTAAAGACACAAAGTATGTTTAAGCAAAGTAAGATGAGTACAGAAGTAAAGATAATAATACCTTTTATAATGGCTGGAATCATAGGATTAGTATCACCTATATTATTAGGTGGTGGTCATGAACTTATAATGAGCTTAAAAGAAAGTAATTTTACGATGATTATGTTAATGATATTTATTGTAGCTAAATTTTTATTTACATTTATAAGTTTTGGGTCAGGAGTTCCAGGAGGAATATTTTTCCCATTACTTACGTTAGGTGCGTTAGTGGGAAATGTAGTAGGGGTTATATGTATATCATACTTAGGTGTACCAAGTAGCTATATGATGAACTTTGTAGTTCTAGCTATGGCAGGTCACTTTGCAGCAACAGTAAAGGCTCCTATAACAGCTATAATACTAATATCAGAAATGACTGGTTCTCTAGATCATCTATTAGCGCTTTCTATGGTTGTAATTATTTCTCAATTAACATCAGATATGTTAAATTCACATCCAATATATGAAAGTTTGCTAGAGCGATTATTAGAAAAGGGAACGCACAAATATGAAGGCAGTTCTAGTAAAAAGACATCATTAGAAGCTGTTGTTCATATGAATAGTAAACTTGATGGAAAGTGTATAAGGGAAGTATGTTGGCCTAATAATTGTTTAGTAGTTACAATTACTAGAGGCAATACTGAAATATTACCTAAAGGGGAAACTGAAATAATGGCAGGTGACTATTTAACAGTTATGACAGATCAAAATAGTTCTTCAGAGACATTGTATAAAGTAACTGAGCTGGCAGAAAGCTAAAAATTATTAAAGAGCTAAAATCTATTATTAGGAGGATTTTAGCTCTTTAATTTTATACATAAATACTTATAGGTAAAATAGTAAATTTTGATTTATATATTACAATTTCTTTGATTATTTCTATGTATTTTTATAAGGTTTTTAGTTTACAATTAAATAGGGCTAATTTTTATTTAAAAAAATTATAATATCTATAAATATAATCTGATAATTTATCTGTTATTTATATAAAATTTCTTGTTTTTAAAATTATATACTATAATAGTATTTGGATATATTTTAAAATATTATAAATGAAATATAATTAAAACTATAAAAAACATTAACATAAATAATAAAAGACCTTAATTTAAGGCGTGAAAAACAATTGTATAATAATAAATATAACTTCAAGGTGGTAGTTTATGATAAGTATAGGCAAATTGAATGAAAATCAAGAGAGTGCAGTAAATCATATAGATGGACCGTGTATGGTCCTTGCAGGTCCAGGGTCTGGTAAGACTAGAGTAATAACTTATAGAATTGCTAATATGGTAGTAAACAAAAATATAAGACCTAGTAGTATACTTGCAATAAGTTTCACTAAGGCATCATCAGTAGAGATGAAAAATAGAGCTTTAAGTTTAAGTAATGATTATAGAATGAATAAAGTTACATATGGAACATTTCATTCTGTATTTTTTAGGATTTTAAGATATTTTGAAAACTATAGTTTAGATAGTATATTTGATGAAAAATCAAAAAGATTAGTACTTAGAGGCATTCTTAAAAGTTTAAATGTAGAAAATGCAGATGATGATGAAACTATAGGTCAAGTTATAAATGAAATATCATATGTGAAAAACGAACTAATGGATAAAATAGATTTTGAATCTGAAATACTAAGTAGTGATGAATTTACAAAAGTTTATAATCTTTATGAAGAACATAAAAATACAATAAATAAAATTGACTTTGATGATATGTTAATAAAAACGTATTATTTATTGAAAAATAATAAACCAGTATTAGATAGAATTAGAAATACATATAAATATATTTTAGTAGATGAATTCCAAGATATAAATAAAGTACAATTTGAAGTACTTAAATTAATAGCAAATCCTATAAATAATATATTTGTAGTTGGAGATGAAGACCAAAGTATATATGGTTTTAGAGGATCAAGACCAGATTTTTTACTTCAATTTGAATCATACTTTGAAAATACTAAAAAAGTATTATTGGATATTAATTATAGATCGAAAAATGAAATAGTTGATGTAGCTAATAGACTTATAGAAAAAAATGAAAATAGATATGAAAAAGTTATAATGTGCCATCAAGGCAAAGGCGCTACTGTAAATTACGTATCACCAGAGGATTCAGAAGAAGAAGCTACATTTATAGCTAAAGATATTTTAGAAGAAATGAAAAAAGAATATACAGAGTATACTGATTTTGCAGTAATATACAGAACTAATATACAATCTAGAGCGCTTGTAGATATATTTATGGATATGAGAATTCCATTTGTAGTGAAAGACTCTGTAATAACAATATATGATCATTGGGCATCTCAAGATATTTTAGCGTATTTAAGAATAGCTTTAAATGCAAAATCTAATAAAGACTGGGTTAGAATTATAAATAAGCCTTTTAGATATATTTCTAAGGATAATGTGAATTTGGTGAAAGAAGAATCTGATTTTATAAATGCATTAATAAATAAATGTGATCTTCATCCAAAGCAAATTAAGACTATTAATGATTTAGAAATAGATTTAAGTTATTTAAAAACATTAAATCCTAAAAATGCAATATCTTATATAAGATCAAGCTTAGATTATGATAGATACATATTAGATTATTGTTCAAATAGAAAAATCAAAACTAATGGTTTGATTGAAATTTTAAATGAGTTAGAAAGTTCAGCAATGAACTTTAAAACTATACAAGAATATATGGAGCATATAGAAAGAGTTAAATCAGAACTTATAGAAAATAAAAATAATAAAAATAGTGATGGTGTTATTTTTACAACTATGCATAGTGCAAAAGGATTAGAATTTAAAAATGTTTATATAATAGGAGCTAATGAAGGTACTATCCCGCATGAAAAATCTTATGATATAGGTGATGATGAAAAGAAAACAGAACAAATAGAAGAAGAGAGAAGACTTATGTATGTAGCTATTACAAGAGCGGAAGAAAGTTTATATATAAGTTATCCTATTAGTAAGTATGGTAAGAAAGTTTCTAAATCAAGATTTATAGATGATATTAAGTCTCCTACTAATAAAGAAATGCAAGATACAACGATAGGAGATAAAATATATCATAAAAGATTTAAAGAAGGTATTATTATACAAAAAGAAGGAAATTCTATTAAGGTTAAATTTAAAGATGGTGACAGAACACTTGATTATAAAGTTTGTCTTACTAAAGGAATGATATGGAAAATATAGGTTAACTTAATATAATATTTTTTATTATATAAGCCAGAGTGAAGTTATTAAATAGCATCACTCTGGCTTATATAAATTGAATGGTTTAATAATAAATACCTTTTTCGAAGAAATCTTTTATTTCATTTAAATCATTAGTTTTTCCAAGAGCTAGCATAAGCTTTATTCTAGCCTTTTGACCTGGAAGGTCTCCACCGAATATACATCCAATGTTTCTTAAATCTCTTCCAGAACCGAAATATCCATAGCTATCAAATACTCTACCAGAGTGACATCTAGAAACTATAACAACAGGTACATTATTTTCTCTAGCATACTTAACCCCTTCAAACATATGAGGAGGTATATTTCCTCTACCCATAGCTTCTATAATTATACCTTTATATCCATTGTCAGTAGCTAATTTTATAAACTCAGCATCCATACCAACAGCAGCTTTAAATAAAGCAACTTTTGATTCAACATTGTCAGTATCAATTATTGTTCTAGGACCTACATTTTTAGATAATACAAGCTCATTACAATCTATTACACCTAAAGGACCTGTAGCTAGTGCTTTAAATGTATTTAAAGCTAGAGTGTTTGTTTTAGTAGCTTCAGAAGCCAACATAGCCTCATTATTTAAAACAACAAGAACACCTTTGCCAACAGCTTCTTTAGATATAGCTGTACAAACAGCTGAAGATAGATTACTAGGACCATCGTATCCAAGTTCAGAACTACTTCTCATAGCTCCTGTAACTATAACTGGCTTTGTACTAGTTATAGTTAAGTCTAAGAAATAAGCAGTTTCTTCTAAACTATCTGTACCATGAGTAACAACAACTCCGTCTATGTCATCTTTTGCAAGTAAATTATTCACATAATTTTTTAATTCCATCATTCTCTCTGGTGTAATATGAGGTCCAGGTATTTCATCAAAATTTAAAATTTCAATCTCTGCGACTTTATCAATATTAGTTACCATTGACATTATTTGCTCACCAGATAAAGTAGGTATAGCAGCGCCTACTTTTTCATCTACTGTCATAGATATAGTTCCACCTGTAAAAACTATAGCAATTTTTTTCTTTTTATTCATATGTATAGCCTCCCTTAAAATATATAAATATATATTATAGTTAGATTATATCAAAAAATACATATATAGGTCTATTGTGAAAAATTTAAATGGAAAAATAGTAAATTAAGAAATGAATATTTAAGCATTAATTAAAAAAGGGCAGAAAAAAAAGAGCTCGGGGAAGCTCTTTTTTTTCTATTAAGCTAACTTCCGTTGTCAACTTAATATAATGGATATAAAGTCTATCCGTTTAAAAGGGGTATTGGGAATAGAGATTTTAATTAAGGTTATCAGGGGGATAACCTGTATTAATAATAACAAATTTCGACAGAAAAAGCAATACTTTTTAAAAAAAATATTATTAATTAATTTGTAATGTATATTGTAGTATATATTACAAATTAATTAATAGAAAAAAGTACATTTAATTAGAAAATAAAATATCTTTATTTTTTAATGTTAATATAAATAAATCAGTTAGTGAAAAAATATAATTTTACAAAAAAAAACTAAATTAATACATTGGGTGATAAACAGACGTAAAATATAATAATAATTGCTATATATTTTATAATATTGGTTATTAAATGTTAAAAAAAATATATAAAAGTGATATAATAAAATGATGTGAGTTTTAAATACAATATTAAGATTTGGAAACAATAAATATAAACAATCTAGTAAATTACTATTTATATATAGATGTTAAAAAATAGAAAGTTGGTGCAGTATATGGAGATATATTTAGATAATAGTGCTACAACAAAGCCATATCAAGAGGTAATAGATAAAGTAGTTTATGCACTAAATACAGACTATGCAAATCCATCTTCAATACATAGAAAAGGTATTGAAGTTGAAAAAAATATAAAATTAATAAGACAAAACATATCTAGATCAATAGGAGCTAAAGATAAAGAAATATACTTTACATCTGGAGGTACTGAATCGAACAATACCATAATAAGAGGTGTAGTAAGCATACATAAAAAAAGAAAAAATCATATAATATCTACAACTATAGAACATCCTTCAGTACTAAATACACTTAAAGACTTAGAAGATGATGGATGTGAAGTTACATATTTAAAAGTTGATGAACACGGAAGAATAAATTTAGATGAACTAAAAGAAGCAATAAAACCTACTACATGTCTGATTACTATAATGCATGTAAACAATGAGGTAGGAGTAGTTCAACCGATACAAGAAATAGGAAAATATCTTAAATCTTTAAGTGAAAAGATATATTTACATGTAGATGCTGTACAATCATATTCTAAAATTAATTTCAAGCCATCAAGATATAATATAGACTTTATGAGTGTTAGTGGGCATAAGTTCCATGGTCCAAAAGGAATTGGGTTTATGTATATTAAGGAAAATAATAGATTAAAGCCTATGCTAACAGGTGGTGGTCAAGAAATAGGAATAAGATCAGGTACTGAAAATACTCCAGGCGTATATGGCTTAGGAGAAGCTGTAAAGATAATTAATGAAAATTTAGATAAAACTATAGAAAAGATAGCTAAATTAAAAAATTTACTTAAAGATGAGATAATAAAAAATATAGAAGGTATAAAAGTAAATTCATCAGATGATGGAGTATGCCATATACTAAATATTTCATTTAGTGGAATAAAAGGAGAAGTTTTACTTCACTACCTAGAGCAAAGAGGACTTTATGTATCAACAGGGTCAGCTTGTTCATCTAAGAAAAAAGGTAGTCATGTACTAAATGAAATGAAATTAACTAAAGATGAAATAGAAGGTGCTATAAGATTTAGTTTAAGTGATTTAAATACAGAAGAAGAAATTTTAGAAACTGTAAAGATAGTAAAAGAGTCTGTAACGGATTTAAGATCGATAATAGGAAGAAAATAAAATAAGAGGTGATACATTTGTATAATATACTAATAGTTAAGTACGGAGAAATCGGAGTAAAGGGTAAAAATAGATATATATTTGAAAATAAATTAATAAAAAATGTAAAGAACATGCTAAAGCCAATCGGTAACTTTAATGTTTACAAAGAATACGGAAGAATATATGTAGATTTAGAAGATTACGATTATGAAGAAGTAATAGAAGAAGTAAAAAAAGTATTTGGTATAGTTGGAGTTTGCCCAGCAGTAAGAGCAGAGAAGGACTATGATAAATTAAAAGAATTAGCACTAAACATGCTAGAAGAGAAAATAGAACAAGGAGCTAAGTCTTTTAAAGTTGAATCTAGAAGAGGAGACAAAAGCTTACCATTAACTTCTCAAGAGATGAGTTTAGATATCGGTGGATATTTAGTATCTCAAGTTAAAGATAGAATAGCAGTTGACGTTAGAAATCCAGAAATAAAAATAAAATGTGAATATAGAGAAAATCACGTTATGGCATATAGTGATACTGTTGCTGGTTACGGAGGACTACCTCTTGGAACTAATGGTAGAGCAATGTCTTTATTATCAGGAGGAATAGACAGCCCAGTAGCATCATGGATGGTAGCTAAAAGAGGTATGGAACTAGAGTGTATCCATTTCCATAGTTACCCATTTACAAGTGAGAAGTCTCAAGAGAAAGTAAGAGATTTAGCTTTAATATTAGCTAAGTATTGTGGAAGAGTTAGACTTCATAAAGTTAACTTATTAGAAATACAAAAAGCAATAGGAGTAACTTGCAAAGAAGAAGAAACTACTATAATATCAAGAAGATTTATGATGAAAATAGCACAAAGAGTTGCAGAGAAAAGATTCTGCGAAGCTTTAGTTACAGGAGAGAGTATAGGACAAGTTGCATCTCAAACGATACAAGGATTAACTTGTACAGATGCATCAGTAAGTTTACCTGTGTTTAGACCTCTTATAGCTATGGATAAAACTGAAATAATAGAGATAGCTCAAAGAATAGGAACATTTGAAACGTCTATACTACCTGAAGAAGATTGTTGTAGTGTATTCTCACCAAAGAAACCAGTAACTAAGCCTAAATTAGATAGAATAGAAATGTCTGAAAATAAATTAGATGTTGAAAAATTAATACAAGATGCAATAGATAACATAGAAGTAGAAGATTTAGAATTTAACTAAACATAAAAAAAGAAGTCCGACTGGACTTCTTTTTTTATGTATTTATAACCATATTAAAATAATTTTAAAGGGCTTATTTATTAAATACTTTAACACCAAATTTATTAATTATCTTAGTGGCTCTTTGAATATCTTCATCAGTAGCATTTTCAACATCTTTTAATTCATAATCTATACCCATATTTTGCCATTTATGAACCCCTAGAGTATGGTAAGGTAATAATTCTAATCTCTCAACATTGTTTAAAGTAGATACAAATTGTCCTAATTTTTCTAAGTTTTCAACATCATCTGTGATGCCAGGAACAAGAACATGTCTTATCCAAACAGGTATATTTCTTTCATCTAAATGCTTAGCTAATTTTAATACTTTTTCAGTACCGACACCAGTTAAATCTTTAGATTTTTCATCTACCATATGTTTTAAATCAAGTAAAACTAAATCTGTATTATCAAGGATTGGATCAATCGTATCTATGTCTACAAATCCAGAAGTATCTAGACAAGTGTGTATTTGATTTTTCTTAGCTTTAGCAAATAAATCAGTTAAGAATTCTGGTTGTAATGTAGATTCCCCACCTGATGCAGTTATACCTCCACCAGAGAATTTCATATATGAAGAATATTTAAGTACTTGAGTTATTATTTCATCAGTACTGTATTCTTTTCCACCTTTAGTATCCCAAGTATCTCTATTGTGGCAATACTTGCATCTTAATGGACATCCTTGCATAAATAATATGAATCTTATTCCAGGACCGTCTACTGTTCCGAATGTTTCTATTGAATGTACTCTTCCTTTAACCATAATGCTCACCTCGTAAGTTGAATTTAAAATTAATTTTATTTAAATATATAATATACTGTATACAAAAATGATTTACAAATATATTATATGATATTATCTGTATAAAGTCCATATAAACTATGAACTAACTATGTTCTAATATTTAAAATTATACCCAATAATTTTATACTTGAAACTTAAATTAAAAAGTTTATTTTAATATAAAAAAAGAGTGTAAGTTGATGAGACTTACACTCTGAAAAAATTATATACTTTGATTGTTGATTTTTAATAATTCTTACGGTGAGGTAAGAAATTGTGAAGTTATAAATTAAGCCATTTTTCCGTGGAATGTTCTGTTTATAACATCCATTTGTTGCTCTCTAGTTAACTTGATGAAGTTTACAGCGTATCCTGAAACTCTTATAGTTAATTGAGGGTATTTCTCTGGATGCTCCATAGCATCTTCTAAAGTAGATCTATCAAATACGTTAACGTTTAAGTGATGAGCTCCGTCTCCGAAGTATCCATCCATCATTGCTGATAAGTTGTTAACTCTCTCAGACATATCTTTTCCTAAAGCACCTGGTACTATAGAGAATGTGTTAGATATACCATCTTGAGAATGCTCGTAAGGTAATTTAGCAACAGAAGCTAATGAAGCTAAAGCACCACTGTTATCTCTTCCGTGCATTGGGTTAGCACCTGGAGCAAATGGTTGACCAGCTCTTCTACCACATGGAGTATTACCAGTCTTCTTACCGTAAACAACGTTTGAAGTTATTGTAAGTATAGATTGAGTGTGGTAAGCATCTCTGTAAGTTTTGTTCTTTCTTATTTTGTTCATGAAACTTTCAACTAATTCACAAGCTATAGTATCAACTCTATCATCGTTGTTTCCGTACATTGGGTATTCGCCTTCGATTTCGAAATCAACAGCTACTCCTTGCTCGTTTCTTATAGCTTTAACTTTAGCATGCTTTATAGCAGATAATGAATCAGCACATACTGATAAACCAGCTATACCACAAGCCATAGTTCTGAATACATCTCTATCATGTAAAGCCATTTCTAATGCTTCATAAGAGTACTTATCATGCATGTAGTGGATTACGTTTAATGTATTTACATATAAGTTTGCTAACCAATCAGTGAAAGGCTCAAATTTAGACATTACTTCGTCAAAGTCTAAGTATTCTGAAGTTATTGGCTCGAATCTTGGTCCAACTTGAGCTAATGATTTTTCGTCAACTCCACCGTTTATAGCGTATAATAAAGTTTTAGCTAAGTTTACTCTAGCTCCGAAGAATTGCATTTGTTTACCTATCTTCATTGCAGAAACACAACAAGCTATACCATAGTCATCTCCCCAGTAAGGTCTCATTAAATCATCGTTCTCATATTGAACAGAACTTGAATCTATAGAAACTTTTGAACAGAAGTCTTTGAATCCTTTTGGTAATTGAGTAGACCATAAAACTGTTAAGTTTGGCTCTGGTGAAGCACCTAAAGTATAAAGAGTATTTAAAACTCTGAATGAGTTTTTAGTTACTAATGTTCTACCATCAATTCCCATACCACCGATTGACTCAGTTACCCAAGTTGGGTCTCCAGAGAATAAATCGTTGTATTCAGGAGTTCTTAAGAATTTAACCATTCTTAACTTCATTATGAAGTGGTCCATTATTTCTTGAACTTCTTCTTCAGTTATAGTTCCAGCAGCTAAATCTCTTTCGAAGAATATATCTAAGAAAGTAGAAGTTCTACCTAATGACATTGCAGCTCCGTTTTGATCTTTTATAGCTCCTAAGTATCCGAAGTATAACCATTGTACAGCTTCTTTACCGTTAGTAGCTGGCTTAGATATATCAAATCCGTAAACAGCAGCCATACCTTTTAATTCTTTTAAAGCTTTTATTTGATCAGATATTTCTTCTCTTAATCTTATTATAGCTTCGTCCATAGTAGATACGTCTAAAGTATCTTTTTGTGCGTTTTTATCAGCGATTAAAGCATCAACACCGTATAAAGCAACTCTTCTGTAATCTCCGATTATTCTACCTCTACCGTAAGCATCAGGTAATCCAGTTACTATACCAGATTTTCTAACAGCTCTCATTTCAGCAGTATAAGCATCAAATACTCCTTGGTTATGAGTTTTTCTGTATTTAGTGAATATCTCACTTATTTCAGAATCACATTCGTATCCGTAAGACTTACAAGAGTTTTCAACCATTTTGATACCACCAAATGGCATAACAGCTCTTTTTAATGGAGCATCAGTTTGGAAACCAACTATTGTTTCTAATTCTTTATCTAAATATCCTGGTCCATATGCATTGATCAGAGATACAGTTTTTGTATCAACATCTAGAGTTCCACCATTGTCTCTTTCTTGTTTGAATAAAGACATAGCTTCTTCCCATAATTTTTTAGTGTTTTCTGTAGCTCCAGCTAAGAAAGAATCATTTCCTTCGTATGGAGTGTAGTTTGCTTGGATGAACCCTCTAACATCTATTTCTTTAGTCCATCTACCTTCTTTAAATCCTTGCCATGCATTCATGTGAATAGCCTCCTTGTTAAGTCCGGTTTAAATTTTTTTAAATTAATTTTGATTTGTTATTTTTTTATTTTAAAATTCTAAAATTGTATATATATAAAATCTAGCTAGATGTTTTTTAAACAAGATAATCATAACATAAAAACAGTATTTTGTATACAATATTTTATTAATAAATTGTCGATTATTAGTTTAAAAAACTTTTTTTACTTTTTTGTTTGTATATTTATACCCAGGCATCACTGTATTAAACACAATAAAGTTTGAAAATATAGAATATATGCGTAAATTTTGAATACCTATTTATATATAGAGGAGGGATGTTTATGTTCATTATAGTATTACTATTTTTAATTGGTTTTATACTTATAAGTAAAGGAGCAGATATATTTATAAGTTATACAGTATTAATAGGAAAGAAAACTAATATATCTGAGCTTATATTAGGTGCAACTATAGTAAGCTTTGCAACCACATTGCCAGAACTTACAGTATCATTATTCGCATCACTTGATGGGCACACAACTATGAGTTTAGGAAATGCAGTAGGCTCAATTATATGTAATACAGGGTTAGTTTTAGGACTAGTAGCAGCAATAAGCCCATTTAAAGTAGATAAAAATATGTTTTTATCAAAGTCATCATTGTTATTAATATCAGTAATAGTACTTATACTAATCGGATTAGATGGGATGATAGATAAAAAAGATGGAATTATACTTTTAGTAATGTTAGGTATATATATGTATACTAACTACAAAAGTGTTTGTGATGACAATAAAAAAAATAGTAGATCAAGTACAAGAAGAGAAAAGACTACATTTAAAGAAGTACTTAAGATAGCCATATTTTTTACACTAGGATTAATAATGATGGTGGTAGGGTCTAAGTTACTTGTTGATAATGGGGTAATAATAGCTCAGTTCATCGGAATACCACAGGGTGTAATAAGTCTTACAGTAATAGCACTTGGAACATCTTTACCAGAATTAGTTTCAGCTATAACTGCTATAAGGAAGAAGCATCACGCTATATGTGTAGGAAACATATTAGGTGCTAACATATTAAATATAGTATCAGTAATTGGAATTTCAGCTATTCCTAATAATATCCCTATATTAGCTCAGACTATGAAAATAGATTTTCCGTTTATGATTTTAATATTGCTTACATTAATATTACCTACTATTAAAAAATCTAAGCTATATAGATGGCAAGGTATACTAATGATGGGTATATATTTTACATACTTAACAACACTATATTTAATGTATATAGCGTTGTAATATCAGGCTTAAGTTTATATCGTCGTGAATATTATATGGCCTTAGAGGGGAAAATACTAATTGCATATTAACCCAAAACAATATATAATAGATAAATCAAGGTAAATTGATAACGGAAAGGAAATAATATATGAACACAATAAAATTTGAAGATTTACAAATTAACGACGATATAAAAAAAGCAATAGCAGAGATGGGGTTTGAAGAACCATCTCCAATACAAGTACAATCTATACCTGTAATATTATCAGGTAAAGACGTTATAGGACAAGCTCAAACAGGAACGGGAAAAACAGCAGCATTCAGTATACCAATCTTAGAAAAGGTAGACCAAAATGATAGAAGCTTACAAGCAGTAGTACTTTGTCCAACTAGAGAACTTGCAATACAAGTTTCTTCTGAAATAAAAAAGATAGGTAAATATATGCCCGGAGTAAAAACTTTACCTGTTTACGGTGGACAGCCAATAGATAGACAAATAAAATCATTAAGAAGTGGAGTTCAAGTTGTAATAGGTACTCCAGGACGTGTTATAGACCATATAAATCGTAAAACATTAAAATTAGATAACGTAAAAATGGTTATATTAGATGAAGCAGATGAAATGTTAGACATGGGATTCAGGGAAGATATAGAGATGATATTAAGTAAAACTCCAGAAGATAGACAAACTACTTTCTTCTCAGCTACAATGGCTAGGGGGATATTAGACTTAACTAAAAAATATCAAAATGATCCTCAACATATAAAAGTTGTTAGACAAGAGCTTACAGTTCCTAATATAAAGCAACATTATATAGAAACTAGATCATCTAATAAATTAGAAGTATTATGTAGATTAGTAGACGTTTACAATCCTAAATTATCTGTTGTTTTCTGTAACACAAAAAGAGGAGCAGATGAATTAGTTAGTGACTTACAAGCTAGAGGATACTTTGCAGATGCGCTACACGGGGATTTAAAGCAAACTCAAAGAGATATAGTTATGGATAAATTCAGAAGTGGAACAATAGATATATTAGTAGCTACAGATGTTGCAGCTAGAGGTATAGATGTTGATGATGTAGAAGCAGTATTTAACTATGACTTACCACAAGATGAAGAGTACTATGTACACAGAATCGGTAGAACTGGTAGAGCTGGTAGAAACGGTATATCATTCACTTTCGTATTTGGTAAAGATATGAGAAAGATGAGAGATATAGAAAGATACATCAAAACTAAGTTAGTTAAGCATGAGATACCTTCAATAGCGGACGTTGAAGAAAAGAAAGTTAATGCATTCTTTAGTCAAGTTAAAGAAGTTATAGAAGCTGGTCACTTAACTAAGCAATTACAATGGATAGAAAGTTTCTGTTCTGATTCTGAAGCAGATTATAGTACAGTAGATGTAGCTGCTGCACTTTTAAAATTAGCTTTAGGTGAAGATAAGCAAGAAATAGTTGAAGAAAAGCCAAGAGAGCGTAGAGAACGTGGTGAGCGTAGAGAACGTACTGGTGAGCGTAGAGAACGTAGAGGATCTACTGGAGCTCAAGAAGGAATGGTTAGACTATTCATAAACGTAGGTAGAAATCAAAGAGTTCAGGCTAAAGATATCGTAGGTTCTATAGCTGGAGAAGCTGGAATCCCAGGTAAATTAGTTGGATCAATAGATATATATGACAAATATACTTTCGTTGAAGTTCCTAAGGAAAATGCAAAGGCAGTATTAGAAAAAATGAAAGACATAAAAATAAAAGGTAACAAAATAAACATAGAGCAAGCTAACGTAAGAAAAAAATAGTTATTTATAAGGCATGATTAAATTTAATCATGCCTTTTTTGCGTTAAAAATAAAAATAGTATTTACAAAATATTAAATTAAACTTACTATCATAAATAAGAATCAATAAATAATACATAAAATAAAGGAGGTCCTTGTTGGAGTGCTGGTATTAAAGCTCAAAAATATGATTTTGGATCTGTAAAATCACATTGTATAGATGATATGTTAAACAGTAAAAATATATTTGTATGGGGTAAAAATCCAGCTTATACAACTATACATACTATGCAAATGATAAACAAAGCAAGAAAAAAAGGAAGTAAGTTGATAGTTATAGACCCTATATTTATAGAGACTGCAAAAGTAGCTGACAGGTATATAAGAATAAATCCGGGAAGTGATGGAGCTCTAGTTTTAGCTATGATTAAGATAATATTTGATCAAAACTTACAAGATATAGATTTTATTAATGGCTATGTAGTAGGTTTTGAAGAATTTAAAACTTATATAGATACTTTAAATTTAGAGTACCTAATTGATGAGTGTGGAGTAGCTGAGAGTGAAATAAGAGATTTAGTAAAGCTATATACTGATAAATATAGTACAATTTATATTGGATATGGAATGCAAAAATATAAAAATGGTGGAAAGAGAATGGTAATCCAAACTTTATAATAGAAAGTGGAATATATGATATGGTTGGACAAGTTACATACAATGAAACATTCGTAGACATAATAAAACAAAACTAGCTAAATTTCATTGAAGGATAAAAGTGTTAATAAGGAGAATTCATTAGAAGTTAATTACTTTGAAGATAGTAAGGGGGCATACTAATGATAAAATATTCTTTAGACCAAAAAAACCTTTTAATAGAGTTTATGTCTACGGAACTAGATCATCACATAACTAATGAAGTTAGAGATGAAATAGACAATATATTAATTTCAAAATCGGTCAAAAATATAATATTTGATTTTAGAAATATTAACTTTATGGATTCATCAGGTATAGGTGTAATTATAGGGCGATATAAAAAAATTTCTAGTGATGGTGGAAAAGTATCAGTAATAAACATAAATGATAGAGTAAAAAAAGTCTTTGATTTATCAGGGATGAATAAGATAATAGGCATTTATGATACATATGAAGAAGTAGTAAGTTCTTTGTAAGGGGGAAGATATTATGAGTAATATTATGGAAGTTAAATTTTCTGCCAAATCTGAAAATGAAAGCTTAGCGAGAGTTATAGTTGCATCTTTCGCAGCAAAGTTAGATCCAACATTAGATGAAATGGCAGATATAAAAACAGCAGTATCAGAAGCTGTAACTAATGCTATCATACATGGGTATGATGAAGATGAATCTAAGTTTGTTTATTTAAGATGTGAAATAGAAGAAAATATAATAAAAATAGTAATAGAAGATAGAGGAAATGGTATAGAAGATATTCAAATGGCTATGCAACCACTTTATACATCAAAGCCGGAACTTGAAAGATCAGGAATGGGATTCACAGTTATGGAAAGTTTTATGGATGGTGTAGCGGTAAGTTCAATAAAAGGCGACGGAACTAAAATAGTTATGACAAAAAAAATAAACTTACCTAAATAAAGTCCAAAAAGAATAGAGGTTTTATTATGGGGATAACTGTAAGAAAAGAAGAGAAAAGGGTATTGCTTAGTCATGAAAAGACATTAGAATTAATAGATAAAGTTCAGCATGGGGATGAAGAGGCTAAAGAAATTTTAATATCTAGTAATTTAGGTTTAGTTAGAAGTGTTGTTACGAAGTTTTTAAATATAGGTTATGATAGAGACGATTTATTTCAATTAGGTTCAATAGGGCTTATGAAATCTATATATAAATTTGACCCTAGCTTCAATGTTAAGTTTTCAACTTATGCAGTACCGATGATTTTAGGAGAAATAAAAAGGTACTTGAGAGATGATGGAATGGTTAAGGTTTCTAGATCTTTGAAGCAAATAGCAATAAAGGCTAAGACGCAAAGTGAAATATTAACTAAACAATTAGGAAGAGAACCGAGTATAGAAGAAATAGCAAAAGAATTAGAAATAGAAAAAGAAGATTTAGTAATGGCAATGGAATCTAATTTTTCAGTAGAATATTTACACAGTGTAATTCACGAAGAAGAAGGTAACCCAATATGCCTAATAGATAAAATAAGCATGAAGGGTGAAAGTGAAGAAGAAAAGGTAATTGATAATCTATTGCTTAAAGAAGTATTAGGTAAGTTAGAAAAAAGAGAAAGACAAATTATAATGCTTAGATATTTTGAAGATAAAACTCAAAGTGAAATTGGGGACTTACTCAACATATCTCAAGTACAAGTGTCAAGAATTGAAAAGAAAGTATTATCAAAATTAAAATCATATATTAGTTAAAAATGAACCTCTAATATACATAAGTAAATCTTATGTAAAAATTAGAGGTTTATTTTTTGGCATTTAACAAATAATAAATAAGAAGGAGGTATTATATATGGAAGATATTTACTTAATACCTAAAAGTATAAAACCCTTTAAAACAAATAAACCTAGTATTTATTTAGAAGATATTTATGCAATATATCCTAAAGATTGTGAAAATAAATTGAAAAATATTTGTTTAAGACAATACAAAGAGATTGTATCTAATTATGATGTAATACATTTAGGAGAAATTATACAATCGGTAAGTGATAAATTTCCGAATTTGCGTCTTAATTTTTTAAAACCTGATGATATTATAATATTCTTTGATGATTGCAAAAAGGATAGAACAAAATATATAAGAGTATTTATAGTATCTATAGTAGTATTAATGGGATCTATAATGGGAATAATGAATTTTCATGCAGATGTTAATATGGCTCATTCTCAATTTATGATGGTAGATGCAATAACGGATAATCCTAAAGAGTATATGCCATATTTTCAGTTACCATACTCGATAGGTATAGGTATAGGAGTAGCCTTGTTTTTTAATAAATTTATACCTACATACTCAAAGGGAGAGCCTAGCCCACTAGATTTAAAAATGATTTCTTTAGATGCAGAAATTCAAAATCAATTAAGAAAGAAATGATGAGGGTATTATGTGAGAGGATTTTTAATTTTATTTGGATTATCATCAGGAATAATGGTTGGAGCTGGTGTAGTTGCGATACTTATATTAGTAGGTATTATACCAAGAATGGCACAGGTAAGTAATACAAAAGAATATATACACATTTATGAAATATTGCTTGTACTAGGCGCACTTTTAGGCGGTTTTATATCTATTCAAAATATTCACGTAGATATAGGTAAGTTTGGAGCAATTCTATTTGGAATAGGTTATGGAGTATTTGTTGGATTTTTAAGTTCTGGACTTACAGAAGTATTAGATTATATACCCGTAGTATCAAGACGGCTTAAGATACCTACAATGGGGCTAAAGTATATAATTATATCTATGTTAATTGGCAAAGTAATAGGTTCATTTATAGGATGGACAATTATAAAAGGAGGTTAGATTGTTGGATAAAGATTATAAAAAATATGTTGATGAAATTAGTCCCAAGCCAAAATATTTAAAAAACTATATCTTAGCATTTATAGTTGGTGGGATTATCTGTGTAATAGGTGAAGTAATAAATGATTTATATATGAAATTTTTACAATTAGATAAAATGGCATCTGCAGGAGCTACATCTATAACTTTAATTTTTATAGGAGCATTTCTTACAGGATTAGGCGTATATGATCTTATAGGAAAAAGAGCAGGAGCTGGTTCAATAATTCCTATAACTGGATTTGCAAATTCAATAGTATCTCCAGCCATGGAATATAAACGAGAAGGTTATGTGCTTGGAGTGGGAGCCAATTTATTTAAAATAGCAGGGCCAGTATTAGTATACGGTATAGGATCATCTATTTTATGTGGTTTTGTATATTATATTGTTACTCTTATAAAGTAAGGAGATGAGATTGTGAAAAGTAAGAGAATAGGAAGTAGAACTGTAAAATTACAAAACAAACCAACTATAATATCAACTGCGTCTGTTGTAGGACCTAAAGAAGGAGAAGGACCACTTAAAGAATACTTTGATATGATTTTAAAAGATGATTTATGTGGAGAGAAATCGTGGGAACTTGCTGAAAGCAAAATGGTAGAAATTGCTATGAAAAGCGCTGTTAAAAAAGCTGGTAAAAAATTAGAAGATGTTAACTATCTTTTAGGTGGAGATTTAATAAATCAGTTACTCCCAGCATCTTTTGCAGCTAGAGAATTAGCTATTCCATTCTTTGGAATATATGGAGCCTGCTCTACGATGGCAGAAGGAATGTGTTTGAGTTCGATGCTTGTAGATGGTGGTTTTGCAGATTTGATTTTATCAGGGACATCTAGCCATTATTGTACAGCAGAGAGGCAATTTAGATTCCCTCTAGAATTAGGAAATCAAAAACCAATGACTGCTCAATGGACAACAACTGGAGCTGGAAGTGTACTTATAGCACCTAATGGAATCGGGCCTAAAGTAAAGTATGTAACAGTAGGCAAAGTAATAGATAAAGGAATTGATGATGGTAACAATATGGGTGCTGCTATGGCCCCAGCAGCTATAGATACTATATATGCTTACTTTAATGACACAAAAGATGACCCAAATAGTTTTGATTTAATAGCAACAGGTGACTTAGGCAAATTAGGAAAACAAATAACCGAGGATTTGCTTAAAGAAAAAGGAATTGATATATCTAAAGTATACACTGATTGTGGAGTAGAAATATTTGACTTAGAAAAACAAGATGTACATTGTGGAGGAAGTGGCTGTGGATGTTCAGCATCTGTATTTGCTGGATATATTTATAATAAGTTAATTAAAAAAGAATTTAATAAGGTTATGCTAGTGTCAACAGGAGCGTTATTATCTCCTACAAGTACATTACAGAAACAGACAATACCATGCGTTGCACATGCGGTGGTTATAGTCAATGAGGAGTGATGTTAGATGATTATAGATTATATAAAAGTTTTTTTAGTTGGAGGAACACTTTGCTTAATTGCTCAAATTCTTATGGATTATTTTAAAATGCAAACTCCATATGTGATGGTTACTTATGTAACTAGTGGCGTTATTTTAACATTTTTAGGTGTTTATGAACCAATTGTAGAATTTGGTGCTTCTGGAGCCACAGTTCCTATAATCGGATTTGGATATTCTCTTGCAAATGGTGTAATTAAAGGAATTTCAAAAGATGGTTTTTTAGGAATATTTACAGGTGGAACAACTGCCACAGCAGGTGGAATAGCAGCAGCTATATTCTTTGGATATGTAATGGCTGTTGTATTTACACCTAAAGCAAAGCCATAAAAAAAAGCTAACTATTTATTAAAATAGTTAGCTTTTTAAGTTTTTGATTTTTAAACTACTGAGCTGGTGTCTCCGGAGCAACCGGAGTAACTGGAGGAGTTGTTTCTCCGCCACCACCATCTGTAGGAGGAGTTACTGTTCCACCACCATTATCCGTAGGAGGAGGAGTCGTTTCACCGCCACCATTATCTGTAGGAGGAGGAGTTGTTTCTCCGCCGCCACCATTATCTGTAGGAGGAGGAGTTGTTTCCTGACCTTCGTCTGGAGTTTCTGGAGTTTCTGGTTCTTCTTCCTCTTTTGGTTTTTGTGGAGCTGATGGATAGCTAGTATATCTTGAAGGAGCTGTTCCTTCTATAAAGGCAGCGTTTGAACCACCAGATGTTCTACCACCATCAATTAAATTAATTTTTGTAAAGTATACATTATCAGGTACTTTAAATTTAGTAACTGTTAAGTTTTCATGCACTTGTCTCATTACTTTAGACCATAGGCTTGCAGCGCTACCACTACCACCTTCTACACTTCTACGAGAAATCATTTGTCCTGTATTAGGATTTTTTCTACCACCATCATCACCTATATAAGTTGCACCAACGTAATATGGAGTGTATCCTACAAACCAAGCATCTATTGCGCTATTTGTAGTACCTGTTTTACCAGCTACTGGCATCCCACCAGGTATTGCAGCTTTTTTACCTATACCTTCAGTGATAACTGATTCAAGCATATCAGTTATTACATACGCTACTTCTGGAGCTACAACCTTGTGTTCTTCAGGTGTATTTTTAACTATTAGTTGTCCATCATAGCTTGTTATAGTAGTAAATATTGTAGGTTCTACATAAACCCCATTATTAGCTAAAGCACCATATGCAGAAGCCATTTCAAGTGGAGAAACACCTTTTGCCATCCCACCAAGTGTTAAAGCTGGGAATTGTCTATCGTTATTACCTTCTTCACTAGTCTTAGTATCTACTACTGTTGAGATACCAAACTCTTTTAAATAATCTATCATTATATCAATACATTCTTCTTTAGAACTTCCAAGTGTTTCTGCTGTTTTTATAGCTATAGTATTTGAAGAATAAGCAAGGGCCTTACGTAAACTCATAGTTCCTACGCCAGGAGTTGTAGTCTTAGGATTCCACCCATTATGATCAAACTTATAGCCACCCTTAGCATCACTAAATGCTTTTGATTGTGGAGTTAAAGCATCAATAGCAGGAGTATAAACTGATAGAGGTTTAATTGTTGAACCTGGTTGCTTAGGTTCTGTAGCTCTATTTGTACCTTTTCTTCCTGTTATATGTCTACCACCAACCAATGCTTTAATACCACCATCTCTATAGTCTAAAATGACCATTGATGATTGTGGTTGAGGAATATTATCTGTATCTGAATTACTCCTATGACCAGGGAAGTTACCATTATTGTTGTATTCTTTTTCTAATATATTTTGCATCTTAGGATCAATAGTCGTATTTATTATCAATCCACCATTACAAAACATGTTGTAAGCTTCATCTCTAGTGCTACCTTGTTTCATCAAGGCATCTAAAACCTCGTATTCTATAAGGTCTTCAACTGAAGAAGATACTTTATCCGCAGACTTAGGAAGTTTTATTTTTATTTCTTCTGCAACTGCAGCATCGTATTCTGCTTTAGTTATAGCTTTAGTTTCTAGCATTTTGTTTAAAACAATTTCTTGTCTTTTCTTAGAATCAGGGTTATTTATAGCTTTTCTAACAACTACAGTTCCTGATTTTAGTTGATTATATGTATCTTTACTAGGAATAAGTCCCCAATCGTGTAATTTCTCTACCATCTTTAATTCTGTATCAGTAGGATCATCAAGAAGGTCATCAGAAGTATTAACAAAGAATAATAGTTTGTTTTCTACATCTTCTTTAGATTCATTTCCATCTAATTTAGAAGTCATATAAGCTGAGTATCTTGAAGGGTTCTTAGTTGACCCAGCAAGTAGAGCAGATTGAGCAAGTGAAAGATCACTAGCATGCATATCAAAGTATCCACGAGCACCAGCTTCAGCACCAGCAAGTCCTTTACCTACGAAGAAATTATTTAGATAAACTTCTAGTATATCATTTTTAGTTAATGACTTACTCATTTCATGAGCATAGTATATATCCTTAATTTTACGAGGAAGACTTTGTTCTTTAGAAGTTAATAACATTTTAGATACCTGCATAGGTATTGTACTACCACCTTGCTTAGTACCAGTCAATGTTTTAACTAAAGATCTAAATAAGCCTTTGACGTCAACACCACTATGTTCATAGAAACGTTCATCCTCTATAGCAATAACTGCTTTTTTCAAATAGGGAGACATATTGTCTAATTTTACTGGATCTTTTTTGTTTATACTAGGAGCGTTAGATAATAAATCACCTGTGGCATACCTAATTTCAGTTGTTTGATAAGTTTTTTCATCTAAAAGAGCTTTAGTAACTGGCTCTACATTTTTTAGTGAAGCAAATACCAAACCTGTTCCTCCAGCAACACCTATTACCAATAAAACAAGAAATATTACCCCGGCAACTCTAAAGAATTTAAATTTATCCTTTTTCTTGCTAGGTGCAGGCCTTTTTTTATTGTTTTTATTTGAAGTGTTAGCCTTATTATTAGAAGAACTAACTGTTTTTCTTCTAATTTTATTTTTATTTTCATTGTTATCATTACTCATTAAGTTTAACCTCCTTACTTAATGCAATATTATACCACATATGTGAATAATTTTCTAACTAGATAATCAAAATGAATATAATGTAACATATTATATATATTTCACATAAAAAATATTATTAAAATAAACTAAGACATGTGTAATAACTATTTTTATCTAATAATATAAAAAATATGTGGTGGTTTATTATATATTTAACTATTCAAAATAAAATGTTGTTCTTTATTATATAAAAAGCAAATACTTAATAGTTGATACATAAAGTATTAAGGGGGACTGTTATGAAAAATAGAAAAATTGACTATAAAAATAATAACTTTAAAAAAAATCTAATAATAGTATCAGCGATGTTTCTCTTATCTGTGTTAATAGGCAGTTTTATATATGTAGATACTAGTTTAAGACCAACCATAAAAGTATTAGCAGAAACCAAGGCACTTGAACTTGCAAATAGATCTATAAACAAAGCTGTTGGAGAAATAGTTAAAGACAAAATAGATTATTCAGATTTAATGCATACAAAATTAGATTCTGATGGAAAACTAACAATGATTCAAGCAAATACTATAATGATGAATAAAATAGCTTCAGATGTAGCTTTAAAGATTCAAGAAGAGTTAAAACAAGTAAAAACAACAACTTCATACATACCAATAGGAACTGCGCTAGGAAGCCCCATATTAGCTAAATATGGACCACAATTAAAAGTATCTATAGAACCTATAGGAACTGTATCTGTTGATTTTAAGACTAATTTTGAATCATCTGGTATTAATCAATCAAGACATAGTATTTATTTAGAAGCAAAAACGCAAGTAAAAGTAGTAATACCACTTACAACATCAACTAAAGAAGTGAAATCAAAAATACCTATTTGTGAAACAATAATAGTAGGAGATGTGCCTGGTAGCTACGTTAACATACCTGAAGAAAACGTACCTAACATATTACCGAAAGTAAAAATTAATGGAGTAAAATAATTAAGTAAAGTCAGTTGTGTAAGTTACCACAACTGACTTTATTAATATTAATCTTCTAACATCCACTGAATAAAAATAGCATATCCAAGAGTGGGGTCATTTTCAACAGCATGAGATATAGCACCTATTATTTTGTTATTTTGAATTATAGGTGTACCACTCATACCTTGAATTATACCACCGGTCTGAGATAATAAATCCTTATCAGTTATTTTAATTTTAAAAGTCTTTGATTGTGGAGTTCTTTGTTTTTGAATACCTACAATTTCTATATCAAATTTTTCACAACCATATGAAGTTGTTTGTAAAAGTACCTGAGCTTTACCTAATTTAACTTCATTTAAAGATGCAACTTTGTATGACTTTAAATTAGATGTATCAAATCCTATTACATTTCCTTTTATACCAAACTCTGTGTTTGTGTTAAACTTACCAATCAAGTCTTTTCTTTGGGCACTTATTGAACCAACACTACCTTTAAAAGATTTTTGAATATTTAAATCTTTAGTTGTAGAAATATGACCACTTTTTATTGGTATTCTCTTTGAAGAACCAATACTTATGGGATGTCCTACAGCACCAAATTCTCCTGTAGATGGATTTATATAAGTTAATGTAGCAAATCCACACAACAAGTTATTAAAATTAACTTTTTCTAAATCTTCTTTATTCGTATTTACTATAAAATTATTTTCTCCTCTTTTTACCAAAACAGATATTTTATCAGTTGAAGATCTTGAAGATAAAATATTAGAAAAATCACCATAGTTACTAACAGGAATATTGTTTACCTTTAATATAGCATCTCCTAAAGAAAATGGTGATCCTTCTATAGAGTTTCTTACAATTATATTTTTTAACTCAGCATCGATTTGAAGTACATTACCAATAGGCATTAAGTAAGTATTATCAAATTTTTCATTAGATTGTGCATAAATTAAATTATTTGAGAAAAAATATAATAAAAAATATACAATTAAGATAAAATTTAACTTTATTAATCTTTGTTTTTTCAAAGTAGAAATTTGGAAACTCATAAAACACCTTCTTTCTGTCAAAACTCAAGTGATTTATCGGTGCCTTATAACTATTTTGCACACTAATTTAATTTTGATGCTTGGAAAAGTGAAGCAATAAAACCGTAGTTTACATAAATAAATAACTAATAAACTTAATAGTAAAATTTAATATTAGAATACATATATATATAGTAAAATAAAGTATATATTTCGTTGTATTGCTTACTTTATTGATGAATTATAAATAAAAGTGAAATATAAAATAGACTAATGGAATTTATGTAATATTTAAACACAAAATAAAATGCTTAATTTAATAATATAAATTAAGCATTTTATTTTTTATTTACTTTTTTTGATTTTTTTATTAAAGCCTTTTTAACAACTCTTGTTTTATTAGATAAATTTGAAGAAGTAATAGCTACTAAGAAAAGTTCTATATAAATATATATGTAAGTAAAAAAAAATAAAAACTCATACATATAAAATTTATAAATATTGGAAATAATATTATAAGTATTTAATAAAAAATATAATATGAAGGAGTATAAAATATGAAAAAATATAGATTATTAGTTACAATTATAATTGCTATGGGAATAATAATCATAGGAACTACAAATCCAATTACAAATCTTTATAAAAGCACTAATTTAATTAATAAAGGAATTAATCCTAAAGAACAATCAAATAACGAAAAAAATAATCCAAAAGATTTATTAATATGTATAGACCCAGGTCACCAAGAAAAGGGAGACCGTAGCTTAGAACCTGCTGCACCAGGTTCATCACAAACCAAGGCCAAGGTATCATCAGGAGCTAGTGGTGTAGCTACTAAAAAACCAGAATATATGTTAAACTTAGAAGCATCTACAGTTTTAAAACATATATTAGAAGGTATGGGATATCGTGTTGCTATGACTAGAGAAACGAATGATGTAAATATAAGCAACGCACAAAGAGCAATAATGGCTAATGAAAAGAATGCAGATATGGTGATAAGGGTGCATGCAGATAGTTTGGATAATTCATCAAAGACAGGTGCATCAATCTTAATACCATCAAAAGACAATAAACATACATCTAGAATATATGAAAAAAGTAATAATTGTGCTAAGTCTGTTGATGAACATATGAAAAAAGCAGGAATAGAAGTAAATGGAATATTTGAAAGAGGGGATTTAACAGGATTTAATTGGTCTAAAGTTCCTGTAGTTTTAGTAGAGATGGGATTTTTGAGCAATTATAATGAAGACTATATGATGTCTAGTCCACAGTACCAAAGAAAACTAATGCAAAGTATAGCAGATGGAGTAGAAGCTTATTTTGGCAACAATTCTAATTTATAGATTGTTAAATATATGAGCAAATTGAATTTTTATGACTAAATAAATCGGGTGATGTCAATGAAAAAAAAATTAGAAAGTACTTATGCAAAAGCATTATCAAATACATTTAAAGCAGTAAATCCAATTAAGAAAAGTGTAATTAAAACAACTTGTGAGGTACATCTATTTATACAAGAAAATGCGATAGAAATATTAAAAAATGAGGGATATTATAATGAATATGAGTTTTTTAAAGAGCATTTATTAGAAATAAACAAAGGTTTAGTTTGGGCAGATCAAGATTTTAAATCATATCATCATTTTTATAATGCTAAAGAAGGTAAAGGTAAATATGGATATGATGAAAATGCAATGACAGTTGCGAAAACATATTACAATAAGGCAATCAAATATTTTGCAATGGGTAACTATGCAAGAAGTTTATTTTTCTTTGGGGCAGCATGCCATATAATACAAGACTTAACAATTCCACAGCATGCTAAGGGAAGATTATTGGATAATCATAGACAATTTGAAACTTATGTAAAAGAAAATCATAAAAAAATAAAGAGATTTAAATCGCATCAAGATTCGATACTATTAAATAGCATAGAGGATTATGCTGATTATAATTCTTTGCATGCACTTAGAGTAGACCATATGTATAGGAATATAGAAGATTTAAATACTAAATTTTATTTAATAGCGGTTAAAAGTATTACATTATCTCAAAAAACTACTGCTGGTTGTATGATAATGTTTTTTGAAGATTTAATGTATATGGATAAGAATAATAAATATTTTTAATTTTAAAACTTATAAAATTAAAATATAAATGTATTTTACAAGTTAACGATACATTTATATTCTAATTTTATATTTAATATTAATTTGTTTCTATTTGTTTAATAAAACTGATTGAAGATTCTGCTATTTTTTTATATTCAATATCATGAACATAGTGAGAACAATCTAAATACACAATTTCTCCATTTTGAAATTTATCTATGGTAGTTTCTTGAATGTTTCTCCAATCAGTCTCATTCCATCCAGTATCAACACCATTTGAAACAAACATTAATACTGGAATATCTGGCATAGAAATTTTAGATACTTTATTAGCATTATTTTTAACTTCTATAACTTCGTCTATCATTGTGGAAGTAGCAGTTCTTCTATAAAAAATTGTTTTATATAGTTTCTTTTCATTATCAGTCAATGTTCCATATTTTATAGCATCACTTTCTGATAGGCTTGGAATTAATCTTGTAACTCCCAGTTTAGAAGCAATTGCTCCAATCTTTATCATCGGAATGTTTATTTTATAATTCTCATAAGCCTCTGGAACAGCCATATCAAGACCTACAATTCCTTTTATTTCTTTTGGATACTGTTGAGCCCAATATAATGCTTCTATTCCAGAAATTGAATGTGGAAATAATACATAGGGTCCTTTTATATTAGCAAGTGAAAGTGCTTTTCTTGTATCATTTAAAATCGACTCTACATCTCTTGGTGTATTGACAACATCACTAAAACCATATCCAAATTTTTCAATAACAACAATTTTATATTTATCACTTAATAATGTGTATAAAGATTTAAAGTCTAAAGTAGGTGAACTTGTACCACCACCAGCCATAAACACTAACGGGATATCTCCATCTCCTTCAGTATATATGTGCATATTATACCCATTCACATTTACCATTTGTCCATTAGGAATAAAATCTTTATTTTCTTTTGACAAATTAATTCTGTGATTAACAAATATAATCACTATAAGTACGCAAATAATTATTAATACCGAACACATTGAAACACTTATAATCTTAAACATCTTTCTCATAATTCCCTCCCCAAAAATAAAGTTTTCACGATTTACTATAACTAAACAAATGTCGGTTGTCTATCCTTAAAGTCATTTATTCTGGCATAGTTATAAGGAATGTTTCTTTCCATTTGAACTATTTTAGATAATTTGATAGGTATTTTGTTGAAACACCATTAAACCTACGCATCCATATTTTCCTATAATTTCAACCCCCACAGCTACCTATATATATTATAATATAACTTTCAAAACCTAATAAATTATCAACACCCATTTAAAACATAGCCTAAAATTAAAATAAATAACTTAAAAAGTGTATTTTACTATACTTGATTTAAGTTAAAAAAGAATATATTATAATATAGAATAAATAGACAATAAAACTAACAAAGAGGTGGTAAAATGCTAGTAGTAGAAAATGTAAGTCATGGTTTCGGAGCGAGAACTATACTAGAGAATGTTTCATTTAGGCTTAGAAAAGGTGAACATATAGCACTAGTTGGTGCAAATGGAGAAGGAAAATCAAGTTTTTTAAATATAATAACAAAAAAGCTTATGCCGGATGCTGGTAATATAAAGTGGTCATCAAGAGCTACTGTAGGTTATTTAGATCAACATACAGTACTTAGTAAAGGAAATACTATAAGAGACATATTAAGAGAAGCATTTAAATCAATGTTTGATTTAGAACAAGAAATGATACTTATGTATGACAAAATGGGTGAAGCTAATGATGATGAAATGACAAAATTATTAGAAGAAACAGCAGAAATACAAACAATATTAGAAAATAGCGGATTCTATATGATAGATGCAAAAATTCAAGAAGTTGCAAATGGATTAGGATTAGGTGAAATAGGATTAGATAGAGATGTATGCGATTTAAGTGGAGGTCAAAGAACAAAAGTACTTTTAACTAAATTATTACTTGAAAATCCTACAATATTAATATTAGATGAGCCTACAAACTATTTAGATGAAGAACATATAACTTGGTTAACAAGATATCTTCAAGAATATGAAAATAGTTTTATATTAGTATCTCATGATATAGACTTTATAAACAATACATGTAATGTAATTTATCATATGGAAAATGGTGAACTAAGTAGATACAAAGGAAACTATGATGAGTTTGTTAGACTTAATGATATAAAGAAGCGTCAAGAAGAACAAGCTTATGATAGACAAATTGAAGAAAGAAAGAAACTAGAAGATTTTGTAGCTAGAAATAAAGCTAGAGTTGCTACTCGTGGTATGGCAAACAGTAGACAAAAGAAATTAGATAAGATGGAAGTTTTAGAAAGACCAAAAGAAAAGATAAAGCCTACATTTGGATTTAAAGAAGCTAGAGTACCAAGTAGATTTGTATTCCAAACTGAAGAATTAATATTAGGATATGATGAAGCTTTAACTAGTCCCCTTAACTTTACATTGGAGAGAAATAAAAAAGTTGCATTAAAAGGTATGAATGGTGTAGGTAAATCTACATTACTTAAAACGCTACTTGGAATAGTAAAACCTTTTGGTGGAGAAGTTAAACTGGGAGACTATCTAGAAGTTGGATATTTTGAACAAGAAAGTTCAAGAGAAAACTATAATACTCCTATTGAAGAAATATGGTCAGAGTTCCCAGGACTTACTAACTTTGAAGTAAGACAACACCTTGCTAAATGTGGACTAACTAATGAACATATAACTAGCCAAATGAGAGTTTTAAGTGGAGGAGAAGCGGCTAAGGTAAGATTATGTAAGGTTATGCTAAAGAGTATAAACTTATTAGTAATTGATGAGCCTACAAACCATTTAGATGTAGAAGCTAAAGATGAACTAAAAAAAGCAATAAACGAATTTAGGGGAACAGTTCTTTTAGTTTGTCATGAACCAGAATTTTATATGGATATAGTTGATGATGTATGGAATATAGAAGATTTCACTACTAAGATAGTTTAAATTATAGATAATGTTTTATTTGGGTATATTGTAAGGGGTATTAAAAAATAAGTAGGAAGCTTTAGGGGCGCTGAGTAAATGAAAAAAATTTTAAATATAATATTTCCGGTATGTTTTAGCATACTAATAATAACAGGAATAATAAAATTTACGGTAGGATTTAAAGAACTTTATTATTATGATATAGATAAATTAAATATACCGATATTATCTAATTTGTCAGAAGAAGAAATAATGTTAAACTATGATTACTTAATAGATTACAACTTAGGAAAAGATGATAAGAATTTTGAGATGCCAACTATAAAATCATCACCACAAGGGAAAATACATTTTGAAGAAGTTAGAGATATTTTTCAAAACATAAATAAATTATTTAATTTATGTTTAATTATTTCTATAATAGGCTTATTTATAAATATAAAATATAAAAATATAAAATTTTTAAATGTAACTTCAAAATCGCTAATAAGTATACCTATAATACTAGCACTTCCTATTGTGATAAACTTTGAAGGTAGTTTTGTTATTTTTCATAAGCTTATGTTTAGTAATGATTACTGGATATTTGATCCTAACTTAGATCCTGTGATAGATATGTTACCGCAACAGTTTTTCTTTCATACCGGAGTTATGATGCTATCACTTGTATTAATATCAAGTATATTAATGTATGTAGTATATAGATTGTTAAATATAAAAAGAGAGCGATAATTGTATTGCTCTCTTTTTATAGTACATACAAAGTTGTATGAAATATAGATATAAATGTACTTTTGGTTATTTAAAAAATATTATATTTTATCATCTAGGATGTTATATTATTTTTTACTTGAAATTTTAATAATATCTTGGAATTTACCCATAATATACTCATAGTTATTTTTATTGTGAGGAAGCATACAGCTTGAACAGTCCTTAAAACCATTTTTGCTATATTTAAAATTTCCACCACAGTTATCACCTAAAGCATATAAAGGGCAATAACAAAATAAACAGTTGAATTCATCTGGTTTATTAGTTTTGTGGCAAGGAAAATATTCACATGCTTTGTGGTTGAAAAACTTATAATTATCGGTTTTTTGTTCAGGGAACTTATAATCATCACTCATATTATTTACCTCCTAATTGTATCTATCAATATAATTATACTAAATATTTACATTAGTGGTATAATAAAAAAGATTTCTATATAAGTATTTATATATAACTTAAAGTGAATATAATTTATTATATGAAATAAATTATATATACAAAAGAAAAAGTATTAAATTAATAATTTAAAATGAATATTAAATAAGTATTAAAAATAAAGAGGTGTTATCATGGAAGAAAAACAAGAAAGAGCGCTGCTTGTAGGACTTAATATAACTTCTACAGCAAGAAAAATTGATGATATTGATATAAATGAATCAATGGAAGAATTAAAAGAATTAGCAAAAGCTGCAGGTGCTGAGGTAGTAGGAAGTTTAATTCAAAATAAACAAACTAGAGATGCAGCATTTTATGTAGGAAAAGGAAAAGTTGAAGAAATAAAAGCATATGCAGATTCTTTAGGTGCAACAGTAGTAATTTTTAATGATGAATTATCAGGTGCACATATAAGAAATATAGAAGAAGTAGTTGGTGTAAAAGTTATAGATAGAACTACTTTAATATTAGACATATTTGCTCAAAGGGCATTAACAAAAGAAGGTAAACTTCAAGTAGAAATTGCTCAGTTAAAATACAGACTACCAAGACTTTCAGGAATGGGAGGAGCTCTAGGTAAAACTGGTTCAGGAATCGGCGCTAGAGGTCCAGGAGAACAAAAATTAGAAATAGATAAAAGACATATACTTAATAAAGCAGCAGATATAAGACGTGAGCTTAAAGAAATTAGAAAAGTCAGAGAAACTCAAAGAGTTCAACGTTTAAAATCTAATATACCTATAGTTGCAATAGTAGGATATACAAATGCAGGTAAATCTACTTTATTAAATGAATTAATAAAAACTCATAAAGACTATGAAAAAGAAAAAGAAGTTTTTGCAAAAGATATGTTATTTGCTACTTTAGATGTAACTCTTAGAAAAGCTTTATTACCAAATAAAAAAGAGTTTTTAGTTGTAGATACTGTTGGATTTGTTAGTAAATTACCACATGACTTAGTAGATGCATTTAAAGCAACGCTAGAAGAAGTTCATTATGCAGACTTAATACTACATGTAATAGATGCTACAAATAGCAGTTATGAACTTCAAAAGAGCACTACAGAAAAAGTACTTAAAGAATTAGGTGCAAATGATAAACAAACTATAATAGTATATAATAAAATTGATAGATTAGATTTAGATATATATCCTAAAAATACTGATGAGACAATATATATATCAGCTAAAAAAGGTACAAATATGGATGAGTTATTACAGCTTGTTCAAGATGCAATAATGGAAAAAACATATGCAGTAAAACTTTTACTACCTTACGAAAGAGGAGATATATTTAGTAAAGTCAAAGATAAATATAATGTGGAAAGTTTTGAATATGTAGAAAATGGAATAACTCTTGATGTAAATTTACAAGAAGCAGACTATAATATATATAAAGAGTATATATTAGATAAGTAGGTAGTGTTATGAATATAAGTTGGGATAATATAGACAACTTGGAAGACTATTACGTAACATATCTTCTATACAAAGAATCAAAGACAGTATCTCAAATCAGTAAAATAAGGAATTTATCAATTTCACAAGTTAATGACCAATTAATAATGGCTAAGTTAGAGATAAAGGCAATGCTTAGAGATAAGGTAGAACTATCTAAGGACACTATAGATAAATTTCTAGTATTAAATAAACACGATAGACTACAATTTATGAGTGAGTTAAATAGTGAAAGAATGATAGACCTTAAAAGAAGACTTTACAAAAGAATACTAATTGAAAAAAATGCTGAAGACCTTATGATTTTGATTTGGGCAACTGGCGAATTAAAGGATGATAGGTTTTTAAAACTACTACATCCTCTAACTAGTCATAGACATTCAGACGTAAGGAGAATAACATATTCAGCTCTTAGAAAAATAGAATCACCAAGCAGTAGAGAGTACTTACAAAGAGGCCTATATGACACTAATCCACAAACTAAACAGTATTGTGCAAAAGCACTTTCTAAGATAGGGAATGAAAATAGTTTAAGAATGTTAAGACAGCTTAAGAATAAAAAACAATTTGAAAAAGACTATGTGTTAAGAGCATATGAAGAGGCTATTGATACATTAGAAAAATCAGATAAATAACATAAACAATTAATACTTAACATATAATGAACAAATTAACTATTTATCTATGGTGTATCTCCAGAAGTTAACATAAAAATAAAGTTAATAGGAGGGGTTAAAATGATAGTAAGACGTTGCGCAGGTGGAGTAGTATTTTATGCAAATAAAGTACTTATGATAAAAAATGATAGAGCTGAGTGGACACTTCCAAAAGGTAAGATTTATGATAAAGAACTTCAATATGATAGTGCAGTTCTTAGAGTAAAGGAAGAAACAGGTATAGATGCTAGTGTAATTGATGTAGCTGGAGACACTATGTATGAGTTTTTTTCAAGAAGTAGACAACAACGAGTATGTAATGCAATAATGTGGTATATCATGGAAACTGAAAATACCCAATACATACTAAAGGATGAACTTGTCGATGGTGGCTTTTTTAAAGTAAAAGATGCCATAGATATGTTAACACACAGCAAAGAGAAATCTTTAGTAGAGATATCATATAAAAAATATAAAGAACTAAAAAAACAAGATGCAGAGAGCAATGCTGTACTGTAAATGATTAATAAATTAGAAGATAAATTAAAGAAAGGGCATAGCCCTTTCTTTTTTGATTTATACAATTATATTGGATATAATAAATAACAGATATAATAAATAATAGATATTATGTAAATAAATATAATTTATTAAAATTAAAAAAATTTAGTTAAGCATAATTTAATTAATTTTTATTGATATATATTTTAAAATTGAATTTATAAAATTGGAGGAGATTATGAGTACATATAAAACATTGCATGAATTTGGAATGGATGAAATTACAATAGAAAAATCTACATTTATAGGATATGCAAAGCCAATAAAAAGTGAAGAAGAAGCAATAGAATTTATTAATGAAATAAAGAAAAAGCATAAAGACGCAAGACATAATGTATGGTCATATACAGTTGGTAAAAATATGAATATACAAAGGTATAGTGATGATGGAGAACCACAAGGGACAGCAGGTATTCCTACATTAGAAGTTATAAAAAAAGAAGACTTAAGAGATGTGGTAATTGTTGTTACTAGATACTTTGGGGGGATAAAGCTAGGAGCTGGAGGATTGGTTAGAGCTTATACTAAAGGAGCTAAAATAGGTATAGAAGCAGGGCAAGTAATACAAAAGGTACTTTATAGAGAAGTTAGTATTAAGATAGATTACACTCAACTTGGAAAAGTTCAAAATGAAATAATGAATATGGGATACTTCATCAAAGATACTATATATGAAGAAAATGTTGAGATAGTTGTATATTCAAGAAGTAATGAAGTTGAAAATATAATGACTAAAATAACAGACATAACTAGTGCAACAGCAGATATACAAATAAGAGAAGAATTATATTTATCAGAAGTAGATGGAAATATAATATTGTAGAGTTTAGCTTATATTTTATGCACCATTAAGAACATTAAAAAATATTATACTAATATGATATTTATAAAGTATATCATAAGCAAAATATATAAGGTGTGAGGTGTATGAGTAATAGAGGTTGTGATAGAAGACGTGCTTTATTAGAAGAGTTATGCAATGATTGGGATAAACTAAACATTTCAGCAAAAGCTTTAATTATAACAGGAATGCTATTATTTATATCTGTAATATTTATTGCATTTTACAGTAATGGTGATAGTGGAATGAGGCAGTCAGTTGGAGTTGTCTTTAGATCTAGTTTATCATCTATATTTGGTTTTTTGTTAAGTTCAAATATTAAAACTCAAAAAACAAAGATTAATAATTCGATGAGTAGAGCAATAAATGAAGAAGAATGTGAAGAAGAAATAGAAATATATAATTATAAAGAGGGCAATCTTATACAGATATCTATAGCACTATTCGTTTGCTTAGTATCTATAATTTGTATATTAGTAATATATATTACTGATAATTCTCAAAATATCCAGTCCATATCCCATTTAAGAGACCTTATGTGTATATCTATAGGATTTTTATTAGGAGAATCTAATATAAAAAAATAATAATATAGTGAAAATTAATAAGTGCATGTTTATCCAATAATAGAAAAATTTATAATTTGGTTAGTAAAAATAAAATAAGTGGATAAATAATTTTAATATTTATCCACTTATTTTTAAGATAATTAAGCTTAGTTATTTAGGACAAGTATTTTTTTTAGGACAACAAATTCCTTTTTTTACTTCTATTAAACCTATTATTAATAAAAATACTCCAAATGCTTTTTTTAGAATTTGTGAAGATAAATAAGTAGCTAAAAATGAACCGCATATAGCACCTAAAATACCGAATGAAGCTATAGGTAAAACTAAGCTAAGTACCACTTTTTTATTTTTAATATGTATAAATAAAGCGATTATAGTCATTGGTATTGAAGATAGTAAATTTATACTTTGAGCTATTTTGGGATCTATACTTGCAAACAATATAAGAGCAGGTATTAAAATTGTACCTCCACCCATACCCATTCCACCAATAATACCAGCAAAAAATCCAATTGTAACAAATAACATTAAAACACCATCCTTAATGCAGCTACTATCATTATTAGCCCAAATGAAATTCTAAGAAACCTTCCTGTGACTTTACATAAAATCTTGGCACCAATAATACCACCAATAATACTTCCAACAGCGACTTTAAGTGTTAGGGAGACATCATAGGTTCCGTTATATATATATATTGCAGAACTTGCACCTGTTAAAAATATTATTATGGCTAAAGCTGTAGCGTGAGATTCATGTTCCTCAACTTTAACAATATTATTTAAGATTGGAACTAAAAGAGTGCCTCCACCAGAACCAAATATACCATTGATAAAACCTGTAAAAATACCTATTATTGAATTTCTAATATTAAAACTAGAATGTTTAATTTTCATATTTATCACCTTCTGTATATATTTTGAACATAAATAGTAAATTATATTTATATAAGAGAGGTTTATATTATTTTTAACCATTACAATAAACAAAACAAGTTAATAGTATATAAACCTACATTATATAACATTAAAAAAAATATGTTATAATGGATTCATATAAAATTATAAATAAAAGAGAGGAGAAAATCATGACTGAAATGAACGTGAAAATAGATAAAACAGTTCAATGGTTAAGAGATAAAGTTAATGAAGCTAATGGTAAGGGGTTAGTAGTAGGAGTATCTGGAGGTATCGACTCAGCGGTAGTTGCATATCTAATAAAAAAAGCATTTCCTAATGATTCTATGGGGGTAATAATGAGCATAAAAAGCAACCCTGAAGATAGAGAAGACGCCCTAAAGGTTATTAATGGATGTAATATAGAATACATTGATTTAGACCTTACAGAGCCTCAAAACTTGATTTTAGATACCGTGGTAAATTCTCTTAAAGAAAAGAATTTATATAAGCAAGATTATTTAAAAATGACAGACGCAAACCTTAGAGCAAGAGTAAGAATGAGTACTGTATATACAGTTGCAAATAATTTAGGGTATTTAGTAGTTGGAACTGATAATGCGGCAGAAATACATACAGGATACTTTACTAAATATGGAGATGGAGGAGTTGACTTAGTACCTCTTGCAAATCTTACTAAAAGAGAAGTATATGAGTGGGCAAAAGTACTTGGAGTTTGTGATGATGTTATAAACAAATCACCTTCTGCAGGACTTTGGGAAGGTCAAACTGACGAGATAGAAATGGGAACAACTTATGATATGATAGATGCAGTTGTTGAAGGAAGATTAGATGAAGTCCCTCAAAAGGATGCTCAAATAATCCAAAGACTTCATACAATTAGTGAGCATAAAAGACATATAGCACCTAAACCTCCTAAGTTCTAATTTACTAATTTAACTATTTGTGCTAAAATTTACGAGTGATAATAAAATCACTAAATATATACTAAACAAATGGGTGTAAACCATACATATTTACCCTCAAGTAATATATAAACTAATAAAATGTAGTAAGGAGTGGAATTATGGGTCGTATAGGAAACATAATCAACAAAAAAGGTAAACAGGACGCTAAAAGAGCTAAAATATTCACTAAGCATGCTAGAGCAATAACAGTTGCAGCTAAAGAGGGTGGAGGAAATCCAGACTATAATGCAACATTAAAAACAGCTATAGAAAAAGCTAGAGCTGATAATATGCCAAGTGACAATATAGACAGAGCAGTAGCTAAAGGAGCAGGAGCTGGAGCTAACGAAAACTATGAAACAATAGTTTACGAAGGATACGGACCTGGTGGAGTTGCTGTTATAGTTGAAACTTTAACTGACAACAAAAATAGAACAGCTGGTAACGTAAGATATTACTTTGATAAAAATGGTGGTAACTTAGGAACTAGTGGATGTGTATCATTCATGTTTGACAATAAAGGACAAATATTAATAGAAGCTAATGATGATGTATCAGAAGAAGAATTAATGGAAATAGCATTAGAAGCTGGAGCAGAAGACTTTATAACTGAAGAAGATGGATATGAAGTAATAACAATGCCAGAAGATTTTGCTGCTGTTAGAGATGAATTACAAGCTAAAGGATATGAATTTATATCTGCAGATGTTAAGTTAATACCTCAAACAACTGCTGAATTAACTGAAGAAGAACAGTTAAAATTCATGCACAAATTAGTTGACATGCTTGAAGATGACGATGATGTTCAAAACATATACCATAACTGGGAAATGGCTGAATAATTAAAAATATATAAATCAAAACACCTCTAAATTAAGACCTATAGATTAATCTATATAAATAGTTTGGAGGTGTTTTTTATATAATAATATATATTTAAGGGGGATGAATTTATGGGGATAACGATTGAATTAATTTTTCAAATATTTAATACAATACTTATTATAGCAATACCTGTTTGTATTTATACAGTTATTAAGAAACTTGCATTAAATAGAAAATCAATAGAGCAAAGAATTACTAATATAGAAAATAAACTAGATAAATTAAACGAAAAATAGTCATAAATATACTTGAGTAGATGCATTTTAAAATAGGTTAGTGCACTATATAATAGCAATCATAATTAAGATATAAAACACTTGGTAAAATTACTAAGTGTTTTTTTATTGTGTAAATATATTTTATAAATTATGAAATATTGATAGTTTATACTATATATAGTATTATCAATAGGTTACAAAATATGATAATTTGGTTTTAAAAACTGCAACAAATAAACACTAAAAAAGCAATCAAAAAGGGGAAACTAAATGAATTTTAAAATGAAAAAAATATTATCACTGTTAATCATATTTATGGTGGGATATGTACAAATTGGGTGTCAATCTTTAAATAAAAAAAGTGAAGGAAGTGTATCTGTAAAAAGCAGTCCTAATGCACAAATACATTTTATAAACACAGGAAATTCAGATTCAATATTAATAACACAAGACAATAAAGCTGCACTTATAGATGGTGGAGATAATGATGATGAAGATTTAGTAGTAAATTACATAAAAAAACAAGGTGTAAAAGAACTAGAATATGTGTTTGCAACTCATCCTCATGCTGATCATATAGGTGGATTAGATAAAGTTGCAGAAGAAATAAAAATAAATAACTTATATGTAAGTAACGGGGATGCTCAAACTAAAACTTATAGAGACTTTATACAAGCAGCATCAGATAAAGGACTAAGCCCAAGTGTGCCTTTGATGAATAGTGAATTTAAGCTATCAACATCAACATTTAAAGTATTATCAGTAGCAGCTAGTGATGACCCAAACAATAATTCTTTGGTGCTTTTATATACAAATGGAGATGACAGAGTACTTTTAATGGGAGATGCAGAAGCTGAAATTGAATCAAAGATAAAAGAGAGTAATATTGATTTATTAAAAGTAGGTCACCATGGATCTCATAGTAGTTCAAGTAAAAAGTTTATAGAAAGAGTAAATCCAAAATATGCAGTTATATTAACTGGAAAAAACAATAAGTATGGTCATCCTCACAAAGAAACTATGCAACTATTAAAAGATAAGAATATAGAAGTTCATAGAAGTGATGAATGCTCAGATATTGTGTTTACATCTACTAAAGACGGTATAAGTACAGATTGTAAAGTGGGGAGCTATAAGCCTGGAAATAAATAAAAGGATGAGGAAAAATATATTCTCCTCATATAAAAAATATATAATAAATTAATTATAATACTTAAACAAAGAATTGAATTTATCTTCACTCATAAGTGATTTTGCAACTAAAGTAGAAGAGGAAGGATAGCTTTTAATTGGTGCCCATATTTCAAACAAGCCTTTTTCATAGTCATTAGCGGTATATTTTTCACCGTCATCTATCTTTTGTTCAACTGAAGATGTAAAATCTCTTATTTTTAAGAAATCATCTAGTGTAAGGTCGTAAAAAATAGATGCGCTATGTTGAGGTTGTTTTAAAAAAATTATATTTTGTTTAAACTCTAAAAAGTCAATTCGATCATAAATTAAGCTAACATAAGAACTCAAAATATCACCTCCAAAAGAGAAAATTTAAAATGATATCATATTATATGTATAAAAAACTTAAAATGGGATAAAAATTCAAATATAATAAATTCTAAAATTTACCTAAAATGTATAAAAAAATATGCGATGGATAAAATGCTATGTAGAAGGAGGTATTTTTATGTTTGAAAAAAAAGAACCATTTAAGTGGAAAGCCCCAATCTTGGTTTTAACAGGAATTGTTGTGTTAAGTGGTGGGATTTATTTAGGTGTAAAAACTACAGATATAAAAGACAAAGAAAGTAAGCAGACTAAGGTAGAACAAAAAGCTGAAAAGCCTGTAGAAAAAGAAAAAGAAGCATTTGGAATTAGTAAAGACTGTGAAATTTGGGTACATAAGAAAAATGAAGATGGAAGCGATTCAGACAAAACGCCTATGATGGTAGGAACAATCGATAAAGCTTTATTAGATAAAAGTGAAGAAGAGATAGTAGCCTATTTAAATGATAGATATCCAAATAGAAAAATAGACAGTTTAAGCAAACATGAAATATTATTATCTGAAGTAGCACCAACTAATGAACCTTCAAAGAGCAACAAATATTCCCTAGAAGAAGATGAGGGATTTATAGGACTTTATAGATATGATAGTGATGGTAAAAAAGACTTAATAGAAAAGACACAAATAAAAATGGATTCTCTTCCAAAATCACTACAAGAAGATATTAAAAATAGTGTAGTAGTAGATACAGAAGATGAAGCTTATAGCAAACTTGAAAATTTCGATAGCTAAAGATATAAAAACAATCTCTTATAGGAGGTTGTTTTTTGTTGTATATAAAAACTTATGATATAATATATTAGAACATAAGTTTTGTACGTACGGGGCAAAATCAATAGGAGGAATACACCTTGATAATACTAGGGATAGACCCAGGAATAGCCATAGTAGGCTTTGGAATAATAGAATATAAAAACTCTAAATTTAGAGTAATAGATTATGGGGCTGTAACAACACCAGCACATATGGAAATGTTAAAAAGATTAGAACTTGTTTATAAGGGAATAGACCTTATCATAAAAAAATATAACGTAGATGAAGTTGGAATAGAAGAACTATTCTTTAATAAAAATGTTAAAACTGCAATTACAGTAGCACAAGCTAGAGGAGTAACAATGCTTGCATGTGCACACAACGGTAAGCCTGTATATGAATATACTCCACTTCAAGTAAAACAAGGAGTTGTGGGTTACGGAAGAGCATCAAAAGCACAGGTTCAGCAGATGGTAACATCTTTTTTAAATTTAAAGCAAGTTCCAAAACCAGATGACGTGGCAGATGCACTTGCTGTAGCTATATCTCATGCACACGCCAATAAATTAGAAAAAACACTAAAAAATATTAGGGGGTAACTTATGTATAGCTATATAAAAGGAACTATTGAAGAAATTAATTTAGATAGTATTGTTATAGAAAACAACAATATAGGATATAAAATAAATGCATCATCAAATACTATAAAAGACTTACAAATGGGAAAAATTTGTAAAATATATACAAAGCTAATTGTAAGAGAAGATGATATGAGCCTTTGTGGATTTGCATCAAAAGAAGAAATGAAGATGTTTGAACTTCTTACATCTGTATCAAAGATTGGACCTAAAGTAGGTCTTGGAATATTGTCATTTTCGTCACCTGGACAACTAGGTGCATATATTTTAAGTGAAGATATTGTACAGCTTTCAAAAGCACCAGGAGTAGGTAAAAAAACAGCAGAAAGAATGGTTTTAGAATTAAAAGATAAAATAGATAAAAATAATATTGAATTTGAGCCAACATTACTTACACAATCACCAATAGGAGTATCAAAAGATGAAGCAGTAGATGCCCTACTTGCACTTGGATATTCACCTGCTGAAGCTAAGGAAGCCGTTGATAAATGCAAAAAAGATGGACTTAATACAGAAGCTATAATAAAGAAATCATTAACTTATATAATGAGCAAATCATTAAGATAATTAAATAATATATTTCACGTAAACGTGACAAAATTGAACTTATAAAATTAAAATTTAGTTAAATATGAAGGGGGAACTTTAATGCATGATTTTGATGATGAAAACAGGATAATTACATCTACAATGCAAAATGATGATGTTGACATAGAAAATAGTTTAAGACCTAAAACATTAGATGATTATTTAGGACAAGAAAAAACTAAAGAACAATTAAAAATATTTATAGAAGCAGCAAAATCTAGAAACGAACCACTAGACCATGTTTTATTATACGGACCACCAGGGCTTGGTAAAACGACTTTATCAAGTATAATAGCAAATGAAATGGGTGTTAACTTAAGAATAACATCAGGTCCTGCAATTGAAAGAGCTGGAGATTTAGCAGCTATACTTACAAATTTAAATGAAAATGATGTTTTATTTATAGATGAAATACATCGTATAAATAGAACTGTTGAAGAAGTATTATATCCTGCAATGGAAGACTATTGTTTAGATATAATAATTGGAAAAGGACCATCAGCTAGAAGTATAAGACTTGATTTACCTAAGTTTACATTAATAGGTGCAACTACTAGAGCAGGTATGCTTACAAATCCACTAAGAGATAGATTTGGAGTTATTTGTAAGTTGGATTATTATACAGTAGATGAATTAACTAAAATAGTAATAAGATCTGCTGAAATTTTAGGAGCTGAAATAGAAGAAGGTGGAGCAATTGAAATTGCAAGACGTTCTAGAGGAACTCCAAGAATAGCAAACAGACTTTTAAAAAGAGTTAGGGATTATGCTCAAGTAAGAGCAAATGGAGATATAACTAATGAAGTTGCAGACCAGGCTTTAGAACTTTTAGGAGTTGATAGCTTAGGGCTAGACTACGTAGATGAAAAATTATTAATGACAATAATTAAAAAGTTTACAGGTGGACCTGTAGGATTAGACACACTAGCTGCATCTATAGGCGAAGATAGAAATACAATTGAAGATGTGTATGAGCCGTATCTATTACAGTTAGGATTTTTAAATAGAGGCCCAAGAGGTAGAATAGCAATGCCTCTAGCATATGAACATTTAAAAATACCATATCCATCTAAATAAAAAAATAAGCTATTTATATAGAAAAAAACCTTATTTTTTGTTATTATGATAATTGCATAAATTTTTGGAAAGGAAGTTGAAAATTGAAAACAAGTGACTTTTACTTTGACCTACCAGAAGAATTAATTGCTCAAATTCCGATAGAAGATAGATCTAGTTCGAAATTAATGGTTCTAGATAAAGAAACTGGTAACATAGAGCATAAAATTTTTAAAGATGTAATAAATTATTTAAATCCAGGAGATTGTTTAGTTCTTAATAATACTAGAGTTATACCTGCTAGATTAATAGGAGAAAAACTAGATACTGGAGGTAAGATAGAATTTCTTTTATTAAAAAGAACTGAAGAAGATACTTGGCAAGCGTTAGTTAAGCCAGGAAAAAGAGCTAAAGTTGGAACTAAATTCTCATTTGGGAATAAAAAATTAATAGGAGAAGTAGTTGGACTAGCAGAAGAAGGATCTAGAATAATAAAGTTTTATTATGAAGGAATTTTTGAAGAAGTTTTAGATGAATTAGGAAATATGCCACTGCCTCCATATATAACAGAGAGACTACAAGAAAAAGAAAGATATCAAACTGTTTATTCAAAGCATAGTGGTTCAGCAGCAGCACCAACAGCAGGACTTCACTTTACTGATGAATTATTAAAACAAATAAAAGATAAAGGTGTAGATATTGCATTTGTAACACTACACGTTGGCCTTGGAACATTTAGACCAGTTAAAGTTGATGATGTTCTAAATCATGAAATGCACTCTGAATATTATGTGGTTGATAAAGAAGCAGTTAGCAAGATAAATAAAGCTAAAGCTAATGGCAAAAACGTAGTATGTGTTGGAACTACAAGTTGTAGAACTGTAGAATCAGCAAGTTTAGAAGATGGAACTATAAAAGAATGCAGTGGTTGGACTAATATATTTATTTATCCAGGGTATAAGTTTAAGATAGTAGATAGACTTATAACTAACTTCCATTTACCAGAGTCGACACTAATAATGTTAGTAAGCGCACTTTGTACTAAAGATAGTGTACTTAATGCTTATGACGTAGCCGTAGAAGAAAAATATAGATTTTTCAGTTTTGGAGATGCAATGATCATAAAGTAGGAGGGGCGTATGAAAAATATAGATAAGAATAATTTATCACTAAGAATTGCATATATTTTTGAATCAATGCTAGCAATGGTAGTTTTGCTTGCAGTATTTTTAGGAACTATAGATGTTTTAAGAATGATATGGAAAGCTTATATAGTTGATTTTCAAACACCTGTTCAATATAGTCAGCTTAACGATATGCTAGGGCAAATACTACTTTTAGTTATAGGGGTAGAACTTGTGGTAATGCTTTCTCTTCATATACCAGGAGCTCTTTTAGAAGTATTATTATATGCAATAGCAAGAAAGATGCTATTACTTCCAAAGAGTGAGGGAATGGCAGATGTTTTAATTGGAGTATTAGCAATTGCTGGCATATTTGCAATTAGAAAGTATTTAGTAATAAAGGACAATAGCAACTTAAATGTTACCAGCATTCATTATGAAGATTGTGAAGAAGGACAAGATTGTGATGAATGTGAAGCATGTAGAGAAGCAAAATTGAAAGAAGCAAAATCAAAACATTAGATATTAAGGAGACAAAGAATGAGTGCAGTAAGATATGAACTTATAAAAACATGTAAACAAAGTGGAGCAAGACTAGGAAGATTACACACTCCACATGGAGTTATAGAAACACCAATATTTATGCCTGTTGGAACGCAAGCAACAGTAAAAGCAATGACTCCAGAAGAATTAAAAGAAATAGGATCTCAAATAATATTAAGTAATACTTATCATTTATACATGAGACCAGGACATGATTTAGTTAAAGAAGCAGGTGGTCTTCATAAATTTATGAACTGGGATAAGCCTATACTTACAGATAGTGGAGGATTCCAAGTATTTAGCCTTGGACCACTTAGAAAGATAACTGAAGAAGGAGTTAACTTTAGATCTCATATAGATGGTTCTAAGCATTTTATAAGCCCTGAAAAAGCTATGGAAATACAAAATGCTCTAGGTTCAGATATAATGATGGCATTTGATGAATGTGCTCCATATCCAGCAGATAGAGAGTATGTTAAAAACTCTTTAGAAAGAACTACAAGATGGTTAAAAAGATGTAAAGAAGCTCACAAAAACACAGAAAATCAAGCTTTATTTGGTATAATCCAAGGTGGAATGTACAAAGATTTAAGAGAGCAATCGGCTAAAGAAATCTTAGAATTAGACTTACCAGGATATGCAGTAGGTGGACTAAGTGTTGGAGAGCCAAAAGAATTAATGTATGAAGTATTAGATTACACAGTGCCTTTAATGCCAGAGGATAAGCCAAGATACTTAATGGGTGTAGGAAGTCCTGATGACTTACTTGAAGGTGTTATAAGAGGGATAGATATGTTTGACTGCGTATTACCTACTCGTATAGCTAGAAATGGTACAGCGATGACTAGTGTTGGTAAAGTAGTAGTTAGAAATGCAAGTTATGCAAGAGACTTTACTCCACTAGATCCTAATTGTGATTGTTACTGCTGTAAAAACTATACTAGAGCATATATAAGACATTTAGTTAAAGCAAATGAAATATTAGCTTCAAGATTAATAAGTACACATAATCTACATTTCTTACTAAACTTAATGAAGCAAGTAAGAGAAGCTATAATGGAAGATAGATTATTAGATTTTAAAGATGAATTCTTTGAAAAATACGGATACAAACTATAATTAATGGTATAAAATAAGATGTATAAGTTTTACTATTAATTGCAATTGTTTTAATATATAATGATTGTATAAGTAAAATTATTATAACTATTTAAGGAGTGAAAATAATGAACGCACAAACACAACAAATTATAATGACAATAGTTACATGGGCAGGACTATTCGCAGTATTCTACTTCATACTAATAAGACCTCAAAAGAAGAAAGATAAAAAGTTAAAAGAAATGAGACAATCTTTATCAGTTGGAGATAAAGTAACTACTATAGGCGGAATCATAGCTAACGTTGCAAAAATTGAAGAAGACTTCGTAGTATTAGAATTAGGACCAAACAGAACTAAAGTACCATTTGAAAAATGGGCTATAGGTACTGTTGAAAGTAACAAAGAATCAGTAGAATAATTTTGAATTTAGGCACCTTGGTTATTAATATTTATATTAATAACCAAGGTGCTTTTTATTTTAATAATATAAAGAAATATTTATATTAACTAAAGTAAGGCTATAGACTTATAAATAAAATCCGTATATATAAATAAGAAAACTTTAAAATAATAATATTAAAGACTAAAGTTTTAGTAGTGTGATAATGATTTTACGAGTTATACTCATGCCACAACTTTATAATATAGGAGGTTATTTATGGGATTTTCAGAAAGCACAAGTAACACAAAGATACTTTTAGAATCAGGAACTAATGAACTTGAAATTATGGAATTTGTTATTGCAGGTGAATTATTTGGTATAAATGTAGCGAAAGTTAGAGAGATTATGATAGCACAAGAGATTAAAAAAATGCCTAATTCACATGATGTTGTAGAGGGAGTATTTAAATCAAGAAATGAAATTATTACAGTAATAGATTTAGGTAAATATTTAAATCTTCCTAAATCACAAAATCCAAGTACTGATATTTTTATTGTTACTCATTTTAATAAGTTAAACTTTGCTTTCCATGTTGAATCAGTAGCAGGGATTGCTAGAGTTTCTTGGGAATCAATAAAAAAACCTGATAGAGTTATCTATGGTGGTGACGAAGGTGTTGCAACAGGTATTGCAGAATATAAAGATAGACTTATAACTATTTTAGATTTTGAAAAAATTGTTGCAGAAATAAGCCCTGAGTCAAGTATTCAATTTGAAGACATAGCTCAATTAGGTGAACGTAAGAATAATGATAAAACTGTATTAATAGTAGAAGACTCAATGTTACTTTCTAAAATGATCGTTGAATGTTTAAGTAAAGCTGGATACAAAAACACAATTAAAGCAGATAATGGTAAGGAAGCTTGGGAATATTTAGAAGAAGTTAAAACTTCTGGAGACCCAATTAAAAATCATGTTTCTTGTATAGTAACAGATATCGAAATGCCTTTAATGGATGGACATAGATTAACAAAACTTATCAAAGAAGATAATATACTTAAAGATATTCCTCTAATATTATTCTCTTCGCTAATAAGTGAAGAAATGCGTATTAAAGGTAAATCAATTGGAGCGGATGAACAAATAACTAAACCTGAAATAGCTAACCTTGTTGGTGTGATTGATAGATTAACTCAAAAATAGTAAATAATTTGTAATGTACAAACCTTCCGTTGAATATAAATATTAATACGGGAGGTGTTTTATTATGGAGAAATCTAATCACATTTTTAAAGGACTAGGATATGCATACATATTAACATTAGCTACATTACTTATATATAATTTGATACTAACATTTACTAGTGTATCAGGAAGTTCTATTGCAATGGCATCATCATTTATAACTACTATATCAGCAGCATTCGGAGGTTTTTATGCATCTCAGCATATAAAAGAAAAAGGGCTTATGTATGGTCTTTTGGTAGGGTTAATGTACATAGTGTGTCTTATATTAATAGTATTTTTAGCAAAAGATCAATTTAGTGTTGAAATTGATATGTTATATAAAATATTATTAGTGTCTTTATCTGGTGGAATAGGCGGAGTTCTAGGCGTAAACTTTAAATAGAAGTTTTATATATCTAAATTTTGTGATATAATCAATAGGATAAATTTAACTTAGGAGGTAGTCAAAATGGAAAAGAAGCATATAAAAACTTTATCTAAAGCTACTTTAAAAAACAGTGCTGAAAAAGGCGGATGTGGCGAATGTCAAACATCTTGTCAATCAGCTTGTAAAACATCTTGCACAGTTGCAAACCAAGAGTGTGAGAGATAATAAACTTTATAAAGCAAGACGTCATAATATATGACGTCTTATTTTTTATATATTAAATATTAAATTCTCATCTTATTCTCATTTTAGATTAATACCAATCTAATTTAGACAAGATATAATAGGATTTGAATTTATAAATTTGAGGAAAGATAAAAGATAAGCTAAATGAAGATAATAAAGAAAAATATATACAAACAGCTAGGTATGTCGGATATGTAATGAGGATATAATTATGAAATCTAAAAAATTATCTATATAAGCACAACTTAGCTTAATACAAAGTAAAATAGGAAGGGATACAAAGATTATAATTGAGTTTAATCAAACTTAAACTTATAAAAAATATAACATTTAAACAAAAGGAGACAATAATTATGTCAAGAGTAGCAAAAGCAGCTGTAGGACTTATGGCAGTGACATTAATTGCAAAGTTCCTAGGGTTTGGTAGAGAATTAGCTCTAGCCACAGCATACGGAGCATCAGGAACGAGTGACGCATTTTTAGTTGCTATGAATATACCAGCAGTAATATTTACAGCTATAGGTACATCTCTTGGAACTGCATTTATACCACTTTACTGTGATGTAGATTCTAAACTAGGAGAAAGAGAAGCAAATAAATTTACTAATAATGTTTTTAATATAGTAGTACTAATATGTTTAGCATTTTCTGTAATAGGAGTATTGTTTACTCCACAAATAGTAAAGCTATTTGCTATAGGATTTAAAGGTGAAACACTTGCCCAAGCTATATATTTTACAAGAATAATGCTATTAGGTATGGCATTTTTAGGTATGAGTTATATTATGATGGCTTACTTACAAGTAAAAGAAAACTTCATGATACCAGGTCTTATGCCAGTACCTTACAATATGTTTATAATAATAGCAATCTTAGTCAGTGTAAAAGTTAGCCCATATTTATTACCATGGGGAGCACTTATTGGACTATTGTTCCAATTTTTATTCCAACTTCCATTTGCAATGAAAAAAGGATTTAGATATAGACCATATATAAATCTTAAAGATGAATATCTAAAAAAGATGCTTTGGCTTATAGGTCCAGTTCTTATAGGAGTTGCAGTTAACCAAATAAATACGATAGTAGATAGAACTATAGCATCTACATTAGTTGAAGGTAGTATATCAGCACTAAATTATGCTAATAAGCTTAATCAATTTGTTATGGGTATGTTTATAGTGTCTATATCATCTGTTATATATCCGATGTTATCAAAGTTATCATCAGAAAATAACAAAGATAAATTTAATAGATCAATATCTACATCAATAAATGCAGTTACATTGATAGTTATACCAATATCAGTAGGAGCTATAATACTTGCAAATCCTATAGTAAAGTTATTATTCCAAAGAGGAGAGTTTGATGCTAGAGCGACACAAATGACAGCTATAGCACTTATGTTTTACTCAGTAGGGATGATAGGATTTGGACTTAGAGATATATTAGGTAAAGTATTTTATTCACTAAAGGACACAAAAACACCTATGATAAATGGAGTTATAGCTATGGGCTTAAATATTACACTTAACATTACATTTGTTAAATTTACTAATATGCAACTTGCAGGCCTAGCATTTGCTACAAGTATATCAGCACTTGTAACTATAGCTTTATTATTTATAAGTTTAAGAAGAAAAATAGGTCCATTTGGTGGAAAATCAATAGCATTAGTAATGATAAAATCTATGATATCAGCAGCATTAATGGCTGTAGTAGCTTTATTTGCTTATAATACTATAGCATCTATATTAGGAAGTGGAGCTATACAAGAAATTATTACTTTAGCAGCATCAGTAGGTATGGGTGCTTTAGTTTATGGAATAAGTATAATACTTCTTAAAGTAAGTGAAGTTAACTTGATTTTAGATACAATAAAAAGTAAAATAAAAAAATAGATTATTAAGAAGGTATAAAGGTGGGAATACAAATCTATCTTTATACCTATTTTGATATATATACACTTGATAAATATAAAATTTAACTAGGAGAAACAAAATGATACCTAAAAGAGTAAAGCAATTTTATGTTAATGTAACTGACCTTATGAGCAAAGAAGACTATAAATATGTACAAAATAATATAAATAAAAAAGAATTTGAACTATTTGTTAAACTATCAAAATCAGAACAAAAACATAGTGTTAGAATAGCTAAGACAATTGAATCTGCTATTGATAATCTAGTGGTAGATAATCAAGAAATTGTAGATAATAAAAAATTATTAATAAAGGTAGCACTATTACACGATATAGGTAAGATAAGAAAAAGACTAAATGTAATTGATAAATCTATAATTGTTATTTTAAATAAATTAACTAAAGGTAAGCTAAAAAATATTGAAAAATCTAAGAAGGTTAAGTGTTATTATAATCATAGTGAATACAGTTATCAAATTCTTAAAAAAATAATTGATGATGAATTGTTATTAAAAATAGTGAAAAATCATCATAAAGATACTGATGATGAAATAATTAAATTTTTCAAAAAAATAGATGATAGAAATTAAAACGTATAAAACTCTTGATAAGCATTAAGCAAGAGTTTTATACGTTTTTTTATATAATCCATAATTTCTCCACATTCATTTAATATACTAAAGTGAGCTTTAATTAACAAATTAAAAACTATTGAAAGAGGGTGATTGTATGGACGATAGGTCCTTAAGTTTTAGGAACTATTATAAAATTAGTAATATATTAAAAAAATATTTTATAGAGTTCATATATCTCACTATTAAACCTAATATAAAAAACTTAACTTAAATAAAATCGGTTTAGTAGCTATGAACTCTTAGGAGGAGAAATAGCATGACAATGAAAATAGTAGAAATGATAAAGGACAGCAAAATATTACAGCTAAGTGAACTTTTTCAGAATATGAATTCAGTAGATAGAGCTAAAAATACGATTGAGTTAGAAAATAAGGATTTAATAGAAATAGAGAATACAGAAGATTTTCAGAAAATGGCAGCAATGGTTCCTAGTGAAAAACCATACTTGCAAACTCCGGTTTTCCAATTGGCAAAGAGTAGAGTTGTGTGGTTATTAGTTCTTATGATATCAGCGACAATTACTGGATCTATAATAAAGCAATTTGATGAAGTTATACAATCTGTAGTAATATTGGCTGCATTTATACCTATGCTTATGGATACTGGTGGAAATGCTGGTTCTCAATCATCAACATTAGTTATAAGAGGTTTAGCATTAGGTGATATAAATATGAAAGATTACTTAAAAGTAATGTGGAAAGAATTTAGAGTAAGTTTAATTGTAGCGTCAATTCTTGCTGGTGTAAACTTTTTGAGAATATATTTCTTAGAAACAACAGATATAATGATAACACTTACTGTATGTGGAAGTTTATTTTTTACAGTAATCATAGCTAAAGTAGTAGGAGGTATACTACCTATTATAGCTAAAAAACTAAAGTTAGATCCAGCTATAATGGCAAGTCCACTTATAACAACTATAGTAGATACATTTGCTTTAACAGTGTACTTTGGGTTAGCTAAATTATTTTTAGGACTATAGCACTACAAATGAGGAAGATGGTGAGTATGTAAATATGAAAAGTTATAGATTTAAAATTTTGAAAGAATTGGACTGGAAATTAATATTAAACATATTTGCTATATTTGGATTTGGAATTTTAATGTTAACTAGTGCTACTCATGCCAATCAAACAGGAAACTATAAGCAAATAATTAAGCAAATTTTAGCATTTGTATTAGGTTTGATTTTAATAATAGGTATACTTTTTATTGATTATAATACTTTAGGTAAAAACTTTAAGTTTTTTTATATTGTAAGTATATTGTTGTTAATAGCAGTATGGATTCCTGGTCTTGGAACAGTACAAGAGGGTTCAAGAAGATGGATAAAATTAGGACCATTGTACCTTCAAACCTCAGAATTAGTTAAACTTACATTTATCGTTAGTTATGCTAAGATAGTTGAAAGAAAAAGGGGTAAATTAAATACAATAAAACAAGTAATTCCTGTGATACTTTATGCTATGCCAGTATTAGTATTAATGCTTTTAGAGCCTGATTTAGGTGGAACTATAGTATTTGGATGTATAATGCTAGGAATGTTATTTATGGCAGGTCTTAATGTTAAAATAATAAAGAATGCATTTTTAGTATTGATAGTATCGCTACCACTGATTTATGCAGTTATGGCACCGCATCAAAGAGTTAGAATAGAGGCATTTTTGCATCCTGATGATTTGAGTTATAAAGGTAACTATCAAGTTGTTCAGTCATTGATAGCAATAGGGTCAGGTGGAGCTTATGGTAAAGGGCTTTATAATGGGACTCAAAATAATAGTGGATTTTTACCTGTTCAAGACAGTGATTTTATATTTGCAGTTATAGGAGAAGAATTAGGGCTTGTTGGAATGTGCATTATTATTGCATTATATATGATGTTTATTGTAAGAATGATTTCTATGGCGGGTGAATCCAAAGATTTTTATGGAACATTAATAATAATAGGAGTTATGAGTATGTTTGCATATCAAATTATACAAAATATAGGTATGAACATGGCACTTATACCAGTTACAGGAATAACACTTCCGCTTATAAGTTATGGGGGAAGTTCTCTTCTTTCATCACTAGCTAGCTTAGGTCTTGTGATTAATGTGGGTATGAGAAAAAGGAAGATAAATTTTTAAGATAGGAGTAGTCAATATGACTGATATATTAATTGTTGATGATGAGCCTAAAATATGTGAGTTTGTAAAAGCTTATTTAGAAAAAGAAGGCTATAATACACAAATTGCATATGATGGAAACAGTGCATTAGATTATTTTGATAACAATAGCTACAATCTAGTGATATTAGATAGAATGATACCTGATATAAGTGGGGAAGAAATATGCAAGTATATAAGACAAAAATCTGAAGTACCGATAATAATGTTAACAGCTAAAACAGAAGATGAAGACAGAATAGATGGATTTAATTTTGGTTGTGACGATTATATTTGTAAGCCCTTTAATGTAAAGGAGCTTGTACTTAGGGTAAAAGTTATTTTAAAAAGAAGCATTAACACAGAAGATAAAGAAATTTTAAAGTTTGGAAATTATTTAGAAATAAATACTTTATCTCATGAAGTAAAAGTAAAACAAAAAGAAGTTTTGCTAACCAATACGGAGTATAAAATCTTACTAAGGATGGCATGTAATCCAAGGCGAGTATATACAAGAGAAGAACTTTTAGAAAACACAATAGATAATAATTATGAAAAAGTCGATAGAGTTATAGATAGTCATATGAAAAATTTACGTCAAAAGCTACAAATAGATGAGAACATAAAGATAATACAAACTGTATATGGTGTAGGGTATAAATTTGGGCTATAAAAATAAAACAATCTCATTGAATAAAAAAATTATAATAGCTTTTACTATTATAATGACTTTGACTATTATAACTATTGGAATATTTTTGAATAAATGTTTTAAATTAGAATTTACAAAATACGTAGATAATAGCAATAAAGCAGAAGTAAAACATCTTATTTTTGACTTGAAAAATATCTATGAAGATGGAAGTTGGGATATTGAAACTATAAAATTATTAGGTGAAGATGCAATATTAAAAGGTATAGCACTTGAAATTTATGATAAGGAAAATAATTTAGTATGGAGTACATTTGAGGATGAAAAAGTCTTGTCAAATTCTACTTTAAATGAAATCAAAAGAAACATGAAAAGTATAGATAGTAAATGGAATGGAAATTTTAAAAAATATAAAATAGAAAACTATGATAATGATAAAAATATTGTAGGATATTCATATATAGGTCACTATGAGTCTACATACTATATGGAAAATGATATGGACTTTTTAAATATAATGAATAAATTTATTATAATTATTGGAGTTGTTTCATTAGCAGGTATCATATTAATATCAATAATAATATCAAAATCTATATCTAATCCAATAACTAAAGTATCTAAGATGGCCAAGATTATAGAAGAGGGAAATTATAAAAATAAACTAGATTATAAAAGTAATATAAGTGAAGTAAAAGAATTGATAGAATCTATAAACAAACTAGCAGATGCATTAAATGAACAGGAAGCTTTAAGAAAAAGGCTCACAACTGATATAGCGCATGAGCTTAGGACTCCATTAACTAGTATTAAAGGTCATTTGGATGCTATTATAGATGGAATATGGGAACCTACTAATGAAAGATTAATAAGTATAAATGAAGAGGTAAGTAGACTCTCTAATTTAGTTGACCAACTTAGGAATTTGGAAAAAGTTGATAGGGAAAAAAATAAACTAAAAATAGAAAGTGTAAACCTAAAGGAATTAATGCAAAGTATAGTTTACAACTACCAAAGTAAGGCTTTAGAAAAAAATATAAATATAAAATATGAATCAAAAGACATAGAAGTATTTATAGATAAGGAGAAATTCTCCCAGGTTATAGTAAATTTATTAGTTAATGCAATTAAATTTACAAATTATAAAGGTCAAATATGTATAAAAACATATTTAGAGAATGGATATATAAATATATCTATAAAAGATAATGGGATAGGTATACCTAAAGATAATATAGACTATATATTTGAACGTTTTTATAGAGTTGATAAATCTAGGAATAAAGATACTGGAGGAATAGGTGTAGGCCTTACAATAGTTAAGTCTATAGTTAATGCACATGGTGGAGATATATTTGTAAACAGTGAGATAAATAAAGGAAGCGAATTTATTATAAAACTTCCAAATAATATAAAATAAAGTTGATAAATAAAACTCTTATACATTAAAAGTATAGGAGTTTTATTTATTAGCTTAAAACACATCTTATTGATATTGCCTATATTTTATATAAGCTATATAATGGAGGGTAGAGTTTTAAATACAATATCAAAAAAATGTCGATATAGATGGAAAAATAATATTTAGGAGGACACAAATATGAGTATGATACATAAGTTTTCAATGAATGGATATAATATAGTTTTAGATGTAAATGGTGGATCTGTACATATAGTTGATGATGTAGCTTATAAATTAGTTGATGATTACAAAGAAAACACTAAAGAGGAAATAATAGATAAATTAGGGAAAGAATATTCGGTTGAACAAATAAATGAAGCGTATGAAGAGATAAAAACTTTAGAAGAAGAAGGTCTTTTATACACTGAAGATACTTATCAATTCCATCCAAATTTTGTAAACAGAAAAAAAGTAGTAAAAGCTTTATGTTTACACGTAGCGCATGATTGTAACCTAAAATGCAAATACTGTTTTGCTGCACAAGGAGACTTTGGTGGAGAAAAAGAAATGATGAGTTTTGAAATCGGTAAAGCTGCACTAGATTACTTAGTAGCTAACTCAGGAAACAGAAAGAACCTAGAAATAGACTTCTTTGGTGGAGAGCCATTAATGAACTTTGAAGTAGTTAAGCAATTAGTAGAATACGGAAGAAGTATAGAAAAAGAAAACAACAAAGTAATGAGATTTACAATGACTACAAATGGAGTATTACTAGATGACGAAAAAATAGCTTACATAAATGAGCATATGCACAATGCTGTTTTAAGTTTAGATGGTAGAAAAAGCATAAATGACAACATGAGACCTACTTTAAACGATAAAGGAAGTTATGACATAATATTACCTAAGTTTAAAAAGCTTGTAGAAACTAGACCTAAGGATAAGTATTATTATATAAGAGGTACTTTCACAAGAGACAACTTAGATTTTGGAAAAGATGTTATGCACTTTGCAAATGAAGGTTTCAAACTTACTTCTATTGAACCAGTAGTAGGAGATGAGTCTAACCCATATGCACTTAGAGAAGAAGATATGCCTAAAGTATTTGAAGAATACGAAAAATTAGCAGTGCAATATGCGGATATGAAAGTAAAGGGAGATGACTTTAAGTTCTTCCACTTCATGATAGATTTAAATCAAGGACCATGTGTAATAAAAAGAATAACAGGGTGTGGAGCAGGAAATGAATATCTTTCAGTAACTCCAAATGGAGATATATATCCATGTCACCAATTTGCTGGAAACGAAGATTACAAGATGGCAAATATATTAGATGAAGAAATAGTATTCCCTAAAGAAATAACAGATTCATTTAGAGATGCTCACGTATATAGCAAAGAGGATTGTAAAAAATGTTGGAATAAATTCTACTGTTCAGGTGGATGTCATGCAAATGCAACAAACTTCAATAATGATGTAATGAAGCCATATGAACTTGGTTGTGAAATGCAAAAGAAACGTACAGAGTGTTCAATAATGATACAAGCAAAATTAATGTTAGAAGGAGAATAGATATGATAAAATCGTACCAGGATGTAAGCCCTAAAATAGATGAGACTGTTTTTGTAGCAGAAAGTGCAGATATAATAGGAAATGTAAATATAGCTAAAAATGCTAATATATGGTACAACGTAGTCATAAGAGGTGATATAAATAGTATAACTATAGGCGAAAATACTAACATCCAAGATGGAAGTGTAGTTCACATATGTCACGACTGCCCTACTATAATCGGAAAAAATGTAACAGTAGGACATAAAGCACTAATACATGGATGCAAAATTGGAGATAATACTTTAATAGGAATGGGTTCTATAGTTTTAGATAATGCAGAGATTGGAGAATATACATTACTTGGAGCGGGAAGTCTAGTGCCACCAGGTAAAACTATACCAAGCGGAGTCTTAGCTATGGGTTCACCTGCAAAGGTAATAAGAGAATTAAATGAAGACGAAAAAGAAAATCTTAAAAAATCAGCGTTAAAATATGTAGAAACTGCGAATAATCATAAGTAAGAAAACTAAAAGAGCAATCTTTAAAATTGCTCTTTTTTTATATCACACAAAGTGGAGTTGGTAATAGTGAGAATAGGTTATAAAAACTTAAAAAGGTATAAAGAGATAGTATACGTATTAATAAAATATGGATTTTCATTTGTAGTAGAAAAACTAAATATGGAAGGTGTAGCTTATAAAATACCTATAACAAATCCTCCTGAAGAAATAAAAAACATGTCAACAGGGGAAAAAATTAGAAGAGCTATCGAAGAACTAGGACCAACTTATATAAAGTTAGGTCAAATATTAAGTACAAGAAAAGACCTATTAGACCAAGACATTATAGACGAACTTAGTAAGCTTAGAGATAATGTGGAAGAGTTTGATACTGAGTTAGCTAAATCGATTTTTAAAAGTGAAATAGGTTTAGATATAGACAAAGTATTTAAAAACTTTAATGATAAGCCAATAGGTGCAGCATCTATTGGACAAGTTTATGAGGCGAGCCTAGATAGTGGAGAAGAAGTCATTATAAAGATACAAAGACCAAATATCGAATCAATAATAAAGTCTGACCTAGAAATACTTAAAAGTATGGCAATAGCTCTTAAAGATTTTAAAAAAGATATTGATATAGACCTAATCCAAATAGTAGAGGAGTTTCAAACTCAATTAATGCGAGAATTAGATTACAACTTTGAAGCATTAAATGCTATGAAATTTAGAAAAATATTTGCTAAAAGTGATGATGTTTATATACCTGAAGTTTATGAAAAATACACAACTAAGAGAATATTAGTTATGGAAAAAATAATAGGTGTTAAGCTAAGTGACGTAAATAAAATAAAAAAACTAGGATGGGATACTAAAGCAATCAGTGAAATTGGAGTAAGGTCACTCTTAAAACAAGTTTTTGAACATGGATTTTTCCATGCTGACCCTCATCCAGGAAACATATTTATTTTAAGTCAAAAGACCATATCATATATTGACTTTGGAATGATTGGAATAGTAGACAAGAAAAGTTTAAATTTACTTAATGAAATTGCTATAGCACTTGTAGAAAAAAATGTTGATAGGATAATTTATATATTGATGGAAATGGATGTAGTAAACACAGAAGTAGATATGAGTGCAATTAGACAAGATTTACTTTATTTAATTCACTATTATTACGATGTTCCTCTAGAAAAAATCAGTATAACTGATATATTAAATGAAGTATTTAGATTCCTTAGAAAATATAAAATATCTATTCCAGCGCAACTATTAACATTAGCAAAAACAATAATAACTTTAGAAGGAACAGGAAGAGAATTAAATCCTGACTTTTCGCTATCATCTATGGGGCATGAATTTATGAAGTATTACTATGTAAATAAATTTAATCCTCAAAGAGTGTTTATGAGCTCAAAACATATTGCAGAAGAAATGTTACTTGATATAAAAACTATACCAAAGCAAATGAGGGTAATACTTAGGAATATAGAAAAAAATAATATAAAAATGCAAATAGAAGATGTAAAATTTGTTTCACTAGAAGAAAAAATAACAGACCTAACAACTCAGATATCTTTAAGTTTAGTATTAGCATCTATAGTAGTAGGCTCGTCTTTAATAATTGCATCACCTAATATAAATAATAACGTTTGGATAAGACTTACAGCCTTTTCAGGGTTTTTCATATCCTTTATAATTGGATTGTTATTAGTAATAAAAATTATAAGATCTCAATATAGAAAAAAATAGAGGTGAGTATGTTTGATTTTTAATAAAAAATGGACATTAAAACACATGGGAAGTGTTAACGATAATGATTTAAGTAAAAAGCTTAAAATTTCTCCACAGATTAGTCAAATACTTAAAAATAGATATATAGATAATGAAAAAGATGCAGAGATATTTATGAATCCATCTTTAGAATACCTTAGAGATCCATTTTTGATGAAAGACATGAAAAAAGCAGTAGATAGAATAAAAAAAGCAATAAAAAACAATGAAAACATATGGATTTATGGGGATTATGATGTAGATGGGGTATCATCAACATCAATACTTTGTATATATTTTGATTCAATAAATTATCCGATAAACTACTATATTCCAAATAGACTAGAAGAAGGATATGGTATAAATGAAGAATCTATAAAACACATACACTCACAAGGTTGTAACTTAATGATAAGTGTAGACTGTGGGATTACATCTGTAAAAGAAATAGACCTTGCAAATGAATTAGGATTTGATGTTATAATAACTGACCACCACGAATGTCAAAGTGAAATACCTAATGCTTATGCAGTTATAAACCAAAAACAAGAAGATTGTAATTATCCATTTGATATGCTATGTGGATGTGGCGTTGCATTTAAACTTATACAAGCACTTACAGCAAAAGAAGAATTTAAAACTAGCTTATATAATTACATAGAAATAGTAACCCTAGCCACTATTTGTGATATCGTGCCTTTAAAAGACGAAAACAGAATACTAGTAAAAAACGGATTGAAGCTAATGAGTGAATGCAAAAACATAGGACTAAAAGAGTTAATTAAAGTTTGTGGTGTAGAAAGTGACAAAATAAAATCTTCACATATAGCATTTGCGATAGGACCTAGAATAAATGCAAGTGGAAGACTTGGATATTCAAAGTTAGGTGTAGAATTGTTTACAACTAAAAACCAATCAAAAGCAAAAGAAATAGCAAATATGCTAGAAGATAAAAACAACGAAAGACAATTAATAGAAGCTAAAATGTATCAAGAAGCAGAAGCTATCATAGAAAGTAATGAAAAGTATAAAGATGATAAAGTGCTAGTGATAGCCAAAGAAGGTTGGCAACATGGAATTATAGGAATAGTAGCATCCAAACTTACAGAAAAATACTACAAACCAACTATATTACTAACAATAGAAGATGGTGAAGCTACAGGTTCAGCAAGGTCGATAAAAGGATTTAGCATATTTGATGCGTTAGTAGAGTCTAAAGATTTATTAAATAAATTTGGAGGACACGACCAAGCAGCAGGCCTAGCCCTAGATAGTAACAAAATAGAAGATTTATCATATGAAGTAAATCAATTTGCTAAATATGAATTAAATGAAGAAGATTTAATCGAAAATGTTAATGTAGAATATGAACTAAGCGAAGAATCTATAGATTTAGATTTGATAGAAGAACTTCATAAATTAGAACCATTTGGGCTTAGTAACCCTAACCCTAAATTTATAGTAAGAGATGCATTATTAAAAAATATAAATGTAATTGGAAAAAACAAACAACATTTAAAGTTTACTATAGAAAAAGAAAAAACATATAGTTGTATAGGATTTAATATGGCTTATCTAAAATCTGGATATAATCAAGGTGATAAAGTAGATGTATTATTCCAATTGGATGAAAATAACTTTATGGGTAAAAGAAGCGTACAATTTTTACTTAAAGATATGAGGTTAGCTCATCCTAAAAATCCATATGCTAATGAAAAGACTGTAGAATTATTCTCTAAAATCATTCCAGATGTTGATAACTTATATAATTTAGGACAGATAGATGAAAAAGCAATATGTGAAAAATTTAAAAATGAAGATATAGATGAATGTATAAATGAAACAAAAAATATAAACATATTTGATTATCTTAACAAAAATACGTTAGTTATCACCAACACTATAAATGGATTTTATAGAGCATTATCAGACATATCCTTAATAGATGAAGAGAAATGTAGTGGATTTGATATAAATTACAATGTTATTAATACTAAAAATGACAAACTTCAACTTATATTTTCTCCAAATATTGATAAAATAGACGTAAAAAGATATAATAATATTATTCTTTATGATTATTTATATAATATGGGTGAATATTCTTATTTATGTAAAAATGCGAATAATGAAAGCTCAATTATTAAATATTATAATAAATCGGATTTATTATACTTAAATAATGTTATAGATAATTTGATTCCAGATAGAGAAGAATTTAAAGTAGTTTATAAAATAGCTTTGATTCAAAAAAATCTAGAAGTAAATTTAGTAGACATCAAAGGTGTGTTTAACACTACGCCTTTAAAATTATTTACAATAATAAAAGTTTTTAAAGAACTGTCATTATTAGATTTTGATTTTAAATACGATGAAGTATTAAAAATAAAATCTATATGTATAAATTTATTGCCAAAGCCAGACAAAAAGCTAAATTTAAATGAAAGTAAGATACTTAATAATTTAAATGAATTAAGCAAAGAATATAAACAAAGCTATTAGGAGGAGTCCAAATATGGATTTAACAAAAGTAATAAGAGACGTAGAGAATTTCCCAAAAGAAGGTATTGTATTTAAAGACATAACTACATTAATGCAAGATGGAGAAGCTTTTAAATTCACAATTGATGAGTTTATAAAAAACTTAAAAGACAAAAATGTAGATGTAATAGTAGGACCAGAAGCAAGAGGATTCTTAATGGGAACACCAGTAGCTTACGGAATGGGAATCGGATTTGTTCCTGTTAGAAAGCCTGGAAAATTACCTCATGAAACAGAAAGCTATGAGTATGACTTAGAATATGGAACTGATACTTTACAAATGCACAAAGATGCAATAAAGCCAGGCCAAAGAGTAGCAATAGTAGACGATTTATTAGCTACAGGTGGAACTATGGAGGCAACAGCACACCTTATAGAAAAATTAGGTGGAGAAGTAGTTTCTATGCAATTTTTAATAGAATTAGAATCCTTAAAAGGAAGAGAAAAATTATCTAAATACGATGTTAATTCTCTACTAAAATACTAATAATATAAAAATAGTTGGTAAGCTGCCAACTATTTTAATATATATATATATTAAAAAAAAACGCAGCTGATTTAAGTTAATATTTAACATCATTAATTTAAATCAGTATGGCGAATCTTATATTTAAAATAGGTGGTATTATGCATGATAAGGAATTACTAGAATTAATAGAAAAAATAAGAGACTATGCACCGAATGCAGATGTTAGTTTAGTAGAAAAGGCTTATTGTTTTGGCAAATCTGCACATGAAGGACAGTTTAGAAAATCTGGGGAGCCTTACTTTATTCATCCAGTAGCAGTAGCAAATATTCTGAGCGAAATGGAATTAGATATAGAAACTATAGCTGCGGGACTTTTACATGATGTCGTTGAAGATACGGACTATACATACGATGACATAAAAAAAGAATTCTCACAAGAGATAGCAGATTTAGTAGATGGAGTAACAAAACTTGGACAAATTAAGTATCAATCCAAAGAAGAAACTCAATCCGAAAATTTAAGAAAAATGTTTTTAGCTATGGCTAAAGATATAAGAGTTATACTTATAAAGCTGGCAGATAGACTTCATAATATGAGGACTTTAAAATTTATGCCTCCTGAAAAAGCAAAATCTAAAGCAAAAGAAACTCTTGAAATTTATGGAGGAATAGCTAATAGACTAGGTATTTCTACTATAAAATGGGAGTTAGAAGACTTAGCACTTAGATATATAGACATGGAAGGCTATTATGATTTAGTAGAAAAAGTAGCCAAAAAAAGAAGTCAAAGAGAAGCATACATCAAAAATGTGCTTAGTATACTTAATAGAAAGTTTAAAGTGGCTCAAATAGACTGCAATGTATACGGAAGACCTAAACATTTTTATAGTATATATAGCAAAATGAAAGATAAGCACAAAGACTTTGAAGAAATATATGATTTAACAGCAGTAAGAATAATTGTAGGTACAGTTAAAGATTGTTATGCAGTACTTGGTATGGTACATACGCTATGGAAGCCGATGCCAGGTCGATTTAAAGACTATATAGCTATGCCTAAGCCTAATATGTATCAAAGTTTACACACTACTGTTATAGGACCGGATGGAGAGCCTGTAGAAATACAGATAAGAACTAAGGAAATGCATAATATTGCAGAATACGGGATTGCAGCACACTGGAAATACAAAGAAGGCAATGATGATGAAAGACAACCTAACATTGAAGAAAAACTTCAATGGTTAAGACAAATGATGGAGTGGGAAAAAGACCTAAAAGACCCACAAGAATTTTTAGATGCACTTAAAGATGATGTTTTTAGTAATCAAGTGTATGTATTCACACCAAAGGGAGACGTAATTGAACTTCCATCAGGAGCAACTCCTATAGACTTTGCATACAGAGTCCACACAAACGTAGGAAATAAATGTGTTGGAGCTAAAATTGACGGAAGAATAGTAACTATTGATTACAAACTTCAAAATGGAAATATAGTAGAAATATTAACTTCGGCAAATTCTAATGGACCAAGTAGAGACTGGCTTAGCATTGTAAAAACGCCAAATGCTAAAAGTAGAATCAGACAATGGTTTAAAAAAGAAAGAAGAGAAGAAAACTTAGAACGTGGTAATTTAATATTAGAAAAAGAATTTAAAAAATATAACTTACCTCTAAAAAATCCTTCTATAGACAAATATTTCCAACAAATATCTAAACAATTCAACCAGCCAAGTGTAGAGGATTTAGTAGCTACGATCGGATATGGTGGTATAATGGCCTCTCAAGTTGTTCCTAAAATAAGAGATTTATATGAAAAAGAAGTTAAAAAACTTCAAAAGGAACAAGTTATAGAAGATTTTGAAAAGCATAACTTAAGCGACCAAGAATATAAGAAAAAAAGAAAACCTAGTAAATCGCAAGGAATTGTAGTAAAAGGATTAGATAATATATTAGTTAGATTTGCAAAATGTTGTAATCCACTTCCAGGAGACAAGATAGTAGGATATGTTACAAAAGGAAGAGGAGTAGCAGTTCATAGAACTGATTGCCCTAACGCTAATTTAAGTGGAGATTTCTTTGTAAATAGATTAGTAGATGTAGCATGGAGTAATTTAGATAAAGGCAAGTTTGAAGCAGAAGTACAAATAAGAGCAGTTGATAGAAAAGGTATAATAAATGATATAACTCATATAGTTGCAGTAGATAAGGTGAGTTTAAATGGTATAAATGCAAGAAAAGGCAAAGACAATATTGTTAGTGTCAACATATTAGTTGAAGTAAATGATATAGAAGAATTAAATTTACTTATGAAAAAAGTTAAATCTACACCAGGTGTAGAAGAAATTTATAGAGTTATAAACTAGGAGGCAATATTATGAGAGCTGTTGTTCAAAGAGTATCTTCTTCTAAAGTTACTGTAGATAATAATATTACTGGGCAAATAAGTAAAGGACTACTTGTTTTACTAGGAGTAACTCATGAAGATACATCTAAAGATGTTGATTATATGATAGATAAAATATTGAATTTAAGAATATTTGAAGATGAAAATGAAAAAATGAATTTATCTTTAAAAGATGTGGGTGGAGAATTATTAGTAGTTTCTCAATTTACATTATATGGCGATTGCAGAAAAGGAAAAAGACCAAGTTTTTCAAATGCAGCAAGACCGGATTTAGCAACTAAACTTTATGAAGAGTTTATTAAAAAGGCAAAATCACAAGAAATAGTAGTAGGTACTGGAGAGTTTGGTGCACATATGATGGTGGACTTAACTAATGATGGTCCAGTTACTATATTATTAGAATCAAACAAGAGTTTCTAAGGGGGTTAAAAAATGAAAATAGAGAAATTTGTTGAACTTAGTTTCGGTGAAAATATATATATATTAACTGATGAAGAAACTAACAAATGTGCAATAATAGATCCAGGTGGTGCAGAGATAAAAATACAAAACTACCTAAAAACTAATAAGCTAGAAGTAGAGTATATAATACTTACTCATTCTCATGGAGATCATATAGGTTGTGTAAAATCTCTAAAATCAAAAACTAATGCAAAAGTTGTAGCTCACATTGATGAAAAAGAATTACTTTTAGATAATAAGAAAAATTTAAGTTATATGATGCAATGTGGACCTCAAGAGTTTGATGCAGATATATACGTTAAAGATAAAGATAAATTAAAATTAGGAAACTTAAAATTAACATTCCTACACACACCAGGGCATACAAAGGGATGCATGTGTGTAAGAGTTTTAAATGAAATGTTTACAGGAGATACATTGTTTGCTGGAAGCATAGGTAGAACAGATTTTTATAGTGGAGATTTCAAGCAAATAGAAAAATCACTTAAAAAATTATCTAAATATGAAGATAATATAACAATATATCCAGGACATGGACCTCACTCTACTTTAGGAGTAGAAAAATCAAGTAATCCATATATGGGCAAATAAAAAATTAAAAATTTGCTCCTATAATAATAAATGTATAAAATTCACGATAATGTGATATTTATACATTTATTAAAGTTTCACGATAACGTGACAATTTAGATTAATTAATATGTCAAAGAAGGAGCAAAATTATGATAGGTGTAATTTTAAAAGGACATGATTACAAATATGAAGTAGCTGAATTGATAAAATTATTCACTGCTCAATTTGAATTTATAGAAGAAAAAAGTTTTGGAAGAATTTTAGAAAATGTACTTTATGTTTATAACGATACATTAATAGCAAAAACAAAATACTATGAAAACTATGAATTAAAATACGAATTTGCAGATCATGTAAACATAAAAGGTTTAGATGAGCAATCATTAAAGAAAATCACTAAAGAAACTATAAAAAGAACTATATTTAAGGTATTACAAAACAGATTAAACACTTATGTACCTTGGGGAATCCTAACAGGTATAAGACCTGTTAAGATAGTTCATACTTTATTAGATAAGGGAATTGATGAAGAATCTATAAGACAAATCTTAAAAGAAAAGTATTATATAATGGACGAAAAAATAGATTTAGCTCTTAACATTGCAAATAGAGAAAGAGTATTTATGTATCCAATAGACAAAAATAAGGTTTCTTTATATGTAAGCATACCATTTTGTCCTACAAGATGTTATTACTGTTCATTCCCAGCAAATCCACTAAAAACTTTTGGACACTTAAAAGCAGAATATGTTAATAAGCTTATAGAAGAAATAAAGGGACTAGCTAAAATAATAAAAGATACTAATAAAGAAATAGAAACTCTATACATAGGTGGAGGAACTCCAACTACTTTAGACGAAGATGAAATGGATACTTTAATAACTGCTTTATTTACAGAAATGGATTTAAGCAACATAAAAGAATTCACAGTAGAAGCTGGAAGACCAGACTCTATAACTAAAGGAAAATTAGAAGTTCTTAAAAAACACAATGTAAGTAGAATTAGTATAAATCCTCAAACTATGAACGATGAAACTTTAGAAAAAATAGGTAGAGCTCATAATGTTTCTGAAATAGTAGAATGTTTTAATATGGCAAGGGACTTAGGTTTTGATAATATAAATATGGATATTATACTAGGTCTTGTTGATGAGGACTTAGAAATGGTTAGAAAGACTTTAGAAGCTATAAAAGAACTTTCTCCAGAGAGTTTAACAGTTCATACATTAGCAATAAAAAGAGCATCGAAGCTAAAAGAAGATATTGATAACTATGAACTTACACAATATGAAGAAATGATAAAAATGATAGATTTATCAATGAAATACGCTAAAGATATGAATCTTAATCCATATTATATGTATCGTCAAAAGCATATGTTAGGTAATTTAGAAAACATAGGTTATGCTAAAGAAGGATATGAATGTATATATAACATTCAAATTATGGAAGAAAAGCAAAGTAACTACGCAGTAGGAGCAGGTTCTATTTCTAAGTTTGTATATGTTGATGAAGATAGAATCGAAAGAGTAGACAATGTTAAAAATGTTGAGCAATATATAGATAGAGTAGATGAAATGATAGAGAGAAAGAGAAAGGAGATATACCAAAATGTTAACTAAAGCCCCAAGAGGAACTAAGGACATAACTCCAAAAGAAGCATACAAATGGAATTATGTAGAAAATAAATTTAGAGAAGTTTGTTCATTATTTGGATACGAAGAAATGAGAACTCCAGTATTTGAACATACAGAATTATTTAAAAGAAGTGTAGGAGATACTACAGATATAGTACAAAAGGAAATGTATTCTTTTAAGGATAAAGGTGAAAGAGACATAACACTAAAGCCAGAAGGAACTGCTGGTGTTGTTAGAGCATTTATCGAAAATAAGTTATATGCTGATACTCAACCAACAAAGTTGTTTTATATGACTCCTTGCTTTAGATACGAAAGACCACAAGCAGGAAGACAAAGACAATTCCATCAATTTGGAATAGAAGCACTAGGAAGCGATAAGCCTTCAATAGATGCAGAAGTTATAGCTTTAGCTGTACAATTTTTCAATGAAGTTGGTCTTAAAGACTTAGCAGTTAGTATAAACTCTGTTGGATGTCCAACTTGTAGAGAAAAATACAATGCTAAATTAAAAGAATACTTAGATTCAAAAGTTGATGTATTATGTGAAACTTGCTTAGATAGAAAAGACAAAAACCCTATGAGAGTTATAGATTGTAAAAATCCTACATGTCAAGAAAACATAAAGGATATACCTTTCATGATAGACCATTTATGTGAAGATTGTTCTACTCACTTTGATAAAGTAAAAGAGTACCTAACTGAAATGGACGTAAACTTTGTAGTTGATAAAACTATAGTTAGAGGACTTGATTACTACAAAAAAACTGCTTTTGAAATAATATCTAATGATATAGGATCTCAAAGTACAGTTTGTGGTGGTGGAAGATATGATGGACTTGTAGAGCAACTAGGTGGACCTAAAGGATTAAGTGGAATAGGATTTGCAATAGGCGCTGAGAGATTATTATTAACTCTTGAAAACAACAACATAGAAATAAAAAATCCACAAGCTACTGATATATATATAGCAACAATTGGAGAAGCAGCTAAAATAAAAAGCTTTAAAATACTTAAGGATTTAAGATATAATCATATAAGTTCAGAAAATGATCACTTAGATAGAAGTATTAAAGCTCAGTTTAAATACTCTGATAAAATAAATTCTAAATTTACAATAGTTATAGGTGATGATGAGTTAGCTAATGATACTGCTACACTTAAAAACATGGCTACATCAGAACAAACTACTATAAAATTAAGTGAAATAGTTAAAGAATTACAAGATAGATTATAAAAATTGGAGGGAGATCTTACATGGAGACTCTAAATGGATTAAAAAGAACTCACTACTGTGGGGATTTAAGAGAAAGTAACATTGATGAAGAAGTTGTACTTATGGGATGGGTACAAAAGAAAAGAAACTTAGGTGGACTAGTATTTGTTGACTTAAGAGACAGAAGTGGATTATGCCAAATAATATTTGATACTGATGTAGATGCTACTGCATTTTCAAAAGCAGAAAAATTAGGTTCTGAATTTGTTATAGCACTAAAGGGTAAGGTTTCTGAGAGATCATCTAAAAACCCTAATATGCCAACTGGTGATATAGAAATAGTTGCTAGCGAACTTAGAATATTAAATAAATCAGAAACACCACCAATATACATAAAAGATGATGACAATGTATCTGAAGAATTAAGATTAAAATATAGATATTTAGACTTAAGAAAGCCATCTATGCAAAAGACTTTAATGTTAAGAAGTAGAGTAGCTAACATTGTTAGAAACTATTTATCTTCAAATAATTTCTATGAAATAGAAACACCTTTCTTAATAAAACCAACTCCAGAAGGTGCTAGAGATTACTTAGTACCAAGTAGAGTTAACGAAGGTAAATTCTATGCACTACCTCAATCACCACAATTATTTAAACAATTATTAATGGTAAGTGGTATGGATAGATACTTCCAAATAGTTAAGTGTTTCAGAGATGAAGACTTAAGAGCAGACAGACAGCCTGAGTTTACTCAAATAGACTGTGAAATGAGTTTTGTTGAGCAACAAGACGTTATGAATATAATGGAAAAAATGGTTCAAACAATATTTAAAGAAACTTTAAATGTAGAAGTACCACTTCCACTTCCAGTTATGACTTATGCTGAAGCTATGCAAAGATATGGTTCTGATAAGCCAGATACTAGATTTGGATTTGAATTAACTGATATATCTGACTTAGTTAAAACTTGTGGATTTGGAGTATTTGCAAATGCAACAGTAGACGGCATGAGTGTTAGAGGTATAAACGTTAAAGGACAAAGTGAAGCAATAAGTAAAAAACAATTAAGTAAAATAGAAAGTCATGCTAAGACTTATAAAGCTAAAGGTCTTGCTTGGATGAGAATTGGTGAAAACAGAGAAGTAACTTCTCCAATAGCTAAATTCTTTAGTGAGGAAGAATTAACTTCAATATTAGATAGAATGGATGCACAAGCTGGTGACTTATTATTATTCGTTGCTGACAAAAATACTGTAGTATTTGATTCATTAGGTCAAGTTAGACTTGAAGTTGCAAGAAGACTTGATATGTTAGATAACAGTGTTTACAATATGTTATGGGTAACTGAGTTCCCTGTATTTGAAGAAGACGAAGAAAATGGAAGAATGGTAGCTAAACATCACCCATTCACATCACCATTAGATGAAGATATAGAAAGATTAGAAGGAGACGACAAAGCATCTCTAAGAGCTAAAGCTTACGATATAGTTATAAATGGATATGAAGTAGGTGGAGGAAGTGTTAGAATATTTAACGCTGACGTTCAACAAAAAATGTTCAAAGCATTAGGAATGAGTGAAGAAGAAGCTAACGAGAAATTTGGTTTCTTATTAGATGCATTTAAATATGGAACTCCTCCTCATGCAGGTATAGCATTTGGTCTTGATAGACTAGTAATGATACTTGCTGGAACTACTAACATCAAAGATGTTATAGCGTTCCCTAAAAACCAAAGTGCAGTTTGTCCAATGACAAATGCTCCAGCAGTTGCTGAAGATGCTCAATTAAACGAGTTATGCATAAAGGTTGATATAGCTGATAAAGAATAATATTTAAATTGGATAAATAAGGGTAGAGCTTAAGCTCCACCCTTATTTATATATTTACAAAGCATATCATATTCAATTAATTCAAGTTATAACATATCTTTACTTTCAAACTTAAAAGTAACATAATAAATAGTAAAAGTCATATAGACGGTAGATTATAAATCAAGTACTAGGAGAGTTTTATGTATATAAAAATAATAGTAAATATTGTTTTAGGATTTAATATATTTTTATATGGTCTAGATAACAATGTTTATTTTGGTGAAATAAATAATTCAGTTGTATTATCATTAATATGTATAGGACTATCTTTATATATATTAAATAACTTAAAGATTAAAAAGATTAATAAAGAAAAAATGTTTATGATAAATATATTGTATATGAGTGTTTTGACTATTATTTATAAACCATGTATTTTGTTATTAACATCAATATTAACGGAATACATTCAAACTAGAAGAAATAGTAAGTCATATACATTTTTCATGATTTTAATTTATTTCATAATAGTTATAAAAATAAAATTAGATTACATGCTTATATCTTTAGGGATATTATCAATTATATTTATATATGAAAGTATAAATGTAGAATTAAAAAAGGAAAATGTAGAAAAGTTGAACTTTGATTTAAAGCAAAAGATATACACTATTGAAGAAAGTAGAAAGCTTGAAAATAAATTAAATTATCAGCATCAAGAAGTTATAAAAATCGAAGAACGTAATATTTTATCTCAAAAATTACATGATAAAATAGGGCATACAATAGTTGGTAGTATTATGCAACTAGAAGCACTTAAAATTATAATGAATTCTGATATTGATAAATCAAAGTTTATTTTAGATAAAATATGTGATAACTTAAGAAATGGAATGGATGATATAAGAACAACATTGAGAAAAACAAAGCCAATACAATCTGAGTTAGGTATAGAAAATTTAAGACTGATACTTGATGAATTTTCTAAAGAATATAAGATAAAAAATAAGATTGATATAGAAGGGGATATGAAGGAAATAAATATTATCTACTGGAAAGTTATATTAAACTCAATTAATGAAATTTTAACTAATACAATAAAGTATTCAAATGCAGATTTAATAACAGTAAATATAAGTGTACTAAATAAAATAATAAGAATACATATAAAAGATAATGGCAATGTATGCAAAAATATTGAAAAAGGGTTGGGTCTAATAGGTATAGAAGAAAGGGTAATTAATAGTGGGGGAAATGTATATTTTAATAATGAAGATGGGTTTTCAACACTTATAATATTTAATAGGTGATAGTATGATAAAGTTGATTATAGTTGATGATGACATTTTAATAAGAGAAAGTTTAAAAATAATAATTAGTATCGATAAAGATATAGAGGTAGTTAATACATTAGAAGATGGAAAGTCATGTTTAGATTATATAAGTAATAATGATGTAGATGTAATACTTTTAGATATGAGAATGCCCATTATGAATGGAGAAGAAGTACTAGCTCAAATAAAAGCTAGAAATATAAATATTAAAGTACTTATACTTACTACATTTGATGAAGCGAATTTAATAAGTAGCGCAATAAAATATAAAGCTAATGGATATATATTAAAAACTAGTACTCCAGAGAAAATAATAAATGGAATTAAGTCTGTTTATCATGGCAATGGGATTTATGATAATGAAGTAGTATCTAAACTTATAGTAAATAAAAATTATAGTAGTAATAATATAGATAAGTATGAATTGACTGTAAGAGAGTGTGATATAGTTAAACTTATAGCTAAAGGATTATCAAATAAAGAAATAAGTAATGAACTTTATTTATCAGAGGGTACTGTTAAAAATTATATAACAAATATCTTAGCTAAGATGAACTTAAAACATAGAACTCAAATAGCTATAGAGTATTTAAGATAAGTTAACAAAGGCTATATCAAAATATAAGAATTTATTAATGAATTCTTATATTTTGATATAGCCTATTTATTTTGAAATAAAAATTAAGGATTAGTAAAAATATAAAATATGACTTTAGTCATATATAAGTTATGACTATATGTACTTAGAAAATCAGTAGATATCTCATATAATATAAATATAAAAAGTGGGGGGTAGGATATGAAATATATAGATATAAATAATTTGTATAAAAGTTTTGGAGATTTTGTAGCACTTGAAAACTTAAATCTGACAATAGAAAAGGGAGAGATATTTGGATTACTTGGACCTAATGGTGCTGGTAAAAGTACAGCTATAAATATATTAACTAACATACTAGATAAAGATAGAGGTAGTATAAAAGTATTAAATAAAGAACTTAAAAGAAATGATAGGAATATAAAAGGTAAGATGGGATTAGTACCACAAGACTTAGCTATATTTGAAGATATGACATCACTTGAAAATGTAATGTTTTTTGCATCCCTTTATGGTCTTAAAGGAAGGGAGCTAAAAGAAAACTCACTTAAAGCTTTAGAGTTTGTAGGATTAGAAAATACTAAAAAGCTAAGTAAAACTTTCTCTGGAGGAATGAAAAGAAGATTAAATATAGCTTGTGCAATAGCTCATAATCCAGAAATCTTGATACTTGATGAACCGACAGTTGGAATAGACCCACAATCTAGAAATCATATAATGAAGTCTATACAAACATTAAATAAAAATGGATGCACAATAATTTATACAACTCACTATATGGAAGAGGTTGAAACGCTTTGTAATAATATAGTAATAATAGATAAAGGTAAGGTAATAGCAAATGGAGATAAAAACAGCTTAAAAGCTATAATAAGTGATAAAAATAAGTTTGAAGTATTAGTAGATGATGTAACTTATATTAATAAAAATGAACTACTAGAAATAGTTGGAGTAGATAGTATTGAATTTAAAGAAAATAAAATATATGTAAGTTTAGATAGGGAATTAAGTTCTTTAAATGAATTTATATTATATTTATCTTCTAAGAATATCAAAATACTAGATATAAAAAGTAAGATAGTTACTTTAGAAGATGTATTTTTAAATCTTACAGGAAGAACCCTTAGGGATTAGGAGGTAAATTATGAATATAATAATATCTTCTATAAAAAGAAGCTTAAGAGATAAAAATATGATAATTACAACTATATTCTTAGTAATTATATTACCATTTATATTTTCTATGATGTATTCTCATGAAAATGAAGTACAAACGAGTAAAGTAAATATAGTTGCAAATAAGGATAGTAGCGTAGCAAAAGCATATATAAATTTTTTAGAAGAGTTTGATAAAAGTAATGAAAATGTAGAAATTAAATATACTCTAAATGATGAAAAATCAAATAACTTACAAGTTAAAATAGATGAAGATAATAAGAATATACATTTTTCTTCTAAGGACAGTACTATTAATATGAGCGAAGGAATAATTGAAAATATAACAAAAGAATTTTTTGAAAAATTATCTATCTATGAAATAGGCATGAAAAATAATAGTTTAGATAATATAAATAAAAATGTAATTAAAAGTATTACTTATAAATCCGATAAAGAAGAAGTTGATTATAGTAAATACTTTGCAATAGTTATGTTACAAATGTCAGCATTATCATTAAGTATGAATGCATATAAAAATATATTCTATATAAAACAAAATATAGGAAGAAGAGTATACTCATCACCAATTAAAATCTCAAAACTTATAAAACTAGAATTAATAGGAACATTTATAACAGTAGTACTTCAATCAATAGTAACTTTAATATTAATATACCTTGTATATGATGTTAATATTAATCTAAATAATTTATTTGGTATTTTATACTGTATTGCTATGATTAGTTTATTGGCAATATCAATAGGTATATTTGGAGCAGCTATATCTAAGAAAAAGGAACATGGAGACAACATAGTATCTATATTAACTGTAATATTTGTATTATTATCAGGAAGATTAAACCCTCAACTTAGTTTGGAGAATAAGCTGTTTAAATTAAATGCATTTACTAATATAAGTAAAGCCATGTCATCACTTATAGATGGAAGTATTAATATAAGCTATAGTAATATGACAATTTCAACAGTAGTTACCGTACTTTTATTGGTTATTATATCTTGTATAATACTAAGAAAAAGGGGGGAAAGATAATATGCAAAATATATTTATTATTTTAAAACACAACATTAAAAGTATAATAAAAAATTGGTTTTGGATTGTATTATTACTACCTATAGTTGCTAATGTAGTTATAAGTAAAGTTATATTAAATACAGAAGAAGGCTCAACACCTAAACCTAGTATAGCTATATTTAGTAATGACAAATCAAAAGTATCTGATAAATTAATAAATCAAGAAAAATTTGATAGTATGTATATTGTAGATAGTGAGAAAGAAGTTAAAGATTTAGTAAATGAAGATGAAGTATCAGCAGGTCTTATAATAAAAACTGATGATATTTTTGAAGATATAAAAAATAATAAAGAAAATGTATTTGAATTTATAGGAAAAGAAAATGATTATAACAAGGATATAGCATTTAATATTATAAGTAATGAAATATTAAAAATAGAATCATTTGGAGATAATAAGGAAGATTTTATAAAGCAGTATGATAACTTTGAAAATGAAAAGTACAAATTTAATATAGGAGAAAATAATTTACTTGTAGTTATGAGTAAATTAATGACATTTGGATTTTATTGTATGGCATTTTTACTTATAGCAGGTAAAGGTCTAAGCCCACTAATAAAAGAAAGAGAGTCTAAAATTGATAAAAGAATATTAGTGTCAAAGGTAAGTAAAGTTGAGTATTTATTAGGTCATATAATAGGATGTTTTTTATTGTTGTCAGTACAAAGCATAGTTTTTGCAGCATCTTTTTATATATTTAATAAAGGATTTGAAGTTAATTTTTATTGGATGATATTATTATCCATTGTTTTATCATTTGTTGCAACATCAATGGTATTATTAGTATTAGTAATTTCCAATACATCTGAGATGTATTATATGTTACTTACTTTTATAACTATGCCAGCATGTATTTTAAGTGGAGGACTTATTCCCCTTGAATTTATGCCAGAAATAGCTCGTAAAATAGCAATGTTTTCGCCACTTACTTGGATAAATACAGCATTTAAAAATATAGTATTTGGAGAGAGTGCTAATATGATTTTAATGAATTTAGGTGTAGCAATAGCAATTTCTATATTAATGATAATGTTATATTTAATTATTGAAAATAATAAAAAACATAAATATGTATAACAAGAAAAGTCCTATAAGATTAGATTTTATAAATTCTAAGCTTATAGGACTTTTTATGTAATTAAACTATAATAGATTTTTATTTTTGAAAATTATATTTATCTACTAAAATTTGCTCACCCATCTTAACTAACTTTCTAGTAGCTAATCCACCAACTTCTTCACCAGCTAGTACATTCTGAGCAGATCCTTCTAGCGTTCCTTGAGGAGCGTTACTTTCTACTTTATTAGTTTCTTGATTATAGTTATATCCAAGTTCAGAAGCTATTTCCATTTTTAAATTATTTAAAGCCTGCTTTGCATTAGTTTTAGATTGCATATCCATATAAACCCCACCTTTTCAAAATAATAGTATAATAGTATAATTTACATAAATTAAAATGTTTATAACAAATACAAATAAAAAATTAACTATTATGTAAGGTTTTCTAAAAATAAGTTATAATAATAGTATATACAAGGTAATATGAGGTGAATTAATGGAAGAAAAAAAATTATCACAATCTAATGATAAAGATGCGCTAATAAGAAGACTTAAAAGAATAGAAGGTCAAGTTAAAGGAATTCAAAAAATGGTAGATGAAGAAAGATATTGTGTAGATGTATTAGTTCAAATATCAGCAATAAGATCTGCTATAAATAAAGTAGGAACTATAATTTTGGAAAATCATATAAAGGGATGTGTTTCTCACAGCTTAAAAAATGGGGATGATGAAAGTACTGAAGTTATGATAAATGAACTTATTAGCACTATAGATAAGTTTACTAAATAGGGGGGATTTTTATGGAACAGCAAGGATATATTGTAGAAATAGTTGATAAAAAAACGGCTAAACTTAAGATGCAACGCCACTCAGCATGTGCATCTTGTGGAAAGTGTGCAACTACTTCAGAAAAAAAAGATATAGTAGTTGAAGTTGATAATGCAATAGGTGCACAAGTAGGAGATAAAGTTAAGGTTAATATGGAAACTGTAAATGTATTAAAAGCAGCGGCAATAGTATACACAGTACCACTAATAGCTCTATTGATTGGAACTATTGCTACATACTTTATACTTAATTTATCTAAAATAAATGTAGATATCGAAGTTGTGAGTGGAAGTGTTGGGATAGGTCTAATGCTATTATCGTTTGTAGTACTAAAGTTAAACGACTCTAAATTCAGCGAGAGTAGAGAATATATACCTGTTGTTACTGAAGTATTAATAAAACAAGGCTGTGAAATAAAGTTGTAAAAAAAAAGTTGCTATTTAGCAACTTTTCTTTTGATATTAAACATACTTATAGTTTTAGCTAATGAAGTTATAAGTAATACTCCAAGTGCAATAGCTCCTCCAACAAAAAGTGCATCAGCACCAGTAGAAATAGCCATATCATAATTTTTTTGAACTAAATAAAGCATGGTATTATACATTCCAAGACCCGGAACTAAAGGTATAATACCTGGTATTACAAATAGTATAGCTGGTTGCTTTAACTTTCTAGCTAATATTTCACTCATTAAAGATACAATGACAGCTGCGAAAAAATTAGCAAATATAGAGTTAGAAGAAACCCCCATTAAATAAAAGAACACAGACCATCCGATACCACCAGTAATTCCAGCAGGAATCAATGATGATGCAGGTGCGTTTAAAAATACTGAAAACCCAACTGTTGAAAATGCAGAAAATATAAAGTGCATATAAATTGGCATATTTGTCATTAGAATTTACCTCCTAACCTAACCCACATATCAAGTATAAGACCTACCCCACAAGCAATAGAAATAGCAGTCATCCCTGCGTCAAATGCACGAGATACCCCTGAAATTAAATCTCCCGATATCAAATCACGAATTCCTTTTATAAACGAAACACCTGGAAGTAGTGGCATTATAGAACCAACTATAAGCATTCTAGGTGTATCTAAAATTCCAAATTCAGCAAGTAAAACCCCTGCAGTTGCTATCAAAACAGATGCAACTAAACTTGAAAATGTTGGAATTGAACTAACCTTCATTATCTTCTTATAACAAATAATTGCAAGTATAGATGTTAAAAAAGTAAAGAAGAAGTTTACTAGGTTGTCTCCACCTAATAAACAACCAAAAAATGCAGATGCAAACCCTGTAGATATGTTAACTAAATAATTAGGATAAGAAGGTACCGATCCTAACTGTTTAAGTTCTTCTATAGCATCTTCAATAGATAAATCTGGATTATTTACAAACTCTCTAGAGAAATTATTTAGTAGTGAAATCTTATTTAGATTTATAGATCTACTTTTTATTGTTTTCATAAAAGATAAACCATCGAATCTTTCGTCTGAAATTATTATTACAGTAGGTGCGGTAAAAGCACTTACATGATTAAAACCTCTAGACCTACAAATTCTAAGAACACTGTCCTCAACACGGTAGGTTTCTGCACCATTTGTTAACATAAGTTCACCGATAAATAGTGCTAGCCTAAGAACATCTTTTTTATATTCACTATTCACAAAAATACCTCCCAATACAAATTAATATAACGATTATACCAAACTTTTAAACGTATGTTTATCATTATTTTATTTTTATTAATATATTAATTTTTATGCACAAAGAATGTATAAATAATGAGTCGATTATATAGAAGATTTTAAATATTATGTAGAATAATTAGGTTTTTTAAATTAAGAAAATTGTGCTTATACAGAATTTTAAAATGAATGGGATTTAAATGTTTTAAAAAAAATTATAAAAAGTGTTGACGGAATTATTTTGTCGTGATATAGTTATACTTGTCCTTAAGAAACGGGGCAAGACGAAATCGAAAACGAACAATGAACTTTGAAAATTAAACAGTAGGTTAATTTATAGAATTTGAAACAAACGAAACATAAAGCCAGATATATAACAGTATCTGAGCCCTAGATAAACTTTTATTTAAGAG
>NZ_JASKYM010000009.1 GCF_030131845.1 Romboutsia sedimentorum | reverse complement strand
AGAGGATACACCTGTTCCCATTCCGAACACAGAAGTTAAGCTCTTTAGCGCTGATGGTACTTGGTGGGCAACTGCCTGGGAGAGTAAGACGTAGCCACGTAATCTTTTTTTGTGCAAATTATTATTTAACTAAACTCATATTTATTTAAAAAAATTATAATATATTGTCAAAATAAGAAGGAAATTTATAATAAATGTAGAATATATTATAATGAAATAATTATTTAGTTAAAAATATAGTTACTTTATATAATAAAAAATAAAAGTATTATAGGTTCTTAAAGTAAGATTAATAGGGAAAGAGGTTAAAAGCCTCTGCAGCCCCCGCTACTGTAAAGCTGACGAAATTTCAACTTAACCACTATGACTTAGTCATGGGAAGGTAAAATAGTAGGATGAAGCTAAGCCAGGAGACCTGCCTAATAATATTCAAGTGATTTCTTCGGGGAGGAGAATAATTCTTATGATACTTATATATAATTAGTATTGATAAAGAAAGTCTAATCCCAAGGTTAGGCTTTTTAGAGTTGTTAAAAAATAAAATTATCTTATGGATATTATTTATTTTTGATTCATAGAATATGGTTTGTATAGTAGGAGGAGAGAGTAAAATGCTTTTAATTGACAAATATGCATATACAAATAACTTAACAAATGTAAATCCTAAGATAAAAACTGGAGTAGGACTATTTTTTTTAATTGCATCGATGATAACAAAAAATATTCTATTTTTAATAGCTATAATGATGTTAATGAGCATATCTGTAGTTTGTATAGCTAAAATTGATATTAAGAGTTATATAAAATTACTGAGGATTCCTATGTATTTTTTAATTATGGGAATAATAGTAAATTTAATTAACATATCGTTTGATTCAAGTGCTTTAATTTATAGCTTAAATATTGCAAATATATATGTAGGTATATCGAAAGAATCGTTAATTACATCAACATATTTACTATTTAGATCTATTTCTTGTTTAATGTGTGTGTATTTTTTTATATTAACAACACCGTTTAATCAAATTATATATTTATTAAAAAATCTTCATATATCAGATACAGTAATAGAGTTAACAATGCTAGTTTATAGATTTATATTTATATTTTTAGAGGAAGTAGAAGATATTAGAAAATCACAACAATTAAGATTTGGATATATAAATTTAAAAACCTCATATAAATCAATTGGTCTTCTTGGAAACATGTTGTTTAAAAGAATGATGAAAAGATATGATGATATGTGTATATCTTTAGATATGAAACTATATGATGGTAAATTTCACATAGTAGGTGATGAGAATGTTTAAAATTAGTAATTTAAATTATCAATATGAAAAAAAATCTTTAGCTTTGTCTAATATTAATATGGATTTTTCAAAAGGAAATATAATCGGAATAATAGGATCTAATGGTTCTGGAAAATCAACATTATTTATGAATTTAATGGGGATATTACAACCTACATCTGGAGATATATTATTTAAGGATAAGGAAATTAAATATACTAAGAAGGGCTTGTATGCTCTTAGAAAAGATGTTGGAATAGTGTTTCAAGATCCAGAAAAACAAATTTTTTATTCAAGAGTATATGATGATATCGCATTTTCTTTAAGAAATATTGGAATAGAAGAAAAAATAATAAAAGAAAAAGTAAAAGAAGCCTTAACGGCAGTTAATGGAATAGAATTTATAAATAAACCTGTACATTTTCTAAGTTATGGACAGAAAAAAAGAGTAGCCATAGCATCAGTAATAGCTATGGAAAACGAAATTGTTCTACTAGATGAACCAACAGCAGGGTTAGATCCAATTAGTACAAAATTAATTATAGATATAATTAAAAATCTAAAAGATAAAGGTGTAAAAATAGTTATATCAAGTCATGATATGAATCTAATATATGAAATATGCGATTATATATATGTTTTAAATAAAGGTGAGATAACAGACTATGGATTAACAGAGGATGTATTTATTAATGAAGATAAAATTGATAAAGCAGGGCTAGAATTACCTTGGTTAGTAAAGCTTCATAAAAACATGAAGCTACCTTTATTTAGGAGTGAGGATGACTTATATCAATATTGGAATAGTAGTAATTTAAATAGTAATAATTAATAAAAATGATTAAGATATAAAATATATAGTTATAAACTATTATTTTATATCTTTTTTTAATTACTGATAAGTTATATACTATAGACTAGTGATGATATATTTAAAATTTATTTGTATATATATGTTAGATTTCTATTATATTGGAAAAAATTATAATATAGCTTTCTTAAATTTGAATAAATCTTTGATATAGATTAATATAGAGTATATCACTGTTAATAGGAGGAAAAATATGAATTTAGATACATTAAATCCGGCCCAGAGAGAAGCGGTAGAGAAAACGGAAGGTCCGGTTCTTATATTAGCTGGAGCAGGATCGGGAAAGACTAGAGTTTTAACAACAAGAATTGCACATTTGATAGAAGACAAAGGAGTACAAGCCTCTAATATATTAGCAATAACATTTACTAATAAAGCAGCAAATGAAATGAGAGAAAGAGTAGAAGAGACATTAGGTTCTGATACTAAGGATATGTGGATAAGTACTTTCCATTCTTGCTGTGTTCGTATACTTAGAAAAGATATAAATAGAATTGGATATAACAGAAGTTTTGTTATATATGATAGTTCAGACCAGGTTACTTTAGTAAAGGACTGTTTAAAAGAACTAAACTTAAGCGATAAAGTATTTGAACCAAAGGTTGTTATAAGCGTAATATCAGGCGCTAAGGATAAGCTATATAATCCTAAACAATTTAAGGCAATGAACTTATCAGACAATAGAATGAGTAAAATAGCTGACATATATGCACTGTATCAAGACCGTTTAAAAAGAAATAGTGCATTAGACTTTGATGATTTAATATATAAAACTGTAGAAGTTTTAAAAGAAGACAAAGAAGTACTAGATTTTTATAGAAGCAGATTTAAGTATATAATGGTTGATGAGTATCAAGATACAAGTAAAGCTCAATATGAACTTATAAAAATCTTAGCTAGAGAGCATCAAAATATATGCGTTGTTGGAGACGATGATCAAAGTATATATGGTTGGAGAGGTGCAGATATAAGAAACATACTTGAATTTGAAAAAGATTATGATGATGTACATGTAGTTAAATTAGAACAAAACTATAGATCGACTCAAGTTATATTAGATGCTGCAAATACTGTGATATCTAATAATATAGAAAGAAAAAGAAAAAGCCTTTGGAGTGAGAAAAAAGAAGGCGATTTAATAAAAATACAATTATGTGAAAATGAAATAGATGAATCTGATTTTGTTTCAGATATGATAGCAAAAATACGCAGAGAGCAAAATAGATCTTATAAGGATTTTGCAATACTTTATAGAGCAAATGCACAAGCTCGTCCAATTGAAGATGCTTTAAATAGAAGCCAGACTCCATATAATATATATGGTGGAACTAAGTTTTATGAAAGAAAAGAAATAAAAGACTTAGTAGCGTATTTAAGAATAATTCAAAATCCTCAAGATGATATATCTTTAAAGAGGGTAATAAATGTTCCAAGAAGAGGTATAGGTCTTAGAACTATAGAAAAGATAGAAGATAGAGCTAGTTTAAAGCAAGAAAGTATATATTCAGTACTTATAGATATAGAAACAAATTCAGATATATCAACTAAAGCAAGAAACAGTATAAGTGGGTTTGTTGATATAATAGGAACATTAAGAACAATAAAAGAAGTATATCCTGTTAGTAAGTTAATAGAAAAGGTATTAGAGACTACTGGATATTTAGATGAATTATCTAAAGATAAAAACGAAGAAGCTCAAGATAGGATAGACAACTTAAAAGAATTTATATCTATAGCTTTAGAGTTTGAACAAAATAGTGAAGAACAAGATTTACAAAGTTTCTTAACTGGAGTTGCACTTACATCTGAAACTAGTAGTGATGAAGAAAATGACAAAGTATCTCTTATGACAATTCATACATCAAAAGGATTAGAGTTCCCTGTTGTATTCTTAATAGGTATGGAAGAAGGTTTATTCCCTATATCTAGGGCAATAAGATCTATGAAGGATTCTGATATAGAAGAAGAAAGAAGACTTTGTTATGTTGGTATAACAAGAGCAAAAGACACATTGTATATGAATTTAACTAAAAAAAGAACTTTATATGGTAAAACTAATCCATCTATAGCATCTAGATTTATGGAAGAATTGCCTAAAGAGTGTATAGAGAAACTTAATAAAGTTGAAAAGGAGTTAAGTTATTCAAAGGCAAATTATAATGTATTAGATAAGTATAAACAAAAATACATGAAAAATGTTAATAAGTCAGCAGTAGCTCATAATGTAAATGCAACAATTAAAGATTCTAAAAAGGAAACTAATATAGATGATATAAAACCAGGAACAAGAGTGCATCATCCTAAATTTGGAGTGGGTACTGTTGTAGGTATGATGGGTACAGAGGTTACAATAGCATTTGTACAGCAAGGTATAAAGAAAATAAATAAAGAATATACAACATTAGATATATTATAAAATTAACTTTTGATATTAAATATTGTGGCTAGAAGTTATCAACAAAATATAGCTTTTAGTCACAGTTATAATAAAAAAATTAAAAAATAGAGGGGGCTACACCATGGAACAAAATAAATTTGCAAAAAATCTTATAGATTTTATTTATGAAAGTCCAACATCTTTTCAAGCTGTAGAAACATCAAAAAATCTTTTATTACAAAATGGATTTAAAGAACTTCAATTAAACGAAAAGTGGAAGATAGATGTAAATGGGAAATACTATATAACTAAAAACTCATCAGCAATAGTTGCGTTTGAAGTTAACTCTAATAATATAGACAAAGAAGGATTTAGAATAATTGGATCTCATTCAGATTCGCCTACATTTAGAATAAAGCCAAATGCAGAGATGTCTGTAGAAGATACATATTTAAAATTAAACACAGAATGCTACGGAGGCCCTATACTAAATACATGGTTAGATAGACCGTTAGGAATAGCTGGAAGAGTAGTACTAAAAAGTGATAACATATTAAATCCTATAGAGAAAACTATAAATATAAATAAACCAGTTTGTATAATACCAAACATAGCAATACATATGAACAGAACTATAAATGAAGGATATGCACTAAACAAGCAAAAGGATATGCTACCTTTAGTTGGTCTTTTAAATGATAGTTTAGAAAAAGATAATTTTTTATTAAATCAAATATCAGAAAAATTAAATGTAGAAGTAGAAGACATAATAGATTTTGATTTATTCTTATATGAATTTGAAAAAGGAAGTTTAATAGGTCCTAATGAAGAATTTATATCAACTGGAAGATTAGATAATTTAGCTATGACTCATGCTAGTTTACATGCTCTTATAAATGCAAAAGGTAATAAAGGTGTAAATTTAGTATCTGTATTTGATAATGAAGAAGTAGGAAGCTCAACTAAGCAAGGAGCAGATTCAAATATGCTATTAAATATATTAGAAAAAATATGTTTATCTTTAGGAAAATCAAGAGAAGAATTCTTTAATGCAATGTATTCTTCATTTATAATATCAGCGGATTTAGCACATGCAGTTCATCCTAATATGGTTGATAAGCATGATCCAACAAGTAGACCAGTCATGGGAAAAGGTCCAGTTATAAAAATAAATGCAAATCAAGCTTATACAAGTGATGCTCATTCTATATCTATCTATAAATCTATTTGTAAAGAAGCTAATGTTAAATATCAAGAGTTTGTAAATAGATCAGATGAAAGAGGAGGAAGTACTATAGGACCGATATCTTCTACTCATATAGACATACCTTCTGTAGATGTAGGAAGCCCTATACTTGCAATGCATTCTATAAGAGAATTAGGAAGTGTAGAGGACCATTATAGTATTTATCAAACATTTAATAAGTTTTATGAAATATAGATAGGAGATGAGATTGTGAGAATAGGACTATGTCTTTCTGGCGGAGGTGCTAAAGGTTCATACCAAGCCGGAGTTATAAAAGGTCTTTATGACAGAGGAATAAATAAATTTGAAGCTATAACAGGAACATCTATAGGTGCTATAAATGGATATTACATATTCACAGGAAATGTTGACAACCTAGAGAGAATGTGGACAAATATAGAAACTAGTTCTGAAAATAATATTGAAATAGTGGATAATACTGTGGATAATTCGTCTGTAATTGATGAATTAAAGCAACTTATTAATAAAAATACACAGGAAATAGATTTCCATGTGAACTATATAGACATAAAAGATAAAAATGTTAGTGAAAAAGTAGTTAATGTACTTAATGTAGATAAAGAAGAAGGTTTAAATGCAGTTAAGTACAGTGCTTTGCTACCATGTAATCCAAATGCAACGCTACCTTTTAAGAAGCAATTTAATAAAGATATAAGTGAAGGTTTATATGATGGATATAGCCTTGATGGTGGGTTAGTTAATAACACTTTAATAGAACCATTGCTTAAAAAAGATGTGGATAAAATTATAATTATATCCACAGTTCATGATTATGTTTTACCAGAAGAAATAAAAAGTAAATATAACATAGATAATATAATAATTGCTAGACCTAAAACTATATTTGGTAAAAATGATACTTTAAGATTTGAGAAAGAGTTTTGTAATAATATATTTAAAGAAGGATATGAAATAGGAAAATCTTTAAATATATAACTTTAAATTATCTATATTTAATAAAAAACGAATATTTTGCTTTGAAAAATTACAATTATATCAAAATCGTTGAATAAACTGCTAAATGTTAGTATAATATAAAGGTTCTTTAAACTGAGAAAATAATATATGGAGTTGATATAAATTATGGCAACTAAGAGAATCGCAGTATTAGGTGGTCCTAGATGTGGAAAAACTACATTAATACAACATTTATATGTAGAAATGAAAATAGCAGGATTAAATGTAGGATATGCATTAGAATATTCAACAGAATATTTGAAAGATAAAGGAATGATAGAAACTATATCAGAGCAATATGGAATCTATTTAGGTCAGAAAAAAATAGAAGATGAATTAGAAGTATTTGATTATGCTCTTACAGATTACGCTACTTTTGTACCTTATATATATGGAAGATTTATGTTAGGGAATAAAGCTAGAAGTAAAAAAGAAATACAAATACTTAAAGATTTATACTGCTTAGCAATAGAAGATATACAAAATTATGATATGATAGTGTATGTACCAAGAGAATTTGGATATATACAAGATGGGGTAAGATGGCAAGATGAAGATATAGCTATTCAAATAGATGAATCTATATTAAATTTCTTAAAATCAGAAAATGTTAATTATGTGGAAGTTAAAGGTTCAACAAAAGAAAGATCTAAACAAATCCTAGATTTATTAGATGTTGAATATGAACAAGCAGCACAATTAGTTAATGAAGCAAAATAATTATATATTAATTTAAAATAAGGAAGGTATATCAAAATGGAAACTAAAAACCCAATAGTAACTATAGAAATGGAAAACGGAAAGAAAATGGTAGCAGAGTTATATCCTCATATAGCTCCTAACACAGTAAAGAACTTTGTAACATTAATAAACGAAGGATTCTACAATGGAATAGCATTCCACAGAGTTATAGAAGGATTCATGATACAAGGTGGATGCCCTAATGGAAATGGAATGGGTGGACCAGGACATTCTATAAAGGGAGAATTCAGTGGAAATGGATTCACTAACAACTTAAAGCATGAACCAGGTGTATTATCTATGGCTAGAACTATGGCTCCTAACTCAGCTGGATCTCAATTCTTCTTAATGCACAAGAATTCTCCACATTTAGATGGACAATACGCTGGATTTGGTAGAGTTATAGAAGGAATGGATGTAGTTAATGAAATAGCTACAACACCAACTGGTAGAGGTGATGTACCTAAGACTCCACAAGTTATGAAAAACGTAACAGTTGAAACTTTCGGAGTAGATTACTCAGACGTAGAAAAAATGTAATTTAATTTAAACACCCTATAGAGTAGACTATTTTGTAGTCACTTTATAGGGTGTTTTTTGTTAAATGAAAACATTATATACTAATATAATGTTTTATGTTAAAATTTAAATAAATGAATCGAGAATTGAAGAACAAAATAGCTAGGGAATATAAGTTTTGGCTTACTTACTCCTTTGTTTTTAGTAGTACTAAAAGCAAGGAGCATTTTTTATGTAAAGAAGAGGGGGATTTTATGTATAGAGTGGTTATATGTGAAGATGAGGATAATCAAAGGGAGATTTTAAAAGATTTTATATGTAAATCTTTTAAAGATATATCAGATCAAATAGAGATATTAGAATTTAGTTCAGGGGAAGAGTTGTTAGCACATCAAAACTTAGACGGAATTGATATTTTCTTTTTAGATATTCAAATGGATAAATTAACAGGTATGGATGTGGCTAAAAAAATAAGAGAAAGTAATGATACGTCTGAAATTATATTTATAACATCATTATTAGAGTATGTACAAGAAGGCTATAAAGTTAGAGCCTATAGATATTTACTAAAACCTGTAAAATATGAGGATTTAAAAGAAAATATTCTAAGTTGTGTATCTGATATTATAAAAAAAAGAGAAAATTTTATAATCATAGAGCACAAAGGCATTACAAATAAGATACCTGTTAGCACTATTACATATATAGATATTATAAAACGAGATATAACAATACATACAACTCAAGGGGCATATCATACAATAAGCAGTTTATCTAAAATAGAAAAGGAACTTGAAAAATATAATTTTTTTAGATGTCATAAAAGCTATCTAATTAATGTTGGCTATATACAGTTTATATCTAAAAATTCAGTGACAGTGAATTGTGAAGAAATACCTGTTACTAAATATAAAATGAACAATTTAAAAACTAAGTTAACAAACACGCTAGGGGCGATAATATGTTAGATACACATTTATTTAGGATGATTTTGATGACAGTATCAGCGATAATAGAATGTTGTGTATTAAAAATTGTATTAGATGAAATAAGTAAGCTTAGGAGTAGTAAGATATTCTCAAATATTTCATTATTAATTATTTTTGGTATAGTTATTATAATGAAATTTAGTAATGTTAATTTGGTTTTAAGCTTGATTATATGTATAGCAATTATGTATATATATTGTATATATAACTATGATATAAGCATATTAAAAGGTTTATTTGCAAGTTTAGGTTATTGGCTTACAGTAAAGGGTTTTGATATTTTAAGTTCTAAATTAATATATCTTATATCTAATAAATTGGTCCTATTTAGAGAAATGAATGAATTAAAGCTATTTTACGACAATATAATGATGTTGGAACTAGTTATTTTATCCAAGTTATTTTTAATATCAATAATACCTATAATTAAATCTCTAAATGTAGATTCAGAAAAGACCAAAAAAGACTACATATATAGCACCATAATTATATTAGTTAATATAGTATGTATAATAACTTTTTTTGGATTCATATTACATGCATATTCTCTTATAACTAACTTTACATTAGATGTTATTATTGTTAGTGTTTCAGCTATGATATTTTTATCAAATATATTATTGATAAGTCTAACAAATAGAATAATAAATGACAATAGATTAAGAGCTGAAAATAAAGCTATAAGACAAAATATAGACAATCAGTATAAGTATTATTTAAGCATAAAAGAATCACAGTTAAAAGTTAGAAAATTATATCATGATATGAAGAATCATATGATATGTATAGAGAATATTTATGGAAATAATAGTTATACAAAAGAGATAAATAGTAAGTTAGAAGAATGTAATTATATATATAATACTGGTAATATGATTTTAGATGTTATTTTAAATGATAAAAAAAATATTTGTGATAAAGAGAATATTAATTTATTTGTAGATATAAATTTTTCTAAGTGTGATTTTATAGATGTATCAGATGTGTGTAGTATATTTTCAAATATGATAGATAATGCAATACAAGCATGTAATAAAATCGATGATGAAAAAATAAATAAAAACATTAAAATTAGAGGTACTATTGTAAATAGAATTTTTGTAATACAATGTGAAAATACAAAAACTAATATAATAAAATTTAAAGGAAAATTTATTATAACAGATAAAAAGGATTCATTTTTACATGGGATTGGAATAAATAGTATAAAAAATTCAGTAAAAATATATAATGGAAATTTAGAAATAGATACATCTGTTAATAAATTTATAATGACTATATATATACCTTTGATCGAAAAAATGACCTGTTAGAACATTAAAATGACCTGTTGTGACAACTATATTGAAAAAAATTATATAAAATGTTATTTTTTAAGCACAGAATTCTTGAGAGGGATATAAATATCCAACTCAGTGCTTAGAAGATAACATTTTTTATTGTTATTAAATTTAAAATAAAGGGGAATTAGTATGCCAATATTAAAAACACAAAGTTTAACTAAGATATATGGAAAAGATGAAACAGAAGTAAAAGCACTAAATAACATAAACCTAGAAATAAACAAGGGGGAATTTGTTGTAATAGTAGGAAAAAGTGGAAGTGGCAAAAGTACATTACTGCATATAATGGCAGGGCTTGAAACTCCAACAAGTGGAGATATAATTATAGACAATATAAATATTTCATCTCTTGATGAAAAACAAAGATCACTTTTGCGTAAAGAGAAAATAGGCCTAATATTTCAATCATACAACTTAATACCTGTATTAACTGTTGAAGAAAATATAAAACTACCAACAATAAATACAAATAACAAAGATGATATATATGTTAATGAACTAATGGAACTACTTAGTATAACAGATAGAAAAACACATCTACCAAGTCAATTATCAGGTGGTCAGCAACAAAGGGTAGCAATAGGAAGAGCACTTGTAAACAAGCCAGCAATTATATTTGCAGATGAGCCTACGGGTAATCTAGATACAAAAACAGAAGGTGAAGTTTTAAATCTCTTAAAAGAATCTCAAAAAAAATATAATCAAACAATAATAATGATAACTCACAATATGGAGATTGCAAAATATGCAGATAAGATTATAAAAATCGAAGATGGATTTATAAGAGAGTAGGTGAAATTGTGAAACTTAATGATATAGTAAAAAGATATATTTTTGAAAATAAGAAAAACACATTGTTAATAATAACAAGTATTATAATTTCAACTGCTTTATTTTTAGTAATGAACATAATAAGTGAAGATGCTAGAAGTTTGATGGTTGACCAATCTAAAAAAGAGTTAGGCGCAAAACATGCATCATATGCTGACCCAACTAATAAAGAATTAGAATATATAGAAAACAACCCTAATATAGACAAAATTGGAAAATCAATGCTCCTAGGGCTTCATGATATAGGAAAGGGGCAAACGTTACAAATATTATGGGATGATAAAGCTGCTAAAGAAATAAATACTCCAGACATATTGAAAAATGGAAAATTTCCAATTAGTGAAAATGACATTGCAGTAGATACATGGTATATTGAGCAAAATAATATAAAGGATCCAATAGGTAAAATTATAAAGTTAAAGTATAGTAGACCAGATGAGAAGGGACATGAGTTATATAATGGAGAAAAAGAGTTTAAGATAGTAGGCGTTTTTAAAAATAATCCCATTTCAAAAGCTCAAGGAATGTCTATAGGGGTTATAAGCAAAGAATGTGCTATTAAAAATATACCTCTTGAGGATAAATACAATCAAGCTATACTGGTATTTAAAGAAGAAAAAAATATACCAAAACAAGTTGAAAAGCTTGTTAAAGATGGAAATTTAGATAAAGATAATTTCCACTTAAACAATCCATTAATACTAGCAATGTCTGATAGTTTGAGTTTGAAAATACCGTATATTATAGTTAATATGGTACTTGCTTTAGCTACCATATTATTGATTTACAATATCTTTTATATATTGGTATATAATAGAACTAAAGATTTTGGAACATTAAGGGCATTAGGCTTTGTACCGTCTGACGTTTCTAAAATAATGATTTTAGAGGTATTTATATATTCAATTATAAGTATTCCGATTGGATTAATAGTAGGTGGATTAATAGCTGATTTGTGTAGTGAATATGTTATAGGTGTAATATATGATATTAATTATGTAAATTCAATTAAAAGTAATAGTTATATAAGTACATATTTAACTTCTATGATATTAAGTATATTAACAATAATAATATCAGTAGCCAAGCCACTTATAATAACATCTAAAATTGATCCTATGATTTGTATGAGAAGAAATGAAGAAAAGATTAAAATAAACCAAAAATCATTTATAAATAAAATTATGACTAGATTTTTCAAGGATTATGGAAACATAGCATCAAAAAATATTCAAAGAAATAAAAAACGTACTAGCCTAGCTATAGCATCAATGACGCTAGTAATTTTTTTAATGGCAACGGTATATACAAAGTCTACTAGTAATTTCTTGAATGATGGTGGAATGAGGTTGTGGATTCCAGGAGATTATTCTATTCAAAACATTGATACATCATCTGTTGATGAAAATGAAAAAAGCTATGATTCAAAAATATTAAAAGAGATAGAAAGTATAGATGGCGTTAAAAAAGTAAATACATTGAGAGATAAACATTTTAATATAAAAACAGATGATAATAATATAAATAAAAAATCAGACTACTGGAAAAGTGAGAAGCATATTCTTGAACAAAATGCTGAAATAAGAAATGGCGTAAAATTGTACAAAAATAGCTTTGAAGTTTTAGGTATTGAAGATAATGAGATATTAGATGATGTATTGACACAAGGAAAAGAAAATTTAAGTAAATTAAATAAAGAACCATATATATATATAGATAATCAAACATGTGAATCAATTAATATAAAAATGGGAGATAAAGTTAATATAAACTTTGATACTGTAGATTCTAAAACAGGGAATTTTGCAAAATCAATTTCTAAAAAGTTTATTGTTGGAGGTATTCTAAAAAATTTACCTATATTTTCTCAAGGTGGAGGATCAAGCTTTGGTGCTGTTATGTCAGCAAATCAAATGAATAAATTTACTGGAGTTTCATCATATGAAAGATTTGATATATGGACTAGTAAACTTGCCAATGATAAAAAAGTTGAAAGTGAATTAAATAAAATAATAGATAAATCAGGGAAAGGTATCTTAATACCATATAAAAGTGAGGCGGCTGGACTTGAAAAAAGTGATAATCAAAAAACTATGGTTATGACATTAGTTGTTGGGGTTATAGTTATATTATCTCTATTCAATTGCTGCAACACTATAGTTACTAGTATAAATAGCAGAAGCAGAGAATTTGCACTATTTAGAGGTATAGGAATATCAAAAGATGAAATAAAAAAAATTGTTAAGTTAGAAGGTTTAATATATATAGCTGTTAGCTTTGTGATAGCTGTAGTTCCGACCTTAATAACAAGAGCTATAATAATAAAAGACTTTGAAAATATTAATTTGATAAGTCTAAAATTTGTAGGGGCAATTGTTCTAATTATAGCATTCTTAATAGTTATAACTATGATAACAACAGTAAAGACCTTAAAACAAATACAAAATGAAGATTTTATAGAACAGATAAAAACGTTAGAATAAATCTAAATAAAAGTGTATGTAACTTAATAATCCACCGTTTTATGAAAGTATGGTGTTTTGAGAGGAGCTAAATAAAATAATTATTTAGCTCCTCTTTCATTGTAACAATAAATAACTATTTTTCATATAAATAATATATTAGATCTATTTATTATAAAAAAGAAGGTAGATGATATATGTGAAAAAAGTAATAGCTATAATACAAGCTAGAGTTGGTTCAACAAGGTTGCCTAACAAGGTACTAAAGAATATACAGGGCAAAACTATTTTAAATCATGTTATAGAAAGAGTGTCTAAATCTAAATATATAGATGAAATAATAGTAGCTACTACAGATTTAAAAAGAGATGATGAAATAATTAAAGAGTGCAAGAGGCTAAGGGTGAAAAATTTTAGAGGAAGTGAAGATGATGTTTTATCAAGATATTATTATAGTGCAAAAAAATATGGGGCAGATATAATAATTAGAATAACTTCAGATTGCCCTCTTATAGACCCTGTAGTAATAGATGAATTGGTAAAGTTTTATATAGAAAATGACTATGAAGTAGTGACTAACGCTATAGAAAGAACTTACCCAAGAGGATTAGATACTGAGGTATTTTCATTTAATTTATTAGAAGATGCATTTTACAATGCAAAAGAAAAATATCAACGAGAACATGTTACTCCATACATATATGAAAAAAGTAAATTTACATTTAATTATAAAAATATAGAAGATTATTCAAAATATAGAATTACAGTAGATACAAAAGAAGACTTTGAATTAATAGAAGCTATATACAAAGAATTATATAAAGGAGAGCATAATTTTTATATGAGTGAAATAATAAAGTTATTAGAAAATAATAATACTTTAGTCAATATAAATAGCAATATTAAACAAAAATCTATTAAGTGAAAATAAAAAATTAAGAGTAGGTGAAAAATGATTATTGGAATAAGAGCGGATGGTAGCAAATCAAAAGGAATGGGTCATATAATGAGATGCATTGCCATTGCAACGGAATTTGAAAATAGAGATATTGATATTATATTTATAACGAAAGAAGATAAAAGTGTAAAAGATATTTTGATAAATAACAAGATAAAGAATGTAACTATAAACTCAAATGATTTAGATGATGAGATTGAAGAAGTAGTAAGTATAATAAAAAAATATAATATAAATTATATAATGACAGATTCGTATTGGCTTAATTATAAATATTTATTAGAACTAAGAATGAATGTAGAGAAACTTATATGCATAGATGATAATAATATATGCACATACCCAAGCAATTTTATAATAAATGGAAATATATATGCACAGGATTTAAATTATGATGTGATTTATAAAGATACCAAGTTATTATTAGGAAGTAAATATACTATACTCAGAGAAGAATTTAGAAACAATAATGAGTATAAAATTATAAAAAAAAGTGTAGAAAATATATTAATAACAATGGGCGGTTCTGATATAAATAATTTCACTCCTATAGTTATAGAATCATTAATAGATTTAAATTTAAAATTAAATGTTATCATAGGACCCTCATTTAGCGATATAAGCGAGTTAGAAAATATATATTCAAATAATCCAAAAGTAAATTTCATAAATAATCCTAAAAATTTAAAAGAAATAATGATAAAGTGTGATATTGCTATATGTGCAGCAGGATCAACTTCATATGAATTAGCATCTCTAGGCATACCAACTATACTAATACAACAAGCTAAAAATCAAGCTAACATATGCTCTAAAATGAGCGAACTAGGGATAGCAATATCTTTAGGGGATTTTTCTGATATTACAAAAGAAATGATATCAAAAGAGGTAATCAGCTTAATTGAAAATTATGACTTAAGAATAAAAATGAATAGTATTTCGAAAAAGCATATATTTAAAGATGGTATTAAAAACATAGTGGATGAAATATTAAATAATTTTGAATTTAAATAATAACTAGATGGAGGAATATATGAATATTGATAATATAAAGCTAGATGAAGATAATAGATGTTTTATAATAGCAGAACTATCAGCTAATCATGGAAATAATATAAATATAGCCAAGCGTACTATAAAAGCTGCTAAAGAAAGTGGTGCAGATGCCATAAAGATACAGACCTATACGCCTGATACTATGACAATAGATTGTGATAATGAGTATTTCAAAATAAATCAAGGTACTATATGGGATGGAAGGTATTTATATGATTTATATAAAGAAGCTTATACACCTTGGGAATGGCATATGGAATTAAAAGAGTATGCAAATAATATTGGATTAGTATTTTTTTCAACACCATTTGATAAAAGTGCAGTAGATTTTTTAGAAACTATGAATGTTCCTGCATATAAGGTAGCTTCTTTTGAGATTACTGACATACCTTTAATAGAGTATATAGCATCAAAACAAAGACCTGTAATTATATCTACGGGGATAGCAACTATAGATGATATACAGGAAGCTATAGATGCGTGTAGAAGAATGAACAATAACAATATAGTTTTATTAAAGTGTACATCATCATACCCAGCTAAACTAGAAGATTCAAACTTAAAAACAATAGAAGATTTAAAAGAAAAATTTAATGTGATAGTTGGGTTATCAGATCATAGTATAGATATAGAAGTTTCTTTAGCTGCAATAGCTTTAGGTGCTAAGGTAATTGAAAAGCATTTTATTTTAGATAGAGATATAGGAGGACCTGATTCGTTATTTTCATTAGAACCTAATCAGTTTAGAGAGATGGTAGAGGGAGTTAGAAAAATAGAAAGAGCTATAGGTAAGGTAGATTATGAGTTAGATGAAAAGAAAATTAAAAATAGAGAGCTATCGAGGTCATTATTTATAGTAGAAGATATGGAACCAGGAGATACATTTACAAGTGACAATATAAGATCTATAAGACCTGGATTTGGATTACATCCAAAATACTACAATCAAGTAATAGGTAAAACAGTAAACGATAGGGTTAAAAGAGGAACACCTTTAAGTTTTGACTTAATAAATCAATAAATATAAAAGAGGGTGATAGATAAGCAATGATAAGTTTAAGAGATGCTAATAAAGGTGATTGTGATTTATTATTTAGTTGGGTAAATGATGAGACCGTTAGAAAAAATTCTTTAAACACAAGTATAGTTGACTTAGATAGTCATATAAAATGGTTTAATTCTAAGATAGAAAGTAGTAATTGTAAGATGTTTATAATAGTAAAAGATGATATAGAAGTAGGTCAAATAAGAATAGATATAGATGGCAATATAGGTACAATAAATTATAGTATAGATTGTAGATATAGAAAAATGGGGATAGGTGAATTTGCACTAAATGAAATAAAAAATAAACTTCCAAAATTAAAATTATCAGGTACTGTGAAAAAAGAAAATATTGCTTCAATAAGAGCTTTTCAAAAAGCTAATTATAAACAATATGATAGTGGTGATATTATTAAGTTTTTATGGAATTAAAAATAGAGGAACTATATGTTCCTCTATTTTAGTATAAATATAATTACATATTTTTAATAGCAGTAGTTAAATTAGGAACTAACTGTTTTTTTCTAGAAACAACACCTTCAGCAAATACACCTTGGGCTGCATCTACATTAAATGCATCAGCTACTAATTTATCATCAGCTTTGTATATTAAGTAAGAACCTTCTTTGATTATATCTGTTATAGCAAGGATTAACATATCATAGTCAGTAGAATTTATATAAGCTAAGAATTCGTCTTTTTTAGCAAATATAGAATCTATGTCTAGAGTAAATACTTGTCCTATACCAACTCTCTTTGAGCTCATATTAAATTCTTTAAAGTCCATATTAACTATTTCTTCTATACTGTATTCATCTAAAGATGTACCAGTTTTAAACATTTCCATAGCATAGCTTTCCATATCAACTTTAGCTATTTTACTTAATTCTTCACAAGCTATTTTATCCATGTTTGTAGTAGTTGGAGATTTAAATAATAATGTATCTGATAATATAGCAGATAATAAAAGACCAGCTATATGATAAGGTACTTCAATATTGTTTTCTTTGTACATTTGGTATATTACAGTACAACTACATCCAACAGGCATAACTCTAAATGATATAGGTAAGTCAGTAGCTATACCACCTATTTTATGATGATCAACTATTTCAACTATATTAGCTTGTTCTATACCATCTGCACTTTGAGCGTACTCATTGTGATCAACTAAAACAACATTTTTCTTAGTTGGGTTTAAAAGATGTATTCTAGAAACTAATCCTAAGAATTTATTATTGCTATCTACAACAGGATAAGCTCTAAAGTTTGTGCTTAGCATAGATTCTTTAATATCATCAGCATAATCATTTTCGTTGAAAGTAACTAAATTATCTGTAGCAACTAAATTGCTTATATAGTTGCATTGGTTTATTATATTAGAAGCTTTATAAGTATCTAATTTAACAGAAATTATAGACACTCCATTTTGCTTAGCAACAGTTAATAAGTCTTCACTTATCTTAGTGTCTCCAGTTAAAACTAAAAGCTTAACTTTAGTATCTATAGCATATTCTATTATGTCATATCTATCCCCAACTATTGCGATATCTCCTTCGTTAAGTATATCCATAACGCTATCCATACCGAATGATAAAGTTACTACTCTACCTTTTATATCATCGTTACAATTTACAAGTACTGAACCATCAAGGCTTTTGCATATATTAGATATAGATGTATGAATAGTATTGAAATGTTGGTGAAGAAGACTTTTAGCTATTTCTTGCATAGTAATTATTCCTACAAATGTATTATCTTCAGATACTATAGGTAATGTTTTTACTTGCATTCTTTCCATAAGGTTGTAAGCCTCTAATATAGAAGCATTAGCTGTTAAAGCTTCAACTTTATCGTATCCTAAATCTTTAACTTGAATTTTAACATCTTTTAATATTTGAGGTGCGTCAACTTTAAAGTAGTCAAGCGCATACTGAGCCTCTTTTCTTATATCTCCTAAAGCGTAAGGTATTGCATTTTCACCTAATTGATTTTTTAGGTGAGCAAGTGAAATTGAAGAGCATATTGAATCTGTATCTGGATTCTTATGCCCGAAAACTAATAACGTCATGTTTTAATACTCCTTTCATGAAAAAACTTATATTTAAATTAATAATAGTCTAAGAATATATTGATTAAGTGCAAGTAAAATATCACATTTAAAATTTAATATGTAATATTTTACTTACTATTATAAATATATTTGTTAATAACACAAAAATATTATATCAAAAGGGGGGGCAAATTTGTGGCAAAAAGCAAAAAAAATTAAGAAAATAGTTATATTGCTATTTATTTTGATAGTAGTTACAACAGGTTCATATTTTATATATAAGTTTAAAACTAATCAAAACATATATAAAGATAATACCAAGGTAATGGATACTATAAGTCAGGTCCTTAATTTAAGTACAGTAAAATACAGTTATAGTAATGTAGTTACAGTGAAAAAAGATAAAAGTATAAATGATATTAAAATACCATTTACAGAAAAATCGTTTATTATAAAGTACAATGGCGTAATAAATGGGGGAGTAAAGCCAGAAGATATAAATATATCTAAAAATACAGGAGATAAGATTTTTATAGAAATAGAGAGATGTGAAATATTAGACCATTATATAGATGACGATAATATATATGTGTATGATGTAAAGAGTTCAATATTTAATAAACTAGAGATTCAAGATGTGTTAGAAGACATAAGTAAATATAAAAAAGAATATGAAGAAAAAGCCCTAAAAGAAGGTTTGATGGATGAAATAAAAAATAGCACAAAATCAAGTATAAAAAATATGCTAAAAAATATGGGATATAAAGAAATAGTTATAACATTTAAATAAAGGTTGATAGCATAAATATAAAAATGTATTTAAATTAAAACAAAAAAAGGTTTTAAATTATGAAAAGTATAATTTTAAAATCTTTTTTTATGCCTTGGTATATTGTATACAATATTGACTAAAATTTAACTATGTATTTTGAAAATTAAAATACGCACATAAACAAAGTTTTAAATTATATTAAAAGACTTAAAAACAAGGTAATTAAGGACGGAATAAAATAAAAACGTTTTCATAAATTTGAATAGATAAAAAAATAACAAAAAATATTGACACATTTAGACAGTTGAGGTATTATCTAAATATAGAAAGTTTGTTAAATAACTAACGCAATTTAATATAAATTATAATTATTGGGAGGAACAACACATGAGTAAAGATGCAAAAAAAGCTAAAGAAGTAGAAATGAAACAAGAATTCAGTGTAGAAAACATGATCAATGATTTAGTAGCAAAAGCTAACGTAGCAAAAGAAGCTATGTTAAAGTTAGACCAAGAAGCAATTGATAAAATAGTAGGGGCTATGGCTAAAGCAGGTCTTGATAAACATATAGAGCTTGCTCAAATGGCAATAGATGAAACTCAAAGAGGAATATTTGAAGATAAAGTAACTAAAAATATATTCGCGACAGAATATGTTTATAATAGTATAAAATATACAAAAACAGTTGGAGTTATAGAAGAAAACGAAGAAGAAGCATATATGATGGTTGCAGAACCAATAGGTGTTGTAGCTGGAGTTACTCCTGTTACTAATCCAACTTCAACAGCAATGTTTAAATCATTAATATCAATAAAAGGAAGAAATCCAATAATATTCAGTTTCCATCCATCAGCTCAAAAATGTTCAGCAGAGGCTGCTAGAATATTAAGAGATGCAGCTATTCAAGCAGGTGCTCCAGAAAGTTGTATCCAATGGATAGAAGTACCATCATTAGAAGCTTCAAGTGCACTTATGAATAACAAAGGAGTTTCTTTAATATTAGCAACTGGAGGTCCTGGAATGGTTAAGACAGCTTACTCAGCAGGAAAACCAGCACTAGGAGTTGGAGCAGGTAACGTACCTTGTTTCATAGAAAAAACTGCAGATATTAAACAAGCTGTAAATGATTTAATATTATCTAAAACATTTGATAACGGAATGATATGTGCTTCAGAGCAAGCAGTTATAGTAGAAGAAGGTATATATGATGAAGTAGTTGGTTTAATGAAAGGATATAACTGTTACTTTGTAAATGCAAAGGAAAAAACATTATTAGAAAAAACAGTTATAAATCCAGAAACTAATTCATTAAATCCTAACATAGTTGGACAAAGTCCATACAAAATAGCACAAATGGCAGGATTTGAAGTTCCTAAAGATGCTAAAATGTTAGTCGCTGAAATAGGTGGAGTAGGACATGATCATCCACTATCTAAAGAAAAATTAAGTCCAGTACTTGCTTGTATAAAAGTTAAGGATGCTAAAGAAGGGGTACAAAGATGTGTAGATATGACTGAGTTTGGCGGATTAGGTCACTCAGCTGTTATACATTCAAATGATGATGCTGTAATATTAGAATTCAGTAATAGAGTAAGAACAGGAAGATTATTAGTAAATGCTCCATCAACTCATGGTGCAATAGGAGATATATATAACGTAAATACTCCATCATTAACTTTAGGATGCGGATCTATGGGTAACAACTCAACAACAGATAATGTATCAGCTGTAAACTTAATAAACGTTAAGAAAGTTACTAAGAGGAGAGTTAATATGCAATGGTTTAAAGTACCTGAAAGAATATATCATGAAGCTGGTTCAATACAATACTTAGAAAAGTTACCAAACGTTGAAAGAGTAATGATAGTAACTGACAGAATGATGGTTCAATTAGGATATGTTGAAAAATTAGAATATCACTTAAGAAAAAGAAGAAACCCAGTTATGATAGATGTGTTTGCTGATGTAGAACCAGATCCATCTGTAGATACAGTATTAAATGGTGCTGAAGCTATGAGAAAATTCAAGCCAGACACTATAATATCTTTAGGTGGAGGATCTGCAATGGATGCTGCTAAAGGTATGTGGTTATTCTATGAAAACCCAGAAGCAGACTTTGAAGATTTAAGACTTAAGTTTATGGATATAAGAAAAAGAATATTTAAGTTCCCTAAATTAGGAAAACAAGCTAAAATGGTAGCTGTACCAACTACTTCAGGAACTGGATCAGAAGTTACATCTTTCGCAGTTATAACTGATAAAGTAAACAATGTTAAATATCCTTTAGCTGATTATGAGTTAACTCCAGACGTAGCTATAATAGACCCAAGTTTTGTAATGTCTGTACCAGCAGCAGTTACTGCAGATACAGGATTAGATGTATTAACTCATGCTATAGAAGCTTATGTTTCTGTAATGGCAACTGATTATACAGATGCATTGGCTATGAAAGCTGTGCAAATGGTATTTGATTACTTACCAAAATCATATAAAGGGGCTAATACTGCAGAAGGTAAAGAAGCTAGAGAAAAAATGCACAATGCTTCATGTATGGCTGGTATGGCATTTGCCAATTCTTTCTTAGGAGTAAACCACTCGTTAGCTCATAAGTTAGGATCAGAGTTCCATATACCTCATGGTAGAGCAAATGCAATATTATTACCACATGTAATAGAGTACAATGCGGCTATGCCAAGTAAGTTTGCTGCATTCCCAAGATACAAATCATTTGTAGCTGACAAAAAATATGCAGAAATAGCTAAGGTGTTAGGGTTAAAAGCTAATACTACAGAAGAAGGCGTTAAGAGTTTAGCACAAGCTGTTAGAAGCTTAATGAAAGAAGTAAATGTACCAATGACTATAAAAGATTGCGGAATAGAAGAAAACACTTATTTTGCAGCAATAGAAAAATTAGCATTAGATGCATTTGATGATCAATGTACAGGAGCTAATCCAAGATTACCATTAGTATCTGAGTTAAAAGAAATATACACAACAATATATGGACAAAGAAAAGAAAAATAAGTTATATAAATATTCAGAAAATTGTGTTGACTATGAATTTAAAGCGTAATATAATTAAAATATAAATAAATATAATTAAGGGGCCTATTAAGGCCCCCTTCTTATTACGAAAAACTATAATGCTGATTTATATATAGATACTTTTTCAAGGTTATTTTTTATATTTATTGTGCAATCAGTATAATCAACTTCAAAGTTTGCAAAAGCTGAAAATAAATCTATGTCTCTCATTAAATGTATTGTCATTGTATGGGTTTGTTTATTTAACCTTAATATAATAGACCTAACAAAAGGAAATTGGATTCTAGAGCTAAATAAGTTTGACCCGCTATTATCTATATCTAAGCTACGATAGTTTATATCTATAAATAAATCTAAATCGTCATCCTCTTCTCTTATTATTCTATGTTCAAAATCTGTATCTAAATTTAAATTACCTACTGTTATCATTTATATACCCCATTTCACAATTGATATTTATATTAAGTTATTATAACCTATAAGATAATTATTAACTAGGATTATAAATTAAACGTAAAAAGAGCTTTCGTTGGGGGAACGAAAGCTCAAATTGGGGGAGATTGAGTTAAATATTTAATTTTATATTACTATTATGGGCAGACAAATTAATTTTATACATTTAATTTTGAAAACTATTATAAAAAAATATATTGTTATAAAATAAATGGATTGGATATATTAATTATCCAACCCATTTATATTTAAAATTATTTTCTTTTGATTATAAACTTAGAACCTAGGTATTTTTTTATATCATCATCAGATGAAAAATCATCTATAAGAATTTCTTTACCAGTTTCTTCGAATACTACTAAAACTTCACAGTCACCTTGTAAGAAGAACTTTCTAACAGTTTCTTCTCTAACTTCTCTGACTTTAGTTATGTTTTTTTTAGTTTTCTCATAATCTTTAGTAAAATAACTATCCATCATATTTATTATCTTTGTATATCTATTCATAAAATTTGCCTCCTGTAATTAATCGTAAAAAATGTGTTATAATAATTGTTTGTATTAACTTAATAATTATAACAAGGAGTAATAATAATGACTAGTATAAAAAAGAAAGATATTTTAAATTGTATAGATTATTGTAAACAAAACAAGTTATTTGATAAATTAAATAAAGTATATTCAAATGTACCAAGTGGAGACTGTGCAGGGTGTGGGAACTGTTGTATGGAGTCTGTTGGAATAAATTTAATTGAATTTATAAATATATTTGAATATTTAAATGAGAATAAAGAATTAAGAAAAAAATCTTTAAGTAACGTTATAGATTATTATTTTTTAGAATTTACTAAAAAAAGTGCATGCCCATTTAAAGATGAAGACAATAGATGTTTAATATATGAAGTAAGACCACTAAATTGTCGGTTATTTGGACATTGGAAAAAAGAAGACTATAATAAAAATTTATCCAATGTGACTCAAAGAAATATAGAATACAATAAAATAGTAAAGTCAAAATATGGATTTGATATAAGTAATGAAGTTGTTAATTATAAAATCAAATATTGTGAAGATTTTATTCCTCAAAATGATTACTTAAGTAAATCTGATAGGTTAGGATTTGCAGATGAATTGATGACATTGGATTCAAATATATATTCTAAAGGTATCATCGATATAGAATTTAAAGATAGAGGTATAGTTGAATACTTTATAGACTATTTTTTCAATGAAGATGTATCATATAGTATAAAAATAAGAGTAACCAAAGATGAGGATGTAAGAGAGATAGCTATTAATAGATTAAAAAAAATATTATTATAATTAGGTGATTATATGGATTTAATAAATATAAAGGGAAATACTTTTTATATAAAAGGTGGAACAAATACAGGTGTATATATATATAATGATAATACAGCGTTAATTATAGATCCAGGATTAAGTGGTCTTAGGCCTAAAAGAATAATAAATATATTAGAAAATGATAATATTAACTTGAAATTTATTATAAATACTCATGAACATAATGACCATTATGGTGCATGTAATCAATTCAGAGAGTTTTATAAAGATGTGAATATATTATGCTCGCAGTATGCAAAATTATATATAGAACATCCAAGCTTATTTTCTAAATACATCATAGGTGGAAAAAGTAATGAATTTATGGATGAAAGATTGAGAAGTAAGTGTTTAGAACAAACATATATAGATGAAGTATTAAATGAGGGAATCGTAAATTTAAACAATGAAGATTTTAAAGTGATAGATTTTAAAGGACATACACCTGGTAGTATAGGTATCTTAACTAAAGATAAAGTATTGTTTGTAGGAGACTTGCTAATAGGTTTAAATATGTTTGAAAAATATGATTTTCTGTTTTTGTATGACTTAAAAGAATACATAAATTCTTTAGACAAGCTTAGAAATATAGATTTTGAATATATAGTAGCTAGTCATAGTAAAGATTTGATTACTAAAAAAGAAAGTGAAAAAATTATAAAAAATCATGAGGCTGCTGTATATAAATATGTCAATCAAATAAAAGAAGAACTAAATACTCCTATGGGTGTAGAGGTGTTGTTAAAAAATATAATATTAAAAAATAGCTTAAAGTGCAATTATAAAGAATATCACTTCTTTAAATCGTCACTTATTTCCGTAATTAGCTATTTAGCAAGTTTACAAGAAATCGATTATATATTATCACAAGGAGAATTGCTTTATTATACCAAAAGAAAATGAATTATGTTAAAATAGATATGACTGTAAAAATAGAACAAAGGGTGAGTGAGATGGAATACGAAAAATGGGATGAAGTATTAGCTCCTTATGACCATGCTGTTGAAGAGTTAAAGGTGAAATTTAAAAATATAAGAAAAGAATTTATGGCAAAGGGAGAATATTCTCCAATCGAATTTGTAACAGGAAGAACTAAAAAAATAGCATCTATAATATCAAAGTCACAGAGACTTAATATTGTAGATATTGAATCTGAAATGGAAGATATAGCTGGGATAAGAATAATGTGCCAGTTTGTTGAAGATATATACACTATAATAGAGCTTATCGAAAATAGAACAGATATGTCGATTGTTTACTCAAAAGACTATATACAAAATTTTAAGGATAGTGGATATAGAAGTTATCACGTTATAATTAAATACCCTATAAACTCAATCGCAGGTTCAAAAGAAATTTTATGTGAAATACAGATAAGAACACTTGCTATGAACTTTTGGGCAACAATAGAGCATTCTTTAAAATATAAATATGAACACTATATACCAGAAGATCTAGCAGTTAGATTAAGAAGAGCAGCTGATGCAGCATTCTTATTAGATCAAGAGATGAGTGAAATAAGAGAAGATATAATGAAAGCTCAAGTTATGTGCCAAGTGAAATCTGTGACAGTAAGAGACGTACTAAATAAAATACAAGAACTATATAATTTGGGAGAGACACATAAAGCGCTTGTATATCAAAGAAGATTAGATAAAATAGATAATGAAAGAGATATAGCAGAAATAATACATCTTAAAAGAGAAATAGATAATTTATTACAACAATATAATAGTAATAATAAAAATGATTAGACAGTTATCCATACTATTGGGTAACTTTCTTTTTTAAATTATAGAAAATAATATTAAAATAAAGACATAAAAGAAAGGAATATATATATGAGTTTATATGCAATAGGAGATTTACATTTTTCAACGGCGGTTAATAAACCTATGAATGTATTTGGAGACAATTGGACAGGCCATGAATCTAAAATAATAGAAAGTTGGGAAAGTAATGTAGTAGATGATGATTTAGTATTAGTTCTAGGAGATACTTCTTGGGGTATAAACTTAAGTGAAGCAAAAGAAGATTTAGACATAATAAATAAACTTCCAGGAAAAAAAGTATTTATAAAAGGAAATCATGATTATTGGTGGACTACAGTAACTGGATTAAATAAATTATATGATAATATGAATTTTTTACAAACTAATTTTTATGAATATAAAGATTATGCTATTTGTGGTGGAAGAGGTTGGATGTGTCCAAATGATGTTAAGTTTGATGAAAATGATGCAAAGATATACAAAAGAGAAGAAAATAGATTGAGATTATCGTTAGAATCAGCTCGTAAAAAAGGATACACTAAGTTAATAGTAATAACTCATTATCCACCGACTAATGACAGACTTGAAGAGTCGCTATTTACTAAACTATTTGAAGAATATAATGTAGAAAAAGTAATATATGGCCATTTACATGGAAAAGAATCTTTTAAAATGGGATTGAAAGGGTTTAGAAATGGAGTAGAGTATATATTAGCTTCATGTGATTATATAGATTTTAAATTAAATAAAATATTGGATTAATAAGTTATAAAGTTGTAAATACTATAAACTAAATGGTTAAAAAAGGTACATTGGGGCATTTTGTTTTAATATACAAAAGAAGGAGATGTTTATTAATGAGATGGATATTAGTATTCTTATTTCTATACCTTATTCCCTTGATAGCTTTATTTAGGAATTATAGTAACTTTAAAAGATCTTGTATATATAGTAGTATTTATGTTGTATTAGTAAGTACAATAGTTATAACTAATATTTATATGAGTGGATTAAATAAAATTAAAGAAGCGATGTATTATCATAATTATGTATCTGAAGAAAGTGATGATAATAGCTATGCATCTAATTTTAGTGAAAATCCTAATCCAAAAAATAAAGAAGATATATATCAAGACAAGGATGAAAATAAGATAGTAGATGATCAAGAACAGTTTAGTCAAGATGATAAATCAGAAATAAAAGAAGTTAATGAAAATAGTATAGATAATGTAGAAGAAACAGAGATTAATCAAAAAAATGATAAAGAAATAATATTTGAATTTAAAAAACAAATCTATGATATAGAAACAGTAGCACTAATGCCAATGAGAGATTGTATGCCTTATACTAAAAATATATCACAGAACATAAAAAATTTATCTAACATAAAAAAAGATTTAGAATATGCACATGAAAAATGTGAAGAAGTTATATCCATGTACAAAAAAATGGAGATACCAACTCTTTTTAAGGATGAATACATTAAAGAATTAGATAATGCAAGAAATGATGTTAAAAAAGCATATGAGTTAAGATCTATGGCAATGGAGTCAGCAATTCAATTGGTAGATACTAAAAACCCTAAATATGTAGGTAAAATAACTCAATATCTAGATTTATCAGATAAGCAAATATCATCATTTAAAGAAAGAATAAGTGACTTAAATGTTAAAATAGATAGCAATTAAAGTATATATAATTAATTTATTAAAGCTTATCTTTTTAGGTAAGCTTTTTGGTATTATATACATATACTTAAAGTGCGAACTTTGATTTATAATTTAACCTGTGATAGAATATCTTATTATGAAGTTTAACAGGTAATTAGGGAGGATAATATGGATAAATTAAATATATGTATTGATATAGATGGGACTATTACTAGTCCATATCATTTTATTCCGTACTTAAATGAAATTTTCAGTAAAAATATAACACAAGATGAGTGTAATACTTATAATTGGAACGAGTTATATGGAGTAGATATGGACACAATATTAAATGAATTCCATACAAATTATATGTATTCTTATTCAGAAGCAGAAGTTGTAGAAGGTGCAAAAGATATTATAGATGAACTATATTCTAAGCACAATTTGTATTTTGTTACAGCTAGAAATCCAAAGCTAACAGATGTAACTACAAATTGGTTAACTGAAAAAGGACTTTCGCATATAGATGTACATTTATTAGGTAGTGACTATAAGATAGATAAAGCCAAAGAATTACAGTGTAATATATTTATAGAGGATAATCCTAGTAACGCTATGCAGTTAGCTGCTGAGGGCATGAAAGTTTTATTGATAGATACTAACTACAATAAAGAAATTGAACATGAGAATATAACTAGAGTTAATAACTGGAATGATATAAAAGAAGCTATAGAATCGTATAGCTAAAGTATCATCGAGTGGGGAAGGTGATCTTATGATAGAGTTAAAAATCAAAAATCAAAAAAATAGCATTATTATAAATAGTAATAAAGTAAAAGATATTATAGGATTACGTGAAGACATTGAGGACATAAAGGATATATCAAATACTATAAAAGAAGAAAATATAATGGCATTTGACTGTCAATTAGCAGAAGATGTATTTGATATGGAAGATATAGAAGAACTAATAGAAGAAATGGGAGAAGATATAGACGAATCATACTTTCAAGTGTTCTTTGAAGATGTAAGAGCGTATCTAAAGGATGCTACAGATGAAATAGAAGACGAACTACAGGATAAGTATTTATCTGATAATATAAGGTGTTTCTTTGACGTATACAATATAGATGAATCATTTACTGATTTTAAATTTGTATTTTTAATAAGTTTTAAAGAAATAAAAATAGCATCTCTTACTAATTTATGCAAATTAGTTGGGAGAAGACAATTAACAGGTGGATCTAAATTTTATAGTTAAAACAAAAGACCTTATTATTTAGTAGGAACTAAACAACAAGGTCTCATTTGTTTTGTAAAAATTTAAATTTTATAAAGAATTACAATTCTGAATAAAACTAATTAAGCTTTATTTACAGAACCGAATAATTCCATTTTTTCTTTAACAGTAGCTTTTATAGCTTCAAAACCTGGAGCTAAAACTTTACGAGGGTCGAATCCCTTAGCTTGTAAGTCTTTACCAGCTTCGATGTATTCACGAGTCGCAGCAGCGAAAGCTAATTGACATTCAGTGTTAACATTTATTTTAGAAACACCTAAAGATATAGCTTTTTGTATCATATCAGCAGGAATACCAGTTCCACCGTGTAATACTAATGGCATAGTTCCTGTAAGATTATTTATAGCTTCTAGAGCATCAAAACTTAATCCTGCCCAGTTTTCTGGATATTGACCATGTATGTTACCTATACCAGCAGCTAACATATCAACACCTAAATCTGCTATTAATTTACATTCAGCTGGGTCTGCAACTTCTCCAGCTCCAACAACACCATCTTCTTCTCCACCTATAGAACCAACTTCTGCTTCTACAGATATTCCTTTAGCGTGAGCTATTTCAACTATTTCTTTAGTCTTAGCTATATTTTCCTCTATAGCATAGTGAGAACCATCAAACATAACAGAAGAGAATCCTGCTTCTATTACTTTTAAAGCTCCATCATAACTACCATGGTCTAAGTGTAGAGCAACTGGAACTGTTATTTTTAATTCTTCTAACATTCCGTTAACCATACCAACTATAGTTTTGTAACCACCCATGTATTTTCCAGCACCTTCAGATACCCCTAAGATAACTGGAGAATTGTTTTCCTGAGCAGTTAATAAAACTGCTTTTGTCCATTCTAAGTTGTTGATGTTGAATTGACCTACTGCATATTTTCCTTCTCTAGCCTTATTTAACATTTCTGTAGCTGAAACTAACATAGTGAAACCTCCATATAAGTTAATTTGTTAAAAAATTATTAAATTTAAAATTTACCCATCATCTAATATTATAACGTTTCTACAAAAAAAGTACATAGTAAATTGTAATAACATCAAATTAAAAGTATAATAATATCTATAACAAGTATAAATAAAGTAATGAACAGATAAAAAAGAAAGGAAATAGATTATGCCACAAATAAAAATAAGAGGTATACATGAAAATGATATATGCAAAATAAGTGAAAAAATGATAGATGAATTAGTAGAAGCTGTAAAGTGTCCAAGAGATTATTTTGAAATAGAATGTATAAAATCAATTGCTATAAGAAATGGTAAACTAGATTCAGTTTATCCATTTGTAGAAGTAGCGTGGTTTGATAGAGGACAAGAAGTTCAAAATATAGTAGCAGACATAATAACTAATAGTATAAGAAATAATTTAGATGTAGAAGATATGGATTTAGCATTTACAGTATTTGAAAAAGAAAAATACTATGAGAACGGAGATCATTTTTAATGGCTAAGAAATTAAGGGTAGATAAAGTACTTTCAACTATAGGGTGTGGAAGTAGAGCAGATTTGAAAAGATATTGTAAGTATAAAATGATAAGTGTAAACGGAGAAGTTGTAAATAATCCTGGATTTCAAGTAGACCCAGAAGTTGATGAAATAGTATTTGATGGTGAAAAAGTAACTTATAGAGAATTTATTTATATAATGTTAAATAAGCCAGACGGTTATATATCAGCTACATTTGATAAACATGATCCAATAGTATTAGATTTAATAGATCCATCATATCTTATTTATGAACCGTTTCCAGTTGGTAGATTAGATAAAGATACAGAAGGATTATTAATTTTAACTAATGATGGTAAACTTTCTCATAGAGTATTATCTCCTAAAAAGCATGTTCCTAAGACTTATTATGCTAAAGTAGATGGAATAGTAAATGATGATGATATAATAGCTTTTGAAAAAGGTGTAACACTTGATGATGGATATGAAACTATGCCAGCTCAACTTAAAATACTAAAAAGTGATGAAATATCAGAAATAGAACTTACTATACATGAAGGAAAGTATCATCAAGTAAAAAGAATGTTTGAGAGCGTAGGTAAAAGAGTAGTTTATTTAAAAAGACTTTCTATGGGTAAATTAAACTTAGATGAAAGTTTAGAATTAGGTGAATACAGAGAATTAACAATAGAAGAAATAAAATTAATGGAAGAAAGATAGAAAAGCGGAGGTAATTTTAAGTGAAGAAAAAAGACATTATAGAATTTGAAGTAGATAAGATGGAGTTTGGTGGAACTTCTGTAACTTTAATAGGAAACAGAGAAGTACACATGAAGGGTGGAATAAGCGGTCAAAGAGTAAAAGCGGCTGTTAAGAGAACTAGAAGTGGTAAAGCGGATGTTAAGATAATAGAATTACTAGAAAATTCACCAATAGAAACAGAAGAAACATGTAAACATTTTAACGAATGTGGTGGATGCACTATACTATCTGTTCCTTACGAAAAACAATTAGAAATAAAAGAAAAACAAGTTATGGATTTATTTTTAAAGCAAGATTTGTTTGGATTCCAATTTTTAGGAATACAAGGAAGCCCAGAAGATAAATTATATAGAAATAAAATGGAGTATACTTTTGGTGATGAAATGAAAGATGGACCATTAACTTTAGGTCTTCACAAAAAAGGAAAACACATAGATATATTAACAGTTGATGGATGTGTTTTAGTAGACCAAGATTTTACAACAGTATTAACTTCAAGTGTTGAGTTCTTTAATGAAAAACAGCTTCCTTATTATAAAGGTATGAACCATAAAGGATATTTAAGAAATCTTGTAGTTAGAAAAGGTGTAAATACTAAAGAACTTATGGTAAATATAGTAACTTCTTCTCAAGTTGATTTTGATATGAATGAATACAAAGAAATGTTACTAAAACTTGAAACCGAAGCTGAAATAGTAAGCATACTACACACTGTAAATGATGGATTAGCAGATGCTGTTCAATGTGACGAATTAAGAGTTTTACATGGAAGAGACTATATACAAGAAGAGATATTAGGTCTTAAATTTAAAATATCTCCATTCTCATTCTTCCAAACTAACACTAAAGGAGCAGAAGAACTATATACTATGACGAGAGAATTTATAGGCGATCATGCAGATAAAGTTGTTTTTGATTTATATAGTGGAACTGGTACTATAGGACAAGTTATGGCAGGAGCTGCGTCTAAAGTTTACGGAATTGAAATAATAGAAGAAGCTGTAGTTGCAGCTAATGAAAATGCTAAATTAAATGGATTAACTAATTGTGAGTTTGTTGCAGGAGATGTTACAAAAACAGTTAAAAAATTAAAACATAAACCAGATTTAATAATAGTAGATCCACCAAGACCAGGTGTACACAAAGATGCTATAAGAGATATATCTGGATTTGGTTCTAAGGAAATAGTTTATATATCTTGTAATCCTAAAACTTTAGTACTTGATTTAGTTGAATTTAGAAACTATGGTTATGAAGTAGAAAAAGTTAAGTGTATGGATATGTTCCCAAATACACCTCATGTAGAAACAGTAGTAAAATTAAAAAAAGTCAGATAAATATAAAAAAATGAAAGCTGCTCTTATATATTAGAGTGGCTTTTATTTTTTTATTTGCTATTTTAAAAACAAAAATTACAAAATTTGATTAGGATAAAAATATGAAAAATCCAAAATATAATAAGTGAACTATATTTTGGAGGAATTTAATATGAAAAATAAAAATAAGCTTTTAAAATATATAATGCCATTAGTATTAATTGTTTCAGTAATAACCTTAATAAATTTAAAAGACGAATTTAATATTAAAGATGCAATACAGACTAATTTATCTCAAGGGCTTAGAACAGTAAAAATAACTGAAGAAAAAACAAAAATAGATTATAAAAACGTAGCGATAAGTGTAAAAATGCCTCAAATACATTTTTCAAATAGTGAGGTTCAACGATATATAAATACATATATAAGAAGAAATATAAATGAATATATAAATCATCAAAGACAGGAGAGTGAGTTAAACAATAATAATGAAAAGAAGAATATAGCTATAAATTATAATGTAGCATTTGAAGATGGAAATTTAATAAATATAGTAATATACAAAAATATAAATAAAGGCAAAAAAGAATTTGTATTAGAAAAAGATAGTTACTTATTTGATTTAAAAACAGGGCAAAGAATTTATCTAGATAATTTATTAAAGGGGAATATAGACTATGAAAAGATTATAACTAAATATATATATAATTATGCTAAAAAACAAAACTTAAAAATTGATAAACAAAAAATAGTTGTAAATAAATACACTGACTTTATTATTGCAGATGGAGGAATAATAGTTTATTTCAATCCTTATAGAGAAAATAATAGTAATATAAGTTATGAATTTAAAATACCTATAGAGATTTTTAAAAATAAAATAAAAGCACTTACTACTAGTAATATTGTCGCAAATATAGATACTCAAACAATAACTAAAGATAATAAGTATATTAATAGTGTAATAAATATACCAATAATAATGACATCAAATAAAGAAATTGAAAAATATATAAATGACGAGATAAGAAAAGATATAATGGAATTTTATAATGAATCTCAAGCAGAAGCAAAAAAATATTTGGATAATTTAGCTGATATAGAAAATAAATTTGTTGCTAATGTTGATTTTGAAGTTGAAAAAAATAGTGATGATTTATTAAGCATAAATGTAAGATACTATAAATACAGTGGTGGTGCACATGGATATTATGAAACTGTATCATATAATATTGATATGAAAGATGGAAAACTATTAACATTAAGTGATTTATTTAAACCAAATATAGATTATAAGAAAGTAATAGATAATGAGATAAGAAATAAGATAGAAAATATAGTTAAAAACGATAAAGAATATGAAGGAGTATATCAATTTAATGGAATAAAATTAAATAATAAATTTTATATACAAGATGATAATTTAGTTATTTATTTTGATTTATATGAAATAGCACCTTATGCAGCTGGAGAACCAGAGTTTTCAATAAATAAAAGTATAATAAATCATATGTTAAAAGATAAGTATGTAGAAATATTTAAATAAAGATAATTAGTTTAAAAAACCTATAAATTTAGTTATAGTACGCCTAAATTTATAGGTTTTTAATATTTAAGTTGAATTATATAGTTGGATTTAAAGAAGCTATTTTAGTTACAGCAACATATACTCTAGATATTTCATACCATGTTTTAAAATCTACTACTCCAGATTGAGGTAATCCAAATATACCTTGGAAAGTTTTTACAGATTCAGCAGTAGAATCACCATATATTCCATCTTCTCTTACTTTAGGAATTGCTGGATATCCTTTGGCTATAGCATTAAGTTGGTTTTGAACAGTTTTAACATATTTATTATTAGATCCAACCTGTAGTGTCTCGCCAGGGAATGATACAGGAACGCCACTTACTATTGGAGCTTTTTCAAATACTATTTCATCTCCGTAGAAATATCTAAGTATGGCTTCAAAGTCTTTACCTTGAGCACCTAAATCTTTACTTCCCCATTGAGTCATTTGATTAGGGCACTGAGATTTTTTACCATCACAATATTGAGCTAGTAAAGGCTGTCTTGAAGTAGGTGGACGTTTTATATATGTGTTAAATATAGCATCTACAACCACATTTATTGTATCAAAAAAATTCCTATTATTTATGAATTTATGGTCATATACAGTAGTAGAAGTTATTGTAAAGTTATAACCTTTATTTCTATACCATTCAGTAAAAACTCTATTTAATGTAAATGAAATTATAGCTATTACATTAGAGTAAATAGTTTGAGTAGGCCAAGTAGAATATATCTCAGAAGAAGCAACATTTTTAATATAGTCTTTAAATGGAACCCAATATTCTTTTGCAGATTTATTTTCAGGTAATCCGTCATGTACTACTATAAATTCAGGCACAACAGGGTTATCTAAAACAACAAACCCTGTAGGTGGAGGCAGTGGTTTTAAGCTACTTTCAGGTATCTTAGGTGGATAAGTTCCATATAAAGTATTATCTCCAATATCATATATTTCCTCATTTTGCCTAGAATAGGATCCTCTACATCTAGTTTTAGCTATGAGAGGAACATTTTGCCTAGCTTCTACAGTTGGAAATAATTGAGTTCCTTCTATAATTATGGTTTCATAACCATCAACAATAGTCTCTACAGAGTATTGGCTATAGGGTCTTACATCAGAAGGTTGCTGCGAAAACTTAATGTCCGGAGCAGGAAGATTTAATCCAGTTACTTGACCAGAGGAATTAGTTTTTAAATTTTCTAAAACTAATGTTGCACGCTCACCATCTTGTGGAATTGAATATATATTTACAGTAGCATTTTCAATAGGTCTGTTAGTAGCTTTATCTAAAACACTAACTGTTAAAAAGCCATCTTGCATAGAATCACCCTTTCTTTGAGATAATTTAATAATATCTTGTATTTTATAGTATGAAGATAGTTCTTATTTTGTTAAGGTAATTGGAAATAATATAAATGAAAATATAAATAAGGGATGTGTTTTGATGAAGATAGATTTATTAATATTGGCTATTGCACCTACTATAGCTTGTATGTTATGGATATACTTAAAAGATAAATATGATAGAGAGCCTATACGGTTATTAGGTAAGTTTTTTATAATGGGAGTTTTTATAAGTATAATAGCAATTATAATAGAAGGAATTTTAATTAAAATAAAAATATTTGAAGGATATTCTAATTACATTTTTATGTCATTTATAGTAGCAGGATTAACAGAAGAAGGCTTAAAATATATAGTTTTATTACCTAATTTAGTAAAGGAAAAAAAATTCGATGAAAAATTAGATGGAATTATTTACTCTATATTTTTATCTCTTGGATTTGCGACAATAGAAAACATAATATATATATTGTTTGAAAATAGAAACTTAGCTTTTGAAGTGGGTATTATAAGAGCAGTAATATCTATACCAGCACATGTTATGTTTGCAATAACAATGGGATATTATATATCTAAATATAAATTTAGTAATGAAAAAATAAAAAAAAGAGAGTACCTTATTTTATCTATATTAGTACCAGTATTGCTTCATGGAATTTTTGATTTTATATTGATGATAGAATATAGATGGTCTGTTGTATTGTTTATAATTTATATTATATTTTTATGGAAAATAAATTTAGACAAGCTAGATCATTATATAGATAAATCTAAAATACGATTTTTAAAAAAGAGAAAAAAGAAATAGATATTTAAATAAATATAACTAATCATACAATACAAAAAATGTATATTTAAATATAATATAGTTCAATAATAAAAGAAGGTCAATTTTATAAATATAATATAGGAGGTATATTATGAGCTCATTAGATAAAAACCAAGAGTACGTTATATCTAAATTTTTACAAAGATATGACTATGATGCAGTTTTAGATATATTAGAAGAAGCGGGAATTATAGAAGGAGATTTATATTTACTAATGGAGTCATCTAAATATGCCGTTAACTTTGACTTTAAAAAAGCATTGAAAAGTATAAATAGTATGAGTGAAGAAATGTTATCAAGAAGGCAAATAAATAAATTAATAACTAATTTAGAGAACTTGAATATAGGAGAACCTGAAGATATACTATCTGAACTAGTAGAGAATATGAAAATTCAAATTGTGAATGAAGAGTATATAGATTTTCTAGGAAGGCTATATAGATTAAAAGAAGCTTTGTTTAAATACATTTTTATTAGTACTAAAGAATCAAAAACATATAAAGTATGTATGCATGGTTATATGGTATCTAAGAAAAATATTTTATATACTTTAAAAAAGAAGTATAATATATATAATGGAAATTTAATACATGGGGTAACTCAATATATAAACAAGCACATAAAAAAAACTAAAAGAATGGACAAAGTAGTAGAAATATTAAATAGTGACAGACTAGAGAGTTTAATTAGATTAAGAAATGAAAGCCCAGTGGGACATGGTTTTAAAGGTGTAAGTAAAGAAGATATTGAAGAGCTATATGGCAACCCAATGGAGGTAGTACAAGATTTAATTAAAGCTTGCGAATTGTTAGATATTGGAATCAAGATGGATAAATATGATAATATTAATGAGATGGCAATACACATGATAGGTAGCTTAAAAAAATCAAATTAATATATTGAGTAACCTAATTTTAGAGGAGATGGTACGGATGAATGAAAAAGTAAAGAAAGAGGCGATAGAGTGGATGAAGATAATTGCGACAGCTCTTATATTTGCCGTTATAATAACTCAATTTATAAAGCCTACATTGGTAAGAGGGGAATCAATGTATCCGACCCTAGAGGAAAATGATTATTTAATAATTAATAGAATGGCGTATAAAATTGGCGATCCAAAAGATGGAGATATAATAGTATTTAGCACAGAACTATTACAAGAAGATGGGGATCGAAAAGATCTAGTAAAAAGAATTATTGGAGTTTCAGGCGACCATATAAAAATAGAAAACTCAAAAGTATATGTAAATGATAAATTAACAAATGAACCATATATACATGATAATTATACTGAAGGAAATATAGATATTGTTGTACCAAAAGGAAAAATATTTGCTATGGGAGATAATAGAGAAAAAAGCTTAGATAGTAGATATGAAGATGTTGGATTAGTTAATGAAAAAGATGTAATGGGTAAAGTTATGATAAGATTGTTCCCATTTAATAAAATAGGAAAAGTTAATTAGAGGTTTGTTATGAGAATAGGGATATCAGCACTTTTATTTAATATTGAAGAAGCTTTAAATTTATGTGAAAAAATAGAAGATATAAAACATATAGAAGTTGGTATTGATAACTTAGATGAATGCGAAAAATTATGTGATTATAAAGATAGAATCAAAGAATTAGATTTATCACTTGGGATTCATTTACCTATGGAATTAAATACTTGTGAAAATGTGGATTATATAAGAAATTCATGGATAAAATTTGTGGGAAAATTATATGATAATTTAAAAGAAATAGATATAAAATACATAAACCTTCACTTAGGATATGTAATGAGTAACAGACTTAAAAAAAATAGAAATAAATATTTAAATATTAGTAGTGATTTTTTAAAAGTATTGTCAGATAGAATAGACACCAATATTTCTATAGAGAATGTGTATTCAGAGAATGGAGATTTTTCAAATGTTGGAAACATAGCATATGATTTTGAATATATATTTGAGAGAGTAAAAAATAGTAGATTATGGTTTTGCTATGATACAGGACATAATTTAATAAATAAAGATAATTATATAAAACAACTAAGCAAAAAAACAAAAGTAATTCATTTAAGTGATAATGATGGCATCAATGATAAACATATTGGTATTGGTAAAGGAATATTATCAAAGGAGCATATAAAAGAGGTTGTTAATTTAGATACCAATTATATGGTATTAGAAATTAACTATAAAGACATTGAGGATAGTATCAAAAATTTAGATTTTATTATGAAAGAGGTGTAAATACCTCTTTTTCCTGTATGTAGGAGAAGGGAGAAATATGAGGAATATAAATTTAAACATTGATGGGAAAGCGATGCAATATAGTATTAAAGACGGATACTCTTCTATATTGTTAGAGGATATAGCAAAAGAAATCAGTGAAAGTTATAAAGGGTACATAACTATTGCTATTGTAGAAAATAAATTAAGAGAATTAAGCCATCAAATTAATGAAGGCTCTGAAATAAGATTTTTAGATACAAGTACACCAGATGGGATGAGAGTATATTCAAGAACAATGTCATTTGTGTTTATAATGGCTTGTAATGAACTATTTAAAGAAAGTAGAGTTACAATAGAGCATTCTTTATCTAATGGTTTGTATTGTGAAGTTCACATAGATAAAAAAATAGATGAAGATGATATTTATAACATAAAGCAAAGAATGAATGAGATAGTAAAAAGTAATTATAAAATAGAAAAAATATCAACTAATGTAGGTGAAGCAATAGATATATTTGAAAGTTGTGGTCTCCATGAAAAGGCAGAACTATTAAAATATAAAGAATATGATGATGTAAAACTTTATAAATGTAACAATTATATAGATCATTTTTATGGATACATGTTACCATCAACAGGATATATAAAAACATTTGATTTGAAATTATATAATGATGGAGTTATTCTTTTAGGACCAAGTGAATTTAACAAAAATTTATGTGTGGAATTCAAGCAACAGCCAAAGCTTGCAAATATATATAAAGAAGCAGAAAAATGGTCAAAACTTATAGGTGTAGACAAAGTAACAACGCTTAACAAAATAATAGGAAACGATGAGTATGGAGAGGTAATAAGAATAGTTGAAGCACTACATGAGAAAAAACTTTCTCAAATAGCAGATATAATAAAAGAAAAAGATAAAAGAGTAGTATTAATTGCAGCACCATCTTCATCAGGAAAAACTAGTTTTGCCAACCGACTATCAATACATCTTAGAGTTAACAACTTAAATCCTGTTTCGATATCTTTAGATGATTATTTTGTCAATAGAGAAGATACTCCTTTAGATGAGTTTGGAAATTTGGATTTTGAATGTATAGAAGCTATAGATTTAAAAAGATTTAATAAAGATCTAAAAGATTTATTAGATGGGAAAGAAATAAGCTTACCAAAGTTTAATTTTAAGCTAGGTATAAGAGAAGAAACTGGTAAAAAACTAAAAATAAATCAAAATCAGCCAATAATCTTAGAGGGAATACATGGATTAAATCCTATGTTAACTAAATCTATACCAGATAGTGATAAATTCAAGATATATATAAGTGCTCTTACTCAAATAAATTTAGATGACCATAATAGAATTCCAACAACTGACTTAAGGTTAATAAGAAGAATGGTTAGAGATTATAATTTTAGAGGTTATAGCGCAGAAAAAACAATAATGCAATGGGAATCTGTAAGACGTGGTGAAAAGAAAAATATATTCCCTTATCAAGAAGAAGCAGATATAATATTTAACTCTGCATGTGTTTATGAATTATCTATTTTAAAAACATATGCAAAACCATTATTAGAAGAAATCTCAATAGAAAATCCATCATATATAGAAGCGAATAGATTGCTTAAGTTTCTTCAATATTTTACTGAATTGAAAGACACATCAGATATACCTTTCACATCTATATTGAGAGAGTTTATAGGCGGTAGTAAAATAGTAGACTAGAGATATATAAAAGTCCTGATATTGACAGAATGTCAGGACCTTTTGTATTATATAACTAGCATATATTTAGAAATATAACTAAATAAGGAGGTAAATATGGAAAGAATACTTAAAGAAGTGTTAGATACAAATAGAAAATACGTGAATTATGGTCAAGTGGCTAGTTATATACCTGAATTAAAAAATGCACATAGAGATGATTTGGGAATATGTATAATAGATAAAGATAATAATGTATATAAAGTGGGAGACTGTGAAACTAAATTTACAATACAGAGTATATCAAAAACTATAGTACTTGCAATGGCTTTAATGGATAATGATTGGATTGATGTCTTTTCAAAAGTTGGGATGGAACCAAGTGGGGACCCATTTAATTCTATAATGAAGCTAGAAACAAATGATACAAAAAAACCGTGCAATCCTATGATAAATGCTGGAGCTATAGTGACAACATCATTAATAAAAGGAGCTACTCCTCAAGAAAAAGAAGAGAGAATGTTAAAGTTTTTTAGACGATTAGCTAAAAATGACAATATAGGGATTAATTATGATGTTTATGAGTCAGAAAAAGTGAGCGGAGATAGAAATAGAGCAATGGCATACCTTCTTAAAAATGATGGATTCATTGATGGTGATGTAGAAGAAGTATTAGATTTGTATTTTAAACAGTGTTCTTTAGAAATAGATGCAGTAGATTTAGCAAGAATAGGTATGAATCTTGCATCTTATGGTATTGATGTAGAAAATGGTGAAAGATTAATAAGTGAGAGAGTTTCTAGAATGGTTAAAACTTTCATGGTTACATGTGGTATGTATGATGCATCTGGAGAGTTTGCTATAAAGGTTGGAATACCTGCTAAATCTGGTGTTGGAGGGGGCATAATGGCATCAGTTCCAAATAGCATGGGTATTGGAGTTTATGGACCATCTTTAGACAAAAAAGGAAACAGTGTTGCAGGAGTAAAAATATTAGAAGACCTATCTAAAAAATTAAATTTGAATATATTCTAAAAGATAGAATTTTTTGACAACTACATATAGGTAATATATAATTAAATTAAAATAACATAAAATCTTTTTTTTAGGGGTGGGGGAATGAAACAAGTACTTGTGTTAAGAGATTTAGAATGTATAAAAGCTATTGCGCATCCTCGAAGAATAGATATTCTAAAAACATTTAATAAATCGCCTTTATCAGCGAAACAATTATCACAATTATTAGATGAGCCTCATGCTAAGATTAACTATCACATAAAAACTCTTTATAAGGTGGGTATATTAGAGTTAGTAGAGGAAAAAGTAAAATCAGGAATAGTAGAAAAGTATTATTACCCAAAAGCAAAAAACATAGTAATAGGAAAAAAAGTGCTAGATTTTTCATTAGAGAATGAACAAAAATCGGAAAAATTATGCATATCTAAATTTGAAAACATAAGTGAATTATTTTATCATGCAGCGGAGGAAGAACAATTGTCAAATGATAGCATCATTGACTACAATGAACTTTCTTTAAGCTTAGATGAAGTTAATGATTTAAAGAATACTATGAAATCAAAAATAGATGAAATTTTAAAATCGAGAGAAAAGATGGATATAGATCAAGGATATAAAATAGCAGTTTTAACTATACCTATGTTAGAGAAAAAAATATTTAATATGTAATAAGTGTCAACTTTTGTTGATACTTATTTTTTTGGGTATAATTAAATAATATAAACAATTAATAAAACATAAAAGGAGAATATACATGTTAGTAATAGGACCACACATATCGATATCAAAAGGATATAAAAAAGCAGCAGAAGTTGCAATAGAAATAGGAGCAAATACATTTCAGTTTTTTAGCAGAAATCCAAGAGGAGGAAATGCTAAAGCATTTGACGAAAAAGATATAGCTAAATTTCAAGAAATAAGAAAAATAAACAACTTTGGACCTTTATTAGCTCATGCACCTTACACTATGAATTTAGGTGGAGCAAAAGATGAAGTATATGAGTTTGCTAGAAAAGTTATAAAAGAAGATATAGAGAGAATGGAGTTTTTAGGAGTTGAGTATCTATGTTTCCATCCAGGAAGTCATGTTGGAGGAGGAGTTGATTTTGGAATCGATAGAATAGTTAATGCGCTTAATGAATCTATAAAGGGTGATGAGAAAATAACTATACTTCTTGAAACTATGTCTGGAAAAGGAACTGAAATCGGATTTAAATTTGAACATCTTAAAAGAATAATAGATGGAGTAGAACATAGTGAAAGAATGGGTGTATGCTTAGATACATGTCATATTTTTTCAGCAGGATATGATATAGTAAATGATTTGGATGGAGTTTTAGAAGAATTTGATAAGATAGTTGGATTAGATAAATTAAAAGCAATACACCTTAATGATAGTATGATGCCATTTGGAGATAAAAAGGATAGACATTCGGTAATAGGAGAAGGTAAAATAGGATTAGATGCAATAATTAACTTTATGACGCATCCAAGCATAAGTCATCTTCCATTTTTCTTAGAAACACCACTTGAAGAAGAAGGTCATAAAAGAGAAATAAAAATGATAAAAGATATATTAAAAAGCAAGTAAAAATATATTTCAAATAGTTAGGTGGGGAAATAATGAGATTATTAGGAAAAACTAATATGAATATTAAAAGAGTAGGATTTGGTGGAATACCTATACAAAGAATTACTCAAGATGATACATTTAAAGTAATTGACGAACTAGAAAAGCAAGGAATAAATTTTATAGATACAGCAAGAGGATATACTGTAAGTGAAGAGTATATAGGTAATGCGCTAAAGGGAAAAAGAGATAAATTCTTTATAGCTACTAAAAGTATGTCTAGGGATTATGAAGGTATGAAAAATGATATACAAATAAGTTTATCAAATCTTAAAACTGATTGTATTGATTTATATCAAATTCATAACCTTAAAAGTGAAGAATATGATACTATATTTGATGATAATAAGGCATATAAAGCGTTATTAGAAGCTAAAAATTCTGGAAAAATAAAACACATAGGAATAACTAGTCATAGCTTAGAAACAATGCAAAAAGCAGTAGAAGATGATAAATTTGCTACAATTCAATTTCCATACAATATAGTAGAAGACCAAGCAGATGAAGTATTTAGAAAAGCGAATGAAAGAGGCATAGGAGTTATTGTTATGAAGCCTTTAGCAGGAGGGGCACTAGATGATGCTACTTTAGCTATAAAATATATACTTTCAAAAGATTATATAGATGTTGCTATACCAGGTATGGACAGTATTGAACAAGTAAATCAAAATGTTTCTGTATTAGAAGACTTACAACTAACAAAGTCCGATAATGATAAAATACAACAGATAAGAAATAGCTTAGGAAAAAGATTTTGTAGAAGATGTGAATATTGCCTACCATGTCCTGTAGGAGTAAATATACCTACAAACTTTTTATTAGAAGGATATTATACCAGATATAATTTAAAAGAATGGGCAGTAGAAAGATATGAAGCTATAAGCGGAAAAGCAAATGAATGTATAAATTGTGGATTATGTGAGACTAAATGTCCATATGAACTTCCTATTAGAGATATGTTAAAAGATGTATCAGTAAAACTTGGATAGTGTAGAATTATAAAAATAAAAAAAGACAATAATAAATAGAACTTAATAATTACATATGTAATTATTAAGTTCTATTTATTTGAAAATGTCACGCTAGCGTGACATAAAATACAAAGAAAACTAATTATATTGGGTCGATACTATAAGATACATTATATTTAGAAAGTGGATAAAGCTCTATTTCAACACGTGGATTTTCTTTATCTATGAAATCAAACAATAAAACAGGTTTGAGCTGTTTATCATTTTTTATAATGCCACTTTTTTCAATACCATCACATATACTTTTAGGGTAATTGTGTAAATCTCCCATGCGTTTATCAGGGAAATATAATTTTAGTATCATAATTAAATCTTCTGTAATAGTATCACCATCATATTGCTGATTTATAAAACCGGCAATCATATTTTCATAAGCTAAATATTTAGAATGTTTACCGCTTGATGGCATCCATGCCTGACCGTGAATATTATGAAGTTTGAAATTGGATTTACTTATAGGTCTACCTGGTATTACTAATTTAATCAAATTATCACCATCCTTACACCTTAGTTATTATAAATCTAATGAGAGATTAATGAAAGGATATTTTATGAACAAAAATAAATTAAAAGAATTTTGTGCATCACTAGGATTGAAATGTGTAGGCATAGCAAGTGTTGAAGTAGATAAGAATTTAGAAAGAGTAGTAAAGCGTAGATTATCAAATGGACATGTAACTGGGATGGAAGAGAAAATGATCGAAAAAAGAATGAATCCAAAATATACAATGGAAAATGCAGAATCTATAATAGTATGCGCATTTCCATATTATATAGGAGAAAAAGAAAATTCTAATTTATCTAAGTATTGTTATGGAAAAGATTATCATATTGTAGCAAAGAATAGCCTTCAAAAAATATGTGATTTTTTAGAATCAAATATTAAAGGTTTTGAGTATAAAATATTTGTAGATAATGGGCCATTGGTAGACAGAAATTTGGCGTATAAAGCAGGTATAGGATATTTTGGGATAAATAATAACATAATAACAGACGAATATGGTTCATATGTTTTTATAGGATATATTATAAATAATTATGCATTTTACCCTGATGAACCCTTACTAAAAACATGTATAAAATGTGGTAAGTGTGTAGAATATTGTCCGGGAAATGCTCTTTTAGGAAATTTTGAGATGAATCCTAAGAGATGTTTATCTTATTTGACACAAAAGAAAGAAGAATTGAGTGATGAAGAAATAAAAATATTAACAAGTAGTAATAGTATATTTGGATGTGATATATGCCAAGATGTATGTCCTCATAATAAAAATATATCTAAGACTGATATAGCAGACTTTATGGATGATATAATATATAGATTAGATTATGAAGAAATTAATGATATATCAAATAAAGAATTTAAGAGAAGATACGGAGATAGAGCTTTTAGCTGGAGAGGGAAAAATATAATTAAGAGAAATTTAGAATTACTAAAAGAGAAGTCTGATGACTAATAAGTCAAAAGGCTTCTTTTTTATATTATCAATAAAACAATAATTTAGTGAAGTACAATAACATTTTATTTTTATTCTATCAACATATACAAGCTATTACACATAGAATGTAAAAAAGAAAAGAAGGGGGAGAGGTTTATGTTAACGTATAAAAATACATCTGAAATAGAACCTCTAGAAAGCATATTAGGTCAAAAAAGGGCTATTGATGCAATGGAGATAGGATTAAAAATTGATAACCCTGCCTATAACATATACTTAGCTGGAGAATCAGGAACAGGTAAAACAACATACGCTATTAAAGCATTGAAAAAATATGCATCCCAAAAAAGTGCACATAAAGATTGGTGCTATGTATATAATTTTGAACACCCTAGAGAGCCTTCTGTGATTGGCCTTGAAAAAGGATTAGGAAAAGTATTTAAAAAAGACATAGAAAAACTTATAGAAACACTCCTAGATGAATTAAAAGATACATTTGAAAGTGAAGATTTTGAGATAGGAAAAAATCAACTTATTGATGATTATGAAATACAAAAAGATGCTTTATTGAAAAAAATAAAAAAATATGGAGAAGAAAAAGGATTTAAATTAAAAAATAGTAAAGTAGGTATGGTGTTTATACCTATAAAAAGTGAAGATAAAGATGACGATGATAGTTATGAAGATAGTGAAGAATTTTATAAAGTAAAACGAGAATTAGAAAATATGGCAATTCAAGTAGTTTATAAAATAAGAGATGTAGAAGATGCAGCAAAAGAAGCATTATTAGAACTAGAAGAAGAAGTTGCTAAATTTGTAATTGACCCATATATACAATCTTTAACTGAAAAATATGAAGAATACGATAAAGTTAAAATATATTTAAATAATATGAAAAAAAATATATTAGAGTATGTGTACTTATTTTATATGGATGAAGACGAATTAAAAGATAAATATGACAAAGATCACTTCTTAAAGTATAAAGTAAATCTGTTTGTTGACAATGATAGCGATAAAAATAATTCAACTGCGCCTATAATTGTTGAAATGAATCCGAATCCATCTAATTTATTTGGTAAAGCAGAATATGATTATTATAATGGAAATGTAAAAACTGATTTTACAAAATTAATACCAGGAGCAGTACACAAGGCTAATGGAGGTTATTTAGTTTTATACGTAGATCAGTTATTAAGATATGGATTATCTTGGGACATATTAAAAAGAACAATTCAATCCAGAAAAATAAGCGTAGATACTCAAACATCTATAAAACCAGAAAGTATACCTATAGATATGAAAGTTATTTTAATAGGAAATAACTATACGTATAATTTATTATACAATTATGATCCTGATTTTAACAAATATTTCAAGATATTTGTTGATTTTGATGATGAAATGGATAAAAATGAATGCAATGAAGAGGGTATAGCTAGATTTATAGCATTACAATGTAATAGAAATAACCTTAAACACTTTACTTACAATGCAGTAAAAGAGGTTATTAAGCTTAGTACAAAAATAACAGGAGATAACTATAAACTTTCAACTCAATTTAACAAGATACTAGAAATTGTTGTAGAAGGAGATGCATATGCAACTATTAGAGGTGTTGAGTATGTTGACAAAGAGGATATAAAAAAGGCAATAGATGAAAGAAGGAAGAGACTAAGTAGAATAGAAAGTAAGATAGATGAATCATTAGAAAAGGGATTTACACTAATGGAAACTCAAGGCCGTAGAGTTGGAGTTATAAACGGATTATCTGTATTAAATATGGGAGAATATTCTTTTGGAAGACCATCAAGAATAACAGTAACAACTAGTCCAGGAAGTAAAGGAATAGTTAATATAGAAAGAGAAGTCAATATGAGTGGCCCTATTCATAATAAAGGTGTATTGATATTAGGTGGATATATATCAGAAAACTTTGCTCAAGAATTTCCTTTATCAATAAATGCTTATATTTGTTTTGAACAAAACTATGGTGGCGTAGATGGAGATAGTGCAACTGGTGCTGAAGTATACGCTTTAATATCATCAATAAGCAAGATACCTCTAAAGCAAAACATAGCAGCAACAGGTTCTATGAATCAAAAAGGAGAGATACAAGTTGTAGGGGGTATAGTTGAAAAAGTAGAAGGTTTTTACTCAACTTGTAAAAGAAAAGGATTAACTGGAAATCAAGGTGTAATAATTCCAAGAAATAATAGCCGAAACTTAGTTTTAAGTGATGAAGTAAATGAAGCTATTGAAAATGGTGAATTTAAAATTTATGAAATTGATAGAATAGAAGAAGCACTTGAAATTTTAACAGATATGAAATTTGAACAAATTAAGAAAATAACAACAGAAAAATTACGTGAATTTAGCAACATTCAAAATAAAATAAAAGAATAGTTTTATTAAATAATTTAATGGGTAAAAATAAAAAGAAAGCAAAAATAATATAATTTTTTGCTTTCTTTTTTTAATTTAATGCACTTTATGTTGAAAAAAATAAATAAGAAAAAATTACATAATTATGATAATAAAATTTGTTATATATTGTTCGATATGAAGGATAATATATTAATAAAAGAATTTTTAAAGGGGGAATTATTATGAAAGAAATTAACAAGATATTAGATGTATTAGAAGATACTTATCCAGATGCAAAATGTGAGTTGAATTACACTACACCATTTGAACTTTTAATAGCAACAATATTATCTGCACAATGTACAGATGTGAGGGTAAATAAAGTAACTAAAAGTTTATTTGAAAAATATAATACACCTAAAGCTTTTGCAAATTTAAGTATAGAAGAAATTAGTGAAGAAATAAAAAGTTGCGGTCTCTATAAAAGTAAATCGCAAAAAATAAAAGAAACATCTCAAATACTATTAAATGATTATAACGAAGAAGTGCCGAATACCTTAGAAGAATTAATAAAATTACCTGGGGTTGGAAGAAAAACTGCTAATGTAGTACTTAGTAATGTATTTAATGTAGATGCTATGGCAGTTGATACCCATGTATTTAGAGTTTCAAATAGAATAGGAATAGTAAATACTAAAACACCAGAAAAAACTGAATTTGAACTAATGGACGCAATACCAAAAATTAGATGGTCTCATGCTCATCATCTTTTGATTTTCCATGGAAGGAGAATTTGTAAAGCAAGAAAGCCTGAATGTGAGATTTGCCCTATAAAAAATGATTGTAATTACTATAAAGAAGGGAATGACAACGGTGAGACGACTTAAAATAATAGCAGTAGTATTGTCAGTAGGAATCTTTTTTTTAGGAAACACAAGTTTAGTACAAGCTACAAATAAAGAAGGCACAATACACAAAAATATTTCAATAGAAAATATTGATGTTTCAGGATTAACTAAAGAAAAAGCGCAAGAAAAAATTGAAACCTTCATAAATAGTAATAGTAAAATTAGTTTTTCTAGCAATGATAAAATTTATAATCTAGATATGAATGACATAGGTGTAGTTTATAAAATAAATGAAAGTGTAGACAAAGCATATAACCTAGATAGAAATAAAAATATAATTTCAAACATCAAAACAAAAATAGACTTGGATTTAGGGGAAAAATTAAATGTTAATATAGAAAAGAAGATTGATGAACATAAAATCAATGAATATATTAAATATATAAAAAATGATATAAAAAAAGATCCTATAGATGCAACTATTAAATTAGATAAAGATATATTAACTTATGGAAAAGAGGAATATGGGTTAGACTTAGATGATAGTAAATTAAAAAATATCATAATAAACAAAATAAATGAAATAACTTATGATAAAGCAGAGATTCCGACAATAGTAGTTAATCCGAAATATAGATATGATGATTTGTGCAAGGTGAATTCAATTTTAGGAACTTATGAGACAAATTTCAATCCTAAATCCTCAAATAGAGTTAATAATATACAAGTTAGTGCAAATACAATAAATAATATATTGTTAAATCCAAATGAAGAATTTTCATTCAATTCATATGTGAAAACAAAAGAAGTTACAAACCAATTTAAGAAGGCTCCAGTTATAATAAATGGAAAATTAGAACCAGGATTAGGGGGAGGTATATGTCAAGTTTCAAGTACTTTATATAATGCAGCACTTTATGCAGGTCTCGAGATAACAAATGTTAGAAACCATAGTATTCCAAGCACATATATACCAAAAGGAAGAGATGCTACTATTACTAATGGAGATGTGGATTTAAGATTTAAAAATAACTTTGAAAGCCCAATATTTATTGTTCAAAAAATAGATGGAAATAAAGTTGTTTCTACAATTTATGGAAGCGAAGAATATAAAAAAGAAATTGAAATAGTAACAGAAATAGTTAAACGTGTACCATATAAAGTAAAAGTGAAAAATAGCAATGAATTGTACAAAGGAGAAAAAGCGCTATATCAAAGAGGAAGAGAAGGTTATACAATAAATACTTTTAGAATGTATAAAGATAAAACAAAAGAACTTATACACGAAAGTTATTATCCTCCTATGGACAAAATAATAATAAATGGAATTAAAGAAAAGAACAATGATGAATTTAAAGAACAAGTTGTATAAGACATAAAGTCTCCTACTGCATAACTTTGGTAGGAGATTTTAATTTTTATATAAATGTATAAATATAAGTTTTTTAAAGTGAGTTTTTAGAAAAGTGATTTTCTGTTATAATTATAAATGAGAAATATTAGAATGTAAAATAATTAAGCTTGATACAATTAAGTTTGATTTAAACAAAATAAATGTAATGATTTATTTACAAAATGATAAGGAGAACAGATATGGCATTAAACGTAGTTTTAGTAGAACCAGAAATACCTCAAAATACTGGAAATATAATAAGAACATGTGCTGCAACAGGAACAACATTGCACTTAGTAAGACCGTTAGGATTTTCACTTGAAGATAAATATTTAAAAAGAAGCGGTCTTGACTATTGGGATATAGCGAATATACAGTACTATGACAGTTTTGAAGAAGTGGTACAAAAAAACCCGAACGGAAAATTCTTCTTTTCAACTACAAAAGTTAATCAATCACATTCAGATGTAGAATTTGTTGAAAATTCATTTATAGTATTTGGAAAAGAAACAAAAGGATTACCGGAGACATTAATAAACGAAAACTTAGAAACTTGTATAAGAATACCTATGATAAATCTTGAAAAAGCTAGATCGTTAAATTTATCAAACTCAGTTGCTATAGTTGTATTTGAAGCATTGAGACAATTAGGTTATCCAAATATGAGATAATCCCAATTATCCTGAATATAGTTTAATAAGGGGGCATGTGTAATGAATAAAATAAAAATAATATGTGATAGTTTATCGGACATACCTAAAGAATTAATAGATAAATATGACATAGAAGTAGTACCATTAACTGTTATATTAGATGATAAAGAATATAAAGATGGTGTTGATATATCTAATGATGAATTCTATAAAATACTTAGAGAACAAAATGCATATCCAAAAACTTCTCAAGTAACTTACCCTCAATTTAAAGAGGTTTTTGAAAAATATGTAAATGAAGGAAGAAAAATACTTTACATAGCAGGATCATCAGTAGCAACAGGAACATATCAAAGTGCAGTGTTAGCTAAAAATGATATAGATGGTGAAATATATACTTATGATTCTCAAACATTTTCTTATGTAATAGGAATTTTAGTTGTTAAAGCGGCTGAACTTGCACAACAAGGAAAAGATATAGATGAAATATTAGATGAAATAAAAAAATTAAGAGAAAAAACTTATGTTTTATTTTCAGTAGATACATTGGAATATCTGCAAAAAGGTGGAAGAATATCTTCTACTAAAGCAGCAATAGGAAGCATATTGAATATAAAACCAATACTAGACATAAAAAATGGATTAGTTTCACCAGTATGTCAAGTTAGAGGAAAGAAACATGTTATATCGAAGATGATAGAATTAATAAAAGAAAACTGTGGAACTGACTTAACAAATCAAGTTATATGTATAGGATATAGTGATGATTTTAAAGAAAAAGATAAATTAACAGAAGCAGTTAAAGAAGAATTTAATCCAAAAGAAATATTATATTTCCAAGTAGGAACATGTGTAGGTTCTCATGCGGGACCTGGCTCAACTGTGATTATATGTCTCAAAAATAAATAGTATGTCACATTAAGAAAGATCTTCATTTTGAAGGTCTTTTTTTATTTTTGAAAAAAATGCAAATGTTTTCTTGTGAAAAATTATAATAATAAATATACACTATTTAACGAAATGTAGTTATATAGTGCCAAAAATATAATATATATTACCATAAAAATAAAATTATATATGGAAAAAAAAATCAACATAGTGTAAAATTAAATCAGTAAACAATAAAAACTAAAAATTAAAGATTACTTGGAGGAAACTTATGAAACTTAAAAAGTTATTATCGTTAGGTTTAGCTTTGGTTATGAGTACAAGCATGCTAGTTGGGTGTAGCCCAAAGTCTGGTTCAGAGAAAGATAAAAAGGCTGAAGGTGAAAAGGTATTCAAAATAGGTATGGTAACTGATACAGGTGGAGTAAATGATGAGTCATTTAATCAATCTGCTTGGGCAGGCCTAGAAAAATTACAAAAAGAATATGGAAAAGAAAAAGTTCAAGTTAAATATTTAGAATCTAAGCAAGATGCAGATTATGTACCAAATGTTGAAACATTAGTTGATGAAGACACAGACCTAATAATAGGTGTAGGATTTAAATTAGCAGATGCAATAGAAGAAGCTGCTAAAAGTTACAGTGACAAACAATTCGCTCTTATAGATGCTGCTTATGAAAAGCAACCTGAAAATGTAACTTCTTTATTATTTGAAGATAACGTATCAGCATACTTAACAGGATTAATAGCTGGTAGAATGACAGAAACTAAAAAAGTTGGATTTATAGGTGGAATCTCTGGAGAGGTTATAGATAGATTTGACTATGGATTTAGAGCTGGAGTTGAAGCTGCTAATCCAAATGCTGAAGTGACAGTACAATATGCTAACAGCTTCACAGATGCTGCTTTAGGAAAATCTATAGCTAACCAAATGCATAAAAATGGAAATGATATAATATTCTCTGCTGCTGGTGCAGTTGGAATAGGAGCTATAGAAGCTGCTAAAGAAAACAATAAAAAAGCTATAGGTGTTGACCAAGATCAAAATAAATTAGCACCAGACAATGTAATAACTTCAGCAATGAAAAATATAGACGTTGCAGTATTAAACTTAGGAAAATCTATAATTGATGGAACTTACAAAGGTGGACAACTTATAGTTAATACATTAGATATGGATGGAGTTGGAATAGCACCAACTAGTAAGAAAAATGTAGCCCCAGACGTATTAGAATATGTTAAAGGTGAAGCTGAAAAGATTAAATCTGGAGATATAAAAGTACCTCAAAATGAAAAAGAATATAAAGAATTAAAAAAATAAATATAAAAAATAATACAAAAAAATAATATGAAAAATAAGAAGCTATCCAAGATACAGGATAGCTTTTTATATGGTTTGATATTTAACATAATTTAGATAGAAATAATGACATAAAAAGTATTATACTCTATATATAAAGTAAACTTATTGTATAAATGTATATATATGGTAAATATAGGTTGCAATATAAAAATAACAGACAATAAAAATTAAATTTTTGCTTAAAAATATATTAAATGGTTTGTTATAGACACTGTATTTTAGTATAATGAAAATACTGAATATTTAAAATTAAGGAGGGTGATGAAGAGCTATGAATAATAGTAATATCGATTACAGTCAAAAAGTTGTAGAAATGAAAAAGATAACTAAGATGTTCGGAAATTTTGTTGCGAATGATAACATAGACTTGACTGTGCACAAAGGTGAAGTACATGCTCTTTTAGGTGAGAATGGAGCTGGAAAATCAACTCTGATGAACATCTTATATGGTTTATATCACCAAACATCGGGTGAGATTCATATAAACGGAAATTTAGTAAATATGGACAATCCTAATGTTGCAATATCTAATGGTATAGGAATGGTTCATCAACATTTTATGTTAGTTCAACCATTTACAGTAGCCCAAAATATAATACTTGGTACAGAGCCAATAAAAGGCATGGGAGCTATAGACATCAAAAAAGCAGTAAAAGATGTTGAAGCATTATCACAAAAGTATGGATTATATGTTGATCCAAACAAAAAAATAGAAGATATAACAGTTGGTATGCAACAAAGAGTTGAAATATTAAAAGCACTATATAGAGGTGCAGAAATATTAATACTTGATGAGCCAACAGCAGTTCTTACACCGCAAGAAATTCAAGAGCTTATGCAAATTATAAGAAACTTAACTAGAGAAGGTAAGTCTGTAATAATAATAACTCATAAATTAAAAGAAATAAAAGCATCAGCTGATTATTGTACTATAATCAGAAGAGGTAAATATATTGATACTGTAAAAGTTTCAGAATCAAGCGAAGATGACTTAGCTGCTAAGATGGTTGGTAGAGAAGTAAACTTTAAAGTAGATAAAATAGAAGCTAAACCACAAGAAGTTGTTTTACAAATAAAAGATTTAACAGTAAAAGACAATAGAAAAATATCTGTAGTAGATGAATTATCACTAGAAGTAAAAGCTGGTGAAATATTAGGTGTTGCAGGTATTGATGGAAATGGACAATCTGAATTAGTTGAAGCTTTAACTGGGCTAAGAAAGTCTGAATCTGGAAGTATAAAAATAAATGGACAAGAAGTGTTTAATAAAAAACCTAAAGAAATGTTTACATCGGGAATAAAAAATATACCTGAAGATAGACATAAAAGAGGTTTAATATTAGATTTCTCTGTAGCTGAAAACATGGTTTTACAAAATTATAAAGATCATAGATTCTCTAAAAATGGAATTTTAAATAAAGATGCTATAGATAAATATGCAGAAGCGATAGTGGAAAGATTTGATGTAAGACCTACAGATCATACAACTAAAGCTAGATCTTTATCAGGAGGTAACCAACAAAAGGTTATAATTGGTAGAGAGGTTGATAATATAGAGATTTCAAGAGCAGCCACACAAAAAGCACAACTATTAATAGCTACTCAACCTACAAGAGGGTTAGATGTTGGAGCTATAGAATTTGTTCATAAATCATTAGTTAAACAAAGAGATGAAGGAAATGCAGTACTTTTAGTATCTTTAGAATTAGATGAAGTTATGAATGTATCAGATAGAATAGCAGTAATATATGAAGGCAAGATAGTAGGAATTATGGACGCAAAAGATGCAGATGAAAATACATTAGGACTTATGATGGCTGGAGGTGAAGAGCATGAGTAGTAATACAAAAAAGAAAAAAATGTCACTAGCCGACAACGCAGTATTGTTTTCTTTAATATCTATAATACTTGGACTTATTGTTGGGGCTATAGCACTTCTTTTAGCGGGTGAAGATCCAATAGTAGCGTATTCGGCTATGCTAGAAGGCGTATTTGGAAAGCCTAAATTTATAGCATGGACTATAATAAGATCTACTCCACTTATATTAACAGGTCTTTCTATTGCCTTTGCATTTAAAACAGGATTATTTAATATAGGTGCAGAAGGTCAATTTATAATAGGAGCATTAGTTGCTACTATAGTTGGTGCTGGAGTACAGTTACCAGCTATAATACACATACCATTTACTCTTTTAGTCGCAGGATTCGCAGGAGGATTATGGGGTGGATTTGCAGGATGGTTAAAGTCTAAGTTTGGAATAAATGAAGTTATAGCAACTATAATGCTTAACTGGATAGCTTTCTATTTAAGTAACTTTATGATAAAAAGCACTTGGTTAGCAAGACCAAATAGTGAAGCTTCAGTAAGTATACATGATTCAGCAAGTATAGGAATAGATTGGTTAACAGGATTAGTAGGACCAGCAACAAAGGTTAACTGGGGCATAATTATATCTATAATACTTGTTTTAATAATTGCATTTATACTGTTTAAAACAACTTTAGGATTTGAACTAAGAGGAGTTGGATACAATAAATTTGGTGCAGAGTACGGTGGAATAAACGTTAGTTCATCAATATTAAAATCTATGGCAATTGCAGGTTTACTTGCAGGTATAGCAGGAGCTATACAAGTTATGGGTGTATCTGGTAATGTAACAATACTTGCAGCACAAGAGGGATATGGTTTTGATGGTATCGCTGTTGCTTTAATTGCAAATAGTAACCCAATAGGAGTTATTTTCTCAGGATTGTTATTTGGAGCATTTAAATATGGTGGAACGAAGATGCAAGCAGTAGGAGCACCTTCAGAAGTAATAAATATAGTTATAGGGTCAATAGTTTACTTTATAGCTTTAAGTAGTGTTTTAAGAATGATGTATGTTAAATTTAGAGATAAAAAGAACAAAGGGGGTAACGTATAATGGAAGATTTTGCTTTAATTCTTAGTACTACCTTAATGTATTCTACACCCCTTATATTTGCAGCTTTAGGAGGAGTGTTCTCAGAGAATTCAGGTATAATTAATATAGGTATAGAAGGTATGATGACTATAGGTGCTTTTGCAGGTGCAGCAGCAGGTGTTATTATAGGAAATCCTTGGATAGCTTTTATGATAGGTGGAATTGCGGGTGGTATATTTGCATTGATACACGGAATTGCTACTATAAGTTTTAATGCAGACCACACTATATCAGGTGTTGCAATAAACTTATTAGCTCCTGGGGTTGCGTTATTTGCATCTAAGATAATGTTTGATGGTGCAACTATGACACCAACTATACCAATGGAAAATAAGATACCAAGACCGTTAAATGGATTATTCCCATCTGGTAGTGTATTAGATATTATATTTAACTCATACGCAACAGTATTTTTAGCTTTTATATTAGTTGTAGTTGTATGGTATGTGTTATACAAAACTAGATTTGGGCTTAGAGTAAGAGCAGTTGGAGAACATCCAGGATCAGCAGATACATTAGGTATAAATGTTGCATTAACTAGATATTCAGCTGTAATAATATCAGGTGTATTAGCAGGATTAGGTGGAGCATCAATGAGTTTAGCTGTTGTTTCTTCATTTAGACCTACATTAATTTCAGGACAAGGATATATAGCTATAGCAGCAGTTATATTTGGTAAATGGAGACCACAATGGGCAATGGCAGCATGTTTATTATTTGGATTCTCAACAGCATTATCAGTATACTTTGGTAATCCGGAATTACCATTTAGCATAAATGAAAACTTATTATCAATGATACCATATATTGTAACATTAATAGTTTTAGTTATCTTTGTTAAGAGTTCTAAGGCTCCAGCAGCGCTTGGTAGCTCATATAAAAAAGGTGAAAGATAAAAAAGATGATAGCATATGCTATCATTTTTTTTTGTAAATTATTTGTAAGCATATAATATGAATTAAATAAAACAAATATAGATATAATAAAAGAAAGAGTTGTTGTAGATGAGATTAAAAAATCTATTCTAAGTACTAATAAATTATCAAATTGATTTTTATACTTCCTCTTATAGCAAGAAAGGAGCGAGTAGTTGACAATGAAAAATATTTACCTAACTTTATCAGAACAAGATAAGGCATATGCTATGAAATTTTTAAATAGTAATAACTTAAAAAAAGAACTAAAGTATGATGATGAACTTGTAGAAATAGAAATAAGTTCTGATAAACAAAATGAAATAAATAAAAAAGAAGCAACTGAAGAAATAACTGATTTAATAATCGGCATAATGAAAGACAAAATGTTAAAGGAACACTTATCAAAACAATATCATGATACATACTTAAGAGAAGATGAAAAAATATATATGCATTTATTAGACTTATTTGTGGAAAAGGAAAACTTAATTAGGCAGTCTGTTTACAGCGCTGTATACAATTATATACAAAATAACGACTATATAAATTTAGAAGGTTTTGTAAAATTTAGAATGAAAGGATTTTCTAAATATATCTCACATATAGTTGATATAGCAGTAGAAGAATATATACTTAAAAAAGATCAAGATGAGTTTATAAATGTTTTAAAATATTTTATAGATATGCAGGATGAAAAAATAGATTTATTAAAAGTTCACATAATGAAAGATAATTCATTTTTATTATACGACAAAGACGGCAATAGAATAGACAATATTGATAATCAAGAAATTGTAAATATGATAATCAAAGAAAATTTAAATTATGAGGATTTTTTAATAAGTACATTATTGACTCTGTGTCCTAAAAAAATAGAAATATTAGACACATTAAATAATAATGCATCTAAAGAAATAATAGAAACTATAAAATCTATATTTGTTAATAAAGTAGTAAAAGTATATGAAAATTAAATTAAATAAGTATTAACATTTAATTTATGATATTAACAACAATAAAATATTACTTTTTAAAATTCGATAAAAGTCTTATAATGGTATAATAAATAGTTATAAAATGAACTATATATTATATTAGGACGAGGAGAATTTATTATGAGTAATATATTTAAAATATTAATATTAGCAAGTATAGGCGGGGTAATAGGATATGTAACTAATGTTGTAGCAATTAAGCTGATATTTAGACCTATAAAACCTATTAAGATACCAGTAATAAATAAAGAGATTATAGGACTAATACCAAAGCGAAAAGCTGAGATTGCTAGTAATATAGGTGAGATAGTTCAAAAGGAATTTATTTCATTAGATGAAATATTAGAAAATATAATCACAGAAGAAGATAAAGAAAATGTAGTAGAGTACATAAAGGTAAAAATAAAAGTTATAATAAATGAAAAAATGGCATTTGCTCCTAGTGCTATAAAAAATATCATACAAGGATATGTATCAGAAGCAATTGAAAATGAAATAAAACAAAGTATAGACGATTTAAGTGAAGAAGTAATAAGAAAAGCAAATAAGCGTATAGATATTGGCAAAATGGTAGAAGATAAGATAAACAACTTAGATTTATATGAATTAGAGGAAATAATACTTAGAATAGCAAAAAATGAATTAAAGCATATAGAAATACTAGGTTTAGTATTAGGATTCTTAATAGGTATAGTACAAGGATTAATAATTATATTTATATAATATATTTATTGTTGCGACACCTATAAGTATCTGCTATAATTATATTAAATTTAAAAGCAAGCTATGAAAAGGAAGAGTAAAGTAGAAACAATTGCCAGAGAGGATAAGTCACCGGCTGAAAGCTTATCTAAATATGACTATTTGAAAACTACCTTGGAGCAGAATTTATTAACATATATTAATATATATGCGAAAGTATTCGGTTGACTACCTTATAGTCATCAAGAGGGTTGTATAAATATACGCCAACTTGGGTGGAACCGCGAATTAATACTCGTCCCAAATACATTATTTGGGTCGAGTTTTTTTAATATAAAAAATTAATCAAGGAGGTAAAAAAAATGATAAAAGTTACTTTGAAAGATGGGTCAATAAAAGAGTTTGAAAATGAAATATCTGTTATGGATATAGCTAAATCTATAAGTGAAGGGTTAGCTAGAGCAATAGTTGCAGCATCAGTTAATGGGGACGTTGTAGGATTAGACTACAAAGTAGAAAAAGATTGTGAATTAAACTTATTTAAGTTTGATGATGTAGAAGGTAAAGATGTGTTTAGACATACATCTGCACATATGTTAGCTCAAGCTATAAAAAGATTATATCCACAAGCTAAGTTTGCGATAGGACCAAGTATAGAAAATGGATTCTACTATGATATAGATTTAGAGCACAGACTAACAATGGAAGATTTAGAGAAAATCGAAAAAGAAATGAAAAAAATAGCTAAAGAAGATTTAAGCGTAGAAAGATACGAGTTACCAAAAGAAGAAGCTTTAGCTTGGGCAAAAGAAAACGAAGAAATATATAAAGTTGAGCTTATAGAAGACTTACCAGAAGGCGAAATAATATCGTTTTATAAACAAGGAGACTTCACTGATTTATGTAGAGGACCACACTTACCTTCAACTAAAAAAGTTAAGGCAGTTAAGTTATTAAGTGTAGCAGGTGCTTACTGGAGAGGTGACGAAAAGAACAAAATGCTTCAAAGAGTATATGGTATAACTTTTGAAAAGAATAAAGATCTAGAAGAATACTTACATTTACTAGAAGAAGCTAAAAAAAGAGATCATAGAAAATTAGGTAAAGAATTAGATTTATTCTTTATACCAGAAGAAGGACCAGGATTCCCATTATTCTTACCAAAAGGTATGGAACTTAAAAATGAATTATTAAAATTCTGGAGAGAAATACACAGAGCAGATGGATATTGTGAAATAGAAACTCCAATAATATTAAACCAAAAATTATGGGAGACTTCAGGTCACTGGTACCACTACAAAGAGAATATGTACACTGTTCAAATAGATGAGCAAGACTTTGCTATAAAGCCAATGAACTGCCCAGGTTCAATGTTATATTATAAATCTAGCCCACATTCATATAGAGATTTCCCTATGAAAGTTGGTGAGTTAGGTAGAGTTCATAGACATGAGTTATCAGGAGCATTACATGGATTAATGAGAGTTAGAGCATTTACTCAAGATGATGCACATATATTCATGCTACCAGAGCAAATAAAAGAGCAAATAAAAGGTGTTGTAAACTTAATAGACAGTGTTTATAAAACTTTCGGATTTGAATATCACTTAGAATTATCTACAAGACCAGAAGATTCAATGGGAACAGATGAAGAGTGGGAAACTGCTGAAAATGGATTAAGAGAAGCTTTAGAAGAATTAAATTTACCATATAAGTTAAATGAAGGAGATGGAGCATTCTACGGTCCTAAGATAGATTTCCATTTAAGAGATTGCTTAGGAAGAACTTGGCAATGTGGAACTATACAATTAGATATGCAACTACCTCAAAGATTTGATATAAGTTATGTAGGTCAAGATGGTGAAAAGCATAAACCAGTTATGATACACAGAGTTGCATTTGGAAGTATAGAAAGATTCATAGGAATATTAATAGAGCACTATGCTGGTAAATTCCCAGTTTGGTTAGCTCCAACTCAAGTTAGAATACTCCCTATATCTGATAAGTACAATGACTATGCTAATGAAGTTAAAAAAGCTTTATTTGAAAAAGGTATAAGAGTTGATATAGATGATAGAGCAGAAAAGACAGGGTTTAAGATAAGAGAAGCTCAACTTCAAAAGGTACCATATATGTTAGTAGTTGGAGAAAAAGAAGAAGCTGAAAAGAAAATATCTGTTAGATCAAGAGATAATGGAGAAGTAGGAACTCTAGATTTAAATGAGTTTATGAAAACAGTGTTAAAAGAAGTTGAAGAAAGAACAAATGTTATACAAGGATAATTAGTATAACTCTACTAATTACAAAGTCCCAAGTTTTTTTGAACTTGGGACTTTATTTTTTATACCTAAAAGGGTGTAGTACTATTTTCTAGTGCTACACCCTTTTATATTATTTGAATTTTGTATTATCTAACAAAGTTCTTTTTTAATTAAAGATTTTAATTCATCGTGTGTCATTGTCTCTTTGTCGAATAAGTGTTTAGAAACTAAATGCAAGTCATTTATATTTGCTTGTAATAATTTTAATGTCTCATTATAGCAATTTTGAACTATACTGTTAGCTTCTTTTTGGACTTGTTTAGACATAAATGTTTTAATATTACCATCTATAGTCATAAATCCTAAGTTACTCATACCGTATTCACATACCATTTGGTTAGCAATATCTGTGACTTTTTTTAGGTCATCCTTTGCACCAGTTGATTTATGGTTAAATATTATTTCCTCTGAAGCTTTTCCAGCTAGTAAAATTTTAATTTTTCCCATTAGTTCATCTTTAGTGTATATATATCTGTCTTCATCTGGAAGTTGAAGTACATATCCTAAAGCTTGACCTCTTGGAACTATAGATATTTTTTGAATAGGACAAAGGCCAAGTATATCACTGACAATAGCATGTCCTGCTTCATGATATGAAACTATTTTCTTTTCTTTTTCTACCAATACAGAATTTTTACACTCAAGTCCTGCGATAACTCTTTCAATTGCTTTATCAAAATGAAGTTCTGTGATAATGTCGCTATTTTCTCTAACTGCAAATATAGCAGCTTCATTAGCAATGTTTGATAAATGAGCACCGTTGAAACCATGAGTTTTTTTAGCTAAAAGTTCTAAATCTACAGATTTGTCTATTGGCTTATTTTTAGTATGAACTTTTAAAATCTCAAATCTAGTATGATAATTAGGAGAACCAATGTGTATATGTCTGTCAAATCTTCCTGGTCTAAGTAGAGCTTCATCAAGTAGGTCTAGTCTATTAGTAGCTCCAACTATTATTACATTAGAATCCTTTGCAAAACCGTCCATTTCAACTAAAAGCTGATTTAGAGTTTGGTCTTTTTCGTTATTACTTTCAGAATGTCTTTTGGCACCAATAGCATCGATTTCGTCTATAAAGATTATACTAGGGGCTTCTTTTCTAGCTTTTTCAAATAATGTTCTAACACGTTTAGCACCTACACCAACGTATTTTTCAACGAACTCAGAACCAGTTACATTGAAAAATGATGAATTTGTTTCTCCAGCCATAGCAGATGCAAGTAAAGTTTTACCAGTTCCAGGAGGTCCATAAAATAAGACTCCTTTAGGTATTTTTGCACCCATTTTCTGATATTTGCCCGGAGATTTCATAAAATCTACTATTTCAAATAACTCTTCTTTTATTTCTTCTAATCCGGCAACATCGCAAAATGTTGTTTTGGGCTTAGTAGCATTAGAGTCATCAGTTGGATTTTCCTTCTCCATTTTAGTTTGAGCAAATACAGGTACTGGTTTGTTAATCTTCTTTAAAAAATTATCTAACATTTTCATAGCCATACACCTCAATAATAAAAATTGTTTACTTGCTTTTATAGTTTCCATAGTTGCTAATATTTATTATTAAAATTTTCTATCAAACAAACCACAGAGTATGTAACATCTTTAAGTATGGCCAGAAATCAAGGAAATCATTACTTATTTAATAAAAAAAAAATGAAAAAATGTAAAAAAAAATAAAAAATAGTTGCAAAAAAATTAATCTGATGTTATATTATATAGAGTAGCTAATTGAGCTGCCAATTGAAAAATGAAGAAGAAGTCCGCTTCTCACCTTACGATAAGTGTTGTTGGGTAAATATAAGTTAAAGTTTTTATAGATATTATGCATAAAACTTTTTAAATTTGTTAACTTATATAGCGGATGATTTTATATCATTCGCTTTTTATATTTATAAAAAAATTTGGAGGTGTCCTACCATTAGTAAAGAACAAGCAATCAATGAACAAATAAGAGATAAAGAAATAAGAGTTATCTCGGACAGTGGCGAACAACTTGGAGTAATGCCAACTAAAGAAGCTCAAGCAATAGCAGATAGTAAAAATTTAGACTTAGTAATGATTTCACCTAATGCTGCACCACCAGTATGTAAAATAATGGATCTTGGTAAGCATAAGTATGAACAAGCAAGAAAAGAAAAAGAAGCTAAAAAAAATCAAAAGATTATAACTGTTAAAGAAGTTAGACTTAGACCAGGTATAGATACTAATGATTTAAATACTAAAGCTAATAATGCTATAAAGTTCCTTAAAAAAGGCGACAAAGTTAAAGTTGAGCTTAGATTCAGAGGTAGAGAACTAGGACATAAAGACATCGGAAGAACAGTAATGCTTAAATTCATAGATATAGTAAAAGAGTTTGGAGAACCAACTAAAGCCCCAGCATTTGAGGGTAATAACATGGTTGTAATTATAGATCCAAAAAAATAGATGATTAACTGAGAGGAGGAAATTAACATGCCTAAAATGAAAACTCATAGAGGTGCTGCTAAAAGATTCAAGAAAACAGGAACTGGAAAATTAAAGAGAGCTAAAGCTTTCAGAAGACATATACTAACTAAGAAGGCTGCTAAAACTAAGATGCAATTAAGAAAATCAGGAATAGTTTCAGCTGGAGATGCTAGAAGAATAGCGCAATTATTACCATACTAAGAATCGGATTAAAAAAAAACATAAAAACAGAGGAAAACAAAGGAGGTCATAACGATGGCAAGAGTTAAGAAAGCTATGAACGCTCGTAAAAAACACAAAAAAGTGTTAAAACTTGCAAAAGGATATATAGGAGCTAGAAGTAAATTATACAGACCAGCTAATACATTCGTAATGAAGGCGTTAAAGAACGCATATATAGGTAGAAAGTTAAAGAAGAGAGACTTCAGAAGACTTTGGATACAAAGAATAAATGCTGGAACTAGAGCTCATGGATTATCATACTCAAGATTCATGAATGGATTAAACTTAGCAGGAATAGAAGTTAACAGAAAAATGTTATCTGAAATGGCTATACATGATGCAGAAGGTTTCGCTAAATTAGTAGAAGTTGCTAAGTCAAAATTAGCTTAATCAAAATATAATTAATTTATATAATCAAGGTCTTTGAATTTTATTCAAAGGCCTTTTTGGTTATATAAAAACGAATTTTTTAATTGTTGTAAGAATTAAAAATTAAGCTTATGTAAATAATATTCTTTACACAAATTTAACGTAATTAGCGATATATATCATTGTTTTTAAATAAATTTTGGAATATAATATAATAATGGTTATAAGGGTTAAATATTTAGATAATACATAACAATTCATTATCTAAATTATAGAGGAGGTCTAGTGCTAAATGAAAATACTAGTGAGTAAGCTGGCTGCCTTCATAAATAAAATGCAACCAACACAAACAATGGTAATGGGATTTGCTTTAGTTATTTTAACTGGAGCATTATTATTAAATTTACCAATTGCAACTCAAAGTGGAGAAAGCATTGGTTTTTTAGATGCTTTATTTACATCAACATCAGCAGTATGCGTTACAGGATTAGTTATGGTAGATACGGCTACATATTGGAATACATTTGGTCAAGTTGTAATAATAATGTTAATACAAATCGGTGGACTAGGATTTATGACAATAACAACGTTATTTGCTCTTATAACTAAAAAGAAAATAAATTTAAGAGAAAGACTTTTATTACAAGAATCACTAAATCAAATGGATTTATCTGGATTAGTTAAATTAACAAGATATGTCTTATTAATGACTTTTACTATAGAAGGTATGGGTGCTTTACTTTTATCTACTGTATTTGTTCCACAATTTGGACTAATAAAAGGAATATGGTACAGTGTATTCCATGCTATATCAGCATTTTGTAATGCTGGATTTGATTTAATGGGAACTTATTCGGGTCCGTTTACTTCATTAACATCATATGTTAATAATTTTACAGTATCCGTAACTATCTGCGCACTTATAGTTTTTGGAGGATTAGGATTCCCTGTTATACTAGACGTAATTAAAAACAAAAAAATATCTAAATTAAATATACATTCAAAAGTAGTATTATTTACTACTGCTATATTGATATTTTTAGGAATGGCACTAATATTATTAATAGAATATAATAATCCAGATACGTTAGGACCTTTGGGTATAAAAGGTAAATTGCTTGGAGCTTTATTCCAATCGGTTACAACTAGAACAGCTGGATTTAATACTGTAGATTTAGCAATACTGCGCCAAAGTAGTATATTTATAATGATAATACTTATGTTTATAGGTGCTTCTCCTGCTTCAACTGGAGGAGGAATAAAAACCACTACATTAGCAACCCTAGTGCTTACAGTTAAATCCTTTATACTTCAAAAAGAAGATATAGAAATATATGAAAGAAGAATTGGAACATCTACAGTTAGAAAGTCCTTAGGAATATTTTTTATAGGAATTACTGTAGTTGTTTTTGGAACTTTAATTATTTCAATTACAGATCCAGATTTTACATTAGTAGAAGCTGGATTTGAAGTTGTATCAGCTTTTGCTACAGTCGGATCGAGTATCGGTGGAAGTCCTAACTTAAGTAGTTTAGGTAAAATGTTTATAATTTTATTTATGTTTATGGGAAGAGTAGGATCGTTAACTATATTTATGGCGTTAGCATCAAGAGGAATAAAGAAAAATGCACCGATTAAATATCCAGAAGGTAAAATAATAGTTGGATAAATATAATAAATTAAAAAATAAGATAGGTATTATTGAATAGACATTGGAGATGATTTTATATGGAAAGGAAGAAAAAAATGAAGCAATATATAGTTATAGGATGTGGAAGATTTGGAGCTTCAGTAGCTACAACTATGCATCTTTTAGGGCATCAAGTTATGGCAATAGATAAAGGTGAAGAAATAATTCAAAATATAGCAGACAAAGTTACTCATGCAGCGATAGTAGACGTTACAGATGAGCAGTCATTAAGATCTTTAGGACTAGGAAACTTTGATGTAGCCATAGTTGCAATAGGATCGGATATAAGAGCATCTATAATGGCTACACTTATAGCTAAAGAGATGGGTGTATCTCAAATCGTATGCAAAGCAAAAGATGAGTTACAAGCAAAAGTTCTTTACAAAATAGGTGCAGATAGAGTTGTTTTCCCAGAAAGAGACATGGGGGTAAGAGTTGCACATAACCTAGTTTCTGATAATATATTAGATCATATAGAATTAGACCCAGAATATTCAATAGTTGAAATTGTTACGCCAACTAGTTGGGTAGGAAAAACATTGATAGATTTAGAACTAAGAGCAAGATATGAAATTACTGTTTTAGCTATAAAAACAGGTAAAAGTATAAATGTTACTCCAGCACCACAAGAAGAATTAAGATCAGGTAGTATTTTAGTTGTAATTGGACAAAATAGTAAAATAAGTAGTATAGCATCAGAAAATAAAGATGTAATTAGGAGAAGATAGTAATGTCTATAATGATAACAGCTAAAGATAATGAAAAAATAAAATATACAAAATCATTATTGAAAACAAAAAATAGAAATAAAGAATGTAAGTTTATAATAGAGGGATACAGAATATTAACATTAGCTATTGAATGTAGTGCAGATTTAGAATATGTATTTATAAACGAAGATTTTGAAAATAAAGAAGAACATATAGAGTTCTTAAACACTTTAAAAGAAAAAAATATAAAAACATACAAAACTACAAATAAAATATTTAATGATTTAGTTGATACAGAAAGTACACAGGGAATACTTGGAGTAGTTAAATTTACTCAAAAAAATATAGAAGAGAATTTAAGCGATAAGAATCGATTTGTACTTATATTAGATAGAATACAAGACCCTGGCAATATGGGTACAATAATAAGAACAGCAGATGCTGCTGGAATAGATGCTATAATCGCGTTAAAAGGGTGTGTAGATATATACAATCCAAAGGTTATAAGATCTACAATGGGATCAATTTTTGATATGAAAGTAATTCATACGACACAAGAAGAAGCTTTAAGAATACTTAAATTGAAAAACTTTGAGATCGTATCTAGTTATTTAGACACAAATAATTTCTATAATGATGTAGAATACAACTATAAAACGGCGTTAGTTATAGGTAATGAAGCTAATGGAATAAATGATGAACTAGTATCACAATCAGATGTATTGGTTAAAATACCTATATACGGTAAGGCTGAATCTTTAAATGCAGCTATTAGTAGTGCCATATTAATGTATGAAATAAAAAAATACCAAGCTTAATATATTGTAAATAGTGTATAGTATATGTTATAATTATACGAAAAATATATTTTAAAATACTGTGAAAGAGAAAAGTATTTTGATTTAACTTAGTTTAGAGATAAGTGCCAAGGCTGAAAGTACTTTCTAAGAATTCAAAAGAAGTTCCCTCTGGAGTATTAAAGCTGAAATTTATAGTAGGCTTTAACGTCAAAACGCGTTAAGTTTATTTGAGGTGGTTTAATAAATTAAATTTATTAAGCTACTAGGGTGGTACCGCGAAATTATAGTCTTTCGTCCCTAGATAGGGATGAAGGGCTTTTTTTAATACACAAAAAGCGAAAGGGTGATTAATGTGCAAGAAAAATTACTTAATCTACAAGAAGCTGCTTTAAATGAAATTAAAGATACTTCAAGCATAGAAGTTGTAGAAAGCCTAAGAGTTAAGTACCTAGGTAAAAAAGGTGAGATAACATCTATTCTTAAAGAAATGGGTAAGTTATCAGCAGAGGAAAGACCAGTAATAGGTCAAGTTGCAAATAAAGTAAGAGAAGCGATAGAAGAAAATATATCTTCTAAAAAAGAAGAATTAAAATCAATCGAAAAACAAAAACAATTAGCAGAGGAAGTTATAGACGTTACTATGCCAGCAAAACCAGCATTAGTAGGAAAAAAACATCCTATATCTCAAATAATAGATGAAGTAAGTGAAATATTTATGGGGATGGGATTCTCTATAGCACAAGGTCCTGAAGTTGAAACAGTTGCAAATAACTTCGATGCATTAAATGCACCTAAAGACCATCCATCAAGAGATATGAGTGATACATTCTACATAAATAGTGAATTATTACTTAGAACTCAAACTTCTCCAGTTCAAGTTAGAACTATGAAAAATCAAGAACCACCTATAAAGATAGTGTCTCCTGGAAGATGTTTTAGATTTGATTCTCCAGATGCAACACATTCACCAATGTTCCATCAAATAGAAGGTCTTGTAGTAGGAAAAGATATTACAATGGCTCAATTAAAAGGAACATTAAACATGTTCGTTAAGAAGTTATTTGGAGAAGAAACAAAAACTAAATTTAGACCACATAACTTCCCATTCACAGAACCAAGTGCAGAAGTAGACGTTACATGCTTTAAGTGTAATGGAGCAGGATGTCCTATGTGTAAAGGTGAAGGATGGATAGAAATACTAGGAGCTGGAATGGTACATCCAAATGTACTTAGAAACTGTGGGATAGATCCAGAAGTTTATAGCGGATTTGCATTTGGTATGGGTGTAGATAGAATTACAATGCTTAAATACGAAATAGATGATATAAGATTATTATTTGAAAATGATATGAGATTCTTAAATCAATTTTAATTAGGAGGGATTTAAATGTTAGTACCTTTAAAATGGCTTAGAGACTATGTTAACATAGATAAAGATACACAAGAATTTGCTGATATGATGACTATGACAGGATCAAAAGTAGAAAAAGTAGAATTCTTTGGAAAAGAAACAAATGGAGTTGAGGTATGTAAAATACTAGAAATACAACAACATCCAGATGCAGAAAGATTAACAGTTACAAAAGTTGAAGTAGCAAATGAGCAAATACTTCAAATAGTAACTAATGCTAAAAACATAAAAGTTGGAGATTTTGTTCCTGTTGCAAGAATAGGTGCAGTATTACCAGGTGACTTTAAAATAAAAAAAGGTAAATTAAGAGGCGTATTATCAGAAGGAATGTTCTGTGGTGCTGAAGAATTAAGTATACCATCTCAATATGTTGAAGAATATAAAAAAGATGGGATATATATACTAGATCATCAAGATTCATTTGAATTAGGCATGGATGTAGCAGAAGTTCTAGGAGTTAATGATGCTTTAATAGAGTTTGAAATAACTTCAAATAGACCTGATTGTAGATCAATAATAGGTATAGCAAGAGAAGCAGCTATTACTTTAGGAACTGAGTTAAAATTACCAGAGATAAAAGTAAATGGTTGTAGTGAGGAAATGCAATTTGAAATAGACATCCAAACTGATTTATGCAAAAGATACTGCGGTAAAGTAGTAAAAGATGTTAAAGTAGGACCTTCTCCATATTGGATGCAAAGAAGACTTATAGAAGCTGGAATGAGACCAATAAACAATATAGTAGATATAACAAACTACGTTATGTTAGAGTTAGGTCAACCACTTCATGCATTTGACTTAGATGATATAAAATACAATAAAATGATAGTTAAATGTGCAAATGAAGGTGAAAAATTCACTACATTAGATGGTGTTGAAAGAACATTAACATCAGATATGCTAGTTATAGGAAACCAAGATAAGACACTAGACTTAGCTGGTATAATGGGTGGAGAAAACTCAGAAATAAAAAATGAAACAATAGCTATATTCTTAGAAGGAGCAAGTTTTGCTAAGGAAAACATAAGAGCTACATCTAAGAAATTAGGACTTAGAACTGAAGCATCTTCTAGATTTGAAAAAGGAATAGATGTTAATTTAGCACAAATGGCTGTAAATAGAGCGGCTCAGTTAATAGAAGAATTAGAATGTGGTAGAGTATTAAACAATATGTTAGACTACTATCCAAAAAAAGAAGAAGTTCAAAAATTAACAGTTAACCCTCAAAGAATAAACAAACTATTAGGTGTAAATGTATCTATAGAGCAATTCATAAATATATTAGAAAACCTAGAGTTTAAATGTAACTTAGTAGCTTCAGATAAGTTAGAGTTAGAAGTTCCAAGCTTTAGATTAGACATAACTGAAGATGCAGATATATTAGAAGAAATAGCTAGAATATATGGTTATGAAAAAATACCAGCAGCTGATTTAGAAGGAAATGCTACAGCAGGTGTAAAAAGTGAAAACCAAAAATTCATAGATACTGTAAAAAATAATGCTATAGCAGTAGGATTAAATGAAATATTAACATATTCATTTGTAAGCCCTAGAGGTGTAGATAAAATAAACTTACCTAAAAATGATGAAAAGAGAAACTTTGTTAAGATAATAAACCCATTAGGAGAAGAAACTTCTGTAATGAGAACAACTTTAATACCTAATATGTTAAATGTAATATCTACAAATGTATCTCATAAAGTTGAATCTGTAAGTGCATTTGAATGTGGAAATACATTTACACCACAAGATGGATTACCAGTTGAAACTAAGAAATTCTGTTCAGCAATGTATGGAAAGGATGTTGATTTCTTCTCATTAAAGGGAGTTGTAGAAACTATATTAAACAATGTAGGATTTGATGGTTATGAAATTGAGCCAGAAACTACTAATTCTACATTCCATCCTGGTAGATGCGCGAAAGTAGTGTATAATAATATATATATAGGTACTTTTGGTGAATTACATCCAGATGTTATTGAAAACTATAACTTAGGACAAAGAGTTTACGTAAGTGAAATAAATGTAGATTTAGTATTTGAAAACTTAACTAAAGTTAAAAAATACAGTCCACTACCAAAATACCCATCTACATCTAGAGATATAGCACTAATAGTTAAAGATGAAGTAATTGTTAAGCAAATAGAAGATATAATAAAAGCTAACAGTGCAGGGCTAGTAGAGAACTATCAATTGTTTGATGTCTATAAAGGGTCGCAAATAGAAGAAGGATACAAGTCTATAGCATACTCTATAACATATAGAAGTGCACAAAAAACTTTAACAGATGAAGATGTAGCAAAAGTACATGATAAGATATTAAGTGAGTTAAGTGAAAAACTAAACGCAAACTTAAGATCAAACTAACTAACGTAAGGGGAGTGTGTTAGTATGAACAAAGTTATGGTAAAAATCAACGGTGCTGAATATCCAATGGTGGGAGAGAAATCAGAACAGCATATGGTAAGTGTGGCATCATACGTTGATAAAGAGATGAGTAAGGTAATTGAAAGTAATCCTAGATTAAGTTCATCTGTTGCAGCAATAGTTACCGCTGTTAATATAACAGATATATTATTTGAATGTTCGCATGAAAATGAAGAACTTACTAAGAAAAATGAAGAGCTAAGCAACAAAGCTGGAAGTTCAGATGAAGAAATAAAACTAGAGATGACAAAGTTACAAATTTTATTAAAGAAAAAAGAAAAAGAAGAAGAAGACTACAATATAAAAATCAAAGAATTAAATAAAGTGATTGAAAATCAAAAATCACAAATAAAAGACTTAGGTAATAGAACAGAGTCTACTAAAGAAGAAGTTGATAGCTACAAGTGTGAAATAGAAGAACTTAAAGCACAACTTGAACAAGCAGAAGAAAAAGCTGTAGTAGCAGAAAAACTGTCTTCTAAATTCCAAAATGATGCATATAAAGTGCAACTAGAAAAAATAGAGATTGAAAATGAGGTAAAATACCTTAGAGCAAAGAAATAGTAATAATAATTAAACCTTCAGGAAAACCTGGAGGTTTTAATTTTGAGAATTAGGGATATTATAAAAATAAGATAAATATTCCTTAAAGGAGGACGTTATGAAAGACATAGAATTATTAGCACCCGTTGGGTCTTTTGAAGCATTAAAAGCAGCTGTTCAAAATGGAGCCAATGCTGTATACCTAGGAGGTAAAGATTTTAGTGCAAGAGCATCAGCGAATAACTTTGATAGAGAAGAATTAAGACAAGCAGTTATGTATGCACATATAAGAGATGTAGAAGTCTTTGTAACTGCAAATACATTAATAAAACAAAATGAAATACATGATTTTGTGGAATATGCAAAATTTTTATACGATATAAATGTAGATGCAATAATACTTCAAGATGTAGGAATGGCAAAACTTATAAAAAGTATGTTACCTGATTTTGAACTTCATGCAAGTACTCAAATGGTGGCACATTCACTAGAGGATGTTAGATACTTAGAATCAATAGGATTTGATAGAGTTGTTTTAGCTAGAGAAGTAAACGTAGAAGAAATAAAATATATTTGTGATAATTGTAAAGCAGATATAGAAGTATTTGTTCATGGAGCGTTATGCGTATGTTATTCTGGACAATGTTTAATGAGTTCTATGATAGGAAATAGATCTGGAAATAGAGGAAGATGTGCTCAACCATGTAGACAAAAATATGAACTTATAGATGTACATAGTGGAGAGATAATAAACAATAGTGGAGATTATTTATTAAGTCCAAGAGATTTAAATACTATAGAAGAAATCGATAAAATAATGGATGCTGGAGTGCATTCTTTAAAAATAGAAGGAAGAATGAAAAAACCTGAGTACGTTGCAACAGTTGTAGATGGGTACAGAAAAGCAGTAGATGAATATAGAGCTACTAATAAATTAAAAGTAAGTGATGAAACAATAAGTGATTTATACACTATATTTAATAGAAAATTTACAAAAGGATTATTATTAGGAGAAGTAGGAAAAGATGTTATGAACTCTGAAATACCTAATAACCAAGGTTTATATATAGGTAAAGTATTAGATTGCAATAAAAGAACTAAAAGACTTAAAATAATGCTTGAAAATACTCTTAAAAAAGGTGATGGAATAAACCTTGGTGGAGGAACTATAGGAAGAATTATAAAAAATGGTGATATACACACAGTAGGTCATAAAGGTGAGCTTATAGAACTAGATTTTATAGGAGAAGCTAAAAGAGGACAAGTAGTATTTAAAACTTCAGATAGTGAATTAACTGATAGAGTTCAAGCTACTTTTACACAAGAAAAAGAACTTGTAAAAAGTGATATAGATGCAAAAGTAACTATAAAATTAGGACAAAATCCTATACTTACATTAAGTGATAAAAAAGGTAGTAGTGCAACTATAGAAGGAGATAAAATAGTTGAGCCTGCAATGAAGGTTGCATTAAGCCAAGAAAAAGTAGAAACTCAAATGCAAAAACTTGGAAATACTCCTTACAAACTTAGAAATCTAGAAATAATATTAGATGACAATGCTAGTTTACCAGTAAGTATAATAAATCAAATGAGAAGAGATTGTATTGAAATCTTAGATAAACAAAGAATCAAGATAAAAAATAGAAATTATAAAAATAAAATAGTAAAATATAATCCAGCTAAAGTAAGTAGAGAATCATCAGAAAATATAGCTGTAAAAGTTAAAAACTTAGAACAATTAGAAGCCGTTCTAGAATTTAATAACATTGATATTATTTACTATGAAGATGCTAATACTTTACAAGAAGCATTAAATATGGGAATAAAGTTTAGCAAAAATATATCGTATTCTGCACCAAGAATAATAAGAAATCAAGAATATAAACAATTAGATAAAGCCAAAGAAACAGGAGTTAACTCGATACAAGTTGGAAATTGGGGTGCACTAGATTACTTTAAAGGAAAAAATTTAAATATTGATTATTATTTAAACGCTTTTAATAGTGAAACCATGAATCATTTTAAAGAAGCTGGAGCAACTAACATATGCTTGTCCCAAGAATTAAACATATATGAGATAAAAGAAACTTTAAAATACACAGACTTACAGACTGAAGCTGTGGTATATGGATATACCCCGCTTATGATAACAGAATATTGCCCAATGGGAGTTATCGTCCGTGATTGTAAAAAAGATAAAAGAGCATCTATATGTAAACAAAGTACATATGCTTTAAAGGACTTTAAAGAAGAGCAATATAGAATATCTCAAGATGTATTCTGTAGAAGTACTATATATAATTCAAAAGTAACTTGTATGCTAGATAACTTATATGAATTAAATGAAATTGGTATAAATACATTTAGATTAGATTTTACAATAGAAGATGGTCAAACTGTTAAAAAAATTATAGAAGCTTATCAAGAAGTAATAAATAATGATTATAAATTAGGAGTTAAGGCAACTAAACTTTATAATGAATTAGATGATTTAGGCGTTACAGCAGGACATTATTACAGGGGCGTAGAATAAATATAAGTTATACACGATTATTTAATAAGAAAATGTATATTAAAGTAGAAATCTAGGAGGTAATGGAAAAATGAGAGACAAAGCAGTAGAGCTAGTTAATAAGTACTTAGAAAGTGAGCACCTAATAAAACATTCGTATGCAGTAGAAGCGGTTATGAGAGCATTAGCTAATAAATTAGAACCAGATAAAGTTGATGAATGGGCAATAACAGGTCTGCTACATGATTTAGATTCAGATATGCTAGATTATAAAAATAATATAGAAGATTGTAAAGTACATGGATTTAAGTCGGTAGAAATTCTTAAAAATGAAAAATTAGGAAATGAATGTATGTATCAAGCTATAAAAGCTCACAATGAAGATTACAATGGAGTGAAAAGAGAGACTTTAATGGACAAAGCTATATATGCAGCAGATCCTATAACTGGATTTATAACTGCTATAACTCTTGTGTATCCAGATAAAAAAATAGCTAGTGTAAAAGTCAAATCTATAATTAAACGTATGAAAGAATTGAGATTTGCAGCAGGTGCAAATAGAGATGCTATGAGAAGTATAGAAGAAGTTGGTATTCCATTTGATGAATTTGCACAAATATCATTAGATGCTATGAAGGAGATAAGTGATACACTAGGATTATAGTTTATCGTCTGTTATAAAATGCAGTTTAATTGACTATATTGAGCAAATGTGGTATCATTATCGACAGAATAAGATTAAATAATGCTCTGGGTATTAAATGTATCCAGAGCATTTTAAATTTAAATAGCGGATATCACGAAACATGAAAGAGAGATATATAATATGAGTAGAAAAAAAATATTTAACGGAAAAAGATTAAAAGCAGCTAGAACATATAGAGGAAAAACAATAGATGTATTAGCAAAAGAAGCAAACATAAACAAAAAAGATATACTTGCATTTGAAGAAGATAAATACAAGCCAGTAGTTGAAAATGAATTAAAAATATCAAATACACTAAACTTCCCAAGAGAATATTTCTTCCAACACGATGATATAAAGGTAATTGTGGAAAGTACACATATAAGACCAGAATCACCAATACCAAGAGTTGAAGAGATATCATACAAAGAAAAACTTGTAATGACTCATAGAGTAGTATCAGTTATAGAAGAATATATAAAATTCCCAGAAATGAAAATAGCTGATGATTTAAGCAAGTATGATGATATGGAAGAACTAGCAACTAAGGTTAGAAGAAACTGGGGATTAGGTGATGGACCTATAGGAAATATGCTAAGTTTATTAGAATCTAATGGAATAATTGTATCAGGACTTAATGTAGATAAAAGAGGAGCATTATCATTTACTCAAAAACAAAGTGTAGAAAGAAATTCAAGATACTTAGTGTCTCTTGGAAATGATAAAAAATCAGCTACAATAAGAAATTATGATTTAGCTTATGAATTAGGTTATATAGTGTCTACTGAGATTGGAATGTCATCTAAAAATTTCTCTAAAGATGAATTTGCTTGTGCATTTTTACTACCAAAGGAAACTTTCTTTGAAGATTTAGCAAACGTAAATGAAATCAATGATTATGTTGAATTAAAGAAAAAATGGATAGCTCCGATATCAGCAATGATATTAAGAGCATATCAATTAGAAGTTATAAATTATAAAAAATATATGTATTTAATGAGAGAGATGGAAAAACAAGGTTGGTTAAAGAAAGAGCCTTTAGATGAAAATATAAAAGCTACAAGTCCAGCTTTATTAAAGAAATCTGTTGAAATGTTAATAGATAATAAAGTAATGACTAGAGAAGGATTAGTAGAAACAGTAGCTGATTCTGGAATAAGTCTTTACGCTGAAGATATAGAAATGCTTTTAGGATTAAAAGAAGGAATGTTATCACCAAAGGTTAATAATAAAAAAAATAATGTAACAAAAGTTAATTTTAAGAATAGAAAATAACATAATTTATAGAAGTAGCATAGTTGTTGGGATTAAATCTAACAACTATGCTACTTTTTTTATTTCTAAAATACATAATAAAACAATGTATCCTGTAACTTATGTAGTATATACTGTATCTTGGGTATATATATTGATACCAAAATATGTTAAAGTTTATAATTAAACTAAGCAATAAAAGAAAAAGAGGTAATGAAAATATTAAATTAGAAGGGTTATACTTATAGAGAGGGGGAATTCTAAATGAATAGATATGAAAAAATATTTTTGGGAATAATAGTTTTTTTGACAATAGCATTAATTATATTTTTAAATATAGACTATAGTGGCCATAAGATGAAATTTGAAGAAGACAGGATAATAGTAAATATAGACAATATATATATAAAAGATATAAAAAGTGTAGAATTGCTAGATGATGTATTTATAGGTAATAAAATAAAGGGAACTAATACTTTTAAATATCTTAGAGGTGAATTTAGGCTAGGTAATGATATCAAAGGAAAAGTATATGTATACAACAAGAGTAAGCCATATATAAGGATTATAGCTAAGGATAAAGTGTTAATATATAATGATAAAGATAGTAACGAAACAAAGGAAACATACAATAAGCTATCAAGCACATACGATATAAGTAAAACTATAAATGTTAAAGAAAACATTGTAAGTAAAGGCAATAAAGTTAAATATAATAAAACAGATAGTATTGTAGAAATTGTATCAATAATGCCTGTTGTTTTAATATTTATAGGTATAGGAATATACTCACTTAAAAGAAAAACACCAATGCATTTTTGGTCTGGTAGTACAGTGAAGTCTGAAGAAATAAGTGATATATATGCATATAATAAAGCTAATGGGATTATGTGGATAGTATATGGATTATCGTATTTATTAATATTGCCAATTGGAGTTGTGTTTGGAGAAGCTATATGTGCTATTATAACAATTATACTTGCTACTTTTGGTTTAGTTGCACTTATAATTTGCTACAAACTTATTTATAAAAAATATAAAGTTAAATGAAAAATAAAAGGGTATTTTATTATCAAAAAAACTTAAAATCTTTATTGATATAACATTTATATTAACTTTGAGGAAATGTTTTGGTTTAATAAGTAAGAATAAACTATTATTTGTTTAATAAAGATAGATAAAATGGATAAAAGTATTTATAATGAGAGTAAAGAAAATTTGATTTAGTTCAATATAGGTTAATTTAAAAAATTGGAGACATAATATGAAAAAAAAGCACATCACGATAACCATTATATTATTAATTTTAATATCATTATTTTTAGTGATAACAATTAATAAAAAAGAAAAAAATATAAATACTAGTAGTGAAAAACATAAATTAGATGTAAATCCTATTTCAAAAGAAACTGCAATAAATGTATTAAAAGCTGAGTATGGAGAGTATGTATCTACAAAAGTAGAGGATATAAAAACTGTGGACAATTTATATGTAGTAGATGTTTATATTGACATAAAAGATAGCGAAGAAGATGCACAGTCGCATGAACATTCGCATAGTCAAAGCTTAGGAGTACATAAGATAGATATGTTCACAGGTGAACTTAAAAAGCAGTAAGGATAATATCCTCACTGCTTTTGTTAATGTTTTACGAGAAACATTATTTATTTATGTTGATTCATAGACTTTAATAAAGCAACTAAATAATTCCATACATTTTCAGTAGAAGGAATATTTAAATGTTCATTAGGTGTATGAACCTCAAACATATCAGGTCCAAGAGAAATAGCTTGTGCATGAGGCATTTTATCTAATAATAATCCACACTCAAGACCAGCATGTAAAGCCATTATAGTTGGCTTCTTACCAGTTAATTTCTCATAAGTATCAATACATATATCTTCTAATTTAGAACCTTTGCAGTATTCCCAAGCTGGATAATCACTTTCTAATTCGAATGTACCACCTAAAGTTTTAGCTAATAATTCCATTTTAGTAGTTATATCATTTTTTAAAGTTTTAACAGAACTTCTAACTGCACATTCAAAAGTAACTTCGCTATCAGTAGATCTAATAACACCTAAGTTAGTAGAACTTTCAACTAAGTTTTCTATATCCATACTCATACTTTGAATTCCATTAGGAATTAAGTTTATTAATCTTATAACATTATTTTTAGTATCACAAGTGAAAACTTTATCTGTAGTAGTTTCAATACATTCTACAACTAGTCCAGGATCAGAAGTACTGAATTCGTGCTTGAATGTAGCTGCTATTTTTTCTATACATTTCTTAGTTTTTTCAACATCATCTTTAGCAACAACTATAACAGCTTCAGATTCACGAGGGATAGCGTTATTTTTAGATCCGCCTTCAATTTTAGCTAAGTCAAAATCTACACATAGTAAATTTAATAGTCTACCAAGTAATCTATTAGAGTTAGCTCTTTGTTTTACTATGTCCATTCCAGAATGTCCACCAAGTAATCCTTTAATATCTATTAATAAAGCTTGTTTGTCAGATGCAGCATTAGTATACTCAGCTTTTAATTTAGACCAAGCAGTTACTCCACCAGCACAACTTACAAGTAAAAATCCTTCTTCCTCAGAATCAAGATTTATTATGTACTCACCTTTAAGTGATTTGCAATCTAAAGCCATAGCACCAGTCATACCAGCTTCTTCATCAGTAGTAACTAAAAGCTCTATTTGAGGATGCTCTAAATCATTAGATGCAAGTACTGCCATACCCATAGCTACAGCTATACCATTATCAGCACCAAGAGTAGTACCAGTTGCATATATCATATCGTTATCTATTCTTAATTTGATAGGATCTTTAATGAAGTCATGATTAGTGTCTTTATTTTTTTCACAAACCATATCCATATGACCTTGAAGTATTACACCAGGGCAATTTTCATAACCTTTTGTAGCAGGCTTTCTTATTATTATATTCATTGCTTCATCTTGTATAGTTTCAAGACCTAATTTTTCTCCGAATTCTTTAAGAAAAGCACTTATTGCTTTTTCATTTCCAGATCCACGAGGTATTTGAGATATTTCCTCGAAAGATTTAAATACAAGCTCAGGTTTTAATCCTTTTAATACGTTTTCCATTATGAACAACTCCCTTTATTATAAATAAATATAGATTAAAATAGCTATCTTTAGTAAATAATGTACAAAAGCTACTAGTTTAAAATCTTAAGTAATACTTTGGTATGTACTTCAAAAAAGCATTTCTCTAGAAATATTCATATAGAATACTTTTTTATATATTACAAACAAACTAGTATTATGTATAATATATAAATAGCTACATAAATAGTATAATACAAATATACATAAAATACACGTTAGAAAATAAATATATTATTTAAGGAGGAACTATGAATCAAAAAGCATTGAGAGTTTTAGAATTCAATAAAATAATAGACATATTGAAGAGTAAATCATCATCTTCTCTAGGTTTAAGATATATAGAAAAATTACATCCGAGTTCTGATTTTGAAGAAGTTAAGTATATGCTAGAAGAAACTAGTGAAGCTCAAGCTATACTTACAAAAACAGGATATGTTGGGCTTCAAGGAATGCATGACATAGAAGATAAAGCGAAGAGGGCTAACGTAGGGGCATCACTAGACCCAGGTAGCTTAATTATGATAGGTGACACTTTAAGAGTCGCTAGAACTCTAAAGAATAGCTTATCATCAAGTGACAAAGAGGATTTTAATTACCCTATAATACAATCTTTAGCAAATTCTTTATATGCATATAGAGATATAGAAGATTCTATTTACAACGCAATAGTAAGTGAAATAGAAATATCTGATAGTGCGTCAAATACGCTTAGAGATATTAGAAGAAGAATAGTACAAAAAAACCAATCGATAAGATCAAAGTTAAATTCTATAATATCTTCTACTACTTACCAAAAATATTTACAGGATGCAATAATATCAGTTAGAGGTGATAGATTTGTAGTGCCTGTAAAATCAGAGTATAGATCGCAAGTAGCAGGGATAGTTCATGATCAGTCTTCATCAGGTGCAACTTTATTTATAGAACCAATGAGTATAGTTGATATGAACAATGAACTTAGACAATTAAGACTTAGTGAAGGTGAAGAAATAGAAAGAATATTATCAGAATTATCTGCAATGGTTGGCGAAATAAGTGAAGATTTAATATCTAATCAAGAAATACTTGGTAGATTAGACTTTGCATTTGCAAAAGGAAAGTTATCTATGCAAATGAGAGGTGTAGAACCTACTTTAAATGAAGATAAATTTATAAACATAAAAAATGGTAGACATCCTTTATTAGAAAAAGATAAAGTTGTTCCAAATACAATTTACTTAGGAAGAGACTTCCATACTTTAGTTATAACAGGTCCTAATACAGGTGGAAAAACTGTAACTATAAAAACAGTAGGTTTATTTGCACTTATGAACCAAAGTGGATTACATATACCAGCTGACTTTGGAAGCAGTATGTGTGTATACGATAATGTATTTGCAGATATAGGAGATGAACAAAGTATAGAACAAAGTTTATCTACTTTCTCATCTCATATGACTAACATAGTATCTATATTAAAAGATGTAAGTGAAGACTCTTTAGTTATATTTGATGAATTAGGCGCAGGAACAGACCCGATAGAAGGAGCAGCACTTGCAATAGCAATATTAGAAGATGTGCATATGGCAGGAGCAAAATGTATTGCTACAACTCACTATAGTGAAATAAAGAATTATACACTAACTAAAGAAGGTGTAGAAAATGCTGCGGTAGAATTTGATTTAGAAACACTAAGTCCTACTTATAGATTACTAATAGGAGTTCCGGGTAAATCAAATGCCTTTGAAATATCTAGAAAATTAGGTCTTAGTGATTATGTAATAACAAGAGCTAGGGACTTTATAGATACAGAAAATATAGCACTAGAAGATGTACTTCAAAATGTTGAAAAAAATAGGATAAAAGCTTTAGAGGAAAGAGAAGAAGCTGAAAAATTAAAAAATCAAATAGAAATATTGAAGATAGAGTATGATGAAAAAATAGCAAAAATATCAGCTCAAAAAGAAAAAATGATAGAAAAAGCAAAATCAGAAGCTTTTAGCATTACAAGACAAGCTAAAGAAAATGTTGATAACATAATAAAAGAACTTAGAGTACTAGAAGAAGAAAGAGCATCTAAGGAAAAAAATCAAAAAATAGAAGCACTTAGAAAAGAATTAGCTAGTTCAATGGGAAAACTTCAACCAAGTGTTGAAAGTATGATAATTCCTAAAGTTGCAAATAAAGAGATAAAAGATTTAAAAGTAGGAGAAGAAGTAAAAGTTATAACTCTTAATCAACAAGGTAGCGTAGTTTCTGTTGATAAAAATAAAAAAGAAGCTGTAGTACAAATTGGTATAATGAAAATGAACCTACCTTTTAAATCTCTTAAAAAGGTTAAAAAAGATGTTAAGTCTGTAGTAACTAAATCAACACGAAGTATAATAAAATCTAAATCAGGAAATGTAAGAAGTGAAGTTGACTTAAGAGGACTTAACTTAGAAGAGGCTATTATGGAAGTTGAAAAATATTTAGATGATGCTTATGTAGCAGGTTTAGAAACTGCAACAATAATACATGGTATAGGAACAGGTGTATTAAAAAGTGGACTTCAAGATATATTAAAAAGAAATAAACATGTAAAGTCTCAAAGAGGCGGACAATATGGTGAAGGTGGAGCAGGAGTAACCATAGTTAAATTTAAATAAATTTATGTTTATTTTAACAATAAGGTGGAATATAGATGATATTAGTATCAGCATGTTTAATTGGAATAAACTGCAAATATAATGGTTACAATAATAAAAATGAAAAAGTAATACAGTATTTAAAAGATAAACAGTTTATAATTGCTTGTCCAGAACAATTAGGTGGTATGTCAACACCAAGAGACCCATCTGAGATAATTGAACTAGACACAGACGATATTATAAAAGGGCAAACTATTGTAATTAGTAATAAAAGCCTAGATGTAACTAATAAATTTAAAGAAGGCGCTAAAGAAACCTTAAAGATAGCTAATATATATAATTGTAAAGAAGCTATCTTAAAAGATGGAAGCCCATCTTGTGGTTCTAGCTACATATATGATGGAACATTTAGTAGTAAAAAAATAGATGGGGTAGGAGTAACTACTGTACTATTGATAAATAATGGAATAAAAGTGATAAGCGAAAAAGAATTATAGTAAAATATAAGTAGAGAAATACGGTAAATATCTTGAAAAAACTCGAAAATTGATTTACCATAAAGTAATACATAACAATAAGAGTAAGAGAGAGGAGAAATAGCATGCAAGATTTTAAAATAGCAGTAGCAAAGTGCTTAAAAGAAAAGATAGAAGATTTATCGGTAGAAGAAATAGTAGGACTAATAGAAGTTCCACCAAATAAAGATATGGGGGATTATGCTTTCCCTTGCTTCAAATTAGCAAAGATATTTAGAAAAGCACCTAACATAATAGCTCAAGAATTAAGTGAAACTATAGAAGCTAAAGATTCTGTAGCTAAAGTTATGCCATTAGGAGGATATGTAAATTTCTTCGTTAACAAATCTCAGTTAGCACAAACTGTTATAAATGATGTATTAACACAAAAGGAAAACTATGGTCGTAGTGAAATGGGCAAAGATGAAAATGTAATAGTTGAGTTCTCATCTCCAAATATTGCTAAACCTTTCCATATAGGACATATAAGAACTACAGTTATAGGTAATGCTTTATACAAAATGTACGAATCACAAGGATACAATACTACTAGAATAAATCACTTAGGTGATTATGGAACTCAATTTGGTAAGTTAATAGTAGCTTTCAAAAAATGGGGAGATAAAAAAGTTGTAGAAGCAAGTCCAATACCAGAACTATTAAAATTATATATACAATTCCATGATGAAGCTGAAGCTCATCCAGAAATGGAAGATGAAGCTAGAGCATGGTTCACTAAGTTAGAAAATGGTGATGAAGAAGCTACACAATTATGGCAATGGTTTAGAGATGAAAGTTTAAAAGAATTCTCTAGAGTTTATGATTTATTAGACATAGAGTTTGATTCTTTAGCAGGAGAAAGTTTCTACTCTGACAAAATGCCAAGAGTAATAAAAATGTTAGAAGAAAAAAATCTATTAAAAGAATCTAAGGGAGCTAGAATAGTAGATTTAGAAGATTACAAGATGCCACCAGCACTTATAATGAAAAATGATGGTTCAACATTATATATGACAAGAGACTTAGCAGCGGCAATATATAGAAAAGAAACTTATAACTTTGATAAGTGTGTATACGTAGTTGGATCTCAACAAAATTTACACTTTGAACAATGGTTTAAAGTAATCGAACTTATGGGATTTGAATGGGCTAAAGATTTAGTTCATGTTGGATTTGGTATGGTTGCGCTAGAAAATGGAACTATGTCTACTAGAAAAGGTAGAGTAGTATTCTTAGAAGACGTTTTAAAACAAGCTATAGAAAAAACAAAAGAAACAATACTTGCAAAAAATGCAGATGCTTTAAATGCAGATGAAATAGCAAAACAAGTAGGTGTTGGAGCTATAGTATTCCAAGAATTATCTAACAGTAGAATAAAAGATTATACATTCTCATGGGAGAGAACATTAAGCTTTGATGGTGAAACAGGACCATATGTTCAATATACTCATGCTAGATGCTGTGCAGTACTTAGAAAAGCTAATGAAGAAGCAACTACAAATATAAACTATGAATTATTAAATGATGTTGATAGTGCAGAAGTATTAAAAGTTATAGCATCTTTCAATAAGTGTATAGTATCAGGATTAAAAAAGAATGAGCCTCATTTAGTAACTAGATTTGTATTAGACTTAGCTCAAGCATTTAATAAATTCTACCATGATAACTCAATATTAGTTGAAGACGTAGAATTAAGAAAAGCAAGACTTGCTTTAGTTGCAGCTACTAAGCAAACTTTAGAAAATGGACTTAAGTTATTAGGAATGCATGCACCAGAAAGAATGTAATAAAATATAAAAATGCAGGGATGTCGAAAATTGATACTTTACATCTAAAAATGTAGTATCGTATAATAGAAGTAGATAGTAGTATAATCAAAAATCTTGTAAACTACTATCCCCCTGTATAAATGGCAGCTTATAAGCTGCCTCTTTTTTTTAGTTACTCAAGTAAGAGTATATTAAATGTAGTAGATGATAAAAATAATTATTATAGAGCTTTATTTAGGAAGGTAATATTAATGAAAGATGATATAATAAAAAAGTCCTATATACAAGCATTTGATATAGGAGATAAAAATTTAAAAGATTTAATTATAATAAATACAAAATGTTTAATTGATGACAATACACAACGTTATGTTTATATAGATAATAATAGGCTTAAAGACGAATTGATATATTACAGATATTATGGAGAAACTCCAACATATAAAAATATATTGAATTTACTATTGCCAGTGATACTTTCAAATACTAATATTCGAAAAAGTGAAGATGTTGTACTAGATTTGATTAAAAAATATGTAAGATACCTAAAAAGAGAAGCATATTTATTTGAATATATTTTAGGTGCAGTTATCTACAACATTATAATTCATAAAATAATAGAAGATAAAAATATAGAATATGAAGATTTGTTAAAAGATATCAAACAAAGAATAATAGGGTTTTCTATAGAGTTAGATAAAGTTAATACAATAAAATTCCAAATGGAAAGAATAAAAATTATACAATCAATTGATAAGTATATAGATTTAAAAGTAGAAGATTATGATGATGAAAAAATCGTAGAAAGTATGTTGAATATTTTATATGATATATATATAGAAGATAGAGAAGTAGATAATGATGGGGTTTTAAGTATAAAAAAATCTATATTATCTATATTAGGAAGTGAAGAAAATCTAAAAATAGATAATATAGACTTTGTTTTATCAATGTCACAATATATTATTAAATTGAGAAAATATAAAATCAATAAAAAAATTTATGATAAAAATGCAGATCCACGAAACTTAATTAATTTAGAAGCTGGAGATACTACATTAGACAATATACTTAATCAAATAACAATCGTATCAAAGTATTTTAGCGACAATATACTCCATATAAATGTAAAATCTAAATCTGGTATATACGAACTAAAATTTAAGAAGTCATAAACTTTTAGTTATTAGTTTCTAAATAATTTACGAATTGTTCTTCGGTAGTGCTAGTTAAAAAACATAGTTCTTTTACTATGCTGTTTCTAAGATCAATAAAATCTTCAAGGCCAGTATTTTCGTTTGTGTACTCTAGGGCCTTTACAATAAGCAATAAATCTCTTTTTGATAAAGCGTTGATAGATACTTGGTCAATTAATTCCATAAAAAACTTCCTTTCTAAATCAGATATACTTATAATACTATTATTCTACAAAAAACATGGAAAAACCTTCTATTAAAAAAATTTTGATAGAATTTTACACATACTATTTTAACCTAAAAATAGCATAAAAATATATAACAATATTAAAAAGAGGTGAAATAATTGAAAATACTATTAACAACGCTAAATTCAAAGTTTATTCATACAAATTTAGCTATAAGATATTTAAAAGCATTTGTTAAAGACTTAGTAGATGTAGATTTAAAAGAATACACGATAAATAACGATTTAGATTATATATTAAAAGATATACATAAAAATGATTATGATATTATATTATTTTCAACTTATATCTGGAATGTAAATGATATAGTGAGGATATGTGATAATATAAAAAAAGTTAAGCCTAATACTAAAATCGCGCTAGGTGGACCAGAGGTAACATACGATAGTGAATGTTCTATGAAAAACTATCCATTTGTAGACTACATATTATGTGGTGAAGGTGAATTAGTTTTTAGGGACTTAGTAATGTACTTACAAGGTAGCAAAAACATAGAAGATGTAGAAGGTATAGTTTATAGACATGGAAATGAAATAATAACTAATAGACCTAAGGCATTATTAGAAAATTTAGATGATATACCAAGCCCGTATGAAAACTTAGATCCAACAGAATATGAAAATAGAATAGTTTATTATGAAACATCTAGAGGTTGTCCTTTTAATTGTCAATATTGTTTATCATCAACGCTTAAAGGACTTAGATACTTTGGTATAGATAGGGTAAAAAAAGATTTAAAGGCATTGATAGATGCTAGAGTTTCTCAAATTAAATTTATAGATAGAACATTCAATGCAAATAAAAACTTTGCAAAAGAAATTATGAACTTCCTTATGGAAAATGATAATGACTATACTACATATCATTTTGAGGTTACGGCACATTTATTAGATGATGATATGCTAGATTTTTTAGTAGATTGCAAAGAAGGATTATTCCAATTTGAAATCGGAGTTCAAACAACAAATCAAAAAACTTTAGATGCTGTTGGTAGAAGAGATGATTTTAAAAAATTATCTTATGTAGTACAAAAAATAGCATCATATAGAAATATACATCAACATTTAGATTTAATAGCAGGTCTTCCTTATGAGAATTATTCTAGTTTTGAAAATTCATTTAATGATGTTTTCAACTTAGGTATAGAACATTTACAATTAGGATTTTTAAAGATGATAAAAGGAACAGGTATAAGAAAAGCTGCTAATGAACATGGATATAAATACAAAGATTATACTCCATATGAAGTTTTATATAATGATTATATTAGCTACTCACAAATATTAAAATTAAAAGATATAGAAGAAATATTAGAAAAATACTATAATTCCAAGAATTTTGTATTATCAATGAGATATATAATATTTAATTATTATAAAGAAAGTCCATTTAAGTTTTTTGAAGCTTTTGCTACATACTTTGATGAAAATGGATATTTTGATATGGCACAAGGAAAAAATCAATTATACAAAATATTACTAGATTTTTATAATGAAAAGATAAATGCGAATAATGATATGTTTAATGATATTTTAAAATATGATTATATATCTTTAGGAAAAACATCTAATTTACCAAACTTCTTTAATAAATTAGAAAAAGAAGATTTTAAAAATAGATGTCATGTATTTTTACAAAAAGAAGAAAATTTATCACAATACTTACCTCAATTTATAAATATTTCAGCTAAAAATATAATAAAAAATGTTCATTTTGAACCATTTGAGTTTGATATACTAAAGCTAAAACAAAATATAAATGCTTCAGTAGGTAAAACAGACAATATGATATTGTTTGTATATGATGATAAAAAAATATTTGAAAAATCAAAAGCACATAGCGTAGAAATATAAAGGAGATTAATATGAAATTTAAAATAGAAAAATATTTAGTTAAAAAAGCTGAGCAATTAGCTTTTATAAAGATAAAGCACGATGGTGAGTTTAAAGTTGAAGGATATAGTGTTCCAAATGGTGGATTAGATGTACCTATAAAAAATGAAGTACTAGTTAAAGGAATAAAAGAAAATACAGCACAAGATAATATAAATGCAATGTCCATAGCTGATGCAATGATATTTATAATTGGTATAGATAGCCAATTTAAAAATAATAATGAATATAGAAAATTCTTAGACGCATTTAGTAAAAAAATAAACTTAGACCTAAAAGCATATATGGGATATATGTCTAGAAAATATTTTGATATTGGAGAATGTACAGATTCACTAATATATCTAAAAGCTATGATAACTATGTACCCTGAAGACATAGATGGATTATATCATTATGCAATAGTATGCCAAGAAGTTGCTAAACAATATCAAAAGGATATGGAAGATGAGGCAATGAATAAGTTTTTACTTGAGGCATTATCTAAATTAGAAAAAGTTATAGAATTAGATGAAGGATTTGCATTAGGTTATTACCATTTAGGATATCATTATTATAATCAAGGTCAATATATAAAAGCTAGAGTAATATGGGAAGAAGCATGTAAATTAGGATTAGATCCAGATTTAATCGCTGAAATACAAGAGAATGTAGGTAAAATGGACTTTAAAGTTCAATATGAAGAAGGATATAATCTTGTATTCCAAGGAAAGTGCGAAGAAGGATTAAAGAAACTATTACCACTAGAAGAAGAACATTCTGATTGGTGGAACTTATTATTTATGATAGGACTAGCTTATAAGGATATGAATGAAATTGAAGAGGCTAAGAAATATTTCGAAAAAATATTATTAATAAAACCACATCAAGTTGATGCTATGGTGGAATTAGGTCTTTGTGAAGCAACTAATTTTAATTTAGAAAAAGCAATTGAACATTTTGAAACAGCAGCAAAAATAAAAGAAGACCCAGAAATATTATGTAATTTAGGAATGGCATACTTAAATAATGGTAATCTAGATGATGCTATTTATTATGTAGAAAGAGCGCATGAATTAGATTCACAAGATGAAGTAACGATAGCGTGCATGAAAGAACTTAGTAAATATAGATAAAAATAATTCTAATTAACCAAAAAAGGCTCCTAATAAGGGGCCTTTTTTTATAATAATATGCTACTATATAAGTATATACAAAAGGGGGTGGCTTTAATATGATAAAAAATTTAGAAGATATGTTAGCTAAACTTAAGGGACAAGATAAAGTAACACTTTCTGTAGCTGCAGCAGAGGATAAAGAAGTATTAATAGCTATAAAAGATGCAGTAGAAAAAAAAATAATAAAGCCTATATTAGTAGGAAATCTTGAAAAAATACAACAAATAGCAAAAGAAATAGACTTTAAGTTAGATGATATCAAAATAATAAAGACTGAAACTATAGAGGAAAGTGCTAAAGTAGCAGTTCAATTAGTATGTAATAAAGACGCTGACTTCGTAATGAAGGGAATATTAGATACAGCAGTACTTTTAAAGGCAGTATTAAATAAAGAATATGGGCTTAGAACTGACAGCTTATTAAGCCATGTCATGATATATGAACTTGAAAAATACCATAAGTTATTATTATTAACTGATGGTGGAATGAATATAGCACCAGATTATGAGCAAAAAGAAAAAATACTTAAAAATTCTATACAAGCAGCAAAAGCATTAGGTATGGAAACTGTCAAAGTTGCATGTCTTGCAGCTAAAGAAAAAGTTAATCCTAAAATGCAAGCTACAGTAGATGCAGATTTACTACAAAAGGCTTCTAAAGAAGGTAAATTTGGTGAGAATGTTATTGTTGAAGGACCTTTAGCTTTTGACCTTGCAGTATCTAAGGAAGCTAGTGATATAAAAGGGTTCAAAAGTGAAATAGGTGGTGATGCAGATATATTAGTTGTACCAACTATAGAGGTGGGTAATGGAATAGGTAAAGCATTTACATATATGTCAAATTCAAAATCAGCAGGGGTGGTTATGGGAGCTAAAGCACCAATAGTTTTAGTATCAAGAGCAGATAGCCATGAATCAAAATTGTACTCTATAGCATATGGTGCACTAATAGCACAAAATTTGAAATAAAATATAGTTAAAATATGTAAAATGTATATGTACAAATCATTAAATTGATACTATAATAAAGTTGGACGAGGTAAACGTTTTTCACAAATGTTTATTGGTAAAATTTTATATAAAATCATTTTAGTGATAAAATTAAAATTTATTAATTTAAAATATTTATTTGATGAATGATTTTGTTTAAATTTGTATAAAAAAATACCAAATTATCAAAAATTAGTATATAATCAAATTAAAGGAATTTGTAATTTGAACTTTTATAAAGGCTAAGGAATTGATGATTACTAATTTGTTTATGATCATCCTTAAAATAATATTTCAATAAAATAACAATTAAAAACGGACATAATTTTTTTATCACCTAGGGAATAAAAATCAATAAAAAAGGGGATAGGAATATGGATAAAAAAATGTTAACTATCGATTTAAATAGCCAGGTTATGATAGACAAGGCTGAAAAAGATGGCGTAGAGACTATGTACGATAGAAAGTTAGCTATGAAAGCACAATGTGGCTTTGGTCTTCAAGGTAACTGTTGTAGAATATGTGGAATGGGGCCATGTAGAATAACACCAAAAACTCCAAGAGGATTATGTGGAGCAGACGAACATACAATAGTAGGTAGAAACTTTGCAAGAATGGTTGCTGGAGGAACAGCAGCTCACTCTGACCATGCTAGAGATTTAGCGCATACAATGGCTTTAAGTAGTAGAGATGGTAACTACAAAATAAGAGAAGAAGGTAAATTAATAGAACTAGCTAAGGAATGGGATGTAGCTACAGAAGGTAGAGATATCTATGATATAGCTCATGAAGTTGCTGAGATAGGTCTAATGGAATTTGGTAAGCCTTATGGCGTATCAAGACTTCTAAAAAATGCACCAAAACAAAGACAACAAGTATGGAAAGATTACGAAATAGAGCCAAGAGCTATAGATAGAGAAATAGCTACAATAATGCATTCAACTCATATAGGGTGTACTTCTGATTTAGATAGTTTAATACATATGTCATTAAGAACATCTATGGCAGATGGATGGGCTGGATCTATGATAGGAACTAGATTTAGTGATATCCTATTTGGAACTCCAATACCAAGACAAACAGAAGCTAATTTAGGAGTATTAGAACAAACTAAAGTAAATATAGTATTACACGGTCATGAACCAACATTATCAGAAATGATAGTATTAGCATCAGAAGATCCAGAATTAGTAGCTTTAGCTAAAGAAATGGGAGCTGAGGGAATAAACTTAGCTGGTATGTGCTGTACAGGTAATGAGGTTACAATGAGACATGGTGTAAGAATAGCAGGAGACTTCCATCAACAAGAACTAGCAATTATAACAGGAGCTGTAGAAGCTGTTATAGTTGATGTTCAATGTATATTCCCAGCATTAGCAAAAGTTGCTGATTGCTATCACACAAAATTCATAACAACTTCTCCAAAAGCAAAAATAACAGGATCAACTTATATAGAATTTAAAGAAGAAGAAGCATTAGCAATAGCTAAAGAAATAGTGAAAGAAGCAGTATTAAACTTCAAAAACAGAGATCAAGAAAAGGTTTTAATACCAGAATTAAAATCAAGTGCAACAGTTGGATATAGTGTAGATGCTATAATACCTCAGTTAGATAGAGTTGTAAACTCTCATATAGATCCAACAGGAACAGTTAAGCCATTAGTGGACTGTTTAAAATCAGGAGTATTAAGAGGAGCTGCTGGTGTTGTTGGATGTAACAATGCTAAAGGTGTTTCAAATGAAGCTCATGTAACTATTATGAAAGAATTAATTAAAAACGATATAATAGTTGTTACTACAGGATGTGGTGCTCAAGCAGCAGCTAAGTTTGGATTAATGGATAAAGATGCAGCTAAGAAATATGCTGGAAAAGGTTTGGCTACAGTTTGTGAATTAGTAGACATACCACCAGTACTACATATGGGTTCATGCGTTGATATAAGTCGTATATTAGATTTAGTTGCAGCATGTGCTAAAAATTTAGATATGGATATGTCTGATATTCCAGTAGTAGGAATAGCTCCAGAATGGATGTCTGAAAAAGCAGTAGCTATAGGATGTTATGTTGTTGCATCTGGTATAGATACTTACTTAGGAATAATGCCTCCAATCACAGGATCATCAAGAGCAGTAGAGATATTGACTGAAGGATTAAAAGATAAAGTTGGAGCAAGCTTTACAGTTAATGAAAACTGTCATGAGTTAGCTGCTACTATAATAAGTGATATAGAAAAGAAACGTGTTCACTTTGAAAAATTAGTAGAAGAAAAAATGATGGTTCCAGCTGAAGCTTAATAATTATATATAAATAAAAAAACTATAAATACTACTTTGAAAAGTTAGTAATTATCCAAATAGGTTCTAGTAAGAACTAACTATAGTTTATTTTGTATGTAAAAATATAAAATAAACTTAAAATTTAAAGTAAATTTGTTAAATATAAAACAAAAGTTTAAAAAACAATGGGGAATATAAAAAAAACAACATAAAATAAAGTTATAAATGACAAAAGGTGGTATAATAATGAAAATAGCAATAACTGGTAAGGGTGGAGTAGGTAAGACGACTTTTTCTTCAATGTTATCTAGAATGTTTGCAAATGACGGGTACAGAGTTGTTGCTGTAGACGCCGACCCCGATGCTAATTTAGCTTTAGCACTAGGTTTTCCAAAAGAAGTATATGATTCAATAGTTCCTATATCAGAAATGAAAAACTTTGTATCTGATAGAACTGCTGCATCAATAGGATCATTTGGAAAAATGTTTAAATTAAATCCTAAAGTAGATGATATACCTGAGAACTTTTGTAAAGAGTACAATGGTGTTAGATTACTTACATTAGGAACTGTAGATTCAGGTGGATCTGGATGTGTTTGTCCAGAACACGTATTATTAAAAAGACTATGCTCTCATTTAATACTTCAAAACAAAGATGTAGTTGTTATGGATATGGAAGCTGGTATTGAACACTTAGGTAGAGGAACTGCAGAAAGTGTAGATGCATTTATAGTAGTTGTTGAGCCAGGTGAAAGAAGTCTACAGACTTATAGAAAAGTTAAAAAGCTAGGAAATGATATTGGCGTTAAAAAAGTATTTGTTGTAGGCAATAAAATCAGAAATAAAGAAGATGAAGAATTTATAATCTCCAACTTAGAAGATGGGGAATCATTAGGATTTATTTATTATAATCAAGATGTTATAAATTCAGATAGATCAAATCAATCTCCATATGACACAAGTGAAGAAACCAGAAATCAGGTAAAAGCAATACAACAGCAGTTGATGAAATTGCAAAATCTGTAATTAAAAAGTTGATAAGTTAACCATCAATAAAACTTGATGGTTAACTTAAAAAACACTATTACACATAAAATATTTACAAATGAAAAATATGTATACATAGTGTCATATAGATTTATAAAAATATTTATTTTTGGGAGGAGATTCAGTTATGGGATTCAAATCTGATATAGAAATTGCACAAGAGGCTAAGCCACAAGATATAAGAGAAGTAGCTAAAAAGTTAGGATTAGGTGAAGATGACATAGAATTATATGGAAAATATAAAGCTAAGGTAGACTATAATCTTTTAAAAAGAGATAATGGTGGAAAAAAATCTAAGCTAATATTAACTACAGCTATAAACCCAACTCCAGCAGGAGAAGGAAAAACTACAACTACTATAGGAGTTGCAGATGGATTAGCTAAGTTAGGTGAAAATGTATTAGTTGCTTTAAGAGAACCATCTCTAGGACCAGTGTTTGGTGTTAAAGGTGGAGCAGCTGGTGGAGGATATGCTCAAGTTGTTCCTATGGAAGATATAAACTTACACTTCACTGGAGATTTCCATGCAATAGGAGCTGCAAATAACTTACTAGCTGCTATGCTTGATAATCATATACACCAAGGCAATGTATTAGGAATAGATTCTAGAACTATAACTTGGAGAAGATGCGTTGATATGAACGATAGACAATTAAGAAATATTGTTGATGGTTTAGGCGTAAGAGCAGACGGTGTAGTTAGAGAAGATGGATTTGATATAACTGTTGCATCAGAAGTAATGGCAGCTTTCTGTTTAGCAAGTGATATAAGTGATTTAAAAATTAGATTAGGAAGAATAATAGTTGGATATAACTTCCAAGGAGAGCCTATAACTGCAGAACAATTAAAAGCTAATGGAGCTATGGCAGCATTATTAAAAGATGCTTTAAAACCAAACTTAGTTCAAACATTAGAAGGAACACCAGCATTTGTTCACGGTGGACCATTTGCAAATATAGCTCATGGATGTAACTCAGTTATAGCTACAAGAATGGCTATGCACTTTGCTGATTATGTAGTAACAGAAGGAGGATTTGGTGCTGACTTAGGTGCTGAAAAATTCTTAGATATAAAATGTAGAATGGCTAACTTAAAGCCAGATGCAGTTATAATAGTTGCTACTGTAAGAGCATTAAAATACAATGGTGGAGTACCAAAAGATCAATTAAATAATGAAAATTTAGAAGCTTTAGAAGCTGGACTTCCAAACTTATTAAAGCATGTTGAAAATATAACTCAAGTATTTAAATTACCAGCAGTAGTTGCTATAAATGAATTCCCAACTGATACACAAGCAGAAGTTGAATTAGTAAGAACAAAATGTCAAGAACTAGGTGTTAATGTTGCCTTATCTCAAGTATGGGAAAAAGGTGGAGAAGGCGGAATTGAAGTAGCTAAAGAAATCATAAGATTAACTAGCGAACCAAATGACTTTAAGTTCTGTTATGAAGATGATGTAACTATAGCAGAAAAAATAAATGCTATAGCTACTAAGATATATGGAGCTGATGGTGTAGACTTTACTCCACAAGCTAAAAAAGAATTAGATAGATTAGAAAGTTTAGGATTTGGAAAGATGCCAATATGTATGGCTAAAACTCAATATTCTTTAACTGATGATCAAACTAAATTAGGAAGACCAACAGGATTTAGAATAACAGTAAGACAATTAACTGTTTCAGCAGGAGCTGGATTTATAGTTGCACTTACTGGACAAATAATGAAGATGCCAGGACTTCCAAAAGTTCCAGCAGCAGAAAAAATAGATGTTGATGAAAATGGAGTAATCGCAGGATTATTCTAATATATAAATTAAAGTAGTGTGTGGTTTTCCACACTCTACTTATACATAATATAATACCTTTAGAGTACTCAAGGGGGAAAAACAATGAAAATATCAGAAAAAAATTGTGTTGAATTTGTAGAAGTGCTAGCTTCTAAATCAGCAGTACCTGGTGGTGGCGGAGCTGCTGCATTAGTTGGTGCTGTGGGTATGGCCTTAGGTAGTATGGTATGCAATCTAACAATAGGTAAGAAAAAATATGCTGAGTATGAAGAAAGTGTAAAAGAAACATTAGTAAAAGCAGGTCAAATAGAAAAAAGATTATTAAATATGATAGATGAAGATGCAGAGTGTTTCCTACCTCTTTCAAAAGCTTATGGACTTCCTAAATCAACTGAGGAAGAAAAGAAGATAAAAGAAGAAACAATGGAAAATGCATTAAAGGTAGCTTGTGAAGTGCCAATAAATATAGTTAAGGTATGCTATGACGCAATAAAGTTACATGAAGATTTAGTGGACAAGGGATCAAAACTTGCTATAAGTGATGTAGGAGTTGGGGTTCAATGTTTAAGAGCTGCCATCCTTAGTGGACAGCTAAATGTAGTAATTAACATAAACTCTATAAAAGATGAAGATTATGTTAATAAAGTAAAAACTGAAGTAGATACTTTAGTAACTGAAGGTGTAAAAATCTGTGATGAAGTATATGCTAAAGTTGAAAGAGCATTAGGAAAATAAATATTAAATAAGAAAATTAATACTATTTGTAGTATTTAGATATAAATAAATTTAGGGGGCGTTGAACATGGAAGTAACTGCAACTAAAGGACAAATAATAAAAGGAAAACCAGTAGCTGATCAAATAAGTGAAAGTTTAATAAAAGAAGTTAATGAATTAGTTAAAGAGGGTATAAATCCTAAGTTAGCTATATTAAGAGTTGGAGCAAATGGAAGTGACTTAGCTTATGAAAGAGGCGCATTAAAAAGATGTGAAAGCACAGGAATACAAACAGAAGTTGTAGAATTACCTTCAGATGTTACTCAAGAAGAATATGTTAAGACTTTAAAAGGATTAAATGAAAATAATAATGTACATGGTATATTATGTTTTAGACCACTTCCAAAGCAATTAGATGAAGAAGCTATAAAATACATAATAGCTCCAGAAAAAGATGTAGATAGTTTCAGTCCAATAAACTCTGCAAAAGTTATGGAAGGTGATACAACAGGATTCCCACCATGTACTCCAACTGCAGTAGTTGAAATATTAAAGCACTATGATGTAGATTTAAATGGAGCTAAAGTAGCTGTACTTGGAAGAAGTATGGTAGTTGGAAAGCCAGCTGCAATGCTTTTATTAAATGAAAATGCAACTGTTACAATATGTCACTCTAGAACTAAAGATTTAGCTAAAGTAACAGCTGAAGCTGACATTTTAGTAGCTGCTGTAGGTAGAGCTAAAATGGTTAAAGAAGACTTTGTTAAAGAAGGCGCAGTTGTTATAGATGTTGGTATAAATGTAGGAGCTGACGGAAAATTATGTGGAGATGTTGATACTGATGCAGTACTTTCAAAAGCATCTATGATAACACCAGTTCCTGCAGGGGTAGGTTCAGTAACTACATCTGTACTTGCTAAACACGTAATCAAGGCTTGCAAATTACAAAATAATAAGTAATAAAAAATAGAGAAATATATACGTTTTAAGGGGGAATAGGGATGATAATTTCTGAAAATAAACCAATGCAAGAAATTTTAGGGTTCTTAAAGGATTCTGAGAAAGTTGTCTTAGTTGGATGTAGTCAATGTGCTGCGACTTGTAAAAGTGGTGGAGAAGAAGAAGTTCTTAAAATGAAAGAAGTTTTAGAAGCTGAAGGAAAAAATGTTTTGGGGTATACATTATTAGATCCAGCATGTAATCTTTTAAAATCTAAAAAAGATTTAAAAGTATTAAAAGAAGAAATTAAAGAGGCTGATGCACTTTTATCTTTAGCTTGTGGAGATGGAACACAAACTATAGTTAAAAATGTTAAGAACCTTCCAGTTTATCCAGCTAACAACACTTTGTTTATCGGTGAAACAAAGAGAGTTGGAGAATTTGAAGAGTCTTGTAAAGCTTGTGGAGAATGTGAGCTTGGATGGACAGGCGGAATATGTCCAGTAACTATGTGTGCAAAGGGATTAATAAATGGAGCATGTGGTGGAGCTAAAAATGGTAAATGTGAAGTGAACTCAGAACATGATTGCGCTTGGATAATGATATATAATAGATTAAAAGATATAGATCAATTAGAAAACATGGTAGCAATAAGACCAATGAAAGATTATTCTAAACAAAATAATCCAAGAGGTTTAAACTTAAAGGAAAAAGAAAAAGAAGCTACAGTTGAAGCATAGAGAGTTTAAAAAGGTTAAAAGGGGGATTTATTGATGAGCTTATTAAAACAAACATTAGAGAGTGGAAAGTTTGCAGTTACTACTGAAATGGCACCGCCAAAAGGAACTGACCTTTCTCACTTAGTAGAATGTGCTAAACCATTAGTAGGAAGAGTTCATGCAGCGAACGTAACTGACTTCCAATCAGCAGTAATGAGAACAACTTCACTTGCTACTTGCAAGTTATTAAAAGATGTAGGATTAGAGCCAGTTTTACAAATGACTGGAAGAGATAGAAATAGAATAGCTATACAAGGTGAAATGTTATCAGCTGGACTATTTGGAATAAATAATATGTTAGCTTTAACAGGGGACCATACAGTTGTTGGAGACCATCCACAAGCCAAAGGTGTGTTTGATTTAGATTGTGTTGGAATACTTCAAACGGCTGAGACTTTAATGAAGGGAACTGACCTAGTTGGAAACTCATTAAAAGGATCTCCAGAATTCTATTTAGGTGCATCAGTAACTCCAGAGTATGCTCCAATAGAAGTACAATTAATGAAAATGCAAAAGAAAATAAATGCTGGGGCTAAGTTCTTCCAAACTCAAGCTGTTTATGATATAGAACATATGAGAGAATTCAGAAAATTAACTAAAGCTATGGACTGTAAGGTATTAGCAGGGATAGTACCTTTAAAATCTCCAGGGATGGCAAAGTTTATGACTGCAAATGTTCCAGGTATATTTGTTCCAGATGAGCAAATAGAAAGATTAAGAGCTGCAGGAAAAGAAAACTGGGTATCTGAAGGTATAAAAATGTCAGGAGAATTTATAAGACAGTTAATAGAAGAAGATTTATGTGATGGTGTTCACATAATGGCAATAGGAGCAGAGGAAAACGTTCCTGCAATATTGGATTCTGCTGGACTATAAAATTAATAAAAAACTAAAGACTAATTAAGTATGGGGGAAAATAAAATGAGAATAGCGGTTATAGGGGGAGGACCAGGTGGATACGTTGCAGCTATAAAGGCGGCTATGCTTGGTGCAGAAGTAACAGTAATAGAAAAAAGAAGAGTTGGAGGAACTTGTTTAAACGTTGGTTGTATACCAACTAAAGCATTACTTGCATCTTCTTCTATGCTTATGAATATAAGAGAAGCCAAAGACTTTGGTATAAATATAGAAGGCGAAATAAAACCAGATTTTAAAGCTATAATGGCTAGAAAAGATAAAATAGTAAATCAATTAATAAGTGGAATAGAATTCCTATTTGAAAAAAGAGGAGTAAACTTAGTTAATGGATTTGGAAAATTAGTAGATAAAAATACTATAGAAGTTACTAAGGAAGATGGTTCAAAGGAAATGATAACTGCTGATAAAATAATATTAGCTAATGGATCAGCTCCTGTAGTTTTACCAATGTTCCCATATGATAAGAAAAGAATAATAACTAGTGATGAAGTGCTAGGATTAGAAGAATTACCAAAGTCAATTTTAATAGTTGGCGCAGGAGTAATAGGTTGTGAGATAGGTCAATTTTTAAGAACATTAGGAACAGAAGTTACTATAGTTCAAAGAGGTAAGCAAATATTACATTTTGAAGATAAAGATGTAGCAAAACAGTTGCAGAGACAGTTTAAAAAGGATAAAATTAAAGTATTAACAGATAGTGGGATGGAAAAATGTGAAGTAGTAGGTGATGAAGTTGTATCTACACTTTCAAATGGGAAAGAGATAAAAACTCAGTATGTATTAATGGCAACAGGTAGAAAACCAAATCTTGACGGTTCTGGAGTAGAAGATATAGGGATAGAACTTAATAGAGGTAAGGTAGTAGTAGATGAAAATTTACAAACAAATGTAGATGGTATATATGCAATAGGGGATTTAATAGATACTCCATTCTTAGCACATGTTGCTTCTAAGGAAGGTATAATAGCTGTAGAAAACGCTTTTGGTAAAAATAAAACTGTTGACTATACTGCTGTACCAAGATGTGTATATACAGAGCCAGAAATTGCTGCTGTAGGTAAAACAGAAAGACAGTTAGAAGAAGAAGGCTTAGAATATAATGTAGGTAAGTTTGAATTTAGAGGATTAGGTAAAGCTCAAGCTATTGGTCACTTCCAAGGATTTATAAAAATTCTTGCTGATAAAGAGGACAAGATAATAGGAGCTTCAATAGTAGGTCCTCATGCTACAGACTTATTGACAGAATTATCACTTGCTGTTCATTTAGGATTAACTGTAGAGCAAGTAGGAGATGTAATACATGCACATCCAACGTTATCAGAAGGCTTAATGGAAGCTCTTCACGATGTACATGGAGAATGTGTTCATGCAGCACCTCAATTAGCAAAAGCATAAAAGTCAGAGTGAAATTTAAAAGCTCTGTCTTGACTAAACAAAGGGGGAAATCTTAGGATGGGATATAACATAGCTGTAGCAGGAAAAGGTGGAACTGGTAAGACTAGTCTTACAGGGCTTTTAATTAATAATTTAGTAAGTAATAAAAAGGGTCCTATATTAGTTGTTGATGCAGATGCTAATGCTAACATAAATGAAGTATTAGGAATTGAAATTGAATCAACTATAGGGGCTATAAGAGAAGAAGTAAGTAATAGAGAAAAACAAGGGAATTCATTTCCAGGAGGTATGACTAAAGCTCAATATTTACAATATAGATTAAATACTTGTCTAGCAGAAGGCGAAGGATATGACTTAATGGTAATGGGAAGATCTGAAGGAGAAGGTTGTTATTGTTATGTTAATGGTATATTAAGAGAGCAGACAGATAAACTATCAGATGCTTATGAATATTTAGTTATAGACAACGAAGCTGGAATGGAGCATTTAAGTAGAAAAACTACTAAGCATATAGATAAACTATTATTAGTTAGTGATTGCTCAAGACGAAGTGTACAAGCTGTAGCGAGAATAAGAGATTTAGCTAGAGAACTTAAGTTAAGTGTAGGAGAAATATACTTAATAGTAAACAAAGTACCAAATGGAGAGTTAAATAAAGGTATAAAAGAAGAAATAGAGAAGCATAATCTGAGTCTTATAGGTGTAGTACCTATGGATGAGATGATATATGAATATGATTCTTCAGGGGTACCATTAGTAGAACTACCTGAAGATTCAAAAGCTAAGATTGCAATAAGCGATATAATAGCTAAATTAGAATTAAATTAGGCTTAAGGGGGAAAAAACTATGGCATTTAAAATGTCTGTTCAAAAATATTCTGGTAAGATATCAGAAGTAGAAATAGGAACAGGAGAAAAAGCAATAAAAATAGGTGGGGAAAATACTTTACCATTTTATAACTTTGATGGAGTAGCTGGAAATACTCAAAAAGTAGGAATAGAAATAAGCGATGTTTATCCAGAAGGATGGACTGATTCATTTAAAGAAATGTATAAAGAGGTTGCTGATTGTCCAGTTAAGTGGGCTAAGTATGTAGAAGCAAATACAAAAGCAGACTTTATATGTCTAAAACTTGTAAGTGCAGATCCAAATGGATTAGATAAAACTCCAGAAGAATGTGCACAAGTTGCTAAGGAAGTTGCACAAGCTGTTAGCTTACCATTAGTAATAGCTGGTTGTGGAAATCATGAAAAAGATGGAAAATTATTTGAAAAAGTAGCTCAAACTATAGATGGATACAATAGTTTATTCTTATCAGCTACAGAAGATAACTATAAAGCAGTAGGAGCAGCAGCAACTATGGCTTATAGCCACAAAGTATCAGCTGAATCTTCTGTTGATATAAACTTAGCTAAACAATTAAACGTTTTATTAACTCAATTAGGAGTAAAATCTGAAAATGTAGTTATGAATGTTGGTTCTTCAGCGGTTGGTTATGGATATGAGTATGTTGCATCGACTATGGATAGAATTAGATTAGCTGCATTTGGTCAAAATGATAAAACATTACAAATGCCTATAATAACTCCTGTTTCATTTGAAAGTTGGAATGTTAAGGAATCTATAGCAAGCGAGGAAGATGAACCAGCTTGGGGATGTATTGAAAAAAGAGGTATCGCAATGGAAATATCAACTGCAGTAAGTTCATTAGTTGGTGGATCAAATGCAGTAATACTTCGTCATCCAGAATCAATAGAAACTGTAAAAGAACTAGTTAGCGCATTAGCTTAATTAAATTGTAGGGTTAGGGGGAAAAAATCATGGCATTAAAAGCTTTAGATATATTTAAATTAACACCAAAGAAAAACTGTAAGGATTGTGGATTCCCAACTTGTATGGCTTTTTGTATGAAAGTTGCTTCAGGAGCTGTAGAAGTAAGTAAGTGTCCACATATGTCTGATGAATCATTAGCAAAATTATCAGAGGCAACTGCACCATTAATGAGAGGTATAAAAATTGGAGCAGAAAATTCTGAATATGAATTAGGGGCAGAAACTGTATTATTCAGACATGAAAAAACTTTAATAAATAGAAATAGATATGCTGTAGCATTTTGTGAATGCATGACTAATGAAGAAATAGATGCTAAATTAGCTAACATAAAAGCTGTTAATTATGTAAGAATAGGCGAAGAAATGAAAGCTGAAATGGCTCTTATAGAGTACTTCGAAAATAAAGAAGGATTTTTAAATGTAGTAAATAGAGTTAAAGATAGTAATTTAGACTTAGCTTACATATTAGTATGTGAAGATGCAGCTATAGCTAAAGAAGCTGTTGAAATATTAAAAGATAAAAAACCAGTAGTATACGGTGCTACTAAAGAAAACTACAAAGAAATGATAGAAGTAGTTAAAGCAGATAAATTAGCTCTAGGAGTTAAAGCATCTAGCTTAGAAGAATTATATGCTACAGTTGAATTAATTCAAGCTGCAGGATATAGAGAGTTAATATTAGATGTAACTGGAGAAAATATAAAAGATACATTTACAAATGCTGTTCAAGTTAGAAGAATAGCTTTAAAAGAACAAGACAGAACATTTGGATACCCATCAATAGTATTTGCAAACAAATTAGCACAAGACAATGCAAATATGGAAGTTGCATTATCATCAGTATTTACAGTTAAATACGGTTCTATAATAGTTATAGATGATATAGATTATGCAAAAGCTTTACCATTATTCGCATTAAGACAAAATATATACACTGATCCACAAAAACCAATGAGAGTTGAACCAAAAATATATCCAATAAATAACCCAGATGAAAATTCACCAGTAATAGTTACTGTTGACTTTGCATTAACTTACTTCATAGTATCAGGAGATGTAGAAAGATCTAAAGTACCAGTATGGTTAGCAATACCAGATGCTGGAGGATACTCAGTTCTTACAGCTTGGTCTGCAGGTAAGTTTGGAGGAAGTTCAATAGCTAACTTTATAAAAGAATCAAATGTTGGTGAAATGACTAAGAATAGAGATTTAATCATACCAGGTAAAGTTGCAGTTCTTAAAGGCGATATAGAAGATTGCTTACCAGGATGGAATGTAGTAATAGGTACAGAAGAATCAATGGAAATACCTAAGTTCTTAAGAGAATACAAAGCAAAGAAAGATGAAGCTTTAGCAAACGCTTAGAGAATAAAATACATATACTATACAAAATCCAAGGGGGATAATTATAATGGAAAAATTTATGATTATAGGTGAAAGAATACACTGTATATCACCAGTAATAAGGAAAGCATTAGCTGAGAGAGATCCACAACCAATATTAAAAAGAGCGCAAGAACAATTAGAAGCTGGAGCTCATTATATAGATTTTAATATAGGACCTGCAGAGAGAGATGGAGAAGAGTTAATGGCTTGGGGAGTTCAATTACTTCAAAAGGAATTTAACAATGTTCCATTAGCATTAGATACTGCTAATAGAAAAGCTATAGAAGCTGGTCTTAAAGTATATGATAGAACTCATGCAAAACCAATAATAAACTCTGCAGATGCAGGTGGAAGAATAGATTTAATAGATTTAGCAGGGGAATATGAAGCTAGAGTTATAGCTTTATGTGCTAAAGAAGGTATACCAAGAGATAACGATGAGCGTATGGCTTACTGTCAAGAAATGTTAGAAAGAGGTTTAACAGCAGGATTAGAACCAGAAGATATGTTATTTGACCCATTATGCTTAGTTATAAAAGGAATGCAAGATAAGCAAATAGAAGTATTAGAAGCTATAAGAATGATGACTGAAATGGGATTATTAACTACAGGTGGATTATCTAACGTATCTAACGGATGTCCTAAACATGTAAGACCAATACTTGATAATGCATGGCTTGCTATGGCTATGGCAAATGGATTTAGCTCAGCTATAATAAATCCATGTGATGCAGAATTAATGAAAACTATAAAGTCTTGTGACATAATAAATGGAGCTTCTTTATACGCAGATTCTTATTTAGAATTAAATGAAGGTGCATTTGCATTTAACGGATAATAGATAAAAAATATTTTAAAGTACAGATTAGGAAACTATGCTTAGTAAGCTTAAAGCAATATATAGTTTCCTAATGTATTACACAAAATAGATAAGAAGCTTAAAAGGGGGAATTAGAGTGAATTTATATAATACAATATTTAATGGTTCAGAACAAGCTTTAGCAGCAGCTAAAGGAATGTTAGCAGAATCTATAGAAAAACATGGAAGAGATCATAAGGTGGCATTCCCTGATACTGCATATTCATTACCATGCATATATGCAGCAACAGGACAAAAGATGAATACTTTAGCTGATTTAGAAGCAGCTCTTTCAATAGTTGAGAGTTTAATAAATAGAACTCATTTATTAGAACATGCACTAAATTCAGGTCTTGCTACAGCTCTTGCAGCTGAAGTAATAGAAGCTTTAAAATATGTGGATGCAGAAGCTCCATATAGTGAGCCTTGTGCAGGTCATATAACTGACCCTATAATAAGATCACTAGGGGTGCCTTTAGTTACTGGAGATATACCTGGAGTTGCAGTTGTACTTGGAGAGTGTCCAGATGCTGAAACTGCAGCTAACGTTATAAAAGACTACCAATCTAAAGGTTTATTAACTTTCTTAGTTGGAAAAGTAATAGACCAAGCTATAGAAGCTGGAGTTAAGATGGGTCTTGAATTAAGAGTTATACCATTAGGATACGAGGTAACTTCTGTTATACACGTAGTATCTGTTGCAATAAGAGCAGCTTTAATATTTGGAGGATTAACTCCAGGTGATTTAGCTGGATTATTAGACTATACTGCTAAGAGAGTTCCTGCATTTGTTAATGCATTTGGACCATTAAGTGAACTAATTGTATCTTGTGGTGCTGGAGCAATAGCTTTAGGATTCCCAGTTATAACTGATCAAACAGTACTTGAAGTTCCAATGAACTTATTAACTCAAAAGGATTATAGTAAGTTTGTAGCTACTTCTCTAGAAGCTAGAGGAATAAAAATAAAAGTTACTGAAATTCCAATACCAGTATCATTTGCAGCTGCATTTGAAGGTGAGAGAATAAGAAAGAATGACATGTTCGCTGAGTTTGGTGGAAATAAAACTGAAGCTTGGGAATTAGTTGTTAAAAAAGAATTAAGTGAAGTTGAAGACCATAAAATAGATATAATAGGACCAAATATAGATGAAGTAGAAGCTGATGGAGTAGTAAGATTACCATTAGCTGTAATAGTTAAGATAGCTGGTAAAGCTATGGAAGATGATTTTGAACCAGTTCTTGAAAGACGTTTCCATTACTTTATGAACTACATAGAAGGTATAATGCATGTTGGTCAAAGAGATATGTCTTGGGTAAGAATATCTAAAGATGCTTATGAAAAAGGATTCAGATTAGAGCATATTGGAGAAGTTTTATATGCTAAGATGAAAGATGAATTCGAATCTGTTGTTGATAAATGTGAAATAACTATAATAACTGATGCTGCTAAAGTATCAGAATTAAAAGGTGAAGCATTAGCTAGATATGAAGCTAGAGATGAAAGATTAGCTTCATTAGTAGATGAAAGTGTTGATACATTCTATTCTTGTAACTTATGTCAATCATTTGCACCAGCACACGTTTGTGTTGTTACTCCTGAAAGACTTGGACTTTGTGGAGCTGTTAGTTGGTTAGATGCTAAAGCTACTAAAGAATTAGATCCAACAGGACCATGCCAACCAATAGTTAAAGGTGAATGTTTAGATGATAGAAACGGTATATGGGCATCTGTAAATGAAACAGTAAGTGAAATATCTCAAGGTGCTGTTGAAAATGTTACATTATACTCAATACTTGAAGATCCTATGACTTCTTGTGGATGTTTCGAGTGTATATGCGGTATAATGCCAGAGGCTAATGGATTTGTTATAGTAAACAGAGAATTCTCAGGAATAACTCCAGTTGGTATGACATTTGGTGAGCTTGCTTCTATGACTGGTGGAGGAGTTCAAACTCCAGGATTCATGGGTCACGGAAGACACTTCATATCTTCTAAAAAGTTTGCTTATGCAGAAGGTGGACCAGAGAGAATAGTTTGGATGCCAAAAGAATTAAAAGAATATGTAGCTGAAAAATTAAATGCTAGTGTTAAAGAGTTAACTGGTATAGAGAACTTTACAGATATGATATGTGATGAAACTATAGCTAATGATTCTGAAGGCGTATTAGCTTTCTTAGAAGAAAAGGGTCATCCAGCATTATCTATGGATTGTGTAATGTAATTTAGGATACTAGGGGGATAAAACAATGAAGGTTATACCAAGCTTAAAATATTCAGATAAACATACTTGGGTAAAAGTTGAAGGTGAATTTGCTTATATAGGAATAACTGATTTTGCTCAAGATCAATTAGGGGAAGTATTATTTGTTGAAATGCCAGAAGTTGAAGATGAATTAACTACAGGAGAAGAGTTCGGAGTAGTTGAATCTTCAAAAGTTGCATCTGACCTAATCGCTCCTATATCTGGAGAAGTTGTTGAAATAAATGAAAAATTAGATGATGAGCCAGAATATATAAATGAAGATGCATATGATGCATGGATAGTAAAAATTAAATTATCAGATGCTGATGAAGTTGAAAGTTTATTAAACTCTGATACTTATGAAGCTGGATTAGAATAATAAAAATAAAGAACATAGTAGATTTGAGTGCACGCAAATCTACTATGTTTTTTTATGCATAAAAATTAATAATCTTATAAATTTAATATATAAAAATATAGTCAATAATACTGTAAATTTTAATACTTATAAGTTAATTTATGTTAAAATTATAGTATCAAATATATTGGGGGGATAGATATGATTAAGGTTAATTTTAAATCGCATAATAAGGAAATTTACTGCAATAAAGGGGATAATTTATTAGAAATTGCAAGAAATTCAAATATATTTATAGACGCTCCATGCAATGGAAGTGTGTCTTGTGGGAAGTGTAAAGTAAAATTATTAAAAGGAAATGTAGATAGTGAAAAAACTCTACATATAAAGGATGACGAGTGGGAACAAGGGTACATATTAGCATGTAACACTACTGTTATAGAAGATATAGAGATAGAAGTTCCATCTAAGTTATCATCGTCTATGCATGGTATGAAAATTGAAGGTAGTGACAAGAAAAAGGACAAACAAATTTTTGATAGAGCAAAGAATATAATAGAAACTCACAACCTAGATTTTAAAACAAACATAGTAAAAACTTATATAGAAATCGAAGAACCTACATTAGATGATAATTTAAGTGATGTAGATAGATTAGAGAGGCATGTAAGAAATAACTTAGGGTTTAATGAAATAGATTTCAAATTAGAATTACTAAGAAAAATGCCTGTTATACTTAGAGAAAACGATTTTAAGGTGACTATAACATACGTAAAAAAGAAAAATAAAATAACTATATTAAATATAGAATCAGGAAATAGCGAAGATAAACTTTATGGAGTTGCAATAGATATAGGAACAACTTCGGTCGTAGTTTGTTTAGTAGATTTATATACAAAAGAAGTTATAGACAAAGCATCATCAGGGAATGCTCAAATAAAATACGGAGCAGATGTAATACATAGAATAATATATTCAACAAAGAAAGATGGATTAACTAAATTAAATCAAGCAGTTATAGACGATACAATAAATCCGTTACTAGAGTCTCTTTACGTAAGAAACGATATAAATAAGGACAATGTAGTAACTCTTGTAGTAGCAGGTAACACAACAATGTCTAGTTTATTTTTAGGAGTATATACAGATTATTTAAGACAAGAACCATTTATACCACCGTTTTTAAAATCACCAAAGATAATGGGACAAGATATTGGGCTTAATGTTAATGATAGTGCATACGTATATCTTGCTCCTTCGGTAGCGAGCTATGTAGGTGGAGACATTACGGCAGGTGTTTTATCAGCAGGAATTTGGGCTAGTGAAGAAAATATTTTATTTATAGACTTAGGAACTAATGGTGAAATAGTATTTGGTAACAAAGATTATATGATGAGTTGTGCTTGTTCAGCAGGACCTGCTTTTGAAGGTGGAGGAATAAGCTGCGGAATGAGAGCATCAAATGGTGCTATAGAAAAAGTAAGCATAGATAAAGCTAATTTAAATCCAAATCTTACGATAATAGGAGAATGTGAACCTATAGGAATATGTGGGTCTGGAATAATTGATTTAATATGCCAAATGTTGCTTACAGGGATAATAGATAGAAGAGGGAAAATATATAGAGACTTAGATAATAAAAGAATAAGATTTAATGAACATGATATAGGAGAATATGTACTAGCTTTTAAAGAAGACTATAATTTAGAAAATGATATAACTGTAAATGAAGTAGATATAGATAACTTTATAAGAACAAAGGGAGCAATATATTCAGGCGCTTCTACTCTTATAGAAAGCTTAGGAATGGATTTTAGTGTTATAGATAAGGTTTATATTGCAGGTGGGATAGGAAATAACTTAAACATTGAGAATTCAATTTTAATAGGATTACTTCCAGATATAGAAAGAGAAAAATTTGCTTATATAGGAAACAGTTCATTAGTTGGTTCTTATCTTGCACTTATAAGTAAAGATGCAAAGAAAAAACTTCAACAAATAGGAAATGAAATGACATATGTTGAACTAAGTGTTTATCCAACATATATGGATGAATTTATATCAGCATGTTTCTTACCACATACGAATATAGAACAATTCCCAACAGTTAAAAAATTATTGGAGGACTAAACTATGAATATTACGCCTAAAATGGAAAAAGCTATGAAAATCAAAAATACTAACTTCGGGAATGAAATACAATTTTCTTACCCAAATGAGACATTAGCTATAAGTACTACAGGTGATAATTGTAATTTAAGTTGTGCTCATTGCAATGGACATTACCTAAAGAATATGACTCCTATAAATGATTATAAATCTAAAATAAAAACAAAAAATATAAGTAGTTTTTTATTAAGTGGAGGATGTAGCTTTGAAGGGGACGTTCCAATAAATAGAAATATAGAAACTATAAAAAAACTAAAAGAAGAGGGCTACAAATTAAATGCTCATTTAGGTCTTATGGATAAAAAAAGTATTGAAGACGTGTGTAAATACATAGATATAGTATCCTTTGATTTAGTTTTTGATAAAGAAACAATAAAAGAAGTATATAAGATAGATAAAAATAAAGAGGATTATATAAAAGTATATGAAACAATAAGAGAAGTTACAGAAGTTGCTCCTCATATATGTATAGGCTTAAAAGGTGGTCAAATAAAAGGAGAATATGATATTATAAATTATTTATCACAAAGCCGTCCTAAAAAAGTAACATTTATAGTTTTGATACCAACAAAAAATACTGAATATGAAAATGTAAGCCCACCAGATTTAGAAAAAGTATGTGATGTACTTTGTGAAGCTAGAATAAACTTGCCTAATACGGAAATTAATTTAGGTTGTATGAGACCTAGGGGAAAATATAGAAAAGAATTAGATGAACTAGCTATAATGTGTGGTGTTAACAAAATAGTATTACCATCAAATAATGCAAAAGCTAAAGCAATAGATATGAATATGACTATAGAAGAGACTAAGGAGTGTTGTGTATTATGATTAGATTATCTTTGGGGACTGCAATAGAGCTTGGATTATTAAACAAAAAAAGTGATATACCTCCTACAACTGCATACATAATGATAGGGAATAAGTGTAGCAATAAATGTGCATTTTGCTCTCAATCAACAGAAAGTAGTACTAGAAAAGATAAACTTTCTAGAGTAATCTGGCCAGAGTATTCTAAGGAAGAGATTCTTAGTGCATTTGAAAATTATAAAGGAAACAATATAAAGAGGATGTGTATTCAATCTATGGCAAGTGAAGATGCACATGAAACCGTAGCTGAATTTATAGAGTATATGAAAGATAAAATAAATATGCCAATATCTTTATCTGCTAAACTTGAGAAAAAAGAAGATATTGAAAAATTCTTCTCATATGGAGTAGATAAAATAGGTATAGCCATAGATGCTGCAAACAAAGCGCTATATGAAACTATAAAGGGCAATAACTATGAAGAAAAATTAGAGTTTGTAACTAACATGGCTAAAGAATATGAGGGCAAAATTAGTACTCATATAATAGTGGGGTTAGGTGAAACTCATAAGGATATATATGATTTATATACATATTTAAAATTAAACAATGTAACTATAAGTTTATTTGCATTTACTCCAGTAAAAGGAACTAAAATGGAAAAAATTAATCAGCCACATATAGAAAGTTATAGAAGAGTACAGCTTATGACGTACATGATTAACAATGGATATGAAAAAGAAAGCTTCACTTTTAAAAATGGTTATATTGATGATATAAAGATTGATGATAAAATAAAAAAAGATATAGAAAATGGATATCCATTTGAAATAAGAGGCTGCAAAAATTGTAATAGACCGTATTATAATGAAAGACCTGGGAGTACAATTTATAATTACTCAAGGGCTTTAAATGAAGATGAAAAATTACTTGCTATAAAGGAAATAAATCTAGGGGGATAGTATTATGGATAAGTGGAGAGTTATAAAAAGTAAATCATACAATGGTGCAATGAATATGGCGATTGATGAAGCTATAATGATTGCGCATAAAGAAGGCAAAGTAAAGCCTACACTTCGATTTTATACTTGGGATCCAGCTTGCATAACTATAGGATATTTCCAAAAGCTTGAAGAAGAAATAGACTTAGATAAATGTAGTGAACTTAATGTAGATTGTGTAAGAAGAATTACAGGTGGAAGAGCGGTACTCCATGAGGATGAACTTACATATAGCATAATTGTTGGCGAAGATAATGAATTGATGGATAGCAGTATAACTAAATCATATAAGTTTATAAGTGAAGGATTGGTAAAGGGATTAAATTTATGTGGAGTATATACTGATGATTTAAACAAAGGGGAGAAAATAAGCAGAGAAAATTTATCAGCAGCTTGCTTTAATGCACATGCATCTTATGAAATATCTATAAATAAAAAGAAAGTAGTAGGAAGCGCTCAAAGTAGAAAAGATGGAATAATATTACAGCATGGTTCTATAATATTAGACTTTGATGTTAATAAGTTATTTGAGCTTATAAAGAGTGAAGATGAAGAAAAAAAACAAAGATTAATAAACTTTACAGCTAAAAAAGCTAGTGGAATAGAAAATGAAATAAATAAAAAAATAGACATAAAAGAGCTAGAAAAAAATATTACAAAAGGTGTGCAATCACATTTTAATATAGAGTTTGTAGAAGAAGATTTAACAAATTATGAATACGAGCTAGCTAAAAAATTATATGAAAGATATAGTAGTGATGAATATAACAAAAAACGATAAAATAATTGACTTTATATAAAATAAAGTGCTATACTCAAACTATAAATAAATAGTAAAATTTTGAAATCATGAAGGTTTCTTTAGTGTATTGAAATACCTGAAGGAGCCTTTTTTGACTATATCTAAAAACGTTTTACTAAATAATATTAAAGGTAAAGTTAATGGAGGGGATTAATATGTGTGAATCAGCAGCTTATATTTTAAAAGAGGATAAATTAGAAAGAGTTATGGAGAATGTAGTAAATGTAGATCCATTTGAAGGAAAAGTTTATTTAACAGATTTACTAGGTGAACAAAAGATAGTAGATGGAAAAATAAAAGAAATAAGATTAATGGATCATAAGATAATAATATCTGAGGCAATCTAATTAATAATAACAAATGACTAAATAATAAATTAGGGGAATAATTATATGATAATCGCAGTAATAGATGCAATGGGTGGAGGAATAGGAGCTCAGATAGTATCTAATCTTAGAGAAGAATTGCCTACATACATAGATATATATGCATTAGGGACAAACTCGATAGCTACAAACTCGATGATGAAAGCCCATGCTAACAAAGGAGCAACAGGTGAAAATGCAATTGTAACATCTGTTAAAAAAGCTAATATAGTTATAGCACCTATGTCTATAGTAATGCCAAATTCTATGATGGGAGAAGTAACTTGTAAAATGAGTGAAGCTGTAGTGGATTGTGAAGCTTTAAAAATACTTTTACCGATTATTCCAGAAAATATCGAAATAGTAGGATTAGAAAATAAACCATTAGCACTTCTTATAAAGGATAGTATAAAAGTAATTAAAAAAGAATTTAATATAAAATAATGGGGGGAAAAAGAATGTTATTTAATAATGATAAAGTAGTATGCCACCATGCAGATGATCATGACCACGAGAACGTGCACGCACATGATCATATTCATCCACACTCTCATGGAGATAGTAGTGAAAGCAAAGATGAAAAGACTTTAAAGATATTATTACTTCATTGGGTAAATCATAACGAAACTCATGAAGAAGGATTTAGAGAATGGGTAGAAAAAGCTAGAGCGATAGGAAAAGAAGAAACAGCTAATAACATAGAAAAGGCTATTGAATATATGAAAAAAGCAAATGAAATGCTAGTAGAAGCTAAAAAAAATATGTAAATTATATTTATAAATAATTAAGAAAAGGATGATTTCAATATTAAAAGGAATCATCCTTTTTAAATATAAAAGATTATATGTGAATTTGTAGCATTATATTTAATAAAAAAGGTAAAAGAAAAAGATGGACAATATATTCATCTTAAAATATATAAAATTATAACTTCATATATATGAATACTATATTTAAAAAATAAATTTATTATCTCGGATTTTGACTGTTTAATAGTTAAAAAGGGTTTTTATACATTTATATGTAACAAATTGATGTACACAAGTATATATATATATTAGATAGACTGTATTCTATCTAATATATATAGGAGGGCAATTATGTATAACAATAGACCTAAGATTGAAATGAGAAGAATAAGTAAATGTGATAGATCAAACAATAAAAATAAAAGAAAACAAGAATTAGAAGAAAGAAAAGCTAAAAGAAGACAAGAGCTAGAAGCGGAACTAGAAGCAAAATTAAAAGCAAAGGCATGTGCAGATGCAGATGCAGACGCAGACGCAGACGCAGACGCAGACGCAGACGCAACAGCAGATGCAGATGCAACATCAGACGCAGACGCAACAGCAGACGCAGACGCAGATGCAACAGCAGACGCAGACGCAGATGCAACAGCAGACGCAGATGCAACAGCAGACG
>NZ_JASKYM010000008.1 GCF_030131845.1 Romboutsia sedimentorum | reverse complement strand
GACTTGCATGTGTTAGGCACGCCGCCAGCGTTCATCCTGAGCCAGGATCAAACTCTTAAATAAAAGTTTATCTAGGGCTCAGATACTGTTATATATCTGGCTTTATGTTTCTTGGTTGTTTCAAATTCTATAAATTAACCTACTGTTTAATTTTCAAAGTTCATTATTGTTATCCTTTTTCTTAAGGACAAGTAATAATATACCATCTAATTAAACGTAGGTCAATACTTTTTTAAAACTTTTTTATTTTTATTAAATATTTTTTTCATATTCTTTTCTAAGCTTCTCTACTATCTTTTTTTCTAGCCTAGAAACAGTCATTTGAGATATCTCTAATTCTTTTGCTATGGTAGCTTGAGTCTTGTCTAAAAAAAATCTATCTTTAAATATTTTCACTTCTAGTTCATTAAGACATTCTATAAATTTATTTACAAAATCCTTTTGCTCTATGTTTGCGAAACTATTTTCTTCTTGACCTATTTTATCAATAAGTTTTATTTCTTTATCTTCTGAGTCATCATTACTAGATGAATCTAACGATATTGGTTTATAACCATAAGAAGCTTCCATAGCTTCTAAAACATCTTCTTCACTACAACCTATATAATTAGCTATGTCTTTTACTTTAGGATGCTTTTTATTTTGTTGTTCTAAAAATACTTTAGCTTCACTTATTTTTTTACCTAATTCTTGAACACGTCTCGGTACTCTTAGCGTCCATACTTTATCTCTAAAGTATTTTTTTATTTCACCTATTATTGTTGGAGTTGCAAAACTCGAAAATTCAAATCCCTTTGTTATATCATATCTATCTATCGCATATATTAGTGCTAATGAAGCTACCTGGTATATATCTTCAAATTCAACACCTTTATTTATATACTTCTTAGCTAGCAAGTTTACTAAATATAGATGTTTTTCAATAAGTATATTTCTAACTTCTTTATTATTCTTATCGTTACTATATATTTTAAATAGCTCTTTGTTATCCATATTTAGGTAATTTGTAGCATTAGCTACATTCTTCATTAAATATCAACTCCTAAATATTTAGTCATCTTTATTATAGTGCCTTCATTATCTTTTGATTCAATACTCACCTCATCCATTAGGGTTTGTATTATAAACAGACCAAGTCCATTTTCTTTCGGATTACTTAAATCTGGTTTTATTGTAGATTCTATATCGTATCCCTTGCCTTTATCTTGTATCTCTATAGTCAATCCATTTTCTAACATTTCATATTTTATATAAAAAACATTATCATTACTATGCTTTATAGCATTTGTACAAGCTTCTGATACTGCTACTTTTATATCTTCTATATCATCTATAGAAAATCCAATTTTATTAGCAATTCCTGAAGTAGTCAATCTTATAATACCTACATATTCAGGATTTGAAGTTATCTCCATTTTTATTGTTTCACAAATCAAAGCCTATCCCTCCACTTTAAATATTTTATCTAAACCTGTTATAGTAAAGATTTTTTTAACGTTACTTTTAGGATTTATAATATATATTTCTTTATCACTAATTTTTAATTTTTTTAAGATTCCTATCATAACACCTAACCCTGTTGAATCTATATATTCTAGGTTAGTAAGATTTATCTTCATATCGATTATTTTTTTATCTGCTAAGCTGTGTAAATGTTCCTTTAATTTATCTGCTGTTGAAACATCTAATTCTCCTTGTAATGAAATATTCCAAAAATCATTCTCTATATCCATACTTGAACTTATATTCATTGACATTGATGAACCTCCTTATAATTATCTTTTAAAGAATTTAAATATTTTCGTTATACTAGTTATGCTACTTGCTAAATCTACTATTTCATCAGTATTTCTTGTAATTGAAGCTGCATTTTCTATAGTTTCATGTATATATCTTTCATTATAATCTACTATTTTATAAGTTTTTTCAACAACTTTAGTTGCACTATTTAATAATTTACTTATGTATATTGCTACAATTAGTGCTGATGCACCTATTAAAACAGCCCCTATTTGCCACCCCATTGTATCCATTAATTATTATCTCCTTCATCATCGAAACTTCTACTTATTACTATTTCTTCTTCGCATATATTTATATCTTCATCAGTAAAATTGTCATCTATGATGTTATTTATTTTATCTTTAACTCCATCAAATGTTTCTTGTAGAACCTCTTTAGGATTTTCTTTAACTTCATCTATTTTGTCCTTAGCTTCTTGTCTTAGCTCAGAACCTTTCTTTGGCGCTAAAAATAAACCAGCTATAAATCCTAAGAATGCACCTATTAATAAATATTTCCCTTTTTTCTTACTCATATTATACTCTCCTCTAATGTTTAGTTTTTATTTATTAAGCTATGCAAAAAGAATAGGATATAATCCTATTCTTCCTCCATATTTATTTTAGCAATAGAAACTACATTAACTTCTTCATTAGTTCTCATTAACTTAACACCACTTGTTACTCTTCCAAATATTGAGATTTCATTGACTCTTAATCTAATAAGTACTCCATCTGAGTTTATTATCATCATCTCATCATCTTCGTGTACCATTTCAGCTCCAACAATTTCACCTGTTTTTTCAGCTAAGTTATATGTTTTTATACCTTTTCCAGCTCTAATTTGAACTCTGTATTCTTCTATGTCTGTTCTTTTTCCAAATCCATTCTCACTTACTACTAATACATCTGTACCTTCGTCACAAAGATTCATAGATACAACTTTATCATTTTTTGATAAACTTATACCTTTTACACCCATAGCTGTTCTACCCATGTGTCTTATGTCATTTTCATCAAATCTTATAGACATTCCACCTTTAGTAACTAAAAGTACTTCTTTGCTTCCATTAGTAAGCTTAACATCTATTAATTCATCATCTTCTCTTAATCCTATAGCTATAAGACCAGACTTATTAATATTTTTAAATTCTTCACGTTTAGTCTTTTTAACTATACCGTTTTTAGTTGCTAATAATAAGTATTGGTTATCATCAGTTCCATCTATAGGAATTAATGTTGCAATCTTTTCATCAGGACCTAATTGAAGTAAGTTCACTATAGCAGTTCCCTTAGCTTGTCTCTTTCCTTCTGGTATATCATAAGCATTTAATTTAAATACTCTACCCTTATTAGTAAAGAATAACAATCTACTATGAGTAGTTGTGCTTACAAGATGTTTTACAAAATCTTCTTCTCTTGTTGTAAGAGCTGCAATTCCTCTTCCACCTCTGTTTTGACTCTTATAAGTATCTGCAGGAACTCTTTTGATATATCCAAAGTGAGTAAGAGTTATAGCTATCTCTTCATCACTAATAAGATCTCTCATATCTATTTCGCCTTCTGCATGTGTTATCTCTGTTCTTCTTTCATCAGCATAATTATCTTTTATTGCTGACATTTCTTCTTTTATTACTTTAAGAAGTAATATTTCATTAGCTAAGATTTCTCTTAATCCATTGATTTTTTTCATTAATTCATCAAATTCAAGCTCTATTTTATCTCTTTCTAATCCTGTAAGTCTTTGAAGTCTCATATCTAAGATTGCTTGAGCCTGGATATCACTAAGTTTAAATTGTTCTATTAACTCAACCTTAGCTTGTTGACCAGTTTTTGATCCTCTTATTAAACGTATAACTGCATCTATATTATCAAGAGCAATTTTTAATCCTTCTAATATATGTGCTCTAGCTTCTGCTTTATTTAATTCAAATTTAGTACGTCTAGTTACAACGTCTTTTTGATGATTTACATAGTGATATAGTATTTCCTTAAGGTTTAATACTCTAGGTTGTCCATTTACTAATGCAAGCATTATTATACTAAATGTATCTTCCATTTGAGAATGCTTATATAAGTTGTTTAATACTATATTAGCATTTGCATCTCTCTTAAGTTCTATAACTATTCTCATACCATTTCTATTACTTTCATCTCTAAGGTCAGATATTCCTTCTAACTTCTTCTCTTTTACTAATTCAGCTATTCTCTCAACTAGTTTAGCTTTATTTACTTGGTATGGTATTTCTGTAATTATTATTTGTTGTCTTCCTTTTGCTAGTTCTTCTATATAAGCTCTTGATCTAACTTTAACTTTTCCTCTACCAGTTCTATAAGCTTCTGCTATATTTTCTTTTCCCATTATTATTGCTGAAGTAGGGAAATCTGGTCCTTTTATAAATTGAGTTAAGTCTTCAATAGTACAATCTTCATTGTCTATTAAATGTATAGTAGCATCTATTACTTCACCTAAGTTATGAGGAGGTATTGAAGTTGCCATACCAACTGCTATACCATTAGATCCATTTACTAAAAGGTTAGGATATCTTGCTGGTAATACTGATGGTTCTTTTAAAGACTCATCAAAGTTTGGTGTATAATCAACTGTTTCTTTGTCTATATCTCTTAATAGTTCAAGAGATAATCTACTCATTCTAGCCTCAGTATAACGCATTGCAGCTGGCGAGTCACCATCTACAGAACCGAAGTTACCATGTCCATCAACTAAAAGTCCTCTAGTTGAGAATTCTTGAGCCATTCTTACCATTGCAAAATAAACTGCAGTATCTCCATGTGGGTGGTACTTACCTAAAACGTCCCCGACAATACGGGCAGACTTTCTATATGGTTTATCTGGGCTTAAATTTAATTCACTCATTGAGTATAATATTCTTCTATGAACTGGTTTTAGTCCATCTCTTACATCAGGAAGAGCTCTACCGGCTATAACACTCATTGCATAGTCAATATAAGACTTCTTCATTTCATCTGCTATTTCAATAGGGAGTATTCTATTATTTTCTTCCACTGATACTCATCCCCTTTCTATATATCTAAGTTTCTAACGTATCTTGCATTTTCTTCTATAAACTCTTTTCTTGGGGCAACTTTATCACCCATAAGCATTGAGAATACTTCATCAGCAACAGCTGCATCTTCTACAGTTACTTGAAGTAATGTTCTTGTTTCAGGATTCATAGTAGTATCCCATAACTGCTCTGCGTTCATCTCTCCAAGACCTTTGTATCTTTGAAGCTCTACACCTGTTCTGCCTATTTCTTCTAGTAATGTATTTAATTCTTCATCAGAATAAACATAATGTTCTTTCTTTTGCTTTTTAACTTTATATAATGGTGGCTGTGCTGCATACACATATCCATTGTCTATTAATGGTCTCATGTATCTAAAGAAGAACGTTAAAAGTAAAGTTCTTATGTGAGCTCCATCGACATCGGCATCGGTCATTATAACAATTTTATGATATCTTGCTTTTTCTATATCAAAGTCATTACCAACACCACAACCATACGCAGTTATCATGTTTTTTATCTCCTCAGAAGCTAATATCTTATCTAATCTAGATTTTTCAACATTAAGTATTTTACCCCTTAATGGTAATATAGCTTGAGAATGTCTATCTCTACCTTGTTTAGCAGATCCCCCGGCAGAATCCCCTTCGACTAAAAATATTTCACTCTTAGAAGGATCTTTCTCTGCACAGTCAGCTAATTTCCCTGGCAATGATGTACTTTCTAAAACACTTTTTCTTCTTGTTAATTCTCTGGCTCTTTTTGCAGCTTCTCTAGCTCTTTGAGCTCTCAGACCCTTGTCGACAACTATTCTAGCTGTAGTTGGATTTTCTTCTAAGAATGAACCTAGCTCCTCTACAGTTATACTATCAACAATTCCTCTCATTTCTGTATTACCTAATTTAGTTTTTGTTTGACCTTCAAATTGAGGTTCTGAAAGCTTAACAGATACTACAGCAGTAAGACCTTCTCTTATATCTTCACCTATTAAATTAGGTTCACTTTCTTTTAATAATTTATTTCTTTTAGCATACTCATTTATTGTTTTTGTAATTGCAGCTTTAAAACCTGCTAAATGAGTACCACCTTCGTGAGTACTTATATTATTTGCAAAAGAATATATGTTCTCTGAATAGCCGTCAGTATACTGCATTGCTAACTCAACAACACAATCCTTTACTTGTTTATCTATATAAATTATATCTTCATGTATTCCAGTTCTAGCTTTGTTTAAGTATTTAACATACTCTACTAATCCACCTAGATAATGGAATTCTTTTTTCTTAAGACTGTCTTCTCTCTTATCTTCAAAAACTATTTTAATTCCTTTATTTAAGAAAGATAATTCTCTTAATCTATGTTCTAAGACTTCATATTTAAAATCTATTTCTTCAAATATTGTTGCATCTGGCATAAAGCTTGTTACTGTTCCTGTATGAGTAGATTCTCCTACCACTTCAAGTTCAGATACAGGTATTCCTTTTTCGTAAGTTTGTCTGTATACTTTCCCATTTCTAGAAATTTCTGCAACTAACCACTTAGATAAAGCATTAACTACAGATACACCAACTCCGTGAAGACCTCCAGATACCTTGTATCCTCCTCCACCGAATTTTCCTCCTGCATGAAGAACTGTTAAAACTGTTTCTAAAGTTGATCTTCCAGTTTGAGGATGTACCTCTACTGGTATACCTCTTCCGTTATCTTTTACTAATATGCTTCCATCTTCATTTATAGCTACGTATATTTCTGAGCAGTACCCTTGTAAGGCCTCATCTATACTATTGTCAACTACTTCATAAACTAAATGGTGTAAACCTCTTGGTCCAGTTGAACCTATATACATACCAGGTCTTTTTCTAACGGCTTCTAAACCTTCTAATACTTGTATCTGACTTGCACCGTATTCTTGTTTCATCTAGTTCCCTCCATTCTCTATGTTAATAACGTGTCCTTTATCTATATTGAAAATAGTAGTGTTACTTTTATCAAATATATTTTTATGTGAAACTTCAGCCGTAGTTATAAACATTTGAACCACGCTTAAATTATCTACCAATAATTTTTGCCTCGTCTCATCTAATTCACTAAACACGTCATCTAAAATTAAAATTGGATATTCTCCAACTTCATTATTTATTAATTCAATTTCTGATAATTTCAAAGAAATTGAAGCGGTTCTTTGTTGTCCTTGCGATCCATATAACCTTACATCTAGATCATTTATAAAAATATTTAAATCATCTTTATGTAACCCATATTTAGTTGTTCTAGTTTCTATATCATGGTTTCTATTAGATGTAAGTTTGTCTAAAAATTTATTATACACCGTAGTTGTATTGTCTTCATCGCATATATTAATCTGATTTTTATATGTTATTAATAAATTTTCAATACTATCTGTTAATTTTTCATGCATATTTCTAGATATATCAGCTATTTTCTTTATAAAATCTCTTCTTAGTATATAAATATAGCTTCCATATTTAGCTAGACTTTCATCATACACATCTAGTAAATCACTATCTATATGCTTGTTCTTTAATAACTGATTGCGCTGAGATAATATTTTATTGTAACTTGTAAGGTAGCTATAATATTTTGGCATAATCTGACTTATTTCTTTATCAATAAATGATCTACGTTCTTTTGGCCCTTCTTTAACAAGTCTTAAATCTTCTGGCGAAAATATTACAACATTTATGTTTCCAAGTAACTCTTGGATTTTTTTGATATGAATTTTATTTACTTTTATACCTTTTTTATTTTTGCCAATAGCTACTTCTACCATACCATTGGTATATTGTTTTGAATAATTACCACCAACATATAGATTTTCACTTTCAAACTTTATAATTTCTTTATCTTTATTAGTTCTAAATGACTTTCCAAAAGATAGCATATATATAGATTCTACTATATTAGTCTTTCCTTGACCATTTTTTCCTACAAGAAGATTTATTTTTTTGTCAAATTGCAGATGTAAATTATCATAATTCCTGAAATTAACTAGTTGTAAACTGTTTAGTCGCATAAAAGGCTCTCCTTTTTACACTACTTTTATTATATTTCCTTCAAGTTCGACTATATCTTGAGGTCTTAATTTTTTACCTCTTCTTATCTCTACTTCACCATTTACTTTCACTAAACCTTCTAATATTAAAAATTTAGCATGTCCACCAGTGGAAGCAAGGTCTGCTAATTTAAGAAATTGATCTAATTTTATATATTCTGAATCGATATTTATTTCAATCATAATTATTTCCTCCTATCTATTATTTTACTCTAGTACGCTAAAAATATATTATATCACAAATTTACTTACAACGGCATGCATCAAAATAAAAGATGATTTTACTATTTTCACAGGAAATATACACTTTTAGAGACTATTAAAAGAGGAGTGTTACATATAATGATTTCGAAATCATTTTGCGACACTCCCTTTGTCTGTGTTATATATTTGATGATATTCTAACTGGAAGTAATAAGTATGTATACTTAGCTCCGTCAGCAGGTTTTATTATACAAGGATTTACATTTGTCGTAAATTCTATAAAGATTTCTTCACTATCAATATTTTTTAATCCTTCTAAGAAATATCTTGAGTTAAATGCTATGTCTAAATAGTCCCCTTCTAACTCTAAAGCTACTTCTTCATATACATTTCCTTTATCTGTATTAGAAGTTATAGCCATAACACTATCTCTTATTGATAATTTTATTAAATTATTTTTTTCTGATTGAGATAATAATGATGCTCTTTCAATACTATTTAATAAACTTTTTGTGTTTAATTTTACTTTTGAATTATGTTCTCTTGGAAGTAATTTTTTATAATCAATAAATTCGCCTTCTAAAAGCCTTGTTATAATTTTAGTATCACTAATAATAAAGATTGCATTTTTATCGTCAAATCCAACTTTAACATCATGTTCTTCTAACGATAATAAGCTGTTTACATCAGTTAGTGCTTTTCCAGGTATGATTACTTTTGCATCAGTTATCATATTATCTATTTTGCAACTTTTTACTGCTAATCTATATCCATCTATTGCAACTAAGCTTATGTTTCCATTAATTATTTCTAAAAGCTCACCCATTAGTATAGGCTTTGTTTGATCTTGAGATATAGCAAATACAGTTTGCTTTATCATATTTTTTAATAAGTCTTGAGGTATATTGTATAAATCGTCTTTGCTTACATCTGGTAACTTAGGGAATTCTTTTGCAGAATCTCCTTTTATTTTAAATCTTGAGTTAACACAATTTATGTAAACATTATTTTCGTCATCAGTCTCTATCTCAACAAATGAATCTGGTAACTTTCTAATTATATCCCCAAAAAGTTTAGCGTTTACTACTATTTCACCTTCTTGAATTACTTCTGCTTGTGTATATGTTTCTATCCCTATTTCTAAATCATATCCAGTTAACTTTAATTGATCACCTTTAGCTGATAATAATATTCCTTTTAGAAGCTCTAAAGTTGTTTTTCCGTTAATAGCTTTCTGAGAAATACCTATCTTATGAGCTAGGATTTTTTGATTACAAATTATTTTCAATGTGGATAACCTCCTTGTGGCATTTATATAAAAAAATAAATAAAAATAATAGTAGTAATAGTAGTAGGTGTTGTTGATAATGTGCATAACTATATCAATCAAAATAAACGCAAAGATATCAACCTGTGTATAAAGTGTTAATATCTTTGTTAGTTAAAATATAATATTTTGTGCATAAAATTAGACATGAAATATTACTAACATTCTATCAACACCATATCCACAGACAATTGTTTATAAATTATCCCTTTAAATCTGATATTATTTTGTCTATTTTTATCTTAATTTCTTCATTTGCTTCTATATTTTTAATAATCTTATCGTGGGCATGAATAACAGTTGTATGATCACGTCCTCCAAAAGCTTCTCCAATTTTAGGAAGAGATAAATCTGTAAGTTCTCGAGATAGATACATTGCTATTTGTCTTGGATAAGCTATTGATCTAGTTCTTTTTTTTGAATTAAAATCTTCCATTTTTAGATCGAATACAGAAGCTACCTTCTCTTTGATTCTTATTACTGTAATTTCTTCATTTTTAGAAGAAGTAATTATGTCTTTTAATGCTTCTACTGCAAGTTCAAAAGATATTGTTCTATTAGTAAGAGAAGAATAAGCTATAACTCTAGTAAGCGCTCCTTCTAACTCTCTTATGTTAGATTTTATATTTTTAGCTATATAAGTAGTTACTTCGTTTGAAACATCAATGTTTTCCATTTGAGCTTTTTTTCTAAGTATTGCTATTCTAGTTTCGAAATCAGGAGCTTGAATATCAGTTATAAGGCCCATTTCAAATCTAGATCTTAATCTATCCTCTAGTGTAGGTATTTCCTTAGGTGGCCTATCGCTAGAAATTATTATTTGCTTATTAGCTTCATGTAAGGAATTAAAAGTATGGAAAAATTCTTCTTGCGTTCTTTCTTTTCCAGCTATAAATTGAATATCATCTATAAGTAATATATCTACATTTCTGTACTTGTTTCTAAACTCTTCATTTCGGTCGTCTTTTATAGAGTTTATAAGTTCATTTGTAAATTTTTCAGAAGAGACATAAACAACTTTAGGATCTTTTTTTTGGCTCACTATATGATGTCCTATAGCATGCATTAAATGTGTTTTTCCTAAACCAACACCTCCATATAAGAAAAGAGGGTTATATGCTTTAGCAGGAGATTCAGCAACTGCAACACATGCAGCGTGTGCAAATCTATTACTATTGCCTATAACAAATGTATCAAAAGTGTATTTAGGATTTAAATTAGGGTGATTTTTTTTATTTGAAGAACTTTGAACTTCTTCTCCTAACCCATCTACATCTTTTTCATTTAAAACAAATTTAACGTGATATTTTTTTAATGATAGTTGATTTACAGAGCTTTCTATTAGATTTAAATATCTATCCTCTAATATACCTTTAGTAAAATCATTAGGTGCTAAAAGTATTAAATCGCTCATGTATATTTTTAACGGTACTATTTGCTTAAAAAAAGCATTAAAACTAGGTGGAGATAACTCCCCTTTTATTAATTGCAGTGTTTTGTCCCATAAAGAAACTATATCCATAATATAAACCTCCGAACAGAATAATTAACATTTTCCACAAAGTTATTAACAAAAAAGACAAAAAAATATATTGTTTTCATTTAATAACGAAACTTATGGATAATCATGTGGATAAAATACTAAGAATATAAATTATTGCTAAATTGTAAAAAAGATATAAACAATATGTATATAAAATTATAAATAGTATCAAGATATAATAAACGTGCTTAATAACTAAATTATTAGCAAAATAATTATAAGTTATACACATTTATATCCACAGCTTGTGAATAACGTTAATAAGTTGATATCTTTTATGAACATTATCAACAAGTATATTAATAATATCAGAATAAATGTCAAACTTCAAGATTTTATAATTAATTTATCCACAAGAACACAAGCCTGTTGACAAATTAGTACACATTATAAATATCAACAATTAGGAGTGATTTTTAAAATAATATATACACAGAGATATAATGTTAGTAATATTAGCTATATCAATTTGTATACTTTATATATAACTTACAAAATATATATAATATTAATGTAAGTTATTTTGTTGTTTAAGCAGTCCAAAAACACGTTGACAACAAATATAAAAGCATTTATAATTGTATGTGTTATGTTTACTTTGAGGGTAAAGTTATTATTTTTATAAACGGAAAAAATCTGAAAGGCGGTGCAATAGATGAAGAGAACTTATCAGCCAAAGAAAAGACAAAGAAGTAAAGAACATGGTTTCAGAAAGAGAATGAAGACGTCTAACGGAAGAAACGTGTTAAGAAGAAGAAGATCTAAAGGAAGAAATAGATTAACTCATTAATAATTAAAAAAGGCCGCTGCGAAAGTGGCCTTTTTGTGTATAATTATGAGCTGTGTTTACGGAGGGTTTTAAGATGGACTTTAACAGAACAAAGGGCTTGAAAAAAGACTCTGATTTTAGAAAAGTGTATAAACACGGCAAATCTTTTGCAAATAAGCACTTAGTAATGTATATACTAGATAACAAATCAGATTCTACTCGAGTGGGAATATCAGTTTCTAAAAAGGTAGGAAAAGCTATTACTAGAAATAAGATAAGAAGAAGAATAAAAGAAGCATATAGATTAAATATTGATGAAAAAGTTAAAAATGGATATGATTTAGTTTTTATAGCTAGAGTAGCAATAAAAGATGTAGATTATAAAAACATTGAAAAATCTATGAATCATTTAATGAAAAAAGCAAATATTAAGTTAGATGAACAATAGTTATTTAATTTGGAGGTCTTTAAATTGAAAAAAATAAAATTTATATTAAAGGAAATAAATAGGTACTTATCGAAATTATGTATTTGTTTAGTTAGATTTTATCAAAAATTTATATCTCCTTTAAAAGGGCCTACCTGTAGATTTTATCCAACATGTTCACAATATTCAATAGAAGCCTTTAGGAAATATGGATTGCTAAAAGGCTTGTATTTAACGATAAGACGAGTATTAAAATGTCATCCTTTTCATCCGGGTGGATATGATCCTCTAAAATAAAAAGAAAAGATACTGTAGGAGGTATAAACATTGAGCATTATAAGTAATTTATTAGGTGACGTGCTAAGAATAATAGTTGAATTTATCCATAATTATGGACTTTCAATTATACTGTTCACAATATTTGTAAAGGTTTTATTATTACCACTTACAATAAAGCAAACTAAATCAACAAAGGCAATGCAAGACATACAACCTAAAATGAAAGAAATACAAGAAAAATATAAAACTAAGCCAGAAAAACAACAACAAGAGATAATGAATTTATATAAAGAAGCTAAGATTAATCCATTAGCAGGATGTTTACCACTATTAATACAAATGCCAATATTATTTGGACTATATGCAGTATTAAGAGATCCTGTAGCTTATGGAGTTTTTGCAGATAAAGCTGCTTTTGCAAATGCCGATATGGTATTTTTATGGGTACAGAATTTAACTAAGCCAGATTATATATTAGCTATAGTATCAGGGGTAACTACATTTGTAATGCAAATGTTAATGATGCCAAAGGATCAACAACAAGGATCTATGAAGATTATGACATATGTAATGTCTGCAATGATGTTATATTGGGGATTCATGTTCCCAGCAGGTCTTACATTATATTGGACTGCAGGTAACTTATTCTCTATAGCCCAACACTACTTAGTAATGAATCCTTTAAGAGCTAAACTGGCTAATTCTAAGGAGGAAGTAATAGATGAGAGTAAGCCTAGAAATAAAAAGTAAAACTAAAGAAGAAGCTATAAGTAAAGCAATGGCCAAGCTTAATGTGAATTCGAAAGACTTAGAAGTTGAAGTTTTACAACAAGCAACTAAAGGTTTTTTAGGATTTATAGGGGCTAAGGAAGGTTTATACAAATTTACAGTTATTGAAACAGAATTAGATATAGCTAAGAAGTTTGTAGAGACAATACTTAAAAATTCTAAAATAGAAGCAAAGGTAAATGTTACTCAAGAAAATAATTTAATCAAAGTAGACATAGAAGGTAAGGATGCAGCTTCATTAATTGGTAGAAGAGGTGAAACGCTAGATTCTATACAATTTTTAACTGGATTAGCTCTTAATAAAATAAATAAAGATTCTCACATGAGAGTACTTGTAGACATTGAAAATTACAGATCTAAGAGAGAAGAATCTTTAATAAGATATGCTAATAAAGTAGCTCGAGAAGTAGCTAAGACTAAAAAAACTAAAAAATTAGATTATATGAATCCTTATGAAAGAAGAATAGTTCATTCTGCTCTTCAAAATGATAAATATGTAAGTACATACAGTGAAGGAACTGATCCTTACAGAAGATTAGTAATAGAGTATAAAAGATAAAACCTAACCTCCTATATAATAGGGGGTTTTATTTTTGTCATTTATTTTATATAATGTTAGGATTAAGGAAACAATTAAAAGTAACGAAATTAAATAATAAGAGGTGATATATTTGTTTATAGATGATACTATAGCAGCAATCGCAACAGCACCTGGTGAAGGTGGTATAGGTATAATAAGAATTAGTGGAGAAAAATCACTAGAAGTTGCAGAAAAAGTGTTTAAATCTATGTCTGGAAAGACTATAAAAGAATATAGACAAAGGACGTTAATATACGGGAATATTGTAGATAATGAAAATACTATAGATGAAGTTTTATTAGCCTATATGAAGGGCCCAAACTCATATACAGCTGAAGATGTTATAGAAATAAATTGCCACGGTGGGTTTATTTCTGTGAAAAAAATACTAGAGCTTATATTATCTAAAGATGTAAGGCTAGCAGATGCAGGGGAATTTACAAAAAGAGCATTCTTAAACGGAAGAATAGATTTATCTCAGGCTGAAGCTATAATAGATGTAATAAAAGCAAAAACTGATATGGCTCATGAAGTTGCTCAAAATCAATTAGAGGGATCATTATCTAATAAAATAAAAGAGCTAAGAATGAACGTTACAGAAGTATTAGCTCATTTAGAAGTTGCAATAGATTTTTCCGAAGAGGATGTTGAAGAAATAACATATCAAACTCTTAAAGAGAGAGCAGAAGGTCTTAAAACTGAAATTAAAAAACTTTATGACACTGCTGAAAGCGGAAAAATACTTAGAGATGGATTAAAAACAGTTATAGTAGGTAAACCCAATGTAGGTAAATCATCATTACTTAACTCTATACTAGGAGAAAATAGAGCTATAGTTACTGATATACCAGGTACAACTAGAGATGTTATAGAAGAATTTGTAAATATAAAAGGAATACCTTTGAAAATAGTAGATACAGCAGGGATAAGAGAAACTGAAGATGTAGTAGAAAAAATAGGTGTAGAAAAATCAAGAGAATCATTTAATAGTGCTGATTTAGTTATAATGGTATTGGATTCATCTAGAAAACTTTGTGATGAAGATATAGATATACTAGAAAAATTAGAAAATAAAAAGACTATTGTATTATTAAATAAAACAGATTTAGAACAAAATATTGAAGAAGATAAATTAAATGAATATGTTTCAAGTGATAATATAATAAAAATATCTGCACTACAAAATAAGGGAATAGAAGAATTACATGAAAAAATAGAGTCAATGGTTTACAAAGGAAGTGTTAAAAATACTTCTAGCGTAGTAATTACAAACTCTAGACATAAAGATGCATTATTAAGAGCATACGAATCTATAAATGATGCTATAAAAGCGATAGATCAAAATCTTCCATATGATTTTATAGAGGTTGATTTTAAAAATATATGGGATTATCTTGGATATATAAACGGAGATACTATAAAAGAAGATTTACTAGATACTATATTTAGCAATTTCTGTATAGGTAAATAAATACAAATATAAGAGCCGTTTGAAACCGGACATTATAAGCATATATAAATAAAAAGACTATATAACATATTTAATATTATATATAGTTTTTCGTGAAACATTAATGTTTAACAGAAAGGACATAAATATGATAAAGTTCGAAGCAGGAAAATATGATGTAATAGTAGTTGGAGCAGGACATGCTGGATGTGAAGCTGCACTAGCTACTGCAAGAATGGGGCAAAAGACATTAGTAGTTACTATGTCTTTAGACTCTATAGCACTAATGCCTTGTAATCCATCTATAGGTGGAACTGGAAAAGGTCAATTAGTAAAAGAAATAGATGCACTAGGTGGACAAATGGGTATAAATGCAGATAAGACATTTATACAAAGTAGAATGTTAAATACAGCTAAAGGTCCAGCAGTACATTCATTAAGAGCACAAGCAGATAAATTCAAGTACCATACTGAAATGAAAAAAACTATGGAAAATGAGCCTAATATAGATATAGTTATGGATGAAGTTGTAGATATATTACATGAAGGTAATGTTGTTAATGGAGTAGTTACAAAGTTAGGTTGTGTATATGAATCTAAAGCAGTTATATTAGCTACTGGAGTTTATTTAAATTCTAAAATATACATGGGAGAAGTAAACTTCTATGAAGGTCCTAATGCACTAGGATATTCAAAACACTTAACTGAAGGATTAGTTAAGTTAGGATTAAACATGAGAAGATTTAAGACTGGTACACCTGCTAGAATTCATAGAGATAGCATAGATTTCTCTGTTATGTCTATACAAGAAGGTGACGAAAAGATAACACCATTCTCTTTCTTAAGTGGTGACTTAAAAATAAATCAAGAACCATGTTATTTAACAAGAACAAACTTAGGGACTCATGAAATAATAACAAGCAATTTAAATAGATCAGCTATGTATAGCGGAAAAGTAGAAAGTACAGGAGCAAGATATTGCCCATCTATAGAAGATAAAGTTGTTAGATTTAGTGATAAAGAATCGCATCAAATATTTATAGAACCAGAAGGTGTAAATACTAAAGAGATGTATATACAAGGTATATCAACTAGTTTACCTTATGAAGTACAATTACAAATGTATAAAAGTGTAGCGGGACTTGAAAATGCTAAAATAATGAGACCTGCATATGCAATAGAATATGATTGTATAGATCCAACTCAATTAAAGATAACACTTGAAATAAAAGGTGTAGAAAACTTATTTAGTGCTGGTCAGTTTAACGGAACATCAGGTTACGAAGAAGCTGCATCACAAGGTCTTATAGCTGGTATAAATGCAGCATTAAAAATAGATGGAAAGGAGCCTTTTGTTCTTGATAGGTCAGAAGCATATATAGGAGTTCTAATAGATGATTTAGTTACTAAAGGAACTAATGAACCATACAGAATGATGACGTCTAGGTCAGAATATAGATTATATTTAAGACAAGATAATGCAGATATGAGACTTACTGAAAGAGGTCATGAAATAGGATTAGTTAAAGAAGGCAGATATCAAAGATTTTTAAATAAAAAAGAAGCAGTAGAAAAAGAATTAGAGAGATTTAAAACTGATAGAGTAACACCTAAAGAGGTAAATCATTTATTAGTTGAAATGGGAGCATCAGAAATAAAAGTTGGATTATCTTTATATGAATTCATGAAACGTCCAGAAGTAACTTATAGCCTATTAGAGTCTATAGGAAAAGGTGCTGGAGAAGATGTATCTAATGAAGTAAAAGAACAATGCGTTGTAATGACAAAGTATGAAGGCTATATAGATAAACAATTAAAACAAATAGACCAATTTAAAAAATTAGAAAATAAGAAGCTTTCAGATGATATAAATTATTTATCGATAGATGGACTTAGAATAGAAGCTAGACAAAAACTTAATGATATAAAACCTATATCCATAGGTCAAGCATCTCGTATATCAGGGGTATCTCCTGCTGATATTTCAGTACTTCTTATTTATTTAGAGCAAATGAGAAGAACTAGAGGAGGTAAAGATGAATAATAGAGATATATTAAAAAAAGGGCTTGAAGATTTAGGAATAACAGCAAGTAACAAAGTTTTAAATAACTTTAATATTTACAGGGAAATATTAGTCGACTGGAATCAGAAAATGAATCTTACTGGAATAGAAGACGAAAAAGAAGTGTATATAAAGCACTTCTTAGATTCTGTTTCATCAGTAAAAGATAATTATATAAAAGATGGAGTTTCAATAATCGATGTTGGTACTGGAGCAGGTTTCCCAGGGCTTCCACTAAGAATTTGTTTAGAAAATATAAAATTAACACTTTTAGATTCTTTAAATAAAAGAATAAACTTTTTACAAGAAGTAAGTAATAGTTTAGAATTAGATAATATAGAGTTTATACATGGAAGAGCTGAAGATTTTGGTAAATTAGAAGAATATAGAGAGCAATATGATATTGCCACTGCAAGAGCAGTTGCAGGATTACCTATATTAATGGAATTTTGTGTACCGTTTATAAAAGTTGGAGGACATTTTGTATGCTTAAAAGGTCCTAATGCAAATTTAGAATTAGAAGAATCTAAAGCAGCTATGGAAGCTTTAGGTATAGAATTTATAGACAAAATAGATGTAGAACTTCCAGAAACTGATTTAAATCATAATATATTAGTATTTAAGAAAGTTAAGAGTACTCCAGATAAATATCCAAGAAAAGCTGGAAAACCATCAAAAACTCCTATAAAATAAAATTTATTTTTACATAAAATCTAGTATTTTATGAAGAATAACTAAAAATATACTAAAAATCAAACAAAATAGAAGGATTATGTGAGTAAATGCAGAAATATTATACTCATATGTATCTAATACAGTATTAATTTGTATGTAGTTAATGAAATTCAAATATATTTATATCTAATGAGAGAGGGATGTTATGGAAGATAAAAGAGTTATGGAGATACCTATAGAAAATATAGTTCCAAATCCATATCAACCAAGAAAAGTATTTTCACAAGCAGCACTAGAAGAACTAAGCAATTCTATAAAGTTTTATGGAATACTTCAGCCAATAACAGTTAGAATAAAAGATGACAAATATGAATTAATCGCGGGAGAAAGAAGATTAAGAGCTGCTAAATTAGCAGATCTTGAAGTTATTCCAGCTATTATAAATAATATGTCGGATGAAACATCTGCTGTACTAGCGTTGTTAGAAAACTTGCAAAGGGAGGATTTAAACTTCATAGAAGAAGCTATGGGGTATGAGAACCTGATAAAAGAGCATGAATTTACACAACAACAATTAGCTGAAAAATTAGGTAAAAATCAGTCAACTATAGCTAATAAACTTAGAATATTAAGACTACCAAATGAAATAAAAATTAATTTAGTAGAAAATAATCTGACTGAAAGACATGCTAGAGCGCTTCTTAAATTACCTAGTGAAGAATTAATGAAAGATGTTTTAGATAAAGTAATAAAAAATGAGCTAACAGTAAAGAAAACAGAAAAGTTGATAAAGGATATATTAGAAAGTATACAAGCTACTCAAGAACCAGAAAAAAAACAGAATATAAAAGGTGCTATGGCTATAAGGATATACTTAAATACCATGAAGCAGGCATTTGACGCAATAATAGGAACAGGAATTGAAGCTAAGTATAATGAAACTGATAAAGGTGATTATATGGAAGTTGTTGTAAGGATTCCTAAAAAATAAAAAAGGTTACTGCTTGCAGTAATCTTTTTTTGAAATAGGCAGGGGGGAAAGCTTATGAGTAAGGTTATAGCAGTATTTAATCAAAAGGGTGGTGTTGGAAAAACCACTACAAATGTAAATTTAAGTGCAAGTATGGGAAAAATGGGAAAAAAAATATTAGTATTAGATTTAGACCCTCAGGGAAATACAACTAGTGGATATGGAATAGATAAAAGTTCTGTAGAAAATACTATTTATGAAGTTATGTTAGATAAACTAGATATAAGAAACGCTATAATAAAAACCGAATTTGATAATATTGATATAGTAGCTTCAGCTACAGAATTGTCTGGTGCAGAAATAGAACTAACTACAATGGAAGATAGAGAATTTATACTAAAAACTGCATTAGAAAGTATAAGAGAAGAGTATGATTACATATTTATAGATTGTCCACCTTCTCTAGGAATGTTAACTATAAACAGTCTTACTGCTGTAGATAGTGTTTTAATACCAATACAATGCGAGTACTATGCTTTAGAAGGAGTTAGTCAACTTATGGAAACTATTAAATTAGTAAAATCTAGACTAAATCCACAATTAGAGATACAAGGAGTAGTACTTAGCATGTTTGATGGAAGAGCTAATTTATCGATACAAGTTGTAGAAGAAGTAAAGAGATATTTCAAGGGAAGTGTTTATACGACATTAATACCAAGAAATGTAAGGTTAGCAGAAGCTCCAAGCCATGGTAAACCGGTAATTTACTATGATTCTAAATGTAGAGGTACAGAAGCATATATGGATTTAGCAGAAGAATTTATAGATTTAGAGGAGGATATAATATAGTATGGAAAAAAAAGCACCCAAGAGAACTAATAGACTAGGTCGAGGTCTTAGTGCATTAATACCTGATACTCAAGATACAATAGATAGCAAAGACATCGTAACTATAGATTTAAGCAAAGTATACCCAAATGAAGATCAACCAAGAAAAATATTTGATCAAGAAAAAATATATGCATTATGTGAATCAATAAAGCATTATGGTGTATTACAACCGATAGTAGTAAAACCAGATGATAAAGGTAAATACATGATAATTGCAGGGGAGAGAAGATATAGAGCTTCTAACATGGCAAAACAAAAAGATATACCTGCTGTAATAAAAGATATTCCTATGAAAGATATAATGGAAATAGCTCTTATAGAAAACTTACAAAGAGAAGATTTAAACTGTATAGAAGAAGCATTAGCATATAGAGGATTAATAGAACATTATAGTGTAACTCAAGAAGAAATATCAGAAGCTGTAGGTAAAAGTAGACCTCATATAACTAACACGTTAAGGTTATTAAATCTTGGAGAAGAAGTTATAGACATGATTGAAAGAGGATACTTAACAGCAGGACATGGAAAAGCATTACTTAGAGTTACAAATTTAGAGGCTCAATTAAGTTTAGCTAATAAAGTTGTAGAAGAAGAACTTTCTGTTAGGATAACAGAAAACTTAGCTAAAAGGATATCAGAAAGTAGCACTGAAGAAGTTATAAAAAAAGAAAAAGAAAAAGACATATTTATAGTAGATGTAGAAGAAAAATTAAGAAATATATTTGGAACTAAAGTAAATATATCAAAAGGAAAGAAAAAGGGAAAAATAGAAATAGAATACTATAATGATGATGATTTAAATAATATAGTATCTATGTTACTTGAAGAAGCATAGAGAAAGGACATTTAACATGATTTATTTAGACAATGCAGCAACGACATATCCAAAACCAGAGAAAGTTTACGATTCAATAATGGATTGTATGAAAAACTATTGTGCAAACCCAGGTAGAGCAGGCCACAAATTAGCTATGAGGGCAGCTAGAGAAATATATGATGCTAGAGAAAATATAGCTAAGCTATTTAATATAGACAATCCGATGAATGTGATATTTACTAATAATGCAACTGATTCTTTAAACTTAGCAATTAAAGGAGTAGTTAAAAGCGGAGATCATATAATAACAACAAGTATGGAACATAACTCTGTAATAAGACCTATAAAATCATTAGAAAATCATGGCGTTGAAAATACAATAGTTCAATGTGATAAAGAAGGATTTTTAAATATTGAAGATTTAAAAAAAGCTATAAAATCAAACACTAAACTAATTGTTACTACTCATGCATCAAATGTAGTTGGAACGTTAATAGATATAAAGGCAGTTGGAGAAGTAGCAAAAGAGCATAACTTACTATATTTAGTTGATGCATCTCAAACAGCTGGAGTATATGATATAAACGTATCTGATATTAATGTAGATATGATAGCTGCACCAGGACATAAATGTTTATTAGGTCCACAAGGAACAGGTATTTTATATATAAGAGAAGGTTTAAATGTTAATATTTTAAAAGAAGGTGGAACAGGAAGTAAGTCTGAGGATTTATTTCAACCAGATTTAGTACCTGATAAATATGAAGCTGGAACTCACAACACTCCAGGAATAGTAGGATTAAATGAAGGAGTAAAGTTCGTTTTAGAAAAAGGTATAGATAATATAAGAATTCATGAAGAAAAATTATGTGAATATATGTTAAATAAACTTGAAGAAGTTCCTAATATAATCGTTTATGGAATTAAAGATAGCAAAAAGAGAGCAGCTGTAATAGCTATAAATATTGGTAACATGGACTCAGGAGAAATAACATTCTTGTTAGACAGCCAATATCAAATAGCTACTAGATCAGGAATACATTGTTCTCCTTTAGCTCATCAAACTTTAGGTACTTTAGAACAAGGTGTTGTTAGATTTAGTCTAGGATATTTTAATACTGAAAGTGATATAGATGAAGCTATAAGAGCATTAATTGAAATAGCTAATAATAATTAAAAAAACAAGATTTAAATAGTTATAGAACTATTTAAATCTTGTTTTTTTTAGTGTTTAAATTTATAACGTAATAGTATAAAATACGTATATTTTTAATGGAAAGAATGTTAAAAATTTGATAATAGTTACACAAATACTGAAAATACTACAAAATATATAGTGTTTTTAATATAAATATAAGTTATAATCATATTATAAGAAAATGATTTCAAGGGGGGCGTAGTATGGATATTCTGAGTTTAGGAGAGAAAATAAAAAAATTAAGAAAAGAAAAAAATATGACATTAAAAGAATTAGCGGGAGATAGAATTACTGCAGCTCAAATAAGTCATATTGAAAGGGACAAATCTCACACTAGCTATGAATTATTAGATTACTTGTCAAGAAAATTAGAGGTAAGTATAGATTATTTGTTAGAGACGAAAGAAATGCAGTCTAAAAAGATAACAGATAATTTAATATTACGAAGTGAAATATATATAAAATCTAATGAATTAGATAAAGCTGAACAATTGATAAATCAAGTATTGCAGATATGTAAAGAGTATAAGCTATTAGATAAAAATGGAAAATGTAATTTCTTATTAGGGTCGATAAATTTAAAAAGGGAAAATTATGCTCTAGTAGTTAATAATTTTGAGAAAGCATTATACTTTTTTATAAAAAATAACGATAAAGAAAACATATTTAAAAGTTACTTAAATATAGGGAAGATATATGTTAAAGAAGAGTTTTATAAAGGTGCTATAAGTCACTTTGAATTTGCAGAAGAAGTATTATCAGAAAGTCAAATTGAAGATATGGATATACATAAAGATTTATATGGTAATATGGCTAATTGCTATATAAAATTAAATAAATCTAAAAAATCGTTAGAATATATAGAAAAAATAAATAAAATAGATAGACAAAATAATATGCAAGAAGAAGTTGATATGCTTACTTTAAAGGCAAATAATTTTTTAAATATAGGGAAATATGATGATGCTAAAGAATGTTTTAAAAAAGCTTTAGAATTATTAGAAATAGAGGAAAATAAAGCTGGTATAGTAGATGTATATTTAACTATATCTGATATATATAAAGAGTTGGGAGATATAAATAAGGTATTAGAGTATTCACATAAAGCTTACAATATCAAAAAAGACGATGAAGATGAATATGCAAGTAAAAGTTTATATAAAATAATAGCTGCATATTTAGAAAATAAAGATTTTGAATCTGCTAGAATATATTGCAAGATGGCATTGGCATTTTCAATAAAATCTAAAAATAAGTTTAATGAATACAAAGCTTTAGAGTTGTTTTCAGATATTCATAAAGCACAAAATGAAAATAACTTAGCTATAGAATACTTATCAAAATGTATTAAGATAATATCTGATTTAGGTGATAACAACACTTTAGCAAAAATATATATAGACTTAGGTCAATTATATGCTAATATATCTAAAGAAAAAGAACTAGAATATTATCAAAAGGGTGTAGCTATATATCAAACTCTAAATATCATATAAATAAAGGACTCTATTAGGAGTCCTTTATTATATCCGTCTATATGGATATAGAAATAATCTATAGCAAGTCAAATTATATCTATGGTAGAATAAATATTAATAGTAAAAGGGAGATGATTTAGCGAATGTTAGTAGAAATAGATGCAAGAGGGTTAGCATGTCCTAAGCCTGTTATAAATACAAAAAAAGAGTTAGATAAGTTAGAAAATGGGATAGTATTAGTTACAGTTGACAATGCTATAGCAAGAGAAAATATATTAAAATTATCAAAGTCCTTAAATTGTGAGGCTAGCACAATAAAAGAAGAAAAAGATTTGATTGTACTAGAGATAAAAAAAGGAAAAGATGTTATAATAGAAAATAAAAAAAATGAGGAATTAGAAGATAAATGCATATTTATATCTTCTGATAAAATGGGACAAGGAAACGATGAATTAGGGGATGTGCTTATAAAAGGATTCATATATACACTAACAGAAGTTAAGCCTTATCCTAAACACATAGTTTTTGTAAACTCAGCGGTAAATCTTACAGCTAAAAATAAAGCAACAATAGAAAATCTTAAAATACTTGAAGAATGTGGTGTAGAAATATTATCTTGTGGTACATGTTTAGACTATTACGGACTAAAAGAAAGTTTAGAAGTTGGTTGTGTAACTAACATGTATAATATAGTGGATATAATGAAAAATACATCACAAACTATATCTATATAAAACAATGAAGTAAGGCTACATATTAATTATGTAGCCTTACTTTCATAAAAGAATATATAAGTAAAAGACTATAAAAATAAAATATTAGAAAGAGGATATAAGAAATGAATGAAATGTATATAGTATCATTTAACTCAACGCATCATGCAATAAGATCAGATAAGTTATTTGAGCAAAGTGGTATAACATCTACGACATTACCAACGCCAAGAGAAATAACTGCGAGTTGTGGAATATCAATTAGATTTTTATATAAAGATATAGAAAATATAAAAAAAATATTAGAAACAAATAGCATAGAATATAAAGGAATATACAATATAAAGAAGTTAGATGATGGAAAAAAAGAAGCAAAAAAGATAGGATAATAAAGGAGTGATTTTACATGCCTAGAAATATTAACGTAGGAGATATTGTCGAATTAAAAAAGCAACATGCTTGTGGATGTAAGGAATTTGAAATAACAAGAACAGGTATGGATATAAAAATTAAATGTACACAATGTTTAAGAGTTATTATGTTAGATAGAGAGACATTAGAGAAGAGAATAAAAAAGATAATTGATAAATAAAAAGAAAATTCAGACAATTTAAAAGTGAGTATCGAATTATAGAAGTAATTGTTATAATTAAAGTAGGGAAAACAATTTCAGGGGGTGCTTTAATTATGGCTATTAAATTTGCGAGAAGAATGAAAGGATTAAAGGGATCAGAAATACGTGAACTTTTAAAACTTACAGAAAATCCAGAAGTTATATCTTTTGCTGGTGGATTACCAGCACCAGAATTATTTCCAATAGAAGAAATGAAAAAAATATCAACATTAGTTTTAGAAGAATCAGGAGCAGCAGCGCTTCAATATTCTACAACAGAAGGATTTCCTGCTTTAAGAGAACATATAGCAGATAGAATGAATAGTAAAAATAAAACTAATATTACAAAAGATGATATATTAATAACTAATGGTTCACAACAAGGATTAGATTTTGCGGGGAAAGTTTTTTTAGATGAAGATGATGTAGTTTTATGTGAAAGTCCATCTTACTTAGGAGCGTTAAATGCATTTAAAGCATATTCTCCTAAATTTATAGAAGTACCAACAGATCAACATGGTATGAAAATGGATGAACTAGAAAAAATATTAGAAACTACTGATAGAGTAAAAATGATATATGTAATTCCAGATTTCCAAAATCCAACAGGTAGAACATGGCCTATGGAAAGACGTCAAAAGTTTATGGAAATAATAAATAAATTTGAAATACCAGTTATAGAAGATAATCCATATGGAGAATTAAGATTTGAAGGTGAAAATTTACCATCTTTAAAATCAATGGATATGAAAGGTTTAGTAGTTTTCTTAGGAAGTTTCTCTAAAATATTCTGTCCAGGATATAGAATAGGATGGACATGTGCTCCTAAGGAAATATTAAGCAAATTTGTATTTGTAAAACAAGGTGCAGATTTACAAGCATCAAGTATATCTCAAAGAGAAGTAAGTAAATTTATGGATATATATGATTTAGATGCACACGTTGAAAAATTAAAAGAAGTATATTCTAGACGTAGAGACCTTATGTTAGATACTATGGCTAAAGAATTACCAGAAGGATTAGAATACACTCATCCAGAAGGTGGATTATTTACTTGGGTAGAGTTACCAAGTCATTTAAATGCAAAAGTTATAATGCAAGATTGCTTAAAAAATAATGTTGCATATGTTCCAGGTGGATCATTCTTCCCTAATGGAGGAAAAGAGAACTGCTTTAGACTTAACTATTCAACTATGACTGATGAAAGAATCGTTGAAGGTATAACTAGACTAGGAGCTGTATTAAAACAACATATGGAAGTAAAAGCAAAAGCTTAATAAGTACATATGTTAAAAAGGGTGGTCATTAGGCCACCCTTTTAGTGGTATAGTAAAATCAATTAATACGTATTAATATAAAAAAATATGTAATACTACAAAAAGAGATTTAAAATCAAATTGACATTTATAAATAGTAATGATAGAATGTGTAAGTATGAGATTTAAATCTCATTTCTCTGCTCTATTAAGATAGAGCCGTTAAGTCCAAAGGGAGGTGAAAAATAATGAGAAATTATGAATTAGTTTTCGTAGTAAAGCCAAACGCTGATGAAGAAACAAGAGAAGCTGTACTTAACAAAGTTAAGGAAGTTGTTGCTACTGAAGGTGAAGTTGTTAAAGTTGACGTATGGGGAACTAAGAAATTAGCTTATCCAATAGCTAAGTTCAACGAAGGTCACTACGTATTAGTTAACTTTAAAGCTGGCGTTGAAGTACCTAAAGAAATAGACAGAAACTTAAAGATAAACGAAAACGTAATAAGACACATGATAGTTGTTGCTTAATAACTAGTTTTATTATGTAAAAGTATGTTAAAGGCGGTGTTATTATGAACCATGTTGTATTAGTGGGTAGATTAACAAGGGATCCCGAGTTAAGATACATCGCGGGAAGCGGAACTGCAGTTGCAAATTTTGCAATAGCTATAGATAGAGAATTTTCAGGTAAAGATGGGAAAAAAGAAACTGATTTTATAGATATACAAGTTTGGGGCAAATCTGCAGAGAATTGTGCTAACTATATAGGTAAAGGAAGTTTAGTAGCTATACAAGGTTCTATAAGAATCGATAGCTACCAAAATCAAGCTGGAGAAACTAGAAGAGCTACTAAAATAAATGCTACTAGGGTACAATTCCTAGATACTAAGAATAAATCTGAAAGTTCATATAAAGGAAATCATCAAGGGTTTGAACCGAACTTTGAGCCTAGCTTTGAACCAAAAGGACTAGATCCTCAAGGATTCCAAGCTATAGATGACGACGATATACCATTCTAAGAAGGAGGGAAATTACTATGATAAACAAAAAGAGACGTAAGAAAAAGAGAGTTTGTCAATTCTGTGCATCTAAAGATTCTAGAATAGACTACAAAAACACTCAAAGATTATCAAAGTACGTAACTGAAAGAGGTAAGATATTACCAAGAAGAATCTCTGGAACTTGTGCTAAGCACCAAAGAGAATTAACAGTTGCTATAAAGAGATCTAGAAACATAGCACTTTTACCATATACATTAGACTAAGAAAAGGACGAGCCCCGTGGCTCGTTTTTTTGTTTATCTGCTTAAATATGCTATGATTTATGTTATAATATTTATATATTAAGGAGGGGGGCAACTGTGAGATTAGATAGAGGTTCCGATGTGACTAGAAATGTTAAGATAATCGAATGGATGAAGACAGAGTTGCTAATGAGTATAGGAGATTTGTTCAATCTTATTTTAAAAGGGGTAAAACCGTTAGATGAAACACTTCAAGATACTTTAGCGAATATAATAATGATAACGTATCTTTTAGCAAAAAGATTAGGGATAAGTTTTACGGAAATAGATTATAAAGTAAAAGAAAAGATAAAACTAGGAATAAGTGAAGATCATAGTGTTGAAAGATGGTATGGAGACCTATCAGAATTAAAAAAACACATGGATCAATAAGGAGTGAATTTAATTTGAATAATAAAGTAAAGCTATCTCGAACATTGATGATAGTTACGCTTGGTATATTGTTAGCTGTAATAGCAGCCTATGTTCCTATGTTAGGGATATTAAGTGCTGTAATACCAGTACCTTATGCAATAATAGGTACTTTAACTGACAATAAATACTCAATATTATCTTTGATAATAACTTTCTTTGTACTTATGCTTGGAGTTGATCCAGTATATTCAGTTAGTATATGTATAGTTAGTGCGTTGCCGGGTATAGTTATAGGTAGTGTTGTTAGAGCTAACATGAAATCAGATGAATGTAATAAGTTTGAACCTATATATATTGGAACTATCGTAGCGGTAGTATCTATTATTATTTTTTATGTAGTATCAAATATAGTTTTTAAAACTAATATACTGGATTCTTTCACGAGTATTATGAAGGAAGCTATTAGTTCTCAGACAGAGCTTTTAAAAAGCTCAGGACTAAATTTAGCATCAGGTGCAAAAATAGAGGATCTTATGGATTCGATTTCTAACATGCTCCCAACTATGCTAATTTTCCAGGGTATGATAGTAGCATTTATTACGTACTATTTAGAAGTATTTATTTTGAAAAGGATAAAAACATTAAATGTAGAGTTTCCTAAATTCAGAGAATTTTATTTACCGGGTAATGCTATAATAATATCATTTATGTTATATTTGCTTGTGTTATTTATAGAGGTTATCGGAGTAAAATTACATACAGACTTAATAATGATGAATTTACAATTAGTATTTAGTTTTATGTTTATGATTCAAGGAATAGCAGTTGCTATACATTACTTTAATAAATGGTTTAGAGGCAGGGAAAATAAAAAAGTATTTATATCAGGGTTTATTTTATGTATATTTGGATTTATGGGAATATCTTTTGTAGGGATGTTAGATAGCATAATAGACTTTAGAAAGGTAAGAAGTTATAAATCCACATAGGAGGTTAGAAATGAGGAATAAACCAACCTTTAAAATAAATATACCAGAAGCAAATTTATATATATTAATTATAGGTATAGCTAGTATGTCATTACTTTTTTATAATTTTTATCTAGGATGTCTGCTTTTCTTTATTTTTTTATATTTAGTGTATCATAACTGGAAATTAACTAATATAAGAAAAAAAGAATGGACTAAGTATATTCAAAACTTGTCTTTAGACATAGATGAAACAACAAAAAAAGCTATAATGAATTTACCTATACCATTGTGTATACTTGAATTTGATGGAAAGATATCATGGTATAATAATAAATTTCATCATATGACAGAAAAAGAAAATTTGTTAGGCATAAATATTGATGATATTATAAAAAATCTAGATTTAAGAAAAGTATTAAATGAAAATAAAGAAATGTACACAGATATAAAATATAAAGATAGAGAGTACACTATTGTTTATAATGTTATAAAAAATGATCAAGAAAATAATGCTAAATATTTAATGATGTTATATTGGTTAGATAAAACTGAGTATTTAGATTTAGAAAAAAGATATAATGATGAAAAAAATTCGATGATGTTAATACAGGTTGACGGTTATGATGATGTACTAAAAAGTGCACCAGAAGAAAATAGACCGTTAATAAATGTAGAAATAGAACAAATATTAACCTCTTTAGAAGTAAGTTCACAAGGTGGTATAAAGAGGACATCAAAAGATAAATTTTTCTTTGTGATGAACAAAAAAGAATTGAAAAAATTAGAAAGTGAAAAATTCTCAATACTAGATAAAATAAGAAACATTGACTATGCAAATAATCTTCCTGTAACAATAAGTATGGGTATTGGTATAGATGGAGATACAATAAATGAGAATCTAAAACTTGCTTCTGGAGCTCTTGATTTAGCACTAGGTAGAGGTGGAGATCAAGCTGTAATAAAAACTAAAGATAAGTTTGTTTTTTACGGTGGAAAATCAAAAGCAGTTGAAAAGACAACTAAGGTGAAATCTAGACTGATAGGGCATGCTTTAAGAGAAGTTATAAGAGAAAGTGACCAAGTATATATAATGGGACACAAATATCCTGATATGGATGCTATGGGTTCAGCAGTTGGAATATATGACATATGTAAATCATGTAACAAGCATGCAAATATAGTACTAAATAGTTCTAATGAATCTATAGATGAATTTGTAAAAAGGATGAAAACCTCAGATTATTATAAAAATATATTTATAGACCATGAAGATGCTATAAAAAACTGTACAAAAAACACATTAATAGTGGTAGTAGATACTCACAGACCAAACTTTACAGAATGCCAAGAACTATTATCTGAATCAGATAAAGTTGTTGTTATAGACCATCATAGAAGAGGTGTAGAGTTTATTAATGATACAGTTCTTTTATTCCATGAAATATATGTATCATCTACATGTGAGATGGTTACAGAGTTAGTACAATATATGGAAAATAACATTAAAATAAACAAATTAACAGCAGAAGGTTTATTAGCGGGAATATGTTTAGATACTAAAAACTTTGCATTTAAGACAGGTGTAAGAACCTTTGAAGCTGCATCTTACCTTAAGAAAGTAGGAGCAGATACAATAGAAGTCAAAAAATTATTCAATTCAGAAATAGGTGATTTTGTAACTAAAGCAGAAATAATACAAAGTGCCAAAATAATTGAAGAGCATATATGCTTAGCATATACATCAACAGAAGCTGACAATATAAATATAGTAATAGCACAAGCAGCAGATGAGCTATTGAATGTAAAAAAAGTTGAAGCATCCTTTGTCCTAGGAATGAAAGATAATAAAGTATTTATAAGTGCGAGATCTTTAGGAAAAATTAATGTTCATGTACTTATGGAAAAGCTAGGTGGAGGTGGGCACATAGATATAGCAGGTGCTCAACTAAAAGATGTTTCACTACAAACAGCATATACAATGGTAAAAGAGATAATTGACACATGCTTAGAGGAGGAAGAATAAAATGAAAGTTATATTATTAAAAGATGTAAAAGGAACAGGTAAAAAAGGAGAAATGAAAGAAGTAAGCGATGGATATGCTAGAAACTTCTTACTTGCTAAAAAATTAGCTGTTGTAGCTGATAATACAGCTGTAAAAGAATTAAATGAGAAAGCTAAGGCTAAAGAGAATAGAGCACAAAAAGAATACGAAGCAGCAGTTGAATTAGGTAAAAAAATGGAAGAATTAAGTATAGTTATATACTCTAAAGCTGGAGAAGGCGGAAGATTATTTGGTTCAATAACTTCAAAAGACATAGCAGAACAAGTAAAGAAACAACACAATATAGAAGTAGATAAAAGAAAAATATCTTTAGATGAGCCAATAAGAGTATTAGGTTCAAGAATAGTAGAAATAAAAATACATCAAAAAGTAGTTACTAAAATAAGAGTTGATGTAAAAGAGAAACAATAGATATACACTCGAGGTGATTAATAATGGAGGATATGACAAGAATTCCTCCACATAGTGTGGAATCAGAACAATCTATATTAGGATCTATCTTACTTGATAAAGATGCTATGATAACAGTTACTGAGACTATAAGACCAGATGACTTTTATAAAGAAGCACATAAAATCATATATGAGTGTATGATAAAATTAAGTAATAAAAACGAACCTATAGATTTAATAACACTAACAGAGGAATTAAGAAGACAAGGACACCTAGATGATATTGGAGGAATAACTTATATAACCAGCCTTTCTACGATTGTACCAACTACATCAAATGTAAAGTATTACGCTGATATAGTAAAGGAAAAATCAGTTCTAAGAAAGCTTATAAAAGCCTCTAACGATATAATAAATTTAGGTTATGATGGATCGACAAAGATAGAAGATGTATTAGACAAAGCAGAAAAAAAGATATTTGATATATCACAAGAAAAGGCAAGTGATGATTTTAAATCTATAAATTCAGTATTAATGGATGCTTATGATATGATTGAGCACTTATATACCAATAAAACTGAAATGACTGGTATAACAACTGGATTTACAGATTTAAATAAAAAGATAAATGGAATGCAGAGAACTGATTTATTACTTATTGCAGCTCGTCCTGCAATGGGTAAAACTGCATTCTCTTTAAATCTTGTTCAAAATGCAGCTTTAAAAGGTGATGCATCAGTAGCTGTATTTAGTTTAGAGATGTCTAAAGAACAATTAGTACAACGTATGCTATCATCGCAATCTAATGTTGAACTTAGTAAGTTAAAGACAGGTAAATTAGGTGAAAATGATTGGCCGAGAATAATTGATGCTATGGCAGTTTTATCTAATGCTAAGATACATATAGATGATACTGCGGGTATAAAAATATCAGAGTTAAGATCAAAATGTAGAAAGTTAAAAATAGAGCAAGGTTTAGATTTAATACTTATAGATTATCTTCAACTTATGGAAGGTGAAGGTAATAATGAGAGTAGACAACAAGAGATATCTAAGATATCAAGATCTCTAAAAATGATAGCTAAAGAACTTAACTGTCCTGTAGTTGCATTGTCTCAGTTATCTCGTGCTCCTGAGCAAAGAGCTGACCATAGACCTATGCTATCGGATTTAAGAGAATCTGGAGCAATTGAGCAGGATGCAGATATAGTTATGTTTTTATATAGAGATGAATATTATCATCCAGATTCAGATAGAAAGAATATTGGTGAAGTAATAATAGCAAAAAATAGACATGGTGAAACTGGAGCAGTAGAGCTAGTATGGCTTGGAGAAGTGCAAAAGTTTGCAGATAAATCAAGAGAGTTGTAGTAAATTAATATCTACAAATATCCACAGAACATACTTTTGACCCACTCGAATGTTGTGGATACATGTCAAAAAACATGTATAAGTATTGAAAAATAGATAAAAAGTTATCCACACTGTCCACAGGTAGCATGTGGATAAATACAAAAGCAAGCTATTAGCTTGCTTTTGTTGTGCATAAATATAAATTTATATGGGGGAAAATAAATTGAATATAACGCTACTATATATTTATCCAAAAATAAAAGAAATAAACAAAGAAATAAATTTATTTAGAATAATTGATAATAATATAAAGGAAACTATAATAATTTATTGCTTAAAAGAAAAAGATAGTTATAAAGTATTTATGATTAATACCATGCTTGGAGAAACTCATGAAATTTGTAATGTAGCTGATTTAGTTCAATTAGATACAATAATAGACAAGTTTAAAAAACTAGAAAAACACATAATATGTATTGGCAATTTACAAGAAATAGAAAAATACATATTAAAAGTAGTGTTAAATTAAAAAAGTTTGAAAATATATCGAATGTTTGATACACTATATTAGTAAAGTGTTCGAATATCGATAGTAGAGGTGAATTATATGAAAACAGTTGCAGTTGTCGGATCTCAATGGGGAGACGAAGGAAAAGGTAAAGTTATAGATTATCTTGCTACACAAGCTGATGTAGTAATAAGAGGACAAGGCGGAAACAATGCAGGACATACTTTAGTAGTAGCAGGAAAGAAATTTGCACTACGTTTAATACCTTCAGGTGTTTTAAACCCTAACACAATAAATGTATTAGGTAATGGTATAGTATTTGATCCAAGAGGTTTCTTAGAAGAAATAGAAATGCTTAATAAAGACGGTATAGATACTAAAAATATAAAAATAAGTGATAGAGCTCACATTGTATTCCCATATCATAGAGAATTAGATGCTTTAGCTGAAGAAGCTAGAGGAGATAATAAAATAGGAACAACTAAAAAAGGTATAGGTCCTTGTTATATGGATAAAACTGAGAGATCAGGAATAAGAATATGTGACTTAATGGATAAAGAAATATTTGCTAGAAAGTTAAAGCCTCAAATAGAAGCTAAAAATAAATTAGTTACAAATATATATGGAAAAGAAGAAATGTTTGACTTTGAAACAATATATAATGAATACTTAGGATATGCAGATGCAATAAGACATTATGTTGCAGATACATCTGTTATAGTTTACGAAGCTGTAAAAGCTGGTAAAAAAGTTTTATTTGAAGGTGCTCAAGGTACATTATTAGACTTAGATTTAGGTACTTATCCGTTTGTTACTTCATCTCATCCAATATCTGGAGGATTTGCAGTAGGAGCTGGAGTAGGTCCTAATATGATAAAAGACGTTGTTGGTATAGTAAAAGCATATACTACAAGAGTTGGAGAAGGTCCTTTCGTTACTGAATTAGATAACGAAATAGGAGAAAGAATAAGAGTTCAAGGACATGAGTTTGGAACAGTAACAGGTAGATCAAGAAGATGCGGTTGGTTCGATGCTGTAATAGTTAAATATGCAGCTAGAGTAAACGGATTAACTAGTATATCATTCATGTTATTAGACGTTCTAAGTGGATTTGATAAAGTAAATATCTGTACAGCTTATAAAATGGGAGATAAAGTAATAACTAACTTCCCAGCTTCATTAGAAGACTTAGCAAAATGCGAGCCTATATATGAAGAATTAGATGGATGGAATGAAGATATAACTGGAGTAGAAAGATTTGAAGATCTTCCAGAAAATGCTAAAAAATATGTAGCTAGAATAGAAGAATTAGTTGATGTAAATATTGATATGGTTTCAGTTGGACCAAACAGAACACAAACTATAATCAGAAAAAACATATTTGGATAAAGAAAAAGTGTAGTGAGATAAAATCTCACTACATTTTTATTTTAAAATTAAACTATAAAAATAGCTAGATTTCAACGGTTTACGGGTAGTTTAACAAAAAATTATAATATTATTGAAAAAAATGTAAAAAAAGTGTTGACGAAAATATAAAAACCTAATATAATAATATTTGTAAGCGAGACATCGCGAAACAAGTCGAAAGACAACTAAGATATGATCCATTAGCTCAGTTGGTAGAGCACCTGACTTTTAATCAGGGTGTCCCGCGTTCGAGTCGCGGATGGATCACCATTTTAGGCCCATTGGTCAAGCGGTCAAGACACCGCCCTTTCACGGCGGTAACAGGGGTTCGATTCCCCTATGGGTCACCAAATTCCCAGGGACTATAGCTCAGCTGGGAGAGCACCTGCCTTACAAGCAGGGGGTCACAGGTTCGAGCCCTGTTAGTCCCACCATTTAAAATGCGGCCTGGTAGTTCAGTTGGTTAGAATGCCAGCCTGTCACGCTGGAGGTCGAGGGTTCGAGTCCCTTCCAGGTCGCCAATTAAATACTTTGCTAGTGTGGCTCAACGGTAGAGCAGCTGACTTGTAATCAGCAGGTTGTAGGTTCGATTCCTATCACTAGCTCCAATCAAACTCTTAGATTTTCTAAGAGTTTTTTTTATTTTAAATTGTATATAATTTAAAATAAAAAAAGTAGAAGATAGTGTTAACATCTTCTACTATATTTGTTGAGCCCATCTTAAATCGTCTCCTATAAATTTAACCATTCTAAACCTATCAAATATTCTTGAGAATATTCTTTGAGTATAGTCTTCACCTAATTGAGAAGGAGTTAAGTTTGTAGAGATTATTGTTTTCTTTCCGTTTAGTAATCTAGTATTTAAAATATTGAATAATTCACTGTTTGTGAATGAATTTGCTAGTTCAGTACCTAAATCATCAATAATTAATAAATCACATTCAAAAATGTTATTATAGTTATCTTTACTTATATGTTCGTCTGCATTTTTAAACTTATAATCTTCTATAATCTCAAACATCTTAAAGGCCGTTTGATATATAACTATATGCCCCTTATCTAGAATTTCTTTAGCTATACAGTTACTCATAAATGTTTTTCCTAAGCCTGTATCACCATAAAACAATAAGTTCTCGTTATTATCAATCTCAAAGTTTTTAACAAAGTCATCACATATATTAAAAATTTCACTTATGCTTTGTCTTGGAGAAACGTTAAAGCCTTCAGCTTTTTTTGCAGAAAATAAAGAACCATCAAAATTAGAAAAATTTTGAGTGTTAAGCATTCTAGATAAATTAGACATTTTGTAAGCTTCATTTACTATTTCTTGTTTAAAACAGTTGCATTTTTGTCCACTTTGTAAGAATCCTTTGTCGTTACACACTTTACAATTATACATAATCTCTAAATAACCACTAGGTACATTAAATTTATTTAGTAAAAAATCTTTTTTTTCTTTTAGTTTATCGATTTTATCTTTTGCATCAGCTACAATATAATCTTTATCCTTAGGATTTTGAAGAACCAATTTTATAAGGCTTAATCCTAATTTAGATATTTCCTCATCTATATCTTTAATTTCTGGAATTTGAGAATAAACATCTTTTTGTCTTTCTTCTAATTGAAGTTTGGCTAAGTCTCTTCTTTTTTCATATGATCTTAATATATCTCTTAAAGTTAATTCGTTCATTTAATCACCTACTTAAATTTATCTTTTTGACTTTCTTGAAGAATTTTTTCAAGTTCATCAGGACTATATTTATTAAAAGTTTGATTTATATTGTGGAACCTAGTTTTAACTGTCGGAAGAGATTTTTTATTATGAGAAGCAGAAGATTTTTTTTCGCTAGTTTTAGTTTGCTTATATTCTTCTTCAAATAATTTTAAATCACTTAAATTTTTAACATTTTTTTCATTCCACTTTTTAATTACACCATTTATAAATGTAATAGAAGGATTTGACACATTTTTAGCCTTAGAACACGCTTCAAGTATTAACTCTATGTCCATGTTGTAATCATCTAACCAAGTATCTATAGTGCGCTTCTCAGGATTAGATGCTTGTCTATAAAATCCTAATTCATTGAATACAGTTTTATATAAATTATAACGTTCACTTTTTAAAGCAAAGCTATTTTTAACGTCTTCAGTAGTATGTAAGTTAGAATCATACCAATTTCTAATTACACCTTCCATATATTTAACTGGTTTTGATGAACCAGTTGAATCCTTTATATATTGATAAGCATAAATCATTAAATCATAAGTTACATTGTATTTTTCCATTATGCTCATTATAGCTGTGCTTTCGCTTGGTTCTAGATATCTCCCAACTATCTTACTTATAGAAGAAAACATTTTGCTCATACTAGGGTTTTCAGCTGTAGAAGCAATTCTATCAGAATCAGATTTTATTGATGCTGTATTGATTAATGTATTTTCAGTACACAATCTTTTTAAATCTAAAAATTCTATTGAGTAATCAAAATCATCAGATCCTTCATTTTTATGCATTTTGATTATCCCTTTATTTTGCCAAAATTTCCATGCAGCTATTACATCAGAAAGAGGAATGTTTAAATCTCTAGCAATTGAATTATTATCATATTTAAGATTATTATTTCGGTCGCAAACTATTCTATATGCTAATAGATAAACTTTGACGTATAACCCGTCCGCCATTGGCATAAATATATCTATAAAGATATTTGCAATAGCAGTTTCGCCTAAGTCAGTTTCATTAACTTCTTTAAAAAACATTTTATCACCTCATTCTAGATTATATCATAAATATATAGTTTTAATTGTAAGCTATAAGTCATAACAATGAATTATAGCATAAAAATCATTATAAATTTATCTTGTATAAAAATAAATAAATTATTCATATTAAATGGGAGGGGATAATTTGGTAATAAATTTCAGTAAAAAAGTAAGAAAAAATTTATCAAGAATACTAGTATTAGCTTTGTTGATAGGAGGGGGAGGTCTATATTTACAAAGAGATAAAAAAAGTGTGCAAACATCAAATGCTGTTACTGAAAAAAGCATAAATAGATATACCATGGATGTAGTTTTTGATGATCAGACCAAAAGATTAATGTGTAATCAGAATATAGAATATGCAAATAACACAAAAAATGATTTAGATAAAATATACTTCCACATATATCCTAATGCATTTTCTAGAAAAGAATTTGCTCCTTTTGAAAAATCAGAAATGAAACAAGCATATCCTAATGGTTTTAATGAAGGGTACATAGATTTAAAAAATATTTTAAATAATAATGAAAAATTAGAATACAAGATAAAAGGTGAAAAGAATGATTTATTAGAAATAAAATTAGATAAGCAGCTAAAGCCAGGAGATAAAACATCAATAGATATGAAATATAATGTTAAGATACCTAATTCAGAAGGAAGATTTGGTTATGGAGATAATACTATAAATGTAACTAATTGGTTTCCTATAGCGTGTGTTCAAGATGAAAGAGGTTGGAACTTAAAAGGTTATGAAACTTTAGGAGATCCTTTTTATAGTGAAACTAGTGATTTTTATATAAATATACTAATTCCGCAAAAATATAAAATGGGTTCTACAGGCAAAGTAGTTAGTGAAAAATCAGATAAAGAAAAGAAACTTTATAAAATAGAAGCAAAAAAAGTGAGAGATTTTGCTTTTGTATTGAGTACTAAGTTTGATATAAACAGAGACTCATATAAAGATGTATCTATAAATACATATAATTTAAATAAAGAAATTTCAGGCGATGTTACTAAAATTGCAAAAGATTCTATTAAAATTTTTAGTGAGCTATTTGGCAAATATCCATATGATACATATTCTGTAGTGGCTAGTGATTTTTATATAGGTGGCATGGAATATCCTACATTAGTAATGATAGATCAAAGTTTATATAATAAAAAAGATAAGTTTTTATTAGAGTATGTAATAGCACATGAAACAGCTCATCAATGGTGGTATTCAGTAATAGGCAATGATGAGATAAGTGAACCTTGGTTAGATGAAGCACTTACTGAATATTCAACAGTTCTATATTTTGAAAAGAAATATGGAAAAGAAGTTGGAGATAAATTAATTAAAACTATGGAAATTCAAACAAAGAATCAAATTTGTGAAAATATATTTAAGCCAACAACTAAGTATAAAGATTCTACAGAATATAGTTTAAATGTATATACTAAAGGTGCTGTAGCTTTTAATGAAGTTAGAAATAAAGTTGGAGATAAAGTATTCTTTGATACATTAAAACAATACTACAGTACATATATGTATCAGAATGTAAATGGTGCAAAGTTTGTAGAGATGTGGAACAGTAAAGGTGTAGATATAGATAAAATTATAAGAGAATATAAGTAAATTTTACCCAGAGTATTAAATTTTTATTTAATGCTCTGTTTTTTTGGTATAATATATCTTATGATTATGAGAAAATGAGGTGACTGAATGCTAAAATATTGTTCAATAGGAAGCGGAAGTAGTGGGAACTGTCATTATGTAGGATATAAGGATACATCTATATTAGTTGATGCAGGTCTTAGTGGCAAAAGAATAACAACTGGGCTTAACGATATAGAGGTAGATATAGATAAAGTAAAAGGAATATTTATAACACATGAACATTCAGACCATATAAAAGGTGCGGGGATAATGTCTAGGAAATTTGACTTACCTATATTTGCAAATATAAAAACATGGTGTGCTATGAAAGATAAGATAGGCGATATTAAGGACCATAATATGAAGGTATTTGAAAATGATAAAACATATTCACTAGGGGATGTGGTAGTAAGACCGTTTTCAATATCTCATGATGCATCTGATGCGGTAGGATATAATTTTTATGCTGATAATGAAAAGATGTCTATAGCTACGGATATAGGAATGATAACAGAAAATTTGAAAAAACATTTATATAAATCTAAGCTAGTTATACTAGAGTCAAACTACGACCCTAACATGCTTATGATGGGATCTTATCCATATGCTTTGAAAAAGAGGGTAATGTCTGAGGAAGGCCATTTATCAAACGAAGATGCAGCTAATTTTTGTATTGAACTTATAAAAGAGGGAACTGAAAGAATTTTATTAGCCCATTTAAGTAAAGAAAATAACTTCCCAGAATTAGCTTATGAAACTTCTAAGGGAATATTAAGTCAAAGCGATATAATAGTTGGACAAGATGTTAAGCTAGATGTTTTATCTAGAGAACAGATATCGGATGTTTATAGTATAAAGTAGTAATTTTAGATAAGAACGGATTAAGGAGACAGTTTTATGAATATAACAGTTATTAGTGTAGGAAAGTTAAAAGAAAAATATTTAAAGTTAGGTATAGAAGAGTTTGTTAAAAGGCTATCTAAATATTGTAAATTAGATTTAGTAGAACTTGATGATGAAAAGTGCCCGGAAAATTTAAGTCCAAAGGATATGTTGATAGTTAAGGATAAAGAAGGTAAGAAGATACTTAGTAAGATTAAGAATAATAGCTATGTTATAGCTCTTGCTATTGATGGTAAGAATTTGTCGTCTGAGGAGTTAGCAGATACTATAAGCAAGCTTGGTGTTAGAGGACATAGTCATATAACTTTTGTTATAGGTGGATCGTTAGGGCTTTGTGATGAGGTTTTAAGTAGGGCTGATTATAAATTATCTTTCTCTAAGATGACTTTTCCACATCAAATGATGAAGTTGATACTTTTGGAGCAAGTTTATAGAGCGTTTAGAATAAATAACAATGAACCGTACCACAAGTAAGGGAGCACGATTTTAAATAGAAAATTGATTGTTTATTTTGAATTGAAATCTGATATAATAAATATATAAATAAAAAAATGCTTAGTGCGTCAACACTAAGCATCCTTAGAACATTTATTTTGTTTTAGGGCTATCAGATAAAAATCATATAATAACTTTAAGAATGAAAAGTACTAATCTTGCGAGGATGGGTACTTTTTTTCTTTGTTTTTAATCTCAATATCGAGACCAATGATATTAACCTTAATTCTTATGTAACTTGAAAATATATTATTTTTAAGCAGGATTACAATAAGTATTGTAGAAAGAATACATATTAATAAAAATTCAAACATATCTAATACCACCTCCTTTGAGCTTAGTGAAAATCACCAACAACCCAGGGAGGGTAAAATGTTCAAAACCTCCGTAGCCATCCATCTACGGGAATTAATTTACCAATATAGTATATCATAAATCAGATTAAATAATAATATAAATGATTTTAAAGTATGAACGAGGGGGACGCTATTGATGATAAATTTAATAAAACCAAAAGCGCTTAAAAAAGGAGATAAAATAGCAACGGTAAGCTTATCTTGGGGAGGAGCTGGTGATAGAGATATATTGTGGAGATATGAACAAGGTAAGGAAAGATTAGAAAAAGAATTTGGATTTGAAGTTGTTGAAATGGAAAATACTTTAAAGGGGAGTAATTACATATACAATAATCCACAAAAAAGAGCAGAAGATTTAATGAATGCATTTAAAGATAAATCTATAAAAGGTATTTTCTCTTGTATAGGTGGAGATGAAAGCATAAGAATATTACCATATATAGATTTTGATATAATAAAGAATAATCCTAAAGTATTTATAGGATATTCAGACACAACAGCATCACACTTTATATGTTTAAAAGCAGGCTTATCTACTTTTTATGGTCCATCAATTTTAGCAGAATTTGCAGAGAATGTTGAAATGTTTAATTATACTAAACACTGGTTTGAGAAAGCTGTATTTAATACTAATGAAATCGGAGAAATAAACCCTTCTGAAATTTGGACTAGTGAATATTTACCATGGGATATTACTAATAAAAATATACAAAGAAACACCTATAAAAACGAAGGATATGAAGTCTTACAAGGAAATGGAATAGTTAAAGGTAACTTAATAGGTGGATGTATAGAGGTGTTAGAGATGATTAAAGGAACTGAAATATGGCCACATAAAGAGATATGGAGAAATTCTATACTATTTATTGAAACATCAGAAGATACACCAGAGCCGACATACTTGGAATATTGGTTAAGAAATTATGGTTCTCAAGGGATTTTGAGTTTAGTAAATGGAATAGTAATTGGTAAGCCTTATGATAATAAATATTATGAAGAATATAAACTAGTAATATTAAAAATAGTAAGAGATGAATTAGGTTTAAAAAATTTGCCCATCATGTATAATATGAACTTTGGTCATACAGCACCGATGATAACAATACCTTATGGATGTATAGGAGAAATTGATTGCAAAAAAGCTACATTCAAAATATTAGAATCAGGAGTAATATAAACGTGATCCGTAGGGTACGTTACGGAGAACCGTATCACAAGTAACGGAGTGCGTTTTAGCTATTAAATCCACAATATATTAACGAATACTATTATTTAAATTTTATTTCTCAAAAGTATAGGGTTTAAAAATGATGATCTTAGTATTGTTGATAATGTAAAGAATACATATAAGATTGATAACTTTATATGTATAGGAGTAATCTATTTTACAGAGTGATTGTTTTAGGAGGAGTAAATTGAAGAATTTAAATAGGAAAGATTTGAGTAAGATATCAAGAGAAGATTTAGAATTAAATGAAAGAGATAGAGAATATGGACCAATAATAATACGTAAAGTAGTTACAACACTAGTAAAGCATGGATTGTTAAATATAAATGACATGGATAGAAGTGACGTTTTAGGTGAAACACTTAAACTTATTGAAGATATGGACTTTAAATTTGTTTTAGACTATAAAGAAAATATATTAGAGCATGCAAGAAAATTTCGTATGAATAATGAAATCCAGTTATCATATTTATTGTACGCAACTTGGTTTGAACATTGGATAAATGAAATGATATCTATTTTAGCAGGAAGAAAAGATTTAAATGACAAGGAAATCTATGAAATAATTCGAAACATATCTATTAGAGGTAAATATACTTGGTTATTAAAACTATTTGAATTTGAAGAAATTGATGAAGGACATTTAAAATTAATATTTAAGTTAATAGAGTTAAGAAATGGTTTTGTACACTATAAATGGAATGAAAAAAATGATGATTTAAAAGATAAAGAAACTATTGTTATGGAAAATATTGAAGAAACTGTAGAATATCTAATGGATATCGAAAATAAGTATATATATAATAATTCAAAAGAAAAATTATTATATATATGATGTATTTAATAAATTTAAAAATATTAGAAAAATATAGGCTAAAAGAGTATAAACCTAGAATAATGTAAGGCTATATATATTAGCAAAATTATGTTCTATAAATGAAATTAGTATGTAATAAAATTAATATTTACTATTAAGATAGTTAACTTTTATACATGATTTAGTAAAAACACTGAGTAATAAAAACGTATAGCTAGATATATACTAACTACGCTCCGCTAGCTGCTATACGGAGAACCGTATCACAAGTAAGTGATACGGTTTTTTTATAAGCAAATATAGTATTATCATACAATAAATAAAAAATATAGTAATTTATGGTAATATAATTATATATTTGAAAATAAAGGGGAATAAAGTATGTTTTTATCAAAATTAAGAATATGGAATTTTAGAAAATATGGTACAGAAGAAAATGGAGATGCAGGAATTGAGGTATTATTTAATGATAAGTTAAATCTAATTGTTGGTGAAAATGATAGTGGAAAAACAGCTATTATAGATGCAATAAAATTAGTTCTAGGTACTCAAAGTTATGACAATATTAGATTAGAAGAGAATGATTTCTATAGAAGAAAAGATGGAATCAGAGCAGATTCATTAAAAATTGAATGCACATTTGAAGAATTATCTGATTTAGAAGCAGGAAGATTTTTAGAGTGGATTTATATAGATACTGAAGGTAAAGCTAAATTGAAAGTTAGATTAGTAGCAAGAATAAAAGATAACAAAATAACAATAAGAAAAACTGGAGGTAAAGAAAGGTTAGATATTAACTTTGAAGCGTCAGAAAATCTAAGAGTTACATATTTAAAGCCGTTAAGAGATGCAGAACATGAATTAAATCCAGGATATAGATCAAGATTTGCGCAAGTATTAAAGAGCCATCCTATATTTAAAAAAAATGGGGATCCCCATAAAATAGAAGAAATTATGAAAGGTGCAAATAAAAACATTGAAGAATATTTTAAAGGGAGTATATCTCAAGATACTAGTGAAAATGTAGATAGTAATCCAGCAGAAGAGAATGAGTCAGAGCTTGATTATAAAGATGACCCATCAAGTATTATAAATTCAATTTCAGACACATTAAGCAACTTTTTAGGAAATAATAAAGATCAATATGATATCAATATTAATATATCTGAAATGGAATTAAACAAGATATTATCTAGGCTTATGTTAAAAATAGATGAAGATAAGGTAGGACTAGGAACGCTAAATCAATTATATATGGCGATGGAATTATTATTATTAGATATAAAGGAAAAAAATAATGAATTTGGGCTAGCTTTAATTGAAGAAATTGAAGCACATATACATCCACAAGCTCAGTTAAGAGTAATAAAACATTTAGAAGAAAATATTAAATCTCAAACTATACTTACAACTCATAGTATAACGTTAGCATCAATAGTTAATTTAAATAGTTTGATTCTTTGCAGGAATAATAGTGCGTATTCATTAAATAATAAATATACTCGTTTATCTTCAGGTGATTATGAATTTTTAGAAAGGTTTTTAGATTCAACAAAAGCAAATTTATTTTTTGCAAAAGGTGTGATTATGGTTGAAGGCGATGCTGAGAATATATTAATACCGACTATTGCGGAAATTATAGGAAAACCATTATATAAGCATGGAATTTCAATTGTTAATGTAGGAAATGTTGCTTTTTTAAGATACTCAAATATATTTATTTCAAAAAAAGAAGATAAAACAATAGGAATACCTACATCAATAGTTACTGATTTAGATGTAAGACCTATTCAGTATTACCAAGATGTGGATAATAAAAGTGCATTAAAAAAGTATACAGTATATAAAATAAAAAGTAACAATGAGCACTTTATAAAAGAAGAAGATTCAAAAAAGATATTAAGAGAAATTTTAGATAAAAAGCAATTAAGAAAAGATGATTTTGAAAAAAATGTTGAAATTATTGAAGATAATTATTATAAATATAAAGATATTGTAAAGAAAGAAAAAGAACAAAAATATAATTTAGATGATATAAAAGTATTTACAAATAACTGGACTATGGAATTTGATTTAGCATTAAGTTGTATAAGAGAGTACATATATGCAGCTATTTTAATAGCAAAACATATAAAGTCTAATGAAGATGTTATTGATAGTATTGATATAGAGAGGTATATTAATGATTCTAAAGAAGAAATAAATCAATTTATTGCAGACAGTAAAGATGATATGGATATAGCATATCAAATATATAAGCCACTATTAAAAGGAAATGCATCTAAAGCTGTGTGCGCACAGTATTTATCTAAAATTTTATTAAATAAATCAAATGAAAGTGGTGAATTAGTTAATAAAATTAATGAAGATGAGAATATAAAGTATATATTAGATGCTATACATCATGTGACTAATACTATAAGTGAGGATACAGAATAATGAATAGAATTCTTAATAATATTGAAATAACAGAAGATGATATTAGATATGCAGAGGAGATACTTTTTGGTAAAACTAATGTGTTTGATGATAAAGAGAGAAATCCAATAATAAAAGATTTCAATAAATCATTTGATGTAAATGCATGTCCAGGAAGCGGAAAGACTACAGTTTTATTAGCTAAATTAATTATATTATCTAGAAAGATGCCGCTAAATAATGGACAAGGTATATGCGTATTAACTCATACTAACATAGCTATAGATGAAATTAAAAGTAAGTTAGGTGATAAGAGTGATATACTATTTAAATATCCAAATTATTTTGGAACTATACAAAATTTTGTAGATAAATATTTATCGGTACCGTATTTTAAAAGAAAATATAAAGAAAATATTAAAAGTATAGATAATGATATATATTATGATCATATAAGAAAATTACCAAAACTAAGATATACTCAAATAAGAAATTCAATACAGTATTCTGTTCAAAAGGGATGGGGTAACTATACAAATGAATCTTATGATAAAAACTTTGTTACATTTATTGATAGTAAGTATTTTGATATAGATACTGAAGAAATAAAAGGAAGTAATGATACAGTATTGACCAAAAGGAAATTCTATGAAGAGCTAAAAGATATAATGATAAATAATTCTTTAGATAAAGGTATTTTAAGATATAAAGATGCATATTTTCTAGCAGGGTTATACTTGAAAGAGTTCCCAGAATTACAAAACTATTTCTCAAATAGATTTAGATATGTTTTCATAGATGAAATGCAAGATGTAGATGAAATTCAAATAAAAATTTTAGATAAACTTTTTAACGATAAGGTTATCATTCAAAGATTTGGAGATATAAATCAAGTTATAAATAACTTTAATAGTAATTCTAGTACCTGGGTATTTAACGAAGACATTAGGGCTATAAATTCGAGTAAAAGATATGGAGATGGAATAGTTAAGTTTTTAGAACCATTGAGAGTTGAAAAAATTGGTAGTATGAAAGGTAATGATAAGATTAATACTTTAAACCCTCATATAATAATATTTGATAACGTTACAATACATAATGTGGTTCCAAAATATATAGATATTTTAAGAGCGTATGATATTAAGGAAGATGAAAACAAAAAGATAAAAATAATAGGGAAAGTAGGAACTCCGGTTAGTGAGCAATATAAATCAATATCATCGTATATAAACGGATATAATACAAAAGGTAATAAACATGTATCTTTAAATAAAAAAATTATTAAGAAGTTAAATGAAATAAGTAGCCCTAAAGAATTTTATGAGTACTTATTGTCTGTAATTTTATTAGCAATAGATGCCAATAATAAAAAAATTAGTAAAGAAGAACTAATAAAATTACTGGAAGATAAATATATGAGTGAATTTATATCATATCGCTCTAACATATTAGATTGGACCAAAAATTTTAGAGTTGATACAAGTAATGTATTAGAAGAAATATTATTAAGAACTCAGGAATTATTTGATTATGTTAAAGAATTAAATTATAGTGGTGATATTTTAAAAAATAAGATTATTATAAACACTGCAGAAGAAGCTATGACTTCAGAGGAGACTGAAGTTAAAGAAGAAATTATAAAAATTAATAATATCAATACTATTAGTGGAACTAAAGGCGAGACACATAAATCAACATTATATTTGGAAAGTAAATTAAAATTCAATAGTGGAAAAGACATTAGTGATATTAGTAGGATTTTAGATTATATGGTAAATAAAAGAGAGGAAGTAGACGATAGCGATAAAGAAGCATTAATGAATGGGTATGTTGCCATGAGTAGAGCTGAAAAATTAACTTGCATTGCTATTCAGTATAATACAATTAAGGGGAGAATAAAAGATTTCAAAGAGTATGGATATGATATAATTGGATGCAATACGGATATGGACGTGTTAATAGATATGGAACTTAAAGAATAACTTTAAAATGAATAAATAGAAATGTTGAAGTTTAGAGTGGATGAACTTTAACAAGAAATAATGATTTCAGAAAGAGATACGATATATTTTGAGCTAGTAAGTCAATTAATGAAGAAGTTTGGACAAGTATTCGACGAAAGTAGTACAAGATAACAAAGGGAGAAATTACTATTGAAAATAGAAGATTTAGCAAAAGTAATAAAAGAAAGTAGAGAGTTGTTTAGTAAAGATGAATTAGCGTATCTTTCATTAAATATCAAAAATGATATGGTAATAAGAAATAAAATAGCATATAACCTACATATAGAATTGAAAAAATTAATAGTGAGGGTCTAGTGTCAAAGGGGTAAATTCTAGAATTGATTTGACTATATTAGAAAACAATGAGATAAAATATATAATTGAGTTGAAATCTATGTACACATTTGATGCAGTAGATGGATTAGATAAGTTCATAGGTTCAGCAAATAGAGACTTTGATAAAAATAGTAGTTTAAAAAATGATACTACAAATCAGTTTACCATAATAATAGGAACACATCTTAGAACCATACCAAAGGAAAAATATAAGGATTTTGTAAAGTACTATAACTCAATAAAGAGGTATATGAAAAAAATAAGTAGAGATAGAATTCTAATTGATAAAATGGATAGAAAAGTAAGAAGCGATTTTGAAAAAGATAGATACAAAGTAAAAGATATTATAATGAATGTATGTAATGCCTTTGGAAGTGATAAGGTTTTTATTTTGAAGAAGAATTTGAAGAGTGTCCTTATATAGATTTAGACAAAACAGACAAGACAGTTTTAGAAAATAGATATTTTGGAATCGATAGCTTTCCAATGCAAATGAAAGCTAACTCTGCATATGGAGTATTAGATACTTTTTGGGATTTAGAAAAAGATAAGACAAGATACTTAAAACAAGAAGAGAAATTTTTAAGAGCGTTGTTACTTATAATGAGTTATAGTGATGACATAATAATATCAGATGGATATTTTCATAATGAGCGTAAAAAGTATCTAAAAAAGGTATTGAATAAAAAAGAATTAGAATATATTAAACAAGTAAAAGACTCTCTATTTGATTTTAAAGAAATTGATTTTGATTATGATATTATAAATTCATTAATGAAATTAGCATTGAGGGAAAGAAATAATTTAACAGTATATATGATAGACCCAGAGATAGCATTAGAAATAAATTCTCTGTATAGCAATGTATACTTAGGGTTAAATGGGAACTTAGATATTGTAAAATATATTTGCAATGTAGAGGGACTATATATTAGGGATAGATATTTGGAGGAGTAAAAAATTGAAAAATAGTTGGTTTGCATATATAAAAATTAATGAAGATAATAATAAAATAAAAATATCTGGAATAAAATTTAAAGAATTCATACAAGGTATAGCTGAAAAACCTAAAAACTTATTAATTCTATCAGGGGATCCTGCAAATAGTGAAATAGACATTGAATGGAATTTAGAATATATTAGTAATTATAACTTAAGTGAATTTTATAAAGAGGAAGTATATGATTTTGGAGATTTCCATTGGATAGATTTTGAAGAAGAATATAATTTAAATAAGATTGATAAGTCTGATTTAGCTAAAATTTTGTATTTCAATCATAAATGTACACCATTTGATACATTTTTATTTGAGAGTTTGAACAACAAATACGCATATTTTGCTCATGATGATGATTATAGAGTTGATATATATATGAAAAATATTGAAGATTATAAACAAGTTATAAATCATAAGATTCTAAAGGAATTTAAAGGTAGAAAAAAAAATATAGCGAGTTTACCACAAGAAATATTAGATTATATATATGATTTATGCAAATATGGTATAGTTATAGATTTTGAAAAACTATCATATGATAGCGTAAATATATACTCTATAGGAGATATTGGGTTTGTAGAGGAAGCACATGAAAAGCTTGATAAATGCAGAAGAACTTTACGTGGAGTTTCATTAAGCTATGACAATAGAAAGAAAACTTGGTGTGTATATGACTGGAGCAAAAGACGATATCCTTTGGAAGTGTAACTGAGAACCGTATCACAAGTAAGGGTTAAGTATTTTAACATAAAATGGAAAATAGTTGAAATATAAAAGTTGTTAATGTAGTATGTTAATTAATATACAATGATTTTTTCAAAGAGGGGGAAACTATGAAGTTAGAAGTAAAAGGACTAAAGAAAAGTTTTTCGGGAAACGAAGTATTACATGGAATATCATTTTCAGTTGAAAGTGGGAAGGCACTTGGATTATTAGGAAGAAATGGAGCAGGGAAAACTACAACAATTCGTATATTGATGGATGTTTTTAAAGCTGATTGTGGAGAAATATTGATAGATGGAAAGAAGTTTGAACCAAGAAATTATCAAATCGGATACCTACCAGAAGAAAGAGGTTTATACCCTAAAAAGAAAGTTACAGAGCAGATAGTTTATTTAGCACAATTAAGAGGTGTATCAGCTAAGGATGCAAAAGAAAATACAAAAGTATGGCTTAAAAAGTTAGGTATAGAGGAGTATGCAAACAGAACATTAGACAGTTTATCAAAAGGAAATCAGCAAAAGGTTCAATTAGCACAAACCTTAGTATGTAATCCTGAGATTGTTATACTTGATGAACCATTCAGTGGACTAGATCCAGTTAATGCACAAATACTTAAAGATACTGTTAGAGAATTAATAAGCCAAAATAAATTAGTTATATTCTCTAGCCATCAAATGAGCTATGTTGAGGAATTTTGTGAAGAAATAGCTATAGTAAATAAGGGCGAGGTAGTATTAAGTGGAAATCTTAAAGAAATAAAAAAAGAATTTGGTAATAATCGATTAATATTAAGTGCAAATAACTTAACATTAAGTGGTTTAGAATCTATATGTAAAGATAAGTTTAAGGATTTAGTAATTGTAAATGAAGTTAAAAAGAATTATTTAATATTAGAGCTATTTGATAGTGTAAATAAAAATCAATTATTAGAAAATATATTAAAAGAAAATGTAGAGATAGAAACATTTTCTATATATGACCCAGACTTAACAGATATATTTGTAAAGAAAGTAGGTGAAGAATAATGAAACAATTTCTTACTGTATTAAAATTTGAGGTTGAAAATTATTTTCAAAAAAAATCTTTTATAATAAGTACTGTAATAATTGCATTAGCAATGATTGTTGGCTTATCACTACCTAACTTTATAGATATGTCATCTATATTACCAAACCAAGGTAAAAATGAAACCAAAGCTGAAAAGGTATTAGAAGAAGATAAAACTAAGTTTGCAATATATGACGAAAAGAATATTATTTCTAATCAAGAAAAGTTAAATACTTATTTTCCAAACTCAACTTGGAAAGTAGTAAAAAATCAAGCTGAACTAAATAAGTTAGTTGAAAATCAAGGTGTAGAAGCAGGTTTCAATGTTAAAAGCTTGACTGAGTATGATTATGTTGTTCAAAATACTAAATTTGATGATGAAAATAAGAACATATTTGATGAACTTTTGAAAAAAGAGTATAGAGAAAATAAAATTACTAGCGAAGGAATAGACTTCAATAAGGTAGATAAAATTTATAATGCTCAAATAGATTCAAATGTTGAAATATTAGGTAAAGATAGTGCAAATAATTATTTTTATGCGTATATATTAATTTTTATTATATATATGATGATTATAATGTACGGTCAATTAATTGCTATGGGTATAACTGCAGAAAAAAGCAATAGAGCAATAGAGGTATTAGTTACTAGTACAAATACAAATAATTTAATATTTGGTAAGGTTATTGCAGGTGCAATCGCAAGTATAATACAAGTTGTAGTAATAATGTCATCAGCGCTTATTTCATATAAGGTAAATAGTGAAGTATGGAATGGAATGCTAGATAGTATATTTAAAATTCCTTCAGAATTGATAGTTACATTTGCTATATTTGGAATACTAGGTTACCTATTCTATTCATTTATATTTGGAGCATTAGGGGCTTTAGTGTCAAAGACAGAAGAAATAGGAACAAGTGTTGGTCCTATAATGATGATATTTATGATAGTATTCTTTATTAGTATGTATGGATTAACTAATGGGGACAGTACACTTTTAAAGGTTTGTTCATATATACCATTTGCATCTCCAATGACAATGATAGTAAGAGTTGCAACAGGAGCTGTTACATCAATGGAATTCATAATATCTGCATTAATATTAATAGTATCAACAGTATTAGCAGGGATGGGTGGTGCTAAGATATATAGAATGGCTACATTAATGTATGGAAATCCAGTAAAATTGAGAAATGCGCTAAAATGGTTGAAAAGTGAAAAGTAATTGAGATGGTAGAAGGAAATTTAAAATTATTTGAAATACTGATGATCTGATAATGTAAATTTAGAATAATAAAGTAAGACGATCTCTGTTGGATGTGTAACAAAGAACCGTATCACAAGTAAGTGATAGAATTGCAGTAAATAATATTGGGGGTAGTAGAATGGATAAAGAATAAGAGACAAGCGCAGAAAGAAAAATTAGAATAAATATTAATACCATATTGCACTTGCTTAGAATCAACTATTAAAGAGATTAACAAAGTGTATTTATATAAAGAAGAAAAATTTCAACAGTACTCGAAACCAGGTGTACGGTGAATAACCGTATAATGGCTTCAAATACCACTCTTTCAGTCAAAGTCAAAGGTTCTAGCAGTTTATGCTAGAGCCTTTTTAACAGGATTTTTTGTTGGAAATGTGGTTAGAGACCCCTTTTTGATGACAAAATAGGAAGGATTAAACGAAAGTGGATTAGAGTTACCTTTGAATATAATCAAAATCATTACGTTATTTTCTTCAAATCATTGTAGGTAAGTGATACACACAAATCTGAGGATATAGGTGGTTTTGGTAAAGTGTATAATATTGCAGTCGGCACAGGCCTTACAGATGATGATGGAAGTGCACATACATTAATGGAATTATTAAGAGATTAGGTTTGGTAGTGGTAACGGATTGTAGAAGCATTGAAGACTTTTGATAGAATTTGTTCAAATATTGTTTAGTTGTAATATTTAATATATATACTATAATTGTCAAAATAAAGTAAAAAATAATAAGAAATTAGGTGATTTAATGATATACATATATAATTGTTATGGAGGAACCCATTCATCTATTCTAGCAATGGCTTATCACTTAGAAATGCTGGATGAAACTCGAGAACCGACTAAGGATGAAATATTGAATTTACCTAACTTTAACAAGTTAGTATATGGAAATCGTGGAGAATTTTTTTATTATGGAAGTGATAAAGATGGAAACGAAGTTTATGTTGTAGGGAGGGGACGTTCAAAGGTTTTAATTCCAGGATTATATAATTTAGCTTCTATGCTCCATAAACAAAAGTTATTAAATGAGAAAATTATATTTTCCAATACGTCGCCAACAGTTCCATTACCAATGACCTTAGGTGGATTATTTTCTAGATGGTTAAAAATTGATTTTATAGGAGTTCCCTTACTTGTAAAGGGAGCGAAACAATCATACAAGGACGTTATAAAACTAGTAAATCATACAAAAGAGGCAGCAAATGAAGATAAGTCAGAGGTTATTATTTTAGATAATAAGGAAATTAAGAAAAAATGATTTTTAATATTCCTTGTTGCTAGGTAAATAGATCCATCTTTACTTTGAATAACTTCTCGTAAACGATCATACTCATCCTTTAGCCATGGGCCTTTGTTCACGAATGCAATACCAGAGGGTGCCATGTAACTTCATCGCTTATATTTATGGCCTAAGGTACATATAATTTGTCAGCGATAACTTCAATATCATATGGAAACTGTCTTGATGTTATTGATCTTACTTTCACTTTGGCTAATTTATGATTAGGAAATATTATATTATATAAAATATTGTGAATAATTTTTTTCATAGGATATCCTCCAAATTATTTATCTAATCACTATATTATTCTTTCAAGAGGCTAATGTTACTAGAGAATTACTAGATCCTTCTGAAGATGAATTAATTGATACTGTAGATGAGTTTGCAGATCATGCATTAAGGAAAGTCAATTAGAGGGTGATACAGCAATAAAGATTGAGACTAAAACTTTATAAATTTATTGTAATTTGTATATTAATAAAAGCTACCTTCTTTGGAGATTTAACAGAAAATCGTATCAGAAATAAATGAGGCTTAAACTAATCTGTATATAAATAGATGTGTTTAAGCCTCAATGGGTTACTTATACAAAAAAACTTTTAGGTTATCTTTATTATCAAGGGTGGCAAGCAAAACATTTTTTACTCCAGTTTGATATAAATTTTCTAACTTGGAAACAACCCAGCCTTCATCTTTATGAAGCTCTTTTAGCTCATTGGAATTAATTTTACCTTCTTTAATAATTGTTCTTGGAAAATTAAAAGATTTTGTTTCTATATGCAAGGATGAAGGTGTAATTGGTTCGTATTGTGGATGTAGAAAAACGGAGATTTTACCATCAGGCTCCCAAGTTGCTAATGCTACCTTTTTCACATCCTCTACTTTTTCTTCACGTAATTCTTCTAATAATACATCAATTGATATTCTTGATTTTTTTAATCCGTTATAAAGGATTTCGCCATTTTGAACAACTGTAATTGGTGAATTATTAATAATTCTTCTAAGAGACGGAAATTTAAGAACTATGAATACTCCACCAATATATAGGACAACTAACACAAGTGTTGTAATGATGGAGCCTGTTAATCCAAGTTTTTCATCAGACAACGGATGGGCAATTATATTACCAATCACTAAAGTAATAGCAAAATCAAGTAGTCTTAATTGAGAAAGGGAACGTTGACCTAAGAGTTTTGAAATAGCCAGCAAAAAGAAAAAAGCAATAATAGCACGAAATATCCAGTCGATGGTGCTAAGTGTTTCCTGACCATGTAAAAAGTCCATATAAAGATCTCCTTTATCTAAAAAATTTAATACTTATGTTATTTTAACCAATAATTGATGAAAAAATTAAAAGAATTAGAGTAATTCACAAATTACTCTTTTGATAAAATAAAGTTAACTGATGATGTGATAACGCCTTAATGAAGTATAGAATTTAGTAAGAGAATCAGTCAGATTAATATTATTGGGATAAATATAATAGTTTATTAAAATGGATAGGAAAATTCATATTAGTTACAATTATTTTAGTAATAACATCATTTGTAACTCTAGGATTTACAATCAATGGAATATGGTCACTTTTAATAGCTGTTATTGCAATGTCTGGATTAAATTTTTTTAGTAGGATTACTTATGAGAGTAAGTATTATAGGAGCACCATTAGCAGATATAGTTATTGGAGTTTTAGATGCAATATTTCCTGCTAGAGCTATATAATTTTAAATATATTCAATAAATTTTATTAAGATAACAATTTTTAGAAAAATAATCTCATTTAAAGAGATAACAGAGAACCGTATCACAAGTAAGGTAGGCTTTTATCGAATAAGTATAATTAAGAGGAGCATTTTATATAATTTTAAAAATTAAACTCACGATAGTTATTATCGTGAGTTGTTATGTATATTTATAATAGATTCATAAGGGTTGTTATAACTGCTGAGTTTAAAAACTCTATAAATAATGCTCCAACTAGTGGTAATATGAAAAATGCATTAGGTGCTGGACCATACTTAGAAGTTACAGACTTCATATTTGCTATTCCGTTTGGAGTAGCTCCCAAGCCAAATCCACAGTGACCTGATGCAAGTACTGCTGCTGTATAATCTTTTCCCATAACTCTGAATGTAATAAAGTAGGCAAACAGTATCATTAATAATGTTTGCAAAGTTAGCAGTATTAATATAGGTATAGCTAGGTCTACAAGCTCCCATAGCTTTAAGCTACACATAGCCATTGATAAAAATAATGATAAACATATTGAACCTAGGCTTTCTAATTCATTACTTGCTATTGGCCATATTCCTTTTGCATCTGAAATATTTCTCATAATAGCAGCTACTATCATAGCACCTATATAAGCCGGCATTGTTATGCCTATATCTGAAAATAAGTTTGATACTATAGTACCAAGTCCCATAGCTATTATTATTTGCATAGCTGAACTTGTTAATTTACTTTCTGAAAGTTTTCCTATAGATGCCTCATCACATGATATCTCACTATATGATGCTTCTCCATGTGCGTTTGTTGATATTACTTCCTCTTTTACTCCTATTTCCTCTGGTTGAAGTTTATGTTTTTGAACTAATCTATTTGCAAGAGGACCACCTATAATACTTCCAGATACTAATCCAAATGTAGCACAAGCCATAGCTATACTAAGAGCACCTTCAAGTCCATTTGCTTCCATGATAGGTCCAAATGCGCCAGAAGCTCCATGGCCACCTGTCATAGAAACAGAACCTGCAATCAATCCTAATAGTGGGTCTACACCTATTGCCTTAGCAGATAAAATCCCTACTATATTTTGAGCTAATACCAACATTACTGCTACAATTAAAAACTTAATTACTTGTGTTCCACCTTTTTTTAAAACTTGAAGACTCGCAGTAAATCCAACTGTTGTAAAGAAGGCTGTCATTAATATATTTTGTAAAGTTGTATCAAATACTATAGTAATTACTCCTGTTTGTCTTAATATAAATGCTATTATTGCAAAAGAAAACCCTCCTACAACTGGTGCTGGTATACAGTACTTATTTAATACATAAACTTTACTTTTTATAAAAGAGCCTATCAAAAGCACAACAGTAGTGAATGCAATGCTTTGAATTATGTCTAAATTTAGTGTCATCATTTCTAATTCGCTTGAAAATTGAAACATAAATTTTTCCTCCTTAATATAAATTTAAATTTTAAATCTTGTAATGAATAATTTTGAAATTTAATTTCTTTTGAATTTATTTTCTGATAATTGAGTTAGAAAAAGACCTCATTTTATAAATATATAGCTTGCTAAAAAGTCTCATATAATTTCACATTTATGATCTGGTTTGCTGGTCATTGTTTGCTTTTATAAATAAAGTTGTTGCCATTTTCTTTTCCTTTTGTCTGTTTGTTATATTTATGCTGTTATACGAATGGTTAAAGATAGATAGTTTATTACAATTATTATTAGATTTTTTACTAATTGTGTATATTTAATAGTAAAAGTAATATTAGTCAAATTGATGAGATATATTCCATATATTACAATAAAATTTTAACGAAGTCAACTTAATTAATTTTTATGTTAGGAGATTCTATAGATGAATTATAACGTATTTAGTGAATTAGATTTTACATCACTGTTGCTATTATATGTTGGTACATCAGCTAATGAGCTATATGATAGATTAAAAAAATTGGGATTATGCTTTAAAGGATGACCAAGTAATGATACTTGTATATGTATCTTTAGCAGGAAAAAATGCTGAAGATATTTTAAAGTAAAGTGGAATAAAAATAGGTACAAGCATGGCAAAATATTTAGTAAAAAAGATACCCAATGAAGTAATTAAGAATATTAATCAAAAAGTAGGATTTAGATTATTAACTAAATTTAGAGAAAAAGGCGTAATCAACTTAGGTAAATGTATACCTTTAGTTGGATGTTTAACGGAGAACCGTATCACAAGTAAGTGATACGGCTTTTAAACTATAGAATTAATATTTAACCTTATGAACCTTTAAGATAATATTAGTGAAGCAACCATCTATTAATAAAATGCAAATATCCAACGATTATGAATTTATCAAAAAATAAATATAACTTAAGTTAAGATTATGAAGAGGATGAACTATCTACTAATTTAATGCTAGGTGGTTTTATGATTGGAATGGCAATAGGATATGTATTAGAATGTATAAGAAAAGAAGATATAAGAAATGAAAGTTGAAACTAATTATTTTAAAATAAAAATCAATATAGATGGAAAATAGGTGCTATTTCAAACACCTATTTTTTAGTTATATATATTTAAATCAGTAGTACCCTATGAAGATAGTTCTTAGTTTATTTTGGAATAAGACGGATAATTTTATCATCAGTTATATCAGGATTTCCATTACTATCCCTATTACTTGTTGCTAGGTAAATGGATCCATCTTTGCTTTGAATAACTTCACGTAAACGACCATACTCATCCTTTAGCCATGGTTCTACATCTTTCACGGATGTTCCTTTTCCATTCAATGAGATAGATAGTAGTTGCTGTCCACGTAAATTAGCCACGAGTAATTTTCCTTGCCATAGTCCTTGATTTACAAAGGCAATACCAGATGGTGCCCATGTATCTTCTTCACTATGTATCAAAGGTTTTTGTACTGTGATTTGTGTGGATTCTTCATCTCCTTGAACTAGAGGCCAACCATAATTAGCACCTGGTTGTATTATATTTATTTCATCATGTGCTGATTGTCCATGCTCTGATGCATATAATATATTTTTTGAGTTCCATGCTAAGCCTTGGGGGTTCCGATGACCTAAGCTATAAATAGGTGAATTAATAAATGGATTATCTTTAGGAATTTTACCATCTAATTCTATTCGTAGTATTTTACCGCCTGTACTTGTGAGGTCTTGAGACAATGCAGAATTTCCGGCATCTCCTGTTGCTATATATAATTTATTATCTGAACCTATCTTTATTCTTCCTCCATTGTGAATTTGTCCTCCAGATATTTTATCAAGGAGAGTTTGGTCAATAAATGCTACATTATCTCTTTTTATTAATCTAACAACACGGTTATAAATTTGGTTATTTTCAGCATATGAATGCATAACATATATATAGTTGTTTTGTGAAAAATTTGGGTCTAGGGCAATTCCCATTAAACCACCTTCACCCTGACTTATAAATGGTGCACGAAATGTGATGAGAGGTTGTGGATTAAGCTTACCATCTTTAATAACTCGAATAGTACCAGAACGCTCAGTAAAATATATATTTCCTTCATCGCTTATATCTATGGCCCAGGGTACATATAAATTTTTACTTCTTACTATTTACTATATTATTCATTTAAGGGGTAATGGTGATGTTTTAATATATAAGTTCTAATAGAATAAAAAATACTGCCTTCTTTTATGTTAATCAGGCATTTATCAAAAATGTAGATTTCATATAATTAGAACGTATAAAGATTTATCTAAAAATATTATATAAATTTGAAGGAAAGTCTTAGCTATATATATAAATAACAATAGAAAGCTTGATTATAACAGAGAATAATGTTTTGGATTGTGTAGCATCTAGGTATAATATAATGGAAAAAGGTATATATATGGAAACAAAAGGTGCAACAACATCAAAGGATAGTAGTAGGAACGGTAAAGTATTTTCAAGAAGTTAAATAAATAATCATAAAAATACATATAAAAGTAATTAAAACAGTAGAAAAAACACTAAATTCTCTTGAAATACTAATGATTTGGTATGATTGAGTAAATGTTACAATAGATGAAAGTAGTAAGATTTTAGAAATAATAGAGTAAAACGACCTCCTTTGGAGGTGTAACGAAGAACCGTATCATAAGTAAGTGATACGGTTCATTGTTATACAGCATTTCCTTGATTATTAATATTTGTAAAGGGTGGAAACATTTTGAAGAATAAAAACCTCATCAAAGGAGATACAATTAATAAATTCAAAGGAATTGCAAAAATAAAGTTTGTAATTATAGCAATACCATAAGCAGAAATAAAATTAGAAGAAAATCCTATATTAGTGAGCACTCCAAATAAGGACATCCAAATAACCATCCCACATCCTGTAAAAAATGACATGCACAGTCCTACTTTTGCCATACTATCATTTGGCTTTAATATTTTACTTGTAATAATTTTTACAATCTTACCAACTATAAAAATATCTCCTATTAATGCATATATAAAAGCTAGTGGGAATCCCATTAATGCATGTCTAAATATAGATAATGTAAATCCTTCAATCATGGCTACATTATAGCAACTCATAATAAATACCATTGTTGTGCATATCATTAATATAAATATAAAATGCTGTTTTTTATTTTTAAACAAATTAATTACCTCTCTCTTGTCATATTGTCAACTTAGTTGACTAATGTATGATAGCATTTTTACAACAATGATGTCAACTAAGTTTACTGAAATTATATTATTTATTTGAAAAATTATATATAATAATAGAGATAGAGAGATTTAATTAAAATAAAGGAGTTTTAATATGAATACAGAGTTTAAAAGTTTAAATATAATAGATTTAATAAGTGAAAAACACGCAAAGCTTAGAAAAATGGTTATAGAAATTTGGGTTGAAATGGGAGAAGAAAGAGTTAGTGATACAGAATCATATATGCTTGCACTAATTGAAAAAAATGAATTAACGGTTGCGCAGATTGGGAGGATAATAGGAATATCACGTCAAGGTGCTCATAAATGTGCAAAAGGCTTAATTGAGAGAGAATATATTATAATAGAAAATCAAGATATAAATTCTAGGGATAAAATACTTGCATTAACTGAAAAAGGGCTGCGATTTTGTAGAGAGACATTAATTTTAAAAGAAAAGTTAGAAGCCGATGTTGTAAAATCTATAGGTGAGGATAACTTTAAAATATTAAAGGATTGTTTGAGTAAAAATTGGTTTACAATATAATTGCCGTAAAAAATAAAGGTTTTTAGAGCCGTATCACAAGTAAGTGATACGGATTTTTGTATTTAAAGTAAAAAAATATAAAATTTTTTCATGAAAATAATAAAATTCAAAAAATGTAGGTCAACCCCTAGAATTATAACGAATAAAAGTTATTATAATTAGTTGTTATTTGTATTTTTTGTAACTATTTTGTCACTTTTTAGGCCTTAGGTGTTTACAAAGGGGTAAAAATATATTAAACTTAGAAACAAGTTACAAAACGGTAACAAAATTTGAAAGCATGAATTTTATAACGAGATAGTTAATCATATATAAATTTTATTAATTAAATGGAGGTACTTTATGAGGATAAATAAAAATATAAAAAAATCATTAATACTAACGATAGGTTTAGTAGCTGGAGGATTATATACTTCAACACATAATATATATGCAGCAGAAAGAGAAGTAGTAAGAGCAGAAACATTAAATGTAAGAAAAGGACCATCTATAGAAGAATCTAAAATAGAGTCTTTAAATAAAGGGACTGTTGTTGAAATATTAGAAAAAAACAATGGATGGAACAAAATTAAAGTTGCAGAAAATGAAGGATGGATACATGCAGACTATACTAGTAATGAAAAAGGTAAAGTAACTGCTAATAAATTAAATGTAAGAAAAGGAGAATCTATAGAAGAAGAAAAAATAGATTCTTTAAGTAAAGGAACTGATGTTGAAATATTAGAAGTAAAAGATAATTGGTTCAAAATCACATCTGAAGATAAAAAAATCGGTTGGGTAAGTGAAGAGTATATATTAACAGAAACTCAAGCTAAACAATTAGAAAAAGAAGCTTCAGTTGCTAAAAAAGCTACTAGTCAAAATAATAATAAAGTAGAATCAAATAACGATGAAAATAACAATAAAGAAGTACAAAGTACTCCTCAAAATAATAATACTAAAGAAGATGAAACTATAACTTCTAACAATAATAATGGACGTTCAATGACTGTAAATGCAAGTGCATATTCAGGACATACTATAACAGCTACAGGAACTACTCCTAAATGGGGAACTATAGCGGTAGATCCTTCAGTAATTCCATACGGAACTAAAGTATATATACCTAAGTTTGATAGAGTATTTATAGCAGAAGACTGTGGAGGAGCTATAAAAGGTAATAAAATAGATATATTTATGAATAGTGAAGCAGAGTGCAATAGTTTTGGGAGACAAAATATAGAAATACAGATATTAGGATAACTAGTAATTTAATAACATATATAATGAAGGATGGATTACTTGAAAATATAGGTAATTCATCCTTTTTGATTTTATAGACAAAAGTCAAGTTGATGTAAAGAAATAGACACAATTAGAAAATGTATACTTAGGTTTAGATAGAAATTTAGATGTTATAAAATATATTTGTAATGGGATAAATGTAATTAATAATTGAGACATGTTCATGAATACTCAGAAAGCATTAAGCTAGCTGAAGAAGGTGATGCATAATGAATTTGAAATCTAAATTATTTGTAGAATTTTATATAAATATTTATCTATTAGAATAGTGTCGCTCTTCTTAGAAATGAATATCATAATACTAGAGAGGAGTTGGTTAAAAAATGGCGTCAGAAAGAAATAATTACAATAGAGATATACAGAAAATACAGGATAAATGTGAAAGGTTTTTGACCTATCATGCTATTTTCACAATGAAAGATGGAAGCACATTCGATGGAATTATTGAAGGTGTAGATAGAGATTGTGTTATCGTATTAGTTGGAGAGGATGTAATAGAACAAGAATGTGAAAATCAATCTGATCAACGACAATATGGGCGTCCTAGAAGACATAGAAGATTTAGACGTAGATCTTTCCCACTTGCTACCTTGCTTGCATTATCATTATTATCTTATCCTTATGTCGCTCCGCCGTTTCATTATTAGGAAGGAATATCTAATAAATAGTTGAATATTTAGTATATATAATAAAGCAATAATTAGAATGTACATTAAATTTATATATTATAAACATTAAAAACTCTAAGTATTATTATCACTTTGCAATAAATAATCATACTATTTTATAGGAGTGTGAGGATATGAGAAATGATTGTAAACAAGTAGAACTTAGGGGAGTATGGATAGCAACTGTATACAGTATTGACTGGCCTAAAGAGCAAAATAATCCTAAAGCACAAATGAAAGAATTCATAGAGATATTAGAAACTTTAAAATCATTAAATTTCAATGCTGTATTTGTTCAAATAAGACCAGTATCAGATGCATTATATAAATCATCTATAAATCCATGGTCAGAATACCTTACAGGTAAACAAGGAATTAACCCAGGATACGATCCGCTAAAATTTATGATCGAAGAATCTCACAAAAGAAATATGGAATTTCATGCTTGGATAAATCCATATAGAGTAACTGCACAAGGAACTGATTTAGATAAATTAGCAGAAAATAATATAGCAAAATCAAGACCAGACTGGGTGCTATCTTTTGAAAATGCATTATTTTATAATCCAGAAAATCCAGAAGTTATAAAATATATTGCAGTTACAGTCTATGAAATAATTAAAAATTATTGTGTAGATGGAATTCATTTTGATGATTATTTCTATCCATATAATTATCCTCTACCAGAAGGAGAAGATAGAGAAGGGGAAATTGCAAATAATAGACGTGAAGCTGTAACTCAAATGATTAGATTAGTATATCACGTCATAAAATCAACAAGACCATCTGTTCAATTTGGTGTAAGCCCTTTTGGTGTGTGGAAAAATAAAAGTAGTGATATAAAGGGATCAGAGAGTAAAAACCTAGAGAGTTATTATGATGTATATATGGACACTGTAACTTGGGTAGAAGAAGGTATTGTAGACTATATAGCTCCTCAAATTTATTGGGCTATAGAAAATAAAAATAGTCCTTATGAAAGCTTAGTAAAGTGGTGGTCAGATTTAGTAAAAGGTACAGGTGTTAGGTTATATATAGGTCACAATATAGGTAATGTAGATATAGCAAAAGAGATAGCACAAGAGATAACTATAAATAGAACTTACGATGAGGTTGAAGGAAGTATATTTTTTAGTATGAGAAATATAGAAGAAAATACAGGAAATGTAGTAGAACAATTTAAACAAGTATATAGTTGTAAGGCGATTACACCTGTACAATGGGACAACAGGTATAGATAGTCAAAAAAACCTAATAAAATATGAACTTAGATTAAATATACTAAGTTGAATTATTGTAAAAAGCTATTGGAATTATAATTCCTATAGCTTTTTTGTATTGTACAAAAAATGAGTTTTAAGCATTGTTGACAGGTAAATAAAAATACAATAATATTGTATCGAAGGAAATAAAAAAAGCATCATTATTCTATTAAAATTAAAAGAGAAGATATTTAGAAATATCTTCTCTTTAGTTGTATATTAAATAAGAGTTTAGGAAGGTATTACGAAATATGGAAAATATGACAAAGACAAAAGAGAAATCAAACAATAAAGGTAGTTTATTAGCATTAAGCCCTATACTAGTATTTTTAGTATTATTTTTAGGAAGTGGTATCATAACAGGAGACTTTTATAAAATGCCTGCATTAACAGCATTCGTAATTGCGGCAGGAATAGCTTTTATGATTAATCCTAAAGAATCTCTAGACACTAAAATGGAAGTATTCTGTAAAAGTGCTGGAGATAGTAATATATTAATAATGCTTGTAATTTTCTTATTAGCAGGAGCTTTCGGCAGTGTAGCTAAAGCAATGGGTGGAGTAGATTCTACAGTTAACTTAAGCTTATCAGTTTTACCACCAAATTTATTAGTACCAGGGCTATTCTTAGTTGTATGTTTTATATCTACATCTATGGGAACATCTGTTGGAACAATTTCAGCATTAACACCTATAGCACTAGGTATTTCTGAAAAGACTGGAATGCCGCTAGAATTATTAGTAGCAATAATAGTTGGAGGGTCTATGGTTGGGGATAACTTATCTATGATATCTGATACAACTATAGCAGCAGCAAGTACACAAGGATGTCAAATGAAAGATAAAGTAAAAATGAACTTCTTTGTAGTATTACCAGCAGCATTAATAAGTCTTGTAATAATAGCTGTAATATCATCGGGATATGGAACTACTTCAGCTGAAGCAGGATCTTTTGAAATAATAAAAGTTGTACCTTATGTAGCTGTTTTGGTAGGAGCTTTAGCTGGTGCGAATGTTTTCGTACTTCTTGGAGGAGGAATTTTATTTGCAGGAGCAATAGGAATCTTTACAAATACTATAGATATATGGGGATTTATAGGCGCTGTATCAGAAGGTATGGCTGGAATGCAAGAATTATGTATCTTAGTTTTAGTAGTCGGAGGAGTAATCGGATTAATAAAGCATAACGGTGGCATAGAATTTATATTAAACTTTATAACAAGTAAGATAAAAACCGCAACTGGTGCTAAGTTTGGTATAGCTTTACTTGCTAGTATAATAGATTTATGTACGGCTAATAATACAATAACAATAATAACAGCTGGTCCTTTAGCTAAAGATATTGGAGAGAAGTATGACCTTGATCCAAGAAAAATAGCTAGTATGTTAGATATTTTTGCATCATGTTGGCAAGGAATGATACCATATGGAGCACAAATATTAACTGCTGTTGGTATAGCAGGAGTTTCTTCTGTGGCAATAATAAAATATTTACATTATCCTATATTCCTACTTATATTTGGAATCATATCAATAACTATAGATTTTTCATTCTTAAAAAAGAAGAAAAAAGCAAATTAATTGATAGTATAGGTATATGAAAAAGATTATTTAATAATATGTTTACTGATAGATGGGCTGCCTAAAGAATAAGGCATCCCATTTTTTTATTTTTAAATTTAGTATCAAGATCAATATATTTATTAAAATAAATTATATATAACCACTTGAATAAAAATTTTTTCATATTTCTTAGTTCAAAGAAGCATACAACATTTTCTTAAATAAAAAATAATATTATTTTCTGAAATTTTTAAAAAATTGTTCTTTTATAGGTACTTTCAAAACATAAAAAACGTATTGAATTATATAATAAACAAGTGGCATTAATTGAAGTTCAGAAATGATTGTCTATTTTAGATTGAAATCTGATATAATAATCATGTAAATAAAAACGCTTAGTGCATCAACACTAAGCATCCTTATAACATTCATTTTGTTTTAGGGCTATGAGATTAATTAAACTATATTTAATTTTAAAAAATAAGCACTGATCTTTACTGGATAGAGTGCTTTTTTATTTGCTTCTAATAGTCAGACAACTAAGGTTAACAGAGTATATTAATGTTTTTATCAAAAACTTTAATATAAAGACAGAAAGTAGGAATTAAAAATGAAAAGATTTAAAAGTGTATATATAGAGATAACAAATATATGTAATTTGAGCTGTGATTTTTGTCCGAAAACAAAAAGAAAATATAAGTTCATGGATAAAGATGAGTTTAATCATATAATAGAGGAAATTAAGCCTTTTACTAATCAAATATATTTTCACTTAATGGGAGAGCCATTACTCAATGAAAATATAGAATACTTCTTAAAAGAAAGTGCTAATAATGATTTAAAGGTTAATTTAACTACAAATGGAACGTTGTTAAATAAAAATACAGATAAATTAATTAATTCAGATGCATTAAGACAAGTTAATATATCACTTCATAGCTTTGAAGCAAATGAAAAAACTTTAGAACTTGAAGAATATATAAAGAATGTTACTGAATTTGTTAACAAAGCTAGCGAAGACAAAGATATAATTTGTTCCATAAGACTATGGAATATCGATAACGAAGATCTAAAGGGAGCTAATGGATTAAATAGTGATATTTTAAAGATGTTAGAAGAAAATTTAGGTTTAGATTTTTCTTTAGGCGAAAAGCTTCAGGAAGTTAATAAGCTTAAGCTTAAGAATAAAGTGTATTTAAATATGGCAGAAAAATTTGAATGGCCAGATATTGAAATAGCAAGTATTGGTGAAGATGTTTTTTGTCATGGACTTAGAAATCAAATGGGCGTTTTAGTTGATGGAACTGTAGTGCCTTGTTGTTTAGATAGTGAAGGGAATATATCTCTTGGAAATATATTTAAAAAATCTCTCAAGGATATATTAAAAGTAAAAAGATCAACTGATATATATGATGGATTTTCTAGAAGAAAAGCTGTTGAGGATTTATGCAAAAAATGTGGTTATGCAACTAGATTTAAAAAGTCTTAATTTGTATTGATAAATAATGAATCGTATCATGGTAAATGATACGATTTTTTGTTATATGTTATATAAATAAGGTTATAGAGAATATTATTTAATATAGTGGTCAATATATAACTATATTAAATAATCCTAGGATATAAATGTATATACTTTTATTTAGTATGGATATTTAGTCATGACAAAGCAATTAGATAGTAAGCAAAAACTTTGTGCAAAATAAATAAAATAATATTTTATTAAAGGAGTAGTTTTTATGGAAAATGATAATAGTTTATTAAGATGGATAGGAAGATTCATATTAGTTGCAATTATTTTAACAATAACATCATTTGTAACTCCAGGATTTACAATCTATGGAATATGGTCATATTTGATAGCTGCTGTTGTAATATGTGGATTAGATTATTTAGTAGAATCATTTATGGGAGTTGATGCATCTCCTTTTGGAAAAGGTGTAAAAGGATTTGTAATTGCAGTGGCAATAATATACTTAGCACAATTTTTAGTTCCTAATATGAGAGTATCTATTATAGGAGCAGTATTAGCAGCTATGGTTATAGGAATTTTAGATATAGTATTTCCAGCTAGGGCTATGTAGTTTTAAAAATTTTTATCAGATAATAAGTTAGCAAAAAACATATTATTTATAGATATAATATAAAACCGTATCACAAATAAGCGATACGGTTTTGTGTTGTAAATTTTAAAATAAGATTATAAGTGATAACTATTTAAATTTTTGAGGGAATTGTTTGATTATCCCATCACTAAGTATATCAGCAAACTCAATCATATGATTTTCACCTTTGTCGTATGCTTTAATATCTGCATTCCAATCTTTATTTAATCTATAAACTACTTGATCTGTAACAAATTGTAAATGCATATATAGCATATCTTTTAGAGTTTTATTTGAGTAATTAGGATTAGCAGAACTTAAAAAATTAGCTATTTTATCAGCATTTTCATACCATAGTTTATTATATTTTTCTAACTCATCTTTATTTCCATTTTTAGCTGCATCAGTAACTTTCCCTGCAAGCTCTATATGTTCTCTAAGTAAAGCAGCAAGTTTATTTCCAGCTTCTTCTCCATAATAAGGTTTAATTGAATTTCCAATGTCATCTTGATTTTTAAGAAGTCTTTCTAATACAGGACCTTTATCTTCAAGTGAAGACAAATCACTTACAATAAAACTTCTAGTCCATGAAACATGATCTATCCAAAGTTTTCCCTGAACCATTCTTAAATTACAGGCCGCTTTGTTAAAAGGTATATCTTTAGAATAGGTACATTCTAAAGCTTGAGATTTAAATGGTACTAAAATCAAAGCCAATAAAAATAATGATAATAAATTTCTTAAAACTTTCTTCATTGTTATATGCTCCTTTGTCATTAAATTTCAATTTTAGTTTACCCAAAGTCACATATGTATACTCTTAATAAAGAGCATTATTAAAGAATGAATAGAGCAATATGAAATATAAATTTTAAGAGTAATAGGAACGTTATTTTGGAAATTGACTTTAGTAAGATATAATGGTATAATATCTGTTAATATTTACCAAAAAATATTAACAGATTGTGGGGAAGAAAAATGGCATATAAATGGTCTGATGAGTTACTAACAGGTAACGTACAAATTGATACAGAACATAAGGAACTGATAAAAGCAATTAATGATTTATTAGAAGCTTGTAGTAAGGGAAAGGGTAGAGCTGAATTAGAAAGGACAGTAAAATTTTTGTCTTCTTATACAAAAACTCACTTTGGGCATGAAGAGGTTTTACAAATGAAATATAACTATCCTGATTATAAGAATCATAAAGAATACCATAAATACTTTATAGATACAGTTGAAAGTGTACATAAGAAACTTTTATCAGATGGTCCAAGCATTGTTTTAGTTGGAGAAATTAACAGTAAAGTTGCTAGTTGGATAATTAAACATATAAAAACGGAAGATGTTAAAGTAGCAGCACATATAAGAAATAATTCTAAATAATTTTTTGATTTAGAGCGTAGACATAGTCTACGTTTTTTGTTTTTGTAAATATACATGAAGAAAATAAATTGATTTCTATTTTAAGCAGCACACTTATAATTTATAGGTGTGCTTTTTTTATAATATTACCTGTTAATATAATATCAAAATATTCTTTATAACCAAAACTTATTTTAAACTTTCGAAATATTTTAATATATATAAATACTTGATATTATTAAATCATAAAAATAAACAACAAAAAGGAAGGATGATATATATGAATTATTACGAAGAAAGTTTAAAAATACATGAGGAGAACGTTGGTAAAATTGAGATTGTAAGCAAGATAAAAGTTGAGACAAGAGATGATTTAAGTTTAGCATATACACCAGGAGTTGCAGAGCCTTGTAGAAAAATTTACGAGGATGAGGAAAACGTATACAAATATACATCGAAAGGTAATTTAGTTGCAGTAGTAACAGATGGTTCAGCAGTTCTTGGATTAGGTGATATAGGACCAAAAGCTGGGCTTCCAGTTATGGAAGGTAAATCAATACTATTTAAAGAGTTTGCAGATGTAGATGCATTTCCTATTTGTATAGACACAAAAGACGTAGATGAAATAGTAAGAACAGTTAAGCTTATAGCTCCTGGATTTGGAGGTATAAATATAGAAGATATAGGTGCTCCTAGATGTTTTGAGGTTGAAGAAAGATTAAAGAAAGAACTTGATATACCAGTATTCCACGATGATCAACATGGAACAGCAATTGTTGTTTTAGCGGGTATTATAAATGCTTTAAAGGTAGTTGAAAAGAAAATAGAAGATATTAAGGTCGTTGTAAATGGTGCTGGTGCAGCAGGAACAGCTATATCAAATTTATTATTATCTTCTGGAGTAAAAAATTTAATTGTTTGTGATAAGGTAGGTATTCTTCATAGAGAAATAGAAAATGTTGACGATGCTAAGTTGAAATTAGCTGAAATTACAAATCCAGATAATATAAAAGGAAAGTTATCTGATGCGTTGGTAGGAGCTGATGTATTTATAGGGGTATCTGCTCCAGGTATTGTATCAAAGGATATGGTAAGGTCTATGAACAAGGATTCTATATTCTTTGCTATGGCAAATCCAACTCCAGAAATTATGCCAGATGAAGCTAAAGAAGCAGGGGCAAGAGTAATAGGAACTGGTCGTTCAGATTTCCCAAATCAAGTTAATAATGTATTAGCTTTCCCAGGTATATTTAGAGGTGCTTTAGATGTTAGAGCAAAAGAAATCAATGAAGAAATGAAAATAGCAGCAGCATATGCTATAGCTTCTATGATAAAAGATGAAGATTTAAATGAAAATAATGTAATTCCATATGCGTTAGACAGAACAGTTGCAACTAATGTAGCTGAAGCTATAAAAAAAGCGGCAAGAGAAAGTGGAGTAGCAAGAATATAAATATATAATGGGAGGAAATCAATATGCAAATTCCAATTAAAAAAACGCTAGATAGAATTCCAGGGGGAATGATGGTTGTTCCCCTTTTCTTAGGAGTATTAGTTAACACATTTTTCCCTGAAGTTTTAAAAATTGGTGGTTTTACAACTGCATTATTTGGACCAAAGGCATCATCAACAATTTTAGCTTGTTTTATGTTTTTAATTGGTTCACAAATTAACTTTAAATTAGCACCAAAAGCATTAAAAAAGGGTGCAATATTAATAACAGGTAAGTTTATAGTAGGTGCTGGAATAGGTATACTTGTAGGTAAAATTTTTGGACCTTCTGGAGTTTTAGGACTATCACCATTAGCTATTCTTGCGGCACTAACAAATTGTAATGGTGGTTTATATGCGTCTCTTGCTTCACAATATGGGGATGAAACTGATGTAGGTGCTTATGCTTTATTATCTTTAAAAGATGGACCATTTTTCACATTAGTTGCATTAGGAGCATCGGGGCTTGCTCAAATTCCTATTATGTCGCTTGTAGCAGTAATGATTCCGATAGTAATAGGAATGATTTTAGGTAACTTAGATTCAGATATGAGAGCTTTTCTTGGAAGTAGTAAGCTATTATTAATACCATTTTTCTCATTCCCATTAGGTACAGGAATGAATTTAGAAACTATCATAACAGCAGGTGGACCTGGAATATTATTAGGAGTAATAGCTTCTTTAACTGGAATAGGAGCTTATATGTTACTTAAATTATTTAAAGAAGAACCTATAATTGGGTTGGCTACAGGGTCAACAGCAGGAAATGCGGTGGCAACACCAGCAGCGGTTGCAGCTATAGATCCAACAGTTGTTACGATAGCAACAGTAGCAACAGCACAAGTTGCAGCAGCATGCGTAGTATCTGCTATAGTTTGTCCATTCATTGTTTCTTATGTATTTAAACTAGCTAAAAATAAACAAATGAAAAAAATAAATGATGGATTAGCATCCTGATAAAACTAAATCTAAATAGATACATAAAAAATACCCTTTCTTTGATCTTATGATTAATAACTTTTCTCGAAAAAGAATCATAACTACATCAATAAAGGGTATTTTTATACGTTATATTAATTAAATTTTATTTTGAAATTCCAAAAGTAGATGGTTGTTTATTCCGAAAATACAAGACAATTATTAGCAGAGTACTATATAATAGGATAGGGATAATGATTTCCTTATACGCAAAAACGAGGTGACATATGTGAAAAAAAAGATGAAATTACAAACTAAGCTTACTATATTAATTATTGCAGTAGTGTTTATATCTATATCTATAATAACTTTTTTTGTTGCATCTTGGATTAATACAAATATTGAAAGTACGGCAAAAACTAATGTGATGAATGTCGGTGAAATAATTGCGAATTCTAGACAAGTTATAGATGCACTTAATAAAAAAGATTTCAATAAAGAAATTAGTCCATATGTTGATACACAACTTAAAAAATTAAGTGAAATTGAGTATATAATAGTAGTCGACAATGATGGTATTAGGTATTCACATCCAAATCCACACAAAATAGGTAAAAAATTTGTTGGAGGGGATGAAGGTAGAGTTGTTAAAAAAGGGGATACATATATTTCAGAGGCTACAGGTACACTTGGAAAATCTTTAAGAGCTTTTATTCCAATTTATGATACAGAAAGTAAAAAAGAAATAGGGTTTGTTTGTGTAGGAACACTCTTACAGAGTATTGGAGAAACAAAGCAGATAGCGATATTATATATAATTTTAACTTCATTAGGTGCGCTTACGGTAGGAGTTATAGGTGCATTTATATTATCAAAAAATATAAAAAATATTTTACTAGGTCTTGAACCAGAAGAAATAACAAGACTATATAATGAAAAAATGGGAATTCTAGATGCTATTTATGAAGGATTAGTAGCTATTGATAATAAAGGAAAAATAACAATTATAAATGACTCAGCACTAAATATATTACATTATGGAAATAAAGTTGAAAAAAATGAAATCATAGGAAAAAATGTAGAAGACTTCTTCCCTAATACACGATTACTTACTGTATTAGAAACCGGAGAAGGTGAGTTTGAAAAAGAACAAAGAATAAATAATACTGTAATAATGACAAATAGAATTCCTATAAAAGATAGAGATAAAATTGTAGGAGCTATCGCTACGTTTAGAGATAAAACAGAGTTAACTAAATTAGCTGAAGAGCTTACTGGAGTTAAAAAGATGGCGTGGTCTCTAAGAGCTCAAAATCATGAATTTATGAATAAGCTTCATACTATAACAGGATTAATACAGCTTGAAGACTATGAAGAAGCGATACAGTTTATATCAGATGTAGCTAAAAGTAGAAACAAAATAAGCAGTACTTTAACTAAAAATATAAAAGATTCATATTTATCTGCAATACTGTTTTCTAAATACAATAAAGCTGAAGAAAATAGAGTTAAATTCAAAATAGATGAAAATTCTATTTTTAATAATCTTCCTCAATTTATGACTTCTGAAGACATTGTTTCTATAATAGGTAATTTAATAGAAAATTCATTAGATGCAGTTAGTAATGATGGAGAAGGCCAAATTTATATAAAAATAGAACAACAAAATGAATATCTTAAAATAAAGGTTAAGGACAATGGTCCTGGAATCAAAGAAGAGCATATAGATAAAATTTATGAGCAAGGTTTTACCACTAAAGACGGTGATAGAGGACATGGTATGTCTATTGTAAAAGAAATAGTAGATGATGCTAATGGAACTATTGAACTGAAGGTAGATAAAGGTGTTATTTGGAATATTACTATACCTATGCTAAGGAGTGAGTAGTTTGATTGAAGTAATGATTATTGAAGATGATCCAATGGTGAGAGAAATTAATTCTAGATTTTTAAAAAGAGTGGATGGGTTTAATTTGTGTAAGGCTGTAGGTAGCCTTAATGAGGCAAAAGAGTTTATTAAAGGTAAAAAGCCGGATTTAATATTATTAGATGTATTCTTACCAAATGAAAATGGGATTGATTTTTTAAAATGGTTAAGAAATAAAGAAATTGGTATTGATGTAATATTAATTACAGCAGATAAGACTATAGAAAGAGTTCAAGAAGCTTTTAGGTATGGAGCTATAGATTATTTGATAAAGCCTTTTGATTTTGATAGATTTAAAGATTCTCTTATTCAATTTAAGGAAAGATATTCTGAGTTTAAAAAAGTCGAAGAAATTGAGCAAAGTAAATTAGATAAATTAATATTAAATTCTGAAGTAACTCAAAAATATGAAGGACTTGCAAAAGGGTTCAATAAGTATACATATAAATCTTTATGGGATGAAATTGGAAAAATGAATAATGAATACTTTACATCTGAAGAAATGTCAGAAAGAATAAAGGTTGCTAGAGTTACAGTTAGAAGGTATTTAGAATATATGGAAAAAGAGGGTCACCTAGAAAAACTTGTAGAATATGGAAAGGTAGGAAGACCGCAACATAAGTTTAGAAAATTATAAATTTAAATAATCTAGTTTTTGAATAGTTAATTATGAAAGTATATAATATAAAGTCAAAATAAATTAGGTGAAGAATTATACAAGCTTAAGGTTACAATATTAATATTTTCAGAACTATATAACTTTGTAGTGTTAGCTATATAAAATGCATAAGACTAAAGCATTAAGGGAATTTAAATACATTTGAAAAGTTATGTTAAGTTTATTGAAGGATATAATATTAGCTAGTATAATTATATTTTTTTATTTGAAAATATATGCTTAGTGATATAATAAGTTATAAAATATAAAAATTTATTTTGATTTATAGAACTATTAAGATATAAAAAATCATTATATAAATAGCTTATTTGGGAGGTTTACTTATGAAAGAAAAGAATAGCGTAGATATAGCAAAAGCTTCTATTAATATGGCTGTATCTTCAAGACAGGAAGAAGAAAGACTTATAGAAGAATTTAAAAAGGACAATGTTTTAGCTGTAGCAGTAGATATTGGTGGAAATTTAAATTCATCTATTCAAAAAATTATAGAGAGAGCTTTGGTTGCTTCTAAAAGAACGGGAATAATTAAAGATTGCCATGTTCATGATGGCGCTATTGCAGGAGCTACTAGAGAGGCAATAATGCAAGTTGCAGACAAAGCAAATGGTCTTAGCGTAGGTGGGAAAATTGGAGTTGCAAGACAAGGAGAGCATGTAAGTGTATGTATTTTCCTTAGTGTAGGATTACTTCATTTAAATGAAGTAGTAATTGGACTTGGGCATAGATCAATAGCAGATTTATAAATTATATAGTTGACATAAGTTGAAAATCTATATATAATTCACTTTAACAGGAAAGTAGTATAGATAATATAGATTATCTTAGTAGGTAGAATAGTAGAACAGTAGTTTAATAGTAGAGATGTTATGGTGAATTAAAAGGATAGTAAGTAAAAGTAGAATAGGAATTATTAATTTACCAAACATTATAAGAATCAGCATCAAAAAATATAAGTGTATTTAAATATATTAATTTTATATATCTAAAATACACAAATATTAAATAGTAGCACAGTAGTATAAGTAGGAGATATAGCTTTAATAGTTAATTATTTTGGAATTAAAACAGTCCTCTCCATATAAATTTGTGGAGGGGTTTTTATATTTAACGAGTTATATCTAATTTTGGCTACAGAAAAATACTATTTAAAAATTTGTTCTATTAATCATATACAAATTAAAATAAAATATCAGGAGGATGGTAGTATGGTAGCGAAAAAAATAATTTTATTAAGTTCAATTCTAGTAAGCATGTCTTTATTTTCAGCATGTTCAAATGGGAAGGTAAATTCTTCATCACAGGAAAAGATGGTGAATATAGGTATATCCCAAATAGCATCTCACCCAGCTTTAGATTTAGCTAGGGAAGGATTCGTAGAAGCTTTAAATTCTAAAGGATTTAAAGATGGAGGAAATCTTAATCTAGAAATACAAAATGCAGAGGGCGATATTGCAACATCTCAGATGATATCTAACAATTTTGCCTCAGATAGCAAGGATTTAATATTTGCTATTGGAACTCCCGCAGCACAGGCAGCTTTTAATACAACGCAGGATATTCCAATTATAACTACAGCGGTAACCGATGCGCTAGAAGCAGGCCTTGTGAAATCTAAGGATAAGTCAGGAACAAATGTTGCAGGAACTAGTGATGCAGTGCCTATAGAAAATCAATTAAAACTTATGCAAGAAATAGTTAAAGATGTGAAAACTATAGGCGTTTTATACAATACTAGTGAGGTAAATTCTGAAATTCAAGTAAATAATTTAAAGAAATTAGCGAAAAAAAATAATATAGAAGTAATTGCAAAGGGTGTAAATAGTGTAAATGATATAAGCCAAGGGTTAGATTCTATCTTAGATAAAATTGATGTTTTATACACACCAGCAGACAATATGATAGCTTCTTCAATGGCAATAATAGCTTCTAAAACAACAGATAAGAAAACACCAATAATTGGAGCGGAAGAAGCTCACGTTCAAGGTGGAGCTTTAATTACAGAAGGTATCAATTACAAAAAACTTGGTTTTGAAGCTGGCCTTATGGCAGTTGAAGTTTTACAAGGAAAAGATATAAAAGAGTTATCTATAAAAACTTTAGAAGAAACAGAACTTGTTATAAATGAAGATACACTTAAAAAGCTTTCTATAAATATTGATGAAGATATAATGAATAGAGCTAAACTTATAAAAGGAGGTAAGTAATATGAACTTCTTTATAGGTACTTTAGAGCAGGGGCTTATCTTTGCTATAGGAGCATTAGGGGTATATATAACTTATACTATATTAGATTTTCCAGATCTATCTGTGGATGGAACATTTAGTTTAGGTGCTGCAATTACTACAGCATTTATATTAAAAGAGATTAATCCATTTTTATCATTGGGATTAGCATTTATAGGAGGAGCTATTGGAGGATTAGTTACTGGAATACTTCATGTGAAATTTAAAATAACGAATCTTTTATCAGGTATCTTAGTTATGATAGGGCTATATTCTATAAACTTAAGGGTAATGGGAAAGGCAAATCTTCCTATGATTAATAAGGCTAATATATTCTCTAGTAATATATCGATAGTGTTAATTTTAGCGTTAATGGTTCTAATAGTTAAATTATTAATGGATATTTTATTTAAAACTAAGTTTGGCTTTATATTAAGAGCTACAGGGGATAATGAAACATTAGTTACTTCCCTTGGAGTAAGCAAAGGAACAATGAAAATATTTGGACTTATGATATCTAATGGACTTGTAGCTTTAAGTGGAGCTATAATGGCGCAATATCAACGATTTTCAGATATATCTATGGGAAATGGATTTATAGTGGTTGCTTTAGCTTCTATTATACTTGGGCAGTCTGTTTTTAAGAATAGTAAGTTGTTAAAAGGAACTACAGTAGTCATAATAGGTGCATTTTTATATAAATTAAGTGTGGGTCTTGCCTTGAATTTAGGCTTCCCGCCAACAGATTTAAAACTAATAACATCATTAATAGTGGTTATTGCGATAGTTATGAATAATAATAATATATTTAATAAATTTAAATTTTCTTTAAGGGAGAGGGGGAATTTAAATGCTTAATATAAAATCCATAAACAAAGGTTTTAACAAAGGGACAATAAATGAAACTAGCATCTTTAATAATTTCAATTTAGAGATAAATAAAGGAGATTTTATAACTATTGTTGGAAGTAATGGAGCAGGAAAATCAACTCTTTTAAATATAATATCTGGTGCTTTAGAGTTAGATTCAGGTAATATAAGTTTAGAAGAAAAAGATATAACTAATTTAAAAGAACACACAAAATCAAGATTTATAAGTAGGGTGTTCCAAGATCCAACTAAGGGAACATCACCATCTATGACTATTTTAGAAAACTTATCTTTGGCAGATAATAAGGGAAGTAGTTTTGGACTTTCTTTAGGAGTTAATAAAAAAAAGATAGAGGAATTTAAAAATCATCTTTCTATATTAAATTTAGGTCTTGAAGATAAGATAGACACAAAGGTAGGAATGTTATCTGGAGGACAAAGGCAAGCTCTTTCGCTACTAATGGCTACTTTAAATACACCAAAGATTTTACTTTTAGATGAGCATACGGCGGCGCTAGATCCAAAGACATCAGAAACTATTATAAACCTTACAAATAGTATAGTTAAAGAAAAAAATATTACAACAATTATGATAACTCACAATTTAAATCATGCTATAGAATTTGGAAATAGATTGCTTATGATGCATAGGGGAGAAACAATTCTTGATATAGGAAAAATAGAAAAGAGTAATTTGACTAAAAATGATCTTATAGAAGAGTTTAATAAAATTACTTTTAAAGAAGAACTTTCAGATAGAATCATGTTTGCTTAATATATTGAGGTTATAAAAATTATTTGATATAATATGTTTTAATAAAAGAATAAGCAGAGGGTTAATACAGCCTTCTGTTTATTCTTTATGTTTTTTTCATTATTTTTAAGATAAAACAAAAATTCTTTAAGTTTAAATTAAGGTATATATGGTATCAGTTTTATGAAACAAATAAAAACTTAGATTATTGTATACGCAGATGTAACGGAGAGTCATATCACAAGTAAGTGATACGGTTTTATATAGAATTTTCTATAAACAGATTATAGCTGAGACCAATAATTACTAAAACACCTCCAACTATTTGATAAATAGAAATATACCTATTAGCTATATAATCTATTAAAACTCCAGGAGAAGTAATGCAAGATGAAGAAGGTATGCAAATAATGAGAGTTCTTGGTAAAAATATGGTAAAGGAATAGCCGTTATAGAAGAATATGAAGGGATAGACTTTATCATAATAAAACAGAGAATAATAGAAGATATTGTAGTAATTAAGTAATTTATAACCCCCTCTCTTTGAGCCAGTTTTACATTTAACATCATATTTATAACTATTGTTATCTCAATTAAAAAAGATAGAAACTTTATGCTTGAAAATTGACTTTAGTATAATATAATGGCATAGTTTGTTAAAAAATTACCAAAAATAATACATCCATGGATTGTGACGTACAAAAATGGCATACAAGCGGCCCAAGTATTATTTTGGTTGGGGAAATCAATAGTAAAGTTGCAAATTAGATAATTAAACATATAAAAACCGAAGATGTTAAGGTAGCAGCACATATAACAAATAATTCTAAATAATTAAATAAAAATAGATAGTATGTAAATGTAAATAAATAATTTTTATTCTTGTCAATATCATGTTATGAGGTGATAAATAATCTGATAGAAAAAGTGAACAATGAGTTACTATTTATTATGTCATCCTTGCATAGGGAGGTATTAATGAACTTTAAAAATGTAAATAATGGATGTATATAGAATACTTGACATAATAGATATATGTATATATTATATAATTTATAAGAATTAAAAATTTCGGTAGGTGAGGTTACCTTAGGGATACGGGTTGCTGCCGCGAAATAGTGGAGACACTATTAGATGGTTAGCAGGATACATCGAACAAGAAGGTGTATTTTAATGCAATTACATTGCCCTAAGAAGCTAAAGCTTGAACGAATTAGATTATTATATTACTTTGTATGTAATTAAAATCCTTGTTCAGCTATAGCTAAACAGGGATTTTTTAATTCCAAAAATTTAATTAGAAAAATAAGTGAGGTGAGAATAGGTGGATTCAAAAAGTGGCAGTTATACATGAATAGATAGTTTTAACTGGGGAAATATATATTTATATAAGATAATAATATTAGGATGTATGATTATTAAAAACTATTATAATTATCAAATGATTGAAACCTATTGTTACCTTATAAAAGTATAAATATTACTCAGTTTTTGATTAGAACTGTTTATATAGTTACCCTATTATAAATAGCATTAATATCTATTCCCGTAATTTATAAAAAACTCGACATATTAGGAGGGAATAACATGAAATTAGGATTCAACAGAGAAAGAGCAACATTAATAAAACAATTAAACAGAGATGAAAGTGTAAAAAAATTGATTAAATCATCATCTTTAGAAATGGATAATTTATTAAAGGAACTTGATACTAATCAAATTGGTTTAACTCAAGAGGATGTAGAAAAAAGAGTTGAGATATATGGCAAAAATGAAATAAAACAATCTGACGAAAATAGTTGGTATAAAAGATTATTTGAAGCATTTATTAATCCATTTACATTAGTTCTTTTTATGTTAGCAATAGTATCTTTTGCGACTGATTTTTTAATAGCAAAGCCACAAGATAGAGATTTAACTACTGTGATAATAATAATAACAATGGTAACATTGAGTGCTGTTTTAAAATTCATACAAGAAGGTAAATCTAGCAATGCTGGTAAAAAACTTAAATCTATGATAAAAACTACGGCAACAGCGCTTAGAGATAATCAAGTGTTAGAAATACCTATCGACGAATTAGTACCTGGAGATATTATAAGATTAGCGGCAGGAGATATGATTCCAGCTGATGTTAGAATAATAAACGCTAAAGATTTATTTATAAGTCAAGCATCCATGACAGGTGAATCTGAACCAGTTGAAAAATTTGCTGATTTATCAGCCTATAAATTAAACGAAAGTAATTATCTAGACTCTCCAAATCTAGCATTTATGGGAACAAATGTTGTAAGTGGCTCAGCAACGGCGGTTGTTGTTGTTACAGGAAATGATACTTGTATAGGTAATATAGCAGATACAATAACAGAAAAGAGAGAATTAACTAGTTTTGATAAAGGAGTAAACTCAGTTAGTTTTGTGCTAATCAAATTTATGGCTATAATGGTCCCTACAGTATTTTTTATAAATGGATTCACAAAAGGAAATTGGTTAGAGGCTTTCTTATTTGCAATATCGATTGCTGTAGGATTAACTCCAGAAATGCTACCAATGATAGTTACGACTAATCTTGCAAAAGGTGCATTAGCAATGGCTAAAAGTAAGACTATAGTTAAAAATTTAAATTCAATACAAAATTTTGGAGCTATAGATGTCTTATGTACTGATAAAACAGGGACTATAACTGAGGATAAAATTATACTAGAAAGACATTTAGATATAGAAGGAAATGAAGATTTAAGAGTATTAAGACATGGATATCTAGTTAGTTACTTCCAAACAGGTCTTAAAAATTTACTTGATGTAGCTATATTAGAACGTGGAGAAGAAGCTGGATTTTCAAATCTTAATGAGGCTTATGAAAAAGTTGATGAAATACCTTTTGATTTTAATAGACGTAGAATGTCTGTTGTTTTACAAAATAAAAATAAAAAAACACAACTTATAACAAAGGGTGCAGTTGAAGAGATGTTAGACATATCTACATTTGCAGAATATAAAGGGCAAGTTGTAGAACTTACAGAATCTATTAAACAAGAAATTTTTAAAACTGTTGATAAATTAAACCAAAGTGGTATGAGAGTTATAGCAGTAGCTCAAAAAACTAATCCTTCACCAGAAGGTGTATTTTCAGTTAAAGATGAGAGTGATATGGTTCTTATGGGATATATAGGATTTTTAGATCCGCCTAAGGAGTCTTCAGCGGAAGCGATAAAAACTTTAAATGAGTATGGTGTAGATGTAAAAGTTCTTACTGGTGATAATGAGAAGGTTACTATACATGTATGTGATAAAGTTGGAATAGATGTAAATAATATACTTTTAGGCCATCAGGTAGAAGTTATGACTGATGAAGATTTAAAAATTGAAGTAGAAAGAACTAATGTATTTGCAAAGTTATCACCTCAGCAAAAATCTAGGATAGTTTCAATTCTAAGAAGTAACGGGCATGTAGTTGGATTTATGGGGGATGGTATGAATGATGCTCCTGCTATGAAAAAAGCTGATATAGGTATTTCAGTAGATACGGCTGTTGACATAGCTAAAGAATCAGCAGATGTTATCTTATTAGAAAAAGACTTAATGGTATTAGAAAGAGGTATAGTTCAAGGAAGAAAAACTTTTGCAAATATAATTAAATATATAAAGATGACAGCTAGTTCTAACTTCGGTAATATGTTTAGTGTTTTAGTAGCGAGTGCATTACTTCCATTTTTACCTATGTTGCCTGTTCAATTATTGGTACTAAACTTAATATATGACATATCATGCATATCGATTCCTTGGGATAATGTGGATGAAGATTTCTTGAAAGTTCCACGTAAGTGGGATGCAAGTTCTATTGGAAGCTTTATGAAATGGATAGGACCTACAAGTTCAGTGTTTGATATAACTACCTACATCTTGATGTTTTTCGTTATATGTCCTATGGTATGTGGAGGAAGTTACTGGTCACCAAATGTTGATAAAACATTATTTATGATGGTGTTTAATGCAGGTTGGTTTATAGAATCTTTATGGTCTCAAACACTAGTTATTCATATGATTAGAACTCCAAAGATACCATTTATACAAAGTAGAGCATCTATGCCCCTTACTATATTTACAACTATAGGAGTATTAGTAGGAACTATTATACCATATACTCCTTTTGGACTTAAATTAGGTATGTATCCTATGCCACCTATATATTTTGCATGGTTATTATTAACTATAGTAGGTTATATGCTTTTAGTTACATTAATAAAGAAAGTATATATAAGAAAATACGGAGAATTATTATAAGAGTTTAAATTATAAGAGGCTGTTTCAAAATGAAAAATTTTATTTTGAGATATCCTCTTTTATTATTTTATTATTAAATTACATTTATATTTTATCACCAGCTGCAGTGGCAGATGATAGAATAAAATGGGAAATTATAAGGTAAATTAGATTGACCACTACTAGTTTGGGTATTAGAAGAATTGTATAATAAAGAAAGGAATTAACGTATGAAAAAATCATTTAAATTATTGAGTTTATCAATTTGTATTGTAATAATGGGGGTATTCTCTGTAGGATGTAGTAAAGATTCTTCTGAAGAAATAAACTTTTTTAACTATGGAGAAAATATAGATAAAGAAACTGTAAAAGAATTTGAGAAGCAATATGGTATAAAAGTTAATATTGAAGCTTTTGATGATATGGAAACAATGTATCAAAAGGTTAGTAACAAAGGAGTAAAATATGATGTTATTTTAGTATCTGATGCTTTAATGCCAAGAATGATTAAAAAAAATCTTGTTCAAGAACTAAACAAAGATAATATACCTAATATATCTCAAATGTATGAAGATTACTTAAATCTAGAAATAGATTCAGGTAATAAGTATTCAGTTCCTTATATGTTTGGAACAGTAGGACTTATTTATAATAAAGATTTAGTGACAGAAGAAGTAGATAGTTGGGATATATTATGGAATGAGAAATATAAAGATAAAATTTTTATGTTTGATACTTATAGAGATACAATGGGAGCAACTTTAAAGAAGCTTGGATATTCTTTAAATTCAACTAATCCAAAAGAGATTGAAGAAGCTAAAGAATTACTATTAAATCAAAGAAAATTAGTAGATCCAATATATGGTGTTGATAATGGAACTACAATGATTCCATCAGGAGAATCTGATATAAACATGATATGGTCTGGAGAGGGGTTAAATCTTCAAGATGAATATCCTAACTTAGCTTATGTAGTACCTAAGGAAGGTGCAAACTTCTGGATTGATAGCTTATGTATACCTTATAATGCTAAAAATGTTGAAGGAGCTGAAAAGTTCATAAACTTCGTAAGTGATAAGGAAAGTGCATTAAGAATAGCTGATGAAATAGGGTATACAACTCCAAATAGAGAAGCAAGATTAGAACAACCAGAGGAAGTTAGAAATAATCCTAATGCATATATGTCTAAAGAAATAATGGATAGATGTGAAATCTATGTTGATTTACCTATGGATGTTAAAAAATTATATGATAATGCATGGATAAACATAAAATCAAATAATTAAAAAAAATAATGAAAAGCTAATAAATAAGCTAGGTAGAGTAAATAGAAGTTACTTTATTTAGCTTATTTTATTGCAAAAAAATTTATGGATGACAGAATGATTAAATTGAAATATAATTATCGCACAAGATTAATCGTATACGATAATGCAACTTATACAGATAGAGCACTTAGACAAAATGCACTATCAGTAGTATTTGAAAATAAAGGTCTAGCAAAAGAAAATGAGACTATATATTTATCAATTCACAGTCAGAAAGTTTAACTTCATTAAGAGAAAATAGAGTTATGAAGTTATAGTAAAAAAATCTAGTAACGGTTTAAAATAGGAGGATGTAATATGTACGAAAATTTAAAATTAGAAAATCAACTTTGTTTCAAGATATACTCTGTATCAAAGAGCATAGTTAGAATATATGGACCTTTATTAAAGGAGATAGATTTAACTTATCCACAGTATCTAGCAATGATGGTGCTATGGGAACACAAGAAGCTGCCTTTCAAAGAGATAAGTTCAAAGTTAAAGATGAAGACTGGTACATTAACTCCTATTCTAAGTAAATTAGAAGGCAGTGGATATTTAGAACGAATTAAAGATGAAAATGATGATAGAAAAATCTATATCTCTATTACTCAAAAAGGATTAGAGATTGAAGATAGAGCTAAAGATATTCCTAAAAGAATAGCCGAAGATCTTAATTTAGAGGAAAAAGATTATCAAAAATATCTACAGGAATTTGACGATTTAGCAAATAAATTAGATTGTATAGAAGAATATATTAAATAAATACAAAATAAAGCGAGTGTAGAACTAATAAAAAATTAAGTATAGATTCTATGACTTATGCATGGAGAATTTAAAATGGAAATAAAAGAGCAGTGGATTGAATCTGTAAAATATAGAACATCAAGAAGGACATATATATGTAAGCCCTTAGAAAATAGAGATGTAAATGAGCTTAAAAAATTAATTGATAAAATAAATAAAGAAAGTAATCTAAACTTTCAATTTATAGAAGATTGTTTAAAACTTTTCAAAGGATTTTCAGCATCTTATGGAATGATAAAGGGACTAAATTCATGTATAGCATTAGTAGGGAATATAAACATAGATAATTATAAAAATAAAGTTGGATACTATGGTGAGATGTTAGTACTAGAATCAAATCATATGAATCTAGGAACATGCTGGATAGGTGGTACTTATGATAAAAAAGAATGTAAAAAATACTTAGATATAAAGCAAGATGAAGAACTAATCTGTGTAATAGCAGTTGGTAATGTTTTAGAGAATAAAAGTATAAGGGAAAAACTAATATCTAAAATGAATAAAGGGAAAAAATGTTTTGACCAAATTTTATTAGAAAGAGATGTTGATTCAATACATAACTGGTTAAAAGAGGGAATTAATTTCGTAACAAAAGCACCTTCTGCATTAAATAAGCAACCAGTTGGATATTCACCTTAGACTGTATTGCTTACAGCACTACTTGGTAGTATTGGGTTATCTATGATTTTTAATAAATGTCCTAGATACTTCCTTTTTATTATATTAATTTTTGAAGTATACCTTGCAAATATTGATATAATATATGAATTAAATTGAGAAATGCTAAGATTGTGTTAAATATTTTGAAAATTGTTGCAATTTAGAATGAAAAACTATACAATTACTTCAATATAGGAAATGCTTATAAATTTTTATAGGGGGTTTATATGAAAAAACAATATCTAGATACAGTAGTTGTAGGATTTGCCTTATTTGCCATGTTCTTTGGTGCTGGGAACTTAATATTTCCACCATACTTAGGGCTAGTATCAGGTAACCAGTGGTTACTAGGGTTTAGCGGATTTGTTATAGCAGACGTTGGATTAGCTTTATTAGCAATATTAGCAGCAGCAAAATGTCAAGGTGACATAAGCAAGGTTTTAGGTAGAAGTGGAAAAGTTCTATCTAGAATATTAGCAGCATCAATCATGATTTGTTTAGGACCACTTTTAGCAATACCTAGAACAGGAGCAACAACATTTGAAATGGGTGTGGCACCTATTATTGGAGGATTTAGTCCAATATTATTTTCAGTAATATTTTTTGGTTTAACGCTTGTGCTTACAATAAAACCATCTAAAGTTGTAGACATAATAGGTCAATACTTAACACCGGCATTATTAATTGCATTAATATTTTTAATTGTTATGGGAATTGTATCACCACTTGGAGATTTAAATCAACCAGCAGTAATAGAGGGAATATTTGCAGAAGGAGTTAAACAAGGATATCAAACAATGGATCCATTAGGTGCAATAGCTTTATCAGCTGTAGTAATAATATCGCTTGGACAAAAGGGGTATACTAAGGAATCTGATAAAATTAAGTTAACATTACAAGCAGGTCTTGTTGCAGGGGTAGCTTTATTCATAGTATATGGAGGACTTGCATATTTAGGATCTACAGTTGCACATCAGTTTAAGGGTATAAACCCAGCTGATATAAATCAAACATCATTAATAGTAAATATAACAGAACAGTTATTAGGTCAACCAGGAAAAATAGTATTAGCATTAATAGTAGGATTAGCTTGCTTAACAACATCTATAGGTCTTGTTTCAGCAACAGGTCAATATTTTGCTAAGATTTCTAATGGAAAGGTAAAATATGAAACTATAGTAATTGGTGTATGTATATTTAGCGCAGTAGTAGCAAACTTTGGTGTTAGTACAATAATAAAATTCTCAGCACCGATATTAACAGTTATTTATCCAGCTACAATAGTATTAGTGTTAATGACATTATTTAATAAACAGATTAAAAATGATAATGCATTTAAATGGGCTACATATGTAGCTTTAGTAGTAAGTATACTTACAGTTGTTGATGGTATGGGAATCAAAATGTCATTTATACATAAATTACCTTTTGATGGGATAGGATTTAACTGGATAATTCCAGTTTTAATTGGTGGTATAGTAGGTAATTTCATACCATCAAAAAATAATATAGATTATAATAGTAAGAATGAACAAATAATGTAAATATATCAAAAAATAATATATATTAATTAGAATTAACAATATATCTAATATATAAAATAAGAACCGTATCACTTTATTGTGATACGGTTCTTATTTTATATAAAAACTATAAAAGTAATATTTTGAATTAATTAGGATATCTAATATGTTTAAAATTATATATAAAATACGTATTATAACAATATATAAATTATCATAATATATAAATTATCATAATATAAATTGGAAATTAAATAACATTTTAATTATACAAACACAAAATAATTGTTTGTTTAAGATATTTTGTGTATGAATTAAGAAATTTTAAAGATGTATGCATATATAATATCAAAAAGAGAATTATAAAATTAAAAATGTATTTAACATAACTATTAAATTAAAAATATTAGTATGAGGAGACATATTATGAAGAAATTTTTAATATACGCAATATCCATAATTGCAGTAATTTCAGTAGTTATAGTATTAAATTTTCAAAAAATAACTACAAAATACATTACTCATGTAATGGAAGAGCAAGTTTCAGATCAGGTGAAATATCAATATGATGATGAAAAAACTACTAAACTAAAAAATAAAATTAATATAGATCAATTTAAAAGTGAACTTACAAAAATGGATGATGCTAGATTTAAAAGTATCGATAAATTAGTAGTAAATGCAAATATAAAAGATATACAAAATATGTATGATATAAAACAAATTACTTGTGAAGAATTAGTTACATATTATTTAAAGAAAATTGAAAAATATGATATAAATAAACTTAACTCAATAATAGAATTAAATCCTGATGTAATTAAAATTGCAAAAGAAAAAGATTCAGGAGAGAAAAAAGGAAAATTATATGGGATTCCAATAACTTTAAAAGGAAATATAGGAACTGCGGACAAAATGCACACTACTGCAGGTGCATATGCTTTAAAAGATTCTGTTTTAGACAAAGATTCTTTTGTTGCACAAAAACTAAGAGAAGAAGGAGCTATTATACTAGGAAAAACTAACCTTAGTGAATGGGCAAATTATATGTCTGATAAGTCATCTAGTGGGTATTCAGCATTAGGAGGCCAAACACACAATGCTTATGGAAAATATGATGTAGGTGGGTCAAGTTCAGGATCAGCAGCTTCTGTTGCGGGCGGATTTTCAGTAGCTTCTATAGGAACTGAAACTGCTGGATCAATGATATATCCTTCAAGCCAAAATTCAGTTGTTGGAATAAAGCCTTCGATAGGATTAGTAAGTAGAGACAGAATAATCCCAATAGTAAAAGTACAAGATACAGCAGGTATAGTAGCAAGGAATGTTGACGATACAGCTTTAATACTTGAAGCTATATCTGGATATGATGCAAATGATGTTGATACAAAAGAAGCAGAACAGTATAAAGAATATTATACTAAATATATAGATGAAAACTCTGTAAAAGGTCTTAAAGTAGCAATTATTAAACCTTTAGGAGCCAGAAATGAAGAGCTTGATATTCTAAAAAGGATAGGAAAAGAATTTAAAGATATGGGAGCGAAAGTAATAGAAACTAAATTCTCAGATGAAGCTAATAATATAGAAATGAGTAAAGCGCTAGAGGTTGGTTTTAAGTATGATATTAACAAATATCTTAAAATGGCAAAAGTTAAGGGAATTAATGAGTTAAAGGACATAGTCGAATTTAATAAAAAAGATTTAGATAATAGAGCACCTTATGGTCAAGAGTTATTAGAAAATTCATTAGAAGACAAGACTTCTATTGAAGAATATGAAAAATTAATTAATAAAAATAGAGAAAAAGCTAGTAAAGTTATAGATGATGTATTAAAAAATGCAGATGTTATAATATCATTAAGCAATCAAACATCTATGGTATATGCACCAGCAGGATATCCAGCACTTACTGTACCAGCAGGATATAAAACTACTGGAGAGCCAATAGGGGTTACATTTGTAGGATCTAAATTCCAAGAAGGTAAATTAATAAAAATAGCAAACATATATGAAGATAATACTAAGCATAGAAAAGATCCAAATTTAAAATAAAAATCAGTAAATATATTTACTAAATTTTAAAATACGTCCTAATGTATAATAATATATTAGGACGTATTTATATATAAAAAATCAGTTCACAAATTTATGAAGAATATTGATTGAAATTTGTCAACATAACGAGAATATGATATTATATAATTCTATAATAAGTTCTCTATAGCTCATAAAAGGGAATTGAAAATAATGAACGGAGGAAATATAATTATGGAAAATTTACCAAATTGCCCGAAATGTAATTCAGAATACACTTATGAAGATGGAAGTCTTCTTGTCTGTCCAGAATGTTCTCATGAATGGTCTTTAGAATCAGGAAATGGTGAAGATACAGACGTTATAAAAGATGCAAACGGAAATATATTAAATGATGGAGATGCTGTAACAGTAATCAAAGACCTTAAAGTAAAAGGAAGTTCATCATCTATAAAAATAGGAACAAAAGTTAAGAGTATACGTTTAGTTCCTGGTGCATCTGATGGACATGATATAGAATGTAAAATAGATGGCTTCGGAGCTATTAAATTAAAATCTAGTGTTGTTAAAAAAGCGTAGTGTTACGTTTTAAATAAAAAAAATCCCCATATCAATAGATACGGGGATTTTTTTAGTTACAACCAATTCCTTTAATTTTTAATTTTTCTAACATATCAATGGTCATTTTACTTAAATCATAATTAACTTTAAAACCCCATTCATTTATAGCACATGTTGGATCAATAGAATTAGGCCAAGATTCTGCAATTGATTGGCGTATTGGATCTACATTATACCCAAACTCAAATTCAGGGATATGTTTTTTTATTTCATTAGAAATTTCATCTGGATCAAAGTTCATGGCTGTTATATTAAATGCATTTCTATGAATTAATTTAGAACTATCAGCCTCAATTAAATCAACTATAGCATCAAGTGCATCTGGCATATACATCATATCCATTTGAGTCCCTTTAGCTATAAATGAATCATATTTTTTGTTTTTTAAGGCTTCATAGTATATATCAACAGCATAATCTGTAGTTCCACCTCCAGGAGGCGTTACATATGATATTAAACCAGGGAATCTAACACCTCTAGTATCTACTTTAAACTTGTTGAAATAATAATCACACAGTAATTCTCCAGCTACTTTAGTGACGCCATACATAGTGCTAGGTCTTTGTAGAGTATCTTGTGGAGTTAAATTTTTAGGAGAATTAGAACCAAATGCGGCTATAGAACTAGGTGTAAATAATTTACAGTTAAGTTCTTTACAAACTTCTAATACATTACTCAATCCACCCATATTAAGTTTCCAAGCAAATTGTGGATTTTGTTCACCTATAGCAGAAAGTAAAGAAGCTAAATGAATTATTGTATCTACATTATATTTCTTTGCAATTGAAGCCATAGAGTTAATATCCATAACATCGAGTGTTTCAAATAAACCATTATTTATAATTTCACTAGTAGAACGTATATCAGTAGCAACAACATTATCAACACCGTATTCACTTCTAAGTTTTGAAGTTAGTTCTGACCCAATTTGACCAGAAGCTCCAGTAATAAGGACTTTTTTCATCTATTTTCCTCCTAATAAATTAAAATAAAAATTATATTATTTCTAATTCTTTTCCAACTTTTTCATAAATAGCTAAAGCTCCATCAAGCATTTCTTTTGTATGGGAGGCTGTTGGCATATTTCTAACTCTTCCACTTCCTTTTGGAACAGTAGGAAAAACTATAGATTTAGCATAAACACCTTCTTCTAAAAGTCTTTTACTAAATAATTGAGTTTTAGTTTCATCACCTATTATGCAAGGAGTTATAGGTGTTTCGCTTTTGCCTATATTAAAACCTAAAGATTTTAAACCTTCTTTTAAATAATTTCCATTTTCCCATACTTTATTAACTAAATAATCATTTTTCATAAGAATATTTATAGATTTTGTACAAGCAGCAGCAGATCCAGGAGTTAAAGATGTTGAAAATAAGAAAGGTCTACCTCTGACTTTTAACCAATCAATAAGATCTTTTGAGCCAGCAACATACCCACCTACTACTCCAATAGCTTTAGATAAAGTTCCAATTTGAAAATCGATTTTATCAGACAAGCCAAAATGTTTACATGTTCCAGCGCCATTACCAGTAACTCCTGATCCATGAGCATCATCAACATATGTAATTAAATCAAATTCTTGAGCTATTTCAACAATTTCTGGCAACTTAGCAATATCACCATCCATAGAAAAAACTCCATCAGTAATGACCATAATTTTATTATATTGATTACTTTCTTTAGCTAGCTTAGCTTTTTCTTTCAAATCATTCATATCTGAATGTTTATATCTTATGACTTTAGATCCGCATAATCTACAACCATCTATTATTGATGCGTGGTTTAATTCATCAGATAAAATGGCATCATTTTTGTCCATGACAGCGGATATAGCACCCATATTACAATTAAATCCTGATTGGAATGCGATAGCAGATTCTGTTCCTTTGAACTTAGCAATAGTAGACTCAAGAATATCGTGAACTTCAAGAGTACCATTTATAGTTCTTACAGCTCCAGCTCCTGTACCATATTTATTAGTTGCATCAATTTCAGCTTTTTTTAATCTATCATCTGTAGCTAAACCTAAATAATTATTAGATGATAAATTTATTAAATTTTTATCGTTTATTTTTATAATTGGACCATTAGAGCTTTGAAGTGAATCTATTTTGTTATAAAGTCCATTTGACTTTAATTCTGTTAGATTTTTTGATAGAAATTTGGATAAAGACTTATTTTCAGAACCATACATAGTAATGTAAATCACCCCTCTAATTAGTAACTTTCATATATAAGGATTGTCATAAAACATTAGCAATAAGACTGTTTTTATTGATTAAATGTATTTTAAATAGTATTATATATGATATATATGTATGTTTTAAGCTAAGAAATAATTCGAAATTTAATAATCATATCAAAGGAAAAGGAATGAAGACAATGGAAAAAATTAATAAGGCAAATATATTAAAAGATTACGTGCTAATAACAATAGGAGTTGTTTTAGTTGCTTTTGGAATACAATATTTTTATGCCCCTAATGAAATAGCAGGTGGTGGATTAAGTGGTATAGCTATAGTAATAAACTACTATATACCTCAGTTATCGATGGGAACTATAATATTTATAGGTAATCTAATATTATTTACAATCTCATTTATATTAATAGGTGGAGATTTTGGATTCAAAACGATATACGCAAGTATTATGTTATCAGTTGCTATGGATATTATGCAAAAAGTATTCCATTCATATGCATTAACAAATAATATGATATTAGCGGTGTTGTTAGGAACAGTAGTATGCTCTATAGGATTAGCAATCGCATTTTCAATAAATGCATCTACAGGTGGAACAGATATACTTGCGAAAATATTAAATAAATATACAAACTTTAACATAGGAGTATCGTTATTAGTGGTAGATTTACTTGTTGTTATATTTGGAGGATTTACTTTTGGTTTAGGAAAAGGTGTATATTCTTTAATGGCAGTTGTAATTAATGGACTAACAATAGACTTCTTAATAGCAAGAATAGAAAAGAAAAGAAAAGAAAAAGAAGAGAATAAGGATGAAGTATTAAAGCCTCAACAAGTTCAATAAATTTCAAAATTCCACATAAAACGAAAAATACTGCCAAAAATAGGTGGTATTTTTTATTTTATGACAAAAAGTGATGATATAATATAAAATAAATAGTTTTAATTAATTTTTTTAAAAGGGTAAAAACTTTATAAAATAAAGAGGAAATAAGATTTTAAAAGCCAAAATATTATTTTTTAAGGAACTTAATAAAATTTAAAAATACTTATTGACCATTACGTAACGTAATCTTATAAAATGATATTAGGCAATAACTTGGGGGAGATATAGTGAAAGAAAAAAATTTATACACTACAGGTGAATTTGCTAAAATGGCTGGGGTGACAATAAGAACCATTAGATACTATGATGCTAAAGGTATACTTAAGCCATCACATCATAATAGCTCAGGTCATCGATTATACTCAAATGAGGATTTTATAAAGCTAAAGAAAATATTAGCTCTAAAATACTTAGGTCTATCATTAGACGAAGTTATGAACACTGAATTATATAGTTTTGAAAAAGATGATATGGTGAATTCTTTGAAATTACAAAAAAATATTATCAAAAACAAAATAAATCATATGAAAACAGTGTTAAATGCCATAGAGACAGCAGAAGTTAGTATTCAAAAGGATGAAGACTTAGACTGGAACAAAACGATAGACATAATAAAAATCCTAGAAAATGAAAAAGAATTATTGCAACAATATGTAGATTCATCAAACTTAAATGCTAATGTTAAACTGCAAGATAGATTTAGTTCTAATAAGCATGGATGGTACAACTGGACATTTAATAATATAAAATTAAGAAAAAAGAGTAAGGTTTTAGAAATAGGATGTGGAAATGGAGCTTTATGGGCTAAAAATATAGAAAGTCTAAATGATAAAGTAGAAGTAACTTTAACTGATGTCTGCCAAGATATGATTAATGATGCAAAGCTTAATTTAGATGGATATAATAAAAAATTTAATTTCAAAATAGTAGATCCAAATAATATTGCATATGAAGATGAAAGTTTTGACATAATAATAGCTAACCACATATTATTTTATATGAATGATTTAGATAAAGTTCTTTCTGAGATAAAAAGGGTTCTAAAAGTAGGAGGGCGTTTTTATTGTTCGACTATTGGCGGTGACCATATGAAAGAGTTAGAAGAGCTTATGATAAAATTTAATAGCAATATAAAAATTTCTGAAGAAAAACTTTCGAATAAATTTGGATTAGATAATGGGGAATATATATTACAGAAATACTTTACCGATATACATAAACATTTGTATAAAGATGAGTTAGTAGTAAATGATACAAAAGGTATACTAGAATATATATATTCAATACCAGGTAACATTTTAGAAGTAATAGATACTAAGAAAAAAGAGTTTGAAGTTTATATTGATAAGAATATACAACAAAATGGCGCAATTAACATAACTAATAGTAACGGGCTGTTTGAAAGCATAAAAAGGTAAGACTTTAGTTGGTTTTTAATGAAATTTATATTTTATATTTTGTAGAATAGAAGTTAAAGCGTAGATTTAAAAAAACGTTTTCAATGTTAAAATATAATCAAAAAATATATTTAATACTTAAATAAATATATATTGATTAATATAAGAAATATTGGGAAAAATATTTAAGTCTATGAAAAACGTTTTTCTTAATTATTTAATATGAATTTTTTAAAAATATAGATTTTTGGTAATTAAGGAATTAAAAATAAAATTGTCGATAAGTTAACAATAAGTAATATATAGTTAGCGAGTTTATTAGACAAAATTTGACAACAGATTGAGAGGAAAAAGTTATGGGAATTAAAGTAACAAGTGAAATCAAAACGTTGAAAAAAGTTCTACTTCACAAACCAGGTTCAGAAATAGAAAACTTAACACCTGATTATCTAGAAAGATTATTATTTGATGATATTCCATTTTTAGAGGTGGCTCAGCAAGAGCATGATGCATTTGCAGAAATATTAAGACAAAATGGAGTAGAAGTTGTTTATTTACATGAATTAGCAGCTGAAGTTATAGCTGATGAGGAAATAAAAGAACAATTTATACAACAATTTATAAAAGAAGCTGGAATAACAAGTCCAGAATTACATAAAAATGTTTATGAATTCTTAAAAAGATTTAAAAATAATGAAGATCTAATAAGAAAAACAATGGCAGGAATAAATAAAAATGAATTACCACAATTAGGTAAGAAAAGTTTATCTGATTTAGCAGAAGATGATTATCCATTTGTAGCTGATCCAATGCCAAATTTATACTTCACAAGAGATCCATTTGCAACAATAGGAGAAGGTGTAAGTTTAAATAAAATGTACTCAGTAACTAGAAATAGAGAAACTTTATATGCTGATTATATATTCAAATATCATAAGGACTTTAAAGGTCAAGTAGAAAGATTCTACGATAGAGATTTTGAATATCACATAGAAGGTGGAGATATATTAAACTTAACTGAAAAAACTTTAGCTATAGGTATATCTCAAAGAACTCAAGCTGATGCAATAGAGCATATAGCTAAGCAAATATTCTTTAAAAGTCAAAATAAAGATATAGAAACAATATTAGCTTTCAATATTCCAAATAATAGAGCTATGATGCATTTAGATACAGTATTTACTCAAATCGATGTTGATAAGTTTACTATTCATCCAGGAATACAAGGACCATTGCAAGTATTTGAAATAACTAAAGGTAATGTAGAAGGCGAATTAAAAATAGAAGAACTTAATGCGAAATTAGAAGATGTATTAGCTAAATACCTTGGAGTAGAAAAAGTTACATTAATCCAATGTGGTGGCGGAGATAAAGTTATAGCAGATAGAGAACAATGGAATGATGGTTCAAATACATTATGTATAAAACCAGGTGAAGTTGTTGTTTACTCTAGAAACTACATAACTAATAAGTTATTAGTAGATAATGGTATTAAAATACACGTAATACCATCAAGTGAATTATCAAGAGGACGTGGGGGCCCAAGATGTATGTCAATGCCTCTAGTTAGAGAAGTATAACAATTAATATTTAAGTAATAATATTAAAAAATAGCTTAAGAATATACACATACTAAAAATTGTCTAAAGGTTTAATACTAAGCCTTTAGACAATAAATTAAATTAAATTTTTTAAAAATATAATATAACTTATTAGGAGGATTTTACCATGGCAGTTAATTTAAGAGGACGTTCATTTTTAAAATTATTAGATTTTTCGAGTGCAGAAATAAGATACTTATTAGATTTATCTAAAAACTTAAAGGATTTAAAAAGAGCTGGAGTAGTAAATAAAACTTTAGAAGGAAAAAACGCTGTTATATTATTCGCAAAAGACTCAACTAGAACTAGATGTTCATTTGAAGTTGGGGCAATGGATTTAGGTATGGGTGTTACTTACCTAGGACCAACTGGTTCTCAAATGGGTAAAAAAGAATCTATAGCAGATACTGCTAGAGTTTTAGGAAGAATGTATGATGGTATAGAATATAGAGGATTCGAGCAAGAAATAGTAGAAGAATTAGCTGCTCATGCTGGAGTACCAGTTTGGAATGGATTAACAAATGAGTTCCATCCAACTCAAATGATAGCTGACTTATTAACTATAGAAGAAAAATTAGGAAGATTAAAAGGTGTAAACTTTGTTTACATGGGAGATGCTAGAAACAACATGGGTAACTCTTTAATGGTTGCTTGTGCTAAAATGGGATTAAATTTCACAGCTTGTGCTCCAAAAGAATTATTCCCAGCTGAAGAATTAGTAGCTACTTGTGAAGCAATAGCTAAAGATAATGGTTGTACAATAACATTAACTGAAGATGTTATGGCTGGAACTAAGAACGCTGACGTTATATACACTGACGTTTGGGTATCTATGGGAGAACCTGTTGAAGTTTGGGAAGCTAGAATAGCTCAATTAAAACCATTCCAAGTTAATAAATCTGTTATGGACAATGCTAACCCAGAAGCAATATTCATGCACTGTTTACCAGCATTCCATGATACAAAAACTACTACAGGAAAAGAAATGGCTGAAAAATTCGGTATAACTGAAATGGAAGTTACTGATGAAGTATTTGAATCTAAGCAATCAGTTGTATTTGATGAAGCAGAAAACAGAATGCATACTATAAAAGCTATAATGGCTGCTACTATAGGACAATAAATTATAGAAATAAAGTTAAATTAAGCAAAACATGTAACCCCCATTTTGTTATCGGAGAATTTAGATGGGGGTTATAGTTGTATAAAATATATTTAGATAGAGGTGTCAAACTATGAAGAGATTAGTTATAGCTTTAGGTGGAAATGCATTAGGAAACAATCCAGAAGAACAATTAAAATTAGTTAAACAAACAGCAAAGACAATAGTAGATCTTTCAGAAGAAGGATATAACGTAATAGTTGGACATGGTAATGGACCACAAGTAGGTATGATAAATTTAGCTATGGATTTTGCAGCTAACAATGGTGCTAATACTCCAAGTATGCCATTTGCAGAATGTGGATCAATGAGTCAAGGTTATATAGGTTATCATTTACAACAATCAATAAAAAATGAATTAAATGCTAGAAAACTTAATAAAAACGTTGCAACAATAGTAACTCAAGTTGTAGTTGATGAAAAAGATGAAGCATTTAAAAACTTAACTAAACCAGTTGGTATGTTCTATACTAAAGACGAAGCAGATAAAATAGCTGCTGAAAAAGCTTTTACTTTTGTAGAGGACTCAGGAAGAGGATATAGAAGAGTTGTTGCTTCTCCACAACCACAAAAAATAGTTGAGTTAGAAACTGTTAAGCAATTAGTTGATAACGGAAGTATAGTAATAACTATTGGTGGTGGTGGTATACCAGTAATAGAAAAACAAGATGGGTCTTTAGAAGGTGTAGCAGCAGTTATAGACAAAGACAAATCAAGTGCTAAGTTAGCAAAAGACCTTGATGCAGAAATGTTAGTAATATTAACAGCTGTTGATAGAGTTTGCATAAACTTCAACAAACCAAATCAAGAAGAATTAGCTTCTATAAACTTAGAAGAAGCTGCTAAATATATAGCTGAAGAGCATTTTGCAAAAGGATCTATGTTACCTAAAGTAGAAGCATGTGTAGATTTTGTAGCATCATCTACTAACGGAAAAGCATTAATAACTTCTCTAGAAAAAGCTAAAGAAGCTTTACATGGAAAAACAGGAACTATAATATGTAAAGATAGATAGATCTTTAATGCATAATAATAAGCACGTTTACAAAAAGGAAATATTATTCTTAGATAGAATAGTATTTTCTTTATTTACAGAAAATGTTATTATATAATTGAATTGAATGTTATATTTTAAACGATTTTTATAGAGATTAACTCTTAAAAATAATGTGAAAATTAAAAAATAAAGGGGAAATGTAAGATGTCAAAAGACAAGAAAAAGAAATTTAAGTTCCCATCTGCTTATACGGTATTATTAGCAATAATGATATCAATCGCACTAATAACTCAATTTGTGCCAGGAGTTAAAAAAGCTCAATTATCTGACTTAGTTATGGCACCAGTAACAGGTATGGTTGGGATAAAAGATTTAGCTTTAGACGAACAAATAAGTACATCTATGGACAAAGGCGGAGTAGAAGCTGCTTTAAAAACTATAAATGACTCAGAAACTAACTATATGAGTGTATGGAATGAAGGACAACTTAAAGGTGCAATAGATGTTGCACTATTCGTACTTATAATAGGTGGATTCTTAGGGGTTGTAACAAAAACAGGTGCTTTAGATGCTGGAGTTGGAGGACTTGTTAAAAAATTAAAAGGTAAAGAATTAATGCTAATACCAGTTTTAATGTTATTATTCTCATTAGGTGGTACTTCTTACGGAATGGCAGAAGAATCATTAGCATTTTATGCACTAATAACTGCAACTATGATGGCAGCAGGTTTTGATCCATTAGTAGGAGCGGCTACATTATTACTTGGTTGTGGAGTAGGGGTTTTAGGATCAACAGTAAATCCATTTGCTATAGGAGCGGCTGTTTCAGCAGCTGGAGCAGCAGGAGTTACGATAAATCAAGGTAGTACAATAGCATTAGGTGCTGTATTATGGATTGTAACTTTACTAATAGCAATAGCTTACGTTATGAGATATGCTAAAAAAGTATATGCTGATAAAAATGCTACTTTATTATCTAAACATGAATTAGAGACAGCTAATGAAGCTTTTAGTCAAAACTCTGAGGAAATTTTAGAATTAAACGGAAAAAGAAAAATAGTATTAGTATTATTTGGATTATCTTTTGCAGTAATGATAGCAAGTGTTATACCATGGAATGATTTTGGTGTAACAATATTTGATAATACTGCATGGTTTAATGGATCTCCATTAGGAAAATGGTGGTTCCCAGAGTTAACAGTATGGTTCTTCTTAATGTCTGTTGTAATAGGTTTAGTTTACAGAATGTCTGAAGAAGACATAGTTGGTTCATTTATAAATGGATGTGCTGATATGGTCGGGGTTGCCCTTGTTGTAGGTATATCAAGAGGAGTATCTTTCATGATGGCAAACTCAGGATTAGATTTATACATATTAGATAAAGCATCAGGAGTATTAAGCGGAGTATCAGGTATGTTATTTGCTAACATGGCATACTTAATATACATAGCATTATCATTCTTAATACCATCAACTTCTGGACTTGCTTCAGTTTCTATGCCAATATTTGCACCATTAGCACAAAAGTTAAATATTGCACCAGAGATAATAGTTTCAGCTTTCTCTGCTGGTTCAGGTATAGTAAACTTAGTAACTCCAACATCAGGAGTTGTTATGGGTGGTCTTGCAATATCAAAGATAGAATATAGTACATGGATTAAGTTTGTAACTAAATTATTAGTGATGATATTTATTGCAACAGTAATTATATTAGCTGTTGGACCTATGCTTTTAGGTTTATAAAATTACTCAAAAACCATAAGGCTTTTAATAAAAGCTTTATGGTTTTATTTTTAAATAAGGATAGGTGATTGATATGGGTCTTGTTAGCGTTTTAAGTTCTTTTTATTTTGTATTTACAGTTTTATTGATATTTAAGAAAAGTACTATGGGTAAAACATATTTTTTATTTGGAATATTGACATATATTTTCGTAATAGGATATTCATTTATTCCTAAAGTTCCAGCAAACTTACAACAATTAGGAATTTTTATTGTATTTTCATTGATGATATTACTGTTTGGTCTGATGTCTGGTATTACCATCAAACTATTTAAGAAAAGCAATAAAACTTCTGTAATAATGGCAATAATATCTTCTGTTTTATTAATACTTTTAGTATTTAATACTAAGGGATACCTAACATATATGTATATTCCTGTATTATTATATATGGTTCAAAACAAGCTTAATGTAAAAATAGATAACTCAGTAAAGCCATTAAATAAAAAAATTATATAGTTAAGAATAAAGACCTCAAAACACCTTAGGATTTGGCATTTGTAGGTCTATTATTTTGTGAAAATTACAAATAATAATAAGCTTAAGAGGAATACTAATTATATTATAAAAAATTAGTACTTAAGGAAGTGTAAATTATGAAAAGTGTAATTACTGTGGGGGCTGGAATAGGAGGACTTTGTACAGCAATAAGATTACTGAAACAGGGATACAAAGTAACCATATTAGAAAAAGAAAAAGAAATAGGTGGAAAAGTTAATATAAAAAATATAGAAGGTGCTACGTTTGATTTAACAGCATCTATATTAATGACTCCTAAAATATACACTGAAATTTTTGATGAAGTTGGAAAAGATTATAAAGATTATTTTGAGCTAATAAAAATAGATCCTATATATAGAGTTAATTATCATAATGGAGATAGATATGATTTTTATAGTGATTTAAGCAAAATGGTAAGAGTATTGGAACATATGCAAGAGGGGTTATCTATTGAATATTTGAACTTTACATCTAAATCTTTGGAAAAATATATCTATAGTAAAAAATATTTTTTAGACAAATCAATGACAGATATAAATGATGTATCGATTAGTAAATCTCTAAAAGTATTATCACAAATAAAGCCATTTACTAATGTTAATAAATACGTAGAAAATATAATATCTAACAAACAATTAAAAGAATACTTAATATTTCAATCTATGTATATAGGAATAAACCCATACACAAGTTCTAACCTATACACTTTAATACCAGCTATATCGCATACATATGGATTATGGTATATAAAAGGTGGTTTTTACAAATATATAGAAGCTCTAAAAAAATTAATATTAGAATTAGGTGGAGTAATAGAAACTGAAAATAATGTAGAAAAAATATTGATACATAAGGATAAGATTGTAGGTGTTGAATCGAATAAAGGAATTTATAAATCTGATATAGTTGTATGTAATGCTGACTATCCTTATGCTATAACTAATTTAATCAATAAAGGAAAAAATAATAAGATAAAGAAAATAAAAAAAGAAGAATATTCTTGTTCAATTTTTATTATGTACCTAGGACTTAATAAAAAATACGATGATTTACAAGTACATAATATGTATATAGGAGACAATTTCAAAGAAAATATTGAAAGTTCATTCAAAGGTAAATTACCAAAATCTCCATCAATATATTTATATTATCCAAGTAAAATAGATGAATCTGTATCAGGTTCTTTTGAAAGTATACTGAATATAATGGTGAGAGTGCCTAATTTAGAATATAAAAGTATAAAGTGGAACAAAGAAAATATAAGAAAATTTAGAAACATTATTATAAATCAATTAAAAAATGTAAAAGGTCTAGAAAATCTAAACAAAGAAATATTATATGAATCATATTTAACGCCAATACAACTAAAACGTAGATTTAATTCTTATAATGGAACAGCATTTGGAATAAGTCATAAATTAAATCAAACCACTTATTTTAGACCTCATATAAATGATGAAAATACAAATGGACTTTATTTTATAGGTTCGTCAACTCATCCTGGAAATGGGGTATCTGTAATAATAGATGGAAGTAAACTTGTATGTGACGAGATTTGCAAAAAGTACGATAATAGCACTATTTAGCTAATAAATATTTAGAATTATTAAAACAAGATGATATATTAAATAAGCCTAAAATTCTATGAAAAAATAAGAAATACACTATTTTATTTCTTATTTTTTCATAAATAAAATAGTGCATTTAAAAATTTATTTTATTTTATCTTTATCCCATATAAATAATTTTTCTGAATTATTTAATGCTCCAAATATATGTTTTTTAACTCCAGGCATATCTGCGTTTAATTTTATTATAAGTTCTTTTATATCTTGTCTTTTAGTATGTCCATTAGCAGGACATGGATTTTCTATGACTGGGTAATTGCAATCTTTAGTGATTCTTTTAGTCATATATTCGTCTATATATACCATAGGTCTTATCACTGTTAAGTCTTGATTATCCATATAGCTCTTTGGAGAAAAACAATTTACTCTTCCTTCATAAAACATAGACATTAAAAAAGTTTCTATAGCATCATCTTTATGATGTCCAAGAGCAACTTTATTACATCCTAATTCTTTTGCATTACTGTTTAAAGCACCACGTCTTAAATTTGCACATAAAGAACATGGATTTTTTTCTTTTCTTATATCAAATACAATTTCTTTTATATTTGTTTGAATTTCATAAAAAGGGACTTCTAAATCTTCACATAATTTGTATAAAGGAGAATTATCTACTCCCCCAGGATTTAGAGTAATAGCTATTAGTTCGAATTTTTGAGGCGAAAATTTCTGGTAATTTTTTAGAATGTGAAGTAAAGTTAAACTATCTTTACCTCCAGAAAGTCCAACTGCTATTTTATCATTTTCTTGTATCATATCAAAATCTTGTATAGCTTGACGAGCTTTACTAAGAAGTTTTTTCATAGACATATTTATATCCTCCGTTGAAAAATACTATATAAATAAGTATTTATATTTTAGTTAATTAAAATTTTATAGAATTATCTAAAATATTATAACAAACTTGCTAATACTAAACAATAAGGCTTCATATAAAGGTTTAGCGTGAAACATTCAAAAGTTGTGTTTAACAGGTTGAATTTTAGCATTGTAATAGTTAAATTTAATTCATTTGAAAAATTAGAAATGATATTTTTATTATAAAAAATGTTATATAAGATTATTCCAACATTTTGAAGTATAATATATATAATTTAAAATAGGGGAGGATAAAAAAATGCAAAAAGTAGAGAGTTTTAAATTAGACCATACAAAGGTAAAAGCACCGTATATAAGAAAATGTTGTGTGTTAGATGGAGTAAATGGCGATAAAGTGACTAAGTTTGATTTAAGATTCTTACAACCAAATGCAGAAACTTTTGGGACAGCTGCTATACATGGATTAGAGCATTTATTAGCCACTTATTTAAGAGAAACATTAGACAATATAATAGATTTATCTCCAATGGGATGTAGAACAGGATTTTATTTAATAATGTGGGGAGAAGTAGAACCACAAGCTGTAAAAGAAGGACTAGAGAGTGCATTAGATATGGTATTAAAAGTAAATGAAATGCCAGCTGCTAGTGCTATAGAATGTGGAAATTATAAAGATTTATCTTTATTTGGAGCAAAAGAATATGCTAGGGAAGCTTTAGAAAAAGGATTCTCTCTTAATATTTATGGAGAATAGATAATATGTCGTTTAAATTTGATAATCTGATAAAGATAGAGGAAAAAGAAGTTTTAAGATATTTAGAATATAAAGGTCAATACATAAGTGATAACCTTAAAAATAACATTTATGAGTGTATAAAAATAACTAAAGAAAAGATAAACCCTCGATATATTTTGAGGGTTTATCCTATATTAATAGAAAATAAGGGTGCTTGCTATAATAAAATATCTATAAAAGGTAGTAACTTAAAATTAAAAAGTAGAGATTTATATAATATATTAAAAGATTGTGACGAATGTATTATTATTAGCGCTACATTAGGAATAGAAATTGAAAAAGAAATAAGAAAATATTCATATAGTCAATTAAGCAAAAGTATAATACTGGATGCATGTGCAACTACTGCAATAGAAGAAGTATGTGATGCAGTACAGTCTAATATTGAAAAAGAATTAAATCAAAAAGGAAAACACATAACCATGAGATATAGTCCGGGCTATGGAGATTTACCATTAGAATTAAATAAAGAAATATTAAATTTACTAAATGCTCAAAATCAAATAGGATTAACAATAAATGATAGTGGAATAATGATTCCAAGGAAATCAGTAGTTGCAATAATGGGTATAACGCACAAAACAATAAACAGGGTACAACCTTCATGTTTAAATTGTGAGAACCATAAAACTTGTAAATACAAAAAAGGGGATGTAGATAATGAATGTAGTAGAGTATATAAAAAATAATATATTATTATTTGATGGAGCAATGGGAACAATGCTTCAGCAAAAAGGATTGAAAATAGGTGAAAACCCAGAGCTATTTGCACTTGAAAATCCAGAAAAATTAATGGAGATACATAAATTATATTTAGAAGCAGGGTGTAACGTAGTTACTACAAATACATTTGGAGCAAATGGATTAAAATTAGATAAGCTTGGATATACAGTAGAAGAAGTTGTAGAAAATGCAGTCAAAATGGCTAGATGTGCAATAGAGAAAGTAGATAAATCAAAACCTAGATATGTAGCACTTGATATGGGACCAATTGGAGAGATGCTAGAACCTATGGGAACTTTAAGTTTTGATAATGCATATGAAATTTTTAAAAGACAAGCAATACAAGGGGAAAAATTTGGAGTAGATTTAATTATTATAGAAACTATGATGGATCTATATGAAGCAAAAGCAGCTGTTTTAGCAGTAAAAGAAAATACTAATTTACCTGTATTTTGTACTATGACATTTGATGAAAATGAAAGAAGTTTTACGGGATGTATGCCAGAAAGTATGGTAGCAACTATTGAAGGCTTAGGAGTAGATGCAATAGGTGTGAATTGTTCATTAGGTCCAAAACAGTTATTACCAATAGTTAAAAAGATATGCAAGATAGCTACTATACCAGTTATAGTTCAAGCTAATGCAGGTCTACCAGATATAATAGATGGTCAAGCTATATACAATGTGAACAAGGATGATTTTTATGAAGGCGTGCAAAAATTTATAGAGGCGGGGGCATCAATAATAGGTGGATGTTGTGGTACTAATCCATCATTTATAAATAAAATATCACAAAACTTAGATAAACTTGAAATAGTTGAGATAGAAAAAGAGATAAAAAGTATAGTTTGTTCACCATCTAAATGTGTTGAAATAAAAGCACCTACAGTTATGGGAGAGAGAATAAATCCAACAGGAAAGAAATTATTACAACAATCTATTAAAAATGGAAATTTTGATTATGCAATAAATTTAGGATTAGAGCAAATTAATGCAGGAGCGGAGATTTTAAATGTTAATGTTGGACTAGCAGATATAGATGAATCTAAAATGATGCCAAGAATTTTAAAAGAAATACAGTCAGTAATAGATGTACCTCTACAAGTTGATTCATCGGATATAAAAGCATTAGAACAAGGTCTTAGATATTATAATGGAAAGACTATAGCAAATTCAGTAAACGGCAAAGAAGAGTCACTAAATAGTATACTTCCAATAGTAAAAAAATATGGAGCTTGTGTAGTAGGCCTTACATTAGATGAAAATGGAATACCACAAAAAGCACAAGATAGATTTGAAATCGCAAAGAAAATAGTAGATAAAGCTATGGAATATGGTATAAAAAAACAAGATATATTCATAGATTGTTTATCTTTAACAGTATCAGCACAACAAGAAGAAGCGATAGAAACTTTGAAATGTATAAAAATGGTTAAGGAAAAACTAGGAGTAAAAACTATATTAGGAGTATCTAATATTTCTTTTGGAGTACCAAATAGAAAGGCTTTAAATAGTTCATTCTTAACATTAACTTTAGGTTATGGGCTAGATTTACCAATAATAAATCCTAATGAAGAAAACATGATGGAAGCTATAAATTCTTTTAAGGTAATAAAAAATATAGATAAAAATTGTGTTGAATATATAAATAAATACAATACTATTACAAATAATAAAAATATAAATAAATCAAAAGAAAACAATAGTGAGTTAACTTTAAAGCAAGTAGTACAAAGAGGATTACAAGAAGACTGCAAGTCTATAACAACATCACTTTTACAAAAATATTCTGAAGATAAAATTTTAGATGAAATTTTAATACCTGCATTAGATGAAGTTGGAAAAAAATATGACAGTGGTGAAATATTTTTACCGCAACTAATTCAATGTGCAGAAACAGTTAAAGTATCACTAAATGTAATAAAAGAAAGCTCACTTCAAAAAAATGATAAATCTGTATATAAAGGTAAAATAATTTTAGCTACAGTAAAAGGCGATATTCACGATATCGGGAAAAACATAGTTAAAATTATGATTGAAAACTATGGTTATGAAGTAATAGATTTAGGAAAAGATGTGCCCATTGAAGTAGTAGTTGAAGAAGCAAAAAAGAGAAAAATAAAATTAATAGGATTAAGTGCATTAATGACAACAACTGTTGTGAGCATGAAAGAAACAATAGAAGCATTGAGAAAAGAAGATATGGATGTAAAGGTATTTGTAGGTGGAGCTGTACTTAACGAAGAGTATGCAAAAGAGATAGGATCAGACTATTATTCTAAGGATGCTAAATCTGCAGTAGAAATAGCTAAATTGCATTTTGAAAAATAAATTTTATAAAAAATAACATTGTTCGACAAAAAAATAGCTGGAAATGATAAGAATATACAAAATATATAGAAAAAACTAATAAAAATATGATAAAATAGGTAGGTGATTCTTAGGGAGGGTAAATAAAATGATTGAAAAAAAACTGCCTTATGCATTAGTTTTCGGAGTATCAGTTTTTGATATTTGCGGATTTACAGATAGAAATTATAGATGTAATGATTCTAATCCTGGTAAAGTAAAGACTTCTTTTGGAGGTGTTTGTAGAAATATAGCTGAATGTATGGCAAGAGTTAACGTCAATACAAAGTTTATATCTATTTTAGGCGATGATGAGCCTGGAAATAGAATGATTGAACACTCTAAAAAGATGAAATACGATATGAGTGAGTCTTTAATTATTAAAGATGGTCATACACCTACATATATGGCTATTTTAGACGAACAAGGTGAAATGGTATCTGCTGTAGTAGATATGAAAATAATAGATATGTTTACTACAAAATTTATAGATTCTAAAGCAGAAATAATAAAAAATTCAGAGTATATGATACTAGATTCAGATAGACCTGATATAGTAGAATATATAATAAAAACATTTAGCGGAGAAACTAAATTTATATTAGATCCAGTATCTGCTGCAAAAGCAAAAAATGTAAAACATTTAATAAGTCATTTCCATACAATAAAGCCTAATAGATATGAAGCAGAAATAATGTGTGGATTTAAAATACACAATGATGAAGATTTAAGAAAAGCAGGTCAATATTTTATAGACTTAGGAATACAAAATGTATTTATAACATTAGATGAAGATGGAATATACTACAATAATGGAACTAGTGAAGGTAAGATAAAAGCTAACAATGTTAAAGTTGTTAATGTTACCGGAGCAGGAGATTCTTTCGTTGCAGGTATTGCTAATGGATATATGAATAACATAGATGTAGTTGATACTGTAAAGTATGCAATAGCTATGTCGACTATAACTATTTCTACAGAAGAAACTATACATCCAGGTATATGCGACGACTTAGTTGAACAATATATGGATAATATAGAATGGACTGAATTAGAATATAGTAAATAAAAATTTATTATAAAAATAAGATAAACAAAACTAAGGTATAAATTAATCTATTTTAGATTAATTAATATAAATATTTTTCGTCAACTTAAAAAAAGATTAGTGGAATTTTAAAATTCTATTAATCTTTTTTTATTTATTAAAAAAGTTTGTTTAAAATGTATATCTTTCTTTTTTCTGTACATAATTAAGGTATAGGAGATATTTACTCCCCCAAATAATAAATATCTCCTATATCTCCCCCAATGAGCATCTATAACGGAAATAGATGCTTTTTTTTGTCTAAATACTTAAAATTCAAAAACTAAATTAGAAAGCCCAGTTTCCATCTTTGAAGATTTGAACTTCTTCTCCAGAATAAGTTTGTCCAACTATATTCATGTCATTAGAACCAATCATAAAGTCAACGTGAGTTAAACTTTGGTTTACTCCACGGTTGTCACAATCTTCATCTTTTATTTCAGCTCCATTTTTGATACATGTTCTGTATGCAGCACCAATAGCAAAATGGCAAGATGCATTTTCATCAAATAAAGTATTAAAGAATACTATGTTTGTATCAGATATAGGTGATTTAAAAGGTACTAATGCAACCTCACCTAAGTAATGAGAACCTTCATCTGTATCTATAAGTTTTCCTAAAGTTTCAGCACCTTCTTTAGCAGTAAAGTCTACTATTTTTCCATCTTTAAAAGTTAAAGAGAAATCGTCTATAACGTTTCCACCATAAACAAGAGGCTTAGTACTATGAACGATACCGTTTACCTTGAATTTATGAGGCATAGAGAAAACTTCTTCTGTTGGCATATTTGCATTAAATTCAATTCCATTAGGGTCCTTTGAAGATCCACTTAACCAAGCATGTCCTTCTGGTAAATCCATAGTAATATCAGTTTTTGAAGATTTGAATTTTAAAGTTTTAAAGTTCTTGTCATTTAAGAAGTTCATTCTTAATTTTAAATCAGCATTATGGTTTTTCCAAGCTTCTATTGGATCTTGTCCAGAAACTCTTGTACATTTAAATATTGCTTCCCATAGTTTGTCTACAGACTCGCTACTAGATGCGCCAGGGAATACTTTTTTAGCCCATGCTTCAGTTGGAACAGATACTATACTCCATTTACATTTATCAGATAATGTGTAAGTTCTCCATTCTTTTAGAGCTACAGCCGAAGCTTTTTGGAAATTAGCAACTCTCTGAGGATCTACATTTTTTAATAAATCAGGATCTTGAGCATATATAGTTAAGAAAGCTCCACCTTCTTTTGCTATATCAACATATTGATCTGAAGTCCATTTTGGGAATTCATTAAATGATTCTTCTGGTGCATTTAAATATCTTAATAAAGTAGATTGTTCATCTGACCACTCTATATGTACGTTTTTAGCTCCACATTTGTAAGCATGTACTAAAACTTTTCTTGCGAAAGCAGCACACTCTATTGGTGATCTTACAAGTAAAGTTTGATCAGGTTGAATATTAACACCAACTTTAACTGCAAGCTCTGCGTATTTATCTAAATTTCTTTCAAATTCCATAAATATTACCTCCTAATATTAGCTAATTTTAACTCTAGATATATTTTAATATATAATTGAAATTAAAAATAGCCAAAAAAATAAAATTTATAATGAATTTATAATAATATATATATTTTTATAGTAAAACTGTACAAAAAAATTAAAAAAAACTTATAATATAATATATAGATTTTATTAAATTATTAATAAGTAAATTACTATTTAAGTAGATGATAAATAAATAGTTTTGCATATGAATTTAATTTTAAATAATTATAATTATAGGGAATTAATTATGTTTGATAGTTTAAATTTTTTAACATACAAATGCAATTAAGTAGGAGGACGTAGATGGAGTTATACGACGCTATTTTTTATAGAAGAACTATAAGAAATTACTCAAATAAAAATATAAATGAACTTTTGATGAAAGAAGTAAAAAAAATATGTAGCGACATAACTTATTTAAATGAAGATTTAAAAATTACAGCTCATGTTATAGAAAGAGGTCATTTAATTCATTTTTTAATGGGAAAAGAATGCAAGGTTAAAGCGCCACATTATATAGTGGTAAGTTGTAATAAGGGTGAAGATTATCTTCAAAATATAGGATTTGCGATTGAAAAAGTAGTGTTGCAATTAACTACTTTAGGACTTGGAACATGTTGGGTGGAGTGTGATATAAAAAGAGAAGACATTGAAGAATTTGTATATTATGAAGATAAAGAAAGAGTATACGGTAAATTGCATGAAAATAAAGTATTATCTGAAGACGAAAATATAGAAGAAGAAATTGAAGATGAAGACGAAATTGAAAAGCCGTGTATGGTTATAGCTTTTGGATATGCTAAAAAAGAAGAAAAGTTGTTTGAGCTAACGGATGCTCATAGAAGAAGAAAAAGAATAAAACATATATCTAAAAAAATGGATAGAAAATGGATAAAAATTCTTAATTCAGTTACAGTAGCTCCATCTATAAAAAATTCTCAGCCATGGATGTTCTATAACTATAAAAATAGAATAGACGTGTATGAAGAAAAACCAAAAAAAGGTTTAGAGGATATGAGTAAGGTAAGTATGGGAATTGCATTAAGACATTTTGATATGGCTTGTGAAAAGTATGATATTGATGTTGAATATCAGAAAAGCGATGCCAAAAAAAGATTAGGGAAAAATTATTATATTAGTATATTAGAAAAAATATAATAAATAATAATAAAAAGAATAGTTGACATCAAAAGTAATAAATGTAATAATTGTAAACAAGATAAAGCTTTAAATTATCACAGAGAGGGTATGAAGCTATTAAACTAAAAATAAAATTCCTTAAAATAGTCCAGAGAGGCTAAAAAGGTTAAATATAAAATGATTGTCTAAATTTGTATTTATAACCTCTAGCTATCTTAGTTAGGGGTTTTTTTAATAAAAAAATAAAAATAAAAAAGAATAAAGTCTTTTAAACTAGTCCAGAGAGGCTGGGAAAGATATCTCATAGCTTAAAACGTATAAAAGCTATGTATAGATAAAAATCCTTACACCTCTATTTGGTGTAAGGATTTTTTATTGGGCTTTATTAAAAAGGAGAATTCAATATGATAAAAGGAAAAGAAAAATTAATTGTTGCAATTGACACTAATGAATTTGATAAAGCTAAAGAGTTAATAGATAAACTAGAAGACAGTGTAGATATATTTAAAGTTGGCCTAGAGCAATATGTTTCAACTAGAGGCAAAACAGTAGATTATTTAAAAGAAAAAGGTAAAAAAATATTCTTAGACCTTAAATTCCACGATATACCAAACACAATGGAAAGCGCAGTAAGAGCAGCAGTAAGAGATAATGTATGGTTAATGACAATACATGTATCTGACATGGAAGGTATGAGAAGATGCGCATTGGCTGCGAAAGAAGAAGCAGCAAAGCTAAATATAGAAAAACCATTAATAGTAGGTGTTACAGTTTTAACTTCATTAAGTAATCAAGATTTAGCTGATATAGGTTGTAATCTAAATACAGAAGAGTTAGCTATAAAAAGAGCTAAGTTAGCTAAAGAATCAGGAATAGATGGAGTTGTTTGTTCAGCTCAAGAAGTTCATAAAATAGTAGAAGCATGTGGAAATGATTTTATAACAGTATGTCCAGGAATAAGACCAGCCTCGTCAGAAGTAGGAGATCAAAAAAGAGTTGTTACTCCAGCTGATGCAATAAAAAGAGGTGCTCACTACTTAGTAGTTGGAAGACCTATAACTCAAGCTCAAAATCCAAATGAATCAGCAACTAGCATAGTAGCTGAAATAGAGAATGCTTAGGAGGTAAGGTATATGAAGGGGAAATTAATATTACAAGACGGAACAATATTTGAAGGAAATGCTTTTGGATACTTAAAAGACAGCATAGGTGAAGTAGTATTTAATACTTCAATGATAGGATATGGAGAAGTACTAACTGATCCATCGTACTATGGCCAAATAGTAACTATGACTTACCCTCTTATAGGAAACTATGGAATAAACCTAGAAGATGTAGAATCAAAAGGAGTTCATGTAAAAGGATTTATAGTAAGAGAAAAAAGTGATAATCCAAATAACTTTAGATGTGAAATGGATTTAGACACATACTTAAAACAAAATAAAGTTATAGGACTTGAAGGCATAGATACAAGAGCTTTAACTAAAATATTAAGAAATAATGGAACTATGAAAGGCATAATAACTTTAGAAAGTGCTTCATTAGAAGATGTTGCTTCTAAATTAGATAGTTTCTCAAATACAACAGCTGTAAAAACAGTAACTAGAAAAGAAGTAGAACATATAAATGGAGATGGGCCTAAAGTAGCAGTTATGGACTTTGGAGTTAAGCAAAATATATTAAGATCATTTGCAAAACGCGGGTGTGATATAACTGTATTCCCTGCAAACACTAAGCCAGAAGAAGTGCTATCAATAAACCCAGATTTAATATTCTTATCTAACGGACCTGGAGATCCAGAAGATTTAGAAGATGTTATAGAAAATATAAAAGAATTAGTTGGAAAAAAACCGATAGTTGGAATCTGTTTAGGACATCAACTTTTAGCACTAGCTTTAGGTGGTCAGACATCTAAGTTAAAGTTTGGACATAGAGGTGGAAATCATCCAGTTAAGGATTTAGAACAAAATAAAGTATTTATAACATCTCAAAATCATGGATACTATGTTTCACAAATGCCAGAGAGCATGAAAGTAACTCATGTGAATTTAAATGATAATACTGTAGAAGGAATGAGACATACACAGTTACCTATATACAGTGTTCAATATCATCCAGAAGCTTGTCCAGGACCACAAGACAATGATTACATATTTGATAAGTTTTTAGAATTAGTATAAATCATAAATCGTTTAGATAAGGAGAAAAAATTATGCCTAAAATAGATAGTATAAAAAAGACGTTAGTATTAGGTTCGGGACCTATAATAATAGGACAAGCAGCAGAATTTGATTATTCTGGAACGCAAGCTTGTCAAGCTTTAAAAGAAGAGGGAATAGAAGTAGTATTAATAAACAGTAACCCAGCTACAATCATGACGGATAGAGAAGTAGCGGATAAAATATATATAGAACCATTAACAATAGAGTTTATAGAAAAGATAATAGAAAAGGAAAGACCAGATAGTTTACTTGCAGGGATGGGTGGACAAACAGGACTTAACTTAGCAGTTGAATTACATGATGCAGGAATATTAGAAAAGTATAATGTAAAAGTAATAGGTACTTCTATAGAGTCCATTAAAAAAGGTGAAGATAGGGATACTTTTAGAAATGTAATGAGAGAAATAAATCAACCTGTTGTAATAAGTGACATCGTAACTGATTTAGAAAGTGGATTAAAGTTTGCAGACCAGATAGGGTATCCGGTAGTTGTTAGACCAGCTTACACATTAGGTGGAACTGGTGGAGGTATAGCTGAAAGTGTAGAAGAATTAACAGAAATACTTACACAAGGTTTACAATTAAGTCCAGTTAAACAAGTATTACTTGAAAAGAGTATAAAAGGTTGGAAAGAAATAGAATATGAAGTAATGAGAGATGGAAACGGAAACTGTATAACTGTATGTAATATGGAAAATATAGATCCAGTTGGAGTGCATACTGGAGACAGTATAGTTGTAGCACCTAGCCAGACTTTAAGTGATAAAGAATATCAAATGCTTAGAACTGCATCAATAGATATAATAAATGCAATCGAAGTTAAAGGTGGATGTAATGTACAAATAGCATTAAATCCTCACAGTTTAGAATATGCAATAATAGAAATAAATCCAAGAGTTTCAAGATCATCAGCTCTAGCATCAAAGGCTACGGGTTATCCAATAGCAAAAGTGGGAGCGAAAATAGCACTAGGATATACATTAGATGAAATACAAAATGCTGTAACAAAGAAAACTTATGCATGTTTTGAGCCAACACTAGATTATGTAGTAGTAAAGATACCAAAGTGGCCATTTGATAAGTTTAAACAAGCGAATAGAAAACTAGGAACAAAGATGATGGCAACAGGGGAGATAATGAGTATAGGAAGTAACTTTGAAGCAGCACTACTTAAAGGTATAAGATCTCTTGAAATAGGAAAATATTCTTTAGTTCATGCAGAGTCTGAAGAAAAAAGCATAGAGTTATTAAAGAAAAGTGTAGTAGTACCTGATGATGAGAGATTATTTGATTTAGCTGAAATGATAAGAAGAGGCTATAAATTAGAAATGATAGAACAAATCACTGGAGTAGATAAGTGGTTTATAAATAAATTTAAGTGGATAGTAGAACAAGAAGAAAAATTAAAAGAGATGAAGATAGAAGATTTAAATAAAGAATATCTACTACAATTAAAGAAAAAAGGATTCTCTGATAAAGGTATAGCTGATTTAATGAAAATAAGTCCAGAAAGACTATGTGAATTAAGAAAGTTATACAACATAAAGCCATCATATAAAATGGTTGATACTTGTGGAGGAGAGTTTGATGCACTATCTCCATACTATTATTCTACATACGAGCAATATGATGAAGTAGAAATAAGTGATAGAAAAAAAGTTATGGTTTTAGGGTCTGGTCCAATAAGAATAGGTCAAGGTATAGAATTTGATTATTGTTCAGTTCATTGTGTAAAAGCACTAAGAAAAATGGGAATAGAAACTATAATAGTAAATAATAACCCAGAAACAGTAAGTACAGATTTTGATACATCTGATAGATTATATTTTGAGCCATTAACTGAAGAAGAAGTATTAAATATTATAGAAAAAGAAAATCCAGATGGAGTTATACTTCAATTTGGAGGTCAAACTGCAATAAAGTTAGCTAAGTTCTTAGATGAAAAGAAAATAAAGATATTAGGAACTGATTTTAAGGATATAGATGCAGCAGAAGACAGAGAAAAATTTGAAGAACTATTAGAAAAACTAGATATAAATAGACCAAAGGGAAAAGCTATATGGTCAGTAGAAGAAGGTATTAAAGAAGCTAAAAAATTAGGTTATCCAGTATTAGTTAGACCATCTTATGTACTTGGTGGTCAAGGTATGGAAATAACTTATGATGAAAATAAATTAGCTAGATATTTAGAAAATGCATTTAAAAGAGATAATAAAAATCCAGTTCTTATAGATATGTATTTAGTAGGTAGAGAAATAGAAGTAGATGCAATATGTGATGGGGATGATATATTAATACCAGGGATAATGGAACACTTAGAAAGAGCAGGAGTTCACTCAGGGGATAGTATAACAATGTATCCAAGTCAAAATATAAGTGATGAAATAAAATCTAAAATATTAGATTATACTAAAAAAATAGCATTAGATTTAAATGTACTTGGAATGGTAAATATACAGTTTATAGAATTTAAAAACGAATTGTATATAATAGAAGTTAACCCAAGAGCGAGTAGAACTGTACCATATATAAGTAAAGTAAGTAATGTGCCTATAATAGACTTAGCTACTAGATGTATGTTAGGATCTAAATTAAAGGACTTAGGATATGGAACTGGCGTATATAAAGAACCTAGATTAGTATCAGTAAAAGTACCAGTGTTCTCTATGTCAAAACTTGCTAAAGTAGATATAAGCTTAGGTCCAGAAATGAAATCTACTGGAGAAGTATTAGGTATAGGTGAAAATTTAGAAGAAGCACTATGTAAAGGGTTTATAGCAGCAGGAAAAACTATGTCTGATAAAAGAGGTGTAGTATTGGCTACTATAAATAACTATGATAAAGAAGAATTTATAGCAATAGCAAAAGACATGAATGAATTAGGATATACTTTCTTAGCTACAGAAGGGACAGCAAATATTCTGAAAATAAATGGAATAAAAGCAGATATAGTTAATAGGGTAGAAGAATCTAGACCTAACATATTAGATGCTATAAGAAATAAAGAAGTAGATATAGTAATAAATACAGCTACTAAAGGAAATGATTCTACTAGAGATGGATTTAAAATAAGAAGAACAGCAACAGAGTTCTCAACTGAAATAATGACATCATTAGATACATTAAGAGCTTTAGTTGGGGTAAAAAAGAAAAAAATAATAAATGCTGGATTAGATGTATACAATATAGCAAAATTATAAAAATAAAAAGGATAAATTCACTATATAGTGAATTTATCCTTTTTATTTATTTAGTTTTTTCTTTCTCACAGGAGGAGAATAAATATTTTGAGCATAGCAATAAAAACGAGGATTAATATAAGATTTAAATTTTTCAAATGGGATTTTGAATTTAGGTACACCAAATTCTATGGGCGCAATTTGAGCTAATTCAAAATATACAACTATTCCAGAATCAGTTAAATAAAAAGCTTGATCTTGTGGAATATCTATAAATACATCTTTATAATACCATTCTTTATTTTGAAAAATTTTATAACTAACATATTCAGTAATAATCTTCATATAATCTACACCATGGTTAAAAATATCCTTAAGTAAAATTGTATCTCCAGTAAGTAAATCAATATTATAATTATTTATTTGACTGTATTCAGCAATTGACGTTCCGTCAAGCGCCATTAGGCTTAGCTTAGAACTTAATATATGATTTTTGTTAAATGTAACGTTATAAGATGAACGTACTGTATAATTAGTGTTTTGAGAGCTCTCATTATACTCTTCAAGTAAGCCATCTTTAAAAGTATAAGCATCACTTTTGATTGTATCATTTATATTATTAAGCACGTTGGGATTTACATTAAAGTAAGTATTATTAAAATTATAAAATGATGGATACTGCAAATTATAATAAAAGAAACCGTCTCTTTTCATATCTTCGTTGAATTTTACATGAATTAAATTATAAATACAACCGTCATATCCTCTAAAATTCATTATTATCATTCACCCCTTATTCAAAAAATTAGTTACAATATAGTATGCTAAATGAAAGAAGATAGTTAATGCAAAATTAAATAAATAAGTAGTAATACAAATAGTAGCTTAAATAATTTATAATAAGTATAGAAAGTGGTTAAAATACCGAAAATATGAATTAATAATATGGTATAATACATAAATTGAGATTAAAAAATTAGGAGGACATGAATGTTATTATTAGCAGATAAATGGAAAGACTATGAACTTATAGATATGGGTAACGGAGAAAAATTAGAAAGATGGGGAGATGTAGTTCTTAGAAGACCGGATCCTCAAGTAATGTGGCCTATACAAAATGAAAGCGGATTATGGAAAAATCCTCATGGACATTACCACAGAAGTAGTAGAGGTGGAGGTCAATGGGAAGCTAAGAAAAAATATCCTGAAAAGTGGACTATAAGCTACAAAGAATTGAAGTTTAACATAAGTCCTACTGGATTTAAACATACTGGATTATTCCCAGAGCAAGCAGCTAACTGGGATTGGTCAATGGAAAAAATAAGAAATGCTAACAGACCTATAAAGGTATTAAACTTATTTGCATACACAGGTGGAGCTACAGTAGCTTGTGCAGCAGCAGGAGCGGAAGTTTGTCATGTTGATGCATCTAAAGGTATGGTAACTTGGGCTAAGGAAAACTTACAAACATCAGGACTACAAGATAGCAAAGTAAGATTTATAGTTGATGATGTTGTTAAGTTTGTTGAAAGAGAAGTTAGAAGAGGAAATAAATATGATGCTATAATAATGGATCCACCTTCTTACGGAAGAGGTCCAAAAGGTGAAGTATGGCAAATAGAAGAAAAATTATATGGTTTAGTTGATTTATGCACTAAAGTATTATCTGACGATCCATTATTTTTCTTGATAAATTCATACACTACTGGATTATCTCCAATAATATTAGAACATATATTAGATGCTACTGTTGAAAAGAAATCAAAAGGTGGAAAAATATATGGTGGAGAAATAGGTATACCTACTTCTAGAGACGGTAAAGTTCTTCCTTGTGGTATATTTGGAAGATGGGAGTCTAAGTAATGATAAAGGTTATATATGAAGATAACCATTTATTAGTTGTAGAAAAACCAGTTAACATATTATCACAAGGTGATGATACTAACGATAAAGATATGGTTAATCTTTTAAAGCAATATGTAAAAGAAAAATACAATAAACCAGGAAATGTATATATAGGTTTGATACATAGGCTAGATAGACCGGTGGGTGGGGTTATGGTTTTTGCAAAAACATCTAAAGCCGCATCTAGATTATCTGAGCAAGTGAGAAATAAGACTTTTAAAAAGACTTATAGAGCTGTTATACATGGAACAATGAGCAAAGACAAAGATACTTTAAAAGATTATCTTTATAAAAATAGAAAAACTAATATGGTTACTGTAGTTAAAAAAGACCATAATGAAGCTAAAAATGCAGAATTAAGTTATGAAACTTTAAATAAAAAAGATGGATTTAGTTTTGTTGAGGTTGATTTAAAAACAGGAAGATCTCATCAAATTAGAGTTCAGTTTGCGAGTAGAAAGCATCCTCTATTTGGAGATCAAAGATACGGACAATCTGTAAATAAAGTTGGACAACAAATATCTCTATGGGCGCACAAAGTAGAAATAGAACATCCAACTACTAAAGAAAAAATGGAATTCACATGTGAACCACCACAAGAATATCCTTGGAATTTATTTTAATAAATAGGAGCTACCTTCAAAATAGAAGATAGCTCCTATTTATAATAGCTTGGTATCAAAAAATATTTAATCAACATAGCATAAATATTTAATATATAATTAAACTATAGTTAAGAGGAGACAATATGGAAAGATACATAGGATTTTATATTGAAAAACCTATTGGTAATAATATTTTTTCTTATGAAGAAAGAGAAAATAAAAAAATTTATGTTCCAAAATTAATAGAAGGTAATTTAAATGATATTAAGGTTGGAGATAAAATTGTATTTAATGAAATAGATGAAGAAAAAGAAATAAAAGCAAGAGGTCTTAAAAATATGGTCAAATATAACATAGACCAAAAAGATGTATATATATTTGATAATCATAACCATGCTCTTTATTTTTGGATAAAAAGTCTAAAAAAAGATAAGTTTAGTAAAGGGTGCAAATTAGTACATGTAGATCAACATAAGGATATGAGAGAGCCTGATGATTATAATGTTAATATGGATAACATAGAAGATGTTTTTACATATACTAATGAAGTTTTAAATGTAGGAAATTTCATTCAACCTGCATTAAAACACAATATATTTTCAGATGTTGTTATAATAGATAGTTCTTATGGATTTGATTTAGATATAAAAGGAGAATATGTATTAGACATAGATTTGGATATATTCTCTAAAGATATGGATTACATACCCCATGAAATAAAAATTTGTAAGATACAAAATCTTATAAAGAAAGCTAAAGTTATTACCATAGCAAGTAGCCCATTTTTTATAGACCAAGAGTATGCTATAAAAGTATTAAAAGAATTATTTAATTATGATATAATGTAAGAGTTGATTTAAAGAAAATATGGTATAATATAGAGTTATAAAAATTAAAACAAAATTTATTTGTACTATAAAAACGAAATTTTAGGAGGAAAAAGTATGAGTTTATATACTGAATGGAGAAATTTAAGTGATAATCACGAAAGTCAAGAAACAGAAGTGAAATTCTGGGAAGAGTACTTAAAAGTAGAAGCTGGAATATACAATGAGATTTTAAACAATAAGAAGCAAGTTATAGAAGGAAAAGTTAGTGAATTAGCAGCTAGCCACAATGCTTCAGTTGAATATTTCATGGGATTCATAGATGGAATAAGCGAGAGTTTAAAAGAAGATATGAATGAAGACGTTTTAGAAACTATAGAAGCTGATAGTACTATAAAATTAGATATAGACTGGGAAAAATTATACTACAATATGGTAGCTGTAGAAGCTCACTGGTTATATAACTTACAAGGATGGAATGATATATTACCAGAAGCTACAAGAAAAGAATTACAAAAATCATATAAAAACTCTAAAACAATAGTTAAAGAAGATAGAGTTGGAAGAAATGACGCTTGTCCATGTGGAAGCGGTAAAAAATACAAGAAATGTTGTGGAAAGTAAGGTAAGTTTATGTTTATCTTAAGATTTATGAATGATGAAGATGATTTATCTGTTAAAGAATTTACTTCTTTGACAACTGTTAAAGAATATATAAGTCAAAATAATCTAGAAAAAACATGGCATGAAATTGAAGAAGTTAAAAAAGTAATACCTAACTTAAAAGAAGATTAAATAAAAATAAACTATCTATAATTTAAATTACAGATAGTTTATTTTATTTATTTTAAAATTAATAATAAATTTTATTGGCTTATATTATTTATTTATATCAGCTAAGTCTTTAGCTATTTGAGCAGCAACCTTAGCATTGTTATAAACTAATTCTATGTTAGAATCTAAACTTTTACCAGCTGTTATAGTCTTAACCTTGTCTAACAAGAAAGGCGTAACTTTTTTACCAGCTATATTGTTTTCCCTAGCTTCTTTTAAAGCAGTTTCTATAGCATTAGTTATACCATCATAATCCATTTCAAATTCTGTTGGTATTGGATTACCTATAACCACTCCACCTTTTAGGTTTAAGTCCCACTTAGCTTTTAAAGCAGTAGCAACTTCCATAGAAGAATCTACTCTATAGTCAACACCAAATCCACTTTTTCTAGTATAGAATGCAGGGAATTCATCTGCACCAAATCCTATTACAGGAACTCCGTTAGTTTCTAAATACTCTAATGTTAGTCCTATATCTAATATAGATTTTGCACCGGCACAAATTACTGCAACATTAGTATTAGCTAATTCTTGTAAATCAGCAGATATATCAAATGTTTCTTGTGCGCCTCTATGAGCTCCACCTATACCACCTGTAGCAAATACTTTAACACCAGCTAAGTCAGCTAAAATCATTGTAGTAGCAACTGTAGTAGCTCCATTTAATTTTTTAGATATTATAAAAGGTAAATCTCTTCTACTAGCTTTAACAATGTCTTTGCTTGTTCCTAAAAATTCTATTTCTTCCTCAGTAAGACCAACTTTTAATACCCCATCTATTATTGCTATAGTAGCAGGAATAGCGCCGTTTTCTCTTATTATCTTACTTACATTTTTAGCCATCTCTACATTTTTAGGATAAGGCATTCCATGAGATATTATAGTTGATTCTAGAGCAACTACTGCTTCACCATTTTCTATAGCCTTTTTAACCTCTGGGTGTACTTGTAAATATTTTTCTAACATAAGATCATCTCCTTAAGTATTTTTTCCACATTGTCTATAGACATATTAGGGTTAATTGTATTTTCATGAGAAAGTGCTATTACAGATGCAGCCATAGAAAATTTAGCAGCATATTCAATGTCAAAGCCATTTAAATGACTATAAACAAGAGCGGCTGTAAAAGCATCTCCAGCACCTGTAGCACTAATGATATCAACTTTCACACTGTCAATTTTTATATTAGTTTCTTTGTTAGCACAGTATACTCCATCTTTTCCAAGTGTAATAAATAAGTTTTCTACACCTTGGTCTAATAAATACTTAGAACATTTTTCTAAATCATCTTTAGTATTTATTTTCATATTAGATAAAGCTTCAGCTTCATATTTATTTAATTTAATAGTATTAAATTTACCTATTACATCTTTTATCTTCATACACTTTGTTGTTGAAACAGTATCAACAAAAATAGGTATATTAGAATATGTTGAAGTAATATAATCTATCACTTCTTTAGATAAATTAGTATCGATAACGATAGCTAATGAATCGTTGATGTATTGGTGTTTTGAATTAATATAAGATATATCTATTTTATTTAATATATCCATATGAGATATAGCAACCTGCATATCATTAGAATTATTAAGTATTGAAACATATATTGAAGTAGGTATTTCATTTGAAACATAACAATCATCGATATCAATACCATAACTTTTACATTCTGATAATATTTGATTACCATATAAATCATTTCCAACTGCAGAAATAAGCTTTGTATCTATACCTAATCTACATATATTATCAGCGATATTTCTGCCAACACCGCCTAAAGATATATCTACTTTACCAGGATTAGAGTCAAACATAACAAGAGATTTGTTAGGAGCACCTTGTATATCGATGTTAGATCCACCTATAACAGTTATATAATCACTCTTATTTAAAATGTATCCTTTACCCTTTATATATCCTTTTTTCATAAGATTAGTTATATGCACTGCGATAGAAGATCTAGCAATACACAGTTTGTCGGCTAATTCTTGTTGAGAAATCATAGGGTTTTCTTTTAAAATTTCTAAAATTTCTTTTTCTCTATCAGTCATACTCATCACCTTGTTATAAATATTTGTTTACTCTAGTAAACATTTGCTTATGAAGATAGTAACACTATTTTATTAATATTTCAATAAAAAAATGTTTTATTCTCTCAAGTAACAAAAATAAATATAAAACATAGTATAAATTAAGATAAAAGTTATTAGGGAGGACATCTATGAAAGTAGGAGACATAGTAGCAAGGAAATCATATAATAAGGATATTATTTTTAAGATAGTAGGATTTAGCATAGATGAAAAAAATGAAAAAATAGTTATATTAAAAGGCGTTGCATTTAGAATAATAGCAGATGCTTATTTAGATGATTTAGAAATAGTAAAGATGCCAGACATAAAAGAAGTTTTTTTAGATAAAGGCGTAGAAACTTTACTTAATCAATCTATGAGAAAGGCACAAGAGAGACAAAAAAAGATGAACAGAGCAGTACCTAAACTTCAAGCAAATGCTAATGTTTATGGTATGCCAGGTAAAGTATTACAAATAGATGGGGATAAAGAATATTTAAAAATATGTTTAGATGTATATACAGAGTTGGGAATTCCAGCTGTGGGAGTAGCTATACCAGAAGCAAATCAATATAAAGAAGTACGAGCACTATTAGAGAAGCACAACCCAGATATACTTGTAATAACAGGTCATGATGCTATGACATCTAGAAAAGGCAATATAACTGATTTAAGTAACTATAAAAATTCAATGAATTTTATAAAAACTATAAAGCAAGCTCGCAAGTGGCAACCTAACTTAGATAGTTTGGTTATATTTGCTGGTGCATGCCAATCTAATTATGAACAACTAATAAAAGCTGGTGCAAATTATGCAAGTTCACCGGGTAGAATAATGATACATGCACTAGATCCAGTTTTTGTAGTAGAAAAAATAGCTTGTTCAAGAATAGATACTATAGTACCTATAGATGAGGTCATAGAACAGACTGTGACTGGGATTAAAGGCGTAGGAGGCTCAGAAACTAGAGGTAAATTTAGATGGGCGATGCCTAAATCAGTTTTGTATTAACCAAAAAAATTAATATTATACTGTATATCTTAAAAAATACTATTGACTTTTGTATAAATAAAATATAAAATATTAGTTTAAACATTTGACAAAAAAACAAATATATGATATTATGTAAACATACAAACGTTTAAAGAAGGTGATATTATGGCCACTGTTCAAACTCTAGATAATATAAGAGCAAGTTTGGAAAGACACTTAGGTAAGAAGATATTACTTAAGGCTAACAAGGGAAGAAAGCAGATTGTTACTAAAAAGGGAATACTAGAAAAAGTTTATCCAAGTGTGTTTGTTGTAAAATTAGATGATGAAGGTAATGGATGCTCTAGAGTATCTTATAGTTATTCTGATTTATTGACATCTAATGTAAAATTGCAAGTATTTAAAGATCAAAATAAATTACACGTTAGTTAAAATTATGCCTATTAAAAATAGGTGTAATTTTTTTTTTGTTCCTGAAATATAAATATAGTGTGATAGTTTTATTTAATACAGGGGGGATAAACATGGAATTAATTAAAGATGTAATAAAAGTAGACAATAGAATGGACTTTGGAAAGTTTCAAACGTTTATAGAATCAGAAGCTGTTGTACCAGATAAGAAATCAGATGTTTATGATATTGTAAAAACAGAAGGGTACATATCTATTAAGAAGATAGAAGTAACAGATGGTAAAATAGTTTGCAGGGGAAGTTTTAATTACAACGTAATATATATAACAGATGATAAAAATACAGTTTCGAGCGTAGATGGAAAAATAGACATAAATGAAATTATAGAAAAAGATAATATAGTTCAAGACATGGAATACATGTTGTTCCCAGAAATTGAGCATATAGATTGTACTATAATGAATGAGAGAAAAATAAGAGTTGGTGCCCTTATGAATATAAGAGGAAGCCTATTCGATAAACAAAGATTAGATATAGTAAAAGATGTATCTCAAGTTGAAGGAATACAAAAGCATAGAAAAGAAATAAGCTATCAAGATATTATAGGAATAGAAAAATCAGAAAGTGTAATAAGAGATACTATGACTATAAATACTGAAGAAATTCAATCTATAATAAGCTTAAATCCATATGCTAAGATAAAAGAAAGCAGAGTAGCTGATAATAAAGTTATAATAGGTGGAGTATTAGAGATAAATCCGTTAGCTTGTACATATGATGGTGAGCTAGTTGAATTAGATAGAATAGGAATAGATTTCACTCAATTTATAGAAGTACCAGGTGTTTGTGATGGTATGACAGAAGAAGCTTTATTATCTATGGGAGACTTTAATTATACATTTAAGAAAAATGAAGATAATAATACAGGAATATTAGAAATTGATTGTACAATAGGTTGTAAAGTAAAAGTAACAGATGATATTACAAGAGAAGTCTTACAAGATGCATATTCTCCACAAAAAATAATTAAATTTGACCATAGAGCAATAGAAGTTAATAAAACTTTAAATAGTTCATCAGAAAACTTTATGGTGAGAGAGAGTATAAAAAATACTAATGATGATATACAAATAAAAGATATAGTTAGTGCATGCGCATCTATATCTATAGAAAATAGTTATTCAGAAGAGGATAAAAGCATAATACAAGGTATAATAAAAGTAGATGTATTATATGTTCCAGTAGAGGGCTTAAGGATAGTTTATAAATTAAGCGAAGAAATACCTTTTGAACATGATGTTATGATAGATAATTTAACAGATACTTGCAAAGTATTTAATACAGCTTCTATAGAAAAATTAGATGTAGATTTAAATAGGGATCAAGTAGATTTGAATATAAAAATAAAAAGATTTACAGAGGCTGTAGATAAAAAATCAGAAAGCTTTATAGTAAAAGGTGATGATCTAGGTGTTTATGATTTATCTAAAGCTCCAAGTATAATAGTTTATATATGTAAAGAAGGCGAAAACCTTTGGAATATAGCTAAAAAATACAATACTACTGAAACTGAAATAGCAGAAATAAATGAAATAAAAATGGAAGAACCTTTGAAACCAGGTAAGTGCTTGATATTAGAAAAGAAAGTTGCTTTAGTAGATTAACATTATATCAAAATAAAACAATAGGGGATTATAATCCCCTATTGTTTTATTTTTTGTAGTATAATATTAGTAGTTAGGAATACATTATACTATGTACAAGGAGACTACAATGAATTCTATAGAGTTGAAAAGTAGAGCTAAAATAAATTTATCGATAGATGTGCTAGGAAAAAGAAAAGATGGATACCATTTAGTCGAGATGATAATGCAAACAATCGATTTATATGACATTATAAAAATAAAAGAATTAGGCACAGAAGATATAGTTATAAAGAGCGATAGTTCTGATATACCACTAGATAAGGAAAATATTGTTTATAAAGCTATTAATTTGTTAAAAAATAAATTTAAAATAAATAAAGGTGTAGAAGTATTTATACAAAAAAATATTCCGATAGCGGCCGGTATGGCTGGGGGAAGTTCGAATGCAGCTGCAGTTTTAGTAGGACTTAATAAACTATGGAAACTTAATCTATCAGAAATAGAATTACAAAAAATAGGATTTAAGTTAGGGGCAGATGTACCATTTTGCATTTGTGGAGGAGCTGTTTTAGCAAGCGGCGTAGGAGAAGAGCTAACTTATATAAAAGGATTACATAAAGATATTAGTATATTGGTGTGTAAGCCAGATTTATTTGTATCTACTAGAGATGTTTATGGTGGATTAGATTTAGAAAGTATTCAAAATAGACCAAATAATAAATTATTAATAGATTGTCTCAATAGAGAAGATATAAATATTGTAGCAAGTAATATGGTTAATGTTCTTGAAACTGTAACAAGTAAATATCATAAAGAAATAAATGAAATTGAAAAAATTATGATAGAAAACAAGGCTTTAGGATCTATGATGAGTGGTAGTGGTCCAACCGTATTTGGTTTATTTGAAAATAAAGAACAAGCCCTAAGGGGTAAAGAAAAACTATTAGAAAAATACTCTCAAGTATATGTTGTTAATAGTAATGAAAAAGGAGTTGAAATTGATGGAGAATTTAAATAAATTAAATTTAGATGATTATAAGCCATTAAGGGATGTAGTGTTTGAAAATTTAAGAGAAGCAATAGTAGAAGGAAAAGTAAAACCTGGACAGAGATTAATGGAAGTTCAGTTAGCAGAACAATTAGGGGTAAGTAGGACACCTGTTAGAGAAGCGATAAGAAAACTTGAATTAGAAGGTTTAGTTATTATGCTTCCTAGAAAAGGTGCTTATGTAGCTAGTATGTCTTTAAAAGATATAATCGATGTTTTAGAAATAAGAGCAAGTGTAGAGGGGTTAGCAGCATCACTAGCATCTGAAAGAATAAGCCCAGAGGATATAAAAAAACTTGAGGCAATACTTAAAGACTTTGAACAAAGTGCTGCTGGTTCAGATGTAGAAACTTTACTTAAAAAAGATGTTGAATTCCATGAATGTATATTTAAGGCAACTAAAAATAAAAAGCTGCATCAATTAATAAATTCATTATGGGAGCAAGTATATAGATTTAGAGTAACTTATATATCTGATTATGATTCAACTGTAGATATAGCAAGAGATCATAAACTTATTTTAGACGCTATAAAAAAAGGTGATAATGAGATGGCAAAGAAACATGCCACAGAACATATAGAAAAAATAGAACATTTTATGATAGAGAGAACAATGAATAATAAAGATCTTTAAAAAAAGAGGGGTATCCTTCTTTTTTTTATTGGTATAAAAAGTATTAGACTGGATATACTCAAAATAGAAATATTTTGAGGGGGAATTAGTTATGAATAAAATAAAATTTAGAGTAATTATATTAATATTAAGTCTTATAGCAATTATATCTGTCATGACTATAACAATAAGTGGGGAAGTAAAAAAAGTAGATTCGATATCAGATGATTATAAAAATAAATTAATAAGATTTCATGTAATAGCAAATAGTGATACTGACGAAGATCAAGAATTAAAACTTAAAGTAAGAGATGCAGTTATAGCATATTTACAGCCAAAGCTAATAGAATCAACTAGTATAGAACAAAGTGAAGAGATTATAAAAAATGAATATGATGAATTGGAAAAAATAAGTAAAAATATTATTTGTAAAAATGGATATAATTATGACGTGAAGATAGGAATTAAAAACAGTACATTTCCTACTAAACAATACTCTAGTGTTATACTTCCAGCAGGAGAATATAAAGCATTAAAAATAGTTATAGGCAAAGGTCAAGGGAAAAATTGGTGGTGTGTTATGTTTCCTCCATTATGTTTTGTAGATGAAGAAAATGGAGTTATAGACAAGGCTACAGATAAAAAATTAAAAGAAGTTTTAACTGAAGATGAATACAAATTAATAACACAAAAGACACAAAAAGATATGAATAAAATGAAAGTTAAATTTAAAGTAGTTGAAATACTAGACAAATATTTTAAGAAGTAAAAGGAGTGATTTTAACTATGGGTAGGTACTATAAGTTTATAGTGTCATTATTAGTTTTAACTTATGTGTTAGTGCCATGTAGCCAAGTTTTAGCATTAAGTCAAGATTTGAATAATAAAAACACTGTGCCATCAGAATTTGCAAAGCAGGAAAAAAGAGAAGTTATAAATATAAGTAATGATGAACTTTTATTATTATCAAAATTAATTACAGGAGAAGCCAGAGGTGAAAGTTACGAAGGTCAAGTAGCTGTAGCTGCTGTAGTTATAAATAGAGTGAAAGATTCTAGATTTCCAAATAGCATAAAAGATGTCATATACCAAAAAAATGCATTCTCAGTAGTTAATGATGGATCAATAAACATGCAATACACTGAGAGTGCATACAAGGCTGCTCAAGAGGCGTTATATGGACAAGATCCAACCAACGAAGCAATATATTTTTGGAATCCAGATATAGCCACATGCCAGTGGATAAGAACGTTAGACCCATACATGAGAATTGGAAATCATGTGTTTGCCAAATAAGTACATAACATACTAGAATTTTAGATTAAAGGAGCTTTTGCTCCTTTATTTTTTTATTAAAATAAACTATAATAATCATTTAGATGGTAAAATGCATATAATATTTGATATTAATAAATACAAAGCAGGAAGGTGAGCAAAATTATGAATAAACTTAATGTAGCTTTAATATTTGGTGGAAAGTCAGGAGAGCACGAAGTTTCATTAGCATCATCAGCTTCGATATATACTCATATTGATAAAAGTAAATACAATATTTTTACTATAGGAATAACTAAAGATGGAAGATGGATGTATTATGAAGGAAATGAAGAAAATATAAGAAATGGGGAATGGGTTAATTTAGCTAATAAAAATGTTGAAATTAATTTAGTTCCAGTTGGAAATAAAGAAGTAGGAATCGTATTTGAAGATGGAAGATTAGAAAAAATAGATGTATTATTCCCAGTTTTACATGGTCCTTATGGAGAAGACGGAACTATTCAAGGATTATTTGAAATAAGCCAAATACCATATGTAGGATGCGGAGTTTTATCTTCAAGTGTAGGTATGGATAAACTTATATGCAAAAAAGTATTTACACAAATAGGATTACCACAAGTTGATTATACAGATACACATAAGAGTGTATTTAATAAATATACACAAGAAGAATTAAATAAAATAGAAGAAAAATTAAATTATCCTATATTTGTAAAGCCAGCTAATTTAGGTTCGAGTGTAGGGATATCAAAAGCTAACAACAGAGAAGAACTTCTAAGTGGAATTAATGAAGCTTTAAAATTTGATGCTAGAATAGTTCTAGAACAAGGTATAGATGCAAGAGAAATAGAAGTTGCTGTACTTGGGAACAATGAAGTTAAGGCATCTATAGCAGGAGAAATAAAACCAGCTAAAGATTTTTATGACTACGAAGATAAATATATAAATGGTTCATCAACATATGATATACCAGCAAATATAAATGAAATAGACATGGAAAATATAAGAAAAATGGCAATCGAAGCATTTAAAAGTATAGATGGAAAAGGACTTTCTAGAGTTGATTTCTTTATAGATAAAAATTCAGGAGAAATATTTATAAATGAAATAAACACATTACCAGGATTTACAAACATAAGTATGTATCCTAAAATGTGGGAAGCGACAGGATTAAGTTATTCTAGCCTTATAGATAGTCTTATACAATTAGCTTTAGATACTAAAAAGTAGAGCAGGTGTGGAATATGAATGATAGACCTATCGGTGTGTTTGACTCGGGGTTAGGAGGACTAACTGTTTTAAAAGAAATAATGAAAATTTTGCCTAATGAAAATATAGTTTATTTTGGAGATACAGCTAGAGTACCTTATGGAGCGAGATCAAAAGAGACAATAATAAAATATACATTTCAAGCTATAAATTTTTTAATGTCTAAGAATGTAAAGGCAATAGTAATTGCTTGTAATACAGCGACTGCTAGAAGTTTAAAAGAAGCTAATGAGAAATATGATATACCTATAATTGGAGTTATAGAAGCTGGGGCTAGAACAGCAGCATATTCTACTAAAAATAAGATAGTAGGCGTTATTGGTACAGAAGGAACTATTCGTTCAAAAGCTTATAACGTTGAAATAGGAAAAATAGATAAAGAAATAAAGATAATTGACAAAGCATGTCCTTTATTCGTACCTATAGTTGAAGAAGGATGGTCAAATACGGAAATTGCATCATTAACTGCTCAAAAATATTTAGGTGAGTTAATAGAGCAAGGAATAGACTCTTTAGTTTTAGGTTGTACACATTATCCATTGCTAAAGAGGACTGTAGGTGAAATAGTCGGAGAAAATATAAAACTGGTAAATCCAGCTAAAGAAACAGCTAAAGATTTAAAAAAAATACTAGAAAACAAAGAATTAATTAGATTAGATGATAGCATTAAACCATCATATGAATACTATGTTTCTGATATACCTGAAAAATTTGCTAGTATAGGCGAAGAATTTTTAAAAAAAGAAATTCAAGATATAAAAAATGTAGAAATACAAAAATATTAGTTAGATGAGATAAACTTTAGTCTATATAGCCTAAAGTTTATACTTATTTAGGAGGAAAAAATGAACGGAAAAGTTAGCATAACCACAAAACAATATGATGAAAGTGGTAAAGTAGATACGATAAATCTAAGCACATTTGCTGATGTATATTATAAAAATAACGATATATATGTAGTTTATAAAGAAAACGAAGATGGAAATAAAACAACAAGTACAATAAAAATATCAGAAAATGAAATTAATATAAAAAGATTTGGGGATACTAATTCCACTATGAATTTCAAAAAAAGTAGTATTTATGAAACGAAATATAGGACACCTCAGGGTCTATTTATAATAGAAACAAACACTAAAGAACTAAAGATAGATAAAAATAAAAAAAAATGTATAAAGGCAGAAATAGAGTATGATATAAAAATTATGGAATTGTTTAAAGGCAGAAATAAAATAAACATTATAGTGCAAATAAATGAATAATTTATATAATTAAAAATTTATTATAAATCTTTAATTATATAAATTTTATAAAGGTAGTTAAAATACTACCTTTTCTTTAATTTATTTGGTATTATAATAATTATACTAAACTTTGCATCTTTTAAAAAAAGATACAAGGGTTTATGGTTTTTTTATAGAAACTATACATAAAAGTTAATAAAAACTAAATGTAAGAGGTATAAATATGATTTTTGAAAAATTACTAAGTACTATAAATAAATATAAGTTGATAGAAGATGGTGACAAAATAGTATTGGGTCTTTCAGGAGGACCAGATTCTGTTTGTTTACTACACCTACTTTATAGATTAAAAGATGTATTAGATATAGAGGTGTATGCTGCACACTTAAATCATCAAATAAGAGGTATAGAAGCACAAAAAGATGCATTATTTGTATCTCAAATTTGTGAAGATTTAGGAATTACATCTTTTGTTAAATCAATAAATGTTCCTCAGTATTGCAAGGAAAAGGGTGTTTCGATAGAAGATGGAGCTAGAACACTTAGATATGAAATGTTTGAAGAAATCAAACAAAAAACAAAATCAAACAAAATAGCTATAGGACATAATTTAAATGACCAAGCAGAAACTATTTTGATGAGAGTTATGAGAGGTACAGGACTTCAAGGTTTAAGAGGTATAGAATATATAAGAGACAATGGTATAATAAGACCTATTTTAGATATAGAAAGAAGTGAGATAGAAGCTTATTGTAAAAAATATGATTTAAACCCTAGAATAGATAAAACAAATCTAGAAACTATATATACTAGAAACAAAATAAGATTAGAACTTATCCCATATATGAAGGATAATTTTAATCCTAATGTAATAGAATCTATAGTAAGGATGAGTAAAGGTTTAAAAAGTGATAGTGATTATATTGAACAAGAAGCTAAAATTAAATTTAAAGAGGTTTCAGATTTAAATTCTTACTCTGTAGAAATAAACTTAGAAAAGTATACTAACTTACATGATGCTATTAAAGCTAGAGTATTAAGAAATGGTATAAAACATATACTAGGAGATACTAATTTTATAGATCAAAAGCATATAGAAGATCTAATTGAATTAGAAAACGAAAATAAAATAAATAAAATGATAACTCTTCCTAGAGGAATTCTTGCATATAGGAGAAAAAATATCATAATATTAACTACTAAAGAAATAGTTAGTGAAGATATAGATTTTTGCTATAATATACCTAGCAATGGATTTATTAAAATAAAAGAGTTAGACTTAATTTTAGAAACCCAAACAATGAGCATAGATAGATATAAAAGTATAAAAACAAATAAGACATCTAAAGGGTTTGATTTTAGCAAAGTAAAAGGGGGTATAGTTGTAAGAAGTAGAAAGCAAGGAGATAAAATAAAACTCGTTGCAGGTAGTAAGAAAATCAAAGAATTATTTATAGATTTAAAAATCCCAAGAGAGGACAGATGCAAAATTCCTGTAGTAACAGATGAAGAAGGTATACTGTGCGTGGGTGATTATAAAACTAGTGAAAATTATAAAATTGATTCAAAAACAAAAGAAGTCTTAAAGATTAGCTTTAAGAAACTATAGAATAAAACAATGTATGAAAGGAGGGCTTCTTTTGAATAAATTCTTCAAAAATATTGGTTTCTACCTACTGATTTTCATAATAATAGTGGGTATAGTTCAGTTTTCAGGTAAACCTACAGAAAAGATAGAGTCGATGGAATTCTCTAAAGTATATAGAGCTTTATCAGACGGAAATGTATCTAAACTGTATTTTATAAATGAAACTGCAGTAGAAGGTACTATAAAAGACACAGGCGTTAAATTTAGATCATACGTACCAAAAGAGATAATGGGGGATAAACTTGCTGATGAAGTCTTACAACAGGCTAAAGAAGGCAAAATAACATCATTAAGTGGAGAACCTAAACCGTCAGCTCCTTGGTTTGTAGAAATGTTACCAACTCTATTATTAATGTTTGGTATGGTAATAATTTGGTTTGTATTTATGAACCAGTCTCAAGGTGGAGGCGGAAAAGTTATGAATTTTGGTAAATCAAAAGCTAAAGTTCATAAGGATGATGAAAAAACAAGAGTTACTTTTAAAGAAGTAGCAGGGCTTGATGAGGAAAAAGAAGATTTACAAGAGGTCGTTGATTTCTTGAAAAATCCTAAGAAATATATTGATTTAGGAGCTAGAATACCAAAAGGTATACTTATGGTGGGTCCTCCTGGTACTGGGAAAACTTATTTATCAAGAGCAGTTGCAGGAGAAGCAGGTGTACCATTCTTTAGTATAAGTGGTTCTGATTTCGTTGAGATGTTTGTTGGGGTAGGAGCTTCGAGAGTTAGAGATTTATTCGAACAAGCTAAAAAAAATGCTCCAGCGATAATATTCATAGATGAAATAGACGCTGTCGGTAGAAAAAGAGGCGCTGGTCTTGGCGGTGGACACGATGAGAGAGAGCAAACTCTAAATCAATTATTAGTTGAAATGGATGGATTTGGTGTAAACCAAGGGATAATAATAATGGCTGCTACAAATAGACCTGACATACTTGATCCAGCGTTACTTAGACCTGGTAGATTTGATAGACAGGTTGTTGTTGGAGCTCCAGATGTTAAAGGTAGAGAAGCTATATTTGAAGTTCACTCTAAAAACAAGCCATTAGCAGAAGATGTTAAGATAGAAGTTTTAGCAAGAAGAACTCCTGGATTTACTCCTGCTGATATAGAAAACTTAATGAACGAAGCTGCTATATTAACAGCTAGAAAAAGAGAAAAGAAAATCCATATGGATACTATAGAAGAAGCTATAACAAAGGTAATAGCAGGTGTTGCTAAAAAATCTAAAGTTATAAGTGAGCCAGAGAGAAGACTTACAGCATATCATGAAGCTGGTCACGCAGTTTGTGCCCATATACTAGATCATGTAAGCCCTGTTCATCAGGTTACAATAGTTCCAAGAGGTAGAGCTGGTGGATTCACTATGCAACTTCCTGTAGAAGATAAATTCTATGCTACTAAAAAAGAAATGAAAGAAAATATAATTGTACTACTTGGAGGTAGAGTTGCTGAAGAGTTAGTATTAGATGATATATCTACTGGTGCATCAAATGACTTAGAGAGAGTAACTTCTACCGCTAGAGGTATGGTTACTAAATATGGAATGAGTACAAAACTTGGGCCAATGACATTTGGTGATAGCAATGAAGAAGTATTCTTAGGAAATAGTTTTGGAAGTAAACAAAATTATTCTGAAGAAGTAGCTGCTCAAATAGATAACGAAATAAGAAAGATTGTTGATAATTCATACAAAGCAACAAAAAAATTATTAGAAGAGAATATGGACAGATTAGAGTATGTAGCCCAAGCTTTATTAGTTCATGAAACTCTAGATGCAGCTAAATTTATGAGTGCATTTAATAAAGAATTATCACTAGAATTACCAGAAATAAAAGAAGAAACATCAGCTATAACATTAGATAAAAAAGAAGAATTAACTGAAGAAAGTATTTCTAATGTAGATTTAGCAAAAAAAGAAAGTATTGAAAATACTGTAGAAGAAACAAAAGATATAAATGATACAGATGAAAATAAATAGTTAGCAAAATAGGACCTAAATTTAGGTCCTATTTTTATTGGAATAATAGAATTGATTTGGAAATAATGAATATAATGATATCGTGAGAATTGATATATAGCTATTAGAAGTGTTTTTTGCAAACAAGTTGAATATTATTATAATATTGAATTTGGAAGGGTTTATTATTGCTTAAAATCGATTTTGTATATAAAATTAAATATAAAAAAATATTATTAACATAAGCAGCAATAGGATAGAATTTTTATATAAGCATTCAAAAATAAATTTCATAAGGTATAATTAATTATTAGATGTAAAAATTACATTAGATAGAGGTGTAATATGAGAGATAAAATAATAGAGATTATATTGAATAATCAAGATGAATTTACTTCAGGAGAAATTTTGTCGAAACAATTAGGTGTGTCTAGAGCCGCAATATGGAAACATATAAAATCATTAAGAGAAGAAGGATACAATATTGAATCTGTAAATAAAAAGGGATACAGGTTAATAGAGAAGCCTGGAGATTTATTAACTTATAAAAATATTTCTCATGAATTGAATACTAAATTTATAGGAAATAAAATAATACACTTTAATACAATAGCTTCAACTAATGATTATGCAAAAGAAATAGCCTCAAGTTTAGAAGAAGGAACTGTAATTATCAGTGAAGAACAAACCAAAGGAAAAGGCAGACTAGGAAGACAGTGGCATTCTAAAATTAATGAAGGTATATGGATGAGTATTGTATTAAAACCGGATATAATACCATATAAAGCACCATTTATAACTTTAATAGCTGGAGCAAGTATAGTAAGTGCATTAAACAAATTGGGTGCTAATACTTTAATAAAATGGCCCAATGATATTATACTAAATAATAAGAAAATATCAGGAATACTTACAGAATTGTCTGCTGAAATTGAAAGAGTAAATCATATTGTGTTAGGGATTGGGATAAATGTAAAAACAATGGAGTTTTCACAGGAAATATCTGATATAGCAACTTCGTTATATAAAGAAGACTTTAAAATGTCTAGAGTTGATATAGTTAGAAATATTTTTATGGAATTTGAAGAGTTGTATATGGATTACATTAATAATAATTGTAAAGAAAAAACTTTAAATATATGTAGAAAATATTCTGCTATAATAGGCAAAGATATATATACATTAAAAGGTGATAGTAAAGAATTAGTAAGATGTTTAGATATAAATGAAGATGGAAACTTAGTCGTACAGACTAAAGATAAAATCATAAAAGAGATAATGTCAGGAGAAGTTTCTATACGTGGAATTAAAGGATACATATAATCTATTAATAAGAATTATTGACAATGTCATTTGCTATTGATAAAATTATTTTGTTATAGCTGGTATCTAATATATTTTAGAGCTTGACTTAACAATAGCTAAAAAGACGAAAGTCAAAATTAAAAATTAAAAGTCCGGCATCTTTTATGAGCTGGAACGGAGGTATGAGATTATGATAAATGTACAGTCAACAGCAACGAAAAAGTTAAATGTAAGAAAAATGACTATAATAGGAGTGCTATCAGCAATATCTATTATGTTATCTATGACGCCATTAGGATTTATTCCGATTGGCCCAACTAACGCAACTATAATGCATATACCAGTTATTATAGGCGCGATAATTGAAGGTCCTGTAGTAGGAATGACAATAGGATTAATATTTGGAGCTACGAGTTTGCTTAGAGCTATAACTATGCCGACAATAACTTCATTTGTGCTTATAAATCCGATTGTATCTATACTACCAAGGGTATTAATAGGGTTGATAGCTTACTATGTATATAATTTAGTTATGAAGTTAACTAAGAATGTATTAGTATCTGGTTGGATAACTGGGATGGTAGGTTCTTTAATCAATACAATAGGTGTTTTAGGAATGGTATACATTCTATATGCAGAAAGATATGCTCAGGCTTTAGGAGAAAGTGCTTCTACTGCTAAAACACTTATATTTACGATAGCAGCTACAAATGGAATACCTGAAGCTATTATTGGAGGGTTTGTAGTATCAGCTGTTGCAGTTATACTTAATAAAAGGAAAAAATAGAAAGAAGGTTAAAATATATGCTTCTAGTATTTGACGTTGGAAATACCAATATGGTTTTAGGTATATATAAAAATAAGGAATTAATAAAATATTGGAGAATTAATACTGATAAAGATAAGACATCAGATGAGTATGGAATGCTTATAAATAGTTTGTTTCAATATGAAAATATAGATATGAAATACATAGATGATGTTATAATATCATCTGTAGTTCCTGATGTTATGCATGCATTAGAGAATTTCTGCATAAGATATTGCAATAAGCAACCTAAGATTGTAGGCCCAGGAATTAAAACAGGATTAAATATAAAATATGATAATCCTAAGCAAGTTGGAGCTGATAGAATAGTAAATGCAGTTGCAGGAATTGAAAAATATGGATATCCGTTAATAATAGTAGATTTTGGAACAGCTACTACATTCTGTGCTATATCTGATAAGGGTGAGTACTTAGGAGGAACGATAGCTCCTGGTATAAAGATATCAAGTGAAGCTTTATTCCAAAGAGCATCAAAGCTTCCTAGAGTTGAATTAGCAAAATCTGGGTCGACTGTATGTAAAAATACTGTTTCAGCAATGCAAGCTGGGATAATATATGGATATGTAGGACTAGTTGACAAGATAATAGAAATGATGAAGCAAGAATTAAACTATGATGACATTAAAGTGATAGCGACAGGTGGATTGTCTACTCTTATAGCATCAGAGACAGATAGTATAGATAATGTAGATAGATTTTTAACTCTTGAGGGATTAAAGACGATACATGATAAAAATAAAGAATAGCAACAAGGGAATTGGGTTATATACCCAGTTCCTTTTTTATGATAGTAGGCAAACTTATATTATAATGATAAAAATTGCAATTTAGAGGAGGACAAAAATGATAAAAATCGGTAATGTAGAATTAAAAAACAAAGTTTTTTTATCACCTATGGCAGGTGTTACAGATCTTCCGTTTAGATTAATATGTAAAGAACAAAATTGTGGGCTGCTTTATACAGAAATGATAAATGCTAAAGCATTATGTTACGATGATGAAAATACTAAAAAAATGTTAAAAATAGAAGAAGCTGAACAACCTGTAGCTGTACAAATATTTGGTTCAGAACCTGAATTTATGGGACGAGCTGCAGAAATAATGAACGATTATCCTAATGAAATATTGGATATAAATATGGGATGCCCTGCTCCTAAAGTTATAAAAAATGGAGATGGATCAGCTCTTATGAGAAATCCTAAATTGGCAGAGGAAGTTTTAAAAGCTGTAGTTAAAAATTCTAAGAAACCAGTAACTTTAAAAATAAGAAAAGGTTGGGATGGTGAGCATATAAATGCTGTGGAGATTGCTAAAATAGCAGAAGCTTCAGGCATAAGCGCATTGGCTATACATGGTAGAACAAGAGAGCAATACTATTCAGGTAAGGCTGATTGGGATATAATATCACAAATAAAGAAAAGTATAAGTATACCTGTTATAGGCAATGGCGATATATTTACTGTTGAAGATTCAATAAATATGTTAGACAAAACTAACTGTGATGCTATAATGATAGGTAGAGGCTCACAAGGTAATCCATGGATATTTAAAAGAATAAACCATTATATGCAAACTGGAGAAATTTTACCAGAGCCAACACTGGAGGAAAAAATTAATACAGCTATTAAGCATTTAGGTATGGCAGTTGATGAACATGGAGAATATGTAGCAGTAAGAGAAATGAGAAAACATATTGCGTGGTATTTAAAAGGACTTAGAAATTCAGCAAGAGTAAGAGATGAAATCAATAAGATAGAAACTTATGAAGAAGTAGTATCTAAGCTTAATGGATATATGGACGATTGCTTGACATTAGAATAAGAGTGACTTATAATATAGCGCATAATAAAACAAATATAGTATAAATTAAAATAAAATTGAGATCAATCTCAAATATATAAAAGAAGGAGTTGTAGGGGTTATGGAAGATAAAAAAGAAATACTGTTAACTCAAGAAGGGTATCAAAAGTTAGAAGATGAGGTAGAGCTTCTAAAAACTGTAAGAAGAAGAGAAGTTGCGGATAGAATAAAAGTTGCTATATCTTTTGGAGATATATCAGAAAATGCTGAATATGATGAAGCTAAAAATGAGCAAGCTCAAATGGAAGAAAGAATATTAAAATTAGAAAATATGATAAGAAATGCAGTTATCATAGATGAAAGTAAAATAGACATTAATGTTGTTACTATAGGATCTATAGTTAAAGTAAATGATATGGAATTTGATGAAGAGGTTGAATATACAATAGTAGGTTCAGCAGAAGCAGATCCATATGAAGGAAGAATATCAAATGAATCTCCTGTAGGGAGAGCTCTTTTAGATAAAATAGTAGGACAAGTTGTAGATGTTCACGTTCCAGATGGTGTTGTAAAGTTTAAAATATTAGAAATAAGAAGATAATCGGGAGGGGAAAAAATGAATAACGATCAATCAAATGTTAATAATCAATCACAAGAAGACCTTAGTGAGGTTCTTCAAGTAAGAAGAGATAAGTTAACTAAACTACAAGAAATGGGAAGAGATCCTTTCCATGTTAGTAGATATGATAGAACTAGTAATTCTATGGAAGTAAAAGACAATTTTGAAAACTTCGAAGGTAAAACAGTTAAGATAGCTGGTCGTATAATGAGTAAAAGAATTCAAGGTAAAGCTGGATTCATAGATATACAAGATCAAGAAGGAAAAATACAATGTTACGTTAGATTAGATAGAATAGGTGAAGAAGAGTATTCAATATTCTCTACATATGATATAGGTGATATATTAGGTATTGAAGGTGAAGTATTTAAAACTAAGAAAGAAGAGATATCTATAAAAGCTAATGAAGTTTTACTATTATCTAAATCTCTTCAAATATTACCAGAAAAATACCATGGATTAAAAGATCAAGATTTAAGATATAGACAAAGATATGTTGACTTAATAGTTAACCCAGAGGTTAAAAATGCTTTCTTAACAAGAACAAAAGCATTAAAAGCTTTAAGATCATACTTAGATACAAGAGGATTCTTAGAAGTTGAAACTCCTATATTAAATACTTCAGTTGGTGGAGCTAATGCTAAACCATTCATAACTCACCATAATACATTAGATATACCAATGTACTTAAGAATAGCTAATGAGCTATATTTAAAAAGACTTATAGTTGGTGGATTTGATAAAGTATATGAAATGGGTAGAATGTTTAGAAATGAAGGAATGTCTATAAAGCATAATCCAGAATATACTGCCATAGAATTATACCAAGCTTATGCAGATTACACAGATATGATGGAAATAACAGAGAATGTTATAGCTCATATGGCTGAAGCTGCTACAGGAAGCATGAAAGTAAATTACCAAGGAACTGAAATAGATTTCACTCCTCCGTGGAGAAGAATGACTATGGAAGATTGCGTTAAGGAATATACTGGAGTAGATTTCTCAACTATAAACACAGACGAAGAAGCTTTAGCAGTAGCTAAAGAAAAAGGAATAGAAATAACTCCTGGAATGAGAAGAGGAGAAGTTATAAACTCATTATTTGAAGAGTTTGGAGAAGATAAACTTATCCAACCTACATTTATAACTCATCATCCAGTTGAGGTATCTCCATTAGCTAAGAGAAATGTAGAAGACCCAAGAAGAACTGATAGATTTGAAGCTTTCGCAAACAAGTGGGAGTTAGCTAATGCTTTCTCTGAACTTAATGACCCAATCGACCAAAAAGGAAGATTTATGGATCAATTAAGAAAAAGAGAATTAGGTGACGATGAAGCTTGTGATATGGATGAAGACTTCATAAATGCTTTAGAAATAGGATTACCTCCTACAGGTGGTCTTGGAATAGGTATAGATAGAGTTATGATGTTATTAACTAATTCTCCATCTATAAGAGATATTATATTATTCCCAACTATGAAACCGATAGAAAATTCTTCAAGTAAAATAGAAGAATAATATATTTTATAAAAAAGCTTATGTTCTAAAGTTAATTTAGTACATAAGCTTTTTTTATATTTGTAGTTTATACGTAATTATTTTCAAAATAATATTTAGATAAAAATTTAAATTTTAACAGTAAACAATAAAAATTATTAAGAAATAGTGGTGATTAAAAGTTTTTGATGAAATAAAACGAATCAAACCATTGTAATATGGAGTTATATAGAGGAATTTTTATAAAGGTAAGTGTCATTAAACTAGAGAAGTTTATATAAAATAAAAGTTGGAGGTAAAATATATGTCTCAAATTATTAATTGGATATGTTTAATATGTATTAGTTTATTAGTTATGGATGTTATGGTTTATTTTTGTAAAGATGTAATTAAAATATTGAATGGTGCAGAACGTATAAAAAGCAAAAATGTTGTAAAAACTAGGGTTGCAACTAATGAATATACGTATGAAACAAAAATAGCAAAATAAAATTAAAAAAAATTAAAAAAAGTATTGACGATATATAAATGAGATGGTATAGTTATACTTGTCCTTAAGAAAAGGGCAAACAATAACAGCAAAAATCATTTTTTAAAATGATTTAGCTAAATAAGAACTTTGAAAATTAAACAGTAGGTTAATTTATAGAATTTGAAACAAACGAAACATAAAGCCAGATATATAACAGTATCTGAGCCCTAGATAAACTTTTATTTAAGAGTTT
>NZ_JASKYM010000007.1 GCF_030131845.1 Romboutsia sedimentorum | reverse complement strand
TAAGCGCTGAAAGCATCTAAGCGCGAAGCCGACTTCAAGATAAGATTTCCCACCGTAAGGGTAAGACCCCAGGAAGACTACCTGGTTGATAGGTCGAAGGTGTAAGTGCAGCAATGTATTTAGCTTACCGATACTAATAGGTCGAGGACTTGACCAATTTAAATGATTAAAACCTAAATGTATACAGTTTTAAAAGTATTATATCATCTTATTTTTAATAAAAAATAAAGAAAAATAGTATTGACGCTTTTGTAAAAGAATGTTAATATAATATTTGTTTAATAGATGGATATAATATAATGTGGTTATAATAGCAAAGAGGATACACCTGTTCCCATTTCGAACACAGAAGTTAAGCTCTTTAGCGCTGATGGTACTTGGTGGGTAACTGCCTGGGAGAGTAAGACGTAGCCACGTTATTTATTTATGAAAAAATAAGTAAGGCCCATTGGTCAAGCGGTCAAGACACCGCCCTTTCACGGCGGTAACAGGGGTTCGATTCCCCTATGGGTCACCAATTCCCGGGACTATAGCTCAGCTGGGAGAGCACCTGCCTTACAAGCAGGGGGTCACAGGTTCGAGCCCTGTTAGTCCCACCATATATATGCGGCCTGGTAGTTCAGTTGGTTAGAATGCCAGCCTGTCACGCTGGAGGTCGAGGGTTCGAGTCCCTTCCAGGTCGCCAAACTAAATACGCGGGAATATGGCTCAGTTGGTAGAGCAATTGACTGTTAATCAATGGGTCACAGGTTCGAGTCCTGTTATTCCCGCCAAATATGCTAGTGTGGCTCAACGGTAGAGCAGCTGACTTGTAATCAGCAGGTTGTAGGTTCGATTCCTATCACTAGCTCCATAAATACGGAGGATTTCCCGAGCGGCCAAAGGGGGCAGACTGTAAATCTGTTATCGACGATTTCGGTGGTTCGAATCCACCATCCTCCACCAATTAAATATGCGGGTGTAGCTCAATGGTAGAGTTCTGGCCTTCCAAGCCAGCTGTGAGGGTTCGATCCCCTTCACCCGCTCCAATATTTAATTCCCGGGACTATAGCTCAGCTGGGAGAGCACCTGCCTTACAAGCAGGGGGTCACAGGTTCGAGCCCTGTTAGTCCCACCACTTATATATGCGGCCTGGTAGTTCAGTTGGTTAGAATGCCAGCCTGTCACGCTGGAGGTCGAGGGTTCGAGTCCCTTCCAGGTCGCCAAATTAAATACGCGGGAATATGGCTCAGTTGGTAGAGCAATTGACTGTTAATCAATGGGTCACAGGTTCGAGTCCTGTTATTCCCGCCATTGAATATGCGGAAATAGTTCAGTGGTAGAGCGCAACCTTGCCAAGGTTGAAGTCGCGAGTTCGAATCTCGTTTTCCGCTCCATATTAAATATGGGTGCATAGCTCAGCTGGATAGAGCAACGCCCTTCTAAGGCGTGTGTCCGGGGTTCGAATCCCTGTGCGCTCACCAATAAAGAAAGTTTCACTAATGTGAAACTTTTTTTTTATATAATTATATACATTGTATATAGTTTGGTTAATATAGTATAATACATAGTATAAATAATTAAGAAGTTGTCGAACAGGAGGGTAAAACTGTGTTGGATATAAGTTCTTTTTTTAGTGGATTTTTAGAGATACTTTTTAGAATAACAATAAATGACGTAATTGATATATCCATAGTTGCATATATATTTTATAAAATATTTATGTTTTTAAAAGATACAAGAGCAGAACAAGTTTTAAAAGGAATACTTTTTTTATTGGTAGCAACCCAAGTAAGTGAAATTTTAAAATTACATACTCTTTATTGGATATTGTTAAATGCTTTAGATTTTGGAGTTATAGCTGCTCTTATTATTTTTCAACCGGAACTTAGAGCAGGGCTTGAACATATAGGTAGAGCTAAGTTTAATTTTTTTATGAAAAACACACAGAATACCGTGGAAGAGATACTAGATAAAACAATAGAAGAAATAGTTGAAGCACTATATTCATTATCAAGACAAAAAATAGGTGCCCTTATAATTATGGAAAGACAAACTAAAATAGGTGACATAATAAATACAGGTACTAAGATAGATGGAGACGTATCAAGACAGATATTGATAAATATATTTATACCAAATACACCATTACATGATGGAGCAGTTGTTATTAGGGACTCACAAGTAAAAGCAGCGGCATGTTTTTTACCGTTGTCTGAAAGTAAAGATTTAAGTAAAGATTTAGGCACTAGACATAGAGCAGCAGTAGGTGTGAGTGAAGTTTCGGATTGTATATCACTTATTGTTTCTGAGGAAACTGGAGATGTATCTATAGCTAAAGCAGGGAAGCTGTATAGAAATATCTCAAAAGACAGAATGGCAAATATACTAAGAAGTAATTTAAAACCTAAAACAGATGAGAAAAGTTTCTTTAAAGGTGGTATATTCAGATGATAGGTAAATTTAAAAATAATACAAAAATAAAAATAATATCCCTGTTAAGTGCACTAGTACTATGGTTATATGTTATGGAAGTAGTAGACCCAGATGAAACTAAATTATTTGAAAATATTCCAGTAACTATAACCAATATGAATGAATTAAAAGAAAATGATCTTGTGATATATCCAAATACAGAAATAACATCTGATATAAATTTTTCTGGTAAACTATCAAAGCTTAAAAAGATTAAAAAAGAAAATATTCATATAGATGGGCAAATAAAGAACCCAATAGAAGGAAAAAATGAAATTTATTTAACAGCAAGCGCACCAGGTCAGATTACACATGATATTAAAGATAATCTACAAATAGTTACTTTAGAAAAACTTGTAACAGAAAAGAAAGCTGTTGAAATAAAAGTACAAGATAAATCAAAAATAGATCAAATAAGTAAAGATAAAAAGAATATATCCGTATCAGGTCCTAGAAGCTTGGTAAAAGAAGTTAAGAACGTGGTAGGTATATTAGATGTAGGATCAAATACAAATGATTTTTCTAATCAAGTAAGCTTAATGCCTGTAGATAAAAAAGGTAATGAAGTAGTAGGTGTAGAATTAGAACAATCATCAATTGCAGTGAATGTAACTTTACTAGAAGAAAAGAAAGTTCCTATAAGAATAAAATTTAATGAAGAAATTAATTTAAAAGACTACACATTAAGTCAAGAGAGTGTAACAATAAAAGGTAAAAAAGACATTGTAGATAAAACAGAGTCTATAGAAACTCAATCGGTAGATATAAATGAAGTAGCTAATGGAATTTCTAAGGAGATATATTTAAATCTTCCAGAAGGCTTAGAAGCAGAAACTAAATATATTACTATAAAACTTAATACTATAAATATAATCAAAGAAAATTTTGAGTATACACCACAAGATATTGAGATAAGAAATAATGAAAGTAATATAGATACAAGCACTTTAAAGATACCGGATAATATTAACGTTAGCATTGAATATTTAGAAAATATGGGCACTATAAAAAAATCAGATATAGTATTATATATAGACCTAAAGCAAGAGATTGGTGAAGGTGATAAGTATGATATAAAATACGATGTAAAATATAATCTTAAAAGCATAGTAGTTAATCCAAGTAAAACAGAATAAAATGTATAATTATAAATTGAAGGTGCAACAGAAAATGTCGTTTTAAATATAAAAACGCATATTTTTGTTGCACCTTATTTATTTTAGTAATACTATAAAAGTAAAGACAACTTATAGTGAAATAATCTGAAAAATTAAAAAATTTACAATGGACTGGGAAAACGATACTAAAAAGTGTATACTTTAAATGTAAGAACAAATTGTTTAAAATAAAATGGAATTAATTGTTATTTAGAATTGAAAGTATAAAAATATTTTTTATTTACATATGAAAAATGAGGTGGGATTAGATGAGAAATTTTGAAGAAGTAATAAAGTTTGCAAGAGATAGGGGACCTAAAACTATATCAGTGGCATGTTGCCAAGATAAAGAAGTTTTAATGGCTGTTGAAATGGCAAGAAAAGAAGAAATAGCTAATGCTATTTTGGTTGGGGACATAGAAAAAACAAAAGAAATAGCAAGTAGTATAAATATAGATCTTAATAATTATGAATTAATAGACATAAAAGACTTATCAGAAGCATCTCTTAAAGCAGTTGAATTAGTATCACAAGGAAAAGCAGATATGGTAATGAAGGGGCTAGTTGATACAGCTATAATATTAAAAGCTGTGTTAAATAAAGAAGTTGGTTTGAGAACTGGAAATGTATTAAGTCATGTTGCAGTATTTGATATAGAAGGATATGACAGATTATTTTTAGTAACAGATGCAGCAATGAACTTAGCACCAGATGTAAACGTTAAAAAACAAATTATAGAAAATTCATGTACTGTAGCACATTCATTAGATATAGACATACCAAAGGTAGCAGCGCTATGTGCAAAGGAAAAAGTAAATCCTAAAATGCAAGATACAATAGATGCAAAAGAATTAGAAGAAATGTGCGAAAGAGGAGAACTTAAAGGTTGTATAGTAGGGGGACCTTTCGCATTAGATAATGCAGTATCAATAAAAGCTGCAAATCATAAGGGAATAAATCATCCTGTAGCAGGTAAAGCAGATATATTATTAGCTCCAGATATAGAAGCTGGAAATATATTATATAAATCATTAGTATTTTTTGCGAAGTCAAAAAATGCAGGTCTTATAGTAGGGGCAAAAGCTCCTGTAATATTAACTTCAAGAGCAGATAATGAAGAAACTAAGTTAAATTCAATAGCTTTAGGTGTACTAATGGCTGCTAAAGCTTAATATATTAGGGGGTAGGCATATGGATAATATATTCAAAATACTAACAATAAACCCAGGTTCAACATCAACTAAAATAGCTGTGTTTGATAATGAGAGTTTGGTATTTGAAAAAACTTTAAGACATTCTTCTGAAGAAATAGGGAAATATGAAAAAATCTCAGATCAGTTTGAATTTCGTAAAAATGTTATAGAAGAAGCATTAGTAGAAGGTGGAGTTAAGACAAGTGATTTACACGCAGTTGTAGGTAGGGGTGGTCTTCTTAAACCTATACAAGGTGGAACTTATGTTGTAAATAATCCTATGATAGAAGATCTAAGAGTTGGTGTTTTAGGTGAACATGCATCAAACTTAGGTGGAATCATAGCAAAAGAAATAGGGGATCAAGTTAATATACCATCATACATAGTAGACCCTGTTGTTGTTGATGAAATGAATGAGGTAGCTAGGGTATCAGGAATACCTGAAATAGATAGAAAAAGTATATTCCATGCATTAAACCAAAAAGCTACAGCTAGAAGAGCAGCTAAGGAATTAAATAAGGAATATAGTGACTGTAACTTTATAGTAGCTCATATGGGTGGAGGAGTATCTGTAGGAGCACATGAAAATGGTAAAGTAATAGATGTTGCTAATGCTCTAGATGGTGAAGGTCCATTTTCTCCAGAAAGAAGTGGTGGATTACCAGTAGGTGATTTAGTTAAAATGTGCTTTAGTGGAAAATATACTCAAGATGAAATAAAGAAAAGAATAAAAGGAAATGGTGGTCTAGTAGGATACTTAAATACTAATGATGGTAGAGATGTTGAAGCTAGAATAGAAGCTGGAGACGAAAAAGCTAAATTAGTTTATGAAGCTATGGCTTACCAAGTAAGTAAAGAGATAGGTTCTTGTGCATCAGTATTAAAAGGAAAGGTAGACGCAGTTCTTTTAACTGGTGGAATAGCTTATTCTAAGATGTTTACAGGAATGATAGAAGAAAGAGTTAATTTTATATCTGATGTAAAGGTTTACCCAGGTGAAGATGAGATGATAGCATTAGCACAAGGTGGACTTAGAGTTTTAAATAAAGAAGAAGAACCTCAAGTATATGGTTGTGCAGTACAGTGCATATAAAGTAGCATTAAACAAATAACATATATGAATTTAATTATATGACTTAATGGGTGAGATAATGATAACTAACGATAACAGAATAAGAATCATAATAGGACATTATGGAAGTGGAAAAAGTGAATTTGCTATAAATTATGTCACTAAGTTGAGAAAAGAAGTACAAAATAAAGTTGCTTTATCAGATTTAGATGTGGTAAACGTATACTTTAGAACAAGAGAGAAAAAAGAATTATTAAAATCATTAGATATACTTCCAATAGATAGTTCAATAGATGCTCCAACACTAGATTTGCCAGCATTATCAGGTCAAATAACAACTCCAATAAATGATAAGTCTTATGAGTATGTTATGGATGTTGGTGGGGATAATGTAGGTGCAAGAGTAGTAGGAAGATTTAATCATTTAATAAAAGAAAATGATTATGATATGTTTTGTGTAGTAAATGCAAATAGAGAGCAAACTCAGACTGCTGAAAAAGTCATTGAACATATAAGAGCAATAGAAAAGTCTTCAGGACTTAAAGTTACAGGTTTAATAAACAATACACATCTTATAAGATCAACTACAATAGAAGATATATTAAGAGGACAAGCATTGGTATCAAAAGTATCAAAGCTATGCGATATACCAGTTAAGTATGTTGTGTGTATGGAAAACCTTATACCGCAGTTACCTAAGGATTTAGAAGGGGAAGTATTCCCAATAAAGCTTTATATGAGAGAAGATTGGATGTAGTTTGAGCTCAAATATATAGAAAGATTTAAGGAGGCATAAGAAGATGGCTAAAGGAACAGTATCTTTTAATAAAGACCTTTGCAAAGGTTGTGGATTATGCGTAGATGCATGTCCAGTAAAAATTATATCAATGGATAATAGTAAAATTAATAAAAAGGGATACAATCCAGCATCAGTTAATGATATGGATAAATGTATAGGATGTACAAACTGTGCTACTATGTGCCCAGATTCAGTAATAACAGTAGAGAGAGACTAATTAAAAATTAAGGGGGAATTTTAATGGCTAAGATACTTATGAAAGGTAACGAAGCATTTGGAAAAGCAGCTATAGAAGCTGGATGCAAATACTTCTTCGGTTACCCTATAACACCACAAAATGAATTACCAGAATATATGGCTAAAGAGTTACCTAATGTTGGCGGAGTATTCGTTCAAGCAGAATCAGAAGTTTCTGCTATAAATATGATATACGGAGGAGCAGGTACAGGAGCTAGAGTTATGACTTCTTCATCTTCTCCAGGAATAGCACTAAAGCAAGAAGGTATAACTTATGCAGCAGGAGCTGAACTTCCATGCGTTGTAGTTAACGTAATGAGAGGAGGTCCAGGACTTGGTGGAATACAACCTTCTCAAGCTGACTACTTCATGTCTACAAGAGGTGGAGGTAATGGAGACTATAGAACACCAGTTTTCGCACCTGCTACTGTTCAAGAAGCTGTTGATATGATAATGGAAGCTTTCAATGTTGCAGATTTCTACAGAACACCAGTTATGGTAGTTGCAGATGGTATGATAGGACAAATGATGGAGCCAGTAGAATTTAGAGCTCCTAAAACTAGAGAATTACCAGTTAAAGATTGGGCAACTACAGGAACTAAAGGAAAAAGAAAACCTAATATAATAAATTCATTATACTTACAACCAGATGAATTAGAACAACATTGTATAAAATTAGAAGCTAAATATAAAGAAATAGAAAAAAATGAAGTTGATTATGAAATGTACAAAACAGAAGATGCTGAATTAGTATTCGTAGCTTACGGTACTACATCTAGAATAGTAAAAAATGCTATAGAGATATTAAGAGGAGAAGGAATAAAGGCAGGTCTTATAAGACCTAAAACTTTATGGCCATTCCCAGTTGAAGCTTTCAATCAGATACCAGAAGCTAAAAACTTATTAACTGTTGAGATGAGTATGGGTCAAATGGTAGAGGATGTAAGATTAGCAGTTGAAGGAAGATTACCTGTACACTTCTATGGAAGAGCTGGTGGAATGATACCAGATCCAGATGGAATAGCTAACAAAGCTAAAGAAGTAGTAGAAAGTGAATTAGCTGTAGGAGGTGTTAGATAATGTCAGTTGTATTTAAGAAAACTCAAGGTTTAACAGATGCTCAAACTCATTATTGTCCAGGATGTACTCATGGTATAATCCATAGATTAGTAGCAGAAGTATTAGATGAATTAGATGTATTAGGAGATACTGTAGGTGTAGCTCCAGTTGGATGTTCAGTTCTAGCATATAATTACTTTAATTGTGATATGCAAGAAGCATCTCACGGTAGAGCACCAGCAGCTGCTACAGGTATAAAAAGAATTCAACCTGATAAAACAGTATTTACATATCAAGGAGATGGAGATTTAGCTTCAATAGGTACAGCTGAAATAGTTCATGCTGCAGCTAGAGGAGAAAAATTCACTACTATATTTGTAAATAATGCTATATATGGAATGACTGGTGGACAAATGGCTCCAACTACATTAGTTGGTCAAAAAGCTACTACAGCTCCAAACGGAAGAGAAATAGATAAACAAGGATTCCCAATACAAATGAGTGAAATGTTAGCTACATTACCAGGAGCTGTATTTGTAGAGAGAGTTTCAGTAGATACACCTGCTAATGTTAGAAAAGCTAAGAAAGCTATAAAGAAAGCTTTTGAAGTTCAACATGCAGGATTAGGATTTGGTATAGTAGAAGTATTATCTACATGTCCAACTAACTGGGGATTAGCACCAAATGACGCATTACAATGGTTAAGAGACAATATGATGCCATACTATCCTTTAGGAAATCTAAAAAATATTGATCTTAATGGGGAGGTGAAGTAATATGTCTACAGCTAGAGTAATATGTGCAGGATTCGGCGGTCAAGGTGTTATGTCTATGGGACAATTACTTACTTATGCAGGAATGCTAGAAGGTAAAGAAGTTTCTTGGTTACCATCATATGGACCAGAAATGCGTGGAGGTACAGCTAACTGTGCAGTAACTGTATCTGATAGCCCAGTAGGTTCTCCTCTTATAACAGGAGATGCTACTTGTGCAATAGTTATGAACTTACCATCACTTGAAAAATTTGAAAGTGAAGTTAAGCCAGGTGGAAAAATAATAGTAAACAGTTCTCTTATAGAGCAAAAAGTACAAAGAGACGATATTGAAGTTTATTATATACAAGCAAATGATCTAGCTTCAGAATTAGGAAACCCTAGAGTTGCAAATATGATAATGCTAGGAGCTTACCTAAAAACAGAGCCAGCAGTAGAAGTTGACTCAGTTTTAGAAGCTTTCAAAAAAGTATTTGGACCTAGTAAAGAGAAGTTTGTACCTTTAAATAAGGACGCTTTATTAAAGGGTGCAGCTGCTATAAAATAGTATTATATTAATACTCAAAAATTACAAAAAAAGGACAATAGAAACATTTCTATTGTCCTTTTTGTTTATATATATTAAAATGTCCTTATGGAATAAACTAGAGAATCAATAACATTTATGTGTGCATAATAATATATTATAATTTGATAAGCTTTTCGTCGTGAAAGGAGATTTTTAATGAGAAAATATTTTGGAACAGATGGGGTAAGAGGTATAGCTAATACAGAGCTTACTTGTGACTTAACATATAGGTTAGGGAGAGCTGGAGGTTACGTTTTAGCTCAAGGAAAAGAAAAGGTTAAAGTAATAGTAGGAAAAGATACAAGAATATCAGGAGATATGTTAGAAGCATCATTAATATCAGGACTTATGTCTGTTGGATGTGATGTAATTACTGTTGGAGTAGTGCCAACACCTGCTGTTGCATATTTAATAAAAAAATATGATGCTGATTGTGGAGTAGTTATATCTGCATCACACAACCCAGTTGAATATAATGGAATAAAGTTCTTTAATGAAGATGGATATAAATTAGATGATGAAGTTGAACTAAACATAGAAAACTATATAGACAACATAGAAAAAGTAGATTATTACCCAGTTGGAGAAAAAGTAGGTAAAAAAATACACATGCATGATGCACAGAGAGATTATATAGATTACTTAAAATCTATAATAAATGTAGATTTTAAGGGACTAAAAGTAGTCTTAGACTGCGCTAATGGAGCAGCATATAAAGTTGCACCAATAGTATTTGATGAATTAGGTGCAAGTGTTATAACTATAAATAGTGAACCAAATGGGAATAATATAAATGATAAGTGTGGATCAACTCATCCACAAAAATTACAAGAAGCTGTTTTAAAACATAAAGCAGATTTAGGTCTTGCATATGACGGAGACGCAGATAGATTAATTGCTGTCAATGAAGCTGGAAACATTGTTGATGGAGACCATATAATGATATTAAGCGCTATATACTTAAAGAAAAAGAGTAAGCTAGCACAAGATACATTAGTAGTTACAGTAATGAGTAACATAGGTCTTACTATTGCAGCTAAAGAACATGGTGTAAAACTATCTACTACTGGTGTAGGTGATAGATATGTACTAGAAGAAATGAAAAATAGTGGATATAACTTAGGTGGAGAGCAATCAGGCCATATGATATTCTTAGATTACAATACAACTGGAGATGGCGTTTTAAGTTCACTAGTACTAGCTCAAATAGTATTAGAGGAACAAAAGAAATTATCAGAACTAGCAGCAGTAATGACTCAGTATCCACAAGTACTAGTTAATGCTAGAATAAAAAATGAAAACAAGAATAGATACATGGAATACCCACAAATAAAAAGTGAAATAGAAAGAATAGAAAGCTTATTAGATGGATGTGGAAGAGTCTTAATAAGACCATCAGGAACAGAGCCACTAGTAAGAGTTATGTTAGAGGGTAAAGAGGAAGGTCAAATAAAAGAACTAGCTACAAACTTAGCTAATCTTATACAAGAAAAACTATCGTAAATTAAAAGTAAATACTAATACATATTAGTATTTGCTTTATAAGCGCCAGAACTTAGCAGCTGATTATTTAAATAAATAATTGTTAAGTTGACGAGGTCAGAGTTTATCGAATTGTCGGCGGATGCTCTGCGGTGTGTTTACCATCGTTAGAACTTCCTTAAATCATAGAAGTAATTCTATGGACAAAGGGAAGCTTATGTAAACATATGACCTAACTCTAAAAATATAAACAAACAAATAATATTTTTAGGAGGATTTTGAATATGTGTGGAATAGTTGGATATTTAGGATACAGACAAGCAACAGAGGTTTTAATAGAAGGACTTTCTAAGTTAGAGTACAGAGGTTATGATTCTGCAGGAGTTGCAGTTAACGTTGGAAATGAATTAGAGATAAGAAAGTTCAAAGGAAGACTTGCAATATTAGCAGAAGACTTAGAAAAAAATCCAATAGAAGGTGGATTAGGAATAGGGCATACTAGATGGGCAACTCATGGAGAACCATCAGATGTAAACTCTCATCCTCATTTCAATATGGATAGAACAATAGCTGTTGTTCATAATGGTATAATAGAAAACTACATGGAGTTAAGAGAAGAATTACAAAGTGAAGGTGTATTATTCTTATCTCAAACTGACACAGAAGTAGTAGCTCACTTAGTAGATAAGTACTATGAAGGAAACTTACTAGATGCTGTTTACAAGGCTACTGAAAGATTAAGAGGAGCGTATGCACTAGGTGTTGTATGCAAAGACAACAACAATGAATTAGTAGCTGTAAGAAAAGATAGCCCATTAGTAGTAGGTCTTGGAGAAGGTGAAAACTTCATAGCATCAGATATACCTGCTATATTAAAGTATACTAGAAATGTATATTTCTTAGAAAATGGGGAATTTGTTCACATGGTTGGAGATAAATTAACTGTTTTAAATGAAAATAGAGAAGTTGTTGAAAAAGAAGCTACAAAAATAACTTGGGATGTAGAAGCTGCATCTAAAGGTGGATATGAGCACTTTATGTTAAAAGAAGTGTACGAACAACCAAGTGGAGTTAGAGAAACATTAATAAGAAGATTAAATGATAATGGAGAAATCCAATTAGATGATATAAAAATGACTAAGCAAGACTTAGAAAAAATAAATAAAGTTTATATAGTTGCATGTGGTACTGCATATCATGCAGGACTTGTTGGAAAATTTGCTATAGAAAAGTTTGCTAAAATACCAGTAATAACTGATATAGCATCTGAATTTAGATATAGAGATCCATTTATAGATGAAAACACATTATTAATATTAGTAAGTCAATCAGGAGAAACTGCAGATACATTAGCATCTTTAAGATATGCTAAAGAAAGAGGAGCTAGAATATTAGCAGTAACTAATGTTGTAGGTTCTTCTATAGCTAGAGAGTCTCATGATGTATTCTATACATGGGCAGGGCCAGAAGTGTCTGTTGCATCTACTAAGGCTTATACTACTCAATTAGTATCATTCTATATGATAGCATTAGATTTTGCTATAAAGAGAGAAACTATAACTAAAGAGTTCTACAATGAAATGATAGAAAAATTAAAAGAAATGCCATCTAAAGTAGAAAAAGCTCTAGAGCAAGAAACTTATATCAAAGAAGACGTTGCTAAAACGTTAAAAGAAGCTCATAGTGCATTCTATCTAGGTAGAGGATTAGATTATAACTTAGCTATGGAAGGTGCTTTAAAGATAAAAGAAATATCTTATATTCATGCAGAAGCTTTTGCAGCTGGAGAATTAAAGCATGGTACAATAGCATTAATAGAAAAAGGAACACCAGTAATAGCAATAGCTACTCAAGGGGAATTATTTGAGAAGATGGTTTCTAACATGGCTGAAGTAAGAGCTAGAGGAGCATATGTTATAGCTATAGCTCAAGAAAAGAACAAAGAAGTTGAAAAGGCTGCTGACAAGGTAATATATATACCAAATGTAGATGATATACTATCAAGTATATTAACAGTGCTACCTCTTCAATTATTATCATACTATGTTGCAGTTGAAAGAGGTTGTGACGTAGATAAGCCAAGAAACTTAGCTAAATCAGTAACAGTTGAATAATAAAAAATAGTAAAAATAGGCATCTCTTAAATGAAATAAATCATTAAGAGGTGCTTTTTTATTGAGTATGTATGTTCTTAAAAAGAACACTACATTAACAAAATAAAATATTTGATTGGGTTTATATACCATTAAAAAAAGTAATGATATGCATAATAATATAAAATATATAAAATGAATAAATGTTCTAGATGATAGGTATTAAGTATGATAACCTATATATATAAATTAATAGGTGGTGTTTATTGTGATAAGTAAAGATGAAATAGCTAGATTAAAGGGCGAAGGGATATTAGCACAAAAACAAGAAGGATACTTTGCAATAAGAGTATTAAGTAGAGCGGGTAATTTTAAAGCACAACAATTAAATGATCTATCTAGGTTATCTGAGAAGTATGGTAGAGGGTATCTAGGGCTTACTACTAGGTTAGCAGTAGAAATTCCTTGGATTAAATATGAAGACATTGAAGATATAAAAAGAGAACTAAAAGAAGCTAAATTAGTTCATGGAGGAACGGGGAAAAAAGTTAGACCTTTAGTTGCATGTAAAGGAACTGTATGTCAACACGGTATATATGACACTCAAGGACTTTGTGGAAAATTACATGATAAATATTTTGCATACGATTTACCATCAAAAACTAAAATAACATTAGTAGGATGCCCGAACAACTGTGCAAAAGCAAACACTAATGACATAGGTATAGTTGGACAAGCTTATGTGAAATTCAATAAAGAGAAGTGCAAAAACTGTGGAATATGTACTAAACAATGTAGACAAAAAGCAGTTAAACTTATAGATGAAAAATTAGTGTGGGATCAAGAACAATGTGTAAATTGTGGAAAATGTGCAGTTGCTTGTCCATTTGGAGCCATGGAAGTTGAAAAACAAGGAATGGCTATATATCTTGGTGGTAGAATGGGAAGAGGATATAGATTTGGAGATAAATTAACGGATTTATATCAAGAAGAAGAAATGGAAGACGTGGTACAAAAAATATTAGATACATATAGTGAACTAGGGGAGCCTGGAGAAAGAATATCTAAGGTTTTAGAAAGAATAGGAATAGAAGAATTTGAAAGTAATTTAATAGAAAAATTAAAAAAATAAATAGTGAGTATATAAAGTATATCCTCCTTAAAATTGTCAATAATTCAAGTATAAATATGATAATTTTAAGGGGGATTTTTTATGAAAATAGTAAAATTAACAATAAGTTTTTTTGCACTGATGTTAGCAGGAATGTTAATATCATATGCTGATATAAAATCAAATAATGAATATGAGCAACTTATACAAGCCTTTAATAGTACACAGGCTGAATTTAAGTTTTATAATATAAAAGCAAATGCTGAAATAAATCATGATATATCTAAGAATGAGATGACGGATATGTGTATTGAAGTTATTAATAATCTTGGGCTAGAAGAAAGTAATATAAAATGGGAAGAAAATTGGAATAAAAGCGAAAAACAAATATATGCCCAAGTTAAGACGCAAGAAAAAAGCATTTCTATAATTGCTACTAAAAAAAATAACAAAGAGTCATACATAACAGTTGACATATTAGAGAATAAAGTATATAAAAGTATAGTGGACATTTATACAATTCTTGAGAATACTCTCAACAAGCATGTTTCTCAATTGAATATAAATACATGTATCTCAGGAGAATATACAAAAAAGTTAAAAATAAAGAAATATGATGATATTTTAGAGAAAATATTATATAATATGAATGCTGAAGAAATAGATAGAGTAGAAGAGGAAAACTTTATATCGATAACAGCGTATAGTGAAGTTTTACATAAAAACTACTTAGAATATTTAGGAAATAAGATAAATTTAAATATAGGGATGAGGTATAGCGAAGATGATGAGAAAACTCTCATATATATTGCTACGCCCATTATCAAATTAGACTATTAATAATGAGGAGAGGTCAATCAAATGGCAAAAATATTAGTTAAGAAAAGTAACCCACTTAGAGGTAGTGTTAAAATAGATGGAGCAAAAAATGCAGTATTACCAATAATAGCAGCAACATTATTAGGAAACGGAAAATCAACAATAAAAGGTGTACCTAACTTAAGAGACGTACATGTTATATCTGATTTATTAAGACATTTAGGAGCTGAGGTAGATTATACAGATAATGTATTAACAGTAGACGCAAGCAACATAAGCACATGTGAAGCTCCATATGAACTTGTAAGAAAAATGAGAGCATCTTTTTTAGTAATGGGACCATTACTTGCAAGATTTAATCATACTAAAATATCTATGCCAGGGGGATGTGCTATAGGAACAAGACCTATAGATTTACATTTAAAAGGATTTAAGTACTTAGGTGCTAACATAGAGATGGATCATGGATTTGTAGAAGCTACAACTAAGAAATTAACAGGAGCTAAGTTATACTTAGATTTCCCATCAGTTGGAGCTACTGAAAATATAATGATGGCAGCTGCTCTTGCAGACGGTATTACAATAATAGAAAACGCAGCAGAAGAACCAGAGATAGTTGACTTAGCTAACTTCCTAAACGAAATGGGAGCTAGTATAAAAGGTGCTGGAACAAATACTATAAAAATAAACGGAGTTAAAGAATTAAAAGGTGCAGAGCATACAGTAATACCTGATAGAATAGAAGCAGCTACTTATATGGTTGCAGCAGCTATGACAAAAGGTGATATAACAATAGAAAATGTAATGATGGAACATTTAAAGCCAGTAGTAGCTAAATTAAAGGAAGCTGGTTGTGAAATAATAGAAACTGATAACGCTGTAAGAGTAATAGGACCAGACGTTATAAAACCAATAGATATAAAAACTTTACCACATCCAGGGTTCCCAACAGATGTTCAGGCTCAATTTATGGCTATGATGACTATATCAAACGGAACAGGGGTAGCTATAGAAACTGTATTCGAAAACAGATTTATGCATGTTGCTGAATTCAATAGAATGGGTGCTAACATAAAGATAGAAGGCAGAAGCGCTATAGTTAATGGAGTAGATCAATTACATGGAGCTAAGGTTAATGCAACAGATTTAAGAGCAGGTGCTGCACTTATATTATGTGGACTTATAGCAGAAGGTGAAACTCAAATAGGTGAAATATACCATATACAAAGAGGATATGTAGACATAGATAAGAAGATAACTGCATTAGGTGGAAACATAGAAATAATAGAAGATTAATAAATTAATTGTGATAAAAGAATAGGGTTGTTCATATACTTTAAGGACAAGGATTAAACTAAGGAGGAAAAGTATATGAAGAACCCTTTAATAGTTTTAGCAAGCGTAGTTGTTTGCTCTATAGCGATACCGATACTTACAAGTGTAGTATCTTACGATTCAATAGAAGTAACACCTAAAGAAGATAAAAAAACTGTTGTAGTTACAAAACAAATAGTAAAAAAAGCTGAAAAGAAGTTAACAAGCTATGAAACGATTAATAAAAAGTCACCGACCATAAATGTGTATAATCATAAATTGGGTAAAACTCAGAAAATGGATATAGAAGAATATTTATGTGGTGTATTAGCTGGAGAGATGTCTTCAGAATTTAGTTTAGAGGCTTTAAAAGCTCAAGCTGTGGCTGCAAGAACTTTTGTAATGTATAAAGAAAATCAAGGCAATTCAAACAAACATAAAAATGCTGTAGTTTGTACAGATTTTAAACACTGTCAAGAATATAAAAGTTATGATGAATTAAAATCAAAAAACGGAAAAAATTGGATGAAAAACTCTTATTCAAAAATTCAACAAGCTGTAAAGGAAACTAAAGGTCATATTATAACTTATAATGATGAGCCTATACTCACTTTGTATTTTTCAACATCTTCAGGTAAAACGGAAAACTGTGAAGAGGTATTTTCTAAAGCATATCCATATTTAAAATCAGTTGAAAGTCCATATGATAAAAATTATTCACCTAAATATGTGTCTGCACTACAAATTAGCAATAAAGACTTTGTAGATAAATTTAAGAGAAGTTATGGTGGGGTACAAGTAAATGAAAATGATTTAAAAAATGAAATTAAAATACTTGAAAGAAGTAATGGTGGATCTGTAGACAAAATTAAAATAGGCAATAAAGAAATTAAGGGAACTGATGTTAGAAGTATATTAAATCTAAACTCAGCTAATTTTGATATAAAATTCAATGAAAATTATTTGGATATTGTAGTAAAGGGTTATGGACATGGAGTAGGAATGAGTCAGTGGGGAGCAGAAGGTATGGCAAAAGAAGGACATAAGTATTATGAAATTTTATCTCATTACTATAAAGGTACTCAAATAAAAGATTTGTACTAACATAAAAAAAGATAGATAAACAACATATGTTGTTTATCTATCTTTTTTTATATTAGTACGCTTATAATCTCTAAATAAATATTGTTTCAAAAAAATACATAAATTGTATAAAAATAGAAACTATAGACAACAATATAAATACATAAATATATTTGGAGGTGCTGTATGAAGAAAAAGCTATTAGAAAAAGATGGTTTTTACTTAGGATTATTTGCATGCATTTGCTTACTAGCAATTGGAGGAGTCTGGTTTACAAAAAACAATGTAGATGAATTAGCTTCTAACAATGAATTTGTAAATAACACTGAAAAAAGTAGCAAAAAAGATGATGAATTGCATTTAATAAAGAAAGAAAATAATGATGCCGTTCCAACAACATCAGAGTCAGAAGAAAATTTACAACAAGCTAAGCAAAAAGAAAAACAACAAGTAAAAGAAAATGATTCTAAATTAGGTTTTTTAGGAAAAGCAATAACAAGAGAGTACTCAGAAAAACAACCTAGCTACTCAGAAACATTAGCTGTATGGGAAATACATAAAGGTTTAGATGTTAGTGCAGAGAAGAATCAAGCAATAAAATCTTTATTATCAGGAAAAGTAGTTGATGTATTTAAAGATGATGAAAATGGAACATCAGTAAAAGTTCAAAGTGATAATGATGTCGTGGTAATATATTCTAATTTAAATGAAAAAACAAAAGTGAAAAAAGGTCAAGTAGTTAAAGAAGGCGAACTTTTAGGGAACGTAGGAAATACTTCTATAGTTGAAAGTGAAGAGGGAACTCATGTACATATAGAGGCATTTAAAGCAAAACAAGCAATAGACCCAATGAATTTAACAAAATAAAAATATAACAGATTTAATCAAATTTGATTAAATCTGTTATATTTTTTTGCGTTTTTACATATATATGATTAAGGCTAGTATGTGAGGGGGGGAAATTTTGAGATCTCATATAGAAGAACGAGCAATCGTTGTGGCAAAATATATACTAGAAAAAAATACTACGGTACGTCAAACAGCTAAAACTTTTGGAGTCAGCAAAAGTACTATTCACAAGGATGTAACAGAACGATTAGAAGAAATAAATCCATCTTTAGCTAAAGAGGTTAAGATGGTTTTAGAAAAGAATAAATCCGAAAGACACATAAGAGGTGGCATGGCTACTAAGCTTAAATATGAAAAGGATATAAAAAAAGATGTAGGCTAAAGCCTACATTTTTTTATATTGTTCTTGACTAAAACGGCGTTTTTGTATATTTTGTATTATAGGAGTGTTTTAAAAAGAAAATAATCAAACGTTTAAATATAATAAATAAAACAAAAGGAGTTTTAAAAATGTCGAGAGCTGATATAGGTATAGACTTAGGAACGGCTAATGTACTTGTATATGTTAGTGGAAGAGGAATTGTACTAGAGGAGCCATCTGTTTTAGCAATAGAAAAGAGAACCAATACTGTTTTAGCTGTAGGTGAAGAAGCTAGAAGAATGATAGGGAGAACACCGGGTAATATAGTAGCAATAAGGCCGCTAAGAGATGGTGTTATTTCGGACTATAATGTAACTGAAAAAATGCTTAATTATTTCATAAACAAAGTTGTAGACAAGAAGGGCTTTGGTAGATTTTTCATGCCTAGAATAATGGTTTGTGTTCCAACTGGAATCACAGAGGTTGAAAAAAGAGCTGTAGAAGAAGCTACACGTCAAGCGGGAGCAAGAGAAGTATATATAATAGAAGAACCTATAGCAGCTGCAATTGGGGCTGGAGTAGATATATCTAAGGCTAACGGAAGTATGGTTATAGATATAGGTGGAGGAACTTCGGATATAGCTGTAATCTCTTTAGGGGGAGCTGTAGTAAGTGAATCTATAAAAGTAGGTGGAGATCGATTCGATGAAGCTATCGTTAGGTATATTAGAAAACAACATAACCTTCTTATTGGAGATCGAAGTGCTGAAAAAATAAAGATAGAAATAGGTACTGCATACAAAAGAGAAGAAGAAATAAGCATGAAGATAAGCGGAAGAAATTTAGTTGGAGGATTACCACAATCTATAATTATAAACTCTTCAGAAATGTTACAAGCCCTTGATGAGTGTGCTGAACAAATAGTAGTAACTACACTTTCAGTACTAGAAAAAACACCTCCAGAATTAGCTGCGGATATAAGTGATTCAGGAATAATAATGACTGGTGGAGGTTCACTATTATATGGACTAGATAAAAGAATAGAGGAAAGAACAGGAATTAAAGTAATGGTTGCTGATGAACCTTTATCTTGTGTTGCCAAAGGAACAGGAAAAGCATTAGGCTCTTTAGATTTGCTTGAAACAGGAGGAACCTTCAAAAAAAGAAAATAGGAGGTATTTAAATGTTAAATATAGATCAAATAAAAGAATTAATACCACATAGATATCCATTTTTATTAGTGGATAGAGTTATAGAATTAGATGAAGGAAAAAGAGCAGTAGGAATAAAAAATGTAAGTGCAAATGAGCCATTTTTCCAAGGTCATTTTCCAGATTATCCAATAGTGCCAGGAGTTTTAATAATAGAAGCTATGGCTCAAGTTGGATGTGTAGCTATGATGTCTATGGATGAGAATAAAGGTAAATTAGGTGTATTTGCAGGTATAGATAAAGTTAGATTTAAAAAAGAAGTAAGACCAGGAGATGTATTAACTATGGAAGTAGAGATGATCTCAGTAAGAAGAAATATTGGAAAAGCTATAGGTAAAGCTTATGTCGCAGAAGAGCTTGCATGTAGTGGAGAGTTAATGTTTGCACTTGTTCAAAAGTAAAAAAAAAGTCCTAGCAATAGGACTTTTTTGTTTGGAAATATTACTCGCTTAACTAGTAGCAATTTATGTAAAGAAATGATGCGAGATTATTTTTAAAAACTTAAATAGGAAAAAATTACGTAGAAAGTAACAACGCTAATGAAATTATTTCAGCTAATTCTAATATAAAGCTAAGCCTTACGTTGTTAAAAGAAAATCTGTTATTTTCATCTATCTTATCTACAATTCCTACAATAGAATAATTTCCTATTTGAGGGAGTTTTTTTCCTACACCTTTTCCAGGAAGAATTGGACCTTTTCTAACCTGTACATTGCCTATACTACTTCTAGATCCTAAACATGCATCTATAGCCAAGAAGTTGCCCTTTGGATGGGATAGTTTTATATGTTCAATAGATTCGTATATATTTAAAGCATGAATAGGATTATCTAGTGTTCCGTAAACTGGGAATTTAAAGTCACTATTCTTTAGCATTGTTCCAACTAAAGGGCCAAGAGCATCACCTATAGCCCGATCTGTTCCTATACAAACCACAACTGTATTCTCATCAATTAAATCTTTAAGTACTGAATTTAATATTTGTACAATATTTTCATTTTTATAATTTACCTTGGCTAAGTACATAGGAACACCCCCTTCAAAAGAAATATATGAAAATTTGGCCTAAAAAAGACCTATCTTAAAGTAGATAAGATATAATATGAAATTAAGTTAAGATACGATACTATATAGTAAAAAAAATATATTTTAAAATAAAAAAATATTGACATAATTTTAAAATTAAGGTAAAGTATTATTCAGTAATAAATAAATAAAAAAGAACTTAATAATTTTTCTTGATTACCTTATCAAGAGTGGCGGAGGGATAGGCCCTGTGAAGCCCGGCAACCACCCATTTGGGAAATGGTGCTAAATCCTACGAGACTGTACAGTTTTGGAAGATGAGGTTAGTTAATTAACGTATTGATATATACTAATTAACCTCTTCTTGTATAAGAAGAGGTTTTTTTAATTCAATAATAAATTGCTAAACTGTTACTTTATAAAGTCTAATTAATATTTAACGTATAGGTAACCTCAGGCCTGTGCAAATTAAAATACATTATAAATTAAGGAGGAAACAAAAAATGGCAAGACATTTATTTACATCGGAATCAGTAACAGAAGGGCATCCAGATAAAATTTGTGACCAAATATCAGACGCAATACTAGATGCATTATTAGAGAAAGATCCTCTATCAAGAGTAGCTTGTGAAACAGTAGTAACTACAGGATTAGTTTTAGTAGCAGGTGAAATAAGTACATCTGCATATGTAGATATCCCAAAAGTAGTAAGAAATACAGTAAAAGAAATAGGGTATACAAGAGCTAAATTTGGATTTGACTGCAATACTTGCTCGGTTATAACTTCAATAGATGAACAATCAGGAGATATAGCAATGGGTGTTGATGAAGCATTAGAGAGTAAAGTAGGTCAAGAAACAGAAGAAGAAATAGAGGCTATCGGGGCTGGAGATCAAGGTATAATGTTTGGGTTTGCATGTAATGAAACTGAAGAATTAATGCCTTTACCAATATCATTAGCTCATAAATTAGCTAGAAGATTAACTGAAGTTAGAAAATCAGGATTATTAGAATACCTAAGACCAGATGGAAAAACTCAAGTTACAGTTGAATATGATGGAGCTAAAATAGTTAGAGTTCATACTATTCTTATATCAACTCAACATGGAGAAGAAGTTGATAATGAAACAATAAGAAAAGACTTAATAGAGCATGTTATAAAAGCTGTTATACCTGCTGAATTACTTGATGAAGAAACTATAATATACATAAACCCAACAGGAAGATTTGTTATAGGAGGACCTCAAGGGGATACAGGTCTTACAGGAAGAAAAATAATAATAGATACTTACGGTGGATACTCAAGACACGGTGGAGGAGCATTCTCAGGAAAAGATCCTACAAAGGTTGATAGATCTGCTGCTTATGCTGCAAGATACGTAGCTAAAAACATAGTTGCTGCAGGACTTGCAGACAAATGTGAGATAGAATTAGCTTATGCAATAGGTGTTGCTAGACCATTATCTGTATTTGTAGATACTTTTGGAACAGGAAAAGTTTCAGAAGAAATTTTAGTAAACTTAGTAAACAAGCACTTTGACTTAAGACCAGGTGCAATAATAAGAGATTTAGAGTTAAGAAGACCTATATACAAGCAAGTTGCAGCTTATGGTCACTTAGGAAGAACTGACATAGACTTAACTTGGGAAAGAACTGATAAAGCAGAAATATTAAGAAAAGAAGCATTAGGACAATAATTTAAAATATATTAAATAATCAAGCCCCTTAAAGTATAAACAGGAAAATACCTGGATAACATTACTTTAAGGGGTGATTTAATTTGATATAAAAGGTATAATAATTACAACTTAGGTGCACGATAGAAATATTATTTGTTGTAGGAGAATAAGTATGGAAAGAATAGAAGGAATGATAAATGACATAGTATTTAAAAATGATGACAATGGTTATACCATAGCTCATTTAGTAAATTCTGAAAGTGAAGTTGTAATCGTAGGATGTATGCCAACTTTATCAGTAGGCGAAAGTATAGAAGTCGAAGGTAAGTGGATAAATCACAAAACTTATGGTACTCAATTTGAAGTAAATAAATTTATGCCAGTAACACCATCATCACTAGAAGGTATTTATGTATATCTATCATCTGGAATGATACATGGTATAGGTGAAAAAATGGCTAAGAGGATAGTAGATAAGTTTGGGGTCAACACTTTAGATATAATTCAAAAGATGCCAGAAAGATTAAAAGAAGTCGAAGGTATAGGAAGTAAAAAAATAGATCAAATAGTAAAAAGTTATGAAGAAAATAGAGAACTTAGAAATATAATTATAGAGTTGTCTCCGTATGGAATTACTCCTAATTATTGTATGAAAATATACAAAAAATATAAAAATAAAGCTATTGAAGTAATAAATAAAAATCCATATAAGCTTGCCGAAGATATAAGAGGTATAGGATTTAAAATAGCTGATAACATAGCGAGCAAAATAGGAATAGAAAAAAATTCTAAAGATAGAGTATCACAAGGCATTTTATATGCACTAAACCAATCTTTAAGTAGCGGGCATACTTATCTACCACAAAATATTTTAATTCAAGAATCTGTAAAATTATTAGAAGTACAATCACCAATTATTGAAGAATGTATAATGGATTTAATTTATGATCAAAAAATTCATATAGAAAAAATGGATGGAACAAATTTAATATACTTAATTCCATACTATTTATCTGAAAATGGGGTATGTAAACAAATAATAAAACTATCTCAATGCGAATTTAAAGACCTAAATATAGATATAGAAAAAGAAATAGAATGCGTGGAAGAACAAGAAGATATTAAATTAGCTAAAAATCAAGCATTAGCAGTTAAAGAAGCTATAGAAAATGGAGTAGTGATAATAACTGGTGGACCGGGAACTGGAAAAACTACAACCATAAATACTATAATAAAAATATTTGAAAATAACAAGCAAGAGGTAATATTAGCAGCTCCAACGGGGCGAGCAGCTAAAAGAATGAGTGAAACATCAAGTAAAGAAGCTAAAACTATACATAGATTGCTAGAAATGGGATATGCGACTGATAGTGATGAGCTTAAGTTTATGAAAAATGAAGAAGAACCAATTAAAGCTGATGTAATAATAATAGATGAGCTATCAATGGTAGATATTTTACTTATGTATAGTTTATTAAGAGCTATAAAACCTGGCACTAGGCTGATATTAGTTGGAGACAGTGATCAGTTACCATCAGTAGGTGCAGGAAACGTACTAAAAGATATGATTGAATCTAGTGTTATAAATGTAGTTAGATTAAATGAAATATTTAGACAAGCTCAAGAAAGCATGATAGTAGTTAATGCCCATAAGATAAATAATGGAGAACCCCTACATTTAAATTCAAAGGGAAAAGATTTTTTCTTTATAAAAAAAGATACTAATGAAGAGGTACTACAAGAAATCGTTGGATTAGTTAATGAAAGGTTACCTAAATTTTATAATGTAGATAAGCTAAAAGACATACAAATATTAGCCTCAATGAGAAAAGGAGATTTAGGAGTAACCAATCTTAACATTGAGTTACAGAAGTATCTTAACAAATCGGAAAAATTTAAAGTAGAAGAAAACTTTCAAAAAAGGCTTTTTAGAGTTGGCGATAAAGTTATGCAAATTAAAAATAACTACACTAAAAAGTGGGAAAATGAAGATAGAAGTGATAGCGGAGAAGGTGTATACAATGGAGATATTGGATACATATATCATATAGACAAAGATAAAAGAACCATATATGTATTATTTGACCAAGTCAAAATAGTAGCCTATAAATATGATGAATTAGACGAGCTAGACCATAGTTTTTGTACAACAATACATAAAAGCCAAGGGAGTGAGTTTCCAGTAGTTATAATTCCTATAACATGGGCTCCACCAATGTTACTTAGCCGTAATTTATTATATACAGCAGTAACAAGGGCTAAAAAATTAGTTGTATTAGTTGGAGATGTTAAATATTTAGAGTATATGATAAAAAATAATAAAACTAATGATAGATACTCTAATCTAGCTTATAAACTAAATAAATTTAGAGAAGAAGGGTTGTTAGTTAAATAAATATGAAAAGTTATTTAAATAAAAAATATGACATATTTAAAAACATAATAAATATATTTTTAGAGTTTATATATCCTGAAAATATAACTTGTATCATATGTAATAAACCTATAAATAAAGAAAATACATATTCTATGTGTAAGAATTGTTTTAAGGAATTACATTTTATAAAGGATGGTTGCATAAAATGTGGAAAGCCAATAATAAATCATTCTTTAGAAAAAATAGATATAACTGGATGCAGTTATTGTTTTAGTAAAAATTTTTATTTTGATAAATCCATATCGTGTATAGAGTACACTGATTTTAGTAAAAAAATAGTATTTGGTCTAAAATATAGCAATAAAACTTATATGAGTAAATACATAGCAAATATAATGAAAGAGAAGCTAGATATAGAAAGTATAAAATTTGATTACATATTGTTTGTACCATTACATAAAAAACGTTTAAGAAAAAGAGGATTTAATCAATCTCAAAAAATAGCAAGGTATTTGGGCAAAGTAATTGAAATACCAGTTGTAGATGTCATAGGCAGAAAAAAAAATACAAAAAGATTATATAATCTTAGTAAAGCAGAAAGAAAAAAAGAGTTAAAAAATGTATTTATAATAAAAGATACCAAACAAAATTTAAAAAATAAAAATATATTGCTTATAGACGATATATTTACAACAGGAACAACCGTAAATGAAATATCTAAAATTCTTAAATTAAATGGTGTAAACAAGGTATATGTTATGTCTTTTTTAACAAAAAATAATGATTGTTATGTATTAGAATAAATTTCTATTGACATATCAACAGTAAAATATTAAAATAAACAAGTGATATTTAGGTCTGTGGTTGAAAGTCCAAGCCAGTCGCAGGCAAAGGGATCCACGTAAGTTAACCCTAAAAATTGGGTTGATGATCATGGTGCGGCTTAGAAGTAAGACCTACCGATAATAAAATCGAGAGAGTTAATAGTGCGGCGAACCCAAGCGAAAGCTCCAGTAGGCGAGTGTGGGGTCAAAAACCAGGTCAGCTAGATATCCTAAAGTACCTTTATAGGTGCTTTTTTTGTTGTAAAAATACTAATTGTACAGCTAAGTATGAAAGTTTTTTGATTTAAAAAAACTCTATCTATTTTATACAACAAAAAATTAAAAAAGTATAAAAAATATAAAATTACGACATTAATTCACAAATAAATAACAACTATTGTTGATATTTGTGGATATATAGATATAGATAAATAGCTTAAAATACACAAAAACTAGAGTTATTAACAAAACTATCCACACTATCCACAGATTTGTATTTTAAATAATCCACATATCGTATATAAAATAACAATAATTTTCAAAAATTTTTGTTATTTTATTTGAATATATTAAATTATAAAAGTTAACAATAAAAACAAAGGATTTTATAATTTAATATAGAATTTATTATTAAAGTATAAAAACTTTAGACTGCTATAACCGAAGGGAGATGTTTTTATGAACATAATAATATCTGGAAAACAAATGGAACTGACAGATGGAATCAAAGATGCAATACAAGAGAAAATCGAAAGATTAGAATATTACCTTCACCCTGAAACAGAAGTTAAGGCAACAGTTAGCGCTAGAAAAGCTAGACATAAGATAGAAGTAACAATAATACCTATAAGTGGGCCGATAATAAGAGCTGAAGATATAGAAGAGAATTTATATGCGGCTATAGATGTTGTATATGATAAATTAAATAAACAATTAAGAAGATATAAAAATAGATTACAAGATAAACACCAAAGCAATGAAAGTATAAGATTCCATGGTATAGATTCAGGAGAAGTAGAACCAGAATTTGAAGAAGAAGATAGACTAAACATAGTAATAGAAAGAAACAAAAAGTTTGGCATGAAACCTATGGGTGCAGAAGAAGCTGTATTACAAATGGAATTAAGTGAGCATGATTTCTATATGTTTAGAAATATAGATACAGATGACATATCTATTGTATATAAACGTAGAAATGGTGGATATGGATTATTAGAACATGAATAAGATAATTTAAATTAATTAAAAAGCTATCGATAGATTTAATTATCGATAGCTTTTTTAAATTAATTATTATTACATAGTTTAAATTTATACTTTAGCACAAAAAATACAATGATAAATATACAATATAAAATATAGTACTTTTATGGTAAAATATATAATAGTATAAAAATTGAGCGAGGAGAGATGCTGAACATGGGTTTTTTAGATGGTTTATTTAACATGGCAGACAAAAAAGAACTAAAAAAGTTTAACAAAATAGTTGATGAAATAGATTTATTACAGCCTAAATTTGAAGCTATGTCGGATAAAGAACTTAAGGGTATGACCGACATATTCAGAGATAGATTAAGTAATGGAGAGAGCGTAGATGATATATTAACAGAGGCTTTTGCAGTAGTAAGAGAAGCTTCAAAGAGAGTACTAGGAATGACACACTATAGAGTACAGCTTATAGGCGGGATTGTTCTTCACCAAGGAAGAATAGCTGAGATGAAAACAGGTGAAGGTAAGACATTAGTTGGAACAGCACCTGTTTATTTAAATGCTCTTACAGGTAAAGGGGTACATGTTGTTACAGTAAATGATTACTTAGCAAAACGTGATAAAGAACAAATGGGTAAAGTATATGAGTTCCTTGGAATGACTGTAGGGGTAATAGTTCATGGTCAAGACCCTCAAACTAGAAGAGCTCAATATGAATGTGATATAACTTACGGAACAAATAATGAATATGGATTTGATTACTTAAAGGATAATATGGTAATACATAAAGAACAAATGGTTCAAAGAGAGTTAAATTATGCTATAGTCGATGAGGTCGATTCAATTCTTGTTGATGAGGCGAGAACTCCTCTTATAATATCTGGTCCTGGGGACAAATCTACACATTTATATGCAGATGCTAATACTTTTGTATTAACATTAAAGCCAGAAAACTATGAATTAGATGAAAAGCAAAAATCAGTAACATTAACTGATTCAGGTGTACAAAAAGCAGAAGTATACTTTAATGTAGACAATATAACTGATGTAATTCACATGGAATTATATCATCATATAAATCAAGCTTTAAAAGCTCATGTAATAATGAAGCGTGATGTTGATTATGTATCTAAAGACGGAGAAATAGTAATAGTAGATGAATTTACAGGAAGACTTATGTTTGGTAGAAGATATTCAGAAGGTCTACACCAAGCTATAGAAGCTAAAGAAGGATTAAAGATACAAAGAGAATCTAAAACTTTAGCAACTGTTACATTCCAAAATTACTTTAGAATGTATAAAAAACTTGCAGGTATGACAGGTACAGCAAAAACAGAAGAAGAAGAATTTAAAGCAATATACAAAATGGATGTTGTTCAAATTCCTACTAATAGAGATATACTAAGAGAAGATTTACCAGATGCAGTATACAAAAGTTCAAAAGGTAAGTTTAATGCAGTAGTAGAAGATATAATAGAAAGACATGCATCTAAACAACCTATACTTGTAGGTACTGTATCAATAGAAAACTCAGAGATATTATCTCAATTATTAAAGAAAAGAGGAGTTAAGCATGAAGTATTAAATGCTAAACACCATGATAAAGAAGCTGAAATAATAGCACAAGCTGGTAGATTAGGAGCAGTTACAATAGCAACTAATATGGCAGGGCGTGGTACAGATATAGTTTTAGGAGGGAATCCTACATTCTTAACTAAAAAAGAAATGAAGAGATTAAAATATGATGATTCAGTAATAAATAAAGTAGATTCACCTTTAGAAGGTATGGAAGTTGAAGGTAATGAAGAATTATTTAAAGCTAGAGAAAAATACACAGAACTATATGAAAAATATAAAAATCAAATAAGTGAAGAGCAAGCTGAAGTTGTTAAAGCTGGTGGATTAGCTATAATAGGTACAGAGAGACATGAGTCTAGAAGAATAGATAATCAGTTAAGAGGTCGTGCTGGTCGTCAAGGTGACCCAGGTAGTTCAAGATTTTACATAGGGCTAGATGATGATCTTATGAGATTATTCGGAAGTGACAGAATATCTACAGTAGTAGACAAAATAGGTCTTGAAGAAGATATGCCAATAGAGCACAAGATGTTGAGTAAATCTATAGAAGGTGCACAAAAGAAAGTAGAAGGTAGAAACTTCGGAATAAGAAAGCATGTACTTCAATATGATGATGTTATGAATAAGCAAAGAGAAATAATCTATGCTGAAAGAAGACGTGTATTAGAAGGTGAAAACCTAAAAGAGCAAATACAAGGGATGATAAGTTCTTTAATAGAAGAAGCTACAAGCTTATATACTGAAGAAGCAGAATTCAATGTAGATGGATTTAGAGATCATTTATATAACTTGTTTATGCCAAAGGGAAGTATAGAAATCCCAGACATGGAAAAATTCAAAACACAAGAAATAATAGATGCTACTTATGAAATAGCAATGAAGATGTATGGTGGAAAAGAAGAAAGAATAGGTTCTGAAAGAATGAGAGAAGTAGAAAGAGTAATATTACTTCAATCAGTTGATAACCACTGGATAGACCATATAGATGCTATGGACCAATTACGTCAAGGTATAGGACTTCGTGCAATAGGTCAACAAGATCCTGTAGCTGCATACAAAATAGAAGGTTTTGATATGTTTGATGAAATGACTAAACATATTAAAGAAGATACTGTAAAATATTTATTTAATATAACTATAGAAGAACCTGTAGAGAGAAAACAAATTATAGATGTTGAACATTTATCATCTAATGCAGTTGATGAACCAGCAAATAAAACTATTAAAAAAGACGATGCAATAGGTAGAAATGACGACTGCCCTTGTGGAAGTGGAAAGAAATACAAAAAGTGTTGTGGTAAATAGTTTTGGAGGATACAAATGTTAAAATTACAAGATTATAGAAATAGTGTGGAGAGTATATCTTCAAATATAGAAGAATTGAGGGCTTCTCTTTGACATTGATTCATTATTAATTGATATAAATGAAAATGAAGAAAAAATGAATGAGCAAGATTTTTGGAATGACAATGAACTTGCGCAAAAAATTCTTCAAAATAATAAATCATTAAAAGAAACAGTAGAAGAGCATCAATTGCTAAAAGATGCTTTAGAAGAAATAGAAGTTTTAATAGAGTTAGGTTTAGAAGAAAATGATGAATCTATTGAAAGAGAAATCGAAGAATCAATAATAAATCTTGAAAAAGAAATAGACAGTTTAACGATAAAGACTCTTTTAAGTGGTGAATATGATAAAAATAATGCTATACTATCTATAAATGCAGGAACTGGTGGATTAGATGCTCAGGATTGGGCACAAATGTTACTAAGAATGTATATAAGATGGGGCGAAGGTAAAGGCTATAAGGTTAAAATATTAGATATGATATCAGACCCTGAAGCAGGAATAAAAAGTTCAACATTACTTATAGAAGGTATTAATGTTTATGGATATCTAAGAAGTGAAAAGGGAGTTCATCGTATAGTTAGAATATCTCCTTTTGATCCATCAGGAAAAAGACATACATCATTTGCCTCTATAGATGTTATACCTGAGCTAGACGATAGTATACACATAGATATAAACCCTGTTGATTTAAAAATTGATACATATAGAGCTTCTGGTGCAGGAGGACAACATGTAAACACTACAGACTCAGCAGTAAGAATAACTCATATACCGACTGGTGTTGTAGTGCAATGTCAAAATGAAAGATCACAGCATAAAAACAAAGATACAGCTATGAAAATGCTTATGGCAAAACTTATAGAGCTAAAAGAACTTGAACAAAAAGAAAAGATTGAAGATATTCAAGGGAAATATTCTCAAATAACTTGGGGAAGTCAAATAAGGTCATATGTATTTCAGCCGTACAAATTAGTAAAAGACCATAGAACTAATGCAGAAATGGGAAATGTAGATAGTGCTATGGATGGAAATATAGATTTATTTATAAATGAGTATTTAAAAATGAATAAATCTAAAAAATAATTCAAATAAGGGCTTGAGAATTTAATTCTCGAGCCTTATTTTAAAGTAATTTTTAAACATAATTAAGATAAAATAATTCACGATATCGTGATCAATTTAATGAAAGAAGAGTGGTATATATGAATATAAATGAAATACTAAAAAAAGAGTTTAATCTTAGAGATGAGCAAATAAATAATACTATAGCACTTATAGATGATGGAAATACAATACCTTTTATTGCTAGATATAGAAAAGAAATGACAGGTGAAATGAGTGATGTTGTTTTAAGAGATTTTTATGATAAATTAGTTTATTTAAGAAACCTACAAAGTAGAAAAGAAGATGTAGTAAGGATAATAGAAGAACAAGGAAAGCTTACAGATGAAATAAAAATAAATGTTGAAAAAGCTAATACACTTCAAGAAGTAGAAGATATATACGCACCATATAAGCAAAAGAAAAGAACAAGAGCAACTATTGCAAAAGAAAAAGGACTAGAAGAATTAGCACTATTAATATTAAATAGCAATGTAGAAAACTTAGATATAGAAGCTAGCAAATATATAGATGAAGAAAAAGAAGTAAAATCAGCAGAAGAAGCTATAAAAGGAGCAAAAGATATAATAGCTGAAATGATTTCTGAGGATGCAAAGATAAGAAAATATATAAGAGAATTTGCATTAAGAGACGGTATGGTAACTACTAAAAACTCTAAAGAAGAAAAATCAGTTTATGATATGTATTATGACTATAGTGAAGCAGTAAAAACTATAGCACCTCATAGAGCTTTAGCTATAAACAGAGGAGAAAAAGAAGAATTTTTAAAGGTTAAAATAGAAATCAATAATGAAAAAGTAATAAATTATATAATAAATGAATATGTAAACAATAGTAATTTTAAAAATAAATCAGAGATAGTAAATACTATAGAAGATGCATATAAAAGATTAATATTCCCTTCAATAGAAAGAGAGATAAGAAATCATCTTACTGAAATAGCACAAGAAAGAGCAATAAGTGTATTTGGTCAGAATATAAAAAGTTTATTATTACAACCACCAGTAAAAGATAAAGTAGTTATGGGATTTGACCCTGCTTTTAGAACAGGATGTAAGATAGCAGTAGTTGATAAGAATGGTAAACTACTAGATACTACAACTGTATACCCTACAGAGCCACAAAACAACGTAGAAGGTGCAAAGAAAACATTAAAAGCACTAATAAAAACTCATAATATAGATATAATAGCAATTGGAAATGGAACTGCATCAAGAGAATCAGAAAAATTTGTATCTGATATGATAAAAGAAATTGATTCTGATGTTCAATACATAATAGTAAGTGAAGCGGGTGCATCAGTTTATTCGGCATCACAACTTGCAAGTGAAGAACATCCAGATATAAATGTATCTATAAGAGGAGCGATATCTATAGCTAGAAGATTACAAGATCCATTAGCAGAGCTTGTAAAAATAGATCCTAAAAGTATTGGAGTAGGTCAATATCAACATGACTTAAATCAAAAAAGACTAGAAGGAGTATTAGGCGGCGTAGTAGAGGATTCAGTAAATAGTGTTGGGGTAAATCTAAATACAGCATCATATTCTTTATTAGAACATATTGCAGGGATAAGCAAGACTATAGCTAAAAATATAATAGTATACAGAGAAGAAAATGGAGATTTTACTTCAAGAGCTCAACTTAAAAAAGTAAAAAGATTAGGACCACAAGCATTTACTCAATGTGCAGGATTTATGAGAATATTAGATGCAAAAAATCCGCTAGATAATACAGGAGTACATCCGGAAACTTATGATATAAGTAAAAAAATGTTAGAAATGATTGGATACTCTCTTAAAGATATAGAAAACAGAAAAATAGAAGATATAGATTCTAAAGTAAGCGAAATAGGAATAAAAGAATTAAGTGAAAAACTAGACGTAGGTGTGGTAACATTAAAAGATATAATATCTGAAATTAAAAAACCAGGAAGAGATCCAAGAGAAGAAGGTATAAAACCTATATTAAGAACAGACGTGTTAAAAATAGATGATATACAAGAAGGTATGATATTAAAAGGTACTGTAAGAAATGTAGTAGACTTTGGTGCTTTTATTGATATCGGTATAAAAAATGATGGATTAGTTCACAAATCACAAATGAGCAAGTCATTTGTAAAAGATCCTATGACTATAGTTACAATAGGAGATATTGTAGATGTAAAAGTTATAGGAGTTGATATGAGTAAGCAAAGAGTAGCTTTATCAATGAAGATATAAGCACTATTAGGAGGAGTAGTATATGATTTTTATAAAAAATGGAATGATAGACACAGTAACTAATGGAATAATAGAAGCAGATGTACTTGTAAAAGATGGAAAAATAATGGAAATAGGAAAAAACATAGTAGCGCCATTAGATGCTGAAATTATAGATGCTAAAGGGAAATTTATATACCCAGGATTTATAGATGCACATACACATATGGGATTATGGGAAGATGGTATGGGGTTTGAAGGTGCAGATGGAAATGAAGAAACAGACCCAATAACTCCACAATTAAATCCTATAGATGGAATAAACCCAATGGATAATACTTTCAAAGAAGCAGTCCAAGGTGGGATAACATCAGTATGTACTACTCCAGGAAGTGCAAATGTAATGGGAGGACAATGTATTGCAATAAAAACTCATGGTAGAAGAATAGATACTATGATTATAAAAAATCCTGTTGCATCTAAAATAGCTTTTGGAGAAAATCCAAAGAGCTGCTATGGAAAAGATGAAAAAACTCCGCAAACGAGGATGGCTATAGCATCTCTTTTAAGAGAAAATCTTAAAAAAGCTGAGGAATATTTAGAAGAAATGGAATTATACATGGAACATGAGGACCATGATAAGCCTGAATATGATATAAGAATGGAAAGCTTGTTGCCAGTACTAAAAGGAGAAATACCTTTTAAAGTTCATGCACATAGAGCAGATGATATATTCACAGCAATAAGAGTTGCAAAAGAATTTGATATAAAGCTTACACTAGACCATTGTACAGAAGGTCATCTTATAGTTGAAGAATTGGTTGAAGAAGGGTATCCAGTAATAGTAGGTCCATCATTATCAGAAAGATCTAAAATAGAATTAAGAAATTTAACTTTTGATACAGCAGGAGTACTTTCAAATGCAGGACTTAATGTTTCATTAATGACAGACCACCCTGTAATACCAGTTCAATATTTACCAATGTGTGCGGGAATAGCTGTTAAGCATGGTATGAAAAAAGAAAAAGCTATTGAGTCTATAACTATAAATCCAGCTAAAGCTTTAGGAATAGAAGACAGAGTTGGTTCTATAGAAGTTGGAAAAGATGCTGACATAGTTATTTGGGATGGATGCCCATTAGAAATTCAAAGTAATGTAATATATACTATTATTAATGGGAAAACTGTATATAAAAAATAGTTGACATTAAATATATTATTAAATATTATATAAGTATATAATAAGGAAAATTAAATAGCACGATAGGTCTTCGGGGCAGGGTGTGATTCCCTACCGGCGGTATAGCCCGCGAGCTACATTTGTAGCATGATTTGGTGAAATTCCAAAGCCGACAGTATAGTCTGGATGAGAGAAGAAGCAAATTTTTTGCATTGTTTTATTAATATACACAAAATAAGTGTATATTATATAACCTGTACTCAAAAAATAAGCTCGAAGATGGTCTCTTCGGGCTTTTATTTTTTCCTAATAATAAAATTAGGAGGTACAATTTTTATGGAACAAACAATTAAAACAAAGAGAGTATTTACAACATCTACATTAGTAAAGGTAGGGATATTATCCGCAATAGGATATATACTAATGTTTATATCTGTACCGATTCCAATGCTTTTTCCAGATTTTCTAAAGATAGATATATCTGATTTAACAGCAGTTCTTGGAGGAATAGCATTAGGACCAATAGCAGGCGTTACAATAGAACTACTTAAAAACTTACTTCAATTTTTAACAGGTATGTCAACAACTGGAGGAGTTGGAGAATTTGCAAACTTTATGATAGGTGGTTCGTTTGTATGGATAATTTCTTTTGTATATTCAAAGAAAAGAAATATATCTGGTCTTATGATTGGACTTTTACTTGGAGTTTTAGTTATGACTATAGTAGGATGTATATCTAATTACTTTATAGTACTTCCATTTTACGCAACTATAATGCCGATTGAAGCAGTTATAGAAATGGGAGCAGCATTAAATCATTTAATAGTAGATAAGTTTACGTTTGTACTATTTATAATAGGGCCATTTAACTTATTAAAAGCAACAATGATATCTTTATTAACATTGCCAATGTATAAAAGAACAGAGAAAATTTTAAATAAAGTGAAATAAAACAAATACCGAATGTAAATTTAAATTAATTTACATTCGGTATTTTTATTTATATATAATGATTTAGATATTAAAAAGCACTTACATCTATAGTAAGTGCCTAGGGGGAGTAAGGAATATTTAATGTTTTGGGGGAGTAAACATCCCTTATATTTTAATTATGGTCGATAAACTTAAATAATATACATATTTAAATACAAAAAAAATAAAGCCTATAAATATTATAAGCTTTTAAAAAAGGGTTTTTTAACCTTAAAAGGTTATAGGAATATAGAATAAAACAAAAAAGGTTTTTAATGCTCCAAAAATAGGGCACTAAAAACCTTCATGGTTTCATTGAATTTATACTCTTAACATAAATGTAGTTCAATTTATTTTAAAAGTCAACAAAAATCTAGTAATTATTTTATTTATATAATTCATAAGCCTTTAAGATATTAGTTAGTTATATTATAATAGATTCTAGTTGATAATTATAAATAGAAACAAAGTATTTGACTAAAGATGATGGAGAGAAACTATGATTAATATATATTTAGAAGATGAAAATAAAACAAAAGAACTTGGATATAAACTAGGAACACTATTAAAACCAGGAGATGTTGTATGTTTAATAGGAGACTTAGGTGCTGGAAAAACTACTATGACTCAAAGTTTAGCAAGAGCTTTAGAAGTTGATGATTATATAACAAGCCCTACATTTACAATAGTAAATGAATATGAAGGAAAAATGCCACTGTACCATTTCGATGTATATAGAATAGGTGATAGTGAGGAAATGTATGATATAGGATATGATGAATATATAAATGGTGATGGAGTATGTATAATCGAATGGGCAAATTTAATAGAAGACATACTTCCTGATGAATACTTATATATAGAATTAAGATATAAAGATATGTCTAGAGAGATGATATTAAATCCAGTTGGAGCAAAATACGAAAAAATAGTTGAGGAGCTGATAAAATAATGAAGATTTTAGGTATAGATACATCTTCAATGGCTACAAGTGTAGCTGTGTTAGAAGATAATAAACTAATATGTGAATATACAATAAATACTAAAAAAACACATTCTCAAAAGCTTATGCCAATGATAGAAAATATGTTAAATATAAGTGATATAAATATTAATGAAATAGATGTTATTGCAGTATGCGAGGGTCCGGGTTCATTTACAGGACTAAGAATAGGCATGGCTACAGCTAAAGCGATAGCACACGTAAATAAATTACCTATAGTAGGAATAAATTCAGTAGAGATATTAGCAGGAAATATGAACTTATGCGATAAAAATATTTGTTCAATATTAGATGCACAAAGAACTAAAGTTTATATGGGACAATATAAATTTGAAAATAATGAATTAATAGAAATAAAGAATGTTGATGTTGTTGAGATAGATGAGTTAATAGAAGAATTATCAAATAGCAATGAAGAATGGATTTTAGTTGGAGAAGCAGTTTACAAATATGAAGACAAACTTAGATTAGTTGATAATATACACATACCAGCACCTTCTCATAATGTAAGTAAGGGTAGTAGCTTAGGAAGTTTAGCTATGAACAAATATAATAAAAATATCGGAGTTTATGATTGTTACAATATAAATCCTATATATATAAGAAAATCTCAAGCTGAAGTTGAATATGAAGAGAAGATGAAGAGGTTAAATGATGGAAAATAAATTAGTTATAGAACAAATGACATCAAAACATATTGATGGAGTATTTGAGGTAGAAAAAAATTGTTTTGAACATCACTGGTCTAAAGATTCCTTTAAAAAGGAACTTAAAAATGATGTTGCAAGATATTTAGTAGCTAAAATAGATGAAAAAATAGTTGGTTATGTTGGAATATGGTTTGTAATGGATGAAGGACACATAACTAATGTAGCTGTTCATAGTGAATATAGAGGAAAAAAAATCGGAGATGAATTAGTAAAAGAATTAGTTAATCTTTGTAAAAAAAGTAATATAGCATCAATGACTTTAGAAGTTAGAGTATCGAATATAGTAGCTCAAAGTTTATATAAAAAATATGGATTTAAATTGGCTGGAATTAGAAAAGAATACTATAGTGACAATAAAGAAGATGCTATGATAATGTGGAATGATGTAAAGGCGGTGTAGGTATGAAAGATATAATAACATTAGCAGTAGAAAGTAGTTGTGATGAAACTGCTGTAGCAGTTTTAAAAAATGGTAGAGAGATACTATCAAACGTAATTAACACTCAAATAGAACTACATAAAAAATTTGGTGGAGTAGTACCTGAAGTAGCATCAAGAAAGCATATTGAAAATATAGATGCTGTATTAGAAGAAGCATTAACAGAAGCTAATATTACATTAAATGATATAGATCATATAGCGGTAACTTATGGGCCAGGACTAGCAGGAGCATTACTAGTTGGGTTATCTCATGCTAAAGCACTTGCATTTACTTTAAACAAGCCTCTTGTTGGAGTAAATCATATAGAAGGACATGTTAGTGCAAACTATATAGAGCATAAAGATTTAAAACCACCATTTATAACTTTGATAGTATCAGGTGGACATACTCATTTAGTAGAAGTAAAAGATTATGGAGAGTATGAAATATTAGGAAGAACTAGAGATGATGCATCTGGTGAAGCTTTTGATAAAATAGCTAGAGCTATGGGACTTGGGTATCCAGGTGGACCAATAATAGATAGACTAGCAAAACAAGGAAATAAAAATGCTATAGACTTCCCAAGGGCATTTTTAGATGATGGATATGATTTTAGTTTTAGTGGATTAAAATCATCAGCATTAAATTATTTAAATGCTAAAAAAATGAAAAATGAAGAAATAGTTGTTGAAGATGTTTGTGCATCATTCCAAGAAGCTGCTGTTGATGTTTTATCTAAAAAAGCTATAAAGGCAGCTAAAGAAAAAGGATATGACATAATAGCACTTGCAGGTGGGGTTGCATCAAATTCAGCTCTTAGAGAAAAAATTACAGAGTTAGGAAAAGAAAATAATATAGATATAAAATATCCTCCATTAATTTTATGTACAGATAATGCAGCTATGATAGGATGTGCAGGATATTACAACTTTATAAATGGAAGAATTCATGATATGAGTTTAAATGCAGTTCCTAATTTAAAAATAGGTGACAGATAATATTATTTAGGTAGTAAGAATATGCTTTGAACTCAACGCATATTCTTACTATCTACATTAATATATATTCAAATTATACAATATATTATTTAAAGGGGAAAAAAATGACATGGTTTCATACAATCTTAATATATATAGGATTAATATTAACATTTGTTAATATATACTATGTTAATAGAGAAAATAAACGTTTGATAATAATATACTCTTTTATTTTATATATATTATCATTAGTATCATATAAATATTTAGGAATATCACCTTTGTACGTAGTAAATATTGTTATGTCATTTATTATGTACAAAGTTACAAAGAAAATGCTTCTTACTATAGTGATTCCACTAAGTACAACTTTGCTAAGTATAATTATTAATATTACATGTTACTACATACACTTTGGCATATTTGATATTAACATATATGAAAATACTAGTGTAATAAATATATTGATGTATTATACAATCATTTACTTACTATTATTTTTGTCAGCTAGATATGTGAAAAAATTATTATTGAAAAATATAGGGAATTTCAATGTTAAAATTAAAACAATATTTGCTATAACCTTAATACTAGTTATTACGATATACCTTGAGACTTTGAGACAAATGAAATTAATGGAAGTACCAGATATAAGTCAAGTATCACAAAATATACTTTTTATTTTATATTTTATAACTTTTATGACTTTTCTACTTTTAGTGAGTATTATAAATAATGAAAATAGATTAAAAGAAATAAATGAATATAATAATAAATTAGAAAAAATGACTAATGAGATGAAAAAATTTAGACATGATTATAAAAATATTTTGCTTTCTATGAATGGATATATACAAGAAAATGATATGGAAGGGCTAAGAAAACTTTTTTATTGTAGTATAGAACCTTTAAGTAAAAATATAAATTCATATAATTTAAATATTACATCAATATCAAACATAAAAAATTTAGAATTAAAAGGAATCATTTTAGCGAAGTTGATAAAAGCTGAGGATTTAGGAATAGATATAAACATATCTACATACGGAAATATAGATAATATAAATATAAATATTATAGATTTGTGCAGAGTTATAGGAATTATGCTAGATAATTGTATAGAAGCTAGCTTAGAATGTAACAAACCTAATATAGATATATGTATAGAAAAAAAATCAAATTGCACATCTTTTCTTATTTCTAATACATACATAAATAAAATAGACAATATAGCGGATTTATTTAAACAAGATATCTCTACTAAAGGAGCAAATAGAGGTATAGGATTAAGTAATTTAAATGAGATATTAGATAACTATGAAGATGTTTGTTTTTCAGTTAAATTAGATAAATATTTCATACAAAAACTAGATATATATGGCTAGGGGAGAGATAGATTTGAACATATTTATATGCGAAGACAATAAAGAACAAAGAAAAAGTTTAGAAAAAACAATAAAAAAAATATTAATTAAAAAAAATATAAATGGCAAGATAAAGTTATCTACAAATTCAGCATATGAGATATTAGATTATGTTAATGAAAATAAAGATAAGGGAGTTTATTTTTTAGATATTGATATAGGACAAGATATAAATGGGATTGAGTTAGCTTCAAAAATAAACGAAATTGATAAAAATGCTATTATAGTAATTATTACATCTTATCCCAATATGAGTCACCTTATTTTTAAATATCATATAAGAGCTGTAGACTATATAGTTAAAGATGATATAGTTAGTATTTATAAAAAAATAGAAGAATGTTTAATGTTTATAGATGAAAATCTAACAAAGCCGATTGATAATGAACATATAACAATAGAAAATAATCAGTGCTTAGAGAAAGTTAAATATGATGATATTCTTTTTTTTGAAACTACAAAAAAAAGAACTATAGCCCTACATACAAATAATAGTTACATAGAATTTAGAGGAACTTTAAAAGAAGTAGAAGAGAAGTTGGACAAAAGGTTTAGTAGGTGCCATCGCTCTTTTATTGTTAATAAAGATAAAGTAATAAGACTTGATAAAAAACAAAGAATTTTATTTATGGAAGATGGAAGCAAATGTTTTATTTCTATCCTTTTAATAAATAAAGTATTCAATATTTAAATACTAATTTTACAAAATATCCCCTTTACTGTTTTATGGTAGAGGGGATTTATTATTCTGCTTATTTAAATACTAAAATATAAAAATTGCTTAAAAACTACATTTTAGTCCATAAAAACAACATTTCAGTCCATTTTATAAAATTAACATCTATTATATGATAATATGAACTTTATATGATTATTTATTAACATTAATTAAAACTGGTGGTAAATATTATAAGTATGGGGGAGGTAAATAATGAAAAAAAGAAAGATAGCCATAGTTGGATTGATAATTTTAATTTGGATAGGAATAGTAGGATTTTTAATGGTAAAAAGTAAAGGAAAAGAAAATGAAGCTAAAAATGATAAGAATTCAGAAAGATATATTATTCCAGAAGAAAAGAAAATATTTTTAAATGGAGTTGTACAACCAACAAAATCAAAAACTTTTTATAAAGATGTTACAAAAGGTGAAAATTATACAATACATAAGGAAAACGGTGAAAATGTAAATAAGGGAAGTTTACTTATAACTTATGAAAATGATGAGATATCAAGTCAGATTTCAGACTTAAAAGATCAAATAAGCGATTTAAAAAGTGGAAATAAAAACGAAGAAGTACAAGCCGATATTAAAGAACAAATAAAAAGCCTAGAAAAAGATTTATCAAAGTTAAAAAATAAGAAATATTCATATGAGTATGCACCTTTTGCAGGCCAAGTATTTATATCAAAGAAGGATATGAATGTAGAAAATCAAGAATTATTAAAAATTAGAAGTATAGACTTCAACATAAAATCTCAAGTTTCAGAGAGAGAGTTAGAAAAAATAAAAGAAGACCAAAAAGTAGATATATTAATTTTGGCTAATGATAAAAAAACACAAGGAACAATTGCACAAATATCAAATGAACCTGAAGCACAAGAAATAGCACTAGATCAGCAAGCTAGTCCAAATACATCGGTATCTAATTATCCAATTACAATAAACTTACAGTCTAAGGCAAATATAGAAAATGGATATCATGTACAAATAAATATTAAGCTATCAAATAATAAATTTAAAATACCTACAAGTGCAATAAAAGAAGATGGAAATAAAAAATATGTTTATCTGATAAAAGATAATAAATTGGTAAAACAATTTATCCAAGCAGAGAACAGAGAAGACAAATTTAGTGAAGTAATATCAGGCTTAAAAGAAAAAGATGAGATAATAAAAACTATAACTAGTGAAATGAAAGAAGGACAAGTAATTGAGTAATCTTATAAAACTAAATAGTATAGAAAAATATTATTCAGTAGGAAAAGATAAATTACATGTTCTAAAGTCATTAAGCCTGAATATAGAACATGGTGATTTTGTAATGATAATGGGTAAGTCTGGAAGTGGAAAAACAACTTTATTAAACATATTAGGGTTTCTTGATCGATTTGATAAAGGTCAATATATATTTGATGGGAATAATGTAACGAACTTAACAGAAATCGAGCGTTCACATTTTAGAAATAAAAATATAGGTTTTATTTTTCAACAATTTCATCTTATAAATAATTTAAATATATATCAAAATATAGAATTGCCTCTTCTTTATGATAATAGATTTGGCAAAAAAGAGAGATCAAAAAAAATCAAAAAAAATTTAGAGATGGTAGGGTTATTAGACAAAATAAATCAATTTCCAAATGAATTATCAGGTGGCCAACAACAACGTATTTCGATTGCTAGAGCGCTTATAAATGAGCCTCAATTAATATTTGCAGATGAACCTACAGGTGCATTAGATACTAATACTAGTAATGAAATAATGAGTATATTAAAAAAGTTAAATGATGAAGGAAAAACCATAATAATGGTTACTCACGACCCAGATCTTACAAAGTATGCTACAAAAGTTATACATCTTAGAGATGGTGTATTTACTGAGGAGGTCTAGATATGAGTATAAAAAACTTGATAAAAAGTGCACTTTTAAGTTTGAAAGCTAATAAGTTAAGGGTTTTTTTAACTATGATAGGGATTATTATAGGAATAAGCTCGGTTATAGTAGTTTTATCTATAGGAGATGGGCTTAAAACTCAAGTATCAAAGGCTACGGGAGAAACAAAATCAAATAAAGTAAATATGAACTTTGCTCCAGAAAACTTTGGACAAGATATTTCATCGATACAACCTTTTAGAGAAGATGATTTATATAATTTAAAAGAAATAGATGGTGTTGAAAAAGTAGAAAAAGCAAAAATGGAAGATTCTATGAATTTAGGAGGAGAAGTATATACACAGACTAAATTTTTAGATAAAACAGCACAAATAATGGCATCAGCATATGATGGAGAAGACCTTAATAATTTATTTTCTAGTAAAAAAACAGACACTGTTTTAGAAGGAAGGTATTTTGAAAAAAGCGATATAAAAAACGATGTGATAGTTCTAACTTATGAAAATTCTAAAGCTTTATTTGATGAACCTAAGGATGCCATAGGCAAGGCTATAAATATAAATGGAGTTATGTTTGAAGTTATTGGAGTATTAGAAAAGTCAGAGGGAATATTTTCATTTAGCGGGGATTTAATTCAAAAATCTTCTATAGATAGGATTAATAATTTAAAGAATGAAGATGCAAGTGATGAAATAACATCTTTAGATATATATGTATCTCCAGGATTTGATTTTGAATCTGTTAGCGAGGAAGTTAAATCAAAGTTAGAAAGCTCACATCCTGATATAGATGGAACTTATGAAGCTTTTAATCCAGGCACTGTAACGGAGGCATTTACTAAGATAATTTCAAGTATAACTATGTTTATTACACTTATAACAGCAATATCATTGTTTGTTGGAGGTATTGGGGTTATGAATATAATGTATGTATCAGTTACAGAAAGAAAAAGAGAAATCGGAATAAGACGTGCTATAGGCGCAACTCCGAACTCTATAATGTTACAGTTTTTATTTGAAGCGATATTTGTAACTTTGTTAGGTGGGCTAATTGGAATATTTGTGGGATGCTTACTATCTCAATTTGCAGGAATATTTATGCCATTTAAGCCAATAATTACAATTAAAACATTTATAGGAGCATCATCTACATCTGTTATTGTAGGAATTGTATTTGGAATAATTCCAGCATACAAAGCATCTAAATTAGATCCTATAAAAGCTATATATAATTAAAAATTTAATATTAAAAATATAAAATAATTAGGGGGAAAGATTATGAATTTAATAAAATTAGCAGTTAAGCCAAGTGAGTATTTTGAAGAGAATAAAGAGGGAGAAATACAAAAAAGAGAACCTATAAAGTTAAGATATTTATTTATAGCGCTTATAATTTTAAGTGTGCTTAGTTCTGTAGTTCAAACTATGGTTATGCCAGCAGATACAGAGCAAGCACTTAACATTTTTAACATGTCAGAAAAAACATTTACTATATTACAACATGTGGGGTCTGGTATTTTATCAATAGTAGGAGCATGGATTTTTGTAAATATATTATATTTAGTAAATAAAGTTTTAATAAGTTCTGTTGAAAATAAAGAAATTGAAGAAAAAAAATATTTTAAGAGCCTTTTATATTTTAGATATATTGTAACAGCTATAATAGGTTTAGTCTTAAGTATAACATTAAGCCTTATTCTAAAAGATGATAATACTTTAATAATGGTTAGTTCAATAAATAATTTATTTATTAAATTATGGGCAACTTATATTTTATTTGGTATACTTAAATATTATGTACAAACAAAAAAATTACATAAAATACTTCCTACAATATTATATATATTTACTATAATAGGAACTGGGTTTGTTATTTATGGAAATATGGTAATAAGTAAATTAGGCTTATAAAAGAATAAAATTATTTAAAAAACCTAGGTATAATACATCAAAAAAGATGTATGATATCTAGGTTTTTTTATATTACTCGTTTTCTTTCATTAAATATGATAATGTAAATAAACTTTCCTTTAAGTTTACATTTTCAACTATGATATTTTTAGGTACTTCTAAATCTATTGGAGCAAAGTTCCAAATACCTTTAATACCTACATTTACTAGTCTGTCTACAATGTTTTGAGCTCCATTTTTTGGTATACATAACATTGCGATATCAATTTCATTTTCTTTAACAAAATCTTCTAGACTTTCTGAATCTAATACTTCAAAATCTCTTATCTTTAATCCTATCATTCTTGGATTAGCATCAAATAAAGCTTTAACTTCAAATCCCGCTCTTTTAAAACCTGAGTAATTAGCTATTGCTTGACCTAAATTTCCTGCCCCTATAAGTATTGCATTGTACTTTTTGTCTAGTCCTAATATCTTCCCAATTTCATTATGAAGTGCACCTACATTGTATCCGTAACCTTGTTGGCCAAATCCTCCAAAATTATTTAAATCTTGTCTAATTTGAGAGGCTGTAAAACCTATTATATCACTCAATTCTTTAGACGATATTCTTTGAATATCCTTATCTAACAAGTCTCCAAGATATCTATGATATTTTGGTAATCTTCTTATTACTGCCATTGATATGTTTTTTGATCCCATACTATCACCTCCTTAAGGAGTATTTTTTAATTACTCATTAATATTTTACTGCATTTTGCAAAACATAATGCAATGTCCTTGATTATATTATATCAAAACATTATAATTTTAGGTAGTTCAAGGAGGGATAAATTTATGATTGTTTTGTCGTGTAATAACTTAAATAAGAGTTTTGGAATAGATTCTATACTAGAAAACGTAAGCTTTACTGTAAATGAAGGTGACAAGATTGGTATAATCGGTATTAATGGTACTGGTAAAACCACTTTGTTTAAAGTCATATCAGGTATACATAGCTATGATAGTGGAGAAATATATACTTCAAAAGATTGTGAGATAGGATATTTAGAGCAAAATACTAATTTCCATTCAAATAATAATATATTTGAAGAAGTTTTAGAAGTTTTTAAAGATTTAATAGAAATGGAATCTTATTTGAGAAACTTAGAATTAAAAATAGCTGAGGAAAGTTCTAATCCAAATTCTTCACAGCTTGATAAACTTATGAATGAGTATTCTCATAAGTTAGAATTATTTGCTGAAATGAATGGATATGGATATAAATCTGAAGCGAAAGGTGTTTTAAAAGGTTTAGGATTTAGTGATTCTGATATGGATAAACCTATAAGTATACTTTCTGGTGGAGAAAAGACTAGAGTTCTTTTAGGTAAACTTCTTTTAAAAAAACCAACTCTTCTTTTATTAGATGAGCCAACAAACCATTTAGATTCTGAAGCTATAGAATGGTTAGAAGTTTTCTTGAGGCAGTATAAAGGTACTGTTATTTTAATTTCACATGATAGATACTTCTTAGACCAAGTAGTAAACAGAGTTTTTGAAATTCATAATAGAAAATTAAAAGCCTATAATGGAAATTACTCTAACTTTATACAATTGTCTGCTGTTGAAAAGGAATTAGAAAAGAAAAAATTTGAAGACCAACAAAAAGATTTGAAAAAACAAGAAGAATCAATAGAAAGACTAAAAGCTTATGGTAGAGAAAAACATTTAAAAAGAGCTAGAAGTAAAGAAAAAGCTCTTGCTAAAGTAGATGTTTTAGATAAACCAGATGGTGATAGAAAAAAAGCTAGGATTGAATTTAATCCTGCTATAATAAGTGGAAATGATGTTTTACAAGTAAGAGATGTTTCTATGGGATATGGAGAAAGAACATTATTTAAAAATCTTGATCTAGATATTTATAGAGGTGAAAAAGTTGCTCTTATAGGTGCAAATGGGATTGGTAAATCAACATTATTTAAAATAATTATGAGTGAATTAATACCATTATCTGGTGATGTTAAGTTTGGGACAAATGTAAACGTTTCATATTTCCATCAGGAACAAAAAACTCTTAACTTAGAAAATACAATAATAGATGAAATTTGGAACAATAATACTCATTTAAATCAAACTACTTTAAGAAGCATGTTAGGAGCATTTTTATTTGAAGGCGAAGAAGTATTTAAAAAAATATCTACATTAAGTGGTGGAGAAAGAGCAAGAGTTGCTATACTTAAATTAATTTTATCAAATGCGAATTTATTGCTTTTAGATGAACCTACTAACCATTTAGATATAGACTCTAAAGAAGTTCTTGAAGAAGCTTTATATGGGTATACTGGGACTGTATTCACTATATCTCATGATAGATATTTCCTTAATACAGTAGTTGATAAAGTTTTAGTATTAGATAAAGAAGGAATTACTGAATATCTTGGAAATTATGATTATTATATAGAAAAGAAAAAACAAGTTACTGAAATGAGCATAGTTGAAGAGAAAGAAGAAAAAACTAAAACTCAAATTAAAGATGAAAAGCGTAAAGAAAGAGAACAAAGAGAACTTGATAAAAAAAATAGGGTTAAGATACAAAATTTAGAAAAAGAGATTGAGGAAACAGAAATAAAAATTGAAGAAATTGATGTACTTTTATGCCAAGAAGAAGTATATTCTGTTCCTGAAAAATCTAAAGAAGTAAGTTTAGAAAAATTAAATTTAGAAAGTAAACTTTCTTCTCTTTATGAACAATGGGAAGAATTTATGTAGAAGCCAAATATGGCTTCTTTTTTTATTAACTTAGTTACACAGTTAGTATATTATGATATGATTTATATCATAATATTTTAATGAAGGAGTGATATTTTGCAAGGATTATTTTCTTTAAATGAAGATAATAAGAGATTTTATAAAATACTTATATCTTTATGTATCCCAATAATTATACAACAGCTTATATCTACTTCTGTAAACGTAATAGATACAGTAATGATAAGCAGCTTAGGAGAAGCATCAGTAGCATCAATAGGTGTTGCAAATCAATTCTTCTTTTTATTTAATATGTCATTATCTGGAATTACTGGTGGAGCAGGAGTTTTTATTTCGCAATTTTTCGGAAAAGGTGATGTAGGTAATATTCGTAAGGTTACTGGCTTTAGTACAATTTTATCAATTATACTGAGCTTGTTATTTTTCATACCAGCATTAGTTGTTCCAACTGGTATTATTAATATTTTTTCTTACGATCCAGAAGTGATTAAACTTTGCACTGAATATTTTAGTATTGTAGTATTTTGTTATCCACTTATTGCTATTAGTACTGTATTTAGTATGGGGTCAAGAGGAGTTAGAAATCCTAAACTTGGAATGTTTTGTAGTTCAGCTGCTTTAGTAGTAAATATAATACTTAACTATGGTCTTATATTTGGTAATTTAGGGCTTCCGATGTTAGGTGTAAAAGGTGCTGCATTAGCAACTGTTATTGCTAGATTAGTAGAATTAGTTTTAATTCTTGGATATGTTTATTTTGCTAAGAAAGATTATATATTAAGATTTAGTTTGATAGATTTAAAACTTATTGATTCTATATTTGTAAAAGCATTTTTATCAAAGAGTTTACCGATAATTTTAAATGATAGCGCATGGGCTGTTGGTACTGTTTTATATTCAGTTGCATATTCAAAGGCAGGAACGTCTGCTATTGCAGCTAGCCAAATTGCCACAAGTACTGGGAACTTCTTTATAATGACAGCTGTTTGTATAGCTATTGGAGCATCTATAATGCTAGGAAACGAGCTTGGTGCAGATCATTTAGATAGAGCTATACTATACGCTAAAAAGTTCTCTATCCTTGTTTTTATAGCAGGATTAATATTTGGAGCGTTACTAATAATAAACATTCCATTGTTATTAAAAATATTTAGTGTATCTGAAGCTTTAACACCTGATATAACAAAAATATTTATTATAATGGGAGTAATGATGGCACTTAAGTCATTTAATACATTGATAGTAATAGGAGTTTTAAGAAGTGGTGGAGATACTAAATATGCTCTTTTCTTAGAATTGGGATGTATGTGGTTAGCTTCAATACCATTAACATTCTTTGCTGCATTTAATGGAGCACCTATTTATATATTAGTCTTACTTACTTATGCAGAAGAAATAGTTAAGTTCATATTTGGAGTACCTAGAGCTCTTTCTAAAAAATGGGCGGCTAATATAGTTAAGGAAATGAATTAAAAATTAATTTTAAAGAAAATAAAAAAGATGAATTCTTAAATTAAGAGTTCATCTTTTTTTATTTAAACATTATTATATACAAATACTACTCAGGTTGAGGAGCGTCAACAGGACAAACTCCTGCACAAGCACCACATTCAACACAAGTATCAGCAGCTATAACGTATTTGTCATCTCCTGCAGATATACATTCAACTGGACATTCAGCTTCACAAGCACCACAGCTTATGCAAGCATCATTTATTATGTAAGCCATATTAAAATCCTCCCTTAAAATAATTATTTTATTCAGTAATATTATAACAAAAATACTATCATTTAACAAATTAAATAATTCTACAATAATGTTAAGATTATGACAAAAAAAACTAAGAAAAATATATGAATATTGATTGTAAATTATAAAAATAAGATTTATAAAATTAATATTATATTTAACTTATAAATATATAGTAAAAATGAATAAAAAAAGTACTATATTGAATATAGTTAGGAAAACATTTTTTTTGAAATTGCTAAATAAAATTATATTTATAAAAAAATGTTAATATTTTCAAATAAAAATGTTTGAACTTAATAAAAAGACGGTAAGTATATGATATAAATAAAATTAATCTATATAGTTAAAACTTAGTCAAAGATCATATCATTATAAATTTAAATTCAATAAGACTAAAAATTAAATAAAAAAAATTCAAGGGGGAATTTAAAAATGTCTTGTAATACTTGTAAAATGTGTGAGAGTGCAGATAAGAAATTAGAAAAATTTGTTGCGTCTAAGGATGTAGAAACATCTTTTCACAGAACTGAAGATCAAAAGGTTAAATGTGGATTTGGACTTCAAGGGGTATGTTGTAGATTGTGTGCAAATGGACCATGTAGAGTAACGCCTAAATCACCAAAAGGGGTATGTGGAGCAGATGCAGACACAATAGTAGCAAGAAACTTTTTAAGAGCTGTAGCATCAGGTTCAGCTTGTTATTTGCATGTAGTTGAAAATACAGCAAGAAATTTAAAACATCTAGGGGAAACTAAAGGGAATATAAAAGGCATAAATGCTCTAAGAAATTTAGGTGAGATGTTTGAAATAGAGGAAAACGATAGTCATAAGATGTGTATAAAAGTAGCTGAAAAAGTTATAAATGATTTATATAAACCAAGAGATGAAAAAATGGAACTTGTTGAAAAAATAGCATATGCACCAAGAGTTAAGAAATGGAAAGAATTAGGGATAATGCCAGGTGGAGCTAAATCAGAAGTATTTGATGCTATAGTAAAATCTTCAACTAACTTAAGTAGTGACCCAGTAGATATGTTAGTTAATTGCTTGAACTTGGGAATATCAACAGGTTTATATGGACTTACATTAACAAATCTTTTAAATGATGTTATGTTAGGAGAACCAGTTATAAGAATGGCTCCAGTAGGGTTTAATGTAATTGATGAAGATTATATTAATATAATGATAACAGGTCACCAACATTCAACATTCTCTCATTTCCAAGATAGATTAAAAGATGCAGATGTAGTAGCTATGGCCAAAGAAGCAGGAGCAAAAGGATTTAAGTTAGTAGGATGTACTTGTGTTGGTCAAGATTTACAATTAAGAGGTGAACATTACCAAGAAGTATTTGCAGGTCATGCAGGAAACAACTTTACAAGTGAAGCTGTACTATCAACTGGGGCTATAGATATAGTATTATCAGAGTTTAACTGTACAATACCAGGGCTTGAACCAATAGCAGATAAATACAAAGTTAAGATGGTTTGTTTGGATGATGTAGCTAAAAAAGCTAATGCAGAGTATGTTAAATTTGATAGAGAAAACTTAGAAGCAATAAGTACTGAATTAATAAACAAATCATTAGAATCATACAAAGAAAGAAGAAGTGTAGTTGAAATAGATATACCAAAGGATCATGGATATGAACAATCTTTAACAGGAGTAAGTGAAAAGAATTTAAAAGCATTCTTAGGAGATTCATGGAAGCCACTTATAGGATTAATTGCAGAAAGTAAAATAAAAGGGATAGCAGCTGTAGTTGGATGTTCAAATATGACAGCTGGAGGTCATGATGTAAACACAGTTGAATTAACTAAAGCTTTAATTAAAAAAGATATATTAGTTTTATCAGCAGGATGTTCAACAGGAGGACTTGAAAATGTAGGGCTTATGTCTCCAGGATCAGAAGATTTAGCAGGAGATAACTTAAAAGAAGTTTGCAAGTCACTAGGTATACCACCAGTATTAAACTTTGGACCATGTTTAGCAATAGGAAGATTAGAGATAGTTGCAACTGAATTAGCAGCTGAACTTGGAATAGATTTACCACAATTACCATTAGTTTTATCAGCACCACAATGGTTAGAAGAACAAGCACTAGCTGATGGAGCATTTGGATTAGCATTAGGTTTACCGCTTCATTTAGCATTACCTCCATTTATAACAGGTGGAAAATTAGTAACAGAAGTTTTAACAGAAAAATTAAAAGACTTAACAGGCGGCCACATTATTATTAATCCAGACCCTAAATCTTCAGCAGATCAATTAGAAGAAATTATAATAGATAGAAGACAAAAATTAGGATTAAAGGAAGTGGAATGCTATGCATAGAATATTGATAAATAAAGAATTATGTACTGGATGTAAAAACTGTGTTTTATCTTGTATGTTAAAGCATAGTGATAGCGACGATATATATACTCTTAATTTAGAAAATATAGATAATGATGGCAGAGGACATATAGAATTAGACAAAGATAATAAACCTGTACCTATAATTTGTAGACATTGTGACGAACCAGAATGTGTATTAACTTGTATGAGTGGAGCTATGGTCAAAGATAAAGAAAGTGAGATAGTATCATATAATGAAAAGAAATGCGGTTCTTGTTATATGTGCGTAATGTCTTGCCCTTATGGAGTTCTTAAAGTAGATGATAGAACTAAGCAAGTAGTATTAAAATGTGATTTATGTAAAGATGAAGAATATCCTAAATGTGTAGCAAACTGTCCAAGTGGAGCATTAGAGTTACAAAAGGGGGATGCTATATGTTAGATAAAATTTTAAATATATTTAAGTCTAAAAATACTATTGATTATATGATTTTAGGAGCTAGTGCAGCTGGAATAAATGCAGCTAAAACACTTAGAGAATTAGATAAAGAAGCTAGTATAGTGGTTATATCAAAAGATGAAAAAGTATATTCTCGTTGTATGCTTCATCATGTTATATCTAATCATAAAAGTACAGAAGATATTAACTTTGTAGATGAAAACTTTTTTAGTGACAATAATATAAAGTGGATAAATAAAAAAGAAGTTTTAAACATAAATTCAAATATAAAATCAGTAGAAACTAAAGACCAAATAATAGAATATAAAAAGCTTTTAATAGCAACTGGAGCATCAGCTTTTATACCTCCTATAAAAAACTTAAGGGAAGCAAACTATGTATACCCACTAAGAAATATAGAAGATGTGTATAAAATAAAAGAAAAAGCAATTAATTCTAAAAAGGTAGCAGTAATAGGCGCTGGATTGGTTGGAATAGATGCACTTGTCGGGCTATTAGAATATAAAAACCTTGAATTGTGTTTAGTTAATACTGGAGACTTTATACTTAATAAACAATTAGATAAACATTGTGCCATGACATATGAAAATAAATTAACAGAAGCAGGTGTAAAATTATATCAAAATGTTTCTATTGAAGAAATATCTATGAAAGAAAATAACGATGTAAATGGAATTGTGCTAAAAGATGGAAAAATAATAGAGTGTGACATGATTGTTGTGGCTACAGGGGTTAAACCAAATGCAGATTTTATAAAAGACACAAATATAGATTATGACAGAGGTATAGTTATAAATGATAAATGTGAAACAACTCAAAAGGATATATATGCAGCAGGTGATGTTGTAGGCAAAAATGCTATATGGCCATTGGCTGTAAAACAAGGTATTACAGCAGCTTATAATATGGCTGGATTTGAAAGAGAAATAGGAGATAGTTTCTCTCAAAAAAATAGTATGAATTTTATGGGCATTGCTACTGTATCATTAGGAATAACTCATCCAATAGACGATAGTTATAAAGTAGTAACTAGATGTGATAAAGAAAACTATAAAAAATTCATATATAAAGATAATATTATTTATGGTGTAGTTGCTCAAGGTGACATATCATATACTGGTACCCTTGCTTATTTAATACAAAATAAAATAGAGATACCTGATTTAGAAAACAGAATATTTGATGTAGGTTATGCAGATTTTTTAGCTCTTAAAGAAAATGGAGAGTTTTGCTATAACGTTTAAATTTAAAAAACACTATAAGTAATGGAGGGCAATTGCCCTCCATTTTATTATATAAAACTAAAAATATTTAAATATAAATGTCACGCAAACAGGACAATGAAAAACTAATAAATAAGTAAATGATGTCACGCAAACGAGACATTATTTACTTATTTATTAGCTCTTAAAATTTAATTTTTCAAACTATAAAAACATTTTCATTTAGTATATTGTCATATATCTATATAAATTCGTTGTTTATATAAATATATGACAATATAGATAAGATGTAATTATTTCCAGTTACTTTTACATAAATATCCAATAAAATGAAGTAAATAGATTAATTAATTTGTGGAGGTAGTAATGAACAACAATTCTAAAGATTTATCCGTAGGCGTAGAACGTGCTATTGACAGTTTAGGTAGACTTGTTCTACCAAAGGAGATGAGAAATGCATTAAATTTTCAAGATAATCAAGTAGTCAATATAAAATTATTTAAAAATTATATACAAGTTGAAAAAAGTATAATTAATTGTAATTTTTGTGATAGCCAAGAAGATATTATTTATCACAAAAATTTTCCTATGTGCAGAAATTGCTTAAATGAACTAATTGAAAAATTTAATAAATAAAAAAAAGAATAACTTATTTGAGATGTTCCCTTTATGGTAGATAGTTAAAATTGGACTTGACCCTGTTTAAGTAGAAATTATAAATAGTCTACTTGATAGGGAATAGTTCAATTTTTTTTAGTTAAAAAATAAACAATTTTAAAATTAACCAAATTAAAAAAATTATGGTATAATCAAATCATAAGTTCGGGGAAAGGGTTTTCTGAACTAGAGATTAATAATAATATAGCATTTTTAGGGGGCTTCAAAATGGCAGAAAAAACTTTGAATGTATTAGAAATAGCAAGAGAACAGGTTAAACATGCATGCGACAAACTAGGTGCAGATCCAGCAGTATATGAAATATTGAAAAATCCAATGAGAGTTATGGAAGTATCATTCCCAGTTAAGATGGATGATGGTACGACTAAATCTTTTACAGGATATAGATCTCAACATAACAATGCATGTGGACCTTTTAAGGGTGGATTAAGATTCCATCCAGCTGTATGTATGGACGAGGTTAAAGCCTTATCAACATGGATGACATTTAAATGTTCAGTAGTAGGAATTCCATATGGTGGTGGAAAAGGTGGAATGGCTATTGATCCAAGAGATTACTCACAAACTGAGTTAGAAAAAATAGCTAGAGGATTTGCAAGAGCAATAGCACCAATTATAGGTGAGAAAGAAGATATACCAGCTCCAGATGTTAATACAAATGGACAAATAATGTCTTGGATGGTAGACGAGTATGCTCAAGCTACAGGAGAATTCCAACCAGGTGTATTTACAGGTAAACCAGTAGATTTCTATGGTTCTTTAGCTAGAACAGAAGCTACAGGATATGGAGTTGCTACAATGGCTATGGAAGCTGCCAAAAAATTAAATATAGATTTAAATAATGTAACGGTAGCATTGCAAGGTTTTGGGAATGTTGGAAGTTATGCAGGTATGTACATAGAAGAAGCAGGAGCTAAGGTTGTTGCAGTGGGGGATCATACTGGAACTATATATAATGAAAATGGAATCAATATAAAAGCTTTAATGGAGTATAATAAGGTTAATAGGGGAGTAAAAGGATTCGAAGGAGCAGAGCATACTGAGGATAATATATTAACTATGGATGTAGATATATTAATGCCATGTGCGTTAGAAAATCAATTAACTTCTGAAAATGCAGGAGATGTAAAAGCTAAAATAATAAGTGAAGGTGCTAATGGACCTACAACTCCAGAAGCGGATAAAATATTATCTAAAAATGGAACAACTTTAGTTCCAGATATATTAGCTAACAGTGGTGGAGTTACTGTATCTTATTTTGAATGGGTACAAAATTTAAGTAGATATAATTGGTCATTTGAAGAAGTTCAAACAAAGCAAAAGAAACTAATGGTAGATGCATTTGAAGATATATGGAGTTTAGCAAAAGAATATGAAGTAGATATGAGAACTGCTGCATATATGATGTCTATAAAGAGAATAGCAGATGCTATGAAGATGAGAGGGTGGTATAGTGATACTCCTCAAACAGAAATAGTAGAAGAAAAAGCTTTATTAGCAACTGAATAATTAATAAGTAAAGAATAAGAAGTGGCACATAGCTACTTCTTATTTTGTATTAATATGCTTTAGTTTTGCATCACTAAGTACAATATTTTTTCTTTCATACTTTGATTTATTATTTTATACTAGTTATAATGGTATAATTATGTAACTAAAAATTTAAAAAGAAGGTAAAATATATGGAAATATATGCATTAGTTGGTACTAGCGGAACAGGGAAAAGTTACAAAGCATTAGAATTAGCTTATGAAAATGATATAAAGTATATAATTGATGATGGTCTTTTGATACATAAAAATAAGATAATAGCTGGAGTGTCTGCAAAACAAGCTAAAACAGTTATGGGAGCAGTAAAAAGGGCTATTTTTAATGATGAAAATCATAGAGACAATGTGAAATTAAAACTTCAACAAGAAAATATAGATAAAATCTTAGTATTAGGAACATCTAATAAAATGATAAATCAGATATTAGAAAAGCTAGATATGAAAGAACTTTATAAAATAATAAATATAAAAGATATAAGTAGTGAAAATGAAATAGCTATAGCAAGAAAATGCAGAAAAAAAGGAAATCATATAATACCAGTTCCTACTATGGAAATAAAACCCATAGCTAGTGGTATGAGTATAAATTCATTAAAGCGATTCTTTAGAAAAAATAACAATAGTTGTAAAATAATAGAAAAAACTATAATAAGACCTACATTTAGCTATATAGGTAAATTTTACATAAATCCAAATGTTATAGAACAAATTATATATTATGAAATAGATAAGATAGATAAGGTAGAAAAAATTAACAAATTAGAGGTAATTAATGCAAATAATATTATAAATATACATTTAAATATTAAAATTAATGACGTTTCACAAATAAAAGAAATTCATAAAATTCAAAAGATAATAAAAGAAAATGTTGAAAAAACAACGCTAATTAATGTAGAAAAAGTGAATATACATATAAATAAATTAGCGAAGAATTTTGTTTAAATTTCAACGTAAAAATTAACATAAATGGTTAATTTATGCTTAAAAATGGTTGAAATATGTAAGTAAATCCTCAAAAAACTTTACTTTTTGCAATACTTAATATATACTTAGATAAAAGATGTATATTTAGGTGATACATTGGATAAAATAATTAGTTTAGCTAATTAAAACTATTATATTTTTATAAAAGGTAAATATTTGCGAATACGATATCTTAATATAAGAATACTACATAAAATGTTATGATAGATTACAAAAAAGTTACAAAAGACTTCATGGAATATTTTATGTATTAAAATTTTATCCTAGACAACTTCACCTATAAAAATAACACGTAAGATGTCTTATGGTGAATTTTTGGAGGTAAAATATCAATGAAGAAAAAAATATTAGTACCAATGTTTGCATCAGTTGTGGCTTTATCAATGAACTCGATTGCAAATGCAGATGAAATAGAAAATAAAGAAATAGAAAATAAAGAAAAAAGCGCAAGCACAACTATAGATTTAGGTGAATTTAAAGACGTTACATATAAAGTTGCTACTGTTAAAGAAGGCGTAGCTGTAAAAGTAAGAGAACAAGGTTCTGTTCAACATATAGCTTACACTGGAGATGAGTTCAAAGTTTTAGGAACTCAAGGAGACTGGGTAAAAGTATCAGTTGCTGACGGTGAAGGATGGATACCATCAAGATTCGTAGATATGAAAGAAGCTAATGGATACACAACTGAACATAAAGTAAACTTTAGAAAAGAAGCTAATACAGAAGCTAAAGTAGTAGAAGAATTAGAAATAGGAAGCCCTGTAAAAGTTATAGAAGATAATGGAAGTTGGATGAAAGTTAAGAAAGGCGAAGAAGAAGGATATATAAGATCATTATATGTTGCTGATAAAGCGCCAGTTATAGAAGTTGAAAAAGCACCAGTTGTTGAAGATGAAAAAACTCCAGTTGTTGAAAATACAGATAATAATCAAGCTGTAGACAACAATGTTGATTCAAATAACAATGTAGATCAAAATAATGATGCAAAATCAAATGATGATCAAACTGTAAACAACAATGAAAATTCGAACGATAACCAAACTTCAAACAATGAGCAAAACAACAATACAAACTCAAATAATAATAATTCGAATAATAACAATTCGAATAATAATAATTCAAATAATAACAATAACGGTGGAGAAACTCAAAAACCTGTTGAAAAACCATCAGAAGGTGAAGATTCAAACAACCCACCAACAAGTAATACATCAGCTGCTCAAGCAATAGTGAACTTAGCTTATGCTAAATTAGGTTCTCCATATGTTTGGGGTGCAGAAGGTCCTAATAGCTTTGACTGTTCAGGTCTTACTTCATACGTTTATAGAAATGCGGCTGGAGTTAATTTACCAAGAACATCTGGTTCACAAGCTGGATACGGACAAACTGTAAGTAAATCGAATTTACAAGCAGGGGATTTAGTATTCTTTAGTACTAATGGAACTGGAAGTGTAAGCCACGTAGGTATATACATAGGTGGAGGTAACATGATACACGCTCCAAAACCAGGTGATTCTGTAAAGATTACAAACATAAACTCTTCTTACTATGTATCAGCATTTGTAACAGCTAAAAGAGTTATATAATAGTGAAATTATAAGGAGTTATCTTGATTACGAGATAGCTCCTTTTTGGTAAATACTTTTAACATAGTTAAGAATTATTTTAAATATAAACTGTATAAAATAGGTTGACATTAAAAAGAAAAGGTGTTAGAATTCAATCAGAATAAAAAAATACTTTTAAATTCAGTCCAGAGAGGCTGAAAAAGGAGGAAAATATATGTTATTACAAGGAAGAAATTTAATCCAACCAGAAGACTTTTCGGTGAACGAAATAGATCAAATATTATCATTAGCTCAAAATATAATTGACAATCCGTCAAAATATTCTCGTATATGTGAAGGTAAATTATTGGCTACATTATTCTATGAGCCATCAACAAGAACTAGATTAAGCTTTGAAGCTGCAATGTGCAGATTAGGTGGAAGTATTGTAGGTTTTTCTGAGCCCAATTCATCATCTGTATCAAAAGGAGAATCATTAGGTGATACGATAAGAACTGTAGCATGTTATGCAGACGTAATCGCGATGAGACATCCAGTAGCAGGTTCGGCTCACGAAGCATCTCAGTACTCAGACGTACCTTTTATAAACGCAGGAGACGGAGGAAATCAACATCCAACTCAAACACTAACAGACCTACTTACTATAAAATCCCTTAAAGGAAATTTAGAAAATCATACAATAGGATTATGCGGAGATTTAAAGAATGGAAGAACAGTTCACTCTTTAGTTAAAGCTATGGCTAGATACAAAAACACTAAATTTGTGTTTATATCTCCAGATGAATTAAAAATGCCTGAATACATAAAAGAATCTATACAAGAACAAGGGCATGCATACTATGAAACTAACAACTTAGATGAAGTCATAGGAAGTCTAGATGTTTTATATATGACAAGAGTACAACAAGAAAGATTTGAAGATAAAGCAGAATATGAAAGATTAAAAGATTACTATATATTAAATAGTGCTAAAATGCAAAATGCTCAAAAGGATATGCTAGTAATGCATCCACTTCCAAGAGTAAATGAAATAGATGAAGATGTAGACACTGACGATAGAGCAGTGTACTTTAAGCAAGCTAAATATGGAATGTTTGTAAGAATGGCATTAATGATGAAACTTTTAGGAGTTGAAGATATAGCAGATAGCTTTCAAAACAAAATGTTAGAGTGTATATAAAACTCAAATTAATCAGCATATGACAAAGGGGGCTATTTAGATGTATAAGGTTTGTGAAAATAGATATATAGGTGAAGATATGTATCTTATGAAAGTAGAAGGTAAGTTTGAAGGAAAAATGGGTCAATTTTATATGTTAAGAGCATGGGATATGTTTCCACTTCTTTCAAGACCAATAAGTATACATGATATAGATGAAGATAGTATAACTTTCTTATACAAAGTAGTAGGAGAAGGAACGCAAATACTAAGTAAATTAAAAATAGATGATACCATAAAATTAGAAGGTCCTTACGGGACGGGATATGAAAAGGTAGAAGGCAAGGTAGCTTTAGTAGGTGGAGGAATAGGTATAGCACCACTGTACTTAGTAGCTAAGAATATAGAAAATTGTGATGCTTATCTTGGATTTAGAAATGAATCAATACTAGAAGATGAGTACAAAAAAATCTGTAATGAAGTTCATATAGCAACAGGAAATACATTTGTAACAGATATCTTAGATGTTGAAAAATATGATTATATATTAACTTGTGGTCCAACACCAATGATGGAAAAACTAGTTAAGATGGTTGAAGGTACCAATACGAAAATAATGGTATCTTTAGAAAATCACATGGCTTGTGGAGTTGGAGCTTGTCTAGTATGTACGTGTCAAACTAAATTTGGAAACAAAAAGACTTGTAAAGATGGCCCTGTATTTTGGGGAGAGGACGTGATGTTTAATGGCTAATTTAAATGTAAAATTCGGAGATATAGACTTTAAAAATCCGCTAGTGATGGCATCGGGGACATTTGGATTTGGAAAAGAATACAATGAAATTTATGATATACAAAAATTAGGTGGTGTAAGCAGTAAGGGGCTTACATTAAATAAAAGAGATGGAAATTTAGGTATTAGAGTTTGCGAAACTTCATCTGGAATGATGAATAGTGTTGGTCTTGAAAATCCAGGTGTTCGAGGATTTATAGATAATGAACTTCAATTTTTCAAAGATTTAGATTTAGTAAGAATAGCGAATGTAGGTGGTGGAACTTTAGAAGATTACTTACAAGGTGTTCAATTATTAAATGACCAACCAATAGACATGATAGAGTTAAATATATCTTGTCCAAACGTTAAGGCAGGGGGAATGGCATTTGGTATAAAAAATGAAGTGGCGAGAGAAGTGGTAAGAGAAGTAAGAAATATTACAAATCTCCCTCTTGTAATTAAATTATCACCAAATGCAGAGGATATAATAAAAATGGCAAAAGTATGTGAAGAAGAAGGTGCAAACGGAGTATCTTTAGTCAACACATTTAAAGCTATGGCCATAGATATACAAAAAAGAAAGCCCGTATTTGAAAATATATATGCAGGATTATCAGGACCAGCAATAAAACCAATAGCTCTTAGAATGGTTCATGAAGTTTGCAAAAATGTCAAAATACCAGTAATGGGAATGGGTGGAATAATGAATTCTAACGACGCGATAGAGTTTATAATGGCAGGAGCTACTTGCATACAAGTAGGAACAGCAAACTTTATAAATCCTAAAATAGGTCTTGAAATAATAGATGGAATAGAAGAATTTATGATAAAAGAAGGAATAAAAAGCTTAGATGAAATAAGAGGCATATTATAAAATTAAAAAACTAAAAGATAAATTCGGAGGACGTAAATATGAATAAAATAGATGTAGTAGATATATTAAAGAAAAGTGATGCATTATTAGAAGGACACTTCTTATTATCTTCAGGAAAGCACAGCAATAGATATATACAATGTGCTAAAGTTTTAAGATTTCCACAATATGCAAAAGATGTATTAAGCACAGTAGTTGAGCAAATAAAAGATTTAGAAATAGATTTAGTAGTAGGACCTGCAATGGGTGGGGTTATAGTTTCTTATGAACTAGGAAGACAATTAAACAAAGAAACTGTATTTACTGAAAGAAAAGATGGAGTAATGGAACTAAGAAGAGGATTTGAAGTTAAGCCGGGGGCTAGAATAATAATAGCTGAAGATGTTGTTACAACTGGTAAATCAACTATAGAAACGAAAAAAGCATTAGAAGCTTTAGGTGGAGAAGTTATAGGTGTTGCTTGTATAGCAAACAGAACTAATGATGATATAGGAATGCCGATATACAGTGCTATAAAGCTTGATATACAAGTACATGATGCACATGAATGTCCATTATGTAAAGAAGGAAACATAGCATTAGTTAAGCCAGGAAGTAGAGAATTTAAAGAATTAGGAATGTAAATAAAGATATATAAAGGACCTTGAAATTTCAAGGTCCTTTTTGTGAAAACTATTATAAACTAGATGTATATTCTTTAAATTCTTCTAAAAATACCTGTGAAGCTTTAGATATAGTAATATTTTTAGGAAGGATATAAGAAAAATGTCTTACATAAGGATTGTTTAATTCAATTATTGAAAGTTCCTTATTTTCAACACCAGGAAGAGCTACAAAGTTGGATATAATAGTTATACCAAGATTATTCCTAACTGCTTCTTTAACCGCATAGTTGCTACCCAAAACCATAATACCATTAGGTACAATCTCATTCGTACCTAAAAACATATTCAAAAATTCTCTAGTACCAGAACCTTCCTCGCGAACTACCCATTTTTGATTTTGTAGTTTATCAAAAGAAAAATTATCTGTAATTAACTCTGAGTTATATGGAAATGCTAACACCATCTTGTCTTCTAAAAAATACTCTTGAATAAAAGATGAAGACGAAGAAGTACCTTCTATAAGACCTATATCTAAAGTAAGTTCCTTTAAGTGAGAACATATAATAGAAGTATTTTCTATAAAAACTTCAATATCGATATCTGGATATTTTTTACAAAATATCGCTAAGAACTTAGGTAAAACATATTCTCCGATAGTTAAACTCGCCCCGATTTTTAAATGTCCTTTGAGTGAATTAGAAGTATTTAGAACTTCCATATGAGTAATATCGATTAAATTTAATATCTCTTTAGCTTTTTTGTATAAAGTAAATCCACTTTCTGTTATAACAATAGTTTTTTGTTTGACAGATCTATTTATTAATCTAACACTAAATACATTTTCTAGATTTTTTATATGAGTACTGACACTAGGCTGCGATAAGTTTAGATGTTCACCTGCTTTAGTGAAATTCTTGAACTCAACTACTGCAATAAAAGTCTTTAATTCTTCGAACAATTAAATCACCCCTAATCAATTATATTCTGTAGATATATTATACATCTTATTATTAATAATGTTAATGATTATTATTGTATTTATTTATTTTACTTATGATTAAGTAGAATATATACTAAATACATAGATAATGACATTATAAAAGAGAGGATGTAGATGAAATGTCAGTAAATAATATAAAAGATAGTAAAGTTTTAAAAGATATAAAAGAAATAATACCAGGATTTATAGTAGCATTAGTTGTAGGACTTATAAGTATGATACTTGCAAATATAGTACCAAATGTTGGAGCAGCTACAATTTCTATATTTTTAGGAATGTTTGTAGGGAATATATTTTTAGGACAAGAAGTATTTCAAAAAGGATATAAATTTTCAGAAACTGATTTGTTATCATATTCAATAGTATTGTTAGGTGCAACATTAAGTATATCTACATTAATGGATCTTGGATTTAATGCGGTATTGTTTGTTATTTTACAAATGAGTGTAACGATAGTTGGGGCTTTATATATAGGTAAGAAATTAGGATTTGGAGATAACTTTAGATATCTTATGGCAGCTGGAAATGCAGTTTGTGGTTCATCAGCAATTGCAGCAACAGCACCAGTTATTGATGCTGATGATAAAGATAAAGGAATAGTTATAACAATAGTTAATGTTACAGGGATATTCTTAATGTTTTTATTACCATTTTTAGCAGGAAAGTTATATAATCATGAAACTGTACAAACATCAGCTTTAATAGGTTCTACATTACAGTCAGTAGGACAAGTTGTAGCTAGTGGTGCAATGGTTAATCAACCAGTAAAAGATTTATCAACTATATTTAAAATAGTAAGGGTTGTATTATTAGTAGCGGTAGTATTTTTATTTGGATATCTAAAAAATAAATCTAATGTAGATATAATTGAAGAAGAAGTAAAAGATGCTAAAGGTGGAACTGTAAAAGTACCTTGGTATGTATTAGGATTCTTTATAACTTGTATATTATTTTCTACAAATATAATATCTCCAGATATTTCAGCATTTTGTAAACAATTAAGTAATAAGTTTGAAGTAATAGCATTAGCCGCAATAGGATTAAAAGTTAATATAAAACATTTAATAAAACAAGGAAAAGCAGTATCGCTATATGGATTGTTTGTAGGGACATTACAAGTAGTAGCAGCGATAATTTTAATAGGAATATTATTATAAGAATACCTAATTAGGTATTCTTTTTTCACAAAAAAAGGCAATGTAGATGTCTACATTCCTAATATATTTTTTATTTTATCACATAACATATCAAGATGTTTTGGATTATTTATTAAATCAGTTTCATTTATATTTACATATAAAACAGGAGATTGGTCGTACTCGCATATCCATCTTTCATATCTATTATGAAGATTTGTCCAATAATCTAGGTCAACAGCTTTCTCCATTTCACGACCCCTAAGTCCTATTCTATGAACTATAGTATCTATAGAACCATCTAAGTATATCATTAAGTCTGGTCTTCTTAGATGAGGAACCATATCATTAAATAAATCTCTATAAGTTATATAATCTCTTTTACTCATTTTTTTATTATCAAACAGATTTCTAGCAAATATTTCAACATCTTCGTATATACTTCTATCTTGTATATTGTTTAATCCATTATTATCTATTTCCTTTTGTTGCTTAAATCTTTGAGCTAAGAAATATAATTGTAAATGGAATCCCCATTTTTCTTGATCGCTATAAAAATCTTCTAAGTATGGATTTCCATCAACTTTTTCAAAGTGAGTTTCAAATCCAAGTTTTTCTCCTACCAATTTTGTTAAAGTAGATTTTCCTGCTCCAACATTTCCTGCTACTGTTATAAACAAATCTCTATTTAAAGGTTTATTACATTTATTTACCAAATTGAACATTATGATTTTCCTCCTAAGGTACTTATCGCATCTTCTACCTTGTTTATTATAAAACTTCTGTCATCTTCATTATTTAAAAAGTCTAACTTTGAGTTATCAATTTCTATAACTATAGGTTCTTTACCCATGAAATTATGTTTTATAGACAATGGGTTAAAATAATACTTATATTCATTACTTAATTCGTGTATATAATTCCTATCCATTTGTCTTTCAAAACTTCTATCTCTCATAGCTATTCTTTTCATTAAAGTGTTCGTATCTGAATTTAAATATATTATTATATCTGGTTGAGGTAAATCATTAACAAATATATTGTACATTTGTTTATATTTATGAAACTGCATTTTATCAAGAGTTATTCCAGCAAAGATAAGATTTTTTATAATATGATAGTCACTAACTACTCCTTGTGATTTGCTTAACTCGTTTTTTTGGATGTCTTCTAACTGTTTTACCCTATTAAATAGAAAGAATGCTTCTGTTTGTAAAGCATATTCTTTAATATCGGTATAAAATTTTGTTAAATACGGATTTTCTTCAACTATTTCCCTCAAAAGGGTATAATTAAAGTGTTGGTTAAGTATAGTTGCAAGTGTAGTTTTACCTGCACCTATAGCTCCTTCTATAGCAATAAACACGCCGCCGTTATTCATATATATCACCTTCTAAAAATAATGTCTTATGTATTTTATCAAAAAACAATTTTTAATTCTACCCTAGACTTTTAAAATTAAGTAGCATATATTAAAAAATTATTTAATCTATGCTAAAGTTGGGTAAATTAAGACTATTGATAATAAATATATATACCCAAAAAGGAGAAAAATAATGAATGTTTATGAAAAAGATAATCGTGTTATACTAGAGGGAGTATCAGATTTTGATCCAAAGCATATATTTGAATGTGGACAATGTTTTAGATGGCACAAACAAGAAGATGGCTCATATACAGGCGTTGCTAAAGGAAAAGTAATAAATGTAATTAGAATAGATGATAAAATTTATTTAGATAATACTAATTTAGAGGAGTTTAATAGCATTTGGTATAATTACTTTGATTTGGGGACAAATTACACAAAAATAAAAAACAAACTAAAAAATATGGATAAATATTTAGATACAGCAGCGGATTTTGGATGGGGAATAAGAATTTTAAGACAAGATGAATGGGAAATGTTAATTTCATTTATAATTTCTTCAAACAACAGGATTCCTATGATACAAAAGGCTATTGAAAATTTATCTAGAAAATTTGGTAAATATATAGGTGATTATAAAGGAAAAGATTATTATGCATTTCCAACACCAGAGGAATTAAACAAAGCAACTCAAGAAGAAATAAGAGCATGTCAGACTGGATTTAGAGATAAATATATAAAAAGTACAACTGAGAGCGTAATTGAAAATAATAAAAATATGTCTGAATATACAAGTTTAAGCACTGATGAATGTATAAAAGAATTAACTAAATTTAATGGAGTAGGACCTAAAGTAGCAGATTGCATTGCCTTGTTTGGAATGACAAAACTTGATACTTTCCCAGTTGATGTATGGGTAAAAAGAGTTATGCAAGAATTTTATGTTAATGAAGATATGAGCTTACCTAAGATAAGAATCTATGCGATAGATAAATTTGAAGATTTGTCTGGGTATGCACAACAGTATCTATTCTATTATGCAAGAGAACTTGGTATAGGAAGATAAGTAAAAGAGGTATTGGCCATGAGTGTTGTAGGAGTTTTATTTTTAAGTTATTTAATAATATCTTATATAGCTGGAGCGATAATTTCAATGTCTATTATACTTGAAAATAGAGACCCTGCTAGAACTGTAACATGGTTATTAATATTTATATTACTTCCGGGAATCGGGTTAGTAATATACGCAGTTTTTGGCAGAAATATAAGAAAAAGAAAGTTATTTAAAACACAAAAGTTAGCACACAATATAAAGGAAAAAAACTTATTTGAAAATTTGAAAGAAATACAAGAACTTGTAGAATTAGAACAAAGTTCAATAAAACGAAAAATATTAGAAGATGAAGACGAAGAAGAAGAAGAATATGCAAAGAAAAGAGTTATAAGTCTTTTATTAAATACAGGAATGTTTCCATTTACATCAAATAATAAAATAGATGTATATGTAGATGGAAATGAAAAATTTGATAATTTATTAAGGGATATAAAGGAAGCAAAAAATCATATACATTTAGAGTACTTCATAATAAAAGATAGTGAGATAGGTAGAAAAATAAAAAACCTACTTATAGAAAAAGTAAAAGAAGGTGTAAAGGTAAGAATTTTATATGATGATGTGGGTTGTTGGAGATTTTGGTTTCATAGAAAATTTTTCAATGAAATGAAAAAAAGTGGTATAGAAATCATGCCATTTTTACCAGCAAAGCTTCCTTTTATAGGAGGGAAATTAAACTATAGAAATCATAGAAAAATAGTTGTAATAGACGGTAATATTGGATACACAGGTGGAATAAATATAGGTGATGAATATTTAGGAAGAAATAAAAAATTCGGATACTGGAGAGATACACATATTAGGATAAAAGGAACTTCAGTATATATGTTACAAATGATATTTTTAATAGATTGGTATTATACAACTAGAGATGCTATTGATTTAAAAGAATATTTTCCAAAGATGGATTACTGCGGAGATAGTATGGTTCAAGTAGTTGCAAGTGGTCCAGATAGTGACTGGGAAGCAATACATTATGCATATTTTTCTGCTATATGCCAAGCTAAAAAGAGCATATATATAGAAACTCCTTATTTTATACCTGATGAAAGTTTATTAATAGCACTAAAGAGTGCAGCTCTAAGTGGAGTAGATGTAAGAATAATCTTCCCTAAGATTGCAGACCACAAAATGGTTAATAATGCATCTTATTCATATTTTGATGATATATTAAGATCAGGTGGAAAAGTATATCTTTATACAAAAGGATTTATACATTCAAAGGTTATGATAATTGATGATAAAATAGCTTCTACAGGTTCTGCAAATATGGATTTGAGAAGTTTTATGCTTAATTTTGAAATAAACGCATTCATATATGATGAGAAAGTAGTTAAAGTAATAACTGATGATTTTTTCGAAGATTTAAAGAACAGTGAAGAGATAAAAGATGTTGATTTTAATAATAGAAAAATGATGAAAAAAATTAGCGAATCAATAGCTAGATTATTTTCACCTATATTATAAATATTTGCTAAAAAGTATTGAAACTTACGGGTAATTAGTATACTATAATAATTGTTAGCACTCTTGTTGATAGAGTGATAAAGTTGTTGTAGTATATTTAATTTTATTACATATATTATTATTTAAATTATAAAATGTTAAAAGTGGAATTAAATAAATTCCTTATAATATAAACAATTCATTTAGGAGGTAAAAATCATGAAGATAAGACCATTAGGTGATAGAGTAGTGATTAAAAAATTAGAAGCTGAAGAGAAAACTGCAAGTGGGATAGTTTTACCAGGAGCAGCTAAAGAGCAACCTCAAATGGCTGAAGTTGTTGAAGTTGGACCAGGTGGAGTTGTTGATGGAAAAGAAATAGTTATGGAATTAAAGGTTGGAGATAAAGTTATATTCCAAAAATATGCAGGAACAGAAGTGAAATTAGAAGGAAAAGAATACACAATATTAAAACAAGGCGATATATTAGCTGTAGTTGAATAATAATTAGGAGGGGTTAAGATGGCTAAAGAAATTAAGTTTGCTGAAGAAACAAGAAGAGCTTTAGAAACTGGTGTAAACAAATTAGCAGATACAGTAAAAGTTACACTAGGACCTAAAGGAAGAAATGTTATATTAGATAAAAAATTTGGTGCACCTCTTATAACTAATGATGGTGTTACAATAGCTAAAGAAATAGAGTTAGAAGATAGATTTGAAAATATGGGAGCTCAATTAGTTAAAGAAGTTGCTACTAAAACTAATGATGTTGCAGGAGATGGAACAACAACTGCTACAGTTTTAGCTCAAGCTATAATAAGAGAAGGATTAAAAAATGTAACAGCTGGAGCTAACCCAGTATTAATAAGAAAAGGTATACAAAAATCTGTTGAAGTAGCTGTTGAAGAATTAAAGAATCAATCAAGAACTATAGATTCTAAAGAATCTATATCTCAAGTTGCTTCTATATCTGCTGGAGATGAAGAAGTAGGTAAATTAATAGCAGAGGCTATGGAAATAGTAGGAAAAGATGGAGTTATAACAGTTGAAGAATCTAAGACTATGCATACTGAATTAGATGCTGTTGAAGGTATGCAATTTGACAGAGGATTTGTATCTGCGTATATGGTAACAGATGTAGATAAAATGGAAGCTGTTTTAAATGACCCATACATATTAATAACAGATAAGAAAATATCTAATATACAAGAAATATTACCAGTTCTTGAACAAATAGTTCAACAAGGTAAAAAATTATTAATAGTAGCTGAAGATGTTGATGGTGAAGCTTTATCTACATTAGTAGTTAATAAATTAAGAGGAACATTTGAAGTTGTTGCTGTTAAAGCTCCGGGATTTGGAGATAGAAGAAAAGCAATGCTTGAAGATATAGCTACACTTACTGGTGGGCAAGTAATATCTGAAGAACTAGGATATGATTTAAAAGAAACTGATGTAACTATGTTAGGTAGAGCGTCTTCAGTTAAAGTAACTAAAGATAGCACTACTATAGTAGATGGTTATGGAGATAAAACTGCTATAGAAAGTAGAGTAAATCAAATAAAACATCAAGTAGAAGAAACTACTTCTGAATTTGATAAAGAAAAATTAATGGAGAGATTAGCTAAATTAGCTGGTGGAGTAGCTGTTATAAAAGTTGGAGCTGCTACAGAAGTTGAAATGAAAGAAAAGAAATTAAGAATAGAAGATGCACTTAATGCTACAAGAGCAGCTGTAGAAGAAGGTATAGTTGCTGGTGGAGGTACTGCTTTTGTAAGTGTAATACCAGCTTTAGATAAGTTAGTAGAAGCTCTTGAAGGTGAAGAACAAATAGGTGCTAAAATAATAAGAAAATCACTAGAAGAACCATTAAGACAAATTGCAATAAATGCAGGTCTTGAAGGTGCTGTGATAATACAAAGAGTAATGAGTGAGGATCCTGAAATAGGATTTGATGCTTTAAATGAAAAATATGTAAATATGATAGAAACTGGTATAGTTGACCCTACTAAGGTTACTAGAACTGCACTACAAAATGCAGCATCTATAGCTGGAGTATTTTTAACAACAGAAGCTGCTGTTGCAGATATACCATCTTCAGAACCTGCAATGCCAGGTATGGGTGGCGGTATGCCAGGGATGATGTAATTAAAATAATATTGATTATGAAAAGAGTGATGAAAATCACTCTTTTATTATGCCTAAATATAATAAAAAAATGACAAGTTTATTTGTAATAATGTCTTACATACTTGACATTTATATAAACAAACTTTACTATTAAGGTAATTATAAAAGGGGTGTTTATATATGAATAAGAAGGAAATACTAGAAAAATATAAAGCGAGTAAGCCTAAAGATGAAGGGATAGAATACATTGATAATAAAGCTAATAAATGGGGGGTAAAAGGAATACTAAGTATACTTAGTATAGTTATAATATATAATTTTATTAGTGGCATTAGAAATATGGGCTTTCTATCAATGATGTTTGCATATCTAGGTATGGAGTCATATGGAAGATATAAAGCTTCTAAGAATACAACATATATATATGCAGCGGTACTTGGAATATTTACTTCAATAGTTTATTTAGCAAACTATATAGTAGATACAATATAAGGAGATATATGAAAAACGAAATAATATTAAATAATAAAATTAGAGTAGCTAGAGCTGAAAAAAAAATATCGCAAGATCAGCTAGCTAAGGATATCGGAGTATCAAGACAAACTATAAGTTCTATTGAAAATTTACAGTTTTGTCCTAGTGCAAAGTTAGCGTTACTTATTTGCATTGCTTTAGATAAAAGTTTTGAAGAATTATTTTATTTTAAATAAAATACAAAGGATATATAATGTGAAAAAGTGTACTTTATGATAATAATCATTAAGTACACTTTTTAGTTAATTTAGAAATTTAAGTATTACTATGTATCTATTTAAAAATTATTTATCCTTTAGTTTAAAATTACTAAGTAAATCAGTCAACATTACAGCTTGAGCTGAAAGCTCTTCACTAGCAGCAGCACTTTCTTCTGCTGTTGCACTATTTGTTTGAATTACCACTGAAATTTGTTCTACACCAATATTTATTTGATCTATAGATTGAGATTGTTCATTACTCATATCTGCAATATATTGTATAACTTCAACAGACTTTCTAGATCCTATTACAACTTTTTCAAGAGATGTAGCTGTTTCAGCAACAGTTTTTGTACCTTTTTCTACTGCAATAATTGAATTTTCAATAAGTATTGCTGTATTTTTTGCGCTTTCAGCAGATTTAGCAGCTAGATTTCTTACTTCATCTGCAACGACTGCGAAACCTTTTCCAGCTTCTCCTGCACGTGCAGCTTCTACAGCAGCATTAAGCGCAAGAATATTAGTTTGGAATGCAACATCATCTATATTTTTAATTATTTTTCTGATTTCATTTGATGTATTGCTAATTTCATCCATTGCAGCAATCATTTCTTGCATTTGTTTTTGACCCTGAGCTATAACTTTGTTTGAATCTGAAGATATTTCTTTTGCTTTAGTTGCACTATGATCAGTTTCTTTAATTTTAGTTGATATTTCATTTATTGTAGCAGAAAGCTCTTCGATAGAACTTGCTTGCTCGGTTGCACCTTGAGAAAGTTGTTGTGCGCCATATGAAACTTGATTTGAACCAATTGCAACTTGTTCAGCAGATACATTAATCTGAGAAAGCGTACTATTTAACATATTAGATGTATTTACTAAAGAATTTTTAATTAGTTCGAACTCGCCATCATAGTTTTGGTTAAATGTAAGTTCTAAGTTCCCTTTTCCTAATTCTGATAACAAATAAGATATTTCGTCTATATACTCTATATATGACTTTAATCGACTTACCAATGATTGCATAGAAACAGCTAACTGTCCAATTTCATCATTTGATTTAATGCTAATTTCGGCATCTAAATTGCCCTTAGCTAAATTATTTGTTATGTTTGTTAATTTTTTTAAAGGGCGAGCGATATTAAATGCTATAATAAGTGCAATTATTACAGAAATTATTAATATGACTACTAATGCTAATAAAGAAATTCTTGTCATTTCATTCAAACTACTTAATAGCTTAGATTCAGAAATAACAGCTACATAATTCCAATTAGTTTTTTCAGAAGCAATAGATGTTACATAAGAAGAATTCCCGTTTACATCAATTTTTTTGAAAGATGCATTTTGATTAACAGATGAAACAAAATTTTCGTTATAAACTTTTGATAATTTTTTAAAATTATTGTCAGGATTACTTGGATCAGCAATTATAGTACCATCTTTATCAACTAACATATAATATCCGTTACTACTTTTACTGACATTTTCAAACATTTCTGTTACTTTCTTAAGGCTTGTATCAATTCCAATTACACCTACAATATCTCCTGCATCATTTTTAACTGCCTGTGAGATGCCAACTATTGATATATCATCACTTTCATAATAGTATGGAGAACCTATAACAGCTTTGCCATCAGCTTTTTTTGCATTAGGATACCATGGTCTTTCTCGTGGATCAAATTTACCTTTTAAATTACCATCTGGATATAAAACAAAACCTCCAGATTCAGTTCCCATAAACATATATTGATATAGCGGGTGACTAGTTCCAAACTCATCAAAAATGTTAAAAATATCAGATTCTACTTTTCCGTTTGATTGAGGGGTCATAACGATATCTGAAGTATTATCTAAATAAGATGTTATTGAATTATCTGCTTTTTTTAATGAACTATTGTTGGTAAAATAAGAAGCATTATCGATCATATTATCAAATATACTATCAATATTATTACTTACTAAAGATAATTGACTATTTATAGATTTTTTTTGTTCTTCTAGTAAGTTATCTTTTGATTGTGTAAACAAAAAATATGACATAATACTTGTGGGTATTATTGCGAAAGCTATAATAGCTATACACAACTTAAAAGTTAAAGAATGAATATTAAATTTTTTCATAAAGCCCAACTCCTTAATGTATTAAATTTATAAAATTAATATTGCTTATATAATTTATAGTCTTTAAACTATATAATGATATTTTATACTCAAAAAAGGCAGAGTATCAACGTGAATTTGTTAATTCTCTGCCGTGAAATAGCGTTATGATTACTATCTAAAAAATTGTATAATTTATGTTTTAAGTGAGTTTGAAACTGATTTTTAATATTAAAATATTAACCACATTTTACCATAAAAAGCGAAATATATCAATAAATAAACTAATTTAGCGATTAATGTATTATTATGTGATAATGTTAATAATTAAATTACATTGTTTTTATATGAATGTACAATATGTAATGAAAATATTATATACTAATATCAAAATAAAAAATATTATATGATTAATTAGGGGTGAATGAATGGATTTAAAAAAAATATTAGAGGATGTAAAAAATAATAATATAGATATAGAGTATGCACTAGATAAACTTAAGAATTTACCTTATGAGGATTTAGGGTATGCAAATATAGATCATCATAGACAACTAAGAAATGGATATCCAGAAGTGATTTATTGTGAAGGAAAAAGTGATGAGCAAATATTAGGTATAATAGAAAAAATGAAGGAAAAAGATTCTAATATATTGGGAACTAGATGTAGAAAAGAAACGTTTGATAAAATTAAAAAAATCTATAATAATGCAGAGTATGAAGAATTATCAAAAATATTAAAAATAAAAAATCATGATATTGTTAATATAGGTAAGGGTAAAATTTTAGTGCTAACAGGGGGAACTTCAGATATTCCTGTTGCGGATGAAGCTTATTATACTGCTAAATTTTTAGGTAATGATGTAGAAAGAATTTATGATGTAGGTGTAGCTGGCATACATAGATTATTAAGCCGCAGGCATATACTAGAAGAAGCTAGAGTGATAGTTGCAGTCGCAGGTATGGAAGGAGCACTACCAAGCGTAGTAGGAGGTCTTGTAGACGTACCTATAATAGCGGTTCCTACATCTGTAGGATATGGTGCTAATTTTGGAGGAGTGTCAGCACTTCTTACAATGTTAAATAGTTGCGCATCAGGTATATCGGTAGTTAATATTGATAATGGTTTTGGTGCGGGATATCTAGCTGCCACTATAAATAAATTAAAATAGATTGAATTTAAGGAGAAAAAAATGGAGCAAAGAATACTTTACTTTGATATAGTGAACGGAATTTCTGGTGATATGACGCTAGCTAGTTTACTAAACTTAGGAGTACCAAAAGAATTATTTTTAGAAGAAATAAAAAAACTAAATATAAGTGATGAATTTGAAATAAAAGTATGTTCTAAAAATGAAAGTGGAATAATAGGTACTAATGTGGACGTGCTAACTAAAGAAACTCATGCACATAGGCATTTAGTAGATATATTTGACATAATTGATAAAAGTGATTTAAATGAAAATATAAAAGATATGTCGAAGAATATATTTATGACTATAGGTGAAGCTGAAGCTAAGGTTCATGGAACTACAATAGATAAAATACACTTTCATGAAGTTGGTGGTATAGATTCTATAGTTGATATAATAGGGACATCTATATTAATAGATTTACTTAACATAGACAAAATATATTCTAGTACTATACCTGTAGGATCTGGGTTTGTAAAATGTGATCATGGAATGATGCCTGTTCCAGCGCCTGCAACTATAGAAATACTTAGAGGAACTCCAATTAAGTTAAATAGTGTTAAAGGCGAATGTACAACTCCAACAGGTGCAGCGATAATAAAAACGTTGTGTGACGAGTTTGTAGATGAACTAGAATTTGAGGTTAATCAAATCGGATATGGGATTGGGCATAAAAAGTTTGAAATACCAAATATGTTGAGAACTATTTTAGGAGTAAAAAAAAAGAAGAAATAATATATGAAATAAATGCGAACATTGATGATATGTCCTCTGAGATATATTCATATTTATATGAGAAAGTTTTAAAAGATGGAGCGCTTGATGTATATACAGAAAGTATATATATGAAAAAAAATAGACCTGCAACTAAACTGTCAATTTTATGTAAAAAGAGTGATTTAGAAAAGTTTATAGATTTATTACTTATAGAAACTACTACATTTGGAGTAAGATACCATGAATACAATAGAAAAATACTAACTAGAAAATTCGCTGAAATTGATACCCCTTATGGATTAGTAAATGTTAAATTAGGTTATTATAATGGGAAAATAATAAAAGTAACGCCTGAATATGAAGATTGTAAGAAAATTGCAAATAAACACGAAATCCCACTAAATCAACTACTATATAAAATAAATTATATTATAAACAAAAAATTTGACTTAAACTTATTGACATAAACAAAAAATTTTGATAAATTAGGATTTAACTTAAAGAAAAAATTTATAAACTGAATACAATATATCACTCGTATATACTTGGAAATAAGGTCTGAGAGTTTCTACCGAGATACCGTAAATGTCTTGACTATGAGTGAAATTATTATATCAGAATATCAAGTAAAGTAAACTAATAGGCCGATTAGAAATCCTTATTAGTTGGCTATAAAGTACGATATTTTGGAAACCTGTATAGTAATTTCACTTTTATGAGAATAATAATGAAGTTACTATACAGGTTTTTTTTATACAAATATGAAACACGAACAAAAATCAAAAAACTGTAATTAAAAATTCGTTATATATAATGTATAATAATATAAATTAAGGAAGGGAGCACTACTATGGCAACTATACTAAAAGAAGGTTTAACGTTTGACGATGTGTTATTAGTTCCTCAAAAATCTGAGGTATTACCAAAGGATGTTAGCACAGGAACATACTTAACAAAAACGATAAAATTAAATATTCCTCTAATGAGTGCAGGAATGGATACTGTTACAGAATCTAAAATGGCTATATCTATGGCTAGACAAGGTGGAATAGGAATAATTCACAAAAATATGTCTATAGAAGAACAAGCATTAGAGGTTGATAAAGTAAAGAGAAGTGAGAGCGGAGTTATAGTAGATCCTTTCTATTTATCTAAAGATCACAACATACAAGATGCTGATGATATAATGGCGAGATACAAAATATCAGGAGTACCAATAGTTGATAAAGACAATAAATTAATAGGAATAATAACTAATAGAGATATTAAATTTGAAAAAGATATGACTAAAAGTATTGAAGATGCTATGACTAAGGATAACTTAGTAACTGCAAGAGAAGGTGTAACTTTAGTAGAAGCACAACAAATACTTAAACAACATAAAATAGAAAAATTACCAATAGTAGATGGCGAAGGTCATTTAAAAGGTTTAATAACTATAAAGGATATAGAGAAGAAAATACAATATCCAAATTCAGCAAAAGATGCTCGCGGAAGATTATTATGTGGAGCAGCAGTTGGAATAAGTGCAGACCTTATGGACAGAGTAGACGCATTAGTTAAAGCTAATGTAGATGCAATAGTTCTAGACAGTGCTCATGGACATTCTATGGGTGTTATGGATGCAGTTAAAAAAGTTAAACAAGCTTATCCAGATCTTCAAGTTGTAGCTGGAAATGTAGCAACAGCATCTGCAACAGAAGATTTAATAAAAGCTGGTGCTGACTGTGTTAAAGTTGGTATAGGACCAGGATCTATATGTACTACAAGAGTAGTTGCAGGTATAGGAGTGCCTCAAGTAACAGCAGTAATGGATTGTGCTGAAGTTGGGCATAAATATTGTGTACCAGTAATAGCAGATGGAGGAATAAAGTACTCTGGAGATGTTGTAAAAGCATTAGCAGCAGGAGCTTCTGTATGTATGATGGGTTCATTATTTGCAGGAACAGAAGAAAGTCCAGGAGAAACAGTTCTTTATAGAGGTAGATCATATAAGACTTATAGAGGTATGGGATCTATAGGTGCTATGGAAAAAGGTTCAAAAGATAGATATTTCCAAACAGACGCTAAAAAACTTGTTCCTGAAGGTGTTGAAGGAATGGTTGCATATAAAGGTAAGGCAGAAGAGATAGTTTATCAAATGATAGGTGGATTAAGAGCAGGTATGGGATACTGTGGAGCACCTACAATAAAAGATTTAATGGATACTGCAACATTTATAAAAATAACAGCAGCTTCTCTTAAAGAAAGTCACCCACATGATATAACAATAACTAAAGAAGCACCAAACTATAGCACACAAGGAGATATATAATATATGAAGCATGAATTAGTACTTGTAATGGACTTTGGTGGTCAATATAACCAATTAATAGCAAGAAGAGTAAGAGAAAATAAAGTATACTGTGAAATAATTCCATATACTACAGATATAGAAAAAATAAAAGCTATGAATCCTAAGGGAATAATATTTACAGGTGGGCCTAACAGTGCATATTTAGAAAATTCTCCTAAGATATCAAAAGAAATATTTGAGATCGGTGTACCAATACTTGGAATATGTTATGGCGTTCAAGTAATGGCTCATATATTAGGTGGAAATGTAAGAAAAGGGAACAACAGTGAAAAAGAGTATGGAAAGACTTCAGTAACATATGAAAAATCAACTATACTTGAAGGATTAACAACAAACACTGTATGGATGAGTCATACAGATTTAATAGATGAATTACCTGAAGGATTCAAATCAGTTGCACATACTACTGATTGTCCTATTGCAGCTATGGAAAATGAAGAAAGAAAATTATATGGAGTACAATTCCATCCAGAAGTTGAACATTGTCTAGAAGGAGATAAAATACTTAAAAACTTCTTATACAATGTTTGTAAGATAACTGGAGATTGGACTACTGATTCATTTATAAGTGACAAAATAAAAGAGTTAAAAGAAAAAATAGGAAATAAAAAAGTATTATGTGCTTTAAGTGGTGGAGTTGATTCATCAGTAGCAGCGGTACTTGTTCATAGAGCAATAGGTGATAACTTAACTTGTGTATTCGTAGATCATGGATTACTTAGAAAAAATGAAGGTAATGATGTAGAAAGAATATTCAGAGATAGATTTGATATGAACTTAATAAGAGTTAACTGTGAAGATAGATTCTTAGGTAAGTTAAAAGGGATAACTGAACCAGAAGCTAAGAGAAAAGTAATTGGGGAAGAATTCATAAGAGTGTTTGAAGAAGAATCAAATAAATTAGGAAAAATGGACTTCTTAGTTCAAGGAACTATATATCCAGATGTTGTAGAAAGTGGGCAAGGTGAAGCTGCTACTATAAAATCTCACCATAATGTTGGAGGAATACCTGAAGACATAGAATTTGAAATAATAGAGCCATTAAGAGAATTATTCAAAGATGAAGTTAGAAAAATAGGTTTAGAACTTGGAATAGAAGAGGACTTAATATTTAGACATCCATTCCCAGGACCTGGTCTTGGAATAAGAGTTATAGGCGAAGTAACTAAAGAAAGATGCGATATATTAAGAGAAGCAGATGCAATATACATGGAAATACTAAAAGAAAATGGGTTATACAAAGAGATATGGCAAGCATTCGCTACATTACCAGATGTAAAAACAGTTGGAGTTATGGGTGATGAAAGAACTTATGCATATTTAGTTGGTATAAGAGCAGTTACATCTTCTGATGGAATGACTTCAGATTGGTACAAAATGCCATATGATGTATTAGAAAAAATATCTAATAGAATCGTAAATGAAGTTGATGGAGCAAATAGAGTAGTTTATGATATAACTTCTAAACCACCAGGAACTATAGAGTGGGAATAATATAAATATAATTCAACTTGAATATAGAACACTTTACAAATTACAAAAAATAAAAGGCGAATGCCTTTTATTTTTTGTAATTATATCACTAACAAAAAATTTTACTAAAGGAGGTATACAAAGTGCAAAAAAATACATCGCAGGCACAATCTAATACAAATTTATTAGAAAAAATATTTAAATTAAAAGAAAACAACACAAATGTAAAAATAGAAGCACTTGCAGGAATAACAACATTTATGACTATAGCATACATACTAGTTGTAAATCCTAATATACTTGGTGAAGCAGGAATGGATAAAGGTGCTGTTTTTACAGCAACAGCTATAGCATCAGGAATTGGTTGTTTTGTAATGGGATTACTTGCGAACTATCCTATAATATTAGCACCTAGTATGGGCATTAATGCATTTTTCACTTATACAATAGTTTTAGGAATGGGATATACTTGGCAATTCGCATTATGTGCAATGTTTATAGAAGGTATTATATTTGTCTTATTAACAGTAACAAATGTTCGTGAAAAAATAATAGAATGTATGCCTGAAGTTTTAAAACATGCTATAACTGCTGGAATTGGTCTATTTATAACGTTTATAGGTCTTGTAAATGCAGGAATAATAAAGCAAGGTGGAGCTATAATATCTTTAGGTAATATAAAATCTCCAGTTGTAGTTCTTTCTATAGTAGGATTAATGATAGCAGCTACATTATTAATTAAAAATGTAAATGGTGCATTTTTAATATCTATAATAATAACATCGGCAATAGGTATGTTGTTTGCTATAGTTCCTATGCCAAATGGAGTAATTGATTTACCGCCATCTATACAACCTGTATTTATGAAGGTATTTGAGGTTACTAAAGCTGACATATTTAGTTTAGATATGCTAATTATCGTTGTTACACTTTTATTTGTTAATATGTTTGATTCAATCGGATTTTTATTAGGCATAGCTCAAAGAGCTAATTTATTAGATGAAGAAGGAAAGATGCCAAATGTAAAAAAAGCATTATTGGCAGAATCGATCTCTACAACTACAGCTTCATTATTAGGTACATCTACTTTAGCGACAACAGTTGAAAGTGGAGCAGGAATCGCAGCTGGAGGAAGAACTGGTTTAACTGCTTGTGTTACAGGAATTTTATTCTTTATATCATTATTCTTTGCACCATTATTTGTATCAATACCAGCTCAAGCAACAGCTCCTATACTTATATTAGTAGGATTTATGATGGCAAGTTCAATACTTAGAATTGATTTTAGTGATTATACAGATGCAATACCAGCATTTTTAACATTTATAATAATGCCACTAGCATATAGTGTTGCAGATGGTATTATGTTTGGTATTATTTCTTACACTATATTAAAATTACTTTCAAACAAAAGAAAAGATGTTAAACTATCGTTAGTAATTTTAACATTAGTATTTATACTTAAATTTGCTTTATTATAATCAATTTATTTATAAATAAAATAGAAAACAAATCGATATTATGAATATAAATGAAAATATTATACAACATATAGATATGATTAAAGATCTATATGTCTTAGGAGGAAAATATGAAATTTAAAAAGATAACAGCTGTAAGTTCAGCTATAATAATGGCTTCTTTAAGCTTAGTTGGATGTGGGTCTGAAAAAACAGCAACAACTGAGAAAAGTAATAAAAGTTTAAAAATAGGTATGGTAGCAGATGTTGGAGGAATAAATGATGAATCTTTCAATCAATCTGCTTGGGAAGGTCTTCAAAAAGCTAAAAAAGATTTTGGAGTAGATGTTAAAGTAATAGAGTCAAAACAAGCATCTGAGTATATAACTAATATGGAAAGTCTTATAGATGATGGAGTAGATTTAGTTATAGGTGTTGGAAATACAATGAAGGATGATATAAAGAAAGAAGCTGAAAATTATCCAGATCAACAATTTGTATTAATCGATGAAACTTATGATGAAATACCTAAAAATGTAACACCTATATTGTTTAAAGAAAATGAAGCAGCATATTTAACTGGTCTTATAGCGGGAAAAATGACTAAGACTAATAATGTAGGATTTATAGGTGGTATGCAAAATCCTGTTATATCAAGATTTGAATATGGATATATGGCAGGAGTTAAAGAAGCAAATAAAGATGCTGAGGTTAAAACTCAATATGCAGGAACATTTGGAGATGCAGCTAAAGGGAAATCTATAGCTAATCAAATGTATGGAAATAACATAGATGTTATACTTTCAGCAGCTGGAGCAACAGGTATAGGCGCGATAGAATCAGCTAAAGAAAAAGGTAAATTCGCAATAGGTGTTGATAGAGACCAAAGTGATTTAGCACCAGATAATGTATTAACTTCAGCTTTAAAAATGGTTAATGTAGGTGTTTATGATACTGCGAAGGAATTAGTAGATGGAAAATTAACTGGTGGGGAAAATAAAGTATACGGACTTAAAGAGAATGGTGTCGGAATACCAGAATCAACAAAAAAATTAGTATCACAAGAAATATTAGATTATGTAAATGGTGTGGTAGAGAAAATTAAAAGTGGAGAAATAAAAGTACCTGCTACAAAAGAAGAATACAACACAACTCAAAAGTAAATAAATATTAAAGGCTAGAATAATTTTATTCTAGCCTTTTTTGATTTTGAAATGTAAATTAATGGTTTTTGACGTGATTTTGCATATATTACGAATATTTAAGGAATAAATACTATAATATGGAAAAAAAGTAACTAAAATACGAACTTTTATAAAAATAAAAAATAAAATGTTCTAAAATGTATTGAAAAAATATGTACAATATAATATAATAATTACAGTAAGGTTAGTTAATGTACGAATTATATTAATAAAAAAAGTATAATTAGTTTGAAAATCTTGAATATACGTAGGAGGATAAAATGCAAACTACTCAATCCATGAATAAGGGAATGTTAGAGAAAGTATTTAAACTATCGGAAAACAATACAAATGTAAAAACAGAAGTTATAGCAGGTATAACAACATTCATGACAATGGCATATATATTAGTTGTAAATGCAAACATACTTTCAGATGCAGGTATGGATAAAGGCGCAGTATTTGCAGCAACAGCAATAGCAGCATTCATAGGAAGTTGCGCTATGGGACTTTTAGCAAACTATCCAATAGCTCTAGCACCAGGTATGGGGCTTAATGCATTCTTTGCTTATACAGTAGTTTTATCAATGGGATACAGTTGGCAATTTGCACTATGTGCAGTATTAATAGAAGGAATAATATTTATATTACTTACAATAACAAACGTTAGAGAAAAGATAATAGACTGTATACCAACAGTTTTAAAACATGCAGTTACAGCGGGTATAGGATTATTTATAGCATTTATAGGATTATCAAATGCAGGTATAGTTGTTAACGGGGCTACTATACTTTCACTAGGAAACTTAAAAGATCCATTAGTTTTATTAACTATATTTGGATTATTATTAGCAGCAGTTTTATTAGCTAAAAATGTAAAAGGAGCATTCCTTATAGGAATGTTAACAATATCAGCAATAGGAATGATAGCTGGATTAGTTGAACTACCTAAAGGTATAATATCATCGGCACCATCGTTAAAGCCTATATTTTTACAAGCTTTATCAGTTCCAGTTGATCAGATATTTAGTTTAGACATGGTAGTAGTTGTATTTACTTTCTTATTTGTTGATTTATTTGATACAGTAGGATGTTTACTAGGAGTAGCATCTAAAGGAAATCTGTTAGATGAAGAAGGTAAATTACCAAAAGTTAGGCAAGCATTATTTGCAGATGCAATAGCTACTACAATAGGAGCACTTTTAGGAACATCTACAGTTACTTCATATGTCGAGAGTGCAGCAGGTATAGGTGATGGAGGAAGAACTGGATTAACAGCAGTTACAACTGGCTTCTTATTCTTATTATCATTATTCTTTGCACCAGTATTTACAGCAATACCAACACAAGCAACAGCACCAGTACTTATATTAGTAGGTGTTATGATGGCAAGTTCATTAACTAAGATAGATTTTAGCGATTTTACAAATGCAATACCAGCATTTTTAACATTTGCTATGATGCCATTAGCCTATAGTATAGCTGACGGTATAATATTTGGAATAATCTCATTTACAGTATTAAAGATAGCTACTAAAAGAACTAAGGAAGTTAATGTATCTTTAATAGTACTTTCAATATTGTTTGTGTGTAAATTTGCATTCTTAGGTTAATAAAAATACATTTAATAAAAATCACCCTTTTATACAAAAGGGTGATTTTAAATATATAAATAATAAATTATATTTACGAAATGATAGTTATTTTAAACTACATTATACATATTTTGTAAAATAGCATAAAAAACATTAATTATATAATAACATAAAAAAAATGTGTAAAAAAGTCTTTTCCTGAAAGCGTTTAAGTGTTACTATATATAAATAGTTAGTTAACTTAGTAAATATATGCTTTACTAACGGAATTATAAAAAATCAAATGAATCAAAGGGGAAATTATTATGGCTGGAAACAATAACACAGCAAAAAAATTAACATTAGTTCCATTAATACTTATGATATTTACATCAGTATTTGGTTTTGCTAATATGCCAAGAGCGTATTATTTAATGGGATATGCAGCAATACCTTGGTATATAATAAGTGCGGTTTTATTCTTTATACCTTACGCATTTATGATGGCTGAGTATGGAGCATCATTTAAAAATGAAACAGGTGGTATGTACTCTTGGATGGAAAAATCTGTAGGCGGTAAGTTTGCCTTTGTAGGTACATTCATGTGGTATGCGTCTTATGTAGTATGGATGGTAAATGTAGCGCAAACTATATGGATACCGTTCTCTAACTTTATAATGGGTGCTGATAAAACAGCTACATGGTCTTTATTTGGATTAGGATCAACTCAAACATTAGGTCTTCTAGGAATTTTATTAGTATTATTTGTAACATTTGTAGCTAGTAAAGGTGTTGAAAAGATAACTAAGATAACTTCTATAGGTGGTACAGCTATATTAGTGCTTAACTTTGTATTACTTTTTGGTGGTTTATTTGTTCTTATAGCTAATGGTGGAGATTTTGCAGAACCATTAACTAATGCAAAACAAGCATTTTTACAATCTCCAAATCCTTCATATGGAACACCAATAACAATATTATCATTCTTAGTGTTTGCGATATTTGCATTTGGTGGATTAGAAGTATTAGGTGGATTAGTTGACCAAACAGAAAATGCAGAAAAGACTTTCCCAAAAGGTCTTGGTATAGCAGCTTTAGTAATATCTATAGGATATGCAATAGGAATATTTGCATGTGGTATGTTTACTAACTGGAATGAAGTATTATCATCAGATACTGTTAATATGGCAAATGTAGCTTATGTAGTGGTTCAAAACTTAGGATTCCAAATAGGGCAAGCGTTAAATATGTCTCAAGATGCAGCTATAACAATGGGTGCATGGTTTGCTAGATTTGCTGGTTTATCAATGTTTGCTGCATTAACTGGTGCATTCTTTACATTAGCATATTCTCCACTTAAAACATTAATACAAGGTTCTCCAAAAGAAGTTTGGCCAGGAAAAATGGGAGAAATAAAAAATGGAATGCCTTTAAATGCTATGAAAGTGCAAGCTGTAATAGTTTCACTTATGATAGGAGGAATAGCACTTGGTGGTGATAACGCAAAGGAATTCTTTAAATTATTAGTTCTTATGACTAATGTTGCTATGACAATACCATATATGTTCTTATCAGCAGCGTTCCCTATATTTAAGAAAAAACAATTAGCAGGGAAATTAGAAACACCATTTATGGTATATAAATCTCAAAAACTATCTACTATTGTAGCTATAATAGTTACTTTATTTATAGGATTTGCAAATGTATTTACTATAATAGAGCCAGCTTTAAATGGAGATGTGCCTCAAACTATAAAACTAGCGGCAGGACCAATTGTATTCGGTTCAATAGCTTTAATATTATACACAATATATGAAAACAAATATGTAAATAAAAAAGATACAAAACAAAACATTGGTGCATAAGAATATTAAGTATTCACCATTTATATAAAGAAAGAACCATTTTTATGAAAATAAAAATGGTTCTTTTTTATTCCTAGTTATGAATATGGCACTAGATATAGCTTAGAATTATAATATTAAAAATACTAAAAAAGATTAAAAAATAAACATTAAATTAAAAATAACTATTTTTGTTCGTGTAAAAGTAGTTATTTTTTTTATTTGCTTTAAAAAAGAAACTTTTTTAGGCATAATTTAATATTGTTTTAATTTATTTTAATGAATAAATTAAAATTGTACTTGTAAAAATACGTATATTAATATACAATTTAATTATAAAGTTCGTAAATATAAAAAAATAAAAATAATTTTAAAATTTAAATATATGAAAATAAGGAGGCAAAATATGAAAATTGCAGTAATTATGGGATCTAAGTCAGATTATCCTAAACTAGAGTCAGGAATAGAACTTTTAGAAACGTTCGGAATTGAAGTCGTAGCTAGAGCATTATCGGCACACAGAACACCAAATCAATTAAGTGCTTTTATAAAAGAAATAGAACAAGACACAGATGTAATAATAGCAGCAGCAGGAAAAGCCGCACATTTACCAGGTGTTATAGCAGCGCAAACATTAATACCAGTAGTAGGGTTACCTATAAAATCATCAACATTAGATGGATTAGATTCACTTCTTTCAATAGTTCAAATGCCACCAGGCATACCAGTAGCAACTGTAACAATAGATTCGGGACTAAATGCAGCACTAATGGCAAGTCAAATAATGAGTATTAAATATCCAAAAATAAAAGAACATTTAATAGCGTACAGAAAAGAAATGGAAGAAAAAGTAATAGAAGATGATAAAAACTTAAGGGGGTAATAATTATGTTACTATATGAAGGAAAAGCTAAGCAAGTATATTCTACAGAGAAAGAAAACGAGTATATCGTATATTTTAAAGACGATGCAACAGCGTTTAATGGAGAAAAGAAAGCACAAATATCTTCAAAAGGTATATTAAATAATAAAATATCTACAATAATGTTTGAAATGTTACACGAAAAACAAATAAAAACACATTTCATAAAAAGCTTATCAGAAAGAAAGATGCTAGTTAAAAAAGTTGAGATATTACCACTAGAAGTAATAGTGAGAAACATAACAGCGGGGTCATTTTGTAAAAGAGTAGGAATAGAAGAAGGTATAGTTTTAGATGAACCTATATTTGAAATCTGTTACAAAAATGATGATTACGGAGATCCAATGTTAAATGATGACCATGCAGTAGCTATGAAATTAGCAAATAGAGATGAATTACAATTCTTAAGAAATGAAACCCTAAAAATAAATGATTTAATGAAAGAATTTTTCCTAAAAATGAATTTAAAGTTAGTAGATTTTAAATTAGAATTTGGAAAAGATAGCAAAGGAAATATAATCTTAGCAGATGAAATATCTCCAGACACTTGTAGACTTTGGGACGTTGATACTAATGAAAAGCTAGATAAAGATAGATTTAGAAGGAATTTAGGAGATCTTGTAGCAGGATACGAAGAAGTTCTTGCTAGAATGAATAATAAGTAAGGGGGATTTTTATGTGCGGGATTGTAGGCATTTATTCAGATAAAGATATGTCAAAAGAATTATATTACTCTTTATACTCTATACAACATAGAGGTCAAGAAAGTTGCGGAATGGCTATATCAGATGGTGAAAACATAAACTACAAAAAAGATATGGGCTTAGTTGGAGACGTATTTAAAGAAAATGAATTATCATCTTTAAAAGGAAATATGGGAATCGGGCATGTTAGATACTCTACGGCTGGAGGAAGTCACTTAGCTAATTGCCAACCTTTGGTAGGAAGATGTAGAAAAAGAAAATTAGCCCTAGCTCATAATGGGAACTTAGTAAATGCAAATTACTTAAGAGATATGCTAGAAGAAGACGGATATATGTTTCAAGCAAATTCTGACACAGAAGTGATTTTATATATATTAGCTAGATATTACAAAGGTGATATCGTAGAAAGCTTAAAAATAACTATGGACTATATAAAAGGAGCATATTCTCTTGTAATAATGGGAGAAGATGAATTGGTTGCGGTTAGAGACCCTAATGGATTTAGACCTTTAATATTAGGTAAAAAAGGAAACGAGTATATTGTAGCTTCAGAAACTTGTGCAATAGATATACTTGGTGGAGAAGTTATAAGAGATGTAGAACCAGGAGAAATAATAGTTATAAAAGATGGAGAAATGAAATCTTATTTATACTCTGAAAACTACAAATCAGTTAAAAGAAGTTGTATATTTGAACATATTTACTTTGCTAGAAATGATGCAACAATAGATAATGTTAATGCATATGACTTTAGAGTTAAATGTGGAGAAATGTTGGCTAAAAATGATGACACTAAAGCAGATATAGTAGTTCCAGTTCCAGATTCGGGGTGGGCAGGAGCAATCGGATATGCTAATTTAGCAAATATACCAATTAGAGAAGGTCTTGTAAAAAACAGATACGTAGGAAGAACATTTATAAAACCAACACAAGAAGAAAGAGAAATTGGAGTTAAAATTAAATTAAATCCTCTATCAAGTGTAGTAAAAGGAAAAAGTATTGTTTTAGTAGATGATTCAATAGTTAGAGGAACTACTTCAAAACTAATAATAAAATCTTTAAGAGATGCAGGAGCGGGTGAAATTCATCTTAGAATAACATCACCTCCAGTAAAATATTCTTGCTACTATGGAATAGATACGCCACGTCGATCTAATTTAATAGCTTCAGAGAACAGCGTAGAAGAAATTAGAGAATATATAGGTTGTGACAGTTTAGAGTTTTTAGATATAGAGGCAATGATAGAAGCTACAGAAAATAAAGCTACTTTCTGTAAAGCTTGTTTTGACGGAGATTATCCAGTTAAGAAAATTGATAAGGAGGAACCACTTTCATGTTAACATACAAACAATCAGGTGTAGATATAGACGAGGGAAACAGAGCGGTAGATCTTATAAAAGGAAAAATAAAGTCTACTTACGATAACAACGTAATAGGAGATTTAGGAAACTTTAGTGGTTTATATAGCTTAAAGGATTTTGTAGGTATGCAAGAACCAGTTTTACTTTCATCTACTGATGGAGTTGGTACAAAATTAAAACTAGCTCAGATGATGGATAAACACGATACAGTAGGAATAGATTTAGTGGCAATGTGTGTAAATGATTTAATATGCCAAGGAGCTAAGCCTTTATTCTTCTTAGATTATATAGCGACAGGAAAGTTAGTTGCAGAGCAAGTAGAACAAATCGTTGGTGGCATAGCTGATGGATGTAAAATGGCAGGATGTGCATTAATAGGCGGAGAAACTGCTGAAATGCCAGGAATGTACAGTGATGATGAATATGATTTAGCAGGTTTCTCAGTTGGGATAGCAGATAGAGAAAAAATAGTTTCTGGAAAAAATGTTAAAAGTGGAGATACATTAATAGGCATTCAATCAAGTGGGATACACAGTAATGGATTCTCATTTATAAGAAAAATATTCTTAGATACTTATGATTATAAATTAGACCAATATATAGATGAACTTAAAATGACTTTAGGAGAAGCACTTTTAACTCCTACAAAAATATATATAAAATTAGTTTTAGATGTAATTAAGAATCATGAAATAAAAGCAATAGCTCATATAACTGGTGGTGGTGTTATAGAAAATATAAGTAGAGTTATACCAAAAGGTTTAGGAATAGATATAAAGAAAGATTCTTGGGAAAAACCAGCTATATTTAAAATGATAGAAAACTTCAACTCAATAGATGAAAGAGAACTTCATAAGAGTTTTAACATGGGAGTTGGATTAGTTTTAATAGTAGACAAAGAAAAAGCTCAAGATGTTGTTGATTATATAAATACTACTGATGAAAATGCTTATATCATAGGTGAAGTGGTAGACAATCATGATGGAGTAAATTTATGCTAAACATTGGAGTTTTAGTATCTGGTGGGGGGACAAATTTACAAACTATCATAGATGAAACTAAACTTGGTAAAATTCAAGGCACTATTAAAGTAGTAATTTCAAATAAAGAAAAAGCGTATGGACTGCAAAGAGCAATAGATAATGATATAAAAGCTGTTTATGAAACTGATGAAGACAATATAATAGAAATTCTTAAAGAAAACAATATAGATGTAGTAGTACTTGCAGGTTATTTAAAAATAATAAGTCCTAAATTTGTAAATGAATTTAAAAACAAAATAATAAATATTCATCCATCATTGATACCTTCGTTTTGTGGAGAAGGGTATTATGGTCAAAAGGTACATCAAGGAGTTCTTGATTATGGAGCGAAGATAACTGGAGCAACTGTACATTTTGTAGATGAGGGAGCAGATACAGGACCTATAATAATGCAAGAATGTGTATATGTTGATAATAATGATGATGTAGAATCATTATCAAAAAAAGTATTAGAAGTAGAACATAGAATTTTAAAGAAAAGTATAAAACTATTTTGTGAAAATAAATTAAGTATTCTTGGTAGGAGGGTTTTTATAAATGAGTAAAAGAGCATTGATAAGTGTTACAGATAAAAGTGGAGTGGTAGAGTTTGCTAGAGAATTAAACAATCTAGGGTATGAAGTTATATCTACAGGAAATACATTTAAGACACTAAAAGAAAATGGGATAGATGCAATAACTATTGATGAGGTTACAAAATTCCCAGAAATGCTAGACGGAAGAGTTAAGACATTAAACCCATACATACATGGAGGAATACTTTACAAAAGAGATGACAAATCTCATGTTGATACTGTAAATGAATATAAAATTGGTTCGATAGATTTAGTAGTAGTTAATTTATATGACTTTGAAGGAACTTTAAAAAGTGGGAAAGCTCACGAAATAATGATAGAAAACATAGACATCGGTGGACCATCAATGATACGTTCTGCAGCTAAAAACTATAAAGATGTATCTGTTATAGTAGATATAGCTGATTATGATATGATAATAGAAAAATTAAAAACTAATACATTAACATTAGAAGATAGAAAAAATCTAGCGTATAAAGCTTTTTCAACTACAGCGAGATACGACTCACTTATATCTACTTACTTTGCAGGTGAAGTAGGAGATAATTATCCAGACATACTTAATTTAACTTTCCAAAAAGAACAAACTTTAAGATATGGAGAAAATCCACATCAAAATGGAATTTTATATAGCCAACCAAATGCTAAAAACCCAATATTAAATTACGAACAATTAAATGGAAAAGAACTTTCTTTCAACAACTTAAATGATTTACACGGATGTTTAGAAGTAATGAGAGAATTCAAAGATAGCAAAGAAGTAGTTTCAGTAGCTATAAAACACACTAATCCATGTGGTGTTGGATTAGGAAAAGATACTTTTGAAGCATACAGCAAATGTTATGAAGCTGATAAAGTTTCAATATTTGGTGGAATAGTAGGTATAACATCTACAGTAGATGAAGAAACTGCAAAAATGATGAGTGAAATATTCTTAGAAATAGTAGTAGCTTATGATTATACACAAGAAGCATTAGAAATATTAAAGAAAAAGAAAAACTTAAGAGTATTAAAACTTGCTAAGATAGAAAAAAGCTTACAACCATATGATATGAAATATATTGATGGAAAATTATTAGTTCAAGATAAAAACAATTCATTAGTAGAGAAATGTGAAGTAGTAACTAAGGTTAGACCTAGTGAAGAGCAACTTAAAGATATGGAATTTGGTATGAAGGTAGTTAAAAATATGAAATCAAATGCTATAGCAATAGTTAAAGATGGTAAAACATTAGCATTAGGTTGTGGTCAAACTTCAAGAATTTGGGCATTAAAAAACGCTTTAGAAAATAATAAAGATAAAGATTTCAAAGGATCAGTATTAGCATCAGATGCATTCTTCCCATTCAGTGACTGTATAGAATTAGCACATGAATATAAAATAGAGGCAGTAGTTCAACCAGGTGGTTCTATAAATGATAAAGATTCAATAGAAGCTTGTGATAAATCTGAAATGTCTATGGTGGTTACAGGTATAAGACACTTCAAACACTAGGAGGCAAATTATGAAAATATTGATTATAGGTGGAGGTGGCAGAGAACATGCCATCGCTTGGAAATTAAATAACGAAATTAATGTGAAAAAAATATACTGTGCTCCAGGAAATGTGGGAATTTCACAAATAGCAGAGTGTTTAAATATAAATGATAGCGACATAGAAAAATTACTACAATTTGCAAAAAAAGAAAATATAGACTTAACTATAGTGGGACCAGAGGTTCCACTTGTTAAGGGAATTGTAGATGAATTTGAAAAACATGGTCTTAAAATATTTGGACCAAATAAAGAATGTTCAAAGTTAGAAGGAAGTAAGGCTTATTGTAAAGAGTTTATGATAAGACATGATATACCAACAGCTAAATACAAAGAATATACAAATCTAGATATTGCAATAAGTGAAATAGATAGTTTTGGATACCCGCTAGTAATAAAAGCGGATGGATTAGCAGCTGGGAAAGGTGTAGTAATACCTCAAAATAGGGAAGAAGCTATATCTACATTAAAAGAAATGATGAGCGATAAAAAATTTGGAAGCGCTGGAGATAAAATAGTTATAGAAGAATTTTTAGTTGGAGTAGAAACTTCTATATTAGCATTTGTAGATAATGACACAATAATTCCTATGGTAAGTGCAAAAGACCATAAAAAAGTATACAACAATGAACAAGGTCCAAATACAGGAGGAATGGGAACTTTCTCTCCTAGTGAAGTATATACAGATGAGTTAGCTAAAGAAATAGAACAAACTGTATTAGCTAAGACCTTAGAAGGTTTCAAAGAAGATAAATTAAATTATAAAGGTATATTGTTTGTAGGACTTATGATAACTGAATATGGACCAAAAGTACTTGAGTACAATGTAAGATTTGGAGATCCTGAAACTCAATCAGTTTTATTTAGATTAGAAACTGATTTATATAAAATAATAGAAGCTATATTAGAAAATAGATTAAAAGACATAGAAATAAAATACAAAAAAGAAGAAGCTGTTTGCGTAATGCTTACATCTGGAGGATATCCAGAAGATTACGAAAAAGGAAAAGTAATTAGTGGACTTGAAAACTTAGATAAAGATATAGTAGTATTTCACAGCGCAACTAAAGCATTGGAAAACAACCTAGTAACTAATGGTGGAAGAGTCTTAGGAATTAGTGCAAAAGGTGATAATGTAGAGGATGCAGCTAAAAAAGTATATGAAAATATTAAAAAGATAAACTTTGAAGGAATGCATTATAGAACTGATATCAAAATTGGAAACTAAATTTTCTAAAAGGGAGACAAAAAATGCTAAATACTATAAATTCAGAGTCACGTGTAAAAAGAATATTAGTAGAAAAAAGACAAGGATTTGATCTTGAAGCTACAGCTTTAAAAAAAGATTTAATAGACAGCTTACACATAAATAATATAGAAGAGATAAGAATTTTAAATAGATATGATATAGAGGGAATCGAAGAAGATGTATATAACAATGCATGTAGAACAATATTCTCAGAACCTAATTTAGATGTCGTTTATCATGAAACATTACCTGTTTCAGATAGTAATGAAACTAAAGAAAGAATATTTGCCATAGAGTACTTACCTGGTCAATATGACCAAAGAGGAGACTGGGCATGTCAATGTATTCAAATAGTAAATCAAGGCATAAGGCCTATAATAAATACAGCAAAGGTTTATATATTAAGTGGAAATATAAGTGATGAAAGCTTTGAACAAATAAAAAAATACTGTATAAATCCAGTTGATAGCAAAGAAGCTTCTTTAGAAAAGCCAGAAACTTTAAAAATGGCAACTGAAATACCAACTACAGTAAAAACATTAGATGGATTTATAGACTTAAGTATAGATGAGATGAAAGAGTTTTTAAGTAATGAAGGACTAGCTATGACATTAGGTGACTTAGAGCATGTTCAAGGTTATTTTAAAAATACTGAAAAAAGAAACCCAACTATAACAGAAATAAAAGTTTTAGATACTTACTGGTCAGATCATTGTAGACATACTACTTTTATGACAGCTATAGAAGATGTAAAAATAGAAGAAGGAAAGTATACTGATATAATTAAAGATACATATAATATGTATTTAAATTCAAGAAGTAAGGTATATGTAGATAAACAAAAAGATATATGCTTAATGGATATAGCAACTATAGCTATGAAAGAATTAAGAAAAGATGGAAAATTAGAAGACTTAGACGTAAGTGAAGAAATAAATGCATGTAGTATAAATGTAGATGTTGAAATAGATGGAAAAAAAGTAGAATACTTAGTAATGTTTAAAAATGAAACACATAATCATCCAACTGAGATAGAGCCATTTGGAGGCGCAGCTACTTGTTTAGGTGGAGCTATAAGAGATCCACTATCAGGAAGAAGCTATGTATATCAAGCAATGCGTGTTACAGGAAGTGCAGACCCTAGAACTACATTAGAAGACACACTACCTGGTAAGCTTATGCAAAGAAAGATAACTCGTGATGCAGCTAATGGATACAGTTCATATGGAAATCAAATTGGATTAACAACAGGTCAAGTTGCAGAAGTTTATGATGAAGACTTTGTTGCCAAAAGAATGGAAATAGGAGCAGTTATAGGAGCAGCACCAAAGGAAAATGTAGTTAGGGAAGTTCCAAAAGAAGGTGACATAGTAGTTCTTCTTGGAGGAAAAACAGGAAGAGATGGATGTGGAGGAGCAACTGGTTCTTCAAAAGAACATAGTGAAAAATCTTTACTTACTTGTAGTGCTGAAGTACAAAAAGGAGATGCCCCTAACGAAAGAAAAATTCAAAGATTCTTTAGAGAAAAGCAAGTAGCGGGGATGATAAAAAGATGTAATGATTTTGGAGCTGGTGGAGTTTGTGTTGCTATAGGTGAAGTTGCAGATAGTTTAGATATAAACTTAGATTTAGTACCTAAGAAATATGATGGACTTGATGGAACTGAGATTGCAATATCAGAATCACAAGAACGTATGGCAGTAGTTATAGAATCACACAACAAAGATAAATTTATAGACTTAGCAAGAGAAGAAAACTTAGAAGCAACTCATGTAGCAACAGTAACGGACACTGGATATATGAGAATGTTTTGGAATGACAAAGCTATAGGTAACTTACAAAGAGAATTTATAGAAACTAGTGGTGTTAAACAAACTACTAAAATTCATGTAGATAAAGTTGAAGAAAAAGCATGTGAAGTAGAATCTGATATTAATATAAAAGATAAATTTATAAATATGTTATCTGACTTAAATGTATGTTCACAAAAAGGATTAGTAGAAAAATTTGATAATACAATAGGTGCTAGTACTGTACTTATGCCATTTGGTGGTAAATATCAAGCAACAGCAACTCAAGGTATGGTAGCTAAAATACCTGTACTTGGTGGAGAAACTAATACTTCTACAATAATGACTTATGGATATAATCCTAAGATAGGAAAGTGGAGTCCATTCCACGGTGCATTATATGCAGTAGTAGAATCTGTGTGTAAAGCTGTGGCAATTGGGGGTAACTTTAGTAATATAAGACTTACATTACAAGAGTATTTTGAAAAGCTTGGGGATAACCCAACTAAATGGGGTAAACCATTTGCAGCTCTTTTAGGTGCATATTACGCTCAAAATAAATTAGAAATACCTGCAATAGGTGGTAAAGATAGTATGTCTGGAACATTTAAGGATATAGATGTACCACCAACATTAGTATCATTCGCTGTGGATACTGTGGATGCAAAATATGTAATTTCACCAGAGTTTAAAAATACTAATTCAACAGTTGTTATGTTATGCACAGACAGATTAGAAAATGATGTTCTAGACTTTGATATATTAAAGAAAAACCTAGATAAAGTTACTAAACTTATACACAATAAGCAAGTGTTATCAACATATGCACTAGGATTTGGTGGAGTATGTGAAGCTATAAGCAAGATGGCATTTGGTAATAAAATAGGATTTGAATTTAATAATGTAGAATGTGATTTATTTAAAGCTAATTATGGGAATATAGTAATGGAATTAGATAATAATGATTTAAGCATATTAGATGGATATAATTATATAGTGCTTGGAAAGACAACAGAAAAGCAAAGTATAGTAGTAGAAAATGAAGAAATAGCTTTAGAGCAATTATACAAAGCTCATTGTGAAACTTTAGAATCAGTATTCCCAACAAAAGCTAATGAAATTAAAGATAAAATAGAAACTATAAACTTTATAGCTCAAGGAGAAACTAAAAAATCTTCTATAAGCATAGCTAAGCCAAGAGTATTCGTACCAGCATTCCCAGGTACAAACTGTGAATATGATTGTGCAAATGCATTTAAAAAAGCTGGTGCTCAGGCTAATATAAAAGTATTTAAAAACTTAACATATAAAGATATAGAAGACTCTATAGATAGCATAGTAAAAGAGATACAAAAGTCTCAAATAATAATGTTACCAGGTGGATTTAGTGCAGGAGATGAGCCAGATGGTTCGGCTAAGTTTATTGCTACTGTATTTAGAAATCCAAAGGTAGCAGAGGCTGTACAAGAATTTTTAACTAAGCAAGATGGATTGATGCTAGGTATTTGTAATGGATTCCAAGCTCTTATAAAACTTGGATTAGTTCCATACGGTGAGATAAGGGATACAGATGAAAATGCACCAACTCTTACTTACAATAATATAGGAAGACATCAATCTAAAATTATAAAAACAAGAATAGCATCAAATAAATCTCCTTGGTTAGCTGGTACACAAGTAGGAGACACTCATAGTATAGCTATATCTCATGGAGAAGGTAAATTTGTTGCTAACAAAGAAGTTATTAAACAGTTAATCGAAAACGGCCAAATAGCTACTCAATATGTAGATTTTGATAATAATCCTACTTATGATATAGAGTTTAACCCTAATGGTTCATATTATGGAGTTGAAGGTATAACAAGTATAGATGGTAGAATATTTGGTAAGATGGGTCACTCTGAAAGAGTTGGAGAACATGTTATAAAAAATATTTTAGGTGAAAAAGATCAAAAGATATTTGAAAGCGGAATTAATTATTTTAGATAATATTAAAAGTTTATAATAATAGTGAATTGATAATATCAATTCACTATTATTTTTTAGAATGCTGAAAATTATTCCATATCAGTAGGTTCCCCAAAAAATTCATAATTTATATTTTTTTTATCTACACCGAGATTTATTAATGACTTATTTAAACTCTTCATAAATATAGGTGGGCCACAGAAGTAAAACTCACTATTTAAAGGTACGTTTTTTGATATCCAATCTTCTGTTATGTACCCTGTAAAATCATAATCTTTACCATTGATATCACCTTTAAGTGGATTACTGTAAAATACAATATTTTTAATATTACTAATTTCACTTAGTTTATCAAGGTCATATCTAAAAGCATGTTGTGTACTATTTTGAACAGCCTGTATAAAATATATCTCTCTATTGATTTTTTTATTAATTGATAATTTATATACCATAGACAGTAAAGGCGTTATCCCGATTCCACCTGAAATTAACACAATTGGATTACTTTTATTTTCTTTTAATGTAAACAATCCACATGGAGCCATAGCATCTATCTTATCTCCAATATTTAAATTCTCATGTAAATAAGTGCTTATAAGTCCATTTTGTATTTTCTTTACACTTATCCTATAGATTGATTCATTAGGAGCCATAGATAAGCTATAAGTCCTAAGTTCATCTTTATACTTTGCATCATCAGTTTTTATCTTAAAAGGCAAATACTGACCAGGTTCGTGTATTGGAAGTTTGCTATCATCTACTGATTTAAAGTAAAAAGATACTATATCATCACATTCTTTTACCCTATCAACTAATACTAATTCTTTAAACCCTATCCATTTACTATTCATTTTATACCCCCGTTAATATTTTATAATTTTCTTTTATCTATAATATGTATGTCAAAAAAATGATTTTATTTTGAAAAAGACACCGTTTATAATGATGTCTTTTTCTTACTAATTTTGGATGTACTATTTTATTGTTTGATATTTATTTTGTATGTGATTAATATAAGTAATCATTACTAGTATTAATAGTAACTATTATAATTATATTGTCAATGAATTTTTATGATTATACTTATTATATACTGCATATAGATATAATAAAAAATTTAGTATGGAAGATTGCAACTATATTTATACTTCGTGTATCTAATGTACGTAATGATGATTAATCTTCAATATTTTACTGTTACACAAATTGCAATAATATAGTATTAAAATAAAAAAATTATAAATCTAAATAAAAAATTAGCACTCGATACTTGACACTGCTAACAAAAATGTTACAATAATAATTACTAAGGGATAGTATAAAAAACTAATTTATAACAAGGAGGAGAAAATAAAATGAATCAAAAAGGAAGCATATCAATACATACTGAAAATATTTTTCCAATAATAAAGAAATGGTTGTACTCTGATAAAGATATATTCATCAGAGAACTTATAAGTAATGGGTGTGATGCAGTAAACAAACACAAAAAACTAATTTCATTAGGAGAAATACCAGGGGATAAAAACGAAGAATATAAAATAAATGTATATATAGATAAAGAAAATTCAACACTTGTATTTGAAGACAATGGTATAGGTATGAGTGAAGAAGAGGTAAATAAATATATAAATCAAGTTGCTTTCTCTGGAGCTGAAGATTTCTTCAATGAATACAAAGACAAAATGAATGAGGAAAATGATATAATAGGTCACTTTGGATTAGGATTCTATTCTTCTTTCATGGTATCTAAAAAAGTTCAAATAGATACATTATCTTATAAAGAAGATGCCAAACCAGTAAGATGGATAAGTGAAGGTGGTACAGAATACGAAATAAGTGAAAGTGATAATAAGACTACAAGAGGAACTACTATTACATTATTTTTAGAAGATGATAGTAAGGAATTTTTAGAAGAATTTACAGTAAGAAATATAATAGATAAATATTGTTCATTCTTGCCAGTAGATATTTATTTAAATAGCAATGAAGAAGTACAAAAAGAAAACGAAGAATCTGAAAGCGAAGATAATGAAGTAAAAGAAGTTACTCCTATAAATGATACAAATCCATTATGGTTAAAATCACCAAAGGATTGTACTGATGAGGAATATAAGGAATTTTACAGAAAAGTATTTAAAACATTTGATGAACCACTATTCTGGATACATTTAAATGTAGACTATCCATTTAATTTAAAAGGAATATTATACTTCCCTAAATTAAACAATGAATTTGAACTTGTAGAAGGAAAAGTTAAACTATACAACAACCAAGTATTTATAGCAGATAATATAAAAGAAGTTGTACCAGAATTTTTACTATTACTAAAAGGGGTAATAGATTGCCCAGATTTACCTTTAAATGTTTCAAGAAGTTTCTTACAAAATGATAAAGATGTAAGTAAAATATCTAAGCACATAGTTAAGAAAGTAGCAGATAAATTAAAATCATTATTTAAAAATGAAAGAGAAAATTATGAAAAATTCTGGGATGATATACAAGTATTTATTAAGTTTGGATGCTTAAAAGATGAAGGATTCTATGATAAAGTAAAAGATATAATATTATTTAAAACTATAAACTCAGAATATGTAACACTTAATGACTACTTAGAAAAATGTAAAGAAAAGCATGAAAACAAAGTATTCTATGCAAGTAATGAAGAACAACAATCTCAGTATATAAAATTATTTAAAGACTATGATTTAGATGCTGTAGTATTAGATGCTACGATAGACAACCATTTTATATCAATGATAGAATTTAAAAATCAAGGAGTTAATTTTAATAGAATAGATGCTGATTTATCAGAAGTGTTAAAGGATAAAGAAAGTAAAGAAAATACAGAAGAAAAAGCTGACATAGAAAACTTATTTAAAAACTCAGTAGGTGAGAGAATAAAGACTTACTCTGTAGAGAGCTTAAAAAGTGAAGATACATCTGCTATAATTTTAGTTTCAGAACAATCAAGAAGAATGTCTGAAATGAAATCACAATTTGTAGGAATGAATCTTGGAATGAGCTTTGAAGAAGAAAAAACTTTAGTTGTAAATGACAATAGTCCTATAATTAAAAAACTACTTTCTTTAAAAGACGATGAGAATAAAAAAGAACAAGTATCATTAATTTGTAATCAAATAGTAGACATAGCATTATTATCTAACAAAGAGCTAGATCCTACAGAGTTAGATGATTTTATAAAAAGAAATAATCAACTTATGAATATGATAATATCATTATAGAAAAATCCCCTTTTGGGGATTTTTTACTTTATAAGAAATAAAAATACTATATAATATATTTAGAGACAAAAGGATATTTAAAAGGGGTAACTATTTAGGGGGGATAAATTATGAGTTTTAAAAAAATGAGGAATAAGTGCTTAGCCATGTCACTTACCGTGGTTTTGCTTGGGGGAAATATTTTATTAGTTAATGCTAATGAAAGTATAAATAGCAATAAGGACGCTATTGAAGTAAAAAATATAAATCAGGAATCAAAGGTTAAAATAAGTGAAATAAAAAATAACATAATAATGGAAGATGAATCAAAAGAAGAAAAAGCACTAAATAGAGAATTCTTAAATGAAGTAAGTTACATAGAAGAGAAAGATGGAAAATTAAATTTAAATCTAAATTTTAACAGTAAAATAGATGAAAAAGACAACTTACAAATATTTATAAATGATAAAGAAGTAAAATATGAAACAATATTAAATGAATTAGATAAAGAAAAAACTAGTATAAAATTTGAGATTTCAACAGTAAAAGACAAAGTTACTGTAAAAAGAAATATAGATGAAACAAACGTACCAACTAAGTTTGACGTAGATTTATTGGAAGAAACAATTAAAGAAGAAAATATAAATACATTACCAAATAACCAAAAGGAAGAACAAATAATAAAACCAGCAAAGCAAAATAATGAAAATCAAGTAGAAAAACCTAATGAAAATCAATTAGAGGCTAAAAATAGCACTACTCAAAATGGTAAGCTAAGTGAAGTAGAAAATATAATAATATCTAATGATGCTTTGGTAGAATCAATGGCAAGAGAATCTTTGGGTAAAATAAGTTATATAGAAGAAATTGATGGTAAAACATATGCACAATTAGAATTTGTAAACAGCTTAACTAAAGATAAAGAAATGAATATATTGGTAAATGGAAATCCTGTATCTTACAATACATTATCTAAAGATGTAGACAATGGAAAAATGATAATTAAATATGAAATTCCAAATATAGATGCAAAAACTACTATAAAATGTAGTGTAGATACTTTCGCAGGTGATGTTAAGCAAATTGAATATGATGTAATGTTCAAGAAAGATACTTTAAAGTTTATTAAAGATATAACTTCAATTTCTACAAATAATGTAGATAATTCATTAAATAAGAGTATTAGAGTACCTCGAAGTAATGCAACAATACAGACACCATCATCGGATGGAAAAGTAAGTTCTATAAAAAATAAAGTAAGCTCTTCTAATAAAGAATTTGAAAATATAGGGAATGTGCAATTAAATGAGACAACATACATAGAAGAAATTAATGATAAGACTTATGCTATATTTGATTTTATTGAAGGTGTAGATTCAAACTCAAATATGAGAATAACTGTAAATGATAAACCAGTATCACATGAAGTACTTTCAACGCATTTTGCAAAAGGAAAGATGAGAATTAAATTTGAAATACCAAACTTAGATGCAGATATAGAAGTTAAAAATTATTTAGATTTTAAAAAATCAGATATTAACTATGATGTAGAACTACTAGAAAACACACTAAAAGAGGAACAAGAATCATCAACAACAGAAAAGTCAAATACAACATCACCAAGCATAACAAAACCAAAACTTCCACAAACGGGTATTGGAATAGATGGAGGAATGATAACTGTATTAGGAACATCTATGATAGGAGCTGGATTAGTTTTAACTAAAAAAAAGGATGAATAATTATTACAATGAAAAATAAATATAGAAAAATAATTGGAATAACTCTTATAGTAGTAGGGTGTATTACAGTAGGAATTAGAGTTGGTGGAAAAATTTTATTTGAAAGTGAAAGTAAAAAAGAAGTATATGAATTTTTAGAAAATGACATAGTTAAAAACAATGTATCAAAAGTTAATGATGAAAACATTAGTGTTAAGGAAGTATACAAGAATACAGATGCAGATGATAAAATTGGTGTTATTGAAATACCAGACTTAGGAATACAACATATAATAGTTGAAGGTACTTCAGAGAAACAAATTAAAAAAAATGTAGGTCACTTTGAAAACACAGCTATGCCTGGAGAATATGGAAATTTTTGTTTAGCAGGTCATAGAAATAATTTATACAATGAAGTATTCAAAGGTCTAGCAGATGTTGAAATAGGAACAGAAATAATAATAAAGGCATTAAATGGAGAATTTAGATACAAAATTTATAAAAAAGAAGTAATAGAACCTGAAAATATTAATGTATTAAATCAAGACTTATCAAGGAAAGAAATGACCATGATTACATGTACGAAAGATAGTAAAAAAAGAGTTTGTGTTAAAGCTAGATTAATTTAAATAATAAAACTAGGCAATTAAGCTCTGACTTCGATATTATTAACCTAATTCCAAAAACTTTCGTGTGCAGTTCTAAATCCTAGTACTTTCCTAGGTCTATGACTCATTATTATTAACTCCTTATGATTGTGTTTGTGTGAGAACTACATTTTATCATAAGTTAATTGTAATGAGTCTTTGTGTTGCATTTAATTATACAATCTAAGTTATAAAATATTAATTACCGTAAAAAATGAATATATATATATATATACTTGTATTGAGAAGATAATTAATATATTCTTATAAATAAAAAACTAAAGGAGTAAAATCAGTGAAAAAAGTACTTATTATAGAAGACTCGAAAGTAATAAGAGATGAACTAAACTTACTACTAACAAGAGATGGATATCAAGTGATAGCCCCAGATTCATTTTACAATATTATAGAATACATATTAGAACAAAACTCACATTTAATACTTCTAGACATCAATCTACCAGTGTATGATGGGTACTATATATGTAGAGAAATAAGAAAACACTCAAAAGTACCAATAATAATAGTTACAAGTAGAGATAGCGAAATGGATGAGCTAATGAGCATGAACTTAGGAGCAGATGACTTTGTAACTAAACCATACAACACACAAATTCTGCTTGCTAGAATAAATTCATTACTTAAAAGAACCTACATAGACATGAAAGCTAGCGATATATTAACTTACAACGATTTAAAACTAAATCCATTAGAAGGAAATATAGAAGCTAATGGCAAGATATTAGAATTAAGTAAAAATGAACTAAAAATACTATCATACCTAATAAAGAATAAAGGAAACATAGTATCCAGAGATAAACTTATGAACTACATGTGGAACTCAGATGTTTTTGTAGACGATAACACCTTATCAGTAAATGTAAATAGATTAAGAAAAAAACTAGAAGAACTAGATCTAAATGACTACATAGAAACCAAAAGAGGCATGGGGTACATAATGAGATGAGGCTTATAGATTATTTAAAAGATAGACATTTATTTATAGGAATAAACATTATACTATTTCTATTAATAGCAATTCTAATGGGAATTGTACGAATAGGATTTGGGATAATTCTATTAGTTTTTGTAATATGGTTTAGTCCAATTGTTGTATATATAACAATAGAATATATAAAATTTAAAAATTACTTAAATGAACTAATAAACCTAAATGAACAACTAGATAGAAAATACTTAATATCAGAAGTAATAATAGAACCAAATTTCATAGAGGGAAAAATAATAAATAATATACTAAAAGACACTAATAGGGATATGCAAGAACACGTAAAATACTATAAAAATATGCAAAAAGAGTATCAAGAATATGTAGAAACATGGGTACACGAAATAAAAACACCAATAGCATCAACAATGCTAATTATAGAAAACAATGAAGACATAATACCAAACAATATGAAATATGAACTGAGAAAAGTAGAAGACTACGTAGAACAAGCACTGTACTACTCAAGAAGTAATGAAGTAAGTCAAGACTATATAGTAAAAAGATTTAACCTAGAACAAACAGTAAGAAAAGTAATAAAAAGAAATGCCAGTGATTTTATAAATAAGAAAATAGCCATAGATATAGAAAACATAAAAGGAGAGATATATAGTGACCCTAAATGGGTAGAATTTATTATAAATCAGATAATAGGAAACTCAATAAAATACTTAACAACACAAAATCCTAAAGTAACAATATATACAACAGAAAATGAAAACAATACAATACTAATAATAAAAGACAACGGAGTAGGAATAAATGAAAAAGATTTAAAAAAAGTATTTGAAAAAGGATTTACAGGAGCAAATGGAAGAATATACGCAAAATCAACAGGAATAGGACTATATCTATGCCAAAAACTTTGTAAAAAACTAGGACTACGCATAAAATTAACATCAAAAGAAAACGAAGGAACAGAAGTAAAAATAATATTTCCACTTATAAAAATCACAAAGTAAATTAACTTTGTGATTTTTATAATAGAGAACCTTTTTGCCAACTTAAATATTGATAGTATTATACTTAGCTTAGAGTGTTATCATAGATGTGGCTGTATATCTTACGAAAGTGTAATATAACTGTAAGATATATCAATACTATAATTCTTCAATTTGGATTAGAATACACATATAACAACAAAATTGGAGGATAATTTAAAAATGAAAAATATACTAAATGTTAAAAGTATAGAGAAGTACTATGGGAATAAAGGAAACATGACAAAAGCAATAGATAACATAAGCTTTAGCGTAGAAGAAGGTGAATTCGTAGGAATAATGGGACCGAGTGGTAGTGGGAAAACAACATTACTAAACTGTATTTCTACAATAGATACTGTATCAACAGGAAACATAATAATAAATGATAAAGATATAACAAAACTGAAGTCAAAAGCACTAGATAACTTTAGACAAAATGAATTAGGATTTATATTCCAAGATTTCAACTTACTAGATACTTTAACAGCATATGAAAATATAGCATTAGCACTTACAATAAAAGGTGAAAAAATACCCCAAATAGATTCAAAAATAAAAGAAGTGGCAAAGTACTTAGAAATAGAGCAAGTACTACAAAAATACCCATATCAAATGTCAGGTGGACAAAAGCAAAGAGTAGCATCAGCTAGAGCGATAGTAACAGAGCCATCTTTAGTATTAGCAGATGAACCAACAGGAGCATTAGATTCAAAATCATCTAGACTACTACTTGAAAGATTTGAAATGTTAAACCAAGATTTAAAAACTACCATTCTTATGGTTACACATGATGCTTTCACAGCTAGTTATGCTCATAGAATTCTATTTATAAAAGATGGTAAAATATTTACAGAATTAGTAAGAGGTAAAGATAGCAGAAAAGAGTTTTTCAATAGAATAATGGAAGTGGTAACACTACTTGGGGGTGACGACAACGATGTATTCTAAGATAGCATTTGGTAATGTAAAAAAGAGTTTTAAAGATTATAGTATATACTTCTTAACTCTAACATTAGCAGTTTGTGTATTTTACAGCTTTAACTCTATAGAATCACAAAAGGCTATATTAGAAATGAGTGAAAGTGACTCTTCAAACTTGGAAATGATGATGGGTTTAATATCAACGATTTCAGTATTTGTAAGTTTTATACTAGGTGGACTTATAGTATATGCCAACAACTTCTTAATAAAAAAACGTAAAAAAGAACTAGGTGTATACATGACTTTAGGTATGGGAAAAGGAAAAATATCTACAATATTATTAATAGAGACTCTAATAGTAGGAGCCATATCTTTAGTAAGTGGATTAGCATTAGGATTAATACTATCTCAAGGACTTTCAGTGGTTACAAGTAAGTTGTTTGAAGTTGCTATGACTGAATATCAATTTATAATATCATTTAGCGCTATTGGAAAGACAATATTATATTTCAGTATAATATTTGTAATAGTTATGATATTAAACACTGTTATAATATCAAGATATAAAATAATAGATTTATTAACATCGGGAAGAAAAAATGAAAGTATAAAAATAAAGAATTCTTTAGTATATGTATTAATATTTATAGTTGCAGTTTTAAGCTTAGGGGTTGCGTATAAATTAGTTATAGAAGCGGGATTAGATACTTCTAATCCGAAATTCAAGATATCTATATTACTAGGAGTGATAGGGACAGTATTAGTATTCTTTAGCTTAGCTGGATTTGGACTAAACTTAATACAAAAGAGCAAAAATATATACTTTAAAGACCTTAATATATTTATTCTTAGACAAATTAATAGTAAGATAAATACAAACTTCTTATCTATGTCTGTAATATGTTTAATGTTATTTTTAACTATGGGAATATTATCAACTGGGCTAAGCTTTAAGGATGCTTTGCAAAAAGGGATAGAAAATACAACTCCATTTGATGCAAGTGCTTCAATGTACTTATCTGAAGAAAACAAAATAAAAAGTATAGAGGAGTCTTTTAATAATATAGGTTTTAAGTTTGATGATAATGAAAAGTATGTATATTTCTTCGAATATACAATAGATGCAAAACTTAAAGACATATTTGCTAAAAATATAAAAGATGAACAAAGAAAAAAATTAAAAAAATATGAACAATTTAGCCCTGGTGTAATAACAATATCAGAGTACAATGAAATAAGAAAATTATATGGCGAAGGGCCAATAACCTTAGATTCTAATGAAGTATTATTTACATCTACTAAAAATATTATAATAGATACAGTAAATGATATTTTAAAGTATAATGATAAATTAAACTTAGGAAATAAAGAATATACAATAAAGAATAAAGAAGTTATAACTGATGCAATGCGTACATCAGGTTATAGTGATAATATATTTAGTATGATAGTAAATGATGACGTTATAAAAGGCAAAAACCCTAGTGCATCATATTTGAATATAAATTATGATCCAACTAAAAAAGAAGAAACAGAGAAAAAATATGTAAACTTATTTAGACGCTTTATAGACAGAGAACTTGATTTTGATGAAGCTGGTTTTATAGTTGTAGAGACAAAGGATGAAGCAATTGCTCGCACCAAGGGAATGACTACAACAGTTTTATTTGTAGGAATATATTTAGGAATAGTATTCTTAATATCTAGCATGGCAGTATTATCATTACAACAACTATCAGAGGCAAGTGACAGTGCAGATAGATATAAGTCACTAAAGAGAATTGGTGCTAATGATAAGATGATAAATAAAACAATATTTATTCAAACTCTGATATACTTTACACTACCATTAGTGTTAGCATTTATACACTCTATAGTGGGTATAAAAGTAGTAAATGAATTTATAATAATGTATGGAAAACCAGATATAGGTTCATCTGCATTAATGACAGCAGGAATATTTATAGTTGTATATTTAGGGTATTTTTATGCAACGTATACAGGATATAAGAATATAGTTAAAAATTCATAATATCAGATAAATAATAGTTGGATGATTTTATAAAAAGAAATAATCAACTTATCAATATCATTATAATATAAACAAAGTTACCCACTTTTCTATTAAATAGTAGAATAGTGGGTTTTATTTTATAAAATATTAATTAAAACTATTGACTCTAACATTGTGCTATAGATTATCATTAATTTAGGCGGTGGATAATATGTATATGATAAATGAAGTTTCAAAAATAACAGGTGTTAGCGTTAGAATGTTACATCATTATGATAAGATAGAACTTTTAGTTCCAAGCAAAAGAACTGAGTCAAATTATAGAATGTATAATGATGAAGATATTTCAAGGCTATATCAAATACTAATTTTCAAAGAACTAGAATTTCCACTTCAAAAGATAAAACAAATATTAGATGATAAAAATTTTGATAAAGAAGAAGCACTAAAAGTTCAGCGTAAACTTATATTTGAAAAGAAAAAGAGACTAGACAAAATAATAGATTCAATAGATGAAACTATTGAAAATTTAGGAGGAACTATGAGTAATAAAAACTTTAAAGCATTTGATTATGAAGAGATAAAAAATCACCAAGAGAAATATAAAGATGAAACAGAAAAAAGATATAGAAATAGTGGTGCATATAAAGAAAGCCAAGAGAAAACATCTAATTATTCAAAAAATGATTGGGAAAATATAATGGGAGAGGCAAGCAGTATATATGAGGAACTAGCGAAACTTATGGATAAAAGTCCAAAAGACGAAAAAGTTCAAGAACTAGTTGAGAAATGGAGAAACCATATAAATAACAATTTTTATGATTGTAAAATAGAAATATTTAGAGGATTAGCTTTAATGTACGTTGCAGATGAAAGATTTACTAAGCATATTGATAGGTATGGTGAAGGACTAGCACAATTTTTAGGTGATGCTATGAACATTTACTGCGATAACAACTCAAAATAATAATAAATTATGTCACGCAAACGTGAATTTAAAATTTGATTTTGTGTCACGTTTGCGTGACAAATACACAACTCTTCATAACAATATATTTGCAATTTTAGCACTAGGACTTACTATAATAAGTATAATTGAATACAGTAAAAATAAGACTGGTGTAAGTAAGTTATTGCTAGTTATCTTAGCAATAATATTAATACCATTAGGTATATTTACAGAAGGTGGACTAGTCGTTTTGCCATTTATATTGATAACATATTCATTTAGAGGAAATACTAAGAAGCAAATAATAGGATATATGATATTCTCAATACTTTTATTTACAACTAGTTATAATCAGTATCCTACAGTAAAAGAAACTATAGATATGTTAATGTTCAATGGTGAAAGAGGTATGAACAATAAGTTAAGTAAATATTTATTTTACGTATTTTATCCATTGCACTTATGGTTGTTAGCAATAGTTGAGTTTTATATTAATAAATAAAAATAGATAAAAAACCTGTAACTTAAGTATTCAAGTTACAGGTTTTTTTTTACCTTTCCAAAATGTAAGGCTTTGTAAGACAAATCGATTAGAGAAAATATGAAGTTAATTTATAATTTAATAATAGTATAGAAGCTTTTGGTGGATATACTATTATTAAATTATAAATTGTAGATAAGAAGGTGGTGATGAAAGTAAGGTGAAAATAATGATTTTATTTCAATGATATTTGCGTTATAGGACTTATATAGCGTTTTATAAAAAATTAGATTTATGAAGGAGAAAATAATATGGCAAAAAGTGATTTTTTTAAATTCGAAAATAAAGATGTAGATTTCCCGTTTTATAATGATGATAACTTTAATTTTACAGGTCTACAAAGTCTGTTTCTTATCATTATATCAATAGGTGCTCCTATATTGTTACAGCTAGGATCTAAGTTTATACCTGACTTTATAGAACCTTTTATAGACATAGTTTTACCGTTAGGAGCATTTATGCTTGTAGTTAAATCAGATTGGACTAAACTGTTCAAAAAAGTTCGTTTCAAAGATGTATTATTAGCTTTTGGAGTCCTTGTAGTTAACTTAATAGTTAGTGGAATAGTTGGGATTATAGTACTTAAATTTATAGGTGCAGAAGCGAATCCTGCAGCAAAAGCGATGCAAGCAAACACTATGTTTGAAAATATAATATTCTTTTTAAAAATAGTTCCGATGCTTATTGGAGAAGAATTAATGACAATTATTCCATTTTTAGTTATATTAACATTTGCTAGTAAGAAATTAAAACTTTCTAGAAAGACGTCAATAATTATATCATGGGTTGTAACTGCCGTTATATTTGGACTTCTTCATTTACCAACTTATAATTGGAATCTTGCGCAATCTTTATTAATAATTGGGTCAGCTAGATTAGTTCTTACATTTGCATATATTAAAACAAAAAATATTTGGGTTTCTTCAATGGCTCATATATTAAATGACTGGACTCTTTTCGCTCCACATTTATTTTTATAATAATTAAAATTTAATAAATAATATTAATAGACTAAACCTCTTAAAATAGATATAGGATAAAAGTACCTATAAAATCTATTTTAAGGGGTTATTTGTATATGATTAAAAATAGATTTATAACATACCCTAAAATACATATACTAAAGTATGATGACTTTTATTACCACAAATAGTAATTACTTTATACTGTAATAGTATTATAATTTTATTATTATTTATAGTATTATAAAGGTATAAATAAAAAAGCTATAGGATGTGAAAAATAGAAATGAATAAAATTTTAGTAATAGAAGATGATATAAAGTTACAAAAATATATTAAAGAATATCTAAGTGCATATGATTTTGAGGTAAGTATAATAGAAGATTTTGATGATGTTATTGGACAAGTTGAGCGATTTAATCCTCAAATAATATTATTGGATATAAATCTTCCGAAATTTGATGGATTTTATTTCTTGAAATTAATAAGAAAAAGTTACAAAACACCAGTTATAATACTTTCGGCAAGAAGTTATGAAGGTGAACAAATAAGAGGTATGGAACTTGGTGCAGATGATTATATGACTAAGCCTTTTAGTGTAGGAATATTATTAGCAAAAATAAATGCGGTATTAAGAAGAGTAAATAACACTATTGAAAGTGACGATATTACTTGCGGAAAATTAGTGTTATTTGATGAAAGTATGAAACTACAATATGAAGATACTATTTTAAATTTAACTAAAAATGAATATAAGATTTTGAAAATATTATTAAAAAACATAGGTAATGTAGTTAGTAGAGAAGACTTATTAGAAGCTCTATGGGATGATACAATTTTTGTAGATGATAATACATTGACAGTGAACATAACTAGAGTGAAAAAAAGGTTAAATGAGCTGGGATTAGAAAATATTATTACTACAAAAAGAGGAGTAGGTTATGTCTTTAATGAAATATGCGAGTAAGATTATAAAATCCAAAAAAAGATTTTTAATTACATATTTATTAAATAGTACTATTCTCATATTATTTTATTATTTACTTTATGATAGTAATGAAATTATATATCCTGCATCGATAAGTATATTTATATTAGTTATATATATATTTATTGAAGGATTTAGATTTTACAAATTTGAGCAAATTCTTAACGATGCTAAGAACAGTTCTAATTTGAAATTAAACAGTGATGATATTACTGAACATATGGTATTAAGTATAATCAATAAAATACATGTAGGGTATAACAATAAGATATATAAAATGAAAAATGAATTTAAAGATAGAAACATATTGTTTTCACAGTGGATTCATAATATGAAAACTTCAATTACAGTAATAGACTTAGCGAGTGAAAGATGTAGTTTAGATGAAAAATCAAGAGTATATGTACAAGATATAATGGAAGAAAATGATAAGTTAAAAAAGAACTTAGAAGAATGTTTGAATGTTTTAAGATTAGATGAATTTGCAACAGATTACATACCTGAGAGAGTTAATCTAAGTGAAATTGTATCAAATGTAGTAAACCTAAAAAAAAGAGATTTTATATATAAAGGTATATACCCTAAAGTTGATATTGATACTAATAAAGAAATATACACAGATAAAAAATGGTGTAGTTATATAATAGAACAAGTAATATCAAATTCAATAAAATACTCTATACCTAATGAAAATAAAAAAATTTATATATCTATGTGTGAAAATGCAGAGGAAACAATTTTAAGTATAAGGGATGAAGGAATAGGAATAAGTGCAGAAGATATACCAAGAGTATTTGACCCATTTTTCACAGGGTATAATGGTCGAATCGATAGAAATGCAACGGGTATAGGTTTGTATATGGTAAAGTATATTTCTCAAAAAATCGGTCACAAAATAAGCATAAATTCAAAAATAGGGGAATGGACAGAGTTTAAAATAACATTCCTTTCTAAAATGTAAGGTTTTGTAAGGTAAATGCATTTGTAGTTGTGTATTTACCTTTTATAATACTTAAATAGAGTATACTAGGAAGGACAATTTTAATGGAAATAATAAAAATAGATAATGTGGTTAAAGTTTACAATGCTTATAAAGATGCTAAGGAAGCTATGGCATTAGATGGGATAAATATAAATATTAAAGATGGAGATTTTGTTGGGATAATGGGTCCAAGTGGAAGTGGAAAAACCACACTTTTAAATATGTTATCAGGTGTAGACAAGCCGACTTCTGGAGAAATTATAATAAAAGATCAAAGTATTAATGACATGAGCAAAGATAAACTAGCATTGTTTAGAAGAAAAAATATTGGATATATATTTCAAGATTTTAATTTGCTAGATAGTTTAACATTAAAAGAAAATATTGCAATACCACTTATATTAGACAAACTAAATCCAAATGATGTGGAAAATAGGGTAAAAGAGCTTATGAAATTATTTGATATATATGATTTAGCAAATAAATATCCATACAATGTATCAGGAGGACAAAAACAAAAGGTGGCTGTTGCTAGAGCTCTAGTAAATAATCCGAGTGTTATTTTTGCGGATGAACCTACAGGAAATTTGGACTCAAAGTCAACTAGCAACATAATGAATATTATATCAAATATAAATAAAGAAATTAAAAGTACAGTACTTATGGTTACACACGATCCTTTTGCTGCATCTTTTTGTAATAGGATTGTTTTTATTAAAGATGGAAAAGTTAAAATGGAAATAGCATCTTCTGGAAATAGAAAAGATTTTTTTGACAGGATATTAGAAGTTCAAAGTGTTATAGGAGGAGAATAATGAATTTTTCAACTATTATACGCAAAAATTTAATTCACAACTTAAAGAAATATTTATCTATGTACTTTATAAATACAGTAGTTGTAGCAATGTTGTTTATGTATGGAAGTTTGATATTTAATTCTACTGTAATAAACCAAAAATTGAAAACATCTTTATATTCAAATATACATATTGCACTTTTAGGACTAATATTATTTTCAGTGGTGTTTATAACATATAGCAATTTCTCGTTTTTAAAATATAGAGGAAAAGAATTTGGTATTTATTTTACATTAGGGATGACCAGTAAGGATTTGAGCAAGCTTCTATTTGCTGAAAATTTAAGTGTTTTATTACTTTCTATAGTATCAGGGATAATAAGTGGTAGTATATTTTCCAGGTTGTTTTACATGGGAATTAATAAAATATTAGTAAGCAATCCTGTTAAATTTGAGTTAAGCATTGAAAGCCTTTTATTAACTCTTTGTATATTCGTAATAATATTTTTATGTAATAATATTTTTAGTATTATATATATAAAAAAATTATTGATAATAGATTTATTTAAATGTCAAAGTAAAAAAGAAGCTAGTAAAAATAATGTAATATTGGGTTTCATAGCTATACCAGTGCTTATAATTTCTTCATATTGTTTTCCAAAAGTATTGTTATATTATGATTCTTACATAAAAATATATTATGAATCTATTTTAATTGTACTAATGTTAATATGTATTTATGTGAGTATTGGTAGCAGTTTAGATATTATCAAATTTATAATTAAAAAATTTCCTCAAACATATAATAATAATATTTTAGTTTTATCAAGCTTATACCATAGATTTTTAGGCTTTAAAAGTACTATATATATAGTTTCTATATTAATAGCAGGAGCTGTATTTTTTTCGGGGATTACGTATTCTATATATGTAATGACACGTTCTGAAATAGATGTAAGAAATCCTTATGATATATTATTTATTGAAAGTGATAAATTTAATAAGGTTAAAAAAAATGAGATTATAGATTTGATAAAGAGTAGTGGTAGTAAAATACAAAAATATAGTGGGTTTGAATATATAGATATATTAGAATATAGATATAAAAATGGAAAATTAAATTTATGGAGAGATAATTCAAGTATAATTAGCGAAAGTAATTATAATAGACATATGAATAGCAAGCTAGATATAAAAAAAGGTGAAGCTGTTAATGTATCTTCTTTGAAGCAAGAATATAAATTTGATTTTCCGGACACTGTATTGGCAATAGATAAAGATAAAAAAATATTAAAACTTAAAAAAAGTAAAATAAAAGAAGTTGAAGAACCATTCACAAATGTTTGGTTATCTAGTGAATTTTACTCTGGAAATGCATTTGTTTTAAATGATGATGACTACAATATAATAAAGAATGATGCAAGTAAAAGTAAAATAAAAAAACAACATTTGATAAAGGGAGATATAAATGAAACAACATTTAATCTGCTATTATCAAAATTAAGAGACATCAATAAACTAGATAAATCTTATTGGAGAGAAGCTGTTATTGATTCAAATATGATTGGTGATAAAAGAGGAGTAAAAGAAGCTTATAAGCCTATATATAAAAAACAACAAATTAATTTAGAGATAGAAAATAATGCAATGGCATTTTTCACTATGGGATTTATAGGAATATTATTTACAGTTACTTCGGGAATAGTTTTATACTATAAGGTTTTATCTGATATTGAAGATGATACACAGAGACTGATTTCATTAAATAGAATAGGAATTACAGATAAGGAGATTATTAATATAATTACTAAAGAAATGGCAATTACTTTTACTTTGCCTATGCTTGTAGGTGGAGGAATAGGATTTTATTTATTATATATAGTAAATTCTATTAGTCCAAGAGTAGAAGCTTTAATGGAAAAGTGTGTTCTTATATTTTTAATTTATTTATTAATTTATGTTGTATTATACTTAATTAGCAGAAAGAAGTATATATTTGAAATTAAAAATAGAATTTAAATAAACTAGGACTCTTGGTAATTCAAGGGTCTTTTAACATGTATATAAATATGATATAGTTTCTCTAAAAGAGAGTATATAAAATAGTATGGGGTTGATAAGTTGAAAAAAATTATAATAGGGAGAGCAAAAATGGGGAATATTTTACTTTTAGAAGATGATAAATCACTAAATCGAGGGATAAGTTTTAAATTAAAAAAAGAAGGTTACAACGTAAATACAGCTTTTAATATAAAACAAGCAAAAGAAATTTTTGAAAATAATGATATAAACTTAATAATTTCAGATGTAGGGCTTCCGGATGGAAATGGATTTGAATTTTGTGAAGAAATAAGAAAAAGTAGCAATGTACATATAATAATGCTAACAGCTCTAGATCAAGAAATAGATGTAGTAACTGGATATGATATTGGAGCAGATGATTATATAACAAAGCCATTTAGCTTAATAGTATTAATATCAAAGATAAATGCATTTATGAGAAGAATAGAAAACTCTAGCATAGAAAATTTAATTTCGTGTGGTAGCTTAAGTTTAAATTACTCAGAAAATAAATTAAAAAAAGAAAATGAAGATATAATACTGAGTAAAAACGAAACTAAATTATTAAAATATTTAATGGAAAACTCATGCCAAATAGTAACTAAAGAGCAACTCACGAAAGCTCTTTGGGATATAGATGGAAACTTTGTTGATGAAAATACTGTAGCTGTAAACATAAGAAGGCTTAGACAAAAAGTAGAAAATAATCCATCTACTCCAGATTATATAAAAAATATAAGAGGTGTGGGATACACTTTTGAAAAGAGGTGTACCAAAAAATGATAAATATAATAAAGAAAGAGCCATTATTTAAAAAACAAGTATTTTTTATTTTAATAAGTACAATCATCATGTTTGGTATATTTACAAGTTTTCAGTATAAGAACCTAACTAATATATATTTACAACAAAATGAAATAAATAAAAGACTAGTAGGTGCATTGGTAACAATACACCCAGAATCAGAAGTTGATATAGTAAAAGCTATATATAGTCCAGAAAAGAGTTACTCAAAGTTAGGAGAAAAAACTTTAGACAAATTTGGATATAATAAAAGTTATAGCATGAATGAAAATGTAAATTTTGAAAAATATTTGAATTATTTCCTGGTAAATAATTTGATAGTTTTTGTGGTATTACTTTTTTTAGTGATGTTTATAGTATTAAATTCAATAAAATACATATTTAATAAATTATTAAAGGTAAATAGGGACATAGAGAAGATAATAAATGATGACTATAGCCTTGAAGAAGATTTTAAAGAAGAAGGAATTTTTTGTAGGATTTATTCGGATTTAAATAAATTATCTAGAAGTTTAAATTTAAAAGTAAACAATCTTGATAAAGAAAAAGAAGAAATAAAAGAATTAGTAACTGATATATCACATCAATTAAAAACTCCTCTAGCATCATTGAAATTATACAATACATTATTACTAGAAGAAGATATGGATGAAGAAGATAGAATAGAATTTTTACAAACTAATGAAATGTCTATAAATAAATTACACAATTTGATAGATTCACTAGTTAATATATCTAGATTGGAAACTAGTATGATAAGCATTAAAAAGGAAAATAAAAGTATAAAAAACACATTAAATAAAGCAATAAATAGTGTGAAAGTAAAAGCGAGTCAAAAACATATAAATATAAATCTAGTAGATTTTGAAGATGAATATATACCTCATGATTCAAAGTGGACAGAGGAATGTATTTTTAACATATTAGAAAATGGAGTTAAATATAGCGATGAGAATAAAGATATAAATGTATCTATTGAAAAAACTATTAACTTTTTTAAAATTAATATAAAAGATAATGGTATTGGTATACATAAAAATGAATTTAATAATATATTTAAACGATTTTATAGAAGTGAAGAAGTAGCACAAGTAGAAGGTTCAGGGGTTGGGCTTTATTTAAGTAGAAAAATATTAGAAAGACAAGGTGGAAATATTATAGTATCTTCAAAAAAAGGGCAAGGTAGTAAATTTTCCTTATTCCTTACAAGAGTGTAAGACGTGATGTAAGCGTTTTGTAAGACTTAAAATGTATTATTAAATTATAAATAATACAAAGACAAGGGGAAAATAAAAATGAGTATATTAAAAACTACAAGTTTAAAAAAATATTATGGTTGTGATGAAAGCTTAGTAAAAGCAATAGACAATACTAACATAGACATAAAAGAAGGGGAATTTGTAGCAATAGTAGGTAAATCTGGTTCTGGAAAAAGCACATTATTACATATGATAGGTGGACTTGATAGACCAACAGAGGGAAAAGTGTTTATAGATAAAAGTGATATATTTTCATTAAAAGATGAGCAACTTGCGATATTTAGAAGAAGAAAAATAGGATTTATATTCCAATATTACAACTTAATACCATCGCTTAATGTATGGGAGAATATAGTGCTTCCTATAGGTCTTGATAATAAAAATGTAGATAATAAATTTGTAGATGATATAGTTACAGCACTCGGACTACAAAGTAAAAAACAATCTCTACCTAATACCCTATCAGGTGGTCAACAACAAAGAGTAGCAATAGCAAGAGCTTTAGCGAGTAGACCTTCTATAATTTTAGCAGATGAGCCAACTGGAAACTTAGATTCTAAAACTTCTGATGAAGTTATGAGCTTATTAAAAACTATGATAAAAAAATATAATCAGACTTTAGTTATGATAACTCATGATGAAACTATAGCACAAATGGCTGATAGAGTAATATATATTGAAGATGGTAAGGTGGTAAGAGGTGGTGTTATAAATGATTAATACTACTAAAATAGCTAAAAATAATTTAAAGCAAAATAAATCAAAGAGTATATTAATTATTATAACAATATTATTATCAACAACTTTGTTAGCGGCAGTGGGAATGACTTGTGTGGACTGTAGCTACCAAAATAAACAAAGGACTATAAAATACTGTGGAACTCAACATGGTGTTTACACAAAAATAGATGAAAAAAAATAGGAAGAGATAAAAGCTCATGCAGATATTGAAAATACAGGAATAATAAATGGATTAGGAATCAAAGAGTATGAAGATGAAACTAAAATAGGTATATCATATATAGACGATAAAGCTAGTGAATTTAATAATATGAAAATTATACAAGGAAGAGCACCAAGTAGTAGAAATGAAATAATGATAGATGAGATTGGTTTAGAAAAATTAGGATATGAAAAAAAGATAAATCAAAAAATAAAGATAGACTATGAAGATAATACAAAAAAAGGTATCACAAGTTCTGAGTTTATAGTTAGTGGAATTATGGAAACTAGTGAAATGGCTAAGGTTAAAAAGATGTTTCCTGGTGTTGTTTCAAAAGAATATATGACATCAACAAGAGATATGAGTAAAGAAAATTTCAATGTATTTTTTAAGATTAAAGGTGTAGATAATTTATCAGGTGAAGAAATAACCGCTAAAATAGAAAAAATAGCAAAAGACTTAGAAATACCTAAGGGTAGCGTTGGAGTAAATGAAGATTACATAAATACATTAAAACCAGATAATGAAGTTATGATGTGGGGAGGAATAATAAGTATAGTAGTTATATTATCTAGTATATTAGTTATTTATAATATATTTTATCTTTCGATAGTAACTAAAGTACAAGAGTTTGGAAAACTTAGAGCAATAGGAGCAACTAAAAGTCAAATAAAGTCTATTGTCCTTAAAGAAGGAATGATGTTATCACTAATAGCAATACCTGTAGGAATTGCTTTAGGATATATCATAAATGAATTTATATTAGGAATGATATTTATAACAGATGCTAGTATATCTAAGTTGCCAATATCAATAGGAGTAGCTTTGATAAGCTTTATAACTGTATTTATATCATTATTAAAGCCTATGAAGGTGGCATCTAAAGTTTCTATAATAGATGCAATTAGATATAACGGTGAAGGAAATTGTAGTGATAAAAGTAGAAAAGGGTATGAAAATATAAATTTAAAAAGACTTTCTTATGCTAACTTAAAAAGAAATAAAAAGCGTACATATGTAACTATATTATCATTATCATTAAGTGGGATAATATTTATAGTTATGGCAAGTGTGATGAATAGTATGGATGCAGAAACGATGGCTAGAGAGAACTTCCCATATGATATACAGATAGATTTAGCTGGATACACTTTGGGAGATGATGATAGCCCTAGTACTGAAATTAATATACTACAAACAAAAAATCCTTTAGGTAAAGATTTTAGAAATCAACTACTAAATATAGATGGAGTTACAAAAATAGAAAACTCTAAAGAATTAAAGGTAGAAACGAAAGACTATGAAACAGAATATAAATACCATAATTTAAGTAGTGTAAATGAAAATGATTTAGAAAATATGCAGTTGTATTTAGAAGATGGAAAAATAGACCTAGAAAAGTTAAAATCAGGAGAAGAAGTAATTATAAGTCAAGTTGAATTTGCAAAAGAAACGGGAGTAAAAGTAGGAGATAAAATAACTTTAACTATATATGATGGAAATAAAAAAATAGATAAAGAATTTAAAGTTCAAGCTATAACATCGGCGTATGGAACATTTGTAATTCATGATGATGCTTTTGAAAAAATAGTAGATGTTGATTCTACAAATAAAATTGGAATTTATGTAGATGAAAATAAATATGATGAAATAAAAGCTTATATTAAAAATTTAGATAAATCAAATGGATATATAGAATCTATTTATATAGATGAGCAACTAAAATCTTATGAATTAATTATTGATGCAACTAAAGTAATAGGATATAGCTTAGTAAGTGTAATAGGTGTAATAGGTTTTATGAATTTAATAAACTCTATGATAAGCAGTATAATAACTAGAAAAAAAGAATTAGGTATGTTGCAAGCAATAGGGTTAACTGATAAACAATTAGTTAAGATGTTAAATATAGAAGCTATGTTTTATACAGGAGTTATGTTAGTTGCTTCTCTAACATTGGGGACTGGGTTAGGGTATATAGCAGTTCAAGCATGTAGAAAAGCTGGTATGTCATATGCAGTTTATACTTTCCCTATAGTTCAAGCCAGCATTATGATAGTGTGCGTAGTGATTACTCAATTATTATTAACTTACTTAATAAGTAAAAACTTTAATAAAGAATCATTAATTGATAGAGTTAGATATAGTGAATAAAAAGATAGAATAGTTAAAAATAATGATAAAAGGAGTTATCCAAAAGATAGGATAACTCTTTTTATAGTAGTGAAATTAGTCAATTAACATAAAATCTATATGTAAAAAACCTTCTTTTACACCATCTACTTGAACTTCTCTAAGTAGGCATTTTTTTATATCACCATTTAAATTTAACTCTACTACATCATGACTTTCACCAGATTCTATCATTCTAGCAAAGTCAGTTTTATATATTTCTATAGGGATACTGTTTTCTAATTTAGAACTATAAATTACAGCAGGTATATAACCTCTAGCTCTAACTAGTTTAGTTTTTTCGTTTAAATCTCTACTAACTACATTTAACATAATAAATTATTCCTTTCGTATACATAATTATTTCAAGATTACTTATCTTTAATTAATAATATTTTATAAAAGATAAAATTATTACTTTTAAATTAGTGTGGAAATAAGAAAAACACTATTTTATAATAATAGTAAGGTTAAAATACGATAGTGGGGAAAATCTATATGATAAATAGTTCAGAAAAGTTTGTTATAGATAATATTCCTTTTCCAATATGGATAAAGGATTTGGATGAAAAATTGATATTTGTTAATAAAGAGTTTGTTAGAATACATAAGACTAATATCAATGAAGAATTTAATATAGAAGAAGACGTATGTGCTAAATGTTTAATGTTTGAAGTTTGTAAAATTAAAGTAAAAGAAGTTATCAAAAATAATAAAATGTGTATGTTTGATATTGAATCAGAAAATAGAATTAAGAATTGCTATATCAATCCGTTCTTTGATGAAAATGACAATTTATTAGGAGTAATAGGTGTGATAATAGATATAACACCTATTAAAGAAAAACAAACAAAGCTTGAAGAAAGAGAAAATATACTAACAACTATAATAGACACACTGCCAGAATATATTTTCTATAAAGATAAAAATTCTAGATATGTAGGTTATAACAAAAAATGGAGTGAACATTACAAAGAACTTGGAATTTTAAATATGGTAGGTAAAAATGACTTTGAGTTAGGCGTTTTATCAAAAGAAGAAGCTAAAAATTTCATGGAACAAGACAAAGAAATAATGAAAACTAAACAAATGAAAACTAGTGAGCGCAGAATTATAGATGAAAATGGAAGAGAACGCATAGAAGAAACAAGAAAGGTTCCTGTTATAAATGAAAATGGAGAGGTTTGGGGAATCGTAGGTTTATCGAGTGATGTTACAGAGAGAACAGAACTTAAAGAAAAATTAATAAAGCTAAGTTATACTGACAGTTTGACAGACGTATATAATAGAGCATATTTTGAAGAGAAAAAAGAAGAGTTTAACGAAGAACAATATCTTCCAATAGGAATTATTATGGGAGATGTTAATGGGTTAAAAGTTATAAACGATACTTTTGGACATTTAGAAGGAGATAGGCTATTAAAAAATATGGCAAAAATTCTTAAAAATGGAGTTTCAAAAGAAGACTTCATATTTAGATGGGGTGGAGATGAATTTATAATACTAATGCCAAACTGTAATGAGTCTAAATGTGAAAAAGTTATTTCTAATATAATGAGTGAATGTAAAAAATCAGATTTTAACTTAATTGATATAAGTATTTCGCTAGGTTCATCTATAAAAGATTCTTTAGACGGAGATATATATATAAATTTAAAAGAAGCAGAAGAAAAATTATATAGACAGAAATTCCTTCAAGAAAAAAGCATAAGAAGTTCTATTATATTTTCATTAATTCAGTCCTTACATGAAAAAAATGTTGAGACGAATGAACATACTAAAAGACTAGTAAAATATGCTATTAAAATAGGTGAAAAGTTAGGGTTTACAACTGCACAATTAGATGAAGTTATATTAGTTACAAAGCTCCATGATATAGGTAAAATTGGTATCAGTGAAGAAATACTTTTAAAGCCCGAAAAATTAAGTGAATTAGAGTTTAGAGAAATAAAAACACATACTGAAAAAGGCTATAGGATATTAAATGCATCTGGAGAATTATCTCATATAGCTAGGGGAATACTAACTCACCATGAAAGGTATGATGGTGCAGGATATCCACTTGGACTGAAAGGTGAAGAAATACCTATAATGGCTAGAATAGTAAATATTGTAGATTCATATGATGCAATGACTAATTACCGAGGTTATAATGAGGTGAAAACTAAGGAAGGTGCAATAGAAGAAATAATAAGATGCAAAAGTACTCAGTTTGATCCTGAGATAGCAGATGTATTTATAGATATATTAAGAAATGAATAGTATATAAAAAATTCACTTTCTAATAATTAAAATATTATAAATATATACTTATATCGTTACCGATAAATGATAAACTTATAGGGTACAATAAATTTATTTAAAAGGGGATAATTTAATGGAAAAATCAAAAGTTTATTTTACTGATTTATACTCAGATTCAGAAAGTCGTAATGTACTAAGCAATGTAAGAAGGTTATTTGATAAAGCAGGGTTTAAAGATTTAATAGATGATAATCAGCAAGTAGCTATAAAACTTCATTTTGGAGAAAAGGGAAATACTACATATATGAGTCCTGTTGCAGTAAGACAGATAGTTGATAAAGTTAAAGAATCTGGTGGTAAGCCATTTTTAACAGACACTAACACATTATATACAGGAAGTAGAACAAATTCAGTAGACCATATTACAACAGCAATAGAAAATGGGTTTGCTTATTCAGTTGTTAATGCACCGATAATAATAGCTGATGGATTATATAGTAGAAATAACGTTGATGTAGAAATAAATAAAAAACATTTTGATAAAGTTAAGATAGGTGGAGAAATTTATAACTCTTCATCAATGATAGTAATGAGTCACTTTAAAGGACATGGAATGGCAGGTTTTGGTGGGGTACTTAAAAATTTAGCTATGGGATGTGCAACTGCTGCTGGAAAGCAAATGCAACATTCAGATGTAAAGCCAACTATAGACGAAGAAACTTGTATAGGATGTAGTAAATGTGTAAAGTCTTGTCCTACAAATGCTATATCTATTGTAAACAAAAAAGCAGTAATAGACCATGAAGTTTGTTATGGATGTGGGGAATGTCCGATAGTTTGTCCAACTAGAGCGGTAAATGTTCAATGGGATACTGATGAAGATATATTTATAGAAAAAATGGCTGAGTTTGCATATGGAGCAGTGGCTAACAAAAAGGATAAAGTAGGGTATATGACTTTTGTGATGAATGTAACTCCACTTTGTGATTGTGCACCTTGGTCAGGAAGACCGATAGCTCATGATATTGGTATATTAGCATCAAAAGACCCAATAGCTCTAGAGCAAGCTTGTTATGATTTAGTATGTAAAGAAATGGGCCATGATGTATTTAAACATGCTCATCCAAATACTAATTCTACAAGAATAATAGATTATGCTTGTGAAATGGGTATGGGAAGTAAAGAATATGAATTAATTAAAATATAGTATAGTACTAGATTCCTTTAAATTTATATATACTTTATTAATATGATTTATAATCAATTATTGGAGGAGTATAAATGAAAATGTATTTAAGAAAAAAAGGATATAAAAAAGGAAGTACAAATAATATTCCTAATGTAATAGCATTTACTATGATTAAAAATTTCTTGAGTGATAAAAGTTATGAAGATATGAGAAAAGATTATTTTATTAATAACTTAAATTCTAAACAAGTTAATAAAGCTATGAAAGATGTAAAAGATTTGTTTAAAGACTATAAGGGATTAGATGTAGTTACAATGGAAAATCCAGAAGGAAATATAACTAAATTTATATTATAAAATAAATAAAAACACTCTTGCAAACTATAAATTGTAAGAGTGTTTTTGCTATATAGGTAAACCTAAAAATATAAAATAGTTGACTAAAATAAAACATATAATTACAATGATAAATATAGATAATAACAATATAAAATTAGATAGAGGTAAACAATATGATAAAAAAATTAGTAGAAGATATTAAAAATGGATACTTAATAAATAAAAAAGAAGCATTTGAACTTTTAAAATATGATGTAAAAACATTAGGACAATATGCTAATGAAATAAGAGAGTATTTCATGGGAAATAAGTTCGACTTATGTTGTATAGTGAATGGAAAGAGTGGAAAATGTAGCGAAGATTGTAAATTCTGCGCACAGTCAGCTTATCATAACACTAATGTAGAAGTATATGATTTATTAAGCGAAGAAGAGTTTTTAAAAGATGCTAAGTATCACCACGACAAAGAAGTTAAAAGATACTCAATAGTTACATCTGGAAGAAAATTAAATAAGAACGAATTGCAAGAAATATGCAAATCATATAAAGCAATAAATAATGAAGTAGGAATAAAAACTTGTGCATCACATGGGCTATTAAGTGAAGAGGACTTAATTAGCCTAAAAAAAGTAGGAGTAAAAAGGTATCATAATAACCTAGAGACTTCGAGAAATTATTTTTCAAAGATATGCAGTACTCATACATACGATGATAAGATAAAAACAATAAAAGAGGCGCAAAATTCAGGGCTTGAAGTTTGTAGTGGAGGAATAATGGGTCTTGGAGAAAGTGAAGAAGATAGAATAGATATGGCATTTGAATTAAGAAATTTAAATATAAAATCAATACCATTAAATGTGCTTAATTCTATTGAAGGAACTCCCATGGAAAATATGAGAGGTATAACAGAAGAAGAATTTTTAAAAGCTTTAGCTATATTCAGATTTATAAATCCAAATAGTCAAATAAGATTAGCTGGAGGAAGAACACTCTTAACTAAATATGGAATATTAGCATTTAAAGGTGGAGCAAATGCGACTATAACTGGAGATATGCTCACAACTTGTGGGAATAAAATAGTTGATGATGTGAAAATGATAAAAGAGTTAGGATTTGAGATATAAAAAAATTTTAAATGCATGGTAAACCTATAAAAATAAATAGGTTTACTTAAAAAGGAGAGCATTATGGGAAAGGGAATTTTTATAATAGGAACAGACACAGATGTTGGAAAGACATTTGTAACAGCAGGTTTAATATATAAGCTAAAAGAAAATGGGTACAATACGATTGCATTTAAGCCGATTCAAAGTGGTGGAATTTTAAGTGCTGATAAAAAAACGTTAATTCCACCAGATATTAAATATATAAAAGAAATATGTGATATAGAAGATGAGTATTCCAATATGAATACATATTGTTTAAAAGAAGAAGTATCACCACATTTAGCAGCAAGAATAGAAGATAGAAATATTTCAAAAGAAAAGATAATAAATCATTATAAAAGTTTATTAGATAATTATGATTATGTAATTGTTGAAGGTGCAGGAGGTATTGTAGTTCCTTTGATTAATAATGATTATTTTATATATGACTTGATAAAAGATTTAAATCTTGATGTATTGATTGTAGCTAAAGCTGGAGTAGGAACTATAAATCACACGACACTTACAGCTGAGTTTTTAAAACAAAAGAATATAAAGTCAAAAGGAATTGTTATAAATCAATATAATGATAAATTTTATGAAAAAGATAATATAAAAGTAATATCTAAATTAACGAAACTAGATATTGTACATAAAATCAAAAATATAGAAAATCCTACAGTAGAAAATATCAAAAGTGAGTACAGAGACTTAGATTTAGAAAAAATCTTAAATTTATTTAATTAAAAAGGAGATAAAGCTATGAGTATGAAAAAACTACAAGAAAAAGATTTAAAGTATGTATGGCATCCATGTTCTCAAATGAAAGATTATGAAAAATTCCCACCTATAGTAATTGAAAAAGGAAAAGGGGTATTTTTAGAGGACATAGAAGGAAAAAAATACTTAGATGCAGTTTCATCTTGGTGGGTAAATTTATTTGGACATTCAAATCAAAGAATAAGTGATGCTCTATACAATCAAGCTAATTCTTTAGAACATGTAATATTTGCAAACTTTACTCATAAACCAGCAATAGAGCTTTGCGAAAGAATAGTATCTTTAACTCCAGATAGATTGCAAAAGGTATTCTTTGGTGATAATGGATCATCTGCTATAGAGATAGCTTTAAAACTTAGTTTTCAATATCATCAACAAATAGGAAAAACTAAAAAAACTAGATTTGTAAATATTTCAGATGCATATCATGGTGAAACTATAGGGGCTTTATCTATGGGGGATGTAGATTTATATAGTAAAGTATATAAACCAATACTTTTAGATTCTGAAAAGGTAGATGGTCCAGACTGTTTTAGATGTAAATACAATAAGGAGCGAAATACTTGTAATGCTGAGTGTTTCATAAATATGGAAGAAAAAATTAAACAAATACATCAAGAAGTAAGCGCAATAATAATAGAGCCATTAGTACAGTGTGCAGCAGGTATGAAAATATATTCTCCTAAATACTTAGTTAAGTTAAGAGAGCTTTGTGATAAATATGATATAAATATGATTGCTGATGAAATAGCAGTTGGATTTGGGAGAACGGGAAAGATGTTTGCGTGTGAACATGCAGATATTTCACCGGATATAATGTGCTTATCAAAGGGACTCACAGCTGGGTATATGCCACTTTCATTAGTATTAATGAGTAATAAAATATATGATGCATTTTATGATGAGTATGATACAATGAAAGCTTTTTTACATAGCCACAGTTACTCTGGAAATCCACTTGGGTGTAGTATAGCAGTGGAAACGTTAAATATATTTGAAGATGAAGACGTGATAAATAAAAATAAAATAAAAAGTGAATACCTAAGAAATAAAGTAGAAAGCGTACTAAAAGAAATACCTAATGTTGGTGAATATAGACAAATAGGCATGATTGGTGCTATTGAATTAGTAAAAGATAAAAATACTAAAGAACCTATTGATTATGAAAAAAGGGTGGGATATAACATATACCAAAAAGCTCTGAAAAAAGGTGTTTTACTAAGAGCACTAGGAAACATAGTTTACTTTATGCCACCATATGTAATAACTGAAGAAGAAATAGACTTTATGGTAGACGTGGCAAAAGATAGCATTATAGAATATTTTAATGAAAATAAATTGTAGATAAGGAATAAGTTTATGAATACTAAAATTAGAGAGATAACATTAGTCTCATTACTAGCAGTTATAATTGCAATATCTGGTACTTTCAAACTTCCAGGTATAATACCAGGAACAGAATTTCAAATGTCTGCACCAATAGCAATAGGTATATGTGCAACATTTGGGTTTAAAAGATATATAACAGCAGGGATAGTAGCTAGCTTTATAAATTTAATTATGGGAACTCACACGATATTAAATGTAATTGTAGCTATGGTGTTTAGGATAGTTGCAGGAAGTACAATAAGCTATTTAGGGACAGGAATTATAATTGTATCACTAGCTGGTCCTCTGGGAACTTTTGTAGGAAGAATAGTAATGTCATATATAGTTGGAACGCCATTAAAGGTATTAGTAATAGCATCATTACCAGGTATGGTTTATACAATGATATCTTCGTATTTCACTTATAAAGTAATAGAAAAAATAGTAAAAAACACACCATATAAGAATTTTATTAAATTTGTAAAAGTAGGATGATTAATATATGAAATTATATAGTATAAAGATGAGGTCCTCAAAAGATCATAATCATATATCTGGGGCTGAAAATATAATTAATGAAGGTGATTTAGAAAAAGGTGTTAATTTATTGGTAAAACGGGCATTATCTCATTGTAAGGGAAGTGCTGATTCTATAAATATAAAAATTGAAGAAATAATAAAAGAAGAGATAGACATAATAGAGCCTCTACAAGTCACAACTGTTGATGTAGATAATTATGAACAAGGATTAAAGGGAGTAAGAATTGTATTAAATAACTTAGGAATAGAAAATGAAAAGATAGATAAAATATTAAATTTATTTATAGATACAAAAGGTATGAGAGGAGCTATATTACTAGATATTCATACTATGAAGAGACTAGAGTACGATAAAAATAGAGGGATTAGAGCTACATATATAGATTTTCAAAATAGTGAAATTAATCATTTAAGTAAAGAAAAGAAATATAATTCTCATTTTATAGAAGCATTAGCTCTTGCTAGCAAGGTTATAAATTCTCCTTATATAATAGGGGAGATATGCTGTTCTGATGATGTAGATTATACAGCTGGATATATAGCTTGTAAAAAATATGGATATATTAGATTTAATCATTTAAAAAAATATGGAGATATAAACGGTGGAAGAATATTTTTATATGATTCATCTATTGATAATTTAGATAAATGCATAAATTATATTGAAAATAAAAAAGTTCTTATAAAAGATGATATAAAGCTTAATAAAAATTTATCTTATGAAGAACTTAAAATGATAAACAAGAAGGGCTGAATTTCAGCCCTTTTTATTTTAAATAAAAATAAAAAAGGGAGATAATTATGTTAGATATAAACAATAAACTACAAGAAATTAAAGATAATAATTTATATAGAGAAATTAGATATTTAAGTAAACCTCAAGATAAAATTACAGTAATAGATGGGAAAAAGGTGCTTTTAATGTCATCAAATAATTATCTAGGACTTTGTAATAATAACAAAGTAAAGCAAGCATCAATAGATGCAATAAATAAATATGGATTAGGATCAGGTGGTTCTAGGTTAACTACAGGAAGTTATGACTTACACAAAGAATTAGAAGAAAAAATAGCAAAGTTTAAAAACTGTGAGGGTGCATTAATATTTAATAATGGGTATATGGCTAATCTAGGAGTTATTTCTGCAATATGTGATGAAGAATACTATATATTTAGTGATGAATTAAATCATGCAAGTATAATAGATGGATGTAAATTATCTAAAGGTAAAATAGTTATATATAAGCATAATGATGTTAATGATTTGAAGGAAAAAGTTAAAGCTAATAAATTTAAAAAAGGAATTATAGTTACGGATAGTGTATTTAGCATGGATGGTGATATTGCTAATATACCAGAGATTGTTAAAATAGCTAAAGAATATAATTTACTTACTTTAGTAGATGATGCACATGCCACAGGGGTTATAGGTAAATTAGGAAAAGGAAGTAGTGAGTATTTTAATTGTGATATAGATATAACAGTAGGAACACTAAGTAAGGCAATCGGCAGCGAAGGTGGATTTGTATGTGGAAATAAAAATGTTATAGATTTTTTGAAAAATAGGTCAAGAAGCTTTATATTTTCAACAGCGCTATCTCCGGTAGTAATAAGTGGAGCTATATCAAGTTTTGATATAATTCAAAATGACAATAGTCTAATTTTAAAACTTCAAAATAATATAGAGTATTTATGTAGAGGATTAAGATTAATTGGATATGAAGTTGATAGTAAAAGCCCTATTATACCTATAATGATAGGTGAAGAAGATAAGGCACTTAAATTTAGTAAAAGTTTATTAGATGAAGGAATATATATACCGGCTATAAGGTATCCAACTGTAAAAAAAGGATATGCAATTCTTAGAATAACCGTGATGGCAACCCATGATTATGAAGACCTTGACTTTGTAATAAACAAAATAAATGAAGTTAAAAATAAAACTATGTAGAGTAGACTTAAAATAAAAGTGGTAAAATATGATTATAGAAAATGGTATAATATATATATAAACCTAGGTTCAGTAGGTAAAAAAACACAAAAGAATGTTTATCAAAAGATATATTTGAGATTAAAGAATGTTTTGTTGAGTTTATAACTCTTTAAATTACATCATAATATAAAGAGATTAGTAAATTTGAAAATTATAATAAGAAGGGATAAAATATGTTTGGTTATGTTAAAATAAACAAAATGGATTTAACATTTAGGGAATACGAACATTACAGAGGTTATTATTGTGGTTTATGTAAATATCTAAAAGATAATCATGGTGAAATATCAAGACTGTCTTTAAATTACGATATAACATTTTTAATACTAGTATTAACAGCGATATATAGACCTGAATCTAAAGTTATTGAAGAAGGATGTATAGCTAATCCGTTTAAGAAGAAAAAGAAAACAATAAATGAAATAACAGAATATGCAGCAAGTATGAATGTTCTTTTAACTTATTATAAATTAGAAGATAACTTAAAGGATGATAAGGGCATAAAGGATAAATTAGCATATAATATATATAAGAGTAAATTAAAATTAGCATACGAAAAGTATCCTAAAAAAGCTCAAGTTATAAAGGAACAACTAGATATATTGTATAATCTAGAAATAGAAAAAAATACAAATATAGATTTAGTATCAAATACATTTGGGAAGCTTATGGCAGAAATATTTGCATATAAACAAGATGAATTTGAAAAAGATTTAAGACAAATAGGTTTCAATGTAGGAAAGTATATATATTTACTTGATGCATATGAAGATTTAGATAAGGACTATGAAAAAGGAAGTTATAATCCTTTCATAGAATACATAGACAAAAGAGAAGAGCTAAAAATAAGAGCAGATAAACTAATAAGTATGTCTTTAGGAATGTTAGGTAGAGGGATTGATAACTTAAATTTAGAGATGAATACAGGTATAATAGAGAATATTGTTTATTCGGGAGTTTACCTTAGATATCAAAATATTTTAGAAAAAGGGTGTGAAAGTAATGTACAGCAACACATATAACAATGAAAGTTTTATAAATGTAAGAAAGTTTATTGCAAATAACGAGTTTGAAAAGGCTTATAACTTTTTAAAAAGTATAGGTGATAAGTGTTCAACATGGTACTATCTAAACGGCATTTCTTCTATGAATATAGGATATTATGAAGAAGGCGAAGAAAGTATAAAAAAAGCTAACACAATGGAACCTCAAAATATGGAGTACAAAAAAGCACTAGAAAGTTACAATTTTTATAGAGATGATTACAGAGACAGATCAAACAGATACAATAGAAGAAGACGTTCAGACTTAGGTGGATGTTGTTGCTGTTGTTGTGACGATTGCTGCTGTGGAGATGATTGTTGTGAAAATTGCACTAAATTATGGTGTTTAGATTCATGTTGTGAATGTTTTGGTGGGGACCTAGTAAGTTGTTGCTAGGAGGTTATCGTGAGTAAAAAAGTAGCCTATGGAGGCATTTTATTAGCAGTAAATATAATAATATTATTACTTTTAAATATAATACCTATGAATACTATGTTTCTTATGGGATTGGCATCACTTCCCATATCTATAGTTATAATGGATTTGGGACTTAAAAGTGGGATTGCTTTTTATATGGGTTCTACGATTTTAAGTTTTATGGTTATGACAAATAAAGCTCAATGGGTTTTATATATATTAACTTTTGGATTATATGGAATAGTGAAATATATAATAGAGCAAGATAGGCGGATATATATTGAATATGTATTAAAATTAATATTTGCTAATGCTGCAATTTGTATATCATATTTAATTTTAAAGTCTTTTGTACAGATACCTATAAATATATTTTTAATATTAGCTTTTGAGGTAGTATTTTTAATCTATGACTATGTATATACAGTATTTATAGGATATTACAATGAAAAATTAAGAAAAATAACTAAAAACATATAACTAAAATGCTATATATCTTAAAAATAAGATATATAGCATTTTTAGATTATAGAGATATTATAATATTAAGGTTAATTTAAGATTAATATATAAAAATAAAGGTGGAGGTGTGATTTTATGAAGTTACTTGTAGTAGAAGATAATATAGTGCTAGGAGAAACTATATATGAAGGATTAAGTAGTAATTTTAAGGTAGACATAGTTATTAATGGAGAGGATGCTTTATTTGATATAGAAAAAAATATTTATGATATGATTATTTTAGACATAATGCTTCCAGATATAAGTGGAATGGAAATACTTGAAAGAATCAGAAAGAAAAACATAAAAACACCAGTAATAATGTTAACGGCAAAAGAGGCTTTAGATGATAAGGTTGGAGCTTTTACAATAGGGGCAAGTGATTATATAACAAAGCCTTTTTATATGGAAGAATTAATAGCGAGGATATATGCAATTCTTAGAACTAATGGTACTATATGTACCCAAAATATAATTAAATTTAATGAGTTATGTCTAAGTTTAGATATAAAAAAAGCATATATAAAGGATATTGAACTGCAGATAGAAAATAAACAATTTAACATTTTGGAGTATTTTCTTTTAAACAAAGGAATTGTTTTACTTAAAGAACAGATTTACGATAGAATTTGGGGAATTGATTGTGAGATACCAATAGAGATAGTAGAAGTTCATATAAGTAAGCTTAGAAAGCAACTAGGAGAATATGGATATAATAAATATATAAAAACTAGAAGAGGCATAGGATATATATTTGATGATAAATAAAAATATTTTAGATAAAACCAAAAAAAAATTAATAATACTAAATACACTGGTAGTAGGCGTGTTGTTTTTAATATTTTCTATGTTTATATATGGATACTTTTATAATTTAACATATAAGGAAGTAGATAAAGGTTTATATAGGCAGTTTGATATGATTACAAAAAAAACTAAGGAAGAATTTAGATATCCTATAAAATCTGGGAATATGGCAATAGGTCCACAAGGACATATTACTTATATATTAAAAAATGGAAAAGTAGTATATGGATATGAAAATGATAGGGCAAATTATATAAGGCCTTATGAATATTATGACAAAGTAAAAAATGGTATAACCTCTTATAAATATGGAGGACATAATTTTAGAGAACTAAAACAAACTCAAGGAGAATACACCTTAGAAATTATAAAAGTAGTTGATGTAGAAGTAGGATTATTAAAGCAGTTAGTTTTTGTTTTACTTATTGGAATGATGCTATCTTTAGGTGTTGTTTATTTAACTAGTAGGTTTTTAACTCAAAAATCATTAGAACCAATAGAGGCATCTTGGGAAAATCAGGTTCTATTTGTTCAAGATGCTTCTCATGAACTAAGAACTCCTCTTGCAATAATATTTTCCAAGATTGAAGGAATTATAAAAAGGCCTGAGAGTACAGTTGATGATGAAATGAAAAACTTAACAATAGTTATGAAAGAAGCTAGAAGATTGAGGAAATTAGTATCTGATTTATTAAAACTAACTAAGGAAGATGCTATAGTTACTATCAACAAATCAACCTTTAACTTAGAAGAGTTAGTAAAAGAAATTTTAGTGGATTATAGAGATATAGCAAGTCTTCAGGATAAGGTTGTAAATTTTAATAGTAAATTAAGAAATATTAATATTTACTGTGATAGAGAAAAAATAAAACAACTTTTAATAATATTAATTGATAATGCAATAAAATATACAAATCCAGAAGGTAGAATAGATGTTATTTTAAGTGAAAGCATGCATTCTATAAATATCATAATAAAGGATAATGGTATAGGAATAAAAGAAGATGAGATAAAAAATATTTTTAATAGGTTTTATAGAAGCAATTCTTTAAGAGGTAAAGATATAGAAGGTTCAGGCGTAGGGCTTTCAATAGCTAAAACAATAATATCTAATTTAAGAGGAAACATTGAAGTTGAATCTAAAATAAGAGAAGGTACAAGCTTTTATGTAAACATACCAAAATAAAAATTTCAAACCTTAAGGTTTATTTAAGGTAGTGCATATATTATTTAAACATAAAATAATAGGAAGGAATGATAATATTGAATTTTGTGTTTAGAGCACTAAAATCATTAAAGGAAAGAAAGGGAAAGACATTTATAATATTTGCCATAATGTTTACAGCTTGTATAGTTATATTAGCAAGTTTTAGTATACAATCCGCAACAGAGGCAGCTGCTGTGTTGGCAAGGCAAAAATTAGGAGCTAAAGTTTCACTTGTTGTTGATCATGAAAAGCTAATGGAAAGTCAAATGAAAGAGCAACAAGACTCGCAATCAGGACAAAGATTAAGATTAGAAAAACCATCTATACCGCTAGAGTATTTAGACAAATTAAAGGACTCAGAGTATATAAAAAACTATTTAGTAAGTAGTACTACATCTGCAAATGTAGATGGAGTAACTCCAGTTGGAAATGAGGATGAAGATAGTAATTTAACTAATGATAATATGAAAATGCCAATGGAAATGAATAGTGGTGACTTTACAATAAAGGGAGTTAATAACTTTAATAATGAAGATAAAGTAAATTCATCTCAAATGACTGTGGTAGATGGAAAAGCTATAACTGATAAAGATCTAAATACTAATGTAGTTATGGTGGATGAAACACTTGCGAAAGAAAATTCTTTAAAAGTAGGAGATGAGATAAATATTACATCAACTTCAAATAACAGTGATGAAGATAACACTACCACAACAGCTAAAATATTAGGAATATATAAATATAGTAGTTCGATTGATGAAGATGCTTATAGATTTACAGCTATGTTGCCATATAATCAAATATATGCACCATACACATTAGCAAATAAATTAAAAGGAGCTACAAGTACAGCTGACAGTATAGAATTTAATTTGCAAGATCCAATAGATGTAGATAAGTTCATAAAAGAAGGGCAAAAAACATCTATAGATTTTGATAAATATAAGTTAGATGGAGGAGATCAAGCTTATAAAACTATGATGGGACCTATAGAAAATGTAGCTACATTTTCTAAGACGATGGTAACTGTAGTGGGTATATTTGCAGGAGTGATATTATCTCTAGTAATTATGTTATCAATAAAGGATAGAGTTAATGAAATCGGAATAATTATGGCTCTAGGAGAAAAAAGAGTTAAGATAATAGCTCAATTTTTATCAGAGATTATAATAGTGTTGTCAGTTGCTATTTGTATATCATCAGCGTTTGGTAATACAATAAGCAATGTGGTAGGTGACATTCTTATACAAAATGAAATATCTACACAACAAGAAACGACTATGGGAACACCTTCTTTCTCACAAGGGCAAGGAAGTCATCAAGGAAGAGGAGGTCCATCTATGTCTAAAGGCATGGGCGGATTTGGATCAGATAGAGAAGCAAATGTTGAGGTTATGGATGAACTTAATATAAAAACTAAAGTAAGCGATATTGGAAATATGTCATTGTGGTCACTTTTAATTGCGATAGTAGCGACTATAATTCCAGCTTCTTTTATAATGAGATTTAACCCAAAAACTATTTTAAGTAAACATAATTAAGGAGAAGTGTTATGGAAAATATTATATTAAGCTTTGAGAATGTATCGTATTCATATGAACAAAATAAAAATATATTAGATGACATTGATATAGATTTTGAAAAGGGTAAATTTTATACAATAATAGGAGAATCTGGATCGGGTAAAACTACTTTTATATCTCTTGCAGCAGGATTAGATATTCAAACGGAAGGAAACATTTTATACAAAAGCAAAAGTATAAAAGAAATGGGACTAGAGAAGTTTCGAAACAAAGATATGTCTATAATATTTCAAGGATATAATTTATTAAATTATATGAGTGCCTTAGAAAATATAACATCAGCAATGTCAATTAAAGGAATAAAAACTGAAGCTAATAACGAAATAGCTATAAAGATGCTTTATAGAGTAGGATTAAAAAAAAATCAGATTTATCAAAAGGTGTTAACTCTTAGCGGAGGCCAACAGCAAAGAGTAGCAATAGCAAGAGCCTTATGCTGTGAAAGTGATTTAATAATAGCTGATGAACCGACGGGGAATTTAGATGAAGAAACTTCAAAAGAGATAATAAATATATTTAAAGAAATAGTAAAAGAAGATAAGAAGACTATTATAATGGTTACTCACAATAAAGAAATAGCTATGGTATCTGATAAAATATATTTGATGAAGGATAAGAAACTAAATGAATTAAACATCAAATAAAAAGGAGTCGTATCAAGATTTTAAAGTAATAATTTATAGTAATTTTTAAAGGTTATGATTATAAAATCATAACCTTTTGTTGTTTATTTTTAATATGAAATATTAAATTTATATATCTAGAATATCTACATTTGATGATAAAGAATAAACTATGTCTTTTCTTTCAACAATTATCTTAGTACATTTCGATATTTTTTCATCATTAGCGATATGGTTTATAAGTTCCTTTGTAGGGTTTATAGCTATAGGGTTACCAACTCTTCTTAGCATATTTATATCACCATTAGTGTCTCCATATGCAAAAGATGTTGATAAATCAACATTATACTTTTTAACAAATTCATCTATGGCAGTATTTTTGCTAGAAGAATCCCACATAGGAATTACTGTACCATTAAAAATTTCATTTTCAAATACATAGTCACTACCTATAAAATCTGTAACATTATACTTACTAGCCATCTTCTCAACTAAGAAGTTAGGGCTACCAGATATAAATATTACTATATGATTGTTATCTAAGTGCCACTTTATTCTTGAACGAGTATATTTATAAACTCTATCAGATTTAAGTTTTATAACTTGATCACTAGTAAAGTCTATACAAGTTTTATCAAGACCGATTAAAGAACTTACATATAGTTCACACACATCGTCTAGGTAATCATCATAATTTCCCTGTCTTTTATCCCAATCCATGAAAGTATCTCTTGCATGTTCATACCAAGCTTTTTGGTCGATTATATCATATTTAATTAATTTCTTAAAATGTTCAACCATAAGAGAGTCTCTATAAAGAGTACCGTCTATATCAAAAAAAGCTGCTGTTTTTTTCATAAATATCACCTCGATTAAGCATTTATTATATTATATAGTATATTCAATAGAAGTTGTGAAAATATATTAAATAATTAAAAAAAAATTATGTTAAATTGATTTATAATATAATGTATACTTAATTTGAAAATAATAATTATATTAGAACATATTAAATAAGATATTATATATAAAGTACGCATAAAAAAAGGATGTGATTTTATGAAATTCAACTTTGCTAAAGTAACAAACTCAAGACTTATGGGAAGCATGGGACTTTTAATAAATTGGGAAAATGATAAAGAAAATATATATCAATACTTTTTGCTAGATTCAGAAGGACTAGGATTAGCTGATTATGTAAGTTTAAAAAATCCTACAAAAGATGAAGCTTATAGAGAAGAAGAAAGACTAATGGGAGGTTTAGGTGCTGATAGAATTAGAATATCAGAAGAGGAGGCCCTACTATTAGTAAATTACTATGGAAATAAAAATGAATATTATGAAAAACCACTTCCAGGGAATGTAGGAGAATATATAGATATAATTAAAAATTATAAACCTAAAATTACAATAGAAGAAATTTATCCAAAAATATGTAAAAAGATAACTGAAGAAATTGAATTTATAAATTATATGACAATGAGATTTATAGCATGGGATAGAGAAAGCTTAAAATATTTCTCAGGTAGTGAAGAACTTTCTAATATGCATATTACTAATATAAATGGAACATTTTTAAAAAATACAGTAACTAAAAAGGGTAAAAATAAATTTATAAGTGAAGCTATATATGAAGATAACGATGGATATTATATATCTAAGATAGCCTTTAATATATCTAAGGATAATGATAATGATAGTTTTAAAATAAATTCAATGTTAGCAACAGAAAAAGAACCTATGTATGACTTTGAGGTATTTGATGAAATATCAAAACCAGAAGTAGTAAGCATATATGAATTAGATAATAATGAGGAATTTTTAGAGAAGTTTTATATAGATAATCCGTTTTTATTAAGATGTAATATGGAAACGGGAGTATTCTTTACTAGATTTAATTTTAATAATAATCATGTTAAAAAAGAAGTATATGTTATCAATAATGATATGAGAGCTATATATTATGTACTTTCAGATAAATTGTTTGTTGGAACATATAGTGACAATGATAGAAAATATATAAATAAAATATTACAATGCAACTATAAGGAACATATAAAACTTAAAGAGGAATTATATTTTGAAGAAAATGTTTTATATGATTTTGTTGAATCAGAGTCAAATGATTTTGAGGATTTCTTAAATTAAATAAAAAAATAAAGCCACGACATAAAAGTCTGTGGCTTTATTTTGTATTTATAATATTGGGGGAATATTATGAGGAATACATTTATTAGTGTAGACAAATATTATAATTTTATAACACTTTTTACAAAAAAAGTTACATTTCTTCCTCGTCAAATTCTTCCATATTTATTTGGGGCATACCTGGCATCATCATATAAGGATACATCATACCCGGAGGCATCATAGGCATCATGCCGTTATTCATCATATTTTGCATACCCGGCATACATTGCATCATCATACCAGGGGGCATCATCATACCTGGCATCATAGGCATCATACCTTGCATACCTTGAGGCATCATAGGCATACCTGGCATTTGATTTTGCATAATCATTTCATCTTCCATATCATCAAAATCAAATTCATCATCTTCCATTTGTTTTTGTCCCATCACAGGATTATACATATAAGGATTCATATAAGTCATATAACCGCCCATTGTCATATTGGGATCCATTTGGTATTCAGGATTGTTAGATCCATTACCTAAATAAGCATTGGAATACATCATAGGATCTATATAAGGCATAGGGTATATATAATTAGGATCCATATCATCACTTTGTTTATTTGAGAACATATTAAAACTCATATTAAATCATCCCTCCTAAGAATACTTAACCATCTATAATAATTACTCTAATAATATATATATTAGAAAAAATAGTATTATGTGCATTTTATTAAAAATTACATAAAAGTAGTTGCAAAAAAGAATATACAAGCATATAATGAAACGTATGAATAACTATTCATATATTTCATTAATAAATTGAAATGTCACGTTAGCGTGAATTATATTATAAAAATATTTATTAAAAAATAGATTAAATTAATTGTGGAGGTGCTATATATGAAAGAAGATTTAAATGTATGTGATTGTAAAGAAATTCATGAAGAAGTAGTGGTTGAGGCTAAAAACAAGATGCCTCAAGAAGAAATGCTATATGATTTAGCTGAGTTGTTTAAAGTATTTGGTGACACGACAAGAATAAAGATTTTATATGCATTATTTTCAAATGAGATGTGTGTATGTGATATAGCAAATTTACTTGGAATGACACATTCAGCAATATCTCATCAGTTAAGAGTATTAAAGCAAGCTAGATTAGTTAAGTTTAGAAAAGAAGGAAAAGTAGTTTTTTATTCATTAGATGATAGTCATATAAGCCAAATTTTTGATTGTGGATTAAATCATATTCAAGAAACTTATAAAAGATAGGGGGTAAATATTATGAGTAGTGCTAGTTTAATAAAAAAAGAGATCATACTAGGGGGATTAAACTGTGCGCATTGTGCAGAAGTAATTAATGAAAAGGTATCAAAATTAGAAGATATAGAATCTGCTAATTTAAACTTTATAAACAAAAAATTAACTTTAAACATAATAGACTCTTCAGATGAAGAATTAGTTATGAAAAAAGTTATAGATATAATAAATTCAACAGAGCCTGGACTAGATATAGAAGTTTTAGAAAATGCAGCAATGATTAAAAGAGATATAATTTTAAATGGATTAAATTGTGCACACTGTGCAGAAGTTATAAGTGAAAAAGTATCTAAGTTAGATGGAATACAGTTATCGAATTTAAATTTTATAAATAAGAAATTAAGTATACAAATAAAAAAATCTGAAAATGAAAAAGAAATAATAGAAAAGGTAATAGGTATAATAAATGATACAGAGCCTGGACTAGACATACAAATAAATAATGAAAATACCAAAATAAATAAAGACATAAAAAAAGAAGCTAAAAGTGATATAGATAAAAAAGATTTAGCTAAGTTAATAATTGGGTCGATTGTGTATATATTTGGTATATATCAAACTGCAACAGGATTTGAAAATCAATTTAGCGATTTACTATTTATAGTAGCTTATATAATAGTAGGTGGAGAAGTACTATTAAAGGCTATAAAAAATATTATAAAAGGTCGTATGTTTGATGAAAACTTCTTAATGTCAGTAGCAACAGTAGGGGCATTAGCAATAGGTGAGTTCCCAGAAGCAGTTGGAGTTATGTTGTTTTATCAAATAGGAGAGTTCTTACAAGGAATGGCAGTTGGTAAATCAAGAAAATCAATAAGTGCTCTTATGGAAATAAGACCAGATTACGCAAACTTAAAAGTGGGTTCACAGATAAAAGTTATTTCGCCAGAAGAAGTAAGTGTAGGGGATGTAATAGTAGTAAAACCAGGTGAAAAAGTACCTTTAGATGGAGTAGTATTAGATGGAATGTCAATGGTTGATACTTCAGCTCTTACAGGAGAATCTGTGCTTAGGGAAGTTTCAAAAGGAGACGCTATATTATCTGGAGTAATAAACAAAAACGCATTATTAACTATAAAAGTAAGTAAAGAATTTAGTGAATCAACAGTGGCTAAAATATTAGACCTTGTTGAAAATGCAAGTAGCAAGAAATCTAAAACAGAAAACTTTATAACTAAGTTTTCAAAATACTATACTCCGATTGTAGTTATATCTGCTTTATTAATAGCAGTAATACCTCCAATTATAATACCAGATGCTTTATTTAGTGATTGGTTATATAGAGGTTTAATATTCTTAGTAGTTTCTTGTCCTTGTGCATTAGTATTATCTATACCACTTAGTTTCTTTAGTGGAATAGGATTTGCATCTAAAAACGGGATTTTAATAAAGGGAAGTAATTATTTAGAAGCTTTAAGAAGTGTAGATACAGTAGTATTTGATAAAACAGGAACTCTTACTAAGGGAGTATTTAAAGTAACTAAAGTAAATCCAGTGGGTATATCAGAAGATAAACTATTAGAATATGCTGCATTTGCTGAAGCTAACTCTAATCATCCTATAGCTAAATCGATATTAAGCTACTATGATGAAAAAATCGATTTAGATAAGATAGCAAGTTATGAAGAAATAGCAGCTTATGGGATTAAAATAAGCTACAACAATGAACATATATTAGCTGGAAATGAAAAACTAATGAAAAAAGAGAATATATTCTATTCTCAAGCTAAAGAAGTTGGAACAGTAGTTTATATAGCCGTGAATCAAGTTTATAGAGGATATATAGTAATATCAGATGAAATAAAAGATGACAGTATAGAAGCTATAAAACAATTAAAATCTATAGGAATAAAAGAAATTGTTATGCTAACAGGAGATAACGATAAAGTTGCAAGTAGTATAGCAAAAGAATTGGGAGTAGATAAAGTATATTCAAATTTACTTCCTGGTGATAAAGTAGAAAAACTAGAAGAGATATATAAAGGGAAGTCTGAAAAAGAAAAAGTTATATTTGTTGGAGATGGAATAAATGATGCACCAGTTTTAGCTCGTGCAGATGTAGGTATAGCGATGGGAGCTTTAGGATCTGATGCAGCAATAGAAGCTGCAGATGTAGTTCTTATGACAGATGAACCAATCAAAATAGCTAAAGCAATACAAATAGCAAGTAAGACTAATAAGATAGTATGGCAAAATATAGTATTTGCCCTAGGCGTTAAGATAATAGTTTTAATATTAGGTGCAGGTGGAATTGCTACTATGTGGGAAGCTATATTTGCAGATGTGGGAGTTGCTTTAATAGCAGTTTTAAATGCTATGAGAGCTATGAAAGAATAGTAATATAAAAAAAGGAAGTATCTTAAAATGATTTTTATCATTTATTAAAGATACTTCCTTTAATTTTGTACTCTTATTATATTACATACTTAAATACACAGAAAAAGTGAGTTAAAGTACCTAGCATAATGAAAACGTGGAAAATTTCATGAAAACCAAGATATTTTGATTTTAAAAACTCTGGTTTAGTTGCATAAATTAAAGCACCTATCGTATAAAATACTCCACCACCGATAAGTAGGGCTATACCTTGTAAAGAAAGAGCTTTATATAATGGAACTATTAAGAAAATTGAAATCCATCCCATTGCAACATATATAACTGTAGAAATCCATCTAGGACAGTTAAACCAAATTAATTTAAAGCATACTCCGGCAACTGCAGCCATAAATATTATTCCGAATAATATCCATCCAGTTGCACCATTTAATGCTATTAAACAAAATGGAGTATATGAACCAGCTATTAAAACAAATATCATAGCGTGGTCTAATCTTCTTAAGAAGCTTATAACTTTGTCGCTAGAAACTACCAAATGATAAGTTGCAGAAGCTGCATATAAAAGAATCATACTTAACCCAAATATAATCACAGCTGTTAGTGATATAGTAGAATGGTCATTCAATGTTGTTTTTATTACTAATGCTAATAATCCAATAAAAGATAAAACTGCACCTGCAAGATGTGTAAATCCGTTTATTGGTTCTCTAAGATAATTGTTCATAAAAAACCTCCTCGATTATATAGATAATATTATTTAAAATATATATACATCAATGTACATATTAATATACTTACCATAAATTTGAACGTTTAATAAAATATTTATAGTATATTAATATTATACTCTATATTAATGTAGTATATATGTTTTTGATTATAAAAATTAAAGAATAAAATATTCCTAGAAAAATTTGAATATACGTTTATAATACAACAAATATGATAAGGAATAATGATATAAATTGTAGATAAAGTAGTAGTTTTACTTTAGTTATAATATATGAAATAATAAATTTATAAAAAAACTTATAAAAAAGTATTGACGATATATATTTGTGGTGGTATAGTTATACTTGTCCTTAAGAAAAGGGCAAACGAAATTGAAAATGAACTTTGAAAATTAAACAGTAGGTTAATTTATAGAATTTGAAACAAACGAAACATAAAGCCAGATATATAACAGTATCTGAGCCCTAGATAAAC
>NZ_JASKYM010000006.1 GCF_030131845.1 Romboutsia sedimentorum | reverse complement strand
ATAGGTGGAATACCTAGAGTACTAGATGCAGGTCAATGTAATGACTCATACTCACTAGCTTTAATAGCACTTAAATTAAAAGAAGTATTTGAACTTAATGATATAAATGAACTACCAATAGCTTATAACATAGCTTGGTATGAGCAAAAAGCTGTAATAGTGTTATTATCACTTCTACACTTAGGAGTTAAAAACATACACTTAGGACCAACTCTACCAGCATTCTTATCACCAAATGTAGCTAATGTTTTAGTTGAAAACTTTGGTATTGGTGGAATAACAAATGTTGAAGATGATATAAAGATGTTTTTAGAGCAATAAAATTAAAACTTTATAAAATAACAAAGAGGATATTATGAAAATTTCATAATATCTTTTTTAATTAGAAAGACTAAGTTTTATTATTCAACGAACTTTAATAAATATATTAGAATGATTTATATGAATGTTAAAAAATGCGAAATAACTATAATCATAAAAATGTTGATATTAATTATGAGTATAGTTATTTTAAGTATTAAAAAGTAAAGTTTGAGTCATTGGGATTGATGAAAAGTACGATAGGATCAATGAAAAAATAAGAAAGATCAGAAGAAAATAGAAAATGAAAGCAAGGTAAAAGATATTTATTTAAAAGGATATAAACAAGTTGAAATAGTTAACCAATTACGACTATCAAAAAGTTGGGTATCAAAGCTAATAAAGGGACTTAAATAAAAGTTTCCTGAAGTGGCTCTTTATAAATATGTGGTTCTCTTTCTTTATTCTTTAATGGCTCTACTTAAGGATTTACGTCTAAGAATTAGCTGTTAGGACTTAGGCCATTTAGTTTCCCTTCGATATGTACCAATAGATACATTGTAACTGTTGGTACGTTCAGTAATAAGACGCTCTGATTTAAAAACACACTCAAAAGAAACACTAGATAATATCTAAAATAGATCTTATCTAGTGTCTCTTGCTATACAAATTCAAGTACCTTATTAAAGGTGAAAAATTATAATTCTAAAATGCTCATTCAATTATATTTAATCACTTAAATATTTTTTTATAATATTTATTGATATATCTATTATTCTTATAATTAATATCAATAAAACAATATTAATTACAAAGAATACTATACTCCATGTTAATATTAGTTTCATACAATCGCACAAAAGCTGAAAATTTATTTACAATTATTTATTTTCCATTCAGCCCATTCCTCTTGAGTTTTTCCACCTGTTTTATCCCCTAAGTTACTTTTTCCCATTTTTGCTTTGTAATCTTCTTTTGCTTTGTATTCTTCCGTACCTGGTTCTGGTTTCCAATTATCTAGTTTAAACTCAAGCCATTCCTCTTGGGTTTTTCCATCTACCTTATCTTCTACGTTGCTTTTTTCCATTTTTACTTTGTATTCTTTCTTGCTTGTTTCTGCATTATCTGCAAATACATTTATGCTACCTAATATTCCAACTATCCCTGCTAGTCCTAAACTTAATATCTTCCTTTTCATTATAAATTACCTCTAAAGTTTATTTATTAGCTCTTGCTAACATACTTTAATTATATAAAATGCTTTTGTACTTTTAATGTATTAATTATGGCAAAATTATGGCAGTTATCTGTATTTAGATTGGAAGTTTAATAATATATTTTGCACCATAGTCCTTTTCATTCTCTAATCTAATACTACCGTTATGTGTATCAATTACTTTTTTTATAATAGATAAACCAATACCATTTCCTTCTTTAGTTCCTACAACAACTCCGCTAAATGGTTTTTCAAGTAACTCTTCACTAAAGCCATTTCCATTATCATATATTTGTATTTCAACTTCATTATCTAGCTTTTTGGTATTTACATAAATAGTATCTTTGGTGTACTTTAGACAATTCGATAATATATTAGTTAAAGCTCTTAATATTTTTTCTTTATCTACTTTTATAATAATATCTTCACTTGGATTATATATAATATTAATTTCATTAAGTATTATTATACTGTCTACCTTTTCTAAAGAGTCTATAATTAAGTTATTTAAACTATTATCCTTAAAATTATATGTTTCATTTATAGTATCTAATTTGCTTAAGTATATTATATTCTCTAATTGTTTTTTGAAATTATTACACTCATTAACTATGGTATCTAGTATCTTGTCTTGATTCTCAAAAACATTGTTCTTAACACCCTGAGCATATCCACTTATTATAGTTAATGGCGTTTTTAATTCATGGGATATGTTTTGATAAAATTTCTTTTGTTCTATATCTTGATTCTTTAAACTATAAGACATTTTATTAATAGCATTAGCTAAAATTTCAAATTCATCTTTGGTATTTAGATTTATTATTTGATCAAAGTCTTTTTCTCCTATTCGCTCTGTTGTATAAATAAGCTTTTTTATAGGTTTTGTTATCATTTTTTCATTATAGCTAGTTACAATTATTAGTATTAAACTTATTATTGATATAGTTATAATTAATGTCTTAATAATATCAGATTTTATGCTTTCACCTAATTTATCTGGGAATAGGGTTGTTAGCAATAACTCATATTTGATGCCATCAATTTTAATCTCAGTATATCCGTTGTATGCCAGATATGGTTTATTATCAATTACTATCGTATATACACTTTTTATATCTTCTTTAACAATAGTAGTTATCTCATTTTCTGTTAAATCATCTTTACTATCTTTTAGCTCTACGGCTAGAGGCTTTGATTTATACTTAGTATCAAAAATAACACTACTCATATATTCTGTAGATATTTCATTATAGCTCTTTAGGGTATCAGATAAATATTTTGTTAGACCATAATTTTTACCTGATTTAGTTATGTCTTCTGCAAATCCAGTAGAAAATAGCATCTTTATAAGAAGAGAATTTTCTACCATCAAGTCATCCTCTATATCTTTTTCTATGTATCTCCCAACAGTATTTGATATTATTAATCCTAATATACTCATTGCAATTATATTAATAAGTATATTGGATATCATTAGTTTTTTACTTATTTTCATGTTTTAATCACTCACCTTATATCCATATCCCCATAGAGTCTCTATCTTACATTCAGAACCTTCAAGTAGCATTTTCTTTCTTAACCTTTTAATTAAGTGATCTACTTGTCTAGTGTCACCATAGTAATCATATCCCCACACTTTTTCTATAATTGATTCTCTAGAAAATGGTTTATTCTTATTTTCTATAAGTAGTTCTAATAGCTCATACTCCTTAGTTGTTACTTTTAATTCTTGTCCATGTATTAATATAGCTCTTCTTGATTTAATTATTTCTAGATCTTTTAATATTAATTTTTCATCTGTATTATCTGTATTAAAAGAATGATTATTTGCTCTACGTAACATATTTCTAGCCTTTATAGTTACTTCTCTAAGGCTAAAAGGTTTAGATATATAATCATCACTTCCAAGTTCTAACCCTAATATTTTATCTATTTCTTCATCTTTAGCTGAAATCATAATTATTGGAACATTACTAATATCTCTTATTGCTCTACATAATTCATATCCACTCATATTAGGCATCATTATATCCGTTATAATTAATTCACAAGGTTTTTCTTTAAATCTATTTAATAAATCTTGACCATTTAAAAATTCTTCTGTTTTATAATTTTCACTTTGTAACTGTGATTTTAGTATGTTACAAATATTTTTATCATCATCTGCTATATATATTAAGTGTCTACTGATAAAAACTCACTCCTTTTCTTTTTTATAATATTATATCATAGTAAATTTTCAAATTTATCTATAGTAGTATGGCAATTTTATGGCAGTTTTATAAATTAATTTATTGGAACACTTATTAATTCTAGTAAAATTAGCATTTTACTAACTCTACCCCTTGTAGAGTAAAGTCAATAGTAAAAATGAGAAATATAGCAAACTAGGAAATGATTAAATGATATATACTAATATAGTTGAATATGTTAAAATTTGGATAAAGAAATCGAAAATTAAATATAAAAAAGCTAGGAGTCTATAAGTTTGGCGACTTACTCCTAGCTTTTGCTATAACACTCTTGATAAGAGAGAACTCTCATAAGAGATTTTTTATATTGTTATTATGAATTAATGTTATCATACATATTCATATATAGTCAATAATTTTGATATGGATGATATATTATGATGGAAAGGCATATATGTTAGATGTCTAATTAGAGTTAACAGCGATAAATGTATTAATAACTAGGAGGTTTTGATGAAAAAACTTATAAATATAAAATCAAAGAAATTTAATGTGAGTATACTTGTACTAATGGTTTTATTTTTTCTTACTGGATGTAGTAATTTAGAAAATAAGTCTTCAAAAGAGGACACAAATAAAAAGATTGATAAAGAATATAGTGCAGAATTTGCTAAACTTGAAGATGATTATGGTGTTAAACTTGGTGTTTATGCTTTTGATACGGAAACAAATAAAGAAATCTCATATAATTCAGATGAAAGATTTGCATATTGTTCTACATATAAAGCTTTAGCTGCAGGCGCAGTGTTAGATAAATATTCAATAGAAGACCTTAAGCAAGTAGTTAACTTTACTAAAGAAGATGTATTATCTTACGCTCCTGTTGCTAAAGATAAGCTTGATACAGGTATGACTATTGAGGAAATTTGTGAGGCAGCAGTAGGTCAAAGTGATAATACAGCAGGTAATCTTTTATTTGAGCTTATAGATGGTCCCAATGGTTTTAAAACAGCTCTTAATAAATTAGGTGATACAGTCACTGATTCTTCACGTAAAGAAACAGAATTAAACGAAGCTACACCTGGTGATATTAGAGATACTAGTACACCAAAACAATTAGTAATGGACTTAAAAGAGTATGCAACTAAAAAAGTATTAACACAAGATAAGCAAAAGATATTTATAGATTGGATGTCAAACAATGAAACTGGAGATGAATTAATTCGTGCAGGCGCTCCAAAAAATTGGGCTGTTGCCGATAAGAGTGGAGCAGGATCTTATGGAACAAGAAATGATATTGCTATAGTAACACCACCAAATAGAAAACCTATAGTGGTTGCGGTATTATCAAAGAAAGATGAAAAAGATGCTGATTATGACAATAAGCTAATTAAAGATGCTTCTAGAATTATATTTGATTATATACAAAATGGGTTAGTGTCTTAAAATTGCACAAAAATTCATTCAATATAAGTGTATTAGATTTAATAAATAAACCTAAGCACAAAGCTGAAAATAACAGGACAGTATCAGAAGTTTTAGAAGATATAATTAGTAAAATGTTTAGCGAAGTTACACTTAATGAACAAGCTCTGATGGCTTATGAAGAAAAGTATAAAAAGAAATCAAAGAAATCTAAAAAATAGATAATCAATTTATATAATATAGATATTAAATGGTAAAAAATACTTTTTTGCTACAATTCATCTATAATAATCAGATAATAAAAAAAGCTAGGATCATGGTAGGCAAACTGAATTCCTAGTTTTTAACAAGAACCCTAAGAAGATAAGAAATCTTTATATAGAGTTTTTATATAGTTTGAAAATTTTCAAATCATATAATTATATTTCTTTTTTATCTTCTGATTGCTCTTTATTTAATTTATCTTTTAATTGTTTTTCCAACTCTATAATCTCATCAAAAGTACTCTTTAACTCTTTAATCAATGGATTGTTGCGAGCATCATAGACTTGTTTTAAAACTGCTTCTTTCTCTGCCATTTTAAAAATGTCATTACCATACATTTTTTTAAACGTAGATATTCTATCATCAATCATTTCAGACTGTTTACTCAACTCTTTACCTAAAATTCTAATTTCCTTTAACCCACTATTAGTTTCAGATATTTTCTTATTTATATCTTGAAGACTAATCTGTTCATCTTCACTAAGTAAAGTTTCTTTTTTATCTTTAATTTCTCCTGTGTTCTTGACATAACTGTTAACTTTAGTATTTTTTACTGAATCATCTACTACATCATTTTTTTCATCTTTATCCTCAATCCCACTTTTCATTTCATTAAGCTGTGATAATTTATGTTCTAAAGATTCTTCAAGTTTTTTATTTATATGTGAATTATATGTAGCATCTAAGTCTTCTCGAGCTAAGTGCTTAGCATTATTAATAGCTTTTAATTCTTTTAATGATATGTCTGTATTTTCTTTGCTAGTAGAAGTATTGATTTGTATTTTTATTAAAGAGCTACTGTTGTAACTTCGTAATCGTAGGCTACTACTGCCTATATTTGAAATGTTCATATGTTACCCCCCTAGTTGATTTATTAGTTTACCTAATTTTACCAAACAATCTAAACTTAATATAGAAAAATATTTAGTTAAATTACGTTATAAATGAATTTAAAATTCAAACTGTTTAAATAAAAGTAATGCTCTTAAAATCCATTTACTTGGATCATAAGAGCATTTTTACTAGATACCTTTAAATGTGTTTTTAGAGTATTTTTATGTCTCAATCTTATTGAATAAATTTGTACCTTTTTTTCTTTATTATAATTACCTCTGCAAGAATGAATATAATGAATAGACTTACTAACAATATTGCTATCTCTAATGGTACTTCAATAATAAATTTATCTAATGTCATAATTAACCCTAAAATAATTGAAATTATACCGGTTAAAAAATATGATTTAGAAAATAAATCTATATATCCATCCTTATCTTTTATTCTTTCAGGACAGTCAAGTGTGTATCTTTTTAGATTTTTAGTTTTCTTTAGTCTATTCCCTCTATCTATAAACCAAAGACCTATTAATATATTTAACATTTATTTTCCCCCCTTTCATAAAAGTATTAATTCTATTATATCAAATTGTTTAAATAAATATTTTAACAAGTCCTAAAATTGCTATTTATGGATTAGTTATAAGAAAAGTAGTGTTTTCAACACTTGTAATATATATAAACAAAAAAAGGGCAAACTTAATAAAATTAAATTTGCCTTTTCTATATTTATTACAAAACTCTTTCCATTTAGTTAATGTTTCACCATAAACTCTAAATGAAGTTAAAATGGTTAGCAATAAAACAGTTAAAATTCCTAGAAAGTGTTATGATGAGATGTTAGGTTTTAGATGTTCATTATAATTTTATATTTCTTCTAAATTTTTTAAAAATGCTTCATAAAATTTTTTTTCTTGTCTTTTTATTATTTGAGGATCTGTACTTGGTGTTATTGGATTTTTTAACATATTTAATTTTAAAAAGTGGGTGAGATATAAATGGAGTTAGAAGTAAGCCAATGCAATGGTCTAGCAAAAAAAAAATAAAACTAAAATATTAACTATAATACATTATCACTAATTGCTTGTTTTTCCTTTCGATAAATAAAAGGTGAAACTCCAGTTTGTAATTTGAATTTTTCAATAAAGTAACTAGCACTTCCAAAACCACATTGATAAGCTATATTAGTAATAGACTCATTTGTTGTAATTAATAAATTTTCACTAATGACTAATCTATAATTAGTAATATATTCAAAAATAGAACAATTCATATATTTTTTAAATTCTCTACAACATGCACTCTTTGAGAGGTTAACTTCATCTGATATATCTTTTAAATTAATCTTTTCCATATAATGATTATGTATATAATTAATAATTTTCTTTAGTCGAGAGGTATTATGAATAAGTTTATCATTATAAAATGATGCTAGGTAGTTCTTAACCATATTATTCCATATACCTAAAATCGAAACAAGTATTTGTAATTCAAATCCAACATTTTTTTCAGTATATTCCTTATGAATTAGCAAAAGATCTTTTAAGATATCAGATTTCCACTCACTGTCATTTTTCAAAATACAATATCTAATCATAGAATTGCCTACATAGGGGCGAATATATTTTATATTTATTACATTTCCTACAAAACCGTAGATTAGGTTTGGGTGAAAGTCAAAACAAATATAAGAACTATCAATATCTTTATAGTTTTTTGCATTATGTAGTTGTTGTGAATTGATAAATAGACCTTCTCCTTGCGATAAAATTACTGTCTCCTCTTCAATATTAAAACTTACAGTTCCTTTTGTAACAATACAAAACTGAAGTTCTTCATGCCAATGCCAATCAATAAAACCTAATATATTTTTATTAATCTGAGTTGAATAGATAGCAATAGGAAACTCCACAGAGCCATGTTTAGTTGTTTCTTTTTGGTTTTCATCAATAATTATATTATGAATTTGCATAGTATTCTCCTTTATTAAAAACTGGGGTTTAAATTGAGTTAAGTCAATATAGTTATATTTATTGATTATATTATTGTATAAATATAACTTTAATGTCAATATAATTATACTATCAAATATATAGATAATTAAAATTTTTTTAATATTTATAAATATAAATTTTGTACAGAAAGGAAATAAATTTTATGAAAGATTCTTTAAGGGTAAAAGGGATATTTCTAGTAATGCTTGGAACATTACTTTGGGGAATTTCTGGAGTCGTAGCTCAATATTTATTTCAAAGCAAAAACTTTGCACCAGAGTGGCTTGTTGTTATAAGAATGATATTTTCTGGAGCAATTATTTTAACTTTTTCTTTGATTAAAGGTGATAAGAGTGTATTTGAGATATGGAGCAAAAAAGAAAATATTATTAAAATTTTAATATTTTCTATACTGGGAATGTTGGGGGTTCAATATTCTTACTTCGCGGCGATACATCATGGAAATGCTGCAACTGCAACAATACTTCAATATTTATCACCAGTGATTATTACAATATATTTAGCTTTTTATAATAAAAAACTTCCAACATTAAAACAAGTAGCTTGCGTGTTTATGGCAATCTTAGGAACTTTTTTAATTATTACAAAGGGAAATTTAAACAGTTTAGCAATATCAAAACCGGCTATTTTTTGGGGAGTATTATCTGCTTTTGCATGCGCTATATATACATTACAACCTTCTTCATTATTAAAAAAGTATGGATCACTATGTGTAGTCGGATGGGGTATGCTTATTGGTGGAATTGCTTTTAGTTTTGTACAGTCTCCATTTAATTGTGTAGGAAGTTGGTCATTTGAGTCATTCTTGGCTATTATTTTTGTAGTATTATTTGGAACTTTAATTGCATTTTATTGTTATTTAGAAAGTCTAAAATATATTGAACCATATGAGGCTAGTGTATTTACTTGTATAGAACCATTGTCAGCATCTATTCTTTCAATAGTTTTCTTAAATGTAACTTTCAGTTTGATACAATGGATAGGTGCATTATGTATAATTATCACAATCTCAATGCTTTCACTTACTAAAAAGGGAGATAGTTCAGTAGATAAAGAAAAAAACGAAGACATTACTAATTAGGTTTTACACTGGTTTTTAAATTTCTCTTTAGGGCATAGTCAAAGACATCTTAGATAATTCAAGGTGTCTTTTTTCATACATATATCTGTAATTTGAATCTGCACTCATTTTTAACTTGTATCTCGATATTGATATGCTCTCTATTATCAGTTATTGCCTTAATGATAATAGCAGTTTATTCTAAGAATCACGATTTATCAAAATTTAAAAACTTTAAGCACAACTTGTTAATTATGTAATATGTAAATGTCACGCAAACAAGACATTGATAAACTAATAAATACGCAAGTAATGTCCCGTAAACGTGACATCATTGTTTATGATTAATCCTTAATTTGTCACGCTTGCGTGAAAATAAAAATGGATTCGTTTTGTTTTGTAGAATATATAAAGCATAGAAGGTTTAAGGAGGTAATGTTATGGCAATTGGGAGTTTTAAAGGATTATATACGTTTTTAGATATAGAAGAAATATATGGAATAGATACTTCTTGTTTGAGAAAAAAGGTGGCTCGTGGTAAGTTTGTTATTGATGAAGATATAAAAAAAATCGGGACAACTTGGATTATTACAGAGCAAGCTATGGTTAAAAATTTTGGAATTTTAAAGTTTGAAGAATATAAAGATAAAAATTTGAAAGAAAAATCTCAAATGAAAAAAATTAATTCTAAAAAGTTTAACAAAAATAAAAAATCAGATAGTATGAATGAGAAAGAAGAAAAGGTTAATGATAGTTGGTCAAGTGGAGTTGTTAAGGGACTAGAACTTAAAAGTTTTTCATTTTAAAATGAGCGTGGATAAATTTATTTAATTGAGTGAAAGAGCTAAGATTGCTACTTAGGGGCTAATTAGATAAAAATTAGTATTTTTAACACTTGTAATAGATACCCTAATAGATTCAACAATTATATTAGGGATGGCGGTTAAATACTAGTTGAAATTTTCCAAACCAAATGACATCATTAAATCAAATAAAATATTTTTAAAAGGGGTGGAGATATGTTGGAAAATATAGAATTAAAATCACCAAGCATTTTCTATAAAGAAAGCTTTTTAGAGAATATAAATGACTATAAAACTAGTGGTGATACAGAGTATTTTAATAATTATAAAAAAGCATTAGACAACTTTGAACAATATATAGAAAAATTAAATAATTATGCAAAAGGAATTGATTTACCTGAAGGTTATGTTCCATACTCTACTTTTTGGTTAGTAAATGAAAGTAACAAAGTCTTAGGAGTAATCAGAATTAGGCATAAAGGTGACCCAATTGACGGTCATATCGGATACGATATTGCTCAAAAGTATAGAGGTAAGGGGTATGGTACTAAAATATTAGAACTAGCTTTACCTCTTGCAAAACAAATGGGTATTGATAAAGCTATATTAAATTGTGAATCTAGTAATATACGTTCTGAAAAAGTTATAAGAGCTAACAATGGAATACCATTTAAGACTATAGAGGACGATGGAAAATTATGTAATCAATTTTTAATTGAATTATAATTACCTGTATTTAAACAATAAGTCTCAAAATTGCAGCTTAGATGATAGTTATGTATTTAAAATAAAGTTTATGCCCTTATAATCTAAAAAAATGGATTTTAAGGGCATTTTCACTATATATTTTTAAATGTGTTTTAGAGAATAGTATTTATTAAATATCCATAATAATATATATTAATAATATTAATTGTAAAATTGATATTATTAATATATAAATGAATAAAAATTTAAATATTCAATAGTAATATTAAATAAATTAAAAAAACTAATGACATTTTGGATAAAAATTAATATACTAATATTAAAGGAAGTGATAAAGTGCATAAAGTTATAACTAAATGTCCGGTTTGTACAAAAGAGATGAAGATTATGAAATTAAAATGTAATCATTGCAACACAATTATAGAAAATGAATTTTCTATTTCAAAATTTGATAAATTATCAAAAGAGCAGTTAAACTTTGTAGAAGTGTTTTTAGTTTGTAGAGGAAATATAAAAGATGTTGAAAAACAATTGGGTATATCTTATCCAACTGTAAGAGGTAAGCTTGATGAGATTAATAACGAGCTAGGTTTAGCAATTAAGAAAGATACAACAAAAGAAAAAGAAAGAATAATGGAGATGTTAGAAAATAAGGAAATAAGCTCTGAAGAGGCTGTTAATCTTTTAAAAAAATTATAAAAATATAAAGGAGCTATTAATATGGAAGATAAAAAGAGAATTTTAAAGATGGTTGAAGAAGGAAAAATAACTGCAGAAGAGGCTATAAATTTATTAGATGTATTAGATCCTAGTGAAAAGTATGACACTGATAAAGCTGAAATAATTGAAGATGATGATTTCTTTGATATAAAAAATGATGCTCAGAAAGGAAAAATGTTATTTGTAAGAGTAAAAAGTAAAGATGGAAGTAAAGTTAAGGTTAATATACCATTAGAATTTATAAAAATAATGGGTGGAATAGGAAGTATGTACAGTAATGAGTTTGAAAAACACAATATAGATATAGAAAAATTGATGGATGCAATAGATAATGGATTTGTTGGAAGAATCGTAGAGGTAGAAGATGGAAATGACAAAGTTATAGTAGAGATACAATAGGGATATTTGATATGAGAATAACCATCAAAAGCAAAAAAGAGAAAGTTAATATAAATCTAAGAATACCTATAGGTGTTGTAATTACTTTACTACGAGTATCTAAGCCATTTATAAAGATAGATTATAATAAAGAATTTAAAAATATCAAAGTAAATCATGTATTTGGGTCAAGTGATGTAGATGTAATTATAAAGGCTTTAAAATACCTAAATAAAGAACATAAGGGGCTAAATTTAGTAGATATAGAAGAAAAAAATGGAGATATTGTAAAAATTAAGATTTAAAATGGGGTTTTTTTTCTGATTATGCAACCATATATCTACTATTCAAACATTCAAAATATCCATTCATGCATAAATCATTTACAATTAATTTTAAATTTGGAGAATTTTTATCATTGGAGGGATTAGATATCATGAAAGATATAGACATGAAAGAAAAGGTATATGTTTTATTTAATTGTAGTAATCATACTATCAAATTGTCTTACAGTAACTTATTTTGGTAAACAATTAAATAAATATGATATAAAAGAGGATGGTAATAAAACAATCAAAACAATTCAAACAATAGTCTATATTATATTTAGTCTTTTTTTAATATTTGTTTTTATAAAACATGTATTCTTTAAATAAAGAGAGGGTAGACTTGATTTCTTTATAGTAATAATCTTTGATATACCAGGTAATAGAAATACACATAAAAATTCATGTACTGCCTGTTAAATTGACTTTGCATTTGAAATATGAATACATAAAATTTAAATTTAAAGTAAAGTATATTCTTGACTAATAATTTAAATGGAGGTACATATTAAAATGTTTAAACATGATAAAAAGTTATTAAGAGAAGTTAAAGTAGAAAAACCAAATCCTCAATATGCGGTTTTAATGCAAGAACAATTAGGTGGTGGTAATGGGGAACTTAAAGCAGCAATGCAATATATGGCTCAAAGTTTTAGAATAAAAGATCCTGTTATAAAAGATTTATTTATGGATATAGCAGCAGAAGAACTTAGTCATATGGAGATGGTGGCTCAAACTATAAATTTACTTAACGGACATGATGTAGATTATAATTCTGTTGAATCAGGAGAGATAGAGACACATGTATTAACTGGATTATCACCTATTTTAATAAATTCATCAGGTGCACCATGGACTGCAGATTATGTAACTGTAACGGGTGATTTAGTTGCAGATTTATTGTCTAATATAGCATCAGAACAAAGAGCAAAAGTTGTATACGAATATTTATATAGACAAATTGAAGATAAACATGTTAAAGAAACTATAGACTTCTTACTTAATAGAGAAGAAGCACATAATGCTTTGTTTAGAGATGCGTTAAACAAAGTGAAGGACACAGGTTCAAATAAAGACTTTGGAGTTACAGAAGATTCAAAATTATATTTTGACTTATCTACTCCTGGACCTAATCATGATGGCAAAATAAATATTACTCCGCCATCATTTGAGACACCTATAAATAATGTTACTATTCCTGTTGGAAAAGATATCAAAAAATAGTCTTGGAATTTTATAAAAAATACTCTTAGAATTTATTTGAATTCTAAGAGTATTTTTTATTTATTAAATTTTAAAATCATATAATTATATTTCTTTTTTATCTTCTGGTTGCTCTTTATTTAATTTATCTTTTAATTGTGTTTCCAGCTCTATAATTTCATCAAAAGTACTCTTTAACTCTTTAATCAATGGATTGTTGCGAGTATCATAGACTTGTTTTAAAACTGCTTCTTTCTCTGCCATTTTAAAAATGTCATTACCATACATCTTTTTAAACACAGATATTCTATCATCAATCATTTCAGACTGTTTACTTAGCTGTTTACCTAAAATTTTAATTTGCTTTAATTCACTATCAGTTTCAGATATTTTCTTTTTTATATCTTGAAGACTGATCTGTTCATCTTCACTAAGTAAAGTTTCTTTTTTATCCTTAATTTCTTCTGTGTTCTTGACATAAGTGTTAACTTTAGTATTTTTTATTGAATCATCTACTACATCATTTTTTTCATCTTTATTTTCAATCATACTTTTCATTTCATTAAGCTGTGATAATTTATGTTCTAAAGATTCTTGAAGTTTTTTATTTATACTTGAATTGTATGTAGCATCTAAGCTTTCTCGAGCTAAGTGCTTACCCTTATTAATAGCTTTTAATTCTTTTAATGATATGTCTGTATTTTCTTTGTTAGTAGAATTATTGATTTGTATCTTTTTTAAAGAGCTAATGTTGTAACTTCCTAAAAATAAGCTATTACTACTTATATTTGAAATGTTCATATGTTCACCCCCTAGTTGATTTATTGGTTTACCTAATTTTACCAAATAATCTAAGCTTAATATAGAAAAATATTTAGCTAAATTACGTTATAAATGAATTTGAAATGCAAACCGTTTAATAATTAGTAGTTAAATTGCTATAAGACTTTTAATCATTCACTTAATCCTTACTTGTATTTCTCTACAAATTCGTGTACTGCTTGTGAAATTAGCTTTGCATTTGAAATATGTTTATACTTATCATTACCAAGTTCTTTGAACTTCTCCCATACCAATCTAAAACTTCAATAAACTTATCATATTTATTAACCATATTAAATAATTTTTCTTGCATATCTGTGTCATGTGGCAATATTGCATCACTAATAGATCCAACAACTATATTGTGGGTGTCATGTGGGTGGCGTTCACCACCTTTTATAAATTTTTCATTAACTACAACATAACCATATCTTTTCATTAGGTCTGTAAGGCTACCTGTTTTTTTATAGCCCATGTCTTCTCTAATCTGCTTTCTAGAAAATCCTCTATCTTGTAAGTCTAATATATATTTAATTTTTTCTTCACTAGTTAATTTATCTTTTAATAAAATATTATCTTTCATGGATTAATCTCCTTTCATGTTTGTAACACAATTCATTATATATTATAGCAGTTGTAATCCATCGTGGTGGCACATGGAGTATAATTATAAAAAGTAAGTCCTTTATGTATTTTTTATTGAAATTATTAAGTTATATACTCTACTTTTGAAGTATTTAACTTTATTGTAGTTTATTAAAAAGAAGAAAAAATCTTTTAACAGTTTTTAATAGTTTTTAGGAGTTATGAATACATTGGAAATACTTAGATACATAAGTTAAAGGTACACAAGTTAAGAGTGAAAGGTGTACAAAAATGAAAAAAATTATACCTTTTATATTTCATATGCTACAATTTACTTATTACAAATTACAAAAGGGGTACAATATGATTAAAAAGGAAATTTTAATGCAACCAAATAATATAATAAAAGGAAAATACACATGCACAGCACTTGAAAATAAGTTGTTTTACAAAATATTATTCAATGCACAAAAGCAAAATAAAGATAGTTCTAAATACACTTGTATGTTAACTAGGGATGATTTTAAAGATGTATTTAAAAATAATAATGACTTAACCCAAAAAAATATAAATGATATGCTTATAACTCTTCATCAAACAATATTGGAGTTTGATTATATAGATAAAGATACAAAAGGATTAATAACATACAAAAGTGGATTGATAGGTGAATCTAAATATATTCATGATGGTGATATATACGAAATAAATTTGCATGAAATATTATATAAACATATAACAGACTTTCTACAAATGCAGCAAATTGGTAATGGCTACACACCTTTAAATTTAGAATTATTATTTAGATTTAAAGGTGCATATACGCAAAGATTATATACTTTCTTTAGGCTATGGAGCAGAGAAAATAAAACAGTAGAGGTTAAATATACTTTAGAAAATCTAAGATATTATTTAAAGCTTGAATCAGATATGTATACTGAGTATAAAGTATTTAAACAAAAGCTTTTAAAAAGAGCTTTGAAAGAGATAAATGAAAAAGGAAATATGAAAGTTGAAATAAAAGAAGAAATAAGAAAAAATAGAAAAGTAAATGAAATAGTATTTTTAGTAAAAGATAATGAAACACGTAAATACTTTGGTGAAAAAGTAGATGCTAAAGAATGTATAAAAAAACCTGAACTTACTGAAACAGCAGTAACTAATGAAATAGTAATAACTAACGAAATTATAGATTTTTATGTTCCTAACAAAAAATTATTTACACAAAAAACATTAAGTGATTTTATGAAAGATTTTTGTACATATGATTTTAAAGATGTTAATTACAAAAAGGCGTTGCAAGAGTCTATATTAATTACATTAGAACAAGACAATGAAGAAAAAATAAAGGCTAAAGCATACAACTATTTTAAAAAGACATTGAATAACAAGTTAGTTAAAGCTAATAGTACATCTAATAAGGCTATTCCGACTGTTAAAACTAGATTTCATAATATAAATCAATCGTTTAATAAATATAGCCCTGATGAACTTGAGAAAATGCTTATAGAAAGCCAAAGAGATAAATTTAAATAAAATAATATATATTTATTTATATCCTGGGTTCAAAGCTTTAGGGTCGTCTTGTATCTCACGTGATGGCATAAAAACCATGCCATCACGTGAAGATACAAGACAAAAAGTTCTAAGTTTCTTTTTTTATATGGAAATTACTATGTTTTTGAACTATACTTTTATTATTCGGTAAGCCCTTTATGTATTTTAATTAAAATTAAATATTTTTAAATAGACTAATGCTATCTATATCAATAGGGCATGTAGTCTATTTTTTTTATTAAAATTATTAGGTTATATAGATACTCTTATATAATAGTTTTCGGAAAAAAATCAGGTCCCCTTATACATATGTAAAATTTTCTATTTAAATAAAACTGCAACTTGATGATTTGATTAATCTATAATTTAGTGCTACTATTAATTTGCTAAATCCAAATATTGGAAGAAAGGGAGTAGTTTTAAAATGAATGATACACAAATCAAAAAATCTTTAAATTGTTTTATCGAACAATATTTTCAAGAAAGAGAAAATCTACCATCAAGTGATATAGTAAAAGTAGCTGATTCTAGCCAACTTGAAAAAATTAAAAATATTAATATACCAAATGAAGGTAGAAAAATTCAAGAAGTTATAAATGAAATGGTTGAAGATGTTTATGATTACAGAGCAAAAGTAGATCACCCAAGATTCTTTGGATTTATACCTGGACCAGCAGATATTACTTCTTGGATTGGTGATGTTATGACAAGTGCTTATAATTTACATACTGCAAGCTGGATGTTATCATCTGGTGCAAGTTGTATTGAAAAAAATTTAATTGATTGGTTATCTAAAAAGGTAGGTTATGATACAACTAAATCTGTTGGTTTATTTGTCTCAGGAGGTTCTATGGCAAACCTTACAGCTTTAGTAACTGCGAGAGATAATAAACTTTCACCTGAAACATTTCACTTAGGAGTTGCTTATGTGTCTGATCAAACACATAGTTCGATTAAAAAGGCTTTAAAAATATCTGGGATATCTCCTCAAAATATAAGAAAGATATCTTCTGATTCAAATTATAAAATGAATATAAATGAACTTGAAAGAACAATACAAGCAGATATTTTAAAAGGATTAAAACCATTTGTAATAATTGCAAGTGCTGGAACAACTAACACAGCAAGTATTGATCCAATGTATAAAATTTCTAATGTATGCTCAAAGTATAAATTATGGATGCATGTTGATGGAGCATATGGAGCATCAATATTATTATCTAAAAACTATAATAATTTATTAGAGGGTATTGAAAATGCTGATAGTTTAAGTTGGGATGCTCATAAATGGTTATTCCAAACATACGCTTGTGGAATAGTAATTGTAAAAGATAAAAATAATTCAGCAAAAAGTTTTAGTGAAAATCCGGAATACTTAAGAGATTTAGATGTAGATAATGGCCAAATCAACTATGGAAATATTGGAATGGAATTAACTAGACCTGCTAGATATCTTAAACTTTGGACTACTTTGCAGACTTTAGGTACTGATGAAATAAGTAGAAGAATAGAATACAGTATTGATCTTGCCGAGTATGTTAAAGATTTACTAGAAGGTTTGGATAACTGGGAAATAATTTCAAAGCCAAGTTTAGCTATTATTAATTTTAGATATGCTCCTTGTGGTATTTCACAAAAAGAAACAGATGATATAAATAATGGTATTTCTAATTTAATGCTTCAAAGTAATTATGCAGGGATATTTACAACTATTTTAAACAATAGAGTTGTTTTAAGAATGTGTTGTATTAACCATGAGACTACTAAAGAAGATATAAAAAATACTATTGCTAAATTAGATGAATTTGCAAAGAAGTTACTAGAAGATATGGTTACCTTGGCAGTTTAATATAATTAATATCAAAGAGAGGCTGTCAACTTAATAGTATATTTTTTAGCTTTATGAGATAATTTTAAGAAATCACAAAAGAAAGAGAGACTTCAAATTATGCAAAAAAGAGTTAAACATTCAATTAAAAATCTAAAAGAAGTATTCAACTCACAATACATAAATGAAGTAGCTAAAAATACAAAATTCGTACAAATAAAAAGTGATATAACCGCACAAGATTTCTTAGCTTTTAACGTATTTTATGGTGAAGACATTTGTAGCGCCCCACTGTCTAAACTACGGTGGAAGACGATAGTCGTCAACATAAGATAGGTTAAAGTCTCTAAAGGCTTTTGACGGTTTATTTTATTTAACCTTTTCCTTGAATTTTTTTCTATTGTACCAACCTTCTATATATTCAAATAGCCTTAGTTTTGCAGACTCAAAATCAAAATACTTAACCCTATAAACTTCTCCTTTCTTTAAAATGGCATGAAAAGATTCTATACAATATTAATTTAAGGAATCTCTATTTCTATTTTTTCATCTATCTTTTTATCGTCAAGATACTCAGTAGCACCTGATAAATTACTTTTTTCTCTAATTACAGGAATTATTGTAATCTTCTTTTCTGTACCTTTAAGCTCAAATTTATAACACATACCATCTCCATTTGAATTAGCAATACCACCACCAGATAAGGGTATTCCATTTTCATCTTTCACTAATAAATCTGTTAAATTTGTTGAATACATTTTATCGGGTGTATCTCCTTTTACTTGCGTTTTGATATTTACTGAAACAGGTGATATTCTTAATTCATCAATTTCAAATTTACGCTTTGTATCTCCTTCGCTTATATCTATAACTTTATTAATATCAATAATCTTTAAATCACTAGATATATTAGAACTATTAATAACAGTATTAAACTCCCAAGGTCCAAAGTTTTTACTCAATAGCCTTCCTTTTTCAGTTTTTGACTCGCCTATACTAAAGTCTTTAAATTGAATTTTTAAATCATAGTCTTTATTTTTTTCTAGATTATCAAGTATATCAAAGTCAGTATCGCCCAAGCCATCTCCATCAGTATCAAGAGAAGTTAAATCAACAGTGTATAAAAACTCTTTTTTATTTTCACTTGTTAAATCTCTTGGTATAATTCCTCCTCCTTGACCAGGAAAAGACATATCTCCTATAGTTACCATAGGTATGTTTGGAATGAAATCTTTTTTACTAATGCCATACTTCTTAAAATCAAAATTAGTATAATCCATACTTAAACTTATAATTAATTGTCCATCATCAAGCATTACATCTCCTAGATTAAGAACTAATCCATTATCCTCTATTGATTGGTTTCCTTCAAATTTGTACTTATCAAACTCATTATAATCTCTACCTAAGAAAGATTCGATTCGACTTGCTAAAACATCAATATATGCCCATATAGTCTCATTAGTTAGAGCCACAGAGCCTAGTATAAGTGTTGCTAATTAATTTGACTGAAATATACAAAACTAGGACAAACTTAATTAAAAAAATAGACATTAAGGAGTAAATGAAAATGAAAAACGTTGTAGGCTATGTTAGAATTTCATCTGCTTCACAAATTGATAATACATCTATAGAAGTTCAAATAGAAAAAATTCAAATGTATTGTAGTTTGCATAATCTAAATTTAGTAAAGATTTATAAAGATGAAGGTATATCTCCAAAAAATACTGATAGACCTAATTATCAAGATATGATGGAATTTTTAGGAAGCGAAGAAAGTAATGTTGATGGAATTGTAGTTTATAAAAATGATAGACTTCATAGGAGTTTATATGATTTGCTTGGAATGATTAAGCAACTAAAAGAATTTAAAGTTGATTTAGTAAGCATAACAGAAATGTTTGACACTTCGACTGCACAAGGAATGTTATTTTTACAAATGCTAGGTTCTTTCTCTGAATTTGAAAGGCAACTGATCGTGGAGAGAACAAAGTCAGGTCGACTTGCAAAAGGTGAAAAAAAATTATATCCTGGTGGCAAAATTGCTTTTGGTTATAATTTAGTTGATGAACACTTAACAATAAATTATGATGAAGCAGAAATAGTTAAAGATATTTTTAAAATGAGGTGTAAGGGAATAACTTATACTAAGATAGCCCAAAAGTACTCTATGAGTAAACAAAGAGTATGTTATATTTTAAAAAACAGATTGTATCTAGGTAAATACAAGTATGAGGGTAAAGTTGAAAAAAATAAAATAGGCTTTGATGTTCCACGTATAATTACTAGTTATACTTTTACCAAAGCTAATAAAATAGAATAATTATTATTTTAATATTCATCAGTAAATATTTTGTAGTTACCCATAAAACCTTCCATTCCTAGTGCTATACTTTCTTTACCTTTTGTAAAGTAAAAACCTCTTCCTGCTTGATCTACATCGTATCCTTTATTTTCCATGTATTGTTTAAAATCATCTTCACTTTTAGCTATATATCTTAGTGGATTTTTAGAAATTAGCTCCACAGAGTTATCGCTTTTTACTATCTTTACTAGTGCATTTAGACCAATTAATGGATCTTTTATTTTAGATGAGTATGATATTGTCCTTAATAGTAAGATAATACTCATACATAGTGTAGCTATACCTATAATTGTAATTTTTAGTATTTTTTTCAAATCAATTCCTCCATTACTTATATATTAATTATAAAGTTCCTTTCTGTATTTTTATATATTTTTTTTATTATACTATGAACTATTATTGAATAAATTTTGAGAAATAGTTAATTTCCTTTATAATTTAATACAAAGGAGTGGAAATTTTATGATATCAAGAAAAAAACTTCAAAAATTAGCAATATATACTTCTAACATACTTATAGCACTTTTAGCGATTAGAGCATTTGTATTTCCTATATTTGAAATTTCAAATAATTTAATATTTAATTTAAGTATATTTATATTATCTCTACTATTGGGAATTGTATATCAATATGATTATTGTTGCACATATAAAAATATCGAAAATAATACAAAAGGTAAACTCTTAATAATTTTAATATCTTTAATTATATGGATCATTATTTTTGTGGTATTTTATTTTGAGATTTACCGATTATTATAGGTAAAAAACCTTAGGATGCCTTATATGTGTCAATTTAAAAACCTAAGTTTTATAACAAGTGTCAAAATTTAAATTGATCGTATAATTAGAAAAAATAAGGCCTTAACTAAGCCTTATTTTTTATTTCTTAATATTGTAATTTTTTCTAATGATAATCCCGTTAATATCTTAATTGTATTATCATCTAAGTTGTTATTTATAGCATTTTGAGCTATTTCGATACCCTTTTTATATTTAACTCCCCAATAACGCTATTTTAGTCCATGTTTACTTTTTTTATATAGTTATCTGCAATACTTATAACATTATCTAAAAAGGCTTCTTCTCCAAAAGTATTAAGCTTAAAAAACATAGCTTGGCTTCCACCGGAAGTAATAGCAGATAAAAACAACTCTTCACCTTTTCCTATCAATGTAATACTTAGGCTTACACGGTTACCCCCTATTGCACTATATCTTTCATAAACACGAATAGCACATAATACTCCACTATTCTCATAATCACTTATATCTTCACAAGTCGCAGAAACACTCTTAGCCAAAATACCATCTTCCATTATTTTTAAGAACTGATTAAAATCCCCCTTAAAATGACGTTCACACTTAGCCATATATACATCCCCCTTATTACTTGTAAAATCTTCTATTGATTGTTCATATTTTTCTATTTCACAATTATTTCTTAATTTTTTACTTTTTATTATTTAATCTACTAATTCTTGTATTTACATTTTATTACTACTGCCATCAATATAAACTAAAAAAAATTACACCAAAAATTAAATTTAGTAGTCTATTATTTCCACTATCCTTAAAATTTTACTTTAAGGATAGTTATGTACTCAAAATGAAATTAATGCCCTTAGAATTCATTCATTTGGATTCTAAGGGCATTTTTACTAGTCATCTTTAAATGAATTTTTAGAAACTAGTTAAATAATCTCTGCTCTTTATACTTTACTTTTTCTAGTTATGAATTTAACTATAAAAGCGACAATTATAAATACAGCTGAATAATTCAAAGTTATATCTCTATAAGCATTAGGATGTAATTCTTCAAAAAAACCTGTAAAAAATACATAGAGTAAAACTATACTAAGTGAAATTACATACGGAATAAGTATTTCTAATATTTTATTTTTTAATTTAATGGATAAGAGTAAATATATTGAACTAGTTCCAATTGCCACGACGATAGCTCTATTTAATATATGTGAATTAGTATCATTTACTTGCTTGAACAGTGTAAGTTGAATTAAGCTACTTATAATAGTTGTTACTGTAAATAATAGACAATAAACATTAATGAATGAAAAATTTATTTTTTTATAATTGTTACTTTGAATACTTAACATTTCTCTTTCCCCTTATTTTTTATTTCTTAATATTTTAATTTCTTCTAATGATAATCCTGTTATTATCTTAATTGTATTGTCATCTAAATTATTATTTATAGCATTTTGGGCTATTTCTATAGCCTTTTTATATTCCCCTTTTTCAACACCTTTTTGATCAGCACTCTCTATTAAGCTAACTTTCTCCAACATAGATTCTTTTCTTTTTTCATACATATATCTGTCTTTTGAATCTACACTCATTTTTAAAAGCTCTAATTTAGCCTCTTTTATCTCTTCTTTACTCATCTCTAGATTTTTTAAACTTCCTTTCTATATTTGTATATATATATTTTTATTATACTATGAATTATTATTCAATAATAAATTTTAAATAACTTTTTAGAGACTAATTGATATTGGGAATTTATTGTTTAATTCATTGGAGTATACTAACATTATTTATAAAAAGGAGTTTAGTATAATGAAATTTAATGCCTTAATTCCAGAACTGTCAGTATCAGATGTTAACAATTCAAAAAAATTTTATATAGATATATTAAGATTTAATTTGGATATTCATCAAATACATTCCTTGTAGAAATAAAATACCTATAACCAATACTATTTCTTATTATATGATATAATCTTTAGTTAGTTAAACTTATTATAATTGAGTTTGGAGGTTATATTATGTTAAATGCAATTGAAAATAGAAGAAGTATAAGAAAATTTTCTGATAAAGAAGTTCCAGATAGTGTGATTAAAGAAATAATCAAAAGTGGAACAAAAGCACCGTCTGCTAAGAACAGACAACCTTGGAAGTTCATTGTTGTCCAAGGAGATTCAAAGCAAGAAATGATAAGTGCATTTGAAGAAGGCTTTGAAAGAGAAACAACTAGTAACTATTCATTGCTTCCTAACAGTACAATTCATATAAAGGGCACAAAGTATTCTTTAGAAATTATGAAGGATGCTCCTGTAACAATATTTGTTATAAATACTGCTAGCAAGGGATTATTTGCTGAACTTTCAAATGAAGAGAGAGTATATGAATTTGCAAATACTCAATCAGTAAGTGCTGCAATTGAAAATATTTTAATTGAAGCAACAGATAGGGGTCTTGGTACTTTATGGATATGCGATATATTCTTTGCATATAAAGAACTTCATAATTGGTTAAATGTTGAAGGTGAAATGGTAGCGGCAATTTCATTAGGTCACCCTCTTGAAACTCCAAAGCAAAGGCCCAGAAAGAAAATAGAGGATGTTATTGAGTGGAGAAAATAATAAACTAGTTTGTAAATTTCACTTTAGGGACTAGCTATGTATTTAGAATAAAGTTTATGCCCTTAGAATCCAAACAAATGGATTCTAAGGGCATTTTTACTAGATACCTTTAAATGTGTTTTTAGGTAATAGTATTTTATTGATTTTTTATCTTTTATTTAATGATTTTAATGTTATTAAATTAAATCCTAGTGTTGCTATTCCTCCAACTACTACCTAGCATAGAACGTTTTTTTCTAACTTCTAAAGGTGCTGTGAACACCTTATAATCTTGAGTAATTTTTTTTGATGATTCCATTGTATTTTTTCTACTTTCTAGAGCTTTGTTATTTATTGATTTCATTTATCCCAACCCCTTCAAGATTATTTTCAACTTTATCTAATAACTCGTTATCTATAACATCAACACCTAATTGTTTCATAGTAAATTGAATAAACTTAAATCTATTTATTGTTTCTTCATATGTTCTATCAAATAAAATAGGGTTTAACCATATGTTACATAATAAAAGTAATAGCTCTGAACATTCCTTTGGAAAACTTGTTTTCAGTGAACCATCTATAATCCCATCTTGAATTAGCGAATAAAATTTATATTTGTTTCACGATGTTGTGAAAGAATAATAATAAATTAGCTTTCAGTATATGTATAAATAATTTAAATACTTACTTAGTAATTTTCACTTTATCGTGAAATATCTTAAAATCCATATATAACATCGTGAAATAAACTATAATAACTTTAGGGATAAATACAGTGTTTCAGGGGGATAAAATGGATAAAAAGTTACTATTTATGTTAAAAGATGAAAATGTAATGATACATTCAATTTATAATGTTGAAGAAGAGAAGATGTATTTTAAGAATTTAGATGAAGAAGAATCTTATCAAGATTTAGAAAGCATTGATAAAATCAAAGAGTGCTATTTTAATATTTATGAAGAAGATGAAGAAATGCTTGAATTGATAAAATTAAAAATGACGATAGTTTAATTGATAGGATCAAATCGAATTCTAGTGATAAGTTATTATTTGCTTATGAATATATAAAACAATATTAGCAGGAGGATTTATATGTCAAAAAAGTGTAAAATTTGTAACGATAATGATAAAGTAAAAATAAAATCTAAAAATTACTATATAGAGGGTATGTTTGGATATCGTTGCAAAGAATGTGATAGTTACTATGAAACTGATTGGGGTTCTTTTACTATATATTTATTTATGATTATGGTTGTTGATGGGCTAATTATGGCTATTACAGGGGACAACTTTGGTGTTGATATCCTAATAATAGCTAATATTATTCAAATATTAGCCTATCATATGTTTGTTAAATATAAGCGTGATAATAATCATTTTCAAAAACAATAATACTTTTAAATTTAAAAATGAACATTAAGAAAATAGGAAAGAGCTAAATACTCTTTCCTATTTTTATTGTATAAAAAATTGTACATATTGGTATCTATAATAATTTCACGCCTAATAAAAGTATATTCCCTAAAACTAATACAAGCTAAAATAAAGCTTTAAATTTATAAATCAAGATATTTGTATTAATATAACTTTAAAAATTAAAATAACCACGAAAGAATTGATATTTTTGGTATTTAAAACAGAAAACTCTATATTAGGGGCAGCTTTATCTATATGAAAACTATAAATCTAGTGTTGAGCTTTCCTCAACATTGTTAGATTTATATTCTTTTGCAAATAAGAATGGTAAAAAGAATATAGCATTAGCTACAACTCCAATTAAAATTGAATCTATTGTAATTACAGACTCATAACTTTCATCAAGCATTATGATACCGTTATTTACCAAATGTATTAATATTGGAGCCCAAACATTTTCAGTCTTCATATAAGCGTATCCAAAAAATACACCTAATAACATACAAAATGCTACCTGATGAATTACACCATAAACTGGTGTTTTTGGATTATACAAAGTAAAACAAAGTGGTAAATGCCAAATTCCCCATATAAATCCTAAGATTAATACTCCAGGCCTTTTTCCATAAAGCTTTTGAAGTCTTGGCTGAAGAAAATATCTCCATCCAAATTCTTCTCCAAAAAACAAATTAAATCCAAAGCAAAAATTTATAATAAAACTCTTTACTATTGCTAAAAAATCAACTTTCATACTCACAGTGCTTGATCCATCTAATATAGCTCCAACATAACTTCTACCAATAGTTACTAAGAAAAATATTAATACTACAAATATAACTTTTTTTAAATTTTTAGTTAAACATAAATTAAGTACTTTAAATTCTGACCCCTTAGATAAAATTAGTACTACTAGATATAAAGATATAAAGGTATCGATCAATGATGATATAAAAGTACTCTTAAATACAAATACGTCCACTATTGATGTAACTATTCTTACTAATGTAAATATAGCAAAGACCCTTAAAAACTGCTCTACATTTGAAGTGAACTCACAGTTAGAAAATTTCTTTAATACAACAATTACCGAAAATGCTGGAATATACATAAACATTACGCTAAAATTATGTATAAGTTTGCTACTATCTAGACTTGATGCTGATATAAATAAAAAAATAGATATAAAAGCAATAAGTCCAAAATTTATTAACAAGAAATATTTTATCTCTTGTTTTATAGTCTTAATATCTGTAGACATGTACTATTCCTCCCCTAAATTATTAAGTTAAATACTTCATACATTATCTACTGCAGTACTTATATTTCAATATTATTGAAAATATTTTATTTCTTCTATCCACTGCTTAATTAGTGCATAATATTTTCTTGAAGTATACTTTATCCCCTTAATTAAAATATTTCTAGTCTTAAAATTAATATCCTTCTTCAATAAGCCTCTTTACTAATTAGACATAAATATTAAAAATTATAGAAGCCTTTTCAAAGAATTTTCAAAGTGTTACAAGGCATTTGTACCTATAAAAGCTTAAAACCTCGCAAAAAGGAAACTATAAAGTATTTTAGATAATAAAAAACGTGAAGTAAACTCCACGTTTCATGTGTTAATAAACAAATTTAAATAGCACCACTATATTTTTCAATGCCTTCTCTTATAAATTCTGAAAGTATATCACATTGATTATAATTGCATTTCTTACAAAACTTAGTAAAATCCTCTAAGACAGTATCGTAAACTCTAAACGATCTATTAATAACTTTACCCGATACATAACATTTTAAATGCTTAGTTTCTTCATATTTATTTTTAGAATTAAAAACCTTAGTCACTATTTTCTCTAAATCTTTTTCAACCACTTAATCATCATATGTAAATATTTTTTCTACACATTCATATTGTCTCGATAATTTATTATATTTATAATTATATCTAGCAAATCTCTCATAAATAGTATTATATGAAATACCTATATTAAAACAAATTTCAGATATTTTAAAACCTTTCTCAAGTTTCCTATTGAAAAAAAGTACTTGTTTTGCTAAATCTAATTTATTAAAATTAGATTTATTTTTAATATTTTTCAAATCCATTCCCCCTTAAAATTTCCATAAAAAAGACTATAAATTCCCCTCTGAATTTATAATTCAAAAATTGTAACACCATAATAACATAAATCTTTTTTACATTCTAGTAATACGTTTATTAAAGTCATAAATAACTTTAATAAACGTATTCAAATAAATATTACTCAATATCATCCTCATCAATATCGAGTTCTCTTTTAATTTTATCTTGCTTCTTTTTACCAAGATAGTAAATAAGATAAGTCATACCACCAGATGCCACTGTAAAGGTTAAAAAGTAATTTAAAAGATTACCTGCATTTTGTTCACCACTTAACACAGCAAAAAGAATAACAGATCCTACCCCAGAAAATAAAGCATTTTTAAAAAGACGCTTACCTGAACCTTTATCATCACAAAAAATATTGTTACCTATATTTAAATTACGAATAAGATTATAAAATCCAGCACCTACTAAACATAAAAACTCAACCATGTATTGACTAGGTGGAGTTTGTAAAAAGAACTGTTGGACTACTACTGATATAATCAATGCGTAAATTAATAATTGAAATCCATCGCTTTGAATTTTTCTTCTTTGAGTTAAAACTCTTTCATCTTGATTTTTAACATTTTTCATTATTATTCCTCCCAAAATAAATCATCTAAGGTTTTCCCTAAAGCTTTACATATTGCAATACAAAGATTTAGAGTAGGGTTATAATTTCCTGACTCTATTAATCCGATAGTCTGCCTTGTTACCCCTACTGCTTTGGCTAGATCATCTTGTTTCATATCACATTCGATGCGAGCTATTTTCATTTTTTTATTCTTCATATAAACCTCCTTATATTATATAAGGTATTATAAATATAACAAAAGTAAACTATATATTGCATTATGTATGATAAAATATTCATTTGAGGTGTTTATAAAAAAATTATCACTTGTTATAATTTTTTTATATTCAAAAACAGGCGTACCATATTAAGCTTAATATTGTATCAATAATTGCTTTTAAGTGTTGAAAAATGGAGAATGTAGGTTTGTTTTTGACGAATATATCAAATTGATATAACTTGGTTTACATAATATAAAGTAGGGGAAGGTGTTGAAAATGAGAAATTTCAAATACTGTTTATCTGATATTCCAAAGCAACATCGTGAATTAGCGTCACTTTTAGGAGTGGACCTATATATCAAATTTTGCAACCTATATGGTGGCTCAAATATATATATACCAACAATCAAAACTTTAAATAATTATGCTAGGAAAGATAATATTATCGCAATGTCTGAAGATGGACATACAGTAAAAGAAATCGCTAGGGAGTTTGATTTAAGTACAAATTATATAAGATATATATTAAAAAAAAATCTTGCTGATTAAATGATCAGTAAGATTTTTTTGTTTATTAAATGTGTTACTAAGTAGCCTCATTTTTAAGGTCTTAGTATTGGGGTACTTTAGTCCTGTTTTGATTTTAGATATAGTGTTTTAGTAGGAGATTAAGCAATTAAGAGTTATTAATACTTTTGTATTGAAATAGTAATATGGAACTATAAAAATAAAGAAAAATAATTATTGTCAATAAATTACAAATTTCGACAAAGGTTATGTATTATACTATTTACTGTAGGAATTATAATGTACATAAATAAAGGAGAATTAAGTAATGTCAAAAATGATGAAATGTAAGTCTTGTTCTAAAGAAATAGCATCTAGTGCTAAGTCTTGTCCAGGATGTGGAGCAAAAAATAAGAAACCATTTTATAAAAGAGGCTGGTTCATAGTAATAGTATTCTTTATAATAGTTGCGGCGCTAAGTGGTGGAGGTAATGATTCTGCTACAACAGACAATGGAATTGGACAAGAAGTTAGTAAGAACCAAAATACAGAAAAAGATATTCCAGTAGAAGAAAAAAAAGAAGAAAATGTTCCAACAGAACATAAGTCTGCTTTAATAAAAGCAAAAACATACAGTGAGACTATGAGTATGTCTAAAGCAGGACTATATAATCAGTTAACATCAGACGCAGGTGAGAAGTTTCCAGCAGAAGCAGCTCAATATGCTATAGATAATGTACAAGCAGATTGGAAAGAAAATGCATTAAAAAAAGCAAAAACATACCAAAAAAGCATGGCAATGTCTTCAAGTGCAATCTATGATCAATTAACATCAGATGCGGGTGAGAAATTTACACAAGAAGAAGCACAATATGCTATAGACAATCTGGAGTAATATATTGTTTTACAAATATAAAAAGCTAACAAAAGCACTTAGAAAAAATCTAAGTGCTTTTGTAATATTCAAAAATGGTAGATACCGAGATTACTTAAATGGATATTACTAATAGAATTTTATTAAATCAAAATTTATCCAAATAGATAATACCCTATTGAAATAGAACTTGTTTTTTTTAGCACTCTACCACGAATTGTAATTTCAAAATATATGTTTATTTTTTATATAACATATCTATATGTGGTATATTATCTTCTAAATATACGTTTGAAATTTTATCAAATCCGAGACTCTCATAAAAGTTAATTAAGTATGATTGTGCTTGAATTTTTATTTCATTTTCATTTAAATTATGTTCTATAAAATCTATCGCTTTTATCATCATATCTCTTGAAATTCCTTTACCACGATAATTCTTATGAACTGCTACTCTTCCGATTGACATTTCATCATAAGAAACGCCTTTTTCTAAAATTCTTAAATATGCAATTATTTCTCCATTTTTTTCAGTAAATAAATGATATGAATTTTTATCTTTACTATCACAGTCTAGATATGCACACTCTTGCTCTACAATAAATACCTCATTTCTTAATTCTAATATTTTATATACTTCTTCACCATTTAATTCTTTAAATTTTTTAATGCTCCAATTCATTTGATTACCTCCTTTTTAGTTTTAAGAATAAATTTAAATAATACTAATTCCCCGTAATAAACATAAAAGCACTGAATCTCATCCCTCCTTTAAAAAAGGCCCTAGTGGAATAAGATTCAGTGCTTCTTAATATTCTTACCCGGGGATAAGAATAAGCATCGTATTATTTAGTTATTGAAAATAATATCATGAAAGTAATGTTTATGCAATATTAAAAATAAGTTTCTAAATTTTACCTTATAGGCTTTTTATGCATTTTAAAGTTTTTTTACTAAAGATATTTAAATATATTTTTAAAGAACAGTATCTTTTATTAAATGTCCTCAAAATCAGCTCTATCACTACGCTTGTAAAATATATTTACTAAAGTTTTTTAGATTAATTCTAATAATTCTCTTATAATTAAACTATGTAAAGAAATTTATTCATATAAAATAGCTTAATGTAAAAGAGTTTGAATAGAACTATCATCTCAAACTGAATATGATTGATTTATAGAAAGGGGAATTTTATGAATATTAGTAAGCAACTTAAAAATTATCGGAAAAAATTTAATTTATCTCAAGAAGATCTTGCAGATATAATTCATGTATCCAGACCAACAATATCTAATTGGGAAAATGGTAAAAGTTACCCAGACTTACAAAATTTATTGTTGCTTAGTGATTATTTTAAAATTTCATTAGATGAATTAGTCAAAGGAGATGTAGTGAATATGAAAAATGAATTAGTAAACAAGGAAATGGATAAAGCAACCTGTAAAATGTTAGGATTTCTATTTTTAACACTTCTAACGACTCCACTTGCAAAATATATTGGCTGGTATTTTTTTATCCCGTTTGGTATCTTCTGGGCTATATCAATGTGGTATGGATCTAAAGTTGAAAAATTAAAAAAATCTAATAATTTAAAGACTTTCCAAGAAATTTTAGCATACATGGAAAACAAAGAAATACCTCATATGGATGAAGATAAAAGAAGAAAGAAAGAATCTTCAGAAAAAATTATTTGTGTTTTTGTATCATCGATCGTTGCTTTAATTTTGTGCTTGCTCCTATTGATAATATTTTAAGACTTATATTGAACTAAACGTGTTGATACACGTAGGTCTGTGTTGCTTTATATGTACTAAAAAGTAATTTTATGTTACAATTTACCTATAATAATCGGATAATAAAAAAGCTAGGACCACGTCGGCAAACAGAAATCCTAGCTTTTAACAAGAACCCTAAAAAGATAAGAGAATCTTAATAGAGAGTTTTTATATAGTTTTGTTTTATATAGCTATTTTATCACATGGCTAAAGAACTGACAATATATATAAATAACTTCTCTTATCTTTTTTGGGTGTATTATCGGAAATAGGGGGAGTTTTTTTAATGCAAGCATTTAAATTAAAGGAAAATGATGAAATTAACATAGATGAATCAAGGAAACATTTAACAAATTTACATAAAGACAGTGAAGGATATATAACTATTGCAAGTAAAAATCCTAATTATAGCCAATGGCACTATAAAAAAGATGATTTACTACAAAGAAGTGATGAAATTATAAGCAATATAAATACTTATGTATCTCAAAATACATTTTATAGACCACAAAGAAGAATTGAAAATGGATTAACTAAAAGAGAGCAAGATAGATTAGATAAGATTAATGCAGTAAAAGAGCTATCTGAAAAAGGATATAAGCAAGTACAAATAGTTAAAGAATTAGGATTAACAAAGGGAAGAGTATCTCAAATTATAAAAGAAATTAAAGCTAAAAAAGTTTAATGAAACGTCCTCTTAGTATTGGGGGACTTTAGTCCTGTTTCGCTTTTAGATTTTAGATACTGTACTTAGGAGGTTTTTATGGATGGAGTTCATACTTATTTGGACAAGCAGAGTTTACAAAGAGTTGTTGTAGATGCTACAATGATGGACAAAGCTAAAATTGCATTTATAGAAAGATTAGAAAAGAGAAGAGCTAATGAAAAACCTGTCAAAGAAGAACATAAGATATTAGCTCCTATCATTGATTTTTCGAAGTATATGAAATAAAGATGCAATTAAATAGGATTTATTAGATTGTGATAAATAAAAGATTAAACTATATTAGGAGGATTCATCATGGGAAAATTAAAAGGACAGACATTATCAGATAGTTTAGATTCATTAAAATCATTTCATGAAATTCATGATTTTGAATGTAGCGAATTTGATGTAGGTATAAAAGTTATCTCAAAATTAAATAATAAAATTATACTTGATAAACATGTTCCAGTACGTGTCGTATTTGATAAAGATAGACAATACATAACTATAATATGGGAAGATGCGGGAGTAAAGAATTATAGAAGTAAGCAACTTTTTGAAAGATATAATCCTAACTTCAATGAAATGATTCTTGATGAAAATAGTGATTCTTTAGAAATTAATTCTGACGATTCAGATAAAATACTAATTATCAATTACTAGAAACTAAAGAGAATAAAAAAATAATATTTGTAGAATATCTAATTATTTCTTTTATGTGCTTGAGCACACAAAAGAAATAATTTTAAAGTTTTATGAAATAGCATATTTCCTATGATTATATTTGTAATCAATCCATTCTACTTGGGAATTTTTATAACAACTTTACCATGATGTGCTTCGGTATTATATAAATTAATTTCACCATTATGTAGCCGAATCACTTTTTCAGCAAAAGTTAATCCTAAACCATAATGTGTTTTATAAGCGCTTGATCTACTATGATTTTCTGTATAAAATAGCTTAAATCCATTTTTTAAAGATTCTTCATTAAAACCATTTCCTTGATCAGTAATAATGAATTCATAATTTTCTTTTCCTTGATTTAACTGAATGATTACTTGCCCACCACTTGGAGTACGTTCTAATCCATTAAATAAAATATTAGTTAAAGCTCTAATAACTAATCTGATATCGATAACAATAATATCTTTATTATTAATATTATTATTAATAATTACTTGCTTAGCATTAGTACTTTTGACAATATTCTCATTTAGTTTAATTAAAAAATCTTGAATTGTTAATGGTTCTTTAATTAAAATCATTTCTTTTTTATTTAAGTTTATATTAATTACTTCTGAAACATAGTATTCAATCTGTTTAATTGCAGTCGTTACATCCTGAAAGCATTCTAATTCAATAGTTGTTTTCTCTAATTGCATTAGTTCAATATTTCCTTTAATCACTGTCAATGGAATTTTAATGTCATGAACTAAATAACTAATTTGTTCTTCTTTAGATTGATTACTTTCAATTTCATTTTTGATAGATTGGTTTAAAGCAGATGCCAAACTTTCCATTGCCTCCATTACAACGGCATACTCTAAAAAGTCAACACTTGGGGTAACCAAGTTTAGATCCTTTGATTTAATTTGATTCGCAACTTCAATCAGTTTTTGATTTTCTCTAACAATAACTTTATTAAATCTTCTGATATTAAATATAATAAAAAAGATATATATTAATAACATTAAAATAGTTATCCATATTCCTGGATTATATATTATTTTTCTTAAATCTATATCAGCAAAATGAACCTTTAAATTAAAGTAAATGAGTAATATTTCTTCTTTACTTTGATACTTTAAAAATGAATTTGAATTTGCTTTTCTTGTAATTTCGTTATTTGCTTTTGACAAAAGAGTTTTCTTTAAATTAGATTCTACTAATTTATGAGTATTCTTATTATATATTGCATAATCCAAACTTTTAGGAATTTGTTTAGAATTAATTGTTGTTGATTTTTCAACTAGTGCTGAAACTTCATCTGACCTCTGTATAGGCTCATTTGCTGGTACTAAAAAACCATTTTTTAATCCTAATATTGTAATATTAATATAAATAATAGCAATGATTACTCCAACTACAGCTATTTGTAACATCAATTTAAAAAATAAAAATGATAAAGTTTTCCTCTTCATTCCCATATATATCCCACACCCCAAATTGTATTAATAGGAGATAAATTAAACTTTGAAAATTTTTTTCTAATAGCGCTAATATGTTCAGTAACTGTAGAAATTTGTGAATCACTATCCATGGAATATACTTTGTCATATATATAATCCTTTGAAAAAACTTTTCCTTTATTTAAAAGCAATAACTCACAGATACTATATTGTTTTTTAGTAAGTATCAGATTAGTACCACGAGCAGTTATTTTTTTTGCCTCTAGATCAATAAAAATATCTCCATCTATGATGATCTTTGTACTATTTCTTTTAGGACGGCTCTCCCTTCTTAGGTGTGCCTCAACACGGGCATTTAATTCATGAATACTAAAAGGCTTTAAAATATAGTCATCACCTCCAACTGACAGTCCATGGACAATGGAGTTTTCGTCACTTTTGGCAGTCATAAAAATAATTGGACTATCAACTAAATGTCTAATTCTTTTACATATTTCAAAGCCATTTTCATCAGGCATCATTACATCTAAAATAATCAAATTAAAGGAGTTCATTTCTTCTATATTTATAGACGAAACTGAGGGAAGAGCTATAACTTCATGATTATTTAATTCCAAAGCTTTTTTTATAAGCCTTAAAATCGCCAATTCATCATCTACTACTAGAATTTTAGCCACTATAATCACCCCCGTTTTAATTTACTCATTTGTACTTTTTCCATACCAGTTTTGGAACCAAATTAAATCAATTATTACTATACTAATCGATGAAATAATTAAAACACAGAAACCAGTTATCGCAGTATTATATTCTGAATAAGCAAAATAGCCATTGGACTGTATCCCTACTTTATTCCAAAAAAAATACATAGGTATTCGAATTGGCCAAGACCATGGTAAAAATGGCCATACTTTATCAACTAACATGGTTGGAGATAGGGCAGCTATAATTAACCCTGCAAGACCTATTACACTATTTAGTCCCATCCCAAAACGATAGGAAATTAACATACTTAATCCATATTGAAAGCTACAACTAATTGTAAAGACTACTCCCATAGTTAGGTAAAATCCAAGATCAACGATATTAATACCTATTAAGTATTTCAATGCTACTACATATATTATTATACTAAAAAAAGTTGAGAATAAAAAACAAAATATCAACATAGTTAACTGACTTAAAAAAGTTATTACCTTAGTCTCAGTTCTAACTAACATATTTTGAAAATTTCCTGCTTCTTTTTCTGATTCAGCTGATAATCCACATATAATAACTATAATAAGTGGCGCACCAATCGATAGTAATTCAAAAAAAGTAACAAAAATACTTCGATCATTTATTAGTTGAGTATCCTTTCTCAAAAATACATAACTACTTAAAACAACTGAAAATAAAATGGGAATTAATACATGTAATAGTAAAAATAGACTACGTTTTCTCTTTTTAAATTCTGCAAAAACACTCCTTAAATAATTATTCAATTTACTTCACCTCGAGTTTCGAAAATGAATAAGCATCAAAAAAACTTAGAAGCAAAAATAAAAGGATACTCAAAATAAATAAAATAAAAAATACTGGACTAGAATTTATTAAGACACTGTTATTAGATAGTGGAAGTCCATTTGGGTGAAGATGTGTGAAAGGAGTTTGAACCCTTAAAGTCCATGCCCAAGGGACATAGTACATCTGAGATGTAGGTGCAAAAATTGACCCAATATTCAATGCCAACATGCTATTAACTAAAAAAGCTGCATAAACATTAGTCTTCCTTGAAAGCCATAAGCAAAATGGAATTTGCCAAATTGATGTAAGTAAAGTTAAAAAGATAGCAATTATAATGTCTACGGATGAAATATTCTGTGGAACAAGAAATGTAAATTTAGCAAACAGCACCAATACTATAAGCACCAAAGATGCAATAAAACTCAAATAAAGAACTAGGGCGATACGGCTGTATTCCTTTAGTTTTAGATTAATCGGCAATCCTAAAATTGTTATATACTTAGTGGATTTTTTTTCGAGTTTATCTAGCAAACCAGCTGACAATGAAATAAAAACTGCTAACCATATTAAACCCCAATGGTTTACAGTTGTTGAGATAGCATATTGAAAAGTTTCTTTACCTCCAAGACAATTAAACGTGACTGCTAAAAAAATACTTATTAGTGGAATAAATACAGTTAACTTTCTTATACTTATTCTCTTAGTTTTTATTACTTCAGATTTAATATAATTAAACATTTGATCCTCCTAATTACTTAATTTAATTTGTTTTCTTTAACCACTTCTGTGAATAACTTTTCTAGATCATCAACGTTGTTATACGCTCCTTCATATACTAAAGTACCATTACTAATTATGCCTATATAATCTGCTAAATGCTCTACTTCTGAAAGCATATGGCTAGAAAGCAATACCGTAACCCCATTTTTAGGAAAGTTAAGTATCAGCTCTCTTAATTCCTGAATTGCCAGTGGATCAAGTCCATTTGTAGGTTCATCTAAAATAAGTAAATCCGGATTGTTTAATATCGCTTGAGCTATACCCAGTCGTTGTTTCATTCCCATTGAAAAATTTTTTACTTGTTTTGAACCAGTATCCTGTAACCCGACGATTTCTAAAACCTCGTCTATTCTAGTTTTAGGAATCCCTAACATTGTCGTTAATACATCTAGATTCTCTTTTGATGTTAGATTTCCATATAAAGGAGCATTTTCAATTAAAGAACCAGTATAATTTAAATCTTTTCTAGTCCATGGATGTCCATTAAACTCAATAAATCCACTGCTTGGTCTTAATAAACCGGTAATTATTTTTAGTGTAGTTGATTTTCCAGCACCATTTGGACCAAGCAGACAATAGATTGTATTTTTGCGTATATGTAAATCAATATTGTCTATAGCTGTAGCTTTCTTAAATTTTTTACTTATTCCTTTTAGCTGTAAGATATGTTTATAATTCATTTTAATCATCTCCTTTTCTCATAAATTAAGCATAACAATCAAATATCAAGATTTTCTCAATTTTGATGATATTACTAAGTAAACTTTATTGGTATAAATATACTGATTATGTCATTAATTTTATTATTAAATATAATATTTAAAATCAGATGATCAAAAATTTCGAGAAAAACACAGTTAGGCCAATAGTAAAAACTAGAATAGAAAAAGGTATTAGAGAAATAGGATATATATAACATTCTGTTTGATTTAATTTTAATGCTATGATAAAATTAGTTATTATTAAAACTTGTAAATTATAATTTAATTATGATAAGTTTTCTAGGGTTCCGTAGTTTGTAACTAGCTGGTCCGAGAGAAAACGCGCAGTTTACTGTGAACACGGAAGGATAAAAGCCTGGGAGATATGTATAATATTTCTAGGCTTTTTTTATTTATATTTTTAGGAGGTATGTTTTAATGAAAAAATTTATTATTGAAGATGATTTTTGGGAAATATTCCCAAATTCGAAAATTGGTATTGTTACTTGTTACGATATAGACAACTCTATAAAAAATAAAGACAGATATGAAAATATGATTTCTAATTCAGAAAAGGAAGTTTCAAAACACTTACAAAATGAGGAATTTAGCAGTAATGAAGTTATAAAAGTATGGAGAGATGCATTTAAAAAATTTAAAACAAAAAAAGGTGCAAGATCATCAATTGAAGCATTATTAAAGCGAGTTTCTAGCGGAAAAAATTTAGGAACAATTAATCCTTTAGTTGATATTTATAATTCTATATCATTAAGATATGCACTACCATGTGGTGGTGAAGATATTGATACATTTGTTGGAGACATAAAATTGACTAAAGCAGTTGGGGATGAAAGTTTTATTACTTTAGGAACTGATAAAAGTGAGCCACCATATGAGGGTGAAATAGTATATAAAGATGATGATGGAGCTATTTGTAGATGTTGGAATTGGCGTGAATCAGTAAGAACAATGTTAACTGAAGATACAAAAAATGCTTTTTTATGTATTGAATTAGTTGATGAAAAAAGAGTAGAAGCGTTTGAGAATGCTTTGAAAGATTTATCTAATTTAGTACAAGAAAATCTAGGTGGAACATGCAGCATATCAATACTTGATATTAACAATAAAGAGTTATTAATAAAATAATTTTAAGGAGTATGATTTATGAGTAATTTTAGTTATAAAGACATTTATATTGAAGATGGAAAAACGGTGCTAGAAATTAATATACTACCAGAGAAATATTGTAATTTTGATTGTATATTTTGTCCTATAGGAAGGTCAAAATATAAGATAGATACTCAAAAATCATTTGATGAAGTAGAGAGCTCATTAATTGAACTAGAAAAAAAGATAGAAGATACAAAACCAGAGTTAATATTTATTAATTCAAAAGGAGAGGCTCTAGTACATGATAAAATCGAAGAGATCATAGATTTTATAAAGTCTAAAGGACTATCTGTAAGACTACTTTCTAATGGGTACTTATTATCTAAAAATGAATATATAAAAATTGCTAATAAATGCGATGAAGTTATTGGAGAAATAAAAGTAATTACAGAGGAACATTTCCAAAAAGTTCAACGACCAATTGAAGGTTATACTCTGGAAGAATATATTTCAAACATGGCTTACTTTAACAAACAATATAAAGGTAAATTTATATTTGAAATCACTATTGTTAAAGGATATAACGATGATAATAAATCAGTTAAAAAGATAAAAGATGTTATTAAAGAAATATCTCCTGATAAGGTAATTGTTGTAAGAATGGATGATGAAATCTTTAAGAAAAAACTTGGAGTAAGTGATGAAAGATTTGAAAAAATTTCAAAGGAATTACTAAATCTATAAATAACTAGTTGTTAAATTGCAGTTTAGGAACTAGTTATTTATTTACAATAAAGTTTATGCCCTTAGAATCCAAATAAATGGATTCTAAGGGCATTTTTACTAGAGGTATTTACTTATTTAAATTTCGTTTTTTATTTATAATTTCAATAACTGCATATCCTATCATTACTAAAGGTGTAGCATACATAATAGTATTATGTATTAAAGGATATATTTCAAAGATTTTGTTTTCAGGAATTCGGTATATAAAATAAATAGTTTGATTCTTATTATTTTTATCAGTTGAGTATATACCACCAATATACTCTTTACCTTCTCTCCACTTTCCATATTCAAAAACTTTATCTGATGATTTATTAGAAAAATTATTAGCCTTTTCTTCATTTGAATAAAGTCTTAAAAATAAAATATCTTTTGATTCAATTAATTTATCTATATCTGTTTTATAGCTATCTATATCATTTATATCCTTATCTTTTATTATGAGACTTAACTCTTTACTAATTTCCACCCCTTCATGAGACCAATAGTACCATCTTTTGTAACCGATGTTTTCGTTTGAATTAGTTAAGGTTGCTACTAAAAATAAAACAACAAATAATACACATATAATTCTAGATATTTTTATAAGTTTACTTAATACTTTAGAATCATTTTAATTTTTTTAGAACAATTAGTAAATATTTAATTCTTTAATAAGTACAGAATTTACTATTAACTTTTAGTTTTATGAAAATTTATACTTTTATAACGTTGACAGATATATCGCCTTCCGATATACTATTTATATCGCCTTCCGATATACTATTTATATCGGAAGGCGATATAAAAAACAAAGGAGGGTTTTTATTGAGTAAAGAACAAATTGCACTTACAGAAGCAGTATATTATATACTTCTTTCTCTATACGAACCTCTACATGGCTATGGTATTATGCAAAATGTAGAAGAGTTATCTGATAAAAGAGTAAAACTTGCTCCAGGAACATTGTATGGAGCACTAAATACACTGTTAGAAAAGAATTGGATAGATAGCTTACCTGGGGAGAAAAACAAAAGAAAAAAAGAATATCTTATAACTACTTTAGGTAAAACAATAGTTGATAACGAGATAATACGATTAAAAGAATTGGTAAAAAACGGTACAAAAATAACTAAAATAAAAAGGGGATAACAAGTGAAAAAGATAGTTTATAAATGGTTTTGGTCTTGGCATTTAGAGAAAGAAGAACAATGGTTAAATGATATGTCAAAACAAGGTTGGCAATTAGAAAATGTTTCATTATTTAAATATACTTTTAAAAAAGATTCTCAAAATGAATATCTATATAGGATTGAAATGTTAGATACAGCTTTAAAAGATAACGATAGACAAGAATATATAGAACTTGTTGAAGAAACTGGAGCACAAAAGATTGCAAACTTAGGTAGTTGGATTTATTTTAGAAAAAAAGCTGAATTAGGAGATTTTAATTTGTTTTCAGATATTGATTCTGTAATTAAACACTTAGATCGTATTTCAATATTAATGGCAATATTTATACCATGTACAGTTTTATCTTTTGTAAATCTATTAGTGATAAATAAAAATACTATCAAAGTATTGAATATAGAAATCGCAATTAATATTTTCATAATAGTACAATTAATTATCGGGGGACTATTAATTTTTGGATTATATCAAATTTTTAACAAGAAAAAAAAGCTAGAAAAAGAAAGACAATTGCATGAATAGTTATAACTATCCTAAAATCATTACAATTAGCTGATAAAATTAGATTAAATTTGTAACTCTAACTATTTACTAAATTTCACTTTAGGGACTCGTTATGTATTATGAGTAGTAAAATATAAGTATTAGTAAGTTAACAATACAAGAAAGGGTGATCTAGGATGAGTATTAGAATTAAAAGATACTTTTTTTCAGTTATATTAATTTGTGTTTGGGTAATTGCACAGGCTTATTACTTAATGTAATTTTATATTTTGGAAAGTTTCAAAAATATAAAATTTACTACTTAACTCAAACTCATTTTAGTCCGATTTTAAAGCTTTTTTAATTTACATGTTAAAATAGATTTGAGTTTATTAAATATATAAGGGGTGAAAATGATGAAAAATCATAATGTTTATATTTCTCTAGGACTATTACTTAACTCAAGTTATTTTTTTCTAAATAACTTTAGCTCAGTGCCTGATTTTTTAATGGGGTTACTTTTCGGGTCCGGTATTGGCTTAATGATAATAGGAGTCTATTCTAAGAATCACGATTTATCAAAATTCAAAAACTTTAAGCATAACTTATTCAATAAGGTGTTTGGGCAATAGAAATTATATAATATGTAACTATCACTTAAATTGATATTTAGGGGTTAGTTATAAAAAAACTAGTGTTTTCAATGCTTGTAATATATACATAAAGATAGGGTAGACTTAGTTTTGTTAAGTTCGCCCTTTTTTAATTTTATTAATGTATAAAGCTATATTTTAAATTTTTGAGGTAGGCCGAGATATATAGTTGACATTAATATCAAAAAGAACTAGATTGATTGTATTAAAAGTATCTTATTAAAGGGGATGTAGATATGGTAATAGTAAACATAACTTATACAGTTGAATTAAAGGAAATTGAACAAAAATTAAATGAGCATATAGAATTTTTAAATAAATATTATGCTAATAGTAAATTTATATGTTCAGGAAGAAAGAATCCTAGAGATGGTGGAATAATTTTATGTAATGCTAAGAAAGAAGAAGTTAGTGAAATCATAAAAGAAGACCCATTTTATATTAATAAATTAGGTAATTATGAAATCATTGAATTTGGAGCATCAAAAATTAATCATGAATTAATAATTAATGAATTAGAAAAGTTGTAGATAGTTTCTTTTATAGTAATAATTTTTGAGATAGTACATAAAAGTAATGTTTTTAGTAGGGATTTACGTTGTTTTGTAGAATACCAAATATAAAGTGATTTGACCATTAGGTGGTTCAAATGAGTATAGGAGGTGTTTTATATGAAATTAAAACTAAGTGACTTACCTCCACAATTTGAAAATATAGCTGAGAAGATAGGTCTTGATAGAGCTAAGATGCTATTTGAAGAATTTGGAGGGACATCTGTGTATTTTCCTACAGAAAAGATGATATATAAAGGGGTTCGTGACAGAGAAATTATGGCTGAGTACAATGGTTTTAACCATAAAGAATTAGCTACTAAATACAATATGTCTGAAAGTTATATAAGATCTATTATAAATAAACAAAAGAAAAGTGCTTAAATTTTGAGCAACGGATGCATCTGAAGCGATAGCAAAGATATATCGTTGGCGACATGAGCGAAGCGAATTTTTGATTGACAAAGGTTGACTTAAAAAGGTATTATGGTTTTTCAGTGAGTTCTAGTTTTTTAAATAAAAAGCCGCTTATCCAATTATGGGTAGGCGGCTTTTTACTTTTTATTATTTAATTCATTAATATTTGAGCTTAAAGAGTTGATACTTGAACTTAGGCCGTCTAGTTTCCCTTCGATACGTACCAATAGATACATTGTAACTATTGCGGGAAAGCCTAAATTTGCCACCAGTTGCATTAAATCTAGTTCCATTGACTTATTCTCCTATTAATCTATAAATATGCTAAGAAAGCCCCTCCGGCGCTTAGAGGGACATTTCTTAAGTGTTCCATGTGTTATGCAACTGCAAGGTCATATTCTGTAGTTTCTGTTTGAACTAGTTTTGCTTCTATTGGAGTTTTTAAATCTTCTCCGCCTGGTGCAAATATATTCTTTTGAACTATTATATCCATTGCAGCTTTTATTTCTGCTTCTGTTAAATCTTGTCTTGGATCTGTTACAAATAAGCTGACCTTTTTTACAAAGTCTGTTGAGAATGTCATTAAAAGTTTAGTTTCTAAGTTTTCCATTTTTTATTCCTCCTTTATTTTTTTATAAAGCTAATTCTGTGTTATCTTGTTTCATTACTGATATTTTGTCGTGTTTTTGAAGTGATATTAAAGTTTCGGCTACGTTGAATACATCAAGTGGTGTGTGTTAAGTCCTAAAAGATAGTTGAGTATTATTTTTGTAGAATATTTTTTAGAAAAAATTAAGGATGTTAATATGTTTAGAGTTTTAAAAGATAGAAAGGTTGATAGTTGACGAAGTAGCAAAGAGCGCTCCTACCTCAACTATCTTTATTTATGTGCTGGGGTCAAAAGCTTTGGGGTCTAGTCTGACCTCACAGATAATAGCTGGGAAGCGCTATAAACTGTGAGGCCAGACTAAAGACCTGGTGCATTGGTTATTTATAAGTTTTTTGATTAGATTTAGAGTTTGGATGTGATATACTTTTGTATTTAATAATAATTTTCTTATATAATTTAATTCGTTGATGCTATAGCTATTATAGTTGCTATACCTAACATTGATACTTTGAGAGTTTGGCTTCGCCAACGAGCTTTTCGTTACAATCTCTAACTCAAAACCATTTTGTATATAAATTTTTATGTTAAATTATAATCTATATTTTCTATTTAGTCTTATTGGTTATCTAAAAGATTGGCCTTTGGCCAGGCCCCTCTGACTAATCCTCAACTCACTCACACTACTCACTACTAAAATACTTCGCAAACATCATATTTTATATCAAGTCTACTTCGTATATTATCCGCTCGCACGTGTTCGTAGCTTTTAAGAAAGTATTTCATCAGAAGAATTTGATTTATTTAAAACATCTAAATGTCACGTAAACGTGACATTATTGTTTTTGATTAAGCTTTAATTTATCACGCTTGCGGGAAAATAAAAATGGATTTATTTTGTTTTGTAGAATATATAAAGCATAGAAGGTTTAAGGGGTAAATGTTATGGCAAGTGGGAGTTTCAAAGGGTTGTATACAATTTTTTTTTCATAAATATTTACCTTTATGTCATTGTTTTTTGCCATACGTCTAAGCGTATGGCTAATTTTTTTCACTATATTTGAAACCTTTGAGTATAAAAACAGAAAGGCAACCACATAGTAACAAGATTATAATACTTCCTATCCGATTTTGGGCAGTAGCTTCATAGTAACCGGAAACCCCAAATACTGCCGTAATCGGATAGAATGTTTTTAGAGTATTTGACATACTCATGAATATTCCCGCAAAAGAGTACATTTCAGTTAATACTAATGCAATCCAATAGCCTTTTTTCATATATGATACCAAGGCAATAATGGGCGAGATAACAAGGAATATTCCAACACCTTTAAGAAAATATATTCTCAGAAAATCTAAAACCATTCCTGCTGATAAATCGGAAAGATGTAATATTGCCTCAGTCAAAAATGCTATTGCAAAGAGCAGCAAATAAATGAAAATACTGAATAAAAAAGTAATAATCATTTTTACAAAGATTAGTTTTGCTTCATTTACGGGAATAAGTAGCAAAGATTTTATAGTATCCTCATCTTCTTCACGACAAATCATATAACTTCCCAAAAGAGAAATGACTGCGGGAAGAACAAAAATTGTTGCCAAAGGCTGAGCCATAGTCATATACCATCCTGCACTGTCTATATCCCGTGAACCATTATACGTAAACCATCCCTGCATAAAAACACTAACAGCTACCATAACTGTTGCAAAAACTGCAATCCAAACAATATTTGAACGGCGAATCTTTTGGAGTTCAGCCCAAAGTAAATTTCGCATTCTTCACACCTCACTTCTTTTCAATGCGATATTTGCAAGGAATACTGCAATAATATCCCAAACGCAAATAGAAAGAAACGCTAACGGAACGTTAATTCCTTGTGGCCAAACAATGCCCGGAATATCGTTGTTTCGATTGATTATAACTAACATACTGGATAAGGGGTGTATATACATATCTATTCCTCCTATTATAAAAAATAAAAATGCATAAACCAATGTAATACAAATCGGGAGAATGTATCCCTTTTGCGATGCGGCTATTGCCAAAATCGGCAACATTACAAAAGCAGTAATAACACCACTCTCTAAACATTTTTTCAGCAAATAAAATACGCTTCCCCATTCAAATACAACATATCCCGAAAGCACACTAAACATAACGGAAGCTACGAATGTAATTAGCATGAAACAAATGGAGTAAACCAAAACCACAAAAAATTTACTAAAAAAGTATCCTATTTTACTGATAGGAACAATCCAAAGTTGTTTTAACATATCATACTGATTTTCTTCGTGCATAAGCATTGTACAAAATATTCCCAAAATAACAGGTAAGATAATGAAAATAGTAAAACTGAGTGCAGACATTTTATAAAACTCTCTCGGGTCAACACCTTTATCCCCAAAATAATTAAAATATAATAGTGCGAAAAACGGCATAATGAGAGCGGTTAACAACATGAGCCAAATAAGCTTATTGCGGCGTAGTTTAAGAAATTCTGTTTGAATAAGGTTAAGCAATGCCTTCACCTCCTGTAATTTTTTTGAAGTAGTCCTCTAAGGTATCATGACAAAGCACCGAACTAATAACAGTTATATTCTGCATTACAAGGGATTTATTGATTTTACCTATATCCACAGTAGTGTCATAAAGTCGTAGGGTTTGATCATTTTGAACAGAATAATCTTTCAAGTTGAATTCTCGTTCTAAAATCAGTGAAGCTTTTGGAACATCTGAAACTTTAAGCATGATATAGCTGCGGTTTTTCTTTTCCAGTTCGTCCATGCTACTTTCGTCTAAAAGAACACCGTGGTCAATAACTCCAATATCATCAGCCAATAATGAGATTTCCGAAAGAATATGACTGGAAATAAGAATTGTCTTTCCTCGTTCAACACTCAAATGTTTGATAAAATCTCTTATTTCTGCAATGCCAATAGGGTCAAGACCGTTTGTAGGTTCGTCTAAAATCAGTAGTTCGGGGTCGTGCATAATAGCGTTAGCAATCCCAAGACGTTGCTTCATTCCGAGCGAATACTTACCGAACAACTTTTTGTCTTTATAAGGTAATCCCACTACTTTCAATGCATTTTCAACTGCATTGGGAGCAGATGTGCCACGCAGTTTCGCAAAAATCTCTAAGTTTTCCGTTCCTGTTAAGTTTGGATAAAAACCCGGTGTTTCAATCATAGCACCGATACGGGGATATACTCGTTTTTCTCGACCTTTGATATTCTGTCCGAATACATCCACTTCGCCAGAAGTGATTGGAGTCAACCCTAAAATCATTTTCATAAGAGTGGTTTTTCCTGCTCCGTTGCGTCCTAACAATCCATAAATCCCACCTTTTTTTACATGTAGGTTGACTGAATTAACTGCTGTCTGCTCTCCATAATTCTTTGTCAGTTGTTTCGTTTCAATTATAAAATCATTCATATAAAATCTCCTCACTTTTAATACCTTTGCTTTGGCAATGTGATAACCGATATGGCGGTAGAAATAATCACAATTAAATTATAATACATTAACCTTGCCATAACCTTGTTGAAATCTTGTTTTTATCTTGTTTTACAGTAAGAAAGCCCTGTGCTGTCACAGGGCTTTCGGAAATAAAATCGTAAATGTTGTTCCGAAACCGAGAGTGCTATCGGTAGTTATAGTTCCCTTGTGAACGCTTACAAGTTCCTTGGCAATAGCCAAACCTAAGCCACTTCCTTTTGCACCTCGTGAATTGTCACATTTGTACAGTCTTTCAAAAATGTGTGGAAGATTATCAGGGGATATTCCTTTCCCATTGTCTGATATTGCAATTTTGACTTGCTGTCCATTTTCAAAAATACGCAGTGCCATATTATTGCCCTCACTGTGGGTAATGATATTTTGTAGTAGATTATTGAGAATACGGGTATATGCGTTTGCATCTATGCGTATTGGATACTCTGTTGTAGGAATATCAAACTCATATTCAAAATGATTTTTCTCTAAAATAGGAACCCAATCAGCTACAATATTACGAGATAACTCGTTTAAATCCAAAAGCTCGAAACGAAAAGCCTGTTCCCCCGAGTTTAATTTTACCCAGTCAAACAGATTTTCTACGAAATATTTTAAGTGTTGGGCTTTATCAAATGCGACCTTGATATATTCGTCCTTTTCTTCACCTACAACAATTTTACTTTGGATTGCTTCTAAATAACCAACCAAAGAAGCAAGCGGAGTTTTTACATCGTGGGAAAGACTTGTCATTAACCTTTTGTATGCTTGATCTGATTGTTTTTGCTGAATAAATCGTGCTTGGTTGTTAATTGCAATTTCATTTATATCATAACAAATTTTCCTTGTCATATCGCTTTCTCTTGCTAAAACACGTCGATTAAGATTTCCGTTTTTTATATCTTCTAAAGCATCTTTTATAAGGGTAAGTTGCGTTTGGACACGCCATAAGACAGAAACAAGGTATACTATGATAAGCAGGGTAATAACTAATGCAAAAATCAGATAAACATTCATATTTTATCAAGCCTCCTTATTAAAACGATAGCCGACACCTCTAACTGTCAAAATATAAGATGGATGGTCGGAATCCGGCTCAATCTTTTTTCTAAGTTTACTGATAAAAGACATAATATTGCTATCGTCAAAAGCATATTCATCTTCCCACACTTGCGTGTAAATATGTTTTTTGGTAAACACCCGTCCTTTATTTGAAGCCAAAAATGAAAGTAAATCAAATTCTTTACCTGTGAGTTCAACTAAAATATCATTGACAGAAACAATGCGGTTTGCTTTATCAATCACCATACCTTGTAATTCTATGCAATCTGTTTCCGTTGCAAAAGTAGGGTTTAAAGTAGTATAACGGCGAATCAGAGAATTTACACGAGCCATAAGCTCGCTAATACTGAACGGCTTTGTTAGATAATCGTCAGCACCTAAGCGTAGTCCGGAAACTTTATCGTCCTCGTCGCTTTTAGCAGTAAGCATAAGCACAGGGATATTGCTTGTTTCTCTAATTATTTTAAGAACTTGAAAACCATTTATATCCGGCATCATTATATCCAAAATTACGAGAGAAAGAGAGCCACTACTTTTATTTTCATCAACCAAACGAATCCCCTCCATACCACCATGTGCAATAATAGCAGATAAATTCTCTTTCTCTACACATTTTTTCATAAGAGTACAAAGCTCTTTATCATCGTCTATAATCAAAACACTATTCATTTCGAAACTCCTTTCTTCGCCCGTCAACAGGCTTTTTCGCGTCTTTGAGAAATATTTCAAATTTTGGAGGCTTGTTTTGTTGTCATATAGTCCATTTTATTTCCTCCAACAGCATTCTATATTTATATTATATTCTTTTATGGAAATAAATCCAAAGACATTTATATAAAGTAAAACACTACATTATCATAGTGGTTTGCTTTATAAAAATACCATGATTTTAGAGGTTGATATATCATAGTACTCACAGTTTGCTTATTGTACTTACTGGGTTGACTGTATATAATAATATCGTATAGATTTTTGAAAGACGGGTATAAAATCTATGACACAAAATCGTATACCGGATGTGGTGAAGTTTAGCCGTATGCAACCGATATCAAAGGTCGCGGAGAAGCCTGTTGAAATTATGGTATACTGGCAAAAAATAAAGGACGGTGAAAGCAAATGAAACGTATTTTCTTTGTTGAAGATGATTTAAATTTAATCAATGGTTTATCTTTTGCTATCAAAAAGCAAGGATATGAGATAGATATTGCCCGTACAAGTATTGAAGCGGAAACATTATGGATAAATGGAAAATATGATTTAGTAATTTTAGATGTATCACTTCCCGACGGCTCAGGATACGATTTATGTAAAAAAATTCGTAAAATATCAAAGGTACCGATTATGTTTCTTACTGCTGCTGATGAGGAAACTGATATTATAATGGGACTTGATATCGGAGGCGATGATTATATTACAAAGCCTTTCAAGTTGGCAGTGTTTCTATCAAGAATAAATGCGTTGCTTCGTAGAACCGATAATTTTAATCAATTAGATACTGAATTAAACTCTAATGATATAAAAGTACAATTACTAAAAAGAGAAGTCTATAAAAAAGGAGAACAACTTGATTTAACAGCAAGCGAGTATAAATTATTATGCCTTTTTATGGAAAATCTAAATAATGTTCTTTCGCCAGAACAAATTTTAGGAAAGCTATGGGATTGCAACGAAAATTATATAGATAGCAATACCCTTACTGTATATATACGTAGACTGCGTACAAAAATTGAAGATAAGCCAGGTGAACCACGAAACATAGTGACGGTCCGAGGTATGGGATATAAATGGAAGACTATAAATTGAGGTACAATATGAAAATATTAGTAAACAGAAAAACTAAATTACTTTTTTACTTAGTACTGCTATTCATAATAGTGTTTACCCTTATTTCAGTTGCTTTCATAGGCTTTAAATTAGAAAACGCAGCATTATATATACTTTTATCTTCTTTGTGTATGGATATCTTTATATTGGCAATTGGGTATTGGTACTTTAAGGAACAAAATAAAATTATGGAGAATGCCACAACACAAATTAGGGAATATATTTCTGGAAATCAAAATTCACGTATTGAATGTAATGATGAGGGCGAGCTGTATAGACTATTTCATGAAGTAAATTCCTTAGTTTCTATTTTGAGCGCCAACGCTAAAAACAAAGAGAAATCAAAAAAATTCTTAAAAGATACCATATCTGATATTTCGCACCAATTGAAAACCCCACTTACGAATCTTAACATATATAACGGTATTATGCAGGAAGAAGTAAATGATTTACCGGTAATAAAGGAATTTACTTATCTTTCAGAGCAGGAACTTGATAGAATAGAAATACTTGTACAAAACCTCTTAAAAATTACAAAATTTGATGCAGGAACAATCGTAATAGAAAAATCTATAGAAAGTGTATCTGAAATGATAGGCTATATTGAAAGACACTTTACCTATCGTAACGAGCAGGAGGGAAAGAAACTATATTTTTCTGGAGATGATACTATTACTTTATTATGTGACCGTAATTGGCTAATTGAAGCAATTAGCAACATTGTTAAAAACGCTTTTGACCATACTAAAGAAGGTAATACTATATGTATAGAATGGAAACAATTCGCTTCTATTATTCAAATTATTATAAAAGATAACGGAAGTGGTATTCATATAGAGGATTTACATCATATTTTTAAAAGATTTTATCGCAGCCGTTTTTCTAAAGATACACAAGGTATTGGACTTGGCTTGCCCCTTGCAAAGCTTATTATAGAAGCACATAGCGCAACAATAGAAGTTGACAGCGAATTAGGTATTGGTACAACATTTACAATCAATTTTTTAATTCCTACACAATTGTAGGATTAGTGTAATTTTACAGTAAGATTGACATGATAAACTTTTTATATCAATACAGAAAGAGGTGTTTAGACTATGAATTTATTAGAAGTTAAATCAATTTCTAAAACATATGGCAGTGGTGAGGCTGCCGTACATGCATTAAAAGACGCCAAAATTTCCGTCCCAAAAGGCGAGTTTGTGGCAGTCATCGGAGAGTCAGGATCTGGTAAAAGTACACTTTTGAATATGGTAGGTGGACTTGATACTCCTACTTCTGGAAAGGTATTTATTGATGGAAATGATATTTTCGAAATGAAAGATAGTAGCTTAACAATATTTCGTCGTAGGAATATTGGATTTATTTTTCAGAGTTTTAATTTAATTCCAGAACTAACAGTTGAACAAAATATTATATTTCCTGTATTACTTGATTACCAGAAACCAGACAAAAAATATCTGGAAGAATTACTTGCAGTACTTAATTTGAAAGAACGTCGCAACCATTTACCAAGTCAATTATCTGGTGGGCAACAGCAGCGTGTAGCAATAGGGCGTGCTCTGATTACACGACCATCGATTATACTTGCCGACGAGCCAACTGGTAATTTGGATACGCAAAACAGTAGCGAAGTAATTGCATTACTAAAAGAGGCTGCAAAAAAGTATGAACAGACCATTATTCTGATTACACATAGCCGAAGTATTGCTCAGACAGCGGACAGAATACTGCAAGTTTCAGACGGGGTACTGACTGATTTTGGGAGGTGCTAAGAATGAAAAGCTATCTTAGCCTAATTCCGATTTCTGCAAAAGTACACAGACGTCACAATCGTATGACGCTTCTATGTATCATCTTTGCTGTATTTTTGGTAACAGCTGTGTTTAGTATGGCAGACATGGGCGTTAGAATGGAGAAAATAAAATTACTGAATAAGCATGGTAGTATGGCACTTCAAGGATTAAGCAGCAGTCAAACGGCACGTACACTATATTCTACTGCTATAGTATTGTTTGTTCTGATACTTATTTCAGGAGTACTGATGATTTCAAGCAGTATAAACAGTATTGTTGATCAAAGGACAAAGTTCTTCGGAATGATGAGATGTATTGGAATGAGTAGACAACAAATTATCCGTTTTGTAAGACTGGAATCTCTTAACTGGTGTAAAACTGCAGTTCCTATAGGTGTTATACTTGGAATTATAATCACATGGGGGTTATGTGCTACATTACGCTTTGTCGTCGTAGAAGAATACTCTGATATGCCCGTTTTTGGAATCAGCTTAATTGGTATTATTAGTGGAATTGTTGTTGGTGCTGTTACGGTTGTCATTGCTGCGAGCGTTCCGGCTAAACGAGCTGCTAAAGTATCTTCTATAACAGCAGTATCAGGTAATTCACAAAATACAAAAAATATGACTTATGGTGTGAATACACGTTTTTCAAAAATTGAAATTGCACTTGGTATTCATCATGCAGTATCGGCAAAGAAAAATTTAATACTTATGACAAGCTCGTTTGCACTTAGTATTATACTTTTTTTGAGTTTTTCTGTTTTAATAGAATTCGTTGGTTGTCTTATGCCTCAGCTATCCAATGTTTCTGAAATCAACATTCTAAGTAATTCAAATTCCATAAACAGTGAACTACTTTATAAGATTAGTAACATGGAAGGTGTAGAACATGTTTTTGGTCGTAGGAACTATCTTGATGTTCCAGCAGAATTAAACAAAGCTAATACGTCGTCAAATACGATTGATATTATATCCTATGATGAATTTGATTTAGATTGCATTACGAAGGATAAGCAGCTTAAAAAAGGTAGCGATATTTCAAAGGTATATGGTGACAGCAAATATGTACTTGCAACAGGGGATAAAGAAAGTACATTAGAAATTGGTGATAAACTAAGAGTAGGCAGTAAGGAACTTGAAATTGCAGGTTTATTAAAATTTGACCCATTCAGCAGTGATGGCAATACAAATGGAAAAATAACTATCATTACTTCTGGAGAAACCTTTAGGAATCTGACTGGTGTAAATGATTATTCACTTGTTATGATACAAACTACAAAAAATGTGACGGATAAGAATGTAGAAGCAATTCATAATGTAGTTGGTGGAGAGTATAAATTTAGTGACCAACGTGACCAGCAGACTACTAGCACATATACGGCATTTTTATTCTTTGTATACGGATTTTTAGCAATTATTGCTTTAGTTACGGTATTAAATATTATGAATAGTATTTCTATGAGTGTGTCTGCAAGAATAAATCAGTATGGAGCAATGCGTGCTATCGGTATGGACGAACATCAAATAACAAAGATGATAGCTTCTGAAGCATTTACCTATGCTTTATCTGGCTGTGCTGTTGGTTGTATAGTTGGTCTATTGATTAGTAAATTGTTATATGACAATCTTATTACATCTCATTTTAACTACGCTACTTGGAGTCTGCCTATTATACCTTTATTAATTATAATTCTATTTGTTTTTATTGCAGCTATTGCAGCAGTTTATGCTCCATCAAAACGAATTCGAAACATATCTGTAACAGAAATGATAAATGAATTGTAATTATATTATTTATGAAGTTGGTAAAGAAGATTAAATCTAGCTCTATTTAATATTGCAGCGGCTTTGAATAATCAAGGCTGCTGCTTTTTTATATGTGCCCGGCATGTGCAACAACTTGACGGTGGAATCTGAAGGAATCCTACGGCAAATGGATCTGGATCTATGTCAATATTTTAGACACAAATAATTGAATTTTTAACTTGCTCTAGCTATTTTTTCGCATTCATCCGGCGATATAAAACCAATACTCCCATGAATTCTTTTTCTATTGTACCAACCTTCTATATATTCAAATAACCTTAGTTTTGCATACTCAAAATCAAAATACTTAACCCTATAAACTTCTTCTTTCTTTAAAATGGCATGGAAAGACTCTATACAGGCATTATCATAAGGACATCCTTTTTTACTAAAGGACTGAATCATTTTATTTTTTGATGTATAGTTACTGAAATCAAAACTGGTATATTGCGATCCTAAATCAGAATGAAATATAAGGCCCTCATCGCGATTTTGAACTATAACTGCATTATCTAAAGCTCTTATTATCAAATCAGTTGTCATATTCTTATCAAAGGCATAGCCTACTATCTTCTTTGTATGTAAATCCATGACTGACGCTAAATAGCACCAGCCATCCTTTATTGTGTGTATGTAGGTAATATCTCCAACCCATTTTTCATTTATTGTATCTGTTGTAAAATCTTGATTTAAAACATTATCCTTATCTTCTATTTTTACTTTGGTAGTATGGTGTTTAAACTTTTTTATTATCACTGATTTTAATCCTAATTCACTCATAATTCTCTGTACTCTTTTTATACTTACATCAAATTTTTTAGATAATATTTTATGAATTTTTGGTGCACCATAAATACCGTTACTAGCATCATAAATAGATTGGATTTCTTGTTTTAAAATTTCTCTTTCAATGGCTGTTTTACTAGGTTTTTTGTACCTAAAAGAATAGTACGTACTTCTTGGAATACCTAACACTTTACACAATAATGCAACTTTATGTTCTTCTTTTAATTCATCAATCAGGTTAACAATAGATTCTACTTCTTTGCAAGTATGGCCATAGCCTTTTTTAATATTTCATTCTCTTCTTTGATTTGAGATAATTCTCTTTTAAGAGATCTCAATTCTTTCAATGTCATCTCATCATCTGAGTTTGAAGATACTGGAGAGTTATCTTTTATCCATGTAGATATTGTTGATTTTGGTATGCCATACTCGCTGTGTAATACTGCTAATGATTTTCCTGATTTATATAATTCTATAATTGTATTTTTAAATTCTTCTGTATATCTTGCCATCTTTAGACACGCCCTTTCTAATCTACCTATATTATAATTGGTTCGATTAATTGTGTCTATGCAATTATACTAACATCACTTTTTTCATTATAAAATTTTATATAATTATCTATTGCTAATTTTAATTCCTCAAATGTATGAAACTTATTCAAATAATACATCTCTGATTTAATAATTCCCCAAAAACCTTCCATAGGACCATTATCTATACACCTTGGCACCCTGGACATACTTTGAACAGGTTCTTGCTTATCTAACTTAGCTTTAAAAGCTTTATGTGTATATTGAAATCCTCTATCACTATGAAATAATGGTTTTACAGTAGGATTATTAGATATTGCTAAATCTTTTTTCTTTTTCTTACGGATTACCGCATGTAGATTTGATGTTTTCATTAATCTGTAGACTCTCTTAAGATTGATCGTTTTATTTAACCATTTATAATATGAACTCGTTGCAATACCTGCAAATTTACATAGTGTAAATATCGGATATCCTTCTTGATTTAATTCCTTTATTGCAATATATATAGTTTCTTTTTTTATGCTATGAAGTATCATCTCCTCTCCATTTTTTTTAACTTTTTCACCCATGTATAAATTTGATTATATGATACATTATATTTATCTGAAGTTAGCTCATAATTAAAATTATTTGCTATACAAAATCCCACAATTTCAATTCTTTCGTCTAGTGTTGTTTTTCTTGCTTTTATTTTAAAAATGACATTAATGCAAGCAAGTATACAATATATTACAAAAATGTTATATTATATTTAAAAATTGCTTTATAAAGGGGAGATTTATATGAACAAAGGGTTAGGATTTAAAAAAATTTATTTAGTATTATTTTCAATTTTTATATTTACTGTTGCATTTAATGACAGTAAAGTACAAGCTCTAGAATTAGATAAAAGTAATAATACTAAAATGATTGTATTATTCAATGAAAACAATATTGATACTAATGTTAAGGACTTAATAGAAAATGATGGAGGAAAAGTAATAAGTACATTACCTGAAATTGGGGGTATAGAGGTTGAATGCAATACTAATATTATACCTAAAATCAAATCTTATAATTCTGTAAAATCAATATCGCCAAATCATAATATTCTAATTCCAAAAGAAAAAACAATAAAATTTAGAGAAAATTTAATTAGAAAATCAAGATCACAAGTAACTGGTGAAGATGGAGACTTATATGATTTATATCAATGGGATATTAAAAGAGTTACAAATGATGGAAATAGTTTTCAATTAGAAACTGGAAATCATGATGTAGTAATAGGGATTTTAGATTCGGGAATAGATGAAAAACATCCAGATTTAAAGAATAATCTTTTAGGTGGAGAAAATTTTATTCCAAAAAATTTTAACGGCGATGAAACGGAGAATGGAGAACCAAAAGATATAAATGATAGATTAGGACATGGAACGTATGTTTCAGGAAGCATTGCGGGAAATGGAAGAATTAAAGGTGTAGCTCCTAATATAGGTTTTAAGAGTTATCGTGTATTTGACTCAAAAGGTAACACTAATGCTACTATAATGTCTTCTGCAATAATAAAAGCGACTGACGATGGAGCAAATGTTATAAATTTAAGTATGTCAGGATATGATTTAAAAGGTAAATGTTATTGGGTTGATCCTAATACTGGAATTAAACAGGACTTAGGTGATGATATGGCTGAATATGCATTATATAAAAGAGCAATTGAATATGCATTAAATAAAAATGTTACAGTAGTTACTTCCGCAGGTAATGATGGAATTGATTGCTCTGATGGTCAAAATATAACAAAATTTCTTAATAATAGAGATAAAGAAGAGGGATTCATTTATGAAGGGGTCGCTTATCAGATACCTGGAAGTATTGAGGGAGTTATAAATGTTTCGGGGACAGGAAGAGAAGACACTATAGCATCTTATTCAAATTATGGTAAATATTTTGTTCACATAGCAGCTCCTGGAGGAGATTATTCTAAAACAGAATCTATGAATGTTAATGATTTTTGCTTAAGCACATCAATTGGTGGACAGTATATGTTTGAAGTAGGAACATCAATAGCAGCTCCAAAGGTATCAGCAATAGCAGGACTTCTTTTATGTCAAAATAAAAACCTTACTCCAAAAGAAGTTGCACAAAAAATTTATGAAACATCTGATAAATTAGACAATGATAAATCAAAACAATATTATGGAGAAGGAATGGCTAATGCATATAATGCATTAGAGGAAAATAAATAAATTTTTACAAAAAAGTAAAAAAATTAAAGTAATAAATCATTAAAAGGAAAAATATATAAAAAAATTATAAAAACATTATAAAAACATTAGAATTGAGTTGTAAGATAATAATTGTAGCAGAGAGCTATAAAATTATTTAGCAAATAATAATTTTGTTAAGGCGTCCAACTAAATGTATTGGTTGCTAAAAATTAAAATTTAACAGGGGGAAAATACAATGGGAAAAACAAATGATTTCGATTTAGACTTAAAAGTTAAAGAAGGTACTAAAAACGGTGTAAAACCTGCAATAACAAGTATATCTTTATGTACAGCTGGATGTATTACTGGTGTAATTATGACTTGCATGAGTAATGGTTGCAAATAATTAGTAAATATATAATATAAAAAAAATATATTTTATAAATAAAAGATAGTAAGGAATTAGAAGTGATTCTTTACTATTTTTTATCTTAAAATACAAAAATTAAATATAATTAATGCTAATAAAACTTTATATATAATTGATAAGTTTTATTAGCATTATTAAAATATTAAACAAATAATAGAGAGCGAGTTTAAATAATGAAAAATAATTTATACAAAAATATAGATACATTTATGATTAGAACGCCAACTTTTTCAGTAGATAAATTTTTTGAATTTTTTAATGAAGAGTGTGATAATAAAAAGAATATAGACTATATAAGATCTTTATGTAAAAATCGTGTATTTAGAGAATGTATTTTAATAAGTAGTAAAAGTCTTTATAGTACGTTAATAGATTTTTCTGAAGGAAAAGATATAAAAAAGTTAGATTATTTTTTACAGTCTATTTATAAATATCTAACTAGAATAAGTACAAGACCAACACCTTTTGGATTATTTTCGGGAGTTGATTTTGGAAATTATACTAATGATAAAACAACATTAAAATACTCAGATAATAAATATAAAAAATATGTTCGCCCAGATATAGAGTGGTTAATTAAATTAGTTAAACACATAGAAGATATAGAATATATGAATTTAAATTATAGAAAAAATGATAGTATTTTAATAAAAGGAGAAAGAGTATTCTTATTATATTCAACTGAAAAAAATGAAGAGATTAATGAAAATGCCAACGACTCCAATATAGAAGAAATTAGTATAAAATTAACAGGTTCATTAGAACTTATATTACAATTAACACAAAATACAATATCATATAAAGATTTACTTCAAAAACTAATAGACAATTATGGAAGTGAGTATGAACAAACAATAGAAGCGTATTTAAAAAATTTAATAAAAAATGAATATTTAATATCTAATTTGATGCCACCATTAACAGTAGATGATCAATTAGATTATATTATTAATGAAATTGATAGATTAAATATTATTAATGGTTTAAAAAATCAATTAATAGAAATTAAAAATTTAATAAAAGAATATATGGAAACTGATTTAGGTCAAGGTGAAGAAATATATATAAATTTATGTTCTAAAATGAAAAATATTGTTTCATGCAAAAGTATACTACAAGTAGATATGAAATTAAATTTAGAAGAAAAAACAATGAATAGTAAAGTTATAGATGAAATAAATGATTTAGTTAATATGATTTTAACTATATCAACACCATTTAAAGATAGAGATTCATATTTTAAAAGATACAAACAACAGTTTATAGAAAGATATGGAGAAGATAGAGAAGTATCTTTATTAGAAATGTTAGATAATGATAGAGGTATAGGAGCTCCAATTGGTTATAAATATCCACCAACTAATAGGGTTGAACAAGTAATATTAAACAATCAAATAAATAGAAATTTAAAAACATATTTTGAATATAAATATATAGATGCAATTAAAAATAAAAAAAGCATTGTTATCAATGATAAAGAAATAAAAAATTTACAATTACCAGAATATAGTTATGATGAAGCACCTAATTCATTAGAATTAAACTTAATGATAAAATCTAATTCAAAAGAAAACGAACAGAATAACTTAAAGTACTATATAGGTCCTAACTTAGGATCAAATTATGCTGGAAAATCATTTGGAAGATTTTCTTATATGATGCAGGATGAAAAAAACTGTTTCAGTACGGTAGCTAAAAGTGAACTTGATATATTTGGTCAAAATAATTATATAACATGTGAATTAGTTTATTTACCTAATAAAGTAAGAGTATCAAATGTATCTAGAAATATACATGGTAGTGATTATGAAATAGCACTGTGTACTAATAGTTCAAAAGATGATAAACATAGAATATCATTAGATGATATTTTTATAGGAATAGAAAATAATAAATTTTATGCCAAGAGCAAATCTTTAAATAAAAGATTGATTATAACAATAAATAATATGCTAAATATAGATTTTGCTCCGAATGCAATAAAATTTTTAAGTGATATAAATCAAGATGGTAAAAGATTTTGGTATGAATTTCCATGGAATAATATATTTAATAATAGTATATATATTCCTAAAATTGAGTATAAAAACTTTACTATATCTCCTTCAATTTGGAAATTTGATAAAGAAATTTTAGGCGTAAATAAAAAGACAAGCTTTGATAAATTCAAAGATATAATAGGAAAATATTTTGATAAGTATGATGTACCTAAATATGTTTATCTAACTTCAGGAGATAACAGAACTTTATTAAATGCTAAAGATTTAAGAAGTTTAGAAATATTGCAACATGAAATTAACAATAAAGATGAAGTAATATTAAACTCTTACGAAGATGAGGAATTTAATATAGTTAAAGATAAAGAACAAAAAGAATATTTTTGTGAGTTGGTTGTACCATTATTAAAAGTAAAAAAAGAGCAACCTAAAATACAATCTACAGAGATCATAAGAGAGGATATACCTAGTTTAAGTGAAGAACGTTTAAAATTACCATTTGATCAATGGCTTTATTTAAAATTATATGGAGTAGCAAGTAATATTGAAGATTTAATATCTTTTGATGTTTCACGATACTGTGAAGAGAAAGTAAGCAAAGGAGATATAGATAAGTATTTCTTTATGCGCTATGCAGATCCAGTTCCTCATCTAAGATTAAGACTAAATGCTCCAAGAGAAAAGCTTTTAGAATTATATCCAGAAATACAAGATTGGCTAAAAAGTTTAATGGAAAAAGGTTTAATGAATAGATATGTAATAGATTCATATGATAGAGAAGTTGAACGATATGGTGGCTCAAAGCTTATGGATGTAGCTGAAAATCTTTTTTATTTTGATAGTATAGTAGTAGAAGCGATTTTAAGAGAACAAAGATTAAACAATTTAAACTTCACTAAAGAGTTTATAGGAATGGTATCTATAATACACTACATAGAAAATTATGGAGTGGAATATGATAAACAAGTTGAATTTTTAAGGTCTCAAATTAAATCTTCTGACTATAGAGAGGACTTTAATAAAAATAGAAAAGAATATATGGAGTTATGCAACAGCAACAATAATTGGGAAAATTTAAGGGCTACTGAGGAAGGAACTTTACTTTTAAATATTTTAAATAAAAGATGGGATATAGTAAAAAATTACTCAGAAAAAATAAATAAATCATTAAAAGATATAGAGAAGTACTCTATTTTAGATAGTATAATTCATTTACATTGCAATAGATTATTTGGAATAGATAGAGAATTCGAAATAAAAGTTAGAGCATTAGCCTCTCATGCATTATATTCATTAAAATATTTCAAAAAAAATAATGTACAAATAGAAAAATAGGAGAAATAGTATGGATTTAAAACAATACGAGACTCATGTTTCAATAAAGCAAATATTAAATATGCTCAAAACTATTCCTAAAATACTTAACTTAATAAAGAAAGTAGATAAAACTAATTTTTATCTGATTATTTTATTAAGCTTATTTAGTGGACTGTGTCCTATAATTACGTTATTAACTTCTCAAAAATTATTGAATTTAATAGAAACAAAAAATATGAAAATTATATTAGGTGCGTTAATTGCTTATATACTAGCTAATTTATTAAGTAATTGTATAGGTAGTTTACTTGAATACTTAGATGGTCGTTTTCAAAGACTTACTAATTTCAAGCTTAATTATTTAATTATGGACAAATGTACTAGATTATCATTAAGACATTTTGAAGATTCGGATATCTATGATAAGTTGCAACGTGTACAAAATGAAACTTCATATAAACCATATAGTATATTTTTATCAATTATAGTTATAATGACATCATTAATAACCTTAGTATCGTCAGTTATTATTATAGTTAATTGGAAGCCATGGGTATTAGCTATATTAGTTTTAATTCCATTATTATCATCATTATCTTTCTTTAAAATAGCTCAAAGAGAATTTAATGTTTTATGGTCTAGAGCCTCTAATAATAGAAAAAGCTGGTACTTAACTTATTTATTAACAAGAGATAATGCTTTTAAAGAAATAAAGTTATATAATTTAGGGAATTATTTACTTAAGAAATATAAAGATATGAATAAAGTTTTTGTTAAAGAAGACGTTTGTTTATTGAAAAAAAGAACTACTTTTACATTTTTCTTTGAAATAGTAGAGCAAATTTGTATAGATATAATATTAATAATTGTTATATACTCAGCAACAATAGGAGAGATATTAATAGGAAATGTAGTAGGATTAATAAATGCTCTTAATTTAGTTGCAAATAATAGTAAAAAGATATTAAATACAATATATTCTCTATATCAAGACAATTTATATATAGAACAATTATTTGATTTTTTATCTATAAAAGAAGATTTAGATGAAAGTGAACAGAATTTAACTAAAAAGAATTCTATAAGTGAAATAGAAAAAATTCAAGTTAAAAATTTAAACTTTAGTTATCCTTCTAGCAATGTAGAAGTGTTAAAAAATATAAATTTTGAAATAAATAAAGGTGAGACAGTTGCAATTGTTGGAAAAAATGGTTCTGGTAAAAGTACATTGGCAAAATTATTGTTAAGTTTATATAATGTAGACGATAATACTATTTTATTTAATGATGATTGTGTTAACACTTATAATATTTTAAATTTAAGAAAGAATATAGCAGCACTTTTCCAAGATTTTGCTAAATATGAACTTACTTTTAGAGAAAATGTAGCATTTGGAGATATTGATAGCATTAATGACGATAAAAAAATAAAAAAAGTAATTAAAGATATGGATATTAATTATATTAATGATGTAGATGCACAATTAGGTGTTTGGTTTAATAATGGTATGGAATTATCTGGAGGTCAGTGGCAAAAAATTGCAATAGCGAGGACTTTGTTTAGAGATGCCTCTTTATATATTTTAGATGAACCAAGTTCTGCATTAGATCCTATAGCAGAGAAAAAACTTATTGATACATTCATAAAAATGGTAGAAAATAAAATAGGAATTTTTATTTCTCATAGGTTATCAACAGCAAAATTAGCAGATAAGATAATAGTTATGGATAAAGGCAGTATTGTAGGGATAGGTACTCATGATGAGCTATTTGAAAATAATAAAGTATATAAAGAAATGTATGAAATTGAAACACTTAGATGTGAAATTGTTAATTAGGGGAAATTAAAATGGAAGAAAAATTAATAAATAAAAATATAGATATTGAAAAAATGGTGTATGATACAGCTATTAAACTGTTAGATTATGATAAAATAGTTCAATCTTCAAAAGAGGACAAATATTATTTAGAAGTAGAGGGAGAAAAGTTTAATATTTATGATGAATTAACTCTTAGTGATGGACTACCATCATTATGTATTTTATATGGAGAGTTAAATGAACAATATCCAGAAGAAGAATGGGATATAAAAGGACATGAATATATAAAAAAAATAGTTCCACTATTAGAAAACAGGTCTGATATGAACTTGTCAATGTTTTCTGGTTTATCAGGCATAGGGCTTTCTACAGTATGTTTATCTAAAAGTGGGAAAAGATATAAAAATTTTATTAGTAGTGTAAATAGCCTTATAAAAAATAATTTGGAAAATACTTTAAAGCACTTAGAAGATAAATCAGGATTAAGCGACAATGATTATGATGCAATTTCAGGTATTTCAGGAGTATTAAATTATTGTATGCTGTTTAAAGATGATATGAAAAAAGAAATAAATAAGATGTTAAAATATATAGTAAATCTTTCTAAATATAAAAAAAATATGGAGATAGAGGTTCCAGGATGGTATATAGAATCAAACAATTTACATACTAAAAAAGAAAAAGAAATATGGGCAAATGGATTTTTTAATATAGGACTCTCTCATGGAATACCATCTTTATTAATTAATTTGTGTAATGCAAAGCAATTAGGCATAGAAGTAGATGGTCAACAAGAAGCAATTGAAAAATTTTCTAGTTTTTTATTTAATTATAGATTAGATGAAAAAAATGGGTATGGTTGGAATTATACTGTATCATTTGAAGATTATAAAAATAACACTAGGCCTCAAGAATATTGCAGAGATGCTTGGTGTTATGGAACTCCGGGAGTGGCGTATTCATTATTAATAGCTGGAAAGACTTTAAATAATAATGAATATATTAATTATGCAATTGAATCTATGAAAATAGCTGCAAAAAGGAGTAAAGACGCCATATCACCAACATTTTGTCATGGGTATTCTGGAATTGCATATATAAGCAATAGATTTTATGAGTTAACAAATATTAATGAATTTAAATCTATATCATTAGAATTATGTGATAAAGTTATTTCTTTTTATAATGAAAAAAATAGATTTAATTTTATAGATGTAGAAAAAAAAGAAGATAAAATATGTTACTATAATTCAGTAGGCATAATTGAAGGGGTAGTAGGAATAATTTTAACATTATTATCTATAAAAAATGGAAGGAAAACTCCATGGGACACTGCTTTTAGTCTAAATGATTATAAAAACAGAATTTAATAAAAGTTAATTATGCTAGTTATACTTAGTTGTTGAATGTATTCAACAACTATTTTAGCTTTATAAAAATGATATATCATTTTTATAAAATTAAACAAAAAATTAAATTCTATTAAAAAGGGGGAGAGGGTTATAGAAATCGAAAAGAAAATTCTAGTTATTGATGATAATAAAGATATTTGTACAACAATAAAAGGATATTTGAAAAATTATAATTATATTGTAGATACTGTTCAAGAGTATAAAGAAGCATTAAATATGTTAAACAAAGAGTTTGATTTAATCATGTTGGATATAATGATGCCTGGTATGGATGGCATAGAGCTTTGTAAGATTATAAGAGATAAAGTAAATTGTCCTATAATTTTTATAAGTGCTAAAATTTTAGAAGAAGATAAAATTGAAGCGCTATCTGTAGGTGGAGATGATTACATAACTAAACCTTTTAGCTTTAAAGAGTTAAAAGCTAGAATAGAAAGTCATTTAAGAAGAGAAGAAAGATTAAAAAATAAAAAATTCTATATGCTAAGTTCTGGTAATGTAGTTATAGATGTTTTGTCTAATGAAATATTTTGTAATGGAGAAAAGCTTAAATTAACTAAAAAAGAGTATAGGCTTATAAAATTTTTAGCAATGAACAAAAAAATAGTATTTTCAAAAGAGAAAATTTTTAATAATGTATGGGGCGTAAACTCGGAAAGTTACTTAGAAACTGTTACAGAATGTATAAAAAATATTAGAAAAAAATTAAAAATCTTAGACGAAGCAAATTCGTATATAACTACAGTATATGGAAGAGGATATAAGTGGGAAGTTAAAAATGAAAAATAAAACTATAAAAAAAGATTTTTATACTTTAGTTTTAAAGATAGTAATATATACAATTATTTCAACTGCACTAACATATATATTCGTTTTAACTACTATGTATTTTACAAATGCTAGAACAACAGATTATTATATGAAATATATCCATGAAATAGAAGAAGAAGTAAAGGAAAAAGGAGACAGGATTTTAGATGGAAATATTATAGATGTAAAAAAATATAATGAAGATATCCAAGGTGAAGTTGTAGACTTAGAAGGTAATCATCTATACGGTGAAATCGGAGTAAAAAACAATAATTTTAATGTATTGGACTCTATAAATCAAGATAAATATAGTAATAATTACATTTATAGATATGTAGGGATAATGAAAGATAATAATATAAAGGCTATTTATATTATTAAAGCACCTTTTTCATTTATAAAAAATAATTTTCAATCAAATAAAGGTACAATTATTATATATTTAGTAGCTTTACTTTCTCCTATAATATTTTTTATAATATATTTATTTTTATTTACTTCTAAGTTATATAAATCTATATATAAAAATATGGATATTCTTTTAAAGGGCTGTGAAAAAATATCTAAAGGTGATTTTGATTTTTATGTAAATGGAGTACAAGGTTTAGAATTCAATGAAATTCAAAAATCTTTTAATACTATGGTAAAAGTACTTAATGTAAATATAGAAGAATTATCTAAGTTAGATGAAGAAAGAAAAATAATGATTTCTTCTGTTGCTCATGATATACGAACTCCAATAACTGTCATTAAAGGTCAAATTGAAATAATAGAAGACTTAAAAGATATTCCTGGTTATGATATAAATGAAAATATGGAGATAATAAATAAAAATTGTGATAAAATGACTAATTTAACTGATAATTTAGCCTTATTTTATAAGGTAGACGGAGAATGTTTTTTGTTAAGAAATGAAGAGATAGACTTAATGAAATTTTTAATCGATAAAGAACTAGAAATAAAAAACATATCTAAAAATGAAGAGATAGATATAATATTTAAAATAGACTTAAGCAAACAAAAATATATATTAGATAGCACTATGTTAACTAGAGTATTAGATAATATAATTTTCAATAGTTTAAGGTTTACAAACCAAGGTAATATAACTCTAAAAGTATATGATGAACCTTCAACTAAAAAGGTTAAATTTGAATGTAGTGACACAGGTACTGGGTTCAAAGAAAAAGACCCTTCAAAATTATTTAACGCTTTTTATCAAAATGAAAATTACAAAAATCATTTTGGACTAGGCCTTTATATATCAAAGAAAATTGTTAATAACTACAATGGAACAATAAAAGCATATAATAATAATTTAGGTGGAGCTACTATAGAATTTCACATATTAGAATTAAAAGAACATAATAATCCATTAAAAGCTAAATGATCATTTATGATTGTTTAGCTTTTTTATGTCCTATAAATAAGTTATCTAAAAAGTTTTCTATTTCCTTATAAAAAAATTATATTTGATTGTTAAGATAGTTGTATAAACATATAAGGAGGATAATTAAATGAATGAATATTTTTTAGAAACAAAAAAGTTGACAAAAAAATTTAAGGGAGAAATAGCTGTAGATTCTGTAAATTTAAAGATAAGAAAGGCTAGTATTTATGGATTTTTAGGACCTAATGGGTCAGGTAAATCTACTACATTAAAGATGATTACAGGTCTTTTATATCCAACTAACGGAGAAATAATTATAGATGGGCATAAGTGGAGCAGAAAGGACCTTAATGATATAGGAGCTCTTATAGAATCACCAGCGCTTTACGGAAACTTAACAGCAAGAGAAAATTTAAAAGTTCATACAACGCTTTTAAATATTAAAGATAGTAAAATAGAAGATGTTTTAAATATTGTAGGTTTAAGAAATACAGGAAAAAAAAGAGCAGGACAATTTTCATTGGGAATGAAACAAAGACTTGGAATTGCTATAGCGCTTTTAAATGATCCTAAACTTCTTATATTAGATGAACCAATGAATGGATTAGATCCTGTAGGTATAGAAGATTTAAGAAGATTAATTAAATCATTAAAAAGTAAAGGAATAACTATTATTTTCTCAAGTCACATATTATCTGAAGTTGCGCAACTAGCAGAAGATATAGGTATTATATATAAAGGGAAGTTAACATATCAAAATAAAATTAATAAAGATGAAGATTTAGAAAAATTATTTATGGATACTATTACTATTTAAGAAAGAAGGGGATTTTATAATGATTGATATGCTCAAATCAGAAGATTTAAAGTATAAAAGAACTTTTGCTAAAAAGATTTTTTATATTGCACCAATATATATATTAATTCAAATTGTAGCTTTAAATAGATATGTTTTTTCTAATTCGATGAATTGGTGGAGTGTTTCCTTTATGCCCTTTACTATAGCTATTTTATGCACTCTTATATCTATTACAGAAAAAAAGGCAGGAAACTATAGAACATTAAAATCCAAGGACATAAATTTAAAAAAAATGTGGATTAGTAAAATTTTAGTTATATCTTATTATACATTTTTAGCATCACTTATGGTTATTTTATATCTTTTAACAATTAAATTAGTTCATCACAGTTCTTTAGTTCAAGTGGGTCCTCTATTTTTAGGAACTTTTGTAATTTGGATTACAACACTTATATTAATTCCAATATGTTTATTTTTATCAGAAGCTTTTGGACCTTTTTCATCAATATTTGTAACATGTATAGGGATTGCAGGGGGAATATTAACGGTAACAGGGCCTAATTGGTACTTATGTCCTTGGAGCTTAAATATGAGACTTATGTGTCCAATTTTAAAATTAAATCCTAATGGAGAACTTTTGGAAAGTACAAGTAATTTATTAAATGCTTCAGTAATACCTGTAGGGCTTATTGTAGGTATTGTAGGGTTTATAGGATTATCATTGTTAACAAGTTTATGGTTTTCTAAAAAGGAGGCTCGCTAAAAATTATGAATTTAATGAGAGCTATCAAATCAGAGTGGATGAAAACTAAAAGAACGGCATTTAGGTGTATAGTATTATTAGTTCCAATATTATTTTCAATATTATTTTTAGCTTATATATCCGTTTTTAAAATTGATTATACTTTTCAAATTAAAGTTTATGAAATTTATTTTGTAACTATAAGTACAGGATTAACTATGCTGGCAGGAATCTTAACAACTCTTAATATTATGGGCGAAGATTCTGCAGGAGAATTTAGGAGAATGCTGATAGTTCCTTTATCACGAAATACTATATATATTGGTAAATTATTTATGCTAATTTTGATTACTATAATTGATATGTTTGCGTCTACAGCAATTTTATTATTAGGAATCAAGTTCCTTTATCCAGGGGTAAATATTGAATATGGAATATTTTTACAAGGAACACTTTTTACAATAATAGCATCATTGTTTTTATATGGATTATATTTAATCCTAAGCATAAAATTTGGAATAGGTCTTACAATGTTAATAACTTCAGCAGGAACTCTTCTAGGTGCCTTAATGCAAACGGGCATGGGAGATAGAGTGTGGACGTTTATACCGTGGGCTTGGTCAGCTAGAATTGGTATTATACCTGTGTATAATCTCGACGGATTTTCAAAGTTTGGAAATGTAGATAACAGTTTGTTACAAAATGCATTTACAGAAGTAATAACTAAAGGAATACCTATTGCGGTTGTATCCTTCTTAATTATATGTATTGTTGGAGTAGTATGGTTTAAGAAATGGGAAGGCGTAAAAAATAATTAATAGTAGATATAAATAACTGCACTTAAATTTATAAGTTTGAAAATGTAATAAAAATATAATTTAGTATTAATTTAATATAAAAACTATAAAATAGCTTAGCTATTTTATAGTTTTTTTTGTTTTAAAATAAAAATAAGTTGAAGTCAGGATATATAAAAGAGCAATTGAATATGCATTAAGTAAAAATCTTACTAAAAAATAAATTGCACAAAAAATTTATGAAACATCTGATAAATTAGACAATGATAAATCAAAACAATATTATGGAGAAAAATAAATAAATGTTTACAAAAAGTAAAAAAATTAAAGTAATAAATCATTAAAAGGAAAAATATGTAAATAAATTATAAAAACATTAGAATTGAGTTGTAAGATAATAATTGTAGCAGATAGCTATAAAATTATTTAGTAAATACTAATTTTGTTAAGACGTCGAACTAAATGTATTTATTGCTAAAAATTAAAATTTAACAGGGGGAAAATACAATGGGAAAAACAAATGATTTCGATTTAGATTTAAAAGTTAAAGAAGGTACTAAAAAAGGTGTACAACCTGCAATAACAAGTGTGATTTTATGCTCACTGGGATGTAATTAAAGGCATACTTAGACTTGTGGGAGTGTAGGTTGTAAATAATTAGTAAATATATAATATTAAAAAAATATATTTTATAAATAAAAGATAGTAAGGAATTAGATGTAATTCTTTACTATTTTTTATCTTAAAATACAAAAATTAAATATAATTAATGCTGATTAAAAATGTTTAAGGCTATGCCTATAAAATTCATTAAAACTTTTACTTGTGATAATGGAAAAGAATTTACTAAACCTTATCATTCTTGGGAAAGAGGAACTAACGAAAATACAAATGGACTTATTAGACAATATTTCACTAAAGGATATAACTTTGAGAATATTACTAAAGAAGACCTTGCTTTAGCTGCACATAAAATTAATCATAGACCTAGAAAAGTTCTAGGTTTTAGAACTGCACACGAAGTTTTTTGGAGTGAGATTAAGGAAAGGTGTTGCAATTAATTTGACAAATCAACTTTTAAAATAAAAATAAGTTGAAGTCAGGATAAATATTTAGGAAATATTGTATTTAGATTATAAAAAGCAGAATCAAAGCAATTCAAGAAATGATTAAATAATATATACTAATATGGTTGAATATGTTAAAATTTAGATAAAGAAATCGAAAATTGAATAAGAAAAAAGCTAGGAGTTCATAAGTTTGGCGACTTACTCCTAGCTTTTATATCAACACTCTTGATAAGAGTGAACTCTCATAAGAGATTTTTTATATTTTTATTATGTATTAATGTTATCATACATATTCATATATAGTCAATAATTTTGATATATAAAATAATATAAAAATTAATTCACATAGATTTTAAAATATTAATTGATATTAGGTAATAATTTTTGTGAAATGATCTGAAAGAACTCCTTATCTTTAGTGTCAATTTACTGAAAATAGAGGGGTATTTTTTATGCAAATGACAGATTTTTGTGACCATTTATATAATGAAAGTACAGATGGTTACATACAAATATTAAAATTAAATGAAAAAAATAGTGCTGATGAACGTACAATTAAAATATATAATACAAGAAATGATGGGTTAAGAGAGATTGTAGAAGTACTTCATAATGAAAGTGATGTATTTTTAGCGCCAAATACAATGTATCTACCAAAGAGAAGAGTAGAAAATATAAGGCAATTTAGAGCCTTATTTCAAGATATAGATTGTAATAAATTAGGGTTTGAAAAAGCTGAAACTGTGTATATGATATGGATGCTATATCATGATGGAAAGGTTCCAAAGCCTACGATGGTTACAGATAGTGGACAAGGAGTTCATCTTTATTGGAGAATAGAAAATGCTCCATATGGAGCTTTAAATACATGGCAAGAACTGCAAGACTATATATATTATCAATTAAAGCATTTAGGGTCTGATAGGAAGTCAACAGATGGTGCAAGGGTACTTAGATTACCTGGAACTATAAATTCTAAGAATGAAGCTAATTGTGAGGTTTTATATATTGATAATGAATTAGAGTACTCTATGTATGATTTAAGAGAGCAATATTTAAATTACAAGCCTAAATCATATCAGTTACAGATTGTAGAAACTAAGAAAAATGATACTAGAGTTATTTCAAATAGATTTTTTAATTCATATAGTTTACATATGGAAAGAGCTAATGATTTACAAACTCTATGCAAGCTTAGAAAGTACGATATGACAGGTTTTAGGAACATGGCTATACATTGTTATGCATATTGGAAAGGCATTTATGTTAGAGATTCTTATGAGCTTGAAAATGTAGTTATGGAGTTAAATAGTGCATTTACTGAGCCACTTAAGGACACTGAGATAAGGGCTATTTTAAGAAGTGTTCCAAAGGCTATAGATAAGTTTATAGCTTATGAACAAGGAAGAAGAAGTGGAGAATGCAAGCGAGTTTCTAAAGGTATGAGAGATAAAGATGGCTATTGGTACAAAAATGATACTTTAATTGAGCGATTAGAAATAAGTAGAAGTGAACAAAAGCATATGAAAACTATCATTGGGATTGATGAAAAGTATGATAGGAACAATGTGAAAAGAAGAAATAGTAGAAGAGACGAAGAGGGATTAACTAATAGAGAAAAAGAAAAGTTAGATAATATAAATAAGATTAAAGATCTAGTGAATAAAGGATTAAAGAACAAAGAAATATCGGAAATGTTAAATATATCAATAAGGCAAGTTCAACGACTTAAAAAAGAAATGTAGGGGTGACATGAAATGGCTCTTTATAAATATGTGGTATTCTCTGTTTCTTAAAAAGTTTCCTAAATTGCTCTTTATGTAGAGTATGCATTACCTGATATGGATGTAGATTGTGCTCATACTTATTTGGATAAGTAGAGTTTAGAAAGAGTTGTTGTAGATGCTTTAATTATGGATAAAGCTAAAACTGCATTTATGGAAATAGAAGATCTAATGAAAAACCAGTTGTAGAAGAAAAGAAAGTATTAGCTTAAGTTATTGATTTTTCAAATTATAAGAAATAAAAAAGCTATTATAATAATTTGTATGGAGGAAAGACATTATGATTAATTCAAGAATAGTTATAACAGGAAGTTTAGATAGAGAACCTAAGATAAGAGAAGATGGAACTGTAGATTTAATTTTAACTAATACTATCGATGAATATGCTAGAAAAGATATACAGGATAAAGGTAATTCAATAATTTTAGTTAAATTAAGTAAAGTTCAGTGGAAATCAAAAAAGAAAAGCTTATTAAAGCCAAACAAAGAAATAAAAGTTATAGGTCATGTAAAAGCATTAGTAAATAAAAAAGGAACACCATTTATATATGTATCACCTCAAAGTATAGAAATATATGAAGCGCCAGAGGTAAAAGATATTAAAGAAAGAAATAAAAAGTTTAAGGGAATATCTAATCAAATAAATGTTGTAAATAAAACATATATACCTTGGAGAAAAGCTGTAGATAAAAGTGAATTTATAGAACTAGATCCAGCAAAAGTTATATTAGAAGATGAAGATCATGTTAATGCACAGTTTAATTGGTTAGATTTAAAAAATGGAAGATCTAGAAAAGATTTTACTGTTGCAGTTAGAAAAATAGATGAAGATAAGTATGTACTTGTATCTGGAATAGCTAGATATATTATAGCTAAAGTATTTAATGAAAATCTATCAGCTTATGTAACTGATTTAAGTAGAGAAGATTTTGCACGTGAATTTGAAATAAAGGAAAATAGATAAGAAATATATTTAGAATTAGTTTAATGAAATAAAATAATAATATTAAACATTGGAAGTGATTTATAACACTAAATAGTGTTTGTTTTTATGGATGATAAAAAACTTTGGTTAAAGATAGTTTTATAAAAGTAATGTTTTTAATAGGAATTTACGTTGTTTTGTAGAATACCAAATATAAAGTGACTAGCCTATTAGGTGGTTCAAAAAGGTATTATGGTTTTTCAGTGAGTTCTAGTTTTTTAAATGAAAAGCCGCTTATCCAATTATGGGTAGGCGGCTTTTTACTTTTTATTATTTAATTCATTAATATTTGAGCTTAAAGAGTTGATACTTGAACTTAGGCCATCGAGTTTCCCTTCGATACGTACCAATAGATACATTGTAACTATTGCGGGGAAGCCTAAATTTGCTACCAGTTGCATTAAATCTAGTTCCATTGACTTATTCCTCCTATTAATCTATAAATATGCTAAGAAAGCCCCTCCGGCGCTTAGAGGGACATTTCTTAAGTGTTCCATGTGTTACGCAACTACAAGGTCATATTCTGTAGTTTCTGTTTGAACTAGTTTTGCTTCTACTGGAGTTTTTAAATCTTCTCCACCTGGTGCAAATATATTCTTTTGAACTATTATATCCATTGCAGCTTTTATTTCTGATTCTGTTAAATCTTCTCTTGGATCTGTTACAAACAAGCTGACCTTTTTTCCAAAGTCTGTTGAGAATATCATTAAGAGTTTAGTTTCTAAGTTTTCCCTTACTTTATACTCTCCCTTTTTATAATATCCGTTATTTTTATTATATCATAGTTCACAATTTTGATATGTTACCATATATATATGAGCTATCAATCCACTTTTAATGTTCTTATATATTCATAACAATCATCTGTTCCATATAAATAATTTTGATATGTTTGTTTTATCACTACATCAGGCTTAAGTCCTCCAATATAGCCGTTTTTACGATTTTTAAAATAATATGAACTTGCAATATCTAGTTTAGAATTAGGCAATGTGATAACTTCATTAAGTGTATTAAAAAGGTTTATACTACCGCCTGTTTCCTCTCCTACTACAGTAGCACCTAAATGATCTTGAAATTTATCTGCAAATTCAACTGCTGCTGAACCTGTTCTCTTTCCTGTTATGACGAATAAATTTTTATCCTCTATATTAACTCTATATTTTAGAGTTTCTATCATAGCATCTACAACTTTAGGGCTTCCCCCTGGATTTTCTCTTACGTCTATAACTAATTTATTAAAATCACCATTATCTATCTCATTCATAAGCCTATCTAGAAAATCATATATATTTGGATATGTTTCTTTTTGAGTATCACTAATGCCAGAAACTGTATTTGAGGAGCATCTATTAAATTTTAAAAATAGTGTATCATCTTCAGGAAAAAACTTATACCAATAAAAATCACTTTCGTTTTGTGGCTTTTCATTGGTTTTGAATTCTTTAGTATCTAAACTTACATAATTTATATCTTTATTTTTTAAAGGGTTTAATTTTAACTCTATCTTTTCATTATTATCATTTTCAAGTACATATTCAGCTCCATTTTCATCTATGATATCTAAAAATCTTAAAATTTCATATACATTCATATACTTCTTTGATTGCTCTTTAGCAAATTGTTCGTTACCATAATCATGGCTCATAAGAGTTGATATTTTTCTTATAATCTCATTGGTATCTACCTCATTTATAGATATTAATTTATATCCTAATATCTCCTTATATTTGCTATCACACTCTACAACTCTTAAACCATCTTTAAAATATTCAACTTTAATTGGAAATTCTACTATATCTTCATTGTCTATATTTTCTTCTCCTATAGGTACAAGTAAGTTTAATATATCTGTAAATGTGTGTACATCACCTATTGAAGTTATAATTTGTGCTATTCTTAAAGAAGTATCTTTATCTGATAGATTATTTACATCTGATTTGAGTGTATCTATACTTTTATCCCATTTTTCTTGTGATATATACTTAAATAGATCTGGGTGATTTGATTTTAGCGTGTTGTCTAAATAATTTATATCTTCTATCCACTCTTCATTAGATAATTTCTTTTCCTCATTAGTAGCTATACTACATCCTGGTAATATAATTATTACTAATATAAAAATAATGATACATTTTAATCTTTTCATAAATAGCCTCCATATTATATTTAGACCTTCGTTTTAATATATTTATATTATAAATCATTCTATTTCTATACTAAAGCTACTTTACTATTGCATTTGATAGAACATATCAATTTCTGTTTTTATAGAGAGTCACGCAAACAGGACATTGAAAAACTAATAAATACGTAAATTATGTCCCGTAAACGTGACATATTTGTTTATGATTAACCCTTAATTTGTCACGCTTGCGGGAAAATAAAAATGGATTTATTTTGTTTGGATAAAACCATTACTCCGATATCAAATGCTAGTGATTTAGTGGCTTTTAAATAAGAGTTTATCCAGTTAACCTCTGACTACAACAAGTTTAATAGTTTTAAATTACTATTTCATTATGAAATTATTAAAATAAATGGTGGAAAATATTTATTTGCTACAATTGATGAATAATTTTTTATCTTGTAATTTTAGCCAGGAATAATAATGTTTATATAAAGGAATAATAATAAAAAATACATATGGAGGTGATAGTATGGAAATGAACACACAAGATTATCTAAAAAAAGCTTTATTAGATACTCAAGAGCAAGTAAGAGATTTTATGAACTATGCTGAACAAGTAGATGATAAAGAGTTAAGTAAATGTTTTAAAGAATTTGCTGAGACTGAAGGCTTACAAGCTCAAAAATTACAAAAACATATTGATAGACTTAAGTAAATAATAAATGAAACTTGTTAAAACTTTAATATTATTCACATAATAAATAGCCTCTATTTTTAACATGTCTAAAATAGAGGCTATTTTTAAATTATATACAAGTTCTAAGCTACTTACTTACAACTTATATATATCTTCTTCATTAGGCCATTCAATACTATAAAAGCTTACTTTAACTGATTTAAATAAGCTTTTATTTTTCAATTCTTTAAATATACTGATATTTAGATATGGAGTCATATCAAATAATTTAACTTCATCATTTCCAAAAGTTAATATTAATTTATGATTATATATTGGCTTAATTTCTTTAACAGCTAAATACATATAATCACCTATTATTTTAATGCGACCGTAGAATAATTAGGTCTATCTGTGTTTTTAGCTGACAAACCTTCGTCAATATAGGTTTTAACTATATCTATGTTATGAAGTTTACAGTATAATTCAATTTTTTATTTTTGTACTTCTTATTTTTGTACTTCTATAGAGGTGTTGTCAATTTGTGATGAACTAGATATTCTAAGGTAACTTACTACTTTTTTCATTTTATATATTAATTAAAATCCAAAAGTTGTTTATATTCTTCTCTAAAGTCTTCTAGGCTTTCTAGGTACTTTGTTAAAGGATCATAGTAGTCTACATCACATAAGTTTAGACTTTCTCTATATAAATCTTCACTGTCCCAAGATACTATTTTTATAGGTAGATTGTTTTCAAGCATTTGCTTTAACATAAGGAATCTTCCTATACGACCGTTTCCATCTTGGAAGGGATGTATTAGTTCAAATCTATGATGAAAAGCTGCTATATCTTCTAATTCTATGTTATCTAAGTTGTAGTACCACTCTAGTAATTCATCTAGTTTTGGTTGTACTTCAAAAGGTTGTGCAATTTTTGCTTTAGTTCCTATTATCATATTAGGAATTGTTTTATAGACTCCTGAATATCCTCTTTCATGCATTGTAGTGTTAAACATAAGTCTTGAGTGTAGGTCCTTTAAAAATTGGTCATTAATTTTAGTTCCTAAGGTTTCAACAATCCTATCAAATACATAACTTGAGTTTACTGTTTCTTGAACATCATCTAATGTATGTTTTCCTGTAACTACATTTTTATCTAATAAAAGGGCTAAGGCTTCTGTTGTAAATGTACTTCCCTCTATTTTGTTTGAGTGGTATAAAAAGCTATGTTTTAAAATGCTGTATAAGGAGTTTTTAAAGTCCTTTGTTTCTAGTAATGCTTCTATAAAGTTTTTACTCATTTTAATTAATACCTCCTTATTTATTTTTTATAAATTTATATTGTTAGTATACCTTAAAAGTCAGATAAATTGAATCGATCTTCTCCATTTGAATTAGATATATATTTTTCTATTAATATATTCGGAAAAATTATTCTTGAACTTGAGTTTATGTAGTTAATCCAATCTTTATCTGTTGATTTAACCTGAATTAACCTATCTTTGATCAAAAATTTCCAAAAAAACACAAGTAGGCCTTAGCTAATATAATTATAAAAATATTAATATACATAAAAACACAGGTTGGCTATGTACTTTATATTGGACCTTGTGCCTTTGGATTTAACCATTAGTAAATTATATATAAAATATAGCATTTGCAATAGTTTCGATTTTATTTTTTACATATAAGGGACATGACAATAATAATATGTATTGACATTAAAGCTAGTCCAGGGTTTAATATTTAATTAGATGGGTTTTAATAATTCTATCAATAAATATGACAAAAGGGGAATATTATCATGAAAAACGATAACACAGTATTATCAAGAAATTCGGAAAACGTTAACAAAGACTCTCTATCTTCACAAACTGTAGCTTTCTCTCATTACAATAATCTTTCAGCTCAATTACCTATTGATCAAGAAACTGGTAAATTAGTAGCTGGCGGTGTAAAAGAGCAGGCTAAACAGTGCTTTAAAAACATCAAGTCAATTGTAGAAAGCATCGACCATGTTATGAATGATGTTGTTAGAATCACTGTATTTGTTAAGAATATCAAAGATATGGATGTTGTAGATGAAGTTTATAAAACGTTCTTCACAAGCTATGTTCCTACACGTACAGTAGTTGCAGTTGCAGCTTTACCTATGGATTCTTTAGTACAAGTTGAAGCACTTGTTTCAAACGGAGAAGGTACAATTCCAAACGCACCACAAGCAGGCGACCTGATAAAGCTTACAAATAACACAGCAAATGCACCAATAAGTGCTCTATCTACACAAGCTGTAGCTTTTTCTCATTACAATAATCTTTCAGCTCAATTACCTATCGATCCAAAATCTGGTAGAGTTGTAGCTGGTGGTGTAAAAGAGCAGGCTGGACAGTGCTTAAAGAATATCAAGGCAATTTTAGAAAGTATCGACGTTCCTTTTGACGATATTGTTAAAATCAATATATTCCTTAAAAATATTTCGGATATTGAAGCAGTAAACGAAGTTTATACAACATTTTTCCCAGACTCAGCTATCGCAAGGGCAGTAGCATATGTACCTGCACGTACAATAGTTGAAGCGTCAGCTTTACCTATGGATGCTTTAGTACAAATCGAAGCAGTAGTGTCACACGGAGATGGAACACCTCCACAAGCTGTTGAAGACAGACATGGACTAATAATAGAAGCAAACAATACGGAGAATGCACCAAAAAGTTCTCTACATACACAAACTGTAGCTTTTTCTCATTACAATCACCTTTCAGCTCAATTACCTTTAGACGCAAAAACTGGTGAAATGGTAGCTGGTGGTGTAAAAGAGCAGGCTGGACAATGCTTAAAAAATATCAAGGCAATTGTAGAAAGTATCGACCACGTTATAGACGATGTAGTTAAGGTAAACGTATTCCTTAAAAATATTGAAGATATGGACGCTGTAAACGAAGTTTACGCAACATTCTTCCCAAGCGGAGTTCCTGCACGAAGAATAGTTGGGGTATCAGCTTTACCGAAAGATGCTTTAGTACAAATAGATGTAGTTGTATCAAACGCTGAAGGGACACCTCCACAAGCATAACAAGCATTTGAAAGTTAAGGTTTTATAGAACAGATAAAAACTTTAGAATAATCTTAAATATATAATAAAAATGAGACAGTTACACATCTGATTATACAGTTGCGTAACTGTCTTATTTTTAAAAACAATTGTTATTAAATTAATTAATAAATTTTACAATGATTTATCAATTAATTTGTGTTATGATTTATAATATAAATTAATTAATAAAGGATGTGATTATATTGAAAATAGTAAGTTTTTTTAATGTTAAAGGTGGCGTTGGTAAAACAACACTTACAATATTAACAGCTATAAAGCTAAGCAAACAAGGTAAAAAAGTACTAATAATAGACGCAGATACACAAGCTAACTTAACTCAATTCATGTATAAAATAGTACATAACAACAAAACTATGTTTGAGGCCCTTACAGACAACTCAAGCGCAGATGAAGTAATAATAAACGCACCAATGGATGAATATCCAAACATGGATTTAATACCAAGTGACTTAAGTTTATCAGTACTATCAGAATTTTTAACAACTAAAACTAATCGTGAAAAAGCTGTATGGAGATGGTTCAAAGGAAACATAGATGCACTTAAAAACTACGATTACATATTTATAGACTTATCACCTTCTTATGATCTTATTGCTAGAAACTTTATGTTAATATCAGACTCAATTATAACTCCACTACAATATCAAGATATAGCAAGTATAAGAGGATGCGAGTTATTTTATCAAAAGTTTAATCAAGACTTAGAAGAGATGGAAATGGTAAATGAATCAAAAAGAGCTGTTGTTATAAACTCTCATACAACTAGAAAATTATCTTCAGGAGATATATTTAATGATTATTTAGATACTTTTAAAGACATTAAAAATGATTTATTAGATACTAAAATTAGCGACACTACAATAGTAAAAAATGCTATTTTAAATAAAATGGATATAGATGATTATTTAAAGAAAACAAAAAAGGCTCATAAAATTAGAGATGAGTTTAATGAATTTATAAATGAATTAATTGAAAAGGAAGTGTTATAAATGGGATTAGGAAAATTTATGGACGATTCTAATGAAGTAAAAATAACTAATAAAAGTTATAAAGATAAAGTTAATAATGAATTAAAAACTAAGTTTGAAAAAGAAATTTTAGTTTCAGGCGGTATAAATTTATTAGATATGGAAGAAGAAAAATCTGTAAAGAAAACTGCTATATCTGTTTATTTCAAAGAAGAGGATTTAAAGCTTTTAAAAGCTATTTCACAAATAAAAAACACTACTGTTAACAAAACTATAATGAATATTTTAGAAACTACTCTTGAAACAACTAAAGAAAATTTACCAAAAGATTTCGATATAAACAAAAATGTTAAAGAGTATGATAAAAGGAATAAAAACAAGGGAAATAGAAGAAAGTAATGTATATGAATCACAATATAAATGTTAAATAATTTATATTGTGATTTATTTTTTAATTCATACTAAAATTCATAAAATATTTCATAAAATAATTTATTTTAAAATTTAAAAACAAATTATAAATCAAATTATATGTTTTTATAAAAATATATATAAAAACATTAACAATAAAAAAAATTCAATATATAATTCGCTTTATATACACTATATAGTTTTAGAATATTTCTTAAATAAAATTAATTAAATAAAATGCTGTTGACAAAAATATATAACATATATAGAATAAGTAATTAAATACTAACAAAAAAATAATAACAGTAGAGGCCGCGATACTTATAAGTACTAATAATGAGGTAAGCACGAAGATTTATTAGAAAAGGAATTATCGCCGAAGAACATAACTGATGCTTAAAGGTTATGTATCTGGGGATGTATATAATATATGCATAACTGTCACAAATTAAATTTGTGTTGAGCTACATTTAAGGAATAAATGGGATATTTATATTCATTTTTAAATTCCCCTTAAGTGTAACTTGAGGGGGATTTTTGTATATAAACGAAAATATAGAATGTGGTATTAACAACATAATATAAAACTACAGGAGAATATAAATATGAAACTACAAGGAACTATGTCAATAAGAGAAAATGAATTATATATAGGTGGTGTAAGTTGTAGGGAGCTTAAAGAAAAATATCAAACACCACTTTACGTATTTGATGAAGAATTAGTTAGAAATAACTGTAGAGAATATGTAAAACATTTCAAAGTAAATGAAAACAATAATAAAGTAGCATACGCAGGAAAAGCGTTTTTACCAATACATATGTGTAAGATTATAAATGAAGAAAATCTATATCTTGATGTAGTATCAGGAGGAGAATTATATACAGCACATAAATCAAACTTTCCAATGGAGAGAATATTATTTCATGGAAGCAATAAAACAATAGAAGAAATAGATTTGGGAATAGATTTAGGCGTTGGAAGATTTGTAGTAGATAATTACTATGAACTTGATCTACTACAAAGAATATGTGAGAGAAAAAACACAAAACAAGCAGTTTATTTTAGAATAACACCTGGAATAGAAGCACATACTCATGATTATATAAAGACAGGACAAATTGATTCTAAGTTTGGATTTGCATTATCAAATGGAGATTTACATGATGCAATTGAAAGTTTAAAAAACTATAACAATATAGAATTAGTAGGAATTCATGCTCATATAGGTTCTCAAATATTTGATGTAGAACCATATTTAGACGAAGTTAAAATAATGATGAACTTAGTAAAAGAAATAAAGGATTCATATAACATAAACATAACAGAAGTAGATTTAGGTGGAGGAGTTGGCGTTTATTATACACAAGATGACGAGCCAAGAACAATAAAAGAGTTTTGTGAACAGATAATAGAAAAATCTCAACAAGTTTGCCAAGAAATCGGCATTAAAGTCCCTACTTTAATAATAGAACCAGGAAGATCAATAGTTGCAAATGCTGGAAGTACAATATATACAGTAGGTTCAATAAAAGATATAAAAGATGTAAGAACTTATGTAAGTGTAGATGGTGGAATGACTGATAATATAAGACCATCTCTATATCAAGCAGGATATGAATGTGCAATCGCCAATAAAATTGGACAAGACAAAACAAATCAAGTAACAATAGCAGGAAAATGTTGTGAAAGTGGAGACATCTTAATAACTGATGTAGATATTATGGACATAGAAAGTGGAGACATACTTATAATTGCATCAACTGGTGCATATGGATACTCAATGGCATCTAACTATAATAAAATACCAAAGCCAGCAGTAGTATCAGTACAAAATGGAAAAAATAAACTAATATGTAAAAGACAAAGTTATGAAGATCTTCTACATTTAGAAATATTATAGTAATTAGAAATAAAAATAGAATATTAATTGTAGAGGTCGCGATAATTATCAGTACCAATGACGAGTTAAGCACGAAGACTTATTGGAAAAGGAATTGTCGCCGAAGGGTATAACTGATGCTTTAAGGTTATATGCCTGGGGATGTATAAAACATATGCATAACTATCACAAATATAATTTGTGTTGAGCTACATTTAAGGAATATATAGTGATATATATGTTTTTGAGTTCTCCTTAAGTGTAATGCTTTAAGGAGGATTTTTTTTATCCAAATTTAATAAATTCAATAAAAAGGAGCAGGTTAAATGGGAGTTATAGTTCAAAAATATGGCGGTACTTCAGTAGGAGATGTCAAAAAGATAAAATCTGTTGCTAAAAGAGTAATATGTGAAAAAGAAAAAGGTAATGATGTAGTGGTAGTTTTATCTGCAATGGGAAAAACTACAGACCATTTAGTTAATTTATGCAAAGAAATATCAACTAATCCAAGTAAAAGAGATTTAGATATGATTTTGGCAACTGGAGAACAAGTATCCATATCACTGTTGTCTATGGTGTTTCAAGAGTGTGGATATGACTCTATATCACTTACAGGATTTCAAGCGGGAATAAGAACCCAAGGACCTCATACTAAAAACAAGATTTTGGATATAGATATTAAAAAGATAAAATCACATTTACAAGAAGATAAGATAGTAGTTGTAGCAGGTTTTCAAGGAATTAATGAAAATGGAGATATAACTACATTAGGTAGAGGTGGCTCTGATACTACAGCGGTTGCATTAGCCGCAAAACTCAATTGTGAATGTAATATATATACAGATGTAGAAGGAATATATTCGGTAGACCCTAGATTATATAAAGATGCAAAAAAATTAGACTTTATAAGTTATGAAGAAATGATGGAGATGTCTAGCCTTGGCGCAGGAGTTATGGAGACTAGAGCAATTGAGATAGCCTGTAAATACAATATACCAATATATGTAGCATCAAGTAGCAAAGATGTAAAAGGAACTTATATAAAGGAGTATGATAAAAAAATGGAAGAAAAAGTTATAACAGGATTAAGTATTAGTGATGATGTAATTATGATTACAATAAACAATATATTATTTAGATTAGACAATATAGCTACAATATTTGAAAAGTTAGCAAGAGAAAATGTAAATATAGATATGATAAGTCAAACAGCTCCTTTAAATGGAAAGGTTAATTTATCATTTACAGCATCAAAAGAAGATTTATTTGTAATAAATAAAGCTATGGATGAGATAAAAAGTGAAAATAGTGAGGTAGAAGTAGTTGTAGAACAAAATATAGCTAAGATATCTGTTGTAGGAATAGGAATGACAAATCAAAGTGGAGTAACTGGAAAATTATTCAGATTATTAGCAGACAATGGATTGGAATTTAGACAAGTAACAACTTCAGAAATAAGTATATCGTACACAATAGATAAAAAAGATAAAGAAAAAACAGTATCTTTATTAGCTAGAGAATTAGATTTATAAAAAACAAATGGAGGGGTAAATAAAATGAAAAAAGCAAACATAGCAATAGTTGGGGCAACTGGAATGGTTGGGAGAACTTTCTTAAAGGTTTTAGACCAAAGAAACTTTGAGATTGATAATTTATATTTATTTTCATCTAAAAAGTCTGCGGGGAGTGTAGTTAAGTTTAGAGATAAGGAATACATAGTAGAAGAGTTAAATGAAGATTCATTTAGTAGAGATATAGATATAGCCTTATTTTCAGCAGGGGGAGGTGTAAGTAAAAAATTCGCTCCTATAGCAAAGGAAAATGGTGTCATAGTAGTTGATAATTCTAGTGCATGGAGAATGGACAAAGATATACCACTAGTAGTACCCGAAGTAAATCCTAAAGATATAGATTGGAATAATGGTATAATCGCAAATCCAAACTGCTCTACAATTCAATCAGTGGTACCACTTAAGGTACTTCATGAAAACTTTAAAATAAAAAGGGTAATATATTCAACTTATCAAGCAGTTTCAGGCTCTGGTATTGGTGGAATAATGGATTTAGAAAATGGAATAAATGGAGAGGAAAATAAAAAATATCCTCATCAAATAGCATACAACTGTATACCTCATATAGATGATTTTATGGAAAATGGATATACAAAAGAAGAAATTAAAATGATAGAAGAAACTAAAAAAATATTAAATGACCAAGATATAAGAGTAACAGCTACTACAGTTAGAGTTCCTGTTAAATACGGTCATAGCGTATCTATAAATATAGAATTTGAAAAGGAATTTGAATTAGATAAAGTTTATGAATTATTAAAAAGTGTAGATGGAATAGTAGTTATTGATGATATAAAAAATAATACATATCCAATGTCTATAGACGTTGAAGGAAAAGATGAAGTTTATGTTGGAAGAATAAGAAGAGATTATAGCATAGATAACGGAATTAATATGTGGGTAGTTGCAGACAACATAAGAAAAGGTGCTGCTACTAATACAGTTCAAATAGCAGAACTTTTATTAAAAAATTTATAAATTAGAGGAGAATAGATATGAGTTTATTTGAAGGTTGTGGAGTGGCACTTGTTACTCCTTTTAAAAATAATGAAGTAGATTATGAAAAATTAAAAGAAATAATAAATTGGCACATAGATAATAAAACAGATGCAATAGTAATATGTGGAACAACTGGTGAATCTGCAACTATGACTGATAAAGAAAGAAAATCGGTTATAAAGTTTACTGTTGAAACTGTTAATAATAGGATACCAGTAATAGCAGGTAGTGGAAGTAATAATACTGCTTATTCAGTAGAGTTAAGCAAATACTGTGAAGAGGTTGGTGTTGATGGACTATTAGTAGTAACACCATACTACAACAAAGCTACTGAACTAGGGCTTATAAAGCATTATGAATGTATAGCAAATAGCGTTAATTTACCAATAATACTATACAATGTTCCAGGAAGAACAGGGGTTAATATATCTCCTAAAACTGTGAAAAAACTTTCTACTATAAAAAATATAATTGCAATAAAAGAGGCAAGTGGAGATATCTCTCAAGTAGCTGAAATAGCTAGATTGTGTAAAGATGATATAGACATATATAGTGGTAATGATGATATGGTAGTACCTATATTATCATTAGGTGGAAAAGGTGTTATATCAGTTGTGGCAAATATATTACCTAGAGATACTCATAATATGGTTGAGACCTATTTAAATGGTGATTTATTGAATTCTAGAAAATTGCAATTAGATATGAATGGACTTATAAACTCTCTATTTATAGAAGTAAATCCTATACCTGTAAAAACGGCTATGAACTTAATGGGTATGGATGTAGGTGAATTGAGATTACCTCTTACTAATATGACTGATGATAATTTAAAAATATTAATAGAAGAAATGAATATGTATGGAATAAAAACAGAGGAGAAATAGTATGCTAAGAATAGGAATAAGTGGATGCAATGGAGCAATGGGAAGAATGTTAAATGAAACAATGTCAGATATGAATGACTTATCTATAGTTTTAGGTATAGATAGAAACATAAACTTATATAACAATACTTATCCTGTATATGAAAATCCATCAAGTATAGATATAGACTGTGATGTGATAATAGATTTTTCTAATCCAAACAATTTAAATGATTTATTAAACTTTTGTGTAGACAAAAAAGTAGGCATTGTAATAGCTACTACAGGACTTAGCCAAGAACAAGAAGAAAGAATAAAAGAATGTTCTAAATACATTCCTATATTTAAATCTTCAAATACATCAATAGGAATAAATGTACTTATAGATTTAGTTAAAAAGGCAAGTAAGGTTTTAAGTGATAATTTTGATATAGAAATTATAGAAAAGCATCATAATAAAAAAGTAGATGCACCAAGTGGAACAGCTTATATGTTAGCCAATGCCATCAATGAAGAATTAGACAATTCTATGGAATATAACTATGGAAGAGAAGGTACTGATGCAAAGAGAAACAAAAAAGAAATAGGAATCCATGCAGTTCGTGGAGGTACTATCCCAGGAGAGCATACTGTAATGTTTGCTGGAATGGATGAAATAATAGAAATTAAACATACAGCACTTTCAAAGAAGGTATTTGCACAAGGAGCTGTTAGGGCTGCTAAATACATTGCAAACAAAGAACCTAGATTATACTGTATGGATGACTTAATAAACAACAACTAAAAGGAGATAACAAAATGAATACTAGCGAAAACAACTTAAACAAAACTGATTTTACAGACCCATATGCAATTGCAAAATTTATAAAAGAAACTAAAAAAAGTACACCAGTAAAAGTGTATATAAAAGGACAATTAGAAAATATAGATTTTCCAAACTGTAATGTTTTTGGTGAAAATGGATTTAAAATAGTATTTGGACAATATAGCGATATAGAACATATATTAAATGATAATAAAGATAAAATAGATTGTTTTGAAATAGAAAATGACAGAAGAAACTCAGCTATTCCAATGTTAGATATGAAAAATATAGAGGCTAGAATAGAACCTGGTGCAATAATAAGAGATAGAGTAAGTATAGGTAAAAATGCAGTTATAATGATGGGTGCAGTTATAAATATAGGTGCAAACATTGGTGAAAATACAATGATAGATATGAATGCGGTGGTAGGAGCTAGAGGAACTATAGGAAAAAATGTTCATGTAGGAGCAGGTTCTGTAATAGCAGGCGTATTAGAACCACCAAGTAAAACACCAGTAATAATAGAAGATGATGTTATGATAGGTGCCAATGCAGTAATACTTGAGGGTGTTAAGGTTGCAAAAGGAGCAGTAGTTGCAGCAGGATCAGTTGTAACTAGTGATGTTGAAGAAAATACAGTAGTTGCAGGAACTCCAGCTAGAGTTATAAAAGTAAAAGATTCAAAAACTGCAGACAAAGTAAAAATATTAGAAGATTTAAGATAGTAAAGATAGGTATGTCAAATCTAATATAAGATTTGATATACCTTTAATTATAGGAGGATATTATGAAGAGTTTATATGAACAAGATAAAAAATACATACTAAATACATACAATAGACTTGATTTAATAATAGAAAAAGGAGAAGGCTCATACGTATTTGATATTGACGGGAATAAATATTTAGATATGTATAGTGGTATATCTGTAAACAACTTAGGTCACGACAAAGGTATTGTAGAAGCAATAATAAAACAAGCATCAAAATATATGCATTTATCTAATTATTTTGTAAGTGAGCCTGTTGTAAACTTAGCAAAATTATTTGTTGAAAACACTTTTGCATCTAAGGTATTTTTCACTAACTCAGGAACTGAGTCAAATGAGGCGGCTATAAAACTTTGTAGAAAATACGGAAAGCAATCTAATGAAAACAAATATGAATTATTGTCTGCATATAACTCTTTTCATGGAAGAACAACAGGTGCTTTAGCACTTACAGGACAAGAAAAATATCAAAAGAATTTTATGCCCTTAATACCAGGGGTTAGCCATTTTAAATACAATGATATTGAAGATTTAAGAGCAAAAGTAAATGAAAATACTTGTGGATTATTCTTAGAGATAATACAAGGAGAAGGCGGAATAGTAGAAATATCTAAAGAATTTATAGATGAAGTAGTTAAATTATCTAAAAAATACGATTTCTTAATAGTAATAGATGAAATACAAGCAGGTATGGGAAGAACTGGAGATTTATTTGCTTATGAACAATATGACTTTACTCCTCATATAGTGACTATATCTAAGTCAGTAGGAGGGGGAATACCTCTAGGTGCTATGCTAGTTAGTGAATATGTCGAAAATATTTTACAACCTGGTGATCACGGAAGCACATTTGCTGCTAATCCAGTATCTTGTGCAGGTGGAGAATATGTAATGAATAAATTAGTTAATACTGATTTATGTAATGAAGTAAAATCAAAAGGTAATTACTTAATAAATAAATTAAATAATTTAAAAGAAAAGTATCCTCATATAATAAAAGAAGTAAGAGGTAGGGGCTTAATGATAGGTATTGATGTTGGTCAATATGTAAATGATATAAAGAAAATAGCTCAAGAAAATAGATTATTATTAAACTCTACAAATAATACTATCATTAGGTTATTACCATCATTATGTATAACTACTGATGAGATAAATGAGTTTTTAACTATATTTGAAAAAATACTAAAAGAGGTGAAATAGGTGATTAAATTTCAAAAATTTCAAGGAACAGGAAATGATTTTATAATATTTAAAGAAAGTGATTTAAAAGATATAGATTATAGTTCATTGGCAAAAAAGGTCTGTAACAGAAATTTTGGAATTGGTGCCGATGGAATGATTGTAGTTGCAGCATCCAATAATTCAGATGTGAAAATGTGTTTTTATAATGCTGATGGAAGTATAGCTACTATGTGTGGTAATGGAATAAGATGTTTTTCAAAATTCGTATATGAAAACAGTATTGTAAATAATACTGAATTTAGTGTTGAAACTTTAGCTGGAATTATGAAAATAAAAGTTAGCTTAGAAAATGATAAAGTAGCTTTTGTTGATGTTAATTTAGGAAGACCACTATTTGTAGCACCTGAGATACCAATCGATAAAGAAAATAAATTATATATAAATAAAGAAATTAGTGTAGGAAATGAAACTTTTAAAGTTAATTCATTAGTTATAGGAACTATTCATACTGTGATTTTTGTAGATGATTTTGAGAACATAGATTTTGAAAGAATAGGGTCTAAAATAGAAAATAGTGAAATATATCCTATGAAAACTAATGTGAACTTCTGTAAGATAATTGATAAAGAAAACATTGATGTTGTAACTTGGGAAAAAGGCGTGGGTATTACAAAGGCATGTGGTACAGGAGCGGCAGCATCAGCAATTATAAGCTCTATTGTTCATGATTGTAGTAAGAAAGTAAAGGTAAAAGTAAAAGGTGGAGAGCTTTTCATAGAACAAAGAGATGGAGAAGCATTTTTGATAGGGCCTACAGAATATATATGTAGCGGTGAGTATAATTACTATACAAATTAATAATACGCCTACAGAAATATGTAACGCTAAAAGCTCCTTTAAATAGGGGCTTTTTGTTGTTTTTGTTTAAATTCATTATTCTAAATTTTAAAGGAGTATCTTAGTTATAATTTTTGTTTCACACTGATAAGTATCAATAGATACAAAAATTTAATAGTGTGTAATTTTTCAAAATAAAATATTAAAAATGTCCTGAAAACGTGAAATTTAATAACTAGTAAATATTGTCACGCAAACAGGACATTGCTATTTAAATATATATGTTTATGTCACGCTTGAGGGACAGGCTTAAATACTTAATTTAAAGTTTAGTCATTACCAAAATTTATCACTGAATATATGTATGATATAATAATAATAAATTTCACAAGTAGGGGGCAGATTATATATGGTAACAGAAATATTAAACGTTAAAGATTTAAATAATAGTTACGAAAATATTGTAAAAGGGGCACAGTATTTAAAAAATGGTGAAGTTGTTGCAATCCCAACAGAAACTGTTTATAGATTAGCGGCAGATGCTTTTAATGAAGATGCTATAAAAAAAGTATTTAAAGTCAAAGGCAGACCACAGGACAATCCATTATTAGTACATATACATAAATTAGAACAAGTACATGATATATGTAAGGATATCCCAAAAGAAGCAGAGAAAGTATTTGATGCCTTTTGGCCTGGATCAGTAACTTTGATTTTTAATAAGAAAGATTGCATTTCAGATACAGTTACTGCAGGAATGAAAACTGTAGCTGTTAGATTTCCAAAGAGTGAAATAGCAAGAGCTATAATTAAAGAAAGCAAAACTTTATTAGTAGCTCCATCTGCAAATTTATCAGGGAAGCCATCAACTACTAGTGCTAAGCATTGTTATAATGATTTAAATGAAAAAATCCCGTGTATTTTAGATGGAGGTTCATCTTCAATTGGCTTAGAATCAACAATTATAGATATGTCTACTAAAGATCCAGTACTTCTAAGGGAAGGAGCTGTAAGCGTAGATGAAATATGTAAGGTGATTCCAAATCTTATATATAAAAAGAATTTATTAAGCGTTAAAGATAATGAAATTCCAAAGGCTCCAGGAATGAAATATAGACATTATGCACCAGACGCACCATTAACATTAGTTGAAGGAGATTATATAAAAACTTCTAAATGGATTAAAGAAAGTGCAAACGAGGATGATGTTGTAATTTGTTTTGAAGAGTTTTTAAACGATTTTAATGACTATCAACATACATATAGTTTAGGAAGTTTTGAGACATTAAATGTAGCAGCTAAAAAGATATTTGATTTACTTAGAGAATGTGACAAATTGAATATAAACCATATTTATATACAAGCTCCAAATAACAGTGGTTTAGGAAATTCTATAATAAATCGATTAGAAAAAGCAAGTGCAGGAAATATTGTTCATATCTAAATCGTATAAGGGGGGTGCCTGAAATTTTGGCATTACCCCCTTCTTTGTTATTTCTTTAAAAGTTCGTTTAATTCATTAGAACTTTTTTATTATCCCACTTTGAGTAAAAGCGTTTAGATACTAAAGTAATTAAAATATAAAAAGCTTACAGACATTTATTTAAATTAATATAATTTAACCAGTTGGGGCGTTTAAATGACCAGTTGGGTCAAATATATTGTAAAAATTGGTATCTATTGCTATTTTAAAAAAGTAATAGTTGTTAAAATATAACAAAAAACTCATTACTGTAAGTTTACCCTATGATAATGGGTTTTTAAGACTTAAATAAATTAGGGGAGGAATCATGTTTGAATTTAAATTAGCTTTAATGTATTTACGAAAAAATAAAAAAGAGTCAATTACTATAATTGCATCTATAGTAATTGCAATTACCTTAATACTAGGGGTCGATATAATAGGGGATAGCATGTCTATCAACCAGATTAAGCAAGCTAAAGAAGTTGCAGGCAATTATGATGGAACATTTACAAGTAATAATAAACAAAGTATAGCAAAATTAAAAAAGGTTGATGAAGTTTATAATGTATCTACAGTTAAAAATTTAGGTGAAATTATTATACAAAATGGATTAAAAAGTCCATTGTACTCATTTAATGAAAATTATCTAAAAAGTTTAAACTATAACCTTGTTTCAGGAAGATATCCAAAGAATAAAAATGAAATTGTTATAGATTCAAAACTATTAGGTAAATATGACAAGGAAAATATTTTAAATGAAAGTATTTTTGGAGTAAATAAAATTGAATACAACTTAGATGATACTAATGAGATTTATAGTAAAAAAAATAATTATAAAGTAGTTGGAGTTATAAGTAAAGTTGATGGCTATTATAACCTTGAAGGTATAGAACTAGATAGTTTTATTGGAGATAGTGAAGATCTAATACCAAATAACATTATAACTTATAGTACAATTTATAATGTTAAAGGGATTAATGAACATAATATAGATCAAAAATTTAATGAAATAAGAAAAAAATATGATTCTTCATCTGACTATACAATGGATATTAGAAAAGATGGACAATCAGGTATATCTAGCAATCAATATTTGGATTCGGCACTTAGATTATATGAAACTTCACAACAGGAGAATCAAAGAGAACTAAAAATCTTTGTAGCAATCACTGCATCTCTTACAATTTTTAACTTTTTCAATATAATTCTTAGTAAAACGATTAATCAAATTGGAGATTTAAGAGTAGTGGGAATGTCTAATAAAAAGGTTATTAGATTTTATTTATTTCAAATGAGTATATTATTTATTATAGGTGGATTTATAGGGTTTATAACTTCTATAGTTTTTGCAAGATATGCAATGAGTGTATTTATAACTTTTAATTTACTTGATATAAGTGATTTTAGTAAAGTTAAATTAATTATTTCTCCTTTTATAGTAGGTAAAGCTTTATTAATAACTTTAGGTGCATTATTAATAGCAATACTTTTACCTATATTAAAATCATTAAAAAAATACCCAATGGATCTTATAAATAAAAGTGACAAGGTTAAGTATAAAACAAAAAAGAATAAGAAAATTCTAAAAACACTTTTAAAAAACAATTTATTAAGAAGTAAATCTAAGACAATAATTTCAATTGCAGTAATTGCATTTAGTGGATTTGTGTTTATATCATGTACATCTACGAATATGAAAGACTATATTAATCAGACACAGAAATATTCAGTAGGACGTGAAGAAGAATATAGTTACATGATAAAGCCTTATGAAAATGTTGATGAGAGCATAGATAAGATAAGTATGGAAGAGACGTCAAATATAAAGAAGATTAAAGGAGTAAAAGATTTTAATTTATTAAGTCATACATGTGGATATGTAGCAATATCAAAAGATAGTTTAAATGAATCTTATATTAAAATGGAGGGGATAAAAGACAATAAAAAAGAAAATTTAGAAGTAACGGCTTTGGTAAGTGGAGTTGATGATTATAATAAATTAAATAAATATGTAAAAGAAGGAAGTATACAAAAAATTAATGAACAAAATAATGAATTTATAGATGTTGCAATATGCAATAAATTTCAAAACATATATAAGGATAAAATGGAAGATGCTATTAAAAATTTAAAAATAGGAGATATATTTGAGTTTAAAGTAGTAAACAAAAAAGATAATAAAGAATTTGGTTACAAAACATATAAATGTAGAGTTAATGCTATACTAGATGAATCATTCAAATTTAATAACGGAATGCAAAATTATGCTCCAGTTATGGGTATATACATGAATTTAGAATCATTCAAGAATATAACGAATGATAATTATATACAGGAAGTAAACTTTAATGTAGATGGTGATGGTAATAAACAAGTAGATAAATCAGTAGATAACATAAATAAAAAGTATAATTCCTTGAATATTATTACTCCAACTAACAAATATAAAAGTTCAACTGTTTCAAATAGTTATTTGAATTCTAGGTTAATTCTAGGGTCTATACTATTGATAGCTGCATTATTTAATATATATACGACAGTTAGTATAAATATTAATAATAATATAAGAGAGTTTTCTATATTAAGGGCTATAGGGCTTAAAAAGAAATATTTAAAAAAATTAGTTATATATGAAGCTTTAGTTTATAGCCTGATAGGTAGTGTAGTAGCGGGGATTATGGTTTCAATAAAGGAAATTATATTTTTTACCAATGCTAAACAAATGTATGCAGAATCTGGAACAAATTTGAACATGAGTGATATATACATACCTCCAAAAGAGGTTCTTATATTTATGTCAGTAACAATTTTATTTGCTTTTTTAATAGGGTATTTCAAGTCAAAGTTAATAGACAAGATAGAAATAATTGAGGGTATAAAGGAAAATTAATATATAATTTAACCAGTTGGGGCGTTTAAATGACCAGTTGGGTCAAATGTATTGTGAAAATTTGTATCTACTGATATTTTTAAAAAGAGATAATTACTAAGATATAATATAAAACTCATTATTGTAAGTTTATCTTATGATAATGAGTTTTGTCATTTAAAACAGCTAAAGGAGGCATAATGTTTGAGTTTAAATTGGCTTTAATGTATTTACGAAAAAATAAAAAAGAATCAATTTCTATAATTGCATCTATAATAATTGCTATGACTTTAGTCTTAGGCGTAGACATAATAGGAGATAGTATGTCTATCAATCAAATCAATCAGGCCAAAGTAATCGCAGGGAGTTATGATGCAACATTAACAAGTAATAATAAAGAAAGTGTAGAAACATTAAAAAATGTTGATGAAGTTTATAATCTATCTACAGTTGAAAATTTAGGGAAAATTGTTTTACAAGGTGGATTAAAAAGTACATTATACTCATTCAATGAAAATTATCTAAAAGGTTTAAACTACAACCTTATTTCAGGGAGATGTCCAAAGAATGAAAATGAAATTATTGTAGATTTAAAACTATTAGGTAAATATGACAAGGAAAATATTTTAAATAAAAATATTTCAGGTGTAAATAAAATTGAATACTATTTAGATGGTACTAATGAGATTTATAGCAAAAAAAATAGCTATAAAGTTGTGGGGGTTATAAGCAAAGTTGATGACTATTACAATCTTGAAGATATAGAAATATATAGCTTTATTGGAAATAATGAAAATATAGTTCCAAATAAATTTATAACTTACAGTTCAATCTATAATATTGAAGGTATTAATGAAAAAAACATAGACCAAAAACTTAGTGAAATAAGAAAAGAATATAACCCAAAATCTGACTATAAAATAGATATTAGACAAGATACAAAATCAGGAATATCAACTAATCAGTATCTAGACTCAGCTCTTAGATTGTATGGAGATTTTCAACAAGAAAATGAAAAAGATCTAAAAATCTTAGTAGCAATAACTGCATGTCTTACAATTTTTAATTTTTTCAATATAATGCTTAGTAAAATGATTAATCAAATTGGAAATTTAAGAGTAGTTGGTATGTCTAACAAAAAAATAGTTAAATTCTATTTAATGCAGATGTTAATTTTATTTACAGTAGGAACAATTATAGGATTTATAACTTCTATAGTTTTTGCAAGATATGCCATGAGTGTATTTGTAACTTTTAATTTACTTGATATAAGTGATTTTAGTAAAGTTAAATTAATAATTTCTCCTTTTATAGTAGGTAAAGCTTTGTTAATAATTATAGGTACATTATTAATAGGAATATTTTTACCTATAATAAAATCCTTGAAAAAATATCCAATGGATCTTATAAATAAAAGTGACAAGATTAAGTATAAAATAAAAAAGAATAAGAAAATTTTAAATACCCTTTTAAAAAATAATTTATTAAGAAGTAAATCAAAGACGATAATCTCAATTTCTATAATTGCATTTAGTGGATTTGTATTCATATCATGTACATCTAGTAATATGAGTGTTGTTCATAAACAGATTATGAACAATTTATTAGGCTGTAAAAAAGAATATGACTACATGATAAGACCTTATGAAAATGCTGAGAGAAATATAAATAAGATAAGTATGAAAGAAACTTCTAGTTTAAATAAATTTAAAGGAGTAAAAGATTTTAGTTTGCTAAGTTATTCAACTGGATTTGTAGATATACCAAAAAATGACTTAAATAAAGCATATTTTAAAATGTATCCTATGAAAGCCAATACCAAAGGAAATGTAGAAGTAAGAGCGCTATTAAGTGGACTTGATGATTATAATAAATTAAATAAATATGTAAAAGAAGGAAGTTTAGAAAAAGTTAAACAACCAAGTGACGAATTTATAAATGTTGCAGTATGTAATGAAGATTATGTATTAGATAGCCAAAAGATTGAAAAGACTATTAAAAATTTAAAAATAGGAGATAATTTTGAATTCAAAGTTTTAAGCAAAAAAGATAACGAAGAATTTAGTTATAAAACATATAAATTCAAAGTTAATGCTATATTAGATGGATCACTTACACTTAATAATGGAATGGAAAATTATGCTACACCTATAGGTATGTACATGAATTTAGAAACTTTAAAAAGTATAACAAATAATAATTATATACAAGAAGTAAACTTTAATATAGACGGTAGTGATAATAAACAACTGGATAAATCAATAGACAACATAAATAAAAAATATGACTTCTTGAATATTACTACTCCATATAACAACGATAAAAACTCAAATAATCATTTTGATTCTAGGTTGGTTCTAGGGTCTATCTTATTGGTAGCTGCGTTATTTAATATATACACGACAGTTAGTATAAATATCAATAATAATATAAGCGAGTTTTCTATATTAAGAGCTATAGGACTTAAAAAGAAATGTTTAAAAAAATTAGTTATGTATGAATCTTTATTTTACAGTTTTGCAGGTAGCATAGTCGGAGGAACTCTAGCTTGTACAAAAGAGTTTAAATCTATAAATCAAACTAAAAAGCTATATGCCGAAAGCTTAAAAGTAAATTTAAAAACGAGTGATGTGTATATACCTCCAAAAGAGTTTATCATATTTATGGCAGTAGTAATATTAGCGTCAATTTTAATAGGATATTTAAAATCAAGGTCAATAGATAAGATAGAAATAATTGAGGGTATAAATGAAAATTAATATATAAAGTGAGGGGTTTAGGATATGAAAAAAAGTATAAAAGTTAAAAACTTAAAAAAGATATATGGAAAAGGTGAAAGTAGCGTAAATGCTATTGATGACATTACTTTAGAAATAGAAAATGGAAAGTTTACTGCTATAGTTGGGCAAAGTGGAAGTGGTAAAAGTACATTACTTCATTGTATGGCAGGGCTTGATAAGCCAACTTGTGGAAATGTGTATTTAGGTGATGAGGATATATATACATTAAATGATGACAAGCTATCTAAAATTAGAGTAGAAGAGTTTGGATTTATTTTTCAAAGCTTTAATTTAATACCAGTTATTAATGTTTATGAAAATATAGTTCTACCTATATCAATTGATTCAAAAACAGTAGATAAAGTATATATTGATAGTATTATTAATAGCTTAGGATTAAAAGATCAAATAAAGAAATTCCCAAATGAACTATCTGGTGGCCAACAACAGAGAGTTGCAATAGCAAGGTCTTTGGCAAATAAACCATCTATAATATTTGCAGATGAACCTACAGGAAATTTAGATAGTAAAACTAGCAAAGAGGTTATGGACATGCTTTGTATGTGCGTTAAAGATTTTAATCAAACTTTAGTTATGATAACACATGATGAGAAAATATCAACAATGGCTGATACAGTGGTAACTATCTGTGATGGAAAAGTAAATAGTATAGGTACTAAAAAGGACATCCAGCAAGTGGAAATTTAGAATACAATATCCTTAATCTAAGTAATACTTTTTACATATTATAGAAGTTATTTCAGATAAATCTAAAATATAGATAACTATAATTAGGAGTTATTATTATTCCTAATTATAGTTTTTTTAGAGGCTGCTTACCCTATTAATGGGTAGGCAGTTTTTTTGTTTTTCTAAGTACTTTGACAAAAAAATATAAAAGCAGACAAAATTATACAGAAACCATCATTATATAACTTTTATTATAATCAACGATCTGAAAACAAGGTAAACATCATATTGAAGTCAAAATTATAATTGAGTTATACCAATATATACATGGGTGTAGTTTGAAGTCATAAAATAAATTATTTATGTACTATAAAATACTTGTTTCGACTTATAATTTACTAAATAATGGTAATATTTTGTATTTTTAGAATAAATTGTTGCAAACAATATGGAAATATGTAACAATCTAGAGAAAGATATTGTTACATACTTATCAACAGTATCTTAAGAATTTAGAGGTCTTATCAAAAAAAATTAGAGGGGGAAATAAAAAATGGAATTAATGAAATACAATGCACCTGTAGTAGAGTGTGATAATTTTGAAATATGTGAAGAGGAAGCGTGGTTTTTAGTATTTGTAGCAGTACTTTTAGCATTAGGAGCTACAGTTGTTTTAGGAGCTGCAATTTGGTGTCTAGTTCAAGGTAAGGGAAGTTTCACTGGTGGAGTTAAGTGGGATAGTGGACTTAACATTAACATAGAGTGTAAATAATTCTAATATAAAGTGTAATTAGAGAAACTGGATTTTATTTAAGGTTAAAAATTAAACAAATTTGATGAAAATTTAAAAGGTAAGACCTCTGACTTCTTAAAAAATAATATTAATACTGGGGGATATTTAAACTATGCTTTATGTAGATAACCTTACAAAAACTTACAATAATAAAATTGTTGCCATAAAAAATCTTAACTTTTCTTTAGGTAAAAATAAAATATTAGGTCTTGTAGGACCTAATGGATCTGGAAAAACTACAACAATAAATTTAATTTTAGGAACTATAAAAGGTAATAGTGGAAGTATATTATATGAAAACTATAAAAATGATAGCCTTGAATTTAAAAAAAAGGTAGGTTATATTCCAGATGATTTAATATTACCGGAATCATTGACTGGCAGAGAATACATAAAGTTTATATTATCAATTTATTCTATTAAAAAAAGTGATAAATTAGATAAATTAATAAAATTATATAATATGCAAGATTTTCTAGATATATTGATAAAAGAATACTCTCATGGTATGAAAAAAAAGATTCAAATAATAATTGCTTTCTCACTAGAAAGTGAACTACTAATTATTGATGAGCCATTTAGAGGGTTAGATATAGAATCAATGATAATAACAAAACAACTTTTTAAGAGTTTTACAGAATATGGAAGTATATTACTATGTTCACATGATCTACATTTAGTAGAAGAATTATCTGATGAAGTTATAATGCTTTATCAAGGAAATGCTGTAGCAAAAGGTACAAGCGATTTCTTAAAAAATAAATTTAAATGTGATGATTTAGAGCAAGTTTTTATGAATGTTTCTATAGGGGAGGAAAGAAAACATGAGATTGGAGAAATCATTTCTAATTTTAGCCACAATGCTTAAAGGCGTTAAAAATAGTTTATATAACAAGATAAAAAAATATTTTATTATTATATCTTTGATAGTGCCGTTTTTTATTCTTTTAGGAACAATGCTCTCTTATAAAATATTTTCCCCTATGATTAGTGCTATCATTACCGGAAATAAAAGTATGTTCTTTTCTTTTATTTCATCAAGTATGTTGAATGTAACTTTGATTACATTTGTTGTATATATAATACTGATAAATTCAAATAATGATAGTAGTAATTATAGTAAAATAATAAAATGGTTACCTCTTACCAAACAAGAGAAAATATGCGCTCAAACACTTCAAGAGCTATTTTTTATAGTTATTACTAACCTATGTTATGTTATGTTTTTTCACTTACCATCATTTATAGGTTGTAAAGTTAGTATAAAGTTTATGACTATATACTTATTATCCGTAATCATACAATCTTTATTAACATATTTTTTATTAAATATTATCTATTTATCAATAATTAGATTGTTATATTTTATATCACATAAGCAATTTATTAGAGAATTAGCATCAATTATTTTAGGAGTTAATTCTTTTATATATTTAGTTAGTAAAATTAACTTGGAAAGCCTGTTAGTTAAAAGCAAAACGTATAGTTTGTCTATAGTAAATATTTTATTGCCTATTACAGATATGTTTATGGGTTATGAATATTTCAACTATGCAGATGTAAGAAATTGCTTAGTAATCAGTGGAATAATTTTATTTTTAGGAATTTTTATAACAATTATACTTGGTGGGATTGAACTTGATAATAGAAATTTAATGTTATTTAAATACATACCTAAAAGTAATAATAAGTTTTTATGGATTGTTATAAAAGAAATTAAGCATATAGCACGAAGTGAAACTAATATCTCAAACTTCTTTGTATTGATTTGTGTAATTATATCTGTAGGATTTCTAGATGCAAGTACTATAAATACTACAGTAGTAAATTTACTTTTATCAAGTTTCTGTTCAATTTTTTCACTAAATTCCTTTGGTGAAGATAGGAATTTCAGTATTTATTCTAACATAGTTCCAATTTCTAGTAAGCTGATTTCTTATGGAAAATTAATAGGTAACCTTATTGTTGGGATATTAATATATGCAATATTGTATTTTATTGTATTTACATACTTAGGAATGGACTTAGATATATTTAAAGATGGAATATTATACACTTCACTAGGGGTAGTTGTAATTTATACATATGGAATAGTCGTACCAGTTAGAGAAAAAGAGCCTTTTTCAAATATAATTGTATTCTTATCATTTGCTGCAATATGTATTTTGATATCTGTAATATCAATGACTTTTAGCGGGTCATATCTATATGAATTTATTGTAGGATCGGTTGTAGTTATCATATTTATGATACCAAGGCTTTATAAATTAAATTCTCTTTTAGATTAAAAGAATTTTTTATTATTAAGTTAAATTTTTAAAGGAGGAGAGATATGAACTTATTTACTGTTTTTATTATCGAAAAATTAAAATCTCTATTAAAATTAAAATCGGTCTTTTTTGTTCCTAACAATGTATGTGTAGGTGAAAATTCTGTTATAGATACTGATTTAAATAAAAGTGTTAAATTAAATGATGTAGCCTATAATATTTTAAGTTTATTAGATGGGAAAAATACTATAGAGGATATCGTTTCTATCCTACTTAAGAAATATAATGTAAGCAAACAAATATTAGAAAGAGATATAAACAGTATAGTAAGTAATTTACAAGATAAAAATTTAGTTGAATGCAAAATCGTAGGGAATAAAATATTAGTTTTCTTTTTTAATCTAGCAATTGGACAATATCTACATAAAAAAAGATATTCTATTCCAAAATCGAAAATAGCTACGTTTTTACTTTTATTTTATATAGTAGTTAAGAAATTATTCATAATGTGGCTTATCACTATTATACCTGTTTACTTTTTTATAAGTAATTTCACATTAGATTTTAATAATATGGTCAATTATGCTATTGGATGTTATTTTGTTTTTATATTTGCAATGATACTTGGATTCGTCTTACACGAATGGATTCATATAGTTGTTAGCAAAATTCAAAATCAAGAAATTCATGGATATATATTAGCAAAGAGATTTACCGTAAGTATAGTTAAGGTAAATACAGAATCTAGTTTATTATCTATTTTATTAGGACCTATTGTACCTAGTATACTAGGGATTGTTTTTATATTGATATCATTAAAAACACAAAGTATGATGACTTTCTTATTAGGAATTGGATTTGTTATTAACATAATAAATTTACTTCCTTTTACAAAAGATGGGAAAGGAATACTTGAAAAAATTCTAATGAAGAAATTGATGAAAGGAGCTATAAAATGAAGAAAGCCTTAGGTGTTTTATCAGTTATTTACTTGATATTTATTCCATTTAGTACGGTTTTTTATTTGTTATATTCACTATTTAGCAACAAAAGTGTAAACCTGCTTAATGGTGGAATAGTTTTAGGCGTAACGGAAAATAGTTGTACACTAAGCATGGGTTCACATGTAATTCTAATATACATAGTAGTATATTTATTGCTTGTTGGTTTACTATTTATAAGTTCAAAAACAAAACTAGGCAAAAAATTCTATGAAAAGGAAAATAAATTAAATGGATAAAAAAAGATTTTTTAAATTACTCTTCTTTATTGCTTTTGCTGTGATAGCTGTATTGATATATTCAATTTATTCAAATACTAAGGAAAAAATCGATACAGAATATGGTATAGGATATGGAAATCCTAATGCTAAAATAAAAATGATAGAATATATGAGTTTTCAATGTATAGACTGCTTTGAATTACATGAAAATATTGGGGATACATTAACAAAAAAAATCAAAAATGGTGAAGTGTATTACATGATAAAGCACGTTGATTTTGAAAAATTTAAGTATGATGATGTTATCTTTAATCGCATTGATAATCTTGATAAAATAGAAACGATAGATTACGTAATGGATAATTACAATACATGGACTAAAATGAAAAACGTAGAAGATGTTAAAAAATTCTTTGATTTAAAGGATGTAAAGAAAGACAGAGTTGAAATGCAAAAATATATTTCAAAGGAAAAAGACAAGTATAAGATAGATTTCATTCCTACGTTCTATTTAAATGGAGAGAAACATGTTGGTGCATTTACAGACAAAGAATTTAAACAAATGATCAATGATATAAAGTAAAAGTAAGGCCATTATATGTGTACTTTGGCAGGAAAGGATATTTTTTATGAAGTATATAAGTAAAATACCAAAAGCAGATATTAATTTGAGTGATAAAATGATCAATAATGGTTGGAAAATACTAAAAGAACCTAAAAATTTAATAACAGCAACCCTTATATCATTACCAATATCAATTATAAATATTTATTTATGTATATTTTTTATGAAATGGATAAATAAAGACCTATTAACAATTACTAATTCTATCGTTTATGATGGTAAGATAGCTTTTACAATCGAGTATATATATATAGTATATATATATTTATATACATTACTTCATGAGGTTATTCATTTGATTCTTATTCCTAATTTTACTAAATCAAAGTCAACATTTATTTCAGTGAGATTATGGGGAGGATTTGTTTATACAGAAGAAGTAATAAAGAAAAGAAGGTATTTAATTATAACAATACTACCTTTTATAATGCTATCTTTTGTAGTACCTTTATTAATGACTTTAGTGGGAATAAATCCTATGATTATTTTAACTTTATCAATTATTAACTCGGCTGGAGCATCAGTTGATGTATTATCATTTATATTATTATTGTTCCAAGTTCCTAAAAATAGTAGTATAAAAAACAATGGAATGAAAACATTCTATATTAGTAATTAATATATTTAAAATAAAATATACATTCTAACTAACAAGGTGATTCCTGTATCGTTCAGGGGCACCTTGTTTTTTAGTATATCTACTTTCAAACATTGTTAGACAAAGTTTGCTGAATAAATTAAAATAAAGACGATATTATTAAATAATAAATAAGGAGGAACAAAATGGACATAAAATACGAAGTACCTTCAGCAAAGGAGTATATCGATTTAAGAATAAAAACTAATATGGGAGAAAAGAAATTATTAAATACTAAGATAGCCTTAGAAAATTCAATTTTTATAGTTTCTATATGGGAATATGATAAACTAATTGGATTTGGAAGAATCATAGGAGATAGAGGAATTACTTATGTAATTTCTGATATTATGGTAGATCCAGATTATCAAGGTAAGGGCATAGGAAAAATTATTATGAAAGAAATTGATGATTATTTAGAAGGAAATACAGATGAAGATGCGTATATTATTTTACTTGCTAAAAAACCAGCAGATAAGTTGTACTCTAAATTTAATTTTAGATATTCAGAGCCTGACTCTTGTGGTATGAGAAGGAAACAAAGCAATAATGATTTATAAAATGCTGAAGGAACTAGATCTACTGCATATTAAAAGAGAATAATGTTATTATTTTCTTAATATTAGGTGATTTTAGTCGTATTTCATTTTTAGATTGTAGAATTTATATTTTAGGAGGTTTTTTTATGGATAATAAAAAGCTTTGGTTAAAGATTAGTGGTAGTATTAACTACTATCTTCAGTATTATAGTAAGAGGTTAAGTAATGAAGAATTATGGATAGATTATATAGAATATGTTCTACCAGAAGAAGATGGAGTACATACTTATTTAGACAAACAAACCCTTCAAAGAGTTGTTGTAGATAATGAAATAATAGAAAAGGCTAAATCTGCGTTTAAAGAACGATTAGAAAAAAAACGTGCTAAAGAAGAGCTAATTGTAAAAGAAGAGAAAGTTTTAGCTAAAGTTATTGATTTTTCAAAATATAGAAAATAAAACTAAGAGATTAGAAAAACTGCTTATCCAACTAATGGTTAGGCAGTTTTTTATTAACATATGAATCTATAGATTCGATTATAAAGCTTACTTTACAACTAAATACCCTATTTATCCTTAATTGTATTATTTTGTTTCTAAATTGATTTTACGAGGTATTTTAGCATGATTTATAGGTATATTTAAATTATAATTTATATTTTAAACTTCAAAGTTGTATATCTATTAAAAAAAAGTGTAAATTATAATTTAAAGATCTCTTTAATAAATGTATTAATTGAGAATCTTTTTTAGACTCTATATTAAACATATATCTATATTAAACATATAAAGGTAACAATTTGATACCTTTATACGTTTAATATAGGTAACTAATTAGTACTTTAATGTAAATAAATTATTTGTTATTTAGAATGAAGTAGATACGTTTTTTGTAAAAACTTATCTTTCTTAGTATATAAATAGTATTTAATAGTATTTAATAGTATTTAGGAGGTCGTGTATGCGTTGGTATTACTGGAGTTGAGAGCACGAAAGGTAACAATTTAGTACTCAAAGGTAACAATTTGATACGAAAAGGTAACAATTTAGTACTCAAAGGTAACAATTTGATACTCTAAAGGTAACAATTTGATACCTTTAATGCAACAAATATTAAAAAGTGTTGCTTTTAAGATTTTACTTAATTATAATTAAGATGTAAATTAAGTATTAAATATTTAAAGGTAACAATTTGATACCTCTAAATATATTATGGGGGACATTATGATTGAAAGTAGAACAAATGAAAATAGCATTGATTTGTTAATGCAATCTAAACAATTGGTGCATACTTCGTATGAAGTGTCAGCTATACAAAATAGAATATTCTATTATTGTTTGTTAACAACACAAAAGGAAAAAAACGGGGAGCTGTGTTGTCATGTTAAGCTAAATGATTTAAAAAGACTAATACCTAATAAAAATCAAAGAACACTAGCTAACATAAAAAAAACTATACAAATATTGAAACAGACATCTCTTGAGTTTGAAAAAAATGAAAATGGGGATAGGATAGAATGTGATTATAATTTAATAACAGGTAGTGAATACAATGTAAATAAAGAGACCTTTAAGATAAAACTTGCGGATCGATTATATAAACATTTGATAGATTATACTGTATATGCTCCTTTAAGTCTTGATATATTGACAAGATTTAAGAGCTTTTATTCTCAACGTCTATATGAATTATTAAGGTTATGGAGTAGAACAGAAAAAGTAATAGTTAAGAGCTTTAAGATAGAACAATTAAGATTTATATTAGGTGTTGAGAATAAATATCCTGAATATAAAAACTTTAAACAAAGAGTTCTAAATCAAGCTATAAAAGAAATCAATCAATTTGGAAATATGAATGTTAGTATAGAAGAAATAAAAAATGGAAGAAAAGTAGATGAAATTAAATTTACTATTTTAGATAATGAGAAAAAAGTATATTTTAAAAACAATATATACAATCCTAAAACAGATAGTGAAGATAAAATAAACGATGTAGATGAACCAACTAATACAGAAAAATGTATAAGTATTGAAGAAAATAAAGTATCTAAAAAAGAGTTTTATGTACCAAATAAAAAATTATTTACTAAAGCTACATTGGAGCGATTTAAAAATGATTTTATGAACTATGATTTTAAAGATGATACATATAAAAAATTATTGCAAGAATCAATTTTGATAGCATTAGAAAGAGACGATGAAGAAAATATTAAAGTTAAATCATATAATTTTTTCAAAAAAACTTTAGAAAATAAGATTAAGTCTTTAAGTAAAAAGAAAACTGTTCCTGCTATAAAGACAAGATTTCATAATATAAACCAGACGTTTAATCAATATAGTCCTGATGAACTTGAAAAAATTCTTTTAGAAAGCCAAAAGGATAAGTTTAGATAAAAATATAAATTATCTAGTGATTAATTGATTAGTACATAAGTGTAAGTAATATGGTTTCAATTTGATATGTAACAATAGAAATACTATAAATTCGTTTATTAGTTTATATAGGCCGTTTAATAATAAAGCTGTGAGAGATTCTTGCTGTTTTATTATTAAACGGCCTTATTTTGTTATTTAAGGCTTTATAAGTCTATTCATTATTATATATAAAAACTGTTAAGAAAATCTTAAGAATTATGATAACTTTTCCGTAAGAATTTGATTTTAATATCTATATATAACAAAATTTAACACAAGAAAGGAATGGTGTATAATAAACAAAGATGAATAAAAGAATTGAGGGAATTATATGAAAAATGTACTTGTAGTAGACGATGATAAAGAGATTGTAGACTCTATTGAACTTTATCTAAGAAATGAAGGAATCAATATACTTAAAGCTTACGATGGTATGCAGGCTTTAGATATATTAGTAAATAATGATATACACTTAATACTTATGGATATTATGATGCCTAAATTAGATGGTATAAAAGCTACTATAAAAATAAGGGAAGAAAAGAGCATACCAATAATATTAGTATCAGCTAAAAGTGAAGATAGTGACAAAATAATAGGGCTTAATATAGGAGCTGATGACTACATAACTAAGCCTTTTAACCCGCTAGAGCTTATAGCTAGGGTAAAATCGCAACTAAGAAGATATCTTAACTGGAGTAATAACAAAGATGTAAATAACAGTGAGGTATTAAAAAGTGGGGAACTAACATTAAATGTAAATACAAAAGAAGTTTTTGTAGAAGGGGAAAGTGCCAAATTAACTCCAATAGAGTTTAAAATATTAAACTTATTGCTTGCTAATAAAGGGCAGGTATTTTCAATAGAGCATATTTATGAAAGAGTTTGGAAAGAAGACAATCTAAATGCGGACAATACGGTAAGCGTTCATATTAGAAGGATAAGAGAAAAGATAGAGATAAATCCTAGGGAGCCGAGATATTTAAAGGTTGTATGGGGAGTTGGTTATAAGGTGGAAAAATTATAAAGTTAAAAGGGTGATTATGTGAGAAATATAAATAATAAAAAATTAAAATACGTATTTTTGATAATAGCAACAATAGCATGGTCTTTATTTTATATAAATACACAGGAGATTTTTTCTGGGACAGCATATCAAGCAGTAAAACCAGGAAACTTGCTTAATAAAGATAAAAAGATAATTTCAGATAATTTATATGAAACTGAAAAATTTGAGAATGAATTTCTTTCGAATATAGTTGGTTCAATTAGTGCAATGATATCAGAAGAAAAAGATTATGAGAATAAGAGATATTATGAGATTGATACAAATAAAGCGAAAGAATCATTAAAAAATATAACTAAAACAAAATTATTTATTGAAAATGGATCTAATAATAGGATTTATACTAATACAAAATATAAAAATATAAATGAATTTAACTCAAAAGAAAATGATTATTGTAATATAGAAATTGATGCTCTAAATAATGGTGGTACTTTATATAGTAAAACTATAGATAATGAAAAAAAAATTGTTGAGTTAGATGAGGTATTATTCCTTGGAGCATATATTCCGTCTGATAAAATAAATATCTTACTTCCTAAAAAACCTATTGAAAATATTAAAGATAAATCTTTTTATGATGATGAATTAGTAAATGATTACAATGATTTCGTTTACTACAAAGATAAAATAAATAAATTAATTTTAGTTTCAGTAACTACATTTTTAGTTGGGGCTATATCTTCAATATTATGCTTAACAAACAAAGCAAGATTATTCAAATCAGAAAAATCATTATATAATAAAATACCTTTAGAACTAAATTTATTAATTATATTTATAATGGGCTATTATTCAAATCTTAAATTTAGTTATATACCATCATTTATAATAAAAACTGTATTTGTACTAATGAGTTTAGCTTTGGTGGAGAATTTTATAGGACTTACAAATAAAAAAGATATACTTGAAAATAGTTTAATAAAAAAGACTTTTAAATCATTAAACAAATTTTTTATTAATATTAAAAAATATAGAAAAAAAATACCTTTAATAACTAGAATTATACTAATAGGAGTAGCATCTATTATAATAATATGTTTAAGCATAGTTCTTATATATACAACTTGGTACTGGGGTAATCAATTACTAGTAATTATAGTATATGTTTCAGTGCCCAGTATTTTAATAGTAATGATAGTTTTTTACACTATAAAAAAACTAATATACTTAAACAAAATAATGGAAGGTGCACAAGAAATTAAAAATGGAAAAATTGACTACAAAATTGAAATACAAGGAAATGATAGTTTTACTATTTTAGCTGAAAATATAAACAATATAAGTGAAGGATTAGACAATGCAATAGATGAAAAGCTAAAAAGTGAAAGAATGAAAAGTGAGCTTATAACAAACGTAAGCCATGATTTAAAGACTCCTTTAACAGCTATAATAAATTATGTTGGCTTAATAAAAAAAGAAGAAGACATACAGCCACCATATTTAAATGATTATGTAAATATACTAGATAACAAATCAAAGCGGTTAAAGGTACTAATAGAAGATTTATTTGAGGCTAGTAAGGCTAGTAGTGGGACAATAAATCTTAATATTGAAAAACTAAATTTAAGTCAATTATTAAAACAAAGTATAGGTGAAAATGAAGAAAAACTAGCAAAGAGTAATTTAGAATTAATAATAGACTTGCCAAAAGATCCGGTTTACATAAATTGTGATGGAAAAAGAATGTATAGAGTATTTGAAAATCTATTAACTAATATTGCTAAGTACTCTTTAGAAAATACTAGAGTTTATATACAGATTAAAGAAAACGGTGAAAATGTATATGTTGATATGAAAAATATATCATCTTATCAATTAAATTTTGAACCTGATGAAATAACAGAACGATTTAAAAGAGGGGATTTATCAAGAAACACTGAAGGCAGTGGATTAGGGCTTGCGATAGCTAAGGATTTAGTAGAACTTCAAAAGGGTAAGTTTGACATACAAATAGATGCAGACCTTTTCAAAGTAGAGTTAGTATTTATTAAAGCTCAGTAAAAATACACAGGTTAGTCTATATAGTATTCTAAGTATATTGGAATTATATTAGATATGTCCTGCAAACGTGACATTATTGTTTAGCTTAAGTTATTAAAATGTCACGTTTGCAGGAAACTTTAAATTGATTTTCTTTAGAGATTAGCGTGTAAAGTAGTATTAGAAAATATGATATAATACTATTATTGTAAGAGTTATCTAGATATGGAAAAAATTAATTAGGATGAATTTTACAGGTTTAAAATAATGGGGGGATACTTATGTCTCAAATGACTAAAAAATCATTGGCTGTGTCGCTGAAAAAAATGTTAGCTCAAAAACCTTTGGAAAAAATAAAAGTCATAGATATTACAGAGGATTGTGAAGTAAATAGACAGACATTCTATTATCATTTTAAGGATATTTATGATTTATTAGAGTGGGTTTATACAAACGAAGCAACAAGAGCTTTGGACGGTAAAAAGACATATGATACTTGGCAACAAGGATTCACACAGATATTAGACTATATGTTAGAGAATAAATCTTTTGTATTAAATACATTCAATTCTGTAAGTAGAGAATACCTAGAACGTTATTTATATAATGAAATACAATTACTTCTGATGGGAGTAGTACAAGAAAAGGCAAAAGGTATGTCGGTTAGGGAAAAGGACAAGGAATTTATTGCAGATTTTTATAAATATGCATTTGTAGGACTTTTGCTTGATTGGATCAAAAAAGGAATGAAAGAAAATCCTGTAGATATTATTAGTAGGTTGAACACATTGATTTGTGGAAATATTGAAGGAGCTTTAGAACAATATAGGACAGATATATAGGGTTATTACAAAATAAATAGGAAATAAAAATTAGACAAATATTATTATTTGTCTAATTTTTTTACAAATTTATAGTTATGTTTAAAATTTTTACATAGTTTCGATATTGTCTATACAATAAAACTTTAAATCAGAATATGATATTAATAAATAAATTACTAAAATTTTCTATCAAATGTTACAACTACATTACACAAGGGGGATAATTTTATATGTATTATAGCAATGGAAATTATGAAGCATTTGCACGTCCACAAAAACCAGAAGGTGTAGATAGAAAATCAGCATATTTAGTTGGAGCTGGTTTAGCATCTTTAGCTGCTGCATGTTTTTTAGTTCGTGATGGTCAGATGAAAGGCGAACATATTCATATCTTAGAAGAAATGGATATAGCAGGTGGTGCTTGTGATGGAATTAATGATGCTCAAAAGGGATTTATTATTCGTGGTGGGCGTGAAATGGAAAACCATTTCGAATGTTTATGGGATTTATTTAGATCAATACCTTCAATAGAGACTGAAGGAGTTTCTGTATTAGATGAATATTATTGGTTAAATAAAAAAGATCCAAATTATTCTTTAATGAGGGCTACAGTTAATTGTGGAGAAGATGCTCACACAGATGGTAAGTTTACATTAACAGATAAAGCATCTATGGAAATAATAAAATTATTTATGACAAGAGAGAAAGATTTGTATGATAAAAAAATTGAAGATGTATTTACAGAAGAATTCTTTGAATCAAACTTCTGGCTATATTGGAGAACTATGTTTGCCTTTGAAGAGTGGCATAGTGCGCTTGAAGTGAAGCGTTATATTCAAAGATTTATTCATCATATTGGTGGTCTTCCTGATTTTTCAACTTTAAAATTCACAAAATACAATCAATATGAATCATTGATTTTACCAATGATTAAATATCTAGAGTCTAATGGAGTTCACTTCCAGTACAATACAACTGTTACTAATGTAAGATTTGAAATAACAGAAGATAAAAAAATAGCAAAACAAATTGTTTGTATTAAAGATGGAAAAGAAGAAACTATTGATTTAGTAGAAGATGACTTAGTATTTATTACAAATGGTAGCTGTACAGAAAATTCAACTTTGGGTGATGATAATCATGCTCCAACTTTAAATACTGATGAAGGTGGTTGTTGGAAACTTTGGAGAAATATTTCTACACAAGATCCTTCTTTTGGTAGACCTGATAAATTCTGTACTAATACAAATGCAACTAATTGGGAATCTGCTACTATAACTACTTTAGATAATAGAATTCCACCATATATAGAAAAAGTATGTAAGCGTAATCCATTTAGTGGAAAAGTTGTTACAGGTGGTATTGTTACAGTTAAAGACTCATCTTGGCTAATGAGCTACACTTTGAATAGACAACCACATTTTAAATCTCAACCAGATAATCAACTTGTTGTATGGGTTTACGGATTATTTACTAATGTTGATGGAGATTTTATAAAAAAACCAATGAGAGAGTGCACAGGTTATGAAATTACTCAAGAATGGCTATATCATTTAGGAGTTCCAGTAGATCAAATTCCTGATATGGCAAAGAATTCTACTCATTGTGTTCCTTGTATGATGCCATATGTTACTGCATTTTTTATGCCAAGAACATCTGGAGATAGACCAAAAGTAGTACCAGAAAAAAGTGTTAATTTTGCATTTATTGGTCAATTTGCGGATACTGTTCGTGATACTGTATTTACAACAGAGTATTCTGTAAGAACTGCTATGGAGTCTGTATATACATTGCTTGATATTGACCGTGGAGTTCCTGAAGTATTTGGTTCTTGTTATGATGTTAGGGTATTGCTTGATTCAACTGCTAAGATGATGGATGGAAAAAAACTGACAGATATCAAATTGCCATTAGAAATTAGAGCTAAATTAGAACCAGTTATGAAAGAAATTTCAGGAACTATAGTTGAGGAACTATTACAAAGATATAATTTAATATAAGCTAACTTTGATTATTAAAATTATATTGTATTATAAAAAATCTGTATCTCAAATAAGGGATACAGATTTTTTGAAATTGTATATATTAAATAGTGTTCAACACCAATTAAACTATATGATACATTATGAATTGAGATATATGCTGACTATGGAATATAAGACTAATATGACTAAATAAATTTTGTATAAAAAAAGTGTTGACAATCTTAAAAGTGAGTCCTATTATCTATAATAGAAGAATTAACATAATTATATTCGAAATATTCAAAACAAATCCTTAGTCTTGAGACTAATTATCAATATTAAACTTTCATTACTGTCACAAAGCAAATCTACAAGTGTAAGAAATATCAATTAGACGTTTATACAATTAATATAAACGATACTTGTGTTAGTTTAGTTATAATTAACTACATTCTAGGATCTTTTTATCTAATCATATAAAATTTTACAATATAAAGTAACCTTAAAATAAAGACATTAAACTAAATTAATATTTGTTAAATATGGGGGTGAAAATGTTTAGCGAATATTATTAAAGTACAAATTTGGCATCATGGACATAACAAAAATAAAATTTTTATAAGGGGATGAGTTTAAATGTTTAAAAGAAAATTAGGGATTTTAACAATAGTAAGTTTGTTTTTAGTACCTTCATTAAGTTATGCAGATACTCAAACTAATGAGGATTTACAAAAGACATATAAGATTAACTCACAAAAAGATTTAAATGAGGTATTAAAAGGGGTTTCAGATGAACATAGTATAAAAAATAACTCAGATCAATATGAATTAGTTAAAACAGAGAAAGATGAGCTAGGATATACTCATTATACTTTAAAGCCTAAAGCTGATGGATACTTTGCTGAAAACTCTGAAGTTAAAATACACACAGATGAGTCTGGAAAAGTTGTATTTGTAAATGGGGATTTAGAACAAGGTAAGCTTGAAGTTAAAAATGATACTAAAATAAGTAAGGATAAAGCTATTGATTTAGCGTTTAAAGGTATAGAAAAATTACCTGCAGATGTTAAAAATTTATCAGGGAAAGATGTTGTTCAAGATGCTAAAATTGTTGTTGATGAAAAAAGCAACAGAGCTGTTTATAGTTTAGATATAATATATACTTTACCAGAACCAGCTCACTGGACAATTAAAGTAGATGCAGAAAATGGTAATATAGTAGATAAACAAAATGTTTTAGAAGATGCTATGCAAACAACAGGAACTGGAATAGGTTCAAATGGAGAAGTTAAGTCTCCTTTAAACTTGACAGAGGATGCTGGGAACTTTTATTTATTAGATACTACTCATAAAGGTAAAATAAATACTATGGGCTTTAAAGCTTTTGAAGGTGATGGGATATTAGGTGACATTTTTTCTAATCCACTAAATTCTTTCAATGATGCAAAATTTAAAGCAGGTGTAGACGCTCATTACTTTACAAATCAAGTCTATAACTATTATAAAGATGTTCATAATAGAGACAGTTATGATGGAAAAGGAGCAGATATAAACTCTTATGTAAATGTACCTGATCCAGAAACAGGTGAAGCTACTTGGAGTAATGCTGCATGGACTGGAGCAGAAATGATTTATGGTGATGGGGATCAAGTAACAGAAAATTCTTTCACAGCAGCAAATGATGTTGTAGCACATGAAATTACACATGGGGTTACATCATCATCCGCTGACCTAGTGTATAGATTCCAACCAGGAGCATTAAATGAATCTTTTTCAGATGTATTTGGTTACTTTGTAGATAGTGAAGACTGGTTGATGGGCGAGGATTTATATAAAGCACCTGATACAGCTATAAGAAGTTTAAAAGATCCTAAACTATATGGTCAACCAGACAATATGAAAAATTATAAAAATTACAGTATAAATTATGATAGAGGAGGAGTTCATATTAATAGTGGTATTCCTAATAAAGCTGCATATAATACTATTAATAAATTAGGAAAAGAAAAATCAGAACAAATCTATTATAGAGCTCTTACAAAATATTTAACAAGCACATCAAATTTCTTAGAAACTAGTAAAGCTTTATCTCAATCAGCAAAAGATCTTTATGGAACAACTGAATCACTAGCAGTTACACAAGCATGGAGAGCAGTTGGGGTAGAATAATTAGTAAGGTAGTAAAACTATATACGAAAAGTTAGAAAAAAGGCAGAGAAATCTGTCTTTTTTTATGCAAATATTAATAATTGGATATTGGATTTTTTGCTATGAGCTAACTTCATTATGTATGGAAGGACTAATAATAATATTTATATTTTATTGTTATGTATAGTGATTTTTATATTTATAATTACGTTTACTACAATTAAAATTATAAAAAAGAGAGAATATGAATTTAAAAAAGCAAATAATAGAAATGCCTGGAAATAAATTTCTATTATAATTATTGTTATAATAACATCATTTTATGGAGGCAAGCTTGCATGGTTTATAGAAAGATTAAAAAATGAAAGATCAGTTGAATTTGAACACAACAATTAGAACCTTTAATTAAAACGGTTAAGGCTATTCCAGTTAAGAAAACAGTTAGTAAGTGGAATGAAAGTGAGTATGGATTATCTTATTATGGAAAAATAAGTTGGGGATACAATACAGATGGAATTATTAATATTAATAACGATGGTAGTGAGCATCATTCATGTTTAAATTCTCATTTCTATATATTTTAGAAGATTATCAATAGAAATGGACTGAAACTACTTAAAAGTGGAGTGAAATATTATAATAAAAAATTATATGTATTTTAGTGTTTAAAAAAAGCATCTTAATTGTTAAAATAATCCTGTTAATTAAAAATGAAACTATGATATATAAAATTCAAATATACTAGTGACAAAGGAGGCAATATTAATGAAAATAAATATAGAAATTGATGAAAAGTATAGTCAAGTAGAAATTTTAATAATGGCACCTAAAATGAACGAGGAAGTACAACAAATTATCAATAAAATAAATGATGAAAAAAAGAAACATGTAATAGGTGTTAAGGATGATAGGATGTATATTCTTAATCCAAAAGATATTTTTTGTTTTTATACAGAAAACAAAAAAATTATGGCGAGAACAGAAAAAGATAAATATGAAATAAAAGACAAATTATATATTATAGAAGAGTATTTAAAAAACACACCTTTTATAAAAATCTCAAAATCAGTAATTGCAAACGTGGATAAAGTTAAAAATCTAGAAGTTTCTTTTAATGGAACTTTGTGTATTACATTTTTTGATCAAAGTCAGGAGTATGTTTCAAGAAAATATGTAACAGATATAAAGAGTTACTTACAAATAGGAGGAAGATAAAATGTTAAATTTAAAATCTTTAATTAAAAGATGCGTTTATGGGCTAATATGTGGGATATTACTTGCAGTAGCAGTATTTTTTATAAAGGCAATTTGCAATGATATGGAAGGTATAATTAAAGAAAGTTTATTTGTTACTCAAATTTTGATTTGTGGAATCATGGGAATGGGGTTTGTTGGAATATCGCAGATATTTAGTATTGAGAGTCTAAGTATACTATCTAAGGTAATAATTCATGCTATAGTTCAAGCTGTTTTTTATTTTACGTTAGCGTATTTTGCAGGCTGGATTCCTAGTAATAAATCAGATATTATAATTATGCTTTCAATATATGTAATTACATACGTTGGATTTTGTATAAGTTATAAACATTATTGGAAGAAAAAAATAGAAGAAATCAACTCAAGTTTATCTAACAGAAGGATATAATGTTTACTTAAATATATATAGTAAAAATGCCCTTAAAATCTATTTATTTAGGTTTTAAGGGCATAAATTTTAGTGTAAGATATTAGCCTTTAAACTGTAGATTTAATGCTAGTTATTACCATTAAATTCCTTTAATTATATAATTAAGGTATAATGAATATATATAAAACAATGAAAAGGGGAAAAATTATGTCTAATGTAGTAAAGTCTGCCTTTATTTTATTTGTTGCGACTATGATATCAAAGGTACTTGGTTTTTTTAGAGATCTTGTTATTGGATATGTATATGGAGCGGGGATTGTATCTGATTCTTATTTTGCAGCTTTAAATATTATGACAATTGCATTTGTTTCTTTATTATGTGTTGCAATACAAAGTACGTATATGCCTATATACACTAGTGTAGAGAGTAAAGAAGGTAAAAATAAAGCTTTAAAATTTACTGGGAATGTAATTAATATAATTATTATTGTGTCAATTTTTATTAGTATTGTAGGCTGGTTTTATACAGAGCTTATAGTTAAATTTTTTGCGGCAGGATTTAAGGGAGAAAGGTTGGCAATAACAGTACAACTTACTAAGATTATATTGTTTTCAGTAGGTATTGTTTGTATTACATATGTATTAAAATCTTATCTAGAGATTCATGACTATTTTCTAATAACAGGGTTAATGCCCATACCGTATAATTTATCTATAATAATCGCAGTTTTACTTAGTGGAAAATATGGGATTAATATGTTAGCATATGGTACGGTATTTGCATTTTTTGTTCAAATGATTTTTTTAATTCCATTTTGTTATAAGAAAAAATTCAAATATAAGTTTAATTTTAGTATAAAAGATAAATACATAAAACAAATGGGTCTAGCTATATTACCAATTTTAGTGGGTGCTTCGGCAAATCAAATAAATAGTTTGGTAGATAAAAATCTAGCATCAACACTACCAATAGGTGCTTTATCTTCTTTGGGTTATGGATATAAATTAAATATATTTGTAACTGGTTTATTTATAGCCACAATAACATCTGTTATATACCCATTGTTTTCAAAATTAGGTAATAGCAACAATATAAAAAAATTAAAAATGACTTTGTGCTCATCAATTAATTTTGTTACATTAATAACTATGCCAATATCAATAGGAGCATTTATACTAGCTGAACCTATAGTTAGAATATTATTTGAAAAAGGTAAGTTTGATGCTAGTGCAACTATAGCTACATCTCATGTCCTAGCATACTATGCCATTGGTATGGTTGCAACAGGATTTAGAGAAGTACTAGTTAGAGTGTTTTATTCATTAAAAGACACTAAAACACCTATGAAAAATAGTATTTTATGTGTTGCTTTTAACATTATATTTAACCTAATATTAATTAAATATTTAAAAGCACCAGGATTGGCACTTGGATCTAGTATATCCGCCATTTTAGCTGCAATATTTTTAATGTTTAACCTAAGAAAGAAAATAGGAAAACTTAATGGAATGAGTATATTGCTGACTATAATAAAAACATTTATAGCAGGTATAGTAATGGCAATAGCTGTGTTATTTATATTTAATAGGTTAAATGTTATAAATGAATTACTAGCTTTTGTAGTTTCTGTTTCTATTGGAGCCATAGTATACGGTGTATTGGTATTAGTATTAAGAGTGGATTCAACTGATTATATTATAGATATGCTAAAATCGAAGTTAGCAAATAGATAATAAATTTAATATAACAGAAATAGTTTGACATGAAACTATTTCTATTATATTATTAGTTTGACCTAAAACTAATTTAAGTATTTAAATCAAATTTATTGTGTATTAGTAATTTGGATTTATATTTAAAACTTTAGTACATAATATTATGAGTAGTGTTAAAATACTTGATAAAAATCAAAATGGATACATAACAAAAGGAGAAATAACATAATGGCAAACTTAGATTTTATATACAAACGTAAAAGTGTAAGACAATTTAAAGATACAGTAGTTCCAAAAGAGGACATACTTGAATTATTAAAGGCTGCAACTTATGCACCATCTCCAAAACATCAACAAAACTGGCATTTTGTTGTACTTCAAAATAAAGATGTAATAAATGAAATGGCAGAAATAGTAAGAAAAAGCCATGAAAATATAGGACAACTTGCAAAAGACGAAAAAGATTTTAAAAGACATATGAGCGTAATAAACTATTATACATGTTTCAAAGATGCACCAGTAGTAGTTTTAGTATATTCATGTGAATATAAAATGATAGAATATAAGATATTAAAGCAAAACAATGCACCTCAAGAAGTGCTAGATGTTCTAGTATCACCTCAATCAGCAGCACAAGGTATAGGTGCTTCAGTAGAAAACTTCTTATTAGCTGCATCTGAAATGGGTTATGCAACTTGTTATATGACAGGACCAACTCATGCTAAGAGTGAAATAGAAAAGCTAATAGGATTTGAAAAAAAAGGATATGAATTAATGTCTATGATTTCATTAGGTGTTGCAAAGGAAAATACTCCTGCTCAACCACCTCGTAAACCATTAGAGGACGTTGTAACATTTATAGATTAATACCAATAAAAGGGCTACTCATATTAGAGTGGCCCTTTTGTAATATATAATTTTTAATTATTTGCATCTTTAAAGTTAGAGCTAAGCTTTCTTAGAAGTCTAAGAAATTCTTTTTTTTCATCTTCTGTAAAATTACTATATGCAGTTTCTTTAACCTGAGAAGATATAAAGTTAAAACTATCTTCTATGTCTCTTGATTTTTGAGTTAAACCTATATAAGTAACACGCTTATCCTTTGTACACTTTTCTTTTTCAATATATCCTAGAGTTATAAGTCTATTTACTAAAGATGTAACTGTAGACTTATCCTTACCTATTTTTTGTGAAATCTCTTTCATAGTAAGATTTTTATCACTTTCATAAAGCGCTGTTAGGATATTACCGTGTGTTGGTATTAAATCATCTAATTTATTTTCTTTTAATTTGTTTTCTATAAATTTTATCATGTTGGCTTTAGCCCTACTAATAAAATAAACAATATATTTGTCGTTCATTTAAGCCCTCCAATCTAGGTGAAGTAAAATAATATTTATTTATATATGATAACATACTTGTAATGTGTACAGTGTATAAAAATACCCTTAAAATTTATTTAAAATGTCACGCAAGCAGGACGTTGAAAAGTTAATCTGTTACGTTGGCTTAGATATCTACCGTATTTAGACTTGAGTATTGATAAAAATGATTGAAAAATGTTATCCTAAAGTATAGGATATATAAAATTATATTTGAATATACAAACTAAAAAAGTTTTAAGAGTGCATAATGGGGGAACTTATGATTAGGGTAGCAATTTGCGAAGATGAAAAAGAAACACAATGCTTAATAGAAGATTATGTTGATAATATATTAAACAATATAAATACAGAATATAAAATACAAAAATATAGTTCTGGAGAAGAGTTACTTGAAGGTAATTTAAAAGATATAGATATATTACTCCTTGATATACAAATGGGGCAAATAAATGGAATGGATACTGCAAGAAAGATTAGAGAAGTAGATAACAAAATGGAGATAATATTTATAACTTCTTTAATAGATTATGTACAATAAGGATATGAAGTGAGAGCTTATAGATATTTATTAAAACCTATAGAATCAGAGGAATTAAAAAAGCATGTATTAGCTTGTATTAAAGAGATTGAAATGAATAAAAATAATTATATAGTAATAAAGAATAATCCTAATACATATAAGATTTATTCAAATGAAATAAAGTACATTGAAGTTCAAAAAAAGCAGATGTCAATATATACAATAAATAAGAGTTTTGATGTTAGGTATAGTCTAGGGAAAATAGAAAAAGACTTAACCTTAGATAAGTATGTAAGATGCCATAAAAGCTTTTTAGTTAATTTAAGCTATGTAGAAAATATAAAGCCAAATATTGCAGTATTAGAAAGTGGAGAAGAAGTACCTATTAGTAGATATAGATACAAAGATGTTAAGGAACAATTTTTAAAATTCCTTGGTGAGACAATATGCTAGAACTTATGTCACAGTTATTATTAATTTTATCAATATTTATACCTTTTATCATATTAAAAGAGATACTAACTTATAAAAAAGAAGGTAGGAAAAATGAGGAAATTGTATTTTATACTTTATTATCATTAATTTATATTACAACTACTTTGTTTAATATAGAAGAATATTGTTTTAATGATACAACTAATTTATTATATGGCACAGTGTTTATTATATGGGGAATATACTATAAGTTTTTTTATAAGATAGGATATGTTAAATATATAATTTCCTTTTATTTATTTAATATATATTATGACTTGCTCAACGAGGTTATAAATAGAATTTTATTTATTGTAGTTACCGGTTATTCTAATTCGTCAGAAGGGGCTCTTTTAGTATCTAATATTGAGAATCAAAAAATAAGGCTATATAGCTATATATTAATGATATTGGGTTATTCGATAATTGTATTTATTAACAATCGTTTACAGATATTTAATAGTGAAAAAAGAAATTATATATACTTGAGCCTTGCTTTACTAGTTAATACTGTTAATATAATTGGAAGATATACAATGGGACTTTATACTATAGGTAATAATTACACTCTAAATATTATGTTATTCAAATGGAGGAGGTCAGTACCAGCGTTACAACGTGAATGGGGTTATTTTGATCAAATTGTAGTTCCAAAACTAGTAGTAGCTAGTAGTATAATTCTTATATTATTGTTTATAAGAATTATAAAAGAGAATAAAAGGAAAGCTCAGAATGAGCTAATACAAAATAAATTAGATATGCAATATGCTCATTACTTAAGTATTCAAGAATCTCATATGAAGGTTAGAAAGCTTTATCATGATATAAATAATCATATTTGCTGTATAGATAATCTTAAAAATAATAATAAAGAAATTAATGAGTATGTAAAGAATTTAAAAGATGAAATTAAAGAATTTAAATCTATTTATAATACAGGAAACATGATATTAGACACTATAATCAATGAGAAGAATACATTATGTACAAAAAAAGGAATTAAATTTATTTGTGATATAAACTTTTCAAAAGTTAATTTCATAAAACCGATAGATGTATCGAGTATATTTGATAATATTTTAGATAATGCAATAGAAGCATGTGATAAAATACATGATGAAAATATTAATAAATATATTAGAATTAAAGGGACTATAACGAAATCATTTTTTGTAATTAAATGTGAGAATAGTAAAGTGAACAGTATTATAGTCAATAAAAATAGATTATTAACAGATAAAATGGATAAATTTATACATGGAATAGGAATTCAAAGTATTAAATCATCTTTAGAAAAATATGATGGAGAATTATTATTTGAAGATGATAAAGATAAATTTATATTAAACATATGCATACCATTGAACCAAAATACTGACAGTTGGGTCGATTAAGCTACTAGTTGGGCCATATATATTGATACTAAGAAATAAGGGTGTTATCTTTTAATAGCAAAAGATAACACCCTTATTTTTTATATTATCATAAGGATTAGTTACAAACTACGGTGTTAGGAGAAATAATTAATAAATATGTGATAAGTAGAAATACAATGGAGGAAGTATATGAAAGTAAAAAAATCTATATTAGCTATGATATTAGTTGCAAGTATAAGTTTAATGGTAGGATGTATAAATTCTAATAATTCATCAAAAAATTCAATCCAAACTCAAGCAACTGAAGAAGATGAAATTACTAAGTTATTTGAAGATTACTCAAAAAAAACTAACACTCTAGATGGTGTCCATGAGGTTAAACAAGATTTATCTAAAAAGTTTTCAAAAGCTATAACAGATAGTGGTCTTAAAGTTGCCAATTCAACTCCAGATGGTAGTTTTGTAGTGTCTATAGGGGGCTTTGAAAACCCTCCTACACAATCTATCCAAAGTCTAAATTACTCTATATCCGAAAACTATAAAAAAGGTAAGGCGATGCTAGATATTCTGTGCGCTAAAGAATATGCTGAAAATATGGGATTATCTGAAAATGATAAATATGTCAAAGCTATATACAACATATTTAAGTCATTAACTAATACTAAATTAACAGAGAAAGAGTTCTTTGATGATGTTGAAAAAACATTTAATGAAGGAGAAGGTTTTGTAGAACTTCCTTATAAGAAGGCTATACATATTCAAGTCGTTCAAGTTAATAAATCTGGAAAATATATTAAAACTTTACAATTAAGATGTAGCTATGACTTTAACATTCCAAAGTCTTAGTATATCAGAAAATTTATAACACAGTTAAAGTTCATTATAATAAGTTTAAATATGGAAACTTTTATGTAAATAAGGAGGTTTATATGAAAAATTATAAAGTTATTTTATTAGTATTAATTATAGGATTTGCAGGATTTTTTGTGTATGATAACTACTTTAAACCTTGGAATAATGCGGAAGAATGTATTAATAAATATATGGTAAAGCAGGATGTTTCAAAAGATGATATAAGTAAAATTAAAAAAGAAAAATCAAAAAAAGCAACTTATAACGGTATTCTTTACACGGTATCTTATAAAGATGACCCTCAATATGAATATCAATATTTTTATAGCGATGATTATTATGCTTTATACATAAATCATGTTTTATTACAAATCTATGATCTAAGTGATGGTCATGAATTGACGGATATTAAGGAGCTTAACAATTTAAAACATCCGCCAATTTACTTAGAGAAATAAATTATAAAAGAGGGGGAGCAGTTTTATGGGAACATATTTTAAAATGTCGCTAGCGTACTTAAGAAAAAATAAACTCAGAACTTCGCTTTTGATATTAGGTGTTGTATTGGGTATAGTATTGATATTTGGAACGAGCGTTATAAAAGATTCTCAAAATAAGAATGATTTAGAGGCAATACATAAACTTTATGGGGGGTATCATGTAGAATTTAATGATTTAAATTCTGATGGAGTTGAAAAATTAAAAAATGATGAAAATGTATCAAAAACTACTACCGTGCAAAATTTAGGTAGTGTTATAGACAAAAAAGGAAGTTCTGTACTACTAAGATCAACAGATAAAAATTATATAAGTGGTAAGGAAAATAAATTGATAGGTAGACTTCCTAAAAATAACAATGAAATAGTAATAGAAAAAAAGGCTTTAGATGAAATGGGTGTACCTTATGAATTAAATTCTATTTTAGACCTTACAGTAAAAAAGAAATATAAAGACTCAGAAGGCAATAATCAGATTTATATTGTAGATAAAAAATTTAAACTTGTAGGCATTGTAGAAAAACCACTAAAATATTATGATGTTGTTTGGGAATATGAAGCATTTACTTATGTAAATGATGGGAAAAATAATATAATACCACCAGAAACAGTTACTTATAATAGTATATTAAATTTAAAGAGTGGTGTGAATAATCTTAGTGAGCAAATTGAAAACATTATGCAAAAAAATAAATTAGGAAAATTTAGTTATGTACCAAATGTACAACTTGTACAAAAATCAGTCGATATAGAAATAGAAAATGATAATCCGGATGCTTATAAAAGAGAAGTTTTAATCATAATTGCAGCAGCAATTTTTATATTCAATATGTTTAACATCACATTAAACCAAACAATAAAAGAAATGGGACTTTTGAGATTAATAGGTTCGAGTAAGAAAAATGTTAGATGTATGATAATATACCAAGCATTAATTGTAATGATTGTAGGAACAATACTTGGGTTGATATTAGGTGTGATATATTCATATGTAGGAATTAATACATATAATATTTCACTATATAAAGAGGCTAGTATTGATCCAAAATTATATGTAAGCAATACAAATATTATAAAAGCTACAATAATAGGTGTATTTTCTGTTTTTATTTCTTGTATTATACCAATATTTAAGATTGGCAATATATCACCTATTGAAGCGACAAAGAAAGCAGAGAAGGTCAAAAGTAATAATAAAAGTTATAGATTAAATAAACTTTTAAGTAAAATATTTGGATTCTATGGATTTATGGGTCTTAAAAACATTGGAAGGAATAAAAGTAGAGCGCTTATATCTATGATATCAATTGCACTAGGAGGATATTTATTTATAACTACATTTTCAAGTATGCGAGGCGAGGTAAGTAATAAGATTGAGGATATGCAAAATAGATATGATATAACAATGCAATTTGGAGCAGCTTCGGATGTAGATAATTTAAAATATACAGATAGTGATGTAAATAAAATAACAAGTATAGATGGTGTAAAAAGTGTAAATGCGATACAAATAGTAAATGGTTTCTTTGATTTTAAAAAGAATGAAGTAAATAAAGAATTTATAAAGTACAACGGAATACAAGAAAAAGATCAAATGGAACATACAATGGATTTAAAATTATATGGAGATAATTATATAAATGAAACATTGAAAAACTTTGTAGAAGATGGAAATTTAGATGATATAGGAAAAGTAACAGATGGTTATCCAAATGTAGCAGTATACAATTATTTTTATGATAGTGTAGAAGATAGTACATATAAAAATGTTTTTGAAAATTTAAAGGTAGGGGATATAAAAACAATAAAAGTTCCAATTACAGAGGATAATAAAACTGTCTATAAAGAAAGTAAAGTAAGGGTATGTGCAACCTTAAAACCTGAATGGATGTCTAAGGGTGATGGTGGTTTTGGCCATAATTTTGAGATTATCAAATCCAACAATCATTCTAAAGAGCTTACTGGTGAACAAAAATATACTAAATTAGGTATAAACTTAGAAGACCCATATGATAAAACTGTAAATAAAAAAGTAGAAAAAGTTTCTAATAGTATCCATTTATCTAAATTTGATAGTAGGTTGAGTTTTAATGAGATGGCAAAGGCTTCTAGTGATAATTATATTAAGTCACAGATATCAATAATAATGTTGGTTTTAATAATAGCATCAATTAATATTTTCTGTACTATAAGAACTAATTTACTTATAAGGAAAAATGAAATATCGACCCTTAGAGCAATAGGGTTAAGTGTAAGAAATATGAAGAAAATGGTTATTTATGAAGCATTAGCATATGCAATATTAAGTTTTATAATTGCTTTAATAGCATCTACAATATACTTAATTTGGTTTGTAAATATACATAATAATGCTTATATAAACTTTGGAATAGAGCATTTTATGTCTTTTACATTCCCAGTTAAAGAATCAATAATATTTTTTATTATATCAGCGACTGTATGTTTAATCGCAGTAGCTACAAGTAGTAGCGATTTGAAAAAAGTGAGTATTATTGAGGGAATAAAAGATAAATATTAATTATTTACATAGAAAAAAGCAAATGTAATGGATGTAAGGCTTGTGAAAGAGTAAAATTAAAAAATTGATTAGAAAAAATAAAATTAATATAATTACTTTATAAAACATGATTTTTTAATAACAAATAGCATATCAGAACATGATATGCTATTTTGTTAAAAATCAATATTTTATATGTGTTTAAAATGAAGACTAATAAGTGGTTTACCAATATTAAATTTAAATCTATCATTTTTTTTAGGATAAATAGTTATAGTGTTATCTTTATATTCTGATTTATCAAATTCAAAATAAGAATTCAAATAGTATTCATATCCATATAAGTTACAAACAACCTTATTGTTTTTCATAAATATCATTTGTACCATATCTTCACTTTCAGTCTTTTTAATATCTTGCCACTTATAGCCTATAGTTTTGTATATTTTTTCGGGTGAAGTATATGCATCAAATGCATATGCTTTGTCCCAATCAAAAGGGGTAAAGTCACTTAAATTAATTTCTTTAGGAGTTTTATTTGAGTTGTAACAAAAATTAAAAAATTTATCAGCTAATTTTTCGGAATTTTTATCCTCTTCACTTTTTTCAAATTTAGCTATTTTAATAGATTTGTCTATTACATTAAATTTATTATTGTTTTTTTCGAATTTAAAATTAATCTTAGAAATACATTCTCCATACTTTCCGGGTTGAGTAACTATAACTTTTTCACCAGATTTATTTTTATAATTATGTTGCTCAAATTCCTTATGTGTATGACCTGCCACAATGGCATCTATACCATCAACTTCTTGTGCTAGTTCTTGTATATTATTTCCAGGATATTTAGTTTCTTTGCTATTTTCTCCAGAATGAACAACAGCAACTATAATATCTGGTTTATCTTTTTTCATAACCTTTACCCATTTTTTTGCATTTTCAACTAAATTACCCATATACAACGTACCATCGTACCCCTCGAAGTCTCTTAATCCTTCAGATTTTGGTTTTATATCTCCGTTTTTTAAAGTATCATACTTTTGACCTACTTCTTGTATAGTAAGCCCTAATATTCCTAACTTAACATCTCCTTCAGGTGTTGAAATATTTTTAATTACATAAGGTTTTATATAATTTTCTCCATTTTTTTTATATGTATTTGCTGATAGTACATCTATATCTTGTTTTTCAAAATCAGACACCATGTTATCTAGTTGAAATTTATTACTTTTTATAAATTCATGATTACCAAGTACAACAGCATCATATCCAACTTCTTTCATATCTTTTGCAATTGGAACTTCTAGATAACTTGACTTGTAATTATCATAGCTGCATTTCAAATCAAGACATTTATTCAAAGCTGATCCACTTTTACCCCAGTCATAAAAATCTCCTGCATCTACTAAAATAGTATTTTTAGATTTTTCCTCTTTTATATAAGAAGTTAACTCATATGGTAAAAGCCCATGTAAATCAGTAGTAGCTAATATATTTACATCTACACTTTTTGTTGAACTACATGCTGTTATTAATAGCATGCATACCGCTAATAACCCCATTATTACTCTTTTTTTCATAAAATCCCCACTCTCTTTTGTCATTTGTTAAATTTTAACTATTGTGAACTACTTTTAAATTATAAACTTAGTAGTAATGAAAGTAAATCCGATACTATGGTTTTATTTTCCAAAATGGACTGAAATGTAAAAATCTACTTATCTAGTTTAATATCGATACTTATCAATATATACACAAAAATTATTGTTTGAAATCTAAGTTACGTACCAGTTGGGTCGATTATATGACCAGTTGGTCCAAAATGTTGAAAATATAGACACTGTAGTGATATATTGAAAATATAAAATATTAATTTCACTCCCTAAAACCAACATTTCAGTACAAATCTATTGAAAATTAAATATCATATGGTAAGATGTTAAAGCGCTTTATAAGTGAATTATAAAGGCATACAACAATCATTAAAGTTATGAGGAGTTAATATGAATAAGGATTTGTTAAAGACTATAACTATTTCAGCTATTATAATTTTAGGGGTTAAGGCTTTTATTGAAAGAATCTTAATAAAAGGGGTTTTATCAAATATATTAATCTTTTTTATTTCATTGATAATATTTATTATTATTAATGATGTTACTTATAAAATACAAAATAAATAATAAATTAATGTCTATGCTAATAGAGCATAAAAAAGCTATAATATACATTGGAAGTAGATAGTTACTTTTAGGAATTATAATAATATAATAGTATTTTTAGTTAGGGGACTACATGAAATCGATAGTTTTATGGATTGCTATATGTTTGATAATCAATTTAATTATATTAAAGGTGGTTACATACATTATTTCCAAGTTTATGAAAATGAGGAACAAAAATTTATAGGGTGAATTATAGTGAGGGTGTTTTATTAAAAACATAGAAAAGAGTTGGACTAGAAATGGTAAACGATTTCGATTCAACTCTTTTTTATGAATAATGTCACGCTAACGTGAAAATATTTATAGGAAAAAAGAGGTAAACTAGATGACATATTCAGATACAGAATTATATAAAAACTTAAGAGTCGATTGTGAAAAATGTTTTGGACTTTGCTGTGTTGCACTATATTTTTCAAAATCAGAAGGATTTCCAACTGATAAAGTGGCTGGAAAACCATGCACAAATTTACAATCAAACTTTAGATGTTCTATACATACAAATCTTAGGAACCAAGGTCTTAAAGGTTGCACTGCTTATGATTGCTTTGGAGCAGGTCAAAAGGTAGCTCAAATTACATACAATGGATGCGATTGGAGTAAAGAAAAAGAATCTTCCAACCAGATGTTTGATGTTTTCTTAGTTATGAGACAACTTCATGAAATGCTATGGTATTTGAATCAAGCTATTTCACTTAAAGAGAATATTTCTATTCATGATAAAATTAGATTTATGATAGAGGAGACAGATAAACTTACTTATTTAAATCCTGATTCTCTTATAGAATTAGACATACCATCTCACCAAGATAAGGTTAATGCTTTACTTTTTGAAACTAGCGAAATAGTTAGAAATAAAGTATGTTTTGTGAAAAGTAAAACCAAAAATATACCAAGAGGATTAGATTGTATAGGTTCAGATCTTAGAAAGATAGACTTAAAAGGCGCGAATTTAAGAGGCGCTTTTCTTATTGCCACAAATCTTAGAGGTGTTGATTTAAGTAAAGCTGACTTGATTGGGGCTGATTTGAGAGATGCTGATTTAAGAGGTGCTAATTTATCTGAGTGTATTTTTATTACTCAATCTCAAATTAACACTGCCAAAGGAGACTCTAATACAAAATTACCTAAATCACTAAATAGACCACCTTATTGGTTAGAATAAAAATATATACTTATAAGTTAATTTAAGTATTAAAGCACAAAAGCAAAAGGGGAAATTATGGATGGAAAAAAAGTTGCTTGTTATTTATATGGTGATGAAGAACAAATTGGATTTAGTATGGACTTTGATGAATCAGAATATAAAGACAATATGGTAACTATTATTCCTAAAGAAAATGATAAATTTAAAGTTACAATAGGCAAGGAAAATCCTATAAATCATTTGAAAATGATTAAATTAAATCATATATCTAAATAGAAAATTTAAATATTAAAAACCCTCGAGATAGTATTGTTTATAATGATATTACTTCGATGGTTTTTATTTGATTTAAGTATATATATGCTTGTATACGTTTAAATTACTTATATTGATTTATATTTTATTATGAAAAAAATATTATAAATTACATTATGCATTTAGAATAAATTATATTATAAATTAAAAATAAATTATATAGAATTTATAATATGAATTGTTGTATAATTCATATTATATGTAAAGACTGATTACCTAATTTTTATAAATTGATAATTAGCCTTATTCAACTAAATATGATATATATTAAAGTATTTCATTTTAAAAGATGATTTAAATAAATATATTTTTAGCATCTATATTAATAACTTTATTTGGAATAATATGGTGTTTTTATTTTGGGTTTTATATATTAATATATCTATTTATGTTAAAATTTAATTAAAAATTCAAAAGTGAATGATTTGAAAATACTAGAAAAAATAAGATTTAGATTTATTGATTTTTCAAGATATAAAAAATTAAGGAGATAAATAGATGTTTACGATTTTGATAATTGAAGATGACGATACAATTGCTTTTGGAATTAAATCATTTTTATCTAAAAATAATTATAAGGTTGTTCATGGGGAAAATTTAAAAAAAGGAAAAGAACTTTTTAAAAATGATATAGATTTAATATTACTAGATTTGAATCTACCAGATGGATCAGGATTTGATTTTTGCCGTTATGTAAAAGAGATTAAGGATGTCCCTATTATTTTTCTTACTATCAAAGATGAAGAAAGTACTATGATAAAAGGACTAGATATGGGGGGAGATGACTATATTACAAAACCTTTCAAATTAAGCGTTTTACAATCTCGTATTACTGCTGTTTTACGAAGAACACTTAAACAGCAAATTCAAGAAGACGTTTTATGGTGTAACAATATTAAAGTAATAAAGTCAGAATCAAGAGTGTATAAAAATAATCATGAAGTAGAATTGACAGTGAGTGAGTACAATTTATTATTACAATTATTAGAAAATAAAAATCGGACTGTGACAAGAACTATCTTATTGGAAAAGATATGGGATGTTAATGGAGAATTTGTAAATGATAATACGTTATCAGTAACTATAAAACGTCTTAGGAACAAGCTAGAAGATGATTCTTTTATTAAAACGGTAAGAGGAATAGGTTATAGACTGGAGGATTAAAGTTTATATGAATAAAAAAAGTATTAAAATATGGTTATTTAGTGGTTTTATATATATAACATTTTTTTGTGTTATATTTGGTAGTTTTATTTACAAACAATCAGAGAATATGTTTTATGAAAAAACTGCTCAACTTATAGCAGCTGGTGCTAATGCTAATTCTGATATTGAACAAGACTTGGTATCGTCACTAAAAAAGAAAAATGAAATAGATATAAATAAAGGTAAAGAAATATTAGAGAAATATGGTTATATTGAAGATTCTAAAGTTATTTTTAATATTAATCAGGGATTTAGCAAAGCACTTATAGGGTGTGTGATACTAATTGCAGTACTCTTTTTTTATTTTGGAGGAACGCTATTAGTTTCAAATATTATAAAACGTAAACGTATAGACGATTTAGCTAAATATCTTTACGACATAAATGAAGGAATTTATAGAATGAAGGCTCAGAATAAAGAAGATGATTTTTCAATTTTAGAAGATGAATTATATAAAATTGTTATGATGCTTAGAGAACGTAGCGAAAAGGAAAGAGAAGAAAAAGAAAATCTATGCAATAATCTTGCGGATATATCCCACCAACTTAAAACTCCACTTACATCCATGTCATTGATGGTTGAATTATTAGAAGATAGCAATATTGACGGAGATGAGGCCTTGTATATTGGAAGTATTTCATTACAGATAGAGAGACTAAATTATTTAGTTTCATCATTGTTAGTACTTTCAAAAATCGATGCAGATGCAATGACATTGGAACATAAACCTATTAATATTTATGAATTGATATGTGTCTCTGTTGAGCCTCTACATTTAATGATAGATAGAAAACAACAACAACTTCTTATTAAAGACAATAGTGATCTATTTTTTAATGGAGATTTTCATTGGACTAGTGAAGCCATTTTAAATATAGTCAAAAATTGCTCTGAGCACACACCAAATGGAGGAAAAATCTCTATAGATTATAAACAAAATCCTATATGTACGCAAATAATAATTGAAGATAATGGTAAAGGATTTGATAAGAAGGATATTCCTAAACTCTTTACTAGATTTTATAAGGGTGCAAATTCATCCAAAGATAGCGTGGGAATTGGACTTGCTCTTTCAATGTCTATAATTAAAAAACAAAATGGTGAAATTATTGCTTTAAACAAAGAAACAGGAGGAGCAAAATTTATAATAAAGTTTTATAGAAATTAATTAGCTCTGTCACTAAGATGTAAGATAGAAAAAGTAAAATAAAGTTAATCAAAGAAATACACAGTCAAATCATAAACTCTTTGAAAATATGGACTAATAAATAAAGGGGAGAATACTTTGGAAATACTAAGAACTGAAAATCTTACAAAAACCTATGGAGTGGGGGACACAAAGGTTACTGCACTTAATAATTTAAACTTAAAAATAAACAAAGGCGAATTTGTTTCAATAATTGGAGCAAGTGGGTCAGGAAAATCTACACTCCTACATATGTTAGGGGGAGTTGATAAACCTACAGAAGGAAAAATATATATCGATGATACTGATATTTCATCAATGGATGAAACTAAATTGGCTTTATTTCGCAGACGAAAAGTAGGGCTAATATATCAATTTTTCAATCTTATACCTACTTTAACTGTTGAAAAAAACATACTACTACCTATGCTACTAGATGGTAGAAAGCCTAAAAGAGAAGAATTTGATAAGATTGTAAAAATGCTTGGTTTGAATGAAAGACTTAATCACCTCCCAAACCAGCTTTCAGGGGGTCAGCAGCAAAGGGTTGCTATAGCTCGTTCATTAATTTATAGACCTTCCATTGTTCTAGCAGATGAACCAACTGGAAACCTTGACAGACAAAATTCTGAAAGTATTCTTGAGATGTTAAAGGTTTCAAATAAAGAGTACAATCAAACTATTTTAATAATTACTCATGACGAAAAAATTGCATTATCAGCAGATAGAATGATTAGAATAGATGATGGTAAAATTGTTTCAGATGAGGTGATTAAGTAATGAATATCATGAGTGAATATACATATCACCATTTAAAAAAGAACAAGCGACATACAATTTCTATAATGGTTGCTATTACAATTGCTTGTGCACTTTTATGTTCACTATGCATATTTGTACACACTTTATGGGAAGCAAAAGTAACTTCTACAATTGAAAATGGAGGGTATTGGCATGGTGAATTATATGAGTCGATACGTGGTGATAAATTAAAATATGTAACAGAAAACCCAGAGGTTGAAACCACTATGGTTAAAGGGCAGTGGATTACTGCTAAATGTTCTGATACAAAACGTCCGTATTTATTAATGAGAGATGCAGATGAAAAGTTTTGGTCTGATATGAGTCTTAAAGATAAACTTACGAAAGGGAGACTGCCTCAAAAATCTGGAGAAATTGTTGTATCAAAATTATTTTTCTTGGATAACCCTTTGTATAAAATTGGTGACAAGTTGACTCTTCCAATAGGCAATCGTATGTTAGATAATGAAATAATTCAAACCCAACATAACAAACAATCAGGGGAGACTTTTAATACAACAGAAACTAAAACGTACAATATAGTTGGAGAATTAGATATTTATGGGAGTTCTGTATATCCCGGATATATGGCTATGGGATACTTGAATCACTCACAAATAAAACCTAAAGATGAACTTACGGTTTATATGAGATTTGAGAAACCTCGTAAAATCTATGAGATATTACCTAAAATAGCTAAGTCTACGGGGTTAAAACAGGATGAATATGGTAAATATAATATTCTTTATAATACACCGTTATTAAATTTATATGGAATTAGCGATAAAAATAATACAAATGTTGAAGCCATAGTAGTACTAGCAACCGTAATAATAATGACTTTGCTAGTTATGGGGGCATTTATTCTTATTATCTATAATGCATTTTCACTATCTGCAAACAGCAGGATTAAGCAATTAGGAATACTAAAAAGTTTAGGGGCAACCCCAAGGCAAATTAAGCATTCTGTCCTGTATGAAGGGGTTGTGCTGTGGATTGTTCAACTACCAATTGGTATTATGATAGGATATCTATTTAGTCATATAGTTGTTTTTAAAGTCAATGAAATTCTTAGTGCTACAGAAGATTTTAGGAAGATAGATATTTCCTTCTCATGGGTCGTTGTTATTTTTGCTATTATTATGTCATTGATTACAGTCTTAATATCAGCGTATATCCCAGCGAGGAAAGTAGCCAAAGTATCAGCTATCGTTGGAATACGTCAAAATAGCAATAGTATGAAACTTAAAAAGCAAAAATCTTACCCAATAATTAATAAAATATTTGGTATAGAAGGTGAACTAGCAAAAGTACAATTTTTAGCTAACAAAAGAAGTTTACGCACTGCTGTTTTATCCATTTCAATGTGTTTTACCTTAACCGTTGGATATATTAGTATTGTATCTATATATAATTTAGCTGAGTCTAAAAATGATCAAATGACCAAATATGATATGACTGTTGATCTAAATATTATTGAAGAACCAAGTGATGAGATGATAAATAAAATTCTTTCAATACCTGAGGTTAAGGATGGTGTAGTTAGAAGACAAGTACGTACCTCAACTTATGTAACAAAACAACACGAATCAGATATTTTTGCTAAATCTGGAGGATTTGATGAAGTAAATACAATGAAATATCCTGTATTGAATGAAAATGGAAAGCATAGAATTATATCAAATCTAGTTGGATTAAGTGATGAATCATTTAAAAAATACTGTAAAGATATTGGTATTGATTCTAAGAAATTTTATAAAGATGATGTAGTTACAGGAATATTATTAGACAGTACATATCATACACCAAAGAATTCAAAAGTCACACAAAAAATACCACTATTAAATATAAAAGAGGGTGATGAGCTAGTTTTAAATGAAAAAGTAGAGAAGGATATGAATACAAATTATAAATTTAAGGCTAAAGTTGGAGCTGTTACAGATGTTTCTCCAAGTGATTTAAAAATGGGTGGATATAGCATAGCTTTTATAGTTCCTATGAAAACATACCAGCAAACAGTTAGTAAATTTATGCCAGAACGTATGCTTGAATACAGCGTTATGGGAATTGATTTATTGGTCGGTGATAAAGCTAGTCCAAATGTAAAAAAAGAACTAAGTAAGATTTGTAGTTCTTATCTTGGATCTGATGATTTTAGTATATGGACTTTGCTGGAAGAAAAGAATCATGATGCACTAGTTCAAAAATCCATATCTATTAGTGTTTTTGCTGTGGCCTTAATGATTGGTTTAATTGGTATATTTAACGCCTTTTCTACCATTTCGAATAATCTTAGATTACGCAAAAGAGAATTTGCTATGCTTAGGTCAGTAGGATTAACACCAAAGGGATTAAATAAAATATTAATGCTAGAAGGTTTATTCTTCGGTGTAACACCTATTGCTGTCAGTACCCCGATAGTATTATTTATTTGCTGGTATATGTCAAGATTAACGTTAACCACATGGTCTGAGTTTATATCTGTTTTCCCAGTAGGAATAATTATAATGTATACTACACTTATAATTGTATCTATTTTCTTATCGTATTATTGTTCTTCATCATGTGTTAAAAAAAGCAATGTAGTAGAATCAATCAAGGACGAAATAGTATAATACAATACTAGGATTTAAATAAAATTTATGCCCCTAGAACCTAAATAAATGGATTCTAGGCGCACTTTATTAGATATCTTTATTGTGTTTTAATAAAGAAGTTATTTCACCGAAATAATATATATTTAAAACATGAAGAGCCCTTGTACAACAAGTGTAGAGGAGTAACCTTTCATCTTCACTGTTATAATTTTTATTACTTGCATCATATATAAAAACTACGTCAAATTCAAGACCTTTAGCTAGATATGAAGGTATTACTAATACACCATTTGTATAATCGTCATCATCTTTTTCTATAGACACTACATCGATATCATTTGCTCTTAACAAGTTATATACATCTCTAGTTTCGCGTGCTGTTTTTGTAATGATACCAATAGATTTATAATCCTTTTGCTTGTAAGATTTTATATCTTCAATAAGTTTTTTATTCATAGAATTTTCATCATAAAAACCAATAACACTAGGCTCATCACCATGTCTTTCAACATACTCGTCACTTATATTTTCGGTAAGAAGATTTCTTGAAAACTTAGTAATTTCCATTGTTGAACGATAACTCTTTGTTAGGTTTATTATGCAAGTATCATTTTTTGATATATTATAAATATTATTATAATTTCCAACATTCATAAATGGATTAATTGATTGATTTATATCTCCTAATATAGTCATATTGGCTGATTTAAAAAGTTGATAAAATATTTCATATTGTAGTGGAGTATAGTCTTGCGCCTCATCTATAATTACATATTTAATTTGTGATGTATTTGGAATATCTCCAAGTGCCCCTTTTAAGTATAAAAGTGCAACTTGATCTTCATAATAAAGTCTCCTTGCATTTAAATTATCTATTGTATAAGTCTTTATATGGTATATAAAATTATTATCATATTTAACATTAATTTTATTTGAAAGTTTATTTAAATTCTTAAATAGATTTCTATAAATCTTAACTAAATTAAATTCTGTCATTTGCGAAATTTTAAAATTGATATGTTTTAAATTTTCATTTACAATTAATGTACTCTTTTCTATCATTTCTTGCTTATCTATAAAATCTCCAGATTCATCAAGTTCTTGGTATATTTCATCAATCCAAGCTTTTTTATATGGTTCAATAAGAAAGAGAATTCTTGATTTTAATTTTTTTAATCTTCTCTTAACTGGTAGATTTGAATAGTCATTAAAAAATAATTTTTGTATATTTTTTGATGAAATTATTAACTTACCTCTTATAATAATATCTTCAAAACCTCTGTCCATTGTTTCTAAGTGATTTACATATTGTTTTAAAATGTTCATAAACTCTAATGATGTCTTAAACTTTATATTTTTAATTCTATGTTGATAGGCTAATTTTTCACTAGAATTAAGTATATATTCCATCATTTCTGAAGTGGTTTCTTTCTTAAATTCATTACTTAGCTCTTTATGCATATAGTCTTTAAATGTTGTTTGATACATATTGTCTTCACCCAGCTGAGGCAATACATTTGAGATATAATCATTAAAAATATTATTTGGAGAAAATATTATTATATTTTCTGGTTTTATTGTATATTTGTGTCTATATAGTAAATATGCAATTCTATGAAGTGCTACAGAAGTTTTTCCACTTCCGGCAGCTCCTTGAACAATTAAGTTTTTATAATTTTCATTACGAATTACCTGGTTTTGCTCTTTTTGAATAGTTGTAACTATACCTTTCATTTTATCATCAGAGTTTTTACTCAACAGTTCTTGTAATATTTCATCATCAATACTTAAATTACTGTCAAACATGTACTCAATTTTTCCATTGTTGATTTTGTACTGTCTTTTGCTAGTGATTTCTCCAGAGATTACCCCTTCTGGACATTCATAGCTTGCTTGTCCTGTTTCATAGTCATAAAACATACTTGAAATAGGTGCTCTCCAGTCATATACAAGAAAATCATAATCTTCATCAATAAGATTTGATAATCCAATATAACATTTTTCAGTAGAGGATTCGTTATCCTCAACAAAGTCAATTCGACCGAAATAAGGAGATACAATCATTTTCTCATACTTTGTTTCAAGTTTTTTGGTAAATTCATGGCTTCTTTTTTGATTTCTCATAATATCCATAAATGACACGAAATCTGAAAGTTGATCTAATCCATTTTCTATAGAAACAGACCCTAAGTCATTCCATAGTTCTCTTTGTGTTTCTATAGCATCTTTTTTTAACTTATCTTTAGCATCACGTTTTTCATCAAGTTGTCTTTTAGCCTCGTTAAGAACTTTTTGCAACCATTCATTTTCGAGATCCCATTCATAATTGTTTAGACTCATCGCATGCCCTCCTTTATTATATAAATTAACTTATTTAATCTGCCCTATCAATTATATAGAAATAGAGATATATTAACAGTCTAAAAAAAAATTATTATTTATGGTATAATTACAGTGGGAGAGAGATAAGACGCTCTCTGACCATGAAAATGTAGACTAAACTATTCTTAAAAATATATAACAAGTCCCTAAACCTCAATTTTAAGACTTGTTGTTTTAATGCTTAAAATTGAGGTTTAGATTATGGATTTAAAAATGTACATATAAACTTATCAATAATTGCAACATATTCTTCGGGTCTCTCCTTTTGTGACCAATGTTTACACCCTTTCATAATGTGAATATGGCTATTAGCAATTATTTTTGATGCTTCTATTACATTTTTAACGGAGACTAAAGGATCTTTTTCTCCATTTATAAACAATACAGGTGCAGAGATATTCGGTAATTTATCGATGAAATTTGGAATATTATTATGTTTTGTAATAGAACTACGTTGATAGTCTTCCATGGATTTTCCAATATCTAAATCTTGGCATATCTTATATAAAGTATTAACTAATTCTTTATATATTTTTGATTTGTCGCCTATTAGTGAATAACTAACACTCCACTTAATAAGCCATTTATATTTTGCAAAGTATTGAAAGAATTTTCTTGTAAGAGATGTATTGACATACCAATAATACAATCTATGAAAAGGCATTTTTCTTATTAATCCCCATGAATCAACTGGTATTAAAATTTTAATTTTGCTAGGATGTTTTAAAGTATATCCAATTGAAATTGCTCCGCCCATTGATAGTCCAGATAAAATAAATGTATCTAGTTTTAGTTGATCAATTATGTTTTCTAGACATTCAATATGATTCTTATAAAACATATCACATGACATATTTTCTGGTTTGTCACTTTTTCCGTGTCCAAGCAAATCAATAGCATATACTGTATAATTACTTGGAAGTAAATTCATTACTTCTTGCCATGAAAGCATTGCTGAATCAAGTCCTGCACCATGCAATAATACAATTGGAATTTCACCTGTACCATTTTCATAAACACAAATATTATGCTCCTTATATTTCAAATAATATTCCCTCATACTCTCCTCCATACTATATAAACAGATTTTAATTAGTAATATAAACCATTGTTCACTTAATTATAGCAGAGATTAAAGTTTCACACTAAAACAGATGTTTTCATAATATTCCTTTAACTATGCCATAAAGTGAAATACAAAAACCACTTGAACTAAACTATTTTTTATTAGACTTACAGATTTATTAAGTTTATAATAAATTCAATAGTAATGCTTTATAAGGAGGGATAGATTTAAGTTGATGAAAAATAAATTTACTTTTATAGTTGCAGGACTATTAATTTCTATTGGAATATGTTTTATAATTTTTGATGTTTTAAAATTTGATAAAATAAGTGGTTATATTATCTTGGGATTAGTGTATGGTTTAATTTCAAATATTTTATATAAAAAAATTAAATCTAAATAAATCGCCATATAAAAAACCTCTAGATAATGTAATTTTAAATAATATTATCTAGAGGTTTTTATATATTATTTGTATACAAATCAAATGAATACGTATATATTGAAATAACTTACATATTAAGACTATATAAAATTTTAAAAATCATAATATAAATTTTAAATAAATTATATTATAATTTATTTTATGATTATAATAATATTCATAATATAAACTAAAAATAATTTAAAATATAAACTAAAAATAATTTAAAATATAAATTTATATTGTATTCATAAAATAATTTTAAAATTAAATCTTTATATGAATTATATAAAGATTTATAAAACAATTATTTTATGAATTATTTATATTATTTTTTATTTTGTGATTTTTGTGATTTTAAAAATAATAAGAAACAAACTAAAGACATAGTACATAGTATTTTTTGATATGGTGATTTAGCAGTTATTAATACAAATAAATTTAAAGCTAAAAACATATAAACAACAGCAAGCTGAATTTTCTTTATCTTCATAATTTCGCCTCCTTGTTTATTTAGAAATTATAAAATTAGAACTTTTATTAATCTTTATGAGTAAGAGTAATTTAGTTAACACAAATATGTAAATATAAAGTACACTTTAATTTTACAATGCGAAATATAATATAAAATGTAAAATTAGAATTATATTTTATGTTATTTTACAAAATGTAAACTAAGTCTAGACTTTATTTTTAAGATTTTGTATTATTAACGTATAAGTTAAAGTACAGGAGGTAATTATTTGTGATAGTCGGATATGTAAGAGTGAGTACCGTTGAACAAAATGAAAGTAGACAGTTAGTAACAATGCAACGATATAATGTAGAAAAATTATTTCAAGAGAAAGTAAGTGCAAAAGATATAAATAGAGAAGAATTAAATAAGATGTTAGATTTTGTACGAGAAGGAGATAGTATAGTAATACATGATTTTAGTAGATTAGCAAGAAGTACAAAAGATTTATTACATATAATGGAGCTATTAGAATCAAAAGGTGTAAATTTAGTAAGCACAAAAGAAAATATAGATTCATCTACACCAACAGGCAAGTTAATGTTAACTATGATAGGTGCTATAAATGAATTTGAAAGAACTAATATGCTTGAAAGACAAAGAGAAGGTATAGCAATAGCTAAGGCAGCGGGAAAATATAAAGGTCGTAAAGAAATAAAGGTAGATAACTTTGAAGATTATTATAATAAATATTTAAGTAGAGCATTTAATAAAAGTCAATTAGCTAAGGAAATTGGTGTTAGTAGACCAACATTAAATAAGTTAATAAAAGAGTATCAAAGTAAATAAGTTAACTAATTTATTATATAAAATAATTTTTATATAAAGTTTATTTTATAATATAGACATAAATTTACATACACAGTATATTGTATACATAGACAACAATAAATGACATAAAATGATAAATCAATAGGAATTGACTCAGTATAGACGATTAAGTAATAGACATATAAAGAGGAGCTATGCTCAATGTTCCTCTTTACCCTTGAAATTAAGTTAATTAAAATAAATACTATCCCCCCATAAAATAGTATTTAAAAAATCCCAATACCCCTTTATAAAGACTGTAACGGAAACAGTCTTTTTTATTGTGTAAATGAAAATTAATTAATTAATTAAAAATAAATTAGGGAATTCTATACTTATATATCGAAAAATCAAAATATATATACTAATATAACAATTTATGTTAAAATTTAAATAAATAAATCGAAAATTAAATAACAAAAAAGCCAGGAGCGATTAAGTTTGGCGACTTACTCCTGACTTTTCCTATAGCACTCTTGATAAGAGTGAACTCTCATAAAGAGATTTTTTATATTATTCATATGTATTAATATTATCATAATAATTCAAACATATCAATAATTTTGATATAGAAAATAATATAAAAATTGATTTATACAAATTTTAACATCTTAATTCTTATTAAATGCTAAATTTTTTAAATAAATATGAGCAAACTCCTTATCTTTAGTGCTAAGTAACTAAAAGTAGAGGGGTATTTTTTATGCAAATGACAGAGTTTTGTGATCATCTGTACAATGATAGTACAGATGGATATATACAAATATTAAAATTAAATGATGAAAATAATAATGGTGACAAAACTATTAAAATATATAACACCAAAAATGAGGGGTTAAGAGAGATTGTAGAAGTGTTTAACGATGAAGATGATGTATTCCTATCACCAAATACAATGTATCTACCAAAGCGAAGAGTAGAAAACATTCGGCAATTCAGAGCATTATTTCAAGATATAGACTGTAATAAAGTCGGTTTTGAAAAAGCTGAAACTGCATATATAGTATGGCAACTTTACTATGATGGAAAGATTCCAAAGCCTACGATGGTTACAGATAGCGGTCGTGGAGTTCATCTTTATTGGAGAATACAAAACGCTCCTTATGGAGCTTTAAATACATGGCAAGAGTTACAAGACTATATATATTACCAATTAAAGCATTTAGGCGCTGACAGAAAATCAACAGACGGTGCAAGGGTACTTAGATTGCCAGGGACTATAAATTCTAAGAATGAAGAAGACTGCAAGGTTTTATATATTGATAATGAATTAGAGTACTCTATGTATGATTTAAGAGAGCAATATTTAAACTACAAGCCTAAATCACATCAGTTGGAGATTGTAGAAACTAAGAAAAATGATACTAAGGTTGTTTCAAATAAATTCTTTAATTCATATAGCTTACATATGGAAAGATCTAATGACTTACAAACTCTATGCAAACTTAGAAAATACGATATGACTGGGTTTAGAAATATGGTTATACATTGCTATGTGTACTGGAAGGGCATATATGTTAGAGATTCTTATGAACTTGAAAACATAGTTATGGAGTTAAATAATGCATTTACTGAGCCACTGAAGGAAATTGAGATAAGAGCTATTTTAAGAAGTGTTCCAAAGGCTATAGATAAGTTCATAGCTTATGAACAAGGCTTAAGATGTGGGGAACGTAAGCGAGTTTCTAAGGGTATGAGAGATAAGGAAGGTTATTGGTACAAAAACGATACGTTAATTGAGCGATTAGACATAAGTACAAGTGAGCAAAAGCACATGAAGACTATCATTGGGGTTGATGAAAAGTACGATAGGAACAATGAAAGAAGAAGAAAGAGCAGAAGAAATGAAGAGGGTTTAACTAAAAGAGAAAAAGAAAAATTAGATACTATAAATGAACTTAGAGAGCTAGTAAACAAAGGCTTAAAAAATAAAGATATAGCCGAAAAGTTAAGTATATCAGTAAGACAAGTTCAACGACTTAAGCAAGAGATATAGGGTGACATGAAATGGCTCTTTATAAATATGTGGTGTTCTGTGTTTCTGAAAGAGGGTTTGATCAGCAACTGTGGTTTGATTCTCTGGAGTACGCATTACCTGATATGGATGGAGATGGTGTTCATACTTATTTAGATAAACTTTTATAGAATACCAAATATAAAGTGATTTGCCAATGAGGTAGATTAAATGAGTATAGTTACTTGGTGTCGGCATAAAATTTATTGCTTGATATTTCGCATTTGATAAAACCATTGCTCCGCTATCCAACTCTGGTATATCTATAGCTTTTAAGAAAGTATTTCATCAAAAGAATTAGATTTATTTGAAATGTCACGCAAACATGACATTATTGTTTATGATTACCCTTAATTTGCCACGCTTGCGGGAAAATAAAAATGGATTTATTTTGTTTTGTAGAATATATAAAGCATAGAAGGTTTAAGGGGGAAACGTTATGGCAAGTGGGAATTTCAAAGGGTTGTATACGTTTTTATATATAGAAGCTATATATGGAGTAGATGCTTCTTGTTTGAGAAAAAAGGTAGCTCGTGGCAAGTTTGTTATTGATGAGGATATTAAAAAAATCGGAACAACTTGGATTATTACAGAGCAGGCTATGATTAAAAATTTAAAGAAAAATCTCAAATGAAAAAATTAATTCTAAAAAGTTTAAGAAAAATAAAAAATCAGATAACGTTAAGGAGAAGAAAAGCCTGTATAAGCTTATATATGGGCTTTTTTATGTTCTTAAAATTAATAGGTGAGAATATAAAATTAAAATTATTATTTTTGATTTTATATTTTGAAATTTGTTTATAGCTTTTTTAAAGATAAAGTTTCATGAAAATCCTATAATTTATTTATAGATATTTCAAATAAAGTATAAGGAGATTTTATACGTTAAGATATATATTACCAAAACACCGATATATTTAAAGAATTTTTTGAATATATCGGTGTTTTAATTACTCTAAAATATATTTTTAAGCATATTCCTTAAAAATAAAGAAGGTAGGATTTGAGTCACACTAAAGGAAATTTATGTATTAATGTGTACGATTTTTCTAGATAATGTTTTCTTTTGCGTTTCTGTAGTATGCATTTGCAATATCCATAGGCTAAGTTATTATATAAACAAACTTACTTTAATTGTTATTTTCAGTTGTGGTAAAAGAATCGAATACAATTTTAGAAGCTTGAGCAATTAGTTTGTCATCATGTTTAGCCTCTTTTGTATCGTGAGTTGACAATATTGCAATAATTATAGGTTTTTTGTTTGGGGGCATTACTATGGCAATATCATTTCTTGTTCCGTAAGAACCAGTTCCGCTTTTGTCAGCAACGACCCAGCCCTCTGGTGCTCCGGCACGAATTAGTGTATTACCTGTTGCATTACCTGTCATCCAATCAATAAGAATTTTTTTCTTATCGTCTGTTAATATATCTCCAGTTGTGTATGCTTGTAAATCAGTTGCCAATTGTCTTGGTGTGCTAGTGTCCCTAATATCTTCAGGTATGGCTTCGTTTAGATCTGGTTCTATACGTGTAGGTTGCGTAACGTTATCCCCTAATTGATTAAGTGCTGATTTAAAACCATTAGGTCCACCTATATGATCAAATAAAAGATTTGCAGCTGTATTATCACTAAAACGTAATGCTGCATTGCAAATTTCTTCAATGGTCATGCCTTTATCAACGTTATCTTTTGTAATTGGAGCATGAGAGAGAACATCTTCTTTGTTATATTTAACTACTTGTTTAAGCTGATCTAATGAATCTTGTTTTAAAACAGCACCAGCGGCTAAAGCTTTGAATGTAGAACAGTAAGCAAACCTATCATCAGCACGATATACGACTTCTTTATTAGCCTCTGTATCAAAAGCATATACACCAAGTTTAACACCATAATCACTTTCAAGTTGTGAAAATGCCGAATTATATTGTGTGTCAGACTTCGTGTTTACAGGTGGCTGAGTTGCTACCTTTCCACAGCTAGTAAGAGAAAAGACCACAAGCGGCATAAGTATAGCAATTTTAGACTTCTTTACCTTAAATTTTAAATTTACTAATTTTCCCATATAAAATCTCCCTTGTTATTTAATTAATCTGTTAAGTTATTTTTTCATAACTACTTAAGAAAATATATTTAATAATATAATAAAATATATTTTCTTAAAGTATTGCCAGCTATAAATGAGGTCGGATTGATCCACGTAATATCGACATTTCTTACATCTACGACTTATTTATTAGTATATCATTATAGTAAATATAATTCTGATTTTTATAAATTATTGCAATATCTCCCTCAAGGCCTCCTTATCATATTTCCGAAAAAAAGCACCAAAGTTTGTTCAATATAAGCAATTGCAATGAATATATCGATTTTAATCGTTAGATTCTTTTTTTGTGCCATAATTGAAATATTGACACTATATAAATCAATCTAGTTATTACAATTACTTGCGTAGTGTCATTAATTTGTGACAACAACAGTCTTAAATTTGCTTATCATTGAAATTTCATAAAAATACAGTTATTTCAATGTTTTAGATAATGTTTGGTGCTTTTTTTCAAAAATATGATATCTAGGCCTACAGAATAATACATAAGTACACCAGAAAAAGACTTAGCATCATGTTTAAAAGTTCCAACAAAGTAAATATATATATGTAACTCCTGTTACAGAAACTTAATGATGTAAAGTATATGATATCATTATCAATAAGTTGGAGGAAATTACTATGCTAAACATAAATAACACAAAATTAAACCTAATAAATATTAATAGTTTAAATACTAATAGAGAAATATTAGTTCAAAATGAAAAATTTAAAACAGTATATTTTAAATTTGAAGAAGGTAAAGGACTGCCTAATCATACTCATAATGGATATGCAGCAGTTTATGTATTAGAGGGTAGCATAGATATGGAGTTTGCAAATGGAGAAAAGTTCGTATTAAATCAAGGTGATTTTTTACCATTTGATGCTAGAATTGAACACAATGTTATAGCTAAAGAGTTGAGCAAAATTTTGGTTATTATATCTAAACCACTTTCTTAAAATAAATTAATTTTATAAGGAGATAAAAATATGAAAGCTTTCGTAGATAGAGACACATGTATAGGATGTGAGGCTTGTGCAGGAACATGTCCAGAAGTATTTAGTATGGATGAGGAAGGTAAGTCAGTGCCTATAAAAGAAGATATTGCGAACGATTTATTAGAGTCAGCTCAAGATGCTAAAGATGGTTGTCCAGTTTCAGCTATAAGTATAGATTAATTAAGAAGATTGTAAACAATGACTATATTTTTATATAGTCATTGCTGGATTTAATCCACGTAGTTCTGATATAGCTATAAAAGGTTTATCTGAAAAACAAGCATATATAGTAGTAAAGACAATACTAGAATATTATAATGAACATGGTCAAATGGGCGAAAAGCTAGGAGAATTTATAGACAGAATTAAGATAGATAAATTTAGAAAAGATGGAAAAGTTAGAACAAGCTTGTGAAATACATGGATTAAATTTAGAGGAAATTCTAGAAAAATTAAATGAAGACTAATTAAGTATTTAATATATAAATATTAAATAGATAACTTGAGATGTAATTATATGGAGAGAGATATGAGTAGAATAGAGAAAGAAAAAAAAACAATAGGGTTAATGATAAACATATACTGTAAAAAAAAGCATAACAGAAGGAATGAGTTGTGTAAAGAATGTAATGAACTTTTGGAATATGCTCATAAAAGACTAGATTTATGCAAATTTGGAAATGAAAAGGGTTTTTGTAGCAAATGTCCAATACACTGCTACAAAAAAGATATGAAAATTAAAATTAAAGAAGTAATGAAATTCTCGGGACCGAGGCTTATAATATATAGTCCAATTCAATTTATAAAGCATATATTTGAGTAATTTATGATTGTTCATACTTTAACAGTAAAAAATATTTACTGTTAAAGTATGTCATATAAAGTATATTCACTAAGTTTTAGTTTAAATGAATTTAAAGCATCGTATAGAATAGGTTTTAACTTACAATTACAAGTCAAATTGCACGAATTAGAACTATCAGAAAAGCATTCAACCATATTTAAATTATCTTCTGTTATTTCTAAAATATCACCTAAATTAATATCTCTTGGATCTTTGACTAATTTAATACCACCGTTTCTTCCTTTAGTTGAATCAATTAAATTATTTTTTGATAATTTATAGATTATTTTCTTTATGTGATGAGTAGATAATCCAAGGTAACTAGATAGTTCATCAACTGTAAATAATTCGTTAGGATGATTTCCTAAATAAATTAGGATTCTAAAGCCGTAGTCAGTAAATTTTGATAAGTTCATTAGATTCTCCTCTGTAAAAGTTTTTATTATAATATACCATTATATAAATCATATTTTAACAAATAAAAAAAATATTAATAAATTTTTTATAAAACTTAAAATTCGTAACGTATGTTACATCCATTTTAGAAATATTGCAATATAATATGAATATAGTAACTAATTAAAAATTAAAAGAATGCTTATAACTTAAAAGGGTATAAGAAATACACATTAAAACAAGGAGAAATAAAATGAGTTTATTTTTAGGAAAAATACACTACTGGTTATTTGATAAGATTTTATGGTTTGAAGGTTTAGAAGATGAGATTATTAAGTTAGCTCAAAAGGAAGGCTTAAATATAGATGAAATTAAAAATGAAATAGATTTAAAATATGGAGAAAATACTCAAAATAAAAATCTAGAAGAAATAATAGATACAAGTAACATACATGGTTGGTTACAAAGTAAGATAAATTCTTCTGAAGGAAGAGTGGCATCTTGGACTAAAGTTATGCTAGAAAATGATAAAAATAATTTAGTTAAATTAGCAAATGTATATATATATCAAGGTATTAAAGCTGCTAAAGAAGTAAAAAGCAGTCAGAATCTTTTAAATGCAAAAGATATATATAATAGCTTAAATGATTATATATTAGATGGTATGCCTTGTGATAGAGTTAATGAAGTTATTATTTCACAAGATGATATTGTTGAGTGGAAAAAAAGAATCTGTGTTCATAAAGATATATGGGAAAAAGAAGGAATGGATGTTGAAGTATTCTATGACTTAAGAAATTTATGGATAAAAGCATTTGTAAATGAAGTAAATGGCGATTTTGAATATATACAAAAAAATGAAACAGAGTACTGTATAAGTGAAAGAAAATAGTTAAATCTTTATTATTAGTATAAATTAATTATACAATAATAAATTGCAAAATAAATTTTAATTTAAAAAGAGTAAAAAAAATACACATTTAATGGGAGAGAACTATATGGAAAATTTAATGTTTTGTTATCAATGTCAAGAAACAGCAGGATGTAGTGGATGTACTAAATTTGGAGTATGTGGTAAATCACCAGATTTAGCAAGAATGCAAGATTTATTAATATACTCAACAAAAGGTTTATCAGAAGTAACTACTAGACTTAGAGCAGAAGGAAATTTA
>NZ_JASKYM010000005.1 GCF_030131845.1 Romboutsia sedimentorum | reverse complement strand
AATGGCTTGTACTTGCGCCACTTCTTACGTTTAGAGTGCTAGTTGTTATAAATCCATATCCAGATTCAGTTTGTCCACCAGAATCGGGGTTGCTAGATTTGCTTATATAATTTCCACTAGCCCATCCTGTTTGTCCATTTGATAGCTTTACTTTATACCATCCACCTGAAGTTTGTATTATTTCGACTGTATTACCTTTATGTAATTTACCTATTACAGAATGATTTGTGCCTGCTCCGCTTCTCACATTCAGTACATCAGTATTAACTATCCCTTTTTCTGCTGCATATGAATCTATGCATCCCATTGCAAGTGCCATAGTACTTACTCCAACTGACACTACTATACTTTTTTTAATCATACACTACCTCCATTTCAATTATTAATTCAAAAAAATTGCTTTTTCGACAATTAATTCTTATTTTAATAGTACTACATATAATCACCTTTGTAAATAATAAGTTACAAATAAGTTACAAATATGTTACATTTTAGGAGATAGTTTTAAAACTTATCTATTTGTATTATTAGTTTATATTTCTAAATTTTTTTTCATTAGGTTCAAAAAGCTCTTCTTTATTTCTATCATGCCTAAACCTAGACATTTCTTCATATATTTTAATTCTTGCTATATTTATATCTCCAATAGGTCTATGACTAACTAAAGAGTGAGCAGGAGAGAAAGAAAGTACTTCACCTAGTTCTTCTCTTTCTTTGGTTGTGAATTCTTGAATAGGTATTTTTAAAGTAGCTAATTTTATAAATGGAGACTTACTTTCACTCCATTTAACAGAAGCATCATTTATTGGCATTCCTTTAGTTTGAAATTGTACCATAAAATCAAAGACAGCTTCATGATTATCTAGGTGTGTCTTCATATTATTAGTTAAATATGTCGAACTCATATCTTTTGGTAGTTTACTTTTGTATATAGATCTTGGTACTAAGCTATATTTAACCTTTTTCTCTCCAAACATATATGGAGTAGTACTAAAATATCTTATATCAAGAGGACTACTATCATGTTTTTGGTTTTGTCTTATGTCTTTTAATATTCCTATCTTACCACTAAAAAGAAGCTTAACTCCGAATATAAATGGATTAGATTTAGTTGTATAATAAATGGCATCATGAAAAAGCTTCAGAGTCCCAATTGGCATTGTTTCATTGTTTATAAATAAGAAATCTTGTGTTGTTTTTTCATCTTTACTGCATCTTGGACCATGTACATCTAATAATTTCAAAGAAAAACCTCTAAAATCTTTCATTTTATCACTGTTTATTTTAGGACTAGAATTTGATATACGAATAAATGTTGAATAAGTTTTTTCTTCTTTAAATATACCTACTTTATATTTCGGTGGTAAGTTTTTTTCTACTATAAAATATGCTTTTAATAATCCTAAACTTTTAGGATGTGCATCTCGTTTTGTGCTTCCTGGAGAATAATCTTTTTGTAGTTTTTCTTTAAGCATGTTTATAATATTTTGAGTTAATTGTTGTTGAGTATATTTAGGCAAGTAAAGCCCTCCTTTTGTTTTTAATATATATTTAAATTTTAAACAATAAAAAGGACCTTTATACATTTATATAAAATCCCCCTATCACATTTTGTACAAGTACCTAATGTGATAGGGGGATAATCTGCTATATTATTTTACAGATACATTTATATTTTCATTGTCTGAATCAATTACTACATTACATCCACTATAAATATCTCCAGCTATCATTTTCTTAGCTATTATAGTTTCTAATGTGTTGCTTATATATCTCTTTAATGGTCTGGCTCCGTATACTGGATCATAACCATCTTTTACAAGTAAATCCTTAGCATTCTCACTTATCTCTATACTTATATCTTTTTCTTTTAATCTATTTCTTAAAGAAGACATAAATATATCGATAATTTTTTTGATTCCTTTTTTATCTAACGTTTTAAACATTATAATATCATCAACTCTATTTAAAAATTCTGGCTTAAATTTATACTTCATTTCATTCATAACAAAATCTTTAGTAGAATCATTTATATTTTCACCAGCTTCTAATAGATATCCACTACCAATATTTGATGTCATTATTATAAGCGTATTTTTAAAGTCCACAGTTTTACCTTTATTGTCAGTAAGTCTTCCATCGTCTAATATTTGTAAGAATAAGTTAAATACATCTTCATGTGCTTTTTCTATTTCATCAAATAATATTACAGAATATGGATTTCTTCTTACCGCCTCTGTTAACTGCCCACCTTCTTCATATCCTACATATCCTGGAGGAGGCCCTATAAGTCTAGATACTGCGTGTTTTTCCATATACTCACTCATATCTATTCTTATTATATTATCTTCACTATCAAATAAATTACGTGCTAGAGTTTTAGCAAGTTCTGTTTTTCCAACTCCAGTAGGCCCAAGGAATATAAATGAACCTATTGGTTTATTTTCATCTTTAAGTCCTGCACGAGCACGTATTACTGCATTAGATACAGCCGTTACTGCTTCATCTTGACCTATTACTCTTTTGTGAAGCTCATCCTCTAGTTTTAATAACTTTTCTCTTTCGCCTTCAACTAATTTTGTTACAGGAATTCCAGTCCATTTAGCAACAATTTGTGATATTTCATCTTCAGTAACTTCTTCTTTTAATAATGCATTATCATAATTTTTTGCTATTTTAATTTCATATTCTTGTATTTGTTCTTCAAGTTTTGGAATCACTCCATACTTAACTTCAGATGCTTTATTAAAGTCATATTCTCTTTCATATTTTCCTACATTTCCTTTTGCTTCATCAAGTTCTGCTTTTAAGTTTTTAATATGAAGTATTTGATTTTTTTCGTTTTCATATTTAGCACTCATTTCATCATTTTTAGATTTAAGTTCTGAAATTTCTTTTATTAATTTCTCTAGTCTTAATTTACTTTTTTCATCATTTTCCTTAAGAAGTGCTTCTCTTTCAGTTTCTAGTGTGAATAATTTTCTTCTTACCATATCTAGTTCAGTAGGTAATGAATCTATCTCACTTCTAATCATCGCTCCTGCTTCATCTATTAAATCTATTGCTTTATCAGGTAAGAACCTATCTTGTATATATCTATCTGATAATTTAGCTGCGGCTACTATAGCACTATCATGAATTCTTATTCCATGATGTATTTCAAATCTTTCTTTAAGACCTCTTAGTATAGATACTGTATCACTTACACTTGGTTCATCAGCAATGACCGGTTGAAAACGTCTCTCTAATGCTTTATCTTTTTCTATATATTGTCTATACTCATCAAATGTAGTTGCACCTATACAGTTTAACTCACCACGAGCAAGCATTGGTTTTATTAAGTTACCAGCATCCATTGCTCCATCAGTTTTACCAGCTCCAACTATAGTGTGTATTTCATCTATAAATAATATTATCTTCCCTTGTGAGCTTTGTACTTCTTTTAGTACTGCTTTTAGCCTTTCTTCAAATTCTCCTCTGTATTTTGCCCCAGCAATTAAAGAACCCATATCTAATGAAAATACAATTTTATCTTTAATACCCTCTGGAACATCTCCTCTTACTATTCTTTCTGCTAGTCCTTCAACTATGGCAGTTTTACCAACACCTGGCTCTCCTATAAGTACAGGATTATTTTTAGTCCTTCTTGATAAAATCCTTATTACTCTTCTTATTTCTTCGTCACGACCTATAACTGGATCTAACTTATGTTTTTTAGCTAACTCTACTAAATTTGTACCATAGCGAGCTAAAGCTTCATAAGTTCCTTCTGGATCTTGAGTTTCTACTCTTTGACTTCCTCTTACTTGTGATAGTACATTTAAAAAATCACTTTTGTTTATATTGTATTGTTTTAATACTTTTCCTAAAGCAGTGCTGCTTTCCATATCCATAATGGCTAACATAACATGTTCTACACTAATATAAGAATCTTTAAATTCTTTAGAAATACTTTCGGCTTTAATTAATACTTCATTTATTCTTCTCGTAGCCGTAACACCTTGTGCACTTATTCCTTGCCCATGTATTTGAGGTAATTTATTTAGTTCTAAATTTATACTATTTCTTAATGAGTCTACAGACACATTCATTTTTTCTAATATATTTGGAATAAGTCCATCTTCTTGGTTTACTAAGCTACTAAAAAGATGAATTATATCAACTTGTTGGTTATGGTTTTTTACAGCGATACTATAAGCATCATTTAAACTTTTTTGTACTCTTACTGTCATTTTTTCTATATCCATTTTAATCCCTCCATTAATGAGCTTTATAAAATTATTATTTTAATAAAATTAATATCTTTATTAGCACTCTGTATCGTCGAGTGCTAAGTTGTTATATAAATATTATATCTATAAATAATTTTTGTCAAGACTTTTTAAGAACATATTTTTATCAATAAAACTACTATTTTAGTTTATAACTGATGTTATATAATAGTAGTAACACAGAATTACGAAAGGGTGACACTTATGAATCAGCCAGTTATCTCTATTGAAGAAATGATAACTTATATTCATGGAAAATGTATTGCAAATGGATATAAGTTATCTCATGAAGCTATAAAAGTTATATTAGATTATGAAGAAGAATTTTTAGACTCTAAAGGTTTAATAGATATTGAAGAAGATGATATTTATTAAGAAAAGACACGGTATAAAAAACAATACTATATACCGTGTCTTTTTTTATGTAATTTTTATGTTTATTTACTATTTGATTTTTATATTCATAAGTCTAGTTAAGTCAAGTGCCTGTACTACACTAACATTTGCCCCAGATATGTCATTTATGCCAAGTTGTATATCTTCTATATTGCAAGTACTTAAATCAATTCCATTTAATTTACTATTGTAAAATATAGCATTACTTAAATTTGTATTTTCAAATACCATTTTTTTTATTTCAACTTCTTGAAATACTGCACTTAGAAATTCACTTTCAATTATATTTACACCATCAAACTTAGTATATGCTAAGTTTACATACTTTCCAACGCAACTCTCAAATAGTACATTTTTCATTAAACATTCATCAAATCTAGTACCTGTTATCTTGCATTTTGTAAACTCTGTTCTATATATACTACCTTTGCTAAAAGGTATGTTAGCTAAGTTACAGTTTTCAAATATAACATCCATCATATCTACTTTTGTTAAATCACAATATTCAAAAGTAACATTTTTAAATACACACTTATCAAAACTAACTCTTATATCCTCCAGTCCACTTATAACTACATTTTCTATAATTTTATTTGACAGTGAGTTTTCATTATAGATTTCACTAACAACGTCTTCTAATTTTTCCAAAGTGCCTATTATTTTAGGTCTTTGAAGCTTACTTAGTTTATTCATATTTTACCACCCTTAATGTATTAAAGTTAATTTTTATTAAATTTGTTTTGTACGTATTAATTCTATTATAGATATCAATTGAATTCAAATATTAATTTATTATTTCCTAAATTGTCAATTTAAATGAGACAAAGCAACTATGATACTTTAATCAACTGGTAGTAAACTTTCAAAACCAGTTGCTTTTTTAATAACCTCATTTGGTGTTTGATAATTTAACGATTTTCTAGGAATTGAATTCCATTTAGATGCAATTATATTTAGTTATTCTTGAGAATAAATATATAAATCTGTAGACTTAGGTAAATCTTTTCTAACTATTCCATTTGAATTTTCTAAATTTTCTTTGTTAAGTACAATACTTTTTCTGCCACATTTTCATTTATTCACTTGATATTGATTGTAAATTTCATGTACTGTAAGCCCATTGGAAAATAATTTGTAATATCTATAAACTTTATCTTTACCTATTTTAATTCTTTGAGCGCAAGCTCTTGCATTTACACATAGATAATAATTTACTTCTAGATTTGTTAGTTGATTTATGTTAATAATATGATTAAAAGACATTTGCGATACTCCCTTGGTTGATTTTAGTAGGTTAACTAAGTGTATATCATAAGTGTCTTTTTTATTTATACATTTGTCTGATTTAATTATATAATTCAGGATACATAAAACCCTATTTTAAAAAGTCTAAATTAAACGTTTTTAACAATGTTAAGTTTTTTTAACATTCGTTAAATCTTTGCATAATTAAAAAACTGTTTTATATATTAAAAAATTATATTTTTAAACATATAACTACAAATAAAAATAGAGAATTTATTGTTGTAAAGTTTAAGTTATAAATTCTCTATTTTTTATTTAATTTATAATTATGGTACTTCCTTTTGGTACATTGTCGTAAACCCATCTAGCGCTGTTTGTTGCCATTCTTATACATCCATGACTTATTGCTACTCCTAGTCTATCGTCCTTTACATTAATTCCCTTTGCATCATAAATTATTGAATGATAATAATATTCACCAGTAATGTTAATTGCATACTTAACAGAAGAATTCTCATCTCCTATAGATGGGTATTTTTCACCCACTTCAAACACACCTTTTATGGTTGGGGTTTGAGGTTTTCCAACTGTGCAGCTAAATTTAAATTTCAAATCCCACAAATCATTAATTTTCTCATATATATAAATAAACTTATTATTAATTGATGTTGTTATTAAATAATTAGTTGTGCTTTTTATATTGTTACTATTAACAAATGATGTCATGTCTAAATCGAATTTTTCATAATTTATAGAATCTTTATTTCTTTTTATTTTGCGTAATTTCATATTAAATATTGCCCCTTTCATAAATAAAAATCTTATATTTTTATTTATGAAAGGTTGTTCTATAAGGTGATAGTTTATATATACTTTTTACATATTAGTAACTAAATCCGATATTTTTAATACGATAATATTAGCTATTTAAATTAGGGGGTGTCATCGTGCTACAATCCTTACTTCTAGTACTTTCACTATGCATTGATACTTTTGTAGCTAGTATTGCTTATGGTAGCGATAAAATTAAAATACCTTTTACTTCTGCTCTTATTATAAATGGGGTCTGTTCTTCAGTTTTAGGGGTTTCTTTATTTCTGGGATCATCATTTAAAGATACATTGTCTTCAAATATAGCTTCTACAATGAGTTTTTATTTACTATTACTACTTGGAGTTTATAGGTTATTTGAATCTTTTTTTAAAAATTATATTAATAAATTTTCATATAAACAAGTTCCCTTAACTTTTAAGCTCTTTGATTTTAAGTTTGTTCTTGAAATTTACGCTAATGAGACTAAAGCTGATTATGATAAATCAAAGTTATTAAATAGTAAAGAAGCTTTTTACCTAGCAATTGCTCTCTCATTAGATAGTTTAGCTGTTGGGTTTGGCAGTAGCCTAGGAAGTGTTCGTTATGTAGAAGTACTGGTACTTTCATTAATAGTTGGTATTTTTTCACTACTCTTAGGTTCATACTTAGGAAGTAGATTTATTGAAAAGGTAGATATAAATTTATCATGGGTATCTGGAGCTATTCTTATATTTTTAGCCCTAATAAGATATTTTTAAATAAAAAAGATCTTATCTCAAATAAAGAGATAAGATCTTTTTTATTTATGCTATGTTTCCATTTGATAATTTGATAACTCTTTGTGCTATATTTACAGAATGGTCAGATACTCTTTCTAAGTTACTTACTATATCCAAGAATATAACTCCATTGTCTATAGTACATAAATTTTCATTCAATCGTCTCATATGATTTTCACGACATGATTTTTCCATCATATTTACTTGTTCTTCCATTTTAATAACTCTACAAGCTAAATCAATATCATAGTTTTCCATACATTTAAGTGCATAAGTATAAGTAGAAACAACTCTCTCATACATTTGAGTTAATTCTTCAGTACCTTCTTTAGATAAGCTTAATTGTTTTTCTAAAATTATTTCGCCTAATTCAGCTATGTTTTCAGCATGGTCTCCTATTCTTTCAATATCATTTACAGTATTGAATAATGCATCAACATTTTCTCTAGACTCATTATTTAAGGATACTTTAGATAATTTTAATAGATAGTTTAATATTAATTTTTGTAAATTGTTTACTACCTTTTCTTCTTCTAAGGATTTCTTAATCTTATTTTCAGATTGTTCTAATAAACCTTCCATAGAATTGATAAGTGCATTTTTAGCTTTATTGCCCATTCTTAAAGTTTCCTTAACTGTGTTAGATAATGCTATTGATGGAGTCTCCATCATTCTTTCATCTATATATTTAACTGTTTTCTTATCTTCGATTTCATCTTCTCTCTCTGGTACAAGTTTCATAGTAAGTTTAACTATTAGCTTAGAGAAAGGCAGCAATAATATTACATTTGTTATATTAAACAAAGTGTGTGAATTTGCTATCTGTCTACTAACATCTGTTGGATCTAGATGAGTTACTAACATAGTTATTGGTTTAGTTAATATTAACATAAATACCATAGTTCCAATTATATTAAATATCAAATGCATTGTTGCTGCTCTTCTTGCATTTTTACTAGCACCAATACTAGATATTAATGAAGTTACACAAGTACCTATATTTTCCCCGTATAATATAGGTAATGCTGCTCCTAATCCGATTGCCCCCGTTGATGAAACTGCAAGTAACATTCCCATTGAAGCACTTGAACTTTGAACTATTGCTGTTATACCAAATCCTAATAATACTCCAAGTATTGGATTTTGGCCTAAACTACTTAATGCCTCAACAAATATTGGGAATTCAGTTAAAGGCTTAACTGCATCTTTCATAAAATCCATACCTGTAAACAATATACCAAATCCTATTAATATTTCCGCTACATTTTTAGTTTTTGGTTTAGCTGAGAATAAGTAAAATATTATACCTATTCCTAAAGCTATTGGAGCAAGACCTACTAAATTTAGCGATACAATTTGTGCTGTTATAGTTGTACCTATATTAGCACCCATTATAACACCTATTGCTTGAGGTAGAGTCATTATACCTGCATTAACAAATCCTACTACCATTACAGTTGTTGCACTACTACTTTGTATTATTGCTGTAACTAAAGCACCTACTATAACACCCATAAGCACATTACTAGTTAAAAGTTCAATTATTCGCCTTAGTTTAGAACCTGCTGATTTTTGTAGTCCATCTCCCATTAGGTTCATACCATATAAGAATAATCCTAGACCACCCATTAAATTTATTGCTATTTCCACGTTTTATTTCCTCCTTAAAGTATAAGCATGTTTATTTTATTATTTATTATTACAAAATAATTCTATCAAAGAAAATGTCATATAGTGTTAAACCAAGGTTAAAACCATGTTAAGTGAATGTTAAATATTAAAATTGTATTAATAAATCTTTAAAATTAAGTTAAATTTTAGTCGGTTTATTTGGTTAGTGTTTATTCCTACTAGGAACTTTATTTGTATTTATAATAAAGCCCTAAGTATATAGGGCTTTTGTTTACTTTCTAAAATCCTTGATATTATTTTCTATACTTAAACTTTGAAGTATACTCTGTAGGGGTAATGCTCTAGTTTCTATCGCCATTCCAAATTGTTTAAAACTTACTTTAATCTCTTTACTATATGTTTTCAATACACCTTGTTCTAGTTCATTTAAATGTATATATACATATTCTTTTAAATCTTCTTCATTTTTTAAATTGTTTATTTCTTCACCTCTTAGAACATGTTTAAAAATTTCAAATCCCTCTCCTTTTGAACTCCAGATAAATATCCTATATGTTATTAAAGACATTTCACAGTATAACCCTGAACTTATAGAGTTCATATGGTTTATGTCTTCGTATAATTCTTGGTTAAAGTCAAAAAAATTACTTCCAGCTATTTCATATGTTTTTTGTTTATCAAATTCTATATTCTGCTCTACTATATTTTTATGAAATTCTTCATATCCATTACTGGCAAACACTACCTCTGCTAGTTTACTAGTATTTACGAATAATTTTTCTTTATTTAAAAATTGATTAGTCATTTAATTCTCCTTTTTTTATATGATATATTAATTGCCTTTAATATTATAACTATATGTATAATTTAAAACAATAAACATTTTTTTATCTACAATTCAAATATATAATTTATTAAATTATCTTGTTTATTTCTTCAACTAAGTATTTTCTATTATAGGTAAAATAATTTACAAGCTTACAATAAAAAACCTCTGATAGTTGTAAGGTGCTTTTTATTTCGAAAAGATTCTTATTAAATGCTTCTTTTGTTACATAGCCTACTATATAACTTATAAGCATCTCTATAAGTGAACTCGTTAAAATAACTCCATCATCTTTATCTTTAAGCTTTATTTGTACATATGGTATTAAGCTTATATAAGTTGCTATTTCACCAATGCTTTTTTCATCATATGTATTTATGTTATTTTTTGCATTAACTTTCAAAGTTTCTTCCATTGGTATATGTCGTAGTAAATCACATATTACATTTATTACATATTTATTTAAGTTTAGATCACTATCTTTACACATTCTATCTATTATAGATTTGTCAAACTCATTTATACTATATTGCTTTAACTGCATTAATTTCATATTACTCTCTCCTATTTATAAATCTAATTTAATTCCATTCTCTTTAAGCCACTTATGCCTTAATTCATAATCAGGCAGTATTGAATACACACTTTTCCAATAATCTTTCGAATGATTTTTATGTTTCATATGACACATTTCATGAACTACAATGTAGTTAATTACATCACTAGGAGCCATTATACACCTCCAATTAAATAAAATATCATTTTTAAAAGTGCAACTAGCCCATCGTTTTTTTTGTTCTTTCACCTTGATATTCCCAACTTCATGTTCAAAATATGATTGATAATAATCTATTTTTTCTTTAATTTTAATTAAAGCTTTTTTTCTATACCAAAGTTCAAGCGCTTTTTTTATAATTACTTCATCACTAGTGTAAGTATTAACTATAAGCTTTCCTCTAAATAACTTAACATCGATGCTTGAAATATCGTTATTATATACAACCTCCAAAGAATAGTTTCTTCCTAAGTACATAAAAGCTTGACCACTCACAATACTTCTCTTAACCTTTTTATTTTGTATTGAATTTATTTCATTCTGCTTTCTAATTATCCAACTAGCATTAGATTTAACTTTATCTAAAATAAATTTTTTTTCAACACCAAATGGAGATAATACATCTATTTCTCCATTTAATTTAACTTGTATACTCAATGTTTTTCTTTTTTTATATATTAAGTTAAAATTAATGTCTTCATTTATATGTTTAAATACTATTTTCATAACATACCTCTAATCTATAACTGCATAATTTTTATTAACTTCATATGTATATTCGTATTTCTTACTTAACTTTTAATAGTTCTATTTTAACATATTTAATTTTGTTTATCTGTAATTACAAACAAAAAAGACTAGAATATTGTCCTAGTCTTAACTTAATACTTATCTTATGTCCCACAAAAAGTTCTATAATTATGATTTGAAACCTTAGGAAGTTTAGAATACTCTTCTTGATCTTTGGAGTGTTCATATGGTCTTGAAACCACATCAAGAAGTTTCTTCATTACATCATAATCACCTCTATTAGCTGCTTCTATTGCATCTTCTACCCTATAATTTCTTGGTATTACCGCAGGATTAGATCCCTTCATCAACTTAGCTACTGTTTTTTTTGACTCTGGTTGCCTTTTCAGTCTTTCTTGCCATACTTTATACCAATTACTAAATTCTTTACTATTGAATATCTCCCTATCTTTATAATTATCAAAAGTTAATGAAATAAAAGTGTTAGTATAATCCTCACTATACTTTTCAATAATACTAAGTAAATCTTCAATAATAGCTTTGTCTTGTGCTTCTTCATTAAATATACCAAGCTTAAATCTCATCTTCGATATCCAATTAAAATAATACAAATCAGAAAAATTTGAAATAGCATCTTGAGCTATATTTATAGCTCGCTCTTTATCTTGATCTAATAAAGGTAATAAAGTTTCAGCAAATCTACATAAATTCCACTCTGCCATAATAGGTTGATTTTTATATGCATAACGCCCTTGAATATCAATAGAACTGAATACAGTATTTGGATTATAATTATCCATAAAAGCACAGGGACCATAATCAATAGTCTCACCACTAATAGTCATATTATCTGTATTCATAACACCATGTATAAATCCAACAGCTTGCCATTTAGCAACAAGACTTGCTTGAACCTTTATTACTTCATTAAGTAAATTAAGATACTTGTCATTATTATCTTCTACATATGGAAAATGTCTTTTCAAACAATAATTTGCAAGTTCCTTAAGTTCCTGATAACTGCCCATATGAGATACATATTCAAATGTGCCAAACCTAATATGGCTAGATGCTATACGAGTTAATATCGCACCCTCTTCTCTGCTTTGTCTAAATACATATTCACCACTTTTAATTACTGCCAAGCTACGTGTAGTTGGAATACCAAGACCATGCATACCTTCACTTATTATATATTCACGAAGCATTGGACCAAGAGCAGCCTTACCATCCCCACCACGAGAGTAAGGTGTTTTACCAGATCCTTTAAGCTGAATATCAAATCTTTCACCCAAAGGTGTTATTTGCTCTCCTATTAATAATGCTCTTCCATCTCCTAGTATTGCAAAGTTTCCAAACTGATGTCCAGCATATGCTTGAGCGATAAATACACCTTCTTTTATTCTTTTATTTCCTGCAAGTAATGACACTCCTTCTTCACTTTTAAAATCATCAATATTTAGTCCCAATGATTTTGCTAGAGAATCATTGAAAACAACTATCTTTGGTGAGGGCACTGTATTTAAGTTAACTTTACTAAAAAGTAATTTAGGCAAATTATTATAGCTATTATCTAAGTTTAACCCACTTTCTAAAATTTCTTTTTTATCAATCATTTTTTCTCCTTTTTTAGTCCTTGTACAGATAAAATTTTTCCCGTTTTATATTTTTTAGCATATTCTTTATATTTAATTAGTATACCCTTACTAAAGCTTTGTAATAATTTTATTTGTATTTATAGTATTTTTATTCCTACTAGGATATTTTTCTGAATTTAATTTATATAATAATCATATAAGATATTATTTGTATCCATCAACTACAACATCTATTTTTCCTGTTTCAGGACACATAACTAGACCATGAACTATAATTTCTTTAGGAACTAGTGGATGGTTTTTAACAAGACTTACACTATCTTGTATAGATTCTTCTACTGACTCAAATCCATGTAAAAATTTCAATATATTTATACCTGCGTTAGAAAGTGTAGTTACCGTCTCTGCTGGTATCCCTCTCTGTAAAATCTTATTCAATAAGTCTTCTGTATTCAAGTTGCACATTCCACATCCATAGTGACCAACTATAAGTACTTCATCAACTTCAAATTCATAAATTGCGACAATAATACTTCTCATTATACTACCAAACGGATGCATTATAGTTGCTCCTGCATTTTTAATTATCTTAGCATCTCCATTTTTAAGATTCATAGATTTTGGTAATAGATCTGTTAGTCTTGTATCCATACATGATAATATTACAATTTTTTTATCTGGATCTTTTGAAGTTTCATATTTTTCATATTTTTTACCTTCAACAAATGACTTGTTGTATTTTAATAGTTTATCTAATTTTCTTATTTTATTTTTCATAATATTATATTTCCTTTCAAACTAATTATTTTTAATTTCATTAGATTTAGTATTTACAGTTTATAGTATTTATCAACGGTATTATATTATTTAATTTACTTATTTTATTAAAGCTATACTTTTTAACACATGTTTATATGTACTAAAAGTATAGCTTTTACTTATTTTTTTATTAAACTATTCATCCCTAAATTTTCAAATCTTTTATTCATTATATTGTAATTTATATCTAAAGCTAATTTAGCTAAATGTAAATCTTGAACTTCCTCAATATCAGTTTTTATAGTTGCTAATTTTTTACTTATAAAAGCATCCTCTTTGTATAATAATAAGTTTTTTAATGGAGATCTTTTTATACCTAGTGTTTCTTTAAAGAATACCAAAAGTTCTTTTTCACTTTTAGAATCAAGATTTTCTATATTATTATATATTTCTTCTATAGATCCATAATGTGCAATAAGTGGCCTACTAGATACAGGTCCTACATTTTTAACACCTTTTATATTATCTGATTTATCACCTTCTATGGCTTTTGCATCTATTATTTGAATAGGTTCTATTCCTTTAAAGTGCTTGACATAATTTGGTGTATATTCAAATACACCTCTTGGAACATTTAAATTTGTTCTATCTATTCCAATTTCACTATACATATCTTCTGCTTTACCTGTAACCATCCATAACCTTGTATACTGTGAAACTAATTGGATATAATCCTCATCCTTTGTATGAAGAAATATCGGTATATCTTTTTCAAATTTTTTAACCAAGCTTCCAGCAAAATCATCTGCTTCATAATTACAGTGAGAAAATACCGGAATGTTTATTTCTTGTAATAACTCTGTCAACAACTTAAATTGACTTTTTAGTGGATGAGGTGTTTCACTTCTGTTAGCTTTATATTGCGAGTCTATTTCTCTTCTAAATGTGTCTCTACTTCTATCCATTACTACAGCTAAATGCGTTATATCTTGATTTTTCAATAAAGGAAGCAACGTTTTAAAAAACATATATATTCCATTTGTATATTCTCCATCTGGAGACATCATTAGTTTTGTATACGCAAATTCTTTCTGTTCATCAGTTTTTGCAAATAATAAATCTCTAGCAGTTGCATAAAAACTAGTAGATAAAAGTGATGATCCGTCTACTATTAGAAACTTATCTTCTTTATCACCAAAAATATCCTCATCAATGGATACAGCTTCTAATTGATCTATTGAAAATGCTTGTGTTTTATTAGATTCTAATTCAGCTTCTATATTTTTTCTTGCACTGCTTTTCCCTCTTAAATCTGTATCAAGCCTAGACCCAACGTAACTATTTAACCTTATATAATCTCTTTTTTCTAACCCAGATGACTTTACAGTTTCTTCGTTTACTAATGCATCCTTTAGTTCTTGCAAGTATTTTAAGTGCTTTTCGTCTATTTCTTTTTTAGCTATTTCTATATTAAATACTTCAGTTTCTACTACTTCTTCAGTAATTTGAATTTCATTTTCTGTTCCATTTTCTATTTTTATTTTTTTTTCTAAAAAGTCAAATAAATTTTCCATGAATTACTCCTTTTGTTGCTTATGCATTAATAATTTTAAGCTTTATTTTATTTTTTGTAACAACTTCTATTTTATGTTATTTATCAATAATTGTACACACTAAAAATAATCTACTCTGATGATTTAATTTTATTTACTAAATACAAAAACACCTTACAAAGTAGTTTTTATTTTACTCTTTATAAGGTGTTTTTGTATTTATGTATTTTTTAAATAGATATATCTAAATTCCCATAATCTTCATTTATTACTATACCTTTTTTCTTAATCTTTATTTCTTCCTTAAACAAAGGTCCATCTACAACAAATGTATGATACTCTCCATTTTCACCACATACATCGCATCCCAATTCTTTTATTTGTTTAACTATATCATAGTTCAAAACTTTTCCTAAAAAATCACTATGTAAATGTTTTAAATTAACAGTCTTTATAACGGTTCTAAATCCGCTATCTATAAATTCATAAACTAAATCTTCTCTGTCACCTTGCCATAGAGGAAGTATCGCCTCCATTCCAACTTCATTACACCTGTCTTCACACCATCTTCTATGGTCTAGTATATCTATATCTCCAAATACACAAGAAGTAGCGCCCATGTCTTTAGCTTTTTTAAGAGTTTCTATAAATTTAGTTTCATACTCACTAACTTCGCATTCCACTAGCATTAGTGGTATTTCTAAGCTTTCACTAACTTTGTTTAATAACTCTTTAGTTATACTATGTGTCCATGAAATATTTGCATCTTTTCTTACAGTTACAAGTAATCCAATAGGTGTATATCCATTTTTAATCATTTTATAAAGTGCTAAAGTGCTATCTTTTCCCCCGCTAAACGACATAACAAATTTTTTACTCATATTTTCTCCTCCTAAGCTTATTGCCATTTTTCCAACACTTCTACCATAAATTTTTTAATATCTATTCCATAAACATTTTTAAGCTTTTCACTTTCTAAAACCTCTTTAGCACTCCCATATGAAACAACTTCACCGTCGCTTAACATAATTACTTTATCAGAAAAATACTGAACTAAATTTAAGTCATGAAGTACCCCTATTACAATTTTTTCATTATCTCTAGCCCAACTAACTAAATGTTGCAAGAGTTCTATTTGATGTTTTAAATCAAGATGATTAGTTGGTTCATCTAAAAGGATTATGTCTGGATTTTGTGCAAAAGTTCTTGCCAAGAACACTCTTTGCAATTGTCCACCCGATAGTTCACTTATCATTTTATCTTTTATATCATACAGACCAACTTTTTCAAGACTATCTAGTATTATTTCTTTGTCTTCACCGCTAATCGAATTAAATACACTCTTAGAATAAGCGTATCTCCCGAGAGCTACACTTTCATATATAGTATATGGAAAATAAATTTGTGATATTTGGCTCATTAAAGCCACCTTAGTTGCCAGTTCTTTCCTATTATAAGAAGAAACTTCTTTATTGTCTATTTTTATATTTCCTTTATATTCTATAATATTTGCAATAGATTTTAAAAGCGTACTTTTTCCACATCCATTTGGACCTATTATACAAAGATTTTCACCTTTTTCAACCTTTATATTAATATTTTTTATAATATCAACTTCATCATAACCGCAATAAAGATTTTTAATTTCTAACATAGTTTTATATTCCTTTCTTAGACTTAAAGTATACATATGCAAAGAATGGTGCTCCTATAAGGGCTGTTATTGCTCCTACTGGTAATTCTGATGGTGATATTATAGTTCTTGATATCAAATCAGTGATAACCATCAACGATCCACCAAATAAAAAGGACATTGGTATGACATAACTATGTTTTGAACCAAATATTTTTCTAACTATATGAGGAGCTATTAAATCAACAAAACCTATTGTTCCACTTAAAGCTACTGCTGAACCTGTTAATGTTGTTGAAAATATAAACAAACGCTTTTTAACTTTAGTGGTATCTACTCCTACAGCTTTTGCTTGTTCTTCTCCAAAAGTTAAGATATCCATTTCTTTACTATATTTTAATACTCCTATAATACCAATTATTAAAAACGGAGCAAGCGCTTTAACGTATGACCACCCTTTCATAGAGAAACTTCCCATTTGCCACATAGTAATACTTTGTATATCTTCACTAAATAAAGCAGTTATAGTTGTTAATATTGCATTTACAAAAAGTGAAAATACCATACCTGCAAGTATTATAGTGTTATTTGACATAGTCTTATCTATCTTTGCACTAAATGTAATAACTGAGTATACTGTTAAAAGTCCAAATAAAAATCCAACTATAGGTAATGTTAGTCCTCCTAAAAATGGTATTGATATCCCAATAACTATAACAAGTCCAGCACCTAATGAAGCTCCAGAAGATACACCTAGCGTATATGGTGATGCTAATTCATTTTTAAGTATAGACTGAACTACTGCTCCACTGACTGCCAGGCACCCACCAACCATAAATGCAAGTAAAACTCTAGGTAATCTAATACTCCATATTATAGATATGTCTTTTGGATTTATACTTTCTTTTAAAGGAATATTTAGCATTTTGTTTAGTAATATATTAATTGTATCTAATATATTAATATTTGAGCTTCCTATTGAAACTCCAAGACATATAATTAAAAATACTGTCGGTATAGTTAAAATTATTAAATTTTTATTTTTATTCATTCTCCCTTTTATAAATAGCTCTAGCTATCTACTTCTCCTTTTGTTTGTCTAAGTTTTTGTATGAAGGCTTGTCTTTAATTTACTATGTACTAAAAAAAGCATACTTTTGAGAGTATGCTTTTGTTTCATTAAGTAAAATCCTAGTAGTCCCACCCTCAGAAGGTACTAGTTAAATATTAGGCAGTTCTCCCGGCTCAACTTCACTCTACTTTCTTACCTTCCCGATTGCTCAGTGGTATATAAGATTTCGTCAGTATTACGGTTACTGGGGTAGCTTAGACTTTCAATCTAATTCCCTATTAAGTCATCGACACCTAATATATATTTAATTTTTATTATACATTTATTATATATAATAAATATATATACATCAACTTTTATTATAACTACAAATTATCTGAGTATTTTATTAAGCGACAAACCAATTGTAACTATTATTATAGTCCAAGCTACACCCATAAATATCCACGCTGTTGTAGTCATTTTTAATCATCTCCTATTAGTATAATAATATGTTTATAATTTCATTTCTCTTACTTTTTATAAACATATGCTCTATGCTAATGAAATGTATCATATTTTAAATAATCTTAATATAGTTTACATATTCTTAACTCTAAATTTTAAAGCATGCCTAGTTATTTATATCTTTACTTTTATATGTCTTATAGCTATGCAATAATTCTCTACTATTAAATATATATTTGCCACCTATCTGTGTATAATAGGTTCCTGTAGAATCATATATCTCTTTTACTTTTTGAGTTAAATTTTTATGGTAATATCTAAGCTCTTTAAATTCTTTTTTTAGCTTATCTGCAGTCATCCATACCTTATTGCAACTAATATCTGCTAGTCTAATATTTCCAAAGTTAGCATCATTTTTATGAGCATATACATATATTTCTGCTAAGATTTCTTGTAAATTTTCATTACTAAGACTGTGCTTAAGTTTCATATAGCTTATAGCCCCCATAGAGTCTATACCTTTTTCTTCTAGTTTTTCTTGTTTTATAAGAGCTTCTAAAGGTTGTCTTTTTATGTATACATAACAAGTATTTTCAAGTAAATATTCCCCTCTATGATATTTTGCAGGTCTATGAATTACAAGTATTGGACTATATTCTCCATTAATTTCATCGTCATTAAAATCATTTATATTCTCTTTATTTTTAAGTTGGTATTCACTAGATAAGCTACCATACCTAGATTTTGAGTTTAAAGAATACATACTAGAGTTTTTAATGTGCTGTATTACTTCATTTACGTAATCCTTTTCCACAACATCATCGTTGTGTGAATTGTTTACATAATTATTTATTAGTTCTTCTTTAATAGAATTTACTTCATCTATTGTGACACAAAAACAAGCACATATATTTTTTAGTCTTTCTTCTATTTTATTTATATCTGTATCAATATATTGAATTACCTCTTTTAAATTTTCTTCACTTTTTATTTTTATAAGTTGCTTATTTATAGAATCATTAGTAATTATACTATTTTTATCAAACAAATACTCATTTATATTTTCTTTTAATTTTTCTATATTGCTATATATTCTAATATAATCATTCATTAAGTTTACATCTTTCCTTAAGATTGATTTTGGTATATTTATATAAATGTCATTTTCTTTTACGCATAAATTATAATCATTTTCTTTTATTATATCTTCTACTACAGTGTCTTCTATCATTTTGCTACTCCTTACCATTTTATAAGTTTAAACTTGAAGTCATTTATAATTATAACATGAATTATAATACTTAGTGATATTTTTCACTTAAGTTTCCATTTTAAAGTAATAATAGTTAAAATTGCAAGACTATATATACTAACTTAGTCTTTTTACATAAAAAAGCATATGAAATTTAATTTCATATGCTTCATACTTACAATAAACTAATTATGTCTTTTTTTAATTTTATAATTTTTTCTAAATTATCGTCATTGCAATACTTTTTATCTATTATAAATTCATCTTTAATAGTTGCAGGCTTTTTTGATATAACATAAATTCTATCAGATAAATTTATAGCCTCGTCAATATCATGAGTTATTAAAAGTATAGTAGAATTCACCTTACTTTTAACTTCTAATAACCATTTTTGCATAGATGCTTTAGTAATAGAGTCTAGTGCTCCAAAGGGTTCATCTAAAAGCATTATATCATTAGAATTTACAAACGTTCTTAAAAAATTAGCTCTTTGTTTCATTCCCCCTGATAATTCACTTGGGTATTTATTTTCATATCCAGTCAAACCAAATATATCAAAGTATTTTTCAACTTTTTTACGAGCTTCTTTTTTCTTTAAGAATTTATTTTTATGACTCTTTTCTTTTATCAATGTAAGTGGCAAACTAACATTGTCTATTATATTTTTATGTGGAAGCAATAAATCTTTTTGATACATATAGCTTAACTTTCCATCTATATTTATCTTTCCACTGTCATAGTCTATTAAATTTGAAATTATGTTAAATATAGTACTTTTTCCACATCCACTAGGGCCTAATATACTTACAATCTCACCTTCATAAACATTTATACTTATATTTTTTAATACTTCTACTTCATTATAGCTTTTATTTACGTTTTTTATATCTATTTTTAATTTTCTATTTTGGCAAGAATTCATTACTGTAAGCCTCACTAGGTTTTAAGTCTTTAGTTATTAATTTATATTCTTTTAAAAACTGTGTATAATTATTCCACACATCATCTTTCATTTCTCCCCATCTATCGGCATCATCTATATACTTACTAGCTAAGTACTCTTGACTTTTTATAGCTAATTCCTCATCTATTTCTGGAGCATGTTTTACTAATATTTTAGCAGCTTCAGTAGGATTTTCTATTGCATATTCATAGCCCTTAGCTGTAGCTTCTAAAAATTTCTTAGCTTCATCAGGATTTTCTTTTAATAATTTTTCATTACATATTATAAGCGGCGTATAATAATCAAGTCTTTTGTCAACTTTTCCAATAGGTATAAAGTTTAAATCAATTCCTCTCCTATTAGCTTCTACAACATCCCAGCCTTCAAATATCCATGCAAAATCTATATTTTTACTTGTTGCACTAAAAAAATCATCTTGTCCAATATCTACGACTTTTAGTTTATTAAAATCTCTACCTTCATTTTTCATAACCGCATCTAATATAGCATTCTCAGAAGGAGATCCCCATCCACCATAAGTTTTATTTTCAAAGTCTTTAGGTGAAGTTATATTTTTACTCTTAGGAGAAGCAAAACCAGAAGTATTATGTTGTATAATAGTTGCTATCGCTTTTATTGGAAGTGGGTCTTCACTAGTTTTAGCAAAAGTTACTTCTTCTTGGTAGCTTATTCCAAAATCAGCTTTTCCCGTAGCAACTAAAGTTGACGCTCCACCATCTGGTGGTTGTACTATTTCAACATCTATTCCTTGTTCCTTAAAATATCCTTTTTCCAGTGCTACGAATAGTCCTGTGTGATTAGTGTTTGGTGTCCAATCTAGTACCATTGTAATCTTTTCATTTTTAACTTCATTTTTATTACTTTTACTTGAGCAACCACTAAGTACACTCATTGTAAGCATACTTACAAGACCTAAACTAACTAATTTTTTAAATTTCATAAAGTCCCCCTTATTTATTATGCCTTAAAGCTATTTTTTTGATAAATTGTATTACTCCTACAAATACCAAACTAAATATTATTACCAGTATAGTTGAAGCAAAAACTTTGTCTAGCGCATATGAACTCTTTGCTCTTACCATATAGACGCCTAGTCCATTAGTTCCACCCAACCATTCTGCTACTGTTGCTGCGACTACAGCATAAGTTGCAGATATTTTAAGCCCCGAGAAAAATTTGTCCATTGCCATTGGAAATTTAAGATGTATAAATATAGATGTTTTACTACTATTCATTGTTTTAAATAAGTTCAAATAGTCTTTATCTATATTATCTATCCCATCTACAAAACTTATAAGTATGGGGAAAAAACAAGTCATAGTTACCATTATTACCTTAGGTAATATATCAAATCCAAACCAAATTATTAGAAGTGGTGCTATTGCAATAGTTGGTATCGTTTGCGATACAACCATTATTGGATATACACACTTTTTGAATATAGGTATAAAATCCATAAGTATCCCCATAGTCAAAGCTATTATTATAGCTACTATAAATCCTATTATTGCTTCGTTTAAAGTTGTTACCGCGTTAGTATATAGGTTTAAGTAATCATTATAAAATACACCTATTATATCACTAGGAGCTGGCAATATATATTGAGGTATATCTTTTACTACTACGACTAATTGCCATATAATTAATAAAATCAAAAATGTTAATATAGGATATAAACTATTTTTAATTTTATCTATGGTTTTTAAGTTTGTCATCTATAGTTATTCCCCCAGCTTTTTCGTCTATCCTAGCTATTGTTATAACTCTTTCGCACCCAAGATTAAATGGAATTTTATGAACTACTTTTAAAAGATCAAATACTTCATCAAATTCGCCTTCTATCGTTGTGCTCATTGCACCTATTTCGTGCTTAAGACCACTCTTTTGTATCTCTTCTATACATGCATCTACTACTTTGTACATTTCTTCTTCGCCTTCAAAAGGTCTTAATGGCATTACTGCTACATCTGCTATTACCAATTCTTTCACTCTCCTCATGTTTTATAACCAATAAATTATACTCATACTAAAAAAGCCTTACCCTTCTAGGATAAGACCTTATAATTTATATATAAGCTTGCTTACTCTCCCTACGATGGCATTATCCAAACAGGTTTAAAGGGTCGAGATTTAAATCTCCTCTCAGCTAATTTGCTCCCCTGAATTATGTATTTTCAAGTTAATTGTACTATAATTATCAAATTTTAGCAATTATTATATTTTTATAGCAACTTGTATTTTTTAACGATTACTAAATATATTTTTTATTATAATAAAAATACCCTAAACAATAGATTTTTATTATCTATTCTTCAGGGTATTATTTCACTTTTAAAGTATATTTTTTATACATCTACTCTTTCGATATAGTTACAATTAACTTCAATATGATTTAAAAATATTAGTAATCTTTCATAAAGAGGGTGACATTCATCACCATATTTAAGTTCTAAATATTCACCAATCGCCTTGACAGTTTGATTCCCATCAATTTGTGAAAACACAGTACTACTATATTTATCTAGTTCCATTTTTTTATACATTGGAATATTAATTTTTAATTTTCTAAAGAACTTTTGAATCCTGTAGTTTTGTTTTTGTGATATAGTGACAATTCCGTCTTTATTTATTTCATATTCAATATTATTAGAAATTTTAAATACTATACCTAAAACTTCATCATTATTCATCATGCTTTACCTTAGATGAAAGGATAGCTACTGTTGTAGATACAGCTAACACTATTAGTAAAATTATAGCCATAGTATTACTTGCTGCAAATCCAACTGGTGCATTTGGTTTTATAATCCCTGTTACTTGTAATATGATTCCTATTAAGCCTATTATAGAACCACCAGCAACAAGACCAGAAGATAAACTTATACCATTTGCAACTCTAGCTTCTTTTAATTCTGTATTCTTAGACATTTTTTCGACTAATACACGTATTAAAGCTCCAACTAATATTATTGAAGTTGTTGCAATTGGTAAGTAAAAACCTATAGCAATAGTCATAATTGGTAAATTTAATAAATAAAGTACAAATGCCATAAACACACCAGCAATAATCATAACCCAAGGTAAATCTCCTGACATAATACCTGAAGTTAATGTTGACATTAAGTTAGCTTGTGGTAATGCAAACTGTGCATCTGCCCCAGTAACTTTAAGTTGGTTAGAAAGTACTAATATTGTACCAATAACCACTATTACTCCAACTATACTAGCAATTGTGAAATAACGTTGCATTTCACTTTTACTACCTCCAACTATATAAGTTACCTTTTGAGATTGAGTATATCCACCAGCTGTAGCTATAGCAACAACCATAAAAGTAGCAAATAAAAGTAATGATTTGTTGTCAGCATTACTTTTCCATCCCATTACAACAAATAACAATGTTAGTATAACTAAAGATGCTATTGTCATACCTGAAACTGGTAGGTTTGATGTACCTATTGTACCAGTTAAACGTCCTGCTACTATAACAAATAGTAAAGATAATAACATTGAAACAATAGCTCCTAATATAGCCATCATAATATTTTCAGAGAATAAAAATGCTGCTACAAACCCAAGTATAATTCCACCTAATAAAATTATCATGTGGCTAGATGAATTTTCTCCACCATCTCCACCATTCGATTTTGCTTTAAGTGTCTCTTTTAATGATACTACAATAGTTGGTATAAGTTTAATTGCACCTATTATACCTCCACAAAGCATCATACCAGCACCTATATATTTTACATAACTACTAGAAATTACATTAACATCCATTTGATTAAGAGCCATGGAAGTATTATTCCATACTGTAGCTCCATCAGCAGCCATATCAGTAAAATAACCTATTAAAGGAGCTACACCAAAGTTTGCAAATATAGATCCTGCAAACATCGTTAAAGATACTTCAAGACCTACTATGAATCCAATTCCTAAAAGAAGAGGATTTACTTCTATTGAAAATTTCCATTTATAAAATGTGCTTCCAACAGCAGTCATAACGTTATTTATCACGTTTAGGAATGAACTAGTCAATAAATTAATAATTCCACTTATTCCGAATCCAATTCCCATGAATTTTATAGCATCTCCACCAGCATCTGAAGCAACAAGTGTTTCCGATATAGCCATAGATTCTGGATACATAAGCTTACCATGTTCTTCAATAATTAAGTAATTGTAAACTAATGTTGAACACCCTATACTAAATAGAACACCACCAACACCAACAATTACGCCTTCAATGAAGCTAAATTGACTACCAATTAAAATAACAGCTGGTAATACGAAGATCATACCACTCGCAATGGATTCACCCCCACTTGACATACCTTGGATTATATTTTTTCCAAGAAGGCCTTTTTTATTTGCAAATGCTCCAACTAATACTGAACCTATTATAGCTCCAGGTATTCCTGCTGCAACTGTAAGTCCTGATTTCATTCCAGAATAAGCTGTTGAAGCTGCAAAGACAGCTGCTAAAATAATACCTATAATTAATACAGCTACATTTCCACCTGTTTTAGACTTGTCAGTTATATATGGAACATAATCTTTTCCATGTACACCACCATACGCCTCTTTAGGTAATTTTTTCTTCATTTAAATCCCTCCATTCATTTATTTAATAATTAGACAATAGGAGAATTTACGAATAATGTATCATTCAAACGCCTATTATTTATAAACAGTGATATACAGCGTTTTCTTAGGATTTTTTTATATTTATATAATACTATTTTTATATAATACTATTTTATTCGACATAAATCAACATTTTTCGAATATTTTTAATTTTAAAATAATTATCCGAATATTTTAAGTAAGTAAGCTTATATTAGCAGATTCTTACATATATCATTTAATATATATGTTTATTATGTGTTTAACTTTTTCACTTTATACACTTGTTTTATCGTTTTGTAGAAATATAAATTTTATATTAATCAACTATTTTATTCAAATAAAAAGGTGTAGATAATTTATTTTCAAATAAATTATCTACACCTTTTTTGTTTTTTACTTAACTATTAACCCATTTAATGAAAATGTATTAGCACTAGTTATGTTTACCATAACTAATTTTCCTGCTAATTCTATTTCGTCAGCTTCAAAGTTTACTAACTTGTTTTGTCTCGTTCTACCAGTAAATTTAGTATTATCATTTTTACTTTTCCCTTCAACTAATACTTCAACTGATTTTCCAATATAATTTTTATTTATATCTGCACATATTTCATTTACTTTATTTAATACTTTATTAAATCTTTCATGTTTTATATCCTCTGGTATTTGATCTGGCATCTGTGCAGCAGGAGTACCTTTTCTCTTTGAGTATATAAATGTAAATGCGGAGTCATATCTTACTTTTTCTACTACATCTATAGTATCTAATAAATCGTTTTCAGTTTCTCCAGGGAAACCTATCATTAAATCTGTAGAAAATGCAATATCTTTAACTTCATTTCTAGCCTTTTCTATTATATCTAAATAATATTCTTTAGTATAATGTCTATTCATTCTTTTAAGTAACGGAGTGCTTCCACATTGAATTGGTAGGTGTAGATACTCACACACCTTATCACAATCTCTCATTGCATATATAACTTCATCAGATATATCTTTAGGGTGAGATGTCATAAATCTAATTCTTTCTATTCCTTGTACTTCATTTACCATTCTTAAAAGTTTATCAAATGTTATAGACTCGTCTAAGGTCTTTCCATAAGAATCAACGTTTTGACCTAATAATGTAATTTCTTTTGTTCCATTTGCCGCTAATTCTTTTATTTCGCTTATTATGTCTTCAGATGCTCTACTTCGCTCTCTACCTCTTGTATAAGGAACTATGCAATAAGTACAAAAATTATTACATCCATACATTATGTTTACAAAAGCTTTAAGTTCAAATTTTCTAGTACTTCTAAGACCTTCTACAACTTCACCATCAACATCCCATACATCTACTAACATTTTTTTAGTATCCATTGAATTTGTTAATAATTCAGGAAATTTATATAAATTATGTGTCCCAAAAACTAAATCTACATGTCTATACTTTGATTTTAATTCTTTAACCACATGAGGCTGTTGCATCATACATCCGCAAACAGCTATTTTCAGATCAGGATTTTTTCTTTTTTCAAGTTTTAATTGTCCAAGGTTTCCATAAACTTTAAGTTCTGCATTTTCTCTTACTGCGCATGTATTGTATATTATTAAATCACATTCTCCAGCAGTAATTCCTCTTTCATATCCCATCTCCTCAAGCATTGCACATAAATTTTCAGAATCATGTTCATTCATTTGACATCCAAATGTTTGTATTAAATATCTTGGTTTAGAACTATGTATAGCATAATATCTTGAATTTTGCTCTGCTATTGCTTCTATAAATCTATCTTGTTCTTGGATTTTTTCTATAGGAACCTGTACTTGTTTTCTTTTACTCATTTATCTTCCCCCCATTATTGCTTTGTTTACATTAAATATTACTTAAATTATTTTATATTACTTAAATATAGTATTAAAGCTTATTATATCAAATTTGCATCAAATTTTAAAGATATTCAGTTTAAGTTTTGTGCATCAATATTTATATATAGGCCATACTAATTTATTATATGATTTTGAAAGGATGCTAATAATGATTGTAGTATTAATAAGAAGTATTTTGCTATACATAGTCGTTTTAATAGGCTTAAGAATTATGGGAAAAGGTGAGATAGCTGAAATGAACTCATTCGATTTAGTTATAACACTTTTAATTGCTGAAGTAGCTGCTGTACCTATGGAAAACAACAACATACCTATAGTCAACGGTATAGCTGCTGTTACTGGACTTGTATTTATGCAAATAGTAATTTCATATCTAGCTTTAAAAAGTAGAACCGTTAGAGTATTTTTATCTGGCAAACCATCTATTTTAATTGAAAAAGGTGAAATAAACTTTAAAATACTAAAAAAGGAAAGAGTTACAATTGATGAACTACTAGAACAACTTAGAATTTTAGGTTATTTTAAAATTTCAGATGTTCAATATGCAATACTTGAAACTGATGGTAATTTAAGTGTGCTTCCAAGTTCTTCATATAATAGTACTCCTGCTTGTGAATTTAATCATCTCCCTCTATCCTTAATAATAGACGGTCAAATTATAAATAATAACATTAAGATTATTAATAAAGATATTAATTGGCTATTTGAAGTTTTAAATTCTAATCAAATTGAAAATGTTAAAGATGTTCTTCTTTTAACTATAGATGAAAATGATAAAGTTGCTATTCAAAAAAAGAAAATTTAAAATATACTGAGGTGAACATTTTGAAGTCTTTAATTTACGCATTAATATTTACATTCTTGTTTGTAGTATTTGGACTACATATAAATAGTGAAATTCAAGAATTTACAGATATATATACATCTAGAGCTGAGAGTATAACAACTTATATAAAAAAAGATGATTGGGAAAATACAAGAATTGAATTAGAAAAATATCATGAAGACTTTCATCAAGAAAAGGAAAGATGGTATAAAATACTACATCATGAGTATTTTGATAATATATGTTTATACTTAGATATTTTAGATAATTCCGTTTTTTGTAATGACAAATCTATGTCTCTTGAGCAACTAGTTCATATAAGAAAAACTTTAAATAATATACTAGAAAGTGAAAAATGTGATTTGAACCATATTTTCTAAATTTATAATAAATGTACATAGTTTTATAAATATAATCTTGAATAGCTTATATTACTGAAAATAATCAATTCCTATAATATAAGCTATTTATTTTAATTACTAATAATGTTATATTTCATTAAATTTTTATGTTTAGTTTTAAAATTGATATATTTAACTTAGCTCTTATTATTTCTTTATAATATATATTTTTTTATACCTTTATTTAAAATATTTTTATAATCTATAAACTCATATATATCTTCTTTAAATAATTCACAGAATTTATATAATTCATCTAAACTTAACTCATCTATAGCCTTATCATTATCTTCACAATAAATTACAATACTTCCAACAATACCATGTGCATCTCTAAAAGCTACACCGTTTTTAACTAAATAGTCTGCAACTTCAGTAGCATTTAAAAAACCATGACTTACGGCTTTTTTCATATTGACTTCATTCACTGTGATAGTAGATATCATTTTTTCCATAACTGAAATACACATTTCTATTGTGTTTATACTATCAAAGAATCCTTCTTTATCTTCTTGCATATCTTTATTATAAGCAAGCGGTAACCCTTTCATGACTGTAAGTAACCCAAATAAATTTCCATATACCCTACCAGTTTTTCCTCTTATCAATTCTGCACCATCAGGATTTTTTTTCTGTGGCATTATACTGCTTCCTGTCGTATACAAATCATCTATTTCTATAAATCTAAATTCTTGGCTACTCCATAAAATTAACTCTTCACTTAATCTACTTAAATGCATCATTATTATAGAAAAATCACTCATAAGCTCTAATAAATAATCTCTGTCACTTACTCCATCCATATAATTTTCTACTATTCTTTTAAATCCTAGTTTTTCTTTAGTTATATTTCTATCTATATTATGAGTAGTTCCAGCTAAAGCACCGCATCCTAAAGGGCATTCATCTAATATTTCTAGTGCATTTTTCAATCTTTTTTCATCTCTATCAAACATATTATAATATGCCATAAAATGATGTTTAAAAGTAACCACTTGAGCTCTTTGAAGATGTGTATACCCCGGCATAATTACACAGTTTTTATCTGCAACTATTTTTACAGTTTTTTTAAGGTTTGAAATCAATTCTATTAAACTAATAGTTTTTTCCTTCGCATATAATCTCATATCGGTTGCTACTTGATCATTTCTACTACGTGCTGTATGAAGTTTTTTACCTACTTCACCAACTCTTTGTATTAGATTTATTTCTATAAAGCTATGTATATCTTCATAATTTCCTTCTAACTTTATTACTCCATTATATATATCTTCTTGTATACTATTTAATCCATCAATTATAGTTATCCCTTCTTCTTCTGTTAATAGGTTACAATGAACTTGCATATATACATGTGCTATACTTCCTTCAATATCTTTTTTATATAAAATATGATCATAATCAAATGATTTATTAAATTCTTCCATAAGTTTATTTTCTTCTTTTCTAAATCTTCCGCCCCACAGTTTCATATTCATCACCTCTTAACTTATATCTTCATATTTATTTTCTTTATTTATTTTCTTCATAGCTTTAATTTTAAGAGGTAATGTAAATAAATTTATAAACCCTTGTGCATCTTTATGGTCATATAATTCGCTATCTCCAAATGATGATATAGAATAATCATAAAGAGCATTTTCTGTAAATATACCTGCAGGTTTTATAAATCCTTTGTAAAGTTTCATTTTAACAGTTCCAGATACATTCTCTTGTGTTTCGTCTATAAATGCATCTATTGCCTCTCTTATCTTTGAATACCATAAACCATTATATATAAGTTCTCCATATTTTAATGACACCATCTGTTTAAAATGTAGAGCCTCTTTATCTAAAGTTGCACTTTCTAATATATTATGTGCTTCATAAAGTATTGTACCTCCTGGAGTCTCATATATTCCTCTTGATTTCATTCCAACTAATCTATTTTCAATTATGTCAATTACTCCAATTCCATGCTTTGAACCTATCTCATTTAAGACTTTTACTATTTCTACAGGTGAAAGTTTTTTGCCATTTATTTTTGTTGGAATTCCTTTTTCAAAATATATTTCAATATATTCAGGTGTATTGGTTGCTTTTTCTAATGGTAAGCATTTTTTATATACATGATTTTGATGTTCATTTTCTAGATATTCTATATCTCCACCTTCAGTAGATGTATGCCAAAGATTTGCATCGACTGAATATATTTTTTCTTTAGTTACAGTTATAGGAATATTGTTCTTATTTGCATATTCTATAGCATCTTCTCTTGACTTTATATCCCATATTCTCCATGGTGCTATAATCTTTATAGTCGGGTCAAGCGCCGCTATTGAAGCTTCAAATCTCACTTGGTCATTTCCTTTCCCTGTGCATCCATGACATATATATTTTGCACCTTCTAAATGTGCCACTTCTACTAATCTTTTAGCTATTATTGGTCTTGCTAATGATGTTCCAAGCAAGTACTTTCCTTCATATTTTGCCTCAGCTTTTATTGCTTTAAAAATAGTTTCTGTTACAAATTTTTCACTTAAATCATCTACATATACCTTTGCTGCGCCACTTTTCAAAGCTTTTTCATAAACTTCTACCATATTCTCCTCTTGACCTACATTTACAGATACTGCTATTACCTCTATATCATAGTTTTCTTTTAACCATGGTATTATTATAGATGTATCTAATCCTCCTGAATATGCCAATACAACTTTCTCTTTCATTATTTAGTCCTCCAAAATTTTTATTTTTTAAAATGCTATTATAATTTATTATTTTTTATAAAAAAAACGGTTTCTTCAACTCTAATTAATTTTTATATGATTTGCGCAAATCGATATAGTATTTTGCATATTGTATTCAATAAGTAATTACTTTTATCTTAATCATTAATTAATATAATTAACATTCTAATATTATTATGAATACAAAAAACCCCTTAGTATAAAATACTAAGAGGCGAATTTCCGCGGTACCACTCTTATTGATAATAATCCTTTCAAATATAGCAAATAACACTAAATAAAAATATAAAAAAACGCCTCTTGGTTAAAACCAAGAGACGAATATTATCCGCGTTACCACTCTAGTTGATAAAATTTAATTATCCACTCTTTCTCTTAAGGCGAGACTATCCTACTGCCATACTATAATTTTCCTGCAGTATTCTCCAAAGTTCTCTTCACTTAAATATTTTTACTAGGCTTCCACCATCCCCAGCTCTCTATAAAATTTATTTAAATTACTTTCTTTTTCATAGAATCTAAATTATTTAAATTTGATTTGTTTTTTAAATAATAACTTAGTTCATTTAAAATGTCAACTATATTTTTTATATTTATATAAATTAATATTTTACTTTATATAAATATAAACCTTTTGCAGGTGCTGTTTCAGATGCTACAGTTCTATCTTTAGCTTCTAACATATACTTCACATCATTAACACTCTTTTTTCTTAATCCAGCATCAATTAATGTTCCAGATATAATTCTTACCATGTTATATAAGAATCCATCACCTTCAACATAAATTTCTATTGTGTTATTATTTTCTTGTATTTCTATTGAATGTATATTTCTCATATTAGATTTTTTCTTAGATTTTGATGAAACAAAGCTAGTGAAGTCATGCTCTCCAACTAATTCTTTACTAGCTTCTTTCATTAAATTCACATCTAATTTTCTTGCTATATGAGTAGTATACTTTTTAGCAAATGGGTCATGAGCTTCATTATTGTATATTTTATATAAATATACTTTTGATTTTGCATTGTATCTAGAATGGAATCTTTCTTCAACTTCTTCTAAATTTGTTACAACAATATCTTCTGGTAAGTATTCATATAAGTAAGTTTTAATTTTCTTTAAAGATAATTCAGTATTTGTTTTAAAGTTTGCAACTTGACCATAAGCATGAACTCCCATATCTGTTCTTCCTGAACCTACTATTTCTATAGGTTCTTCAGTCATCTTTCTAAGTACACTTTCTATTTTTCCTTGTATTGTCATATCATTATCTTGAAGCCTTTGAAATCCTTTGTATCTTGATCCATCGTATTTAATTGTCATTTTTATATTTCTCATCTAGTCCTCTTTCTACTAATAACTATTCATTATAAATCTTATTTTATAATATATTATTTTTATATTTTATTTTTGCAACTAAAGTTTCCTATATTATGTAGTTTTTACATTACAAAATAGGATATACTCTTTTCAGTATATCCTATTTTTCTACAATTTAATACTATATTGATTCAATTAATTTATTTTTTATAGTAATTGTTATAGTTGTACCTATATCCTTTTGACTTTGTAATATCATATTCCCACCATGAAGTTTAACTATTTCATGACTTATTGCAAGCCCTAATCCACTTCCAGCCTTATTATAATCTTCTTGGAAAAATTTATCTAATACTTTATCTAAGTTTTCAGTTTCTATTCCACAACCATCATCTATAACTTTTATAGTTGTAAATTCCTCACCTTGAGATGCTACAAGTTTTACATATCCACCTTCACTAGTGAATTTTATAGCATTTTGTACTAAGTTTATTAAAACTTGTCTTAATCTATTTTTATCACCTTGTACATTTTCAATAGCTTCATCTTCAAATTCACAACTCAAACTTATATTTTTTTCTGCTGATTTTACTTTAAGCTGGTTTACAACACTTACTACTAAGTTTTTAATATCAACCATATCTATTTGAAGTTTAATTCTGTCAGATGACAAACGTGAAAAGTCTAGTAATTCTGTTACAAGCTTTATAAGCCTTTCCGTTTCATCTTGGATTATTCCAAGACCTAAATCTAGTTCATCTTGTGTTATACCTTCATACGCTAAAGTTTCACTCCATCCCTTTATAGATGTAAGTGGTGTTCTAAGTTCATGAGATATAGAAGATATAAATTCTTCTTTTAATTTCTCACTTTTATCAATTTCCGCTGCCATATGTTCAAAGGTTTGAGCTAAATCTCCAATTTCATCGTCTGATATATTTGTATTTTTAAGTTTTATACTATAGTTTCCATGTGCTAACTCATTTGCAAATTGTTTTAACTCTCTAAGTGGCTGAATTAAAGTTTCTGCAAATCTAAGACTTAAAGATATAGCTATAAGTAAAATGCATATACCTGCTAATATAAGACCTAATGTTAATTTAAATATCGTGGTATCTATTTTATCTAAAGATACTGTATACCTTACAACACCTTCTATTATATTATTTGTCTTAAGTGGAACAGATATACTCATTACATGTTCCTTTGTAGATGCTATTCTGTACGTATGTGGCGTTAACTCTTTAGTATCATTTAAAGCCCTCTCTACATCTTCAAAGTCAGCTTTTTCTTTCACTTTAAAACCATATGAATCTAATATTATATTTTTATTTTTATCTATTATTTGAATAGCATATTTAGATTTAGACCCTACATTTTCTTTATCAATTATATTCTTTGCTTTTATTTCAAAACTACTACCTTCTTGTGTTATAGTGTTATACACTGCAGTTGTGTAATCCACTTGACCTTTTAAACTTTGCCTTACATAGTCATAGTAGTAATTTTGAATATAAAATATAAATAAACCTTCAAATAATGCTACTGTTATAATAATTATTGTAAAATAATTTTTAATTATCTTTTTTCTTAACCCTTCAAAATGTAACAATATTAGTCTTCCTTTCTAAAACAATATCCATACCCCCAAATAGTTTGTATATATTTAGGTTTTGATGGGTCATCTTCTATTTTATTTCTTATTCTTCTTATATTTACATCTACTATTTTAAAATCATATAGATAGTTAGTTCCCCAAACTTCATCAAGTATTTGGTCTCTACTTAATGATTGTTTTGCATTTGTCATTAAATATTTTACTATTGAAAACTCAGTTGGAGTAAGCTCTATTTCATTGCTATTTTTAAATAATTTTCTCTTATCTAAGTCTAATACAAAGGGTGCTGATACTATTTCACTACTTTTTGTATTGTTTTCATCTTTTTTAATTCTTCTAAGTAACGCTGATACTCTTACTAATAGTTCTTTTATGCTAAATGGTTTTATTATGTAATCATCTGCACCAGATATAAACCCTTCTATTTTGTCGTCTTCTTGAGCCTTTGCCGTAAGCATTATTATTCCAACTTGATCAAAATTTTGTCTTATAAATTTACATACGTCTATTCCACTCATATCAGGAAGCATTACATCAAGTAGTGCTAGTTTTATATCTTTTTCACTAGTCATTTTTTCTATAGCTTCTTGTCCAGTTCCTGCTTCTATTATTTCATAACCTTCTCTTTTTAAGTTTATACTTACAAAACTTCTAATTCCTATTTCATCTTCTAATATTAATATTTTTTCCTTCATTTATTAATCCTCCCAATAAATATTAGTATATTAATGAGAAATTTTCTCTTAACGCCTCTGTATTTATTTTTAATTTTTTTAATTCTTGTAAATCATCTTGATATAAAACAAAGTTATATTCATCAGTTTCCTTAAGTAGAATACCATTTGAAGTTGATGAATTTTTTTTATCTTCTATAAGCTTTTTATTTATTACAGATATAGTAAATAAATTTTTAGATTCTCCGCTTACTACATCATAATAATAAAATTTAAACAATACTTCGTTTCCTTTGTTTTGTGGTGCCTGTTGTACATCAATTTTATTTGCTAGGTTATTAGGTATAAATACTTTGTAATTATATTGATAATTATAATATATTTGGCTTATAAACACTAATCCTGATTTTTCTTTTTCTTTCCCATTCCATTTATACCAACTTATTTGAGCTGATGTCTTTTGAGTATAAATATTTCCACTTCCCTTTACTATCGGTATATCCACTACATTATCATCATCAATATCTTCTGTTGGTATATAATATGGCTTGGTTAAATTTTTATCGTTATAATTGAATGCTTTGTTTATTTTTTTATCCTTAACATATATTATCTGCGTCATGTAATTATTATCTTGAATCATTGGTATATCTAGTATTACACCTTTTTTCTCTTTTGTAACATCTCCTATTTTTTCTTTTGAGATAGTTCCTATTGTAATATATAAATTATTTAATCCTTTTACATCCTCAAACTCTGTAGAATCTATTAATTGTAATTCTTTTGTGAAATTTGCTAAACTTGTATATACCTTACTACTTTTAGAGTCATAGTGAAGTAATAAAATATCTAGTTTATCATCATCATCAATATATCCAATTTTTATTTTTAAATCTAATAAATTTTCTCTTTCTTTTATCCACGTTGGGTCTAAAGTATATATTTTTTTAATTTCATCGTTTTTAAAAGAATATATATGCATATTTGTTTTATTTACATCTTTAATTAACAATATTATTTCTTTATATCCATCATTATTTAAATCATAAAAATTAGCATATTCTATAGAATCTCCACTTTGCAATATATTGCCTTTATCTGTGTAAGCCCCATATTTGTTTTTGCTTAAAACTACAAATCCTACTTCATTTTTATTTTCACTTAAATTTTCTTTCTTTTCAAAGGCTACTAACTCCTTTACTCCATCTCCATCTAAATCTACTTCATTTATTTTACCAACTTCACTTGAATTAGATGGTAAGATTAATGAAGAATTTTGTGGAAGTAGCTGTTTTATTCCTTTGTACAGTATTTCATTATTTTCATCACAAATAGGTTTATCTTTAATAAGCTCTTCCGGAGATTCTGAATTAATACTACACCCAGTTGTTAAAAGTACTATCAAACTAGCACAGGTTATTAACTTAAATAATTTCATCTATTATCTCCTATTCCATCTCTTGTTTACAGTACTCCTCAAATTTTTCAATATTTTGTTTTTCTTTTTCAATACCTTGTTCATTCAATTTACCTCTTCCTAATCTATCACAAAATGAAAGTAGTGCCACTTCTTTATATTCTACATCATTTAACATGTTTTGTGGTTCAAAAAATGGAAGATTTTTATCAAAAAATAAAGGTTGCATATGCCATCTTATTAATTTAGAAACTTTTTCATTAAATTCTTGATCCTCTGTTAGTGATTTCAAAAAGTTTAATCCTATTTTTTCTCCTTCTACATCATGATTATAAGATGTAATTCTACCTTTTCTTATTTTAGTTGTAGTCAACTTTCCTATATCATGAAGTAATGCTGACCACATAAATACTTTTTTATTTCTTGATAATTCTTTTACCTCACTTGCCATATCTACTACTAATAATATATGGTTTAAAACACTACCTTCAGGATGAAATTTAGGGTTTTGATCTATCAGTCCTAAGCTTTTTATATCATTGAAAGGCTTTTTATCAAATTTACCTTCCTTTATTAGACGCTTAATATCCTCAGAAGGTTTCATACTTTTCAATAAAATTTCGTTAACTTCATTAAATATTTCATTAGATTTCATATATTTTACCTCTTCTTTGGTTTTATTTTGATATTTTTTACTTATTAAATCTATTTTCTCATATATTTATGCAAAATAAAAGCCTAGTATTTTTACTAAGCTTTTATTTTATATTTTCTCACTATTTAGTTAATTTATTTAGTTTTTAGGAAATTTATCTTCTGACCAAATTAAATTTTCAAACTTATTTTTCACTTTTTCTTCAACTTCTTTTTCTTCTTTTATTTCTTGTGCTTTTTTTATTTGTGTTTCTTGTGCATCTTCAGTGTTTCTAAATGTAACAGCATTAAAATCATCTTCAGTGGTATAATTTGTTTCACTATCTTGTTCTATGATTCTCTTTGCTTCACTGCTATTTTCTTTATTAGAAGGTCTAACTCTTTTTTTCTTAGATCCCAAGCTTGAGTTTTTATTACTTTTAATTAGCTTGCTATTTTCTTCTATTTTTGAATTTTCTTTAGTTTCCTCTATGTTACTTTGTGAGGCTTTTTTTAACTTGTTTGTTTTGTTTGTTTTTGTATTCTTATTATTTTTTTTATTTGACACTTTTTCACTTGCCTGCTTTTCGCTACTATGTTTCTTATTTTTTTCTTTGCTGTTGTTTTTTATATCTTCGTGGCTATTGCCTTTGTTTTGTTTATTCTCTTGTTGAGAATTTTTGCTATCTTTTTTAGGTTTTGACTTGGAAGATGATTTTTTACCACCTAATCCTAAGTTTAGTTTTATTCCAGATGATTTTTTAGATTTAGGTTTTGATTGTTCTTTGCTTTCTAATCCAAAATCATGTCTCTTTTCTTCAGGTACTAAGTCATTTAATATTATTTCATTAAAATCTTCTTGGTATTTGGTTTTACTTGCTAATTTTTTTTCTTTAGATGCCTTTTTTCTATTTTTGCCATTCATTCTAAACATAACGACACCCCCTTAAAATACTCTTTCTATTATATATATTATATTAAGGGGGTAAATATCATCATTTTATTAAATTTTTTTAGGAGGCCTTGATCCTATATATTGATACAAGTTAGTTTTTAACATACCATTGTATAATTTTCTTCTTTTGTCTGCTTCTCTTCCAAATTCATCTTCAAATTCTTCGTATGAAGTTATCAGATAGTAAGACCAGTTTTTAAGTTCTCTAAATGTGTAGCCTAAATTCTTATAAAGAGCTTGAACTGTTTCTTTATCTTCAAGTCTTTCTCCATATGGTGGATTCGTAACTATAAATCCATATTCTTCATCACTTTTAAAATCTAGGGCATTTGCTACATTAAACTCTATATATTCACTTACACCCGCTATTTCCGCATTTTCCTTTGCTATCTCTATAGCTTCTTCATCTATGTCATATCCGTATATTTTAAACTCTACATCTTCATCTATCTTATCATAAGCTTCTTTTCTTATATCCCACCAAATTTTTTTATCTAAAGTTCTCCACTTCTCAGATATAAAGTTACGATTAAGGCCTGGTGCCATATTTATTCCCATCATAGCAGCTTCTATTAAAAGAGTTCCTGATCCACACATAGGATCAACTAGTGTTCTACCTGGTCTCCATGGGTTTAAGTACATTATCCCTGAAGCTAAAGTCTCTCTTATAGGTGCTTTATTAGCTTTTTCTCTGTATCCTCTTTTATGAAGAGCATCTCCTGTTGTATCTATAGATATTGTTACTTTATCTTTATGTATAAAAACATATACTGGATACTTCTCTTTATCTTCTTTTATAAGTCCATCTTCTAAGTAACTTTTCTTTAAACTTTCAACTATAGCTTTTTTTACAATTGATTGTATATCCGATGTACTATATAACTTTGATTTTATTGAAGATGCCTTAGATACTGGAAATTGTGCTCCATAAGGAATATATTTTGACCAGTCAATTCTTTTAGTACCTTCAAATAGTTCATCAAAGCTTTTAGCTTCAAATTCTGCAACTTTAAGATTTACTCTTTCTGCACATCTAAGCCACATGTTAGCTTTTGCTATACCATCTTCGCCTGTTTTGTATGTAATTCTTCCATCTTCAGTTTTTAGTATTTCAAATCCTAATTCTTTTATTTCTCTTGCTAACATCTTTTCCATACCAAAAAAGCAAGGTGATAATAATGTATAGTTTTTCATGTCGTCCTCCTATTTTTGTATCGCTTTATTCATGCTACCCATTTCGTATCCTGCCATATCTAAGGTAACATATTTAAATCCGATTTCTTTTAATTTATTATTCGTTTTATTTAATTTATCTTCACTAAAGAATTTATGTATTTCATCTTTGCCTACTTCAATTCTAGCTATATCTTCATGAATTCTTACTCTGAATTGTTCAAACCCTAGTTCTATTAAGTATTCTTCACTTTTTTCTATTTTTCTAAGCACTTCTTTTGTAATTTTTGTTCCATATGGAATTCTAGTTGCAAGACATGCAAAAGCAGGTTTATTAAATGTTTTAAGGTTCATTTTTTTTGATAATATTCTTATATCTTCTTTAGTTAAATTACACTCTTTTAATGGACTAATTATGTTGAGTTCTTCTAGTGCCTTAAGTCCAGGTCTATAGTCTCCTAAATCATCTAAATTAGTTCCATCTACTACATATTTTATATTATGTTCTTTTGCTACTGATTTTATTTTTTCAAATACTGTTTTTTTACAGTAATAACATCTTTGTATATTATTTTCTATAAACTCTTTCACTTCAAAATTTTCAACATTTACTACAATATGATTAACCCCAAATTCCTTAGCATATTGTCTAGCTTCTTCAATCTCTCTTTGTGAGTGCATCATAGCATGAAGGGTTACTGCAACAACATTATCTCCTAGTGTATCTTTTGCTACCTTAAGTAAGAAATTACTGTCTACCCCACCTGAGTAAGCAACTGCTATACTTTCTAATTCTAATAGTCTAGCCTTAAGTTTTTCTAGTTTTTTACTTACTTCCATAATATTTAACCTCCAAAAAAGCATAATAAGCTAATTATATAAAATATATGGCTATAAATCAAATTTAAATTTATAGACAGTGTTCAAAATTGAAATTTATGGGTAATTATTGTATTATATAATTAATTAGGGGTGATGACAATGAATATTAATTACGACATCTTACAAAACTTACTTAGATGTAACAAAAATTTAAAATTAAAATTTAGGGGAGATAGTACTATTTTAGATGTGCTACTTTATACTGAAGTAATATTAACTTTAGAATTAGAGTCTAGTGATTTAACTAAATATAGTAAACTTATTTATGAAAGTATCCTAGACCTAGAAGGTATAACTATTTATATACCTAAAATATATATCAAATAAAATCAATAGCGTACATTTAAGTACGCTATTGATTCATATAAATCGTATTTTACATGTTTATAACAATTTTTTTGCCCACTCCTCTGGTTTAAATCCTATAACAACATTTTTGCCATCAAATGCTATAGGCCTTTTTATAAGCATACCATCACTAGATAATATACCTAAAAGCTTATCATCAGATTCGCTTTTAACTATATCTTTTAAGCCTAATTCTCTATATCTAACTCCACTAGCATTAAAGAATTTTTTTATATCATATCCGCTAATTTTATACATTTCATTAAGTTCTTCTTTAGTAGGAGGTATTTTTACCATTTCAATATCTTCAAATTCTAAATTATTTTCTTTAAGCCAATCCTTAGCTTTTTTAACAGTAGATCATTTTGAGTATCCATAAATTTTTATCATTTCAATCATCCTTTGCTATTTATTATGTTTTATTTATACCCACCTTTGTTTTTCTTAATCAAACCTATTTAGAAATAACTACTTCAATTTCTCCATTATTAATATTTATTATTTTGTCACATACTTCATTTGCAAAATCAACATCGTGTGTAATTATTAGTATTGTCATGCCATTTGATTTTAGTTTATTCATTATATTGACAACATTTTTTATAGTATCTTTATCTAGTGCTGAAGTTGGCTCATCAAAACAAAGTACTTTTGGCATTAATGCACATGCTCTTGCTATTGCTACTCTTTGTTGTTGCCCTCCTGATAACTCACAAGGATATGAATCTATCTTATTTTCTAAATCTACTAATTTCAAAAGTTCTTTTGCACTTTTTATAGCTTCTTGCTTTTTTATTTTAAATATATTTACAGGTGATTGTATTATGTTTTCAAGTACATTTAAATGAGGGAATAAATTGAAATTTTGAAATACCATTCCTACCTTTCCCCTTAACTTATATATATCTTTAGAGGTATCTATAATTTTTCCATCTACTATAATTTGTCCACTATCAAAATTTTCAAGCCCATTTATACATCTAAGTATCGTAGTTTTACCTGCACCTGACTTACCAAGTAAAACTCCTATTTCACCTTTATTTAATTCAAATGAAATATTATTAAGAACTTTATTTTTATTAAATGATTTATTTAAATTACTAACTTTTAGCATATTTACTACCCCCTATAATATGAATATTTTTTTTCAATAACTTTAAACACTTGAGTAATAATACCTATAAATAAAAGATATATTAGTGCTGCATGCATTAAAGGAACTAAACTAACATCCCTATTAGATGCTATTTGCGCTACTCTTAAAATATCATTAAGACCCAGTATATAAACTAATGACGTATCTTTTACTAATGTAGTAACTTCATTTGTCATTGCCGGAAGTATTCTCTTTATAGCCTGAGGGAATATTATTCTTTTATACATATTAAATTTATCAAAACCTAATACTAAAGATGCCTCATATTGTCCTTTATCTATCGACTGTATGCCACCTCTAAATATCTCAGCAAAGTATACCGCATAATTTAAAGAAAACGCAATTACTGCTACAGCAAATCGATCAAACACTATTCCTACTATTGGTAAACCAAAGAATATAAAAATTAATTGTAATAGTAAAGGTGTTCCTCTCACTATAAGTATATATCCTTTGCTAATTGCACTTATTAATTTATTGTTAGAATTTCTTAAAAAAGAAATTATTATGCCTAGTGGTATTGAAATTACTAGTGTCAAAACAAACACTGATAAAACTATTTTAATTCCTTCAATCATTTTTTATCACTCCTCCATATGCTTATATTATTTAAACCATTTACTATAAATTTTATCAAAAGATCTATCATTTTTTACATCATTTAGTGTCATATCAACCTTATCTCTAAGTTTAGAGTTGTCTTTTTTAAATGCTACTACATAACTTTCTTCTCCAAAATTATCTTGTAGTATATTGTACTTTTGATCCCCCTTCTTGCTTATATAATATCTAACTAAATTTTCATCAGATACTATTGCATCAGTTCTTCCTACTTCTAAATCTCTAATAGCATTGTCATACGTATCATAAAGTATTGGAGCTTTATTATCTAATTTATTAACAAAGTCTGCTTGTTTTTCTATAGCTTCTAATGCACTAGATCCTTGCTGAATTCCTAATTTTTTACCTTTTAAATCTTTTTTTGTTTTTATATTAGAATCTTTCATTGTAACTATAACTTGTTTATTTTCTAAATATGGTTTTGTATATGTTACAACTTTTTTTCTTTCATCTGATAAAGAGTATCCATTCCATATAGCATCAATATTACCTGAATTAAGTTCAGTTTCTTTCATTGCCCAATCTATAGGTTGAAATTTAACATTAATGTTTAACCTATAGAATACTTCTTTTGCTAAATCAACATCAAATCCAACTAATTCTCCATTTTCATCTGAAAATCCCATTGGAACAAAGGTATTATCTAGTCCTACTATAACTTGTTGTTTATTTTTAGAATTTGTATTATCTCCACTTTTATTTTCCTTTGCACATCCTATTGTTCCAAATGTAGATACTGCAATCATTGAAATTACAGCCATTTTTTTTAATATATTTTTCATATCTTTTCCTCCATTTTTTAGTTCAATTTATATTTAGTAAAGTTTTATTTATTAATATAAAGTCTTCGCGCGCGTAAAGAATTACATTAAAAAAGCTCCCGCCTATAGCTTAATAGCTAAAGGACGGGAGCTAACTCTCGTGGTTCCACCTTTTTTTATTAGTACCTCACAGCACTAACCTCTTTGAGTACGACAAATAAATGTTTATACTCTAGCACTATAACGGGTGCAGGGATTCCGGAAACAGCCTACTAAAATATAATTCTTTCGGTGTTCTGCTCAAAGATGTGTTCAAAATAAAATCTAATGCTCCTCTCACCAACCGGAAACTCTCTTTTTAAGATTTTTACTTTTACTCTTTCTTATCATTACATTTTTTATATAATTCTTTATTATAAAAACAAATTATAGAGTATTAAACAATGTATGTCAATATTTTTTTAATCTTTCCATTTAATTCCAAGGTACTACTTCTACTTCTCCAAACCATCTTTCACTAAGTCTATTTGAATATTCACCTTTATATCCTATAAAAGCTAATAATATCAATTCTACATATTTAGTTCCAATTTGAATTATATTCCACATATCCTCAACATTTAGGGTAGCTCTATTATCCCTTCTTGTTGGGTGAACTATTTTATTTCTAAAATAAATAACTAAATCTACACCATCATCAAACCTAGATTTTATCCAATCATCAAACAATTCTAATTCATCGTTTCCATATTGAATTTTACATATATCTAAAACTATTTTAATGTTTTTAGATGCACTATTTAAGTCAAAGTCCTCATCAGATAATAAATTTTCTTGTTCCACTAAAATAATATATGATAAAGTTTCTAGAGCAATTTGTATAGATATTATGTTATTTTCTATTGTAATATCCCCAAGTGATTCTATATACCAATCTATAACATGTTTTATTGCCGGTCCACAATATCCATCTTCTAGTTTTTTGCACATAAGCGACATATATTTTTCTATATTATGATGGTTAGAAAGTGTATCTGTCCATGTAGGAACAAACTTAAATGGAGTTATTATATTTTCAGTCCAAAGCCTAAATACATTGTTATTATTTTGATATCCTTTTACTAAACAAATTCCAACGTATCTTCCACACATAAAACTAAGTGCATACGATATACGGTCTATAAAATCTATCATGTTATTAGTTCTAAATAACTTATTATCTTTCCTTTTAATTCTTCCGATATGGGTTATTATAGTACCCGATTTTGATTTTAGCTCTTCATTTAGCTCTTTTCTATAATCATATCTTTTATCTATTATTATAGTAAAATCATTTATATCAAATTGTATTCTTCCTGCGAACAACTTATCCACGTGTTTTATAAGTGTTCCTGGAAACTTGTCCAAATTAATTATATGAAAATCAATATACTCTACGTAAGAATTTTTAGATTTTATATAATTATCATTTGTGTATCCTTCTATGTTAAAATCATTTATGGAGTTTACTGTTATAGACATAGGCTTATACCCATACATTTCAAGTATAGCATTATCATAATCTAACTCTAAATCGATCTCTTCATCTTCAACCGATACTATCTGAGCTTTAAAATTTATAGATACTGGAGGTGTCATTTTGTAATATATAATTCCACTACATTTATACTTTTTGTCTAAATAAATGCAAAATCTGCCTTCATAAATACTGATATCTTCGTCTACTTTATACCTAAAATAATCCGACGATATAGCATTGTTAACTACCTTCATAACTAGCCCACCTTTACTTTCATATAATACTATTTCATTATATCATAATAGGTTAAACAATATCTAATTTAATAAATATTTAATTATTTATTAAAAGTAAAAGCTCCTGTTAAAATAACTAGGAGCTTAATTATTTTTAAATGCAGTTGAAAGCATTAATTTTATTCTATTTAACTGATTAGTCTCACTAGCTGATGGATCATAATCTATTGGGATTATATTTGCTTTTTTATAAATTCTTTTTAATTCTTTAATCTGTCCTTTTCCAGTTATGTGATTTGGTAAACATCCAAATGGTTGCATACATATAATATTATTTACGCCATCTTCTATTAACTCTATCATCTCTCCTGTCAATAGCCAACCTTCACCAGTCTGATTCCCAATAGATATTATATTTTCTGTATTTTCAGCTAATATATCTATACTCTTAGGTGATGTGAATCTTTTACTCTTACTAAGTTCTTTTTTATATGTCTTTTGATAAATTTCCATAATGTATATAGCACTTTTACCTAGTTCTTTACTTATCCATTTTCCCTCTAAATATTTATACTTGTATGCTGTATTTAAACAACAACTAAAAAAGAAATTTATAAGTTCTGGTACTACAGCTTCTCCGCCTTCGCTTTCTATAATATTTACTAAATTGTTATTTGCAACTGGATGAAATTTAACTAGGATTTCCCCTACTAGCCCTACCTTTGGTTTTTTAATATCTAACACTTCTAGATTATCAAAATCCTCAATTATACTTTTTATATTTTTCCTAAATTCATATATACTAGCTTTTTCTAAAGAATCTTTACACTTTTGAACCCATTTTTCATAAAGTCTATTACTGCTTCCAATGTCTCTTTCATATGGTCTTACTTTATGTAGAACTTTCATAAGTAAATCACCATATATTATTGACATAAAAATTCTATTTATTAATTTCAAAGTTATACTTTTTATGACTCCATTATTTTCAATCCCATTTAAACTTAAAGATATTACAGGTATATTTTTAAAGCCAGCATCATATAATGCTTTCCTTAGAAAACCTATATAGTTTGTAGCCCTACATCCTCCACCTGTTTGAGTTATTACAACAGATGTATTTTCTAAATCATATTTTCCAGATTTTAATGCACTTATCATTTGCCCTATTACAATTATAGCAGGATAACAAGCATCATTATTTACATATCGTAGCCCTTCTTCTATTATTCTATTATCTGTACTATTTAAAATTTCTATATTAAATCCACTTAGATTAATTGCTTTTTCAAAAAATTGAAAATGGAACGGAGACATTTGTGGGGCTAAAATAGTATGCTTCTTACTTAACCTTCCTTTTTTATATTCTATCCTTTTATCTTCTGTATTTTTTATTTGTATATTGTTTAATTCTCTTTGTATCATTGCAGCTTTTAAAGATCTTAGCCTAATTTTTGCAGCTCCTAAATTGTTACCTTCATCTATTTTTATAACTGTATAAATCTTTGAGCTTTCATTTAATATCTCTTGAACTTGGTCTATTGTAACTGCATCAATACCACATCCAAAAGAATTTAATTGTACTAATTCTAAATTTTTAGTTTCTTTTACAAAGCTTGCAGCTTTATATAGTCTTGAATGATATACCCACTGATCCACAACTCTTAAAGGCCTCTTTAGATTTGCCAGATGGCTTACGCAATCTTCCGTTAAAACTGCCAAATCTAGAGAATTTATAACATCCGGTATTCCATGATTTATTTCTGGGTCTAAATGGTAAGGTCTACCACATAAAACTACCCCCTTTAATCCTTTTTCATTTATTTTTGCAAGAGCTTTTTCTCCTTGTTCCTGGATATCTTTTTTAAACTGATCTTGTTCATAGCTTGCTTTGTCTACAGCTTGTGCTATATTTTTCTTTGATATTTGATTGAAATATACTGAAAGCTCTTCATATAATCTCTCTTTTAATTTATTTTTATTATTTAAACTTATAAATGGATTTATATAAGTTATATTATTTTCTTGTATTTCTTCAACATTGTTTTTTATAACTTCTGAATAAGATATTACTACAGGACAATTATAATTATTATTTGCAGATAAGTCTTCTTTTTTTTCGTTAGTTATACATGGATAAAATATGTAATTTATATTTTTTTCTATTAAATTTGCTATATGTCCATGCACAAGCTTAGCTGGATAACATACTGTTTCAGAGGCTATAGATGTTATTCCTTTTTGGTAAATTTCCTTTGACGACCTATCTGAAAGTACTACTCTAAACCCTAATTGTGTAAAAAATGTATGCCAAAAAGGATAGTCTTCATACATATTTAAAACTCTTGGTATCCCAATTTCACCCATTATAGCTTCTTTTTTAGATAATGATTTGTACCTAAATAACCTATTATATTTATATTTAAATAAATTTATATTTTTATTACTATTTAGTCTGCTCTCATTATCATATATTAATTGGCCCTTTTCACATCTATTCCCTGATACAAATACTTCACTGTCAGCAAACTTATTTATAGTTAACAAACAATTATTCGAACATCCACCACATCTGCTGATATTTACACTAATACTTATATTTTCCAGTTGATTTTTATTTAGAAGTTTAGTTTTATTCCCTTCTTTATATCTTTCTTTAGAAATTAATGCGGCTCCAAAAGCTCCCATTACTCCAGCTATAGACGGTCTTGTAACCTCTTTATCTATTAATTTTTCAAAACTCCTAAGAACTAAATCATTATAAAAAGTTCCACCTTGAACTACTATATTCTCACCCATATCATTTATATCTCTTATTTTTATAACCTTAAACAATGCATTTTTTACAACTGAATAAGACAGTCCTGCTGATATATCACTAATACTAGCCCCTTCTTTTTGAGCCTGTTTAACTCTAGAGTTCATAAATACTGTACATCTCGAACCTAAATCTACAGGAGATTTTGAATAGATTCCTTTACTTGTAAATTCTTTTATGTCCATAGATAATGATGTTGCAAAAGTTTCTAAAAACGAACCACACCCAGATGAGCATGCCTCATTTAAAATAATGCTATCTATAACACCATTTTTTATTTTTAGGCACTTCATATCTTGCCCACCAATGTCTAATATGAAATCTACATTCTCATTAAAAAATTTTGCGCTCTTATAATGGGCTATCGTTTCTATTTCTCCGTAGTCTACCTTTAAAGCCTTTTTTATAAGACCTTCCCCATACCCAGTAACTGTCGATGCAACTATACTACATTCATTCGGTAATACGTCATACACATTTTTCATTACCTTTATAATGGTTTGTAATGGACTCCCCTCGTTGCTACTATAATGAGAATAAAGTGAATTCCCAAATTTATCAATTAAAATAGCTTTTGTAGTTGTAGATCCTGCATCAATTCCTAAAAAACAATTACCTTTGAAGTTTTTTATGTCTTTGTAAGTTATATCATTTTTTTCATGTCTTATTTTAAAGCCATTGTATTCTTTTTCATCCTTAAATAATGGCTCTAACTTATTTACATTAAGCATACCATCATTATTTAAATTTTGTATTTTATCTATTAATGTGTTTAAATTTATACATTTCTCATCTTTTGATAGTAGGCTTGCTCCCATCGCTATGTATAGTTGAGCATTTTTAGGAAGTATTAAATCGTCTTCATCTAAATTTAATATGTTTTTAAAAGCTACCCTAAGTTGTGATAAAAAATATAGCGGTCCTCCTAATAAAGCAACTTTTCCTTTTATTTTTCTTCCACAAGCTAATACACTAACAGTTTGAACAACAACAGCATTAAAAATACTCATAGCTATATCACATCTTTTTGCTCCATCATTTATTAATGGCTGAATATCAGTTTTAGCAAATACCCCACATCTTGATGCTATTGGATAAATGACCTCATATTCTTTTGCTAATTCATTAAGACCTACTGCATCTGTTTGTAGTAGCGATGCCATTTGATCAATAAAAGCTCCCGTACCACCTGCACATATGCCATTCATCCTTTGATCTATTCCACCACTTAGATAAGTTATCTTTGCATCTTCTCCACCAAGTTCTATAACCACATCGGTTTGAGGATAATAATATTCTATAGCCCTTGTAGATGATATGACTTCTTGAATAAATTTTACATTAAGATTTTTAGATATATCTATTCCACCTGAACCAGTTATTACAACCTTAATTTTTGAATTTCCAATACTGTTATATATATTTACTAAGGCTTCTTTTACAGATTTTTTTATATCAGAATAATGCCTTTTATATTCTTTATATACTATTTCATCATTACTATCTAATACTACTATTTTTACCGTCGTTGATCCGATATCAATTCCTATATGAAATATTTCTTCCATTACATATTCCCCCCATAATGCATATGTATTTTTGGCTATTTTAATATTTAAAGAAGTAAATTTCTTACTATTAACATTTATGCCTTAATGTATATTTATATGTTGTATAATTTGCATCATATCTATTTTCATAAGGTTATATAATATCTTTTATACATTTTAATACGTACTATATTTGCAACAAAAAAGCGTGTTTAAAACACGCTTTTTATATTAATTTAATACTCTTTTTGCTACATTCGCACAATGGTCTGAAATTCTCTCTAAATTAGTTATCAAATCTAAATATAAAATTCCAGCATCTATTTTACAATCATCATTATTTAATCGGTATATATGATTTCTTCTTATTGATTTTTCTATTTTATTAACTTGTTCTTCCGTGTGTATTATTTTGTTTGCTATAGTTGTATCTTTATCTTTTATTACATTAATAATATCTTCACAGTTTTGTTTTACTTTTTCATACATCTCATAAATCTCCTTTACCCCATCTTCTGAGATTTCTGCATCTTTTTGAATTGCAATTTCTGCGAGTTCTGATATATTTTCACAATGATCACCTATTCTTTTTAAATCATTTATTGTATTGAATAAATTATCTACATCTTCTACTAACTCAGTAGTAATAGATGTTTTTGATAGTTTCAAGAGATAGCTAAGTAAATTTATTTGTAAATTTTTTATACTTTTTTCATTTTCAATTGTTTTATCTATATATTTTTGTGATTTGTTTAAAAAACCATTCATAGAATTATTTAGACATTCTTTAGATAAATTAGCCATTTTCAAAGTTTCTTTTACAGTATTTCCAAATGCTATAGAGGGAGTTTCTAAAATCCTTTCATCAAGATAAGTTTCCTCCTTCTTTTCTTCCATTCCTTCAGGTATTATCATCATAGATAACTTCACTATAAATTTAGCAAATGGTAAAAGAATTATTACTGAAACTATATTAAATAATGTATGAGTATTTGCTAACTGTCTAGCCACATCGCTAGGATCTATCTTAGTAACTATAGCTATAATAGGTTTATTTAAGAAAATCAAAAATATTACTGTTCCTATTATATTAAATAATAAATGCATTATAGCTGCTCTTTTAGCATTTCTATTAGCTCCAACGCTAGATATTAATGAAGTAACGCAAGTTCCTATATTTTGTCCATAAAGTATAGGAAGTGCTGATGATAATGGTATAATACCCTGAGCTGCAAGTGCTATAAGTATACCCATTGATGCACTAGAACTTTGTACAATAGCCGTTATACCAATTCCTAAGAGTAAACCTAATAAAGGTCTTTGACCAAAACTTATAAGTGCATCTGTGAAGCCTTTAAATTCTGCCAATGGCTCTACTGCATCTTTCATAAATTCCATACCTGTAAATAAAATCCCAAATCCTAATAATATTTCTGCTATATTTTTAATTTTCCCATTTGATGCAAAAAGATATAACACTATACCTATTCCTAATGTTATTGGTGCTAGTCCATCTAAATTAAAACTAACCAATTGAGCTGTAACAGTCGTTCCAATATTAGCACCCATTATAACCCCAATTGCCTGAGAAAGTTGCATTATTCCAGCATTTACAAAACCCACTACCATTACAGTTGTCGCACTACTACTTTGTATTACCGCTGTAACTAAGGCACCTACAAAAACACCTATTATTATATTACTAGTTAAAAGTTCTACTATTTTTTTTAATTTATCTCCTGCTGATTTTTGTAATCCATCACCCATAAGACTCATTCCATATAGAAAAAGTCCTAAACCTCCAATAAGATTTATCGCTATATCCAAATTTATCCCTCCTTAACACTTAAATAATCTAGATATATCATTATCTATTTTTCCCTTTATAATACATTGCTAGTTTTTAATTTATAACATACTCTAATGAAGAATATTAATTGTTTACTTTGGTTAAGATATAATTGCTAGATAATATTTTATTTAGGAGGAATTATGGCAAAGAATAAAAGTTTAAAAAAACCAAAAAAATCTAAAAATGTAGCTAATTCAAACTTAGAAATTGCAGAAGAGCTTAATATCGATCCACAACTAAGACCATCTAAAACTGGTTCTGTTAGTCAAAATACTGCTAAACCTATAAAACCTAGAAAAAAATAACTAAACTTACATTCAATATAAAAAACAATATAAAAAAACAGACTTAAACATAATCTTTAAGTCTGTTTTTTATGTAATATATTATCCTACAAGCATAAATATAAAGTGAGATACTACTCCAGCACAAATCCCCCCTATAGTATGTGAAAAGATTGCTTTACTTGTTAATTCTCTTGCATTTAAAGCATCCATCATACCTACATGTGTACTTAAATATCCACTCCAACACATACCCATAGCTGTAAATACTGCTATATCATTAGGCGTTACAACTCCATCTACTATGAATTTAGGTACTAAACTCATTGCCACCCAACAGCTCCTAAAGAAGTTATTGAGTTAAAGCCATAGTTTGTTGAAGTTGCTAGTGTTGATGGATTAGTTTTTTCTAATATGACATTGTGTAATATGTGTTTGGTGACAAGATGGTGACACGAAATAAAATTATTTAAGAGCCCTCAAATAAATAACGGTGAACATAGAAGAAGCCCTTATCTACTGACAATAGATAAGAGCCACCACACAAAAAAACAGATAACTTGAATAATCTAAGTTGATGTGATAATTAACTTTATACTACTATTATATCAAAAGTTAGATAAATTATTCAAGTATAAATTTTGTATGTTGGCTTTAAGGTTTCTTCTATGTAAATAACTAGGAGGAACTACAATGAATAATTCAGGAAGATTTAGAGCTAAGAAGGTTAACTTTTCACAAATAAGTAATATTCCATTAAGAGATGAGAATTTAAGTTTGAAAGCAAGAGGTTTATATTCTTTAATACAAAGCTATGTAACATTAGAAACTTTTAAAATATATAAAGATTTTCTTATATCAAAGTGTAAAGAAGGTATAAAAGCATTTGATGGCGGGTGGAATGAATTAAAAGATAATGGATATTTAAAAATTTATAGAATACCTTCAAGTGAAAATAAAGGTAGATTCGAATATGAATATGACTTATTAGATGCACCTAATACTGATACTCCAAGTTTAGTAAATTTAAAATTAGATGGTAGCTTTTCTTCCAATAATGAATCTAAAACGTTGGAAAATGGGCAAAGTGACCATACACCCCAAAAAGGTAGTAATGGTGAAAGTACCATATACCCCAAAAAACACCCTATGCTAAATGGGGGTAATATAAGTAATACTGATTTAAATAATACTTATTGTATGTAAGTATGTATGAAAAGCATCTAGTCATTACAAATCAAGTTAAAAAACTTATAGAGAATGTACATAGTAATATAGATATAGATTTATTTGAAAGGATACTTGTAGAAGTGATTAATAATAATAATGTATCTAAGAAGGACTCATACTTCATAAAAACTATTAAAGAAATAGTTAAGAAAAATATATCAACTATAATTCAGTACGATGTATACATAGAAGAATATAAGAATAAAAAAACAGGTTGTACTAAGCAACTCAGTGAAAGTAATTCTAAAAGTAAAGCTCCAACTGTTAAAACTAGATTCCATAATATAAATGAATCATTTAGTAAATATAGTCCAGATGAACTTGAAAAAATACTTCAAGAAAGTCAAAAGAATAAATTTAAACCTGTTACAAATATTTAGGTAACAGCTAGTGATCTCGGATTAATAAAAGTGGTCATTCTTAACTAAATCTAAAATTGGTGTTGTTAAATATTAGGACTCCACCATTTGGATGTGTCCGATAATTTAACCGCCTTATAATTAAGCTCGTTAAATTATCTGATAGCTTAATTATAAGTTTTCAACCACACCCCATTTGGTTGTCAGTAAGTTTTCACTCACCTTATTTTTAAGGACGTCATTTTCGGATATGCACGTCATGCATACCTGAACTTAGTAATGTATAACAAATATTATAAACCAATGGAGGAAATTAAAATGAACCAATATGAAATGGCTTCACATATAGCTAACTCTAATATGGATTTAAACTTAAAGAAATTTGAAATACTTAAAATGAAGAATCAATTAGTAAATGAAAAAGACAGATGTGTTATGCTTACTTCTATTTTTGTTCTGTTTGGAATATTTATTTTACCTTTAGTGTTTGTACCTTTTACACTTAAAGGAGCAAGTATGACAAAGAATGAAATTAGACAAATAGATTCATTGCTAATAAAATTAAGTTAATAAATGTGACGAGTTAAGCTATAAACAGATGGTAAAACTCCATTTGTTTTAATAATATACATATTGAAATTGTTGTGGAGTTTTACCATGACAATTAAATATTAAGGTAACAGCTAGTGACCTTGGATTAATAAAAGTAGTGTGGTTAAATATTTACTAAGCTTATTTTTAAGCTCAGTAAAACATCATACTTTATTATAACGCGTCAAGAATGTTAATTTATAAAATTAGGTGCTATAATCAAGAAAAACACTTAGGAGGTAATAAGAATAGAATATAAAAACAGATTCAGAAAAAGACTTTTTAAATCAATGAGCTCTGAAAGAAGACAATACGAAAATGAGGTCAACTTTTACAAGCAAGAAATTAAAAGAATAAATGAATCAGTCAATAAATCTGAGTTAGAGTTGAAACATACAAATGAAAAATTAAATTTATATTTAGGTAAATGTGAATTGGTTAATGATATGCTATGTGAATGGGAAGAAAGACTAAAGGGCATAGTAGGCGAAACATCAGATCAATACCCATTTAAAATTTGGGTGTCGAGTTTCTCGACTTCCGAAAATTAAACAATGCAGGAGAAGTTTGTACACGAATTGTTATCGGTCTAAACGATAGTAATAAATGTTGTATATCAAAAGTGGGTACATGCACTTTAGAAAATACGGATTATGTATTGATTACTCAAAAAGAGTTACCAATAATCCATACTATGAAATTCAAGTTTTATGTGAGTACATACACAATTTAATATACAGGTATATCAAGCAAGTGAATAAATAAGCGTTAGCGTTCTTAAATATTGGTAAAATAAATATATTTTACCAATTTAATGCTATCTTATAAAATTTTTTATTAGAATAAATCAATCTAAAAATGCTAATAATATTTTTAGATTGATTTAAAGGAGGTGTTAATATGCATCAAAATATAAATCCTAGTATTGGATGTACTGTACATGAATGTAAATATCATGCTCAAACAGCTGAAAAATGTAGTCTTAATGAGATTAAAGTAGTTAAGCATGAAGAGAATGCTACAACTAAAGAATGTACAGATTGTGGAAGCTTTGAAAAACAGAATTAGAATTAAAAATTATTTATGAAACTATAATTTTTCATGCAAAAAAGAGAAAAGGAGCTAGTCTCTATTTGAACTGCCACCTGTCAAGTAGACAGTGGAAATAATAAAACTAAGTAACCATGGCTTGGCTTCGATATTCTAACGGAGCCAGGCCATTTAATTTTTTTTGTATTCTTACTTCATTATAGAATTTTATGTAATCGTCTATTGCTATTTTTAGTTCTTCAAAAGAGTTAAATTTATTTAAATAATACATTTCAGACTTAAGGATGCCCCAAAATCCTTCCATTGGTCCATTGTCTATACATCTACCAACCCTTGACATACTTTGAATAGCATGTTGCTTATCCAGCCTAGCTTTAAAATCTTTATGAGTATATTGAAATCCTCTATCACTGTGAAATAATGACTTCGCCTTTGGATTACTAGTTACTGCCAACTCCCACGTATCAAATACTAATTTGTTATTATTTGAAGTAGCTACTACATACGAAACAATACTATTATCACCTAAATTTAATATTGCACTTAAATATACCTTAGTTCCATCCATTATTTTAAATTCAGTTACATCTGCTAACCATTTTTCATTAGGTTTATCTGTTTTGAAATCCCTATTCAACACATTTTCCGCGACTACTTGTGGTGAACATTTAACATATCTTTTTCTTTTTCTTCGAATAACAGCCTATAAATTTATAGACTTCATTAATCTATATATTCTTTTATGGTTATATTTCTTATTTAATCTTCGATTAAGGTTCATGGTAATACGTCTATATCCATAGATTCCCTTTACTTCTTCATATATTTCAATTATTTGATTTACAATAAATTTATTTTCGAGTTCTCTTTTAGACTCAATTTTATTTAACCATTTATAGTATGAACTTCTTGCAATACCTGAAAATTTACACAATAAAACAACTGGATAACCAATTTGATTTAATTCTTTTATCGCAGTATATAGGTTCTCTTTTTTTATAGTATGAAGCATCATCTCCTTTCTATTTCTTCCGACTTTTTTAAAAAATCATTCTCCATTTTAAGTCTTTCATTTTCGGCTTTTAGAAGTTTCATCTGCATTTCTAATTTTTCCTTTTCCGTTAAAGATTCAACTTCTTTAGTTTTTCCACGTCTATCCTCAAGACCAGTATATCCGTTAGATTTATATTTTCTAATCCAAGTGTAAACTTGTTGGTATGATACATTATATTTATTTGAAGTTAGCTGATAATCTAAATTATTAGCTATGCAAAATCCTACTATTTCAATTTTTTCATCAAATGTTGTCTTTCTGCCTTTAATCATAATTACATTCTCCTTAGTATTGTGAGATTTGGTTATATTATGATTATTATAACTTTTAACCCAACGTTGTAAAACTCTTCTACTAGATATTTTATATTTGCTACATACATCACACTGTGAGTATCTTCCAGATAGATAATCTTCTACTGGTGATATTTTAAATTCAATAGAGTAATTTTTGTTTTCAGAATTACCTTTTAAGCCTTCAATTCCAATAGATTTATATATTCTAATCCAATCTCTAATAGCCGTTTCTGAAACACCAAGATCATAAGATGATTGTCTTACGCCCTTTTCTCCATTAATATACTTTAATACAGTATTTAACTTTTCTTCAAAACTGATTTTTATTCCCATAAAAAAACTCCCTTCATAGTATCAGTTTTTATTATTTAAACTGTCTCCATAAAGGGAGCATATCATATTCTCTTAATTTATACTAATTAAATCAAATTGTTTTTATAAGTAATATAAAGCTAAAAGCACTCTTAGTCGCATTTGGGTGCTTAGAAAATAGAAAAGGTAGATTAGAAAATTAATTCTAGTCTACCTTTTTTTTACTTATATGTTCTCGACATTTTGTGGTCTAAAAATAATTCAATCTTTATTTGCTATTAAGTTATTTAACTTTGTTGTATAGCTGATTCATTTGCTTCATAATAAGCTATACCTTTTTCAGTTATTCTTACATTTATAAAATCAATATCTTGTTGTTTATTTTGGAACATTGTTGTTAATTCTTCATCGAAATTTATGTATCCACATTCTTTTAAATTTATCATAGCCTCTTTATACATTTTCTTTTTTTCTTGTGTTGTTTTATTAAAAGACAATGAACTAAATGCTTTGTTGTATTTTATAGGTTTTAATATACCTACTTTAAGTATTCTTAATATACTATCCTTTAACTCTTCCATTTCTAATTCATTCATAATATTACTCTCCTCTTTCCCCACATATGGGGAATTTATATTCAATACTATATTTCTACATAAACATCCATATTCCTTCAAATTAATTGAAATCTATTTCAAATTCATAATCTACACATTTAGCTTTACTTCTATTTAGTTCCCATACTCTATCTTCTTCCTCATAAGCATTTATTAATGGCTTGCAAGTTAACTCATACACTAAATAATCATTCATTAAATCAACCAAGTTTTGTTCCCATATTTATTGTTTTCTCATTTGTATAATCTCCCATTTTTATTGACACTACAATACATATAAGTTATAATCTATTTGCGGATAGGTGCTATAAGTTATATATACTGTAGTGCCTTATTTTTTTACTTCTTTTTAGAGATAATTATTTTATCATCTTCTAAAGTTACTTCTACTTCTCTATCTTCTGGACTTACACTTAACTCTCTCATCCATGTTATAGGAATGTTTAGTTTGGTAGAAATAGAACCGGATCCAGATTTATTAAATGATACATTCAATGTTCTTTTTTCTTTCATGCTCATCACCTCATTTCTTAATATAATTATAACGTAACGTCAATATAAATATTCCAACTTTCGTAATATAAATATCGACAAATAAATTAAACAGTTTATAATTATTAACTTGACATACAATACTAATTAGTTTAAAAATATTTATGAGGTGATTCTATGAAAGGAAGTGTAAGATTAAGGAAAAACGGCAAATGGGAATACTACTTTGATGTAGGAAAAGTAATTGATAAAAATGGTAATCCTAAACGGAAAAAAATTAGTAAATCAGGATTCTCTACTGAACAAGATTGTAGAAAAGCTCTTAAAGATGCTTTAGATGAATTTGAAAATAAAGGTACAGTTTTTAAAGATACGAATATTAGTATGTCTGAATATATGAAATATTACATGGATAAATACGTTAAGCTTAAATGTAAAGCTAGGTCTATTGAAAGATATCAAGAAGTTATTAACAAACACATACTACCTTATTTTGGACACTACTATATTAGAAATATTGATTCTATGACGATACAAAACTTTTTAGATATAAAATACAAAGAAGGATATGCCAAAAGCACAATGGAGCTTTATATAACATTGCTAAAACATTCTTTAGGAATGGCTATACATCCATACGGTTTTATTAAAGAAGATACCTTCTCTAAAGCTAGATTAAATTATAAGTTTGATTACAAGAAACAAAGAAATCTAACAAAAGAACAGTTGTATGAAGTTTTAGATTTCCTTAAAGAAAATAATTATGAGTATTATTTATGATTGCATGGCATACTGGAATGCGTAGAAGTGAGATACTAGGACTTACATGGAATGATATAAACTTTGATAATAAAATTATAAATGTTAGACACCAACAACAAGTTTTAACTGGTGGCATCGTTAAATTAGTAGAGCCTAAATCTAGTTCTGGTGTTAGAGATATAATTATTGGTGACATTATTAAAAAATCATAAAGAGTTTACTAAAATAAAATCCAATAATAATAACTTTGTAAATATAAATACAAAGGGTAATTGGATGAAGAAACATAATGTTGCAAACATATTAAAAAAAATAAAAGATGAATTAGAAATACACATAGGATTGCATGATATAAGACACTTGCATGGTACACTCTTATGCCAAGAGAATACCAATCTAAAGGGTATTAGCCAACGTCTTTGGCATAGTAACACCGTATTTACATTAAACGTCTATGTGAAGACTACAGATGAAATCAAAAAAAATACTGCTAATATATTTGAAGAATCTGTGTTATAATAATTTCAAAAGAAAAGACACCCTAAAAAGGATGTCAATTGACAATTAAATAATTTTATTTCGTATACTGATTATTATCACTTTTTTATGTAATATATTATCCTACAAGCATAAATATAAAGTGAGATGCTACTCCAGCACAAATCCCCCCTATAGTATGTGAAAAGATTGCTTTACTTGTTAATTCTCTTGCATTTAAAGCATCCATCATACCTACATGTGTACTTAGATATCCACTCCAACACATACCCATAGCTGTAAATACTGCTATATCATTAGGCGTTACAACTCCATCTACTATGAATTTAGGTACTAAACTCATTGCCGCCCCAACAGCTCCTAAAGAAGTGATTGGAAATGCAATTGCCTCTGGTGATGTAAATCCAAATAATGGTTCTAATATAAAACTAAGTTTTTCTCCTATTACAGGTAAAAGAGCTATTCCTTCATATGCAACACCTGTATACGCAGATTTACCTGTTTCTGGATCTATTGTTGGTCCAAAAGTTAATAGCATCACTAATGTACATACAATTAAAACCCCTGGTATTATAGCTAGTCCTAAATCAACCCCTGATTTACCACCTTCTAGCATAGCATCTAATACTCTTTGGAATACACTTCCATCTCTAATTTCTCTATAATCTTCATCTTTATTTATTTCAGCTTTTATAGTGTCTTTTTTATCATCCTGTTTGTAAAACTTCTTAGTGAAATGCAGCATTATTCTAACACTAATTATACTACCTATTATAGCTCCTATATTTCCTATTACTGCTGGTAATACGTATTGACTTCCTTGTGATATCATAAAAGTTGTTACTACAAGTCCCATACCAAAAGATGTTCCTAAATTGCATAATGCTGGTATTTGGTAGTTTTTAAAATACCTAGTAAAGCTCTTGTCTTTACTAAAAGATATTATTGCTGGATTATCAGATAGATAAGTTGTTACAGCTCCAGCTATACTAGCTCCAGGTAATCCATATAGAGGTTTCATAAAAATTGCAAACACTTTATTTAGAAGTTCTATAACTCCAAATTCTGAAAGCAATGCACTTAAAGCACCTGCAAGCACAGCCATCGCCATTATTAAAAATACTGTGTTTAAAAGTAAATCATGTGCCGTATTCATTATTACTTTAAACATTATACCCGCACCCATAATATTAGCTATATAGCTAAACCCAGCTATTAAAATTGTTATAAATACAAATGTTTCTATTCCTATAGGTTTAACTCTTCTCTTTGTAAGCCTTTCCTGCGTCATAAAATTCTCCTTGTAAAATATTGTATTTTTCATCTTATTTATAAGCCAATACACTATACTTAAGCTAATAAATATTTCCTATGATTACAATATTATATAACAAAAAAAAATATTATTCTACAATAAACGCTTAATTTGTTTATTTTTTGTCATTCTTTTTCTATTAAAATCAAATTTATAATTTAATATATTTATATTTTATTTATTGTAAGATAGGCTCATATTTTTAGCCACATAGCTTACTAAGTCAACAGTTCTTGTTGAGTATCCCCACTCATTATCATACCAAGAAACTACCTTAACCATATTATTTTCTAAAACCATAGTTGATAATCCATCTATTATAGATGATCTTGAATCTTGCTTATAGTCTATAGATACCAATGGCTTATCGCTATATCCTAATATTCCTTTTAAGCTCGTTTCTGAAGCGTTCTTTAAAGTATTATTTAATTCTTCAACAGTAACATCTTTTTTCAATTGACAAACTAAGTCAACTAAAGAAACTGTTGGTGTTGGAACCCTTACTGAAAACCCATTTAATTTTCCTTCTAATTGAGGTAGCACTTTCGCTACAGCCTTTGCTGCACCTGTAGTAGTTGGTATCATCGACTCTCCAGCAGCTCTTGCTCTTCTTAAATCTTTATGATTCTTATCTAATATCTGTTGATCATTTGTATAAGAATGTATAGTTGTCATTAATCCTTTTTCTACTCCGAAAGTATCATCTAAAACTTTAACAAATGGTGCTAAACAATTTGTAGTACAAGATGCATTCGATATTATATTATGTATGTTATTATCATACTTTTCCTCATTAACACCCATAACTACTGTTAAATCTTCATTCGATCCAGGTGCTGTTATTATTACTTTCTTAGCTCCTGCATCTATATGTTTTTGAGCTTTTTCTCTTTGAGTGAATAATCCTGTAGATTCTATTACTATATCTACACCTAATTCTCCCCAAGGTATTTGCGCTGGGTCATTATGTCTTAATATCTTTATTTCCTTAGAATCAATTAATAGAGTATCGTTATCTTTAACTTTTATATCTCCTTTAAATTTTCCATAGCATGAATCATACGTAAATAAATGTGCTAAAGTCTCCGCATCTGCTCTAGCATTTATAGCTACTATCTCAACATTACTCTCTAAATTACTTCCTGCTATTCTTAAAACTGATCTTCCTATTCTTCCAAATCCATTAATTCCTACTTTTATCTTCATATGTAAATCCCCCATCATTATAATTTTTTTATTTTGTACGTCTCAATGAATCATTTTTTATTATAAAGTATACATTAATGATTTATTTAGTGTACACTTTATATACTACCACCTTTTTTATTATATGTAAATATAAAAATAGTGCGGAAATAATCCACACTATTTAACAAATTAATTTTTAGTTGTATAATACTGAAAATATACTTTCTATACATTTTCAATAATTTTGTTATTATTACTATGATAATATATAAAATCTATTATTTTTCCACTTATAGTAACTGCTATTAGTGAATAAAACACATCATATGCTGATAGATAAAAAAGTGATAAAAGTAAAACTACAACATCACCTAATAAATACACCATACCTATATTTAAAGATGTAGTCTTAGCAATCACTAATGCTAAAGCATCGTCTCCTCCAGCCGCTCCTCCTGCTCTTACTATAATACCTACTCCTATACCTACACTAATACCTGCTAATATAGTAGATATCAACATACTTTGTATATTAGGTAGTATAGGTCCTATATATTCAAAGCATTCATAAGAAAATGAAAAACTTATAGATGCAATTATAGAATAAATAAAGAATTTTTTTCCGAAAAACTTATATCCTATTAATAAAAGTGCACCATCAATTATAATATTTGCTATAGAGGGCTGTATACCGAACAAATTCTTTAACAGTAGTAAAAGTCCTAACACTCCACCTTCTGTTATATTATTTAAATAATAAAAATTGTAAAATCCAAAGGCTAATATAACTGAACCTAATAATATACTTACTAAACTTTCTAAAAATCGCCGCCTGGCCATGATATCCCTTCCTTTTTTCTTAATTTACTACATTATATTCTATAAATAATTGTTTGTATACTGCGATTTTTTAATATTAAATTATACATTTTTTTTATTTTTTTTTCAATACTTTTTTTGTTGTTTTTTTCAGTTTTTTTATTTATTACTTCAACCCCAGTATTTTCAAGCTATGCAAATACAAACTAATTTTAGAAAGTTTATATTTGCTACTTTTACAATTTAGTATACATAAATAGTTGTTTATATATTTTTTTTATTTGTTTACAAATACTATTCCTAATTTTCAAACAAAAAACCATTTTACCTAATTCTTTTTACAAATATTATTTATATAAAATTATCTAAATAATAACTTTATAATTTTATAGTAAAAAAGACATTATCTGTTTTAGATAATGTCTTTTTTATTATAAATTTTTTTATTTGTTGTCTATTATAGTTCTTGTAGTATCTATATCTTTACCTAAACATCTTTGACTGTTTATTCTTTCATTTACTAGTAAGTAGTTGCTTATTCCCTTTAATGTTGTTGCTAATTTATTTAAAAATATCATATTTATCTCTCCCTTTATTTTATTATCATAAGTACATTGTATACAATATACTTTATAAAGTCAATTCATTTTAGAAAACTTATTTTTATTGCATTAAATTTATTAAATTTAGCAGAGTTTCAATCAATCATAATGGTTATAATATTTAATATTGCTCTTTACAAATTACATTTGTAAAGTTAAAATATAATAAGTATATATAGCGAGGAGTTGTTTAATATGTCATGCCCTAACTGCAAATGTGGTAAATCTAAAGAGGTACAAATAGACCAAGATGAATACAATGAACTAAAAGAATATTTCCAAGATGAAATACAAAAATATAACGTAGTAGACTATATAAATGAGCAAAATGAACATTGCACTTATGTAGAAGTTGAGTTTGAGGATTACATAATCGAACTAGAAAATTTGGATACTAATAATCTAAACTTAGATATAATTATAGATACTATAATAAGAAACAATATGAAATAAACACTCTTAAGCAAATCAGATAATAAATTTGTTTAAATATTATTTTTTAAAATATAGAAAGTACTATAAAAAAATAGAGTCCACTGAGTATTTAAATACTTAGTAGACTCTATTTTTAATTATTATTTTTTGAATTTATGTTTATTTTAATTATCTCTAGTTGTGCTTTATATTGATCTATTTTTTGATTTACAGATTCTATTTTTACTTTAATTGAATTTTTATCTTTTTCAGTCTCTGCATTTTCCATTTCTTCTTCCATTTTAGAACTTAAAGCTTCTAATACATAAATTCGTTTATTAATCTTTTCATATATTATTTCTGGATTTTTATATACATTTTCTTGTTTCTTTTGTAGCATAGAAACTAATTTATAGTAAATAAATGCAACAAAAATGTTAATAATTATATCAAATATTATTAGATTCATATTTTTACTTACAATAGACACAAGCATAAAAGTAACTAAGTTAAATAAAAATAAATTAGTTAATATTTGTTGATTTAGTTTATATTTAGTATCATCTTTATATTTCATTAAACTATAAGCTATACCTATAGTAAGTATAGGTGTTAAAAATACTACGTTCTTTTCTAAAGCAGCGTACACAACGCTTAGTGCTGTCAAAAGAGTTATTGTTTTATTGTCTAAGTTCAACCTTTTCATCATTATAATCTCCTTAATTTGTTTGTATTACTTTATTCTTATATTTTATGTTTTATGTACCTTATCATACATAGTTTACTATTTTCAAAAATATAAATAAAGTATAACAAAATCTCCTGTAAATATTTTGCTATAAGTATTTCAAATGATGATTTTATTGAAATCATACTCAAAGATACAATTATCTATAATCAGATAATTTATAATTACTTTGTATTATAAAAATACCTCCTTGTTCAAGAAAAGATTTATTTCTAATCTTTCCTTTTACTTAGAGGATATTTTAATTACTATTTCTTTTTATCTCCATACATTTCTTTTAATTGCTTTTGTATATCTTTATTTTCTAAGTATTCATCTAAAGTAGTTTTTCTATCCATAAGTCCCGCTGGAGTTATTTCAATTATTCTATTTGCAATAGTTTGAATGATTTGGTGGTCATGAGAATTAAATAACATTACTCCACTAAAACTTTCAAGTCCCTTATTTACAGATGTTATACTTTCTAAGTCTAAGTGATTTGTTGGGTCATCTAATATTAATACGTTAGAGTTTGCAAGCATTAATTTAGATAACATACATCTAACTTTTTCCCCTCCAGATAAAACTTGAGCTTCTTTTAAAGCTTCTTCTCCAGAGAATAACATTCTACCTAAGAATCCTCTTATAAAGCTTTCACTTTTTTCTTCAGAGTATTGTCTTAACCAATCAACTAATGAGTATTCAATACCATCAAAGTATTTGTTATGATTTTTAGGAAGATAAGCCTGAGAAGTAGTTACTCCCCATTTGAAAGTTCCACTGTCTTGTGTGTCTTCTCCCATTAATATGTTAAATAATGCAGTTATAGCTATCTCATCACCCATAAATGCTACTTTATCTTCTTTATCTAATCTGAAAGACACATTGTCAAGAACCTTAACTCCGTCTATAACCTTAGTTAATCCTTCAACTTCTAAAACTTCATTACCAATTTCTCTTTCAGGAGTAAATCCAACAAATGGATATCTTCTTCTTGATGGTTGTATATCTTCTAATTCTAATTTTTCTAATTGTTTCTTTCTTGATGTTGCTTGTTTAGCTTTAGATGCATTTGAACTGAATCTTGCTATGAAGTCTTTAAGTTGAGCTGCTTTTTCTTCAGTTTTTTTGTTTTGATCTTTAGCTAATTGTAATGCTAATTGACTTGACTCATACCAGAAATCGTAGTTACCTACGTACATTTGGATTTTACCAAAATCAACATCAACTATGTTTGTACATATTTGATTTAAGAAATGTCTATCATGTGATACTATTATAACGATAGAATCTTCTAAATCCATTATGAAATTATTTAACCAGTTTATTGATTGGAAATCTAAATGGTTAGTAGGCTCATCCATTACTAATATTTCAGGCTTACCAAATAAAGTTTTAGCAAGTAAAACTTTAACCTTTTCCCCACCAGTTAATTCTTTCATTTGCTTAAAGTGTAAGTCTTTAGTTATACCAAGACCCATTAATACTCTCTCTGCGTTAGTTTCTGCATCCCATCCGTCAAGTTCAGCAAATTCACCTTCAAGTTCAGCAGCTTTTATACCATCTTCTTCTGAAAAATCTTCTTTCATATATAATGCATCTTTTTCTTTCATTATAGCAGAAAGTCTTTCATGACCCATTATAACTACATTTAATACTGTTTCTTCCTCATATTTAAAGTGGTCCTGTCTAAGTACTGACATTCTTTCTTTATCAGTTATAGAAACATTCCCTGTATTTGGTTCTATATCTCCAGCTAATATTCTTAGGAAAGTTGATTTTCCTGCTCCATTAGCACCTATTATTCCGTAACAATTACCTTTAGTGAATTTTAAGTTAACATCTTTAAATAACTCTTTTTCACCAAATCTAAGACCAATATTTGTAACTTGTAACATTCGTGTATTTTCCTTTCTTACTTCTAATTTAATTTTTCTATTATACAACATTATTTATAATATAACAAATATTTATTTTAGTCAACTAAGTATGCAGTTATTTACATACCTTTTATCCCCTATATCTTTCCAAAGTTACATGCAGGGTATGTACATACATCACAATTCATGCAAAGCCCTCCATGTCCATATTTCGCTATATCTAATTTTGTTAATTTTTCATCTATTAATATTCTAGGTAAAATAATGTCAAATACAGTAATTTCATTATACATTGCACATCCTGGTATACCCATTATAGGTACTTCACCATAATAGGCAAGTAAAAACATAGCACCAGGTAAAATAGGTGATCCATATGTTACTAGAGCTGCCCCAGTTTCTTTTATAGCACTTGGTGTGACGTCATCTGGGTCTACACTCATTCCACCTGTGCAACATATAAGTTGTGCACCTTGATTTACAAAATCATTTATAGCCTTTTTTATACTTTCTTTATTATCTTCACAAATAGCTTGTCCTATAACTTCGCATCCAAACTTTTCTAATTTGTCTTTTATTACCGGTCCAAATTTGTCTGCTATTCTTTTGTAATAAATTTCATTTCCAGTTGTGACTATTCCAACTTTTTTAGCTTTAAACTCCAAAACGTTTATAATCTTTTTATTTCCAATAACTTCCTTAGCTTCTTTTAATTTACTTTCATCTATTAATAAAGGTATTACCCTTGTCCCTGCAACTTTAAGTCCTTTTTTAACTACAAAGTTGTTGTGTAGTGTAGATAACATTATATCGTCAATTAAATTTAATTTTAGTAAATCATCTACATCTATTTTTAAAATGCCATCTACTTTAGATATAAAATCTATTTTACCTTCTTTTATTTCACTAAACTCTAAGTTATCTCCACCCGTTAAATCTTTTAAAAACAAGGCGGCATCATTTTCATGAATCATTCCTTGTTCTTGCTCTCAAACGTATAAATTATCTTTACCTAAAGATAAAAGCAATTTTATGTCTTCTTTTTTTACTATGTGTCCTTTTTCAAAAATTCTTCCTTTAAATTCCCCACGTATTATTTGTGTAATATCATGGCATAATACATGCCCTATACTATCTACAGTTTTAATTTTTTTCATTTTGCACCCCTAATTTTTTATAATCTTCTTTTGTATCAATATCAATTAACATATCTTTTGAAACACTCACATACTTAATTTTATCAGCTTCACTTATAATCATTTTACCTTTTTCATCATTTTTCAACTTCAACAATTTTTCTCTTTTCCCCCATGGAAATATCACTGGATTTCCATTTATATAATTATGCCTTGGTATAATTATATATTGTTTATCCTTGTTGAATGTATTAATCATTTCTTTTATGTACTTCAGCTCTAGAAATGGCTGGTCTCCTACGAAAAAAATATAACCATCGCTATTTTCACTATGTAATACACCTAATTTAATAGACTCACTTTGACCTAAGTTTGCATTTTCGTTATATACATATTGAAAATTATAGATTTTTGATAATTTCATTATCTCATCATATTTGCTTACAACTATTACTTGTTCAAAATTCAACTCTTTTATAAGTTCAAATGTATATTCTATAATCAACTTATTTTTATACTTTAATAAAAGTTTATTCGTACCCATCCTCGTAGATAATCCTGATGCCATTATTATAGCTGTAATCATTTTTATCTTCCATTCTTTTTAATTATTTTAAAATAATCATCTTTTATACTTCCATAAACGATATTTAAATTGTGTTTATGCTCATTTATTTTATGTGTTAAAATTTTAGCTATTTCTTCATTTTCTTTATTTTCAACTTTGTTTATAAATAATATTCTTTCTCCATATGAATTTTTAAACAATCCATTTTCGTTTAAAACTACATCTACTAAATTTTTTATATTTATCTTAATATTGTTTATATCGGTTATTTTTTTTAACTCTTCTAAGCGATGTATATTATTATCATTTATAGACATACCATAAGATGTTATATCTAACACCCCTATAGTTTTTGTGCTATTATAATAAACTACTGGCTCTTTATCATTCCATCCTTTAAGATTTTTTCTTCTCGAACCATCAGATTCTATGAGAATTAAATCAAAATTAGGTATTAGTTCTCTTAAATCTTCAAAATTTACCCCTACTATTTTTTCTTTTCTTATATATTTGCCCACTACTGTTACTCCCACAGTCTTTGGTATCGTTATCCCAACTTTTCCACCTACTATATACATATCATCATATACATCTTTATTTGGTATATAAATTTTAGTAGTTGTAGTCATTAGTACTTTTTTATTATATCTATATCTATTTGCTATATAATTTATAAGAGACGTTTTTCCTCCTGCTCCAACTACGCTTATAACTTCGTGTTTGCTTAGCTTAAGTATATCAACAAAATCCATTGTTTTTTATTCTCCTCAATATAAAAGCCCCTAGAAATATTATATCATCATTCTAGGGACTTACATATACTAGTTATAAACTAATCCTATTTTTATTTTTCCTTCATTCTTTTCTCTTATATATAATGAGAATATACCTTCATAAGTATCTTCTCTATTATCTTGTATCTTTAGTAATAATTCATTTAAACTTACAAGCATCTCTGATTCATTTTCACAGTAATTTGAATCCATTTCCACAAGTATAACTTCTTTTTTACCACTAAGTTCTTTAGTCGTTTTTACAGTAGTTTCTAATAATTCTTTTATTATGTCATCATTCTTTATAGTTTTATCAAATTCACAGTATGAATATTTTATACCTTGTTCTGTGCATAAAGTTTCTTTAAGATCACTTAAATCTATATTTATCATACAAGAATCAGATATAGAATCAAGTAGCATATTTATTATATTCAACAAAGTATCTAAATTTTCATCATTTATTTTAAATTCTCTGTTTAAACTTATTTCATCATTGTTTTCTTTTACTGCTAAATCAAGTCCTATATTTAAAACTCTTCTCTCCTTTGCCATATATCCAATAGCATTTACTATTTGAATTGCTTTTTTATCTTCACTGTTATAAGTTAAAAATAATATATCTACTCCATCTAATAAATTTCTCACATAATCTTTATCTACTTCTTGATTTATATTTATTTTCTCTAAATCCATGTTATGCTCTATTTTTTCAGTTATAGAATCTAATAGTTTTATACCATCATCACCTACACCTATTATTTTAGCACTTTGTGCTTTTTCTAATTCGTTCATATTATCTCCTTACTAATTAGCTAAATATATTAAGATATATCCTTTAGCAATTTTGCATATTTATTGTTGAAAAATTTAAATAAAGGAACACCTATTATAGTTATTACCACAAATTGACCAAATCCTACCTGTAATACAGAAAGAATTAATGGTAGTCCCATAAATAAGTGCAATACAACCCCACCTATTATTATAGCATTTACTATGGTTGGCCACAATGACGCGATTAATATATACCCACGTTTACCCTTCATAGTCTTGCCAGTTAAATATACTAAGTATACACTTATAAACGTAGCTAACGTACCAAATATTATATCAGGTAATCCAAATCCTCCTACTATATTAGACAAGAAGCATCCTATAGTTAAAGCTATTATATATTCCTTTCCTATTAAAGGAAGTAGAGTCATAACCTCAGCTATCCTAAATTGTATAGGACCATAGCTTATAGCCCCTAATGCTATAGTAAGTGCTGCATACATCGCTGAAACTAATCCTAGTTTTACTATTTTCTTTGTGTTACTTTTCATATTTTTTTCTCCTAATATTAATTATTTTTGAGCCTATATGACTAGGAAAAATTGTATTTATACAAAAAAATAAAACCGTAGCCTATATCTACGGTTTTTTGAACAACAATTACAACATTGTATAAATGTTTTTCACCGTAGTTTTATTTTTAGACAGGAGGCTTACGAACTGTCTCATTAAGTTTACTAAAATATTATATATCAAAATACGATTAAACTCAAACTTTTTACAATATAGTATTAGTTGTATTTACTTTAAAATTTTTTTAGCTTCATATATTCTTTGAAATGCTGTTATAAGTATTATAATTGAAAATATATTTATTATAATATTAACATAATTTTGGCTTAACATAATAAGTGAAAACATTATAAAACCTTCGCTTCTTTCAGCCATTCCAGCTTGATAATAAAATGACTTTACACCATTTTTCTCACTAACTGCACCCACAGTTAAAAATATTACCATAGATAACAAAATCGATGCTAATAACACTATTAAGCTTAATCTAGTATCTGCAAATTTAAGTCCTATAACAAGTATTATACCTATCTCAACAACTCTATCAAATGTTATATCAAGTACAGTTCCAAAACTTGAAGAAGTGCTTGTTTTTCTTGCTATAGCTCCATCTACTGCATCTAAATATCCTGATGTCCATAATATAACTACTGCAAGTACATTTTTATCAAAATACAAAAATATAGATGATATTATTCCAAGTATTAAAGCTAATGTTGTTACATCATTAGCACTAAGTTTTAATTTTATAAAAAAGTTTGCTCCACTTTCTATAAATGGGCTAACATATTTTCTTGCATGTGTATCTAACATATTTGTTCCTTTCTTTTTAGTCAATTTCTTTTAATTTTTTATTTAAGAATTTATTTTTAAGTATTATAGATATTATAAAAAGCAATATAAGACTTGCTATTGATGCATAAAATCCTGTTGTACTTATATTTACTGATTTTGCTCCTATGTTTGTAAACACTGCTATACCTGGTATAGTTCCAAGTAAAGTAGCTCCTATGAAATGTTTATATTTAACGCTTGTAAGACCTGCACCATAACTTATCACATCAAATGGGAAAAGTGGTATTAACCTTAATAAAAATATTATATAAAAGCCATTGTTGTCTATTAGTCTTTCTATTTTAGATAGCTTGTCATTAGAAATTTTTTTAACTAAATTGTGTCCTAAATATCTAGCTATAAAAAATGCAATACTACCACCTATTAAAGCTCCTATAGTTGTGTATATATACCCTTTGTAAAACCCAAATACAAGCCCTGATGCTATAGCTAGTATTGAATCGGGGAAGAATGTTAAGGGTACTATAGAAAACATTGTTATATATATTATAGGTGCTAAAATTCCAAACGAACTTATATATTTTTGTAAATCGTATATATCTAAATTTTTACTAATAAATTTACTTCCTATTAGTATTACTATACCTACAAAAAGTATCAATATCAATTTTTTTAACTTATTATTCATATTTTCTCCTATTATTTAGTTTATATCTATTTTTCCACGACTGCATAGCAGATTGATTTTTTTGACTAAAGTAATTTTTATTTATGACTTCTTTATTAAAAATTAAATCTAATATATGAATAGATTGTTTATTTCCTTGTATCATTGATTTTGTACACGTTTCACAGTAACATATTACATGTTTTTCATTAGTTTGTGAACACCTTCTATTTATTTGACCGATTTTTTTTGTATCATCTACAAATATTGCACCACAACAATTCGAATTTTTTCTATTTTTTTCAAATTCTACATAGTCAATACCAAGACTATCTAATATATACCTTGAACTTTCATATATCGAATTTTCACCTCTTATAGCACATGAATCTTGTATAGCAAATTTTATATCTAAATCTTTATAGTGATTTAATAAAAATTCATCTAATCCTTTTTCTTTTATTACATCTAATAAAAATGTAACTTTGACATTTTTACTATTCGCTTTGACTGTTTTATAACAATTAGGGCATGCTGTTATAATTTCTTTTATATTGTTACTTGTTAAAGTTTCATTTAATTTTTTATAATATTTATTAAAAGAATTATCATCATTTATCATAAGGCTTGGTCTATAACAACAAGAGAAAGTTATACCTATATTTTTTATGTGTTTTCGTAAATAGTCATATATGTTTAAAATCAATTCTTCATTATACCCACTTAAACTACACCCTGGCATAAAAATTATTTCACTACTTTCTTTTATAAAACTTTTATTGAATATTTTTTTACTACTATTTATTTGATGAAACTTAAAAGACGATTTACCCATTTAATTTCCTCCAACTAACAAATATGGATTGACATAAGCCAATCCACATTTATAATTACTTTAATTTAACATCTATAGAATTATTATTTTTTTCATTGTACATCTTTTTTAACATAAAGGCTAATACGCTTAAAGCAAATAGTATCATAATTCCCATCATAACAAACTTAGCAGATCCAGTTAGCATATCTCCTACATATGAATATATAATTGTAGCTGGAAGTTGTCCTAATCCTGTTGCTACAAAAAACGATATAAAACTCATAGAGGTAAATCCAGCCGCATAACTTACTAAGTCAAATGACATAAATGGTAGTAACCTAGCTATTAATATAGTATGTTTTCCGTATTTTTCAAAGAATACATTTACACTATCTAGTGCGTATTTACTAGTAAGTTTTTCTACTGTTTCTCTTCCTAAAAATCTAGCAATATAAAAACATAATGCCGCACCTGCCATAGCACTAACCCACGATAAGATAGCTCCGTATACCCATCCAAATAAAGCTGCATTTGCAAATGTAATCAAAAATGCAGGAAGTGGTGCTACTACTGATTGAAGTAACATTAATAAAAATGATATTATTGGAGCCCAAGCTCCAAAAGAAAGTATGTATTCTTTTATTGCATCTAAGTTAAGCATACTTAAATAAAATACCATTTGATTTATATTTTGTTTGACTTGTGGCACAAATAAGTATGTACTTAAAATAACTAGTACCACACCTATCTTTATTAGTATTTTTTTTGTTTTATCTTTTATTTTAATCACTCCTAAAATTACTTAACTATTTCATTATTCTTGTCTGCTGCCCATTCGTAGTATGATGCGTCATAATTTCTAACGTTTTCATATCCTGCATTTTTAAGAGCTAGTCCCATATGAGCAGATCTTATTCCTGCTGTACAGTATGTAACTATTTTATCAGTTTTTTCTATTTTGTTTTCTTTCATTACCTTTTCTATTTCTTCATTTGATTTTATAGTTCCATCTTCATTATAAAGCTTATTAAATGTTATATTTATAGCGTTAGGTAGATGTCCTCCTCTTGCTTCACCAAAGTTAGTAGCACCTTTATATTCGTCTTCTTCTCTAGTATCTATTAATTTCACATCTTTAATTTCTTTTTTAAGTTCATCTGTAGTTATATTATTATGGTTAGTTATTTTTTCAACTTTAAAGTCACTTACTTCATTTTTAGAAATATCTTTGCTTACTTCTTTATTTTCTGATTTCCATAAATCAAATCCGCCGTTTAACATTCTTGCATCTACTCCTGCTCTTTGTAGACACCAAACTATTCTTCCGTCTTCTCCCCAAGCACCTTTAGTTGCATAAACTAATACTTGGCTATCTTTAGTTATTCCGATTTCTGATAGTGCTTTAGATAAAGCATCTTTTTCTAATAACGTACCCCAATTTTTGTCTCCAGCTTTACCTTCCATTTGTGCTAGGCTTTGCCATGCTACATTTATAGATCCTGGTATGTGACCTTTTTTATAATCTTCTTCACTTCTCGCATCTATTATTACTAAATTTTTATTTTTTTCAATATTTTTTTCTAACCAACTTATACTTGTAAAATAATCATTACTTTCGTATGTATAATCATCTTTAGTGCTTAATTTTACCGATTGTTCATTTTTTTTAGGCTCTGATGTAGTTGCTGATTCCTTTTTGTCTTTTGCACATCCTACAAATGTACTTCCTATCATTAACATAGCTACTATTATAGATATTTTTTTATTATTTTTTATATGCATTATGTCCTCCATAATATTTCATTTTATCATTTCTTACATATTGTATCATAATTTGCTAAAAATTATTATGTCTACTTCAATATCCAACTATAGTTATTTTGTATAATTCTAACTTCATATATAGATTTTTTCTATTACATATATTTATAAATAAAGACTATAGCTAAAAAATGCTATAGTCCTTATCTTATTATATTTAATTTTGAGATGACCAATCAGCTGGGTATGTTACATATATAAATCTAGAATAGTCCTTAACTGAGAATTGTATCTTACTTCCTTTTGGTATAAGTATTAATTCACCCGCAGATGCAGATACTTTTCTTCCATCGATTATTATATCTAATGTTCCTTCTATTACATAATCTATTTCATCGTAGTCTAGTGTCCAATCAAAAGTTGTTTCTTTCATTTCCATTATTCCGCAACCTAATCTTTTACTTTCATCTAGTGAGAATAAGTCCTTAGTATAAACTACATCATCAGGATTTCCTGTATCTAATCTATTTGATTCATCAACTTTTACAGTAGGTAGTTTTACAGATGTTACTCCACTTATATCTTTATTTCTTACGAAATCCACACTATCTTTAACTCCATTTATTTTTTCTTCTAGTATTTGTCTTACTAATACTTCTAGAAGTTCTTTATCTATATTTTTTATATCCATTTTAAGCATTCTCCTTTTTTAATGTCTTATTTGCAATAACCATAGCTAATGCTACTGCACTTATTCCTCCAACTAATTTTGCAACTATCATTGGAGTCATCATCTCTGGATTAAATCCTGCTGTAAATCCTAAATGATCTCCAAATACAAATGCTGCTGATACAGAAAATGCTACATTTATTATTTTACCTCTATCATCCATATCTTTCATCATACCAAACATAGGTATACAGTTAGCTAAGCTTGCAACTAATCCTGCTGCTGATATATCATTCATTCCAAGTAATTTTCCTAAAGCCATTAAAGGTTTGTTAAACACTTTAGTTATAACAAATACTAGTGGGAATGCTCCAGCTAATACTATTGCTATATCTCCAACTATTGCTATTCCTTCATCTATTGGTTTCATACCTGGTATTACAACTACGCCTGTTAATGCTTCAATTATTGCAGCTGCAAGTCCTAGAGTTATAACTATAACTACACCTTTTCCAAAGTATGTAAATCCTTTTATCATTGTATTTTCAAATTTCATTAAACCTAGTGCTATTACAACTGCAAATATTATTATAGGTACTAAGTTTTTAATAATCATCATAACTGGGAACCCTGCTACTAATCCTCCTACAAATGCTCCTACTGGGATAGTTATTATACCTGCAAGTATTCCTGTTGCTAAGAATTTTTGATCTTCTTTTTCTATTATTCCAAGGGCTACTGGTATTATAAATACTACAGTAGGTCCCATCATAGCTCCTACTATTAGTCCACCAAATAGACCAGCTTGAGGGTCTTTTGCAAGTTCCATTGCAAGTGGTGCTCCACCCATATCATTAGCAAGTAAGCTTCCTGCAAACATAGCAGGGTCTGCTCCTAACATATCAAATACTGGTACTACTACTGGTCTTAATACATCTGCTAAAACCGGTGCTAAGCATATAACTCCAACCATAGCAACTGCCAATGATCCCATAGCCATTATACCTTCTTCGAACTGTTCACCTAATCCAAATTTATTTCCTAGGCATTTATCTATAGCTCCAACTGCCATAAATACTGCCATTACACAAATTATAATTTCATTTATAGTCATAGTTACCTCCACTATTATATTAATTTTTTAATTATTTGCTTATCTACTGACGGTATTATTGATATATTTACTATTTCTTTAGGATTTAGTATACTTTCACCTTCATTTATACCTACTTCTACGCTACTTAACTCTCCAGCTACTATGTATACTAGTTTACCTCCTATTGCAAAAGATAATTGTAGCTTTATGAGAACTACATCACTAGATTTTAAAGCTTTATCTAGTGATTTTATCCCAGCACATACTTTAGTGCTTTCCATTACTCCAATGGATGTTATGTTATCTATTGGTTTATACTTATGTTTAAATCCATTTACTATATCTTCGTGTACAGAATTTATTATAAAGTTATCAACTATATATTCAATACCGCTGTCTACCCCATAGTTTATACACTCTTTTACTTGAGATGTATCTCCAGCTACTATTATTAAAAATTTCCCTGGACATATGCTTTTTAAATATAAAATCTCAACAAAAGACTTTTTTACCATATCATTAGATATTTCTATTCCTTTTGCTATACTTTTAAACTCTATAGCTCCTATACTCTTACTCATCGCAAACCTCAAGTGAATCAACTATTCCAACAATTGTTGCATCTACTGGAGTATTTTTATTTTCTAATGACTCTCTTGCTGCAGATCCTTTGCTTATAAGGACTAAGTCACCATTACCTGCACCTGCATTATCTGCTGCAACTAAAAAACCATCTTTGTAGGTATCTTTAGTTGCTAGAAGCTTTACAATTAAAAATGTTTGTCCATTTAGTTTTTCATCTTTTCTTGTTGCCCATACATTTCCTACTACTTTTCCTATTTCCATAAAATTATCTCCACTATATTCTTTTTAATTTCAAGTGATGTATTCTTATGAAATCTGTAGCTAATGGAGTTATTATACTTCTTTTGCTAACTATAATACTTTTAACTCCATTCATTTGAGGCTTTCTCAAATCAGATTCAGATATTAGTTTTTTATTTTTTAAATCTAAACTAAATTCGTCATCTATCTTAAAGATTTCTGTTTTGCAATCATCTTTTTTTATTTCTTCATTTTGAATAAAATTATTTTTTTTACTAGTTATGCAATTTAAATCTTTTATAATTTCTATCCCAAACTTTTTAAGTTCATCTTCATAAGCTAAGTATTTATTGTATAAAGCTTTAGGTGCAGTTTCTTTATATCTTTTGTATTCTATTCCTTCATCTAAGATATAAACTTTTTTGCCTTTCATAAGCATTTTCAATATAAATCTTTCTTCATCTGATGTAGAATTTCCAAGTGCCAAATTACAAAGACCTCTCATACAAAGCTTAGATACAATAAGTATTTCACAACTTTTTACATTTTTATCAAAATTCATTATATCAAATTCATTATTTAACATATCAAATTTAGCTTTATTATCTTCCCATAGTAAAACAGCTTTAGGTTTGTTAGGAACTTCATTATTATTTAATTTTTTGTATATCTCTTCTACTATAAGATTTACAACATTATCATAGTTCACAATTTTTCCTCCCTAGAGGTTATTTTTTAATTATTTTCGCGATACTCTCTTTAGTGTATCCACAAGCATTAGCTTCATCATAGTCTATATGCATATTAGTTTTAAAGTTTTCATTTACTCTAACAACTACATCATCAAATATAAGAGGTCTGCATCCAAATACTTTAACTTGAACTATTTCATTATCACATACATCAAATTTAGTTGCATCTTGTGGTGTTATATGGATATGCCTTTTTGCAATCATAAGACCTTTATCTAAAATTACTTCTCCATGTTCTGTAGAAATTTTTATTCCTAATGTTTCATTTAAATCTCCACTTTGCTTTATAGGAGCCTTTAATCCTAATGATGAACTATCAGTTAAGGATACTTCTACTTGCGTTTCTTTTCTACAAGGTCCCAAAACTATAACATTTTTTATACTTCCTTTAGGCCCAGATATTGTTACTCTTTCTTTACAAGCATATTGTCCTGGTTGAGATAAATCTCTTAACTTTGTAAGAGTATAACCTTTTCCAAATAAACTTTCTACTTCTTTTTCGCTTAAATGCACATGTCTTCCTGATGCTTCTACTTCTATAAACGCTTCTCTTTTAACTCTCTTTACTACTTCTTCTACCACTTCATTTAATAGATTTTGCATAAATGTCCTCCAATTACTTGTATTTGCCCGTTCTTACTTTATAAATCATAATCCAGAACACTGATGATAATCTATTTAATGCTCTTATTAAATCTTCTCTTTCGACCTGTCCATATTCCCCTTTAAATGCTTCATACGCTGCAATTTCAACTTCTCTAGTATTACTTCTTATGCTATTTATACAAATTGCAACTTCTCCCATTTCATATGTTGGGAATTCATGATCTATTCCAAAGTATTTTTTAGGATTATGAGACTTTTCTCTTAATTCTTTAGGAGTCATTCCTAAAAGAGTAAAGTCATCTAAGTCTTTTTCTAATACTTCACATCTCATTATATTTCTTACAAAATCTAATATTTCTTGTAGGTCTTTTACTAGCTTAGGCATATCATTTTTTTGACATAATATTTGAGATTTTAAAATTTCAGATTCTAAAGAATCTATTTTACCTCTTAGTACTATTCGTTTATGATCTTTAAATACTAATAAATTTCCTTTTAAATGTGTCATATGTTCTGGTTTTTCGTCTAAATTAGCCCCAAATACTGTAGTATATTTGTATGTTTTTTCTTTTATAACTTCTTTTATAACTTCCTTTACAGTATCATTATTTTCATTTAAAATATCATCTACATATTTTAAAACAATGTTTTTTTCTGACAAGTAAGATTTTGCTGAAGGAGTTATTATTTGTCCTCTTTGAATGCAAAATTCAGTCATTTTTTCATCTCTATTTTTACCTATTACTCTTCTTATCTCATTTTCTGTTAAAACACCCATTTATCACATCTCCTATCAGATGGATAAAATGTGCTACCGTATTTGGTAGCACATTTTTATCAAAATTAACTTCACTATCATTTAGAAATTTTTATTTTTATATGATTTAATGAAATAAAATTATATATTATTTTTTTAATTACTCAGCAGATACTTTTGGTAATATAGCATCTACTTCAAAGTGTGGTCTTGGTATAACGTGAACTGATACTAATTCTCCAACTCTTTCAGCAGCGGCAGCTCCTGCATCTGTAGCAGCTTTAACAGCTCCAACATCTCCTCTTACCATTACTGTTACTAATCCTCCACCTACTTGCTCTTTTCCTACTAGTTGAACATTTGCAGCCTTAACCATTGCATCTGCTGCTTCTATTGCTCCTACTAATCCTTTAGTCTCTATCATTCCTAATGCGTTTGCGTTTGCCATAACAATTACCTCCAAAATTTTATATTAATATTATTTAATTCTTCACTATAACTTGTATACTTTATTAATTTAATTCTTGTACTATTTTTTTTACTAATAAGTTTATTAATTCTTCTTTATCCATTGATTCAAACATTGACGCTTCAATCTTAGGCTCATTTCCCCTAAGTTGTTCTATTTCTTTAACTCCATATGCAATCTTTTTTATATTTATAAGATCTAGTGGTCCTATATTATTTGAAGTTGAACTTCCACCAATTGCTCCACAACCTAATGTTAAAGCTGGTATTAAATTAGTTGAACCACCTATTCCACCAAGTGCTGACGGAGTATTTACAAGTATTCTAGATACTGGCATATTAAGTGCAAATTTCTTTACTAGTGATTCATCATTTGCATGCATTGAGAAAGTATGTCCTGCACCTTCATTTAACAATATCTCTTTACTTCTACTCATTACCGCTTCTACATTTTCTTCTATATAAAACGCAAGAATTGGTGTAAGCTTTTCTCTAGAATAAGCTACATTATGCCCAACTTTATTTTCTCTAGCTATTAAAACTCTGCTATTTTTAGGTACATTACTTAACTTAGCTAGTTCACATATTGTTTGAACACTTTTACCAACTATTTGTGGATTCATACTTCCATTTGCTCTCATTATAAACTTAGATAAAGTTTTACTTTCTTCTTCATTTAAGAAATAAGCATTTTGACTTTTAAGTTCATCTACAACAATTTCTTCCATAGACTTTTCTACTATTATTGATTGTTCTGATGCACATATAGTACCATTATCAAAAGTTTTAGAATCTAATATTCTTTTAACTGCTAATTTGATATCTGCACTTTTATCTATAAAAGCTGGTCCATTTCCTGGTCCAACACCTATTGCTGGTGTTCCTGATGAATAAGCTGCTTTAACCATTGCTTCTCCACCAGTTGCTAATATTAAGTTAGTATCTTTATGCTTCATTAATTCATTAGTTCCTTGTAAACTTGGTACAGTAATACATGCTATAGCATCACTTGGACAGCCTGCATTTACTGCAGCTTCACATATTAACTTAACAGTTTCAAGTATACATTCTTTTGCGTTTGGATGTGGTGAAAAAACTATTGCATTTCCTGACTTTATAGATATCATAGTCTTATATATAACTGTTGATGTTGGGTTTGTTGAAGGAATAATTCCTGCAACAACTCCAACTGGTGTAGCTATGTCAACAGTTTTATTTTCTTTATCTTCACAAATTATTCCAACAGTTTTTGTATCCTTTAAAGTTTCATAAACTACTTTAGATGCAAAAGTATTTTTTACTATTTTATCTTCCCATTTTCCAAATCCTGTTTCTGTATTAGCCATTTTTGCTAACTTAGTTGCATTTTCATACCCTGCATCAGCTATCGCCTTAACAATTTTATCTATTTGTTCTTGGTTCATATTAGCTAATATCTTTTGGGCATCTTTTGCTTTTCTAACAAGAGTTCTAACTTCTTGTATAGATACTAAATCTTTATCTAGAAGTGTCATAATTATTTATCCTCTCTGTTAAACTTTTCAACCATATCTATTAAATCTTCTTTTCTTAAAGAATTTAAATTCTTATGAGTAATTGAATTATCTAATTTTTTAATTAAGGTTTTAAGTTCTTTAACACTCATTTTAGATAAATCATCTTTATCTTCATTTGTGTTATTTTCATTTGTTTTATTTTCATTTATATTTTCTAATTCGTTATTTAAAACTTCACTCTGAATTTCTTTTTCAAGATCCTCTTTAAGTAAAATTGCTTCATTTATTTTAATTTGAGTAGTATCTTCTTCACTAAAATTTTCTTTATTTTCCTCTTTTTTAAATAAAGCCTCAACTACATCTTGATGTAATCGTGGTATAACATGAGTTGATCTTAGGCTTCCAATTCTAGATACAGATGCTTGGGCACTTTCTACTGCTGACTTAACTGCTCCAACATCACCTGTTACACTTACTGTCACAATCCCACTTCCAACCTTGTCAATACCAACTAAGTGTACGTTAGCAGACTTTAAACAAACATCACACGCTTCTATCGCAGCAACATAACCTATTACTTCTACTAAACCTAATGCATTAATCATTTATTTATCCTAGAATCCTGTTGGGTTATCTGCAACAGCTTTTACTGCTTCTGCAAAAGCATCACATGCTGCTTTGCAAGCTGACTGAGAACCTGTAAGTAATGCTCCACCGAAGTTTGTTTCAGTTGGAGGTGCAAATAATTCACACATAGATACATCCGCTGCTTTAAGAGCTGCATCTAGTGCATACATTGCTTCAAGTGGTGGTGCTACTAAATAAGCTAGTGCTTCACCTTCTTTTATTCCTGCTACTTTAGAAAGGTATGTTCCTGTTCTTGATACACAATGTGCATAATATGCTATTGAATCATCATCATTAGCACTTATAAATGTTGAACCATATTCCATAAAATCCATTACTGCATTTAATCCACTTCTTACTTCAGCTGGACTTGGTCCTGCTATTATACCTAAAACTTCTCCTGCAAGCTTAGTTGAAGCATTAGCTGCTCCTGCATACATAGATTTTGCATACACAACATCAACTTCAGATGCTTTTGTTGCTTCATCTAGTGCAGTATAAGTTACATCATCACAATCCGCAGTTATTAATCCTAAACTTTTTTGATGTGGTTGCAATTCTAACTTTTGTGCCATTTCTGGACTTATATTTGAAATTATTTTAACTCCTAGTATATTAGGACGAATTACATCATTTTTCATAATTTACACTCTCCACTTAATTATTTAAGGTCTATTCCTGAAGCTTTTTTATCTAACATAGTTTTTATAAGTTCAGCTATATGAGCCCCTGCTTCAACAGCAGTTGTTCCACCTTTGTGGATATTTGATATAACTGTTCTCTTAGCTTCTGCTATTCCTAACTTTGGTTTGTATGCAATATATGCTGACATAGACTCAGCAGTAACAAGACCTGGTCTCTCTCCAACTAACATACATACAACATCGCAGTCTAATTCTTCACCTATATGATCCATAGCTCCTACTCTACAATGTTTAACAAATAACAACTCTCCAGCTTCTATTCCATACATCTTTAAACCTTGTTTTATAGATGGAACGCAATCTTTTAAGTTAGCTTCTATAGCAGCTGAACTTAATCCATCTCCTATCATAAGTAATACCTTTTGGTTAGTACCAAATTTAGATTTTATAGTTTGCATTGTTTCTCTAGAGAATTTTCTACCAAGATCTGGTCTTGTTAAATATTCATCTTTATCACTACATAGTGTTTCTACTGCAAACAAATTATTTTCTTTTATGAAGTCTTCACTCACATAAGAAAATACAGAATCTTGTGCTGCTGCATGGTCAGCTCTTACTCTTAGCGCAGTTATAGTTTTATATCTTGCTCCGCATCTTCCAGTTCCTAATCTTGCTGGAGTCTTAGCTTTCATATCTAAATAAGCTTCTTTATCAGCTGGATTTTCAACTAATAATTGCTTCTTTATATCTATTTCTGTTATATCGTCTATACAAGCACTGTTATCAACTATACTTTCACTAACTTTAGTTGCAACCTCTTTTATAGAATCTGTATCAACTTGGCCAACCATTTGACCAACTAATTGTTCAACTAATGCTTTTAAATCTTTCTCATTCATAAATCAGATCTCCTATCCTAATAATATAGATGCATCTCCAGCTTTTTCAGTTAACTTACCATTTTTACTGAATTCCATCTTTTCCATCCACTCATCAAACTCTTTTATTGCAGTTAAACCAAACATTTCTCTTAAAGCTGCTGTTTCATGATATCCAGTTGTTTGGTAGTTAAGCATTACATCATCTCCATGAGGTATTCCCATAAAGTATGTACATCCTGCTGCTGTTAATAATACTGCTAAATTTTCTATATCATTTTGATCTGCTTTCATATGGTTTGTATAACAAGCATCAACACCCATTGGTAATCCGCTTAATTTACCCATAAAGTGATCTTCAAGTCCAGCTCTTGTAACTTGCTTTGCATCATATAAGTATTCAGGTCCTATAAATCCTACAACTGTGTTAACTAAAAATGGGCTAAATCTCTTTGCAAATCCATAACATCTAGCTTCCATAGTAACCTGGTCTATTCCATGATGAGCTTCTGAAGACAATTCTGAACCTTGTCCTGTTTCAAAGTACATTACATTTGGTCCTGTACAAGTTCCTTGCTTTAACATTAATTGTCTAGCATCTTCTATTGTTTGTGCATTAAATCCAAAAGCTTCATTTCCTTTTTCAGAACCCGCTATAGATTGGAATATAAGGTCTGTTGGAGCACCTTGTTTTACTGCTTCCATTTGAGTTGTAACGTGTGCAAGTACACATATTTGAGTTGGTATATCAAATTTACGTTTAACCTCATCAAATCTTTTAAGTACTTTATTTACACTCTCAACTGAATCATCAACTGGATTAAGTCCAAGTACAGCATCACCTATACCATAAGTTAATCCTTCAAGTAATGATGCAAGTATTCCGTCTGGGTCATCTGTTGGATGATTTGGTTGAAGTCTTGCAGATAAAGTTCCTGGCTCTCCTATTGTTGTATTACAATGAGCTTTTACTACTATTTTTTTAGCTGCATATACTAAATCCATATTTGACATTAGCTTAGTAACTGCTGCTATCATTTCAGAAGTTAAACCTCTTGATATTCTTGATAAATCAGCAGTAGTAGTATTGCTATCTAATATCCACTCTCTAAATTCTGACACTGTAAAGTCTTTTATTTCTTCATATATCTTTTCATTAACATCATCTTGTATTATTCTAGTTACCTCATCTATTTCGTAAGGAACAGCTGGGTTATTTCTTATATCTTCTAATTTTATCTCAGCTAAAACAACTTTAGCTGCAACTCTTTCTTCAGCAGATTCAGCAGCAACACCTGCTAATTTATCTCCTGATTTTTCTTCATTAGCTTTGGCCATTACATCATATAATCCTTTAAACTGATAAGTACGTCCAAATAATTTTGTTTTTAAAATCATTTACTTACCTCCTCTATTAATTAAAAACTAATGTTTTTATTACCACTGGTAAAACTTTTCCTTCAGCTATTGGTTTTCCAATGTCAATGTAATCACCATTTTCAACTTTAATACTGTCTATACAAACAATATCTTTTTCATAATTTAGTAGTGCATATATGGCTTGTCCTAAAACTTTTGCCATATCACTTTCAACTATTACTATAAATGGTAATTCATTTTCTATAAGTTCTTTCATTCCATTTACAAAACCACTAGCATATTCTTGTATATCTAAAAAAGTAGGATTTGGCTTACCTTGTATAGCAATCGCAACTTTTTGAAGATCATTTTCTAATTTAAACCAACTAAGTTTATTTTTTATAGCCTCACTTATTTGTAATGAACTTCCAGCTTCTTCATCTAATGATAGCTTTAAAACTGGTAAATTCTTAATAGGAAAAGCTTCATGTGTATAGGTTATAGTACTTCCACTTACTTCTGTAGTGTGAGACCCTGCACCTACTACAGTAGCTCTTATCGTTTCTAATGACTTAATTACATTTACTCTTTTAAGTGCCTCACAATTTTTAATAGCTTGACCTAGTAAAACACCTAAATCTCCATATTTAAAATAGTCATCTATTACTCCATCAAAGTAAACATAATCCGCTACTCCACCTGAGAATGAAACATTTTTTATTTCATCATTTAATTTTATAGACTTATTAGTTACTATAAAATCAAACAAGTTACCCTTTTCCTTAAGTCCAATACTTTGTATAAGCAAATCAACCATCATGTCTATTATTGGCTTTGTATTTTTAATAGTAGCTATAGTTCCTATTTGAAGATTTAAATTTTTATCATTTATAATTTTTTCTATCTTAGGCGATATATAAGTAATTTTTTTACTACTTTTATCCACTTTTATAAGTCTTCCACCTATATCAAGGCATCCAGTATCAATTACTTCACCTCTTTTAAATGATGCTATATTGCTAGTTCCACCGCCTACATCTACATTTACAACAGTTGTTGAATGTTCTTTTGAATATATATGTGCTCCTGCACCTTTTCCTGATATTATGCTTTCAAGGTCTGGTCCTGCTGTTGCAACTACAAAATCTCCTGCAAATCCACTTAAGGTATGCAATACATCATTAGCATTTTCTTTTCTAGCTGTTTCACCAGTTATTATAACTGCTCCAGTATGTATATCTTTTTTGTTTATATTTGCTTTTTTATATTCAAATTCAACAATCTCTTTTATCTTTTCTCCATTAATTTCATTGTTTGAAATAAGAGGAGTAAAGTAAACTTCACTTTTGTAAATTATTTGTTTATCTACAATACTTATTCTAGGTACTGAAAAACTAGATGCAGTGTTTTCTACTATCAATTTAGAAAAAATCAATTGAGTAGTACTTGTTCCAATATCAATTCCAACACTTAATAACTCTTCTCTCATTTTTTCACCTCCTAAGATTTAAAGTATGTTTTAAACAAGCAAAGAGGCTCAAAGTTATAATAAATATAAGTGAAATTCAAATTATAAATTAATATAATTTCTTTTAAATTCACTTACTCTATTAACAACCTTAAGCCTCTTTGCTCAATTAATACTACTACTTCGTAGTTAAGTTATTAGTTTTAAATATTGATTTGTGATGGTATTTTAAGTAAAACCTTTGTACCATTTTCATTTGATAGTCTTTCAATACTACCTTTTAATACTTGATTCATATAGCTATCTATTATAAAAGTTCCTAGACTTTTTTTATCTGAATTTTCATTGGTAAATCCTATTCCATTATCTATTACTGCTATGTTTTTATATTCATCTTCTTCATTTATTAATATTTGTATGTTGCCTTTTTCCTTATCTAAAAACGCATGATCATAACAGTTTTGTATAACCTCATTCATGACTAACAAAAGCGCAGTTGCTTTTTCTCCACTTATTTTAAAATCTTCACCACTTATATAGATATTTATATCTTTATTATCACAATAGCCACCTTGGATATTGCTTACTAATAAATTTATAGCATCTATCACAGATATATTATTATCAAGTTCTTTAGATAATAAATGGTGTGTTGATAATATTGCAAATACTCTATTAGTTATATTGTCTAAGCAATTCTTAACTTCTTCATTATTAGATATCCTACTTTGTTTTTTAAGCAGCGATATAACTGTATAAAGATTATTTTTAACTCTATGATGTGCTTCTCTTATAGCCACTGATTTAAGCACAAGTTCAGCTTCCTTTTGTTTTAAGTCACTTATGTCTTCTATTATTTTTACAATCTTAAACTCATCATCTTTGATATGGATTGTCTTTATTTTGAAAAATAATGTGTCTATACAAACCTCATTAGTCTCATCATAGTTTTCATTCAATAAAATTTGTTCAAACTTTTCATGTTCTATATATAAATCATTATAATGCATATCTTGTATATCACATATGAATCCTAGTTTCTTATACATTTGAACTGCATTTTTATTTTTTATCTTTAGTGTTCCATTTTTATCAAATATAAGTATAGCAGAATTTAAATTATCAGTTAAAAAATTATTATTTTTTATTAAGTTTATAAATTCATGTGACTTTTCACTTTGAGTTTTGTTATTTTGATTTATATCAAATTCATTTTTTAACTCGTTACTTATATCTTTTTCTACAATCAATACTCCTATAACTTCATTTTCTAGGGCTATTGGTTGAATTGTCTGTTGTACTAACTTGTATTCTTGAGTTAGAGCTTTTATATCCCTTGTTGTAATTCCTAAATTTAGAGTTTTTATTACTCCTGGCTCATTTTCATTTAATGCCTTCTTACCTACGACGTTTTCACTATAAAGTGACTTGTTTTGTGGTTTACCATGACACACTACTAAAGCTTCATTTTTATTTTTGCTTAACACATCTATAAAAACATCACTTTCATAGAAATTTGCCATCAGTTCTAATGATTTTGAAACCTCTATAATTTTTTCAACTTGCTCTTCATTCAAATAGGTGTTTTCTATACATATTTTGCTTATTGTATTATTCATCATATCCAATAATAATCATTTTAGCTATCTCAAGCATAGTAGTTCTTTTGTCCATACTAAGTTTTCTAATTCTATTATAAGCTTCATCTTCACCTATTTTAAATTCTCTAGTAAGTATGCCTTTTGCTCTTTCTATTACTTTTCTTTCTACCAATTTAGAATTTATGTTATCTAAATCTTTTTTCATTTTTTCAAATTCATTTACCTTCGATAAGCACATTTCTATAGTAGGTATAAGTACTTTTTCATTAGCAGGTTTTACTAAGTATCCAAATGCACCAATACTTTTAGCTTTTTCGATATATTCACTATCCTCAAAAGAAGTTAGTAAAAGCACTCCTCCAGCTAAATTTTCTTTAGCTATTATTTTTCCTGCTTTTATTCCATCTAGTATTGGCATATCTATATCCATGATTACTAAGTCTGGATTGTATTTCTTACAACTTTCAACAGCTTCAAATCCATCGCAAGCTTCTCCTACTATTTCATATCCTCGCTCTTCTAATAAATCTTTTATATCCATTCTTATAAGTGGCTCGTCATCCACTAACAATATTTTTTTAGCCATATATTCCACCTCACTTAAAGGTCTTAACAACACTTTTATTAATATGTGTTTTAAAATTAACTTAGATATTTAAGTAATTCCTCTATACCTATATTATCAATAGTGTCTACTTTAAATATTTTATTAACGCCTGCCATTTCTAATCTTTCTTGTGCTATGTTAATATCGTTTTCACTATCAGCATTATTAATCTTAGTTATAATACCTATTACTTCTTTGCAAAATATACTTGCAAAACCTGGTGCTATATAATTTTCTTCTTGTGTGCAGTCATATACTATCGCTATAACTTTTGCATCTACTGCTGTTGTTATTAAAGCATTGTATAATGATCTGTTTTCCATATACTCACCAGGAGTGTCTATTGCATTATTGTAAATTTCTACTGATTGTGTTTTTTTATATTTAAGCTCTAACTCATCTAGCTTTTGGCATAAAGTTGTTTTTCCACTACCTGTCTTTCCCATAAAAATTACATTTTTCATTTTTAAGTCCTCGTTATCTTAGTAGATGTAAAGTTTAGCATATTTCCTAAAACTTGTAATACTTCATCAAGTGCAGACTCTACAGAGCTTACATCACCCGTAACCACTAAAGATCCACTGAATCTATCTATAAACCCTAATGATACTCCCGATGCTTTTGTTGCCACATCTGCTGCTATTATTGACGCTTCACTGGGAGTTATTGTAAGTATTCCAATTGCATCTTTTTTATCTATTATAAGACCTAATTTCTTGTATATTTCTTCATTTGGATTCGCTATTATATGAGCAAGTGTAACTTGTTTACCTGGCACATATTCTTGAATAACTCTTTGTTTAGTATCTTGTGTCAATTTATTCCCTGCTTTCTTTACTAACTTTTAGTTGCTATTAAATAAATAGAGGCTTCTAAAAGACACATAAAAACATATCCTTTAAGAAGCCTCATTGCTTTTTTATAAATTATCACGCCTTTGTGATACTTTTATTATAATTTTTCGTTTTATATTTGTCAATATTTATTTTATCTTTTATAACAAACATTTTCCTTGACACTTTATGTCGCTATTTGATTTTATTTAATATGTTTATTATTTCTTTTTCTGTTGGCTGTTTAGGATTAGTTTTAGTACATGCATCTTTTATTGCTAAAGCTGCTATTTCTTTTTCTAAATCAGTTATATCGTTAATATTTATCTTACACTCACTTAGCTTAGTTGGCATATTCATTTCTTTTTGCATTTTTTTAATTTCATTAACTAAACTTTTCACCCCAACTCTTATATTAGATGAATTCAACCCTAAAAAACTAGCTATATCTGCATACTTCTTTGCAGCTAAAGAATAGTCTGTATTATTATATCCTACTATATCTGCATTATATTCTATTACATGAGGAAGTAAAATTGAATTTGTTCTTCCATGAGGTACATGGAATTTACCACCTAGTACATGTGCTATAGAGTGGTTTACACCAAGAGATGCATTATTAAAAGCCAATCCTGCTAAGCATGATGCATTATGCATTTTTTCTCTAGCATCAAGATCTTCTCCATTTTTATATGTTTTAATTAAATATTTACACACCAACTTTATAGCTTTTTCAGCAAGTGCATCAGAAAAATCATTTGCATTAGTTGATACATAAGCTTCTATTGCATGAGTAAGTACATCCATACCTGTATCTGCTGTTATAAAGTTAGGCACTGTTTTTACTAATTCAGGGTCTAGTATGGCTATATCAGGAAGAAGTTCATCTGACACTAATGGATATTTTGCTCCTTTTTGGTTATCTGTTATTACAGAAAAAGATGTTACCTCTGATCCTGTTCCACTTGTAGTTGGGATTGCTATAAATTCTATTTCTTGTGTTTTTAATATTTTTTTTGAAAAGTCCATTATAGCTTTGGCTGCATCTATTGCAGACCCTCCACCCAAAGCTATAATAACTTGTGGCTTTACTCTATCACACACTTCTACTCCGCTAACTATAAGTTCTATTGGTGGATCTGGAACTATATCACTAAATATCTCATAGCTAGATTCTTTAATATGTTCTAAAATTTTATCTATCATTTTAGATTTAATCATAAACGGATCTGTTATTATTAGTATTTTCTTATTTTTGATTTCACTAATTGACTCTAATGATCCTTTTCCGAATTTTATCTTTGTTTTAATTTCAAAATTATACAATTTTATCTCTCCCTTTTTAATATAGTGTTTGTGTAAAAACAAAAAAACTCCATAGATATAATCCTATGGAGCTCCTTTGCTCTTTAAACACGCCTTTGTGTATTATTTTTAATATACTATTTGTATAAAATATTGTCAATAAAATTTAACTTATCTTATTACAAGTTCATTTTTCTCTCTTGCTGTTTTTTGCTTACTTTGCATATTTCTTTGCTTAGTCATAGTTTTATTACTGTGTTCAGGCTCTCCTTGTGATGCTATTTTAACATTAACTTCACTACTATTAGCACCATTTATACCTAACTCTTTTGCTATTTCTAATTTTTCTTTTTGATAGTTTTGCATTTTTTTTATATTTTCTTGTTTTTTATGAGTCATACTGCCACATCCTTTTGATTTATTTCTATTGTTATTATTACACTTATTACTTTTTAAAATTCTTGTAAAAATTTTCATATTTTTAGACTATTTAATTTTTTATTGTCCATGTATATCTTTAAATTTTTCTTTATCAACCATAACATCACTTTTTCCATAAGCTGCCTTGCTAAATATCTTTTCAGCTTCTACTAAATCTATTCCTTTTATATCCATATTCTCAGGTTTAACTTCTCCTATACCATCTTTGTATAACCCATATAAATAACATACTGCTTGTGGTAAGAACCCAAGTAATCTTGCACCTATAGCATCTGCTGCAAGAGGGTCTGTAGATGCTATTATAAGCCCTGGAGTATCTACTGCCATACCATTAGTAGGCCCTGTTCCTATCATTGCTTTATCGCAACTTATTATACTTAAATCTATAGGCACTTTATTTGCAAAACTTCTTATAAATCCATGTAAGTCTTCATGTATACCTGTATTTTTTTTAGGATATCCATGAATTTCTGCTGGTGGCCATCCCATTGCTATGTTTTTTATAGATGCTGTTACTGTTGCTTCCTCATGTTGTTTTAATTGTGTAAATGATATTATAACATCAGCTTCATCTATTACTTTATTAATGGGTGTAGATTTTATTATTTTATGATTTAGTTCTAAGTTTATGTATGGTCCATAATTCATATCAATAAATTCTACTTCTTCATCTTGTATTACCTTATCATATCCTACTTTTTTCATAACATCAGGTGTTTTAGCGCCTGCTGAGCCAACTGCTATATATATCTTACCTGGTTGTTTAGATTTTACATATTGTATAAGTTTTTTTAGTGTTTTAGGGCCTACCACTACTCCATCTTTAGGCTTTTTATCTTTTACCCAATTTGGAGTTATTATTACAACATCCCCTTTTTGTATTACTTTATCCATCGGTAATAAGTCTAGTGCTTTTTCTAAAGATTTTCCTTCACTAATTGCTTTACTTATTGCAACAATTGGTTCTTTTACTTTACGTTCTTTTATCATCTGCTCACCTTCCTTATTCTTTTCATTTAAATTATTTACATTTATTTGTTTAAAAATTCAATTTCATATTAAATTCGCTTTAATTTATGTTTATTAATAAATATTTTTTGTCTTATATGTAACTGTTCTCTATATTATTAAATATATTATAAGTACATAGGTTATCAAATTATCTATGAATTATGTAATTTAAGGAGTATAATTATATGGCTAATTGTGAATCTAAAGATGATAAACATGATAAAAAAGAAACTTGCTGTTGCAAAGATAGCATGAAAAAAGCTTTAGAACTATTAACTTGCTCAACAATAAATCCTTATGTTAACTTTAATAACTTTGCATTTATAGGAAAACATTATTTAGTAGGAACTCAACTTACTGCTACATTACTTGATGGTGACAATATAGTTTCACCTGCTGCTACATTTAGTGGCTTTGAATCTTGTAGTTGTAGTTCTGTAAGGTTAACACCTACTACCGATATAAACTATCCTGTAATTACAGATACTGCAACTCTAGGATTAACTGCAAATCATGCATCTTTATGTGATGTAGAATCTATAGCATTCACATATAGCACTGCAACTATTACTCAAGCTGAATTTGAAGCTAATTTAACTGCATTACTTGATGATTCTCATGATAAATGTTTTATTAAATGTGAAGAATGTTGTTGTAATGAAGGTGTTTTCAATTCAATTTACAACTCATTTAGTTCAAATATAAATAGCTTAACTGCTGGATGGTTAGCTATACAGAGTGCTAAAGTTTTAGGTAGAGTAGGAAATGTTTTAGTTCTTTCTAATAATGTTTCTTCTCATACAATATACTTTGTTTGCTTAGATTCTGTAGAATTTTTAAATTATTAATATAATTTATATAGATTACGACTGTATGATTAATGCCTTGTGTATTAGACAATCTAAAAAATACAATAAATTAAAAAGGTCTGATTCTGATATACATTTAGAATCAAGCTTTTTAATTTATTGTATTTATAAAAAAAACTAAATTCATATTAAATTTACTAAGTTATGTTTATGCATAAATATTATAAATATTTTTTTATGTTATATGTAACTTTTTTCTATAATTTTAAATATATTATAAGTACGTAGGTTATAAAATCGCCTATGAATTATGTAATTTAAGGAGTATGATAATATGCCTAATTGTGAATCAAATAGAAATGGTTGGAAAGACGGTAATTCTAAATGTAACTGCTATGATAAAAAAGAAGATCCTTGCTACAGTAAAAAGGAAGAGCCTTGTTACTGTGAATCTAAAGATAATAAACATGAAAATAATAAAAAAGAAACTTGTTGTTGCAAAGATAGTATGAAAAAATCTTTAGAACTATTAACTTGTCCAACAGTAAATCCTTATGTTAACTTTAATCAATTTGGATTTATAGGAAAACATCTCTTAGCAGGAGCTCAACTTACTGCTGCAATAACTGATGGTGATAATATATCTGTGCCAGATGCTACATTTAGTGGTTTTGAATCTTGTAGTTGTAGTTCTTTAAGATTGACACCTACTACTGAGGTATTTTATCCTGTACCTGGCTCTGCTTCTCTAGCATTAAATATAAACCATGCTTCTTTATGCAACATACAGGCTGTAGCGTTCACATATAACACTACAGCTATTACTAGAAGTGAATTTGAAGCTAATTTAATTGCATTACTTGATGATTCTCACGAAAAATGTTCTATTAAATGTGAGGACTGTTGTTGTAACGAAGGTGTCTTCAATTCAATTTTCAACTCATTTAGTTCAAATATAGTTAGCTTAACTGGTGGATGGTTAGCTTTACAAAACGTTAAAGTTTTAGGTAGAGTAGGAAATGTTTTAGTTCTTTCTAATACTACTACTACTGTAAATATGATATACTTTGTTTGCTTAGATTCTATAGAATTTTTAAATTATTAAGATTCTCAAATTTTCATTTAAAAATTAAATCTATTTTATAAAGGGGGTGTCTCAAAATGATTTTTAGAAATCATTAGACGAGGCACCTTCTTTTTTTCTATTTAAGAAAAATCAACCTTATTTGTGCATCACAAAAACAAGATTTTCCAAATCTCTTTTTTTTATTGATTTAATATTCTTAAGCTATATCTTTTATGAAAAAAGATACACCTAACTTATTTTTACGCATTTTAGTATGCAATTTATTTATATTAAATGCAAATGTTAGGAGTAAAAATTCACACTTTACATTCTCTTTGCCCCTAGTTAGAAATTGTCTGAATCCATAATTTTCTTTTAAAACTCCAAATGTACCTTCAACTTGTATAGATCTATTCATTCTAAGTAATATGCCTCCGGCACTTTTTATATTAGTTAGTGAATTCTCTCTTAAATCTATAAATTTTTTTGAAACATGTATCTGTCTATTTCCTTTAGCTTTAGTACATTTATCCTTGTACTCACAACCATTACAATCTTCACATTCATATATAGTTAATATGGATTTATATCCTGATTTTGATTTTTTTGATTTTCTGCCGATAGGCATCAAAACCTTACGGTTATAACATATATAACAATCATTTTGTTCATCATAATGCATATTTTCTCTTTTGCTAATATTATTTTTAAACTTATTTTTCTTTCTAGACTCATAATTTTGAGGTTTTATAAATGAATTATGCTTATTTTCTAGTAAATATACATAGTTTTCTTCACTTTCATATCCTGCATCGGCAACTACATTTTTGTATGTTTTATGTAATTTTAATTTTAAATTTTTAAGAAATGGTATAAGAGTCAATTGATCAGATCTTTCACTAGAAATATCTAGTCCAACTATATATTCACCTTCAACCCCAATTTGTACATTATATCCTGGTTTAAGTTGAGCATTTCTCATATGATCTTCTTTCATATGCATAAATGTAGCATCTTTATCTGTTTTAGAAAAACTATTTCTACCATCGAATATAGAGTTATAATTGTCATATTTTCCTTGTCTATGAGCTAATTCGTCAAATCGTTCTATAAATCTTTGTAGTTTTGATTTTCTTTTACCTTTTCCATGTACAAATTCTATATTTTCAGAAATCTTAATTTTATTTAAAGTTGTTAGAATTTCAGATACTTGTTGCACTGTAATTTTATCTTGAACTGTATAAATTGTATAATTTATATTCAACTCATCATTTAGAGTTCTTATTAATATTCTAAGTTTTTCTTGTAATTTAACTTCAGATTTATCGGTTGATTTTTTCCATACAAAAGTATATTTATTGGCGTTAGCCTCTATTTTTGTTCCGTCTATAAATATATTTTCAAATTTAATCTCTTTTAACTTTAACAACTTTTTAATTAATTGATAAAATAGATCTTCTCCTGCTACTGAAATTCTATTACTTCTAAATCTAGATATCGTATTATGATCTGGAGTTTTTTCTCCTTGTAAAAGCCACATAAAATTAATATCTCTGCGACATACCTTTTCTATTTTTCTACTAGAATAAATGTTATTCATATAAGCATATACTAAAACTTTAAATAATACCTTCGGTGAGACCACTGGATTTCTTCCCTTCGGGGAATATGCCTTCATTAATTTTTCGTAATTTAATTCCTCCATTATTTGGCTTAGTATCCTAACCGAATCATTATGTGGTATTATTTCTTCTAAAGTTTTTATCGATAATTGGTTATTAGTATTTATAACTTGGTTATAATCTTTATGTATAGTTTTGTTTTTTAGCATAAATTAATTCTGTACATAAAAAATGAACTCTAGTCACTAGAGTTCATTTTTTTGTCGGACTATCCTTATTTTATTTTGAGACAGCCCCTTTATCTTTAAATATAAAGTTTTTGCATACATCTTATAAATTCACAGAATTAATATTTTCTGTGGAATAAATAGTTATATCTGAATCACCATTATTAACAATCATTATTCCATCCCCAACATATTCTATACTTCCATTTATATTTTCTTTATATAAGTTAAAATCATCCTTACCAACAGTTTCTATATCCTTAACTACATTTACATTTACTTTGCTTAATTTAATATTTTCTGTAACGCTTTTATAATCATTTATCGGTTTTATTGATTGTATAACTGGTGTTGTTTTTATATCTTCTATTTGTTGTATAGAGTTTCCACTTATATTTATTATATCATTTATCAATTCTGTTTCTTCCTTTGTAACAACATTAACGGTATCGTATTTATTAGTTATAGAATTTACAATATCTTTTGACGTGTTTATAATATTTTTTATAGACTCTAAATTTTCTGATTTATATTCTACTAAATTATCGGCATATTCAATATCTAATGATTCTATTAAGTTTGCTTTATGCTGGCCAATATCTTTAACAACTTTACCTATTTGTTTATTAATATCTATATTTCCTAATAAGTTATTAGAATCATCTTCTAATACAGTTATTGTCTTTAATTCTATTTTTAATGGTTCAAATGTCCCATCATCTAACACAACTCCTACATATCCGTCTCCTGTAGGATCTAACATTAGTGATTTTGAACTTACCTCATCTTTGCTTACCTGTTTATTTAATGGCTCTAAGCTTAAAATATCAATAGTTTTTGATTTAATTATATTATCTGTAGTATTTATATTCCCTATAACTCCGCCTATGTAATCAGGTGCTAAATCTATAACAACGCCAGACTGATTTTGTTTTATATCTTTTATAGCCCTTGTAGTGGATTGAGCTACTACTACATCGCAATCATCTATATCTATGTTAGTTATTACTTTTACAGGCTTTGTTTGTACCGGTCTAGCTACTTCTGCCTCTTGTGCATTATTTGTTAAAACTTTTTTTTCTTCAACCTCTATATTAGTTATTATTTCTTGAGGATGTGTTTTTATATAGTTAATAGCCTCAGTTTTTTGTACATCTATATTTACACTTTGTAAAACGTCTACTTGTTTTGAATCTAAATATGTTTCATCACTTAAAACCTCTTCTTTTATTATCTTTTCGTATGCTCTACCTTTTGTATGATTTTCATCTACAATACTGTTAAATTTTATTGAATCTATATTTTTATAGTTTTCTTTTATATAATCTTCAATATTTTTATCATTCATTTTCTTGCTATATCTTCTTTGGTAATTTTTATTGTATGTACTTCTTGAAGTAAATACATCCGTATTTTCAAATTCCATAATTAGTTCATCTTTAATTTCATTATCAGTTAATATTTTCACTTTCACTATATCACTTATTGCGATTGCTACGTTGTCATATACTATCATATTTTTACTTATGTTTATATTTTTTTCTTCATTGTTTGATAGTTCCATATATGTTACAATTCCATCTAGTGTCGTTATTTCCAACTGTACAAAACAATCATATTCATCATATAAACTAGTTATCATATCATTAATTTTTATAAATATTTCTACTATAGACTTTTTATAATATTTTTCCATTTAATAATCCCCTTCCATAACTACATAAACTACATAAATATAAACACTATTCTTATATTTATGTGTAAAAACACATTGTTATTACCTTTTTAGAACTTTAAATAGCACCTTAATATAATTTGCTATAGCCTAAGATAGAGGCTCTTAAACGCTATTTAATCAAGATAAGATCCCATCTAATACAATAAAAAAATGAACTCTAATACTAGAGTTCATTTTTTATTTACAGCTATTTTTTTTATAAAAAGCTGCTTTTAAATTATTAGCATTTAGTTGATGTTATGTTTCCATCGCTACATTTTATACAACTTGGTGATGTGTATACTACTAATTCTTCTTTAACTATAGCATAAATTTTTTCAGTAACTAAAAGAGAAGAGAATATATCTGCTTTAAATTCTCTGTTTGGATTAGTACAAGAGTCTGGATTGAATTTTTCTTGTGGTGATACACAATCAACATCTATACATCCATCAAATTTAAGTTTCATATTTAAGCAGAACTCATCTGAAGGTAAGCATATTTCGCCTATAAAATCTAGAGGTGTTGTTTTTCCATCCATTATATTTAATATTGGCCCACTATATGTTGTACAAGCTTCAAAATCCTCACATCCTATTTTCCCTCTTACTGTTATAACTAAATTACATACATAGAATTCTACTCCTATTTGAGCAATTCTAGTCTTTTTACCTTTTTCACAACAACTAGAACTTGTTGCTATATTGTATTTGTTTTTATATGAGTTGTAAAGACTAACATCTCCACATTCAAACTCTGGTGAACATTCATCTGGTATAAATTTAACTTCTTTTTTATCTATATATGATTTTAATCTTGGTTCTTTGTCCTCATTCATTAACCCTATAAAATCAAATTCTACAAGTACATCTTTTACGCATATTTCATTAGCTCCGTATTTTGCCCCACGTCTTTCCTTTACTTTAAATACTAAGTCCTTTATTAATTTCATAGTTCCTGATTTAAGGCATACATAATCATATATTCTTTCTGTTAGAACTGGTATACATATTGCATTTGATATATCTGCAGGACATCTTAATTCTATTGGTTCACAACATTGATTTGTACACTTATTTGGTTTTGGTTTAGAAGGCGTATTTTCGCATTCTTCGCAGCAATTTTTTTCTTGATTACATCTCATTTCTTCCATGTCAAATATCCACTCCTGTTAATTATTTTAGAAAAGACTACTTTCTCTTCTTATTAAAATATATGGATATTCATATCTACCTGTTACTGTTTGAGTATATATTTTATTATTTTTTTTTTTATTAATGTATAAAATGTATTATTTTAAAATATAAATATTAGTATAAGTAATTTTCGGGGGGATGTTATGTCTTTTTTTAATAAAACATATATATTTATTAGGAAACTAGATGAAACTATAAATATACTAAATTTTGATAAATCTATCATTTGTAATACCATGGATTCTAATTTTAATAATTTATATTCTATTAATATAATAGATGGCGATTATTCTTTTGTAGATGTTTGGTTTGAAATAGACAGTAGTGATAATATATATGGAATTTTAAATAATAAAAAAGGTAAATTACTTTATATTAATATCAAAGATAAGAATATAGAAGAAAATACTCTTTTAAAGTACGATTATAAAAACTTCTTTATTAAATTTCCTTTTATAAAAATAATATCAAACGAAACTCATGCTATTTATTATTCAATGAATAAAAATAATTCAAATTTAACAACTATAGTTCATATATATATGCATGATAATATATGCATAAAAAACTCAATTGATCTTATAAATTATAATATACTTACTAATTTTATAGTAACTTGGGATAATAACATTCCAACAATATTTTATTTCAAAGTTATAAATGGATTTGAAGAATTGTTTTTTTGTACTTATGATTTAAATGAATTTAAATGGCTTAATCCTATTCAAATGACAAATTCACAAAAAAATAAAATCTATTTATCTGTTATAAATAATGATGAAAACTTTTATCATATAGTTTTTTCTGAAAATAACGATGGTAAATATTATTGCGCTTATTTAAACGCATATATTAGATGTGACAACTTTAAAGTATACAATCATATTTACATAAGTTCTAATATAATGTGTTTATTTCCTAACCTAATTGAGTATAATTCTATTTTATATGCTCAATGGGTTGAATATTTTAATTTATACACTTGCAAGTCTATTGACAATGGTAAAACATGGACCCAACCTATCGCTTCAAGACATTTATCAATATCACCTGCTTTAATATATCAGTTTAAATCTAATTTTAAAGATGATAGAATATACAATTTATCCTCATTGTTTACTTTTGAAGATTATTTTGAAATAGATAAATTAATACCTAAATACTAAAACTTATACTATCTTTATATAAATTCATATTTTCCCTGTAATATAAAATAAATGCTGAGTTTATAAAAAATCACTTTAAATAGTTAATAAAAAAAGAGAAGGATAATTTCCTTCTCGTAAACTCTAATTATAATATTTATTTAGCATATAACTTGATAAAATGCTCATCTAATAAAAGTATAGATTAGTTTTATATACCTTGTTGTAAACAACTTTTTAAATCTTCTTCTGCATTACTTATAGGTCTTATATCAAATGTATCAACTAAGTATTGAAGTACATTAGGTGTTATAAATGCAGGAAGTGTTGGTCCTAAATATATCCCCTTTACTCCTAATGATAAAAGTGCAAGCAAATCAGCTACTGCTTTTTGTTCATACCAAGATAATATTATTGATAATGGCAATCCATTAACATCAGTATCAAATGCATCTGCAAGTGCTAAAGCTATCCTAACAGCAGAGTATGCATCATTACATTGACCTACATCTAATAATCTTGGAAGCCCTGCTACTTCACCAAAGTCTAGTTTGTTAAATCTATATTTACCACAAGCTAGCGTAAGTATCACACAGTCTTTTGGAACTTTTGTAGCAAATTCCGTAAAATAATTTCTGCCTGGTCTTGCTCCATCACATCCACCGATTAAGAAAAAGTGTCTTATCTTACCATCTTTTACTGCATTTACTATTGTATCTGCATGACTTAATGTTGCATTATGACCAAATCCAACCAGTATTTCTTTAGTATCTTGATCTTCTTTAAATCCACCAAGTTCTAAGGCTTTATTTATCATTTCGCTAAAATCTTTTTCTCCATTCTCTTTTTTACATATATGTTTAAGTCCGTCCCAACCAACGACACTCGTAGTAAATATTCTGTCTTTGTAGCTATCTCTTGGTTTCATAAGGCAGTTTGTAGTCATAAGTATACATCCAGGTATATTATCAAATTCTTTTTGTTGATCTTGCCAAGCACCACCAAAATTACCTACTAAATGAGTATATTTTTTAAGTTCTGGATATCCATGTGCAGGTATCATTTCACCATGAGTATATATATTTATTCCCATACCTTGTGTTTGCTTTAATAGCATTTCAAGGTCTTTTAAATCATGTCCTGATACTATTATAAATGGGCCTTTTTTAATATTTACATTTACCTTTTGAGGTGATGGATTTTGGTAAATATTAGTGTTAGCTTCGTCAAGCTTTTGCATTACGGCAACACTCATATCCCCTGTTCTCATAGTCATTTGTATCATTTCTTCAAGTGACAAGTTATTATTAGTAGTACATTCTAATCCTCTAAAATAAAATTCATCAACTTGGTCATTATAATATCCCATTTCTCTACTTTGATGACCATAAGCACTTATTCCTTTAAGTCCATATATAATTGTTTGTCTTAAAGAACGTATATCTGCATCTATATTTTGGTCATACATTATGCCTGCTTTTTTAGCATCAACTAACATTTCTTCTTTAGTGTTACTTAACTTATATGTAGCTTGTTCAGTTTCATCACTACAACGTCCTACTGTATTTTTTATTTTTTCTTTTATTTGTTGAGATTTTTTTAGCATCTCTACATGAACTTCTGCATCAAAGTTTACATTAGTTAAAGTTGTAAACAAAGAGTTTTCTACAAACTTAACTATCTCTTTATCTATTTGTTCGCCTTTTTCTATAAGTTTCTTAGCATAAAAACTTATACCTTTTAATTGATATATAAGCAAATCTTGAAGTCCTGCTATTTCTGGTGTTTTTCCACAAACCCCCATTTTAGTGCAGCCCTTACCTCCCGCTGTTTGTTCACATTGATAACAAAACATTGAATTTTCCATTTTAACTCTCCTCTACATACAAAGTATCTTACATTTAATATCATTTCCATAATTTATGATTAATATTTATTACAAACAAAAAAACTAAGCTATTTACTAGCCTAGTTTTAAACCTCTATTATGCGTTTTAGATACATTGATATAACATCTGCAAATCTATCTATATTGTTAATATAAACAAAATCTCTTCCGTATATAAGCTTCTCTGCTTCTAAATCTTCTTCTTTGCCTGTAAAAATACCAAGTACTTTTATACCTTGCTTTCTAGCTTTTCTAACTTCACTTGCACTATCTCTTATTCCAACAATACCTTTGTAGCTAAGTTCGCTCTTTGTAGTCCTTTCGCTCTCCTTTCCTACTTTAACGTCATTTGGTTTTCCATCGCTTAGTATTATCATAATCTTATTTTCTTCTTCACGTTTTAATAGCCCATCATAAACAGACTTTATAGCTAACCCATCTCTATTATTTCCTGCACAAAAATATTCAAATATGTTTTCATTAAAGCTAATTGGAGAATTATAATCTCTAAATCGTCTGATTATGGTGTAATCTAAAAAACTACAATACCCCATAACTCTATTTGAAATACCTAGCTGAGTAAGTGCTTGAGATACTATATACCCTTGTGCACTTACTTTCCCTTGGTTTCTTCTTTGAGAACCACTAGAATCTAATAATATATCAACTACATATCTTCCTTTATCATTGTTTATATTTTTATAAAAAACCTTATTATCCTGACTTTTTCCTACTTTCCAAAGCTTATTGGCTACTAAATTTCCATTATCAGAATGAATTATATCTTTTTCTTGTTCTTTTATTAACATCCTGCCTATATTGTCTTTAAGTTTTTTTATATTTCTTTTATATATTTTTATATCGTCTCTATATACACTTAAATTCTTTTCTTTTTGTCTTGTTACGTATTTTATTTGAAATATATTTTCACATTCACTTCTAAGTACTCCGTCTGTTAAATGAACTCTACATCCTTCGTGTATATCTCTACAATTAATTCGCTCTAATTTCTTTATTTCTTCTTTATCTAAAAAAGACTTTCCATAATAATATTCTATTTTTGTATATATCTTAGCTACATTTTCTTCATCTATGTATATTTTTCTATTAGACGAGGTTTTATTGTCTAAAATACTTCCTTCACCTATGGAATCTACTATCCTGCTAGACATTATTTCTTCTACTTCACTATCATCACTATAAAGTTCTTCATTCATAAAGTCAGAGAAAGTATCAAAGTCTATGTCTGTATTTTTTCTATTATTTTCATGCTTATGGCTTTCTTCTAACTCACTTACTATATATCCAAAATGAGTGTTGTATGTATCTTCTACTATCTTTAATAAATCTAAAGTATTATTACAATTTCCAGCTTTTTTTATATCATTTATAATTTTTCTTATCTTTGGACTTACAATTGGATGTTTGTCCATATTTTCAAGAATTAAAGTATATTTTATCTTATCTAATACAGTGTCATCTTTTATTTTAAAATAATTTGAAATTATATCTTGGTAAGCTTTTTTTCTTATATCGTAAACTCCAGGTCTTTCTTGTATGATTTTATCATTTATTGCTACATCACTACATATTTGAACTAATTTTATTAACACTTCTTTATTTAGCCCACTTTTAACTCTACTGTTTAGGTATTTTTTTATAGTATTAAAATCAATGTATGTTCTTCTCGCTCCTGCATTTATAGAATAGTATAAGGCCACATTTTTTGATAAATAATCATTTTCATCATTTTCTATTTCTACATTATAATCACCACATATAGTCCATGATAAATTATTAAGTCTATTTTCAAATTCAAAATCTTCATATATCCATTTCATAACATCACCTATATTATCTTAGCTTTTAATTTAAAAATATCTTCACATCCCCAACTATCAGGTATTCTCGTACTTATTACATCTCTTACTATTTCTTTTTCATATACATCAAATGTCTTATCAGTAATTCCCATATCTATTGCAAGCTTCGGATTTAAACCTCTTTTTATAGTTTTTAATGATGCTATTATACCTCTTAAATCTATTGATTTCGTAGATATTTCAGAGTTTTGAGATTTAGTTTGTAAATCTAAAAATAATCCAGCAAATTGATTTAACTTATCTTCATTTGCATCTTCAAATTCATTTTTAAGTACAACCATAAGAGTTTCTTCGTTTATAGAAGGTATATCTATAACCATAAATCTAGAAACTAAAGCTTCATTTAACTCTTTTGTTCCTGCGTATTCGTAGTTCATAGTACCTATAAACCTAGTTGCCTCGTGTAATTTAATTTTTTCATAACCTGGTACATCTATTATTTTTCTATAATCAAGAGCACTGTGAAGTACAACCACAGCATCATTTTTAGCCATATTTATTTCATCAAATACCCCAAATCCTCCATTAAGTGCACATTCATACACGCTCCCTCTTCTTAGCTTAACTTCATTATCTATAAATGTATCTGTCCCTATAAGAGAGGCGCTATCTGTATTTACATGAAATGATGTATTCCATTGAGGTCTGTTAAATATTTGAGATAAATTATCTGCTAATATATTTTTTCCTGTTGCTTTAGGTCCACTAAGTAATATATTCTCCCCTTCAAGAATTGCTGAAATACTCTTTGATAATATATCTTTTCCATAAAAATATGTTTTAGGAGTGGATACTCTACTTGATAACTCTTCATTTAATTTATAATAATTTCTAAAATATATTATATCTTCTATAAGTTTTTCACTTATACCCTGATTTCTTAAGTTCTCTATTATATTCATATCTACTCTCCCTAAATTTCTTTTTTTTTACATTTTTCTATAATACTATTATATATAATTTATGCCATTATTTGTTATTATTTTAAACTAAGAATCCTAACAAGCATAATATATATTTTTTTACCAATAATAAATAAGTATTTAATTTACAATCTGAAAGGAAAAATCTTATGAAAAAATATGTTTGTACAGTATGTGGATATATCCATGAAGGAGATGCTCCTCCTCAGATTTGCCCTGTTTGCAAAGTAGGACCTGAAAAATTTGATGAACTTAAAGGTGATCTTACATGGGCAGACGAGCACCGAATCGGAATAGCAAAAGATATTGATTCAGAATTAATAGAAGGCTTAAGAGCTAATTTTATAGGAGAATGTACCGAAGTAGGAATGTATTTAGCTATGAGCCGCCAAGCTGATAGAGAAGGATACCCTGAAGTAGCTGAAGCTTATAAAAGAATAGCTTTTGAAGAAGCTGAACATGCATCTAAGTTTGCAGAATTATTAGGTGAAGTAGTTGTAGCTGATACTAAAGCAAACTTATCTGCTAGGGTTGAGGCTGAGTATGGTGCTTGTGCTGGAAAAAAAGATTTAGCTACTTTAGCTAAGAAAAACAATTTAGACGCTATTCATGATACAGTTCATGAAATGTGTAAAGACGAAGCTAGACATGGTAGAGCTTTTAAAGGTTTATTAGATAGATATTTTTCTAAATAAAAAGTAGGAGGTATATAATGATTAAAATAAATTGTAAAGTAGAAAACTGTTCTCACAATAAACAAGGTAGTTGTTATTCAAATCGCATAAATGTAGGTGGAAAAGGAGCTAAAACTGATTGTAGTACTTGTTGTGGCTCATTCCTTGATAAAGATAATTATTCAACATTAACTAACAATACAAATAGTAAAGGTGAGTGCAATTGTTTGGTTTGTGAAGTTAATACTTGTGGTTATAATGACAACAAATCATGCAGTGCTAAAACTATATTAGTTTCTGGAAATAATGTTAATGTATACACAGAAACTAATTGTTCAACATTTAAATTAAAGTAACATATCACTTCCATCAAAACTGAATATTTTTAAATTACTAAGTAAAAAAAAGCAGTAGCAATTCAGGTTATAAAAACCTAAATTATTACTGCTTTTTAATATTAACTATATACTCTCTTGTCTAATATTTTCTATTATATTTTCCTTGTTTATCTTCTTCATAGGTATATATGATGCAACAAATGTAATCACAAATATTCCTACAACAGATATTAAAACTGCATTCCATGGTAGAATTATACCTAATTGTATAACATATCCAGTGGTTTTATTCACAAGTACATCAATTCCAAGACCTATAGGAACTCCATATACTAAAGCTAAAGCCCCGTATAAAAAACTCTCAAGATATATCATCCTGTTAAATCCACCAGGTGTTACACCTATTGACTTAATTATAGCAAACTCTCTTTTTCTCAAATTTATATTTGTACTTATAGTATTTACTATATTAGCTATACTTACCAAAGATATAAGTATTACAAAACCATATACAAATATTTTTATCGCCATGATAGACTGTTCAACCTTTAATGCTTGTTCTACTTCATCATATACATCATATCCATACTTTTTACCTATCTCTTTTAAAGCTTTCCTAGTATTTTCTGTTTTATCCGAGTTTATATATATATCCCTACTATTAATATCATATCCTAATTCTGAACCCACCTCATTATAAGTTATAAAATCTATTCCCATGTAAGTAGCATATTTATTTCCTGGCAGTAAATCCTCTGTAGTAGCTAAAACCTTTAATTTAATAGGCTTCTTTACTTCATTACCATCTTCATCCCTAGAAATATCATAAGCATCTATTGCATCTCCCACTTTATAATTAGTTAGTGCAATCTCAGCTTTTTTACCAAGCTCTTTATAATAACTTTTATTTCTAAGTATTATACCATTTTCTTTTATAGCAGTTTCTTTATCAAAACTACCAGTTTTTAATTCTAACGCTTCTATATCTTTATCTCCTGTAAATTGGAAAGTATTTTGCATAGGATTAAAATTATATATAGTTTCACCATTCTTATTATTTTTAGAAAAGTTCTTATCTATTAACTCCTTATATTCTTTATTTATATTGCCTTCCTTAACATCCAAACCTATCCCATAGGTATTGCTAACACTAATTTTTTTTATTCCATTTACCTTATTTAAATCATTTATTATCTTATCGTCTTCTACAATACCACTTTTCCATAGCCTTACATCATAATTCACTATCCCATTATTAACCTCACTAGCTTTTGCAAACAACTCTACAAATCCACTAAATGATATAAATATCACTACACTAATTATTAATGAAAATAAAGTTATTCTAAATTTCTTTTTATTTCGTTTCAAGTTTTTATATGCTAAAACTCCTTCAGTTTTAAATAACGCTCTAATTAACTTAGAATCCTTCACTTTCCCTACTTTAAGACTACTACTATTTTTTATAGCTTCAAGTGGTGAAGTTTTTGCTGCATTAAGTGCTGGAAGTATTGCAGATACTATTATTGTTAATAGTACTATTACTGCACTTCCTATAATTATATAAGGTTTATACACAACTCTTAAATTCATGGTTGCAACAATCGAACTGTTAAATAGAGATTGTATTAATTTAAATACTAAATCGATTACAAAAGTTCCAGTTACCAATCCTAGCGGTATACCTATTATACTTACTACAATAGCTTCTAAAAGTACCAACTTCATAACCTGAGATTTTGTTGTTCCTATAGAATTTAAAATTCCAAATTGTTTTTTACGCTCACTTATTGAGATACTAAATGCATTGTATACCGTAGCTATAGTGCATGCAACTACTAAAGTTATGACTATAAATAGTATTATGTAAATAGCTTCATTTATATTAGAATAAGCACTTGCAGCTTCTAATATTAATAATTCCTCATTAAATAATAAATTTTCATAAGCTACACCACTATCATCAGAACTTACTACTTTTAAACCTAAGTTTTTTGATATTTTTGTTGCTATTTCATAAATTTCACTAGGCTCGTTAGCAGATATAGCTACATTCAATGTATCATTATTAGATTGTTCTTTTATATCTAAATAAGTTATTCCACTTACAACATCATTTCCAATATCATTTTGTGGTTTATTAATAATACCAACTATCTTAAAGTCTTTATTTCTTCCATCTACTATAGTTTCATTATCATCCAATATTGAGATTTCTATGTATTTTCCATTTTTATCTATTCTATTTCCAATGTTTAGAGTTATTTTATCCCCTATTTTTTTATTAATTAAAGGCATAGCTCTTTCACTTAAAACAATTTCATTGCTATTAGTAGGAAGTTTACCCTCTTTCAACTTCATTTGATAACCTTTAAAAGCAGTATTATCAAATGCCCTAACTTGAACTAAGTTTAGTTTTTCTTCACTTAACTTTGCATAACCTAAATTGTCACTTAGAGCACTTTTAGATATTCCTGCACTCTTTGTTATCTTGTCTAAATCATCTTTTTTTATATCATGAAAAGTTGCATGGAAATCTCCGTTATTAGCTATAGTTTCCCTAATTTGATAATCCATGAAACTTTCAAATATATTACCTACTCCACAGATCAGTGCAGTAGACAATATTATCCCTACTATAGTGACTATTGTTCTTTTCTTATTTTCTTTTAAATATCTTAAAGTTAGAGAAGTATATAAGTTCATTTATATCACCTCGTCAACTTTAATCATTCCATCTTCTATAGTTATAACTCTATCAGCTTGCAAAGCGATATTAGTGTCATGAGTTATCATTATTAAAGTTTGATTATATTTCTTTACTGATAACTTTAGTAGCTCTAATACTTCTTTTGAATTTTTACTATCTAAATTTCCTGTTGGCTCATCTGCAAGAACTATAGATGGTCTATTTATAAGCGCTCTACCTATAGAAGTTCTTTGTTGTTGCCCTCCACTTAACTCATTTGGAAGATGATTTTTTCTTTCTTTTAATCCTAAAGTTTTTAACAAATCATCTAAATATACTTTATCTATTTTTCTATTATCAAGCTCAGCTGGTAATAATATATTTTCCTTTGCACTAAGTACAGGTATCAAATTATAAAACTGATATATAAGACCTACATTTCTTCTTCTAAATATAGATAAATCCTTTGCTTTTAAAGTATATATATCTACATCATTTACAAATACCTTTCCGCTAGTTGGTTTATCAACTCCGCCTATCAAATGTAGTAAAGTACTCTTCCCACTACCACTTGGTCCTACTATTGCAACAAATTCACCTTTGTTTATTGATAAATTTATATTTTTTAAGGCATCTACCTTTGCCTCTCCCTTACCATAACTTTTAGTTAAATTTTTGACTTTTAAAATTTCCATATTACCCTCCATATATTCCTTTTTATAAACTTTATCTTCATTTTTCTTGTTTATATTTTATAGTTTACAGACTCATCATTACATTAAGGTGAATTAAATATTACAGATTAGTCACTATAAATTTTATGGAATATAATATGGAACTGGGACCCTTTATCTTTTTCACTTTTAACATATAAATCACCATTTTGGCTCTCTATTATAGATTTTGCCATAGCTAGTCCGATTCCTACACTATCTTCTTTTGAGCTATTTCTTCCTTTATAAAATCTTTTAAATATATGAGGCAAATCTTTTTTATCTATTCCTTCTCCATTATCTTTTATGATTATTTCACTGTATAAAGGATTTTCTTCATAATCAATTTTTAAGTTTCCGTTTTGCGAAGTATGTTCTACACAATTTTTAATTATATTAACTAAAGCTTCTCTAGACCAATCTATATCTCCATAATATGTAGAACTATCCTCACCACTTATACTAAGTTCTATATTTTTAAGTTCTATTGGAATTAAACTTGGTTGAATCGATATCGTTAGTAATTCTTTAATATTTACTTTTTCACACTTAAAATCTATAACCTTAGCTTCAACTTTAGAAAGCTTTAACATGCTTTTTATTAGCCACTCCATCCTATTTAGTTGGGATTTTATTTTATCTAAAAATTCGATTTTAGTTTCTTTTGGTATATCCTCATACATTAAATCGTTAAGTATTATAAGTGAAGTCATCGGAGTTTTTAATTGATGTGAAATATCAGAAATAGTGTCATTTAAGAATATTTTTTCATTATTTAATAGTTCTACTTTTTCTTTAAGTATATTGGTCATTTTTAAAAGCTCAGTTTTAAGAAGCCCAATTTGACCTTCTTGATTTTTATTTTTCATTTCAAAATATCTGCCTTCTGAACTATTATATACATAACTAGTCATATCTTTTATATCACTATATATTTTTTTAAAATAATACATAACTAAAACTAAGATTAAAATAAATATAATAACTACAAATAGTGTGTTTACACTAAATAGTTCTTTTATACTCTCACTTACGATTGGTTCATTTCTAAGGCTTATATCTTTATCATAATTATATTTCATTAATACCTTTTTTCCTAAACTTACATTGTCTTTTGATTCTCCCCGAGTTATTACACCGACTATATCACTTTCTAAATTAGGATTTTGAGAAACTATAGCTCCTACCATCGCTTGGTTATTTTCTACTATCTTATATTTTATAATATTTAGATCTATAATAATAACTCCCATAGAAATTATCATGATAATTATAAATGCTCCTATATAACTTCTGATAAAGTTTTTTATCTCAACATTAGACAGAAACATAATTTTCACTTCCATCCCACTTATATCCAAGTCCTCTTACTGTAAGTATGTATTTAGGGTTGGCTGAGTCATCTTCTATTTTTACTCTAAGTCTTTTTATATAAACAGTAAGAGTGTTATCGCTTACAAAATCATAAGTAACATCCCATAATTTTTCTAAAATATTAGTCCTACTTAAAACCACATTCTTATTTTGCATTAATATTAATAATAATTTATACTCAACAGAAGTTAAGAAAATCTCTTCTCCATTTTTATAAACCCGAGCTTCTAAAGTATGTATACTTAAATCTCCAAACTTCACTACTTTTTTATTTTCACTATTATTTCCTCTTCTTCTAATTACTGCGTTAATTCTAGAAATAAGTTCTCTAACTCTAAAAGGTTTGGTCACATAGTCATCTCCCCCAATATCTAAACCCGTAACTATGTTCACTTCTTCATCACAAGCAGTTAAAAATATTATTGGCGTATCTATAATTTCTCTAATTTCTTTGCAAAATTCGTACCCATTACCATCTGGCAACATTACATCTAAAAGAATTACATTGTACTCTTTATCACTAATATTTTTTCTACTACTTTCTAAGTCCTTGCATATCTCAATATTAAAACCTTCTTGCTCTAGAGCATACTTCACTCCAAATGCTATTGTACTATCATCTTCTATCATAAGAATATTTATCATAAGTCCCTCCAATACTACATTTATATTTCCTATTAATTATTATACAACAATTATTTTAATATAGTATTTTAAATAAAATTACATATTAGTCTATTATCGGACTAATATGTATAAGGATGTTATTAGATAAGTAAGTTATTATGATAGTTCTACTCTTTTCATACATTCTCTAAAAGCAACTTTACTACTACTGTGGCTTCTTAATATAGGTATATTCTTCTTTTTAGCTTCTTCTTCTGCCTTCATACTCATCTTATGAGATACAGTAGCTGTAAGTATTATTATCGCATCTGGGCTTCCTATTCCATTATTTAGTTTTTGAGATGCCTTAGTATATACTTTAGTTTTGTACCCAAAGGATAACCCTATTGATTTATACTGGCTCTCCATTCTTTCATGACCACCTATTATTACAATACTCATTACTTACTCCCCCTTTAAATTTATTATATATGTATACTTATTATTACTTGCTAGTATGGACATACTATAACTAGATACTTAATTAATATGTTATTACTATTAATAATCATTGTCAATTGTTTTTTATTTTCATTATCTTGTTGATATTAATTATCATTAATGTTAACATATGTTTATATTATTTAATAACCATTATCATTTAAGGAGGCTATCATGAATAAAAACTGTAACTATAACCGCTGTAACAATACAGCAAACTCATCATATCTCAAATGGGTCTTAGAAGTATTAGGTCCAGTAATAATGGGATCAAAGCCTAGTGAAATACTTAATATATCTTTCAATGATCCTATGAAGGATGAAAAAATTTCAGATTTAATTTCATTTTTTTCTAAGTGTAATAAGATATCTTTTGAGATAATTAATCAAAAAGAGAAAGGTATAAAGATTTTATTTTTAAACTACTGCACTTTAAAGCAAACTTTAAATAATAAAAAAATTATAAATTTTTTAAAATTTTTAGGATATCCTAAAAATTATGATTTCCATAAATATCTAGATTTTTTAATAAAAAAACTTAAATCTAATATTTTACCGGATGAAATAGGTATATTTTTAGGTTACCCTCTCAAAGACGTTGTAGGATTTATGGGATATGGAAACTATAAATTTCAAAATACTAAATATTGGAGAATTTATGGAGATCCTAATATCTCACAACAAGTTTATGATAAATTCTTAGAACATAGAAAACAAATGCGAGAATTAATAGCTGCAAATACTACAGAATACATACTAAAAGCGATATAAACTCACATAAGTTTATATCGCTTTTAGTATGTATTGTATTAAATGTTTTACTATTTAAGTTTATACTATAAAATTCAAGCTTAATAAATTATATAGTATAATATACTGAATTGTTAAAATCTATACATATATTTACTTCATCATCCACATTGTAACTATCATTAGGTGAAGTTATTTTAAACTCATAGCTTATAGCTCTTACAGTATAATAAGTTCGATCTCCACCATACCTCTTCTTAATAATTTTACCTGTGATTTTATTAGAATCGTTAAATTTATAATCTGAGTTACTATATATAGCTATATTCTTAGGAGATATCATAACACTTATTTTATCTGTATCCTCACAATTCACTTTAAACTCACCTATATCACTTGTAAGTATATTTTCTTTTACAGTTCCCCTTATATAATTACGTTCTCCAAAAAAGTCAGCAACTTCTATACACGATGGATTTGTATATAAAGCTTTAGGACTGTCAAACTGTTTTATTTCTCCATCTAGCATAATAGCCACTTTATCACTCATCATAAGAGCTTCTTCTTTATCATGAGTAACAAGTATAGTAGTTATGTTAAGTTTTTTTTGGATTTCTAGTACAAATTCTCTCATTTCATCCCTAAGAATTATATCAAGGTTACTAAATGGCTCATCTAACAGCAATATCTTTGGTTTTACAGCTAAAGCACGTGCTATTGCTACTCTTTGTTTTTGTCCACCTGACAGTTCTGATGGGTATTTATTTTCCATTCCTTCAAGTTTAACTAAACTTATAAGGTTATTTACTTTTTCTTTTCTTATTTCTTTTTTTTCTTTCATTATCTTAAGACCAAAGTCTATATTATCATATACATTCATGTGAGGAAATAATAGATAATCTTGAAAAACTATTACAGCTCCTCTTTTTTGAGTATCTACATTTAAAACAGATTCATCGTTAAAAAGTATATCTCCACCATCAGCTTTAATAAGCCCAGCTATTAGTTTTAATGTAGTGCTTTTCCCACACCCCGATGGACCTAAAAGTGATACTAATTCGCCCTCTTCAATTTTTAAATTTATATTATTAAGTATTTTCTTATTATCAAATTTCTTAACCAAGTTGATAAGTTTTACTTTTGACATATGTTTTCTCCTATTTTTATAAAAATGTAGTTTGTTCTTCATTATAATATGATTTTATCTTTTTTTCTAATATAAAAAGAACTATCACACTTACCACTAAAAATACTAAACTATATAAAGATGCTATGGTTCTGTCTCCACTTTGTATGTATGGAAACATTATCATAGGATAAGTAACCACTACTCCTGATCCTATTAAATAAGTTAAAAAATATTGTCCAAATGATATTATAAAGCACATGCTGCTAGCACTTACTATGCCTGGCATTATAAGTGGCAAACTAATATATTTAAATGTATCAAATTTATTAGCTCCAAGTACCTTTGCTTGCACTTCAAGCTTATTTCCTACAATATCATATACATCAGTTAGTATCCTTACAGCATACGGAATACATGGCACTATATTAATTATTACTACACCTACAATAGTGTTTGCTATTCCTATCTTCATAAAAGTTATATGAATTCCCATTGCCACAGATATAGTAGGAATTATTATAGGCGACATTATTAAAAGTTCAAAAAATCTCTTACCCTTAAACTCATACAAACTAATAGCCCTCGCTGCCGGCAAACTTATTATTATAGTTATTATAACTACTATTGTTGAAATAATTAAGCTAGTTATAAGTGATTTTATACTATCGGTTGTGATTAAGTATTCTAGTCCATTTAAAGAAAATTCACTTGGAAAAAGGCTTGGCCAAGTCCATGAATTTGTCAAACTCCATATTATAAGTACGGTAAGTGGCGATATTAATAACACTACAAAACTATTTAACAATATTTTATATATTTTTTTCATTTTATCACCTACAACTTGTATTTATATATTTTTTTTAATAATTTATTGTATATTATTAAAAGTACAAAACTAAAAGTAGTTAAAATAACATTTATAGCCATAGCATACGGTCTTTGTGTTAAATCACTACTACTATATCTTATATATGCTTCTACTGGCAATGCCCTTGGAGTAGTCGGTCCTATTAAGTAAGGTACTTCAAATGAGCCAAATGAAAACGCAAATATTATTATAAACGAAGAAATAATTGTAGGCATAGAAAGTGGAAGCAATATATTAAAAAATGCTTGAGATTTACTCGCACCTAAATTCATAGCTACTGATTCCAAGTTATCGCTAAAATTTTTAAGTATACTAAAAGTCATAAACGCTATAAATGGAATACCTTTATAAATATAAACAAGTATTACACCAATCCCATTTTTATCCATTGTTAATATCGAAAAATCATTTGTATCATTTATAAACCCTATATTATATAAAATTCTAGCTATTACTCCACTTTGGCAAAATACCATAAATATTAAAAGTACTACTACAATATGAGGTATTATGATAGGAAGTCTAATCAAGCTTTTTCTAAATTTAGAGTATTTATTATCTCTAATTAGCATATAAGCTATCATAACCCCACCTACTACAGATATTATCGATGATATAGCACAAGTACTTAAACTAAATAAAAATGATTTTATAAATGTAGTATCTCTTAATATTTCTTTATAATAATCTAAGGTTATTTCATTTAATCCTATAAGTGGAAAACACCCTAAGCTTTGAATCATACATACTATTATTCCTATTGAAAACACAGAAAACAATATCAAAAATATAGGTGCTAAAAGTATATATGGCTTTAATTTTTCTTTCATATTATTTTGCCTCTAATACTTCTTGTGTCCATATTTTTTCAATTATAGGAATTATACTTGCAGGTAGTTCAGGTAATGTATTTTCTATATTCACAGTTTCCATAAATTCAGATTTTTTTTCTTGTGGTATTTTATCCATACTTAATACTGTACTGTCTCCCCAGTTTTTAGAATCAGTCTTAGAAGCTTGAGCATCTACACTCATTAAAAAATCTATAACAACCATTGCTCCTTCTTTATTTGTAGCATTGTTTGGTATAGCTAAAAAGTGAGTATTACTTATATTTCCTTTATCAAATTTTACTATCTTAGTACTTTTAGGTATTATATTTTTTTCTATCTTATCTTTAAGCGTATTTGGAGCGTAAGTCATCATTGCACATACTTCTTTATCTGCATACATATTTTCAAGTTGAGAAGAAGTAGATGGATAATTCTTTCCTTCTTGCCATAAATACGGCTTTAATTGTTTTAAATAATCAATAGCAGGCTTTATAGCTTCTTTAACTTTTTCTTCATCTGGTTCTATATTTTTTATATTTTCATATCCCACAACATCATATATTATATTTCTTACAAATGCACTTCCTGTAAAATCTGGAGGAGCTGGATATGTAAATTTACCTGGATTATTTTTAACCATCGTCATAATTTCATCACTACTATTTAAAGTGCTTTTTATAGTATCACTGTTATATGCTATTGTAAACTGAGCTTTACCCCAAGGTGCTTCCATATTATCAACAGATGTTCCAAAATCATTAGTTATCTCTGGTGCTTTTTGATCTACGTATTTCATATAATTAGGTGTTTTTTCACTAAATGGACCAAATAATAATTCATTATCTTTTGCAACTTTAAAGTTTTCTCCATTTAACCATATTACATCTACAGTTCCTTTTGAATTTTTAACCTGTTTCTCAGATAAAAGCTTATTCATTATTTCATCTATATTCATACCTACTCTCTTAACTTTTATATCGTATTTTTTCATTTCATTTACTACATATGTATCAAACCATTTGTTCATAACTTCATCCCCACCATATCCATAGAAGTTTACAGTAGTTCCTTTTGCTTTTTTTAATATTTCTTCATAACTAGATTTTAATATTTCTTCATTTGATGCTTGTGGCACATTAGCTTTTGAGCATCCTACTACATTAAATATTAAAAACATAGTTAACAATAAAACTATAATTTTTTTCATATTAAGTCTTCTCCTTTTAATTTGTGTTATATAAAGTAATCGCAAGATATTATAATAAGGATTATTAGAATATCTATTGCGATGTATTACACTATATTACTATATATATTTTTTTTATACTATACATCTTATACTTAATTCACATATAGATTTTTTCTATTTAACATTTTGCATTATTGATAAAATCAATATTCTAAAATATATTGTTTTTTTGCAATCTATATACTGCTGCATAATATTGTAATATAAAATATAAACTAAAATTCATAACTCTATAAACTGTACAAAAGAACATGAATTTAAATTAGTTAAGTAATTTTTTAATAATTAGGATATCATTTGCCTTCCTAGTAATAAGGCTAGATGCTATTTTTATTTATATAATTAATTACATTTGAAAAATATATTCATTTTACTCATTAATAATTTTGATATATAATAAGAATATAAGTTATAATTCTTATTATTTATTGAAACTCATATATATAATTAAGTTATATATATTTTGAAAGGAGAGATTGACTTGGCAATAAAAATAATTACTGATAGTACATCTTACATACCAACTGAATATATTGAAAAATACGGTATTTCTGTAGTATCACTAAATGTGTATATGGATGATAAGAGTACACGTGAGTTGGATATAGATAATAAATTTTTCTATGAAGAAATGAACTCTTTAAATGAAATTCCAAAATCCTCTCAACCAATACCTGATGAAATGTTAAATACTTTTGAAAATATAGTTAAAAATGGGGATTCTATAATAGGTATCTTTTTATCGTCTAGTATGAGTGGTACTTTCTCAAGCGCTAATTTAATTAAAAATATGATTTTAGAAAATTATCCACAAGCCGATATAACTATAATTGATTCTAAAACTAACTGTATGCAAATGGGATTTGCAGTTATAGAAGCGGCAGTAGCTTCTATTGAAGGTAATTCTAAAGATGATATAGTTAATGTAATTAATAATGTTTTAAATAATAGCAGATTTCTATTTTCACCAGATACTCTAGATTATCTAAAAAAAGGTGGAAGAATAGGAAGCGCATCTGCTCTTTTAGGAAATATACTTCAAATAAAGCCAATACTTACTGTTAATGATGGAACAACTTCCATTTTCACTAAGGTTAGGACTAGAAAAAAAGCTATTGATACTATAATTAATTCAGTATTTGACGATATTGAAAAAAATGGATTAGGTGATGTTATTGTTCACCACATAAATTGTGAAAATGAAGGTTTGAAGCTTGCCAAAAGATTAGAGGAAAAATTACATATACCTGTTAAAATACAATCTATTGGTCCCGTTATAGGGCTACATGTAGGTCCTGGAAGTATCGGTATTGCTTATTATACAAAATAAACAAAGGCATGACATTTTTAAAATGTCATGCCTTTTATATTTGTAAAAGCAAAGTCTTTTTCAAAGACTTTAAATTATAATTTTATTAAAACACTATTTCACACATAATTATATATTATTGCTGTATTATAAAAACTTTGTATTATAAAAAATATTATTTATTTAAACATGCTATTCCTAAAACACTAGGTCCAGAGTGACAAGCTACACAAGAACCTATTTGTAGTATATGTACATTTTTTGGTGATAATTCTTCTTTTATTTTTTTTACAAATTTATCACACTTACTTATGTCATCTCCATATCCAACATAAATCTCTTTATTTGAAAAGTCATCTCCAATTTCTGATTTTAATTGTTGTATCAATGCCGGAACTATATTTTTACTTCCTCTTACTTGAGTTTTTTGTTTAACTAACCCATCTTCTATTTTTAGTATTGGCTTTATATTAAGTAATGTTCCTATTGCAGCCTTAGTCCCAGATATTCTTCCACCCTTTTGTAAATAATCTAAAGAGTCAACAGAAAAATATACATCTACTTTTTCTTTGAATTCTTCTAATTTATTTATTATGTACTCTATATCATGACCTTCTTCAACCATTTTTCCAGCTTCACTAACTAAAATTCCTCCACCCATACTTAATTGATAAGTATCAAATATATGAATTTCACCATCAATATCATTCTTTGCTAAAGTGGCAGATTGATAAGTTCCCGATGCAGCAGATGAACCAACCATATATAATACTTTTTTACCTTCATTTACATACTTTTCAAATATTTCTTTATATATTGTATAAGTTATTTGAGATGTTGATGGCATTTGTTCTGAACTTCTAAGTAATCCATAAAACTCATCACCACTTATATCTACACCTGCTCTATATTCTTTTCCTTCAAACATTATAATTGTAGGAATTACTTCTATATCATATTTATCAACTACTTCTTTTAAAACATCATTCATGGTATCACATACTATTTTAATATTACTCATTTTGTAAGCTCCCTTTTCTTTCTATTTAAAACACGTTGTTCCAATAAAACCAGACCGTGAATGTGAACACATAAGTTTTCTCCACAAGCTAGTGCTATAGCTTTTCACTAAAATTTGGTCCATAAACTTCTTGTATACAATTTACTATATTCGATATTATTTTCTTATTTCCTCTTATTTTACCTTCTTGATAAATTAATCCATCTTTAACTATAAGAATAGGCCTTATGTTTAATAAATTTCCAACTAGTGCTTTTGAGTTTGAAATACTTTTAGATTATATCATGTTTTGCGATATTTTTCCTTATTTTAATATTTCATATACACCAATTCATTAAAACACCTAAGTATACACAGTAAATTGAATATAGAAAAAGTCATAGAGATATTTTAACTCTATGACTTTATATTTATAGTTATATCTACTTTTGCTTATTTTCTAAATTTTTTCTTCTGTTATCTAATGGATTTAAGTTTATATGATGTACTCTCATATTTTCACTTGGCTTCATTATAACATCTTCTAGGTTTACTTTACCATTAGGAGTATGAGCAATTACTTGAGGTTGCTTATATCCTTTATGGTATAACCAAGTATACTTTTTATTTACAACTCTGTCTAAATCTTTAGATGATATTAAAGCTTTAGCTTGCTCTTTTCCATATCTATCTTTTAATATTACTGCTATAGTATCGTTATCTATAGTTTCATATTCATTTTTTTCTTTTCTATCTACTAATTGTAAGTTACATTTTCTATTATCTAATGTATCTCCATTTATATGTTTAATTGGAGCCTTAGATTCAGTATCTAGTATTACAGATTGGATATTTCTTTTATTGCTTTTTAATTTCTTATCTACTTTAGTTACAGTTAAGTTTTGAACTAAGTAACTATTAAAATCTTTGTGCCATTCTGCGAACCAAGTTCCCATAGCTTGAATTTTTTCTAAGTCTTCTGTATCTATTTTAGCAACAAGTTCAGTATTATTCTTTTTAAGTATATTTATAAAAGTAACATTACCTTGAGTTTCATACTTATTTTCTTTAGTTTTATAATTATCTATGATAAACACCTCTTTCTTTATTAAAGCTATTTTATTATAACAGAATTTTATAATAAAAGCGACTAAGTTTTAGCAAACACCTAATTATATATTGCAACATAATAATTTATTTAAGCATATTTAAAATATCCATTAAAGTTTTTTCTAAGTAATTTTAATTAATTCTATATTTACTTAAATATACTATTTTCCTGTGATGAATATATCCCACTTTTGCCTGAAAATACATAGCTAATTATACATGCCATAAATATGTACTTTATATTCTCAGCTCCAAATAACTCGACTCCCATTATGAAGGATGCTAATGGAGTCTTAGTAGCCCCACAGAATACGCTTATCATTCCTAAACCCGATAAAAAAGATATTGGTAAATTTACAATAGATGATAGGAAATTTCCTAAAGTTGCACCTATTACAAATAATGGCGTTACCTCACCACCCTGAAACCCAGTTGCAAGAGTAATAGATGTAAATATAAGTTTTAATAAAAAAGCATATCCAATTATTTTAACTTCAAATGAATTTCCTAATAAATCTAAGCTAAGACCTAAATATATTCTAGTATTTAATATAAGCACTAAAGCTATTATTAATATTCCTCCTATAAAACTTTTAACACAAGGATTTGGTATTTTTTCACTAAAATACTTTTTTAGATAATGAGTTAGCTCTGAAAATAATTTACTTACTAATCCAAATATTACTGCACAAAATATTACTTTATAAAATATGCTTGGGTTGTCAGTAATCCCATTCATATGATAATGTGTATGTTGTACTTTTAATAGTGTTGCAATTTGATTTCCTATAAAACTTGATATTAAACATGGAATTATTGCGTCATATCTCATCTTTCCAATAGAACTTACCTCTAAGCCAAATACTGTGCCTGCAATAGGAGTTCCAAATACAACTCCAAATCCACTACTTACACCACTTATTATAAGTATAGTATGATCCATACCTTTTAAGTTTATTAGTCTTCCTAACTTAGAAGATATACTAGCTCCGATTTGTACACCTGTTCCTTCTCTACCTGCTGATCCTCCAAATAAATGAGTTATAAATGTTCCTAAAAACACTAATGGAGTCATCTTAAATGGTACATATCCACCACCGTTATTGATACGCTCAATTATCAAATTATTTCCTTTAGAAGAATCTCCTCCATACTTTAAGTATAAATAACTTACAAGCGCACCTCCAAAAGGTAATAAATAAATAATCCACGGATTATTTTCTCTAGTAACAGTTGCATATTGAAGGCTTTTTAAAAATAATGATATAACTAAACCTACAACTCCTCCCGATATAGCTGATAGGAAAAACCATTTTATAAAATGATTTGCTATAACTTTAACTTCATTTGCATTTTTACGTAATAACTCCATAAACCCACCTCAACATATATATTTTTCATATTAAATTAGTGGTAAATGACGTGTTCGTATAATCTAATTAAATAGCACTTCTTTTTTATATTAAATAATGTACTAAATAAGCTTATATTATATAAGAATCACGATTATCATACCTCCCTTATTATACCATATTGTTTATATAACACTTTTTCTTTGTAATTTTTAAATGTGTTATATACTCAAACTAAAAAAAGCACCTCTAGGGTACTTTCTTAGTCAAATACATCTTATCTATCTTTTTATAAATTACATTTCTGCTTTAGTAACTCTACGTGGTCTGCCTTTTATATTTTTCGTTTGTAATTCTTTTAGTACAATTTCACCTTTATTATTTAGTACTTCTACAAAAGTTGATACATCAAGTACATTAATAACACCTATATCATCAGCAGTTATACCATCTATACTACAAAGAGTTCCAACTATATCAACTGGTCTCATTTTAGTTTTCTTACCTGCATTTATATGAAGCTTAATAATCTCTTCACTTAGCTTAGAACCCTTATCTTCTTTAACTTGAGGCTTTAGTTTTAGCTTGTATTCAAAATCTTTTCTTAAGTCTTCTAATAATTTTTTACTTGGATTTCTTTTTAATGTAAGTTCTTTTCCCGTATACTCATGTATATCACTTAAACGACCACTATCTCTATTAGTTACAAAAGTTATAGCTCTACCACTTTTTCCACCACGTCCAGTTCTTCCTATTCTATGAACATAGTTTTCTTTTCCTTTTGGCACATCATAGTTTATTACATGAGTTATGTTATCTATGTCTATCCCTCTAGCAGCTACATCTGTAGCTATTAAATATCTAAAATATCCCTTTTTAAAGTTAGACATAACTTTTATTCTATCATCTTGTTCCATTCCACCATGAATTTTATCACATGGATAACTAGCTTTATTTAATTCACGGCAAAGTGTATCTACTTTTTCTTGAGTATTACAGAATATTACACAACTGTCAGGATTTTCTATTATAGTAACTTCTTTTAATAAGTTTAATTTCCCTATTTCTTCTATCTTATATCCATCTTGCTGTATTCTGTCTACTGTTACAGTTTTTGATTGAATTTCTATCTTTGTAGGGTTGTTCATATATTTTTTAGATAAATTATCTATGTCTTCTGGCATAGTAGCTGAGAATAACATAGTAACACGTTCCTTTGGTAGTGAACTTATGATTTCTTGTATTTGTTCAATAAATCCCATATTAAGCATCTCATCAGCTTCATCTATTACAAGATATTTAATATTATCTGTAAATAACGTACCTTGAGTGATATGGTCAATTACCCTGCCTGGAGTTCCAACTGCTACATGAGTTTTTTGCTTAAGTTCTTTTTCTTGCATAGCAAAAGAAGATTTTCCATAAAGTGCTGGTACTTTTATTCTTTTAAATCTACCTATATTAAATACGTCTTCTTTAACTTGAATTGCAAGTTCTCTAGTCGGCGTTAGTATTAAAGCTTGTGGTTTATTTTCATTCCAATCAACTAATTCACAAACTGGTATTGCAAAAGCTGCTGTTTTTCCACTTCCAGTTTGAGATTTAACAAGTACATCTTTATTTTCAAGTGCAACTGGTATAACTTGTTCTTGTACATTTGTTGGGCTTTTAAAATTTAATATGTCAATTGCCTTTAATATTTCATTACTTAATTTATAATCTTTAAAATTTACTTTTGTCATTTATTACTCTCTTTCTTATAGTCATTATAGTATTATCTATTATAACACAGTATTGTATAGATATATAAAAAATAAGATGGTACCATAGTTTCAGTTACCATCTTACTTTTTATATATTTAGTATTTTTCAACTATATATTTTAATGCTAATATAAATAAGTTTGCCTCTTCTATAGTATTATATAAACCCAAGCTTAATCTTACCATACCAAAGCTTTCTAATTTTTCATCAGCACAATGTGCATCTAAATCACTTAAACCTAACAATCTATTTACATAAGGGTGTGCACAAAACTTTCCATTCCTTAAAGCTATTCCAAATTCATCAGCAAATATATGTGCTAATTCATCAAATGGTATTTTTTCTACATTAAAAGTTATTACACCTAGTCGGTCTTCAACATTTTCAATATCTCCATAAATTTTTAAACCTTCGATTTTTTTCATATTTTTTATCAGATAATTTTTAACTTCCATTTCATGACTATATATTTCTTCAAATCCAACTTGTTGTAAATTCTCTAAAGCCCTTACCATTGCCATAACTCCTAAGAAATTTGAAGTTCCAGCTTCATGAAGTTCTGATGGTGTATCCCATATTATATCATAATCATATACAGTATCTACACATCCTCCACCTCTTAAAAATGGATTTATATTTGATAATTCTTCAGTTAGTCCTACTATTGCACCACTTCCAAAAGGTGCATACGCTTTATGCCCTGAGAACACTAAAAAATCGATTCCTTTTAAATGATTTTGACCCCTCATATCTATTTTCTTATGCGCTATAAGTTGTGCAGCATCCACAATTATTTTAGCATCATGTCTATGACAAATTTTAGCTATATCATGTATAGGGTTAATATAACCGGTTACGTTAGATGCACCAGCTATGCTCACATATTTTATTTTCCCTTTATTTGCAATTAATTTAGCTTCTATATCATTTATATTTATTCTACCTAATTTATCAACATCAACATACTCAACCGTTGCAGTATTCCTCCAAGGTAGATCATTTGCATGATGTTCCATTCTAGTTGTTAATACTTTCTCATGTTTATTTTTTATTAGTACATTCGATAGTAAGTTTAAAGATTCTGTTGTATTTTTTGTATAAATTACTGTATGCGTATTGCTTTGTTTTAAATTAAAAAAATCTAATATTTTTTCTCTAGATTCCTCATATTTTTTAGTACATAAATCTCCTTTTTGACCAGCACCTCTAGCTATTGGTCCATATATTAGTGCGTTTTCCATAATTTCTTTTACTACGCTTTTTAATGGTGGTGTTGTAGCACCATTATCAAAATTTACAGGTATTTGTAATGACCCATTTTTTAACTTTACGGGCGTTTCTATTCCCTCAAATAAATATCTATAATTCAAAATAAAACCTCCATTAATATATCTTTATATCAAGTTCTATAAAATAGAACTATCTTATTATATATGTAAGCTTCTTAAAAATGTTTATACTCCAATCTATACTTAATTTTACTATCATTGTAATAACTTCCACTGAATATATTATACGGGAGGCGATTTTAATTACATATAAAACACATAATATTGGTGGGCTGTTTATTGGAACATTATTTATTGGTCTATTATTAAAATTTCCACTTACATATTTTAAAGTAATTGATATATTTATTATGTTAATACTATATATTAACTCTATAAAAATAGGTTCTTTATTTCCAGATATAGATCATCCAAAATCTTATTTAGATAAGAGATTTCCATTCATCTCTAAAAAGGTTAATTCTATATTTCACCACAGAGGGTTTACCCTTAGCTCCAACCATACGTTGTAATTCATCTGATGAGAAAAATCTTGCTGCTTACTTAAATTTTTTATTATTTTTTAGCTATTTAAAGTAACCTTATGGTTTATAATAATTAAAAATCTCAGTAAAAAAACTCCTATAAAAAATAGGAGTTTAAATGATGATCCATCCGCGACTCGAACGCGGGACACCCTGATTAAAAGTCAGGTGCTCTACCGACTGAGCTAATAGATCATGGTGAGCACACAGGGATTTAAACCCCAGACACACGCCTTAGAATGGCGTTGCTCTATTCAGCTGAGCTATACACCCAATTAAATTTTGTTGACTATATATGATTATGCCTATAATAATAATTTTTCATACTTAAAATTAAAAATTACTATAAAAAGAAAATAATTATAATAAATATTATAGCTATTTTCTTTTTATTTTCAAACTAATATGATTATTTTCCAGTAATATTTTTTAGTGTCTCTACAAATCCCATAACAACTTTTTTATTTGTAGCCCAAGAAGTTACAAGTCTAATAGATGAGTTTTCTTCGTCTTCACTTGACCATACTATAAAAGAATACTTTTCTTGAAGTTTCTCAATTACCGTATTAGGCATTATTGGAAAAATCTGATTAGAAGGTGAATTCACTAAAAATTTATATCCTAACTCATTTATTCCATCTCTTAAAATATTAGCCATATCATTTTCATATTTTCCTATTTCAAAGAATAAGTTCTCTCTAAATAGTTCTGTAAACTGTATTCCCAATAATCTTCCTTTAGCAAGTAAAGCACCTCTTTGCTTTAAGTGATATCTAAAATCTTCTTTAAGAAAGTCATTGCAAATTACTAAAACCTCTCCTATTAAAGCACCATTTTTAGTTCCACCTATGTAAAAAGCATCTGTTAACTCTGCAAAGTCACAAAGTTTTAAATCGTTTTCTTCACACGCCAAAGCAGATCCAAGTCTAGCTCCATCCATGTATAATAATAATTTATTTTCCATACAAACTTCTCTTAATTCTTGTAGTTCTTTTTTGTTATATATAGTTCCTATTTCTGTTGAATTTGAAATATAAACTAACTTTGGCTTTACAACATGTTCATTTGTATAAGATTTAAGAACAGATAAAACATTTTCTTTTCTTAATTTTCCATCCTCAGTATCAACAGCAATCACTTTATGCCCTGTAGCTTCTATTGCACCAGTCTCATTTGCAAATATATGCCCAGTTTTTGCAGCAATACATGCCTCGTGTGATTTTAAAAATGCCGCTATAGAAATCAAATTTGTTTGAGTTCCTCCTGGAATAAAGTGAATATCCACATTATCATTTTGTAATTTTTCTTTTATTAATTCGATAGCTTCTTGACAATATTTATCTTCACCATAACCTGCATCTTGTTCTAAATTTGTTTTTACTAAAGCTTCTAGTATTTGAGGATGAGCCCCTTCGCTATAATCATTTTTTAAGCTATACATGTAATTTTCTCCTTTTCCAAATTTGTAGCATTTTTATAGTTTGACTTTCACTTAGGTTAATAATATCATTTTTTACGTATTTATTACTATAATTTTCTGCTTTTAATTTCACGTTTGCGTGAATTTTAAAAAGTCTCCTTTGATGTCAAAGGAGACTCTTTTTATAAGAATATAAATTTACATATAAATAATATACTTAAAATTACAAGCGACAAGTTAACTTTTTCCTTTTGACCACATACAAACTTAAGTATAGTGTAGGATATTATACCAAATATAATACCATCGGCTATACTGTAGGCAAGTGGCATCATTGTAAAGGTTAAAAATGCAGGTATTGCATCTGTTGGGTCTTTAAAGTTTATTTCAAGTACAGAACTTGCCATCAACACTCCAACTAATACCAATATAGGTCCTGTTGCTTGAGGTGGTATTGCTGTAAATATCGGTGCAAAGAATAGAGATACTAAAAATAAGAACCCAGTAGTTACCGCTGTAAGTCCTGTTCTTCCGCCCTCTGCTATCCCTGCTGAACTTTCAACATAAGATGTAACTGTAGAAGTACCAAGAAGCGCTCCTACTGTTGTTCCTATTGCATCTGCAAGTAAAGCTTCTTTCGCACGAGGTAGTGTTCCATCCTCATTTAAAAGATTTCCCTTTGATGCAACTCCAACTAAACAACCTACAGTATCAAATAAATCAACAAATAAGAACGTAAATACTACTACTATCATATCAAAACTAAATATTTGTGATGTATTTACTGAAAATGCTTTTAAAAATATTGGTTCTAAAGATGGTATAGTTGAAACTAAGGCTTTTGGAATTTCTACTAATCCACATACCATCCCAATTGCAGCTGTTATTACCATAGATAATAAAAATGCACCTTTTACATTTTTGCACATAAGTACTGCCGCTATTATAAGTCCCAATACTGACAATAATACTAACGGTGCTTTCATACTTCCAAGGGTTAATATAGCACCTCCTTGTTCTACAATTCCAGAATTTACTAATCCTATAAAAGCAATGAATAGTCCTATACCTGCAGTAACTGCATGTTTGAGTAATGGCGGTATGCAGTTTATTATTTCTTCACGTATATTTGTAATTGTAAGTAATATAAATATTATCCCTTCAATAAATACTGCACACAATGCAAATTGCCAACTATGTCCCATTGCTATAACTACTGTATAAGCGAAAAATGCATTAAGCCCCATACCAGGTGCTAGTGCTATTGGGTAATTTGCAAGTAATCCCATAAGCATAGTACCTATAAATGCTGATATTGCAGTCGCTGCAAATACTGCACCTTTATCCATACCTGCATCGCCTAAAACATTAGCATTTACAACTAATATATATGCCATTGTCATAAAGGTTGTAATACCTGCTAATACTTCAGTTTTTACGTTCGTATTGTGTTGTGTGAGCTTAAACTTTTTTTCTAAAAACTCCATATACACAAATCCTCCTAATTTTATTACTATACTTAAACTCTCACTTTATAAGTAAGTAGTTTGAGCTAGCTATTTATAGTATATAAATTAAGTTAATATAACTTAAACAACTATCTTTATTTATTCAGTATAAAATATGCTTTATTGGTAATTATCAACAACGAGATAATTTATAAATATTTAATCTTATCAAGATTTAAATTTTCATTTTTTCTTTTATATTTTTAATTATATTATCAGGTGTCGCAGGTAATTTTTTCACCCTAATTCCACTAGCACTAGAGATTGCATTTAAAATTGCAGGGGCTACATATACCATTACTGGTTCACCTATTCCCTTTGCTCCAAACGGTGCAGAACTTTCCTCATCTTCTACTATTATTTTCTTAAAATCTATTGTATCTAGTGATGTTGGTATAATATATTTAGATAGTCTGTTATTTTTAATTTCTCCATTTACAACATTTAAATCTTCCATTAAAGTATATCCAACACCCATAGCAAAGCCTCCATCTATTTGCCCTTCTATTAAATGAGGATTTATTGCTTTTCCTACATCTTGTGCTACAACTGCATTTAATATTTTAATTTCTCCAGTTTCTTCGTCTACATCAACCTCAACTCCACAAGCTCCAAAAGTATACGGCCAATATGGTTCTCCTATACCAGTTTCTTCATCCATCATTGTTGAGTGTGCTTTAAAAGAGCCCTCTTTAATTAAAAGTTCTTTATCAATATTTTTATATACATCTTTTAAATTACAGTTGTTTATATCATATTTTTTATTTATTTCATCTCTTAGCTTTTCACAAGCTATTTTTACGGCATTTCCACTATTGTAAGTTTGACGACTTGCCGCTGCTGTTCCAGAGTCTGGAGTTATTTCTGTATCTTCATTTACAAATATTATGTCCTCTACATTAATTTTTAAAACCTCTGCTCCTATTTGACTCATTATAGTTTTTGCACCTTGGCCTACTTCAGTTGCTCCAATATATATTTCTACTTTTCCATCTTGATTTATTTTAGCTCTTGCATTTGAAACATCTGGAAATCCATTTCCATATCCCGTTCCATAAAACATTATTCCTATGCCGCATCCCTTTTTACTAAAGTCCATATTTTTTTTAACTTCATTTATACATTTTTCAAGTGGAACGCTTTCTTTTAATATTTGATTAGTAGCTGTTTTACTTCCTTTTTTAAATATATTTTTTAATCTAAATTCTATAGGGTCTATGTTTAGTTTATTTGCTATTATATCCATTTGTTGTTCATAAGCTATTGGAACTTGAGTTGCACCAAAGCCTCTCATAGCACCACTAAATGGATTATTTGTATATACTGCGTAACTATCTACACATACATTTTCTATTTCATAGGGTCCAGTTGCATGAACTCCCGCTTTTCTTAATACATTTATTGCCCAGGATGCATAAGCTCCAGTATCCCCTATTATAGTAGCTTTTAATGCTTTTAATTTTCCATCTTTAGTTGCTCCGGTTTTATATTTCATAATCATTGAATGTCTTTTGGAATGTGCTATAAATGATTCTTCTCTAGAATAGGTAGTTTTAATTGGCCTTTTTAATATTTTTGCTGCAAGAGATAGATGGATTTGCATTGTTATATCTTCTCTTCCTCCAAAAGCACCTCCAACTGCACAGTTTATTATTTTCACTTGTTTTTGATCTATTTGTAATGCCTGTGCTATTTCACATACATCAAAATGTGGATATTGAGTTGCTGTGTATAATATTATTTTGCCTTTTTCATCAATTTTTGCCACTCCACTTTCAGGTTGTAAAAAAGCATGGTCAACCTGTGGAACAACATATTCATTTTCAACTATTACATCGCAATCTTCAAATGACTTTTCAACATCTCCATTTCTAAGTTTAAAATGATGAACTATGTTAGTATCATTGCCATGCACTTTTGGGCTATTTTCTTTCATTGCTTTTATTGGATCAAATACAGCTTCTATTTCTTTATATTCTACATTTATAGCCTTTAAAGCTTTTTTAGCAATTTCTTTATTTGTAGCTACAACAAAAGCTATCGGATCGCCTATCCTTCTTACCTTTTTATCACAAAATACTTCATTATCTTTAAACACTACTCCATGGTGGTTATAAGGTACATCCTTTGCTGTAAATATCTTTATTACCCCTTCTATTTTTTTAGCTTCACTTATATCAAGTTCTATGTATGCATGAGGTTTATTAGACCTTAAAGTTTCTCCATATAGCATATCTTCAAAATATATATCTTGTGGATATATTGCTTTTCCATTAACTTTATCGTAAGCATCTACTCTTTTTATATTTTTCCCAACACTATTCACTACTTATCTCTCCTTACAGTTGATGCTAAGTATATAGCATCTACTATCTTATTGTAACCTGTACATCTGCACAAATTACCTGATATAGCATCTCTTATTTCTTCTTTGCTTGGAGAAACATTTTTATCTAATATAGATTTTCCACTAAGTATCATACCTGGCGTACAAAACCCACATTGTACTGCTCCTACGTCAATAAATGCTTGCTTTATATACTCATCTTTTACACCTTCAATAGTTGTTATTTTTTTTCCATCCGCTTGAAAAGCAAGCACTAAACAAGAGTTAACTAATTCTTCATCCATAATAACAGAACAAGCACCGCATTCACCTTCTCCACAGCCTTCTTTGGTTCCAGTTAGTTTGAGGTTATCTCTAAGTACATCTATAAGCCTGTCATCTTCTTTTATATCTACATTATATATAGTTTCATTTATATTTAAATTAATATTTTTCATAATTTTTCTCCTACTATTTTTAATTAATATTATATAAGCTTATGCCTTCATATATAGCTTGCTTTAATACGCCTTTAACTGCATTAGATTTAAATTCTACACTTGCTCTATTTTTTAATCGCTCACTAATACTTTCCTGCACTATATCTAATGCTTTATTGATAGTATTCTGATTAATAGATTTTCCTTTTAAATATTGTTCAACTTCATATTCTCGCATTGCTATTTTGCTTAATGCTCCTAATGCTATATTCATATTTTTAAATTTATTTTCTTCTATTTCTAGCAATACACTGCATGAGATTTTAGATATTGATAATGATTTTCTAAAACCAAGTTTAACAAAAGATAGCACTTGATTTGGATTTAAATTCTTAAATTCTATATACTTTAAAATTTCATCTTCATTTAGTTTAATTTTATTTTTGTCTAATAATATATCCTTTAAGTATTCTTTTCTCTCAGAATTTTTACTTTGTATACATACCTTAGCATCTAGTGCTAAAAGTGGGGGTATTAAATCCGAGCTTGGTGATGCATTGCATATATTTCCACCTATTGTGGCTCTACTTCTTATTTGAGGTGAACCTACTAAACTACATGCTTTTTTTAAACCTTGCAAGTTAGAGTTTATTTTGGGTGATTTTATGATTTCATTAAGTGTGGTGCATCCACCTATTTTCATAATATCCCCTTCATCTTCTATAAACTTAAGCTGTTTTACATCTGATATATCAATTAAAATTTCTTTATCAAATTTGTCATTTTTCATATCAACAACTAAATCAGTTCCACCCGCTATAACTTTTGCTCTATATTTATTAACTTCAAGTATATATAGCGCACTTTCTAAACTTTTAACTTTAAATACTTCTTTAACCATATTATCCTCCAAAATAAAATTTACTTGTTTTACTATACTAATCTCATATTGATTAATTTTTTGGTTACTTAAAAGATATGATTTTTTAGTTTTTTATAGTACCTTTTGAAAGGTTTTTGTACAACTTTAAAAGTTTATTTTCTACGTAGTTTATTGTATTTGATACTGAATATTTGTTAAGCAATAATCATATATATTCAATATCAAATACAATAAATTTTTTAAGAGGTGTTTAATGAAAATTATTAAAGGAAACATTATTTTTACTCCTACATATGATAAATTTGAAATAATAAAAGATGGCTATATTATTTTATCTAATAATAAAATAGTTGGTGTTTATAATGAAATTCCAAAACAATATAAAAACTACGAATTAATAGACTACAAAGATAAGCTTATAATTCCTGGAATGAATGATTTACATTGTCACGCTCCTCAATTTAGAAATGTTGGCATTGCTATGGACAAAGAATTGCTTCCTTGGCTTAACGATTATACATTTCCTGAGGAATCAAAATATAAAGATATTGATTATGGCAAAAAAATGTATTCTAAGTTTGTAAAAGAAATATATAAAAATGGAACTACGCGGGTAGCTGCTTTTGCAACAATACATAAAGAATCTACAATGAAGTTGATGGATATTTTAATAGACTCTGGCATTGGTGGTTGTGTTGGTAAGGTAAATATGGATAGAAACTCGTGTGATAGTCTTTGTGAATATACCATGACTTCAATTAATGATACTTTAGACATTATAAAAAGATATCTAAATAAATCAGAATTAGTTAAACCTATTATAACGCCTAGATTTGTACCTACTTGTAGTGAAATTTTGCTAAAAAACCTAGGTGAAATAGCCATAAAATACAACTTACCTGTTCAATCTCATTTATCTGAAAACATAGGCGAAATAAATTGGGTAAAAGAACTTCATCCACGTTCTAAATTTTATGGAGATGTGTATGATAGTTACAATTTATTTGGTGATACCCCTACACTTATGGCACATTGTGTTCATTTAACAGATGATGAAATAAATCTTATGAAAACTAAAAATGTTTATGCAGTTCATTGCCCTACTTCAAATGCAAATTTAGGTAGTGGTATAATGCCTATAAGGAAGCTTCTAAACAATAATGTCAAGATAGCATTTGGAAGTGATGTAAGCGGCGGTCATAGTTTTTCAATTTTCAAGGCCATTGTTTATGCTATAGAATTTTCAAAACTTATATGGGCTCAAAATAAAGAATATGATTTTTTAACACTTAGTGAAGCTTTTTATATAGCTACTAAGGGTGGCGGTTCTTTCTTTGGAAATATTGGAAGTTTTGAAAAAGATTATGAATTTGATGCTCTTGTTATAGATGACTCGGATCTTAATTTTGATAATTACAGTTTACTTGAAAGATTAGAAAAATTCATTTATTTAGGTGATGATAGACATATTTATCATAGATATGTGAGTGGTAAATTAATATAATTTACATAAAAAAAAGATAGATTTAATTTAAAATTAAATCTATCTTTTTCTATAATCTTATTAAAATTTAATTGTTACATGCACCATTTCCTTGGCCTCTTTGATTACCTTTATTTCCTTGACCTTTATGTTGTCCTCTGTTTTCTCTATTAGTTTGTCTTTCTTCTCTTTTTTCTTTCATTTCTGCTTTAAAATTATCATCCATATACTTAAATGCTTTATCATGAACTTTGAAATACTCATTTATTTGTTCTTCATTTAAATCTTTCTTAGATTCACCATGGTATTTATCAAATGTAGCTTTCTCCTCAACTGTTAACTCATTATATCCTTTTTCTAAAAGAGATTGTTGTTCTTCACTTAATTTACAGTCTGTTCTGTTTTTTATAGGTGTACTTGTTAAAGTTTCTGCCTTTGGTTTTGCAACTTGCTCACTTGCATTGGCTGTTACATTAAATGTTCCAAGTCCTAATAAAGATACTACTCCTAAAGCTATTAAAGATTTTTTCATAAATATTACCTCCTAATAAATTATTTATTTCGTATCTTTATTATAAAACCCCAATGTCACACCAATGTCACAAACTAAATTTTTTTAATTTAATCCAAAATTCAACTCCATTTTCTTTATTTAAAACCCCATATTCTCCATTATGAAGATTTATAATCTCTCTAACAATAGCAAGACCTAACCCTACTCTATTTTGGGAAGAGTTTCTAACCTTATCTATTCTTACAAAAGAATCCCAAATTTTTTCTAAGTGCTCTTCATCTATTTTATCTCCAGAGTTAAACACACTTATCTTGATACAATCTTTTGTTTCTTCTCTTGATATTATAATCTGCTTGTTTAAGTCAACATGGCTTATAGCATTATTTAATAAATTATTTAAAACTTGCTCAATTCTTAACTCATCCCCTAAAATCACATTTTTTAAAACATTATTATTTTCTAAGTTCAAATACATACTTATATCTTTTTCTTTTAACAAAAATTCATGTTTTTTAAGTGTACTTTTTATTAAATCATCAATATCTATTTCTTTTTTTTCAATCTTAAACGTCTTAGATTCCATCTTATACAAATCTAGTAAATCATTTACCATCACACCCATTTTTTCACTTTCTTCACAGATGACATCTATATAAAAAGCTTTATCTTCTTCATTTTCTAAAATATCACTTCTAAGGCCCTCTGCATATCCATTTATAATAGTTATAGGAGTCTTTAATTCGTGAGAAACACTAGATACAAATTCTTTTTTTAATTTTTCTTGTTTGATTTTATTAGATATAAGTATTTCTAATTTTTCATTTCTAATTTTTAAATCATCCATAGTACTCTTAATTTTTAAAGATAATTTATTTATACTATTACCTAAAACCTCTACTTCATCATTTGTATGTATATTAATTTTTTCATCAAAATCTAAATTAGATATTTTATTGCTTATATTTGTAATTTCTATTATTGGTTTAGTGAATTTCTTAGAAAACCATATCGCCATAAATATACCAAGAAGTATTATAGGGATAAAAATTATAAGTAAAAAATTTGAAGCTATATTAACACTACTTTTAATTGAGCTTATAGGCATCTTGCATACTATTGAATAATCTTTATCCTTTGACTGTGTATATGTTGCTAAAAATTCCGTTCCTTGTTTATTGTTTACAATATAAGAATTTAAATTTTGATTTATTTTGTTTTTATCAGTTATCAAACCATTATTTTTTCTTTGCATATGTTGATTATTATGCATTTCCATAGATTTGAAATTATTAGAGTATATAATTACATCATTTTTATCAAAAACATCAATAAGTATATTATTATCACTATTTTCTTCTATGTAATTTATTAATTTATCTTTATTTTCTTCTTTTGTTAAACTTAAAATTGAGCTACCAAGATTATTTAAGTCCTTACTTGTTTGTTTTATATAAAAATCCTCGAAATTTAATTTAAAAGCAATTATTCCAATTAGAATTGTACAATTTATCAATATAATTCCTGTGAGTAACTTATTTTTTATAGACTTCAAACTACTCACCTCCAAACTTATATCCAAAACCTCTTATAGTTTTTAATAGGTGTGCTTTTGATCCCAACTTATTTCTCAACCTATTTATATGAGTATCTAAAGTTCTAGGATCTCCTAAATAATCATATCCCCAAACTAAATCAAGAAGATTTTCTCTTTCAAATAATCTATTTTTATTTTTAATAAATAAAACTATTAAATCATATTCTTTTGGTTTTAATTCAATTATTTCAGAATCTATTTTCATTAATTTTTCTTCTAAATCTATACATACATCTTCATAACACAATATATTTTTATTGTGCAAATCATCTTTTAAGTCAATACTACTTTCATTTTTTAATAAGTTATTATGTTCTACTCTTTTTAGTAAGTTTTTTACTCTAGCCATTAATAATTTTGGATTAAAAGGCTTAGAAATATACTCATCCGCACCTATATCAAATCCCTTTAATTCATCTAAATCACTATCTCTTGCTGTAAGTATTAAAACTGGTATATCAGATTTTTTTCTTATTTCCATACACACATGCCATCCATCATATATAGGCATCATTATATCTAAAATAACCAAGGATATACTTTCTTTAATAAAAATTTCAAGTGCATCTTGTCCGTTCTCTGCTGTGAATACATTATAAGATTCTTTTTTAAGAAAATCAGCTATTAATCTTAGTATCCTTTTATCATCTTCTGCAACTAATATATTTATCATTTAACTATCCTCTCTTATTAATGTTTATTATTAACAAAATTTATCATTTGAATAATTATATCAATAGGAACTTGATTTGTATATTATTTAAAATTCATAAAATAAACAGTAGTCTAGAAATATTCACCTAAACTACTGTTTATTTTATATACTATATTAATTTTTTAATTTTAAGCCTTAGCTTTATATTTAAATGCTTTTACATAACTTACTTTACTTAAACAATTAGAAAGCACAATCGCTATAACCATGCTAACCATACCTTGGACAATATTAGATGGAATAGATGCTGCAGAAGCTATGAAACTTCCATTTAATATTCCACCTGCCAAAAAATAACCTGTAATCATTACTAGAGATCCAATTCCTGTTGCAAATATATTTTTTATAATTGTATGATTATTTCTTATTAGTATACCCACTAAATATCCTTCAAATCCTTTTATAATAAGAGTAAATAATGCCCAATGAGAATATCCACTTAAAATATCTGCTAATGCAGATCCAATCCCTCCTGCAACCATACCTGAAGCTGGTCCAAATAAAATTGATGAAATAAATATTATACCATCCCCTACGTTAATGTATCCATTTGTGCCAGGTGTAGGAATTTGAATAACCATTGTAGCTATACATACCAAAGCTGTTAATAGTCCATTTAATACAATTTTTCTAGTTTTATAATTCATCTATATCTCCCCTTATTAATTCTTTATAATTAGATTATAATTAAATATATAATAATTAACAACAGAAAACGTACCCATACAATTTAAGTTTATTATTTATTGTATTTTTAAAATCATACCAATCTGAATTGAGTTTGGGTTACTTATATTGTTTAATTTTATCAAGTTTAAAACTGCAGTATTACATCTATGCCTTTTAAATTATATAAATCCACAAAATAAGGTTACCTTTTTATTAAAAGGCAACCCTATTATACTTTTATATATTTAATTTTCTATCTAAACAATTGGGCTTAGTATCTCAAAATTATTAACATCGATAAGGCCTTTATCAGTAATCTTCCACTTAGGGCTTGTAGATAGTGCTAAGAAAGATAAATGCATGAAAGGTGCATGTATACTTCCACCTAAGCCTTTGCTTACAGTTTTTTCAAGAGATACTATTTTTTCACTAACTTCGCTACCAGTAAGTTCATCAGTTATAAGCCCTCCAACCGGAAGTCTTAATTCTTCTAGCACCCTTTGATTATTTACAACAGCTATTCCTCCACCCATTTCTATAACTTTATTAACTGCAACCACCATATCAGCTATATTAGTTCCAACAACAGTTATATTATGAGTATCATGTGCAACACTTTCTGCAAAAGCTCCTTTTTTAAGTCCAAAACCTTTTACAAATGCCTTACCTATATTATTATTTCTTCCATATCTTTCAACACAAGCTATATATAATAAATCATTAGATACATCAGATTGTACTACACTATTTTTAACAGTAGTTTCTTCTTCTAAACATTCTGTTAAATTTTGATCAGGTATTGCTTTTATAGCTCTTACAGTTACTTTCTTTTCATCACTTCTTATTTCTAGATCTTCATCTACTAATTTTTCTCTTTTTACAGAGTTCTTAACAGAATCTGGATAAGTATATTTTGGTAGAGGAACTAAAAGTTCTTTATCTGATGCTACTAGCTTCCCTTCTATAAATACAGCCTCAACATCCATTTCTTTTAAGTCATTTATTATAGCTATATCTGCAACTTTCGAAGGTGATAATATACCTCTATCTTCTAAACCAAAATATGTTGCTGGGTTTATTGTTACCATTTGTATTGCTTCAATAGGATCTACCCCTTGATTTATAGTTCTCTTTACGATTTCATTCATGTGCCCTAATTTTTCAAGATCTTCTGCTACCATATCATCAGTTGCTAATATACATCTTCTAGAATCTAATTTTTCTTCAGTTATAGCTTTTATACATTCACCCATATTCTTTTGAGTTGAACCTTCTCTCATAAATACATATACACCTTGTCTTAGTTTTTCTACACATTCTTCTTTGGTTGTAGTTTCATGACAAGAGCATTTTCCACCAGTACACACTATATGTGCAGCAAGTTCTTTACCAAATAAATCAGGTGCATTTCCATCAACTACTTTACCTATACTCTTTGCGTATGTAGTTGATGCTAATAAATCAGTTATTATTTCTGGTGTATTTTTATATACATGTTTTGCATTGCTAAATCCTTGAAGTTCACCTATGCCTATTATATTTTTATAATTTAATAAGTCTTCCATATCCTTAGAACTTACATCTACACCTGCTGTTTCTAAATTTGGACAATCTGGAGTAAGTGCTGGAACTACAAATCTAACATGATTTGGTAATACATTCGCTTCATCAGCCATAGCTTTCATTCCAACTGGTCCTAATGCATTTCCTATTTCGTGAGGATCTGCTATTAGTGTTGTTGTTCCTGATGGTATTGAAAGTCTAGAAAATTCAGTTACTGTTAACATACTACTCTCAAAATGCATATGAGAATCTATAAAACCAGGAGATAAATATTTACCAGATACGTCTACAACTATAGTATTCTCACCTATTAAATCTTCACAATCTCCAACTAATAATATATACTTGCCCTTTATAGCAATATCTGCATTATATACTTCTCTAGTTAATACATTTACTACATTTCCTCCATACAAAACAATATCTGCATGGTGTTTATTACTCATAAGAGTATCTATTAACTCTTTATATTCCATTGCTTGCTTTATATACTTCAATGTTAATCCTCCCATACATCTATGTTATCAACAATACCTATTATTGCAGCATTTATTGATGAATCATGTTTTTTAGTTGCATTTCTAGCAGCTGTTCCTTCTGTATATATAATCAATTCACCAATCCCCGCTCCTACTGTATCTACTGCAATTAAAGGTTTGCCCTCTATTTCATTTCTAAAATTTAATGGCTGAGTTATCATTAACTTACTACCTACTAATGAATCATCTTTTCTAGTTGCAACTACTGTTCCTATTATTTTTCCTATTTGCATAATTTCTCCCCTATTGTTCTTTATTTTCAGTAAAAATCACTTTTATTTTCTTTTGTTTTATATAGTCTTTTGCCATGGGTGTTATTATAGAATGTTTTGGTATAATTAATTTTTCTTGATTAGAATTTAATATATCACTTAAAGTTATTACGGATTTTTTAGCTTCTTCTTTAATTTCTTCAGATACATTATCTTCTTTAAAATTGTTTAACAGTTTTAATATTTCATCTATGTTAGGGTGATTTGTAGGAACCATTATAAATGAATTTGACTTAACATCTTCATTTTTTATAAATTTATTTGTTGTAGCAACATTTTTTTTTAAACCGTCTCCTATATTTTTTAATATTGAATCTGTTAAGTTTTTTTTATTTTTCATTTACTTATTCTCTGCTTAACATGACTCTTTCAATTTCAGAGTGTGGTCTTGGTATTACATGAACTGAATGAAGCTCTCCAACATTTCTTGCTGCTTCACTTCCTGCATCCACTGCTGCTTTTACAGCACCTACATCTCCACTTACCATAACTGTTACTAACCCAAATCCTATTTTTTCATATCCCATTAAAGTTACATTTGCAGATTTCACCATAGCATCTGCGGCTTCAACAGCACCTACTAATCCTTTAGTTTCTATCATTCCTAATGCTTGACCCATAATATATACCTCCTATAATTTTATTTACTTTTTTTAGTTTCTTTTTCTTTTAAATTCTTTTCAAATTCTTTTATTAAAAAATCTACTTCTTCATGTGGTCTTGGTATAGTTTTGCTACAAACAACCCTTCCCACTTTGTTTCCTGCTTCTACTCCTGCTTCTATTGCTGCATTTACTGCTGCTACTTCTCCTGCTATATGAATGGTAATACTTACTGATTTTTCTACGCCAATCACTTTATCAAAACCAATTAACGTAATATCTGCCGCTTTGCTCGCACTATCTAGGGCAGCTATTGCAGTTGTGATTCCTATAGATTCTATCATTCCTAGGGCTTTTCTCATCATTATCCCCCTTATTTAGCTAACTCTTTTAAGCTAATCATATTTTTATTTTGTTTATCTTTAGGTTTTTCTTTAACAGAGTTGTTATTTGTCTTTTCACTAAAGCTTTGTAGACTTTGAATTGTTATTTTTGAATTGTTATTTTTAGGTTGTTGGTTATTTTTTATATAGTTTAAATTTATTTTAGTATTATTTTTATATAGTATATTCTTTAAAAACGCTTCTTCTTTTTCATTTATATGATTAACTCTTACGCTATTAGTTTCAAAGCATTTGTTATCGTTTTTATTAATAGCTTTCTTTGATATATTATTCATTATCGTTTTAGTTAATGAACTCGCCACTTGATTCACCACCTATAATATTTTGCTTACTTCATCGTGAGGTCTTGCTATAACATTTGTTGATATTATTTGTGCTACTTTACTAGCACTTTCTTTTCCATTTTCAACTGCCGCTTGTACTGCTGCTACGTCGCCCCTTACTATCGCTGCTACTATACCTGATCCTACTAAATTTATATCAATTAAATCTACATCTGCAGATTTTAACATAGTATCTGCTGCTACTATCGCTCCTATCATACTTTTTACTTCTACTATTCCTAAAGCATTCAAATTCTTCACCTCTCTTGAAGTAGGTTTTATTTATTGGTCTTAAAAATAATCATTTATATTTATATTTTCATATTCTGGTATTATAGCTCTATCAAACAAATCTACATCTAATGGTTTTGTCGCATCTATTCCTATTTTATCACTAAGGCCTTTATAAACATGAGACGCTTCAAGACCACTTCCTAATGCATTTTTAATTATAACTATATCATCACTACCTTGTACTCTAGACGAAAGTGCAAATTCAATATCTTTACAACTATATATATCAACATCATTGTCTACTACTACTACATGTTTTAAATCCTTGCTACTTCCAAGTGATGATAAAATTGCACTTTTTCCATCACCTTCATTGTTTTTATTTATACTAACTATTGCATGAAGTCTACATCCTCCTCCAACAGTTACATTTACATCATCTACATCTACAACACTATTTAATATGCTATACATCTCAGCTTCTCTTATAAGCCCGTTTGATAAGTGTTCTTCTCTACAAGGGAATGCATGTTGAAATATTGGTTTATCTCTATGCATTATTGTTTTTATTTCCATAACTGGGTTAGGTGCTACTTCACCATAATATCCCATTAATTCTCCAAAAGGACCTTCTACGACCTTTTTATTAGGAACTATTTCCCCTTCTAAAACTATTTCACAATAAGCTGGTACTTCTATATCTACACTATGGCACTTAACAACTTCTAATTCTTCACCTTTTAGGGCACTATAAACCTTATGTTTATCAAGTCCATACTTTGATGAACTTATTTGAGATGCTATTAAATATTCAGCATCATAACCTAATACCACTGCACACTCTATAGGTTTATTATTTTCTTCACTTTTTTTTATAATCTTTCTTAAATGAGGAGACGCTCCTGATACTAATGCACTTATATTTGTTTTTGAATTTACTTGAAATCTTCTAACTGCCATATGAGTATCATTAGTTTCTGGATCTTTTACAATAAGCATTCCAGAAGTTATAAAGCTTGATGAGTCTTTTTCATGTGATGTTGGAATTGGAAATAATTTTTTTACATCTATATTTTTAGTTATAATATTTTCTTTAATAGGGCCAGTACTAATTTTTCTTACAGATTTAGGATTAGCTATAGCATCCATAAATTTAAATATCCTATTTTCTTTATTCGTATCCATTAAATCATAAAATATTTGTCTATTTCCATAAAGACCTCCAACCAAAGGGACTTTATGTTCTTTTATATTATTAAATATTATTGGAACTTCGTTATCAAAGTATCTTAGTACTGCTCCAAGTTCAAATTTAGCATCTACTTTTTTAGTACAAGTTTTAATATGTCCTAATTTCTCTAACTTTTCTAAAGTGTACCTCAACATTTGAGTTTCCATATTACTCACCCCATCTTTTAAGCAAATCATGTTCTATATCTAATAAATCTAAGCTTCTTCCAACTATTGAAGTTACTATATCACTTAAATCTTGTGGGTGATTATAAAATCCTGGTGTTGGTGGCATTATAGTTACACCTAAGTTTGAAAGTTTAAGCATATTTTCAAGATGTATAGAACTAAGTGGAGTTTCTCTTGGTAAAATTACAAGTTTTCTCTTGTCCTTAATGCAAACATCAGCAGCTCTTGTAAGTAAACTATCACTATATCCCATAGTAATTGCTGATAGTGTTTTCATAGAACAAGGTACTATAATCATTCCATCAGTTTTAAATGATCCACTTGCAATTGGTGCTGCTAGATCATAGTTTTCATGATAACAATCAGCCATCTCTTTTAGCTCGTCTATATTAACTCCGCACTCATGGTTTACTACATATTCTCCCATATTAGATACTACTAAATGAGTTTCAACATTTAAATCCTTTAAAGCTTTTATTATTCCAAGTGCATAAATTGCACCACTTCCTCCTGATATACCCACTATTATTTTCATAAAACTTCTCCTTTCAAAGTTTTATTTTTAGGTAATTAAAAAGCCTAAGCTTAATAATTACCTAATTAAATTTATTACTTCACTTTATTTTCTTGGTCTCCACCACCAACCCATGGGTCAAGTCCGCTCTCCCAAGCCTGTATATATTCATCAATTGGCATAACTTTCGTAAATATGCTTAAATCTCTAAGACCAGCTTCGTGCATTTCATCATTTTTAGAATGTACACCATCGCTTAAAGTTATAACTTTGTAAGCATTATATAATGCGTCACTTGCTGTACTTCTTACACATACATTAGTCCAAACACCAGTAACTACTACTGTATCTAAATTTTCTTCTCTTAAATATAAATCTAAATCAGTATGTGCAAATGCACTATGTCTTCTCTTTGGTATAGTATATTCCTCACCTTGAGGATATAACTCTTTTATAAAATCAGAACCCCAAGTTCCTTTAACTGCATGGCGTGGTCTTACTCTAAAGTCTGCATCATTTTTTCTATGAGCTTCTTGCACATGTATTAATTGAATATCATCAAGCCCTCTTGCATTTCTTTCTCTTACCCAAGTAAATAATTTTTGTAAATTAGGTACTATTTGTTCTCCTCCTGGACATCTTAAAGAAGCATTCTCCCCAACAAAATCATTTAACATATCTATAACAACAATCCCATGTCTTGGCATTTTTATTTCCCCCATATTCTTATTTTTTACTTCCTTATAATTGTAAGTTTTAGTATCTAATTTTATATCCTTACATTCTAACCATCTATATATTAATAAGTTATTTTTTTATCTAATTTCATTATTTGTACTCTTTTAGTAAATTTACCAAATCCAGGTTTAACCATTATACCTTTTATATTTTTAATATGATCAACTACAACTTCTGGATGTTGCTTTCTATAACTAACTTTATATTGTTCACTAGTTAATTCTTCTGGGTTATTGAATACTACATCATAGTTTTCTAATTTATTTAAAATTCCCTCTTCTTCATCTTGGTACACTAAGTTACCTCTAACTACAGTTTTGTAAACCTTACCTTTTAACTTCATTCCTTCAAGTGGAGTATATCCACACATAGATACCATAGTTTTAGGGTCTATAGTCCATTCTTTTTCTAAATCTAGTATTGTAAAGTCTGCATCAGAACCTATATTTAAAGCACCTTTTTTAGGATATAATCCATAATGTTTAGCTGCATTAGTACTTAATATATCTACTAACTTGCTTAAAGATATTCTTCCTTTATTGTATCCTTCACTTACAATAACTGGAACCATAGTTTCAACCCCTGGTATTCCTGGGAATGAAGTCCATATATTCATTCCTTCTTTAGCCTTTTCACTTTCTATTTCATATGGAGCATGATCTGTAGCTATAAAATCTATACTTCCATCATTTATACCTTTCCAATGCTCTTCATTATCTTTTTTAGTTCTTAATGGTGGTGCTATTTTTGCAAGTGGTCCATATTTACTCATTGCTTCTTGATAATTTAATGTTAAGTAATGAGGACAAGATTCACTTGTTACATTTATTCCTTTTATCTTAGCTTCTTTTACAAGTTTTGCACCAATTCCAGTACTCATATGAACTATATGAAGTCTAGCTCCACTAGCTTCTGCAAAGCTTATCCCAAGTTCTATTGCAACTTTTTCTGCTAACTCCATTCTAGCTTCTGCCCAAGCAGGACCATCTAATCTTCCTTCTTCTCTAAATCTATTTACATAGAAATCACACATAGCAAAGTTTTCTGCATGTATACCTATTGGTAAGCCAGTTTTAGCTACTGCCTTAAAGCATTCAAACATTTCAGGGTCTGTAACTCTTGGATAAGTTGGAACAGACGGAGTCATATAAACTTTAAATGCAACTACTCCATAATCTGCTTGTTCTTTAACATTGTGCATCCAACCTTCTCTAACATCCTCTCCTGTAACTCCACCCCACATAGCATAATCTACAACTGCTTGTGGTCCACATATAGAAAGCTTTGTTTCTAATTGTTCAACACTTCTAACAGATGGTACTGAACAACAAGGCATATCTATTATAGTCGTAACTCCTCCAGTAGCAGCTGCTGCTGTTCCACTTAAGAAGTTTTCTCTATGTGGAAATCCTTGATACATAAGATGAGTATGAGAATCTATACATCCTGGAAGTGTTAAATTTCCATTTGCATCTATAACTTCTTTAGCCTGTATCATGCTTATATCATCTAAAAATCCTGTTATTTTTTCATCTTTAACTAATATATTTGTAAGTACACTTTCATCACCTTGAGGTATTCTTGCATTTTTTATAATTACATCTATCATTTTTTCTCCCCCTACATATCCATTAAATGAGTTTCTAAAATTTGTTCTTTATTAAATCCATCTAATCTAAAGAAATATTGAAAACTATCTAATATATAATCTAATTTTATTGGTCCTACAAGTTCAGTTCCTGTAACCATAACTCCATATCTTTTAGCTTCTCTTTTTACAAATTCAAAAGCTCTGTGCATAGGAGTTTTTGAACAATCAAGTAAATTCATTGAAACCACTACGCCTTCCCTTTCAGGAAATTTTATTCCAACAGCTCTTACTGTAGAAAATCCTCCGCTAGGTCCTCTAAGTCCCTTAGCTATTTCTTTAGCTATTTGAATATTTTCAGTTCCTAAAAATATATTATAAGCAGTCAAGCCATCACATTCTGCGCTACATATAGTGGCTCCTGCGCTTTCACTTATTAATCCATCTATACTTAAATCTGGTTTTCTATTTTCGTACTCATCAATTCTTTCTTTATTATTTTTAGTTTCTTTTAATAAATCTCTTAAGCCTTCATACTGACCTTTTCTTATATATGCAAATGCTTTTCTATCTTCATTACTTGCAGCTTCTCCTGCAAAGAATACTGGTATTTGTGTTTTTTTATGTAACTCATTTCCTATTTCTTTTGCTAAAGTAACACATTCTTCTATTGTAATATCCTTAAATGGAAATATAGGAAGTGTATCTTGAGCACCGATTCTTGGATGAGTTCCTTTATGTTTTCTCATATCTATAAGTTGTGCAGCTTTTGCTGCCATATTAACTAATGCTTCTTTTACAGGGTTTGGCTCTCCTATAAAAGTAACAACAGTTCTATTAAAATCGGCTTCTGGTTCATAGCTTACTAATTTTACACCCTCAACTTGTCTTACTTCATCAACTATTTTTTCTATAATGTCTTTTCTTCTACCTTCGCTAAAATTGGGTACAGCTAATACAAATTGTTTTTTTTCCATCTTTTCACTTATCTCCTTATAATTTTTTAAATTTTTAAGTAGACAAATTATTAAAACAAGCAAATCTTCATTTATCCTAAATTCATAATTTCATTAAATCTAACTGCCATATAAAATATAACAGCTTTATAAAAAAGCTTGTAAAACTTTTTTTGTAAGTGCTTGTTTAATAAATTATATTTTAATAACTTTATGAATATACCTTAATAAATAATTTTTTTATAGGAGGTATTTATATGAGTTTAAAAGTTATTGATCTATCACAAGAAATATTTGAAGGTATGTCAATTTTTCCTATGCATCAACCAACCTTTATAATGACTAATATGACACATGAGGAAAATATGAAACAAACAGGAAGCAAAAGTTTAGGATTTTCAGCTAGAAATCTACTTATAAGTGAACATGGCGGTACTCACTGTGATGCAGTATGGGAATATAAACCAAGTGGTGAGACTATTGAAAACATGCCTTTAGAATATTTTTTTGGAAGTGCTATTTGCATAGACTTATCAAATATTCCTTACAGTAGATACATAGAAACTGATGATATAAAAAATGCTTTAAAAAATGCTAAAGAAGAATTAAGTAAAGGGGACATAGTATTGATGTATACTGGTCACTATGATAGAAATTTTAACACTGACAAGTGGCAAACAGAATATTCTGGGCTTAGCTATGAAGCAGCTAAATATTTAGCTGATTGTGGTGTTGTAAATATAGGTGTTGATGCTCCAGCTATAGACCATCCTGATGATTTGAATTTTTCTGGCCATTTAGTTTGTGGAGAATATGATATAACCAATAGCGAAAATTTATGTAACTTAGACAAAGTACTTAATAAAAGATTCTTATATTTTGGACTTCCCCTTAAAATAAGAGGCGGATCTGGTTCTCCAATAAGAGCTATTGCGCTTTTAGAAGAATAAAAAATATGTCATTAAAATTAATTAATGCTCCTATACTATAAATATCAGTATACGTTTATCACTACTAAAATTTTAATATTGAGGAGGAATATTATGAGTAAAATTGATTCTTCTCAAATGATAAAAGAAGAGGAAAGTTGCGAACTACTTTATCAAATCCATGATAAACCAAAGCTACAACTTTCCATACTTCTAGGATTTCAACATATTGTAGCAGCTTTTGGAGGTATTGTTGCCGTTCCATTAGTTGTTAGTAGCTCACTAGGTCTTGATATTCAATCAAGTGCTATGATGGTTAGTGCTGCTATCTTTGTAGCAGGTATAGCCACTATAATTCAAGCTAGAGGAGTTGGAAAGGTAGGTTCAAGACTGCCCTGTATAATGGGTACTGATTTTACATTTGTTGGTCCTTCTATTGCTGTTGGTAGTACACTAGGTCTTGGAGGTATATTTGGTGCTACAATACTTGGTTCATTCATTGAAATGATTTTAAGTAGATTTATAAAACCACTTATGAAGTTTTTCCCGCCTGTTGTTACTGGTACTGTTGTTACGCTTATAGGACTTACTTTAATTCCTGTCACTATGGATTGGTGTGCAGGTGGTGTTGGTTCTCCTACATATGGAAATATAACTAATATAAGTGTATCTTTAGTCGTTATGATTATAGTTGTGTTATTAAACAGATATGGTAGAGGAATATTTAGTAGTGCATCTATTCTTATAGGTATGTTTTTAGGATATTTAATTTGCATTGCTTTAGGTCTTGTTGATTTCACACCTATAAAAGAAGCTAGTTTTATAGGTCTTCCAGGCATTCCATTAGTATTAGAACACGGAATCAAATTTAGCCTAGCAGGTGTTATTCCTTTTATAATAGCTTACTTGGTAACTACTATAGAAACAGTTGGATGTTTAATTGCAGTAGGGGAAGCTTCACAAAAAACAGCTACTAGTGAAGATTTAAGCAGAGGCGTTTTAGCCGATGGTGTTGGAAGTTTCATAGCCGGATTCTTTGGAGCTGGCCCTAATACTTCCTTCAGTCAAAACGTTGGACTTATCCCTATGACTAGGGTTGCTAGCCGACATGTAGTTGTTATTGCTGGGGTTATAATGATGTTACTTGGAATATTCCCTAAACTTGGTGCTATAGTTGCCTCTATCCCTAGTCCCGTATTAGGTGGAGCTGGGATTGTAATGTTTGGTGTTGTTGCTGCTAGTGGTATGAAAACTTTAAGTAGAGTTAATATGACTAATAGAAATCTTCTTATTATAGCCGTTTCTATAGCTTTAGGTCTTGGAATAACTACTAGACCTGACTTATTATCTAATTTACCAAATAGCCTTCAAATGCTATTTGCATCTGGTATAAGCACTGGTACTATAGCTGCATTAGTGCTTAATATAGTCTTAAAGGAAGAAAAGTAATAAATCTAAAATTTAATATTTTTAATTAAAATCCCCTGATTATTGAATTTGCCAATTAATCAGGGGATTAAATCTATATTATATTTTTGTACTAATTAATGTACTCTACTAATATTATTGGAAAAGATACTATATTTTATTATATATGTTTACTATACTGTCTTCTTTTTGTAATTCTCTTAGTTTAGGTGCTATATCTTTAAAATGTTTTGTATTCATATGTCTATCTAGACTATTTTTACTTTCCCATTCTTCAAAAAATGTTAGTATATTTTGATTATTTATATCTTGATATAAATTATATGAAATACATCCATTTTCTTCTCTTGTTTCTTTTATTAATGTTTCTACGATTACTTTAAATTCCTCAGTTTTACCTTCTATTAATATACATTTTGCAGTTACTATAAACATCTTTTATCTCACTTTCTATAATTTTATTTTTAATATTCTTATAGTTACCTAAAAGTTAGTATTATATTATTTTTTAAAATAGTTTAAAATATAAAGAGTTCTTATTAATTAATTTGAGGTGATTTTTTGATTACTAGAGATGGTAAAAAGTATGTATGTAAACTTGATTGGGCATTTGAAATTATTCGTGGTAAATGGAAAGCAGTTATACTTTGTCATCTACTAGATGGTACTAAAAGATTTTTAGAGTTGCAAAGAATCACTAGTGGTGTTAGCCATAAAGTTTTAAATGAAAAACTTAGAGAACTCGAAAATAGCGGATTAATATGTAAAAAAACATATAATGAATACCCTCCAAAAGTAGAATATTATCTTACAAATAAGGGTTTTGAATATGCTAAAGTTTTAAAAGAAATTGAGTTTTTAGGAGAAAAATATTTTTAAAGACTAAGTTTATTAAGAGGCTATCTCAAAATAGCAGATACCCTCTATAAAACTCAGTTATATAGTTGCTTCTTTTTTTAATGCTACTTCTTTTATAGCTTCAATAACTCCATTTTCATCATTTGTTTTTGCAACAAATCTAGCCTTATCTTTAACTTCTTCTTTAGCATTTTCCATTGCATAACTATAAAATGCTGATTCCATCATTTCTAAATCATTCATATGGTCTCCAAATACCATAGTTTCATCATATTTAATATCAAATTTTTCTTGTAATATTTCTATAGCTTGTTTTTTATCTCCGCCTAGTCTACATATATCAAAGCAAGCTTTTCCTGAAGGTGTTATCATAAGTTCATCCTTCAATCCTTTAAAAGCCTCTAAAGACTTATTTATGACTTTTTCTTTTCCAAATGTAGTTACTTTTATTATCTTATCATCTATTTTAGTAATATCTTTAACTACTTTAATTTTAAGTTTATACTTTATTCCTATTATAACTGGTATTATACTTTCACTGTACATAGTATCTTTACCACAATACATAGTAAATCTTCTTGAATTTTTTCTTACTATTTGTGCTATTTTAGCTATTTTTTCTTTTTCTATATAATTTTCAAATAATACTTCATCTTTATATACTATTAAATTCCCATTATTTGAAGCTAGTATTATATCTTCATCTATATCTTTAAATACGTTTTTTAAAGAAACTATATCTCTTCCACTTACAGCTGCAAATATTATATTTTTGTATTTTAAATCCGCTAAAATTTGATTAAACTCTGGATTTATGTTTTTATTTGAATCTAATAAAGTTCCATCCATATCAGATGCTATTAATTTTATCATTGTACTATTTTCTCCCTTTAGTTTAAAATGTTTATAAATACTTACTACATTCCTAGTTTTAAATAGGCTTAACTTACATTATACTCTATTATTTTAAATTCACCAATTTTACATATTAAAAAGGATATAAATAAATTTGTATCTACACAAATATATCTATATCCTAATTAAACATAAAAAATATAAATCAAAGATTACATTAATTCAAATAAATCCACATCAAATAATCCTATATCTGTTAAACGTATTTGTGGAATAACTGGTAATGCCATAAATGATAATGTTATAAATGGATCAGTATGTTTTGGTACTCCCATATTTCTTGCTGTGTTTATCATTTGGCTAGTAATTTCTTGAACTTCATGTCCGCTTAATTGACTTATAAGACCTCCTATTTGAAGTTCTAGTTCTCCTACAACCTTTCCATTAGAAGTTATGACATATCCCCCTTGTATTTCATTTAAATGATTAATAGCTAACAATATATCTTCATCATTGTCGCCAGCTACAATAATATTATGTGAATCATGAGCTACAGTAGTTGCAATCGCACCATTTTTCATTTTAAAACCTTTAAGAGGTGCTACAGCAACATTTCCTGTGCCTCTATGTCTTTCTATTACACAAATTTTTGAATATTCTTCATTGGGCTTGAAATATCCATTTTCTTGTGGCAGTTCCTCAAATAAGTGGTTAGTAAGTATTTGATGTGGAACTATCTCTATAATGTGATTTTTATCTTTAGCTTCTAATTTTAATTTATCAACTGTTATTTCTTTAAAATACACAGTTTTTAACATATCTAAATCTTTAATATCATATCTACATTTATCAAATGTAGTATCATCTACTAAGTCACCATCTTTATATACATCTAAAACATCTATATTTTCTAAGTTATCTAATATAACTATATCTGCTTTATATCCGGGTGCTATAGCTCCCATTCTTTTTAGACCATAAGTATTAGCACTATTATAAGTAGCCATTTTTATTGCTTTAATCGGATTCATTCCTAAGTCTATGGCACGCTTAATATTATGTTTAATATGTCCTTCTTTCTCTATATCATCTAAATGCTTATCATCTGTACAAAACATAAAATTATCTATTGGTAAATTAGATTTAAGTAATCCGCTTACTATGGCATCTAAATTTTTAGCAGCACTACCTTCTCTAATCAATATCTTTAATCCTACTTGAACTTTTTCATAAGCTTCTTCAAAATTAGTGCACTCATGATCAGTTTCTACTCCAGAACATGCATAAGCTTGTAGTCTTTTCCCATGTGTGTTTGGAGCATGCCCATCTGAAATTTTATCTCTACTATAAGAAAGCTTTGTTAATATTTCTGATTGTGCATCTATTACATCGTTAAAACACATAACTTCTCCTAGACCCAATACTCTAGGGTGATTTATAAAATTTTTTATTTCATCGGCTGTAAATTCACTTCCGTTAGTTTCAAATTTGGTAGCTGGAACTGATGATGGTAGCATAATATAAATATTCATAGGAATATTTTCTGTTGCATCTAACAAGAACTCTATTGCAGATTCACCCTTTACATTAACCAACTCATGTGGGTCTGCAATTAAAGTTGTTGTCCCGCTTTTGATAACTCGCTTTGATAACTCTATAGGCATTACCATAGTAGACTCAATATGCATATGGGCATCTATAAAACCAGGACATATATATTTACCTTTACAGTCTATTTCTATTTCTCCATCATAGCTTCCTACCCCAACAATAGTATCATCTAAAATAGCGACATCCCCTATTATTATTTCTTCTGTAAATACATTTATTATCTTAGCATTTTTAAGCACTTTACTCGCCTTTTCTTTTCCTGATGCTACATTACACATTTTTTTTGATTTAAGCATATTGCTATCTCCTTATAATAAATTCTATAATATTGTATTTTTGTATAAAAAAATAACTAACATAGTTTTTCTAAATATCCAATATTTAATTAGATACTTATAATAAACATTATGATAGCTACTTATGAATGTTTAATATACTCTTAATTTTCTATTTATTATATATTTAATATAAAACGATGTCAACATGTATTCCTAGATATTAATTTTATATATTAAAAATATATTATAATCCTATTAAGGTATCAACTTCTTTATTGGGATTATATTTTCCTACTATGTAATCTATATCAAGCAAACTATCTGATTTAGTTATATAAGTCAATAATTTACTATATAGTGCTAATATATGTTCTTCTTTATATCCAAACTTTTTTATATTATCTATAATATCTTCAATCATATCTAGCTTATTATCATTAAATATCGATATCATATCTAATATATATTGTATTTGTTGTAATCTATCCTCTTTCATTATTCCATCATTTAACATTTGAATATATAAATACTGCATAGCTTCATTTACCCTATTTCTTTCGTTCATAATTTTTATTCCTCCATAAATTGTCTTCACTTCATAATTCGACAATTTTAAAGAAATTCCTTTTCTATATAATAAAAAAGATTATGCATATTGTGCATAATCTCTTCTAACACTATTTAGTTGTATAATTCATATATATCTGATAGTTCCAATTCTATTTTTTGAACATCTATTTTATAATCCTCTTTTTCTTCAACATATCCTTCTAGTATCTTATTCGGTAAAAGTACTTCAAATTCAGTTCCGTTTTCACCATCACTGTCTATATATATTTCACCTTCATTTAATTTAACTATAGAATATACTATGCTAAGTCCTATTCCACTACCTTCATTTAATCTAGTTAATGATTTGTCGCTTTGTACAAATCTATCAAATATAGTCCCTTGTATTTCTATAGGGATTCCTATTCCATCATCCTTTACACTTATATATACCCACTGACTATCTACACTAATTTCAACTAGTACATTCCCTTTTTGTCTTGTGAATTTTATAGCATTTGATAATAGATTAAGCATGATACGCTCTATCATATCTATATCACATTTTATTATATGTTCTTCAATTTCTGTATCAAATAGAATATTAATCTGTTTAGGCTTTGCATAATTAACTATTGACAGAGTTATATCCTCAACTAGCCTTACTATATCATAATTTACAAATTTAGGTTGTTTAAATCCTATATCTATTTTAGTTATATCAACAATATTGTTTATAAGTCTTAACATACGTTGACAATTACTTTTTAGGCATTGCTTATGATTCGAGTATACTTGTGTAAAATCATCTGGGTTATTTTCACATTTCACATCTAATAATTGTATCGTTGAATAAAAAATATTTACCGGAGTTCTTAGTTCATGAGATATGTTAGCAAAAAAATCATTCCTAATTTGTTCTTGATTTTTCATTTTTTCATATTCTAATAAGTATCTTTTAGTTCTTAGTCTTTCTGATATATCATTAAATATAATTACAATATTTTTATTATTTGTGTATATATACTGGATACTGCAACTTAATGTTATACCACTGTCTTGTATCTCTATAGTTCCTTTCCAATGGCCAATTTTCAACATATAATTATTGATTTCATCTAATTTTTGCTCGTCTATTTTATCTCTTCCACTTGTGAAAATATTTTGTAATTCACTTTCGCTAATTTCATCTTTACTACCCCAATATTCTTTTGCTTTATCATTTGTATATTTTATATTTTGCATTTCGTCATATATAACTACACAACTATGTCTACTTTTATCAGCTATTTTTTTAAATATACTAAGCTCATATTCTAATTCTTTGTTTCTTTTTAAAGTTAATATAAGCTCACATATTATACCTACTATAAATATAATAAATCCTACATATGTAATAGATATTGACACTAATTTAATATTAGCTAAAGGATTTATAATCCCTACTATTGTATATATCCACTTTAATGTGAAAATAAATGTACTCGCACTTATTACAGAATAAATATACTCTTTATATTTTATACTTTTTATTAAATATACTATTGTTACAATAGTATAAATCGCAGTTAAAAATATATTATAATTAATAAATTGTTGTGTGCTCTTAAAATCAAATTTTATGATATTGTTTATTTTTAATATACCTATAAGTACTGATATACTAGCTACTATTAGTATAGATTTTACTTGATTGTTTACAATCAACTTTTTTGTTTTTTTAAAAGGTGATATACTTATTAATAATATAATTACCCTAAATAGTGATGTTAGCATAAATATATAATTGTTCCTATTTGTCATAGAATTATCAACATGGCCAAATACTATATCTACAAAAAATATTGTATGAACAAGTGATAATATAAATATTTCCTCTTTTTTAGTACTATTGTAGCAAAGTATACAGCTCCCTACAGCTACCCCTGCTAACACAGCATTGAATATTTTTATAAACATTATTATATAATTTGGCCTTAACCCACCTGAGTCTAGAAGTATAAATAATAATTGCATATAAATTAATCCTATAATTAGTGCTATTAGCATAATTATACTTGTAGCTATTTTATTTTGTTTTAAGGCTTCTTTTTTTGCGCCTATATTTCTATTGTTCATGTATTCTTTTCTTCCTAACTTAATCTAGTAGTAGTGTTATTTCATAATTTTTTTAACTAACTTTATTTTGTCATTATACGGTGGGAATACTAACTTAATATCTATTTTAGATGACTTTTTAACTATTCCTTTTTCATATGTAAAAGTCTTAAAGCTACTTAGTCCATGATATTTACCTATACCCGATTTGCCTACTCCACCAAACGGAAGATATACAGATGCTACATGGCTTATGGTATCATTCACACATCCTCCTCCAAATGTGAAATTACTTATTATTTTTTCACTAAAAATTTTATCCTCTGAAAATACATATAATGCAAGTGGCTTTTCATATTTGTTTAAATAAAATTCTATATCTTTCATATCTTTGTACTTTATAACTGGCATTATAGGTCCAAATATTTCATCTTGCATAACTTCATCTAAATATGTAACATCACCTAATATTGTTGGGGATATATATCTTTTTTCTAAATCAATTTCTCCTCCAATTATTATTTTTTCTCTATCTTTTTCAATAATATTACTAAGTCTTCTCATATGCCTATCATTTATAATTCTTCCGTAATCTTTGTTTTGTTTTATATTTTCACTATAAAATTCTTTGACCATAATTTTTGACTGTTGCATAAATTTATCATACACGCTCTCATGAACCAAAATATAATCTGGAGCTACGCAAGTTTGACCTGCATTTGATAATTTACCCCATATTATACGTTTTGCCGCTATGTCTAATTTTGCAGTTTTATCAACTATTACAGGAGATTTTCCCCCTAATTCTAAGGTTATAGGAGTTAAATGCTTACTTGCTTTTTCCATTACTATTTTACCTACATTTACACTACCTGTAAAAAATATATAATCAAAAGGCAAATCAAGCAATTGACTATTTACAGTGTAATCTCCATTTACTATATCCACATACCTTTTGTCAAAAGTTTCATTTATTATTTTAACTAAAACGGCTTCTACTTTAGGAGTAAATTCTGATGGTTTTATAACCGCTGTGTTTCCCCCTGCAAGTGCTCCAATTAAAGGTTCTATAGTTAATTGAAATGGATAGTTATATGGTCCTATTATAAGTACACATCCGTATGGACTATTGTAAATATATGATTTTCCTGGAAGTTGAGCTACGTCATTTTTGACTTTCTTGACTTTGTTCCATTTTTTTATATTTTTTATACTATAATTTATAGACCTATATATAAACCCTACTTCACTTGTAAAAGCTTCAAATTCTGATTTCCCTAAATCTTCATATAATGCTTTTATTATTTCTTTCTCATATTTTTTTATAGTATTTTTCAAATTTTGTAAAGCTTCTATTCTATTTTCTATACTTATATTTCCCAGATTTAATCTATATTGTTTTTGATATTTTAAAATTGCTTCATAATTGTTCAAATCTATCATCCCCTAGTTATATTTATATATTTAATTATATACTAAAAACCGTGTTAAGAAGTATATCTCAACACGGTTTTATATTTTATAATACATAGAAAATTATACTCATTTTAAAATAATATTAAAGAATTCCTTCTTCTTTGTATTTTTGTAAAGTTTTTATTATATAACTTAATGTACAAAAATCTTTATCTAAGTTTTCTTCAATAATACCTAATCCTTTTATTAAAGTTTCTTCTTCAAAGTTTTCTAATAATATCATCATGCTTATAGGACTAACCGCTCCTGTTTTTGTATCTAGCACTCTTGCAGATTTTACAAAACTATTGTTCATTGCAGATTTTGCAGCTTTTTGTAAAGACTTGCTAACTTCTAACTTTGGCATTTCCTCAAATATTTTAACATCATCTGATAAATTTAAGTTTATAGCTTTAGTAATATCTGTAGATACAAATATTACATTTTTAAAAGTTGCCCCATTAAAATCAACTCCCTCTAAGTTAGCTGAATCAAATATTGTATTTTCAAATTTAGCTTTTTTAAATTTACTCTTTTTTAAGTTTGTAGCAACAAATTCAGCTGAATCAAATGTAACTTCATAAAAATTACATGACTTAAATTGAGCTCCTCTAAAACTTGCAAAATTAAAGTTTGAACCTGAGAAATCACAATTGTAACAGTTGCTTCTTCTTAAGTCTTTATACATAAAATTCTTATTTAATTTTTTTATATTGTTATAGTTAAATTTATCATTTACAGTTTTCTTTTTATCCATTTCTTCCTCCACCTAAAATATGTTCTATTTTAGTTCGCTATGCTTTTATTTTATTCTTACATAAAAAACTCTCATATCAAAAGATATAAGAGTTTGATTATACTTTATTGGTTGCGGGGGCAGGACTCGAACCTGCGACCTTTGGGTTATGAGCCCAACGAGCTGCCAACTGCTCCACCCCGCGTCATTATTTTATTCTGTTTCTTTATCTGTTGCCTAAGTACTATATTAACTCATTTAAATAATTATGTCAACACTTTATACGTTTTATATTTTAAAATAGAAAATAAGCATATTTTAAATAAATATATCTATCTAAATAATACTGCTTATTTTCTTAGTTAATCTACTTAAATCTCATTATATTTTTCTTTACTTATATACAAATAAACTCCATATAAACCGATACCCATTATTACAAAGCAAATCATAAATGCATATTTTAAATATATATCTGCACAAAATCCTATAGCTATAGATATAAATGCACTAGCTACACTTCCAACCATAGAATAAACAGAAAGCATTGTTGCTCTATTTTTACTTATAGATTTATTTTTAATATCTAAAACTATAGGCGATATCATAGATATTAATCCGCTTAATCCAACTATAGCTATAATACTTACAAATATACTTTTATTAAAAATCAATATAGCTATACAGATTAGCATTACCACAATCATAGCTTTTAACGTTTTATACTGCCCAAATTTATTGCTTAATATATATGTTTTACAAGAAAGCATACCTAAAAGCTCAGAAAATGCACTTATATACCCTAAGTACTTAATTTCTAATCCAATACCTTTAAAGTGTAGTTGACCTAAATTTATACTGATTCCATAAGATATGTCTGCTATTAATGTTGTAGCTATTACAAATATGAATATATGTTTAAAAGATTTTGAATTTTCAAGGCATTTTTTAATACTAATACATTTCTTATCAATAGATTTTTCTAGATCTATATCTTTTGTAAAGCATATCATTACAACGCTTAATCCATATGCAATTACAGTTAAAAACACTGCAAACTCCATTGATTTTGATATTATAAAATAAGAACATATAGAGGCTATAAAAAATGCAAAACTACCAGATGCTCTATATCTTCCAAATATTTTTTCCGTATTTTCACTACCACATGAGTTATATAAAAAGGCTATATCACATCCAGATATCCCTGATAAGGAAATTGCCATTAAAATTGTTTGACCTACAAAGTCATTAAATCCATGGCAAAATAATAAAGCCACTCTACTTAAGAAAAACAATGAATATGATATTACTAATGTTTTTTTGTAACCATATTTATCTGCAAAATATCCCCAAGGTACCTCTGTAACTATCCCAATTATCATTAATAAAAAGTCTAAAAAGAAAAATTCTCCTACTGAAAGTCCTCTTTCCATTCTAAACAATAAACTTACTGGACCATAAAATACAAGCCCTTGCAAGAACGCTGTTGTATACATTAAATACAAATTTCTTTTCATAAAGTCCCCCTGATTTACTAATTCATTAATTAATCAGGGGATTATATATGCAGCTGCATTCTATTGCCCACCCCCATATGTTTTTATGATTTAATTGTAGTGTATTAACTATTGTTTATCAAACTAAAAAACTCCCATTTTGATATTTTTATCAAAATAGGAGTTCTCTTGTATTTTAATTATATATTATCTATATAGCTATTATTAAGCCTACAACTAACGCACTTAATAAACTTACTGTAAATCCACCTAACATTCCTCTGAATGCAAGTTTTGCTAATTGATTTCTTTTTTCTGGACAGAATACTGATATTCCTGATATGCATATACCCATACTAGATATATTTGCAAATCCTGTTAAAGATATTGCCATCATAAGTCCAGTTCTATAATCTAAACTACTTAACATTGGTCCTAACTGTCCAAATGCAACAAATTCATTTAACACTAACTTACTTCCAAGTAATTGTCCTGCAGTTAATATATCTTCTTTTGCTAGCCCCATTAAGAATCCTATTGGTGCAAATATATATGATAATATTTCTTCTAATGATAATCCAAAAATACCTAATGTCCCATTAACTAAAGCAACTAAAGATATTATAGCTATAAGAGATGCACCTATACCAAGAGCCATATTAAGACCGTCATTAGCACCTTGTGATATTGCTGCTATAAGGTTTGCATTATCACCTTTATTATCTATTTCTACACTTTTCTTTTCCGCAGAAGCAGCAATTTCATCTAAGTCTGCATTTAAATCTAAATCTGCTAATGATGGTTTAACTTCTGGAAGTATAATCTTCGATACTATTATACTACCTAGTGGAACTAATGATCCCCCTATTAAAAGATATTCCATTGGTATTCCAAGTCCTGCATATCCCATTAAAACAGTTGCAGACATACTACCCATACCAGATATTAAAACTAACATTATTTCACTTTCGCTCATATCACTTAGATATTTTGCTACAAGTATTGGAGATTCAGTTTGACCTAAGAACATATTCGCAACTGCTACGAAACTTTCAACTTTACTAGTTCCAAGTATTTTCCCTATAACTCCACCTATTGCTTTAACTACAAATCCTATAATTCCAAGATAGTATAATGCCGATACTAATGCTGATATAAATATTATATTACCTAATACTTGTATCCCAAATATCATTCCAGTTGGTGCTCCTGCATCTGCTAACGGACCAAATATAAAGCTTAGTCCTTCAGCTCCATAGCTTAATATGCTTGTTACTACATCAGATACTTTCTGTAAAGCTACTCTCCCTAGTGGAAACTTTACTAATAAAAAAGCCACTGCAAATTGGATTAAAAATGCTTTTATTATCATTTTTTTATCAATTTCTTTTTTGTTAGATGATAAAAGGTATAATACTCCAAATAAAATAGCTATACCTAATACATTTATTAATATTGTCATATTTTTTTCCTCTATTTCTTTAATATTGTATGTTGGGTTTAATTTTTGTGATATATAACTATTAAGCTCATTAATTAAGCTTAAATCTAGGCTTCAAATACACTATAATATTTTTTATTATTCAACTATTTTCATTTTGTATACATCGAAGTTTTAATTATATATTACTTCATAAGTATCTTCATTATTTAGGCTACTTATGTTAATATAAAAAAATTATGATTGAAGTTCTTATAAAAATGTATCGTATACTAACTTTTATATTTGAATAATTCACTAGTATTATAAAGACTCATTTAATAACCCTTCTACATATACTGACTTTTATAACTAAAAATCTAATTTAAACACCGTATTATATTATAACGCTTATCCATTTGTCATTACAAGTATTTTTAATTTTTTATAACTTCTATTGAATTAATTCAAAATCGAGTAGGAGCTAAATAATTATTTTATTTAGCGTCCTCTCACACCACCGTGCATACCGTTCGGTACACGGCGGTTCATTAAGTTTCATGCACTTTTGAATATCTCTTG
>NZ_JASKYM010000004.1 GCF_030131845.1 Romboutsia sedimentorum | reverse complement strand
ATTATGTGCTAAATTTATGAATAGATTTACTAAGGAAAAAGTAAATCCACTTATAGGTGCAGCAGGAGTATCAGCAGTTCCAATGGCAGCTAGGGTTGCTCATAAGGTTGCACAAGAAGAAAATCCAGGAAATTTCTTGTTAATGCATGCAATGGGACCTAACGTTGCAGGAGTTATAGGTTCGGCAGTAGCTGCAGGAATACTTTTAAGTTTATTTGGATAGAAAATAGAATATATAATATAAAAAATGCTAAGAAAATTATTTTCTTGGCATTTTTTATTTTGCACAAGTTGATAATTTAATAAATATAACAAAACAATATAGCTTTGTAACTTCTAAAATGTAATATTTTTTTTGAAAATTGCATATAATAAATTATAAATGAAAGTTAAAAAATAAAACTTGCAAAAGTGTATAAATTACACTACAATATAAATAATAATAACAATAAATAGGAGGTACAAAAAAGTGAATGAAAACTCTAATTTAGTACATTTTGGTTATGAAGGTGAATTAGATTATGATTATGCACCTGATTATGAAATAGAATAGATGAATGAATAAAATAAATATATAGATTCATATTTAATTTCAAAATGAATTAAAATAAAAAAAAAAATTATACGTAGGTAGTCAATTAAATAAGTTAGTTGATCAAAGTTGGCTATAAATGTTAACAGATTCTTAAAGGATTTCATAAAATTTTCTGTTTTGTTTTTATTATTGTTTGGTACTTAGATTTTACCAAGTTTATGGAATCAATTATTTGAAATATAATTTGAAATAACTTTAAACCTCAATACACTCAGTGTTATTTGACAAACTTAAGCTACTGTACGATGGGAGGATAGAATGGGATTTATAAGAGACAATGGAATGAATATATTAGAACTTGACTTAGTAGCTACTGTGGCATTGGCAACATTACTTCTGTTATTAGGACAAATGTTTAAGAAAAAAATAAGCATTTTAGATAAGTTTTGTGTACCAGCTCCAGTTATAGGAGGATTGTTATTTTCAATAATTATGTTATTTTTAAAAAATGGCCAGATAATTGAAATATCAATGGATACAACATTACAAGTTCCTTTTATGCTAGCCTTTTTTGCAACTGTAGGATTAGGAACAAATTTATCTCTAGTAAAGACTGGTGGGAAATTATTACTAGTTTATTGGGGATTAACTGGATTTATATTTGTATTCCAAAATTTTATAGGTATATCAGTTGCAAAGCTAGCTAATCTAAACCCATTAATAGGTATGATGTGCGGTGCTATATCTATGCAAGGTGGACATGGAGGAGCTGCATCATTTGGAGCCACAATAGAAGGTTTAGGAGTAGAAGGAGCTTTAACTATTGGAGCAGCAGCAGCTACTTTTGGTGTAATATTAGGCGGGCTTGTTGGAGGACCAGTTTCTAGATACTTAATAAATAAATATAAATTAAAACCGGTAGAAGAGTTAAGTGAATATCATGACCAAGATTCTCCTGCTTATGAAGTAGTACTTACGGGAGAAGATAGTATAATTACTTCAAATACGCTTATATGTCATATAAGTGCAATAGCAATATGTGTTACTGTAGGTAGTTTGATAAGTAATTTAATTACTAAGGCTACTGGTGTAGTAGTACCTACTTATGTTGGCGCTATGTTTATAGGTTTAGTATTAAGAACGCTTAGTGAAAAGTTTAAAATTATGAAAGTAGATACATACTGTGTAGATGTAATTGGAGATGTATGTCTGTGTATATTCTTAACAATGGCACTTATGACTATAAAATTATGGGAACTTGCAGGATTGGCAGGACCTATGATTATAATTATTTCTCTTCAAGTTATAGTACTTGTATTATACGCTGTATTTGTTGTGTTTAGGCTTATGGGAAAAGATTTTGATGCAGCTGTAATGGTAGCTGGACTTTTAGGTCATGGATTAGGAGCTACTCCAAATGCATTAGCAAATATAAATTCAATAACATCTAAATTTGGTAATTCAGCAAAAGCATTATTAATAGTTCCTTTAGTTGGGTCTTTTCTAGCTGACTTAATAGGAATTCCTATTAATATAATCTTAATAAACTTTTTTGCTTAACTTAAAATAGAATTTATGAAAAATTATATACATGCTTAAGGGGGATAAAATATGAAGGAGGTACAAAAAATGAATGAAAACTCTAACTTAGTATATTTTGGTTATGAAGGTGAATTAGATTATGATTATGCACCTGATTATGAAATAGAATAAATGAATGAAATAAATCCAGAAATTTATATTTAATTTGAAAATGAATTAAAATTAAAAAAATCAAAACTCAGCTTTAGTAGGGGATACATAATATAAGGAGTATAAAATGTTAGTTTCAACATAAAAGAGCTATAACCATTTCTATAATAGAAGGTTATAGCTCTTTTATCTTTTTAGAACTTATAGTAATATGAAAAAATTTATCTATCCCATATTCCTTAGTAAAATCTATATAACTAATATTACTCAATTTATGGATTAAATTATCCAAAGTATACCTCCAAAGCAAAATCATATATTTTATATATTATTAATTATCTTCTCAAACAAGAAAGTAATTATTTTATAATAAATAGTATATCCTAAAGGTTAAGTATCATAATAATAAAAATATATTATAGACACATACAGTATTTATGAATACAATAAATAAAGGAAAGCTAATAAACATATAAAGTGAGGTAGCATGATGGGATTTTTTAAAAGATTAAAAGATGTAGTAGATGCAAAAGCAAATAAAGCGTTAGAAAAACATGAAGACCCTATAGAAATGTTAGATTTATCAATAGTAAAAAAAGAAAAACTACTTCAAGATGCAAAAAAACAATGTGCAAATTTTATAGCATCAGTAGATGGCATTAGAAATGAAAAAAAAGAAATATTAGAAAAAATTGAAAAATACGAAGAAGCGACTAAAGCAGCTATATTAAAAGAAGATGTAGAAAAAGCACAAAGCTTTGTAAAACAAAAACTAGATTTAGAAGAAAAATTAAAAAATAGTGAAAATAGAATAGCAGATCATGATGAAAAAATACAATTTATAAAAGATAAAATACAAGACTTAGAAATAGAAGTATCTAAAATGAAGTCTAAAAAGCAAGAATTAGCTACAAGACTTGATGTAGCTGAGATAAGCAATGAAATAAATGAAACATTAGCAGGACTTAGCGATGATAAGGGTATAAGTTTAGAAGAATTAGAAAAGAAAGTATCACAAAAAGAAAACTATGGTAAAGCCTTAGAAGACTTAAAACCTAAAAATGAAGATGCAGTTTTAGATGAATATATAAATAGCTCACCTGTAGTGGATGATAAAATAGAAAAAGAACTAGAAAGAATAAAAGAGCAAATGAAAAAATAATTGAGAAATAACCTTACTGTGATATGCAAGGGAGGGAAAGTTTAGTGAATGAAACAATAGAAATGGAAAAAGATAAATACAAAATTACTTATACAGATTTAATGTTTGCATACGATGACTTAAGGCAAATTCTAGATGAAAAAGAACTCAATAAAAGAACTTTTATAAATAAATTAAATACTTTAAAAGACTATATGGAGTTTTTAGATAAACTAGAGGCTGAAAGTAAAAAAGATAAAGGTTTTTTCAATAAAATATTAAAAACAGAAAAAAGCATTGACGATAAAATTTATAATTATTTAGATCATAATAAAAAAACAGATATAGAAAAATTACAAAAATGTAGAGAATGTAAATGTAGAAACTGCACTAAAGAATGTTTTATGAAAGGGTGCTTAAACTGTAGAGAACAAGAATATGTATTTGATTGTAACAAAGAAGATGCATTGCTTACAAAATCTACAGATCAGGTAACACTTTATAATGACGATAAAGAATATATATTTAATGTAGCTGGATATTTAGTAGAAAAAGATGAAGAAGGTAATTTTTATAGATATGTTTATTTAATAGATAAACTAGATTATGATAATCAACATATATTAAGATATTCAAAGTTTAAAGGGAATGAAAGTTATGATTCAGTAATAGTAGATGAAAAGCAAGATGAACTTGTTAGAATAAATGATAAATTTATAGAGCTAGGGCTTAAAGTATAAAATGAAAAAAAGAAATATAAAGTTAATATCCCTTTTTACATTGTCCCTACTTTTAATTATAGGATCCCTAAATTTAGTTTTAGTAACTAAATCTTATGCATCTGAAAATAAAAATGAAATTTATTGTTTAGCTCAGTCAAAACCAAGGTCAGGCGGATTTAGTTCTGGCGGGTCTAGAAGTTACTCAAAACCAAAGAGTACTATAATAAAGCCTGATTCAGGCAGTTTTTCAACAAAACCAAACAAAACATATAACAATAATAACTCAAATAGTAGCACAAAACCTGATTCAGGAAGCTTTTCAACAAAACCAAAAAATAATGATAAAACTTATGAAAATAAAGAGTATAAAGATTATAAAGGTGGAAGTAGAAATACTTATAATAGAGGTGGGTTTTATGGTTTTTTTAATCCCCTTTATGGAATGAGACATGGATTTAGAACTACTTCATGGATAACTAAGGTAGTTATAGCTATAACAATAATAGTAGTTTTATATATAGTTATAGATTTTATAAGAAATAGAAAAAATTAAAAATGTAAGCCTAGTGTAAATTATAGCTAGGCTTTTTTTGATTTTAAAATTGTATTAGTTATTTTACATAAAAAAGATAAATTAAAAAACTATTGATTTAAATAAATAAATGATTTAATATACCTATAGGGGGTATATTTTATATATAACCCAAAATTAGAGAGGAGTTACAAATAATGAATAATAATATTGAAACAAAAACATATAAAGTAACAGGAATGACTTGAGCCGCATGTGCAAAAACTGCCGAGAGGGTAGTAAAAAAACTTGATGGAGTATTAAGTGCAAGTGTAAATATAGCTACAGAAAAAATACAAATAGAATATGATATTAATAAAGTTGGTTTTGAAAACTTTAGCCAAGTTCTACAAAAAGCAGGGTATGGATTAGTAGAGGATGCTAATTATAAAAATATAGAATTGAAAATAGGTAAAATGACTTGTGCATCATGTTCAAAGGCTGTAGAAAGAGTAGTGAAAAAACTTGATGGTATACAAAGTATAAGTGTAAATATAGCTACAGAAAAGGCAACACTAAGCTATGACTATGATAAATTGAGGCTATCTCAAATAAAAGAAGTAATAACAAAAGCAGGGTATGAAGTATTACAAGAAAATAAAAATAAAGAAATAGATGAAGATAAGATAAGAAAAGAAAAAGAAATCAAAACTTTATTTACAAAATTTATTATAGCAATTGGATTTTCTATACCTCTATTTTATATAGCTATGGGACCTATGATTTCAAAGCCTTTTGGTCCGTGGCCAATACCAGATTTTATAAGCCCGATGCATAATCCTCTAAACTATGCATTAATACAACTTGTATTAGTATTACCGGTAATGATTGCTGGATATAAATTTTATGTAAATGGATTTAAGGCACTAATAGCAAAGAGTCCAAATATGGATTCATTAGTTGCAATAGGAACAAGTGCTGCATTTTTATATAGTTTATATACAACATTTAAGATATATACAGATAGTATAAGTGCAGGTCATGGACACCATCAATTGTATTTTGAAAGTGCTGGTATAATAATAGCATTAATATTACTTGGGAAATATTTAGAGTCTAGGTCAAAAGGAAAAACAAGTGAAGCAATAAAGAAACTTATGGGACTTCAACCCAAGACAGCTATAATTATAAAAGATAATAAAGAAATTGAAATTTCAATAGATGAAGTAGAAGTAGGAGATATAATAGTAGTTAAACCAGGAAGTAAAATACCTGTAGATGGTATAGTTGTAGAAGGTCATACGTCAATAGATGAGGCAATGCTAACAGGAGAAAGTATACCAGTAGAGAAAAATATAGGTGATAAAGTAACGGGCGCTAGTATAAATAAAAATGGTAGTATTAAATTTAAAGCTGAAAAAATAGGAAATGATACAGCCCTATCTCAAATAATAAAGTTAGTAGAAGAAGCACAAGGTAAAAAAGCTCCTATAGCAAAGCTAGCAGATACAGTATCTGGATATTTTGTACCAGTAGTAATGCTTATTGCAATATTGTCAGCTGTTTTATGGTTTGTAATAGGAAATAAAGATATAGAATTTGTGCTTACAATATTTATATCAGTACTTGTAATAGCTTGCCCTTGTGCCCTAGGACTTGCAACTCCTACTGCAATAATGGTAGGAACAGGAAAAGGTGCAGAAAATGGAATACTAATAAAGGGTGGAAAAAGTTTAGAATTAGCTCATAAAGTAGACACTGTAATATTTGATAAGACAGGAACGATAACAGAAGGAAAACCTAGTGTTACAGATATAATTGTAGAAAATGAAATAGATAAAAACTATCTTTTACAAATAGCAGCAAGTGCAGAAAAAAATTCAGAACATCCACTTGGAGAGTCTATTGTAAAATATGCAACAGATAAAAATATAGAATTTATGAAAGTAGAAAAGTTTAATGCAATACCTGGTCATGGTATAGAAGTAATAATAGACAATAAAAATATATTACTTGGAAATAAAAAGCTCATGGATGATAGAAAAATAAATCTAAATAATTTACAAGATAAAAGTGATGAACTAGCAGGTGATGGAAAAACACCTATGTATATAGCAATAGATAATAAATTAGGCGGTATAATAGCAGTAGCTGATATAGTAAAACCAAGTAGTAAAAAAGCTATAGAAAAGCTTCATAGTATGGGTATTAAAGTAGCTATGGTTACAGGAGACAATAAAAAAACTGCAAATGCTATAGCAAAACAAGTTAATATAGATATAGTACTTTCAGAAGTATTACCACAAGATAAGTCTAATGAAGTTAAAAAACTTCAACAGCAAGGTAAGTTTGTTGCTATGGTTGGAGATGGAATCAATGATGCACCAGCACTAGCAAAAGCAGATATAGGAATTGCAATAGGAAGTGGAACAGATGTTGCTATTGAGTCTGCTGATATAGTTCTTATGAAAAGTGATTTAATGGATGTACCAACAGCTATAAAATTAAGTAAAGAAACTATAAAAAATATAAAACAAAATTTATTTTGGGCATTTGGATATAATACTGTTGGTATACCAATAGCAGCAGGAGTTTTATATATGTTTGGAGGACCACTATTAAGTCCAATGTTTGCAGCGGCGGCAATGAGTTTAAGTTCTGTATCAGTTGTAAGTAATGCACTTAGACTTAAGAATTTTAAAGCATATAAATAAAAACATAAGTAGCACTTGTGATATGATTTATAAATATTAAACTATGAAATAGTTATTAATATGAAAAAATTGTAAGTAGAGTGCTACTTTTTTATTATTTTATAACTAGCTTTCTAATCATTTTATGTAGGATTTGTATTTTAATTAAAAAATAAATTCATACGAAATTCATATAGATATAAATTAGTTATGATAGAATTAAATAAGTATAAAAAACACTATAAAAATACAAACTTAAAGTAGGAGTTGATAAAATGAATGCGTCAATACTAGTAGTAGAAGATGATTTTAATATACAAGAACTTATAGTAGAATTCTTAAGTTCACAAGGATATAGAGTAGACTATGCTAATGATGGTGTAGATGGAGTTCAAAAATTTAAGCAAGGAAATTACGATTTAATAATATTAGATGTCATGATGCCGAATTTAGATGGGCACTCAGCATGCAAAATGATTAGAAAAACTTCAAATGTACCTATAATATTTTTAACAGCATTAAATGATGAAAGTAATCAAATAAAAGGATTTGAATTAGAATGTGACGATTACATAACAAAACCATTTTCATTTAAATTATTAATAAAAAGGGTAGAAGCAGTGCTTAGAAGAAGTTCTCAAGCTATTAATGACGACAATATATCTTTTGAGAGATTAACGCTAGACTTAAATACTTACAGTGCAAATGTAAATGATGAAAATATAGAATTAACATTAAAAGAATTTAATATATTAAAAACGTTAATAGAAAAGTATCCACAAGTTATAACAAGAGAAAATTTATTAGATAGTATATGGGGATATGATTATTATGGAGATACAAGAATTGTCGATGCACATATAAAAAATATAAGAAAAAAAATAGTTCTACCGTACATAAAAACTGTAAAAGGGATAGGGTATACACTTGAGAAGAATATTTAATAAATGGGAAGGCTTAAACATAAAATATAAATTATTTTCAATAACTACGGGACTTTTATTAGCATTAGCTATAATAATATATTTAATTTTATATTTTTTATTACCATCATATTACCATAAATACAAGATAAATCTTTTAGAACAAAGTATGAAAACTTTAAGTGAAGAGTCAATAAATTACACTACACTAGAGTTAGAAGAAAGACTTTTTAATATAGCAAAAGAGCAAAACTTATCTGTATTATTAACAGACTCTAATGGTAGGATAATTTACGGTAAAAATGAATTTATAGTTTTAAAATATAGTAAGTATATAATAAACGATAATAGCAAGGAGTTTCCTTTATCTATTTTAATGTATACAAAAGATTCTCCTCTTGCGTATAGATTAAATATAGTAATGCCACTTCAACCAATTGATGAAGCTAGTGATGTTATTAGAAACCTTATGCCATATATAATTTTAGTTGCAATATTAATAGCAATGTTAGGGGCGTATATATATTCAACCGTGATAACAAAGCCATTAATAGATATAATTGAAAGCGAGCGAGAAGCTGAAAATAGAAGAAAAGACTTTGTTGCTACAATATCGCATGAATTAAAAACACCTATAACTATAATAAGTGGCCAATTAGAAGGTATGATTTATAACGTAGGTAAATATAAAGATAGAGAAACTTATCTAGAAAAATGTTATGATTCAACACAAGAATTAAAAGAATTAGTTAATGAGATGATGGAAATATCAAAATGTGAGATATTAGAAAAAGATTTAATAGTAAGTGAAATTAATTTAAGTGCTCTTTTAGAGAGATTAATTAAAAGACAGACTTTTTTAATAGAGGAAAAAAATCTAGATACAATTTTAAACATTGAAAAAGATATTTATATTACTTGTGATGAAGAAAGAATAGCAAAGGCTATAAATAATATCATAAATAATGCTATTAAATATTCTCCACAAAATGAAAAAATTATAATAAGACTATATAAAAATGTACAAAAAATTCCTAAGAAAAAGGCTTGTATAAAAACATATCTAGAAATAGAAAATACAGGTGTTACAATAGATGAGAACTATTTGAGTGAAATATTCAAACCATTTTTCAGAATAGAAAAGTCTAGAAATAGAAAAACAGGTGGAAGTGGATTAGGCTTATATCTTGTAGGTCAGATATTTGAAAGTCATGGATTTAACCATAGTTTAAAGAATGAAGAGAATAGTGTGATATTTACGGTTGAAATTTAAAAGGCTAAAATATTCTAATTTCATTCACAATAAACTCACACTAAATTCATATAAGAAATGTATTATATAAGTATAGAAAGACTAGCTTAAAAACCATAAAACCCTATTGTAATGGCAGCCCTCCCTCACATCCTCATATAGAGTTGCCATTACAAAACTATCCCCATAAAACTCCAAATTATGGGGCTTTTTTTTATGCAGCTACCTTGTAAAGCAATATACGTTATGCTAGAATAATACTAAAGTAATATATTGTAGTGCAAGATAGTTGTATTAAGCTATATTGTAAAACAAGATAGAGAGGTGTAACTTAGTGACTTCAACACAAATGCTAAAAGGAATATTAGAAGGATGCTTATTAGCTATAATTTTTGAAGAAGATGTGTATGGATATGAAATGATTAAAAAGCTAGAAAATTATGGATTTGATATGATTAGTGAGGGAAGTATATATCCTCTTTTAATAAGAATGAAAAAAGAAGAACTAGTTGTAACAACTACTAAAGCATCTGAAAGTGGACCTAAGAGAAAATATTATTCCATTACAGAAAAGGGGAAAATTGAGTTAGATTCGTTTAAACTTACATGGGATAATATGTCAAGTTGCGTAAATAAACTTTTGAAATAAAATAAATTAGGGGTGAGAATATGTGTATATCAAAAGAGGGCGAAAAATTTATATTAGACCTTAATATGTATTTAATGATTGGAGGGAAAAATGAAAAAGAGGTAAAGGAATTTATTGAAGAAGCAGAGCAACATTTAATTTTGGGTGAGAAAGAAGGTAAAAGTGTAAAAGATATATTCGGAGATTCTCCAGAAGAATATGCTAAATCTGTTGAAGCAGAGTTACCATATGATAAAAAAGGAGTTTTAAATTTAGGATTTATATTCATTATCGGTCTAGTTCCATGGCTATTTTTAAATCAATTAAATTACGGCTCATATAAAACCTCAGTGTTAGAAGCAATTGGAATTCCATTAATTCTTGTTGTATACTTAGCATTTATACTACTGTTTGCTAAAAAGTTTGCATTTAAAAATATAAAATTTAATATTTCAATATATATTTTTTCAGTATTAGAGATGGTTGCATTAGTAGCTGTAGGTCTTGTTGGTCAAAATATGGAACAAATAGAATTATTTAGTGAACCTACTGTAAGAATAATTATATTTGTATTGATTTTAGTTTCTATAATCATTGCAATAACATTAAAAACAACAGCTCCAATATTTCCATTTTTAATAAATATGCCAAAAATTTTGTATTATTTCTTTGGTCTAAATTTAGGTAATTTAGACACTGTTGCATTATTAATAGGAGTTGTGTTAATGTTTATAGCTTTGAAAATAGAAACAAATAGTTCTCCTAAAGTAAATTAAAATATATGTAATTATAAAAAAGATTAAAGCATAAAAAATAGTCTTAAAATTATAAAATGGCCTATTCTTTATGCTTTAATTTAACTTATGAAAATATCTTGTTTAACGAGATAAAGTATCATTCTTAACATTTACAAGATAATCAACCGCATATCCCATAACAATAACACCTGGAATATCTATAATAAGTCTCACTAGTGTAAACTCATAACCTAGTGCACCTACTTCAAATAGCAATGTGGAAAATTTAGTAACACACCAAGCATTTAAAAATATTATTATATTAGAAAATTTAACACCTTTTTTTATAAGTACAGCAGTAAATGGAAAAGCAGCGTACATAGGACCTGCGGCAAAAAATGCAATTAAAAATGATAACAATATACCTACAAATCCAGAATCACAACCCATATATTTAATAAAATATTGTCGAGGAACCCATACGTCCAAAAGACCTAATAATATCATTACAGGAGGTAGTATAGATAACATTTGTAAAATATTTAGTTTAGTACTATTAAAAATACTAAGGCCTAGGTTTTTATTAAAAACATAAATAATTATACAAATTGTAAATCCAATTAGAAAATATTTATATCGGTTTAAAATTAATTTGATATTCATTATCCTAAAACACCTCCAACAAAAAAAGCAACAAAAAAAGCAAATAAAAAAGCTAGAAAATTTCTATAAAAAGCGGCCTTTTTTCCGATATAACTAGCCTCAAGTGTAAATGTTAAAATTCCAACCATAGTTAAAGTAGAAATAAGAGCTGAAACTTGAGCTATTCCTGCACCACTTCTTAGTAAAGAATCTCCTGTAGAAAAGGCTACGAAAGTTGGCATCATAGTAATAGAACCTACGATAGATGATAAGAGTATTCCTAAAAAATTAGATTCTGGTCCAATGAGTTTTGATATAATAATAGGATTTACAACACAAAGAACAATGCTAATTATAATCATTATAAAAAGAAATTGAGGCATTATATTTTCAAAGGACTTTAAACCATTTTTAATACCTATTTTAGTTTTTTCTTTATCTTTAAAAAATGAAATTATAATAACTATAATACAAATACTATAAATAATATAAGATGTCATCAAATCCCCCCTTGATTAATAACATAATATGAAAAATGACTAGTATTAGTTAATTTAAAATATTTATATTAAAAAATTGTATTATATTAAAAAATTATAAATATTTTTAAATGATTTGGTAAAAGATAAGATATATAATTTTTAAGGAGGAAAAAATATGAGTCTTATAAAAAAAGAAATGGAAAGCTTAAAGGATGATTTACAAAAAGGAATGAAAAAAGCAGAATTTGTAATGAAAGATACAGTAGAGGATATAAAAGATGATGCACAAGGTATAAAAGCAGGTATGGAAATAAAAAAAGATGAGATGGTGGAAGAATACGAGAAAAAGAAATTCTCTAAAGAATTAGAAAATCAAATGAAAAAAGAACAACAATTTAAATAAATAGTAACTAAGTAACCCTATATAATCAAAAAATTATTATATAGGGTTATTTTTTATAAAAATACAAAAAAATGAATAAAAGATATTGCAAAAGAAAACGTTTTTTGATAATATATTGGTATAGACCAAAATGGTATAGACCAAAGAGTTTATAAAGCATTTAAAAATGAAATATATAACAAAGGGAGGAAATTATATGATTAAATTTTTACAACGAATAGGTAAGTCACTTGTATTACCTATAGCAGCACTACCTATAGCCGGAATAATGCTTAGATTAGGACAGAAAGACGTAATAGACGCATTAAAACCTCTATTACCTTTTATGGGAACGATATTACCATTCTTTGGTGCAGCAGGTAGTGCATTATTTGATAACCTACCTTTATTATTTGCACTAGGAGTTGCAGTTGGATTATCTGATGATCAAAACGGAGCTTCAGCTTTAGCGGGTGTAGTGTCTTATTTAACATTAACTAATGTTACAGCTAAGTATTGGGAGATAAACATTGCTAAGAATATAGCTGAAACATTAAACATATCATTCTTAGGTGGTATATTAGCAGGTATAATTGGGGGATTAGCTTACAATAAATTTAGAAAAACTAAATTACCTGAGTTCTTAGCATTCTTTGGAGGAAGAAGAGCAGTACCTATAATGGCAGGTCTTATATCAGTAGTAGTAGCAATACCTCTTGCTATGGTTTGGCCAAGTATACAAGGCGGACTTTCAACTGTATCTGCAGGAATAGCAGGAATGGGTGCCCTAGGAGCAGCATTATATGGATTCTTTAATCGTTTATTATTACCAATGGGCCTACACCATGTTTTCAATTCATTCTTCTGGTTCCAATTAGGAGAGTTCAATGGCAAAGCTGGAGATTTACATAGATTCTTTGCAGGAGATCCAACAGCAGGGCATTTTATGGCAGGATTTTTCCCAATAATGATGTTTGGTTTGCCAGCAGTAGCTCTTGCAATATATTTTGCAGCTAAAAAAGAAAATAAAAAAGCAGTAGCAGGTATGCTTATTTCTCTTGCTCTTACATCATTTATAACAGGCGTTACAGAACCACTAGAATTCTTATTTATATTCTTATCACCGGTATTATTAGTAGCTCATGCTATACTTACAGCAATATCAATGTTTGTAACAGATGCATTAGGAGTACTTCATGGCTTTACATTCTCAGCAGGTGCGATAGACTACTTTATGAACTTTAATTTAGCTACTAAACCAGCATTGATATTGTTAATAGGCTTAGGAATAGGCGTGGCATATTTCTTCGTATTTTATATATTGATAGTCAAATTAAATCTACCTACTCCAGGTAGAGAAGATGATGAAGAGTTTATGGCAAATAATATATCTGTAGCATCTTCAGATGAAGAACTTGCTAGACAATATATAGAAGGTTTAGGTGGAGCAGAAAATATAGTTAAGGTAGATAACTGTGCTACTCGCTTAAGATTAGATGTTTTAGATAGTGATAAATTAAATGAAAAAGTATTAAAATCTATAGGAGCAAAAGGTGTTGTTAGATTAAACAAAACTAGTGCCCAAGTTATAGTTGGAACAAACGTAGAATTTGTTTGTGATGGAATTAAAAGTATTATTAATAAATAGCAAAAATGGTGTGTAATTTTTTACACACCATTTTTTCATTAAAACTCTAAATTTAATTTTAAAAATCTATTTTTCAACTCATTCATTATAGTTATTTCATCATCTAGAGTAGCTGCATCATATGTTGCAGAAAATCTTAAAAAGCTTCCACAATCATCCCAAGGTACTGTTGATACCATTGCTTTAGAAAGAATATATAAGGACGCTTCTTGTGCATTTTCAAACTTAATTTCACCCTTAACTCCCTTAGGAATAGGTACATATATATAAAATCCACCCTTAGGTTTTTTAGCATCAAAACCTATATCCCTTAAAGTACTCTCCATTAATTCTAACCTTCTAGAATATCTTTCACAATTTATGTTTACTAGATTGTAATTATCAAGTGCATAAGCACCTGCTAATTGAATAGGTCTAAATTGACCAGAGTCAGCATGAGATTTTGCACTAGCGTAGAGTTTAATAACTTCCTCACTTCCAACTAAAAAAGCAAGTCTCCATCCAGTCATGTTAAAAGATTTAGAAAGTGAATGAATTTCAACACAAACATCCATTGCACCATCAATACTTAAAATACTAAGAGGCTTATAACCATCATAAGTTAAATTACCATAGGCTGCATCACATACTACTAATATATTGTTTTTTTTCGCAAACTTAACGACAGACTCATAAAATTCAATAGTTGCAACTTGTCCAGTTGGGTTATTTGGATAATTCAAATACAACAATTTAGCTTTTTTTAGTATGTCAGTAGGTATACTTAAAAGATCAGGGTAGAAATTATTTTCTATACAAAGTGGTAAGTCATAAACTTGACCCCCTAAAAACTTAGTATAAGTTGCAAGTGTAGGGTAGTTAGGTTGTGGCATTAAACATATGTCCCCAGGATTTATAAAACACAAAGGTAGTATTGATAAAATTGATTTAGAACCAATTCCATGCATTATATTATCTTTATTAATATTATTTAAATTATATACATTACTTAGATATCTACATGCAGATTCTTTAAACTCATCTATTCCATTATCTGCATAAAGCCTATTTTCTTTTTTTCTAGCCTCTTTATTTAAAACATCAACAATTGACAAATCAGCCATTTGATCAGGTTCGCCTACTCCCATATCAATAAGCTTTATATTAGGGTTTTTTAATTTTACTTCTTTAGTTAATTTTTTTATTTTTTCAAATTTGTATAGTTTTTTATCTCCTTCAAAAAAAGAGGAACCACCTAATCTGCTAGAAACTAAATTGTCCAAAAACTTCATTAAAATCCCTCCAAAAAGATTAGTATGCTATATTGTATTAAAAAAGTAGATGATTCGATACAAAATATATAGAAATTTAAGTAGATATTTATATTTTGTTAAAATCTTTAAATCAAGTAAACAATAATAAGATATATGTGGTGTTGCTAATGAATCCAACTTACAATACAATTAATTTTAATAAAGATAGTTTAGGGAGGAATACATTTATGATAAAAACTAACAAAGAAAAAGTAGTGAAATGGTCTGCACAAGGAAAAATACACCATCCAACAGGAGGAAATTATAGAATAAGTCATAATGGGGAGCCTATGATACTTCCAGCAACAGGAGGTATTTCATATAATGTAGCAATAGGAGATTGTGCGTTTGGATGGGAAGGAGATCATGTAGAACCTGGAGTATCTATTAGAAATGAGAATAGTTCAGAAAATGCGGCTTTAATGACATTTGCATGTATAGGAAATGAAGCAAAAATAATATCAGGAGATGCAAAGGGCAAAAAGGGATATGTAACTGGTATGCATGGAGGAATTGACCATGTATTAATTCATTTTGAAAAAGATATATTAGAAGATTTAGCAATTGATGATAAAATACTTATAAAAGCATACGGTCAAGGTCTAAAGTTAGTAGAAAATGAAAATATACGTATAATGAATATAGACCCAGATTTATTTGAAAAGTTAAATATAAAAGAAGAAGAAGGCAAATTAAAAGTAAATGTTGTAGGAAAAGTACCAGCATACTTAATGGGTTCTGGGATTGGCTCAAAGAGTGCAGCAACAGATGGTGACTATGACATAATGACAGCTGATATGCAAGAAATAAAAAGATTAGGATTAGATAAATTGAAGTTTGGTGATTTGGTATTATTACAAGACTGTGATAATACATATGGAATTGGATATTTAAAAGGTTCAGTTAGTATTGGAGTTATAGTACATAGTGACTGTATAAAATCAGGACATGGACCTGGAGTTACTGTTATAATGACGACTAAAGAAAGTATTATAGAGGGTGTAATAGATGAAAATGCTAATATATCAAACTATATAAAATAATCAATTTTAAAGTTAATAATAAAAACTAGTTTTTAAAGTTAATAATAAAGATTAGTATAACAAAAAGAGCTATTTATATAAAATAGCTCTTTTTTATTTGATAATATATTTTAAAATTTATTATTTTTGTTTTTTATTGTTAGCACCTTGAGAACTTACGAAGTCTACAAGTTTACCTTCTTTTAATTCTTTAGCTTTTATGCTTATATTAAATTCTCTTTTATAGTCTCTTATTGTAGCTAAATTTTGACTTGTAACTATAGAAATAGTATCACCTTTTCTATTTCCTCTAGCAGTTCTACCACTTCTGTGGATATATTCATTTTTACTCTTTGGGAAATCTAAGTTAAATACATGAGTTATATCTACTATATCTAACCCTCTAGCTGATAAATCTGTAGAAACTAATATCTTAGCTTTTCCTATTTTAAAAGCATTTAAAGCATTTTTTCTATCTTCTTTAGCCATTTTACCAAATATACCAACAGCTTTATAATCGTGGTGGTTTAATTTAGAAGTTATAATTTCTATACTGTCTTCATCATTAACAAATATTATAGCTCTTTTAGGATTAGTAGCAGCTATAGATTTTCTAAGTAATGTGAATTTTTCTCTTTGCTCTCCGTATAAATACATATGGTCTATGTTAGGGTTTATAACTAATTCACTTTTAGTTTTTATTATTTGAGGCTCTTTCATAATAGAATTACATATATCTATTGTATTATCATTTAAACTAGCTGAAAAACCTAAAACTTGTCTGTCTCTTAATGTAGTTTTTATTATACTTTTAACTGTAGATACATTGTTTCCACTAAGTAAACTATCAACTTCATCTAATATTATAGTTTTTATGTTATGAGCTTTTAATTTCTTTTGTTGTATTAAATCTAAAACTCTTCCGCAAGTTCCAACAACTATATGAGGCTTTATAGCTTTAATATTTTTTATTTGTTTTTGAATGTTTACTTCACCTATTAAAGAAAAAGCAGTTACATCCATATTTGAATTTGTAGATAATATTTTAGCTTGTTCTACTATTTGCATTACTAATTCATGTGTAGGTGCAAGTACTAAAACTTGAGTTTCTCTTTTAGTAGAATCTATTTTTTCAAACATAGGTAATAAGTAAGCTAGTGTCTTTCCACTTCCTGTTTGTGCGTTAACTAATAAGTCTTTGTGCTCTAGTATTTTTGGTATTGCTAAAGTTTGAACCTCTGTAGGTTCGTTTATGTCTTGTTTTTTAAGTCCATCTATTGTATTAATATTTAAATTTAATTCGTTAAATGTTGTCATTTATTATCTCCTTTTTTTATATAATGATAAATTAGTGCATTTTTTATTATACACTTAATATTGAAATTTTAACAGAAAACAATTCAAATTTGAAAGCAAAACTTAAATATATGATAATAATTTAAGTTTATAGATTTAAAAATTGGGAAAATTAATATAAAAGGGAAATATCAAAATTGGAGGAACAATAATGAAAAAAAATAAAGTAGCAATAGTAGGTACAGGTATGGTTGGAATGAGTTACGCTTATTCTATGTTAAATCAGGGAACTTGTGAAGAACTAGTATTAATAGATTTAAATAAAAAAAAGGCGGAAGGAGAAGCTATAGATTTAAATCATGGGCTTAGTTTTGCACCTAGAAAAATGAAGATAACAGCAGGGGAGTATAGTGATTGTAGTGACGCATATATTGTATGTATAACAGCAGGTGCTACTCAAGTAGAAGGAGAAACTAGACTTGATTTATTACATAAAAACACTAAAATAATGAAATCTATTATTAATGAAATAAAAAAATCAGGATTTAGTGGAATACTATTAGTAGCAACAAATCCTGTCGATATAATGACATATGTTTGTTGGAAGTTATCGGGATATGAAAAGTCTAAAGTAATAGGATCGGGAACAACTCTAGACTCAGCAAGACTTAGATATACACTAGGTGAAAGGTTAGATGTAAATCCAAAGGATATAAATAGCTATGTAATGGGTGAGCATGGAGATTCTCAATTTGTAGCATGGAGCTATGCTCTTTCTGGAGTACAGCCAATATATCAAATAGCATCTAGAAATAATAGTAAAATAGATTTTGATGATTTAGAACAAATAGAAGATGAAGTAAGAAACATAGCCTATAAAATAATTGAGTGTAAAAAGTCTACTTACTATGGAATAGGTATGGCACTAACTAAAATAACCACAGCTATACTTGAAAATGAAAATAGTGTATTAACAGTATCATCTTATTTAAATGGAGAATACAACCAAAATGATGTTTATATAGCTGTTCCAAGTATAGTAAACAAAGATGGTGTAAGAGAAGTAATACATTTGGCACTTGAAAATACTGAAAAAACTAAGTTAAACAATTCTATAAGAATAATGAAAGAAAATATAAATAAGTTAGATATATAGTCTAAAACAAAGAAAGTCCTTTATTTAAGGAGCTTTTTTATTACAAAATATATTAATTATTATAATAAGGTAAAATAAAATTAAAATATAGAATGCATAGCCCATTAATTTAGATAAATAAAAATCTACTGTACATATGATTAAATTATATAGTAGATTTTTTTGCTATAGATAGTAACCTAAAGTTATTTATGTGAATATATTTATTATACAGACAACAATATTAAATATATGGGAGGGTCATTATGGATTGGTTTTTGGGATTATCGCCGGTAATACAGGCACTTATAGCGACAATTTTTACATGGGCAATAACAGCTTTAGGGGCAGCTGTAGTGTTATTTTTTAAAACAATAAATAGAAAAGTACTAGATTGTATGTTAGGGTTTGGAGCAGGTGTTATGATAGCTGCAAGTTTTTGGTCACTATTAAACCCTGCGATACAATTATGCGAAGATATAGGAGTTAGATATGCATGGTTTGCACCAGCAATGGGGTTTTTAGCAGGAGGGCTATTTATTGTAGTATCTGAAAAGTTTTTAGATAAGTTTTATTTTACTAAATGGAAAGATAAAAAAGATTACGAAAAAGGGGCAGACTCTGTAAAAAGAAGTTTGTTATTAGTTGCAGCAGTTACTATTCATAACATACCAGAGGGGCTTGCAGTTGGAGTTGCATTTGGTGGAGTAGTAGCAGGTGTAGATGGAGCTACTGTGCTTTCAGCAATGTTACTTGCACTAGGGATAGGGCTTCAAAACTTTCCAGAAGGTGCAGCCGTATCACTTCCTTTAAGAAGAGAAGGATATAGTAGACAAAAATCATTTTTGTGCGGGCAGGCATCTGGAATGGTTGAGCCAATAGCAGGTGTGCTAGGAGCATTTGCGGCAATGACAATGAGAAGTATGTTACCATTTTTACTAGCATTTGCAGCAGGTGCTATGATTTCAGTTGTATCATCAGAACTTATACCAGAGAGTGCAAGTGAAAATAAAAACTTGGCCACTATAGGAGTTATACTAGGATTTATGGTAATGATGATAATGGATGTAGCATTAGGTTAAAAAATATTATAATTTTATTGCATATCAAATTATAATAAGTTATCATAATGGTAAGATATAATTTAATAAAATAATAAGTATTAGGTGTCGATTAGACTTAATAGGGAATTAGATGTAAATTCTAAGCTACCCCAGTAACCGTAAAACTGACGAAATCTTAAAAACCACTGAGTAATTGGGAAGGTAGGAGAGTAGAATGAAGTTGAGCCGGGATACCTGCCAATAACTTAAAGCAGATATCTTCTGAGGGTTGGATATAGCGCTAAATAATAGATAATTATAAGCATACTCTTAGAGTATGCTTTTCTGATTTAAAAAGGGGGATTAGAATCTATCAAATTAAATAAGGGCGCTAAGAATAAAAAATAAAAGAAATTATAAATAGGAGAATAATACAAATGAAAAAAATAACATCAATATTAGCTATAATATTAGTAGCTATGTTAGGAATAGCTGGTTGTAGCCCAAAAGAAAAGATTATAAACGATAGGGAAGGAAATGAAGTAAAACTTCCAACTAAAATGGATAGAATAATATCAACAGCACCTTCAAATACAGAAGTGTTAGTAGAATTAGGATTAGCAGATAAATTAGTTGGAGTAGATACATATTCAGGTGATATAGAAGGTATAAATAAAGATATAGCAAAAATAGACTTCTTAAAACCAGATGCAGAAGCAATAATAGCTCTAGACCCAGATATAATAATAGCATCAGGACACAATAAAACTGGAAGTAGTGAAGATCCATTCAAACTTATAAAAGAAGCTGGAATAAGCGTTGTTTACATACCAAGTAGCGAAAGTATTCAAGGAATATATGATGATACAATGTTTATAGCAGATATTACAGATAAGAAAAAAGAAGGTCAAAAAATAGTAGATGATATGAAAAAACAAATACAAGAAATAAAAGCTATAGGAGACACTATAACTGACAAAAAGAAAGTGTACTTTGAGATAGCACCTGCACCAGGTTTATATAGTTTTGGAAATTCAACTTTCTTAAATGAAATGGTAGAACTTGTTGGAGCTGAAAATATATTTAAAGATCAAAAATCATGGATAAGCCCAAGTGAAGAAGCGATAATAGATGCTAACCCTGATGTAATATTGACAAATGTTGATTATGTAAAAAATTCATTAGAATCAATAAAAAGCCGTAAAGGTTGGGAAAATATAAATGCAGTAAAAAATAATAATGTATTTTTAATAGATAAAAATGCATCATCTCGCCCATCTCAACATGCAGTTAAAGCATTAAAAGAAATGGCAACTGCTATTTACCCTGACAAATTCAAATAAGAATTATAAAAAACTGGTAGCTTTTAGCTGCCAATTTTTTTATGAAAAAGATAGATTAATAGGAAAATGTGAACTGTTGATGTTAAGTATAATAGAAAAATTTATTTGTTTAGAAAATTAGGAATACCATTTATAATAGCAAGTAAAGATTATACAAAAATTATAGTAGATAAGAATATGGTGAAAATTATAGAAGTAGATGCTATAAAAGAAATAAGTGAAATAAGTATGAAATAAGTATAAGAATATTAAATTTAATTTTTACTTACGAGAAAATAGTCAAAAGTATTGCACAGAAGTTATAAAATAGTATATGATGTAATAATGGTTAATAAAAAAGTGTTTTATAAAAAAACTTAAAGAAATAAATTTTTTGAGCATGGATTTTAAAATTATATTTATGAAAAAATTTAAAAAATAATTTATCATGTGCTATAAAAAATAGGAGAAGATTTATGACAAAAATAACTAAGAAGAAAAAAGCTTTTGTACAATATGGATTTTTATTGTTTCTAATATGCCTTACAACTTACTTAGTATCGACGACTTTAGATATTACATTGATACCTCATATACTAGAAATAGTTAATAAAAAATATATAATGCTTGGAGTTATTTTAATGATGATTTATATATTATTTGAATCATTAATAATTCATATAATAATAAACTCAATCCAAAAGACTAAGATGAAATTTATAGGATTTAAAATAGCCACAATGGGACTTTATTATAATTTAGTCACACCCTTTGCATCAGGTAGCCAACCAATACAGGTATATAGTCTAACAAAGTACAATATAAGTATTAGTAAATCGATAGCTATAATAACTAATAAAACTGTGCTATTTCAAACCGTAGTAACTATTTATGGTGGATACTTTATAGCAACAAATATGGAACTTTTAAAATCAGAAATGCCTTCTATAATGTTACTAATGAGTGCAGGAATATGTATGAACATAATGTTATTATTTACAGGGATTTTAGTTGTATTTAGCCCAAATAAAATAAAATTTGTTGTTGATTTTATAATAGACATACTAGCTAGATTTAAGATGTTTAAGGGAATAAAAAATAAAAAATATACTATAAACATATATATAGATGAATATAGCCAATCTATAAGATTATTTATAAAAGATAAAAAAGCTTTAATTTTAAGTTTAGCGTTAACTGTAATACAACTTAGCGCCTTTTTTAGCGTCGCATATTGTGTGTACAAAGCATTTAATTTAACTGAATTGGGTTATTTTGATATATTAACACTTCAAGTGTTTTTATATATGGCAGTATCACCAGTACCAACTCCAGGTAATATAGGTGCTAATGAAATCGCATTTTTAACTATATTTGCAAATGTATTTCCAAAGGAAATTATGGGATATGCAGTATTTTTATATGGAACATTTATATATTACTTTATGGTAGTAGTTTGTGGTTCGTTTACAGTAAATACTCATTATCAAATTGGAAAATACAAAAAAAGAATATTAGAGATAAAACAAAAGAGTAAGATTAGTATTTAAAGGAGCAATAATGCAAGCACAGACATATGAAAAATTATTAAATATAAACACAAGTGGAGAAGAGTTGTGGAGTGAAAAGATAAATCATTATCATCCATATCAGGCTACGTCATATCAAGCCTTAGAGTTATTATTCAAAAACTACAAAATCAAAGAAGAGGATTATGTAGTTGATTTTGGATGTGGAAAAGGAAGACTTAATTTTTATATAAATTATATATTTAAATGTAGTGTAGTGGGAGTAGAGATGGATGAGAACTACTACCATGATTGCCTTTATAATAAGCAAACTTATTTAGAAAAACACAAAAGAAGAAGTAGTAATAAAATAAACTTTAAATGCTGCTTTGCACAAGATTATAAAATAGATAAGTTAGAAAATAAATTTTATTTTTTTAATCCTTTTTCTGTAGTAATATTTAGAAAAATTATAGATAACATATTAAATTCTTTTTATGAAAATCAAAGAGATATTGAATTGGTTTTATATTATCCAAGTGAAGATTATATATATTATTTAGAAAATGAAACACAATTTGTTATAAAAGACGAAGTAATACTAAATGATTTATATAATAAAGATAGCCAAGAAAGATTTTTAATTTATCAATTATCATATATAAAATAAATGGGAGTGTAGATAGATTTGTGTAAAAACAAATTTACCTACACTCTTTTTAGTATTTAAAACTGGTGAATTTGGAATAATTTAAATATTAAGATTATTTAATATATCATTTATACTTTCTTGTAAAGTACTTTCATCAAGACATAGTATAGGGATGTTTAGATTGTTACTTTCAAGCATACTTACAAGCTGCTTCATAAATACACCCATCTCATCAATGCACTTAACATCACTTAATTTCTCATCTAAATTAGTACAGTTACTTAGCTCACCAGACCATAGAGAAGAAGAACAAGTTTTTTTATATCCACAGCTAGGACTTCCCTCTATTGATATTAAACCTTTTATGTTGTATCCATTTTTAATATAGTTATCAAATTGCATAATATATGGTTCTAACATATTTTTACATTGAGTTTTGTAAAATGGGTTATCAAATTGCTCTTTAGTGTGTCCCCATCTTTTAATACCATAAATCATCATTTCAGGGCAAGGTAATTGGACTATACCTATACCATTATCAATTAGTTTTTTAGTGAAATCTAGGGCACCTCTATATTCTGATAAACCCTCGACCTTTGAATTACAATTTAATATACAATGGCAAACTACAACTATATTTTTATCTCTTTTCATATTATCCATCCTTAGTTTTAAAGTTATAAAACAATTATACAATGTAAATTGATTTATAACTTATAGAATGTATCTATGTGATTGAAGTGTAATATATATATTTAATATTTTAAAAATATATATTATTGATGTACAATCATAGAGGAATTACTAAAAAGACAATCTTAATTGACAAAAAAGGAGATTTTATGAAAACTAAAATATTAACATTTAGTGCTATGTGCATAGTTGTGAATATAGTATTTGGTATGTTTGTAGATATGTTAAATATACCATTTTTATTTTTAGACACAGTAGGAACAATTTTAGGAGCAGTGACTCTAGGCCCGCTTTGGGGAGCCTTAATAGGAGGATGTACTAATCTTGTATTAGGTGTAATAACTGGACCTACAAATATTCCTTTTGCCTTAGTAAATATAGTATTAGGACTTGTAGTAGGATATGTAGCAAAGAAAAAAGAATTTGGGTATAAAGAAGCTGTAATAGTAGGTATTATGCTAGCTGTGATATGTCCACTTGTAGGAACTCCGATATCTGTTTTAATGTTTGGGGGAATAAGTGGTAGTGGAGCTGACTTATTGGTTGGATTTTTTATGAAAACAGGTCAAAGTATATTTACATCAGCGTTTATTCCTAGAATTATCAGCAATATAGTAGATAAGCCACTTTCTTGTATAATGGTAGTATTTTTCTTAAAATCAATGCCAAAAGGATTTATACAAGGATTTAGGGATAGTTCTAAAATTAAATCTTTAAAAGGCTTATAAAAAGCTAATTTAGCATTATATATTTAATAAAAAAACGTCCAGATATTTGGGCGTTTTTTGTTAGATTTATTTTAGTTTAAGTTAATACCTAACATACTGTGAATATTAGATATATGACCTTCTTTTGGATTTGAAATATTAGTAGACCTTACACCGCCTACAATTTTATTGTTTTGAATAACTGGGGAACCGCTCATGCCTCTTACGATTCCACCTCTAAACTTTATCAAAGACTTGTCTAATACTTTAATAGAAGATAAATCTTTATTAACTTTTGTTATTTTTATTTTGTGTAATTTAGGTTCACTAGTTATAGAATCACTACATAAAATATATGCGATACCAACTTTAGGTTTTGATATAGATAAAGCCTCATTTGGATTATATTTAAAATTATTATAATTTCCTTTAACACCAAACTCACTAACACTAGTAATCTCACCTAAGAACCCACCAATATCATTTGCAACTAAAAATCCAATATCATCTTTAGAAGATTTTTGTTGTTGTATAAAATTAGTTTTATATATATCTATTTTTTTAAAACCAACATTATCTTTAACGCAACCTAATTCGTGAGCAAGACCTATGAATTTACCGTTTTTATCAACAGCTGTTATAGTACCTATAGCTCTAGAGACACAATCTAATTTATAAAGTCTTAACTCATCGGATGTCATAGACTTAGTTTTATGTTTACCACTTCTGATAAACTCTACTTTGATTTTTTCATTTTCTATTTTCATAACATTTCTCATATCTTCTAAATTACATACTTTTCCTTTTGATTTAGAAGTTATAGATAATAAAACATCTTCATTTTTTAGAGTTTTACAAGTTTTGCTTAAAACATCTTCAACAACGGGGAAATTCAAATAAGATTGCATATAAATAACTTCTCCAGCTGGTGTTAGTTTAATTTCATCATCACAAAATGCCACGCAAGTACTGAGGCACATGGTTAATGTCAATACAAAAAATAATTTTTTGAAATACCCCATGATGTTTTCTCCTTTGTTGACTAAATTTTTATTATTGTATGAAGAATTCTATCATATATACATTAAACAGATAAAAAAGTGTTAAGATAAACTATTAAAAACTTATAAAAATTTAGCAAAATAAGTGAAGAAAACAAAATAGATTATATGATGGGATAAAAGAACTTACTAAAGAGGATTTTTATAACTAATAACATGATTTCTATATAACACAAAAATCATATTATTAGTTAAGCAAATCTTTTTAAATATTAGTTGAATTTTTGAACATTAATAGCAGATGGACCTCTATCAGCCTCAACCGTATCGAAAGTAACTTCTTGTCCTTGATGTAAGTCCTTATTATGTCCTTCCTCTTTTATGTGAGAAAAGTGTACAAAAATATCTTCACCGCTATCAGAAGTTATAAATCCATAACCTCTATCACAATCAAACCATTTAACTACTCCATTATAATTAGCCATATAAATAATACTCCTTTTAAACATATATTTAAAAATATCAATATATTTTCTAATATAGTATTTGCATATATTTAAATATTAATAATACTATTTCTGTTATTATAACTAGTGATATAATAAAAGAAACTAAAATAACTAATATAGGAGAAAATATGAAATATTCAAAAGAGCAAATGGAATTAATGGAAGCTAAGATAATAGATTTATTAAAAGAAAATGGCGAAATGAGATTTGGGAAAATAGCAAAATCACTAATACACTCTGGTATGGCAGAATCTAGTTTTATAGTAGGTGTGATATTAGAAAGTGGATGTAAGGAACACAAAAACTGTAAAGACAAAGACTTATTTACAAGTCCAAAAACAGGAATGTGGAGATTATCAGATAGTATAGAATTAACTAAATAAATTGTATGAAGATATAGATAAACTTACTTTTAAGTAAATTTATCTATATTTTTTTGTTTTATAAAATTATCTAAATATAAAAATGAATTTGAAACTTTGGTTAATAATCCTATTTTCAAATCATACAATATATAAAATATGTTTTATATGAGTATAAAGGGGGAGGAGTTTGTTTGGAACAATTATTTAGCAGTGTAAATAGTTTTTTTGACTTCATAGTGCCTATATCAGATTTTATGTGGAATTTCCCCACGAATTTCAAGTGGTATGCTAATATACCTATTTTAGGGAACTTCGCATTTTCTATATTACTACTTGTTGGAACTGGAATTTATTTTACTTTTAAAACAAAATTTGTACAAGTAAGACGGTTTAAAACAGGGCTTAAGACTATTATCAAAAAAAAATCAGGGGATGTTGGAGTTAGCCCTTTTGCAGCATTTTTATTAAGTTCAGCCATGAGAATAGGTCCAGGAAATATTATAGGTGTAACCTATGCCGTATCTGTAGGCGGTCCAGGGGCTATATTTTGGATGTGGGTATCAGCTTTCTTTGGAATGTCTATAGCATTTTCAGAAGCGGTTCTTGCTCAATTATTTAAAGAAAGAAAAGATAAGGAATTTGTAGGTGGTCTTCCATTTTACGGAAGAAAAATATTTGGAAATAGATATTGGGTAGGAGTATTACTTTCAACGATATTTATAATTTATGCATTGTTTAATCTGCCAGGTCAAACATTTAATTTGTACACATCTTTAGGTTCTGTTGCAGAAAATTTAACAGGTCAAACATTTGGCAGACAGTCAATAGTTTATTATGTAATAGGTATAGCAATAATACTTTCAGTAGCTTTAACAGTATTTAAAGGTTTAAGAGGAGTTACTAGAGTAACTGATAAATTAGTTCCTATAATGGCAATTGTATACGCAGGGATAATAATAACGTTAATATGTATAAATTTCAAATTAATACCATATTTCTTTGTATCAGTATTTAAAGGAGCATTTACACCTGAGGCAATATTTGGAGGTGGCTTTGGTATTTGTTTAGCTCAAGGAGTTAAAAGAGGCTTAATGTCTAATGAGGCAGGTCAAGGTACTATAACTATGGCAGCTGCTATATCTGAAAATGATCATCCATGTGAACAAGGATTTATACAAGCAATAGGTGTATTTTTAGATACTATGATAATTTGTACAATGACAGGATTTGTAATAGTTATGGCAAGTGTATGGAATGGGGACGCTGGAGTTGTATGGGACGTTATAAAAGAGTCTAAACTATCAATATATACAGCATCAGTAGCTTATTTAGTTCCAGGTGTTTCACTAGATAATGCAGTGAACTCAATATTATCATTATGTTATGCTATGTTTGCATTTACAACATTAATAGGCCTTGTATTGTTTGCAGAAATATCAGTAAACTGCATAACAAGAGATAAAAAAGCTATAATGGCTATAAGAGGATTAGGTGCAATAGTATTTGTTCCATTTGGAGTGTTGTCGGTACTTGCGGGGTTAGAACTTGGAAATGTATGGTACATATCTGATATGGTAAATATAATGGTTGTATTTTCAAATGTTCCGATATTAATAGTTGGAAGGCATATAATTTTAAAAACTCTAAATCACTATGAACACTCTAATGGTGAAAAATTTGTATCAAAAGATATTGGAATAGAAACAGAATACTGGAAATGATAAATGGCACTAAAAATTTAAAAAATATTGTACTAAATTAAAAATAATGATATATTAAATAATTATAAATAATGTTTTATTACTTTAAAAAAATAAAGGAGTATCTCAAAATGAATTAATCATTGTAGAGTTACTCCTTTTTAGTGTAAAAATTTACTATTTGAATTATAAAACTTTTTATCAACTACATACGTCTATATATGTGTAAGAAAAAAGGAGGACCCTAGACATATGAAATTACTGAACTTGGGTAAAAAAATAAAAGAAAAAACTTTTAAAAATTATATAATAGAAAACAAAAATTCATTTTATAGGATTGCATATAAATATGTAAGAAATGAACAAGATGCACTAGATATAGTCCAAGAATCTATATTAAAAGGTTTATCCAAAATTGATAAGTTAGAAAATGTAGATTGTATTAAGCCTTGGTTTTATACAATACTTATCAATACATCCATAGATTATACAAGGAAAAGTAAAAAATATACTCAAATTGTAGAAAAGATATCAACTGATACATATATAGACCGTGATATTGAAACAGATATAGATATACAAATGGCACTAGATAATTTACCCAAAGAATATAAAACAGTAGTTATGTTAAGGTATTTTGAAGATATGAAAATATCTGACATAGCAAAAACATTAGATGAAAATATAAACACTGTTAAGACAAGGCTTTATAAAGCCTTGAAATTATTGAAAATAGAAATAGATGAATAAGGAGGAGCTTATGAACGACAAAGAAAAATTGCAAAAGCTAAAAGAAAACTATAATAATATTGAAATACCTTGTGAATTAGAAGGTATAGTAAACGATGCTATATATAATAAGAAAGATGATAATAAAGTAAGTTTAATAAAAAGTTTGTCATTAGTAGTATCTATTGTGGCAGTATTTGTAGGTAGTGTAAATATGAGTCCATTAGTTGCTAATGCATTAGATAATATACCTGTAATAGGTAAATTGGTAAAAGTGGTAAAACTTTCTAATTATAGCTTGGATAAAAATGGATTAGAAGTATCTGTAGATGTAGCTAAGGTAGAGGGATTAAAAGATAAAAAATTAGAAAAAGACTTAAATGAAGAACTAGAAAAAGAAGCTAAAGCTTTGTATCAACAATATGTAGAACAATCAAAAACACTAGAAAAAAATAATAAACGAGGTCATCAAATGCTAAGATCATCATATGAAGTTAAAGCAAATAATGAAGATATACTGTCATTGGTTGTTTCTAACTATGAAGTTCAGGGTTCTTCTGATACAACTAGAAAATTCTATAATATAAACAAAAAAAGTGAGGAGTCAATAACACTTAAAAGTATGTTTGAAAATGTAGATTATATAAATATCATAAGTGAAAATATAAAGTCTCAAATGGAAAAGCAAATGAAATTAGATTCTGATATTTTTTATTGGATAAATACTGGGCAAGATGATGATTTTAAAACTATAAAGGAAAATCAAGGATTTTATATAAATGAAAAAAATGAGTTAGTAATATGTTTTGATAAATATGAAGTAGGGCCAGGTTCTATGGGAGCAGTTGATTTTACAATACCAAATGAAGTTTTAAAACTAAATTTAAATTAAGACAAACGGAAAGGCACCTATCAAAGATAGGTGCCTTTATTTGGGCTAGCGTATATTTATGCGCGATGCATAAATGCCACTAAAATCATTATAATACAAAATAAAGTTTATGTAAATAGTAAATTATAAAAAAAAGAGAAAAAAATATAAAAAACAATTAAAATATAGAAAAATAAGGTAATAACAAGTATTATAGTAATATAAAATAAAGAGAAATAAAAAAAATTAAAATGTAAATAATAAAAATAAGATAAAATATATGAAAGGGAGAGACTATTCAAGTTTGTTTTGAATAGCAAAAATAAAATGGAAAATATTATTAAAATATTAAATGCAGAAGAATTTAATTCTACTATAGAAAATGGAAGTGGAGTAGCTGTAGTAGACTTTTTTGCAACATGGTGTGCTCCTTGCAAAATGTTAGCGCCAGTATTTCAACAAGCAAGTGATGAAATGGGATCTAGTGCAAACTTTGTAAAAGTAGATATAGATCAAACTATGGATATAGCAAGAAAGTATAATGTAAGTACAGTTCCAACAGTTATGATATTTAAAGATGGAAAACCTGTAGAGATATTAGTTGGATTTATGCCAAAGGAAAGTTTAATATCAAAGGTTAATAATCATTTATAAAAATTATAGTATGATGATTTAATTAATATTATTAAATTTAAAGGCTAGGAAAATATCCTAGTCTTTTTGATGTAACAATATAAAATATAGATCATAAAATAGATGAAAGGGTAGCAATAAAAATAAATATAGTAATTAAGGAGGTAAAATATAGATGGGAAAAAAAGCTGAAAAAGTAGTTAAAAAAGTAACTGACCCAGTAGAAAAAGTAGGAAAAGAAGTAGTAAATGGAGTAGGAAATGTTGCAAAAGAAGCAATACAAGGAACATTAAATGTAGGTAAAGAAGCGGTAAAAACTGGATATAATGTAGGTAAAGAAACTGTAAATACTGGTAAATCAGTAGGTAAGGCTGTTAAGAAAAGTACTAAAAAGTAGTTTGATGTAGAACAAAAACACCTTAGTTATAAAAATATCAACTAAGGTGTTTTTTATTTATTTAAATAATGCATAACGATAGTAAACGATTTCTTAATTGAAATATAAATTAAATACATTGAAAAAATAGCAAAAAAAAAATATATTTGGTGATATAATATAGATTGAGGAGGGAATGCTGATGAAAAAAATACTGTACATAAATCTTAATGATAGGAAAGCAAGAACAATCAATCAGTACGACAAGTGTAGAATCAATTTAAATGCTGATAATTTAGTATTTGAAGCGCCACCTTTAGCTGGATATGGAATTGTAGGATTAAATAGATTAAGTGTGTATGATAAAAATTCATTGTCAACAAGTGGAAGTCATTTTGCACATTTTATGAAATGTAATGGATACGACTATTTAGTATTTGAGGGAGAAAGTGATATTCCTGTATATGTGTATATAGACAAAGAAAACATAAGCATAAATGATGCTACTCATTTGTCTGAAGCAGATTTTTTAAGCACACAAAAAATACTTAAAAAAGAATTACATGTTAATAAAATAGAGATTGCATTTGTAGGGATAGCGGGGATGAATAAAATAGACTTTGCAAAAATTATGCTTAGAAATAACAAGTCTTGTGGAAGCGATGGTCTTGGTAAATTAATGGCTAATAAAAATTTAAAAGCTATAGTGCTTAGACATCAAGAAAATTTAATACCCTATGATAGTGAAACATTTAAAAAGTATAATCAAATTATTGCAAACAGAATAACTAGTGATAATAAAAAAGATTGGTATGATGAAAATAATAACTGTTACGGATGTTGCTTAAATTGTAAAAACACTGTAGTAGATAAAATAAAAAAATATGGATTTACTATAGCAGAGTCTGAAAATATAAACAAAATATCTAATTTTTACGGAATGGACAGCATAACTTTAGCTAGAGGAATAAATAAGTATAAAAATGATTTTGACACCGAAATAATAGATTTGCACCATTTTGTACAAAATATAATAAATAATTATGATTATTACAAACCTTTATTTATAAATGAAAACAAAAGAATAAATGAACTAAGCAAAAATAGTGATGATGAAGAAAAACTAGGATTTTGCAAAATATTATTAGAAAAGAACATTTTAACTGATAAAGAAAAAAAAACTTTAATAAAATCTATATTGGGCTTAAGTATGGCTATATAAGATTTTATTACCTGGATATAATTTATAGCAAAGCTATTATCTATAAATTAAATAAAAATAGAGCTAAGAAAAACTTAGCTCTATTTTTATTTAATGTATTCAGTTCCGTCTATAAGTAAAGAATAAGGTTTATTCTCTTTTAAAATCATATCAAAATCTTTATTTTCTTTTTTCTTTAAAGAAATATTTCCCTCAGCATAAACAGATTCTCCATTTTTATGCATACTATCAGTAGCTACCTTGTCTTTGGAACCTAAAGTTAATATATGTCTAATCTCATTTTCTACTATCTTAGAATAAGATGAAAATTCAGAATTGGATAATGAGGAACTTGAGGAATTAAATCTAGGCTTATTTCTTAATAAATTATTATCTATAAATGAAAGTAGAAAAAAAAACATAACCAAGAGTAAAATTATTAAAAGAGGTTTATTGTTTTTTATAAGTTTGATGCTCTTTTCTTTCTTCTTCTTATATTTAGGATACGGAATGACTTTAGAAGAAGTACTAGAATTATTATTTTTAATCTTATACTTTGAAGTTTGTTTTTTCTCATCATATTCCTTCTGTTTGAATATAATCGTTTTATTTGCCGTAGTTTTCATATATTTACCTCCTTTAACTTATATACTTTGCTCTATACCATAATAGTAATACTATTAGTGCCAATATACAATAAAAGTAAAACATAATAATCTTACAAAAATAAATAAATTTCTTCAATTTGTAACAAAACAAAAATTAGTTAACGTTTACTTAATATAAATACCTTCTTACTTTAAGTGTTAATATATAAACTAAGTAAATGTCATATAGTATAAAAAAAAATAAAACAGTAATAATTCTAATAAAAGGAAAATATAATAAAATATAAAAACTTTAAAAGGAGTGTTACTAATGATTAATAAAACTAGAAAAATACAAGATATAACTTTAGTTAATTTAATAGATGGTGAAGTGACTTTAAGAGAGTTAGATGAAATATATAGAAAAATGGGATTTGCATTTGTTGGAAATAAAGGAAAGTTTACTAAAATAAAAAAGGAAATCAAACATTAATAAAATGTATAAATATAATAAAACACTTTCAAGAGATAACCTAGCTTAGTAAAGCAATTATATACTGAGCTGGGTTTTTTGAATATAATGATAAACTAAGTTAATTTTATGGAGGTCAGTAAAATGAAAATGATAACATATAATATTCATAAAGGAATGGATAGTAATGATAAAATTACATTATCAAAGATAAGTAAATATTTAATACAATCAGATTGTGATGTTATCTGTTTACAAGAAGTACTTTATCCTCAATTTGCAAAATTAAAACTAGAATTAAATATGGATGGGGTATTTGCAGCTAATGTAGCTACATCATTTATGATGTATGGAGTTTGTACTTTTTCTAAATGTGAAATTGAAGATCATAGCCATGTTTTCTTAACTAGTTTAAAAGAACAAAGGGGCTTTTTATATACAAATATATTTTCAGATTGTGGGAAAATAAATGTTATCAATACCCACTTAGGTTTAGATTGTGATGAAAGGAAAAAGCAAATAAGTGAAATCCTAGATTACACAAATGATTTAGATGGTAGGAGTGTAATATGTGGAGATATGAATGAAAAAAATATAGGTATAAATACTTTTTATGATGCAGCAGTTTTTACACATAATCATAAACTATGTACTTTTGAAAAAACTGATGCAAGGATAGATTATATATTCGCAGATAAACTAGTAACTATAGATAATTACTGTGTAGATTTCGTAAAATATTCAGACCATTTTCCGGTTAAATGCAATCTAAGGTAAAATGTAACAATAAAGTTACATATCCCCTATAAAACTTGTTTTAAAAAAATTAATCCCCTATAATTTAGATAGTCTTGAAAATGAGGTGGGGGAATGAGTAAAAAAATATCAAAAAAAAATGGTATCATTTGTGCTGTAATAATAATATTTGCTCTATGTCTTATGGTTAGTCATTTTAACCAAACATACATATATAGTAATAATATAGCAAAAAATATATTTATAGAAAATGTAGATGTATCACAAATGAATAAAAAACAAGCTATAGAAGCGGTTAAAAATAGCTATAGCCCAAAGAGCATACATCTTTCATATGAAGGAAAGAAACATGAAATATCGCCAGAAGATATTGACTTAAAGTACGATGTAGAAAAAGCGGTAGAAGAAGCTTATAACTATACAAAAACAGACAAGTACTTTGAGAATATAAAAAGATATTTTTCTCTTAAAAATAATAAAAAAGATATGAAAATTAAGACTTCTTACAATGAAGCAAAGCTTAGTGAATCTATACAAAAGATATCTAAAGCAGTTGATGTAGATATGGTAAATGCTAAGGTATATGTAAGTGGAGGATCAATTGGTCATAAGCCATCTGTAACTGGAAAACAATTAGATGTAGGGAATACTTTAGAGAGCGTTATAAAAGCTGTAGGTGATAAAGACTATAGTGAGATAGCTTTAAAAGTAAATGTAAAAGAGCCAGAGGTAAAAACAAAAGATGCACAAAGTGTAGATACTTTACTTGGTCAATTTACAACAAAGTTTTCAACAAATTCATCAGCTAGGACTCATAATATAAGAACTGCAGCTAATAAAAGTAGTAATGTATTATTAATGCCAGGTGAGGAGTATTCATACAATAATTTAACGGGAATGAGAAATAGATCAAATGGATACAAAGATGCACCTGTTATAATAAGAGGTAAATTAGAAGATGGTCTTGGTGGGGGAGTTTGCCAGGTATCAACTACATTATATAATGCTGTTTTAAGTTCAGGAATGGATTTAGTTTCAATAACTAATCATTCAGTAGCATCAAGTTATGTACCACTTGGTAGAGATGCCATGGTAAATGATGGAGGAACAGATTTTAAATTTAAAAATCCATACCCACATCCTGTATATGTAAAAAACTGGGTTGGAAATGGAACTGTAACTTGTGCAATATATGGAAGTTCACAAGATAACCCAAATGTAGATATCGTTGTAGATACATTTAAAGAAGGCGGCTTAGATGCAGCTAATACATATAGAATATTTAAAAACTCTAATGGAGAAGTAATAAAAAAAGAACACGTAGATAAAAGTGTATATAGAAAACTTAAAAGATAAAAAAATGACTACTATAAAATTAGATAATATCTAATGATATAGTAGTTTTTTTATTTGAATGTTTTTAAAAAGACTTTAAACTTTAATTATATTTACCCAAATTAATCAATATACTATTTAAGAGAATGTTAACAGGAAAGGGGGGGAAATATTGAAAATTAAAAAAGTATTTATAGTTTTGAGCATTACAATATTAGTGGGGATAGGTGTAGTGTTTGAAAAAAGTAAAATAAATTCTGGAAAAATAGTAATGGGAGCAAATTACATAAAAGAAGTACATGAAGTAGATGATAAAGAAGTGGATAATGTTGATGAGGATTATAGTTTAGAAAAGTTTTTTAGACCATCAAAGTCACCAATTTTAAATGACAAAATAGAAAAATCTTTATATGATAGTTATGGAAAAAACCAAAATGAAATAAATTTACCAAAAGAACTTTTAAAAACACCTAATGATACTATCCTAAATTACTTTAGTGTACTAAGAGACGCTGCAAATCCACTAGATGAAACTAATACAGGTTGTGGTACTATGGGAGATGCTAGGGGTCCATATCCAGTAGCTTATAATTTTTTATCAAATTCTTATAAAGAAAGACTTACATATAAAAAATACTTAAAATCATTTGAAAATAAATTACATATAAATCTAGTTAAATTAAATGAAGTAGTACCAGATAAAGATAGACCAAATGATTTAAAGTACTTTGTGGAAATAGAAGTAATAGAAGGAAGTAAAGAAAAGAAAGGACTATTTGCATATTACTATGGATATATTTATTTAGATGAAGAAGATGGCGTATATAAAATTAAAGATATGAATTATACTCCAGAAAATTATTTATGTGCACCTTATCATGGGTGGTCATACGATGCAAAATCTTTTGTAGAAATAGAATATGGAGATTGGTGTTCTTTGATAAAAGGTGATGTAGTTGTAGAAAGTGATGGTTATGAGAAAAAGGCATATTTTAAAGACAAAGATAATAACGAGTACTATGTACTTTTTTATACATTAACTAATGGCACTGATATAAAGATAGCCGATTATAAAAAAAATCAAGATGGAAAATGGGAAGTAATATATATTGAACCTAAAAACTGCTTAGATAAAAATAAAAATTAATTGAACTATCGAAATAACGTATTTAAGAAGGAATAATACTATTAAAAGTCGAAACTATAAAATAGTTAACTTAAAAATTATTGATAAATAATTTGTAATACCAAGAGGGCTAAATACAGGTTTAGGTAAATTACTTATTTGGCCCTTATTAGTTTGTCACAGTTATGCAATAAGCTAAAAAAATTGTTATAGGGGGGAAAACGTTGATAAATATAACAATAAACAATAATAAGCTTTCTGTAGAAAAAGGAACCACTATATTTTCAGCTTGTAAAAGTATCGGAATAGAGTTGCCAAACTTTTGCAATGATGAAAGGTTAAATCCTAGTGGGCTTTGTAGAATGTGTATAGTTGAAATCCAGGGGGCAAAAAACTTAGAAGTAGCTTGTGGTACTTTTGTAAGAGAAGGTATGCAAATATACACAAATAGCCCTAAAGTAAGAAATGCAAGACGTGAAATACTAGAACTTATGGTATCAGACCATCCTCTAGAATGTACAACATGTGCAAGAGGAGGCTCTTGTAAGTTACAAGATTATGCAAGTATGTATTTACATAATTTCAAACCTAAGTATGAAAATACTTCTAAAAAATTACCAATAGACGATAGCAATCCTTTTTATTATTATGACCCAAACAAATGTATATTGTGTAAAAAATGTGTAAGAGTATGTGATGAACTTCAAGAAGTAAGTGCAATAGCGGCTATAGAGCGAGGTTATGACACAGAAATAACACCATTTTTTAAAGAAAAATTAAATGATAGTAGTTGTGTATCTTGTGGAAATTGTGTTTCGGTTTGTCCAGTAGGAGCTTTAGTTCCTAAAGACGCAATGTTTTACAATACTAAAAAAGTAAAGACAACTTGTTCATATTGTGGAGTAGGATGTCAGTTAGAACTATCTGTTAAAGATGGTCAAGTAGTAGGAAGTCAACCATTAGAAAATAAAGTTAATGATGGATTATTATGTGTAAAAGGTAAATTTGGATATAAATTTATAAATCATAAAGACAGATTAAAAAGTCCATTGATAAAAAAAGATGGAAAGTTTGAAGAGGTAAGTTGGGAAGAAGCATATGAATATATAGCTAAAAATTATGACAGAATTAAAAATAAATTTGGTGAAGATTCAATGGCAGGATTATCTTCTGCAAGATGTAGTAATGAAGAAAATTACTTATTCCAAAAGATGATAAGAGGAGTCTTTAAAACCAACAATGTAGACCACTGCGCTCGACTCTGACATTCCTCAACAGTTGCAGGTCTTGCAACTACACTTGGAAGTGGTGCTATGACAAATAGCATAGAAGAAGTAAAGGATTTAAAATCTGTATTTGTAATTGGTTCAAATACAACAGAAAATCATCCAGTAATAGGAATAAAAATAAAGCAAGCTGTAAGAAAAGGTGCAAAGCTAATAGTAGCAGATCCTAGAAGAATAGAACTAGCAGATCGTGCAGATGTATTCTTACAAATAAACCCAGGAACTAATGTTGCTCTTTTAAATACTCTGATGAATGTAATAATAAATCAAAACCTTCAAGATATGGACTATATAAAAGAAAGAACAGAAAACTACGATGCATTAGTAGAGCTAGTAAAAGATTATACACCAGAAGAAGGAGCAAAAATCTGTGGTGTAGATAAAGAGGATATAATAAAAGCTGCAAAGATTTATGCACAGACTAAAGATAGTGCGATATTTTATTCAATGGGTATAACTCAACATTCAAAGGGAACTCAAAATGTAATGAGTATATCAAATTTAGCACTTCTTTGTGGTAACATAGGAAATGAATTTGGTGGTGTTAATCCACTTAGGGGACAAAACAATGTTCAAGGTGCTTGTGATATGGGAGCACTACCTAATGTGTTTACAGGATATCAAAGTGTAATTAATGAAGAGTTTGTATCTAAATTTGAAAGAGCTTGGAATACTAAATTACCTACAAAAGTAGGATTAACAGTTCCAGAAATAACTCATGAAATTGGTGAAGATAAAATAAAATTATTATATATAATGGGAGAAAACCCAATGATATCTGACCCTGATATAAACCATATTACAAAAGCTTTTGAAACTCTAGATTTTTTAGTAGTTCAAGATATATTCTTAACTGAAACTGCACAAATGGCAGATGTAGTATTACCAGCGGCATCTTTTGCAGAAAAAGATGGTACATTTACTAATACAGATAGAAGAATTCAAAGAATAAGAAAAGCAATAGAACCTGTAGGAAATTCTAAACCAGATTGGGTTATACTTATGGAAGTTATGAATAAATTAGGCTATGATAAAAAATATGAAAGCCCTAAAGAAATAATGGATGAAATAAGTAGCTTAACTCCTTCATATGGTGGAATAAACTATGATAGAATAGAAGAAAACGGAATACAGTGGCCTTGTCCAAATGTAGACCACCCAGGAACTAAAATACTCCACGTAGACAAGTTTGCAAAAGGAAGAGCAACATTTGTACCATGTGATTATGTTTTAAGTTTTGAGGGGCTTAGCGAGGATTATCCATATACACTTGTAAATGGAAGAATGCTTTATCACTATCACACAAGAACTATGACAGGAAAAGTAGATGGGTTAAATGAAAAAGCACCACATTCATACATAGAAGTAAACCCTATAACTGCTAAAAAGCTGCAATTTGAGGATAATGAAAAAATAAAAGTTTCTTCAAAACGTGGAGAAATAGAAACATTCGTTAAGATAACAGATATAGTAGATGAAGATGTATTCTTTATGCCTTTCCATTTTGCAGATGGGGCAGCGAACTACCTTACAAATACAACTCTTGATAGTATAAGTAAGGTTCCTGATTTAAAAGTTTGTGCTATACAAGTTGAAAAGATTAAAGTATTAGAAGTATCAAATGCATAGAATGTTAATATTGTAAAATAAATTTAAAAATAAGGATATAAACACTTTAGTTTATATCCTTATTAAAAGTTAGGATGTAGATGAATGGACAATTTTAAAAGCGCAGTAATTCTAGCTGGTGGTAAAAGTTCTAGAATGAAATTTGATAAGCAATGTTTGGTTATAAACGAGAAAAAGCTTATATTTGAGATATGTGAAAGATTAGAAAAGCATTTTGAAGATATAACAATAGTAAGCAATAAAAAAGAGTACTACAAAGATTGTAAGTATAAAGTAGTAAGTGATGAAATTAAAGATGTAGGTCCACTAGGAGGTATGGCAGTAGGACTAGGGGAAAGTATAAGTGAGTATGTTTATTTTATAGCTTGTGATATGCCACATATTGATGATAAGTATATAAAATATATGAAAAGCAAGATAGAAAAAGATATCGAAAATAATGTTGGATTTGATATGTACATATGCAATGTTGGAGGGAATACACAGTTTTTCCAAGGATTTTATAAAAAAGATTTAGAAGATTGTATAAACAACTATTTAATTTATGGAAGTAGAAGATCAATAAAGAGTTTTTGTGAACAAAGTAATAAAAAAATTAAGATTATAGAAGAAGATGAGTTTAAGAAACAAAATTTTAAAGAAGATATATTTATAAATTTAAATACACAAGTCGATTTGAACTTATATAAAAATAATTTATAAAAAAACTGGATTTTAAGTCCAGTTTTTTTATTGTAAATTAAGTTTTTATTTATTAAGAAGCTTAGCTAAAGAATTATCACAGAAGAATGTATTTGCATTATATAAAAATAAAATATCGCTAAATTTACCATTATCTATAAGTTTAGATAAATCACCCTTGTAATACATAGGATCAATAACAACTATCTTACTATAATTGTCAGTTAAAAAAGGTACAAAAGTATTAGCATAAGAATCCTTTATTAAAAGAAGTTGTCTTTGAGTGTTAGTAGTAGTATTTATTTCAACTATTGGATGATTGCCATCTAAAAAGACATCGTATTTATTTTCAGCATTTAAATTTTGTGTATTATATAAAGAAGTTGTTTTCTTTTTATTATCTAAATAATCTACAACAACGCTACTTTTGTTGCCCTCTGGGATATAGATATCTATATCATCTCTTTGATTAAATCTAAGTCCACTTTCCAAAGATAGTGAACCATTAAAATCGTTACTTACTTTTTTTATATCGTAGTAAGCATTACTATCTAATTGCATTTTTTCGCTAATTTTAAAGAATGAAGTATAAGCTCCTAGAGTTGTTAGATGATTATCTGTCTTATAGTATATATACTTATCCTTAGCGTCATTTAAAGCTTTATATGTATCAATATACTTTATGTTTTTATTTAAAGAAGAACTTAAATTTTTAAGATACTTTTCTTGATCTTTAGAAGGTGCGAATTTAGGTAATTTGTTTTTTAAAATACTTGCAGAAGTAGGCATTACGCAAATATAAGTTTTTGTATCTTTGTGTTTATTAGAAAAATCATTTAAAGATTTTATAGTATTATTAATAGTTTTATCGTCACTTGGAGCGAAGTTTTTCAAAAGATATCCATCAGCACCTAAATAAACATTATTAATATCTTTTTTTCCAAGCAATAAATCAGTAGATGTTTTTACATATGTAAAAAAGTTTTCTTTGTGATTATAGTTATCACTAACTAAATAAGATACTGATAAAAACAATATAAGCACATTTAATAATATAGTAGACGTATTACTTTGTAATTTATTAAATCTTTTACTTAAATATGGAGTAGCACATAGAGTTAATATTACAAATGATATAATATTTGTATATAAATAATAGATTGAAGCACTATCTATTATAGAATTTCCTGACATAAAAAACATCACTTTAAGATATTGACCTACCATAGATAAATTATCTAAACTAAACAATACCCATCCAATCATTACAATAAGCATTGTATATATATGAGCTACAAAATTTGGGAGATTATCTAGTTTTTCTTTTAGGTAGAATTTTTCAATTAATAAAATTACTGAAAAATAGATTCCCCAAAGTAAAAAGTTCCATATACCACCACTAAAAAAAGCTATTAATATCCAAACAATAAAGAAATCTATAAATTGATTTTTTAGATAGTGTTTATTACCTTCAAATGATATATAAATATATTTTCTAAAATAATCTCCAAGAGATAGATTCCATCTTTTAAAAAACTCTGTAATACTTTTAGACATGTATGGATAATCAAAGCTTTCTAAAAGATTAAGACCAAACATCTTTGAAATACCAATCGCCATATCGTAGTATCCACTAAAATTAAAGTATATCTTAAATGTAAAAGCTATTATTCCAATCCAAGCTGTAAGTACTGATAAATTTGAAGTATTTAAAGAAGATATAGTAGTCCACAAAAGACCTATATTATTAGCAAGTAGTACTTTCTTAGCTAAACCAATTAGAAATTTCTTAGAACCTTCTGTAAAATTATTTATATTATTAAAAGTCATATCAAAAACCTCTTTTTCTATTTTATATATATTTAAAAATTATTTAAAATTACAAATTCGCAGATTGCTTTAAGCTATTTAGCCATGCAGGGTAGAAGATAGGTTTTAAGTGCATCCCGTCATTAGCATAAAGACTTTCGTTGTCTTTTAATAAATTTGTAGTATCAATAAAAGTTATATTTAAATCTTTACACATTACTTTTAAAGACTTATTGTATTTATCAACGTTATTATAAACAGATTTTTTATTGCTTTCTTTAATAGGTAATACAGAATTAACAAATATTTTGCTTTTAGGTAATGTTTTTTTTATTGAATTTATTAAAGAAGTATAGTCCTTTATAAATGAAGGTATATCTTCTTGATAAATTAATAAATCATTCATGCCATATAAAGTGAAAACATTAGATGGGTTTAAATTAGAAAGATTATTCATATTAGATTTGGCATTTTTTAAATTAGAGCCTCTAGAACAAATAACAGATGTAGAACTTAGCATGTTATATGTTATTAATCCTTCAGCTTGAGAATCTCCCATAACAACACAATTTTTAAAGATATTCTTGTAATCTATCTTTCTTGAGTTTTTATCTAAGCCGTAGTAGGATGATTGAACCTTATTTATTTCCTTTTGAATTTTATCTAAGTTACTTTTCTCTAAATTATTAATAATAGATATATTATTAGTAATTTCTTCGTTTTCTTTATTAGTGATGTCTCTTTTAGTTGAATTACTTGTCAAAGAATATGTAGCGATAGCTGGTACAAATATAAGACACATCATTAATATTAGAAGAACGAAGCTATTAGATTTTTTTTTCATTTGACAGCTCCCCTTTGAAATATAAAATTTAGATTGAAATATAGCAATCTAGGACTATATATTATATTATAGTTAAAAATATATAATACTTAAAATCCAAAATATAAAGATTACAAAATATTAACATATAACTAAATATTAACATATAAATGGAATTAATGTTGAGTTGATATAGGATTGATAAAAGATATGTTTTATTGCACAACAAAAAAAAGAGCATAAGCTCTTTTCTTTGAAATAAAAATATATATATTAAATATAATTATATTCTATTTACGTTTTCAGCTTGAGGTCCTCTAGCTCCTTGAGTTATCTCAAAGCTAACCTTTTCGCCTTCTTCTAAAGTTTTGTATCCGTCACCTTGTATAGCTGAGAAATGTACGAAAACATCTTCTCCACCGTCTACTGATATGAATCCAAATCCTTTTTCACTGTTAAACCATTTTACTATTCCGTTTTTCATTAGAAAAAACCTCCGTGTATTTAAAAAATCCAGACTTAATAACTAAGTCTGCTCTATAAGTATAATCCAAAAAAAAAATAAAATCAAGGATAAATTAAAAAAATATTGAAAAATATTAAAAAAATACAAATATGTAATAATATTACATATTTTTTACTTGTAAAAAAAGAATATGTTTTCCTAAAAATTAAAATTAAGCATAATAAAAGTAATTTTACAGATAATAGTATAGTCAAGTATTATTATTTATATAGGAGGAAGTCATGAAATTTAAAAGAGCAATAACATTAAGTTTATCATTAGCTATAGCTATGGGAGCAGTAGCATGTACTAAAAAAGAAGTAACACAACCACCAACAACACCACCAAAAACAGAAAGTACTTCTTTAGATCCAAATTATGTAAAAAAATATTCTAAATCATATGAAGATTATATCGTTGGTATAAAAGATTACCAAATATATTCAACTCCTGAGAGTATAAACGAATATTATAAAACTAATGAATATCCAGGAAATGAAGTGCATTTAACTAATATAAAAAATGCATACAAAGAAAGTAAAACAAAAATACAATCATTCATAGATGTATTAAAAAATGATGCAAAAACAAAAGATACAGAACTTGAAAAAATGAATAATGAATTAATAGCAGAAGGTGAACAGGCTATAAAAAATATAGATGCTAGAATGGCAAAATTAGATAAACTTCCAGCAGATGCTATTGATAAGCCAAAAGAAGAATTCATGAAACTTGTAGATGAAACAATAGTTATAAAAGACGAAACTCAAAGTAAATTTAAACAATTCCTTGATAATATGAATGAAAAACTAGGAATAACTAATAAAAAATAGAATTAAGAAAAAAAAGAACATATTAATATGTTCTTTTTTTTCTTTAAATTCATAAAATGACAAATTTTTCTTATTTGAAGTGATATTATAGGTATATATTATTAGAAAAGTGGGGAATTTTATGTTTTTTAAAAGTATTAGCCTGCATAATCGAAATCAAAGAATTATAACTCTTACAAGAGAGTACAACATACCTATAATTATAAATTTAATATTTATAATTATAGGTATATTGGATATAAAGCATTATCTTATTGCTATAAACTTGTCTAGGATGACACTATTATGGATATTTTTATATACAATATCTCATAATTTTGAATTAGAAGATATGAATTTTTCTAAAATGATAGCAATGAGCAATATTATACTTATAGTCATGTGTGGTTTAAGTTTAATTGAAATTTGTGAATTTAAAATACATACTTGTTTATTTTCTATTACTTTTATGAATGTATGTAATTTTTTATATTTTCAATATGAACAAAAAAACAAACAAATATTAAGAGATAGTATGATTTTTTATTTTATAACAATTTTGGTATTATATTTACTTTATCAAAAAGTAGGAGCGGATAATATAATTTATATTTTAGCCATATTTAATATAATAATGGCATCTTATAACTTATTTTTTTATAATGAAAAAAGACTACCGCACTACAAAATAATAAAAAATTTATCTGTTTACAACTTTATTATAAGCATAACAATAATTGTGATTATATTTTACAAAGATATTTTTGATATGAAATTTTTAGGTGATTTATTATTATTACTTTTTTTCAATCACACATATTGTGGATATAAATACACTATAAAAAAAGTAGTAAATAACCCTTATTTTGAATTGAAATCTAAAAATGAAAAATTAAATTTTAACTCACAACAATTAAATAAGCTTAATGAAATAATCAATAAAGAAATTTCAATTAAAAATCAAATAAAAAAATACATTACTCAAAGAAAAGAATTATTAAATCAATCATTAGATAATGTGCCTAGTATGTGGATTATTATAGATTGTAATTTAAATATAATTTATAAAAATAATGAATTTATGAAAGTTTTAGGAACAGGCGTACGTAGTTTTACAGAAATATTAAACCTAATTGCTAAGACTGATGAAGAAATATTATATTATCTAGAGTGCTTAGAAGATAAAAAAAATATTGATGATAAAATAGTATTTTTAAGTAAAATTCCTTATTTGCTTAATATAAAATATAATGATTTTGATGATACTTACTTGATAAGTCTAAATGACATTGAACATGAATTTAATATGGAAAAAGAACTTAAAGATAAAAAGGATGAATATGAAAACATAGTAAATAATATACCATGTCCAATAATGATAAGAAATGTTGAATCCAATTTAGATCAAACTAAAATAATAAGCATAAATAAAGCATTTGAAAACTTATTTGGGTATAGAGCAGATGAAGTAGAAAATATAAATTCAATAGATTATTATAAAAAATTTAATATAGATTTTTTTGATAGTAAAAGATATAGGAAATTAGATATGCCTATTGAAGAAAAAATAAGGCTTATAGACAATGAAAGCCATAGTAACTACATTATGAATTGTATAATGACAGATAAAAATAAAAATAAACATAATTTAGAGGTAAATATAGAAAATTACCAAGAAAATTTAAATTCAAATAAATTAAAATTATTAACTTTTACAGATAAAACAGAAGAGGTAAGTATATACCAACAAATACAAAAGCAAAATCAAGTATATTGCAAGATATTAAACTCCATTCCAGAAGGGATAATAGTAAAATCGCTTGATGATGATGGGATTGTATACGCTAATAAAAAATTTAAAAAAATATTTAAGATACAGGATAGAGTAAAGAAAACTTTAATACGAAAGTATAATGATAGACTAGAAACTAAGTATCTATATAACCTAAATAATAATGATTTAAATAAAACAATATATATGGTAAATGAAGAAAAAGTAATAAAAGAATTAAAGGTTAGAGCCCATACATGGAAAATAGAAAATTCAAAGTATAGAGTTAAAATAGTTGAAGATTTAGCACAACAAAGACAATATGAAAAAATGAGAACAATATTAATGGAACAAAGAAAATACGACAAGCTTAAGATGGAATTTTACGCTAATATATCTCATGAGCTAAAAACGCCTTTAAACAACATATATAGTTCTACACAACTTATTGAAAATTTTAATAAAAATAATAAAATAAAAGATACTAATGGACAGCTTAGTTATCATGTGAAAATAGTAAAACAGAATATGTTTAGGTTAATGAGATTAATTGACAATATAATAAATATAGCACAAGTTAAATCAGAGGTATATAAATTAAAATCAGTGAATTTTGATATTGTATATTTGGTAGAAGAAATAGTTATGTCAATAAATTCTTATGCACAGTCAAGAAACTTAAATTTAATATTTGATACTAATGAGGAATATTTATTAGTAGGGCTAGATCCTGAGGCGATAGAGAGAATAGTTCTTAATCTATTATCAAATGCTATAAAATTTACTGAAACTAAAGGTGAAATATTGGTAGGGGTCTATAAAATAAAAAATAAAGTTCAAATAAAAGTTACGGACAATGGTGTAGGAATAGATGAAGATAAGCTAACTGATATATTTGATAGATTTAAACAAATAGAAAATGGAAAAATCAACAATGAGTTTGGAAGCGGTATTGGTCTTTACTTATCAAAGTCATTGGTTAAAATTCAGGATGGAACTATAAATATAAAGAGTAAAATAAATGTAGGGACAGAGGTTACTATAGAATTCCCAATAAAAGAAGTTATTGAAGAAGATGAAGATATAATAGAATATGGTGGAAATATAGAAAAATTCAAAATAGAGTTTTTTGATATATACAAATAAGAAAATAAAGTTATAATATATTAAGAAAATGCTATAGTCGATATTACGGGCTATAGCATTTATTTTTTTATAAACATTGAAGATATTTGTAATATATAGGTGTTGTATTTTATACAAATATAAGTAAATGTGACTAAAAATATAAAAAATTGAAATAAATATAAAAAATACTATAAAAATTAGAAGGGTATTTAAATGATTTATAGAATTAATTAAATGAAAAAGGTAAAAATAGATTAATTTTTTAGGTGAATCAATTACAAGTGTTAAATAAGTATGATTGTAGACAATAAATTATCAATCAACTAATTTATAAAAATTAGCTATGTTTATTGCCAAATAAGAAAAGTTAATTTCAAAAGGGGAGTGAGATTTAGATGAACAAATTGAAAATAACTGAAACTGCACTAAGAGATGGTCATCAATCTTTAATTGCAACTAGGTTAACTACAGATGAAATAATACCTATACTTAAAACTATGGATGAAGTAGGGTATTATTCATTAGAGGTATGGGGGGGAGCTACATTTGATGCGTGCATACGTTTTCTAAATGAAGATCCTTGGGAAAGATTAAGACTTATGAGAAAAAATGTTAAAAATACTAAACTTCAAATGCTTTTAAGAGGTCAAAACTTACTTGGATATAGAAACTATGCAGATGATACTGTTGATAAATTTATAGAATTATCTATAAAAAATGGTATTGATATAATAAGAGTATTTGATGCTTTAAATGATGTTAGAAACATAGAAGCTTCAATGAAGGCTATTAAGAAATATAATGGTCACTGTCAGTGTGCAATCTCTTATACAACTAGTGATGTTCATACTACAGAGTACTATTTAAATTTAATAAAAACTATGGAAAGTATGGGTGCTGATTCTATATGTATAAAAGATATGGCTGGGGTTTTAACACCATATAATGCATATGACTTAGTTAAGAGTATAAAAGAAATAACAAATTTACCAATAGAATTACATACTCACTGTACAAGTGGTATAGCCGATATGATATATATGAAAGCTGTAGAAGCCGGAGTTGATATAATAGATACTGCAATTTCACCATTTAGTGGAGGAACTTCTCAACCACCAACTGAATCATTAGCTGTAACTTTTGCAGGAATGGAGAGAAATCCAGGATTAAATATGGACAAACTATTAGAAGTAGCAGATTACTTCAAACCAATAAGAGATAAATATATGAATGAGGGAATATTAAATCCAAAAGTATTATTAACAGATCCACAAACATTAAAATACTTAGTTCCAGGTGGAATGCTTTCAAACTTATTATCTCAACTAAAGCAACAAAATGCATCTGATAGATATGAAGAAGTTTTAAAAGAAGTACCTAGAGTTAGAAGTGACCTAGGATATCCACCACTTGTAACACCTATGAGTCAGATGGTTGGAACACAAGCATTATTTAATGTATTAAGTGGAGAAAGATACAAATTAATACCAAAAGAAATAAAAGATTATGTAAGAGGTAATTATGGAAAATCTCCAGCTGTAATAAGTGAAAAAATAAGAAAAAAAATAATTGGAGATGAAAAAGTAATAACTGTTAGACCAGCAGATTTAATAGAACCTGAATTTGAAGATATGAAAAAAGAAGCAGGGAACTTAGCAAAATGTGATGAAGATGTATTAACATATGCACTTTTCCCACAAGTAGCTCCAAAGTTTTTAGAAGAAAAATATAATAAACATAAAATTAAAGAAGACGCTAAAACAAATATAATAGAAAAAAAATCAGAAAACGAAATAAAATATATAAACGTAACTATGTAGAAAATAGGTGATAATATTATGGGAAATGAAATAACAATAGGTGAAGCTTTATCTATAACTGTAATAAGTATGAGTATTGTATTTTTAACTTTATTTGCAATTTCACTTGTATTAAGTTCGTTTAAAACTATCTTTAAGGAAAAAGTAGAAAATGAATCTAAAAAAGGTGGAGATAAAGAATTAGCATTAACTCATGAAGAAGATGAAGAAGAAAAAGTAGTAGTAGCACTGGCAGCATCAATAATGGCAGGGGAAGGAATACTAAATCCAAATCTTAGAATAAAAAGTATAACTAGAATAAAGTAGATATAAATTTAAAAAAAAGATACATAAAAATATAGTATATAAAGAAAAGGGGATTTAAAATGAACGCTAAAAAATACCATATAACATTAAATGGAAAAGTATATGAAGTAGAAATAGAAGAAGTATCAAGTACAAATCAAGCAGTAAAACAAGAAATAAAGCAAGAAATAAAGCCAACACCTAGTCAAAATAGTGAAAGTATAACAGCACCAATGCCTGGAACTATAATAAATGTATTAGTTAAAAAAGGACAAGCAGTTAAAAAAGGAGAAGTAGTGGCAATACTTGAAGCTATGAAAATGGAAAATGAGATAGTTGCACCAGTTGATGGAGTAGTTGAAGCTATAAGCGTAGATAAAGGACAAAATGTAAATCTCGGAGATGATTTATTAGAGATAGCATAAAAAATAGCGAAACGAAAGTTTTAGGGGGAATTTAACATGGGAGAAACGATAATTCAATTTATCACAGAATCAGGATTTGCAATGATGACTTATAAAGAAGCTATAATGATAGCTATAGCTTGTATATTTTTATATTTAGCTATAAAAAAAGGATATGAACCTTATTTATTAATACCAATATCAGTAGGTATGCTACTTGCAAACATGCCAGGTGCAGATTTGATGAAACCAGAAAATGCACAAGTTACTGGAGGACTTTTCTATTATTTATATCAAGGAGTTAAGCTTGGGATATTCCCACCTTTAATATTCTTATGTATAGGAGCTAGTACTGACTTTGGACCAATGATTGCAAACCCAAAAACTATGTTACTTGGGGCTGCTGCTCAGTTTGGAATATTCTTTGCATTCTTAGGAGCAATATTCTTAGGATTTAGTGGACCTGAAGCTGCATCAATCGGAATAATAGGTGGAGCAGATGGACCAACAGCAATACAATTAACAGGTAAACTAGCACCACACTTATTAGGAACTATAGCACTAGCAGCATATTCTTATATGGCGTTAGTTCCAGTTATTCAACCACCAATAATAAGATTATTAACAACTAAAGAAGAGCGTAATATAAAGATGGAACAATTAAGACCAGTTTCACAAAAAGAAAAGATAATATTCCCAATAGTTTCAATGATAATTGTTATAGGATTATTACCAACAGCAGCTCCTCTTATAGGAATGCTTATGTTTGGTAACTTATTAAAAGAATCAAAAGCTGTGCCTAAGTTAGTAGAAACAGCACAAAATTCATTGATGTACATAATTACAATAATGCTAGGACTTACAGTAGGGGCTACAGCTAATGCAGATACTTTCTTAACAGTACAAACTTTAGGTATAACTGCAATGGGACTTGTAGCATTCTCAGTAGGGACTGCATCAGGAGTTTTATTTGGTAAATTAATGTGTAAGTTAACTGGAGGAAAAGTAAACCCAATGATAGGTGCGGCTGGAGTATCGGCAGTTCCAATGTCAGCTAGAGTTGTTCAAAAGGTTGGGAGAGAAGAAAACCCAAGTAATTTCTTACTTATGCATGCGATGGGACCAAATGTAGCAGGAGTTATAGGCTCAGCAGTAGTTGCTGGTATACTTCTTAAATTCTTTGCTTAAAATTAATAATATTAGAATATGCACTTAGTAGATAAAACTACTAGGTGCATTTTTTTATTAAAAATGCTACAATATCATTACAGGTGTAAAGACACATGTATATAAATGAACTTTACAATAAAGAAAGTGGTGTAATTATGGATCAAACTTTAATAAACAAAATACAAAAATTAAAAAAAGAAAAGAATGCAATAATACTGGCTCATTATTATCAACCAGCAAATATACAACAAATAGCTGACTTTGTAGGGGACTCTTATTATTTAAGTGAAATAGCAAGAGATAGCAAAGAAGATGTTGTAGTAATATGCGGAGTAAAGTTTATGGCAGAAAGTGCCAAGATATTATCTCCTCAAAAGACTATACTAATGCCAATATTAAATGCAGGATGTAAAATGGCTGATATGGTAGATGAAGAAGGAATAATAAAATTAAAAGAAAAATACAAAGATGCATACACTGTATGTTATATAAATTCAACTGCAAAAGTAAAATCTCATTGTGATGTAGCAGTAACTTCATCAAGTGCAATAGATATATTAAAAAACATAGAAAGTAATCAAATAATATTTTTGCCTGATAAGAATTTAGGAAGCTATATATCAGAATTTTTCAAAGAAAAAGAGTTTATACTTTGGGAAGGATATTGCAAGTATCACAATGATATAAAAAAAGAAGATGTATTAAAGTTAAAAAAAGAACACAAAGATGCAAAAATATTAGTACATCCAGAGTGTACTAAAGAAATAAGAAGTCTTGGTGATTACATAGGAAGTACAACTGGAATAATAAATTACGCTACAGAAAGTGAAGATAAAGACTTTATAATATGCACAGAAGAAGGCGTATTATATGAATTAAACAAAAGAAATCCAAACAAAAACTTCTTTATACCAGGTGGCAAAATTTCTTGTACAGACATGAAAAAAACAACGCTACAAAGTTTATATGATACCCTATTAAATATGGAAAATGAAGTAATAGTAGATGAAAAAGTAGCCAAAGGTGCTTTAACTTGCTTAGATAATATGCACTCTTTAGCAAAGTAGAGATATGAACAAAATAGTAGATGTATTAATTATAGGGTCGGGGGTATCTGGTATATACACTAGCTTAAATTTAAAAGATGATATAGATGTTTTATTAATAAGTAAAGGGAAATCACATGATACTAACACTAATTTAGCTCAAGGTGGAATATCAACGGCAAGAAATGAAGAAGATATAAAATTGTTTATAGAGGACACTTTAAAAGCAGGAAAATATAAAAATGATTTAAGTGCAGTAAAAATACTAACAAAAGAATCTATAGACAATATAAAAAATCTTATAAAATTAGGAGTTAATTTTGATAAATGTGATGATGAATTAATATACACTAGAGAAGGTGCTCACAGCGTAAATAGAATAGTACATACAAAAGATAATACAGGCGAAAGTGTTCAAAAGGCACTTATTAATGAATTAAAACAAAGAAAAAATATAACTGTTTATGAAGATACTTATTTTGCAGATATAATAAGTGAAAACAATAAATGCATGGGAGCAATAATTATAAAAGACAATAAGCAAATAAATGTATATGCTAAATGTGTAGTATTAGCAAGTGGTGGGATAGGTGGAGTATTTAAAAATTCTACAAATCAAAAGATATTAAATGGAGATTCAATAGCAGTATCTTTAAAAAATAATATAAAACTAGAAAATCTAAATTACATACAAATACATCCAACAGCTTTTTATGAACAAAACTCAAATCAAAAAAGATTTCTAATATCAGAAGCTGTAAGAGGTGAAGGTGGGATACTTTTAAATTCAGACAATAAAAGGTTTGTAGATGAATTATTACCAAGAGATATAGTTTCAAAAGCTATATATGAACAAATAAAAAAAAGTAAAGTGCCCTATGTAAATTTGGATATAACTTTTATGAAAAAAGACTACATAATGAAGAGATTCCCATTTATATATGAAGAATGTTTAAAAAGAGGAATTGATATTAGCAAAGAATATATAAAAGTATCTCCTGCTCAACACTATTTTATGGGAGGAATAAAAGTAGATTTGTATTCAAAAACTTCTATGGAAAATTTATATGCAGTAGGTGAAACTAGCTGTACTGGAGTGCATGGTAAAAATAGATTAGCAAGTAATTCACTATTAGAGGGATTAGTATTTTCAAAGAGATGTGCAAATAACATAAATGATTTTATACATAATATAGATATTAAAATTATAGATACAAATATAATAACAACAAATTTACAAACCCTAATAAATAAAAATAGAGAGATGGTTATAAATATTATAAAAGAAAAGTGTGGGGATTATTACGATGAATTACTTGACTGTAGATAAAATAATAAAAGAAGCTTTAATAGAAGACGTACCAAATGAAGATATAAGCACAAACGCTATAATAAGTGAAGATAGCTTATCTAGTATAGAGTTGTTGTGTAAAGAAGAAGGCATAATAGCTGGACTAAAGGTTTTTAAAAGGGTATATGAAATACTTGGAAATGTTGAAGTGATTTTATACAAAAAAGATGGTGATAAAATATATCCAAAAGATAAACTAGCTTTCTTAAAAGGTAGCACAAGAAATATTTTATTAGGTGAGAGAGTATCCCTTAATTTAATACAAAGAATGAGTGGAATAGCTACTTTGACAAACTTGTTTGTAAGTGAGTTAGAAAATAGTAATACTAAATTATTAGATACTAGAAAAACAACACCAACTTTAAGAATACTAGAAAAATATGCAGTAAAAGTAGGTGGAGGTGATAACCATAGATTTAACTTATCTGATGGTATAATGCTAAAAGACAATCATATAAGTGCATGTGGTACAATAGAAAAAGCAGTAGATATTGCAAGGGAAAATATCTCCTTTGTTAGAAAAATTGAAGTAGAAACTGAAAATTTAGATATGGTAAAAGAAGCTATAAAAGCTAATGTTGATATTATAATGCTTGATAATATGGATTTAGAAATGGCAAAGGAAGCTGTAAAAATTATAAATAAAAAAGCTATAACTGAGTTTTCTGGGAATGTATCATTACAAAATATAAAAAAAATAGCACAAATAGGTGTAGATTATGTTTCCGTTGGAGCAATAACTCATTCTTTTAAAGTGCTAGATTTAAGCATGAAAAACTTAAATAGAATAAACTAGAGTACGAGCAATAAGGCTATGAATACTAATTCATAGCCTTATTTTTATATAAAATTATTCTATTTAAATTAATTATCGTAAGATTTAAGAATGGAATTGAACAAATATTTAGAATTAATTGATATTGAAAATTAATATCAATTAGTATTGACAATATGAAATTAATGGAATACAATAAAAATGAAATTCATTATCAATAAAAAATAAATAGATTGAAAGGAGACTTATAATGAGATTAGTATATTCATTATTATTCGTAGTTGCATTTGCACTACTTTTTACATCAAGTATAAAAAAGCATTCTAAATTTTATTACTCTATAGCTACAGCAATAGCTGGTATAACTATAGCTTATGAAATTTATAAGTTAATAACAGACACAAAGTTGCAAGGATTTATAGGGGCACTTGAAAAAGCCTTTATGAAAGGTAATGTTTCAATAGGATTTTTAATACTAGTGATGTTTGCAGGAGCATTATATCCTAAATGGAAAATAACAAAGAAATTATTAAGCATAAGAGCAGAAGCGGCCATATTATCATGCATTCTTTTAATTCCACATTGTGTTATGTATTTTGTTGGTTTTATTATGCATATAGACCAAATATTATCATACAAGCCTTTACCAATACTTTATATATCATACGTAATTATAGGATTAATAGCATTTATAATAATGATACCACTGTTCATAACATCATTTAAAAAAGTTAGAGCTAAGATGACAAATAAAGAATGGAAAAAGCTACAAAGATGGGCTTATCCATTTTACTTCTTAACTTACGTACATATAGTAATTGCGCTTCTTAATGATGATAAGGTTGATATGATGAAGTTAGGTATATACACAGTACTTTTTGTAGGGTACTTTATATTAAAATTAATAAAAATTTCGAATTCAAAGAAAAAGAAGCATATAGGAGCAATGTAGAAGATAGAATAAATAACATGTATTTAGAATTAGATAAGCTAAATAAAAAAATAATGTGAAAAGATATAAACTTTCAGACTATGATTACTAAATCATAGTCTTTTTTTAGTTTAAAAAATAAAAATTATAAAATAAAAAAGAACGTATGTTTCTAAAAAGATGTTGACTTATCGAACGTTAAATAATATCATTATAGTAAACGAAGCACTAATAAAAACTTAAAAAATATATAAAAGGGGGAAGTAATATGGAAATAAAAATAGATATAAACTTAAATCTACAAAATATAAATCAGATAATAGATAAGCTCTCAGGTCTAATCAACAAAAACATACCAAACACATCAATAGAGGATAAATCTGATTTTAAATCTTTAAATAATAAAAGCATAGAAAATCTAAGTATTGATGATATAAGAAATAAAATATCAAGTTTATCTCAAATAGGAAAAGTATCAAAAGCAAAAGAAATACTATCAAAATACAACGCTACTAAAGTATCACAGATAAACAATCAAGACTATGAAAAAATATACAATGAGCTAAACTACGAATTAAGTAACTAATCTAAATAAAGTCAAAGGGGAGAATATGAAAGTTATAACAGGAAAAATTAGAATGAACTATACAAACTTATTTACACCAAAGAAGTTAGAAGAAAGCGACGAACTAAGATACTCACTATCAATACTAATACCAAAACATGATATAGAAACAATAGAAAAGATTAATGAATCAATATTTAATGCAAAGCAAAAAGGATTAACTATATGGAAAGAAGTATCAGATGAAATAAAAACACCTCTAAGGGATGGGGATTTAGAAAAAGGTGATAATCAAATATACAAAAATCACTACTTCTTAAATGCAACTAGCAAATATAAACCAGGAATAGTTGATAAATCATTAAATGAAGTAAAAAACCAATCAGAAATTTATGCAGGATGCTATGGAAGAGTTAGTATAAACTTCTATCCGTTTTATAAAAATGGTATATGTGGAATAGGATGCGGTATAAACAATGTACAAAAGATAAGTGATGGGGACTTAATAATAACAAACTCAAGACCAGAAGATGATTTTAGCATAATATTAGATGAGGATATATTATCATGATAATGAGTATAGATATAGAAACTAAAAGTAGTATAGGCCTTACCAAATGTGGGGTATATGCTTATAGTGAGGACAAAGACTTTGAAATACTACTTCTTGCCTATGCGTTTGATGATGAAGAAGTAAGTGTAGTAGACTTAGCAAATAATCATCCATTATCGAGTAGCATAAAGGATGCTATTTTAAACCCAAACATAATAAAATATGCTTTTAATGCAAACTTTGAAAGAGTATGTTTAAGTAAATATCTTAATACTAAATTAGAAATAAAAAGCTTTAGATGTAGTCAAGCTATGGCACTTAGACTTGGACTAGCACATGGGCTACAAAATGTAGGTGAAATACTAGATTTAGAAATTAAAAAAGATAAAGTAGGCAAATCATTAATAAAATATTTTAACACTAATAAGCCAAGTGATGACTTAGTTAAATGGGAACAATTTAAAAACTACTGCAAAACGGACGTTATAGTAGAAAGAGATATAAGAAAAAAGCTAGATAAATATGAAATAACAAACTTTGAAAAACAACTATATACACTAGACCAAAAGATAAATGATAGAGGAGTTTTTATAGATACTGATTTAATAGACAAAGCAATAGATCTAAATTTATATAACGAAAAAATATTAAAAGATAAACTAAAAGATTTAACCAATATAGATAATATAAAAAGCCCAGCCCAAGTAAAAAAGTATCTAAAAGATAAACATGATATACAACTAAATAGCTTATCTAAAGAAAATGTAGAAAAACTCATAAAATCAAGCACAAACCAACAACTAAAAGAAATACTAATCCTAAGACAATCATTAAACAAAACATCCATAAAAAAATATGAAGCTATGAAAAGAACTATAACAAAAGACAAAACCATAAAAGGATTGTTCCAATACTATGGAGCAAACAAAACGGGAAGATGGTCAGGTAGACTTGTTCAAGTTCAAAATCTACCACAAACAAATTTAAGTAATATTGATTTACCAAGAAATATACTAAAGCAATATAAAACAGAAGATGCACATGAATTATTGGAAATATTATATGATAACACAGGAAATATACTTTCAAATCTTATAAGGACATCATTTGTACCAAAACAAAATAAAAAGCTAATAATATCAGACTTTAGTGCAATAGAAGCAAGGGTACTAGCATATATTGCAAATGAAAAATGGAGAATCAACGTATTTAACTCACATGGGAAAATCTATGAAGCTAGTGCAGCTAAAATGTTTAAAGTAGATATAGACAAAATAACTAAAGATAGCCCACTAAGGCAAAAAGGTAAAATAGCAGAACTAGCACTTGGATATCAAGGAAGTGTAAATGCACTTTTGTCTATGGGTGCAGACAAGATGGGACTAAGCAATATAGAAATGCAAAACTTAGTTAGAAACTTTAGAAGTTCTAATACTAATATAGTGAACTTTTGGAAAAATATAGACATGGTAAGTATAAACGCCATAAAGCATAAAAAGAACATAAAACTAGGTTTTGTAGAATTTATATATGACCCAGACTATTTGTTTATAAAATTGCCATCAAATAGATCTCTTGCATATTACAAACCACAAATAGAAATAGATAAAAACTTCAATAAGGAAATAATCACATATAAAAGTATAAATCAAACAACAAAGAAATTTGAAAAAAACTACACTTACGGGGGTAAGCTCACAGAAAATATAGTACAAGCAATAGCACGGGATATATTAGCCACAAAAATGCTAGAACTAGACGAAAAAGGCTTTGACATAATAATGCACATACACGATGAAGTTGTACTAGAAGTTGATGAAAGTGTAAATATAGAGGATATAGATGAAATAATGGAGAGGGAAATACCATACCTAAAAGGACTTAATTTAAAAGCAGATACACAAATAAGTTATTATTACAAGAAATAAAATCAAATTCTAAAAGGTTTTCCCGGGGAATAAAACAAAATATTAAGAAAATTTAAAAATAAAACGGGGGATAAGGATGCTAAATATAGCAATTTGTAAAAATAGGAAAGATAAAGTATATAAAAATCAGGAAATATCATTTGAAAATCTTATAGAAAAACTAAAAACAACAACATATACAAAAGAAACTTATAAAGAATACTTAAATCTCCCAAAAGAACACCAAGATAATATAAAAGATGTAGAATTTAGATTTATACATATAAAGAAGGCTCATCTTATGGAGGACTTATAGTATATGAAGATTGTTTGTTTGCATACTCACATCATAGCACTGATCCTTGTTGTAATAAATTATGTAATGCTTTGACTTGGTTAAAAATCATAAATTTAAAGAATTAGAAGAAGAAAAAGCCTTTGAAAATATGGTAGAGATAGTATCAAAAGATACAAACGTCATAAAAACCTTAGGAGAGGAAAGCCTTAAAATTGCTGTATCTGAATTTAGCATACCTGAGAATGAATCTAAAAACACTGTTACAGATGTTGATAAACAAAACGAAACGAATATATGGGTAACAAAACTTGAAGTAAATAAAAAAGGGATATATACAAGCACTATAGATAACATAGTTTTGATAATGGAAAATGATGAAAACTTAAAAGGAAAAATAGCTTTAAATGAGTTCTCTCACCAAATAGTCATAAAAAAGAACTTACCTTGGAGGATAATTAAAAATCAACAATCTGGAGATAGTTGGTGTGATAATGACGATAGTAATCTTAGACACTATATAGAAAGAGTATATAAGATAAAATCTCAACAAGCTGTATATGATGGCATAAGTGTAGTAGCTAATAAAAACTCATATCACCCTATAAAAGAATATCTAAAATCTGTAAAATGGGACGGTATAAAAAGAGTTGATAATCTATTTGTAGATTATTTAGGAGCTAAAAAAAGTAAATACACAACAGCAGTAACTAGAAAAATTTTAGTAGCTGCTGTTAGTCGTATATTTAATCCAGGAGTTAAATTTGATAATATGGTTGTATTTGTAGGAAAGCAAGGACTTGGAAAAAGTCACTTTCTTGATTTGATAGGTAAGGACTGGTACTCAGACTCTATAAATACCGTAGTAGGAAAAGAAGCTTATGAACAATTGCAAGAAGCGTGGATAGTTGAGATGGCAGAACTATCAGCAACTAAAAAAGCAGAAGCAGAAAGTGTAAAACACTTCATATCTAAAAGAGAAGATGTGTATAGAGTTGCTTATGGAAGACGAGTTGAAAAGTTTAAAAGACAATGCGTGTTCTTTGGTACTACTAATGACGATGAGTTTTTAAAAGATAAAACAGGTAATAGAAGGTTTTGGCCTGTCAAAATCGGAGTAAATAAGATAGAAAAATCTATATTTAAAATGCTAAATGATTATGAAATAGATAATATATGGGCAGAAGTTGTTAAAATTTATAAAAATGGAGAAAGTTTGATACTTGATGAACAAGAAGCTAGTATGGCTATTAGATGCCAAGAACAACATCTAGAGGTAAGTCCTAAGGAAGGTATGATTAGGGAGTACTTGGAGATGTTACTTCCACATGGTTGGGATAAGATGGACATTGCTGCTAGGAGGATGTATGTTCAAGGCGGAGAATTTACTTCTTTTGAAGAATGTAGTATAAAGAGGGAGAGAGTTTGTGCTATGGAGATTTGGGTTGAACTGTTTAGTGGTGATGCTAAGGCGCTTACTCCTTTTAGTGCTCGTGAGATTAATGATATTTTGAGAAATGTTGAAGGATGGAAACCTTATGACAAGGGTACTGGGAAGCTTAGATTTGATAGTATTTATGGATATCAAAGGGCTTTTGTAGTAAGTGAGGTAAAAAAGTGATGTATATAGTTAGGTAAAGTATGTCTATTTAGAATTTAAATATGTCTTTATAGTGTAGAGAAATGTGTTTTAAGGATATATGTGTTTGAGATGAATTAAGTTGGTTGATGTGAAAGATTTAAAAAGTATGTCTATATGTTTTTTTAGAAACTATTAGACATATGTATAGGCACACCTATGGATATGCATGAAATTTAGATTTATCAATGTGTTGGGTAGTGTGATGTCTTATATGTCTTTTGGATTTATATTAAATAGATATTTGAAAGTAGTTTATAAAAATACTATATAGGTGTGTGGATATATGTGATAAGGAGTGAGTTTGATGGGGAGATTTTAGGGAGTTGGCTGGAAGGTTTGGGATTAGTGAGATGCAGGTGAAGAATGTTGCGAAATTTAATTCCAATTAATGGAAATGAATTACTTGTGTAGAATTGATAAGAATGATATCATATTATGTAGAAAAGAAATGTTTTATAATATGCAAGGATGAGAAAAACAAAACTGTATAAGTGAAATATATTAGTATGAGATAGATATGAAAGTGGATATAATCAAGGAATATTTTAGGCAGGGGTTCGACTCGTTTAGTCTCCAACATTGAAATCCACTAAAAACACATTGATAATTTTGTCAATGTGTTTTTTTATATTAAATAACATTATAAGGGAGAATTAGTATGAAGGAACAATATACAAGAGATATGGATAAATTGATATCTAAATTCATTAGAATATCTAAAAAATTCATTGACACTTCTGCATTTAGTTATGGAATCGCGGACTTAATCATATATAATAAAGTTACAAATAAATTTACATATGATTATGAATACTTTGCATTAACAAAAAGTACAAAAACATTAGAATCTATAAGGCAACTTATACGTATAGAAAAATTTGAGGATTCAATTATATTAACAAGGAGTATATTTGAGAATTACCTTAGTTGTAGGTACTTAAATCAAAATGAGAACAAAATAAAAGAATTTATATTTAATCCTTTAGGTTTAGCATTGGCTTATTACAACTTAGACAATAAAGGGAATGTATTTAATAGAAATAAAGAAAAAATAGGAACTATTGAGAATCCAACTAAATTTAGATTAGGAAAAGATAGAAATTATTATTATAAATATTATGATTTTTTATCTAGATTTACGCATTGTAATTTTGGAGTTATGGATTGTTACTATGATATTGAAAAACCAAATGGTATGTTTTACTATGATAAAATTAATTATGATATTCATTCGAGGCTATTTATAATATTTACATTCACTAAACTGTTTGAACATATAGTAACTGTTGAAGGTGAGGAGTTTAAAGATATAGCAACAGAAAAGCAATGTTATGCTTTAGTAGAAGAGTCTTTAAAATTTCAAGAAGAGATATTTACATATTTAATAGACCATCATTGTGATTCTAAAGAAATTTATAAATTTTCAGATAAGAGAATGAAAGAAATGCTAAAAGAGATGAGAAAATCTTTAAAAGAGGAATTAGGTAATATTAAAAAATAAACTATTTAATAAAATAAAATAAAAAATATAAAGTTAAAGAATTAGTATACTCAATAAGGGGTAATTATGGAAAATGAAATATGGAAAGATGTAAAAGAATATGAAGCTGTATTGCAAGTATCTGATTTAGGTAATGCTAGGACTAAAGATAGATATGTAATTAATTCAAATGGAGTAAAAATATTTAGAAAAGGAATTAATAAAAAAGCAAAATTAACACATGGTTATTATCAAATTCAGCTAAATCAGAAAGGTAAAAATATATGTTTCATGTTGCATCGATTAATAATCGATTAATAGCAGAAACATTTATTGAAAACCCTAATAAATTACCATTAGTAAATCATATAGATGGGAATAAATTAAATAATAAAATAGCAAATTTAGAATGGACAACTTATTCAGATAATGTTAAACATGCATATGAAGAAAATCTTAATACAGAGTGGAAGAACAGACGAAAGCCAGTTAATCAATTCTCATTAGAAAAGAAATTTATTGCTGAATTTGAAAGTGCAAGAGATGCATCAAGAAAAACAGGAGTAAGATTATCAGGTATAGTTAATGTTTGTAATAAAGTTCATAAGTCAGCAGGTGGATTCTATTGGAAATGGTTATATTCAGAGGATATAATAAAAAGAAACAATAGTCAGTATAATCTAGATGATTTAGACAATGAAGAATGGAAATATATAAATGATACTAATGAAATGTATGTGATAAGTAATATGGGAAGATTAAAAAGTATAAGATGGAATAAATTACTCAAACCATCATTAGATAAAAAAAGTGGATATATGAAGTGTGGAATTAAATGCACTGATAAAAAAAGATATTTTTTAATGCATAGATTGGTTTCAATTCATTTTATTGATAATCCAAATAATTATAGAATTGTAAATCATAAAAATGGTGATAAAATTGATAATAGAGTTTTAAACTTGGAATGGGTTAATGATAGTCAGAATCAGAAACATCAACACAATAAATTAAATTTATATGCTAGAAATAAAAGTGCCGATAAGAGTAAAAAAAGCGTGATTATTTTTAATAAAGAAGGTCAATTGTTAGAGAATTTTAGCTCTACAGTAGAAGCTAGTCTATACTTAAATGTTTATAGAACATATGTAGCAAATCATTGTATAGGATTAAATTCTAAAAGTGTAAAAGGATATGTATTATGTTATGAACAAGATTATGAAAATAATTTGAAATATATAGATATAGATGAATGGTATGAATGGAAAAAAAATAAATATTTACAACATAGACATAAATAGTGGGTATGATTGTTGCGAATCATCTCCGCCATTCAAATCCATGAAAATGTATTGATTGAAAAATCAATACATTTTTTATTTTAATCACTAGAATATATAATAATGAACCGTACCACAAGTAACGGAGCACGGTTTTGAAGAGAAATAATATATATGTATGACCATGAATACCTTATTTTTTATAATTTATTTTGAATTATAAGAAAAAATAATAAAATAAGACAATAAATAACATTGTATATATAATAAATATAGGATTAGTTTTAGAAAGGGGTCAAATTATAAATATGGAAGAGCAAATTTTAAACGTATTTAGTTATGATAAAGAATATATGGATTCAGATAATTATGTAGAAAGAGAGAAATTTATAAGTGATAAATTAGATAATAAGAGTAATGAAGAAATAACAACACTATTAAATGATACAATAAAAAATTTGATAGATACGCCTGTAAGTGAAAGGGGAGGGCTTGTAGCTATAACAGGATTTTATTATCAAATGCTAGCAGTAATAGATTATTTTATACAGATGAAGCAAGGCAAGTGGAATTGTGTGGCGGTAGAATTACATGATGATATTGTTGCTGTTAAAGATAATAATATAAGATTTATACAAGTAAAAACTAGTAATAATTTGATTTGTCAAATATCAAAGAGTCCAGCATCTAGTATATACCTTAGAACTAAAAAAGGTTTAAAATTGAAACATAATATTAAAGAGATACAAGTTAGGGTAAGTAATAACTGGATTGATAAATTAATATTAAAATCTAAAAATTTCAAAAAGAAAGATGGATTTTTTACTGAATTTGAACTATTAACTAATTATATTATATCTAATAGTCCTGAAATAAAGATAGATAAATACATAGGAAGAGATAATTCTAAAAAAATAAACTCTAATGATGATATTTATAAGATTTTAAAGGAAGATTCTTATGTAACAGGTGATACTTCAAATGAGCGAATAAAAGTACAATATGAAGATATGTGTGGTGAAAGTTTAAAAGAATTATTGTCTAGATTTGCTATTGAATCTAAACAAAATTCTTTAAATAATATAGATCAATATTTAAATAGCATATGCCAAATGATAGGTACTGAAATAGGAGGGGCATATGTAAGCTATGAAGATATAAATTGGATTATAGGGGAGTTATTTGCTCGATGTAATATAAATGCAAAAAATAGAAGTCTAGTTATAACAAAAAATGAAGTTGAATCATTATTTCTAGATATACAGTCGAGAGCTATGATAGCTGCGACTCAATTGGCTGAAGAGCACGGAACGAAAAATATTGTAGAATCAGTATATGAAACAATACATAATGATTATAAGAATACTAAGCATTATAAGTTTATTGAAATGAAGATATTAGAATATAAACAATATCTTATAAATTGGATTAACAACAATGGAGGAATCAATAAAATCATAAATAGATATATAACAGGGAATGAAATTAGTAATAAACATATTGGAATGGGAAAAAGAGATAAAGAAAATATAATAGAAGAGTTAATACTTATGCCAATTATACTAATTATAGTACATAATAAAGAGATATTATACTCTAATAATAGGACATTACTTACAAAGGAAATAGATAGTTTTGAAAATAATAAAATATCTTTATTAAGAGTTGGTAAAGGACGGGTTAAATCTAAAATAGTAAATATAAAGGCAATATTAAGTGATTTAGGAGCTAATGATATATTAAAACTATCTATGGCAAAAGAATTAAATATAATATTACAAGGATATTCAGATAGTACATTTTCATCAATACAAAAATTACAAATAGACACATCACTAGATTGCAGTGAATTAATAGAAGAAGATACATCTATCAATAAGGTGTACCAAGCTATTTCCTTAATACCAGGAGGAAGTATGAGAGAGTGGTTAGAAGTACAACTTGAAGAAGATATATGGGATGAAAATGAATTAAAATCATTATGGGATGATATGATGAAGGGGGAATTATAGTGATTGTTAGAAAAATAGATAGCATACTAAGAGAAAATAAATTCAAAATAGTAGAAGAAAAAAAAATAAAGAGTTTAGATTTGATATACTATAAAAATAATCATATTAATGTATTTTTAGGGAATCAAGACTATTCTACGATTGGGTTCGAAGAAATTAATAACTTAGCATATCATTTAAGGGAAGTTTTAATTGATAGTGATATTAACTTATACAATTCATATCTTATATACTGCATAGATAATGGTGGAATCAAAGAAGAAGAAATTATTCTATTAGAGAGAAATAGTAAATATTTAAGAAAATATATTATAAGACAAATTGAAGATATGGATAGACTATTTTTTTTAAATAATGCATCTAATAAAGTAGATATTGATATAAATAAAATTCCAAAAATAAATGAAGATATGAAACAAATAATAAATAAAATGGTATATGATGAAAAAATATCAAAATTAGATTCAAAGAAAATAGACTTAATAGTAAACAATATATTAGAGAATCTAGGAGATAATTATGAAAATTAAAACTGTGAACATATTAAATTTTAAAAACTTTGAAGGAAGTCATACATTTAATCTAAATGAAAATATAAATATACTTTATGCAGAAAATGGTTTTGGGAAAAGTACTTTTTTTGATGCTTTGGAATGGTGCCTTACAGGAGAAATTAATAGATTTAATGAATATGATGAATTTAATGATGAAGATATAATAAATTATAATGTAAATGAATATATACATAATTGTTCTGTTAAAATTGAATTTTCAAATGGTTCTATAGAAAGATGTTTTAATGTAGAGAACTTAATAAAAAAAGGAAAAACACAAGTAAAAGTTAATTATAGAGATGAAAAAGGAAGAATAATTAAATTAAATGGTAAAAAAAACATAAATCATTTAATTAAAAATAAAGATTGTTTGGGTGTAAATAGTCTAACGAATATAAAGCAGACTCATATTTTATCTCAAGACCAAATTACCAACTTTATTAATTCAGAAAATCCTAAGGACAGATATCAAAGTTTATTATCTATAATGGGAATTGAAAATAAAATACTTATAGATAATCTAAAAAATATAAATAAAAAACTAAATCAGAATGTTAGTGAATTACAGGATAAAGTACTAGAATATAAAAATAAACAACAATATATTTTAGATAAAAAGAAAATTATTGATAAAGATTTATTAATTAAGAGAATAAGCAATTTAAATTTATTAGAAATAAAAGCCAAGGAAATTATAGAATTAATAAGAAAAAATGAGACTATATTTATAGAAGAAATTTATTTAGATAATAATATTAAAGATAAGCTAAAATTAGAAATTATAAAATACAAAGAACAACTATTAATGATAGATAAAATAGAAGTAAACAAGTATAAAAATATAAGAAATTTTAAAAAAGATAATGATGAAACTATAGAAAAACTTAGTGACTTGAAATATAAAATGAAAACTAGCATTTTAAATAAGTCAAAATTAGAAAAGAATATATCTGAAATATCAAAAAAAGAAAAACAATTTAAAAATATAGTTAAAATAAAAGGAGATATAAAAAGTAAAGTAAATGAAATAGAGAAGATAAAAATATCGATTGAAGATATTAAAAATTATAATATTTTAAATAAAGAATTAGAAAAAATATCGTATGCTATAAAACACAAACCAGAAATTGAAAAAAATGAAAAAATCATAAAAAAACTTATAGATGAAAAAAATAAGCTACATAAAGAAATAGAACAAATAATAGAATATCAAGATTGTGATAAGAAAATAGTTACTGATATTGAAAAAAGTTTATCTAAAAGTAGTACTAATCATTTAGTAGATATGATTGACAGTTTAGAAAAAATAAAAATATCTTTTATAAGTAAAGAGAACATTAATACTTGTCCTGTTTGTAGTTCAAATATACAAAATATTGATATTATAAATGAAATAGATAAAAATATAAATGGGTACAAAGAAATAGCATTTAAATTAGAAGGAATGTCTAAAGAATTAATATTATCGAGAGAATCACTATTAGAAAAAATAAATTTATCTAATAGGAATTTAAAACAATTAAAAAAGAAATTAAATACATATACTGATAATATTGAAGACTTGACTATAAAAATAAAAAATATAGCAGAGAGTAGATTATATGAAAAAGAATTAATTAATGCTGATATTAAAGTAATTAGATTAACTGAGGCCTACAAAAAAACTAAAATAGAAGATATAAATAAATATAAAAAGTTAAAAAAAGAGATTGAAGATTTAGAAGAGATATATAAGGAAGATTTAGAATTAATAAATGATGAAAGTGAAAATATAGGTGATATATTAGAAAAGCTTAAGTTAAATTTAGTTGATGAAAATAAAGAAATTTTAGAAATGAAAGAATTAGAAGAGAGGTTAGAGCTAACATTAAAGAGTAATAATGAAATTGTATATAGACTAGATAAATCAATATTAGATAAAAAGTTTGATAAAGATATTAATGAACTTAAAGTGGAGTTAGACGCACAAATAAAGTATCTAGAAAACAAAGTTAAAGAGATTGAAGAAATTTACATAACTTTGGAATCTTACTCATTTAACATAGATAGAGACAGAGAAATAAAAGAATTAAAAAAAGTTGAAGAATCATATAGTAAAAAGGCAAGCTTGATTATAGAAAAGTCAGAAAATATAAAATCATATATATATGATTTAAACACATACTCTAAAGAATGTATAGAAAAGTATCTAAATAATAGTGAATCACCAGTTAAAAAATACTATAACTATTTAAATCCTATGCCTAATAAACAATCTTTACATTTCAATACAAGTAATGAAGAGGAAAAGTTATTAATTGAAATAAAGTATAATGAGAAGTCTATAACTAGACTAGCTAATAAAACTTTAAGTTCAGGGCAATTAAACGTTTTAGCATTATCAATATTTTTAGCTATGAATGAACACCAAAAAATGAATGACTTGAATATGATAGCAATTGATGACCCTATACAAAATATGGACGATATAAACCAGTTTTCAGTATGTGATATTTTAGGAAGTATACAGAAACAAATGATTTTCTCAACACACGATATAGAATTTTTAAAATTATTTCTGAAAAAAAATAGTTTTAAAAAAGGAAATATAACGATTTTTAACTTTAAAAGTCCATATTTGACATCTGATAAAGTTAAAATCATTGATAATAATTAATTAAATTGAGTAAATTATAATTTAAAATAATATAAAAATGTATGAATAAAGTAGGATATTGGATGAATAGAGACTATAAAATATTGAATATATAAAACTTCATATGATATTATATAAATGATAGTACAATTTAATTTGGATTTATAGGAAGAAAGAAGATTTAATAGGCTTTTTACTTTAAACTTATAATGAAGAACGATAAAAATCAAAAAGGGATGAATATTAATTAAATAAAATACTTCAAGAACATGATGATAGTACAATGTATATTATTAAAAGAGATTATGACTCTGAAGATTGAGGTCAAAAATTAAAAATATTCATGAAATGGGAGGGAGTTATAATGAGAGTATATACAGATTTTGGACATCTAGAAGGAATAGGAGCAAGGCCATGGTTTAGTATAAGAGATAACAAATTATATACAGACTTTGGACATCCAGAAGGAATAGGAGCAAGACCATGGTTTAGTATAAGAGATAATAAATTATATACAGACTTTGGACATCCAGAAGGAATAGGAGCAAGGCCATGGTTTAGTATAAGAGATAATAAATTATATACAGACTTTGGACATCCGAAAGGAATAGGAGCAAGGCCGTGGTTTAGTATAAGATAAATTAGTATATAATCGTGGGTATCATCCCTGCGATTCGTCTCCACCATTAAAAAACACGAAAAAATATTGGCTAAATAGACAATATCTTTTCGTGGTTTTTATGTTGATGAATTTATAGAGAGGGTGGGTCTATAATGGAGACAGCAAGAAAGATTGTGGCTGTAGTTTTTAGATGTATAGATAAATTGAGTGATGATGAAATAGAAAGCCTTATAAATAGTGAATCTAAGCTTATATGTGTAAGTACAGAAAAGAAAGAGGCTATAGTTAAAAGTGTAGACAGTAATATTAAGAGAATATGTGAAAGTATAGAGAAAGTACGATTTAGAGATGAAGCTTATAAAATACTTAAAAAGCCTAATATAAGAAAAGATACTCTTATTAATATAGCTAAGTGTTTAGATGTACATATATTAAAGAGTTATACTAAAACAAAGATTATAGAATGTATTGTTGAGACTGTGGTTGGAACCAAGGTTGATAGAGAAGCTATAAGGGATATAGATATTAAATAGTTAGATTATTACAAAACTCTCTTAAATTATAGAGAATCTAGAGTATATGTAATTAGCTAAATAAGAATAAAATCAATATTTATATAGGTAAGAGGGATATAAAAAGTTATTAACGAAGAAGTAAAATACATTGGTTATTATTAGGATTCACATATTTTTTCTTATTCAATTTCAACACCGACAAAAGTATTTATAAGATAAAGACTAGCAATGTACTTTGATAAACACCATTTTGTATTAGTAAAAGGGTATCTAGTGAAAAATAGATGCTCTTTTTAGTATTCAAAAAAACATTTGTTTTAGCATACACCTTTAAAGAATCGTATTTACTCAACATATTAAATATAAATTTTATGATATAATTACAATGGAAATTTTTACATATTAGCTGTAAAGCATTACTAAAATTTAAAGGGGAATATTATGAAAAGTAAAAAAGGGATATTATGTACATGCCTATTATTAGGATTAACTTTATCAGGGTGTAGCAAAAAACAAGTAGATGTTAATGTGTTAGCAACGACAGACTTACATAGTCTAGTTCCAAAATCAATGGTAGAGTATGTAGATAACGAAAGAAAAAAAGATAAAAATTTATCGGTAGTTGATGCAGGAGATTTTTTTGATATTAAGGACCCAAAGATGAATAAGTGGTTTTTTGGAAATCAATTTTTGACTGGTGAGGAAGAAAATGAGAGGTTAATACCTGAAAGAAAATGAGAGCCACCTATTGTAAAAAATATGCATCAACTTAAATATGATGCTGTAGCTCTTGGAAACCATGAATTTATAGCAAATAATAAAGTTAAATTGGATAAATTAATTTCGTATTATGAAAAATACAATATGCCGATACTATCAGCAAATACATATAAAACTAATGGAGAAAGTTACACTAAGCCATATGTTATAAAAGAACTTAAAACAGAAGAAGGAACTATAAGATTAGGTATTTTAGGGCTTACAATTAAAGAGGTTGGCGATGAAGGATCAAGGGAATTAAAAGACCTTTTTGGATATGAGAATAAATTATATATGAATGATTTGGTAGAAGATGCTAAAAAATGGACGAAGGTAATGAAAGAAAAAGAAAATGCCAATATAGTAGTAGCTGTAGCACATACTGGAGAAAAGCCTAAGAAGCCTAGACATCCAGGAAATAGAATACAAGATTTAGCTCAAGATGTAGAAGGAATTGATGCAATAATTGCAGGTCACACTCATGTAGAATTTGAACAACATGACTATAAAAATAAAAGTGGAGAAACTGTAATTGTAACTCAACCTGGAAAGGATGGAGAATGTATATCTAAAATTAATTTTAAGGCTGAAGGCAAAGATGGTCATTGGAAAGTAATAGACAAAAGTAGTAGCATAGTTGAATTTTAAAACTAATAAGACTCCAACAAATTTTACTAATTTTAAAATATAATATAACAAATCCTTAATTTTTCTATTATAATATAATATAACATATTTTTACATAAAAACTTATTTTGTATATAGAAAAAAGGTTTTCTGTTTTCGTGTCTAATTTATGTATCTATTAAAATATATAAATATTATGATTTATATGTTGAAGGAAGGAATAAATAAATGAAAAGCTTAAAGAAAAAAATAATGATACCTGTATCTTTATTATCTATAATAGGTACTTTGATATTGTCTTTTTTCGTATATAATAAATCTAAAGATATAATAATTAATTACGTTGAACAGTTAACTCAAAGTAAGGCTGAAAAATTAGCATCTCATGTTGAAGATAATCTAGAAAAATGGAAGTCAAAAGTAAATATGCTTGCTTCAATGGATGCAGCAAAAAATATGGATTATGAAGGATTTAAAGAATATCTTTGTAATTATGAAGAATTGTATGATAAACAATGTGAGTTGTTTTTTATCAATGATCTAAAAGGTGACTATGTATCTCTTAATGGGGCTAAAGGTAATGTTGAAGATAGAAAATATTTCCATGAAGCTATAAATAGTGGAAATACAATTGTTTCAGAACCTATAATATCAAGAATTACCGGAAATCGTATTATTGTTATTGCTTCACCTATTAAAGATGATAATGGAAATATTATAGGTTTGGTTGGAGTAGATGTAAATCTATCTGCTATTACAGATATGATTAATGATGAAAAACTAGGAACTAGTGGTTATGCATACATGATTAGCAAAGATGGTTTAATAATTTCTCATCCAAATAAGAATTTTATATATAAACATAATATATTAAATGATAAAAATAAAGATGTTGTTGATGTGGGTAAAAAAATGATAAATGGAGAAGTAGGAATAAAATATTATGAAGATAATGGTATAAAAAAAATAGATTCTTATATGCCTATAAAATCCACAGGATGGTCTATAGGAATGAGTGCTAATTATGATGATGAAACTAACAGTATATTGATATTAAGAAATTATATGTTATTAATAGGAATTGGTACTATGATTTTAATTTTAGTATTATTAAATTATCTTACGGATAACTTAGTTAAACCTATTAATAAGCTAAAAAGACATATGGAAATAGCTACTAAAGGAGATTTATCAGTTGAATGTGATATACATAACGAAGATGAAATAGGTATACTTTCACAAAGTTTTAATAAATTGATAAAAGAAAATAAAAAACTATTAGAAGAAACAATTGAATATGATAGGTTAAAGACTGAATTTTTCTCTAATATATCTCATGAGTTAAAAACACCACTAAATATAATTTTTTCTACAACACAACTATTACCTTTATATACTAAAAATGACAATGAAAACTTTGAAGTTACAAAAATTAATAAACACATAAATATAATGAAGCAAAATTGTTATAGACTATTAAGATTAGTTAATAATTTAATTGACATTACCAAAATAGATTCTGGATTTACAGAACTGAATTTAAAAAATAAAAATATTGTAGAAATTATTGAAAATATAACTTTATCTACTGTTGAATATGCAAAAAGTAAGTCAAGAACAATTATATTTGATACAGATGTAGAAGAAAAAATTATAGCTTTCGATCCAGAACAAATGGAAAGGGTTATTTTAAATCTTATTTCGAATGCTATTAAATTTACAAAACCTAATGATGAAATACAAGTTAAAATTTGTGATGGATTAGATAATATTATAATTTCTGTACAAGATACAGGTATAGGAATACCAAAGGAAAAACAGAAAATGATTTTTGAAAGATTTAGGCAAGTTGACTATTTATTACATAGAAGACATGAGGGAAGTGGAATAGGTTTGTCTCTTGTTAAATCTTTAATTGAAATGCATGATGGTAAAATTTCTGTTAAGAGTGAATATAAAAAAGGAACAGAGTTTATTATTGAATTACCTATTAGAACTATTGTTGAAGAAGATGATGTATATATAGTAAATGATTTTTCTGAAAAAAGTAATATAGAAAAAATTAACATTGAATTTTCAGATATATATGAATAACAATTAGATTAATTGAGATAAAGGTGTCGTTAAATACGGCGAAATACACATAAGCAAAGGTTTTAAAACCTATTACCGCATAGTAGGTGAAGCAACAGAAGGAAAGAAACCGTTAGTATTACTTCACGGAGGACCAGGCTCTACACATAATTATTTTGAGGTATTAGATAAGATAGCCGAAAGTGGTAGACAAGTAATAATGTATGATCAAATTGGCTGTGGCAATTCATTTGTGGAAGGTCACCCTGAGTTATTTAATGCTGATACGTGGATAAAAGAGCTTATTGAACTAAGAAGACATCTAGGACTTGAAGAAATTCATCTACTAGGTCAGTCTTGGGGAGGTATGCAGGCTATTTGGTACGCTATTGAGTATAAGCCAAAGGGGATTAAGTCATATATTCTTTCATCTACTCTTTCTTCTGCAAAGCTTTGGGAAAAAGAGCAAAAAAGAAGAATATCATATATGAGCGAAGAAAATCAAAAGGCTTTACTTGATGCAGTAAATACTGGAGATTATTCTAGTAAAGAGTATAATGATGCATTAGAAAAGTTTATGGAAATGCACTGTGCGGGTAAGGTGACTGAAGATTCTGCACAATGCTTAAGAAGACCTAAAAAAGCAGGTTCTGAAGCATATATTGTAGGATGGGGACAGAATGAATTTTCTCCTACAGGTACTCTTGCTGGATATGAGTTTACAGACAGGCTACATGAAATACAGGAACCTTGTTTAATAACTAGTGGAGCGAGAGATTTATGCTCACCATATATTGCAAAAACTATGTATGACAGAATTTCTAATAGTAAATGGGAACTATTTGAATATTCAAGACATATGCCATTTGTTGAAGAAAATGATAAATATATAGAAGTTCTAACTAAATGGTTAGATGAGAATGATTAAAATTATATAAATTCACCAAAAGATATTGATTAAAAAGTCAATGCCTTTTTAGTTTTTATGAAAACTAATATTTACAAATATAATGAATATATCAAATTAATATTAATACAATTTAATATTAATACAATTTAATGTACTAATAAGTTTTATTGGATATTAAATTGGAAATTGTACAGTTTGTAAACGGAATTATGCGTATATTTTTAAAAGCACCTATTACTGGACTTAATGATATGCTCCCTTCATAGTGATAGTTTTTATTATTTCAACTGTCTACTATAAAGGGAGCATATCATAATCAATTAATAATAGCTACTCATTCTCCTCATGTTGTTGCAAATATAAAATCAGAACAACTAAGAGTTATAAGAAAAAATGAAAATGGAGTGATGCAAGAAGGTCACTTTCAATAGAGTTTAATTATCTTTATGAAGAAAGTGATTTTGATTTGAATTATTTAAATAAAACAAGGATAAATTAGGAGATTTAATCTTTAAGAAGGAAGAAAGAGTGAAAAAATCGAGACACGTTATAAGTATATGCTTATTAATGGTTATCTTATTTATATGCAGTCAAAGTGATAATAAGTCAGAGAATATGACTACAGGAGACAATAACGATTATGTTTTAATAGTTTGGGAAGGTAGGAGTTACGTTCCTTTTTGTGTTATTGATAATAGTGAACGAGGAGCACAAATTGGTGTAGTTAATGGAGATAAGAATGACCAAGTATTTGAATATAAAAAACATTCAACATATAATTGGATAATTTCATTTTATAAATCTGGAGAAATGGATAATTCGATGCTAATAAAAGAGATAGATGTAACAAAAATACCTAATAATTTAAGGTCTGAATATGAATGGAATAATAAATAATTTACAAATATAGATAGTTAAGGGCATTAACATTAATGCTCCTTTTTAGTATTCAATAAAACATATATTTTCATGTACAGTCGTCAAGTTTTAGTAGTGAACTATTTTAGGTGATTTTTTATGATTAGATTCTACTTATTATATCCCAACTTTAATTATAGATTGTTTACTACATTCATACTATGTATAAAGGATATTTTAAAGGGAGGAAATAATGAAAATAATATCAGTTATAAACTACAAAGGTGGAGTAGGCAAAATTACGATAACATCAAAACTATATGTGAAAGTATAGAGAAAGTATAGAGAAAGTACGATTTAGAGATGAAGCTTATAAGACACTTAAAAAACCTAATATAAAAAAAGATACTCTTATTAATATAGCTAAGTGTTTAGATGTACATATATTAAAGAGTTATACTAAAACAAAGATTATAGAATATATTGTTGAGACTGTGGTTGGTACAAAGGTTGATAGAGAAGCTATAGGGGATATAGATATTAAATAGTTGGATTATTATATAGAAAAGCTAGTCAATTTGACTACATTTATTTTTATGCCACAAAATACCTTGCTAACTACATGTACTGGTTTAAATAGTTACAGTTTTTTAATACAGAAAAGGATATTGTAAAAACAAAACATTTATTAGTCCAGTACTATATTGTATAATTAAATACGGGCACAATAGTATAAAAATATGAACTACCGATTATTTATAAACTGAACGTCAGAGAATAAGCAGGGATGAAATGAAAAATGGAGGTATTATGAATAAACGAGGGAGAATTGAAACAGTCTTTTTATATGGAGTTTTCGTTTGTTACATACTTTTTTTAATTAAATTATTGTTCTTATCAAGAGTTTCGCTTTTGGATCTGTTTGATAGTCAAAGGACTTTAGATAGGTCAATCAATATCATTCCTTTTTATAGTATAAAGGAATATATATTTAGTAACTCTGCCACTATAAAAAAATTCGCTTTTAGTAATGTGGTTGGCAATATAGTTATCTTTATTCCTCTTGGTACATATTTGTCATTATTCAAAAATAATAAAAGAGTAATAACCAATCTGCTATTTATATTCATAGTGAGTTTATTTATCGAAATCATTCAGGGGCTTTTAGGCATTGGGGCATCAGATATTGATGACATAATTTTAAATTGTTTGGGTGGATTAGTTGGTATTATAGGGTATAAGTTTTTATTGTTTATATTACGAGATGAGAAAAAAGTACGTGTTGCAATCACAATACTATCTGCAATAGGATTACCTGTTTTATTATATTTATTATTCGTGGTGAGATTGAGATTATGAATATCTTTATTGTATATTTAAGAAGATAACCTACACAAAAGGAACGTAGAAATTAAGCATAATCTAAAGCAAACTTAATGTACAATATTCATAAAATGTGAATTAAGGGAAGCCATTTTTGGCTTCCCTTAAAAATTGTCATATTATCAACACTGTTATTAAACATAGCCTAAAGAAAAATCTAATTATACAACCTTAAAAAGTGAAAATGGTAAACCTATATGGTTTGTTGAAACTGATAAAATCAAATCAGCAATTGAATATATAGAAATTAAAGCTAAAAATGATTTATAATAATCATTTATCTATTAAATATGGTCTTGAAGACAATACAGATAAACTTACTGAAAAACTAATGCTTGATATGTTTAGTTTAATATTGAAAAATCTAGACTAGAAGATGTTGTTGTAAAAGATAGCAAAGGCGATATTATACATGAGGGAGCTAGTATTATTTCTACGATTCATATTCATCATATTTTATATAAAATTAGTTGTTTATGCAACGATTATTTGATATAATGAAATAGTTGCATAAACAACTAATTAAAGGTGGGATAAATATGAACAAAGAAAAGTGTAACGATAATGGACATATAGCTAAATATATTTCTCAATTGTATAGAAAAGCAAGTATATTTATAAATAGAGAAGTATCTAAATATGATATTAGATCAGGTCAACTTATATTTTTAATGGATTTATATCTTGAAGATGGAAAAAATCAAGAAGAAATATCTGAAAGATTAAAAATAGATAAAGGTACAACAGCGAGAGCTCTAAAAAAATTAGAAGAACAAGAGTTTATAACTAGGATTAAAGATATAGATGATAAAAGAGTTAATAGAATCTACTTAACAGAAAAATCCAAAGAGGTTAAGCCAGATGTATATAATATTTTTGATGATTGGAATAAAAAAATAAGTGAAAATTTAACTAAGGAAGAAGAAGAAACGCTAAGAAATCTACTTGAAAAAGTATGCAAAAATATAAATATATAGGGAGGCAGATTATGGATAATAATCAGAATATATTAGCTACAGAGCCAATCGGGAAGCTATTATTAAAATATTCAGTGCCAGCCATTATCGGAATGATGGTAAGTGCACTTTACAATGTGGTAGATAGAATATTTATAGGAAACATACCAGGTGTTGGTCCTATGGCAATAACAGGTCTTGGAGTAACAATGCCTATGATGTCAATAATAATTGCTTTTGGAACACTTATAGGTGTAGGGTCAACTACAAATGTATCTATAAAACTAGGAGAAGGACAAAGAGATAAAGCTGAACGTATTGTAGGAAATGCAATAAGTTTAGCAGTAATAGTAGGGATTGCAATAACTGTACTTGGAACAATATTTTTAAATGAAATCCTTACAATATTTGGAGCAAGTGAAGGTACAATAGGTTATGCAAAATCTTATATGAGTGTAATATTAATTGGTGCAACATTTAACATAATGTCAATGATGTTTAGTAACTTAATAAGAGGGGATGGAAATCCAAAACTTTCAGCTACTATAATGGCTGTAGGATGTTTTATGAATATAATATTAGATGCATTATTTATATTTGTATTTAATATGGGGATACAAGGAGCAGCACTTGCTACTATAATCTCTCAAGCAACTTCATCAATGTGTGGATTATCATATTATTTAAGAGGAAAATCAAACGTAGAGTTAAAAAAATTAAATTTAAAATTAAATAAAACAATCTTAAAAACAATATTTGCAATAGGTATGGCTCCATTTGCAATGCAACTAGCTAATAGTATGGTTCAACTTATGTTTAATACTTCATTAAAAAAATATGGTGGCGATATAGCAATCGGTGCAATGGCAACAATAAGTTCAATAAATATGTTATTTGTAATGCCAGCATACGGTTTTGTACAAGGCATGCAACCTATAATAGGATTTAACTATGGAGCTAAAAAATATGATAGAGTTAAGAAAACTTTAAAAATCAGTTTATCATTAGCAACAGTTGTATTTATATTAGGTGCTTTATTTGTTCAACTTGCACCACAAGTTTTAGTTGGTGCATTTAATAAAGACCAACAACTTATGAGTATAACTATAAATGGATTAAGAAAATATTCATTTGCAATGCCTATAATAGGAATATCAATGGTAGGAAGTAACTTTATACAATCAATAGGAAAAGCAAAAATGTCTATGATATTAGGTTTATTAAGACAAGTTATAGTACTGATACCTATGATATTAATATTACCTAATTTCTTAGGCTTAAATGGTATATGGTTTGCACAACCAACTGCTGATATAGTATCTGCAATTATAACGGGTATAGTTTTAATTAAAGAAATTAGAAAATATACTGTAGAGGAACAAGATAAATTAGCTAAGAAAAATAAAGCTGCATAGCAAAAAGTAAGTCAAATAAAATCTACGAGCACTCATATCCATTGAATATGAGTGTTTTTAATATAAACAAATAACATTACGGATCTGATATAAAAAGCATTTCTAGTGAATATAAGATAGATCCATATCTATTAGCTGAACTTGCATACTTTGAATCAAGATTTGCTTTATTGATTATATACATCATTTGTTCTATAATTACTTTTATAAAAGTTTTTAAAAAATAAAGGGAGAATTTTATGAGAAATAGAACAACTGTTGCGGAATCAAAAATATCGAATAAAGCTAAAATATCAAAATTTATATATAAACAAAATGAAACCTCAAAGCAAGAGATTTGCCAGTTACTAGGACTTAGCATGCCGACAGTATTACAAAACATAAAAGAATTAGTTGAAAGTGGTATTGTTAGTGAAGTTGGAAAATACCAATCAACTGGTGGCAGAAAGGCTAAAGTACTTTCTATTGCAGACAATATAAAATATTCTATAGGTATAGATATAACTAAAAATCACACAAGCTTTGTATTATTAGATGTAAAAGGGACTCTTATTGAAAAGAAGAGAATAAGATATAACTATGAAAGTTCGATAGATTATTACCAAACACTTGGTATACATTTAGATAAATTTATTGAAGAGTCTAATATAGATACAGATAAAATATTAGGAGTTGGTATATCTATTCCAGGAATAATAGATGAGGATAATTTAATGCTAACTAATTCTCATACTTTAAAAGTGCAAAATATAAGTTTAAAGAACTTTAGCCAGTTTATAAACTACGATACTTGCTTCAAAAATGATGCAAACAGTGCTGCTTATGCAGAAATTTCATTAAATAATAAACAATGTATATACTTATCAATTAGCAACACTGTAGGTGGGGCTATTTATATGAATGATAGTATTTACAAGGGGGATAATTTTAAAAGTGCAGAGTTTGGTCATATGATAATAAAGCCAAATGGTAATCCATGTTATTGTGGTAAAAATGGGTGTGTAGATGCATATTGTTCTGCAAAAGTATTGTCTAAGCATTCAGATGATGATTTAGATTTATTTTTTAAAGAATTAGAAAATGGAAACAAAGAGTATTTAAATATATGGGATGAGTATTTAGACTATCTTGCTATGACAATTACTAATTTAAGAATGGTATTTGACTGCGATATAATTTTAGGAGGATATGTAGGTGGATATTTAGATAACTATATGTTAGATATTAATAGAAATATATCAAAATACAATAATTTTGAAGTAGATACTTATTACATAAATGCTGCTAAATACAAAAAAGAAGCTTCTGCCATAGGTGTTGGAATACAATTTATAGATAAATTTTTTGAATCATTAATATAAAAATAAAGATTGCTGTATGTAAATTTAATTAAGTTTATGTATGGCAATTTTTTTATTCTCTTTTTTATTTTGGGAAATTTAGTAAAATATATTGATTTTTATTAACTCTTATGACATAATTTAATTACTTTTATAAAAGGTTTTATAAAAGTAATTATGAAATCGGGGGAGTATATATATGAAAAACAAAATGAAAGTTGCAGTAATGAATGGAATAGGTCAAATGGGGTTTATAGAAAGAGAAGTCCCAAAGCCAAAAGCTAATGAGGTTCTTGTTAAATTAGAATATATAGGAATTTGTGGATCGGATCTTCATTATTACGAAACTGGACGTATAGGTGATTATATTGTAGAGCCACCATTTGTATTAGGTCATGAGCCAGGTGGAGTAGTAGTTGAAGTAGGTGAAGATGTTACACATTTAAATGTTGGTGATAAGGTAGCACTTGAGCCTGGGAAAACATGTGGACATTGTGAATTTTGTAAGACAGGAAGATACAATCTTTGTTCAGATGTAATATTTTTTGCTACTCCACCTGTAGATGGTGTTTTCCAAGAGTATGTAGCTCATGAGGCAGATTTATGTTTTAAGCTTCCGGAAAACGTTAGCACTTTAGAAGGAGCATTAATTGAGCCATTAGCTGTAGGTTTTCATGCTGGGATACAAGGTGAAGCAAAAGCAGGTCAAACTGCAGTAGTAATGGGAGCTGGATGTATAGGATTAGTATCAATAATGGCATTAAAGGCGTTGGGTGTTTCTGATGTATATGTGGTAGATATTATGGAAAAAAGATTAGAAAAAGCATTGGAACTAGGAGCAACAGGAGTTATTAATGCTAAGGAAAAAAATCCAGTAGAGGCTATAATGAAATTAACTAATGGAAAAGGTTGTGACTTAGTAATAGAGACTGCAGGTACTGAAATGACTACTATACAATGTATACATATGGCAAAGAAGGGAACTAATGTAGTATTAGTTGGGTATAGCAAAACTGGGGAAATGACATTACCAATGAGTTTAGTATTAGATAAGGAACTTACATTTAAAACAGTATTTAGATATCGTGATATTTATCCTATGGCAATAGAGGCGGTTTCAAATGGTAAAGTGAATTTAAAGGGAATAGTAACGCACGAGTTTACTTTAGATGAAGTTCAAAATGCTATGGATTACAGTGTAAACAATAAAGCTGATATAGTTAAGGCTGTTATTAAGATATAAGTAAATATTCATATTATTATCCTAGCTATATTATGGTGTAGCTAGGAAGCTTTTAATATAAAATTATTATAGGGGGACTATATGGCTCAAAATACAATGTCAAATATGAGTGAAAATAAAGATACAAGTGGAAAGGTGCCTTTAATAAGTAAAATTGCTTATGGTATGGGAGATGTAGGTTGTAATTTCAGTTGGATGTTTGTAGGAAATTTTTTAATGATATTTTATACAGATGTATTTGGAATAAGTATGGGAGCAGTGTCTATGCTTATGTTAGCTTCAAGATTTTGGGATGCTATAAATGATCCAATCATTGGAAGTCTAAGTGATAGGACAAAGACAAAATGGGGTAGATATCGTCCGTGGTTATTAATTGCAGCACCTTTAACAGCAATTGTGCTAGTGTTAACATTTTGGGCGCATCCTACTTGGAGCAACACTTCAAAGGTAATATACATGGCAGTGACGTATTGTATACTTGTATTTGGATATACTTGTGTAAACATACCTTATGGAACATTGTGTGGAGCTATGACTCAAGATATAGATGAAAGAGCAAAGATAAATACATCACGTTCAGTTAGTGCTATGATAGCTGTAGGAATTATAAATATTATTACAGTTCCATTGATAGGGAATTTAGGAAATGGTGATGATAAAAAAGGGTATTTATTAGTTGCAATAACTTATGGAGTTATATTTGCTCTATGTCATATATTCTGTTTTGCAAATACTAAAGAGGTAGTAGAGATTCCTAAAAAGCAAAGATTACCGATTAAGACTGAACTTAAAGCAATTATAAAAAACAAACCATATATATTAGCATTTGTTGGACAATTGTTATTTGGATTTACTTTATATGGAAGAAATGCAAATGCATTATATTATTTCACTTATGTAGAAGGAAATGTTAAATTTTTTAGTACATATTCTTTAGCTATTATCGTTCCATCTATAATAGGGGCAGCGTGTTTTCCTATATTATTTAAATGGACACAAAATAAAGGAAGAGCAGCAGCAATTCTTGCGTTTTGTACTGGAATTTCTATGATAGTACTTTATAAGTTTAGCATAGTTACCACTCCAATATTATTTTATATAGTTTCTGGGCTTTGTCAATTTTTCTTCTCAGGATTTAACACTGCTATATATGCAATTATTCCAGACTGTGTTGAGTATGGGGAGTGGAAAACTGGTATAAGAAATGATGGTTTCCAATATGCAATTATTTCTCTTGGAAACAAGATAGGTATGGCTTTGGGAACATCTATATTAGCTTTATCTTTAGGCGTATTTGGGTATGTTTCAAATCAACAACAAAATGAAATGGTACTAGGTATTATGAAGCATTCATTTACAACTATACCGGGTATAATGTGGGTAGTAACTGGGATTGTACTATTATCATATAAGCTAAATAAATCTACTTATAATGAAATCGTTGAAGAACTTAATAATAGACGAGACGCTATTAATTAAACAGTAAAGGGGAAAAGAGAATGAAAAATGTACTTTGTATAGGTGAGGCACTTATAGATTTTTTATCTATAGATAAAGGGAAAAACTTATGTGATACTTCTGGCTTTATAAAAAAAGCAGGAGGAGCACCTGCTAATGTTGCAGCTGCAATATCAAAGCTAGGTGCAAAAGCGCACTTCTGTGGGACTGTTGGAGATGATGCTTTTGGTAAATTTTTAGAAAATACTTTCAATCAAAACAATATAAATACTGATTTAATGTATAAATTAAAAGATAGAAATACTACTTTTGCATTTGTATCATTGATGGAAGATGGAGAGCGAGATTTTGAATTTGTAAGAGATGCAGATAGATACTTATCTTTTGATATGATTGAAAAAGAAATAGATAAATTCGATTTATATCATTTTGGAAGTGCAACTGCATTTTTAGATGGAGAACTAAAAAATACTTATTATAAGTTAAAAGAGTACGCTTTAAACAATAACAAATTAATATCTTTTGATGCAAATTATAGAGATAGTTTGTTTAGTAATAACAAAGATGTATTTATAAATTGTTGCAAAGACTATATTAAAGATAGTGACATAGTTAAATTGAGTGAGGAAGAAGCCTACTTAATTAGCGGTAGAGAAAGTGTTAAAGAAGCCGCAGATTATCTGATAAGTTTAGGTTGTAAATATTTAATAATAACTCTAGGGAAACTAGGAGCTATGTTGGTAACTAAAGATAAGCAAGTTTTAATACCAACAAAAGAGATAGAAATGAAAGATGCTACAGGTGCAGGAGATGCATTTATGGGAGCAGTAATAGTACAGATTTTAAATGAAGAAAATAAAAATATTGAAGACATTGTTAAGCTTGCTAATTTAGTTGGAGGAATTACAACAACTAAGATAGGAGCTCTTGAATCTATACCAACTTGGGATGAAGTAAAAAAATATAATGAAGGAGAATCTGCCTTAACTTTTAATTAACATTCTTAAAACATAAATCATAATATATATAGCAATATGTACCTATTAAAATATAAGGAGGAACATTATGGCTAATTCTTGTCCACATTATGATATTAAAAAAATATTTTCTGGATACAACCAATCTATACCAGATGCCTATGCAAAAATAAGAGGAGGTCCACTAGCACCTTGTATAAGAGGAGCTATATATCTATATCAACTAGACGGTGGAGTATATGTAAGGGCAGTTATAACAGGAATTCCTAACATAAACAACCAAACTAGCTCATTTCATGGACTACATATTCATGAAGTGGGAGACTGTTCTGTAGGAGATGAAAAGGATCCATTTACTTCTGCAAAATCTCACTATAATCCTACTAATACTAAACATCCTATGCATGCAGGAGATTTACCACCTATGTTATCTGCTGATGGAGTAGGTATGCTCTCTACATTTACTAATAGATTTACTGTAGATGAAGTTATAGGAAAAGCTTTTATACTCCATGAAGGGTACGATGATTTTACTTCACAACCTTCAGGAAATGCAGGTAATAGATGGGCTTGTGGAGTTATTACAAAATAGAATATATAACCAATACAAAAAATTTAAAAAAAATAAAATAATATGCATATTCCTTTTTAGAATGGTTAATATATAATCAGATAGTTAATGCAAATTAATTATCAGCCAGCACTTACTACTCTAAAGTTAGAAGCTATTTTACCTTTTGGTAGTATCTTTGGAAGTGAAGGTGGCTAGATATTTGAGAAAATATCATATTAAATATAATGAATCTACTAGATTTCCTCGACCTACTAGAGTGCAAGTAGCCTTGGTCTAACACCCAAAGGTTAGAGTCGTAGCTACCTTGCAAACTATATTTAATAAATGTCAAGGAGGATAAGGATGTAATTAACGTTACTCCTTGAAAAAGCACTGAATTTGAAGGCTTAGGCTATCAAATCAGTGCTTTTTTTATTTATTATAGTTTTTTACCTAGACAAGCCATATAAATTATAAATTCATTTTCTCCATCTAAATCTAGCATATTATCAATGATATTTTGATCATAGATTCCAATAGCACAAGTCCCGCAGTCAAGAGATTCTGATGATATATAAAGATTTTGACACACATGTCCAATATCTATAAGTATTTTTTTATGGGCAGCTATACTAAATTTATGTTCACTTCTATATGGAATACAGCTCCAAGCAAATACAACAGCACTTTTAGATACAAAGCCTTGAACAAAAGGCTGATTTGGAGTTGCTTTATCTATTTTATCATCTATATTAGCTAAAGTTTTTATAAATAGAAGTTTATGTTCTAGAGGTAAATATCTGTAAACTCCACACTTTAAATTATCAACATTATTTATTATTAAATATGTCTCGAAAGGATGAGTGCAACCAGCAGAAGGTACTGTTCTTAATGCACTGAATTCATCTCTTACAGTTTGAATTCCTTGAGTAGACCAAAGCAAATAAGAAAGTTGAGATAAACTTATTTTTTCATTACTATATTTTCTTACACTTCTTCTATCATTTATACAATCTAGTACGTTATTTTTAACTAAAATATCTTTGCTTACAGTTGGAAGTTCTATTAAATCAGAATTTGAGTCATATCCTTTTTGTAAAGGCGGGGCAGGTAGTCCCTTTTGTTTATCAGTTTTTATTTGTTTTAGTATTTCGAAATCAGCTTTAAAAAAGTCTCTATTTTGTGAAATCTTATCCATGAATGTCTCCTTGTTAAAATGTATGATTTTTTATATTTATCATATCATATAAACACAAATTATAGAAATAACAATCTAAGGTATGATTTTTATTTAACATTAAAATCTAATTTCAAAAGATTTAAGGTTAATTTAAGTTTGTATACAACTCCAGTTAAGTTACGAATGTTAAATTAAGTATAACGAGGAGGGGTTTACATGAAATTATCATTAAAGAATGGAATAACAAGTTTTGAATTAAAGATTTTAGGTATTATACTTATGACATTTGATCACTTAGGTGCATTTTTAGTATTACAAACACCAGTATGGTTTGGGTGGCTTGGAAGACCTGTTGCCACTATATTTTTATTTACCAGTGCACAAGGGTATCATTATACTAAAAATAAAAAGAAGTATTTATTAAGGCTATTAATAGGTTTTTGGATAATGAATTTATTTAACTTTATGTTTTCTAAATTTTTACCTGTAGAAGGCGTTGAATTATATGCCAATATATTCGGGTCAATCTTTTTAGGTGTTTTAGCTATGCATCTATATGATATAGTTAAAAACAGTATAAAGAGCAAAACATATAAAAATATAATATTAGTAATATTATTTGTAGTAGGTTTATTTGCACTAAGTTTTATGATACCAACATTAATGAGTGTTAATTTAACTTTAGGGGCATTGATTTTCAATATAATACCAACACCATTATTTGTAGAAGGTGGGGTTGTATATATAGTAATGGCTTTATTATTTTATATACTTATAGACAATAAGAAGGCTCAAATGCTTGTAATATTATTGTTCTGTGCACTATTTTTAGTGTCAGGTTTATCAACAGGAAATATATTTACATCAAATTATCAATGGATGGCTGTATTTTCTATAATACCTATATATTTATACAATGGAGAAAAAGGCAAATCACTTAAATACTTCTTCTACGTATATTATATATCTCACATAATGGTTATATATTTAGCGAGTTATTTTATATCTAAATAAGAATGTATAAAAAACTAAAAAAGGAGATATTGGTAAAAATACTAATATCTCCTTTTTTATATTTAAATATAATGAAGTAGAATCTACATTAACTTTTAATTAACATTGGGTATGATATAATTTATAGAATGTTTTAGATAGAGAGGTGTATTATGAGAATTCTAATTATAGAAGATGATATAGAGCTTGGTGAAAGTTTAAAAAAGTTTTTAACTAACAATAAATTTTATGTTGATTTATCTACATTAGGTGAAGATGGACAGGAAAAAGCACAAATCAATAAATATGATTGTATTTTACTTGATCTTAATTTACCTGATAAGGATGGAATAGATGTATTAAAACATCTTAGAGAAGAAGATATTTTAGTACCAATAATAATTATAACAGCAAGGGATGAAATAAAGGAAAGAGCATTAGGTCTTGATTTAGGAGCTGATGATTATTTAGTCAAGCCCTTTGATTTGATTGAATTAAGAGCAAGAGTTAATGCTACAATACGTAGGTTTTATGGAAGAGTAAATCCAGAGATTAAAGTTAATAAATTAATTATAAATCCTAAAACAAGGATAGTTAGTTATGAGTCAAATGAGATATCACTATCAGCAAAGGAATTTGACATATTAGAGTATATAGCAAATAGACATCCTGAAGTTGTGTCTAGTGAAGATATTGCTGAACATGTTTATGATGAATTCTTTGACCCGTTTTCTTCAGTTCTTAGGGTACATATATCTAATTTAAAGAAAAAGCTTAAGCTATCATCAGGTGAGGAACTTTTAATAACCTTAAAAGGAAAGGGGTATAAGCTATGAAGATAAAGCTTAGCTATAAAAATAAGATAAATATTTTAATTCTTAGCTATTCAGCAGTAATAACATTAGTAGTGTTAATATTGGGTTTTTCACTATTAAATAGGGTTGAGAAAAATCAAGTAAATGAAGCTCAAAGTTATGTTATACCTTATTCAAATCAAGAGATAAATAAAGGTATAACTTCAGGCATTACCATAAAAGCTTCAGATATTACACAGAGGGTTATTTCAGTTAATGATTTTAGAGTTGCTCATAGCAATGATATTTTAAAACAAGCAATTACTGTAATGTCAGGAGTGTTTTTATTTGTTATGGTTATTTCTTTTATTATTTCTAAAATTATAAGTAAAAAGATTATAAGACCTATAGAAGAAATTGCAGCTAATTTACCGCAGATTATAAATAATGAAAATATAGAAATAGATGATAAGAATATACTAAGTGGAGAGTTAGAAGGATTTAAGGTTGCTTTAGATGAGTCTACAAAAAAGATAAAGAATTTATTAAAAGAAGCAAATAATATAAATTCATATATAACTCATGAACAAAAAAATTCATTAGCAGTATTAAGATCAAAAATTCAAATGGGAGAAAGAGACGATCTTTTTAAAATAATAGATAAGATGAGTTCTAGTTTAGACGATATATTAGCAATAAATGCTACTGAAGATGTTAAATATTTTGAAGCTGTGGATTTAACATTGATTTGTGCAGAGGCAGTAGATATTTATAAAAAAGAATATAAAAATATTTATTTAGATATAGATGAGGAAAATATAGTGCAAATAAAAGGACGAAGCCTTTGGATTTATAGAGCGGTTTGCAATTTAATAGAAAATGCTATTAAGTATAGTAATGGAAGTGATATTTTAGTTAAGGCATATAATAAAAATGGCAGTTCTATTATATCAGTACAAGATTATGGAACAGGTATCAAAAAAGAAATTTTAGATAATATATTTAATCATAAGTATAGAGGCGAAAACCTAAAAAAAGATGGATATGGAATAGGATTAAGTTTAGTTCATCATATAACTAGTCTTTGCGATGGAATAACATTCGTAGAAAGTGAAGAAGGAAAAGGAACAAAATTTTATATGGCATTTAATGAATTAACATTAGATTAACATAGCCTTTGATAATATAGTCACATAACACAAGAGGAGGTTTTGAAATGTATATTTTGAAAAATGCTATGAAAAATATATGGCGAAACAAAGGTAGGAATATCACTATAGGTATAATAACGCTAGGAATAATAGCTTCAACTGTGGTTGCTTTTAGTATTAACACAACAACAGATGAAATTATAAAAAATTACAAAAATAGGTTTGGAAGTGAAGTTACAATAGCACCAGATATGGAAAAGATGATGAGTCAAAGCAAAGAGCAAAGGGAAGGTGAAAAACCTATAACGCCTAATCAGTATTTTGATTTTGCAAAATCAAAATACTTAAAAAAAAGTATTTTCTCATCTCAAATGGGAGCTATATCAAAAACATTAAAGGCAATTGATGAAGATGCTAATGATAGCCAAAATGGTATGATGACAATTGGATCAATTGGAGAAGATGGTAAGCCAGTAGAGGTAGAAAATCCTAATTTCACAATAATAGGTAACTCAACTTTAGAATCTCTACAAGAATTTAAAGATGGTAAAAGAAAAATAATAGATGGAAAAATGTATAAAGAAAAAAATGAATGTATTGTAAGTGAAGAACTTGCTAAGTTAAATAATATTAAGGTTGGAGACTTTATAGAAGTTAATAGAGTTGGTAATAAAGATGGGAATCCATACAAGCTAAAAGTATCAGGTATATATTTTGACTCTATAGATGAATATGGTGGAATGCCTTTTAAGCAAGCATCTATGAATAAGAGAAATGAAATATTAACTGATTTAGAAACATCACAATCAATAGTAGGTAGTGAAGACTTATACATTCAAGCTAAGTACTACTTAAAAAACCCAGAGATGATTAAGTCTTTTGAAAAAGAAATAAGAGATAAAGGACTATCAGACAATTATATTGTATCTACTGACGAAGCTAGTTATAACAAAATAGTTGGACCGGTAGAAGGGTTAGGGTCTACAACATCAATGTTTATATTAGTAGTGTTAGTGTTAGGTTCTATAATACTAATATTATTAAACACTTTATCAATAAGAGAGAGAAAATATGAAATTGGTGTATTACGTGCAATAGGTATGAAAAAAGGTAAAGTAGCATTAGGATTAATAACAGAATCTTTAATGATAACAGTAATATGTTTGGGAATTGGTATAGGTGTTGGTAGTGTAGTATCACAACCCGTGTCAAATTCACTACTACAAAAACAAATTGAATCTCAAAAACAAGTACAAAGTAATCAAAATCAAGGATTTAGTGTAGTAGCAGGAAGCATAACAGGAGCAGAAGAAGAGGATGCAATATCTGAAATTGATGTAAGTTTAAATAAAAAGGCACTACTAGAGGTAACAGGGGTCGCACTATTAATAGTTTTAGTAAGTAGCGGTGTTGGTGTAAGATACATAACAAAGTATGAACCAAGAAAAATACTTACAGAGAGAGGATAAAAAATCATGTCAATATTAAGTGTAGCAAATGTTTCATATTCATATGAAGGTACAAAGAAATTAATTTTTGAAAATGTAAATGTAGATTTTGAAAAAGGCAAAATTTATTCGATAATAGGAAAATCTGGTGCAGGCAAAACGAGTTTATTATCGTTAATAGCAGGCTTAGATAATTGTAAGGATGGGAATATATTATATAATGATAAATCATTAAATAGTATAGATAAGGATAATTATAGAGCAAAAGATATTGGAGTTATATTTCAAGGATATAATCTTTTAAATAATACATCAGCACTTGAGAATATATTACTATCAATGAATATTAGTGGTGTAGTAGTTGATGATAAAAAGGCCTATGCACTTGAGTTATTAAACAAAGTTGGAATAGATAATGAAACTGCAAAGAGAAAGGTTTTAAAATTATCAGGGGGAGAACAACAACGTGTGGCAATTGCTAGAGCTCTATCACATAATCCTGACATAATTATAGCCGATGAACCAACAGGTAATTTAGATAATGAAACTGAAAGTGAAATACTTACTATATTAGAGCAATTAGCACACAAAGAAAACAAATGCATAATTATAGTAACTCATTCTACAAAAGTAGCTCAGTTTGCAGACGAGACTTGGGGACTTACAAAGGGACAACTTATATTTATAAAGGAACACAAAGAGACTAAATAGATTCTTGAAAAAATAGGAGTGTATTATGAAATTAAAAAAGATGGAAAAAGTTCAAAAGGTTACACTTGTATTAAATATAATAGCAATAGTTATGGGTATCTTTGCAATATTTAATATATATACATCACATATTTATATATTAAGCTTAGTTGAAAAGGGATTTAATCCAAGCACCCAAGTAACTGAAGTTATCAATTATTATTTAACTGCTGTAACTCCATATGTATTTTATGGAATATGCTTAGCTGCACTAAGTTACATTATTAAAAATAATGTTTGTTTAGTTGATGCTAACAATACAACAAAAATAGAGAGAGAATGTTTAGAAAAAGTATCAGTAGAATCAAATGAAGATGATGAAATAGCGATGTTTTTTAAAGGCGTATAAGTAAAATAAAAAATATTATATTAACATAAAAGTCTGGATAATATACAAATGTATTGTCCAGACTTTTTAATTAATATTTTTAAAATCTTTAATCTTACTAATTAGTAAGATTAATTTATATATTGTAAGCTTAGCGTTATGGTTTTAAAACTTCATTTAAAGTAAAGTATATACAAGAAATATAAAAAAGGAGATTTTATTTATGAAAAAAATAAGCAAATTAATTTTAGGAGTTGTAGCAGTCTCATTAGTAGTAGTAGGCGCACAAATAAGTATAAAAAATTACTTACAGGGACCTGCTAGACCATTTAATTCAATTTTAGTAAGTGGAAATAAAGAAAGTTCAAATAAAGCAAAAGAAATTTACAAAGATAATACAGAATATACAAAAGACTATAAATATAAAACAGTTATAAACATAGAAAAAACAGTAGATGAAAATAAAAAAGAGCAGACATATGAAAATAAATATTTAATAATAACTAAAAGTACAGCAAAAGAAATGCTAAAAGATAAAGTACTTCGTAAAAAGAAAGATAAAGACCCATCGAGTGGAAGTCTAGAGACAGTAGTGCTTGAAAGTATACCAAATATTGATACAGATAAAAGTATATACTTTGGGTATCCAAGTGAAGATAAAAAATTAGAGATAAATAGTAAAAATATACCTTTAGAATACGGAAGTTATTCATGGATAGGATATTATCCATCAAATGAAGGCTCATTAATAATAACTGATGATAACACTTATAAATCTATAGAAAATGAAGAAAAAGTTATTAGTTTAATTAAATTCAAAAAAGGAACTAAAGATTTAAGAGATTCTAAAGACAAAATAGAAGTTAATAAAAAATTAGCAAAAATACAAAATATAGAGATAAACTACGCAAATATAAAAAACTAAAGGAGATAAGTTATGGAGATTCTAAGAGTTGAAAATTTAACAAAAACTTATGGTGAAGGTGAAAATAAAGTTGACGCATTAAAAAACATAAATTTATCAATAAACAAAGGAGAATTTGTAGCGATAATAGGTGCGTCAGGTTCGGGTAAAAGTACATTATTACATTTACTTGGGGGATTAGATAGACCTAGTACAGGAAAAGTTATTATTGATGAAAAAAGCATATATGATTATAACGATAATGAACTATCTATATTTAGAAGAAGAAAGGTTGGATTTATATTTCAATTTTTCAATCTAATACCTGTACTAGATGTAGAAGAAAATATTGAACTACCAGTTATATTAGACAATGAAAAAGTAGACAAAAATTACTTAGATGAAATAATAAATATTCTTAATCTTAATGAAAGAAGAAATCATCTACCATCTGAGTTATCAGGAGGACAACAACAAAGAGTATCAATTGGACGAGCACTTGTAAATAAACCAAGTATTGTACTTGCTGATGAACCAACAGGTAACTTAGATTCAAAAAACACAAGAGATGTTATTGAATTACTTAAAATTACTGCAAAGAAGTTTAATCAAACACTTATACTAATAACACATGATACAAATATAGCTACTATGGCAGATAGAGTTATTACTATAGAAGATGGTCAAATAATAAAAGACACAAAGATAGACAACTAAGACATAGGGAGGTGAATCTAATTGATAAAAAGTTATAAAACGCTAAGTAATAGATATATTAAACAAAATAAAAAACGTACTATTATGACTCTTATAGGTATTGTTTTATCCTTAGCACTTATTTCAACTATTGGGCTATTTATGAAAGGGACTGAACAATCTCAGATTGAGCAAACTAAGCAAAGTGGAGGTATGTCATTTCATATAATGTATGAAACTTATACAGATGATATATTAAGCAAAGTATCAAATAATCCTAATATAGCACGTTATGGAATTATATCTAGAGGTGAGGAAATTAAATACAATGATATTATTTTCCAAAAACATTACGCTGATAATGGAGCAAATGAAATATTAAAATATAGCCTTAAAGATGGTAGGATGCCTACTAAAAATAATGAAATATGTATAGACGAATGGACAAAAGCACACATAAATTCTAATTTAAAAATTGGTGATGACATAACTTTTGATAAAAAAGAATATAAGGTTGTAGGTTTTCTAAAAACACAGGATTCTATGCAACGTCAAAAGACTAGTAGAGCCATTATATTTGATAAAGCTCCTAAAGATGGTCAATTGATGGTAGAAATAAATCCAAAAGGAGAATTTGACCAAACCCTTGAAACATTAAAATCTTTAAGTAGCAAAGATAATATAGTAGAGAACTATTCATTAATACGACTACATCAAATGGGTTCAGATAAATCAATGCTTACTATTGTAGCTATTGTAATTGCAATTGTTATAAGTTCAACAATTATTGTTATATATAATTCTTTCCAAATTAATGTAGCAGAGAGAATGAAGCAGTTTGGATTACTTAGAAGTATAGGAGCAACAAAGAAGCAGATAAAATACATTGTTTTTAGAGAAGCAACTATACTACTAATGATAGCTATTCCTATTGGTTTGTTAATAAGTGTAGGTACAATATATGCCCTACAAGGAGTCTTAAACTCATTACTAAATGAAAATACATTACTTTCAATTGTAAGTATTGATATAAATACACTATTAATAAGTTCGATAATAACAATATTAGCTGTTTATGCATCAAGTTTATTGCCTGCTAATTATGTAGGAAATATATCACCTTTAGTTGCAATTAGCAGCAGGGTAGCTATAAAAAAAGAATCTATTAAGAAAAGAAAAAATGTATTAATAAAAAAAATATTTAATTTTAAAGCTTTGATGGCTATTAAAAATATAGGACGTAATCCTAAAAGATGTCGTGTTATGATATTATCTATTGTCGTAAGTTCGACTTTATTTATTACATTTACTACATTAGTAAAAGAAGTCATAATGCTAAAAGGGACAAATGTAGAATATCAAAATATTGATTTAGAAGTTAATACAGCACCTCAAGATAATAATACAAATGATTCTAATCTATTAGATAAAATTAAAAGCTTAGACAATGTTGAAAAAGTATATCTTAAATATCCATTAATTGGGGGTAATTCTGAAATTGCACCAAACAAAAAAGTAGATGAAGCAGGAGATATATACGAAATAGAAGACATTAATGGACAAACTAAAGAATTCATATATACTCAAATTAATGTATACGATAAAACTGCATTAGATGAAGCTAAAAAATATGTGATTAGTGGAGACATTAATATTGATAAAATAAATTCTCAAAACGGTGTAATTTTAGTTTCTAATGCAAAAGCAAGAGATAACAATACTAAAAAGAGATATATGGGTAAACTAACCAATTACAAAGTAAATGATGAGATTAGTTTAATTGATGATTCTGGCAAAGATTACAAAGTAAAGATAATGGCGATTATAGAAAATAATATCTTTGAAAGAGAAACGCAAAATAACACTATGTCTTTAATAACAACAGATAAAGTAAAAGAAAATTTAACTAAGACAAACTCAGATATAGCAAGTATTGGAGTTGATTTAAAAGACTCATCACTACACTTAAAGACTTATGAAAAAATAAATAACATTCTACAAGATTACCCATCTTATAGTATAGTAGATTATGTTGATGCAAATGATATGGAAAAAAGTTATATTATATTAATTAAAGTATTAGTATATGGATTTATATTTGTAATCACATTAATAAGCAGTATAAATATTATAAACACAATTACAATGAATATAACTTTAAGAAGAAAAGAACTATCTGTATTAAAATCTATAGGTATGTCACAAAAAGACTTAAAGAAAATGATAATGTATGAAGGTTTATTTTATGGTTTAGTTGGAGGAGTGATAGGATCTATAGCTGGATGTGGTTTTACTTATGCTATATATGATGTTTTATCAGATATTGTAGGGATTACATGGAAATTACCTTGGATGTTATGTATTATTACTATTTTAGTATCAATAGTAATTAGTTTCTTATCAACATTAATACCGATGAGAAAAATTGAAAAGGATAATGTAATAGAGGCTATTAGAGAGGGGTAGAAGTATTAAGGAGGTTATTTATGAAAAAAATATTATTTGTTGAAGATGATGATGCTTTAGGTTATGCTTTAGAATTTTCTTTAATTGATGAAGGATACAACATAATAAGAACGTGTACTATTGAGGATGCTAAAAATTGCTTTAATAATGATGAATTTAAGTTAATATTATTAGATGTAAATTTACCAGATGGAAATGGATATGATTTTTGTAAATATATTAGAGAAAAATCAAGCGTACCAATAATATTTCTAACAGCATTAGATGATGAAGTCAATGTTGTTATGGGATTAGAAATAGGTGCAAATGATTATTTAACTAAACCATTTGGAGTTAGAGAATTATTAGCAAGAATTAAGGTACAGTTACGTTCAAATAAATCAAATGAAATAAAAGATAAATTAATAAGCAAAGACATAACTATTGATATATCTACAAGTCATGTATATAAAAAAAATGAACTTTTAAATTTAACAGCATTAGAATATAAACTATTAATATTATTTATGAATAATCCTAATAAGATAATAAAACGAGAGAGTATTCTTGAAAGTATTACAGGTGAAGATGATACTTTCTTTGATGAGAATACATTATCGGTATATATAAAGCGACTTAGAGAAAAAATTGAAGATGATTATAAAAATCCAAAATATATTATAACTAAGCGTGGGGTAGGTTATAAGTGGGATATTGAAGTAGGGAGTGAGTAAAGTTGAATAAGGTTTTTATTAACAACGAAGTAAAAAGAAGTACTCTTATATTAACATCACTTCTTACTATTTTTATAATGATTCAAGGATTACTGTATGTAGCATATACTAACAATCAAAAGCAAGATTATATAGATATAGTTGGAAGTATGGTATCAAAAGCAATAACGCTTAATCCAGAATTAGAAAAAGAACTAATACCATTAATAACTAAAGATATTAGCCCAAAAGACAAAGAAGCTGGGCGCATCATTGCAAAAGAATACGGAATAACAAGTAAGCTTAATAATAGCTTATTTCCAAATTTTAAAAATAACAATAAAATATTTACTGTGAGCATAGTTTTTTCATTGTTATTATTAATACTAAACTATATACAGTATAAATACTTTTTCTTAAAAGTAAGAAATATGACTTTAGCAGCTAATAAGATATTAGATGATGATTATAGTACTTTAGTTAATGAAGATAAAGAAGGGGATTTTTCTAAATTAGCTTTAGCATTTTCTAATATTAGAAGTATTATTAAAAATAATGTAAGCACCACACAAAAGGAAAAACAGTATTTAGTAGAGCTTCTACAAAATATGTCGCACCAAATAAAAACAAAGATAGCTACTATGATATTATACAATGATATATTACTAAATAGAAAACTGACAGAAGAACAAAGATTAAAATTTCTTGAGAGCAATAGTATTCAGCTTAATAAGATGAATTTGATGGTACAAAACATATTGAAGTTAGCAAGGTTAGATGCAAATGCAATTGAGTTTTATAAAAAAGAAGATAATTTAAACAAAACTATAGAAGAAACAATACATAGTCTCGAAGAATTTGCACATGATGCTAATGTTAATTTGAGTATTTGCTATGGAGAGCAGATTAACTTATTGCATGATAAATTTTGGATACAAGAGGCGTTTAGTAATATTATAAAAAACTGTATTGAACATACCCCTAAAAATAAAAATGTGAAAGTTTATTTGTATGATAATCCTGCATATTCAAGGGTAACTATTGAAGATAGTGGAGAAGGTATAGCACAAGAAGATATAGCAAATATTTTCAAGCGATTTTATAAGTCTAAAAATTTAACCAAAAAAGATTCGGTTGGTATAGGATTAGCTATTTCAAAATCAATTATCGAATCTCATAATGGATATATTGATGTAAAAAGTATCTCTGGGCAAGGAAGTAGTTTTTTTATAACTTTTATGAAATATTAATAGAAAGTGTCTCATTTAATGAATTTTAAAAAATCATTTTGAGACGCTTTTTTTATGAAATTTAACACTTTTTTTATATAATATTGAGCTTTTATATGTTTAATTAAAAAAACTTTTATTATCCTAGAATTTAATGCATTTTTAGTTATCAAGTAGTGTAAGTTACACTACTTGATAGCTAAAAATACATATTATAATATATTTAGATGAAAGAAATATTAATGTACCAACACATTATATAAGGGGAGAGGGTATTTTAAATGAATTCAAATGGAACTAAACTTGAAGATGTCTTAAAAATGCATGGTATTGAAATGTCAGATGTAGTTGATGCTAATGAGTATGAAATTCCAGAGGCAAAAGATAGCACTAAAAGGCTTATGGAAATCTACTATAACTTAAAAGTTACTGCTGATATGGAAGCTCCATATTGGTATAACAGAACTTGGTGGGAAAATGATGGGGATGTAACTATAGTAAGAAGAGCAAAAGCTATGGCTTCGTGCTTATCTCACATTACACCTACTATCCTACCTTATGAAAAACTTGTTATGAACAAGACAAAAAATGTTAGAGGGGCATTCCCATTTCCTTGGGTTTGTGCAAGTTTCTTTAATGCTCAAGCAGAAGCTTTAATGAATGAAGTTGATGCTCCTTGTGAGAGTGAAGCTGATTCAGTTAGTGTAGTTGGTGCTGGGGGCGGTAATGTTACACAAAGTTACGGGGATGTTATAAGTCTTGCTAAGAAATTTGGTATGAGAAAAGAAGAAATTCCGGTTTTAGTTAAAACATCTAAGCCTTGGGATGGAATTTCAATTGAAGATTTAAGTGATAAGTATGCAAAATATACTCCAGGATATGACCAAGAACAACGTATTATGGATTCTGTAATTTCTATGTTTGACTCTTGGGCAATTCCTCAAGGGCGTGAAGTAATAAACTATTACATGCCTTTAGAGTATGGTTTTGATAGAATTATAGAATTATGCGATGAAAAAATTGCTGAGTTTATGGGTGAAGCAGGCGATGATGGAATACTTGGTATGAGTAGGGGTTATTATTATATAGCAATGAAAGAAATCACTAAAGGGTTAAGTACTTGGTGTGAGAACTATTCAAAACAAGCAAAATATTTAGCTTCAATTGAGACAGATAAAGAATTAAAAGCTAATTATGAAAAAATTGAAGAAGTTATGGGAAATATTGCTCACAAGAAGCCTGCAAACTTCTGGGAAGCAATTCAAATGACAATTTGTTGTCACTTAGGTGTTGTTAATGAAGATCCACAGTCTGGTATGTCAATTGGTAGACTTGGTCAAGTATTACAACCATTTTATGAAAAAGATATCGAAGATGGTTTAATGACAGAGGAAGATGTAATTGAACTTCTTGAATTACATAGAATTAAAATTACTTGTATAGAATGTTTTGCATCAGCTGGAGTATCTGGGGGAGTTCTTTCTGGTAATACATTTAACAACCTTTCTTTAGGTGGACAAAATTATGATGGTCTATCAGCTGTTACTGATTTAGAATACTTAATTATTGAAGCAGGTATGAGAAATCAAACTCCTCAACCTACACTAAGTATATTATATGATGAAAAAACACCTGAAGACTTCCTTATGAAAGCTGCTTCTTGTACAAAACTTGGACTTGGATATCCTGCATGGATGAACAATCAAACAGGTATGAACTTTATGCTAAGACATTACGGTCCAGAGGGTATGGATATTATTGATGCAAGGGCATGGTGCCTTGGAGGATGTCTTGAATCTTCACCAGGATGTTTTATGCCGCTTAATTACAATGGGAAGGTAACAATGATTCCAGGTGGTGCATCACCTACATGTGGTACAGGTGTTCACTTTGTTGCACTACCTAAAATACTTGAACTTGTTTTATCAAATGGACTAGATAAGAGAACTGGAAAACAAATATATCCACCTCATAATAGGAAACTTGATTCTTACGAAACAATGATAAATCAGTGGGAAAAATATATAGAACTTACTACAGATGTTCTTAACAAGGTTAATAATATTCAAATGGACCTTTGGAGAAAGAAGAATATGCCAGTTGTAAATTCACTTCTTAAACCAGATTGCTTCACAAAAGGTAGAGACCTTGGTGTTATGGGAGCAAGATATAACGCAACTATTAACTTTGAATCTTGTGGTACAATTACATTTGTAAATTCACTAGCTTCAATTAAGAAAAATGTATTTGATGATAAGAAGTTTACAATTGAAGAGATGGCAGATGCAATGATTAATAATTTTGGATTTGAGACTGCATACCAAACTGGAGTATTCTCACCGGATTCAAGAGTTAGCACTGAAAATAGTGAAAAATACGAAGAAATATTCGCAGCATGCATAAATGCACCAAAGTATGGAAATGCAGATATGTATGTAGATAGTATTTTAAGAGATTATCAATATTATATGCATGATATGACTAGCAAGTTTAAATCATATTATGGTAAGCCTGAATATTTATGTCAAATATCAGTTTCAACACATGGTCCTCAAGGATTTATAACATTAGCTTCAGCTGATGGAAGACTTGCAGGTACAACTTACTCAGATGGATCTTTATCTGCAGAATCTGGAACTGACAAGAATGGTATTTATGCTATATTTGAATCTGCAACTGTTTATGATCATTCAATGCATCAAAATTCACAAATGAACTTAAAACTTCATCCAACAGCAGTAAAAGGTTTAAATGGAACAAGAAAACTTCTTGATATTGTGCGTGCTTATATGAGAAAAGGTGGATTCCACGTTCAGTTTAACGTTGTAAATTCAGAAGTTCTAAGAGATGCTCAGGCAAAACCAGATAACTATAGAGACCTTATGGTTCGTGTTGCTGGGTTTACACAATATTGGTGTGAAATTGGTAAACCTATCCAAGATGAAGTTATATATAGAACGGAATATGAAGTATAGAGCATAATTAAAAAATGAATGGGGGTAACTATATGAGACATTACGATTGTAAAAATTATATAAATTTAGATTGTGAAAAAGGACTATGTGCGCTATGTAAGGCAGTTGTACCTATTAGTGGACAAAACAGTGAAGCGTGTGCTAATTTTAAGGCTGCTGATAAATGTGGTAACTGTAAAAACTTTTCTAATCCAGATAATCATGGAATTGGAACATGCACAGGTTTGGAAAAAGAGAACTGGTCATATTCTACTATGAATGCCTGCACATGTTCAGGTTATGAAGCAAGATAGGATAATATTATGAATGAAAAAGGCTTAATATTTGATATACAGAGTTTTTCTGTACATGATGGACCAGGATGCAGAACAAACATATTTTTTACAGGCTGTCCACTAAAGTGCAAATGGTGTGCTAATCCAGAAAGTTGGATTAAGAAAAAACATCTTATGCTCTCAGAAAATTTATGTAAATATGATAAGGGTTGTAGAGCGTGTAAAAATATATGTCCTTATGGCTCAATTAAATTTGATGAAAATAAAAAGCCAAGTATAACAAGAGATATATGTAAGAGGTGTGAGACTTTTGAGTGTGTTAGCATATGTCCAAATAATTCACTAAAACAGTGTGTTAAGGAATATAGTGTTGATGAAATTATAAAAATTCTAAGACGTGATTTTAATAACTGGGGTCCTGAGGGTGGAGTAACATTCTCAGGAGGAGAGCCTTTGATGCATCATGAGTTTTTAATTGAAGTTTTAAAAAAATGTCACAAGTGGCAGATTCATAATGCAATTGAAACTAGTGCATATGCAAAATCAGAAATTTTCCTTGAAGTATTTAAATACATTCAATTTGCATTTATTGATGTTAAGAATATGGATAATGAAAAACATAAAGATGGAACTGGAGTTTATAATGATTTGATACTTTCAAATATTGAATTACTTAAAAAATCTGGTTGGCAGGGAAGACTTGTTCTAAGACAGCCAACTATAGGTGGATATAATGATAGTGATGAAAATGCATACAAATTAATTGAATTTATGAAAAAAAACTCACTATATGAAATCAACCTTTTGAAGTTCCATAGGCTAGGTGAGACAAAATGGAATCAGTTAGGAAAAGTATATGAGTACCATGATTGTGGTGATGTGACACATGAAAAAATGCAACATCTTCAAAAGCTTTATTTAGACAATAATATAGCTTGCTATATAGGTGATAATACTCCTTTCTAATTACTAGCTTTCAGTTTATAATAGAAATATATATTATAAAAAAGGATGATTTGCATATGGACATAAATGAAATAAAGGACATTCTTATATATGACTATATAAAGGATTACTTAAATGAAATATCTATCTTAAATGTAAAAAAGGGGCAATACATAACTCGTTCTAGTGAAAAACTTGAAGAGATCTTTTATGTAGTGGATGGAAATGCTAAAGTAGAATGCATAACTAAATCTGGGAAGAGTTTTTTAGTAGATGAACTTTGTGAAAATGAGTTTGTAGGTAAAATTAGTTATATGTATGAGCAAAATCTATTTTGTGATATTGTTGCTACAAGTGATTCTACAATACTAAGGATAAGTAAAAGTACTTTTAAGAAATTGGAAAAGAATCCAGAGTTTTTGAAACTGTTTTTATTCAAAACTAGTAAGAGAATATATTATATGTACAAGAAATTAATGATGAAGGATTTGTTTAGACTTGAAGAAACATTTGCTTTTCATATCTTAGAAAACTCTGAAAACGATGTTTTCAAATTTGTAAGTATGTATAATCTTTGCAAAGTAATGTCTGTTAGCAGAAAGCAGCTATATAATGTGATAAATAGCTTTATAGAAAAGGATTATATAAAAAAAGACAAAACATCACTTATTATTTTAAATAGAGATTGTTTATATGAAATCTCTATGGGTGTAAGAGAAATTAATGAAGTAAATGATTGTGATTTTAAATTTGATATATAAATTACTATTTATAAAAGCACTGAATTTGAAGGCCTAGGCTATCAAATCAGTGCTTTTTTATAATTATAATAAATTTGTAATATATACAAGCATAAAAACATATAGATATATATAAGTTTTAAAGCAAATTTACGAAGGGGATGAGTGTGTGGGGTATTACAGTAAATCTACTAATGAAACCTTAAAATATCTAAAAGTAAATCCTGAAGTTGGATTAAGTACTAGTGATGTAGAAAAAAGAAGACAAGAACATGGTTACAATGAATTTGAAATCAAGAAAGGAAAACCGTTAATAGAATCAATAAGTGACAGTGTTATGGAACCTATGATATTAATTTTATTAGGTGCAGCAGTAATAAGTGCATTTGTAGGTGAAGTTCATGACGCTTTTGGAATTTTAGGAGCGGTAATTTTAGGACTATCTATAGGTGCTGCAACAGAAAGCAAATCTAAAAAAGCAGCCCAGGCTTTATCAAAATTAACCGACAATATAGAAGTAAAAGTATTGAGAAATGGAAAAATACATCAAATATCCAAAAGAGATTTAGTACCTGGCGATATTGTTTATATAGAAAGTGGTAATATGATACCTTCAGATGGTAGACTTATTCAGTCTATTAACTTGAAGCTAAGAGAGGACATGCTTACAGGTGAATCTGCGGATGTTTTAAAAAATGCAGACAAGGTAATAAAACAAGAACATATACCAGCAGAACAAATTAATATGGTATTTGGAGGAACTCTTGTAGCTTACGGAAGAGGAATTATGGTTGTAACAAGCACTGGAGATAAAACAGAAATGGGGCAAATAGCACAACATATAGGAGACAATGATATTCAAACTCCTCTTCAATTAAAGCTTGGTAAATTAGGAGCAAAGATAGCTATTATTTCAGGAATTATAGCATTTTTACTTTGTGTGCATATGATTTTAAAAATGAATTTAAATGGAACTATAAAGTTAAATACTTCAGGGATAATACCATTTTTAAAATCACTAGAACCAGCAAAAGATGCGTATATGGTTTGTATAGCGTTAATTGTAGCAACTGTACCAGAAGGTTTGCCAACTATGGTAAACATAACATTAGCTATAACTATGCAAAAGATGGCTAAGATAAACGCTTTAGTAACTAAAAAAGAAGCTTGCGAAACTATAGGGTGCGTATCAGTAATTTGTTCTGATAAAACTGGAACATTAACTCAAAATAAAATGATGGTAGAAGTTGCTTATATAGATGGAGAATATGTTGATAGTAGTAAGTATAATAGCAGTAGTTACTTTGAAGAAAACTGTATAGTCAACTCAACAGCTGATATTGAAAAAGAGGACAAAGACTATAAATACATAGGTAGTGCAACTGAATGTGCATTGCTTTTATATCATAGAAATAGAGATTATAACAAATTTAGAAAAGAAATTAACTTAGTATCACAAGTTCCTTTTAGCTCAGACAAAAAGAGAATGTCATCTTTGATAGATACACAGGAAAATGGAGTATTTTTAAGTAAAGGAGCTCCAGAAGTTTTACTAGAAAAATGTGTATATATGCAAAAGGGTAAAACTGTAGTACCTATGACACCTCAGATTAAAAGAGAAATACTTAGTGAAATTAGAAAGCTTCAAGTTAAGTCTATGAGAACTTTAGGATTTGCTTATAAAAAAATAGATAAATCATCAATGCAAGTTGCGGCAACTTATGAAGGAGAGCTTTCTAGTAGTTTTAATTTAGACACTTATGAAAGATGTAAAGATTTAGTATTTTCGGGGTTTGTTGGTATAGTAGACCCTCTAAGAGAAGGTGTAAAAGAATCTATCCAAGTAGCTTACGATGCAGGTGTAAAAGTTAAGATGCTTACAGGAGACAATATAAACACAGCAAAGGCTATAGGAGAAGAAATAGGTCTTTTAGATGATGGTAAAAAAGCAGTAGAAGCAACTTATATAGATTTATTATCAGATGAAGAATTAAGAAAAGAAATAAATGATATCTCTATTGTAGCAAGATCTAAACCAGATACGAAAATGAGGATAGTACAAGCACTTCAAGCTAACTCAGAGGTGGTAGCAGTTACTGGAGATGGTATAAATGATGCCCCAGCTTTAAGTAAAGCAGATGTTGGAATTTCAATGGGAATATCAGGAACTGAGGTTTCAAAAAATGCATCAGATATAATACTTACAGATGATAGTTTTAGTACTATAGTTGATGGTATAAAGTGGGGAAGGGGTATATATGAGAACTTTCAACGATTTATACAATTTCAACTTACTGTTAATATAGTAGCTTTTATGATAGCTGTAATGTCTCAAGTTATGGGTAGGGAGATGCCATTTACTACAATACAACTATTATGGGTAAATATAATAATGGATGGACCACCTGCATTAGCTTTAGGCTTAGAACCTGTTAGAGATTATGTTCTTAAAAGAAAGCCGATTAAAAGAAAAGCAGGTATTATAGCAAGAAGTATGTTAGTAAATATAATTATAAATGCAGTGCTTATAATATCAATAGTAAATCTTCAGTCATTTTTTAATGTGTTAGACGCTACTTCAAAAGAACAAGGAACTGTAGTATTTTCAGTTTTCGCTTTTAGTGCATTGTTCAATGCTTTGAGTTGTAGGGAGTTTGGACTTAATAGTATAATACCAAATTTCTTTAAGAATAAACTAGCTTTATATATAATTTTTATAACTGGTATAGTACAAGTTTTATTCACACAAGTTTTTAAAAGCTTCTTTAACTCAGTAGCTTTAAGTGGATTTATGTGGATGAAGATAATACTACTTTCATCAATGGTACTTATTTTAAATGAAACGCTTAAATTTATTATTAGAATAATGAAAATAAATAAGATTGAAATAGTAAGTGAAATAATTAGTTATAAAGGATACAAGGAGATATAAAAACTACGTATTCAAAGGTCAAGTTTAATACAGAATTATTTATGACCTTTGAATACTACAACTATAGATGATATAATTTATGTGATATATTCTATATAATAATATAAATTATTAAAATAAGGGGTGTTATTTATGCAAAACAAACCAGTACTAGTTATTGCTCCAGGCTCTAAGCAAAGACTGTAATACACATACAGAACTAAACTTTGTTTGGAGCCAAAACTAAACTTTGGTTAAGTAGTTTTGTGCAGTCTTTGCTTCATTATTTACGAACAAAAAAGTAGATAGGAGCGAGAGTCATGAAATATGAAAAAGCACAAAATATATTACCACAAGATGTTGTTGAATTAATTCAAGAATATATAGATGGTGGATATTTATATATACCTAGAAAGTCTAGTAATAAAAAATCTTGGGGCGAGGATAGTGGAACTAAGCACGATTTAAAGAAAAGAAATGTAGAGATTTTTAACAAATATAAAAACGGGATATCTGTTAAAGAACTTACTAATTACTACTACCTTACTGAAAACAGTATTAGAAGAATTATTAGACAAGAAAAACAAATAGTATAAACAAAGGGCCTTAGATAATTATAATTATTTAAGGCACTTTGTTTATATTAGTTAAAATCCACATTACTACAGAAACATTTGTAAACTTGGTTATTGTATTTTAAAATGCTATGATTTTAATATGAAATTAAAGCAAGAAAAGAGGAATTAAAATGAGCATTTTAACAGTTGAAAATATGAGCCACGGGTTTGGAGATAGAGATATATTTAAAAATATATCATTTAGATTATTAAAAGGAGAACATGTAGGACTTGTGGGAGCAAATGGTGAAGGTAAATCAACTTTTATGAATTTAATCACCGATAAAATAATACCTGACAGTGGAAATATAAATTGGAACAGTAAAATAAGTGTTGGATATTTAGACCAACACACCAATCTTAAAGAAGGAAAGTCTATAAGAGATACTTTAAAAGAAGCATTTAAGAGTCTATTTGATATGGAAAGTGAACTTAATAACATATATAATCAAATGTCTTCAATGGATATAGAAGAAATTACAAAAGCCGTTGAAAAAACTACTGACTTACAAGAAATTTTAATTAATAATGAATTTTATAGTATAGATTCAAAAGTAGAATCAGTAGCACTTGGTTTAGGTCTTAGAGATATTGGCTTAGACAAAGATGTTTCAAAATTAAGTGGAGGTCAAAGAACCAAAGTATTATTAGCAAAACTACTTTTAGAGACGCCAGATGTATTACTGTTAGATGAGCCTACTAACTATTTAGATGAAGAACATATACAATGGTTAAAAAAATATTTACAAACTTATGAAGAAGCATTTATATTAATATCTCATGATTTAGATTTTCTAAATAGTGTTGTAGATATAGTATGCCATCTTGAAAATAAATCACTAACTAGATATGTCGGTAATTATGAAAATTTCACAAAGATATATGAAGCCAACAAGCTTCAATTAAGAGCGGATTACAATAGTCAGCAAGCAGAAATTTCTAAGTTAGAACATTATATTGCAAAAAATAAATCGAGAGCATCAACAAGTGGTATGGCAAAATCTAGACAGAAAAAACTAGATAAAATTGATAGAATAGAAATAGCAAAACATAAGCCAAAACCAAAATTTAAATTTATGGAATCTAAACAATCAGGCAGGGTTATATTTGAGACAAAAGATTTAATTATAGGATATGATAAGCCGTTAACTAAACCTATTAATATAAAAATGGAAAAGGGAGCAAAGATAGCTATAATTGGTTCAAATGGAATAGGAAAGACGACACTTTTAAAAAGCTTAATAGGAATTAATAAACCTATAAGTGGAACTATAAAACTTGGAGAACATCAAGATATTCAATATTTTGAACAAGAAATAAAAATAGAAAATGATAATACTGCTTTAGAAGAAATATGGAACGAATTTTATAAATGCAATAGATACGAAATCAGAAGCATGCTAGCTAGATGTGGGCTAACTAACGAGCATATAGATAGCAAAATAAGTATGTTAAGTGGTGGAGAACAATCAAAGATTAGGTTATGCAAGGTTATAAATAGACCTAGTAACATATTAATTTTAGATGAGCCAACAAACCACTTAGATATAGATGCGAAAAGTGAACTAAAAAAAGCATTAAAAGAATATAGGGGAAGTTTGATTTTAGTATGTCATGAGCGTGATTTTTACAAAGATATTGTAAGTGATATATTAAACTGTGAAAACTTTAAAATATAAAAATTAAGTATTGTTGATGGGATTTCAGAAAATTCCTAAGAACTGTTTTAGATATAGATAAAAATTTAATACGATTATTAATTCAATAAACTCTTGAGTTTGATTTAGTATGCTAGTTGTCGGTAAAAACATACTAGTTGTCTGACTTATATTGAACAAAAACTTTTAAAATGCTACCTTTTATTTAAACAAGGTAGTATTTTTTTATACAATGACTTAATACAAGAGAGGGCGGTAAAGTTTTGATTACATTTAAACTAGCAATATCATATATGAAAAAACAAAAAGGAAAAACAATAGCACTATTATCATGTATAGTTCTTGCTGTTATGCTTACTTTTTCCATGATTGTGATTAGGGATTCTGGATACGATTCTCAAATAAAAGAGGCTAAGGATTTACATGGTGACTATCACGTACGGTTTGATGGGCTTGAGAAGGACAAAGTACAAGACCTTACAAATGAAAAAGATATATCAAAGTCAAATACTTCAAAAGAACTATGTGAAATAGTGGATAAAAAAAGTGGTGTTAAGCTTGATTTAAATTCATTTGACAAAGGCTTCATAAGTTCTTTGGGATATAAGCTAGATGGAAGAGAACCTATAAAAGACGGAGAAATAATAATAGAAAAAGAAGCTGCAAGTCATATGGGAATATCTAAGCCATTAAATAAAAGCATAGACTTAATGCTTTTAAATAATTATCTTGATGACAATGGAATTAACCAGATAGACAGTGCTAATAAAACATTAAAAATCGTTGGTATGATAGAAAAGCCAGATAAATATTATGATACATCTAGTTATAGTTGTACACTTCGAGCTTTTGTGCATAAGGACTCTAAGCTACCAATAAAAGTAAAAGATACATATACTGGAACAATATATCTTAAGTCAGAGAAAAATGTATCTCAATTTATAACCAAAATGACAAAAAAGCTAGATACTAATATCTTTGAGCTGCATGAAAATGCTGAGGTTGATTTAGCGAAGAGTCACAAAGAAATTTCAAAATACAGCAAAGAAAATATTATAAATTCAGTACTTTTAGTCGTTATATCAACTATTGTAATATACAACATATTCAATATTATTTTTCAGGATATGACTAGTCAAATAGGTCTTATTAAGTCTATTGGGATGTCAAACAAAAAAGTAAAGAAAATGTTTATTAATATGAGCTTTATTTATATAATTTTAGGAACGCTAATAGGGATAGTATTTGGAATGATTTTTTCATATTTTGGTTTAAGGGTAGTGTATGGATACAGTTCTATGCTAACAATACAAATATCTAGTATAATATGTTCTTTTGCAGTTTCAATCATCTCAGTATCTCTTTCTAGTTTTGTAGTAATTAAAAAATCTATGAAAATGTCTATAGTTGAGGCTATAAGGGCAAGTGATAAGTATGAGAAAAAATCAAAGAACAATAAAAAGAGAGATGAAAAGAGTAAAAATTTACTTATAAGTATAGCAACTAGAAATCTATGGAGAAATAAACCTAGAACAATATTGACAATATTAGCAATTACTTTTGTTGGAACAATGTTTATATTAAATCTAGGTGCTAAAAGTTTGTTAAAAAAGAATATGGCAGAAGGAATAATGGGTGGTTCATGGTCGATGTCATATGGAAGTGTAGATAAAACTGTTGAGGGCGATGCCGAAAGCTCAGAATGTTTATTTTATAAATTAGATAATAATTTAATAAAAAAAGTGAATGATATGAAAGGCGTAAGGTATGTAGAACCACATTTTAATAATTTTTGGGGCCATATTTTACTTTCTAAAGATAAGTTGTCAAAAGCTTATCAAGACGAATTAGATAGAAAAAATGATTCTTATCAAGTGGAACATAACAATGAATATCCACTTTTAATAAGAGGATATAGCGACGATATGTTAAAGCAAAGGCAAGGATTTATTGAAAAAGGAGAAAATATACTAAGCCCTACATCTGGTGAGTACAAGAAAGTAATCTTAGTTAACAATACAAATTCGCAAGTTACACATTCTTTTGACGCAAAGGTAATTGATGATGTAAAAATAGGAGATATTATAGAAATAAAACTCCCTGTATATAGAGATAGCGTTGAAAAATATGAAAACTTCAAGGTAGAGGTTGGAGCTATAATGAAAGAATCATATGCAGCAGGTCAGGATGGGAATACACAAGCTCAAGGATCTCAAATAATATTTAGAGAAAATGATTATAAAGAATTAACAGGTCAAAAAGAGTACAATAAGCTTTTCGTCATGGCTGAAAAAGGACAGTTATATTCTGTAGAAAAAAGATTAAAAGAATTAACTAAAAATTATGGATCTACAGTAATCAATGGAAAAGGAGAAGAACTAAAATTTATGGGAGCGCAACAAAGTTCAGAAGAAAAGCTTTCTGTAATATATCAAACTCTGACTATATTAATACTTTCGGTGAATATAATTTTCATTATGAGAAGTAATATTATTGCAAGAAGAAAAGAGTTGTCAACTTTAAGAGCAATTGGAATGAATAAGAAAAATATAAAAAAAATACTTATTATTGAAAGTCAACTATATGGAATTATAGCTTCTATAATCGGATCTGTAATCGCAACAATTAATCACAATTATCATATAGCTAAAATGAACGAAAAATTTCTAGCAGGCGGATATACTAGGATAGCAAAATATGATATTCCTTGGACTCAAATACTTATACTATTTGCAATTTTTATTGTTATGGGATTTATATCTGTATATGTATCTAAAGATAAAATTGAAGGTACATCGATAATAGGGGTGATTTCAGAAAATTACTAATACATTTTGGACAACAACTAAAAATTAATCTAATATCAGTATATGATAAAGAGATAGCAGTTAAGCTATCTCTTATTTATGTGTAAAATATAATATGGCAGTAATAAGTATTTATTTTGAAGTATATTCTTTTTTTTATGAAACTCACTTAAATTCAAATATGGTATAATAATATTTGAATTTATCAATAAAATAAATTTTAATAGGGCATAAGGAAAGACACTACATAAGGGGGGGATTATGATTAAAATAGCAATTTGTGAGGATGAAAAAGAGCAACAAGAGTTGTTAAAAGATTACATTGAGCAGATATTTAAAGGGATATCTGTTGAATATAGTTTATATATATTTAACTCAGGGGAAGAATTATTTGAAAATTATCCTAAAGATATTGATATATTTTTATTAGATATACAATTAAATGAAATTAACGGAATGGATACCGCTAGAAAGATTAGGCTTTTAGATAATAAAGTAGAAATTATTTTTATTACATCATTAATAGAGTATGCACTAGAAGGTTATGAAGTAAGAGCTTACAGATTTTTAATAAAACCAGTAAAATATGATGATTTAAAAGAAAACATTATCAACTGCATAAAAGAAGTAGATATAAAAAATAAATATATTATTGTAAAAGCACAAGGCAATCAAATTAAGTTAGATATAAATGAAATAACTTACATAGAAGTACAAAAAGAAAACATAACGATACATACTTTAAATCAGATTTATGAAATAAAAGGGACTATGAATAATATTGAAAAAGATATAAACTGTAGTAGATTTTGTAGATGCCATAAGAGTTTTTTAGTTAACCTAGAACATGTAAAGAGTATAAAACAGTATGTTGTAATACTTGAAAACAGTGAGGAAGTACCTGTTAGTAGGTATAGATTTAAGGAAACAAAAGAGAAGTTTTTTGATTTGATAGAGGAAAAATTATGTTAATTGATATCTATTATTTAGTTGTTTTAAATATGGCAATATTTATAGGTTTATTTTTTATGTTAATGAATAGAACCGATTATGTTTATGAATATAAATTTGAGGTCAAGTATGTACTGACGAGTATAGCCTTAATTTTTATAATTACAAGAGGTATACTTTTTGGAACAATGTCGTTAGAAGGAATACTACGAATGTTTTTGGCAATATATTTAATTTGTAAAACTTTTTATAAAATTAATACAAGAAAATCTATTATTATTTCATGCATATATAGTTTGATTTATATTTTTGTAGAGAGTAGTATTTTTTGGTTTTTACAAGTTTCACTTAACAAATTAGATTATTTGATTGAAATAAATCTTATAATTAATTTTATTATTTTTTTTGCAAGTATATCTTTTTTTTATATGCTTCAAAACATTTATAAAAGCAAGAAATATTATTTATATATAATATCAACTACTATAATTAATTTATTAACAATAGCACTTATAAATAAATCACATACAGACTTAGGTAATTTATATGATAAGTCACTTAAAAATAATGTTCATTTTTATGATGTTTCAGACATGCTTATATTTTCAGCTACTATTAAAGAGACATTTCCTTATCTTTTATTTATAGTAAATGTAATATTAATATCTGTATTTACTAATTCTATAAAACTAGAAAAAGATAAAGCTAAAGCAGAATTTGTAAATGAAAAGTTAGACATGCAATATAAATACTATTTAATGGTAAAAGAATCACAAGAAAAAATGAAACAAGTATATCATGATATGAATAATCATATGAGTAATATAAAATCTTTAAAAAATAGTAGTGAAGATGTAGATAAATACATCGACAATATAGAAGATGAAATAAAAAGTACTAAAAATATTTATAATACAGGAAATGTATTATTAGATATTATCTTTCATGAAAAAAGTAAAGCCTGTATGGAAAATAATATAGATTTTAAAATAGGAATAGATTTTAGTAAATGTGAATTCGTAGAGATGATTGACATAAGTAGTATATTTTCAAATTTAATTGATAATGCAATAGAAGCTTGCAATAAAATAGATGATAGTAATATAGAAAAATATATAGCTTTAAAAAGTACTTTTATAAAAGGACACTATGTTATTATATGTGAAAATAGTAAAAATAATAAAATAGTATTAAAAAATAATAAAATTTTTACTTCTAAAAAAGATAAATTCTTTCATGGTATAGGTATTGAAAGTATAAAATCTTCAATAAAAAAATACGATGGAGAATTAAAAATTAAGGATAGTAAGCATAAATTTATATCTACTATTTATATACCAGTTGAATAAAAAATTAATATAAATATTTATTTACTAAACATACAAGCGTGCTTTAGTATGCTAGTTGTCGGTGAAAAATTACCACTTGTCGGACTTATATTGAACAAAAAATTTACAAATGTTACCTTTTATATAAAGAAGGTGGCATTTTTTTATACAATTATTTAATAAAAGAGAGGGCGGTAAAGTTTTGACTACATTTAAACTAGCAAGATCGTATATGAAAAAACAAAAGGGAAAAACAATAGCACTATTGTCATGTATTGTACTTTCGGTGATGCTTATTTTTTCTATGATTGTGATTAGGGATTCGGGATATGATTGCCAAATAAAAGAGGCGAAGGATTTACATGGTGACTATCACGTAGAATTTTTTGGGCTTGATAAGAGCCAAGTAGAAAAATTTACAAATGAAAAAGATATATCAAAATCAAACACTTCAAAAGAACTATGCAACATAGTCGATAAAAAAAGTGGAGTTAAGCTTGATTTAAGTTCATTTGACAAAGGTTTTATAAGTTCTGTTGGATATAAGATAGAGGGAAGTGAACCAATAAAAGACGGAGAAATAGTAATAGAAAAAGAAGCTGCAAGCAAGATGGGAATATCTTACCCATTAAATAAAAACATAGATTCAATGCTTTTAAATAAGTATATTGATGGCAATGGAATTAACCATATAGACAGTGCAAATAAAAAATTCAAAATAGTTGGACTTATAGAAAAACCAGATAAATATTATGAAACATCTAGTTATGGTGCTACATTTCGAGCTTTTGTGCATAAAGACTCTAAGTTACCAATAAAAGTAAATGATACATATACTGGGACAATATATCTTAAGTCAGAGAAAAATGTATCTCAATTTATAACGAAGATGATAAAAAAATTAGATACTAACTTATCTAAGGTACATGAAAATGCTGAAGTTGATTTAGCGAAATATCACAAACAAATTTCAAAATATAGCAGAGAAAATATTGAAAATTCAGTGCTTCTAGTAGTTGTATCAACTATCGTAATATACAATATTTTCAATATTATTTTTCAGGATATGACTAGACAAATAGGTCTTATGAGATGTATTGGTATGTCAAACAAAAAAGTAAAAAGAATGCTTATTACTATGAGTTTTATTTATATAATTTTAGGAACGCTAATAGGGATAGTATTTGGAATAATTTTTTCATATGTTGGGTTAAGAGTTGTGTATGGATACAGTTCTATGCTAACAATACAAATACCTAGTATAATATGCTCTTTTGCAGTTTCAATTATATCAGTATCTCTTTCTAGTTTTATAGTAATTATAAAATCTATGAAAATATCTATAATAGAGGCTACAAGGGCAAGTGAGAAGTATGAAAAAAAATCAAAGAAAAATAATAAAAAGAAAGACGAGAAAAGTAAAAATTTACTTAGAAGTATAGCGACTAGAAACCTATGGAGAAATAAGCCTAGAACAATATTGACAATATTAGCAATCACTTTTGTTGGAACAATGTTTATATTAAATCTAGGTGTTAAAAGCTTTGTAAAAAAGAATATGGCAGAAGGAATAACAGGTGGTTCATGGTCGATGTCATATGGAAGTGTAGATAAAACTGTTGAGGGTAGCTCTGGAAGCTCAGAATCTTTATTTTATAAAATAGATAATAATTTGATACAAAAAGTGAAGGATACAAAAGGGGTAAGGTATGTAGAACCACATTTTCATAATTATCAAGGTCAAATTTTACTTTCTAAAGATAAGTTGTCAAAAGCTTATCAAGATGAATTAGGCAGAGTAAATGATTCTTATCAAGAGAAACATAACAATGAATATCCACTTTTAATAAGAGGATATAGTGACGATATGTTAAAGAAAAGACAAGGATTTATTGAAAAAGGGGAAAATATCCTAAAGCCTACATCTGGTGAACACAAGAAAGTAATTTTAGTTAACAATACAAATTCACAAGTTACACATTCTTTTGATGCAAAGGTAATTGATGATGTGAAAATAGGAGATATTATAGATATAAAAATTCCTGTATATATAGATGGTATTGAAAAATACGAAAACTTTAAGGTTGAGGTTGGAGCTATAATGAAAGCATCATATGCAGCAGGTCAGGATGGTAATACACAAGCTCAAGGAGCTCAAGCAATATTTAGGGAAGATGACTATAAAGCACTAACAGGGCAGAAAGAATACAATAAGCTTTTTGTGACGGCTGAAAAAGGACAGGTATATCCTGTAGAAAAAAGATTAAAAAAATTAACTAAAAATTATAGTTCTACAGTGATCAATGGAAAAGGAGAAGAACTAAAGTTTATAGGAGCACAACAAAGTTCAGAAGAAAAGCTTTCTGTAATATATCAGACTTTGACCCTATTAATACTTGCAGTTAATATAATTTTCATTATGAGAAGTAATATTATTACAAGAAGAAAAGAGTTATCAACTTTAAGAGCAATTGGAATGAATACGAAGAGCATTAAAAAAATCCTACTTATTGAAAGTGAACTATATGTAATGGTAGCTTCTGTAATAGGAGCTGTGGTTGCAACAGTTAATCACAATTATCATATAGCTAAAATGAACGAAGAACTGCTAGTAGGCGGATATACTAGGACAGCACAATACGAGATTCCTTGGACTCAAATACTTATATTATTTACTGTTTTTGGTATTATGGGATTTGTTGCAGTATATTTATCTAAAGACAAGATAGAAGGAGCGGCAATAACAGAGGGAATTTCAGAAAATTACTAAGAACTTTAAAACAACAACTAAAAATCAATTTTGGGGGAGACTAATATGAAAAAATTAAAAGTATCAAATTTAAAAAAAGTATATGGAAAACAAGAAAATAAAGTACACGCAATAGATGGAATAAATTTAGAAATAGAACCAAATAAATTTACTGCTATAATAGGTCCAAGTGGTTCGGGAAAAAGTACATTACTTCACTGTATGGCAGGGCTAGATAAGCCAACCTCTGGAAATGTTTATCTTAATGATATAGATATATACACTATGAACGATGACAAATTATCAAAGATAAGAAGAGAAGAGTTTGGATTTATATTTCAAAGTTACAATCTAATACCAGTTATAAATGTATATGACAATATAGTACTTCCAGTATCTGTAGACGGAAAAAAAGAAGACAAAGATTACATAAATACTTTAATTGAGAAACTTGGCATTTCAAGCCAAATCAATAAATTTCCTAATGAACTTTCAGGAGGGCAACAACAAAGGGTGGCAATAGCTCGTGCACTTGCAAATAAGCCATCAGTGATATTTGCAGATGAACCTACTGGAAACTTAGATTCAAAGACTACAGATGAAGTAATGAAAATATTAGAATTTTGTGTTAAGGAATTTAAACAAACTTTAGTTATGATAACTCATAATTATGAGATTGCAAAAAAAGCTGATAGAATTATAACTATAGCTGACGGAAAAATAGTTGAATCTAAATAGATAACTTAAGTAAAAGCTAATAAGTCGCATATTTATGCGGCTTATTTTATTATAAATTAAATTTGAGTAATAATATTAAATTGGTTTATCTATAAAATCTAAAATTTTACTAAATGAATTCTTTGCATCATTGTAGCCTTGTTCATATAATGCAGTAAGCTTATCTACATTTTTTTCAACTTGACTAACCTTAACAGGACTATTAGGTCTAATAACAAGTGCATCACCACTTTGAGACAAATTGTTTATGATTTCAAGACTTTTGTTATAGTTAACATGTCTATTTTCAATAGCTGTAATAAGTTTAGGGTATTTTTTATATTTCCTTTTTATAACAGATGTGAATTTATTTTTACTTTTTAAATATGTACTATCTCTAGTTAACACAACTATATTTTTCTTATATCCTTGATTTAGGGCATATTGTATAGGAATTGAATCAGAAACTCCGCCATCAACTAGTTTGTAATTATCTACTTCTACTATATTTGCAAACATAGGTATAGAACAAGATGCTTGTATATAAATAATTTCTTTCTTTAAATCTGTTAACTCAAAATATTCTGGTTTACCTGTTTCACAGTTTGTAGAAACTGCTATAAATTTTGTATTAGATTTATTAAAAGTATCATAGTCATAAATATTTAGTTCATTAGGTATTGTGTTAAACATAAAATCCATACCAAATATTGAGCCTGTTTTAATTAAGTTATTAAAGCTTAAATAATTTTTATCATATAAATAATCTACAGTAGCATTAAATGCTCTTTTGTATTGTTTTGATAAGTAAGAACAAGCATGGCAACTTCCAGCGGAAACTCCAATTACTATATCTACTTCTACATTTTTTTCTATTAAAAAATCTAATACTCCAGCAGTATATATTCCTCTCATACCGCCACCTTCTAATATTAATCCTATCTTATTCATAACTATCCTTTCTATGCTTTAGGTTGATATATAAATTAAACTAATTATATAGTTTTAAAAATATTATAGTTCAAGGTATTTATATTGTCTAGTTATGAAAAGTTATATTTAACAAAAATAAAGTATATAAGAGTTAAGTAGAAAAGCTAATTTAACTCTTATATAGGTTATGAAATATAAATTTTTTATCACACTTATAACTACTATAATAGCTGTGTTAAACTAAAAATAAAAGTTTTCCTTAGACTAAAACTCTTAAATGTGTTAAAATAGATATATAACGAGTAGTTTTGATAACGTAAGCCCAGTTGTCAAAAGCTACTTTTTTATTTTATTAAGGATGGTGAGGCTTTAGTGTTTAAAGTTGATGATTATATAATGTATGGTATGACAGGGGTATGCAAAGTTTTAGATATAACGAGCGAAAAATTTGCAAAAGGTGAGCAAAGAAAATATTACGTATTAAGTCCTATTTATTATAATAATGTAATGATAAAAATTCCTGTAGATAATAAGAAAATTCCAATGAGAAGAATAATATCTGAAGATAATGTGAGCTCATTAATAAATGATATGCCTAAGATGGAAAAATTATGGATAGATGATGAAAAGAAAAGAAACGAGCAATTTAAAAAAATGCTTAAAGGCGGTCAATGTGAAGATCTAGTTAAATTAGTAAGAAGTCTATATTCTAATAAAGAATATATAAAATCAATAAATAAAAAATCACGTCAGGCAGATGATGATATTATGAAAGAAGCAGAAAGATTATTAAATGAAGAACTTTCAATTATTCTAAATATTTCTCCTGATGAAGTAAGTTCATATATATCAAATCAAATAGCTCAATAACGTATAAGTTCAATTCTAGAACATATTTTAAATATCTAATATATTTAAAACCAAAGTAGATAAGTTTATTAAGTGTATATACAATTAGTTAGAAAATAACAAAATCGGATTAAAGAGCTCTCAATATATGAGGGCTTTTTGTGATACAATAAAATGAAGAGTAGTTATATTTTGTAAAATTTATATTGAAAAATAGAAAGAAGGGATGATTTAATAGTGATATTACTTGAGCATTTAATTAAATTAGTTCTTGCATCTTTTATAGGTTTTTTAGTTGGATTAGAAAGAAGTTCAAGAAAGGGCAGTCCAATCGGAGTTGGGACAACATCTAATCTTACAACAGGGGTTTGTTTATTGACCATCATATCTGCAAATTGCTTACCAGGATCAGATCCATCACGTCTTATAGCAAACATAATCACAGCTATAGGATTTTTATGTGGGGGTGTAATTTTCACAAAACCAACGGATGATGATACAAATGATCAAGACGTTGTGGGATTAACAACTGGGGCTACACTGTTTAGCCTTGCTGGGATAGGAATTGCAATCGGATTAGGTTACTATTGGTTAGCTATAATTACCACTGTAATAATAGAGCTAAATATATTAGCATCACGACTTATTAAAAGAGTTCGTAAAAGGGAAGAATAGTTTATACTTATTAGCACAAATTTAAGAAAGTGGGGAGTTTTTTATGCAAGAATACATATTAAGAAATAAACTAAATTTATTTATGAAAAATTATCAAAAAACAAAAGAGATAAAAGGTTCATGGCAAATGGGAATGATGCAATATAGTTGTGTTTTATCATCTACCATAAAAAATCAAAATATAACGCCGATAAAAGTAGAAGAAAGTATAGATATAATAAAAAAGAATACTGGTATGTTTTCAAATTTTAGAGGGCATAGCTTATTTTATTTATCAAACCTATTATCAACTAAACCAGACATAGAAAATTCATTTAAATCAATATTAAGTATATATGAAAAACTAAAAACAACTGGTTTTTTTAATGATGCATACTTACCATTTGTAGCAATCATAATATATGAAAATCAAGATAAAATGGATGCAGATACATCTATTGAGAAAACTAAATACGTTTATGACTTTATGAAAAAGCACCATCCATGGTTAACATCTAGCGACGATTATTGTAGAGCATCTCTTATAGCTATACACTCAAAAGAACTAGACAATGATTTAGAATACATAGAAGAAAGCTATAATGTACTTAGTTTAAAAGGGTTTTATAAATCTAACAATCTTCAATCCCTATCTCATATAATGGCACTAGATAATCATAAAAGTGAAAATAGTTTAAATAAGGTAGTAAGAATTAGACAATTGCTAGAGCAAAAAAATTGTAAAATAGATGGATATGGATACCCATTAATAGGTGCACTTTCATTACTTGAGTGTGATGAGGAGCAATTAGTACAGCAGATAAAAAGTGTGTCTGATGAGTTAAGGGAAGTAAAAGGATTTGGAAATTGGGCAGTAGGTAAGAGTAATAGAAATATGATAAGCGCAGCTATTGTAGCATCATCATATGCTGATTGCTTAAATCAAGGAAGTAATGTAGATGAAATAAGTAGCAATATATTTGTAGAAATAATAATAGCTATTGAAATTGCAACTATGGTAGCTATTATTGCTGCTACTAGTGCAAGTGCCGCTGCTAACTAATAAAATCTATGTGTAGGAGCATTTCTTTTTTTATAAATTAGGGCCATAATTTATAAAAAAAGAAATACAATATCAGTATGAAATAAATAGAGAGTATGGATTTTAATAGAATTTAAAAAATATATAGACTGTTGATAAAAATTCTGCTACTATTTAGATTAAACAGCTAAGAAGGGGACAAAAATGGGTAAGGATAATTATATAATACACACGTTAGTACCAAAGGATACTGCATATATAGTCGATGTAGAAAAAGAAGTAAAAACAATTTTAGGAAAACCATTAAGTACTAATACTCTTAAGAGTATGATAAATAAAGATGAAAAAATCGAAATAATAGTTAGCGACACAACTAGATCATGGATAAAAAGTGATAAATTTAGAATCCATTTTGTAGGTGGAGAATTTGAAAAAGATTGGTTAAAAGGATATAACTATATAAGGAGTATTTATAGTGAGTCTATACAAAGTGAGGAGGATATTATAATAGCCCCAGCAGGAGGATATCCAAAGGATATAAATTTATATCAAACTATAAAAACTATGGATGATGCTCTATATGGGGGAAAAGAAAATGAAGTATTAATATTACTTAGTGAATGCTTAGATGGGTTAAGTGGTGGTGAATTTTTAGATTGGTTTAAATATAGAACCTTGGAAGGCATGGAAAATGCACTTAAGGATAACTTTACAGTTTCAGGGTATGCAGCGTATAAAACAGTTTATACTGCTAAATATAGGAAGGTAGTGCTAATATCTTCTTTGGATGATGAATTGGTTGGAAATTTTAATATGATACCATGTCATGATTTAGATGGGGCTATTAGAATAGCTTATAATCTATGTAATTATGAAGAATCTAAGATTACATTAATGCCTTACGGAGAAAATACTTTGCCAATTTCATTATAAAATAGATAATACTATAAAATTGATTATTGATACTTTAAGATACTTTCAATAAATTTTATAGTATTATCAATGCTATTTAAAAAAAATATTACACTTAATTTACTCACATTGAACACTTAAGATTTTATATATGCTTTTACTATCTCTGCGTAGTACAATGTATGATAGTCCCCATTGCTATATGACTTATCTTTGATTTCTTGGCATACTGCATTTTCATCCATTGGTTGTTTGTAAAGTATTTTACACTCTATATGGAGATCACACTCATTAATAATAGGAGATTTAACAACTTCTCCTTCTTTTAATGTTATATTGCATTGTGCAAACTTATCTACGTCTTTGCCTGATTTAGTTCCACATATATCTAATTCTTTTTTTAGCTGGCCATTTAAAGGCAAGCTCACAGTAAAATCTTCAGCCTTTTCGATAAGCTCATAAGTATATCTTGAATATCTAACCATTGCAGTAAATGTTGGTTTATACCATATAAAACCTAGTGAACCCCAAGTAATTGTCATTGTGTTAACCGTATCTCCTGCTTTAACTGTTAAAAATGCTCCATTTTGAAGTTGATCTAAAAGTTCTTTTGAAATTTCTGTAAAATTTACTTCTTTATACATACTAATTTCTCCTTTTTAAATCTAAATTATGTTTATATTATGCCTACATTATATTAATGGTATTCATTTTAACAACATCTAAGTTACTTATCCATTTCAAAACTACAAAACTAAATAATGAAACTGCAATAGAGAAAATAAATATAGAATTTATTCCAAATAAATCTATCATTGCTCCATATAATAATTTCATAAGTGAATAAGAAACACCAATTGAGAATGTATAAACAGTCATAGACGTAGTATAAAGCTTCTTATCTACAACCTTGCCCATAAAGTCAAAGGCGCATATCGTCATAATAGAAATAGCAACACCATGCATAGATGTAACTAACATAAATATCCATGGATTAGACGTCAATCCATAAACTATCCATCTAAGTAAAAGAGCACAACTTGCAACTCCTATCATTTTAATCATTCCGTATTTTTCAACTAAAGCCTTACTCTTTACCATAAAGTAAAGTTCTGGAATTACCATAAACACAGTAAGTAGCCCAACTAATTCAGCTCCAGCTCCAAGGTTCATTAGATGTATTCCTTGATATGCCATCATAGCTTCTGTTAATGAGGCAATACATATTCCACAAAGTAGAAGTAGTATATAGGCTTTATTTTTAAATAATTTTGGCAAATCTTCTTTTAAGTTTATCTTTTCTTTATGTTCAATTTTACTTGTAGTGTCTAGCGTAGGAGTTATTATTAAACATCCTATCATACTAACCATAAAAACATAGAAGAACATAAGATCATTATTAGTCATTTTTATAAGTTGACCGCATAAGAATGAAGACGCAGCAAATGATATAGAGCCAATTACTCTAATCCCGCCGTAGTTTTTATTGTTTTCCCTACAATATGAAGTAGTTATAGAATCTGTTAAAGGTAATATAGAATTCCTACATATTTCAAGGAATGTAGCTACTACAAGTATTGCTATAAATGACTCAGTAACAGCGTAAAGCCCTGTAAATAAAAGAGATATTAATATATTTATCCAAAGAACGGATTTTTGTTTTTTTAATAAATCACTTATAAGTCCCCACACAGGAACAAAAATAATACCGATTATAGATGGTATTGATACCACCATACCCACTTGTGATGAACTAAACCCTAGGGTATTTTCTAAATATACTGGTAAAAAGGTGTTGTATGCCCCTAAACCAATAAATAGAGCTAAATATTTTGCATAAAATTTTGACATGATGACTTCCTCCTCGTATGAATATACCACAATATTGAAATTATGAAAATAGTAATAATTCATACTATACTTATCATTTTAAATAAGCTATATTTATACGTTTATATAGCTAGGTTTTTAGATATATAGTTTTAAATATAACAAACATGGGTATTAAGTTAATATAAGATATTGTCGATAAATATAAAATGGATGTATAAATTATAATATGTTAGTGAAAATGCTAATTTTAAGATGATTTTATATATTTAATATAAATTTTAGGGGGATAAAAATGTTTAAGAAAAAAACTAAAAAGATTGAGCAAACGTTTGATAAAATAGCCATACCTATAAAAGCTATGGTAAAAGGTGTTATTGATGTAGCTATTAGTATTAGTGAATTTTACGTTAAAATGAAATATCAGTCAAGTGCACTATTGTCTGAATCTGAGAATCTAAAAAAACATACAGACAACATTACTGATGTAATACATAGTGTAAATGAAAATATGAATGAAATATCAAATAACATAATAGAACATGTTTCTTCTATAGAAGAAATATCTATTCAAGCTAACTCATTATTAACTTTAAATAAAGAAAACAATAAATCTTTAGATAAAGTTAATTCTTTAAAAGGTGATATGCTAAATCAGTCTTTATCAATGGAAGATGATATAAATAACTTGTTAGAGCTTATAGCAAATATGAAAAGCACTATAGATGGGATTAATGAAATAGCTAAACAAACAAATATTTTAGCATTAAATGCAAGTATAGAGGCTGCAAGAGCTGGGGAGCATGGAAAGTCATTTGCTGTTGTAGCTGGGGAAGTTAGAAAGCTTGCTGATGTTACTCAACAACAACTTACTTTTATAGATAATTTGATGAATGATATTGAAGAGGCTTCAGCTAAGAGTAAGGATAGTATATCTCAGACTAAAACTGCTGTATTTAATATGAATGATTCTATTAGTGATATCTCTACATCTATTAAAGAAAGTGAAGAAAGCATAGAAGTAGTTTCAAGTAGCGTTATACATATAGCAGCTACATCACAGGGGGTAAGTGCCCTTATTGAATATATTAGTGAGGAAACTAATATATTGACTAATGACGCTAATACTATCAAAGCTATATCAAAAGAAGTACATAATCAAGCAATAGAAATTGGTAATATGGGAGAGTCTATATCTAGTATTGAAGACAATGTTTCAAATTTAGCAAAATTAAGTAACCTGATTTTCTATGATGAGAATTTCAAAATGGATAACAATACTTTTGTAAGTGTAATGGATAATGCAATTTCAGCTCATACAAAGTGGGTTAATACTCTTGAAACTATGGCAGAGCAAATGAATATACAACCTCTACAAACTGACGGTCACAAATGTGGATTTGGACATTTTTATGAATCAGTACAACCAAACCATAAAGCTATTAAAGATATATGGGATAATATAGATTCTATACATTTAGAATTACATAAAGTGGGGCATGTAGTAATTGATAAAATTAAATCTGGAAATAAAACTGAAGCTTTAAATAATACAAATAAAGCAAAAAATATATCAATACACATTATTAAGATGTTAAACGACATAAAAAAACAAACAAATATACTTACTAATAATGGAGAGCATGTATTTTAATAAAAGTACAAAGTAAATTTATCAAGTTTAAATACTAAAAATAGTATAGCTAAATTTGTTTTTATACAAATATATCTATACTCCCTATTAATGATATATATTAATATAAAGAGGAACTTATAAAAATATAAGTTCCTCATTTTTATTAATAATTAGAATTTAAAAATATCTTTTTATATTCAAGAGGTGTCATGTTATTGTATTTTTTAAAAAGCTTAATAAAGTAACTTTGATTTTCAAAACCAACTCTAAAGCACACATCTATTATAGATATATCCTCATGCTGTAAAAATTCACTAGCAGCATTAATCCTATAACGATTGATATATTCAATTGGAGTCTTACCAATTATACTTTTAAAAAAACGACAAAAATATTGAGTATTAATACCTAAAGCACTAGCGATATCATCTATGTATATCTTTTCATTGAAATTATTGTGAATATACTCAAGAGCCTTTTTTATTTGGTCTTCTTTATAACTTACATGGCTTATATCACTACTAAGTTCTATAAAAACATTCTCTCTTGTAAATATTGAAAACAATTTATACATACAAGATTTAACATCTAGATACCACCCAGGTTGTTGGAATTTATATTCTTCTAATATCTCCTTAAATAAATCTAAAACTTTAATACTATAATCTTTATCACTATCAATACTTTGTGGGAGTTTTAGAGTTTTATTTATTAAAGGTCTAATACAAGCAATTTCACAGTGATCACTTGATTTAAAACTTAATAAGTCAGGAGAAAAAACTAATGCATAATATCTAGAGTAATTATCACCTATACTATTAATTTGATGCAAATCCTCGCTATTTATAAAAATCATTTCACCTTCATTTACTATTTTAGACTCTGAGTTGATAGTAACCCCTATTTTACCTTTTTCAACATATATTATTTCTATCTCATTATGCCAATGATAAGGAACTAACAATCCATCCACTTCAAACCAACAATCATAAATCTCTAATGGAAACAAAGAGTTTCCGTGTTTAGCAAATTCTTTTAGTTCTTTTAAATCTAACATTACAAAACTCCTTAAATGTCAAAATTGTGTTATTACTTCTCAAAATAGTGCAAGAAATAATTAAACTTAAATAATATAATTTAAGTATAGATGAAAACGTATAGCTTAGCAAATTTAAGATGTACGTAGAGTTGAGTTAAATACTAAAATTTATAATATAAAGTGTAAAATATAAGGAGGTAAATATGAAACTGAAAATAGGGATAATAGGTTGTGGTGGTATAGCAAATGGGAAGCATATGCCTGCGCTTAAAAAGGTAGAGGAAATCAAAATAGTTGCATTTTGTGACTTAATAGAGGAAAGAGCAGTTAAAGCTAAAAGTGAATTTGGGGATGAAAATTCAAAAGTTTATACTGATTATAGAGAACTTTTAAAAGATAAGGATATAGATGTAGTACATGTTTGTACTCCAAATAGTTCACATGCAGAAATATCAATAGCATCTATGAAAGCTGATAAGCATGTTATGTGTGAAAAGCCAATGGCGATAAACTCTAAAGAAGGTCGTGCTATGCTTGAAGCATCAAAGGCAACTGGAAAGAAACTTACAATAGGATATCAAAACAGATTTAGAAATGATTCTAAGTTTTTATATGAAGCTTGCCAAGATGGAGATTTAGGAGAAATATATCTTGGTAAAGCCAAAGCAATAAGAAGAAGAGCAGTTCCTACTTGGGGAGTATTTTTAGATGAAAAAGCTCAAGGTGGAGGACCATTAATCGATATAGGAACTCATGCACTAGATTTAACTTTATGGATGATGGATAACTACAAACCAAAATATGTTGTAGGAAACACATATCACAAATTATCAAAAACAAAAAACGCTGCTAATGCTTGGGGACCTTGGGATACTGATAAGTTTAGAGTTGAGGATTCAGCATTTGGATTTATTACAATGGAAAACGGAGCAAGTATAATACTTGAGTCTAGTTGGGCCTTAAATACACTTAATACAGGAGAAGCAAAAACAAGTCTTTGTGGAAGCAAAGGTGGAGCTGATATGGAAGATGGGCTTCGTATAAATGGAGAAGAAAGAGGAGTTTTATACGATAAGAAAATTCAGTTAGATGGTGGTGGAGTTGATTTTTATGATGGTGAAAGTGATGACCCAGCATATAATGAAGCTCAAAGCTGGATTAATTGTATATTAAATGATACAGAACCTGTGGTTAAGCCAGAACAAGCTTTAGTAGTTACTGAAATATTAGAAGCTATATATGAATCATCTAAAAATGGAGAACCAGTATTTTTAAAAGAAAAAATTAATGCTTAATAATATAAAAAATTAAAAAAGTTATAGGGGGAATAAAAATGAAGCTAGGAGTATTTACACCATTATTTGCGAACTTATCATTTGATGAAATGATAGAAAAAGTATCAAAGGCAGGCTTAGATGCAGTAGAAATAGGAACAGGTGGTTACCCAGGAAATAATCACTGTAATATAGATGAATTGTTAGAAAGTGAAGAAGCAAGAAAAGTATATTTAAAAAAATTAGAAGATAAAAATCTTGTAATAAGTGCATTTAGTTGTCACTGCAATCCAATATCTCCAAATACAGAGGAAGCAAAATTAGGAGATGAATTAATTAGAAAAACTATAAAACTTGCATCTTTAATGAATGTAGGAGTAATAAATACATTCTCTGGAACTGCTGGAGAAGGAGAAAATGCTACTAAACCAAACTGGCCTGTAACTCCTTGGCCAAATGAATACAGCGATATAAAAACTTGGCAATGGGAAAATAGATTAATTCCATATTGGAAAGAAATAGGTAATATTGCAAAAGAGCACGGAATAAAGATAGCTTTAGAATTACACGGAGGATTCTTATGTCATACTCCATATACAGCACTTAAGCTTAGAGAAGAAACTTGTGATGCAATAGGAGTAAACTTAGACCCAAGTCATCTATGGTGGCAAGGAATAGATCCAGTAGGTGCTATAAAGATACTAGGAAAAGCAGGGGCAATATATCATTTCCATGCTAAGGATACTTATATGGACCAAGATAATATCAACATGTATGGAGTAACAGATATGCAACCATATGGTGAAGTTCAAAGCCGTGCATGGACATTTAGATCAGTAGGTTGTGGTCATAGTATTAAAGAGTGGAGTGATATAATAAGCGCACTTCAAACTTATGGATACGACCATGCAATTAGTATTGAACATGAGGATCCTATTATGTCTATAGATGAAGGATTTAATAGAGCTGTTACAAATCTTAAATCAATACTTATAAAAGACCAGCCTTCAGATGCATGGTGGGTATAAGGAGGATAAAAACATGAAAGAGATAAAGATAGGTATAGTAGGTTATGGTGGAATGGGTGGATATCATGAAAGTGACCTTATAAAAAACAATCCAAATGTATCTGTAAAAGGTGTATTTGATATAGATAATAGTAAAGTAGAATTAGCTAAAACTAAAAACCTAGTAGGATATAATAGTTATGAAGAATTATTAAATGATAACGAAATTGAGGCAGTATTAGTAGCGACACCTAATGATAGTCACAAAGAAATTTCAATAAAAGCATTAAATAATAAAAAACATGTAATATGTGAAAAACCAGTAACCATAAATAGTGATGATTTATTAGAAATAGTTGAAGTAGCTAAGAAAAATGATAGAGTGTTTATGGTACATCAAAATAGAAGATGGGACTCTGATTATTTAATAATAAGAGATTTATATAAAAATAAACAAATAGGTGATTTATTCCAGATAGAATCAAGGGTACATGGAGCAAATGGTATACCAGGAGACTGGAGACATATTAAAAAGCACGGTGGAGGAATGTTACTTGATTGGGGCGTTCATATTTTAGATCAAATACTATTTATGGTAGATTCACCAATTAAAAATATATACTCAGATTTAAGTTATGTACTTGGAGATGAAGTAGATGATGGATTTGTTACTTATATTACATTTGAAAATGGAGTAAGGGCAGTACTTGAAGTTGGAACATCTAATTTTATAAAACTACCAAGATGGTATGTTAAAGGTTTAAATGGGAGTGGTGCAATTTATGATTGGGATTTGAGTGGTGAGCTTATAGTTCAAAATAAGTTAGACGAAAAAATTGAATTAAAACCAATCAAAGCTGGCGAAGGATTTACCAAAACTATGGCACCTCCATCAGAAGAAAGCACGACAAAGCTAAAATTACCTAATCCATCATGTGAGTATGAACCTTTTTATACAAACTTTGCAAGAGTAGTTAGAGAAGGGGTAGACCCTATAGTAAAAAATGAAGAAGTCTATAAGTTGATGAAAGTAATTGAAGATATATTTAAGTCTGCAAAAAATTAGAAATTAATATTAAATAAATCAAAGAAAACACATTGATAAAACTATCAATGTGTTTTTGTTTACAATAAATTATCTTAGCAGTGGCAGTTATGAATTCTTTCTTCCCACCAACCAAAGGCAACTATTGCACTATTAGGTTCAACTGGCAAAAATCCTCCAAGAAAAACTGCAAGAGATTGTCCAGGACCAAGGATGATTTGACCACCGTCAATTACTAAAGTTGAATCTGGGGAAACTATTCTACTAAATATAGCAACTCCACCATTTGGAGGCTGAGTAGTTGTAGATAGATATTGAATTTGTCCTTTAGGAATTGGTTCAGGAGCAATAGCTGTGTTAGTAGAACTAACAAAATTACTAACTGTTCCTCCCGTTAAAGTAGATTTAAGATAAAATTGAGCAGAGAAGCTAGATTGCCCAATATTTGTTACGGTTATAGCATTTACATAAATATTTATATTTGAAGTAATCGGATTTATTAATGAAACTAAAGCCTGCTTGTCTTGAGCAGTTAATGTTGGTGTTTGACCAATAAAATAGTTACCTTTTTCTGATTGATATAGCGGATAAGGAATTGATACTTCTTTTTCCAATTTATTGTCTGGATATGACATTATAATCACCTACGCATATGATTTTAGGGAAATATATACTTCCCTGTTTATATAGTATTCATTATGTATATAATATGTTAATTATATAGCATAAAAAAACGTATATATAAAACATATACAAGTCTGTTGTCAAATAGAATATATCGATTTGTATAATAATTTCTAATAATGTAAAGTATTTTGTGAATGGATAAATTTACATATATATAAGGGAGCGAATTATGAAATATATAATAAATAAAGATCAAATGACTCCGAAAGAAAGAATGCAGGCTTTCGGGCAGGGAAAAGAAATAGATAGAATACCATGTTCACCTTTCTTGGGGGAAAGTGTTGCTCAGACATTTGGGCATACCATATATGACTACAATCATTCTGTAGATGTGCTTGTAGATGTAGCGGTTAAAAGTTTTGAGACTTTTCGCCCTGACAGTATTGGATTTGGACCAGGACTTCAAGGTATACCAGAGGCAATGGGAAGTGGAGTTGTATTTACAGAAAACAATACGCCATATATTAGTAAACCTGCTATAAGTGATTATAGTGAAATAGGAAAATTAAAACCAGTAGATGTATATAAAGATGGAAGAATACATTATTTTTTAGAAGCACTTAAAATAACTAATGATAAATTAAGCAATGAGGTAGGAGTAGGAACTTCTGTAGGAGGGCCTTTTACATTAGCATCTTTTTTAAGAGGAACAGATAAGTTTTTAAGGGATTTAACTAAAAATAAAGAAATGGCACATGAACTTTTAGAAATTTCGACTCAAAGTGTTTTAAATTATATTGATGCAGCTTGTGATATTGGATTATCTCCGGGACTTGCAGAGCCAAATGCGTCTTGTACTATGATTAGTTCAAAAAACTTTGAAGAATTTGCAAAACCATATCTAAAAAGATGTATGGATAGGATTGTAGAGAGAACTGGAGGAGGTTCAACTCTTCATATATGTGGAAAAACTAAAAAGATATGGGGCCATATGGTTGATATAGGAATATCTAATTTAAGTTTAGATAATGTAGACGATATAGGTGAGTTAAAAGAAGCTTATGGAGATAAAGTATGTTTAATAGGAAATGTAGACCCTGTTGAAACCGTTATGAGAGGTAGCATAGAAGATATATATACAAAAGCTAAAGAATGTATAATTAAGGGTCATGATAGTGAAAAAGGATTTATATTAAGTACGGGTTGTGATATTCCTATAGGAACAGACCCTCAAAAAATAATAGCACTTATGGATGCTGCAAGAATATTTGGATCTAATAAAATAAATATTAATGAATTATAAGGGGAGATTATAATGTCAAATGTAAAACAAGAATTATTAAAAAAATTATCAGATTGTGTTGTAGAAATGGAAGATGAAGTTGTAGTAGATATAGCTAAAGAGTATATAGAAAATGGATTTGAAGCATATGAAGGAATATCTAAAGGATTGGCTTATGGTATGGAAGAATCAGGAAAATTATATGAAGAAGAAGAATATTATATCCCTGAACTTTTATTATGTTCAGATGCTATGTATGAGGGAATAAACATATTAAAACCACACATAAAAAAAGATTCAACTAAAGAAAGTTATAAAGCAGTAGTAGGAGTTGTTGAAGGAGATACACACGATATTGGTAAAAACTTATTTAAAATAATGCTAGAAACTTCTGGATTTGAAGTTTACGACTTAGGCAGAGACGTTCCTTGTATAGATTTTATAAATAAAGCAAAAGAAGTAAACGCTGACTTAATAGGATTATCTACTCTTATGACAACTACTATGGATAATATGCAATCAGTTATAGAATTATTAAATAAAGAAGATATTCGTGAGAAATTTGTTGTAATGGTAGGTGGCGGACCTATATCACAAAGTTTTGCAAATGAAATAGGAGCAGACGGATATGCACATGAAGCGTCAAAAGCTGCAAAACTTGCAAAAGAACTAATAATTAAGAAAAAAGCTATGTATGAAGAGGTGGTATAATGACTCCAAAAGAAAGGTTATATAAAGTTTTAAGAGGAGAAGCTGTAGATAGAAAACCTTGTATTTGTCCTGGTGGGATGATGAATATGATAGTTGAGGACGTTATGGACATAGAGGGTGTCTTTTGGCCAATGGCTCATAGTGATTCTAATATGATGGCAGATTTAACTATAGGTATGTATAAAAATAATGGTTTTGAAAACTTTGGAGTTCCATTTTGTATGACTGTAGAAGCTGAAAGTATGGGAGCTGGAGTATATATGGGAACAAAAATTACTGAACCTAGAGTTATAAAATACTCAATAGAATCTGTTGTAAGTTGGAGAGAATTAAAAAAAATAGATGTTAATGAAGGAAGAGCAAAAGTAGTTATAGATGCTATAAAAATACTAAAAGAAAAAAACGATGATGTTCCTATAATAGCAAATTTAACAGGTCCAGTAAGTTTAGCATCATCACTTATGGAACCTATGACTTATTATAAAGAATTAAGAAAAAAGAAAGAACAAGCTCATGAGTTTATGGAGTTTGTAACAGAAAATCTTATAATATTTGGGAAAGCTCAATTAGAAGCTGGAGCAGATATCTTAACGATATCAGACCCAAGCGGTACAGGAGAAATACTTGGTGCTAAAACTTTTAGTGAGTTTGCAACTCCATATTTAAATAAGATAATAGATGAATTAAAAGCATATGCAAAAGGTGGAACTATTATACATATATGTGGGAAACTAAAAAGTATATACAATGAATTAAACGACTTACACAGTGATGCAGTTAGTTTTGACTCTATAACTAATGCTAAACAAGTTATCGAAAATGTTTCAGGTAAAGTTATTATGGGAAATGTTAGTACATTCGCAATTGAAAATTCAAGCAAAGAAAGTTTAAAAAATATTTCTAATGAATGTCTAAAAAGTGGGGTAGATATATTATCTCCAGCTTGTGGAATAGGGGTAAGAAGTAAGCTTGATAACATTAAAGTTTTAGTAGAATGTGCAAAACAATATAAAAGCTAAAAGAGGTATTTTATGAATTACTTATATATAAATAATAAAAAATATAAATTTGAAAAAGGAAATAGTCTTTTAAATATAATACAATTAAATAAATTGGGTATGGAAAGTCCTTGTGGCGGAAAAGGGACTTGTGGCAAATGTAAGATAAAAGTAGTAGATGGAAGTGTAGATGATTTAACTGATGAGGAATTAAAATTTTTAAATAAAGAAGAATTAAAAAACAATGTGAGACTAGGTTGTTTAGTTTATCCTAAGGGAGATATAACTGCAGAATTTATTAAAAGTGAAGATAAAAATCATAAAATTTTAACAGAAGGTTATATGCCAGAGTTTAATAAATCTCCAATGCTTTCAAAAAAAGCTTTTAAACTAAACAAGCCTACATTAGAAAATAATATATCGTTAGAAGAAATTTTAGAAAAACAAAATATAAATATAAATAATGATTACGATATTTTAAAATCTATTCCAAGTATTTTTGAAAAAGATAATTGTACAGTCGTTTATTTAGATGAAAAAGTAATAGGTATAGAGTGCGAAGATACTACTGAAAATTTATATTCAATAGCTTTGGATATAGGAACAACTACAGTAGTTGCTTCTCTTATAGATATAAACAAACAGTGTGAGATTGATTGTGAAAGTGATATAAATCCTCAAAAGGAATACGGATTAGATGTTTTATCTAGAATAAACTTTGCCAAAACTAATGAAAATGGCTTAGAAATATTAAATAAAAGTATTATAGATTGTATAAATAGTTTAATTATTAAGTTATGTGAAAAAAATAATATAAATAAAGAAAATATATATGAATTAGCAGTTGCTGCAAATACTACAATGATGCATATACTACTTAAAATAAATCCTAATTCAATAGGGAAAGCGCCATACTCACCAGTATTTATAAGTGGAAAAAGTATAAAAGCTATGGACCTAGGAATAAATATATCTTCATTTGGAAGAGCTTACTTATTACCAGGAGTATCAAGTTATATAGGAGCAGATATTGTTTCGGGGATTTGTGTTTGTGACTTACATAAAACTAAAAAAAATATTTTATTTATAGATATAGGTACAAATGGAGAAATAGTTGTATCAAAAAATTCAGAACTATCATCTTGTTCTTGTGCTGCTGGACCTGCCCTAGAGGGTATGAACATAAGTTGTGGTATGAGAGCAGGAGAAGGTGCAATTGAAAATATAAAAATTGGCGAATTTATAGAAACTAAAGTTATAGGAAATACAAAACCTAAAGGATTATGTGGAAGTGGAATTATAGATGCAATAAGTGAAATGGCAAGATTAAAACTTATAGGAAGCACTGGTAGAATAAATAAAAAATCTATGATAGAAAAAGATAACAATTTAAAGCATCTAAGTGAAAATATAATAGATGAAAATAAGAAAAGAAGATTTGTACTAGATACTCAAAATCCACAAATAGCAATAACACAAAGTGATATAAGACAAGTTCAATTAGCAAAAGGAGCTATATTATCAGGCTTTTATGCACTGCTTAATAGTATGAATATAGATATTAAAGATTTAGATGAAGTTATCATTGCTGGTCAATTTGGAAAGCATCTTAGCGTACAAAGTTTAGTAGGAGTAGGTATTATTCCAAAAGAACTAAAAGAAAAGATTAGATACATTGGGAATTCATCAAAAACTGGAGCTATAATGACTTTACTTTCTAAGGATATTAGAAAAGAGATGGAGTGTATTGCAAAGGATATAAGTTATTGTGAATTATCAACTGAAGAAGGGTACGAAAGACTTTTTACAGATTGTTTAAAGTTTTAGAGGGAAAAATAATGATAAAATTAGATATAATCTCAGGATTTTTAGGTTCTGGAAAAACAACTTTAATAAAGAAAATTCTAGATTTTTATAAACATGAAAAAGTCGTAGTAATAGAGAATGAATTTGGTGAAATAGGAATAGATGCAAGTATCATTAAAAAGGATGGACTAGATATAATAGAACTTCAAAATGGATGTATCTGTTGTAGCATGAAATTAAACTTTAAAGATACTATTTTAAAAGTAGTTAAAGAATTTAATCCAGACCGTATAATTATTGAACCAACAGGAATAGCAATGCTAAGTGAAATATTATCAATGATTAACAATGACGAAATTAAATCAAACTTTAGCATAAATTCTTTGGTAACTGTGGTGGATGCTATTAATTATTTTGACTACAGAGATAACTTTGGAGAATTTTTCGAAGATCAAATTTTAAACTCAAAAACACTTTTACTTAGTAAAAATCAGTTTTTGGAAGATGAAAATAGAGATAATATAGTAAAGTCACTTAAAAGTTTAAATCAAAATGTAGACATAATAAATAAAAATTGGGATGATTTATTAGTAGAAGATTTGCTAGTAGATAATATGAAAAATAATGCTGATGAGAAATATAAAAAAATTAAAAACTATGATTTGCTCTCTACAAATATGAAATCTATAAGTAGTGTTTCTATATCTAATTTTAAAATCAATGAAACACAAAAAATAAAAGAAATATTTGATGATTTTAGTAATGGAAAGTACGGAAAAATATTAAGGGCAAAAGGCTTTTTAAACTCTGTATTAGATAATACATTAGAATTTAATTATGTAAATGGACAATATAACATTAAAGAAAGCGATATAAAAACAAATTCTAAAATCTGTATTATAGGTAGCAAATTACAAAAGGATAAATTAAAAAATATATTTAAGTAGGTTAAAAATTATGGATAAAATATTTAAATGTAGCCAAAATGACAATGAAAATATACCAGCAGAACTTATAATTAATACGAATTTGAAATTTCCAGATTTACATACAAATTCAAATGATATTTCATATATATCACAAAAATTAAAAGAATATAAAAAGGATACTTTCTGTAAGCTTCCATTTTGTACAACTGTTGAAGCACAAGCTATGGGGGCAAATATAAATCTTGGAGATGAAAAAAATTGTCCTAGAGTAGGAAATTATGCATTTGATGATATAAAAGATTTATTAAAAATATCCAAAATAGATTTGAGTAAAGGTAGAATAAAAGAAGTTTTAGATGCTATTTCTATTTTGAAAAATAAAGATGAAAAAGTAGTTTTAAATATTTGTGGACCTTTTACTATAATAGCTTTATTAATAGAGCAAAAATACTTTTATAAAGCATTAAGAAAAGATAAAAGTAAAGTAGATAATATACTTAAAATTATTGAAGATAATATAGTGGATTATGCTGTAGGTGCAAACCAAAATGGAGTTAATATGATTTCCTTTAGCGACCCTGTAGCATCAATAGAAATAGTTGGACCTAGAGTTTATAAAGAGATAGTGGGAAACACTATTAAAAGGCTTTTAAATAAGCTAGACGATGCCCTGGATGATACTATCATCCATCTTTGTGGGAAAACTTCTACATCTTTAGAATTTTACGGATTTTGTGAATCTAAAAAATTAGATTACAGTAAAGATATAACATATGGACAAGCTATATGTGAATTAATATCTACAAAAGATAAAGGCAATATTTTCATAGGTCATAACTGTATGAAAAGAACTCCTTATAAAATAACTGAATCTTTATTATATAATATAAAAATTCATTAAATTAAAAGAATATATTTGAAATTTAATAAAACAAAAACAGTGTCTAAAAATAATTTTATTATTAAATAGGCACTGTTTTATGTGTAAATATATTCAAGATATAATAAAATAATAAAAATGTTGCGCACGCAACTTATATAATATATAATGACTTTATAGATAAGGAGATACTACAATGAGAAAATATGAACCAATTGGTGATTTGATATACTTTATTTCTAAAGAATTAAAAACAAGATTAGATGAAGAGTTAAAAGACAGAAACTTAGGGCAAGGTCAAATTCTAACACTTATGACATTATTTAGATTAAAAGAAAAAGATGAAATAGACCAAGATGTACTTTCAAAAGAGATGGGAATAAACAAAGCAAATACAAGTAGAAATTTGGCTAAATTAAAACAAAATGGATTTATTGAAATAAATCAAAATCCAATAGATCAAAGAAGAAAACAAGTAGTTTTAACACCAAAAGCTTATGAAGAAATGTTTAACATAGAAAAAATATTAAAAGAAATTCATAAAGAGATGATTAAAGATTTAGATGAAGAATCACTTACTAATACATTAAATACATTAAATAAAATGAAAAATAATTTATCTGAAAAAAAACTTTAGGAGGCACAATATGAAAGTAAATATAATACATTTTTCAGGAACTGGAAACTCAGAATATATAGCAAAATATATAGGAGAAAAATTAAAAGACAATGGAGATAAAGTAAAAATAGAGAGTATAGACAAAAATCCTAAAATAGATGAAGATGTAGAACTTTTAATTATAGGTGGCCCAATTTATGCAAGTAATGTACCTGAAAAACTTATAAGATGGGTACTTAGAAATGTAGAAAACAAAAATGCTAATTGTATAGTGTACTCAACATCAGCGGGGCTTATAAATGCTCATGGGGTTGATTCATTAGCTAAAAAATTAAACAAAAAAGGATATAATATATTAGCTAAAGAAACATATGTAATGCCTAGGAATTTTTACTTTGGAAAATATCCTAAAAATACTAAAAAAGAAGTTGAAGATATGATAAACAACACAAATAAGCAATTAGATATTTTAGTTGATAAGATTAAAAAAGAAAGTTTATCATTAGAAAATATGGAGAACAAGGGTGTATTAGGAAAAGATTTATTAGCAGAAACTTTTTCAATTATGGCAAAGTTTATAGGCAAAAATTTGTCAGCTGATGAAAATTGTATAAAGTGTGGCTTATGTGTTAAAAACTGCCCACAAAATAATATAAGATTTGAAAAAGATAAAACTATAAAATTTGATAATAAATGTATGGCTTGTATGAAATGCATTCATAGCTGTCCTAAAAATGCTATAAATTATAAAAATAAAAAATATGAACAATATAATATAAATGAATATATAGAATAATTTAAGCAAAAGAAAGGAAATACAATGGATAAAGAATATTTTAAAAAAGATGGTCTAGAGTTAGCTAAAAGTATTTTAGGCAAATATTTAATTAGAAACTATGATGGTAAAACAATAGTGACTAAAATAGTAGAAACTGAAAGCTATATGGGAATAAATGATAAGGGAGCTCATGTATATGGGGACAAAAGAAGCGAAAGAACAAAGCCACTATATCTAGAGGGTGGGCGTATATATGTATACTTAATTTATGGAATGTATTACTGTTTAAATATATCTGCAAACAAAGAAAATGTACCAGAATGCGTATTAATAAGAGCAGTTGAGCCCATAAAAGGAATAGAAGAAATAGCATTTAATAGATTTAAAAAGGAATATAGCGACTTAACAACCTATCAAAGAAAGAATATAAGCAATGGTCCAGGGAAGCTTTGTATGGCGCTTAAAATAGACAAAAATCTAAATGCTAAAAGCATTTTAGATAATGAATTATATATAAGTGATTTTTATTATGAAGATGATAAAAAAGTATACAGTAATGATAAAATAGACATACAAACTAGCAAAAGAATAAACATAGATTATGCACAAGAAGCCAAAGATTATTTATGGAGATTTTTTATAAAAGATAATAAATATGTAAGTGCATATAAATAAGTAAAGCTATCTTTTTTAGGATAGCTTCTTTGATTTAGCTAAGACATATAAAAATTTTTAAATAAGGGTTTTTTATGGTAAAATGTAATAGAAAATATAATTTAAGGAGTAAATTATGAGCGCTAAATTAAAAAAAGAAATTTTTGAATGGGTTAAAACAATAGCCTTTGCATTAGTACTTGCAGCAGTAATAACCTCAGTAGTAGCACCTACAATAGTAAGCGGGGAATCAATGTACCCGACATTAAAGGATAAAGATTATTTATTTGTAAATAAATTAGCATATATGAACAAAGCACCTAAAAGGGGAGACATAATAGTATTTAAGACTAAGTTAGTTGATGAGGCGAGCGGAAAAAATAAAGACTTAGTTAAAAGAGTAATAGGTATTCCTGGAGAACACATAGTTATAAAAGATAATAAGGTTATAATAAACGACAAAGTATTAAGTGAAGAATATTTAAAGGATGTTTATACTGACGGAGATATAGATATGATAATTCCTAATAATCATATATTTGCTATGGGGGACAACAGACCAAATAGTGGAGATAGTAGACAACCTAATCTAGGACCAATAAATATAGATGAAATAATTGGTAAGGTTATGATAAGGATGTACCCTTTTAACACTCTAGGGAAAGTAGAATAATAAAAAAATCGCTAATTTAAACTAGCGATTTTTTTGTGTGAAAAATAAATTTGTTTTTAAATTAAATTATAAAAAAACAGGTATTTAATATATAAAAAGTTTTTTGTTTATAGTATACAAGTTTTTTTGACATTATCTAAAATGAGGAGTATCATGGATGATGTAGTGTCACGTAGAAATATAAAAAAATGAGAGGGGAAATCATGTCGCCTAAGTTATTTAGTATGTTTAAGAATCAAGAATTAAGTAGTAGTCAAATCAGAAAAGATATAGTAGCAGGTATAATAGTAGCAATAATAGCTCTACCATTATCAATAGCACTAGCTATATCATCAGGAGTGTCCCCTGAAAAGGGTCTTATAACTGCAATATTTGCAGGATTTGTCATAGCCTTACTAGGTGGTAGTAAAGTTCAAATTGGAGGACCAACAGGTGCCTTTGTCGTAATTGTTTATGGGATAGTAAAAAGTCATGGTATGGATGGACTTATAATAGCAACATTGATGGCTGGTGTTATACTTATTTTAATGGGACTTTTAAAAGTTGGTAATTTAATAAAATACGTTCCAAAAACAATAACAGTAGGTTTCACAAGTGGGATAGCAGTAACACTTCTTATAACTCAGTTCAAGGATTTATTAGGATTACAAATTCAAAATGTTCCAGCCGAGGCTATGGAGAAATTAGAAAGCTATATGCACAATATAACAACATTCGATATATTAACTTTTATAGTAGGAACAGCATGTATATTAATTATGATATACTGGCCTAAAATAAATAAAAATATACCAGGATCTATAATAGCATTAATTTTATCAACATTAGTTGTTAAGGTATTTAACATTCAAATAGATACTATAGGAAGCGTATACAATAACTTATCATCAAGTATTCCAGCACCAAGTATACCTGATATGAGTTTAGAAAAAATAGTACCATTGATTCAGCCAGCAGTTACTATAGCAGTACTTGCAGGGATCGAGTCTTTATTGTCGTGCGTAGTTTCAGATAAAATGATAGATGATAAGCACGATTCAAACATGGAACTTGTAGCACAAGGATTAGGAAATATAGCTAGTGCATTGTTTGGAGGAATTCCAGCAACAGGAGCTATAGCAAGGACAGCAGCAAACGTTAAAAACGGCGGTAAAAGCCCAATATCAGGTATAGTACATGCGGTAACACTACTTTTAACAATGCTAGTTTTAATGCCACTTGCAAAATTAATTCCAATGACAGTTTTATCAGCTATATTAATAATCGTATCTTATAATATGGGTGAGTGGAAAGAGATGAAAGAGATGCTACATTTACCTAAAAAAGATGTAGTAGTACTTTATGCAACTTTTATACTTACAATAGTATTTGATTTAGTAGTAGCAATCGGAGTAGGAATTGCACTTCATTTAATGTTTAGCTTAATGCAAAAGAACAAAGTCAAAAAAGACGATTTGGATATGAAAGAAGCTATATAAAAAAACGCATAGGAATAGAAGTATATTTAACTATATGTTAAATATACTTCTATTTTTATGCAATAATAAACCTATATTGGAATTAAGTTATTTTATTAACAATATTTGTTTGTGGTATAATAACACAAAAAGTAAAAAGGGGAGGAAAAAATGGATAATTTGGGGAAAATAATAGAAATTAAAGACCTTAAAATGACCTATGGGGATAAAGAAGTACTAAAAGGAATAAATTTAGATATATACAAAGGCAATATAATAGGATATATAGGGTCAAATGGAGCTGGTAAAAGTACTACAATAAAAATACTTTTAGGCTTAATTAAAGGCTATGAAGGTAGCGTGTCTATATTGGGCAAAGATATTGAAAATGAAGATAATGATTACAAAAATAAAATAGGTTATGTACCTGAAATAGCAAAAGTATATGATAGCTTAACGGCAAAGGAGTATTTAACATTTATTGGACAAATATATGGACTAAGCTATGAAAAATGTGATGATAAAGCTAAGAGGTTAATGAAAGTATTAGGAATAGAACATGCCTATGAAAGCAGATTATCATCTTTTTCAAAGGGGATGAAGCAAAAGGTAGTTATAATAAGTTCATTAATTCACAATCCAGATATATTATTTTTAGATGAACCACTAAGTGGACTTGATGCTAATAGTGTTCTTTTAATAAAAGATATTTTATACAAACTAAAAGAAGAAGGAAAGACTATATTTTACTCATCTCACATAATGGAAGTAGTACAAAAGCTTAGTGATAGAATAATACTTTTAAATGAAGGTAAAATAGTCGCTGATGGTAATTTTGAACAGATTAAAGATTGTAGTTTTGATGGTTCACTAGAAGAAATATTTAATACACTTACAGGATTTGAAGACCATGATAATTTATGTAGTGAATTTGTAAGCATACTTAAAGAGGTATAACTATGAAAGAATTATATATATTAAAAATACTAGATTTATTTAAAGGGGTATATAAAGCATTTGGTGTAAACTATGAAATAATGAGATTAATAGTAAATTCTAAGCTTATTATGGATGCTAGACGTGGTCAAAATACACTAAGTAGCAACTCAGAAAATAAAGATAAAAATTATTTTTATATTAGTTTAATAGTATATGGGATAATAGGTTTGTTTTCAGCTCCAATAGTAGCTATGGATATAAATCCTATGATAAAAATGAGTCTATACTTTAGTTTATTTATGGTATTGATTTTAAGTGTATTCATATCTGATTTTTCAACTATAATATTAGATATAAATGATAAAGATATAATTGTCACTAAAGGCGTAGATGCTAAGACATTAAATGCAGCTAAAATCACTCATATATTTATATATTTGTTACTTTTAAGTTTAGCAATATGTGGAGGTGGGCTCGTAGCAAGTACTAGATTTGGAATAAAATTTGTATTATTGTTTTTAGTAAGTATATTATTAATAGATATATTAATGATTATAATTACTGCAATAATGTATTTTGTAATATTAAAATTGTTTAGTGGTGAAAAACTAAAAGATATGCTAAATACTTTCCAAATAGTATTTTTGTTAATTTTTGTTATAGGATTTCAATTTGTAGGAAGAACATTTGAATTTGTTAATTTAGAATTTGTATATGAACCAAAAACATGGAATATATTTATTCCTCCTATGTGGTTTGCATCAAACTTTAGCTTAATTAATGAATCGGGAGTTAGCAATATATTAAAAATAATGGGTGTTTTATCATTAGTAGTACCAATTATTTCAATATTTATATATATTAAGTTAATACCAAAATTTGAATATAATCTTCAAAAGCTAAGTGATAATACTTATAAAAATAAGAATACTAAAGAAAAAATATCGTCAAAAATAAGTAAAGTTATATGCAAAAATAACAAAGAAAAAGCATTTTTCGATTTCTTATATAATGTTCTTAGTAAAGATAGAGAGTTTAAGACAAAAGTATATCCAACATTAGCTATGGGAGCAGTTATGCCATTTGTAATGCTAATGTCTACGTATGACAAAAGTGGTATAATAAACTATATAGAAAATTTAAGAGGTAGCTCGTATTATTTTATGGGTTATATGTGTGTGTTGATGAGTCAAACCATAATAACTACTGTTAAGTTTTCAAATCAATACGAAGCAGCATGGATTTATGATGTACTTCCACTAAAAGATAAAAGTGATATATATACTGCTATGTTTAAAGCAAGTATTTACAAGTTAGTAGTACCTATATTTGTATTTATGAGTATTGGGTTTATATTTATCTTTGGACCTAGTGTTATAATACATTTAGTTGTGATGTTTGCAGCAACAATACTAAGTTGTATGTTTACTTTTAAATTTAATGAAAAAATACTTCCCTTTAGTTGTGAGTATAAGAATATGAACTCAGCATCAAATCTAGTTATATTATTTAAATCTATGTTAGTTTTAGGCGTAGTTGGCATAATACATTTATGGATACAGAAAAGTTTACTATTTACAACAATTTATTTAATAGCATTATTAATAGTTATAAAATTAATTTGGAAAAATGTATTTATAATAGATAAATAAATATTAAAAAGGAGTATTTCTAAATGAAAAAAACATTTAGAAATACTCCTTTTTTAATTCTTTTTCCATTTATTAACGTAACCATCTAAAATCTTTTTAAGTGCAACACCTATTTGAGAGTAAGCTTCGTCATAAAGGTTTGCTAGTGAAATTCTTATAGACCATTTAGGTCCTGCAAATCCACCACCACTTAATAAAACTATAGAAGATTCTTCTGCTAAAGCAAACAAGATTTCCACTGGTTTATAGTTTTCTTCTAGATAGTTAGCAAAATCTTTTCCGTGATGAGTCTGTGCCCATTGTAATAAGTCAAATTGAGTATAATAAGCTGCGTCATTAGGGTCAGCAGTTAACTCAAGACCTAAACTATCAAACAATAATTTTTGTCTAGTATGGCAAATATCTATAGTCATATTTTTATAAATATTTTCTTTGTCAATTAACGCTGAAGCTGAGAAAAATGCCATCTGTACTTGTTGAGGAGTAGAAAGACCAGCAGTATGATTAAGTGCAACTTGTCTACTATCTGCAACTATTCTATCTATAAAAGGAACTTTTTCAGGATGAGTGTTCATGTCAGAGTATCTTTTGTTAGTTCTCTTTTTTATAGAATAAGGAAGCTCATCTATAAGTTTATCAAATACATTTTTTTCATGAAGCGCAAGTGTTCCTAATCTCCATCCTGTTACACCAAAATATTTAGAGTAAGAATAAGAACCAATTGTATTATAAGGAAGCTTAGCCATTAAAGACTCAAACCCATGTACAAACGTGCCATAAACATCATCGCATATAATCATTAAATCAGAATTGTGATTTTTAACTATATCTACTAATTTTTCACTAGCTTTAGGAGATATAGCGACAGATGGAGGATTGCTAGGATTTACAACAAATAAAGCTTTTATATCTTTGTCCATAAGTTTTTCTAATTCTTCGTTAGAACATTGCCAAGTATGTTTGCCATCACTGGTTTTTTCGTCTGCATTTATGTATACAACCTCAAATTCGTATCTTGGAAGATGTGGAATTTCTAAATATGGTGTAAATATAGGTGTCATTATAGCTACTTTGTCACCTTTTAATAATAAATTATTTGCAATAAGTGAATCAAAAACGTAACACATAGCAGCTGTTGCACCCTCTACCGCAAAAACGTTGAAATTTCCACCTTCACAAATATTGTACTTCATCTCTTGAATTAAATATTCTTTAACTATTTTTTCTATATGAACTAACATTCTGTCAGGAAAAGGATAGTTATCTCCAATTATTGCATCAGTTAACTCATATACAAAACTATCAGGGTCGAATTTAAGAGTATTGACTCCATAGTCGATAATTTTCTTTAAAAAACCTATTTCTGGCATAGTAGGATTTTCTTCAATATATTTGTATAGTCTAGAAGCTATGTTAGTTTTTCTAGGCATGCCAGAAAGTGGACCTTGATTCCAAGATTGTCTACTTTCTTGTATAGCAAAGTGACCAAATGTAAAAAATGCTTCACGAGGAAGATGTGATATCCAGTTTGGGTTACCTCTTCCTGCATCAAGTAAAGTACGAGTACTTTTTTTGTTAGGCTTAGTAGCTAGCTGTATAAGTTTATTTTTAAATTCAAAAGGACTAATTTTTCCATATATGTTTTCTAGTTCTTGTCGTTTAATATTAATAGGTTCCATAATAACTTCTCCTTAAATTACTTTATTAAGTTTTTTTACTATAATATGTATTATTTGTTATTTGAAACTATAATATGTGTTATTTGTTAATTCAATATTATATTAACCTCTAAAACTTTTAACCTTTTCAATTAACTTTAAGTCTTCTTCATTTTTAACTTTATCGAGTACTAAATTATGTGGCATTTTAACTCCCTTGTCATCTATGCAAACAAATGTTAAGAAACCATCTACTAAAATTCTATCATCGTCATTTCTAATAACTTTTCCATAAGCTGTTAAGCTAGTTTTTCCAACATAACAAATCTTAGTTTGAATATGTATTATATCTCCTTTTTTTATAGGCGAATTAAAATTAAGTTCGTGTACTTTAACACAAACTAAATTTTCTGGATGTTTGTACTCATTTGCAGCAGCTATAAAACAACTTTCGACAAACCACTCAGACATTCTGCCCGCAAATAGTGTTCCATGATGATTCAAATCTTCACTTTTAACTAGTTTATAAATATCATAATAATTCATAGTATCCTCCATAGGCTTTATTTTATTATCTAAAAAATATAGATACCTATAATTTTCTACATAGTGAGACAGTTTTCCTTTATAAAAAATAATTTAACATAAATTTACCTATAAAGAGACAACATAACAATTAAAAAAGGAACTAATCTTTGAGATTAGTTCCTTTAAAGTTAATTATATTAGAAATTATTTTTATTGAGCTGGAGGTATTTCACTACCTTGAGTATTTTCTTGAGAAGGCGTTTCTAAAGAAGTCTCAGGAGTATTATTAGCATCATTAGTGTTACTATCATTACTATTTTCAGTTGTAGCATTTTTAGGTTGTGTAGTTTCGCTATCTTTAGAAACTGGTTCGCTAGGTGTAGTTGACTCAGTATTAGCTTTTTCATTGTTTGAATTAAATAAATTGCTAAACCAATTTGTTATTTTAGCAAAGAATCCTTCTACTTCTTCAGTTGAAGGTAAATTAACTGCTTTTTCATCAGTAGCATTTATTTTTGCATCTTTACCAAGTAATTCATCATTAGTAGTTTCTAATATACCTAAGTCATTACTTCCTTTAAATAAGTTACCAAACCAATTTGATATAGAATCAAATATACCTGAGCTTTTAACACTTTCTCCTAGTTGTTGTAAATTTTGATCAACATTATTCGATACATTTGATAAAGTATCTTTTATCTTATTATAGTCATAATCTTGTTGTGAGATTTTTGACATTAATGCTTCGATTTGTTTAAATTGAGCATCAGTTAAATTTACATTGTAGTTGTTAGTTATATTGTTTATAGTTTCTGCTATTTGAGCAGTATCAGAAGTACCATTTTTTACGATTTCTGATTTAATATCATTAATTACACCTGTAGCTTTATCTTGACCAATAGCATCTCCTAAATCTCCAGTAGTAACTAATTCCTCAGTAGCAAGTTCCTTTTTATCTTCAGGTAGAGCTTTACCAGTAGCATCCTCAAAAGCTTTCATAACACCAGTTAAGGCTCCAGTTCCTGAAACTGCAAAAGGTGCAGCTGCTATTACGTTGGCATTTTCAACACCAGCAGTTGATAGTGTAGTTGCTATCATAGAACTTGTAACCCATGTAAGGTTAGCTGTCTTAACATTTATTCCGTTTCCTTTAGAAGTAGGTTCTACATAAGAACAAGAAATTGTTATTTTACCAAGTTGTTCCTCACCAGCAACTCCTTGTAAATATTTTCTTTCTTCTGCGTTGTTAACTTCTAAAACGACTGCTTCATTTTCATTGACTCCAAAATATTTTAACATTTGTTGTTTTTGTTCTGGTTTTAAGTTTGCACCAAGAGTTACAACTTTACTACTATCAGCAAATGCTAAAGTAATAGTTGATAAACTAAGTGCAAAGGCAAGTGTTAGTGTTATTGCCTTCTTTTTTAAATTTTTAAATCCTTTATTCATAAATTTCATTCCTTTCAACTTTAAAAGTTAAACCATAATATAACCCCACTATATTATACTATAAACCATTTTTGAGGGGAAGGGAATTACAAGTTGGTAACAAACTTCACAAAAATATGTAAGCAAAATTAAAAATAAGCTCTTTATAAATATATTGTAAATGAATTTTACTTATGCTTGTGGGACAAAATAAAAGAGTATAAAACTGAGAATTATAAAAAAGGAGGAATAGTATGCTTAAATTACTAAAAGGTTTAAGTAGATACAAAGGCACAATAATTCTTATATTTGCTTTGGTATTTATTCAATCCTTATCGGATGTTTATCTCCCTAATTTAATGAGCGATATAGTAGATAAAGGCGTGGTAAATAGTGATACAAACTATATTATAAATACAGGATTTAAAATGATATTAGTAACAATTATAGGAGGAATTGTAACTGTTACTGCGAGTTATTTTTCATCTAAAGTAGCTATGGGATTTGGTAGGGACTTAAGAAATAAAGTATTTGAAAAAGTAGAAAATTTTTCGTTAGCTGAGTTTAATCAAATAGGAACAGCATCTCTTATAACTAGAACTACAAACGACATTACTCAAATACAACAAGTACTAATGATAATGTTAAGAATGATGTTATATGCACCAATGGTTGCTATTGGAGCAAGTATAATGGCCATAAAAAAAGATGCCAAGCTTTCTTTGATTATATTAGTAGCAATGCCGATACTTATTGTAAGCATTGCTCTTATACTAAAGAGAGCAGTGCCACTTTTTAAGTCGATGCAAAAAAACGTAGATAATTTAAATAGAGTACTTCGTGAAAATTTAATAGGTGTAAGAGTTATTAGGGTATTTAATAAAGTAGAAGTAGAAAGTAAAAGATTTGAAGGTGCAAGTTTTAATTTATGTGATGTTGCAATTAAGGCAAATCAAACAATAACTTTACTTATGCCACTTATGATGCTTGTAATAAATATAAGTATTTTGGCTGTAGTTTGGTTTGGAGGAGTTAGAATAGAAAATGGCAGTATGCAGGTTGGAGACTTAATTGCATTTATACAATATTTAGCTCAAATAATGTTTGCACTTATGATGCTTTCTATGATGTTTGTTATGATACCCCGTGCATCAGCATCAGCAACTAGAATAAATGAAATTTTAGATATGAATCAAACATTAAAAGATAAAGAAGATGCTCTAAAAGAAACCAATATGAAGGGTTATGTAGAATTTAAAAATGTAAGTTTTTCTTATGAAAAAGATAGTGAAAAAGTATTAAGTGATATAAGTTTTATAAGTAAGCCAGGTGAAACTACTGCAATAATTGGAGGAACGGGTTCAGGGAAATCAACTTTAGTTAAATTAATACCAAGATTCTTTGATACAACTGAAGGAGAAGTCTTAGTCGATGGAGTAAATGTTAAAGATTTAAATGCCAACTATTTAAGAGAAAAAATAGGATATGTACCACAAAAGGCAATATTATTTAGTGGAAGCATATTTGAAAATTTAAAATATGGCAAGGATGACGCAAGTATTGAAGATGTAGAAAAAGCAATAGAGATAGCACAGGCAAAAGGCTTTGTAGATAATATGGAAAATAAAGAAGAAACTATTATATCTCAAGGTGGGACTAACGTATCAGGTGGTCAAAAGCAAAGACTATCAATTGCACGAGCAATTATAAAAAAACCAGAAATTTATATATTTGATGATAGTTTTTCTGCACTAGATTTTAAAACAGACAAAGAACTTCGTAAATCTTTAGTAGATGAAACAAAAGAAGCAACAGTAATACTAGTAGCACAAAGAGTATCAAGTGTAGTAGATGCAACTAGGATAATAGTATTAGATGAAGGTAGAGTTGTAGGAATTGGAACTCATAAAGAATTATTAGATACTTGTGATATATATAAAGAAATAGTATCCTCACAACTTTCAAAGGAGGAGATGTAGATATGGCAAGTGAAAATAAAGGACAAAAATCTCCTATGGGAGGACCTATGGGTGGTGCTATTGCTTTAGAAAAAGCAAAAGACTTTAAAGGTACATTAAAAAGACTTTCACTATATGTAAAAAAATATAAAAAAAGTATAATGTTAGTTTTACTTGCATCAATACTTAGTACAATATTTTTAATAGTAAGTCCTAAAATACTTGGAAAAGCTACAACAAAGATATTTGAAGGCATAATGATGAAATCAAAGGGAGTACCAGGTGCAGGCATAGATTTTGATTATATAGGAAAGATATTAATTGTACTTATAGTGTTATATGTTATAAGTAGTGTATTTAGTTATATGCAACAATATATAATGGCAAGAGTGGCACAAAGGACAGTTTATGATATGAGAAAAGATGTTTATGATAAATTAAATAAACTTCCACTTAAATTTTTCGACTCTCATACTCATGGAGAATTATTAAGTAGAGTAAGTAACGATATAGATAACATAAGTTCTACACTACAACAAAGTATAACTCAACTTATAACATCAGTTGTAACAATAATTGGTGTAATAGTTATGATGCTTACAATAAGCCCTCTAATGACAATAGTAACAATAATAACATTGCCATTAGGAATATTATTTATCAGACCAATTATAAAAAGATCCCAAGGACAGTTTATAAAACAACAAAGAGTAATAGGTAACTTAAATGGTCATGTCGAAGAAATGTATACGGGCCATGATGTTGTGAAATCTTTTAATAGAGAAGAACATTCTATAAATAAATTTAAAAGTATAAATGAAAAATTATACGATGCAGCTTGGAGAGCACAGTTTATGTCAGGTATTATGATGCCTGTTATGAACTTTACCAATAACTTAGGATATGTATTTGTAGCGGTAATAGGAGGAATCCTTGTAACAAGGGGCAAGATACAAATTGGAGATATACAAGCTTTTATACAATATTCAAAACAATTTGCACAGCCTATAAGTCAAACTGCAAACATAGCTAATATAATTCAATCAACAGTAGCATCAGCAGAAAGGGTATTTGAGCTTTTAGATGAGGAAGAAATGATACCTGATAGTGTACCTAGCAAAAGAATAGAAAATCCTCAAGGCGCTGTTGAATTTGAACATGTCAAGTTTGGATATGAAAATGATAATATATTAATAAATGATTTAAACGTAGGAGTGTTGCCTGGCCAAACTGTTGCAATAGTTGGACCAACAGGTGCAGGAAAAACTACTTTAGTAAATTTATTACTTAGATTTTATGAATTAAACGGTGGCAAAATACTTGTCGATGGTGTAGACATAAAAGATATTACACGAAAAAATTTAAGAGATATGTTTGGTATGGTTTTACAAGATACTTGGCTATTTAAAGGAAGTATAAAAGATAATATAGCTTATGGAACTAACGAGAGTACAGACGAAGCTATAATAGCAGTAGCAAAAGCTGCAAATGCAGACCATTTTATAAGAACTTTGCCAAATGGTTATGATACAGAAATAAATGAAGAAGCTTCAAATATTTCACAGGGACAAAAACAATTATTAACAATAGCAAGGGCAATGCTTAAAAATCCTAAAATATTAATATTAGATGAAGCTACAAGTAGTGTTGATACAAGAACGGAAATAAACATACAAAAGGCAATGAACACTATGATGAAAGGAAGAACAAGCTTTGTTATAGCGCATAGATTGTCTACTATAAAAGATGCAGATATAATATTAGTTATGAAAGATGGTAATGTTGTAGAAAAAGGAAATCATGAAGAATTGTTAAAAAAAGCTGGGCTTTATGCAGAGCTTTACAACAGTCAATTTAGTAAATAATAAAAGGTTGCATTTAGCAACCTTTTTATTATTTGTATTTAGTTATGATTTTAATTAAGGATTTATTAAACTTAGTGTAACGCTACCGGAAGATATTACTCCTACAAAAGGAATAGTTTGTGGAGCATAGATATCTGGAGTTGCTGTTAAATCAAAGCTTAGATTATAATTATTTTTGTCATAATATTTTGATATATCTGCATCTATAGATGAATAAGCAAATCCATCTATTTTCAATGTTATAAAGTTTGTTTGAGTAGCTAAAATTGCATCACTGTTAGTTGTGCTATGATTTTCATATGCATTGTATAAGACCACAGAGTATCCAATTGTAACTATTATCGATATTTTTTTTATTTTGGCTGTTGATTTTATAGGTTGTTGCAGTGGGCACAAATCAATCAATTTTGTTTCCTCTGCTATTTCTTCTCTAACATCTAAAAACTCGATAAAGCCTAAGTTACCAAAAGCTGTTACAGAGTCAGGATAAAGATGCCCAGTTGGATCAAACATATTAGAAGGCAATAAAGCTCTAGTCAATGTAAAAACTTGATCCTGTAAAGTTTTTACTGGAAGTTGGCACACTGGTACTAAATCTTTAGTCGAGTAATCAATATCACTGCCTAGTGAATATGGAACCTTATCATTACTCATACTTACATCTCCTTAAAATAATATATTTTAAAAATGGTGCTTAGAACATTAAATTACTGCATCAATTCTAAAAGTACCGCGTATTTCAAACCAATGGTCCTCTTCTATATTGCCACCTTGGTCAGTAACTTTTAAATCAGTAACTGTAACAAGAAGTTGTGGAACTGGTACGTTAGGGTTTTCTAAAAAAAGTAAAACTTCATCTAATGCTATTGCATCTCCAGAAACCGTAGAATATTCAAGTTTAGTAGCAGGTAAATTAACTACTACATTACTACTAGTTTCTAATATATCTGCCCCTACAATATAACTTATTAAACCGCTAACTCTTAATTCGTTTAAAGTAACTGTATCAACTAATATATCTTTAGTTGGATCGCTAGGATAGCAAGGATTTGGAACTGGGATTGGATCAACAGGTGTGTATTCTTCTTCTTTAATGAAAGCATGAAGATTCTCTGTATTTACAGCAATAGCTAATGGTATATCCTTCAGTGGTGTATTTTTAAAGTTCATGGTATTATCAATTACAAGATAGCTTGCAAAATTTATTTCTAAATAACCTTTACAATTCATTTATATTCCTCCATTATACGATCTTTAATATAAAAGACACTAGGTCTTCTAATACATTTTATTAAATCAAGTTAAAAGTGTTACTGTATAAAAAAATAAAAAAGAGTGGCATTGGCCACTCAGTATCATAAAATCATATTATCTATTAAATATTAACTTGGATCGCTAATTAGTTTTACACGAACTAAAGGATCTACTACAAAGAAGTACGCACCAGGTCCATTAAGGTCATCAGGGTTATCAGGAAAAAATTTAACTAAAGTATATCCAGTTCCTCCTGGTTTATCTGGATCATTAGGATCTCCATTTACTAAATCAATATCTATATCAAAGTCACTTTCAACATAAGGGAATTCTCCAGATGCGCAGTAGTACACAATTTGATCAACTCCTACGAAATCTTCAACCCCAGCTAATAAACCTATAGTTTGAGCATATGCAATAGGATAAAATGTTCCTGAAGCTATAGCTCTCCATTGTTCTAGTTCTATAGAAGCGTCTATTTCACCAGGCACATTTTCACAAGGATAAGGTATCTTTTGTGGGATTTTATAACTCTCCTTAATTAATCTTAAAAAAGGTTTAGCAACATCGTTAGCATATATAATTACTTTAGATAATATTTCACTATAGTCGTATGGGTTAGTAGGGTCCCCTATATTTACATGGTTTAGGGTTTCTTTTCTAACATTTAAGTAAACAGGTGGAACTGGTTGGTAGTGTTTACATACAGAGCTAGTTGCTAAAGTTTGAAATGATGAAGAATTATCATCTAATGAATAAGGTAATTTATCGTTATTCATATTTACATCTCCTTAAAATAATATATTTTTTTATTTAAATAATTAAATTACTGGGTCAATTCTAAAAGTTCCTCTTATTTCAAACCAATGATCCTCTTCTATATTACCACCTTGATCAGTAACTTTTAAATCAGTAACTGTGACAAGAAGTTGTGGAATTGGCACATCAGGACTTTCTAAAAATAGCAATACGTCTTCAATAACTACTGCATCTCCAGAAACCGTAGCATACTCAAGTTTAGTAGCAGGTGAGTTGATAACTACATTAGTACTAGTTTCTAGTAAATCAGCTCCTACAATATAACTTATTAAACCGCTAACTCTTAGTTCATTTAAAGTAACAGTGTCAACTAATATATCTTTAGTTGGATCGGTAGGATAACAAGGGTTAGGAACTGGTATTGGATCAGTCGGCGTATATTCTTCTTCTTTAATAAAAGCATGAAGATTTTCTGTATTTACAGCTATAGAGAGTGGTATATCTTTTAGTGGTGTATTTTTAAAATTCATAGTGTCGTTGATTACAAGATAGCTTGCAAAATTTATTTCTAAATAACCTTTACAATTCATTTATATTCCTCCAATATACTATTTTTAATATAAAAGACAGTAAGCCTTATAGTGTATTTTATTAAATAAAATATAAAGTGTTACTGTAGGAACAAATAAATTTAAAAACAAAAAAGCCCTAGACTTATTGAAAAGTCTAGGGCTAGTCTATATTATCTACCTACAAACATTTGAGTCCAGTAAATGCTTCCATTGCTATCTTTTGCTATACCAACACCTATATTTGTGAAATTTGGGTTTAATATATTTTCTCTATGTCCTTTAGAGTTCATCCAAGCATTAACAACTTCTTTAGGGTTATTTTGACCCATAGCTATGTTTTCTCCAGCAGATTTATAACTTATTCCAAATTGCTTCATCATATCAAATGGTGAACCGTAAGTTGGAGAGTTATGATCAAAATATTTTTTATTTACCATATCTTCTGATTTTTTTGTAGCAACATTTGAAATCTGTGAATCTAGTGTAAGAGGTTTTAATCCTCTATTAGTTCTTTCTACATTTACTAAATCAGTAACTTCCTTTTGGAAAGCTGAGAAATTTCCAGCAGTATTGTCTGTATTGTTTTCATCAGGCTTAACAACAGGCTTGTCTGTAGCAGTATTGTCTTTGTTCTCATCAGGTTTAACAGAAGGCTTTTCTACAGTAGTATTGTCTTTGTTCTCATCAGGCTTAACAGAAGGCTTTTCTACAGTAGTATTGTCCTTGTTCTCATCAGGTTTAACAGCAGGTTTTTCTACAGTAGTAGTATTGTCCTTATTGTTATTAGTTATATTGCATTCAGGCATAGTAAATTTACTTAAAACCTTGTGTTCAGGCATAGTAAACTTATTTTCACAATTATTATTTAATGGCAATTTACGATTAACCCCATTTATACATACAGATAGTGAATCTTTAGCAGTACAGTTTTTTAAAGTATCCTGAGATAAGGCATTTACAGGAACTATAGTAGAAGCTGTAGCCACAGTCATTACACCTAAAGCTAATAAAGTTCTTATTCTTTTCGTCATGTTTTTCATTAAAAGCACCTCTTTGTCATAATATTCTAAAAATGTTACCGATTTGTAACCGTTAGTGTAGGGGTCGCCCCCTGTGAACTAATAGTAACATAGGAAAAACAAAAAAATATACTGTAAAGATATGTAAAATACATAAAAAACCTAATCAAATACAGTAAAATACAAGGTTTAAAAATTTTATAAAAAGTATTGAAAAAAATAAAATTGGGTATAAATAAGTTATATTTGCAACTATTTTATATCTAAAGATTGAAAAAATTGTAAATCTAGTATAGTATAATAAGGAAAACTTTGGACAAGAAGTGGCTATAAAATGAGAGGAGAATTACAATGTCAAAACAATTAGTAAAAGAAAGAGTTATAAAGTACTTAATGGAGGATTTATTAGTTCCTCAAGATATGATAGATACAGATGTAGCATTATCGGAATTTGAAGAAGGGGCAGAGGGTATGTTAGATGTAGTTGTTAACGTTAAAGACAATGAAGACTACTTTGCACCAGTTATGATAGTACAATGTATGGATGAAGATATAAAATTAGAAGGAGAAGTTGTTCAAAAGCAAATAGACTTCTTAGAAGATGTAGACAACATAACTATGGCAGGTAGATTAGTATTAACTAATGGAGATGCTATGATGTATGCTGATTGGACTGGAGAAGAATATGATACAGAAGCATCACTTCCTCAATATGAAGTAATGGTAGAAGAATTCTTTAAAATGGAAGAAATAGCTAAAGAAGCTGAAGCTGAACATGCAAAAGAAAACACTAATACTCATGAACATAAACATGACCATGAATGTTGCGGTGGGCACGGTGAAGGTAATGATTGTGGTTGTGGAGATGACTGTGGATGTAAACATTAATAAGAAATAGGCAAATATACAAACTTGACTATAATTTTTAATGGTGTTATTATTAAAAGGTAAAAAATTCTCTATAAAACCGTAAGTGTTGGGGCAAACGCGAAAGGATTTATTAATAGAGGGATTTATAACGTCGTTCGAGGAAAAAAGACTGCAAAATTGTGGTCTTTTTTTCTGTCTAAAAACAAAAAAATAAAATAAATAAAATAAAAATCACAAAAAAGAAGGAAATTTGATATCTTAAGTAGAATTATAGATAAATAAATTTATTGACATTTAAGTTAAATTGAATGGAATTTTTTTAAACTAAGTATCATATTATAAAACTATGTAAAACTAAATACACTTTACCATTTCAATTAACAAACTATAGGGATAGAAGGAGTTAAATTATGGGGGCTAAAAAAGAAAATACTTATGAAAACTATATTTATGGAGATTCATCAAATACGTCAAATGCTATGAAAATGTATTTAAAGGAAATAGAAGAGTACAAAATGCTATCTGCAGTGGAAGAAGTACAATTAGCAAAAGCAATAATTGAATCTTCACCTAAAGCTAAAGATCAATTTATAAATGCAAATTATAGATTAGTTGTAAGTATTGCTAAAAAGTATCGAAAAGAAAGTGTTGATATGCTTGACTTAATCCAAGCTGGGAATATTGGTCTTATAAAAGCTGTTGAAAAATATGATTATACAAAGGGATATAAATTCAGTACTTATGCTACTTGGTGGATAAAGCAAAGTATAACAAGATACATAGACGATTGTGAAAATACAATTAGAATACCAGTACACCTTCATCAAAGAATAAACTTTGTAAAAAGAAAAAAACAAGAGTTATCAAATATTTTACAAAGAGAACCTAATTTAGATGAATTAGCAGAAATTTGTGAACTTGATGTTGAAAAAGTTATAGACATATTAAAACGAGATAAAAATGTAGTATCGTTAGACACGCCTATAAAAGAAGATGAAGATAGTAGTTTAGTAGAGTTCATACCATCAGATCCAAATTTTGGTGATGTTGTAATGCATGAGGTTGAACAAAACAATTTAAAAGAAAAAATAGAAGAACTATTAACAGGTCTTAGCGAACAAGAGCAAATAGTACTTAGAATGAGATTTGGCATTGATGATGATACACCAAAGACTTTAGAAGAAATAGGTAAAGTATTTGGGGTAACTAGAGAAAGAATAAGACAAATCGAAGCTAAGGCTATAAGAAAACTAAGACATCCAAGTAGACTAAAACAGTTAAAAAACTTTTATTAGTGAAAATAAGTAGGGGAATATTCTCCTGCTTATTTTTTTCATCTTACTTAATATAAATGATAGCACAAAATAAACTGGAAAACATCTAAATAATAATAATTTTTTAACAACATAAAAAAATTATAAATTAGGGTTTAGTTCTTGCAAATAAAAAGTATTCATACAATATAATAGGCTTTAGAAAAAATCACACTATAAGTAACAAAAAGGAATGATATTATGTATGATAGTAGGTATGAAGAATATAAAAAAATGATGAATATAATTAATGAACTAAATGATATTATAATTTTAGCTAAAGAAAGTATTAATAATAACAGAGAAACTAAGTCTAGCAAACTTTTAGATTATATACAAAATAAATTAAATGAAAGTGGTGAAAGTATAAGTCAACTAAAAGAACCATTTTTACTTTTCGTAATGGGGTCTGGCAATTATGGAAAATCAACCTTAATAAACGCATTATTAAAAAGAAATATAGTTATAAGTACAGACATACCAAATACTTGGAAATTAGATTTGTTTGTAAAAAAAAATAATGAAAAGATAGAAATAATATATAGTAATAACAAAAAAATTACAAAAAGCTTAATTAATGGAAATAAGCTTTTAAAAAATGAAGAAGATAAATTTAAAAATTCAAAAATAAAAGTATCTCAAAATGTTGCTAAATTCAAAAGAGAAAATAAACTTAGCATAAACGAACTTAAAAAATACAAACAACAACAAGAAAATGAGAATTTATACAAATCAGAGATCGTCAAAGTAAGATATAACTTAAAAGATGGTAACATGTTAGATGACTTTATAATAGTAGATACTCCTGGTCTTAATCAAATACTACTAAAAGATACACTAGAGCGTATGAAAGAGTACTATACAAAGGCAGATGGTGTACTCTGGCTAGTTGATGCTTGCAATATAGTTTCAAAAGAGAGCAATAAGCTAATAGATGAAATGAATAAAATAGATAACCTACATAATAATAAAAAAAATATAATAGCTGTTGTAAATAAAATGGATATTATAAGTAAAGCGGATGCAGCGAATATAGCCAAGGTCAAAGGAAAAGCTAATGAAATATATATAGATAAATTTGATGATGTGGTATATATTTCAGCAAAAGAAGCGGTAGATGGGATATTAAATAATGATTGCGATTTAATACAAAAAAGCAATATAGATAGTTTATATAAAAGTATTGATGTAAATTTCACGAAAATATCTAAAATAAAGCAGATAGATTCTAAATATAAGAATATATTTATTATGAGAGATAATATTATAAAAGAAGTATATGATTATAAAAGAGAACTTTATAAAGATATATCTAATTATAATGAAATAGAATTTGAATCAAAGAAAAAAAGTAAAGAAATATATATACAAGTATTAAATTATATAGAGGATATAAAAAGTAATAATACTTATAATGATACTGATTTGAACGATTTAAAAACAGACATAGAAAAACTACAGATTAAATGCAATTTAGATTTAGAAAAATTATATGAAGTTTTGTATGAAAAAGCTAACATAAATAAAAGTATTGATATCGAAAAATTAAATACAAATGTGTATTTTGCTAGAAGTAAAAATTTAATATTAGAATACAATAAAAGTTATACTTTAGATAAAAATAATATCAAAAAAGCCAACCAATTAGAAAATATTTTAAATAAACTAAATCCTAAAAATCCTAAAAAACAATATATTGGTGAAATATTAACAAAGGGTAATGTCTATAAAAGAATCAACAATTTAAAAAATGAAATAAGTGAAATTTTAGAAGATAGAATAAGTTTTATAGATTTTAATATAAATAAAATCAAAGATGAAGCATTTAAAGAAAAATACCTAGAGTATTCAAAAATAAAAAAGCATATTCAATATTTAAATGAAATAGAAAATATATTAAATAATTTGAGGTGATATTTTGGAAACTAGTAAAAGAAATATTTATGAAGTTAAAGAAATGCTTTTAAAATCTCCAATTAGAGAAAGACTGACACATGAAGTTGTAATACCATATAAAGATATGATAGTTAAACAACTTGAAAAACCTATAAAGGGGATTAAATCATTAGAGAAGAACAAAGACAAACAACTTAAAATGGTTATAGTAGGAGAAGTAAAGTGTGGAAAATCTAGTTTAGTAAATGCACTTATAGGGAACGAAGTAAGTGAAGTTGATGTATTAGAGGCAACTTCTAATATAATCGAAGTTGTATATGGAAGCGATTCATATACAAAGAAAAATGATTACATTACAAAAATTGGACTTAATATAGATTATTTAAAAAAAATAAATATAGTAGATACACCAGGTCTTAAAAGTATAACTATAAAAAATGAACAAAAAACTATGAATTATATTCAAAATGCAGATTTAATATTGTTTGTAATGGATGCAACACATCTAGGTCAAGAAGACATTGTTGATGCGCTAGACATAATATGCGAATATAAAAAACCTATTGTAGGTGTAATTAATAAATGTGATTTATTAAATGGCAATAAAGAAGAAACACTAGAGTATATAAAGCAAGAATATGGAATTTATATGGATGAATTTTTTATGATATCTTCTTATCTAGAGTATCAAGAGAAAATGAGCAACAAAGCTAAAGCTAAAAGTACTGATTTAATTATCTCAAATTACAGTGATTTAAGAGAAAATTTTAAAAATCTAAATAACTATATACAAAGTGTATGTGAAAATTGTGATGACATAAAACAAAAAAGCATTAAATCTTCATTGCAAGGAATTATTCATAAAGATACTATAAGTCACTACGAATACTTAAAAAGTTTATCAATATTTATTGATGAAATGAATAATTATGAAAAAGATCTTCAAAATAAATTTGATTATATATACTCAAAGATGAATTTTGAAATAGATGATTGGTGCAATAGAATTTTTTTTAATGATGAAATAAAAAAAATAAAAGATAATATAGAAAATACAAAAGTATATATAAGTGAAAAATATATAAATGATTTGGTAAATAAAAAGAAAGTTGAATTTGATAATATATTTTTTAAAGAGTGGAGCGAATGTATAAAAGAAATAAGCGATAAAATGGATGATGATATAAAGAAATATGTAAATGACATTACTTACAAAAATGAATTTTTAGATGAAACAGAATTTAAAGTGGATAGTGAAAAAACTAATATAAATGATATGCTAACTGTAGTTGGAAGTGGTGCAGTTCTTGGAGCTACATCAGGTGGAATAATATCTTTATATAGTGCAGTCATAGGCTCATCAGCTACATCAATGACTATAGGCAGTGCAATGGCAGCTTACTGTCCGCCACTTCTTATAGCGGGAACTATAAGTGGGGCGTTAGGTAAAGTTATATATGATAAAGTTCAATGTGACAAGCAAAATAAGGATATATTAAAAGATATAGATGAATTTATACAACAAATAAAATACAAAGTTTCAGAAAAATTAAAAGATGGATACAATAATTGCAGCAAAGAAATAATTTTTACGACATTGGAGATATTAAAAAATATAAATGGAATGTCTATGAGTAAGTACGAAATGGAAGTATTGGTAAAGGAAGTAGATGAATATATAAAAACATTAAAATATATCATAAATAAAGAATAGTTAACAATATCAAGACAATAATAAGAGTGATTCCGAAAAAGGAATCACTTTTTGTTTTTAGAAAAAAATATTGGAATTTAAAATCATTGTTGTAATAATTTTGAAAATAATATATAATTCGAAATATAAAAAAAAATTAGAATTGTCGAAAAAACATGAAAAATGATATTTTGGAAAATGAAAATTTATTTTAAAATGAAAGGAGCATAAAAATATTATGATAAAACTAATAGGGGTTTTAATTGTTGTAATAGGTTTCATATTTAAGATAGAAACACTATTTACAGTATTAGTAGCTGGAATTGCTACAGGAATAGTTGCAGGTTTAGACATAAACCAAATATTAACTATACTTGGTGAATCATTTGTAGCAAACAGAGCTGTATCGTTATTCATATTAACATTGCCGGTAATAGGAATATTAGAAAGATATGGTTTAAGACAAAGAGCAGTTTACTTAATCGAAAAACTTGGAAAGCTTACAGCTGGAGGAGTATTAAGTATATATATGCTAGCAAGACAAGTGGCAGGAGCATTATCTATAAGAATGAGTGGACATCCTCAATTTGTTAGACCATTAGTAAATCCAATGTCTCAAGCTGCTGCAATAAGTAAGCATAAGGAATTAGAAGATGACGATGAAGAAGCTATAAAAGCTTTATCTGCAGCTTCAGAAAACTACGGAAACTTCTTTGGCCAAAACTTATTTGCAGGAAGTAGTGGAGTTTTACTTATAGCTTCAACTTTATCAGAACAAGGATTTAAGGTTTCAGAATTAGAAATAGCAAAAGCAAGTATAATAATGGCAGTAGTCGCGTTTTTAATATCAGCACTTCAAAATTACTTATTTGATAAAAAGCTAAATAGAAAATACGGACAGAAATAGTTAAATAAAGGAGTGAAATTTAGTGCAAAACTTTATAGATATATCATTAGAAATTTTTTATGTTACTATGGGTCTTTTAATGCTAGTAATAGCATTTAAATCATTTAAAACTATAGGCAGTAGTAAGAAATACGGAACAGCATTATTTTGGATATTAATATCATTACCATTTATATTTGCAAAAGTATTACCAAGCAATGTAGTTGGATTAATATTAATATTATCGAGTTTATTAACAGTATCAAAACAAGTTGTATTTGCAAAATATGATATGCCAAGTGAAGAATTTGGACAAAAACATTCAGAAAAGCTTGGAAATAAAATATTTTGGCCTTCATTAGTTTTAGCTTTTGCAGCAGTTGCGGTGGCAATGAGCTTAGCTAACTTTGCAAGTTCATCACAATTTGCAATAGGAGCAGGAGCAGTAATTGCTTTATTATCAGCATTTATGTTAACAAAAGCAAAAGTTTCTACAACAGTAGATGATAGTGCAAGATTACTTCAACAAATGGGACCTGCTAGTATGTTACCACAACTTTTAGTTGCATTAGGTGCATTATTTACTCAAGCGGGTGTTGGAGAAGTTATATCGAATTTAATATCAGGAGTAGTTCCTGAAGATAGTAGATTTTTAGCAGTAGTTGCATACGTATTAGGTATGGCTATATTTACTATGATAATGGGAAATGCATTTGCTGCATTTGCTGTTATAACATCAGGGATTGGAGTTCCATTTGTTTTAGCTCAAGGAGCAGATCCTGCAATAGTTGGTGCCCTAGCATTAACAGCTGGATATTGTGGAACTTTATTGACACCAATGGCTGCAAACTTTAACATCGTGCCAGCGGCACTTTTAGATATGAGAAAACAATATGATGTTATCAAATATCAAGCTCCAGTAGCTATAATATTATTAGTAATTCATATATTTGCAATGTATTTCTTAGCATTTTAAGTAAAATAATAAATTAGATAATAATAGAAGGAGGTAGTTTAAATGAAAGTTTTATTAACAGGATTTGATCCATTTGGAGGAGAACCAGTAAACCCAGCACAAGAAGCTGTAAAAATGGTTCCAAATAATATTAATGGAGCAGAAGTTATAAAAATAACTATACCTACAGTTTGGACTAAGTCAGTAAAGGCTATAGAAAAAGCTATAGAGACGCATAACCCTGATATAGTTATATCAGTAGGGCAAGCTGGTGGGCGATTTGATATAACTCCTGAGAGAGTTGCTATAAATTTAGATGATTACAGAATAAAAGATAATGAAGGTAATCAACCAACAGATGAAATAATACAAGCAGACGGTCAACCTGCATACTTCTCAAACTTACCAATAAAAGCTATGGTTAAGCATATGAATGAAAATCAAATACCTGCTAGTGTGTCAAATACTGCTGGGACATTTGTTTGTAATCATGTAATGTATGGAATATTATATATGATAGACAAAAAATATCCTAATATTAAAGGTGGATTTATCCACATACCATATATGACAGGACAAGTTATAGATAAGAAAAACACTCCTTATATGTCTTTAGTAGAGATAGCAAAAGGATTAGAACTAGCTGTAGAAGCTTGTACTATATATAACGAAGACATAAAAGCTATAGGTGGAGAGATATGCTAGTAGATAAGATATTTGTTTATAGAAGTTTAAGAAGTGATATGTTTAACTATGAAAGACTTTTAAAAGGAAACGTATCTAAAGTGTACAAAGGCACTATAACTGGAGAATTATTTCATATAAACAATAAAGGATACCCTGCAGTAATACCTGGAGAATGTATAATTAAAGGCGAGTTAATGGAAATTAAAGATTTTGAAAAAAACTTTGTAGAATTAGACAAGCTAGAAAATTATACATATGATAATAGTATTAATTGCGAGTATTTAAGAAAAGAAGTATTAGTTAAATTAGAAGATGGAAGTTCACAAAAGGCTTATTACTATGAATATAATCCAAAATCTAATATAAACTCTGAAGATAAATTAATTCCACTATCTCATGGAGATTGGAAAGAGCATATGAATAAATAAAGAAATTAATAAGTAATAGTATGGTATCTGTATTTACAGGTTCCATATTTTTTTATCTAAAAAAATTTTAACAAAGATTGTCATTTTGTCATATGTTAATGTATAGTCTAAAGCATAAGGAGTCAAGGTTATGATTACTATAAGTTTATGTATGATAGTAAAAGATGAAGAAAAAGTCATAAAAAGGTGTTTAGATAGCGTAATTGACGTTGTTGATGAAATAATAATAATTGATACAGGCTCAATTGATAATACAAAGGAAATAGCAAAAGAATATACACAAAAGATATATGATTTTAAATGGATATATGATTTTTCAAAAGCTAGAGATTTTTCATTTAGTAAAGCTACAAAAGAGTATATATTGTGGTTAGATGCAGATGAGATATTAGACTATGCAAATAAAAACAAGTTATTAGAATTAAAGGAAAATTTAAATATAGGTATTGATGTAGTTACAATGGAAACATATATGCGTTTAGATGAAAACAACAATCCGACAATAAAATCACGAAGAAATAGAATGGTAAAAGCAAATAAAAACTTTAAATGGACTGGATATATACATGAGTATATTGAAATAGATGGTAATATTTATGATAGTGATATAGGTATAATACATCATAAAGTAAAATGTGCTGATGATAGAAATCTTAAAATATATAAAAGAAACATAGATTTAGGAAATGAATTAAGTAACAGGGACTTATGCTATTATGGAAAAGAATTATATTGTAATTGTATGATTGATGAAGCTATAAAAATATTTGATCAAGTAATTCTAAAAGATATATGTATAGAAGAAAAAGTAGATGCTCTTTGTAAAATAGGAGAGTGTTATTTATATAAAAAAGAAACATCAAAAGCTAGAAAATACTTTTATAAAACATTCGAATATATAGAACCAAGAGGAGAGGTGCTCTATAACCTAGCTTATTCATTTGAGGAGGAGAAAAAATATCATCAAGCAGTTTTTTGGTATGAAATGATATTAAATATTAAAATATCAAAAGATTGTAGTCAATGTATGAACATAAGTTGTTGGAGATTTAAGCCGCATTTAAACTTGAGTTTTTGTTATTTTGAACTTAATAATTTGCCTAAAGCTTATTATCATCATGAAAAAGCCAAACAGATAAACCCTTTAAATAAATATGTTATGGCTAATGACGAGTATTTTAAATCCATAATAAAAAAATAAAAATTTATATTTTAATATAAAAAGAGTGCCTTTTATAAAAATAAAAATTATTTTAAGGCACTCGTATTTATAATACTTATTAAGCTAATTATTTAAATAATTTAGAAAATTTATATAAATTTATTGCACAGTTTTTAATTACATAATTTACATACCCATAAATACCATCTACAGTGTCATCACAATAAAAATCATTTACGTCAGAGCCAAATTGTAAATTAAGATTAGTTATATAGCTAAAGTGAATACAAACCATGGATAAAAAATAAATTAAAGCAAATATAAATAATGATATGATAACGATAAACATTTTAAGCCCCCCTATACAAAATAGCATGTCCTTTAAGCTAATTCTACTATAGTCATAACACAATATCATCCCAAAAGTTTCTATCAAAAAACGTATAAAATGACATTAAAGTGTGAATAAAATATCGAAATAGCCATAATGATGCAATATACGTAAACAAAATGAAAAACATTAGGGGAAATACATAAAAAAACTATTATAAATGTTATTTTTTATGAAAAGTAGGTTTAACTAAATAGAAATAGTAGTCATAGAATAGACTATATAAAATACATTTTAATAATAGAGGGAAAGGGGTTATTAAATGAAATTAGATAAGCTAATAGAAAAACTAGATATATTAGAGATTAATGGAAATAGGGATATAGATATAAGTAGTATACACTATGACTCAAAATCAATAACTACAGATAGTTTATTCATTGCTATAAAGGGATATAGTAGTGATGGGCATAAATATATAGAAAATGCTATAAAAAAGGGAGCCAAAGCCTTTTTAATAGAAGACGATGTGAATATAGACAACAAAGAAGAATATACATTTATAAAGGTAGAAGATACAAGAAATGCAATGACAATAATAGCATCTAATTTTTATAATAATCCAACAAATAAACTAGAAGTTTTAGGGGTAACAGGAACTAATGGAAAAACAAGTATAATAACTTTCTTGAAACAAATATTAAGTGAAAAATATAAAATAGGATCAATAGGAACTATAAATATAGATGATGGTAAAAAACAAATAATGTCTAAAAATACTACGCCAGAGAGTATAGATTTACAAAAATATTTTAGTAAAATGTTAGAAAATGAATGTGAATTTTGTACTATGGAAGTATCATCTCATTCACTTTATTTAGATAGAGTGGAGAATGTAAATTTTTCGATAGGGATGTTTACAAATCTAACAGAAGACCATTTAGATTTTCATAAAGATTTAGATGATTATAGAAAAGCTAAAGAAAAATTGTTTTATAAAACTAGTAAAGCTAATATTATAAATATAGATGATGTTCATGGCAAAAAAATATTAGATAATATTAAAGACCTAGATACACCAGTATATACTTATGGTATAAATTGTGAAGCTGATTTTATGGCAAGTGATATAAAACTATATGCAAATGGAGTTTATTATAAACTACACACTCCTACATATAGTGATGAAATTTATGTTAGTGTACCAGGGAAGTTTACTGTTTATAATACACTTGCAGTAATAAGTGCAAGTTATTTATTAAACATTGAAATAGATATAGTGAAAGAAAAATTAAAAAATACAATAGGTGTAAGAGGTAGATTTGAAAATATACCAAATGATAGAGGTATAACAATTATTGTGGACTACGCACATACTCCAGACGCACTAGAAAATGTATTAAACACTGCTAGAGAGTTTGTAGGGGGAAAGATTATAACAGTATTTGGATGTGGTGGAGATAGAGATAAAGCAAAGCGACCAATAATGGGAAAAATAGCTCAACAAAATTCAGATATAACTATAATAACATCTGATAATCCAAGAACAGAAATTCCTAAATTAATAATAAATGATGTATTAAAAGGGATTGAAATGAATAAAGATAACTATGCAGTAATAGAAGATAGAAAAGAAGCTATATACAAGGCAATAGAAATGGCTGAGGCTGGAGATGTAGTAATGATAGCTGGAAAAGGTCATGAAGACTATCAGATAGTAGGAAGTACTAAACATCATTTTGATGATAAGGAGATAGCTTATGAAGCTATTCAAAGATTAAAATGATACTAAAATAGGTAACACTTAAATTTATATATTTTAAAAAAGGGGCTGTGCTGTTAAATATAATAGTGCGGTCTCTTTTAAATTTGGGGGTTTATAATTTAGAGGATAAGCACTATTATAGAATATAGACTCATAAATATTTTTATTAAAATGTGAAATGAATGTTTAGACAAGTTAGCTATAGGAGGCAAAGATGAACGATACTAAAAAAATGACAGAAGCTAGTATTTTAGCGGCTTTATTTATAATAAGCACAATAGTAGCAATAGGTAGTGGGTTTGGTTATGCACTTTACTTAGATTTTATAGTACCTATATTATTTTGTATAATACATTTAAAATGTGACTTGAAATATTCTGTTTTATGTGGAGTAAGCTCACTATGTATAATAGGACTAGTTATTGGAAATATTGGTACGGTTATTTGGGCAAGCCAAAGTGTTGTTCTTGGAATTATGTGTGGGACTTTAATTTCAAAAGAAACTACAATTATGGATGACTTAGTATGTGGATCTATACTAGGGGTTTTGCTTATGGTATTTGTAGATGTATATGCATCAAAATTAATTGGGTATAGTTTTATGAATGAATTTCAAGGATATTCAAAATTGTTTCCATATAAAGAATATGTAGATGTAATTTATTATTTATTTATAGCACTTTTTCCTTTTGGAACTATGTTTAGTATATATTATTTATCATTAATGTTAGCTAGAAAATTAAATATTTTAAAAGGGAATGGAAAGAAAAAGATGCAGATAATAAAAAATTTTAAAACATGTTCAAGATTTATATGCTGTTCTAAAAATATATTTTATGGATGTGTTATATACATAGTTATTATGGAGGTACTTAATATATTTAAAATTGAAATTAATAGTGTTTACATAAAAACAATTTTCATATCGGTAAAGTACCTATGTTTATATTTTGTAATAAGAGATGGATACATAGCACTTCAAAACTATGCGCTATTAAGACACAAAAAGATTTTCTTTATAAGAATATTATCTTTAATAACTTTAATATTTCTAATATATGAATTTAAATTGTGTACAATAGGTATAATAGTTTTAAATATAATTTTGGATTTAAAGTTAAACACAAGAAACATGTATATAAGTATGATTGATAATTATTTAAGTACTTTATAAAAAAAGGTTGACAAATTGTAAAATTCAGAATATATTAATATTAATCAAATACTATTTAAAGCGATGAAAAGAGCAAGTAAAGCTAATACAGTCTAACAGAGAGTTTCCGTTTGGTGAGAGGAGCAAGATAAGTTAGTTTGAATACATCTTAGAGCCGTTTTCCTGAAAGATAACAACCATTAGGGAAAGTCGTTTAGCATACGTTATAGTGCTTAGGTATAACCAATTTGGCGTACCTATTGAGGTTAATATTGAAAAGTATTAATGAATTAAGGTGGTAACACGTGAGTAATGCTCTCGTCCTTTTATTAGGATGAGGGCTTTTTTAATACAAAAAAATAAAAAAATAAGAAATTTCGGAGGTATAAAATGATAAATTTAGATGAACAAGTAAAAATAATTTTAAAAGGTGTAGATGACATAATCGATGAAAAAGACCTTAGAGAAAAACTAACAAAAGCACATAACGAAAATCGTCAATTAGTAGTAAAGTTAGGTCTTGACCCATCTGCTCCAGATATACATTTAGGTCATACTGTAGTTTTAAGAAAAATGAAACAACTACAAGACTTAGGACACAAAGTAGTAATAATAATAGGGGACTTTACAGGAAAAATAGGAGATCCAACAGGGAAATCTAGTGCTAGAAAAGCATTAACTACAGAACAAGTTTTAGAAAATGCAAAAAGCTATGAAGAGCAAATATTCAAAGTTTTAGATAAAGAAAAAACAGAAGTTAGATTTAATAGTGAATGGTTAGCTAAATTAAACTTTGAAGAAGTAGTAAAATTAGCAGCTACAATAACAGTAGCAAGAATGTTAGAAAGAGAAGACTTTAAGAAAAGATATGAAAGTCATACTCCAATATCAGTGCATGAATTCTTCTACCCATTAATGCAAGGATATGATTCAGTAGCAATAAAGGCTGATATAGAACTTGGAGGAACTGACCAAAGATTTAACTTACTTATGGGTCGTGCACTTCAAAAAGAATTTAATCAAGAATCACAAGTAGTTATAATGATGCCTTTACTTGAAGGTTTAGATGGTGTTAATAAAATGAGTAAGAGTTTAGGAAACTACATTGGTGTAGATGAAGAAGCTGGGGTAATGTACCAAAAGGCTATGGAAATACCAGATGAATTAATAATTAAATACTACAACCTAGTGACAGATATTCATCCTGACGTAGTTAATAAGATAGCTTCGGACTTAAAAGAAGATAAAGTTAATCCAAGAAACGTAAAGATGGAACTTGCTAAAGAGATAGTAAGATTATACCATGGAGAAGAAAGAGCTAACTTTGCAGAAGAAAGATTTAAATCAGTATTCCAAAAAGGTCAAATACCAGTTGATATACTAACAGTAGAAGCTAGTAGTGAAAACTTTGACTTAGCTCAAATAATAGTTGATAATAAACTTGTTCAAAGTAAAAGTGAAATGAGAAGATTAGCAACTCAAGGTGGAGTTAAAGTAAATGAAGAAAAAACAACTGATTTACAATCTGTAGTAGCACAAGGTGAGTTAGTAGTTCAAATAGGAAAGAAAAAGTTTATAAAAATAATTGTAAAATAATAGTATAAATGAAAAGACAGGGTCATCGATTTTAAAATTGATGACCTTATTTTATAAATGGAAGTAAAATGCTTAAAAACCTTAATAAAAGCGCTTAAATTCTTAATATGAGGCTTCAAATTATATTGAAAAAATTAGCAATAAATGTTATATTTTATCTAATATATAAATGAAAGAATATGAGAAGAGGGTTTATATGTATTTACCAAATAAAATAACTAAAATATTATCTAAAATGAATAAATCTTATGTCATATATTATAATAAAGGTAAAATATCTTATGTTGTAATTAATAATCAAGATATTAAGATAGAGGCATGTAGCAAAGGATACTGTATAAATTTAAAAGGAGCTAATATTATTTTAAATAACTTAGAAGCACTAGAGCCATTATTAATTAAATTTAATATGTTAAATAAAGAAGACAAAAATAAAAATAAATTTAAAATGAAAGATACTTTTGTAGAAATATTTTCTCAAAATAAAAATACATTTGCTGTTGAATATAGTGAAGGAAATATAACTTCGATAATACTTGATGAACCAAAACTTTATATAAATAAAACTAGTACAGGTTATTTATTAAATGTAAACAATAAAGAAATTGCAGTAGATAACTTTGCAGATATAAAAAAACTTTTAACTAAAATAAAAATAATAGAAACTAAAATTCCGGATAAGATAATACATAAAGAAGAAAAACGAGGATTTGAACAGTTAAAGTTAAAAATTTAGAAAAATAATTATAGTATACTAAATTTAAAAAGCTACATTATATTGAAGTATTATTATGGTACTTATTCTATAAAGAAAACAGGTATATTGTACATGTAGAGTAAATACTTTTATAATAGGGTGTTTTATTTTGGATATTATAAAACACACAAATAATAAAATGTAGGAAAGGAGATATTTATGGAAAATAATAAGAATTTTATCCCTAAAGAAAATTTAATTATGTTAATGATGGCAGGTTCAATTGTACTTTTTAACATAATAGGATTTATAGTGTCATACTTTGTATGGAAAGAGTATAGTAGTGAATCTGATTTTATAAGAATCAATGGGAAAAAACTTTTGAACTTTCACATATCCTTTGTAATATATACATTTATAGCAGGACTATCAATAATTGTTCTTGTAGGAATGATATTAACTCCATTAGTAGGGCTGGCTTATTTTATACTTACAATAATAGGAATGGTAAAATATGGGTCACATAAAGATTATGAATATCCATTAACTTTTAATTTTATAAGTTAATAAAAAATGTAAAATTAAAACATCACATAAAAGACTATATTGAACAATCTCGATATAGTCTTTTTAGTGCAATTATAATAAATTTATTAAAATAAAGTTGAAGGGGTGAAGTTATTGGTAAAAAAATATATAGGAGAAATAGGGTTAATATTAGTATCTATAATATGGGGTAGTGGGTTTGTTGGGACACAACTTGCGCTACATGGGGGATTAACACCTCTTCAATTAATTACAGTAAGATTTTTAATAGCATCAATTTTAATAAATGTAATATTTTTCAAGGAAATTAAAGCAAATATAAATAAAGATGTTATAAAAAGAGGTATTGTATTAGGTGTTTTTTTATTTTTAGCATTTGTTGTGCAAACTATAGGTCTTTTATATACAACACCATCTAAAAATGCTTTTATAACAGCTGCGAATGTGGTTATAGTTCCTTTTATAGGATACTTTGTATATAAAAGAAAACTAGATAAAACAGGTATAATAAGTAGCTTGATGACTCTTATAGGTATAGCTATATTATCACTAGAAACTGATTTTTCAATTAATGTAGGAGATTTTTTAACTTTGATATGTGCATTTGCATTTGCTTTTCATATATTTTTTACAAGTGAATTTGCATCAAAGTATAGCCCGATAGTATTAACTTCGGTGCAGTTTGGTGTAGCATTTTTATTATCTTTAGTAGCACAAATATTTATTGGAGAAGGTAAAATAGATGCGGGTATGAGCGGATACTTAGGAGCACTATATTTAGGGGTATTTAGTACTACAATAGCCTTTTTAGTTCAAACTATATGTCAAAGAAAAGTTGAAGGAAGTAAAACTGCAATAATTCTTTCTACAGAAGCTGTATTTGGGACTTTGTTTTCTATAGTATTGTTAAATGAACCAGTTACTATAAAGCTTGTTTTAGGAAGTTCTATTATATTTATATCAATAATAATGTCACAAACTAAGTTGTCTTTCTTAAAGCAAAAACCTACATATATACAAGAAGTATGTAGTGGTATAGAACAAGAAAACGAAGAGTAGTCATTATAATATCTAAAAATTATATATGCGATTAATATTAATATTAAATTTATATTGATAAATAGCTGTTAAGAATGGTAAACTTTAGAAGTAAAATATTTATATTTTAAAAATTTTAAATTTATTGTTTAAGGTATAAAAGCTCGGGTATATATAGAGTATAGTAATTTAGATAATAAATTAAAATTAATAAATAAATAAGGTGGAGGTAAATAATTATGAAAAAATTTGTTTGTACAGTATGTGGATATATACATGAAGGGGAAGCTGCACCAGAAGTTTGTCCAGTATGTAAAGTAGGAGCTGATAAGTTCAACGAAATGAGTGGAGAAATGGTTTGGGCTGATGAGCACAGGGTAGGTTTAGCTCAAGGTGTAGATGCAGAGATATTAGAAGGATTAAGAGCTAACTTTACTGGAGAATGTACAGAAGTTGGAATGTACTTAGCTATGAGCCGTCAAGCTGATAGAGAAGGATACCCAGAAGTTGCAGAAGCTTACAAGAGAATAGCATTTGAAGAAGCAGAACATGCTGCTAAGTTTGCTGAATTATTAGGGGAAGTAGTTGTAGCTGATACTAAAGCTAATTTAACTGCAAGAGTTGAAGCTGAGTACGGTGCTTGCGCTGGTAAAAAAGAATTAGCTACATTAGCTAAGAAAAATAACTTAGATGCTATACATGATACAGTTCATGAAATGTGTAAAGATGAAGCTAGACATGGTAAAGCATTCTTAGGATTATTAGAAAGACATTTTGGAAAGAAAAACTAATTTAAAATTAATATAAAAAATAGAGAAAGCATATGCTTTCTCTATTTTTGTGTAGACACAATGATATTAAATACATACAATTAAAGTTACTATAAGTATAAAAGGAGTACAATATGAAATTAGTGTCATTAAGAAAATGTGATAATTATAAATATGAAAATATAAAAAATTGTGTTGAAGATATGTTAAAGGACATAGGTTGTATAGAAAAATATATAAAGCCAAATAGCAAAGTTTTAATAAAGCCAAATTTGCTTATGAAAAAGACTCCAGAGGAAGCGACTACAACACATCCAATGGTTGTGAAAGTGATTTGTGAAAAGTTATTAAAATTAAATTGTGAAGTGATAATAGGAGATAGCCCAGGGGGCCCTTATACTATAAATGCTCTAAAGGGAATTTATAAATCTAGCGGTATGGAAGCAGTAGCAAATGAACTAAACGTAAAACTAAATTATGATATAAGTGATGTTAAGGTAGAAAATGAAGATGCCCATGCACTTAAATATATGGATATCATAACCCCAATAACTAAAGTGGATCATATAGTAAATATATGTAAGCTAAAAACTCATGGAATGGCTACATTTACAGGTGGAGTTAAAAATTTATATGGATGCATAGCTGGTCTTAAAAAAGCCGAAATACATTATAGATTTCCAACAGAAGAATTATTTTGTGAAGATGTATTATTAGATATATGTTCATACGTTAAGCCAACTCTTACTATAATGGATGGAGTAGTAGGTATGGAAGGTGATGGACCATCAGCTGGTATACCTAGACATATTGGGGTAATGCTAGCTTCAACTAGCCCTTATGCATTAGATGGTGTAGCTTGTAAACTAATAAATTTAAGTGTTGATGAAGTACCTACACTTAGAGGATCTGTAAAAAGAAATTATATAAAAAAAGATTTATCAGATATACAAATACTAGGAGAAGATATAAAGCCATTAATTATAAAGGATTTTAAAATACCTAAAACAAGCAAAGACTTTAGATTATTAGCATCTAGCCTACCTAAATTTTTACATGAACCTATAACTAAATTAATAACACCAAAGCCAATTATAAGAGATAAAGATTGCGTAAAATGTGGAAAATGTATACAAGCTTGCCCAGCAAAAGCTATGAATATCAACAAAGAAAAAGTAACTATAAATTTAGATGAATGTATAAGATGCTATTGTTGTCATGAACTTTGTCCAAAAAAAGCTGTAGATATTAAAAGAAACTTTATATTTAAACTTATGAAATAAAAAATGAATGTTAAATAAATATAATTTAAAATAGTTCGACTATATATTTAAATTATCAAATATATAAGGTATAATAAAAGAAAATATTCAATCGATGGGGGATAATTTATGGCTTCAAAAAGAGAAGATATAGAGTATTTAGAATATATATTTAGTAAATTTTATGATATTGGAGCCAATTCATATGGTGGAGTAACAAGACTTGGGTACTCTAAAGTTGAAGATGAAATGCATGAAATGTTTAAAATGTTAGGAGAAAGTGAAGATTTTAATACTTATATAGATGAAGTAGGAAATACATACATAGCTAATGATATTAGCGATAAAAAATATTATCTAATGGGTTCTCATTTAGACTCTGTTGTAAATGGTGGTAGATATGACGGAGTAGCTGGAGTTATAGCAGGTCTTTTGATACTAAAATGGGCAAAGGATGAAAAGATAGATATACCAATAAGAGTGGGCGCATTTAGATGCGAGGAGTCTAGTAATTTTGGGAAGTGTACAATAGGTAGCGGACTTATAACAGGTGAACTTAGTAAGGATGATGTTAAAGGATTAATATCAAAGACTGGTAAATATATAGTAGAAGTATTTAATAATAAAGGATACAGCTTTACCCCAAAGAGAATAGAAAATATTAAACAATATATAGAACTTCATATTGAGCAAGGGAAGGTTTTAGAAGAATATGGAATAAAGATAGGAATTGTTAGTGATATAGCAGGCCCTAGACGATTTGAGGTAAGTATATTAGGAGAAGCTGAACATTCGGGTGCTACACCTATGGATATGAGAGCAGATGCTTTATGTGCAGCCTCAGAATTTATATTAGAGTTAGAAAAATTAGGTAAAATGGAAAGTTATAGAAAGTCTGTTACAACTGTAGGTGTAATAAATAATGGACCGAATGTATTAAATGTTATTCCAGGTGAAGTTACTTTGGGAGTAGACATAAGGGGAATAGACATAGATAGCTTAGACATTATTGAAAATGGAATGAAAAATACAGCAAAAGAAGTTAGTCAAAAAAGAGATGTTAAGGTTTTTATACAAGAAGCAGGTAGATTTGACCCTGTTAAAATGAGCTCTTATATGCAAAAAAAATTGATTGAGTGTAGTGACAGATTAAAAGTAACTCATAAAGTAATGCCAAGTGGAGCAGGGCATGATGCTATGGCATTTAGTAAAATTTGTGATAGTTCAATGGTATTTATACCGTGTTATAGAGGAATAAGCCACAACAAAAGTGAATTTTCATCATTATTAAGCATATATGATGGTGCTAAAGTTATATATGAATACCTAAAAGGAGAAATGTAGCTATGATACTTATAAAAAATGGAAGAATAATAGACCCAAGCACTAAAAGAGATGAAGTACTTGATATAGTTATAAAAGAAAACAAAATTGAAAAAATAGGTAAATTTCCTATAACAAGCGAATATAAAAGTATAATAGATGCAACGGGAAGCGTAGTAGCACCTGGGCTAATAGATGTACATGTGCACTTTAGAGATCCAGGTTTTACACACAAGGAAGATATAGAGAGTGGTTCATTATCTGCGGCTAAGGGAGGGTTTACAACTGTTATATGTATGGCAAACACTAACCCAATAGTAGATAATGAAGAAACTTTACAATACATAAAACAAAAAGCAGAAAAGTCACCTATAAATGTATTGCAAGTAGGGTCTATAACTAAAGGATTTAAGGGTGAAAAGTTAGTAGATATGGAAAAACTTAAAGCGTGTGGAGCAGTAGGTTTTAGTGACGATGGATTGCCTATAACTAATGCTGATATAGTATTACATGCTATGAACAAAGCTAATGAATTAGACCTTCCATTAAGTTTTCATGAAGAAGATCCATCATTAATAACATGTGCAGGTATAAATGAGGGTGAAATATCTGAAAAGCTTGGTATAGTAGGAGCATCAAATGCAGCTGAAGATGTTATGGTAGCAAGAGATTGCATGTTAGCTATAAAAAGTGGTGCAAAGATAAATATACAACATATAAGTTCTAGGGTATCTGTTGAAGTTGTAAGAGTGGCTAAAAGTTTAGGAGCTAATGTATATGCAGAAGCTACTCCACATCACTTTACATTAACACAAGATGATGTTTTAAAATATAGAACTAATGCTAAGATGAACCCACCACTTAGAACTGTAGATGATAAATATAGTATTATAGAAGGATTGCAAGATGATACTATAGAAATAATAGCAACAGATCATGCACCTCATACAGAGGAAGAAAAAAATACAGAACTTACTAAGGCGCCAAGTGGAATTGTAGGACTTGAAACATCACTTGGACTTGGTGTAACTAATTTAGTTAGAAAAGGTCATTTAAGTATTATGAAGTTAATAGAAAAGATGACTATAAATCCAGCTAATCTTTATAATTTAGATAGTGGTTGTATAAAAGAAGGAAAAATAGCTGACTTAGTAATATTTAATCCTAATGAGAAATATATAGTAAGTGAATTTGCTTCAAAATCATCTAATTCACCATTTATTGGAGAAACATTGTATGGAAAAATCAAGTACACTATATGTAGAGGAAAAGTGGTATTTGAAGATATAGAAGAAAATTAAACAAATGCATTTAAAGCTAGGAGTTAGAAACAAGACTCCTAGTTTTTTTTATTTAGTAGAAAGATCTAGAAAATATAAAAAAAATGGAAAAATTAAGTATTTTGTAGCAATATTTTGTTTATTGAACTAAAATTATCTCAGAGTGAAAGTTAAAGTATGAAAGGGTGTTTATATGAAAGTCATAAAGATATGCATTGGGAGTGCGTGCCATATAAAGGGGTCCTATGAAGTTATAGAAATATTTAAAGAATTAATAGAAGAATATAAACTACAAGATAAAATAGAATTATGTGCTTCTTTTTGTTTAGGAAAATGTAGTAATGAAGTTTCTGTTATGAGATGGGATGAAAAAATATTATATATTTCAAAAGAGAATGCAAGGCAAATGTTTGAAAATGAGTTTATACCGTATTTATAGAGGGGGATTTTTATGTGGTTTATGGGATTTTCTAAAGCTAATTGTCAAAATTGTTATGCCTGCGTAAGAGCGTGTCCTGTACATGCTATTAAGGTTAAAAATGAACAAGCACAAATAATTAAAGAAAGATGCATTGTTTGTGGTAGATGTTTTAAAGTATGTCCTCAAAATGCAAAATCTATAAAATCTGAAAAAGAAATGGTGAAACACTACTTAAGGGGAAGACAAAAGGTAGTTGCATCAGTAGCGCCTAGTTTTGCAGCTATATTAGGAGAACATAGTAATAAATTGCCAACTGCTTTGAAATTATTGGGATTTGATTATGTAGAAGAAGCAATTTCAACTGTACATCCTATAATAGAGGAGTATGAAAAATATGCAAATAAGCCTGGAGATGATACGTACATAACTAGTTTTTGTCCATCCGTAAACAATATTATTCAAAAATATTATCCAGACCTTGCTAAAAATATAATTCCAGTAGTATCGCCATCAACATTTAATGGTAGAGTGTTAAAAAATAAATATGGAAAAGAAACTAGGGTTGTATTTATAGGACCTTGCTTAGGTAAAAAAAATGATGGTCATAATGAAGAGTCTATAGATTTGGTTCTTACTTTTGAAGAATTAGAAAAATGGTTAAAAGAAGAAAATATAGAATTAAAGGATTTAAAAGAAGAGCCTTTTAGTTGTTCGAGTAAGCAACTAAGGTTATTACCAACTATAGGAGGCTTAACAAATAGTATAGAAGCTAAAAATCCAAGAAAAAGCATTATTCGGGTAGATGGAATAAAAGATTGTATGCAAGTTTTAGATGTTGTTAAAAAGGGGCAATTCAAAAATACTCTGATTGAGATGAGCAGTTGTAGGCATAGCTGTATAGGGGGATCTGGTATGCCAGAAGATGGCGTAAATTGTTATGAACGTAGAGAAAATCTTAAGAAATATGCTAAATCTTGTTGTGAAAATAGTGATAAAAAAGATGAAATAGTAGAAAATGAATTTTTAAATATAGCTTTTGATAAAGAATTTTTATCAAAAGAAGTTTTATTAAATCAACCAAATAGTGAACAGCTAAGAGAAATATTAAACAACATGGGAAAATATGAAAAGTCAGATGAATTAAATTGTAAAAGCTGTGGATATCATACTTGTAGAGAAAAGGGAATAGCTGTTTACAATAATATGGCTGAAATAAATATGTGTCTGCCTTTTATGAGAGAAAAAGCAGAGGATTTAAGCAATGTAATTTTTGATATGACACCAAATATAATAGCTATAATTGATAAAGAATTAGATTTTGTTCAATTAAATCCATCAGCAGAACAGTTTTTTAAAACATCAAGACAAAACATAAAAGGCATTCCTGTTGAAATGTTTTTAGAAGAAGAAGATTTTAAAAAAGTAAAAGACACTAAAAAGAATATATTTAAACAAAGAAAAAGTATAAAACAAAATGATGCTACTATAATACAAAGTATAATATGGTTAGAAAAAAATCAAGTCATTTTATGGATAGCAGATGATATTACTAAAAATGAAGAGCTACAAGAAAAGTTACAAAAAATGAAAATAGATGCCATTGATATGGCTCAAAAGGTTATAAATAAACAAATGACAGTAGCACAAGAAATAGCAAGTCTTTTAGGGGAGACAACTGCTGAAACAAAGGTAACTTTAACTCAGCTTAAAAACTTAATTTTAGAAGATGAGGTAAGTATGTAATGAAATTTTTTATAGATTTTTCAAGTAGTAGTCTAAATAAGTATGGGGAAGAGCTATGTGGAGATAAGGTAGAATTTTACCATGATGAGGATAAGTTTATAGCTGTATTGTCTGATGGACTAGGTAGTGGGGTTAAAGCTAATATACTAGCAACCCTTACAGCTAAAATAGCAATAACCATGCTAAAAGAGGGATTACCTATTGAAGACGTAGTCGATACTGTTATACATACTCTACCTGTATGTTCTATAAGAAATTTAGCATATTCAACATTTACAATTATAAAAGTTGATAGTAATGGTATAGCATATGTGGCTGAGTTTGATAATCCAAGTATATTCTTTTTAAATGATAGAGAAGTAAAAAAAATAGAGTGGAGTACAAGTGAAATAAATGGAAGAAAAATAAAAGAAAGCAAATTTGAATTAAAAGAAAAAGATATATTAGTGTTTGTAAGTGATGGAGTTATTCATGCTGGGGTTGGAAAGATATTAAACTTAGGATGGCAATGGGATGATATACAAAAGTATTTAAAAGCTAATACTAATAGAAATATGTCATCAAAGACAGTTACTAATTTATTATTAGGAGCATGTGACCAACTTTATATGCAACAACCTGGAGATGACACAACAGTAGCAACTATAAAAGCAGTAACACCTAAAAAGGCAGTGCTTTTTTCTGGACCTCCAATAGACCCTAATATGGACAAAACTGTAGTAGATAAAATAATGAATGTGCGTGGGAAAAAGATTGTGTGTGGTGGAAGTGCAGGTAATATTGTAGCTCGTGAGTTGGATAGAGAACTTAAAACAAGTTTTACTATAATTGATAAAGATATACCGCCTATAGGGTACATAAAAGGTATAGACTTAGTTACAGAGGGAGTATTGACAATAAGAAAGGCAACTGGAAAGTTAGAAAAGATAAAAGATTCAACGGATTTGAAATTTTTATATGAAGAAGACGGAGCAAGTAAATTAGCAAGAATGCTTTATGAAGACTGCACTCACATAAAATTAATTATTGGACGTGCTATAAATCCAGCACATCAAAACCCTGATTTTCCAAATGAATTAAGTATAAAGCTATATGTATTAAATGAATTGAAAATGGTTTTAACAAGTTTAGGAAAGATAGTTGAGGTAGAATTTTATTGATATTAAAAATATATTATAAATAAAATAATTAAAAAGTCATGAAATTAAAAATTAATTTCATGACTTTTTAATTATTTTATTACTTATAAATAGCTTTAATAGGATCAAGTCTTGAAGCTTTAAAAGCTGGAACAATACCAAATACAACGCCAGTTACAACAGTTGCAATAAATGCATAGAATAAGCTGTTAGCATTAGGGATAGCTTTAAATGGTAAATAATTAGATGCATAATTAACTACTACAAATCCTATTATTATACCAAGTATTCCACCGCATACAGTTATAAATACAGCTTCTGTTAAAAACTGTAGCATTATGTGTCTTGGTTTTGCACCTATAGCTCTTCTTATACCTATTTCCCTTTGACGTTCCATTACAGATACATACATTATATTCATAACGCCAACTCCACCTACAAACATAGATATAGCAGTTATAGCAGTTATAAATAGGTTTATATTAGAAACCATTGAATCAAGAGCTTGGGTTTGCTCAGTTGGATCCTCTGGAGTATATGAACCACTTATATCAGGATGAAGGTCTTGTAACTTAGTACAGACATTATTAGCAACTTCAAATAAATCAAATCCTTTAGAAACTATTAGGTCTAAACCATATATCTCAGATGGATATGAATATTGACTCATTAGGGCATCTAAAGATTTTTTAGGCATGTATGAAGTTATAGGAGTAAACTCTTGTGGTGTAACTTGTGGGATAAGCATATTATTATTACCCTCTTCAGGTGTTATAGAACTTTCATCAACAACACCAATTACTTCAAAAATATGCCCAGAGATAGACATACCCTTACCAATAGCATTTTCAGGAGTACTAAATAAGTCTGTAGCATTTTGTACAGTAATCATAACAACTTTTCTATTTTCATCTTCAATAGAGAAGTTCCTACCATACATAGCTTTAACTTTAGAGTCTTTTTTTAATTCTGCAATTTCAACAGAAGTAGTTTTTTTATCAAAATTTGCCTCTCCATAATAAGTTGAATTATAATTAGAATCATCTTTACTAGGTCCTATTTTTTCAACACCTTCCACAAAAGAAAGCTCCTCAATATCACTGTTTGTAAATGGCTGTAAGAATGCACTCATATTAGTCATATTAGAATCTGTAGGTTCAAAAGATATCCTTGTTTTGTTAGGATTTACCTTATTAACAGAATCGGCAACTTCTTTTTTCATACCATTACCAATAGAACTAACTAGTATTACAGATGTTATTCCCATTATAATCCAAAGTAGAGTAACAGCTACTCTAAGTTTATGTCCTTTTAAATTAGCCAAAGCACTTTTTATTAGGTTCATAGGTTACACCTCCAAAGATAGTACACCATCTTTAAGCCTTACAACTTTAGTGGCATACTTTACCAAATCACTATCATGGGTAACCATTATTATAGTTTTACCTTCTTTATTTAAAGCCTTAAGAAGGTCCATTATGTCTTTACTAGTTTCACTATCTAGTGCACCAGTAGGTTCATCTGCAAATATCAAAGATGGGTTATTAACAAGTGAACGAGCTATAGCTATACGTTGTTGTTGCCCACCTGACAATTGAAGAGGAAAACTTTTGATTTTATCTATAAGTCCGACAGACTCTAGTTTTTGTGCAATAATTTCTTCTCGCTCAATTTTCTTTAGACTACCATCATAAATAAGAGGAAGTTCTACATTTTGATAAATATTTAGAGTTTCTATTAAGTTAAACTGTTGAAAAACGAAACCTATATTTTTATTTCTAAAATCAGATCTTTGATTTTCATTTAAATTGGTTACATTTTCACCATTAAAAATATAATCTCCATTATCAAATTTATCTAAAAATCCAAGAACATTAAGTAATGTAGTTTTACCACTACCAGATTTACCCATTATCATAACGAAATCTCCAGCTTCTATCTCTAAATCTAGAGATTTAAGTACATGGAATTTTTCTTTTCCAACTTTATAATATTTTTGAATATTTTCTAGCTTAATTATATTACTCAATTTATTGCTCAACCCCTTCTTTAGGGGCATTAGGGATAGGCTCATCACCCTTAGGTGTACCTTCTTCACTTACAGGAGGATTTCCAGTATTTACAGGGGCTCCTTCTTCCATACTTTCATCGGGATATCTTATTATAATATCATTTTTATCAAGACCTGATGACACAACAGTGAATTCATCGTTCTCACTAGATATTTGTATAACTTCCTTTTTAAGTATTCCATTTAAATCTTTGAAAACATAACTTTCTTTTTCTTTTTTTATGATAGCTGATGTTGGTATCTTAGTTAATTTATCATGAACTTTTATAGAAGCTTGAACATGAAATCCATTTACTAAGTTTTCTTGATTTTCAAAAGCAATATTTATATCATAGTGAGATAAATTTTCTTGTCCACCAGCACTCATATCATTAGGAGTAGTAGATGGTCTATCAGATATAAAACTTATCCTACCAATTAAATTTTTATCGTTAGAAAATACTAATACGTCTACAGGATCATCTATTTGAAGCTTTGGTAAATCTTGTTCACTAGCTTGACCTTTCATATAAAATTCATTACTTTGAAGAGTTAAAAGTGAAGTTTGTTCATCTGAGTTTTCTGACTTATCATTTAAGTATACTTTACCTTCAAATGGAGCATATGTATTTACATAAGCTTTCTTATCTAGTGCTGATATTTGAGCATTTAGCTTTTTAATTTCAGTATTGATAAGAGGGTCATTGGCAGTATTTGATTTCTTTAATTCGCTCAGTTGGCCTTTTAGACCATCTATTTCATCTAAAACCGATTCGTTTTTAGTAGTAAACAAAAGATCTCCTTCTTTAATAAGTTTACCATTTGTAACATTTAATTTACTTATTTTACCTTCTGAAGATGGATTAAAATCCTCAGATTTACTAGGTACTATAACACCATTTATAAAAATTTTTTCGTCATCAGCGATAGTATAAGTTTCGATAGTGTTTTCCATTTCACCCATTTGATCATTATTTAGTTTGTTTTTATTATAAAACCATCCTCCGATACCTAAGGATACTATAACAAAAACCCCTATACTAACAATAACCTTTTTATTTTTAAATTTTTCGAAAAATGACATATTTTCCTCCTTATGTAAAAAAATACTACCCAATCTAAATTATAGAAGAAAATACACCGATAAGTCAAAAGAAAACAAAAAAATAAACAATATTGTAATTAAATCGAGCTAAAAATTTAAAAAATGATAAAAAACAATGATTATGATACATATGCAGCTATTATTTATAAAAAAGTACAAAAAAAGAGAAGCAAATTTGCTTCCCTTAATAAATATATTTTTTTAAGCCGTAAATTCAATCTCTTGTTCACATGGATTTACTAATTGCTTTATAAGTACATTTCTACTTATACCATATTCGTTTGTTTTCTGTAGTTTAATTTCAAAACCTAATTTTATAACCGTATTTAGACTAAATATATTTTCTGTAGCCACGGCAGTTACAATATAGTTCTTACCTCTGATAATAGATTCTTCCATTCTAGTCTCTAGTAATATTTTATGAAGGGCATTTCCACGGTAAAGAGGGTCTACCATTACGTATCCAGATACATAGCTAGAATTTATTTCTTCTTCAGTAAGTCCCATTTCATAAAGATAATCTAAATAATCGCCACTTGGCAATTCACAAAGCGCAGATGCTACTAACGTTTCTTCGATGTAGCAACCTATTATAAATCCACCTTTGTCTAAAACATCCATTAAATAAAGTTGATCTCGAAACTTTAGCCAATTTTTATTGTCTATAGTATCGTTTACTTTATTGTATAAATTAGTAATGTCTTCAAACTTAGATGCTGTGATGTAACATACATCAGCATATAAATTTTCGCAGATTTCTCCGTTAAATTTAGATAATTTTACTTTCTTTATCAAAATAGACACCAGTTGTTCACACAAGCTCGCTACACCCATGCAGTTCTCTTAAATAACCGCATTTGCGATTAATTTATGAACTTCTCATACTTTCATATGAGAGCAGACTATTTCTTCACCCTCGACATTACTCGCTAGGGGCAACCTACTTCCACTATCAATAGCTTATAGTGTACGAGACAATTCTCTAGTCGTTGAAGGTTTCCCTATTCGGGACTTCCCTGCATGAACATCCATTGTTAGCGGTACTTAGGGTTTAACCATATACCATCCTAAGACTTTTTTCTACTTTCGTTCCTTCACGCTTAAAGCTATTCGCTTTTACGTTGTGGCACCTAGGCTTTAGGAATTATCTGCAATTCAAGTTGTGTCCTATGCAGATTTCTCTACATACGAGGCTTAAATCGTTACCTCTTTTCCGAAATTAGAGACAATAGAGTCTCTTTAATAAAATATTAAACTTAGCTAAAATTAATAAAATATTTTAGTTAAGTTTAATTATTATATCATAATTATTTAAAAAAGGTACTAAATTTTATGGGAATTTAACAAAAAGATTAATGACTAAATTAAAATTCAAAAAAACTATAAAAGATAGAGATTTTATGAGTTTAATTTTAGCAAGAATATAAAAAAAAATATGGGAAAATATAAAATTATAAAATCGATTGAGGAGTTAATTATGACAAAAATAAATATACTTACTAATAAACTATTTTTCATATCACTCACAGTTGTTATAGCTTTATATACTTTAGGAATGAATAAGAATGAAAATAATCAAGAAGGGAAAATATTTAAAAATATATATATAAAAGAGATCCCTATAGGTCAACTTACCATTTATGAAGCAGAAAAAGAAATTGAAAAACACTATACACCTAAAGATATACAAATAAAATATAAAGATAAAAAATGGGAGATAAAAGAAAGTGATATAAACTTAGATTACAATGTGGATAGAGCTTTAAAAAAAGCCTATAATTACAATAGGAGCGAAGATAAGGTAGAAAATATAAAAAGAATGTTAAGTTTATCTTTTAATGAACGATACAATATAGATTTACATGCAAGTTATGATGAGAGCAAACTAAGTGATATCATACAACAAATCAATAAAGAGATAAATGTAAATGTAGTACAAGCTAGTATAAAAATAAAAGAAAGTGGAGAAATAAAAAGAACTAATTCTAAAGAAGGAATAGAAGTAGATGTTGTAAGACTAAAAGAAACTATATATCAAATGATAGATAAAAAAAATATAAATGAAATAAATTTACCTACTAATATTATTAAACCTAAAATAAATACTGAAGATGTAAATTCTATAAATATTGTATTAGGACAATGTAGTACAAGTTTTAATGATAAAACTTCTAGAGGCAGTAATATATATGTAGCAGCAAAGAGTACTGGGGATACTTTAATTATGCCAGGTGAAACTTTTTCATACAATAAAGCAACGGGAGCTAGGACGTGGAGCAATGGATATAAATCTGCTAAGGTTATAGTAGGCGGTAAATATGTAAACGGAGAAGGCGGAGGAGTTTGTCAAGTTTCAACTACAATATATAATGCAGCACTTTTAGCTGCAATGGAAATAGAAGAGGTTCATAATCATACATTTTCATCACATTATGCACCTAGAGGAAAAGATGCAGCAGTATCTTATGGGTACACAGATTTTAAGTTTAGGAATCCATATTCACACCCTATATATATAAAAAATATAGTAAACAATGGGGCTATAACATCAAAAATATATGGATATAGTCAAGATAGAGAAAAATTATATATAAAAACAGAAGAGAAGCATGTAAAAGATAAGATAAATGTAAAAACATATAGGATATATTTAGGCGAAGAAAATAATAAAATAAGAGAAGAGTTAATTTCACAGAGCGAATATAAAATTAAATAGAAAGCTACTTTATTATATTTTTTACAAATAAAGGGGGAGATAAAAATGAATTCACAACAATCAATAGCAACCGAATCAATTTATAAACTACTTATAAAGTATTCTATTCCAGCAATAATAGGAATGATGGTAAATGCTTTGTATAATGTAGTGGATAGAATCTTTATAGGGAATATACCAGGAGTAGGGCCACTTGCAATAACTGGTCTTGGGGTTACAATGCCTGTTATGACTATAATATTAGCTTTTGGGATGCTTATAGGAATAGGAACAACAACTAGTATATCTATAAAATTAGGGCAAGGTAAAAAAGAAGAAGCACAAAAGTTAATAGGAAATGCAATTACATTATCAATATTAATAGGAATTATATTAACTATAATAGGAATTGTTTTTGTAGATAAAATACTTATATTATTTGGTGCTAGTGAAAATACATTATTTTATGCAAAAGAGTATATAAATATAATATTAATAGGAAGTGTAGTAAATATATTATCATTTTCACTAAATCATTCAATAAGGGCAGATGGAAGTCCTAAAATATCTGCAGGTATAATGATAATTGGATGTTTGACTAATGTAGCTTTAGATGCACTGTTTATATTTATGTTAGGTCAAGGTATAAAAGGAGCGGCACTTGCAACTATTACATCCCAAGCATTAACTGCTGTTTTAACAATGACCTATTATATGTCTGGTAAATCAAACTTAAAATTCACTAAATCTAGTTTGAAATTAGATAAAAAATTAGCATTAGGAGTATTTGCAATAGGAATGTCTCCATTTGCAATGCAAATTGCAGCTAGTATGGTTCAAGTAATATCTAACCATGCACTAAAAGCTTACGGTGGAGACTTAGCAATAGGTGCTATGACTACTATATCCTCAATTTCCATGATATTTTTAATGCCAATATTTGGAATAAATCAAGGATCACAACCAATAATAGGTTTTAACTACGGAGCAAAACAATATAATCGATCTAAAAAAGCATATATAGTATCTTTATGTGCAGCAACTACGATATTGTGTATTGGAAGTGGCATAATACAGTTATTCCCAGAGCAGATAATAGGACTTTTTAATAAAGATGAAGAGCTTATGAAGATGTCAGTAGAAGGTATTAGAGTTTATTTATTTATGTTGCCGTTAGTTGGAATATCTATAACTGGTAGTAATTATGTACAATCAATAGGTAAAGCTAAAGTAGCAATGTTTTTAAGTTTACTTAGACAAGTAATATTACTAATTCCAGCAATAATTATTCTACCTAGATTTTTCAACTTAAGAGGAGTATGGCTAGCACAACCGATAGCAGACTTTATAGCTATAATAATTACAACTATAGTTATAATCATAGAAATGAGAAGCTATAATAAAGAAGAAATAAACATAAAAACAGAATTTGCTATAGAGCGAGATTCTAATGAATTGATTTAAGCATTATTAAAGTCTAGATTTTCTAGGCTTTTTTATTTTGTAAATAATCTTAAACTTACATGGTTATAATATTAGTATCAAAAAGTAAATATTGGAGGTAAGTTATGTTTAATAAAAGAGTGGCAGTGTTATTAAGCAGCTTAGTACTAGTATGTGGACTTAGTACAGGTTGTGGTAGGGAAAAATCAAATAAAACTTCAGGTGTAGCTATATCTGGTTCAACTTCAGTAGGGCCTCTTATAGAAAAGGAAGCTGAAAAATTTAAAACTTCAAATTCTAACATAAATATTGAAGTAAATCAATTAGGATCATCAGCTGGAATTAAAGATGCTATAAACGAAACAGTTAATATAGGAATGTCATCTAGAGATTTAAAGAAAGAAGAAAAAAGTGCTGGACTTAAAGAAGTAGAGGTTGCATATGACGGTATAGCTCTTATAGTTAATTCTAAAAACAATGTAAAAGGGTTAACAATGGCTCAAATAAAAGATATATACACAGGAAAGATAACTAATTGGAAGAATATAGGAGGCAAAGACGCACCAATAGTAGTTGTATCAAGAGAGGATGGATCTGGAACTCGTGATGCTTTTCAGGAAATCGTAGGATATAAGCCAGAAGAACTTACTAAAGAAGCACAAATAGGAGATGGATCAGGAAATATAAAATCGACTGTATCAACAAATGAAAATGCTATAGGATTTATATCATTTGAATATATAGATGATACTATAAAGGCTTTAAGTGTAGATAATGTAGAGCCAAAAGCTAGTGCAGTTAAAGACTCAACTTATAAAATATCAAGACCATTTTTATTAGTATACAAAGAAGATAAAGCTGATGAAAATTCTAAAAAATTTATAAATTATATATTAAGTGAAGAAGGACAAAAGATAGTAGAAGAAAATGGATTAATAAAAATAAAATAGATTAATCTAAGTTAATAAAGTCTCCCTATTAGGGAGACTTGCCTATATGGAGGATTACATGCAAATTAATGAAAAATTAGACAACAACAATAAAAATAAATATTTAATAGATTATATAACACAAAAGGTATTTTTAATAAGTGCATTAGTAGCAGTAATGAGTTTACTACTTATAATAGGTTTTGTATTTTACAAAGGCTTAACTCCATTTATATTGAAAGGTTATTCATTTATAGATTTTATATTTGGAAAAGAATGGGTTCCAAGTGCTGATAAATTTGGTATATTTCCAATGATAGTATCATCATTATTAGCAACTTTTGGTTCTTTAGTAATAGGAGTACCAATTGGAATTTTTACAGCTGTATTTATAGTTGAAATTGCACCAAAAAAATTAGGTGAAATAATATCTCCAGCAGTTGAATTATTAGCAGGGATACCATCTGTTTTATATGGAGTATTTGGAATTGCCTTTATAGTCCCAAACATTCAAAAGATATTTAATTTACCCAAAGGGCAAAGTTTATTGGCCGTAATAATAGTATTAGCAATTATGATGCTGCCTACAATAATAGCTGTATCAGAGACAGCTATAAGAGCAGTACCAAAGTCTTACAAAGAAGGATCTCTGGCTCTTGGAGCATCCAAAACTGAAACAACCTTTAAAGTTGTAGTGCCAGCAGCTAAATCAGGTATTTTAGCAGCTGTAGTATTAGGCGTAGGAAGAGCTATTGGAGAGACTATGGCAGTTATATTAGTAGCTGGAAACTCTCCAGTTACACCAAATTCTATAATGGATAGTGTAAGGTTACTTACAACAAATATAGCACTTGAAATGGGATATGCATTTGGAACTCATCAAGAGATGTTATTTGCAACCGGCGTAGTATTATTTATATTTATATTAATATTAAATTTAATATTAACTAAAATATCAGCTAAGGCGGGAAGCTAATATGAGAAAACTAAAAGAAATTATACTTAATTTAACAGTATGGTTATGTGCAATGTTTACAGTATCTGTATTAGCATCAATAGTTGGATTTATATTTATAAAAGGTATAAAGTTAATAAAACCATCATTTTTATTTAGTGATTACTCAGCAAATGGAAGTGGTGGGATATTACCTATGATAGTTGCTACATTGTATACTATATTTTTAGCAGTTTTAATAGCTACACCAATAGGTGTTTTAGCTGCTGTGTACCTTAAAGAATATGCAAAACAAGGTAAAATCGTAAAAATAATAAGATTTGCAACTGAAAGTTTAGCTGGAATACCATCTATAGTATATGGGCTCTTTGGTGGAATATTTTTTGTAGTAGTACTTGGATTTAATTATTCAATATTATCAGGGGCATTAACTGTATCTATAATAATACTTCCATTTATAATTCGTACAACTGAAGAATCATTAAAAACTGTTCCGATAAATTATAGAGAAGCTTCATTAGGACTTGGAGCAACTAGATTTCAGACTTTATATAAAGTAGTACTACCAAGTGCTGTACCTGGAATACTATCGGGACTTATATTATCAATAGGTAGAGTAGTTGGAGAGTCAGCAGCAATATTACTTACAGCAGGAACTGTAGCACAAATGCCACATGGCATATTTGATAGTGCAAGAACATTAACGGTTCATGCATATTTAGTTACTAAAGAAAAAGGAAATATAGAAGAAGCAGCCGCTATAGGAATAGTATTGATAGTTATAATATTAATTTTAAATTCTTTAGCAAAATTGATAAGTAAAAAAATCAATAAAGCAAATTATTAAAGAGGTGCAAATATGTCACAAAAAACTAAGATAAGTGTAAAAAATTTAGAATTATACTATGGAGATAATAAAGCATTAAATGGAATTAATATAGATATAGCTGAAAATGAAGTAACAGCTTTTATAGGTCCATCTGGGTGCGGAAAATCAACATTTCTAAGAACTTTAAATAGAATGAATGACTTAATAGACAATGTGAAAATAACGGGTGTTATAAAAATAGATGGAGAAGATATTTATAAAAGTGATGATGTTATAAAGCTTAGAACAAAAGTAGGAATGGTATTTCAAAAGCCAAACCCGTTTCCTATGAGCATATATGATAATGTGGCTTATGGACCTAAGGTACAGGGAATTAGAGATAAAAAAAAATTAGATGAAATTGTACAAAGAAGCTTAAAAGATGCAGCTATATGGGATGAAGTTAAAGATAGATTAAAAACTTCAGCATTAGGTTTATCAGGAGGTCAACAACAGCGTGTATGTATAGCTAGAGCAATAGCTATGAATCCAAAAGTTATATTAATGGATGAACCAACTTCAGCACTAGACCCTATATCAACATTAAAAATAGAAGAACTTATACAAAATATGAAGGGCAAATATACAATTGTTATAGTTACTCATAATATGCAGCAAGCAGCTAGGATATCTGATAAAACAGCTTTCTTTTTAAGCGGAGAAATAATTGAATTTGACAATACTACTACAATTTTTACAAATCCTACAAATAAAAAAACAGAAGATTATATAACTGGAAGATTTGGTTAAAAGATAAGGAGATTTTTATGAATATTAGTAACATGGACTTAAATATAAATAAATTAACTGATTTAACTTTACAAATGATGGATAAATGTGAAAATATAGTTATTAAATCTGTAGATGCGATGGTATCTAAAGATATAGAACAATCGAAAGAGATACTAATTCTAGATAATGAAATAGATGACTTAAGGTCCTACATAAGAGATAAAAGTATAGAACTTATAGCTCTAAAGCAACCACTAGCAACAGATCTAAGAATTATACACGCACTTGGTGTTATAGCTATAGAACTTGAAAGAGTTGGGGACTATGCAGTAAATATAGCCATGGAGACTATAAAAATAGGAAGTGATGAATACGTAGAGAAGTTAATAGATATACCAAAGATGAAAGATGTTTGTGTATCTATGCTTAAAAATGCTAAAGTTGCTCTTATGGAAAATGATGAAAAACTTGCATACAAAACAGCACTTCAAGATGATATAGTAGATGAATTATACAATGATGTGTATGTAGATGCCTTAGGAGCAATGCATAAAAATTCTGATAATATAAACCAAGGTGTAAAGCTATTGTTTGTAGGACGATATTTAGAGAGAATAGGAGATCATATAACTAATATTTGTGAATTGGTTATATATGCAATAAAAGGTGAAATGATAGAGATAGATTAGCTGCTAATTAAAATTAGTAGTTTTTTATGTGAAAAATAATAAGTCGTTCTTTAATTACAAATTGTAACTATCTATAACATAAAATCATATTTTATACTTAGATACAATTAAAAATAATTTCTTATGATATATAAATAATGAAGTATTTTACAATATAAAAGGATGATATATTATGAATGAAAACTTAAATCTAATACCATTTTTTATTGAAGGTAAAGCATCTGATTTATCATATTCTATTCCATATGGAGTTAACATTATAAATGCACCTATGTTGTGGTCAAAAGGTTATACAGGCAAAGGTATAGTTATAGCAGTTATAGACACAGGCTGTGATACAAAACATCCAGCTTTAGATGGTAGAATAATTGGAGGAAGAAATTTCACTGATGATGATAACTCAGACCCTAATATATACGAAGATTACCAAGGTCATGGAACTCATGTGGCTGGAACCATAGCAGCAAATAATGATAAAGTAGGTATTACAGGTGTAGCTCCTGGTGCAAAATTATTAATTTTAAAAGCACTAAATAAAAATGGTAGTGGAAGTATGAAGTGGATAATTGATGCTATAAATTATGCAGTATCCAAAAATGTAGACATAATATCAATGTCATTAGGGGGTCCTAAAGATACTAAGGAATTACATGATACTATTATAAATGCTGTAAGTAAAAATATATTAGTTGTATGTGCAGCAGGAAATAGAGGTGATAATGGTAATTCAGCTACTGATGAATTTGATTATCCAGGTTCTTATGATGAAGTTGTAGCAGTTGGAGCGATAGATAAAAATAAAAGTGTAGCTAGATTTAGTAATTCAAATAAATTTGTAGATTTAGTGGCACCGGGAGTAGGTATTTTATCTACCTATAAAAATAAATCTTATGCAACACTAAGTGGGACTAGTATGGCGACACCTCATGTAAGTGGAGCTTTAGCTCTTTTAATAGAGTGGGCAAATAATGAATTTGAAAGAAAGCTTACAGAAACAGAATATTATTCTCAACTTATAAAATGTACAGTACCATTGACACTTTCAAGATCGATCCAAGGAAATGGGTATTTATATATAAATGTTCACAGTATAAATAAAAAAAAATAAAGCTATAAAAAAGCAAGTAGCCTTTATTTGCTTATTAATAGTACACAATATGAATATACTATATCGTATTAACTAAATTGCAAAGGTAGTGAGATAATGAAACTAAAAGTTATGACGATATTTGGAACAAGACCAGAAGCTATAAAAATGGCTCCTCTTGTAAAAGAATTAGAAAATAGATTAGAGATAGAAAGTATAGTTTGTGTAACTGCTCAACATAGAGAAATGTTAGATCAAGTTTTAAGTGTATTTAAAATTGTTCCGGATTATGATTTAGATATAATGAAACAAGATCAAAGTTTAATGGAAATAACTTTAAGAGCTTTAGAAAGTTTAGATAAAGTTATAAAAAAAGAAAAGCCTGATATTGTATTAGTTCATGGAGATACAACTACAACATTAGCTGGGTCTTTAGCAGCCTTTTATAATCAGGTAAGTGTTGGTCATGTCGAAGCCGGTCTTAGAACTAATAATAAATATTCTCCATTTCCAGAGGAAATAAATAGACAAATTACAGATACTATAGCTGATATGTATTTTGCTCCAACTGAGACATCAAAGGAAAATTTATTAAAAGAAGGAAAAGAAGAATATAAAATTTATGTAACTGGAAATACAGCAATTGATGCACTAAAAACAACTATCAAAGGTAATTATGAACATGAAATATTAAAAGAGATAGGAGATGATAAATTAATATTACTAACCGCACACAGAAGAGAAAATTTAGGGGAAAATATGAGGAATATGTTTAGTGCTATAAAAAGAATAATAGACACATTTGAAGATGTTCAAGTTGTATATCCAGTTCACCTAAATCCAAACGTTAGAAAAGTGGCTAATGAAATTTTTAAAGGTAATAAGAAGGTTCATTTAATAGAACCATTAGAAGTAATAGATTTTCACAATTTTATAAATCAATCTTATATAATAATGACTGATAGTGGGGGAATACAAGAAGAAGCTCCATCTCTTGGAAAACCAGTACTTGTGCTTAGGGACACAACTGAAAGACCAGAAGGTGTAGAAGCTAAAACATTAAAATTAGTAGGAGTAAATGAAAATAAAATTTTTGATTTAACATATGAACTTTTAACTAGTCAAGATATATATGACGTTATGTCGCATGCATCAAATCCTTATGGAGATGGTTATGCTAGTAAATATATAGTAGATGCAATAATAGAGAAATTTAAATAATATATGTAATTAGCTCCTAAAAGATAATTAATTGCATAATATTATACTATATTATATTAATAAATAGAATTAATGCGTTATGGGGGAGAAATTATAATATGGATGTTAATATAGATAAAATGAATTGTAACTTATCTTGTTTTGAAGAGTTAAGCCCATTAAAATATTTCAAACAATTTAATGTATATCAAGATGTAGCTTTATATACTAAGAATATAACTATTTGCAATATAGAAAGTACAACTCCAAATATAGAGGTATGTTCAACAAAGATAATAGATACAAAAATAATAAAAACTATGCAAGGTACTTCTTTAGAAGGTCAACACCTAAGCGGGAAAAAACTAATTATAGTAGGCACTGTAAATTTAAGTTTAGTTTTGGAATATTATGTTAACTGTAAACGAAGCAAGGGGTTAAATAAAAATGAGATATTAAAAGTTAGCATACCTTTTAGTACATTTATAATAATTCCAAAAGAAACTTGTGATCAAGAACAAGTTAACTTAAAATATCTAATTGAAGATGTAACAGTTGCTAATATTAGCTTAGATAAAATTTTTATAAGTGTTACAATGTTAATGCAATATATAGATGAATATTAAGTTTTACTTAAGACATTTATTATATAAATAGAAAAGGTGATATGATGAGGGTCATCAATGAGTGCAGAATAGATTTTAAATATAGATTATCACCTCAAAGTCCTTTAGTAGCTAAGACGACTTTGAGTAACATTGTTTCAACAGATATAGTAAAGAATATATTAAAAATAGAAAAATTTGTAGATAAAAAAAATACTTACTATTTTGATATATTAACATATACAATTGATATCTATAATATAAGTGATTATTTAGTAACAGATGTATTTTTTAGAGATAAAATTCCATTAGGAACAGAATTTATTCAAAATTCGGTAGAAATAAATAATATAAAAGTAAGATGTCTAAACCCACAGTATGGTTTTTGTATAGGGGATATAAATTCAGGTTACAAGAAAAGTATAACATTTAAGGTTGTAGTTTTGCCTCTTTGTTTTTGTGAAATTATAAAAAACTATTCTATCATAGAACACGACTATATATATAATATTGAAAAATGTCCTGCAAGAGTACCGATTCAAAGTAATAGAGTGTATACAAAAGTTAACGAAAAAGTATTTAAACAGCTGTCTATAGATAATATATTAACTACATGTGATCCTATATTAAAGATAGTTGATTCTAATGTTAGCATAGAAATATTACAGACAAAACTTGTTAATACTCCTTCTAATGATATATATGGAGAGTGCAAATCAAATATTTGCATGCTTATAGTAATAGGTAGCATTGACTATGAAATGATATTTAAAAGCAAATTTCAAAAAAGTAAATTATTAAGAGATAAATTTGGATTTTCATGTTATATGTTAGTTCCCGTTGGGATAGAATATGTGAATAAAAATAATATAAAAATAATAATTGAGAATGCATCAAGCAACTTAATTAATAAAAATACAGTGTTTATAAATACCAATATATTACTGCATTATTAAAGGCCATAGACTATATTTAAATAATCTATGGCTTTTAATAATGTTATAAAAAGTGTTAACTAGGATCTATATTTAATACTGTTTTTTCTGGGTAAGGATTAGTTTTAGATTTAGCGGTAACTATAAAATCATATCTAACTCCTAAAGACTGTGAAGTAGGAATCAGTGCTGTAATTTTGATAGTTTTGTTAGTATTAGGAGCTGAATTTTTCATTATATCTAAGTCCGCTTGATAAAGCGTATTTGGTAATACATCTGTGATTTTTATATCATCTATATATAATGTATACCCTATAGCAACCTTTTGTATCGTCAATGTGAAATCATCATATCCTCCACCTATATTTTTAAAGTAATCAATTATTATAGCTGTATTACCTGGTGGTGTTACTATAAATGATGTTGAATCATTTATTTGATTTAATGGATTTGGCATAAGTGATACGCCAGGAGGTAGAATACAAGTTAATATATTACTTTTTTCACCGCTATATACTTTTGTAGGAGAAATATCATTATAATATGAAATTGCAGTTGCCTGAGTATTTATAGATGTACCTGCTCTTAAATTTGACTTAGGTATGACTGTGAAAGTTACATAACCAGATACAGACGAATCTAATTGAGGTATCGTTATAATGATTTTCTTTGATGAACTATTATAAGTTGCGCCACATAAAACTGTTGTATCTATCCAAGAAAACAAAAAATTATTATTAATAGGTATTTCGATAGTTCCATTTAATAATTTAATAGCACTATTATTTTGGAAAATTAACTTAAATTGCATAATAGCATTAGTATTTATATTAGCAGTTTGATTATATATAACTGATGTTGTTTTATCAGTTGCACTTAAGTTCATTACTAAATTAGGATGATTTATTGTTACTGACAAAGACTTACTAATAGTTGTAAAGCTACCACCCTGAATTTGTTGGTATAAGCATTGAACAGTATTGGTTTGGGTTGAAGTAGTAGCATTTAGAGATTTATTAGCATTGCTTATTTTAGCTGTCATTATATAGACAATAGTTATAGCCAAAGCTCTAGCATCTACAGTTCCTTCGGTAGGGAAAGTAACTACATTAGAAGAAACTGAAGGTGTAATTAGATTTCCATTTTTATAAGATGGTCCCGTATAAATCTGTCCGCCACTTGGCAAAGTATCTTTTACATAAAGTCCATAGGCAATAGTACCTTGAGGAATAGTAATAGTAAGTGAGTAAGTTATAAGTGAACCTACTTTGAAAATATCATAAACATTTACTTTAGAAAGTGCTATAGCTAATGAAGATATAGTTATAGATACAGTTTTATTTAGATTAGTATATTGAAAATTATCTGAACTTGCATCATATATTTGTGAATACGGATTAGTATTAGTAGCTGTAGTTGTAATATTAATGCTAGGTGCTAAAACAGAACTTATAGTTACATTGTATGTTAAAACTAAAGATTGGCCAGGTGCTAATTTATTTATATAAACAACTATATTATTGCCTTGAATTTCAGGGGCATTATAACTGCCAGGACATGTTACTTTTAAACTAGCTTGATTAAGTACAAACCAAGTAGACAAAGTATCATTAAGAGTAAAGTTAAATGCATCCGTTTCGCTACCAAGTGTATTTGTATTAGTTAATGTTACGGTATAGGTATAAATCTCATTTGCTTGGATTGCATTTTTGTTAGGTCCAGATACAGACTTAGTTAATGTTAAGTTTGGAGTACCTATATTAATATTTACTTGAGAACGACTACTATAAGCATATCCATAGGTATTTATTCCTTTTAATTTCATTAAGTTAGCATTTTGAGAAGAAGAACCAAGTAACTTTATTGGAACTTTAAAGTTAATAGTCGCTAAAGACAATCCTGGAATATCTCCATAATTAAAATCTACTCCATGTGGACTAATCATTTGAGGCTGTAAAATTGGGTTATATCCTGTATATAAATAGTTTAAATTTTCTATAGGATCAGCAGATAATGGGAAAAAGTCATCTATATATACTTGCTTTTGAATCGCTTTTAAAGTAGAAGCATTATAAGTTAAAGTATATTCTGCTAAGTCACCAGGAGCTAGAGTATTTATAGTTTTAGGAGTTCCATTTTTATAATATCCTTTTATAAATTGTTTATTTATAGATCCAATACTTATGCTAGAAGATACACTAGCATTATCTGTAACGGTAGTTAATGGCCCAAAGAGGATACCTGAAATATCTGTAGTAGCTAAAAATGGATCAGAGGCAACTACTGGTAAATTTAAAAACTCACTATCTTTTTTATATCTATAATAACTATCAATCTTTGCATTTATAGTTACTGCTTTAGTAGAATTTTGTGTGGCTAAGGCAAAATTATAAGTCATATAATACCCTTGTAAAATAGGGTCATCAATAACTGAAGTTGGAGCAGATGAACTAGATATATAAAATACTCCATCAGGTAAAAAATAATGAACGACTATATTTTGTATATTGTAATATTGCCCAACCTTATACACATAAGTGTAGGTTACAGTGTTTTGTACATCTACTAAAGACTTGCTTGTAGAAGTTGTTATTATTAAATCCATAGCTAAGAAACTAGTACTACTATCACTACTTGAGATTATAAGAGGATCTGCAGAATTCATATTAACAAACATATTTAACTTAGTTCCATGAATTATAAAATTGCCTTGATTATTATTGTATTGATTCCATACGGCATAGCTAAAATTTAAAGTAGTGTTACTACCAACTGAAAGATTAATACTTCCATAATAAATCTGAGTGTATAACTTATTGTCAATACTTACTAAGCTTATAGTAGGAGTACTAAATTTTGAAGCATCTGTACCAGATACTGTAATATTTCCAATATATCTTATACCATCATCTAATAATATAGTTACATTAATTAAAGATGATGAAACTGAATTGTTATAAAATTTATAGGTGGCAGTGTTTACTTGGGTATAGTCATTTAATGCAGGTGAGCTTCCAGCTCCTTTTAATACTTTTGATGATGTTGATACAGTACTGTAAAACCTAACTGACTGAAATGTCATAGCTATTTGTTGGGTGATTACTTGATTTCCTATATCATAGATTCCTCTAGGCATAGTATCTACTTGACAAGATACGTTTATTCCCGAAAAGATATATCCAAAAGGAACATTAGACCCATTTTTAAACTTAGTATTACATTTGACTGTAATGCTAAAATTATAATTTATTTCCATTGGAGCAAGATCTTTTAGATTTATCCATGAATATGTGATACTATTATCTGCATTTACTACACTTGAAGTTTGAGGTATAGTAGATGTTGAAATAACTAAACCATCTGGTAATGTTAAATAAAGTCCTAAGTTGTATAATCTTTGGCTACTACTAAGATTTTTTATACTTATATTAAATGAAGATGTATTGCCTATTATAATTGGTATATTTTGAGTTTTATCAATACTCATGCTTAATATATTTGAAGGCATAGCGTCACTCCTTTGATTATTATCTTTATATTATATTCACCATACTTATTTCATGTTACGACAAATTAGTATGAAATATAAATTTAAAATAAAATATAAAATAGTAACTAATTAAAAATATTTTAATATTATAGATTAAGGCCGCTTCATGTAAAAAATAAGGCCGTATACAAAAAAATAAAATATTATTAAAATTTTAAGGAGGACAAAAAGTGTCTTTAACACCTCGTTTTTCCGTAATAGATAAGGCCATATTAGTGGCCACAGGAAATAGTTTAGTAGTATGTGGTAGTACAACTGCTACAGAAAATAATACTTCAAGTATGATTAAACCAGATGGTAGCACTACAAGGGATTATTCAGAAGCAGGAAGTACTGCGAACTTAAATATATTATCAAATAGTACAATATTATATGCTGAGCTTGTATGGTATTCTACTGTAAAAAGCAATGTTCAAGGAACATTAGATCTTAGAAGTATACAAGATAACCCAATAACATTTACTACATCAAAAGGCAGTTATCAAATAACACCTCAATATACAGATAGCTATAGCGCAATATCAGGAAGTATAGATAGATATAGAGCAGCAGATGTAACAAATTATATAAAAGATTCTTTATCAGGAAGTTATACTGTATCTAAAGTTCCTACAAGTTTACCAGACACGGGGCTAAGTAATTCAAGAGCTGGATGGTCATTAGTAGTAATATATAGAAACAATGCTTTCTCACCTCAAAAAATTCTTTATACTTCTGGTATATTTGCAGCAACCCCAGATACGCCATTACAAACAACTCTTGCAGGATTTACGACTAGTTCACAACAAGATCAATTAAAAGGTAGTGTATTCTTATCTTGTGCTAATGGAGAGCCTTTAAACGGTCAAGAATTCGTATATGCAGGTCAGTCTTTTGCACAATTATATAATATAGGTAATTCTGTATATAGTCCAAATCCTAATCCATCAACAGCACCAAACAATGCAGGAAATAGCTTTTTCTCAGGAGTTATAAATGTAGCTGATCCTCTGAGTTCTAACAATGGGCTTTTAAATATAAATGGTACTAACGGTACTCATAATAATGATGGATTTGTACCAACGCAAACATTAAATGGAAGAAACAAATGGGATATAACAAATGTTGACATATCAAATACATTAGTAACAAACCAAACACTGTTAGCAGGACAAATAACAGAAAGTGGAAGTGGAGATGGAATTCAATTAGTAGCCTTAGGTGCACAAGTAAAAGCACAAGCTCCTGATATAACAGCAGTATTAGATGCGTATGATATAGATGGAGACAGCGAATATAATGTTGAAGTTGGAGAGCCATTAGTTTATGCAGTCCAAATAAAAAATGATGGTAGTGTAGATGCAAATAACGTTATATTATCTGCTGTATTAAATTCATCAACTTCATTTATTCCAGGTTCAGTTACAATAAATGGTGCATCTAATCCTACAGCAAATATAGCTAGTGGAATCAATGTTGGAACTGTTGCAGCTAAAGGTATTACAAATGTATTATTTACAGTTAGGATAAATTCAGTACCGTCAGGAGGATTATTACACCAATTAGCAAACTATAGTTATCAATTTAATTCAGGTATAGATACTATTACAAATTATGCTAGCACTAATTCTATGGAAGTAATAGTTCAAGATGGATTATTGAGTATTGTAAAATTAGCTTCAAAAACTACAATGAATGTAGGGGAAACTGTAACTTACACAATTGATATAGCCAATATAGGTACAGAAATTGCAAAAGATATGTTCTTCCAAGATAAGGTTAATCAAAATTGCTCATTTGTACCTGAAACTGTAGTTATAGACGGAGTAGCTTATCCTAATTATGATCCAACAGTAGGTATTTTATTACCTGACTTACCTGTTGGAAGCAGTACTGAAATAGTATTCCAATCTATAGTTAATTCATTACCTGCATCTACAAAAGTAAGTAATGTATCTACTATAACTTTTGGATATGTATTTAATCAATATGGATATTTAAGAGAAAAAACTATATTTAGTAATATTACATCTATACAAGTTCAATATATAGATATAATTGGTGAAAGATGCAATAATAATAATTATCCTAATGTAGGAGATACAGTGACTTATACACTAAGTTTAACTAATATAGGAAATTTACCTGCATCAAGTGTTCAAGTATTAGAGCCGACAGTACCAGGTGCTACGTTTGTTAGTGGTAGTGTTAAAACAAATGGAACTATACAACCAACATTAAATCCTTTTGACGGATTTATATTGCCAGATCCTATAAATGCTCAGCAAACTACAAATGTAGAGTATAAAGTCTTAGTAAATGAAATTAATCCTGCTGATTTAATAGAAAATATAGCTCAAGTACCATTTAAGTACCAAATATCACAAGGAAGCACTGTTATAGAAGTAGAAAAAGATTCTAATAAAGTTGATACAATAGCAAACTACGTATGTATGAATATTGTTGAAAGCGTGGATAAGGCATATGCGATTGTAGGAGACACTTTATATTACAAAGTAAATGTAAGTAATAATGGAAATATAAATGCTACAAACACAGTATTTTTATCTAATATACAAGCAGAGACATCTTTTGTGTCTGGTTCGGTATCTATAAATGGAATACCTTATCCAGCATATAACCCAAATCAAGGATTTACTCTTGGAACTATTTGCTCAGGTGGAACAATAGAAGTAACTTATAAAGCTAAGGTCGATACTGTTCCTAACCCAAATATAGTATATAACCAATCTGATGTGGTATATAGTTACAAACCGGACCCTAATGGAAGTATATTGACAAGTGCAGTATACAGTAATATAGTGCAAACTATTATAAATAAAGCAGGATACAGTGTAACTAAATCTGTAGACAAATCTTATGCAAAACCTGGAGATTATATTGTTTATACAACAGTTATACAAAATACAGGAACTGTGCCTTTAACTGATATGAAATTTGTGGATTTCCTTGGTGTTTATTTATCATTCTATCCAGGAAGTGTATATGTTAATGGTGTTAATCATCCAGAATATAACCCAAGTACACAATTTCCAATAGGAACTATGCATCCTGGAGATACTACTACAATAGTATTTGGAGTTTCTATAATATCTAATACGCCAGTTGGATATATACCAAATATGTCAGAAGTTACACTTAGCTATCAACAAATTCCAAGTAGCCCAGTAGTAACTGACACTGTATATTCTAATATAGTTAAAACTTATGATCCTTATGCATCAATAGCTTTAGTAAAAAATGTAGATAAGTCATATGCAGGTGTAGGAGAAACTTTAACTTATTCATTTACAGCAACTAATACAGGGAATGCAAATGCATTTAATACATTATTTGCAGATATAATTCAATCTGAGGCAACTTTTGTACCTGGTTCTGTAATGGTAAATGGAATAAGTAAACCAGCTTATAACCCTCAAACAGGATTCACATTAGGAACGATGGTTGTAGGTCAGGTTGTAACAGTTCAATTTAAAGTAACTGTTGATAGCTTGCCAACTCCAAACACTATCAAAAATAATGCGACAACATCGTATAGTTATTATATAGATCCAAATGATGAACCTGTAACTGAGACTAAAACAAGTAATACTGTTACTACAGTAATAAACACTTATTTAGCAACATTGACTAAATCCGTAGATAAGTATTATGCAACAGTAGGAGATATTTTAAATTATGAAGTTATAGCAGCTAACAATGGCACAGTACCTCTAACAAATGTTAGCTTTAAAGATATAATACCAAATGGAGCTACATTTGTAGCAGATTCTGTAATTATAGATGGCGTAAGTAAGCCAGGATTTAATCCAAACACAGGATTTATAATAAATAATGTATTACCTGGTGGAAACGTTGTTGTAATGTTTAAGGCAACAGTAACTAGTGTTCCAACATCTACACAAATTAATAATAGCGCTAACATCAATTTTAAATATCAATTAAGCCCATCACTACCTTACATTGATGGAAGCTTAACAAGTAATACAGTTACAACAAATGTAAAAATGATGGCTGTAACTAATACTAAGAGTGTAAATAAAATTTATGCAACAGTAGGAGACACATTAACTTATACTTCAGTAATAGCCAACAACGGTAATGTAGATATAACTAGTACTAATTTTATAGATAATGTACCAAGTCATACAACTTTTGTAGCCGGAACTGTAAAAATAGGATCAACAACATATCCAGAGTATGTCCCTAATGCTGGATTTCCATTAGGAACTATAATGCCTGGATCATCTGTAACGGTAACTTTTGATGTAACTATAGATAGTGTACCAGGTGATGGGTATATAACAAACTCATCTGTAGTAAACTATCAATATAAAATAGATCCAAATGGAGTATCAATCTTAGCAAGCGCAACAAGTAATACAGTAACGACTTATATAAATATGGGTAACTTAACTATAACTAAAGTTACTGATAGAACTATAGCTAGATTAACTAATGTTATAACTTATAATTTTGTTGTAGCTAATACCGGTAACACTATATTAAAGAGTTTGTATTTCAAAGATATAATTCAATCAGAATCTTCATTTAACATAGGTTCAGTATATGTAAATGCTGTTAATAAAGCTAATTATGACCCTAACACTGGATTTACATTAGATGATATATCAGTAGGAAATCAAACAACAATTAGTTTTACAGTAACAGCTAATACTTTACCAGTAGATAATAAGTTATTAAATAAAGCTGATGTAGATTATTCTTATTATGTAGATCCAAACACAAGCCCTACGACTAAGACAAAAACATCTAATACAACTACAGTTTATGTATATGACACTATAATATCTGCTAATAAATATGTAGATAAGTCAATAGCTAAAATAGGAGATACTTTAAACTTTACTATAGATATAAATAATGGTGGAAATGTTCCAGCACAGACAGTCCTTTTTCAAGATATACTCGATTCTCATATAATATTTGTAACAGACTCTGTATATGTAAATGGAACTCAAAAACCTGGATATAGCCCAAGTGATGGATTCCCACTAGATGATATAGCACCAAACACAACTATAACAATAATCTTCCAAGCTACAGTAGCTAGTAGACCTGCTAATAATACAATCTACAACTTTGCTACTATAGATTATGAATATACTGTAGGAGAAGATGTTATAACTGCAGCTATTAATACTAATACTACACAAACTTATGTCGCAACAGGAGAATTAACTCTTACTAAATCTGTAAATGCATTATATGCTACAGTTGGAGATAATTTAAATTACGATGTAGTTATAAAAAATACTGGTTCAGTAAATGCAACAAGTTTAAATTTTAAAGACTTAATGCCTCCTTCAACTTCATTTAACACAGGAAGTGTAGTAGTAGATGGAATACCAAAACTAATGTTTAATCCAGATGAAGGATTTATTTTATCTGATTTAGAACCAAACCAATATCATACAGTAGTTTTTAGCATTCATGTTGATTCTCTACCAGTAAGTGGTAAGGTTGAAAATACTGCTGATACAACATTCACTTATAAGTTAACACCAAGTGATAATCCTGTAACTATGACAGCTACTTCTAATAAGGTTACAACTCTTATTAAAATAGGGAAAATAAATGCAACAAAAGTAGTAGATAAAGCATATGCAACAATAGGAAATACTCTAAACTATACTATAACTATAAACAATGAAGGTAATGCCAATTGCTTTGATTTGTTTTTCCAAGATATAGTTCAAGTAAATGCTAGCTTTATACCTGAATCAGTAGTAGTTAATGGTGTAAGTAAGCCTGGGTATAATCCAAATACAGGATTTAGTTTAGATGATATACCTGGATATGGAAGTACTACTGTTTCATTTGCAGTAACAGTCCAGACTTTACCACTAGACTACGTTATCTACAACTATGCTTCAGGGCAGTATAAATATTATATAGATCCAGCTAACCAACCAGTTGTAGTAGAAGGTATAACTAATACAGTAACTACAGTAGTAAATGTAGGTTCATTAAGTGCTACTAAGTCAGTTAGCAAAGCATATGCTACTATAGGAGATGTGTTAACTTATACGGTTAATATATTAAATAATGGGAACGTACTTGCTAAAAATGTAAACTTTAGAGATGTCATACCAAATGGATTAACTTTTGTAGATGGATCAGTAACTATAAATAATGTAGCTTACCCATCATATAATCCGTATGCAAGTTTTACTATAGGAAATATAGTTTCTGGAGATAGTGCAGTTGTTAAATTTGAGGCGACTGTAACTTCATTACCAACACTGTCATTAGTAAGCAATACAGCTGAACTTACTTTTGCTTATCGCATAGATCCTAATGGTTCTGATATACTTTCACAAATTAATTCAAATACTGTCACTACTCAAATAAACTTAGGATCATTAAATCTTACTAAGAGTGTTAATAAAGGATATGCTACTAAGGGTGATGTATTAACTTATACAGTTGTTGTAAGCAATAATGGTAATGTTGATGCAACAACTGTAGGATTTACAGATAATTTACAATCTGATGTAACATTTAATCCAGGATCTGTAAAAATAGATGGTACAACGTATCCAGACTATGATCCTAACATAGGATTTAGTTTAGGAACTATATCACCTCTAAGCTCTGTAACAGTGGTATTTACAGCTACTGTTATACAACAACCAACTCATGACTCAGTACTAAACTACGCAGTAGGAACATTCCAATATAAAATAGATCCAAATGGGTCATATTATAGTAAGTCTGTTCAATCTAACACAGTAATGACTATAATAATAATGCCTAGTTTAACTGATACTAAAACAGTAGATAAATTATATGCAACATTACAAAATACTTTGAACTATGCTATATTAGTAAAAAATACTGGTAATACAACTATATCTCAATTATTCTTTAATGATGTTTTATCAAATGGTGCTGTATTTAAAGCTGGTACTGTAGTAATAGATGGAGTAAGTTATCCAACATATGATCCTATAGCTGGATTTAATTTACCAAATAATCTTTTAGCTGGATTAACTTCACTAGTTCAATTTCAAGCAATAGTAAATACACTACCATCACCACCACAAGTAGCTAACTATGCAACAACAAATGGAGTATACAAAGTAGATCCAGAAGAATCTGATTATCCAATATCTACAATATCAAATACGGTAACTACTAATATAAATATAGGTAGTTTATCGAATGTAAAATCTGTAGATAAGATGTATGCTAAAGTTAATGATACTGTAACTTATGCATCTACAATAACTAATACAGGTAATGTAAATGCAACTAATATATTATTTTCAGATATATTGCAAATAGCATTGACTTATGTATCTGGAACAGTAAGAATCAATAATGTATTATACCCTGAGTTAAATCCAAATACTGGATTTGGATTGTCAGATTTAGCTCCAGGTCAAACTGTAACTGTAACATTTGATGCTAAGATAAATTCATTACCAATACCTGCATATGTAACAAATACTTCACAAGCTCAATTTAGTTATAAAATAGATCCTACGTCAACACCAATAAGTTATACTCAAGATAGTAATCTTGTAACAACTAATGTAGTTTTAGGTAAGATAAATGCAGTTAAAACTGTAGATAAACCAATAGCTACAATAGGAGATACTTTAACTTATACAGTAACATTAACAAACGTAGGTAATGTTATAGATAGTGATGTATTCTTCCAAGATACACCATCAACAGGTGCAACATTTAAAACTGGAACTGTGAAAATTAATGGAGTAAGTAAGCCATCATTTGATCCTACAGTTGGATTTAACATTCCTGATATAGCGATAGGGGATGTTGTAATAGTAGAATTCACTGCTGATGTAGTTTCAGTTCCACCAACAAATGCAGTAACAAATCAAGCTGTTATCACATTTAAATATGTAGTAGATCCAAAACAAGCACCATATAGTGATACAACTTATTCAAATACTGTAACAACTAATATAGCAGTAGGTAATTTAAGTGTAACTAAAGCAGTAAATAAACAGTACGCTACGATAGGTGAAAAATTGACTTATACAGTTACTTTAGTAAATACAGGTAATATAAATGCTACTAATGTAGTATTCTTAGATCCAACTCCTCATAACTCAATATTTGTTTTAGGGAGTGTAACTATAAATGGTGTAAGTCAACCAACTTACAATCCATCAGCTGGATTTAATTTAAATACTATGGTACCTGGTCAAATAATAACAGTTGTTTACCAAGTTCAAGTTATAGATTTATGCTAGATTTATATTAATAAAAATGGAACGCTGATAGCTTTTATCAGCGTTCTTTTTGCTATTTAAACATAGAATAAAAAAAAACATCCTGTAAATAATAATAGTAAAATATGAAAAGAGGTAAATTTATGAAAAAATTACTTTACATAAGTGTTAATTCAAAACCAGAGGACCTATCAGCTAGTAAAACAGTAGCTAGGAAATTTATAAATAGATTCTTAGAGCAAAATAAAGATTTTAAAGTAGAAGAATTAGATTTGTATAAAGAGCATATACCAAGACTTGAATACAAATATTTTGAAAAACGAAATTGCATAATAAAAGAAGAAGATGCAAAACAATTAAATGATAAAGATAGAAAAGAAATACAAAAAATAAGGGACCTGTGTGATCAATTTGTAGATACTAATGTATATGTAATAGCAGCACCAATGTGGAGTTTATCATTCCCTGCACCACTTAAAGAATATATAGATTGTATAATGCAAGATCAAAAGACAATAACATTTGATAGTGGAAAGCCAGAAGGTCTTTTAAATGATATAGATAGAACAGTAGTATACATTCAATCATCAGGAGGTCATATTCCATGGATATTAAAACCTGTGATGAATAAAGGTGTAAATTATGTAGAGAATATAATTAAATTTATGGGAATTAAGAAATTTGAAGAATTATTAGTAGATGGGACAGGATTTACAGAACAAGAGAAAAAAGAAGCTATAGATAAAGCTGAAGGAAAAATAGATGATATAATACACTCCATGAAGTATTAATAAAAGTAAAGCTATATGGTAATTTTACTATATAGTTTTATTTTTATATCTAAAAAGTATTAGTATTAGTTTATAAAATTAAGAAATTGATAAAAAAACTTGATACATTTTAAAATTTAATAAAATTTATATATTGAAAAAAATAATAGGAAAACATTTTTCACAACAGGATTCAAATATATATTAAAATATAAATTATAAATTAAGTACAAAAAATAAGGAAATAACAGCGTTTAATAAAAAATATCAATTGAAAGAAAATATTGAAAATTTAAAAAAATAAAAGATAGTGGTGGTATTATGTCAAAAAAATAAAAACAAGAAAAAACATGTCGAAAAATAGAAAAAAATGTATTGAAAGTAATTAAAAATGCATTATAATTAAAAATGTAAAATGAAATAATAAAATCATATATCTAAGGAGAACGACATGGAAAATAATCAACTTCAAAAAACTCTTGGAATGTCTGCAGCTTTATCAACTGTTGTTGGTATGGTAATAGGAGCGGGAGTATTCTTCAAACCTCAGTCAGTTTATATGTCAACAGGTGGAGAACCAGGATTAGGAGTAATAGCATGGGTACTAGCAGGAATTATAACTATAACAGCAGGACTTACTGCAGCAGAAGTTTCAGCAGCAATACCTAAAACTGGTGGAATGATGATATACATCAAAGAAATCTACGGAGATAGATTAGGATTTTTAACAGGGTGGATGCAAACTGTATTGTTCTTCCCAGGAACAATAGCAGCATTAGGAGTTATATTTGCAGAACAAGCAGTAACTTTAATAGGAAAACCTTCTTTAATGCTTCCGATAGCAGTTGGAATTATATTATTAGTAGCAGCATTAAATACTTTAGGATCTAAAACAGGTGGAGCTATACAAACTGTATCTACACTATGCAAGTTAATACCTCTTATATTAATAATGGTATTTGGATTCATTAAAGGATCAGGACAAAATGAAATATTAACTCCTCTTGTTGGAGAAGGTGTTAATGTAGGTAGTGTAATAGGACAAGTATTAATAGCTATATTATTTGCTTATGATGGATGGATAAATGTTGGAGCTTTAGCTGGAGAGATGAAAAATCCAGGTAAAGATTTACCTAAGGCTATAGTTGGTGGATTAACAGTAGTTATGGCAGTTTATTTAACAATAAACTTAGCATACCTTTGGGTATTACCAGCTAGTGAATTAGCAACTTACTCAGCACCAGCAGCAGCAGTAGCAGAAGCTATATTTGGACCAGTTGGCGGAAAAATAATAACTGTTGGGATATTAATATCAGTATTTGGAACATTAAATGGATTTACTTTAACAGGTTCTAGAGTTGCTTATACTTTAGCAGAGCAAAAAACTTTACCAGGACATAAGTCTTTATCAAAGTTAAACGGAGCTCAAGCACCAGCTAACTCAATATTATTAATAGCAGGATTATCTTCAATATATGCTTTATCTGGACAATTTAACTTATTAAGTGACTTAGCTATATTTGCTATATGGATATTCTATGTATTAACATTTATAGGTGTTATAAAATTAAGAAAAGATCAACCAAACTTACACAGACCATATAAAGTGCCTCTATATCCAATAATACCATTAATAGCAATATTCAGTGGATTATTCGTTGTAGTAAATCAATTATTCTTAGCAGGTATGGAAACTACTATGGTATCTGTAGGAGGACTTATAGTAACTGCAATAGGTATACCAGTTTACAATTATATGGTTAAGAAAAACAAAGAAGAAGGTTCAAGAAAAACAGCATAGATATATATATAAAACTCAAAGTGAAAGCTTTGAGTTTTTTTATATATATTAATTAAAAAAATTAATATATATGTGATAAAACAAGAAAATTAACTAATACTATATAAAGAACAAAGTAAAAATAAATAAAAAAGACGTTCCCAAAATATACAATATAACTTAAAGTCATGCACAGGAGGAACAATAATGAATAGCATAATGAAGAAAAAATTAAAAATAATATTAAGTGGTGGAGTAATAGCAATAGGTACGATAGTATGTAATGTCAAAGTGGTATGCGCTTATAATGAAGAATATAATAATCAAAGAAAAATTGCATATATAACTATTGATGATGGACCATCTAAATATACTGAAAGGATAATAAAAATCCTAAATAAACACAATGCTAAAGCAACATTTTTTATGATAGATAGGAATATGAAAAATTACCCAGATCAAGTAAAAAGTATAATTGAAAATGGAAATACTGCAGGATTTCATACTGTTTCTCATGATATAAATAAGTTATACAAAGACTGTAATTCTGCAAAAGACGAATTTGATATAAACATGAAAACTTTTTATGAAATAACAGGTAAGGAATCTAAATTAATAAGATTGCCATATGGAAGTAAGCCATATACACCAAGTAAATCATATGAAAATTTAGTAGAATCAGGATATAAGCTTTGGGATTGGAATATAGATACTGAAGATTGGAAATTTAGTTCTAACCAAATAATACAAAATGTTAAAAATTATACTCAAAATAAAAATAAAGTAGTTATTTTAATACATGAAAAGCAACAAACAGTAGAAGCACTAGATAAGATATTAGTATATTTAGTAAATGAGGGATATGAACTTTTACCAATAGATGAGAGCCAAAAACCACAAAATTTTTGGTCAGATAATCTTAATCAATAAAAAATTTGATTAGGGTTATATTCATAGTATAAATTTGTGGTAAATATAATACAATTGAATATAATTTAGTATTGAAGTATTTATTTTAAAGGGAGCAATATTTATTTATGGATAATAAAAATACTAAAAAAATAAAGACTAAATGTTCTAAATCAAAGTCTACCACTAATAAATGCACTAAAAATATAGATAAAAATAATTCGTCAAAATGTAGTACAAATAAGCAACTAGATTTAGGACTAAAAAACATATCATATGCAGATTATGTATTGCTAGCTTCAGTAGCAGCTTATGCTATATCTGAGGATTTAAATGATTCAGACTTAGATTTATTAATAGTATTTTTTAGTATGATGTCATCAGATTTAGCTTTAGTTAGAACAAAGAGGGGAATTAGACAAAGAGAACAAGCAAAAAATAATATGTCCAATACAGGTAACGCAGCTGTAGATTCTTCTATTGTCACAGCAGATGAGACTTTAGTGTCGGATTTGCCTAGAAGCGTTAAAGTAAAGAAAAAATGTGTGAAAATAAAAAAGAAAAAATAATAGCAACTATATTTATATTTTATAAAATAGTTGTTTTTATTTTTTTGAGATGGTAAATATGTTATATTTATAACATATTTACAGTATATAATAATAAAAAAAATTATAAATTGAATATTATGGATTAATTATATCAAAATTTATAATATTTATACAATCTTCAAGAGTAGTATTAAGTTTGATATCCTTGCATTTACTTATTAAAATTTTCATATTGTATAAGAAAGTATGCTTATTGTTATCAGCATGCTTAAAAACTATGTGATTAAAAGGGGTTGTAGAATAAATGTTATATCCATTTTTTATACAATCATTATTAAAATAAAGGTCTTCTTTAACGGAGATATCTCTAAACTTTAATTTATTAAAAATTTTTTTATCAAAACAAATAGTAGACCCCATTATAGAAGAAGTATATCCATTTTCTATACCATCATTTTTAAGTATTAGCTTATTAGAATCTTGGAGGTAATAATAAGTCTTATTTTTACCAACAACATAGCACGAATAAGTTAAAAAAGCTCTATAAGCTTCATTCAAGTAGTATTGCCCATAATAATCATCATCGTCAAATTTAGCTATTAAATTATAATTAGACCTGCTAACTCCAAAATTTAAACATTCTCCTAATGAAATTTTTTCTTCAAGCTTATATATCATAATTTTTGAATTTATAGAAATATAGTTAGAAAAATCTTTTAGAGTCATATTGTCATTATTTATAATGATAATAAGTTCTTTATTTTGAAAATTTTGATTGTAGTAATTGTTTATTATATTTTCTATACAATAATTTCTATTTGTTACAGTAATAATGGAGAAACCATCCTTCTTCATAAAAAATCTCCTTATAATACTAAAAATACAAAAGCATTGATATAGTTTCAATCAATGCTTTTGTATTAATAATTATTAAATTGTTTACGGTGTAATTTGTAAAAGTACATTCACTCTACCAGAAAAATTACTAATATCACTACCAATAATTTCGTGGCTAAAATCAAAGGAAGCATTCGTATCTACTAGTATATTTTCCCAAACAAGACTTACACAATCACAGCTATCAGCTGAAGAACAGTATCCATTATTTGATACATGGCCAATACATGGAGTTGAAGAATCTATATCCTGTAGGAATGCCAAATCAAGTATAAAATCATTATCAACTACAGGTAATAAAGGAGGTAAGTCTACTACTTGGCTTTGTGCATTGAAATAAGTTAAAAGAGTTAAAACATTAAGCGAAGAAATATTGCTTATTTTGTTACTTGATATATCAAGACTCTCTAATTTTAAAAGGTTTACTAAAGGCGTTATGTCAACTATATCGTTACCTGATAAATTTAATTCTACAAGATTAACAAGGCTAGCGATTGGTTCTACATTTATTATTTTATTAGTTAAAGTAGATAGTAAACTTTTAAATGTAGATGATTGTGAAGAAGAAGCGTTTAATGTAGTTAGATTAATAAGAACGCTTAAAGGTGACAAATCGCTTATATTATTACCAGATATATTTAGTGATTTTAAATTTATTAAAGGTTTTATGAAAGTTAAATCAGATATACTATTCCCTGATAAATCTAATATCTCTAAGCTTGTAAGTGTTTGTAAAAAATAAGTATCTTCATTGGTTATGCCACATGTAGGCATATATAGTTCTATTAGATTTGGTGTATATTTAAAAATACTCATATCAATAGTACTATTGTTAGCGAAATCTAGTACAGTAATGCTTTGTAATTCTCCTGGAGAAAAAGGCTCTGTAGAATCTATAGGTCTTCCTAAAGCTATATTTAAAGCTTCTTGAGTACCTGTATACTCTGGAGAAATTACTATTGGAGGAGCTTTATATAAGCTAACATTAACTGTTATATCATATAAATAACAATCATCAACAGTATCTACTGGAGTGACTATAAGTTCATTTTCAATATCAAGATCTACAAGAAAATCAACTGGTTTAAGTGTTGAATCATTTACTATATTGCATAAATTAAATTCATCACCTAAGAAGGAATCACTTTGTAAAGCGTATATGTCTAAATCATTTATGTCACTTATAGGTGCTCCGTTATTATCTATTTTAACCGAATATAAACATATTGAATATGATATATATGGAGTTAAACTTGTGTTTTTATAAGATATAAAAGCAGGCACATTTTTACTAGGACAAATACCAGGAACGAAGGAAGGGTATTTGACAATATTACTAGATACATATAAATCTTCAATTATTGGTAAATTGGCATAACAAATTAGTGATGTTGATTTTGAAAATGGATAACTAAATTTTGACTTTTTAACTGGAATTAAAAGATGCCTAGTGCCAACAAAATATCTTTCAATAGGCTCTCTAGCTACTATTTCTTCAGTGAGTTCTAAATCAGCTTCTAATACATTAAAATCCATAGAATCAATTTGAATATTATCACTAGATTCTAAATTATCACCTGAATCACTTAAAGGTTTGATATCTGTAAGTACAGGATCTTGTAATTTTAAAGTAACGGTATTATCTTCTAACACAAAATCAATTTCAGTATTTTTAAATACGGGTCTATTAATTATTATGTTAAAATCATTTATTTCTAAATTTTTATTTTTATCTAAAGTGATTTTACAATTTCCATCAAAGCTAATGCTAATATCCATAGGGTTAGCATTTTCTTTTAATATAAATGTAGCCTCTAAAATTGTATCTTTAATAGAATATACAAGGTCTATATTTTCATAAAGATTATGATAGATGAGTTGTGTAGATTCATTTGTGTATAAATTTTCTAAATTACAGTTATTAAAATAAACATTTAAATAACTAGAATCTGAGATTATATTTTCTTTAGAAACCTTAGTATTAAAAAGACTGTCCTTAACACGCTTTAGAATACCTTTAGATTTAGTATCTTTAGATTCTATATTTTGAATAGAATATAAATTTAATTTAGAACTGAAAAATAAAGCTTCATGATTTTTTTCTTTCAATAAATATTTTTCAGGACTAGATTTAGTAGAATTAATCTTTTCGAAACTAGATATACTAATCACCTTCTTTAATTAAAAATTAAATTAACTAAACAGCATTTTAACTGAATCAGTTTGTAATATGATATGTTATATTCAATTAAAAAGTGATATGTTTTATTAAGTAATATTACATATTTTTATTGCTAGTTAAAATACAGCCAGTAAGTAACAAAATGAATATGTAGAACATAATATAAATGAAATGTATAATGTTTTACAAATTGTTTAATTTAGGAGTAATCATAATGAATAAAAAAATTTGCGTAGTTGGTCTTGGATATATAGGTCTTCCAACAGCTGCTATGCTTGCAAACTGTGGGTATGATGTAGTAGGTGTTGATACCAATAAAGAAGTTTTAGACAACTTAAACAAAGGAAAGATAATAATAGAAGAACCATATCTTGATGATTTGGTAAAAAAAGTTGTAATTAATAAAAAGTTAATTGGACTTAATACGCCGTGTGAAGCAGATATATTTATAATAGCTGTTCCAACTCCTATAAATGAAAATAAAAGAGCAGATATGAGATATGTAATAAATGCAACAAATTCTATAGTTTCCTATGTAAAAAAAGGAGACATAGTTATTTTAGAATCTACGTCACCAGTAGGAACAACTACTGAAATAATAAAGCCTATATTAGAGAAAACAGATTTAGAAATTGGCAAAGATATATATGTCGGGTATTGTCCAGAAAGAGTTCTTCCAGGAAAAATTTTAAAAGAATTAGTAGAAAATCATAGGGTAGTTGGAGGAATAAATGAAGAATCGGCAATTAAGATAGCTAAAATTTATAAAAGTTTTGTAAAAGGTCATATATATACAACTGATACAAAAACTGCGGAGATGACAAAACTTGTAGAAAATACTTTTAGAGATGTTAATATAGCACTTTCAAATGAATTGCTTAAAATTTGCGATAATATTAATATAAATGTTTGGGATGTAATTGAGTATAGCAATAAACATCCTAGAGTTAACTTGCTAAACCCTGGTCCAGGAGTAGGAGGACATTGCCTTGCAGTAGATCCATGGTTTTTAGTAGAGAGCAGTCCTAATTTATCAAATATAATAAAATTATCAAGAATTACTAATGACTCTATGCCGTCATATATGTTTTATAGTGTAGAAAAATTAATAAAGAACACAAATAAGAAAATTACCATACTAGGGATCACATATAAACCTGATGTAGATGATATTAGAGAAAGTCCTATAATAGAGTTAATCAAAATATTAAAAGAAAATAATTATGAAATTTCTATATATGATCCGTATGTTAAAAATTATCCAGGAATAGAGAATAATTTAATGAAATGTGTTCAAGGTAGTGAATTATTAATAATAGGTGTAAATCATAATGTTTTTAAGGATATAAACTATGAAAAAGTACTAAAAGCAATGGAAGGGAATTTAATATTAGATACTAGAAATTCTTTAGATAAAGAAGAATTAGAAAAAATAGGATTTGTATATAAGTTAATAGGGTCTAAATAACAAAGATATTTAATAGATCGATTGATAAAAAATATGAAAATCAACAAAAGATAAAACTAAATATAGAAAGGTAGGGGATATATGAACGAATATGAATACAAATTATATGAGGATATAAATACTGATATAAAAAATAGTGAAGTATATAATTGGAATGAAAAACTTATAAATATAGATGAAAAATACACATATAAAATAGAATTTATCGGAGAAATAGAAGATAATTGTAGTATTAAATTATATATAATATCATATTGTGATAATAAAAAGCTATATGGAGAAAGTATAAAGTTAAATACTTCTAAAGTTATAACTAATGTAGATAAATGCAATTATATAAAGTTAGCAATTAAAGTATCTAATATTGACAAAGTTAAAATAAATACAATTAAGATATACAGAAAATTGAATGTATCTTCTCTTTCACAAGACAAAATAAAATCTTTAAAACTTTACCCACCTATAAACATTAAGGACTTAAATATAGCTTGCATATTTGATGATTTTACAACTGAGTGTTATAAAGAAATGGTTAAATTGATAAAAATTAAGCCTGATACATGGAAAATTGATTTAACAATTAATAAGCCTCATGTTTTAATAGTAGAATCAGCATGGCATGGAAATAATAATAGTTGGGGTGAAAAGATTCAATATGTAAATGAATATAATATAAAAGAATTAAAAGAAGTAATAAATTGGTGTAGAGAAAATAATATCCCAACTGTATTTTGGAATAAAGAAGATCCAGCACATTTTGAACAATTTATATTAACTGCTAAATTATTCGATTATGTATTTACTACCGATGAGTGTAGCATAGAAAAATATATAAAAGAATTAAAACATAATAATGTTTATACACTTCCTTTTGCAGCACAACCTAAAATACATAATCCTATAAAAATATATGACAAAAGAATAGAAAAAGCTTTTTTTTCTGGAAGCTATTATACTAATAAATTTCCCAAAAGAAGAGCAAGCTTAGAACATATTTTGAAATTAGCGATTGATAATATAGGATTAGATATTTATGATAGAAATTATTATTTAAATTCAATTCAATACAGGTATCCGAAATATTTCAAATCATATATAAAAGGATATTTATCTGCAAATGACCTAGAAGAATGTAATAAGGGATATAAAATAATGTTAAATGTAAACTCTGTTACAAATTCACCAACAATGTTCTCAAGAAGAGTATTTGAGGGGTTGGCATGTGGTACTCCAGTCGTTAGTTCTTATTCATTAGGAATAAACAATATGTTTAAAGGTATCGTAGTAGCGAGTGATGATTTAGATGAATTAAAAGATGAATTTATAAGATTAAAAAATGAAAGTTACTACGATAAAAAAGTAGTAAAAGGAATTAGAGAGGTACTAAGAAATCATACCTATAAAGATAGGGTAGTGTATATGTTAAACAAAATAGGAATAAGTGCAAGTAATAATAAACCATCATTATCTATAATTAGTAGTATTGATTCATTAGATGAATTAGAGAAAGCTAAGATTATGTATTATAGTCAAACTTATTATTATAAAAAACTATACTTAATTATAGATAATGAAAAATTGCATAATTTTGTTAAGGAAAATAATAAGGACAACAAAATAATTTTACTTGATAATAAGGATAAAAATACAAATAGCATAATAGAGAGTGATTATATAGGCATTATGAGCGTAAATAATTATTATGGCAAATATTATTTTGAAGATTTAATGAATTCAACTTTGTACAGTGATGCAGAATTTATAGGTAAAAAAAGTTTTTTTAAAGTAAAACAAAATATAGATAATAATGATATATATATAGTTAATGAAAATATGAGTTTTCAATATGTAGATATATTAGATTTGGATAAATGTATATTTAAAAGTAGTGTAGTTAAAAACCAGACAATAAATAAATTAATAGAATATATTGAAGTTAATTATATAGATAAATTTAAATTTGGATGTAGGTACTTGTCTATAGATAAATTTAATTTAATTGAATGTATAAACAAAGTGAAACTTGAGCTATTAAATAGCATAGACTGTATGGTATAAAAGATTGTATAAATAGGAGGCTATGTTTAATGAAAGATAATGACATTTGTGTGTTGACAACATCAGATAAGTGGATAATTGGAGAAAAACCAGGCATAAATATATTGGATAATGATGTGTTAACAATAGATTGTAAAATAGATAATCATATATATATTGTATATAAAGAAAAAACTCCTAATTTCAGTAAACCTCCTATAAATAATAATATAGATATAAAATGTGGAAATAGATATAAATTTGAATATGGTGCACAATTAGAAAAAGGAGTTACAGCTAATTTATATTTTATAGGATATTGTGATAATGCAAAAATACAAACTGAAATTATAAAACCCGGTGAGATTAGAGATATTATTATAGATTCTAGGTGTATTAGTTATAGAGTGGCCATACGATTAACTGGATATGGATGCTTTAGTTTAAAAAATATAAATATAAATCTAGATAATGATATAGATACAAATAAAGTTGAATATAAAACCAATATAAAGATAAGTGATATTAAAAATTTAAAAGTGGCAGGTATATTAGATTCATTTACAGCACTAAATTTATCTAAAGAATGTAATTTAATAACTTTTACTCCAAATAACTGGTTAGATGTTTTTCAAAAAGAAAAACCAGATATACTATTTGTAGAATCTGCATGGAGAGGTAATAATGATACATGGCAATACAAAATAGGAAAATACCCAAATCGAAATAGAAATGACTTATATAAAGTAATTGATTATTGTAATGAAAATTTAATACCTACAGTATTTTGGAACAAGGAAGATCCGGTACACTTTGAAAAATTCATAGATACTGCTACTATGTTTGATTACGTATTTACAACAGATAGAGATATAATAAGTAATTACAAAGAAAAATTAGAAAACGTATATACAATGCCATTTGCAGTTCAACCTAAACTTCATAATCCTATAAAAAAATTTGAAAGAGTAGAAGGAATTTGTTTTGCTGGTTCGTATTACGATAACAGACACGAAGAGCGAAGACGTGATATGGAAAATCTTTTAGACATATGCAAAAACTATAATTTAACTATTTATGATAGAAATTATAAACCTGAAAGTACAACTTCTAAAACTAACTTTCCTAAACGATTTATAGAAAATATTGCAGGTTATCTAAAATATGATGAAATAGATAAAGCATACAAAGGATATAAAGTTATGATAAATGTAAATAGTGTCAAATATTCACCAACTATGTTTTCTAGAAGAGTATTTGAAGGACTTGCATGTGGGACACCTATTGTAAGTACTTATTCTAAAGGCATAAAAGAAATGCTTGGTGAAATAGTTATATGTAGCGAAGATGATAAAAAAATAGAAGAATCAATTAAAGAACTATTTAAAGATAGTGTAATATGGAAGGCAAAATCATTAAATGGGATAAGAGAAGTTATGATGAAGCACACATATACCGATAGGCTTAGATATATGCTTTCGAAGATGGATTTAATAATAAAAAGAAATGTAGCAAAAGTATCTTGTATAGTGTTTGTAAATAGCATGAATGAAATAGATGAAGCTATTAAAATTTTTGATAGCCAAGTGTACGATAATAAAGAATTAATAATTATAATGGAATCAAACTTTGACGGATATATCCAAGCTTTAAATGAGTATAACATTAATGATATAAGATGCTTTATAGGGAATTATGTAAAAAATAATTATACAAATATAAAAAACATAGTACATGGGGATTATTTATCTTATATAAATTTAGATAATAAATACGGTGAAAATTATATGTTAGATTTGGTTATAGGGTCTATATATGCGGATGCAAATATAATCGGGAAAGGTTCTTATTACAGCAATAAAAATAAAAATATAGAACTTATTAATGAAGATAGAGAATATATTTATGAAAAAAGCATGGAAATTGATAGGTGTATAATAGATATAGAGATATTAAAAAATTTGGAGGTTAAATTTGTACTTGAATTGTTAAACAAACATTATACTGTACAAAATGAAGATGACAATAAAAATATAAAATATAGTTTTTTATTTCAATATCCTATATTTAGTATAGATAATAATAATTTTATAGAGCTAGGAAATATATTTCCAATTAACTATGATTTAAATAAAATATTTATGTAGGTGAGAGAATGAGTAAGCTTAAAATTCTTATATATGGAGATATAGATATTAATATAATAGATGGTTCTTCTATATGGGTGACCTCTATTATAAATACATTATCAGAAAATGAAAATATAGACATTGATTACCTATTAAAAACTCCAATAAAAAGTGATAATGTAATTAAATCTATAAATAAAGAAATAAATTTAAATATAATAAATCCTTTTGAAAACACAAAATTTAGAGGCGTAAGAATGCAAGTAGATGAAGCTGCAGATTTTGTAGAAAAATTAGACTATAAAAATAACTATGACTGTATAATAGCCAGAGGTAATCTATTGTGTGAACAATTGTGTAAAATAGAAAATATAAGAAAAAAAATTATGTCTTATATAATAACAGAGTACAATAGCAAAAATGTAGAAAATGTAAAAACAGAAGATAAGATAAGATTGAAATTTATATTTGATAATTCTAGATACATGTTTATACAGACTGAAGAATCAAAAAATCTAGTTAAGAAAATTCTACAAATAAGTACGGATGAAAAGTTTATTATCCTACCTCCAATGATACCTAACCTTAGTGAAAATTTACCTGAATTTATTAATAAAAAAAATAGACTTATATATAGTGGTAAATTTAGTGAAAATTGGTATACCTATAATATATTAAAATCATGCGAAAATCTCATTAATTCAGATAGCAGCATAAGTCTAACTGTCGTTGGAAATAAGTTTAATTCAGATATAAATAACAAAAAAGAAGAAATACTTAGTATTTTACAAAATAATTCGAATATAAATTGGCTAAAGGGTGTAAGTAGACAAGATTCAAACAAAGCTATGGAGTCTTGTGATATAGGGATAGCTTGGAGAAGCATATTAATGGATAATAACTATAGTGTGGAGTTATCAACAAAAGTATTAGAATATGCACGAGCAGGTATTCCTATAATACTAAGAAAAACTAGTATGTATGAAAACTTGCTTGGAAAGGATTATCCGCTCTTTGTAGAGGATGGAGAAATTGATTTTTTAGATAAAATTAAATTAGCTTTATATAATGAAGATATATATTTAAAAGCTGCAACTATGGCTTATAATTCTGTGAAAAAATATACATTTTCAGAAGTTTATAAAAGTATACATTTGAAAATATGGTCATTTAAAAAAGATAAAACTAATTTAGTATTCGCAGGGCATGATTTTAAATTTATAAATAAAATTATTGAATATTTTAAGCTAAGTGATAAATTCGAAGTAAAAATAGATGAATGGAAAAGTCATAATAAACACGATGAAGCCTATAGTAAAGAATGTTTAGGTTGGGCTGATATAATATTTTGTGAATGGGGTCTAGGAAATGCAGTTTGGTATTCAAAAAATAAGAAAAATTACCAAAAACTAATAGTTAGGATACATTCACAGGAAAGAAGAGCAAAGTTTTATAAAGAATTTAATATAGAAAAAATAGATAAAGTAATATGTATAACTCCTTATATGTTTGAAGAAGTTTATAGACTTATTAATATCCCTAGATATAAGATTGAAATGATTTTCAATTATGTAGATTGTGATGAGTTTAATAAGGATAAGTTAAAAGGGAGCGAATATAATTTAGGGATGATAGGAATATGCCCTAAAAGTAAGCGATTAGACTTATCTATAGATATATTTGAAAAACTATGGGAAAAAGATAATAGGTATAAGTTATATATAAAAGGTAAGCATCCAAAAGAGTATTACTGGATTTATAATAATGAATCTGAAAAATTGTATTATAATAATGTGTTTGAGAGAATTGAAAATAGTGAGTGGAAAGATAATGTTGTATTCGATGAATTTGGAAGAAATGTAGATGAGTGGTTTACTAAGATTGGATATATATTATCACCTAGTGATTTTGAGGGATCGCATGTTTCAGTTGCAGAAGGGATTGCTTCTGGATGTGTACCTATAATATTTAATTGGAATGGATCAGAAACTATTTATGAAGATAAATTTATATGTAGTTGTGTAGATGAAGCTGTCAATCTTATTAAAACATATAGATTTATGATAGGCAGTGAAGAATTAAAACAATATTGTAAAGTTAAATTTGATATATATAAGATTATAGATAATATAGAAATGATGATGTTAATTTAATACAATCATATGTAAAATCAAGTCATGGGTGTGATAAAAGTATGTTTATTGAAAAAGAAATATTATATTATATAGAAAACCCAAATAAAGAAGTAAATGTTTTAAAATATATTTCATCGGGATTGTATAAAAAAAACCTTGAAAACATAGCCGAAGATATGATTAATAACAAATACTATATACCGAATATAGGATATACGGAAAACTTATTTGATGAGAAATATAATAGAAGTACTTTAAGATTAATTCATGGTTTTACTATTTTATCTCCGCTAATACATGCTTATAATAAAACACAAGATAGTAAATATTTGCTAAAGGGACTAAGTGTGGTAGATAAATGGATAGATGAATTTAAGTATGAAGATTCAAAAAAAAGCATGGCATTTCATGATGAAACAACTTCTTTAAGATTAAATAATTTTATATATTTCTTTGATATATGTAAAGATAAAGTAGAAATAAAATATATAAAAAAACTATATCAAGAAATAAAAAATACTGCTTATTTATTATCTAAAGATTATTTTTATACTAAAAATACTAACCATGGTATGTTTCAAGACATATCTTTGGTTTTATATAGTAAATACTTTATTAAAAACAAAGAATCTACTTATTATTATGAGTTGTCCAAGGTTAGACTTAAATCATATTTTGAATATATATACTTTGAATCTGGAGTTCATAAAGAACATTCTCCAGCATATCATTTTTTAGTTTCTTATAAAATTTTAAAGCTTTCACAAGAACTATTTAGTTTGGATATAGAATTTAGGGAGTATTTATATAAAAAATATTTAAGAACATGTGATTTTTCAACATATATAATAAAACCTGATGGTAAATTGCCAAATATAGGAGATACACAACCTAATATAGATGCAAGGAAATTTTATAGAAATTTGTATGAAGATGAGAATTACAGTAATGTAATAATAGAGAATTATGATAAAGTTAATTTGAAAACAGATTACGCTGATCTTAAATCAGGTTACGCTGTACTTAGGAATAAATGGGGAAGCGATTCTGTATATATACTCTTTTGTGCATCATACAACACATCTTACCATAAACATTGTGATGACTTAAATTTCATTATACATTATAAAGGCGATATAATTTGTGAAGCAGGCCCATTTGGGTATGATTACAAAGATGAAAATTGTATATATGGATATTCATCTTTTGCTCATAATACACTTATAGTTAATGGAGAAAGTTTGCCAAGGGTAGATAAGAAATATGATAGGGTTAAAATGATAGAATGTGAATTAGGTGAAAATAAATCAGCTGTAAAAGGAATAAATGCACGATATGAAAATGTACAGCACGAGAGAACTATTTTATTCGACAAGGATAATATGATGATAAATATCAAAGATTGCATTACAAGTAAACATATCAATAAATACACATTATTATTTCATTTAGCTCCTAATTTAATTCCAAGGCAATATGGAAATGAAATTGAAGTATACAAAGACGATAAAATGATATGTCAGATTGAGTTTAAGAGTGATGAAGATATATGTGTTAATTGTTCATATGGAGGTAGCCAAGATAAAATAAAAGGGCTGAATTTCCCCAAAATGTATGAAATAGATTTTAACTATGTTATATATGTAAATATAGATAATCTAAAAGACATAAATTTAAACACATATTTGAAAATATATTAAAATTAAAAAATATAGAGCAGGTATAAGCAAACCTACTCTATATTTTTATATATAAAAACTGTTTATATATATTTAATATCAAACTCGTTTAGTATTGAATTTTTTAGCTCTAAATCTTCTATTAATCCTTTGTTAAAAATTGAAAAGAATTTAGTTTCAGTGTTTTTACCATGAACTAATACTATGAAATTTTTTTTATCTAAAACTTCATAGTCAAGTTTTACTACATCTTTATGACCTCCTGGGAATTTGTAGAAAATTCTGTTTTTAAAGTCTTCACTATTGTAAATAAGCGTATAAAACGGAGGTGACAAATAAGACCAAACTGCAAGTAAGTGGTTTTCTATATCGTAGATATATCCATCTTGATTTATAAGTACTTTAGTTTTATCTTTTGGATTATAATCTATAAGTTGTTGAATAAATGTTGGGTGAAACATATCATCAGCATCTATTCTTACTAGATAAAAGTAGTCATAATTTGATATTTGTTTAGTTATTTGAAAATACGTTTCATTATTTGAAATAAACTTAATATTATTAGGGAGCTGCGGGTATTTTGATAATATGTTCTTTATTATATTTTCACTTAAAGGATCGTATTTAATAAAATAGGTAAAGTCTTGATTAGTTTGATTTACAAAACTTTTATACGTATAATTCATGAAGATATTTATTCTATATTCTATCCAATATTCACTCAATCTATCTACTTCGGGATGTGCCCCCATAGGTAAATTAAAAGAAGAAGTTATAATTATATTTTTCATGTAATCCTCCTTGATTTCAACTACTTTTAAAAGTAATTAATTATAGCTATTAAAATCTTTAATAAATTTTATTACACTTAATAAATCTTTATTTTTTGCATATTCAGTTTTTAACAAATCTATATTTTTTTCATGACAATCTATATCTCTAGGGGATGCCTCATGGAAAAGATGGCAAACTGTCATATCTAAAGGCCTTCCTATTTCTTTATATAAATATTTAACAACACGGCTAAATGCATCATCTTCTCCACCCCAACCTCTAAATCTTTCATCAAATCCTCCACACTCATAAAAATGCTCTCTACGAATTATACAAATACCACCAATAACTTGATATCTACTATTAGTAGATGAGTCAAAAAATATATTTGAATTAGATTCTGATAATTCAATTGAATGTATATCAAAGCTTGAATCATAACTCAATATTTCTCTAGTAAAGACTCTATTAAACTTTATGAGTTTAGAGTAGGGAATTATCCATTTATATGTTTTTAGCATATCTAAGCATCTATATAAATCATTTATATCAAATACTATATCGGCATCAACAATCAAAAAAATTTCTCTAGTAGCTTTTTTAGCTGCATTGTTTATAGCTTCGGATCTTGAGTAGGGCTGTTTATATGATTCACCTATACAGATTTCAGCATCTGGCATAAGAAGTTCATATCTATTTTTTATCCAATTCCAGTTTTTTTCTCTAAGTCCGTTATCAGATGTATAAGGTATTAAAATAGATATATTTTCAAACAAGAAAATCAATCCTTTCACTTTATACTAATCAAATGATTGATTAATATAAAATATGCACTTAAATTGTCGAATGTGCATAATATATATTAGCAAAAAATCAAATCTTATAAAGATAAAACTTATAACCAAATTAGATATATAAAACTGACTTTAATTTAGAAAGGAGCAAGTGAAAATTGAGTGATGTGTTTACAATTATTGTACCAACATATAACAATCAACAATATTTAAAAGATTGCATATATTCTATTATTAAGCAAGATTACCCTTATATGGAAATAATAATTAGCGATGATTGTTCTGACAAATTTGATAAAAATAATATAGAAAATTATATAAATGATAACAAAAAAGATAATATAGTGAATTTTATAATAAACCAAAATGAGACAAATTTAGGCGCTGTTAAAAATTTAAATAAAGCTATACAACTAGGCACAGGAAATTATTTCATGAATTTAGATGGAGATGATATGCTATATGATGAAACTATAGTAAGTAGTATGGTGAAATACTTCAATGAAACAAAATACCTAGCTGTAACTACATTTATTGAGTTTAATGATGCCAATATGGAAAATCCGTATTATGTATATCCAAATAGAGGTATATTAAATTATTTACTTAATAGTCCGGCTATAGAGATATATATGAGATTATGCAAAGGTGATTGTTTAGCAGGTCCAGGATTTTCATATAGAAGAGAGCTTATAGATCAATATGGATTATATGATGAAGAGTATAAATTAATAGCGGATTATCCTAGATATCTATATTTAACTAGAAATGGATGCAGTATAGGAATGCTAGATAAAATAGCAGTAAAATACAGAAATGGTGTTGGTATATGGACATCTAAAAAAACAACTGAAAATGAACATATTAAAAATATGGTAAATAATGATATGTTGCTAATAAAGAAAAAAGAAATAGAAATTAACAAAGAAAATTAATTTAATATATAAAGGATGATAAAATGAAAAAATTCGAATATCCTATAAATGTTACAAAATCATTTCTACCACCGTTTGAAGAGTATGAATCAGTGATTAAACAAATCTGGAATAACAGGTGGTTAACTAATAATGGGCCTATTCATATGGAATTAGAAAATGAAATTACAAAATATTTAAAAGTTAATCAAAGTACGCTGTTTACAAATGGCCACTTAGCTTTAGATATTGCTATAAAATCTATGAATCTTAAAGGTGAAGTTATAACTACACCGTTTACATTTGCATCTACAGCACATGCTATAGTATCAAATAATTTAAAACCAGTATTTTGTGATATTAATTTGAAAAATTTTACTATAGATGTAGAGAAGATAGAAGCACTTATAACTGATAAAACTTGCGCAATTATACCGGTACATGTATTTGGCTATCCTTGTAATGTCAAAGCCATAGAACAAATAGCTAAAAAGTATAACTTAAAGGTGATATATGATGCAGCACATGTATTTGGAGTAGAAATAGATGGAATTGGTATAGGGAACTATGGTGATATATCTATGTTTTCATTACATGCAACAAAAGTGTACAATTCGATAGAAGGAGGATTATTGACTTTTAAGGATGATACTCTAAAAGACAAATTTAATTCATATAAAAACTTTGGAATCAGTGATTATGAAAGTGTTAAATACGTAGGAAGCAATGCAAAGATGAATGAATTTCAAGCTGCTATGGGATTAGTCAATCTAAGATATATAAATGAACAGATAATAAATAGAAAGATTATTACAGATATATACAAATCTCAATTAAAAGAAATTGAAGGTATATATATGGTAGAAGGCAAGGCTAACATAAAGCATAATTATGCGTATTTTCCAATTATAATAGATGAGAATAAAACAGGAATAAGTAGAGATGAATTATACAATAAATTGCAACAATACAATGTATTTGCAAGGAAATATTTTTACCCATTAATAACAGATTTTGATTGTTATAAAAATATGTATCAATTTAACGATTTGTACAATGCAAAATATATTTCAGATAGAGTATTAATCCTCCCATTATATGGAGACCTTTTACATGAAGATGTGTTAGAAATAGTAGATATTATAAAGCATATTATACAAACTAATAAGAGGTGACATCAAATTGAATTTGAATAATGAAATAAAATTAGCTATTATAGATGATTATTTTCCAAATATTAAAACAGGATTTAGAGTCGCTGAATTTAATTGGTATATGAAAAATTTAAAAGAAGTTAGAGTGTTTTCTACATCTAAAGCAATTTATAAATTTATTGATGAATATAGCTATTTTTATCCTGAATATACTCAAAACATTAAACCATTAACAAGTAAAAATGTACATGAATTAAATTATTTTGATGTATTATATACTGTATTTGCTAGCAATACGTTTGAATTTTTAGAGTATTTCAATTATGCAAAAAAACCTTTTGTATTTACGTTATATCCTGGAGGTGGCTTTTTATTAGATAATATAAAAAGTGACAATAAGCTAAAGGCTATATTTAATAATCCTTATTTTTATAAAGTGATTGTAACTCAAAAGATATCTTATGATTATTTGATTAATAAGAAACTTGTTTTACCAGAGCAAATAGAATTCATGTACGGAGGTGTAACTAACTCACCAGTTTTTAGTGAAGATAAAAAATTATATATAAAGGATAAAAAGACTTTTGATATTTGTTTTGTAGCTAACAAATATCAAAAAAATGACAGAAGCAAAGGATATGATATATTTATAGATGTTTGTCATAAATTAATGCAAATATGTGATGACATTATGTTTCATGTTGTTGGAGGATTTAATGTTAGTGATATAGATATATCTAAGTTAGGAAATAATATAAAGTTTTATGGAACTAGAAATGTAGATTTTTTTCCTAGGTTTTATTCTGAAATGGATATAATGATATCTCCAACTAGACCATTTGAAATTTCAAAAGGAGGATTTGATGGTTTCCCTACAACATGTTGTGTAGACGCAGCATTAAATGGAACTCAGGTATTCACTACTGATAAATTAAATCTTAATACATGCTTTAAAGATGGTAAAGATATATGCATCATAAATGAAGATATAGATGAAATTGTAAATAAAGTAATGTATTATAAAAATAATTTAGATTTACTTTACAGTTTATCATTAAATACACAGAAAAAGTTTAATGAAGTATTTGGATTAGATAATCAGATGATAAGGAGAATGAAAGCATTAAATAGTGCTATACAGAAAAATAATTAAGAAAGGAATAAATTAATGGCATATTATACAGATATAGAATTGAAAGAAATTGGCTTTAAATATATAGGCAGTAATGTGAGAATAAGTAAAACTACATCTATATATAATCCAGAAAAAATGATAATAGGAGATAATTGTAAAATAGATGACTTCTGTATACTATCAGGAAAAATAGAACTTGGAAATAATATACACATATCAGTGTACTGCCATGTAGCTGGAGGCGATGAGGGAATATATATGGAGGATTTTAGTGGCTTATCTCATTATGTAAATATATTTACTAGATCTGATGACTATTCTGGAAAATTTCTTACAAACCCAACTGTTCCAGATGAGTACAAGAATATAAAAAAAGGAAGCGTAATAATAAAAAAACACGGAATAATAGGATGCAATAGTGTTATATTTCCAGGGGTAATAATTGAAGAAGGTGTTGCAGTTGGAGCTATGTCATTAGTAAATAAACCTACAATACCTTGGAAAACTTATATAGGAATACCAGCAAAGGCAGTAGGAGAGCGATCTAAAGAGCTACTAGAGCTAGAAAAAAAATATATTCAATCAAATAACCATATAAGGAGCTAAAAAAATATGGAAAATATATATTATATAGGTCAAAAATCAGATACTACAAAGACAATAAGTGAATACGACGTATATAGCTTTGCAGGTATTACTGGAGATTTTAACTATGCACATATAAATGAGGAATATGCTAAAAATACAAAATTCGAAACTCGTATAGCTCATGGCATGATAAGTGCAGGATTAATATCATCAGTATTAGGTATGAAGCTTCCTGGAAATGGGACTATATATTTGAGTCAAAGTATTAATTTTAAAAAAGCAGTAAAAATAGGCGATACAATTAAAGCTGAAGTTGAAATTATAGAAATAATAGATAAAGAAAAATTTACTATCTTAAAACTTAAAACAGTCTGCTACAACCAATTTGGAGAAATAGTTACAGAAGGTATTGCACAGGTAATACCACCTAGTGATAAATAACAATTAAAGAAGGTGACATTATATGAAGGGCATAATATTAGCTGGGGGTCTAGGAACTAGACTTCATCCCCTAACTAAATCTATATCAAAGCAAATCTTACCAATATACGACAAACCTATGATATATTACCCATTATCAATTTTAATGCTTGCAGGAATAAGAGAAATTCTAATAATATCAACTCCAAGAGATACTCTAGTATTTCAGGATTTATTAGGAGATGGAAAAAATCTAGGCATAAGTATTCAATACAAAATACAGGAAGAACCAAAGGGGTTAGCACAAGCTTTTATACTAGGAGAATCATTTATAGGAAATGACAACGTAGCATTAATATTAGGAGATAATATATTTTATGGAAGTGAATTTACACAAAAGCTAGAAAATGCTGTAAAAAGAAAAGAAGGAGCTACAATTTTTGGTTATATAGTAGAAGAGCCTCGGGATTTTGGGGTTGTAGAATTTGATGATAAATTTAATGTATTGTCAATAGAAGAGAAACCAAGTATGCCAAAGTCTAATTATGCAGTTCCTGGGTTATATTTTTATGACAACCAAGTAATAGAGATTGCTAAATCTGTAAAACCATCACAAAGAGGAGAGTTAGAAATAACTTCAATAAATAATGAATATTTAAAAATGAATAAATTGAAAGTGGAATTGTTAGGAAGAGGTATGGCTTGGCTAGATACTGGAACATATAATGGGTTATTAGATGCTTCGAATTTTATTTCGACAATACAAAAAAGGCAAGGTTTATATGTTGGATGTATAGAAGAAATAGCATATAGAAAAGGATATATAAATAATAATCAGCTAATAGACCAAGCAAAATATCTAAAAAAAACAGCTTATGGCAAATATTTATTAAAAATAGCAAATGAAGCATAAAGGAGCAAATTTTAATATGAAAAAAATATTAATAACTGGTGGGGGAGGATTTATTGGATCAAATTTTGTCCATTATATTTTAAATAAATATCAAAATTATAAAGTAGTAAACTTAGATAATTTAACGTATGCAGCTAATCTTGAAAATTTAAAGACTATAGAAAACAATCCTAACTATAAGTTTATAAAGGGTGACATATCAGATAGAGTTTTTGTATTTAATCTCTTTGAGAAAGAAAAATTTGATATAGTTGTTAATTTTGCAGCTGAGTCTCATGTAGACAATTCTATATTAAATCCAGAAATATTTGTAGTTACAAATATACTAGGGACACAAATTTTATTAGATGCATCTAAAAAATATAAAGTAAAAAGATTTCACCAAGTATCAACAGATGAAGTATATGGAGACTTACCATTAGATAAATTAGATTTGTTTTTCACAGAAGATACTCCAATAAATCCAAGTTCTCCTTATTCTGCATCTAAGGCATCTGCGGATATGTTGGTTCAAGCTTATTTTAGAACTTATAGTATGCCTGTTACTATATCAAGATGTTCAAACAATTATGGACCATATCAATTTATGGAAAAATTAATTCCTAATATGATAAATAAGGCAATAAATAATGAAAAATTAACTGTATACGGAAATGGCTTAAATGTGAGAGATTGGCTCCATGTTTATGACCATTGCAGTGCAATAGATCTTATACTGAATAATGGGAAAATTGGAGAAATTTATAATGTAGGAGGTCATAATGAAAAAACCAATCTAGAAGTTGTAAAGATTATAATAAAAGAATTAAAAAAATCAGACTCTCTTATTAGTTATGTAAAAGATAGACCAGGACATGATTTAAGATATGCAATTGATCCTTCAAAAATCCAAAAACAGCTCAACTGGAGACCAAAGTATAAATTTGAAGACGGAATAGTTGAAACTATAAACTGGTATTTGGAAAATAAAGTTTAAAAAATAGAACTAAACTATAAAATTAAGCATACTATACAATAAATTACTATGCAAAATATTATATATATTAATACTTTTTATTCGATATTTTGTATTGTGATTTATAAATGAGCATTGGAGGAATACTATAGATGAATTGTAATAATATCATTAATTTTGAAAATTTAATTTCAGTTCCAGATGGTATAGAATATTCTATATCAACAGATCAAATTAAATATTCTGTAGCTGCCAATACCGATAATTTAGAACAAGATTTGCAGCTAGGACAATACCCTGTTGAAAATATAACAACTATCTGCCCAAATCAACAAATAAAAGGGAATGTTAATTTATATGAAGTTAGGGTGTCAGGATACTTAACATATTCAGTATCGGTAAAGTGCTTAGTAAGTAGCGATAACTTTGAAATAAGTACTCTTTATACTGATATAAATGGATGGATTTCACAAAGTGATATACTACCGATAGAGTCAGATGGTGAAAATGGCAATAAATTACCATATATGGTGGTTGGATACAGTGTGAAAAATCCAGCTACAACAAATATTAATGTTGCCTTAGTAGATTTGATTGTGGATCCGCCTGTAGAAATAAGTGGAAATAAAGTTGTATTAGTAAAAGGATCATTTGAAATAACATCAGAGTAGACACAATATAAATTGAATATAAATACATTGAAAGGCTAGATTAAAATTTATTTTAATCTAGCCTTTCAATGTATTTAACTTTAGTAAAAATAAAAGTTACAAAATAGTTACATATTTTAGAAATAGATATAATATATATAAATATGATTAAATGTAAATTTGGTTAAAAAAAAGGGGGTCTATTATGAAAGAAGGTAAAATAATAACAATTAGTGTAGTAGGTGTGTTAGTGATGGGGATATTATTAGGAGGATATTGGACTTTAAAAAAAGAACAATTAAATATAGTAGTTAAAGGTGAAAAAATAAAAATATCAAGTTTTCAAAAAACAGTTAAAGGTTTATTGGATGAAGAAAAAATAAAGTATGATGAAGATGATGAAATAAGTCCTGCTTTAGATACAAAATTAACTGATTATATGAATATAAAAGTTACAAATGTAAATAAGGTAACACAAAAAGAATATGATAAAATTCCTTTTGAAGTTAATTTAGTTGAAGATAAAAATATAGAAAAAGGAAATACAAAGTTAGAACAAGAAGGAAAAGAAGGAAAAAAAGAGTTGGTTTACGAATTGATATATAATGATGATGAACTAGTAAATAAAGAATTAATTAAAGAGAACATAGTAAAAGAGCCAACAAATAAAATTGTGAAAAAAGGTATAAAAGAAGATATAATAGTTGCATCAAGAGAATCTAATTCAAGAGAATCTGATTTAAAACAATCTAGTTCAAAACAGTCTGATTCAAGACAAATGAGTGTAGTAGCTACAGCATATGCAGGAGATTCAATAACATCTATGGGTACAGTACCTAAATGGGGGACAATTGCAGTTGACCCTAGTGTTATACCATACGGATCAAAAATATATATACCTAAATTTGGTATGAGTTTTATAGCTGAAGATTGTGGAGGTGCAATAAAAGGAAATAGAATAGATATTTTTATGAATAGTGAAAGTCAAGCACAGAGCTGGGGAAGACAGAGCATAGAAATTAATGTTGCTAGGTAAATGAATGAAAGGGTTAAAGTTATATTTAAAAAATTCTGTATATATTATATATACAGAACTGTTTTTTTATTGATATGAATTATTAATTATAGTGTCTTTACTTACAGCTAAAAACAGTATATTATTAATAATAATAGGCTTATAATTAAGGCTATAACACGTTATACTTATGATGAAAGGGAGATTAATTTAATTATGGAGTGTTTGATGGTAGATTATATGAAAAAGTACAAAGAATGGGCAACTAATCCATATTTTGATGAAGAAACAAAAAAAGAACTTATGGAACTAAAAGAGAATGAAAAAGAAATACAAGATAGATTCTACAAAGACTTAGAATTTGGTACAGCAGGTCTTAGGGGAGTAATATCAGCTGGAACTAATAGGATGAATAACTACACGGTAAGGAGAGCTACATTTGGACTAGCTAATTACATAATCAAAAATACTACAGAAAAAGAAAAAAATAGAGGTGTGGTTATAGCTCATGATAATAGACATATGTCTAGAGCGTTTTGCATGGAAACTGCAAATACTTTAGCTGCTTGTGGTATAAAAGCATATATATTTGATGATTTAAGAACTACACCAGAACTATCATTTGCACTTAGAAATTTAAATGCAATAGCAGGTATTGTAATAACAGCAAGTCACAATCCACCAGAATATAATGGATACAAGGTATATTGGGAAGATGGAGCACAAGTTATGCCTCATATTGCAAATGCTATAACTAAAGAAATAAACAGCATACATGATTATAGTCAAATTCCAACTATAAATGAAAAAAATAAAAATCTAGTTGTAATGCTAGGTGAAGACGATGATAGTACGTTTATAGAAGCTGTTAAAAAGCAAGTGATAAGAAAAGAATTAATACAAGAAGTAGGTAAAAACTTTAAAATAGTATTTACTCCACTTTGTGGAACTGGTAATGTTCCGATAAGACGTGCGTTATCTGAAGTTGGATTTGAAAATATAATAGTAGTTAAAGAAGAAGAAAATCCAGACCCTAATTTTGCAGGTATTGACTATCCAAATCCTGAAGATAAAAGAGCTTTAGATAGAGGTATAAAGACAGCTAAAGAAAATGGAGCTGACTTAGTTGTAGCTACTGATCCAGATTGTGATAGAGTGGGGGTTGCTGTAAAAGCTACAAATGGTGAATATGTTTTATTAACTGGGAATCAAATTGGTGGAATGCTAACTAATTATATAATAGAGGGATTAAAAGAGAAAAACGAATTAAAGGAAAACTCAGCACTAATAAAGACAATAGTTACCTCTGAATTTGGTGCAGATATTGCTAAATCAAACAATGTAGATGTATTAAATGTGCTTACAGGATTTAAGTTTATAGGAGAAAAGATAAAGTTATTTGAACAAACAAATGAAAAAACTTATGTATTTGGATACGAAGAAAGCTATGGATACTTAGTTGGAACTCATGCTAGAGACAAAGATGGTGTAGTTGCATCAGTATTAATAGCTGAGATGGCAGCTTTTTATTTCTCTAAGGGACTAAGTTTATATGAAGGTTTAATAGAACTTTATAACAAATATGGATTTTTTAAAGAAGAAACTATTTCTTTGACTTTAAAAGGAATAGAGGGATTAGCTAAGATAAAAGATATAATATCTTACTTTAGAGAAAATAAAATAATATCAATAAATGATATTAAAGTAGTGGATATTAAAGATTATAGTAAAGGAATAGATGACCTTCCAAAAGCTGACGTATTAAAATATTTCTTAGAAGATGGTTCTTGGGTAGCTATAAGACCTTCAGGAACAGAGCCTAAACTTAAATTTTACATAGCTGTAAAAGGTGATACTGAGGAAATTTCAAATAAAAACATTAATGAAATAAAAACTTATATAGATAAAACAATACAAAAATTAATGTAAAAAAAATTAAGGATGTAGCTAATGTTACATCCTTTTATAATTTATACGCATATATATAAATATAACAATTTAGAGAGGAGGCACTATATGATTAAAATAGATAGTTCAAATGTCATAAACACTATAAAAAAAGAATCGAACTATGCTGAAATTAATTCAAAGGCAGCAGAAATGTCTTTTTACTTGCTATTATCATTTTTTCCATTTTTAATATTTACTATAAGTAGTATAGCCTATACACCGATTCTTCATTTGAACAAATATATATCAATATTTCAAAATATGATGCCAGAGAGTGCATTTCAGATAACATTGTCTATAATTAACTCAGCGATGGAAAATAAAAGTTTGAGTTTTATAATAACAAGTTTTGTTCTTACACTATGGACATCTTCAAGAGCTGTAAGAGGAATAATAAGAGGTGCAAATAACTCATACAAAGTAAAAGAGACGAGATCTTATATAAAAGTAATGTTTATAGGTCTTTTTTTTACAGTAATACTATTAGTTTTGATTTTTTCATCTATGATATTTTTAGTATATGGTGAAAAAATTGGCTATTTAATATTTGGGTTTATAGGACTTGATAATATATTTATGAACGTTTGGAATATATGCAGATATACAATCGGTGTTTCGACCATAGTTATAATACTTGTGAGTTTGTATAAATATACTCCTAATAAAAAGATAAAAATAAAAGATGCAATACCAGGTGCAGTTATCGCAACTTTTGGTTGGATAATAGTTTCACTTTCTTATTCTTATTATTCAAATTACTATGCAAACTATGAAGTTATTTATGGTAGTATAGGCGGAATAATAGTACTTATGACATGGATTTATTTGAGTAGTTGGATGATGCTTGTAGGTGCAGAAATAAATGCTAAATTATATTTTAGAAAATTAAATAAAACAAGTTATAAAAATTAATGCATAAGTTTAAATAAATAGAAATAAATATGATAAAATATATATAAAAATAAAGGATGTGTAAAAAATGGATAAAAATATAGCATGGGTCAATGAACAAAGAATAAAAAGAACTATAAAAGCATTAGAAAAAAACAATATGGAAGGTTATTTAGTAGAAAACAAAGAACAGCTTTTAGAAAAAATACAAGACATAGCTGAGGAGGGATCCTTGGTTGCTTGTGGTGGATCAGTAACATTATTTAAAACTGGTGTAATAGATTTTTTAAGAACTGGAAAATATGATTTTTTAGATAGATATAAAGAAAATTTAAATGTAAATGATTTAAAAGAAATATTTAGAAAATCATTTTTTTCAGATGTTTATTTTACTAGTAGTAATGCAATAACTGAAAATGGAGAACTTTATAATGTAGATGGAACTGGAAACAGGGTAGCAGCTATGCTTTATGGACCAGACAAAGTTATTGTAATAGCAGGTGTAAATAAGATAGTTAAAAATGTAGAGGAAGCCATTAATAGGAACGAAGAAATAGCAGCACCAGCTAATGCTAAAAGAATAGGAACTAAAACACCTTGTGCAAGTACTGGTACTTGTATGGATTGTTATAGTCCAGAGAGAATTTGCTGCGAGTATACACTCATAAAAAGACAAAGAGTATCACAAAGAATTCACGTTATATTTTTAAATGAAGACTTTGGTTATTAAAATATATATCGCTTATACCATATTAATGAATTTATTGATAAATAAGATTTTACGATTATGAATATACTATACTATAGAATGACTGTAAGCACTAATAGTAGTAAGGAGGCAACATGAAAAAAGTAAAACTTATATACAATCCAAATTCAGGTGAAAAAAGAATCGCGAATGTATTAGACGATATTATAAGGATATATCAAGAAAATAATTACACAATAATACCCTACAGATTAAATAAAGAAGAACATATAAGTAAAGCATTTTTAGGGGTAGATGACACGTATGATCATTTACTAATAGCAGGAGGCGATGGAACTGTAAATATGATATTAAACTCTATGAAAGAGTTTGACATAAATGTACCTATTGGTATTTTGCCAACAGGTACAGCTAATGATTTTGCTAATGCTTTAAATATACCTTGGGATATAACTGAAGCTGTAAAATGTATAATTAACTCTATACCACAAAAGATAGATATTGGAAAAATAAATGATAAATACTTTATAAATGTGGCAAGTGCAGGAATGTTTACAGATGTATCTCAAAAGATTAATCCAGAATTTAAAAATTATATAGGAAGAGTGTCATATTACATAACAGGTATAGAGGAAGCTCTACATTTAAGAAAGTTTAAGATGAAAGTCAATTCAGAAGAAGTAACCTATGAAGGTGATATGTACCTTATGTTAGTTTTTAATGGGAAAACAGCAGGAAACTTAAATTTAGCTTACAAAGCAGAGCTAGATGATGGATATTTAGATGTGATAATATTTAAGGGAATGCCTATACCAAAGTCTATTCCAATTCTTTTTAATGTATTAAAGGGAGCTCATTTAGAAGGATATAATGAAAATGAAATTTTATATTTTAAAACAAAAAAAGTAAGAATAGAGTGTGATGATGATTTAAAAACAGATGTAGATGGAGAAAAAGGACCTGATTTTCCTCTTGATATAGAATGTATTAAAGATGAAATAGAGATATTAGGATTTTGTAAATAGAAAAAAGGAATGACTTTTGTCATTCCTTTTTTATTTTTATTTTTTAGGTTTAAAAGAACTTTTAAGAGGGACAACTCTATTAAATACTAATTTATTGTCAGTACTGTATTTATTATCCACACTGAAGAATCCATTTCTTACAAATTGGAACTTATCTAAAGATTTTGCACATTTAACTTGAGTAGGCTCAGCAAAACCTTGTAATATTTCTATTGAATTAGGATTTATTTGTTCTAAGAAGTGCTTTCCTTCATTCTCAGGAGCATCATCAAGTATTAATGGTTCGTATAATCTAAATTCACAAGGAGTAGCAGTATTAGCTTCAACCCAATGTATAGTAGATTTTACTTTACGATCAGTAAATCCGGAACCACTCTTTGTTTTAGGGTCATAAGTACATTGAATTTCTATTACATTTCCATTTTCATCTTTTATGACATCATTACACTTAACAAAGTAAGCACCTTTTAAACGAACTTCATTTCCTGGGAATAATCTGAAATATTTCTTTACAGGTTCTTCCATAAAGTCATCTTGTTCTATATATAGTTCTCTACCAAATGGTATTAATCTAGTTCCTTTAGTTTCATCTTTGGCATTGTTTTCTAATTCTATCATTTCAACATCATTTTCAGGGTAGTTTGTTATCACTAATTTAAGTGGTTTTAATATACCCATAGCAAGAGGAGCTTTTGATTGTAAATCTTCTCTTACAAAGAAATCTAACATTTGGCTGTCTACTTTAGAATCAGCTTTAGCTACACCTATCTCACGACAGAAGTTACGTATAGACTCTGATGTATAACCTCTACGTCTAAGGCCTGATATAGTAGGCATACGAGGGTCATCCCAACCGTCAGTAATACCTTCATCAACAAGTTCTTTTAATTTTCTCTTACTCATAACTGTATTTGTAAGATTAAGTCTTGCAAATTCTATTTGTCTAGGAACATTTTCCATTTCACATTCCTTAACGAACCAATCGTAAAGAGGTCTTTGATCAGCAAATTCAAGGGTACAGATAGAGTGAGTTATACCTTCTATAGCATCTTCTAGTGGATGAGCAAATGCATACATAGGATAAACACACCATTTATCACCTGTGTTATGATGAGTTGAGTGAGCTATTCTGTATATTATAGGATCTCTAAAGTTTATATTAGGAGAGCTCATATCAATTTTAGCTCTTAAAACTTTTTCTCCATTTTGAAAATCTCCATTTCTCATTTTCTCAAATAAGTCTAAATTTTCTTCTACCGATCTATTTCTGTAAGGACTTTCTTTACCTGGCTCTGTTAAAGTTCCACGATACTCTCTCATTTCGTCTGGAGTTAATTCACATACATAAGCTTTCCCTTTTTTGATTAAAAGGATAGCTCTTTTGTACATTTCATCAAAGTAATCTGATGCAAAGTATAAGTTATTCCAATTAAATCCTAACCACTCTACATCTTCTTTTATTGAATTTACGTATTCAACATCTTCTTTAACAGGGTTTGTATCATCAAATCTTAAGTTTACCTTACCTTGAAGTTCTTTAGCTAAACCGAAGTTAAGACAAATACTCTTTGCATGACCTATATGTAAGTAGCCGTTTGGTTCAGGCGGAAAACGAGTTATGATACTGTCATGTTTTCCAGTTTCTAAATCATTTATAATAATATTTCTTATAAAGTTAGATGAATTATTTTCATTTGACATATATAATACCTCTCAATTAATTAATTTTTCTGTACAGTATATTATGCATATTGCATAAGGATACTATAATCCATACTATTAATATTAATATAATATTGGAAAAAAATAAAGATATAATTATTTAAAAATAAAATCTTATCAAAAAATTATATCTTTAAGAGTATTATACAAAATTGTAATTTTTATAATATAAAAATATATTTCATTAAAAATCACATAAAATATTTTTTTATAAAAGCAAATTTAAATAGATTTATGTTTGATTATAAAAAATATAATTAAAAATTAATAATATTTTTTATATAACTACCAATAATAGTTATATAATATGTTTAGGAATATTTTAAAGAGGTGATGTTGTGAAAAAAAGTTTAAAAATAATAATAGGTATTTTTGTGTTACTAGGGATTGTTCTATTAGGAGCTTACTATGCACTAACACCAAGTGAAAGTGTTAACACATCAAAAGGTAGAATTATAACTAGTGAAGAGTTATTAATAGGTTCTTTTATAGATAATGTTGAGATACTTAAAAATCCACTTAGGGCTCAAGGAAAGATTTCTATATCCAAAGATGATTTTAAAGACGTAGTTTATACAGCTATGACAGAATATAATATAGAAGAGTTAAAAAATATAGATGTAAATATTTTTAACAATGTTATAAAAGTTGTTTCGCCTTATAAAGTATTAGGATTTATAGATAGTCAAATATCCGTGAATTTAAATCCAACCATAGTTAATCATAATTTAAATATTAAATTAACTGATTGTAAATTAGGAAAAATAAAAATAAAAGATGAGAAAATAGGTGGATTATTAAAACAATACAAAGATAAAATACCATTTACGTTAAAGGATAATGTTGTAATAGTAAACAAAAACGACACTTATCCACTAACACTTAATAAAATCGATGTAAAAGATAAAGAAATTCTATTAGATTTACAATTAGAAGTTAACAATCTGATTGATTTTATATCAAAGTATAAAGTCAATATAATAGGATAAAAATTGTGACGACATAACTTTAGGAGCAAATTGTTATGGAACAAATATTGTATTCATTAACAGACTATAAGGTTTTAGCTATTATAGTAGGATTTATATTAATAGCAGTAGAAACTTTTTTACCTGTATTACCATTAATTGCAATAGTAGTGGCAAATGCTTTTGTACTTGGAATGTGGATGGGTTTTTTAGTATCTTGGGTAGGTTCTGGTGTTGCATCAGTAGCCCTTTATTTAGTAGTTAATAAGTTTTCCAAATGGAAATATTTTGAAAAATATCAAGAAAAAAATAAAATAAGAAAAGTAATCATTTGGATAAAAAAACAAGGATTTAATAGTATTTTCATATCTTATGCATGTCCATTTATTCCAGATTTTTTGGTAACTGTAGGATCTGGATTTACTGGATTAGATTTAAAAACATTTGTTTCTGGGATGGTTTGTGGAAAATTTGTAATGTTTTTACTTATAAGTTATGTAGGCGAAGATATTAATCATATAATTTCTCATCCTATGAAAATTGTAGTTTTTATATGTGCTATATTGATATCTTGGGTAATTGGACAACGAATAAATAAAAAAATTCACAAAAGTGGAAGCAATAAATAAAAAATATAAATAAAATTTATTTTATTATTTGAAATATATTGAAATTTATGCTAAAATAATATAGTTGTACCTAAATAATAATTTATATTAAACTAAGGTATAACTTAGAATTGTTAAGTTTATTAAATTAAATTGCTTAATAAAATATTATTAAGGGGGGGGAAATATGAAAAAGATATATATAGTAACAACATATACTGGAACTTTATTATCTTATCTTATAAGAAATATAAGTAAAACCCCATATGCACACGTATCAATAGCTTTAAATCAAGAATTAAAGCCAATGTATTCATTTGGAAGATTAAATCCAAAGACTCCAATTTTTGCGGGTTTTGTGGAGGAAAATATAAATGAAGGATTGTATGCTATTAGAAAAAATACTATGTGTAGGGTGTACTCATTAGATGTTACAAACTTACAATATGAAAAAATATATGAAAATATAATGAATGTTAGTCAAAATAGAAATGAATATGATTATGATGTTAAAGCACTTGTGTATTTAACTGTAGATAAACCAAGAGAAAAAGAATACAAATACGTATGCTCTCACTTTGTGGCAGATATGTTAAAAAGAAGTGGAGTTGAGATTTTTGATAAACCATCATATGAGATTATACCAAATGATTTTTATGATTTAGATTGTTTGAATTTAGAATATGAAGGACTATTATCAAAATATCAAATAAAAGAGCACTTATATGTAGGAAATATGGCAAAAGCATAAGAAAATACCTCTTATTTGATAAGAGGTATTTATTTTTTTGTAAAAAATGGATATAATGATATTAATAACTATTTGGGTTGAAAGGAGTATTAAATGAAAAAATTTATTAAAACATATGGGATAGCGTTTATAGTTGTAGCGATATACTCATTTGTTAAATTACCAGTACTAAGTTTAGATTTCATATCATGCGTTTCAGTACTGATAATATTCTTTGGCGTAGCAGGGATATTAGATATGATGCTCGATAGAGGAGAAAGAACTTCTAAAACCGCTAAATACAATTTTAGCATAGCGATTATTCTAATAGCTTATAGTATTGCAGTGCCATTTTTAGCATCTACACCTGTTTTTCATGCAAAGACATATAAAAATTTATTAGGGACAGTAAAAGAAAGTGAGTTTTCTAAAGATGTAAGTCCTGTAAGTGTAAATGATATACGTCTTGTAGATGAAGACATGGCGATGAAGCTAGGAGACAAAAAACTTGGAGAAGATCCAGCTTTAGGGAGTGTATCAAAGCTTGGAAAGTTCCATATACAAAGTGTAAAAGGCGAATTATACTGGGTAGCACCGTTAGTACATAGAGATATAATTAAATGGGTAACATCTTTGGATGGTACTAAAGGATATGTGATGGTATCAGCAAGTAATCCTCAAGATGTTAGATTAGTGCAAAAGATAGATAACAAACCTGTCAAAATAGTGTATCAGCCAGAAGCATACTTACTTCAAGACCTTCATAGACATATGTATATAAAAGGAATAGTAAATGCAGGAATGACAGATTTCACATTAGAAATAAATGATGAAGGAAGACCTTATTGGGTTACAAGCTTATATGAACATAAAATAGGATACGGTGGAGCTAATGCTGTGGGAGTAGCTACAGTTGATGCTGAAACTGGAGAAACTAAAAGATATACAACAAAAGAAGCACCGAAGTGGATAGATAGAATACAACCTCAAGAATTTGTGACAAGTCAAATAAATGATTGGGGATTATATGTTAAAGGATTCTTAAACTCAGTTATATCAGAAGAAGGAGTTTTAGTTCCAACTGAAGGAACATCTTTAGTTTATGGAAATGACAACAAGGCATATTGGTATACAGGTATAACTTCTTCAGGTGGTGATGAGTCTACTATAGGATTTATGCTAGTAGACACTCGTACTAAAGAAGCAAAATTATACAAACAACCAGGAGCAACTGAAACTGCAGCAATGAGATCTGCGGAAGGTAAGGTTCAGGAAAAAAATTATGAAGCTACATTCCCTGTAATGTATAATATGTTAGGAACTCCAACATATGTATCATCACTAAAAGATAAAGCTGGGCTTGTTAAAATGGTAGCATTTATATCAGTAGAAGACTTTAGTGTACTAGGGCTTGGAGAAAGTAAGGAAGAAGCTTTAAGAAACTATAGAGAAGCATTAGCATCAAAAGGTAATACTATTAAAATAGACAATGATGTAACTAGTGAACATATAGAAGGAACTATTTCAAGAATTAGTGCTGATGTTAAATCAGGAAATACATTCTACTATATGACAATAAATGAAAATCAAAACATAATATTTAATGCCACTTCAAAGTTATCAATCAAAATTCCTTTAACTTCTGTTGGAGATAAAGTAAAAATATCTTACCAAAAAGGTGAAAAAGGATTTGTAGATATAATCGAGTTTGACAACTTAACTTTAGGAAACGTAAAAGCTGTTAATGTAGATGAAAAAATAGAAGAAAAGTTAAAATAATAGCTTAAATTAATAATATACCAAGTAAAAAGCAATGTATTAATACGTTGCTTTTTATTTGTTTATAGAATTAAAATAATTTTATTAAAATATGTAAATTTTATATCCTTAAATCAATATAATGATAGTACAACTTGGTAAGTAAAATAACTTCAAGGAGATCAGACATAATGATGGGGATAGAAAAAGATATATTAATCTTAATTAGTAGAGTTAGGTGTATGACTGAAACTCAGGTTGGAAAAGTTTATGGGACAAGAAAAAAATATGGAAAAAAATCATTCAAGAAAACTTTAAGGAAGATGTGTAATGAATATACATTGAGAAAATATCCATGTAATATAAATTATTCTGGGTATAAAGATAATTCATATGTATATTATTTAAGTGGAAGCAAGATGTATAAAGGTAATGAATTAGTTAAAGCTGTAATAGGATCTGAATTTGCTATTAAACTTAATTCAGGTGGATATGAACTTAAACGATTTTATAGGAATATATCAGTTGGAGGTTCAAAATATGATCTATTCATAGAATATATAGATAAATATAATGACCCAAAACAAATTTTAGTAGATATAACTTTAGATGAACAATTAAGATTATCTAAATATGAGGATATGGAAAATAAAATGAAGAACTCTACAATTCCATTTTATGAACCACCAAAAGTAATTGTAGTAACATCTAAAGACCTAGAAAATATGCAGTCAAATAGAATAGACGGAGATATAGTATTTTTAGATTTGAATTTAAATAAATTATTTAGATATATATAAAACCTATTTAATTAAATAGGTTTTTTTATTAGTGTGCCCGGCATGAGCAACAACTTGACGGTGAAAGTCCGTTGCAGGCTTGATAGTGGGAACTGCTAGCTAAGGGCAAGGGTGTCCATCGTGAGGTGGAATCTGAAGGAAGCCTACGGCAAAATCTTGGTCTGAGGAACACGAACTACATATGAGGTTACTGAGAAGTAGATGAGTTTGCTAAACAAAACAAAGTCCAACACTATCCGAATTTCCAGGAGTAAATGTAGCAGATATATGAGATGAAAGTTGTTGTTCTTACCCGGGGAAGTCTGATAGATACATCATTAATAAAGGATGAATTTCCTAAATGATAACCTACATAGTGATATTTAACTGAGCTATCAGAAGTCAGCAGAAGTCATAGTACTATTAATATGCGCAATTAGTAGGAAGGACTGAACATTAAGGAGGTTTTCGACTTTGGATAAATTAAAGAGCGTGAATAAAGTGCAGACAACTGAATATTAGACCATCTTGTGGAGATAAAGTTGGAAACCGGAAGTAAACAAGAGGTGCATAGCGGAGCTTTGGTGTTACCGGAGGTAGAAATAGAAAACCGTGCAATAGTATCTACTAATAGTTTACTAAATAAAATATTAGCAAGAGATAATATGTATCTTGCGATGCAGAGAGTAATTAGAAATAAGTGTAGTCACGGTGTTGATGGTATAAAGACTGATGAACTTCACGACTATGCTAAAAAGCATTGGATTACAATTAAATCTAAATTATTAGATGGAACATATAAACCTTCACCAGTTAGAAGAGTAGAAATACCAAAACCTAACGGTGGAACTAGGCTACTTGGAATTCCAACAGTAGTAGATAGAATGATACAACAAGCAATTGCACAAGCATTAACTTATGTATATGAACCAACATTTTCTAATAGTAGTTATGGCTTTAGACCAGTCAAAAGTCAACATCAAGCAATTAAACAATCCTTGGAATATATAAATCAAGGACATAAATGGGTAGTTGATATGGATTTAGAGAAATTCTTCGATAAAGTAAATCACGACATTTTAATTGATAAATTATCTAAACGAATAGAAGATAAAAGAGTATTAGAGTTAATAAGAAAATACCTTAAAAGTGAGATAATGCTCAATGGAATTATAGTATCAAATGAGGAAGGAACTCCACAAGGAGGACCACTTAGCCCACTTCTATCAAATATAATGCTTGACGAAGTTGATAAAGAGTTAGAAAGAAGAGGTCATAGATTCTGCAGATTCGCAGATGATTGCAATATTTATGTCAAAAGTAGAAAAGCAGGATTAAGAGTCTTAAATAGTATAAAGAAAATAATTGAAAAAGATTTAAAGCTAAAAGTGCAGTAGATTTGGTTAGTCGTAGAAAATTTCTAGGATTTTCATTCTACTTCTCAAAGGGCGGCGCCCAAATAAGGATACATGAAAATTTATACGGAAAACTTAAATCTAAGGTTAAAGATATTACAAATAGAAATAAAGGAATAAGTATGGAGTGGAGATTGGTTAAGCTTAATCAAATAACAATAGGTTGGATTAATTA
>NZ_JASKYM010000003.1 GCF_030131845.1 Romboutsia sedimentorum | reverse complement strand
TCAGGCTTTCGCCCATTGTGCAATATTCCCCACTGCTGCCTCCCGTAGGAGTTTGGACCGTGTCTCAGTTCCAATGTGGCCGATCACCCTCTCAGGTCGGCTACTGATCGTCGCCTTGGTGAGCCATTACCTCTCCAACTAGCTAATCAGACGCGGGTCCATCCTGTACCGCCGGAGCTTTGATACTTTTGCCATGCGACAAAAGTACATTATCCCGTATTAGCATACCTTTCGGTATGTTATCCGTGTGTACAGGGCAGGTTACCCACGCGTTACTCACCCGTCCGCCGCTCTTTACCGAAGTAAATCGCTCGACTTGCATGTGTTAGGCACGCCGCCAGCGTTCATCCTGAGCCAGGATCAAACTCTTAAATAAAAGTTTATCTAGGGCTCAGATACTGTTATATATCTGGCTTTATGTTTCGTTTGTTTCAAATTCTATAAATTAACCTACTGTTTAATTTTCAAAGTTCATTTTCAATTTCGTTTTGTCCCTTTTCTTAAGGACAAGTATAACTATACCATCATAAATTCATCTCGTCAATACTTTTTTATATTTTTTTAAATAATACTATATATATACATTTACAAACACTTCTAAACATTGTTAAAGAGCTATACTTGGGACTTTATCCTTTGTATAACTCTTTATTAGTTTTTATAAATATAATTGTCTATTTATTCTAAATTTAATTTTCTATTTAGAATATAATTAATTAAGCTAAATAAAATTATAATCACCAATAGATATATTGCTGTATTTATATTTATACTTGTAATCATATGTCCTATACTATATTCCACTTTATAACTTGATACAATCTTAAATATTAAGTCCTTAGCAGAATAAAGTACATTGCTAATTATTGTATTTAATACGAAAAATGTTATAAGTGCTACAATATTTCTATGTTTATTAAACTTAGGTAATTGACCCATTGAAAGTGAAATATATACACTAAATATAAATATAGAATACACAGAAATGAAATTTATAGCTGAAGATATAACTATTATCCATATGTCATTTGTAAATAAAGATTCCCATGCCACTTTAAATACATCTAAATATTCTTTAAATCCTTGCGCACTATCAATACTCATTATAATTGCAAAAGATAATATAGCCACTATACCACTTAAAAATGTCCACATTATAGTTACTAAGTATTTAGAAAGTATTATCTTTTTTATACTAACTGGCAATGTAAACATCAAGTATCCTTCATCTTCCAAAAGATTTTTTCTAAAACGTTGTATAGTAACAACTATAGTTAAAACTCCAAGTGCAACAAAAAGAGCACCTAATACCATTAATGCAATTCCATTTATTTTAAACATCTCTGTATTTATAAACACTCTATTTATAACACTTACTAATAATATTGCTACATACATAGGTATAAAAGTTCTACTAGTAGATTTCAATTCATATTTCAATAACTTTCCTAACATTCAAATTCCTCCCTAAATAATGCATCTATTGATTTTCCTTTTTCTTCTCTTATCTCATCTACATCCCCTTGAAGCACTATCTTTCCTTTAGATATAAATATAACTTCATCACATATATTCTCAATTTCGCTTATCAAGTGCGTTGCTATTAGTAATGTACTTTCTTCACTATAGTTTTTTATTATTGTTTTTAATATATAAGCTCTTGCTGCCGGGTCAACTCCACCAATAGGCTCATCTAATATATATAAATCTGATTTTCTTGACATAACTAAAATAAGTTGAACTTTTTCTTTTGTTCCTTTAGACATAGTTTTTAGTTTTTCATTTATATCTATATCTAAGCTTTTAATCATATCTTCAGCTTTATCTTTATCAAAATCAGAATAAAAATCTTCAAAAAATTCAACTAAATCTTTAACTTTCATCCAATCATTAAGATAAGTTCTCTCTGGAAGATATGAAATTATTTTTTTAGTTTCTATAGAAGGCTTCATATTATTTATATTAATTTCCCCTTTATCTGGGTGTAGTAATCCATTCATTAACTTTATCATTGTACTTTTTCCACTTCCATTAGGTCCTAATAATCCAACTATCTTACCTTTAGGAATATCTAAATTCATATCTGTGAAAAGTTCTTTGTTTCCATATTTTTTATATATATTTTTAAATTCTACTATATTATCATTCATTAATTGTTCCCCTTTTTTATTATAATTTCATATTTTTTTATTTATATCAAAAGCTATATATAGCTAGCTATTGGTTAAATTTTCACTTATAAGTTCAATTATTTCATCTTTTAAATAACCCAACTTACTTAATTTTTCTTTTAAATTATTTATTTCTGAATCTGCAATTTCTTTTCTCATATCTGCTGTTTTCTGTTTATCTTCTGTTACAAATCTTCCACTAGTCCTTTGACTATATACTAATCCTTGCCTTTCAAGTTCTGCTAATGCTTTTTGCATCGTATTAGGATTTACCCCAGCTTCTTGTGCCATATCTCTAACAGAACTTAATTTAGATCCTGGCGGCATTTCACTTGATACTATTTTCAGCTTTATTATTTCTACTAACTGAATATATATGGGACTATTATTATCCAATTCCCAATCCATATTTTCTCACCTCACATATTGTATTAATTGCTTAATACAATAGTATAGTTTTTTATTTAATCTGTCAACTCTATTTATAAGATATATTTTCATATTTTATAAATAATTAAATTTCCCAATAAAAAAAGCATTAAGTTTAAATTTAAACTTAATGCTTTTAGTTTTTTATATCATCTTACTTAACAAGCTTCTACTTCTTCAAACTGACTGTTATAAAGATCAGCATAGAATCCTTTAGCTTTTAATAATTCTTCATGGCTTCCTTGTTCTACTATATCTCCATCTTTCATTACTAATATTATATCTGCATTTTTTATTGTTGATAATCTATGAGCTATTATAAAACTAGTTCTATCTTTCATAAGATTTTCCATAGCTTGTTGTATTAACACTTCTGTACGAGTATCAACTGAACTTGTTGCTTCATCTAATATTAATATCTTAGGATTTGCAAGTATAGCTCTTGCTATTGTTAATAATTGTTTTTGACCTTGAGATATGTTGTTTGCTTCTTCATTTATTTCCATATTATATCCATCTGATAAAGTTTTGATAAAGTGATGAGCATGAGCAAGTTTTGCTGCATCTATTACTTCTTCATCACTTGCATCTAATCTACCATAGCGTATATTTTCCATCATACTTCCATTGAATAACCAAGTATCTTGTAGTACCATACCAAACATTTTTCTTAAGTCATCACGTGTGAATTCTTTAGAGTCATGGCCATCAATTAATATACTTCCACTATTTAATTCATAGAATCTCATAAGTAATTTTACTATTGTAGTTTTACCAGCACCTGTTGGTCCTACTATTGCTACTTTTTGACCTGGTTTTATATTAATTGAGAAATCATTTATTATTGTTTTGTCTTCGTCATATCCGAAGTTAACATTTTTAAATTCTACTTCACCTTTTGCACCTTTTGTTGAAACTGGATTTTTAGTTTCTTCTTTTTCTTCAGCTTCTTCTAAAAACTCAAAAACTCTTTCTGCTGCTGCTGCTGTTGCTTGCATTACATTAGCAACTTGAGCAGTTTGTGCTATTGGTTGCATAAATGATCTTGTATATTGTATAAATGATAGTATATCCCCAACTTGTATAGTTTTCTTTATTGTAAGATATCCCCCCATTATAGCTACTACTACATATCCTATGTTACCTATGAAAGTCATTATAGGCATCATCATTCCTGATAGGAATTGTGATTTCCAAGCTGAGTTATATAAAGTTTCATTTAATTCTTCAAATTCAGCTATTGCTTTTTCTTCCCCATTAAATGCTTTCATTATGTTATGTCCACTATATATTTCTTCAACATGACCATTAGTGTGCCCTAAATACTCTTGTTGATTTTTAAAGTGTACTTGAGATTTTTTAACTACTAACATTATAAATATTAATGATACTGGTATAATTATTAAACTTATAACAGTCATACTTACACTTATCGATAACATCATTATAAGAACCCCAACAAGTGTTGTTACTGATGTTATCATTTGTGATAATATTTGATTTAAATTTTGACTTATAGCGTCCACGTCATTAGTTACTCTTGATAATACTTCACCATGTGTACTTTTATCAAAATATTTAAGTGGTAATTTATTTATCTTTTGTGATATATCTTTTCTTAACTTATAAGAAACCTTTTGCGATATATCAGATGTAACAAAAGTCTGAACAAATGAGAACACCGCACTTATAACATATAATACTGCCAACATAATTAGTGTACTTGAAATAGAATCAAAATCTATTCCCTTTCCAGTTCCACTAACTTTATTGACTAATCCTTTAAATATATCAGTAGTTGCATTTCCTAATATTTTTGGTCCAACTATAGTAAATGCTGCACTTCCTATTGCAAATATTACAACAAATATCATAGCTAATTTATATGGTTTTAAATGTTGTAATAACTTTTTCATAGTACCTTTAAAGTCTTTGGCTTTTTCTCCTCCAGCCATTCCTCCCATAGGTCCACCCATACCGCCTGGTCCACTTTTTTTATTACTCATGTGCTAACTCCTCCTTTGAAAGTTGAGATAGTGCAATTTGATTGTATACTTCACAATTTTCTATAAGCTCATTGTGAGTTCCTATACCCACCATTTTACCTTCATCAAGTACTACGATTTGATCTGCATTGATTATAGTACTTATTCTTTGCGCTACTATAAGAACTGTTGAATCCGAAACTTCAGATTTTAATTCTTTTCTAAGTTTTGCATCAGTTTTTAAATCTAGTGCTGAAAAACTATCATCAAATATAAATATTTTAGGAGTTTTAGCTAATGCTCTAGCAATTGAAAGTCTTTGCTTTTGACCTCCTGAAACATTTGTACCACCTTGTGATATTTCAGCTTTGAATTTTTCTGCTTTATTTTCTATAAATTCCATAGCTTGAGCTATTTTTGAAGCTTTATTTACTACTTCTACACTAGCATTTTCAGCTCCATATCTTATGTTACTGTCTATAGTTCCTGAGAATAAAACACCCTTTTGTGGAACATATCCGATTTTTTCTCTAAGTTCATGTTGGCTTACTTCTTTTATATTCTTACCATTAACTAATACTTCACCTTCTGTTGCATCAAAGAAACGAGGTATTAAGTTTATAAGTGTTGATTTCCCACTACCTGTACTTCCTATAAATGCAGTTGTTTCACCAGGTTTTGCTACAAAGCTTATATCACTTAAAACATTATCTTCAGCATCAGGATATTTGAATGAAACATCTTTGAATTCTATATATCCATCTTTGTCAGATCCTAATTTTTTTGGTTCTTTAGCATCCTTTATTGAGCTATCTGTAGCTAAAACTTCATTTATACGAGTAGCTGATACTGATGCTCTTGGTAATATAACAGATAACATTGATATCATTAAGAATGCCATTATTATTTGCATAGCATATTGTATAAACGCCATCATATCCCCTACTTGCATAGTTCCAGCATCAATATTATGAGCTCCTACCCATACTATTACTATTGTTATAATGTTCATTATAAGCATCATAACAGGCATCATCATCGACATTATACGGTTAACAAATGTGTTTGTTTTTCTAAGAAGTTCATTAGTTTCATCAAATCTTTTTTCTTCTGTTTTTTGAGTACTAAATGCTCTTATAACTAACATACCTGTTAATGATTCACGTGTTACTAAGTTTAACTTATCTACAAGCTTTTGAACTATTTTAAATCTTGGTATTGCTAATCCAAATAAAATCGATACAAATGATAATATTGCAATTACCGCTACTCCTATTATCCATGCCATTGAATTATCTACACTTAATACTTTTATTACTCCACCTATCGCAAGTATTGGCGCATAAAATACCATTCTTACTAACATAACCATAAGTGTTTGTATTTGCTGAATATCATTAGTACTACGAGTAATTAATGATGCTGTTGAGAATTTATCAAATTCTATACTTGAAAATCCTACAACTTTTCTAAATACGTCTTTACGAAGGCTTTTACCCATACCAGCTGCAATTTTAGCTGCTAAGAAACCAACTGTAACTGTCGCTGCCATACTTACAAGTGCTACTAAAAGCATTATTCCGCCAGATTTAAATATATAATTAGTTTGAAGCTTATCTAAATCTATACCAATTGCTTTATATTCTTTTTTTACAGAGTAAATTGATGATTGAGTTAACATATTTTCATCTAATCCATTTATCTTTTTATCAATTTCTTCAGTCATTTTATTTATCTGTTCTTTAGGCATTTGAGGTAATAATGTCCATATATCCATATTTGGTGGAATATTTGGTATTACTCCCTTTTCACTTGCCATTTCTATTCCTGAAACTCTAGCCATAGATTTACTCATTATTTTATTAAGAGAATCTATCTTTTCTTCATCTTTAGTATCTAGTTTATATAAAGCTTCTTTTTTAAAAGAAGGGTATTTTTCTACTTCCTTATCATACTCTTCCTTGCTTAACTCATTTTTATCCAACAAGTCATAACTAGCTTCCACTTTATTCTTTTCACTATCATTCATAAAAATCTTTAATTTATTTAACTCTTTTTCTCGAATTACAGTAGGAACAGCATTTTCTATACCATTTTGCTGAATACCTATATTAACAATATTTGATGTGTAATCTGGTAATGAAAGGTCACACATCGCTTGAACTACTAAAAGTGCAACTACTGCAATAATTGACACTACGAATGGCTTTAAATATCTTAATATCTTAAACATTGCTCAATCTCGCCTCCATTTGATTTAATTTTTAGGTATAATGTGCAAGCATTTGCTTTTGCATTATATTTTGTTACATTTAAATTCTTTTTAGTGTATAATATTAATAGTTATACTAATTAATAGTTATACTTTTTAACTATTGTACTTTTTAAGTATATAGGATTTTATATAAAAGTCAATATTTTATTATATTAAATTTTAAAGTATATTGATTATTAAATTTCATATGAAAGTAAAACATTATTTGAATACTTTAAATAGTAATTTTATTTAAGTATATATAAGAATTATAGTTGTGCATAATTTAAAATAAATGTACTTTCCTACGTGATAAAAAATAATATTTATGGAGGTAATAGGAGATGAGGGATCCTAAACTAGATTCGATAGTTCAAAACTTTGTAACTATCATGCCATTGTTTCAAAAAAAGCTTATAAAACGTAATTGTGGTTTTCCACATGATTCTTTAAATCATTCACATTTTCAAATAATGGTTGTTCTTAAAGATAACGGCAAATTACCAATTTCTGATGTAGCTAAAAGACTTTTTATATCTACTCCTAACATGACTAAGCTTCTTGCTAGGCTTATTGATGAGGAAATGATTGAGAGAATACCAGATAAAAAGGATCGTAGGATAATAAATATAGCTTTGACACAAAAGGGCGAAAAACATTTAGAGGCTAAATTTAAGCAAGTTCATTCTTCAATAAAAGAAAGGTTATCAACCTTACCAGATGAGCAACTCAACAAGTTAAATTCATCATTAGAAAATTTAAGAGATGTCTTAATGGAAATAAGCTCAGATGAATAATTCTGAGCTTTTACTTTTTATTAATTTAATTCTGATGAGATTTCTTTAAGCACTGCCTTAGCATTATCTATTACAAACTTTGGCTCTACTTCGTAATATTCACGATCTATAAATCTTTCTATATTTTGTATATCTTCTACTTCATAACTTATAACAAATAACACAGTTGCTGATTCACTTATTTCTTTTGCTGAAATTTCATTTTGTATATTAGACTTATTTTGTATTTCGCATTTAATATTAAATCCTAATTCTTTCCCTGATTCTTGTAATGCTTTTGCACTTGCTTCATTTTCGCAAACTGCTACAATATTTTTATTCATAATATATACCTCACTATTTTTGATTTGTATATTATATTATTAACCTTTCTTATCTGTTGAGTCAATAAAAAACACATCAAATAAAATTTGATGCATTTTGATTACTACTTATTCATTGGAAGTATTTCTATCCAATAGTTATCAGGGTCAGCTATAAAATATATTCCCATTTCTTTATTTTCATAACATATACAGTCCATTTCTTTATGTAAATTGTATGCACCGTCAAAATCTTCTACTCTTAAAGCTAGATGGAATTCATTGTCTCCTAAGTTATATGGTTTTTCCCAATCTCTAAGCCATGTTAATTCTAGAGTATGAGTTGTTTCTCCATCACCTAAGTATATCAATATAAAACTTTCATCATCTGCTACTTTTCTTTTTACTTCTTTTAGACCTAGCGCTTTTTCATAAAATTCTAAACTCTTTTCAAGATCTAATACATTAAAATTATTGTGACAAAATTTAAATTTCATTTATTTCCTCCATAATTTGTTTTATTTTTATTATAAACTATTTTTACTTTCCAATGAACATAAACACTTATATTAATACTAATAATATGTATTTATTTATTATTCAATATACATGATTCGTCTCCTGATTTGTAGCATTTTCCACAGGAAACACACTTAGGTGGTTTTATGTCTCCAAGAACCCACTTATTAATTAAATCTGGCTCACATATTAATGGTCTTGCTAAACTAAAATATTGTATATTAGTATTGTTTAATAAATCCTGCATAACATCTAAATGTCTATTTCCTCCTACCAATATTACTGGTATATTTATTTGTTTAGCTAATTGAGTTGCATACTCTTTAAAATATGACTCATTTTGTTTTGGTATATTACTTCTCCCTGCACCTAAACCATTTTCTCTTACTTTCTTTATTGCTCCATTTCCTCCACTTACCTCTATCGCATCTATTCCTAAATCTGCTAGTTTTTTAGCTACATATATACTATCTTCCCTTGTAAGACCACCTTCTTTTATTCCATCTTCAGAATTTAACTTTATAAGTATAGGGAATTCTTTTCCTACAAGTCCCCTTATAGCTTCATATATTTCAAATATTATTCTTCCTCTATTCTCTATATTCCCACCATACTCATCTTCCCTTTTATTGTAATAAGGTGATAAAAACTGACTAAGTAAATATCCATGGGCAGCATGTATTTGAATACCATCAAAGCCTGCTTTTTTTGCTCTTAAAGCTGCATTTGCAAAATCAATTATTAAAAGTTTTATTTCTTCCTTACTCATTTCTTTAGCCATAGCACCAGTTGTCTCACATTTCATAGTTGATGGTCCCCATATAGTCCTTTTTCCAACATTAAAACTAGTCATAAATCCACCATAAACTATTTGCATTATTATATTACTTTTATTTGTATGAACTATATTAGCTAATTCTTTATATTCTTCTATAAATGAATCATCATATATTCCCATCATTCCTGGATTTGGCTGTTCATCTTCGCGCACAAAAGCATATCCTGTTATTATTGTTCCAACTCCACCTTTAGCTAAATTTTCATATACTAATTTTAACTTTTCAGTTAAATGACCTTTGTCATCTGATAGATTTTCCCACACAGCACTTCTAAAAAATCTATTTTTCATATTCATGTTTAATATCTTAGTTTTATCAAAAAAATTTTTCATATATACCTCCCTAGTTTCAATTTTTATTATTAAATGTAGACAATGTTGTTATCATTGGTGCTATAAAACAAAGTATAACAAACGGTGCATATTCTACACAAGAAACTCCTGTAACTAAAGTTTCATTTAATACTTTTAAAATACCAGCTCTTTTATAAATAATACTAACAATGCCTCCACCTATAATACCTGCCCACATACAATATGTAGATTTCACTCCTACTACAGACAAAACTATTATTAATATAGGTAATAATAATATATATGGAGACATAAAAAATTCACTACTCATTGCTTTTGTTAATTCAATCTAAGTAATTGCACATATAATTATAGGAACTATACATAAAAATAAAGTTACATATATTTGATTTTTGTGTATTTTGCAATCCTCCATATTTTCCCTCCTTAAAAATATATTTTTCTAAATTTATATCATTGTATAAACTTTATATAACATTTATAGTTCCTGTGGATAAATTGTTTATATTTTTCATTTTTTTCCACACAGAATTTTATTTTATCCACAAATTAACATTAATACAGTGGAAAACTTTTTCCTTATACTTAAATTTTATACAGCTATCTATTAATTTATGAGTTAATAAAAAAGAGTATAAGTAAAATTATATTTAAGAATTTTACTTATACTCTTTTTTTATCAAACCTAAATGCTAAATATAGTTTCAAAATTTAAGTTTATATAGTTTTATTTTATGTTTAAATATGTACATCAATTATTTATATTATATTAAAATAAGCAACATTTATTATTTTTAATTTTTTTTTATATATTAGTTGTTCACAATTAATTAGACTTATCAACATTTTTTTCTGAATATTTTTAATCTTTTAAAATTAATATGTGCATATTTTGATTATGCTGATAAAACTTTACTTAATTCATTGTTTATTAATCTTAATTTTTCTAAATTATCGATCTCTTTTTTGTTTATTATATCTTTTATATTATCAATTATTAATTTATTTTCATTTTCTTCTTCTGCTCTCAATTCAATAAGACCTTGTATAATATTTTCTCTACTTAACACAATCATATTTTACCCCCTTAAAATTTTTATACTATGATTGTGTACATTTTCAAATAATTTTAATCTGCATTTAAACTATTTTCTCTATTTAATATTTGCCATTTTCCAGTTTCTAAAAAGTTCTTTGCTCTGTTATTTGCATTTAATACTATATTTTCATCGTACCCCATAAATTCCAACAATTTTATTGCATTTCTAGTTTGAGATCTTCCTTTATGTAATTTATAATCAAATTTTATATCTTTATTAGTTATAGTTTCTTCAAAATGATAATTTTCAAATGAATCATCTAATAAATGCGTAAGTTCAATATCATGAGTCGCTGCAAAACATATACAATTACTTCTGCCCAAGTAACTTAAAACCTCACAAGATGATGATATACGCTCTATTGTATTAGTGCCTCTTAATATTTCATCTACAAAACACAAACAAGGTATATCTTCATTCATATTATCTATTATTCTTTTTAAAGATTTTATCTCTACTATATAATAACTTTCACTGCTAAATATATCGTCTTTTAAAGCCATTGAAGTATATATATTAAAGAAAGATGATTTATAGTTTTTAGCACAAGCAGTGTATATAGTTTGAGATAATATTGCATTTATTGCTACAATCTTTATAAATGTAGATTTACCAGATGCATTAGACCCCGTTAATAATATTCCTTGTGAAAAATCACCGCTATTTTCTACTGGATTCTTTATTAATGGATGATATATATCTATAAATTCTATGTTATTTTCACTTTTAAAATTACTCTTTGTTAATTTTGGAATGCAGTAATATTTTAAGCTGTCTCTAAAAGATGACATACCTATTATCGCATCTATACTTCCTACAAATTCATATATAGCTTTAAAGTTATCACTTCTTTTTATTACTGTATTTTTTACTTTTTCATAAGCTATTAAATCACTAAGGGCTATCATTTTAGTATATTCGCTCAATATATTTATATCTGCCATTAAGTTATTTGGATTTGAATTTATGTATTTTTTTCTTATTTTTCTAACCATTTCTAAATCATTTTCTATACTGTTTAAATTTTTATTAATTACTTCTATATTCATATTTTTTATTTTATTTGCAGCATTAACAATAGATATTATATATGTAAATCCATCTGTATTATATTTATATTTTTTATTATTTTGGCTCAAATAAACATTATATACTACTGATAATGCAAGTAATATTAAAAAGTATCTGTTAAAAAATACAAGTATCAAACTTAAAAATGGTATTAATGACAATATTCTATATTGAAGTAACCTATTTTTACTCAAGTCTAATTTATTAAACAAACAGCTTGTTGTATACATATCCTTACTTTTACCAAGCTTTCCTAATATGTATTGAACTTCTTTCCTTTCTTTTTCGTTATTTCTAAAGTACTCTATAAGTTTATCTCTTTTATTTAATTTTTCATTTTCATATAATGGATTCCTTAATATATCATATAAAACTTCTGCCCCTGCACTACTTTGCGTATTGTTTATCTTCTTAAAAATATCATCCATATTAAGGTCATTCCATGTTATGTCATCTATTGCTGATTTAATTTTTTTATTTCTAAAATAACTAGATACACTATCAATCTTTATATCTACTTCTTCTAAATCTATTTCCTTACCGTAGTTTGCTACTATCTTTTTCTTTATGTACTTTAGCCTACTTATATGGTCATATAGTGCTATACTAAAACCTATTAAAAATAGCACCCCTACACCTACTAAAAACATAATAAAATCTTCCATACTTCCCCACCACCTTATTTTAGTTAACTATAATATTTTCACATAATTTAACTAAGCCTTCTTCAAAGCTTCTATCATCTTCTTTAGTTCTTTTCTTAGGACCTTTACTTCTTACGCCAGCACTTCTCATTTTTTTAGAAAGATGTCTTGTAAGTAATAATTGGTCTATATTATTATTATCATAAACTCTTCCATTTTGGTTTATAGCTAGTCCTCCTTTTGAAAGTACCATAGCTGCTAATCCATAATCTTGAGTTACAACTATATCTCCTTTGTTTACTCTATTAACTAACGCAAAATCAACTGAATCTGCTCCCTTAGATAAAATTATAGTTTGTACTCCATCTTTATTAAAAGTATGAGATGTATCACACATTATTATCACTTCTATATTATACTTACTTGCAATTTTGATAGTCTCATCCACAACAGGACATCCATCAGCATCTATTAAAATTTTCATAATATCTCCTTTTATTTCATTTAATACAATTATAACACAAATAATTTGAAATATTTCCCATGCTCTAAATATGACTATTATTTCATGCTATCATGACAAATAATGAAAATTTCATCAAATATTTGCATATATATAAAATGTTTCTGTAAATTTATTACAAGAGTGCTTTTTAGAGTTATAATTATTATGATTGATAAATTTTTAATAGGTATTAGGGGGCACATTATGATATTTGAATGTTTTTACTATCCGACATTAAACAAGCATGGTGAGGTTTTAAAAAGTAATGAAAATTTAATAGAATTTAATCTTGGTGACATAGTTCCTACGAAAACACTTTACTACAATTATGGTAAGAATTTTGCTATATATGAAAATAGCCAATTTTTTATTGTAGAAGATAGCATCTTAAGTAAAACTACTACAGTTGAAGATTTAAAATTCCCATTAAAAATTGTATTTAATAAAGGGACTCAATTAAAAATATTTTCTTGTGAAGATTTATCTTCAATAAGACTTCTTTTAAAAGGTGAGTATGAAAAAGAAAAAGAATTAGGGGAATTATTCTGCTTATCTTTTATGCTAAATAGAAAAATAAAAAATCTACAATATGATATAATGTCTGATCTAACTAATAGCTCTAGGGATTTTAGTTACATAAATGATGAATTAGATTCAAGAACTAAAAGCTTATTAGAAGAATTAAAAATGGTCGAAAGAAAATTCTATAATCTTACTATTGAAAACCCAAATTTAAAAAATTCTTATTTAGATTATATGAATTTTAGCAATAAAGAAGATATGCTAGAATTATCTATAAGTAAATATTTCAAAGAAGGTACTGAGGAATATCGCCATTATCTTCTTAGTAGCTCTGTATGGAAGACTAAACCTATTTATCCAAAATTCAAACTAGACAATCTTATAAGTTCATACAATCTTAGAAAATAAGTTTTTATATAATAATTTATTCATAAGAGACATTATATTAAGGAAGTAGTTGTGAAAATTTCACTCTACTTCTTTTTTATGTTTTTTATTTTACATATTTTTCCTGTTTATTTTATCAATATTTTACATTAAATTTAATATTATCTATGAATTACAAAAAATAGAAATTTAACCAGTATTTATTGTCATTTTTTGTAAAATTTATTCGAATATATATAGTGTGCACTATATATATTTAGGAGGATGGTAAAATTTGGTTCAAGACATTAAATTATTAAACGCTCTACACAGTCAACCCGAAAAAGGTCTTCATCTAATGATGGATACTTATATGGGGCTTGTATATACTATAGTCTACAATCAGCTATACAGCATACTTCCTAATGAAGATATAGAAGAATGTGTCAGCGATGTATTCTTTTATGTATTTAATTATAGAGATAAAATAGACCTAGATAAAGGTAGTATCAAGTCTCTTCTATCTGTTATTGCTAAGCGAAAGGCTATAGACGTATATAGAAAATCAAAAAAGTCTATAGATGTTCAAATACCAATAGAATCATTAAATGAAAACTTATTTAATGATTTTGATTCTGTTTCTGATTCAGTTTCAACTAACGAAAGAAATAAATTATTAATTCAAGCTATTACATCCCTAGGGGAACCTGATAGCGAAATAATCATTAGAAAATACTATTTTAAAGAAAGTTCTAAGGACATATCTAAAGTTTTGGGGTTAAAGGTTAATACAATAGATAAAAAATCATCTCGATGTATTAATAAATTAAAAAATATTTTAAGGGGGATTTTGTAATTGGAAGATAAATTATTAGATATTTTAAGGGGGATTTTGTAATTGGAAGATAAATTATTAGATATTTTAGATAATTTGAATATATCTGAAACATCATTACTATTAGAGCAAGACTTTGACATGCATATAGACAAAAATGTAAAAAAACGAATTATGAATTCTGTAAAATCAAGATCACAGTTACAATTTGAAAATAATAAAAATATATTACATAAATTAAAAAATATTTTTAGTTCTCTATTTGTTAATAGAGGGTTCGCAATGATTATGACTATTTTTATACTCGTAACCGGAACTGGAAGATATATTTCTACTACAACTCCAGTAGCTTATGTATCACTCGATATAAACCCTAGCATTGAATTATCTATAAATAAATTTAAAAAAGTTATTTCTTACGAAGCATATAATTCAGATGGTGAAATTTTATTAGATAACAATGATAAACGTAATATTACTGTTGATAAAGCTATAAGCAATATCATTTCATCTGCCATAAGTAAAAAGTATTTATTAGATAATAATAATTCAGTTATTACTTTTGCTACTATATCTAATAATTTAACTATTAGAAAAACTCTTCAAACTGATTTAAAAAACACTGTTAATAATACTTTAAAAAGTAAGTCTATTGAAGCAAACATTATATCTTCAAATACTGATTTTAATAAAAGATTAGAAGCAAAAAACTTTGGTTTTACAGTTAGTAAATATACATTAGTTGAAGAACTTAAATCTTTAGATTCTATTACTGTAATAAACGATTATAAAAACATATCTATTATAAACATAGAAAATAAGATTTTAGAACTTAGAAACAATACTTCTAAGGATACTAATACCAATATTTCAGATCCAAAAACTAAAGTTGATTCTGTTAATGAATATTCTAATAAAAATATTAACTCTGAACATACTGATAGATCTACTAATAATAATTCCACTACTATTAAAGGTAACGGTAATAGCAACTCATCTAATAACAATAGTAATAGTGGTAGCAGCAATTCATCTAATAACAATAGCAAGGGTAGTAACAGTAACTCCTCTAATGGCAATAGCAATAGTGGTAACAGTAACTCCTCTAATGGCAATAGCAATGGTGGTAAAAACAACTCCGCTAATGCCAATAGCAATAGTGGTAAAAATAACTCCGCTAATGCCAATAACAATAGTGGTAAAAACGATTCCACTAATAATACTGATGTTGATAATAATAGCCATAACCGTCCAAATAATCATATATCCCCTGGACATAATAATCATCAAAATATAAACTACGGGCACAGCCACCACCATAACTATAATAATTATATAGAAAATTAATAATATACATACAATTATTATTAATTTTCTATATTATATAAAAATATCTAATAACATAATTTTAAACCATAGATTGGAGACACACTAATGAAAAAATTAAAAAAATTATCCCTATGCTCTATTGGAGCTGCAACATTAACTTTAGGAAGTATACTTAATAGCCATGCTCAAGTATTACAAGCTGAGACTTTGCAAAATCTTAATTTAAGAACTGGCCCTAGTACAAATAATTCAATAATATTAACTATAGCAAAAGGCAGCACTATTGAAGTATTAGAGAATTCAGATATATGGGCGATTGTTAAATATAATGGTACTGTTGGATATGTATCTTCTCAATATATTAAGGAGCAATTGTCAGTAATCAAACCTCCATCTGAAGAAAATAATAATAACAATACTGAAACTATACTTATGGAGTGTAATGTAAATTCATTAAATGTAAGAAAAGGTCCTTCTACTTCTGAATCTATACTTGGTAAAATTGATAAAACAGATAGAGTTTACGTTGTTTATCAGACTAACAATGGATGGTCTAGAATAAAGTATAATAGTGGATATGGATATGTTAGTTCTCAATACTTAATTAAAGTTAATACTAATTCTAATAATAACTCTAGTTCAAATGAAGTTTCTGATGCATTAACAACTATGGTATGTAATACTACTTCTTTAAATATTAGAAAAGGACCATCTACTTCTGAAAGTGTTATTGGGCACCTTAATAAAAGTGCTAAAGTAACAGTTGTTGAGAAACTAAATAACAACTGGTCTAAAATAAGATTTAATAATCAATTTGGTTATGTTAGTAGTCAGTATTTATCAGCTATCGTTTCAACACCTGTAGCTAATAACTTTATGAAATGTGATACTTATATGTTAAATGTACGAAAAGGCCCTTCATCTTCTGAAAATATAGTGGGTAATTTAAGAAATGGTGATAAAGTTGAAATTGTATATCATTTAAATTCTGGATGGACTAGAATAAAGTTTAACAATCAATTTGCTTATGTTAGTACTACTTATTTAGCTAATATATAATTATATATTAGCTAAATAAAAAGAAATAATCCTATGAAAATTAATATTCACTAATTTTCATAGGATTATTTTATACACTCTTTATATTACTTTTATCTATCTTATCCAATGAGTTTGCTACAGTTATAGCAGTAGTCATTGTTCCATTCACGTTTAACATAGTACGTCCCATATCTAATATTGGGTCTATTGCTATGATACCTCCTACAAGCGGGAAATATGCTCCCATTCCCATTCCTGATATAACTACCGATACTGCCATTGTTGCAGTTCCAGGTATTCCCGCAATTCCTAAAGAACTTATAGTTACAACTATTACAAGCATAGCATAGAAACTAAAGTTCATTTCAATCCCTGCCATATTAGCTATAGTAACTGCCATTAATGCTGGGTATATTCCTGCACATCCATTCATTCCCATATTAGAACCTAAGCTACCTACGAAACTTGCAGTTCCTGAATCAACTCCAACATTATCTGTTAAAGTCTCTATAGTTACAGGTAATGTTCCTACACTTGAACGAGATGTAAATCCTAGTATTAATGCTTTTGACGCACTTTTTAGATATGTCTTTGGATTTAATCCATTTATCCAAATTATTGCTAAATGTATAATAAACATTATAGCAACACTTATATAAAGAGCTATTATAAAGTCTACTACTCCAAATATTGACTGTATACCATTCTCTGCTATAGTATTCGCCATTAAAGCTATTACTGCGTAAGGCATAAACTTTATGATAGTTATTGCTACACTTACTATTACTTTATAAAATGCCTCTACTAAATCTGTAAGTGGTTTTATAATACTAGAATATTTTTTGTTAAGTCTTTTTATCGCTAAACCTATAAATACTGCAAATATTACTATTGCTACTATATTAGCTTCTGCCATAGCTTTTACAGGATTTGATGGTAATAACCCTCTTAAAGTATCTACTATCGGTGATATTTCTCTTATTTGTTCTGTAGCTTTTACTACTTGACTACCTACTCCTAGGTTAAGTAAATTACCTACTATTATTCCTATTATTGCTGCTATAGCTGTTGTTCCTAATAACATAATTATTGATCTTGATGTTAATTTTGATAAATTTTCACCTTCATTCATATTCATTATAACTCTTATAATTGATACAAATACTAAAGGTACTACTAACATTTTTAAAAGATCCATGAATCCGTATCCAATTAATCCATACCATTTTGAAACTTCAGTTATCCAAGCTATTTTAGATGGATCTTGTGGGAATTTTGCTACATATTGAATTATAATTCCTAAACCTATACCCAATAAAGTAGATACTATCATCAACTTGGTAAAATTAAGCTTGCTTTTTATCTTACTTGTTAAGAATAATAATCCTATTAATGCGATAATAAATATTACTGTTTTTATATCTGTTATCATTATAAATTGTGAAAAAAATGTACTGTCCATAAACTTGCCTCCTATTTGTTATCATTTTGATAATAACTATTTTACTATTATCAAAATGATAATGCAAGCATTTTTTTAATTTTCTCTAATTTTATTATTAATTACCAAGTTCAAATTTTTTATTCATTAATTTAAGATTGTCTTTTAATCCTTTTGTTGTATACACTTTTTTTTCTTTTGTTATGAAAACTGCATCTACATTTTCTATATCTTCTACTAACTTTAATCCTTCTTTTAATCCTTTTGTAAATATTAAAGTTGATAGTGCATCTGCATCGATTGATTTTTGTGCTACTATTGATACACCTGCTATTTCTGTTTTATAAGGGTATCCTGTTTTTGGATTTAATATATGATGATATTTAACTCCATCCTTTTCGATAAACCTCTCATAAACACCACTTGTAACAACTGACTTATCAGAAACCTCAATTGATCCAACTACGTTACCTCTACTATCAAATGGGTCTTGAATACCTATATTCCATTTTTCATTTTCTTCTTTTGAACCTAATGCATATATGTTACCACCCAAATCAATAATAGCGCTCTTAACATTATCTTCTTTTAAAATTCTAGCAACTTCGTCAGTAGCATACCCCTTAGCTATACTTCCTAAGTCTAACATCATTCCTTTTTGTGTTAAAAATGCTTCATGAGTAGAATCGTTCATCTGAATCTTAGAATAGCCAACATAATTTATAGTATCTTCTACCTCTTCTTTAGTTGGTACTTTTGCTTCTGGAAGTCCTATACTCCATAGTTTAACTAAAGGTCCAATAGAAATATCATATCCTCCATTAGACAATTTTGAATACTCTAATCCTTTATTAATAATATCATAACTAGTTTCACTAAGCTTCACTTTCTGTATTCCTGCATTTTCATTTAGTTTATCAAGCTCTGTTCCATTTTTATTGATACTAACTAAATTTTCTATCTCACTTATGCGTTTGAATACTTTATCTAATATTTTTTGACTTTCATTTTCATATAAAGTGACTTTGATTACTGTTCCCATCATTAATTCAGTTCTCGTTATTGGTTCATTTGACTTTGTAGATTTACACCCAGCTAAATTGATAGCTAAAACAAAAATTATAACCATAAGAATTGTCTTTTTCTTCATAATACTCTCCCTTTTGATAAAGTTTTATTATTTATGTAATATATTATACACCTTTTTTATTCTCTTCTATTAGTACTTTTTAACGCATATATAATTTTTATCTTGCTAAATTGCTTCTAAATAACTTAAACTTTAGTTAGTAAAACTTTTATATTTTATTAATTAAATTTTAAGGAGAACTTTTTAATGAAAACTTTGAAAAAGCTTGATATAGTTATCATTTTATTTCTTATAGTTTTATCCTTTATTCCACAGCTTATATTTTCAAAAACATTATCTGCTGATTTAAGTACAACCTATGCTAATATAACACTTGCAGGTAAATTTTATGATAATATACCTTTATCGTCATTTAAGGGAGAAAAAACATTTGTTATAAAAACTAAATATGGAAAAAATACCATCTTAGTAAAAGATGATACAATACAAATAGTGGATGCTGATTGTAAAGATTCTTTATGTGTTAATCAAGGGATTTCATCTAAAGTGGGGCAAAGCATTATATGCCTTCCTCATAAATTAATAATAGAAATTAAAGGAGATGAAAAGGATAGTTCATCTGATATGATACTGTCACATTAATATTATGAAATTAAATAAAACTTCTAAAATGGTTTATATGTCATTACTTGTATCTATGGCTTTGATACTTTCTTTAATTGAACGTATGATACCTGTACCATTTATAACTCCTGGTGCTAAATTGGGCTTAGCCAACCTAGTTATAATAATATCGGTTTATACATTAGATAGTTATAAAGATTCTTTTGCTGTACTACTTTTAAGGTTGTTTTTGGCATCTATGCTTGGTGGCAATGTATCTATGCTACTATATAGCGCAACTGGAGGAATTTTAAGCTTTATAGCTACTCTTGTAGTCAAGGAACTTGGTGGCAAACATGTATCTATAATAGGTGTTAGCGCATCTGCTGCTGTTTTTCATAATGTAGGTCAGTTACTTGCAGCTTCACTTATACTAAATAATTTTAATATGTTTTTATACCTTCCTATTTTATCTGGGGTAGGTATTGGTACAGGTATATTCGTGGGGTTATCTGCTAATTATCTCTTATCTCATCTCTTAAAATTACCTTATTTTAAAAGCAAATTAGATTTAAAAAGTAATTAATTACAACATAAAAACTGAGCTACTTATTTGTTATTTTAGTATTATAACTAAATATTATTAACAAACTAGTGCTCAGTTTTGTGTTATATTAAATTATCTTCTTTTAATAAATTATATAAAGTTGGTTTAAATTTAAATTCATTCATTAAATTATTAACTTCATCTAAAGCTTTTTCTCTTTTTTCACTAGATATATTTCCTTTAGAAGCTCTAATTAATATATTTTTAGGAGAATGTGATATATCTATAAATTCTAAAAGTTGTGTTTTATATCCTAAGTGTTCTAATAAATTAGCTCTAACTGCATCTGTCATAAGCGCAGCTACCCTTTCTTGTACTATTCCATACTTTGTAAGTAATGATAGAGATTCAGATTTCATTTGAGCATTAAATTCATGTTGGCAACAAGGAACTGAGAATATCATCTTAGTATTCCACTTTACTGCATTATATAAAGCATAATCTGTAGCTGTATCACATGCATGTAGAGTTATTACCATATCCACCTTATTGTTATACTTAAATCCATTTATATCACCTAATTCAAAACTTAAATTTTCATAATTATATCTTTTAGCTATTTCATTACATTTTTGAATAACATCTTCCTTTAAATCTAATCCTATCATTTTAACATTAATTTTTTTAATCTCCACAAAATAATAGTAAAGTACAAATGTTAAATAAGATTTTCCACATCCAAAGTCTAATATAGTAAGTTCTTTATAATCATTCTTTTTAACCTCATCATCAATAACTTCTATAAATCTATTTATTTGCTTATATTTATCATATTTTGAATTTACTACTTTACCTTCTTTAGTAAATACACCTAAATCTATAAGAGGTTGTATTATCATACCTTCTTTTAATATATAATTTTTTTCTTTATTGTGGCTTTTGTTAGCAAGTTTTGCATTATCACCTTTTTTCTTCCCTAAAAATACCTTTCCTTTTTTAGATATTTTAAAGTCAAATGTAGTACTCTCTGACCAAGCTACAAGCTGCTTATAATCTTCTTTTATATACCCCATAATTTTTTCTTTTAATTCTTCTTTATCAATATTTTCATGAAATACTTGCTTGTCTGTATATTTTTCTATTTGGTAGTATTGATTTTTATTACTTTCTTTTAGAGTCGCATTTATTTTGTTGTACTCTACATCTTTACTTTTTTTGTTGCTAATAACCAACTTTATAATTTCTTGTTGTGTTATTTCATCAATTGCCTTTATTAGTTCTTCCATTTTAATACACCTTACCGTTCTTTTTTATTAAGTTCTATCTACTATATTATTATATATATATGATTAATTCAAACTCATTTTTATACTATACCTTTTATATTTATATGAAAATACAAAATAGCATCCAATATAAACATTGGATGCTATATATAACTATGTTAATTTTCTAGTTTCATTAATATTTATAGTCTTATTCTTTTCTTGTTTTATAATTGATATCCATAAAATAGTTCCTACTATAATATTTAAAATTACAATTAGCGAACTAATATTTGATGATTTATACCCAACTAATACTGAAGATACCCCTACAAAGTTCCATAAAGAATGAAATGCTATTATGGGCCATAAATTATTCAACTTAATTGCTAAAGACACAAATGAAAACCCTAGTAACCCAGAATATATCATTTGAGCAAATACAGAACCTAAGGGCATTCCCATAAATATATTTACAACATGTATAATGGCAAACCAAAATGTACTTAAAATCATTAATTTTAAAATATTGTCTTTTGGATTAACCTTTGTAAGTAATATTCCTCTAAATATAACTTCTTCACAAAATCCTACTAATAAAGTTGCTATAAAATTTATTCCTAATTTCGCCCACATAATGTGGGTAAATGATGAAGAACTTATATAAATATATTTTAAAAAATCAGTTAATATTAATGTTATCAATATTAAATATGGTATAAACCATATTATGCTTTTTAAATTTATTTTACTAAACCCTATATTTTTCCATCCATAATATTTTTTTACTATGTAAATTATACTAAGCGATCCTATAAACTGTATTATAAAAGAAACTAATAGTATCTCAAAATCAGTTCTATTTTTTGATAAAATATTACTGTTTATGTAATTACCAATTCCCATAATACTAATATAAACAAATATCGTAATAATTCTTTTATTTTTATCATTCATTTTTTTCACCTAACACTTAAAAGTTATAAAATATAATTTTCTAACAAACTAAAAATATTTTCTACTTTATTATTTTTTTATTTAATAAGAACAAACAAATAATATTTTAATGATCAAAATAACTATTAATTATATAATTGTTTTATTCTTTCAAATGCATTTTCATTACCATTTCCTCCAACTTGCGTAAGAATCTTTGGTTTTTTAGAATATAACACTTCCTCTTGTTTTTCATTTAAATTTTTACCTACTATTACAACTGGTGATGCCTCCTTAGATGCTAAAACACCTATAGACAGTGCATCTATAAGATTGTCCTCTTTGTCCATTCCATCCTTAGTTACAAACATATTATTAAGATTGTTGTCATTGTAAAACTCTTTTATTATAATCGCATTAGTCTCATCTCTATCGTTTCCACCTAATCTTTTTGCATTAGGTAATTTATTTGTAATTTCATTTGATATAGCACTTTGTTTTCCTATAATATAAGATGCTTTAATGTTATTATAATTTATATACTCGTTAAATACCTTAGCTCCATCTCTAGGAGATACAAGTGCTATTGGCATATTTTTAGTAGACGCAACTGGAGCTATTGATACTCCATCAGGAATACCAGTTTCTCCATTCACAAATGCTATTTCTGATATATTTCCTAATCTTTTTGCAACTTCTAGTGACGTCATGTATCTATCATCTCCACTAATTCTATCTACAGTAAGCCCCATAGATTTAAGTTCAGAAATCACATTATCAGATACTACACTACTTCCACCTATTACATATACATTTTTAGCTTTTAATCTACTTATCTCTTTTTTAGTTTCCTCATTTAATTTATTACTTTGTGTTAAAAGTATAGGTGCATTCTTAGATTTAGCAAATGGTGTAGAAGAAAGTGCATCTGCCATAGCACTTGAATTTATAAGTACTACATTGTTAGCCTCACTCCATCCACTTTGACTTATCTTAGTAGCTGTTTCATATCTAGTGCTACCTATAATTTCATTTATACCAACCTGAGAATCTATTATTCCTACTGATTTCAGTGCATTTTCTACTGTTTCTTTTTCAGTAGATGTCTTAGTTTTAGATATTAAAACTTCACCTAAATGTTTGAAATTAGATTGAGAATATAAACCTTCTGTAAGCGCATTGTAGAAAATTTCACCCATTCGTTTTTCTCCAATTCCCTCAATATTAATATCATTATGAATTCCTCCCTGTGATATTAGGTATGCTACTTTATCTATTATCTCACTATTATAATGAACATAATTATTATCACATCTTAAATTATGAGTATGAATTTCATTGCATACTTTTAATTTATCAACATCATCTACATTAGGATTACTTAAGTCCCTTAGATATCCATTTTTAACCATATCCTCACCTATAATCCAATTCTTATCTGTTTTATAGCTATGTTCTATCAAAGTCCCAAATATATCTCCATATGCTTCATCTATAGCTCCTGATTGGCCCTCATATTCTAATTTAGCTGTATGTTGTACTATTGAATGAGTATATTCATGCCCTACTATATCTATAGAACCCGATGCATCATAATTTTCTGAATCTCCATTTCCAAATGCTAAAACATCTATCCCTTTATCTTGAATATAAAATGCATTCCCAGGATTATTTACATTTGCAAGTACTACTGGTTTGCTTCCATTTGTATCTATCCCATCTCTATTAAGCGTATCATGATAAAAATCATACGCTTTTCCTACATAGTAGTGTGCATCTACAAATTTACCATCGCTTTGTTCTAAATTTTGTGTATAATACTTTATGTCTTTTTCCATAGAATTAATCAAATCATATTGAAAATAATATTGTCCTTTTAAATCTACTGTTTTTATCGGATTTTTCCCTCTAGTATTATCTATAAAATAATTTCCATCAGCAAAATTTGCTTCTCCTTGTTTATAAGCTACTTGTATTTCTTTGTCATCACCAAATACTCCCTTTGCATTAGCTATTTTGGGTTGTACTAAGTTATTTATATTTTCAGATTGACGTATTATACTTCCATCATTTGCATCTATAAATATAGTCTGACTCTGTAATTGTGTATCTATCATTTTTAAATCAACTTTATATGCAAGCTTATATTCATCTATATTTTTATATACATACAATTGTGTATCTATATTTTTATTTTTACTCTTTGATACTCCAAATTTTTCTATTGCTATGTTTATAGCTTCTCCTTTATTTATTTTAAATGTAGTTTTAAAATTCTTTAATGCTTCTTGTGTAGATTCTATATATCCTGATATTGACTTAATTTCTCCATTATAGTCTATGCAAGCCACTATGTCTGAACCATATATAGGTATGTTTTTTATATATTGTTGTAGTCTTACTATAACTTGTGAGTCTGCTTTGTCGTCTTCTTTAGATTTGAATTTAAATGTAGATGTTGTTTGCAATTTATTTAAATATTGAATTATAATTTGTTCCTCAGATATATTATCTTTTTGGCTTTGATTTGGTATCTCCCCTGTAATTACAAATGGCTCTTCTTGATTTATAGCATTTTTTATCTCAGCATCTTTTACCTCTGGATTTGCAAATACTAACCCTGTAGCGCTTTCCATTACTAAAAGTGAGGTTATTAAGCTTATTATAGTTTTATTTGAAATTTTCAATTGTATCCCCCTTAACATTATCATTCTATTTACAAACTAATATATGTGATATTTTACCACATTTTGACAAATTACGAAACTATTATAAGCATATAAAAACACCCTACACAATAAACTTTTCAAGTCTATTGTGTAGAGTGTTTAATTTCATTTTTTATCAAACTAATTTTAAAACAATTTAGTCTATTTTGTTTTTAAAAACTTAACTAAATTATTTACTGTTGCCATATCACTTCTTTCTAGATCAGTTGGTTGAAGTGGTATTCCAAGTCTTTCTTCAATTTCAAGTAAAACCTCTATTATAGCAAGTGAATCTAAAAGTTCTGTTTCAAATAAATTCATATCTAAATCATCTCTTATCTCATCACACCCTAAAACATCTTCAAATATTTCTATAACCTTCTCTTCCATTTTATACTCCTCCTTAAATTATGAAAAATACCCTGAGAATATCAATAATCCAAAACATGCAATATGGAATGTTATTACAATTTGAACAATCTCAAACCATTTTTCTTTCTTATGTTTTTTATAAAACTTAGAATTTTTTTGGTAAATATCAGTTAATACAAGTACTACACCTTGATATAATCCGTATACAATATAAAACCAAGTTAATCCGTGCCAAAATCCCATAATTGTCATTGTAATCATTTGAGCAACACGACCTGCTGTAGCTCTTTTCTTAAATCTTTTCTTTCTCATAGAAGCTATTACAAATCTTGAGAAAATATAATCTCCAAACCATCTTGAAAGACTTATATGCCATCTAGTCCAAAATTCTTTCATATCCTTACTTATAAATGGCTTGTCGAAGTTATCTGGTGCCTTTATACCAAATATATAACTTGTCCCTACTGCAAATAAACTGTATCCTCCAAAATCAAAGAATAAGTATAAACTATATGCATACATGTAGCTAAGAGCATTAAAGAAAGTTTTTTCTGGTGGTATATGTGACATCCAATGTGTATCAAGTAAAAATGCTATTATAAATTTATACCCAATTCCCATAAATATCTTTGTCACACCTGGTATTAAATATTCCTCTATATATTCATCTCTAGATATCTTTGTTTCTAAATCTTTCTCAAATCTTCTTGACCTATCAATTGGTCCCGAACTTAGTGTTGGGAAAAACAATACAAAATAAAGCATTTTAGAAATCTTAACTTCTTTTATTGCTCCATCATAAATTTCAATAACCATTTGGATAGTTTTGAAATTTAAATAAGATAAACCTATAAACCCAATAGGACCAAATATTTCTACTGGCAAAAGCTTATTGGCTATAATTGGAGACATTGAAGCTAATAAAAATATCCAGTATACATATTTACTATCGGTTTTTTTTCTTACATATTCATATCCTTTAACTACTATAATTTGAATTATTATAAAGGCTATCAAGAATGAAAGTTGAACATTTACTCCTATTATTAAAAGTATCATAAATGAACTCGCAATCATTCCATAGTACTTTATATTTTTACCATTTAAGCCTAAAATAATTGCTGGTATTGATGTTAATAGTAGTATATAAAGATAGAAATAATCTCCATATTGTGAAAACGTCATTAATTTTCCTCCATAAGTTTCTTTCTATCTATTTTCCCATTAATATTTAGTGGAAACTCATCTATAATTTTTATATTTCTTGGAATCATATATGAAGGTATGTATTTTCCTAATTCCTTCTTAATTAAAACTCCGTTTTTTATATTACCTAAAGAATTACTCTCTTTTAAGTCTACAATGCCTTTTAAATAAGCAATACTATCATTTTTATAAACTGGTAGAACTATTGCATTTTTTACATTATCAACTTTTCTTAAGTTATTTTCTATATCTTCTATCTCTATTCTAAATCCATTTAATTTAATTTGGAAATCTTTTCTTCCAGAATAGTATATATTTCCATCTATCATATACCCCATATCTCCTGTTTTATAAGCTCTCCATTTAACTCCATCAATTTCATCATAATAGAAAACTTCATCAGTCTTTCCTTTATTATTAAAATAACCTTTAGAAACTGACGGTCCTATTATTACAATTTCGCCTTTTTCACCATCTTTAAGGCTATTTCCACATTCATCTATGATTTTAATTCTACAATTTTCCATAGGGTATCCAACTGGAAGACTCTTCTCATCATCAATTAAATCCTGTGACATATAATTTAAACTAACACCAACAGTTGCTTCTGTTGGCCCGTATCCATTTATAATTCTTGTTTCAGGGAATCTGTATATAAGTTCCTTAGTTAAACTCTTTGAAAGAGTCTCACCTATAAAAATCATCGATTCCAATTTTGTTAGCATCTCATTATTAAAACTATTTTCTGTTACACATACCCTAGCAAATGATGGAGTTGAAACCCATACTGCTATATCAGATTTTGAAAATTGATTAAATAATTCTTTATAGTCAGCTAATACACTCTTTGATAACGAAAACAATGTAGCTCCATTTACTAACCCTGGATATATAGTTGTAACTGAAAGGTCAAATGAATATGCTGCTTGATTCATAATTACCTTTTCACTTCCATCAAGTTTTAAATGAGGGCTTACCCAGTCAACAAAACTATCTAAGTTATCAGAACTTATCTGAACACCCTTTGGCTTGCCTGTGCTTCCTGATGTAAATAATATATACGCATCCTCATCTTCTTTTACCCAACTATCTTTAGATATTTCATTATCTTTATATTTTTCTATTATCTCTTTAAGCTTATCTTCATTTACCACTTCTAAATCTCCAAAGTCAGATTCATCGCTAAAGTTAAATAATACTTTTGGGTTAACTTCTTTAGTTACTTCAAATACTCTGTCTATTGGAAAACTAATATCAAGTGGAACATAAGCTCTTCCTGATTTTAAAGCACCTATCATACATGGCATTATCATGTTTTCTTTGTTTCCATATATAACTATTGGAGTATTTGCCTCCCCATACATTTCTTTTAAATATAGCGCTATTGCTTCTGAATAAATTTCTAATTCTTTGTAAGAAAGATTTTCTTCATTGCATCTTAATGCTACTCTATCTGTTTTTGAATATTTTTTTATACTCTCAATAATTTTCATCATATACCATCCTTACTAAAATTCATTATATATAAATGTTAATTCTTTAAACGATGTAAATGTTAATATCACTATAGCTGCGATTATAATTAACGTCAAAATAAAACTAGTCATCATATACTTATTACTGGTTAAATTCTTTAAACAATCTCTCACAAACATCCACCCATCCTTTCGTACCAAGATGCATTACATCACGTAAATAATATTTTTCTGTTTCTTTTTTTCTAAGGTCTATGACTTTAAAGCCTTCATTCTTTGCAATTTTTTCTGCTTTGTCATAAAACGCATGTCTTTCTTCTTTAGATATACCTACTACATTATAAAATTTATCCATAGATGGTAGCATTACAACTACAGGTTTAATTCCTAAGTCTTTACATACATCTAGTGTAAGTTGATAATCATCATATTCCTTTGACTGTAGTAAATTAACATCATTATATTTACCTTTTACTTTGTCTAAATTATTTCCAAAGTTAGTCTTGTAATATACTTTGTCTATACTTAGATCGTTATTTCCTACTCTTTTTTTAGCATCAGCTATAGCTTGTTCTTTTTCTTTATTCCAATCTATATGTTTAGCTGGCTTTTGTTTTTTCTTTTCTTCTTGCTTAAGTAATTTTTTATATACCTTCCCTTTTTCTTTAAGCTTAACAAAATATTCTCTTCCTTCAAAATACGGTGTTAACAAGATTTTTTCTATTTTTTCTACAGGTGATTTAGGATTATATAGTTTTGCATAAACAGCTTCAGCTTTAAACTGACTACATCCTACTAACAACTCGCTTGCTCTTTTTGTAAATTTCAGTTTATTCTCGTCTGAAATACTAGGATTTTCTAAAAATTTATAAAATTGGCTCGGCGAAAATCTAGATTGATAATGATGGCTTGTGACACCTTCTTTATCCATAAACCACTGCATAGAAACTAATAGAACAACTTTTTTGTCCTTTATAGTTGGATCTACACTTCCCAATATAGTTGCATCCTGTAAATTTTGTGTATATGCCCTTCCTATAGGCACTACTCCATTTTTACTTCTATTCGTATTGAAATAATGTATTGGATGTTGTTTTGTTGAATGACCTAGTTCCGATGATCCCAACATCATTATATTTTCATTTTTTAAAAAATGATTATTTACAATACTTCCCTTATCTTTTAAATCACTCAGAGAGTCATTTTTCATCTGGATTAAATCTTTTTGTTTAAGTAAGTCATCAATCTGATAGTCAAGAAATTTATTTAATCCAAATGAAAACATTCCTCCTATTAACAACGGTACAATTAAATAAATTAATTTTTTCATATGTGTTCTCCTATAAAATATTCACAAAGTAATAATATCAATATATTATTACTTTGTGAATGTTTATTCAAGTACAATATTGTAATCTTTTGTAGCTTAGACTCGAACTATCCCTTTTGTTTACGTATTTCGAAATACTTTGCATTTATTTTTTTATTTGTTTTTTTTTGTTTTTTTTTTATAAATTCATCACTTAAATCTAAAAAATTTATTAAATAAATAATCTAAAATTATGTCATATTAAGCTTTTAAGATTATTCCTACATTGTCAATTACATTAAATATATAAACTATTATTGGCAATATTTTATACAATTTTTCAGTTTTTAAATAGAACTTAAGAAGATTGTAAAGCATATAAAAATATATAATTCCTGCAAATATACAACTTACAGAATTCATCATAAGTAAAATTTGATGATTTTTAACAACTAAAGCATTTAATATAGTTGCTAATAAAAAAATGATCTTTGGTATTATATTTATAACATATAAAATCTTTTTTAAGTATTTTGCATCTTCAATGTTCTTTTTCTCATATTTTATTACCAAATTTTTAATAATAAAATAATAAATATTAACACTTAGTACTATACCTAATAAGTATATAGGTAATGTAAATGCCTCAAATGTTATTGTTAAAATTTTTGGGATTTCAACTATAGAGTTTAACAAATAATTTATGTGATTATTTGACACAATTACACTAATTATTTGCACTACTGAATAAGTTAATATAAGCAACGTTAACCTTACTGTTTTTTTGTTTTCAATTATTTTATTTTCACTTTCTAAAAAATATTGTCTAGGATCTAATATTAATTGCTTTAAATTATTCATAGTTTTTCTCCTTTTATATTACTCTTTTCTATCGTACCTAATAATATCATCTTCTTCTAAAGTTTCCCTTAATACTTGCGTAAAATTTCTTAAGATTTGTTAAGCTTTCTTTAAGAAATAAAAATACTGTAACTAATTTTAGTTACAGTATCTTTATTTAGCTATTCTTTTGGTAGCAATATTTCAAATACAGTTTTAAATATATCTTCATCGTTAACAATAAGACTTATACTTCCATTATGTTTCTCAATTATATTTTTAGAAATTGCAAGTCCCAATCCTGATCCTTGCTTAGTATTCCTTGAATCATCTCCAACTACAAAAGCATCAAAAATATTTTTAACTATATCTTTAGGTATTCCAATTCCATCATCTGCAATTATAATTTTATAATATTTTTCTTCTTCTTTTAACGAAATAGCTACTGTAGTTCCTTCTTCATTATGTTTTATGCTATTATTTACAATATTTTCAAAAACTCTTTTAAGCTGAATTTCATCAAATTTGCTAATAAGTTGATAATCCGGTATATTAACTTGTATTTCAAAACCAATGTCATATATATATTCATATTTTTCAGCCACATAGGCACGAATAAATTCACTTAAGTCTTTTTTAACTAAGTTAAGTTTAAAATCAGCGTGCTCTAATTTGCTATATTCATAAAAAATATTAATAAGTTCTGTTAAATTATTAGATTTTTGATATATTATATTAAGATACTTCTTTTCTTCGGCTGATGATATAAGCCCATCAGACAATGCCTTTGCATATCCTTGAATAGTTGTAATAGGCGTTTTTAAGTCATGAGAAATATCTGCAAGCATTTTTTGTTTTTCAGATTCTAACAATTCTTTTTCTTTTTGAATTTCATTTAGCTTTGACACCATAACATTAAAATTATTACATATTTGAACAAACTCATAAGGTCCTTTATAATTTATAAATTCATTGCTATTTCCTTGTGCTAAAGAAATTATAGCGTCATTTAATTTATTAATAGGTTTTTTAACTTTTCTATTTAATAAAATTACAAACATTCCGATGCAACCTACATATATAACTATAAATAGGATAAACGATGTTTTTACTCCTTTAAATAAAACACTTACTTGCTTATCTTGATTTACTTTTCTATATTTTAAAATTAATGTTCTTTTTTGACCGTCCTTATGTTTAAATGAATACTTACTTATTAGATATTTTTTAGATATGGTATCAGTTAAATACCCTATTTCTTTTTTTGTATATGAACTTCTTTGTTCAATTTCTCCGCCACTATATAAAACATTTAATTTATCATCTAAAATTTGAAATGCTATGTATCCTACTTTATATTCTTCATAATTAGAATTCTTTTCTTTTATAAGCATAGTTAATTCTTTGTTATTTTTATCTTTATATTTTTTAAGCTTTGTAGTAAAAGTATTTTGTTCATAATCTGGAATATATTCAACTTCTTTATCTGTATAGTTATTAATTTTTTTCTCAATTTTTCCACTTCTATATATTACCTTATTTTCTTCATCTAATATTTCAATATAGCCTCTGTTTCCTGCAATCTTGTTAACATTTAACGTTTCATAATTTCCACTTTCAAGAATATCTCTTTGACTTGATGGTTCACTATATGGATAATCTAATGATTTACTCATAACATAAACTCCCATTACGCATATTGCATAAAGTATTATTATATTTACTATGGTAAATAGTACATAATTTTTTATAAGAAGCGAGAAAAAGCTACTTCCTTTAGTTTTTCTTAAACTTTTCAAACTTATATCCTACTCCTCGTATGGTCTTTATATAAATTGGATTTTTAGGGTTGTCTTCAATTTTCTCTCTCAGCTTAGATATATGTACCATAATAGTGTTATCGTCACTTATAAAGTAATCACCTTTTATTATTTCTCCAATCTGAACCTTTGTGTATACTCTTCCTGGAGACTTCATTAGGGTAACAAGTATCTTATATTCACTTGGAGTCAATATTATTTCTTCTTTATCTTTAGTAACTGTAAAATTTTGAGTGTTCAAAACTAATTGACCTATCTCTAAAATATTCCCTTTTTCTGCAGATTTGTTTTTATCTATTTTAATATTAAGGTTATAACACCTTCTTAATAAAGACTTTATTCTAGCTATAACCTCTAATGGATTAAAAGGTTTTGCTATATAATCATCTGCACCTAAATCAAGCCCCAATATTTTATCACTATGTAAATTTTTTGCTGAAAGAATAAGTATTGGCATATTACTATTTTCTCTAATTTTTTTTGTGACTTCATATCCATTTAATTTTGGCATCATAATGTCTAAAACCAATAAATCTATATCATTGTTTTCTACAATATTTAAAGCATCTATTCCATTTGTGGCGCAAAACACTTCATATTTTTCATTTTCAAGATAAAGTTTTATAAGTTTTATAATATCTTCATCATCTTCAGCTATTAAAATTTTATAACCCATTTAATACTCCTCCATATAATTTTTATTAATACTTTTATATTTTCATTATTATACTATATCTTTTCATAACATTTATAATTTTATTTATCTATCTGTATTTTTTATTTTTTAATTATATCACTTTAAAATACAACATATGAAAAGCTACTCTTTTGAGTAGCTTTTCATATGTTTATAACTATAGTCTTTCTAATTTATATATAACAGGATGAAGCCCATCATTACAAGAATGTATCGCTACGCCATCTTGCTTTACATAAGGACTATTATCTCCTGATGCTAATAACATAACTTTGCTTTCTAAGCCTTTCCACGCTCCTATACAAAATTTCTCTGGCATCTCGCAATTCTTTGATATAAATTCATCTCCTACTTTACCCTTTGCACAAACTACCGGTAAATTTTCTTTAGCATACTCTTTATGAATATCCTCTACAACTAGTTTTTTTAATATTGTGATTTTAACATCAAAATATTTATTTATCTCCATTACCAATACCTCCAATTTGTAAGCTTTATATAAGAATAATTATATCAGTATTGATTAATCTATATATTAAAAAGTCTATTTTTTTATCAATTATCGTATTTTTTTAACTATAAATTGCCATATTATTTTACTAGTTAATTTATTTAGTATAAATTTTCCTTATTAGCCTCAGATATATATTTTTCTTCAAGAGTCTTCAGTTCTTTCTTAAAGTCAATAATGCTCATATCATTTTCCATTTCAATTTCTTCTAAAATTTCAAATTTAAATGCTTTCGCTCCAAATTCCTTCCAGTCTTTTTGTATTTTTATATTTACACAAGAACCTGTTGATACAGAAAAATTAAAACGGTTTTCCATTGATTTAAGATCTATCTCGCATCTTATTAAACTTTTATCATTAACTATATTAGTTATTTTATATACGCCCCCTGTAGTTTTTCTCTCTTTATATTCATAAATAGCTTCTTTCTTTTTCTCATCAATTTTCATATTTTTCACTCCTTTTACTTCTCCAATATCATTCTTTGTTAATTTATTTTTTTCTGCAGTTTCATTTTCATTCAAATCCTTTATAAGTTTTTTCTTATTTCTACTTTTTATAACGTTTATACAGTTTCTACAAGAAGGAGAACAATATTTTTCTCTTTCACTTTTGGCAACAAAAGCTTTTTTACAATATTCACAACGAGTAAGTATAAAACTTTCATCTGTAAGAGCAAACGCATATATGGTTTCTATTGTGCTTTCTAATGAATCAAACTCCCAATTAATTTCAGGTTTATCAAACATAGATATAGTAAATCCAATTTTTTCTGCTTTAAATTTACCTGCCATAATTGTTACAGGTTCTGTTAAGCTTATGTTTTTATATATTATTAATTGATTTAGATGAATAGAAATATTTTTTGCAAATTCTATAATCCAATTTAACTGTTCTGCATAAAATTTAGAAAATACTACATCTAGTATTAAAGGTCTCTTCCCATAAAACTTTGGTGAATCCTCTGCTTTAAATACTGTTAAATGATCATCAAATGTTCTAGTGTATATATCTCCTTCTAATGCAAATGGCGTAAATAAACTCATATACTCGCTAGTATCCATTAATTTTTCTTTTGTAATTATGTTGTTCTCAGTAAATAGTACTTTTTCCTCACCTATAATGTTTCTATTATAAACACTTGAACTTATTAACCCTAATAATCCATAATTTCTAGCAAATAATAAAATTTTCTTTTTTATAATATTTTTGTCTGAATCCTTTTTTAAAGCCTCATCTCCTAAGTCTATTAAATCAAATAATAATTTATCAGAAACTTCAAAGGGGTTATAAATAGTATAATTTGAATCTTTGTTTGGAACTATATATTCATTTCCATTATTATCTATATTTATTTGGTAGTCATCATATTTAATCCATTGTGTTTTAAAGTTGTTTAAGTAAAATTTCTTTTTCATCGCAGTACCCCTATCTAGTTATTGTTAATATATTTAATATATAATCATATTAACAAATATATCATATTGATTAATCCACTGTCAATCATATTAATTTTTTTTGAACAGAATATGTATATTTTCTTAAAAAACTGATAATAATTAAACTATAATCAAATTAAAATTATCTCCCCCAGATAAAAAAAACTACAGTTTCCCCACTGTAGTTTTTTATTGCGCAATATTATATATTAAGTTTTTTAATTATCTATACACTTTTATATATACTTAATTGACTAATTGTATTAATCTATTTATTTTCATTTAAATACTCTTCTAATGTAATTCCTTTTTTGTTTATTTCTGTTGCTGCTGTTTTGCCAACATATCTCAAATGCCATGGTTCATATGCATATCCTGTTATATCCTGTTTTCCTTTTGGATATCTAATTATGAATCCATATTCGCTTATATTTTCTAATAACCATCTATACGCATTTGTATTTTCAAAACCTTCGTCTAAACTCGCATACTCAGAAGACAATATATCTATAGCTAGTCCTGTTTGGTGTTCACTAGTTCCAGGTTGTGCCATATATTTATTTGTTTGTATTTCACCTGATTTTCTTATGTTATTTCTGTATAAATTTTTCTGATACTTGTAAGACCTATATCCAGAAACTCCACGTAAATTTATATTTTCGCTGGTAGCCTTATTAAATAGATTTTCTATTTGTACTGCTACATCTTTACTTAAATATTTATTACTAGAATTTGATCTTAAAAACTTTATATTTGGAATCACTAAATCCTTTGGATAAAATTTCTCATCTACTTTATTTTTTCTATTAACTAATACCATATATTTACTATCTACGTTTTCATGCTTAATTGGCTTAGCCTCTAAGTCGCTAACTGTAGCTTTAGACACACTTAATGTCCCAATCAGTAATATAGATAATAATATTAATATTACAGTGATTAATACTACAGCTTTTCTCTTCATCTTCTTCTTTTTCTTTCTAACTTGCTTTCTTGCCGATAAACTACTCATCGATTTCAACTCCTTTAACAAAAATTTATACTGGTATTCTTTCAACCATTTATATAAATTTGTTATATCTCAAGTTAATATTATATATAATAATATTACTATTTTTATAAAATATATCTGTAACTTATTATATATATATGCAATATAAAGTCAACTTAATATTTTATGTATTTTTTTCAAAAATATGTATACTATAGAAAAAAAGTGACAATACTTAAAATATGAACGGATAAAACAACCTATCTCCCCCAAGATAAAAAAACCTACAGTTCCCCCAACTGTAGGTTTTTTATGTAAGTCTAATTCATTTTAAAATCATATATTATTTACATTTTATCCATACAAATTCATAAGGTAATAATCTTATCTCATTATTAACCTTGTTTTTACTTAATATATTTATTCCTTTAAAATCGCCTTTAACTATTTTAGGTTCATGTGTAACATTTGTAATGAATATTATTTTTTCATTTTTTTATTCATCCTCACGTTCTAGTGCAAATACATCTTTTCCAAAATCAAGAACTACTTGCTTTGCATATGGAGAAAATACGGCTTCTTGTTTTCTTAATTCTATTAATTTTTTTAATTCATCAAATATTTTTTTCTTCTACTGTCTTTTTCTAGTTGCTCGCATATATCGTTATACTCTAGTTTTTCTCTATTTATTCTTCTGTTTATTCCCGACTCTTCTACTCCTTTATAATAATTTTTCGAACCTAATAATGAATGATAATATATTGCATGAATCCCTACAAACGATAATAATATAGCATGAGCAGATAGTATTTTTTGAACCTGAATTTCTTCACTAACATCTTCATCTTTATTTATCAAAGCATCTAAGTAATTTATATTCAATTCATATACTGACTTACTTCCATCAGGATTATTTTTATATGACACTTTACCACCATTATCTGTAGTAAAATAAGTCGCACTACCAGATACTTTGTCTATGCTTCTCGCCCATTTAGTTAATTTGGTAGAGTCATGTGTTGTTAATGTATATAAAGTAAGCGGAGGTAGCGTAAATTGATATACCATATGAGCTTCATTACTTTTATCTCCAAAATAACTTATATTTTCTTTATGAGGTACATTAGTTTCTGTTATTATTTGAGTATTAGGTTTAAAGTAATCAAGTATTAATCTCCACAATTGTATTATAGAATGGGTTTGAGGAAGATGTATACAAGTTGTACCAGTCGTCTCAATTAATACTGGGAAGTGTTTTATATTTATATCTAACTGATCTTCACTAAACGTTGTCCATGCAGTTTTAACTCCCTCTTTTCCTTTATACGCATGTATAATAGGTGAAGTTCTAGGTCTTACGACTTTCGAATAATCAAAATTCTCGTCTCTTTTTATAAAATACTCTTTATACTTTTCATCTCCATTTAAATATCCCTTAAACCACTTGCTACTTTTAGAAATATGATTTGCAACAAAATCAAACATTAGCCTATAGTCATTAGAAAAACTTTTTATAGTTTCCCATTCACCCAACTTTTTATCTATCTCCATGTAATCAACAACAGAGAATCCATCATCTGAAGTATACTCAAACATTGTCAATATATGAACATCAGATATAGCGTTACCTACTTTATTATTTTAAAATTTATTTAACGTATCTAAGCTATATTTACCTTCTTCATATATGCTATCTCCGTAAGCTATTAGATATATTTTTTAATACATATGCCCTAGTTAATAGCCATGATTTATCATTGTCTAGGCTAGTTAGTATTCCTATAAATACTTTTTCCGAAAAAAGTATCTTATCCGGATATGATACTACACCACGCTCTACTTTATTAGTTATAATAGATTTAGTTTTTGAAGTTTATCTAAATCTAATTAAATATCTGATATATGCTACATTGATAAATTAATATTCAATTTTAATCTTATATTATATTCATATCTGCTTTAAATACTATTCCACTTTTTTGTCTTGCAATTGTTTGTATTTCACTAACTATTAAAGTATGTGCTAAAATTTTATAACATTTTTCTATATCATTATTTTTTATTATATCTGCAAATTCAATAAATTCATTAACCATACGATGATCATAGTTATTTTCATCGATTAAAAGGCTTGTTCCATCATTCATTAATAGCTCAAATTTTTCGCAAGAATTAGTTGGATTATCTTGATGTATACACCCATTGTCCCCTTGAATGTTATTTGAAATAGGCGCTTTACAATCTTTTGCTCCAATACAAATACATTTAAATATTTTATAATCTAATACTAATATTCCAGAAGTATCTATTCCTCTTTCAATATTAGCATAATATTCAACATTTTTAGGCTTTCCAAATAACCCAACTACATAGTGAATATTATAAATATTTAAATCCATCAATGCTCCACCTGAAAATTCAGGGTCAAAGACTGGTAAAATATTACCTTCTTTAAATTTATCATATCTACTAGAATACTGAGAAAAATTACATTGAACAATTTTAATATTCCCTAACTTTGGAAGTAACTCTTTAGTTTTTTTATAATTAGGAAGATATTGATTAGTAATTGCTTCAAATATAAATAATCCTTTTTCTTTAGCTAAGTTACTTAAAACTAGTGCTTCTTTATATGTTGATGTTATTGGTTTTTCAACTATAACATTTTTATTTGCTTCTATTGCTTTTTTTGCAAATTCAAAATGTAAATTATTTGGTAATGCAATATAAATAGTATCTACATCACTGTTAAGTAATTCATCATAGTTATAAAAAGCATTATCAATGTTATATTTATTTTTTAGCTCATTAATTGTATTTTCGCTATTTTTTCTTCCACAAATAGCTACTACTTTTATGTCATCTAAATATGAAGTGATTGTCAAAAACTCTTTAACAATCATTCCAGTTCCTATAATACCTAATTTCATGATTATCCCCCCTACTTATAGATTATTCTATACTATTCTTATATTTAACTTTATCTTATAAAGTTCATATATGTTTTATCTTGTCTCCTTGGTGCTTCAATAGTTTTCTTACCTGCCTCAACAATTTTCATAAGCCAAGCCATATTTTTACCTAACATACTCATGATTTGCACACCTTCATCATCTTTAACAACTTCACCTGGAGCAGTACCATATGCTACGTTCCAATAATTTGATGTTGGCATTAACATCTCTGAATAGTTAATATAATTGTTTAGCTGGTCAAATACCGGTACTCCTCCTGATCTTCTAACAGCTACTACACTTGCTCCAACTTTATGTCTAAGCATACCTTTATTTACAGATGACACATAAAATGCACGATCTAAAAATGACTTCATAGTCCCTGCAACTGCTGAGTAATATACTGGTGATCCTAATATTATTCCATCAGCATCTTTCATTTTTGCAATCCATTCATTTACTTCATCGTTATCAATTACACATTTTTCATTCATATTTCTACTACATCCACCACAAGCCAAACATCCACGTATCATCTTGTTTCCAACATGAATAATTTCAACTTCAATGTTTTCTTTCTCTAACTCTTTAGCTACAATCTCAATTGATGTATAAGTATTACCATTTTTTTTAGGGCTTCCGTTAAATGCAATTACTTTCATATAATATCACAACTCCTATTTTTAATATATTTATTATAATGCTTCTTAACCTTTATAATACTCTTGTCTATTTTTAACCACAAGTACGCACTTTAAGGTAAGTTACGTTCATTAAAGTAATATATATCTATAGTAGCCATTTAGATTATATAAAAAAACCCATTAGTAAATTTACTAATGAGTCTTTTAAGTTTATTAATTTTCTATGATTTGTTTCATAGTTTCTTTATCCATCGCACCTGGAACATATTGTTTTATATATCCTTCTTTGTCTATAATAAATGTTGATGGGAATGAATTAATTCCATATTGATACGTTAAGCTTCCATCTTTGTCAAACATTACAGGAAAAGTATAATTTTCGTCTTCTAAAAATTTTTCTATATCGCTTTGACTTACTTCATTGCCTAAGTTTGGAGATGCTAACCCAAGGATTATTACATCATCATTATTTTTGTTATATTCATTATATAATTGTTCTATATAAGGCATTTCTTCTCTACATGGAGGACACCATGTAGCCCAGAAATTCAAAAATATAGTTTTACCTTTATAGTCACTCAATTTATGTTCTTTTCCATATTGGTCATATAGTACAAAATCTAGAGCTTTTATTTTTTCATTATCTTGTGCTTCATTTAAACTTTGATTGTTCTCTACTTTATTTTTAGTGGAGCTTTCAAAATAATTCAATGTTCCTTCAAGACCATTGATAAACATAACTACTCCAGATACTATAAGTATTATTCCTCCAATGTGTTTAATTTTATCCATGTGATTTTTTATTTTATCTATTGTATTAAATAATTTATTGTAAAATAGTGCAACTAGTATAAACGGTAATACAAATCCTAAAGTATAAACGACTATAAGTAAACTCGACATTATTGTGTCATCTGAACTTGATGACATAATAAGTACAGATGCAAGTATTGGACCTATACAAGGTGTCCATCCAAAACTAAATGTAAACCCTAATATAAATGACGATACACAATTCATTTCTTTAGCTTTTATATTAAATCTTTTTTCTCTATTTAATATAGATGACTTTATAATTCCCATATAGAATAACCCCATAAATATTATAATAATTCCACCTATTATCATTATTAAGTCTTTATTTGTATTAAAGAATGCACTTAATGCATTTACTGAGGATCCTAATATAAAGAATGTTGTTGATATCCCAATTATAAAAAATAGCGTATTTTTAAATAAAGAACTACGTATGAATTTTCCACTTTTAAGATTTTCTATGTTACTGTTTGATAGCATACTTAAATATATTGGCAGTATTGGTAATATACACGGTGAAAAAAAGGATAAAACACCTTCTAAAAATACCACTACTAAATTTAATTTCCCCATAAAATACTCTCCCTTATCTTTCTTTTATCAAATTAATTATCTTATAGAATACAAAAAACGTAGAATATTTCTACGCTTTTTATATTAATTAAAATTTCAGTTTATAAATAACATTCAACCTTTATATCCATATACCACCATTATCTCATCAATCTCCATACGCTCTTTTTTATAACTTTCTCCAAATAACGGTATGCATTTTTCTATACTAGTCTTTCCAGTAAGCAGTTTCCCTGAAAATGCAAGACAACCAACTTCCCCGCACTTCTTACAATTAATCTTCGGTAAAAGATTATAAATATCAATATAAGATGGCATTTGTGCTACAGTAAAGTCTGGCTCTATTTCATCTCTTTTTGAATCTAAATCGTTAATCATATCTTTTATATAATCTAGAGTTTCATATGCATCAGTTTCACTAATTAAATAAGCTCCCTTTAGTGATTTATCATATAATGTTATAATTCTTTGTCTAATACGTAAAGATATCCAACCTTGATCTTTATTATATACTGCTGTTGGGTTAACAGCATTAATATAAGGCATAATATCTGTTATGCTATCTGTAAAACCTGCAATAATTCCAAATCGTGCGTCTACTGTTGAACACGGCTGAATCTCCTGTAATGAAATTAAATTTAAATACATTATTTTTATATTTCCCCCTCTGTTAATTAATAATGATATAAATATTAGGCTAACTCACCTTTTAATAATTCTTCTAATGCATATATAAGATAATCTATCTCTTCTTTAGTCGTAGTATAACCGATTCCTATACGAATTGCTCCATTCTTATCTGTTCCCATAATTTTATGTAGCATAGGTGCACAATGAATTCCCGATCTTACCATTATGTTATATTTTTTATCTAGTAACGATCCACCTTTTCCTGAATCTATACCATCTATAGTTATTGCAATAGATCCAACCATTTTTTCAGGATCTTTAGTTCCAAATACTCTAATTCCATCTATAGATTCAAGTTTTTCCAAAGCATAAGCAATTACTTCTTTTTCATTATTATGAATCTTATCTACTCCCACATCTAATAAGTAACGAATACTAGCATGAAGTCCAGATATACCAACCATATTCATAGTTCCCGCTTCATATTTATTTGGTGTAATTTCTGACATGTAAGGGTCTGCTGAATTTCCACCAGTTCCACCAGATTTCCACGCTTTAATATCTCCGTCCCAATTCAATACAAAACCACCAGTTCCACTAGGCGCAAGTAATCCTTTATGTCCTGTGAATGCTAAAATACTAATATTATCATCTTCCATATCAATAGGCAACATACCTGCACTTTGAGCAGCATCTACTAAGAAAGGAATCCCATGTTGTTTTGCAATTGCTCCGATTTCTCTTATAGGTTGAATCGTTCCAATTACATTAGATGCATGGTTAAATACAATTAACTTTGTATTTTGTTGGATGTTTTTTTCTACATCATTAGGATTTGTAATCCCTTCTTTTGTGATTTCTACATTTGTAATTGAAATATTTCTATCTCTCTCTAAAGTTTTTAAGCATCTCCATACTGCATTATGCTCTATACTACTTGTTACAACATGATCTCCTTCTTTTAACATACCGCACATTATTCCATTAAGTGCCTCTGTTATTCCTGATGTAAAAACAATATCTGATGGCTTTTTATGGTTAAAAAGTTCTCCAATCCATTTTCTAGTTTCATAAACCATATAATCTGCTTCCATTGCTTTTTTGTATGCTCCCCTTGATGAACTAACCCCATTATATAAAATATAATCATTAATCGACTTAATAACACATTGTGGTTTAGGATAAGAAGTAGCTGCATTATCTAAATAAACACCATTTTTGTAGAAATTCTCAAATTGCGGATAGCCTTTAAACATCATTTTCTCCCCTTTTTCGTTTTAATGTAGTATATTTTTTATTGTAGGACAAGTAAATCCAAACCGCAATCTTTTAAATAAACATTTGGACTACTTCTGATAAATTAGTATACTTAGTTTTATACTTATATATCAAAATACCCCAGGCATAATAAATATACTCAGGGCATTTTGATATACTATTTAATATAAATTACTAATTTTTTAAAAAATATATAATACTTAAAATCACTACAATTATAATTATACCTGACAACTTATCTGATAATAATCTTGAATTTAGATATATATATGGATTTATAATAAACTTTAATCCGTTTTCTTTATCATACTCTCTTTCATACTCTTTTTTTACTACTTCTATAACTGACATTTTAATTACAATTTCAGTTTCAGAAAGTACACCATTTTTAGCCATATCTTTTACATCACCAATTGCCTTAGCTAATACTAATTGTTTCTCTTCAGGTGTTTTACAACTTTTAAATTTTTCTTTTAAGTCTATTTTTTGATTTATTGATTGATCTGCTATTTGTTTGACATCAGAGTATTTTTTATTTATAAAATTTTCTTCTGTAGCAGTTAATTTATCTCCTTTAACTATTTTTATAGCTATTATTTCTGCTTTTTTTAATTCTTTCTGAATATTTTTCAAGAATTTTTCAATCTCTATTATTCCTGAATTTTTAATACGAGCTTGAATTTCAGAAAGTACCCCTTTTCTAGTCATATCTTTTATATCACTAGTTGCTTTAAACAATACTTGTTGTCTTTCTTCGTCCGTTTTACAATTACTTATTTGTTTTTTTAAATATTCACATTCATTTATTGATTGATTTGCTACTTTTTTCATATCAGGATATTTTTTATTCATAAAATTTTGCTCTTTAGTTGTTACAGTTTCTTGTTTAACTATTTTTATAGCTATTAGCTCTGCTCTTTTAGTGTCTTCTTGAATTTTTGTTAAATTCTTTATAATATCTGTATTTTGAAGATTATTTAATTTTCCCAATTCTTGTTTTGGGATATCTTTTGTATTTATTTCAGATAATAAATTATTTTGTATTTGTTTACTTTCACTGCCAAGTTTCATAGTAGTTTTTCCATATAAATTATTATTTATATTATTCATAATTTTTTATTCCCCTTAGGTACTATCTCTATTTTTATTTATTATACAACTTTATTAATATTAATAGATTTTTATATTCATAAAAATAAAAGTATTATCAATATTTCATGATAATACTTTTTTGAATTTTAATTATAATTTTATATTTCTTCACTATCAAATATCATCGTTCTATCATAATATTTGTATTTTTCATCTTTTAAGTTAAACTTTCCAATAAGCTGTTTTAACATATGAGCTTGACTTGATAGCTCTTCGCTTGCTGCAGCACTCTCTTCAGCAGTTGCTGAATTAGTCTGTACAACTAAAGATATTTGTTCAACACCAATATTTACTTGATTTATATGTTGTGCTTGCTCGTTACTTGCGTCTGCAATTTCTTGTATAACTTCTGCTGATTTTTGTGCACCATAAACAACGTCTTCAAGAGATTTTGCAGTTTCTGATACAATAACTGTACCGTTTTCTATTGCTATAAGCGATTTTTCAATTAACTGCGCTGTATCCTTAGCACTTTGTGCAGATTTTGCAGCAAGGTTTCTAACTTCATCAGCAACAACTGCAAATCCTTTACCAGACTCTCCTGCTCGTGCTGCTTCTACAGCTGCATTAAGTGCTAAAATCTTTGTTTGGAATGCTATACCGTCAATAGTTTTTATTATATTTCCAATTTCATTTGATGTATTACTAATTTCATCCATTGCACAAATCATTTGCTGCATTTGTTCTCTTCCTTTATCAGTAGCAATACTTGATTGTTCAGATATTTCCTTTGCTTTTACTGCGTTTTGTGCAGTTTGCTTTATTTGAGATGAAACTTCATTTATAGTTACCGAAAGTTCTTGAACTGAACTTGCTTGTTCTGTAGCACCTTGTGAAAGCACTTGAGCACCTTGTGATACCTGTTCTGACCCAATTGCAACATGTTCACCAGAAACATTTATTTGTGTCAAAGTACTGTTTAAGCCATCAATAATTTTATTAACAGCAACTAATATTGGTTCAAAATCATTAACAAATAAATCATTAAATCTCTCATTATCTACGTTAATATCTAAGTTTCCATTACTAATTTGAGTTAATATATCAGTTAATTCATTTATCATTTCTCTAAAGTCACTAACTATTTTACTTGTAGCTTCTGCTACCATGCCTATTTCATTATCTTGATCTATCTCTATAGTTTCTGAATTTAAATCTCCGTCGGCTAATTTCTTTAATCTTTCACTACATTCTTTTAATGGATTTCCTATCTTATTTGAGAACTTTATTGCTATAAAAAATGCTGCAACTGTAAATAATATAGCTAATACAATTGTAATTATAATTGAACTATACATTTGGCTAAGAAAATCATTTTTATTTGCCATTACACCTATACCCCAACCATTACCATATTTCACAGGAGCATATCCTACAATCCAATTCTCATCATTAAATTTTGCATCAGCATATCCTGTCTCTCCTGAAATAAGTTTCTTATCTGCCTCTGCAGCAGGTATTAAGCTTTTATCTGTTTCTGATTGTTTTATAGTATTTTCTATACCAACAACACTAGCATCCTCATCCGCAATCGTTGTTCCTTCGCTATCTAGAAGGTAAGCATAACTATTTTCACTTATTTTTATATCATTAATAATATCATTTAAAAGATTCTTATCTGGATCAAAGGTTACAACCCCTACTATTTTACTACCTTGTACTCCATTTTCCCAAATAGGTGCAGAAACTACAAGTGTAAGTTTTCCTGTTACTTTACTAATAACAGGGCTACTCATGTATTCTTTTCCCGTCATAGAAATTTTAAAGTATTCTCTATCTGAATAATCATTACCACTAAAAAGATCTTTACCATTTACATCTAAAATTTGACCTAATGATAATCCATATAATTTTTCTTGGTTAGTTAAAATATTTTGCTTTTCTTCTTTGCTTACTTTAGGATTTGAAATTTCTTTAATAATACCGGTTTGAATTGCTGCATTTTGAATATTTTTGATTTTCTGAGAAGTATTTTCAGCTGCTTGCTTAGTCGTTTCTACAATTGTTTTTGATAAAATATTATTAGCAGTCTTATAATTCAAAAGACTTGTAATTGCTCCTAAAAATAAACAGCAAATAATTGCAAAACACACAATTATTAAAGTAAGTTTAGTTTTTATACCCTTGTTTTTGACTTTACTTTTATTTCGTAATTTAAATTTCATTTTTGATTTATCTCCCTTTATTGTTTTACTTTATCTGTTGATTTAAATTTTATTTACTCCCTATAATAAACCTCCTTAGTTAAAATATTACAATTATTAAAGTCCACTTCATAGCATAAAAAATAAAAGAGTATCAACATTAACCTGTTAACACTCTTTTCTAAAAGACAAATTTATGCAACTGGCTAACTTTAAAAAGTCCCTATAGCTTTGCGTCGCCGAATCACTCCGGGTTTGCTAATTTAATTTAATTTTCATTTAAACATACATTCCATCTTAACATTTATGGAATTTTTTGTAAATATATTGTATGCTATACATGTTTATGTTAACGTTTGAGTGTATTAATAACCTATGATTTTCTTTTATCTAATATGAAATCTATTACATAAAGTTATTTTTTGTATAAGCTTTCATAAAAATATATATTGACAAATAAAATTTTAAATTATAATATTGATTATAACATCAACGAAAAACTAAAATTTCAAATAACAATCCATTGATAAGGGATAGTAGTTAAGTTCAGATTCATAGCAGAGAGCTAGGGACGGTGAAAGCCTAGCATGAAGGAATTTAGTGAATGGGCCTTAGAGGAGTAAAGGGAAATTCTCAAGAAAAGTACCAGATACCGCGGTCTGCGCGTTATAGCGGATAGAGTATAGTAGTACTCGAATTTGAGTGGCATGTTTATATATAGTGCAATTTAGGTGGTATCGCGGATAATAACTCCGTCCTATTTATTTAGGACGGAGTTTTTTTATTTTATAAACTATCCAAAATAAAATTTGTAAGGAGGTGGTCACCATGTCATGAACTATAGATTCTAATAAAAATGATATTGAACATTGGTTTGAAAATATAACAATTATGAAATTTAGGAGAATTAAAATTATGAATACAAAAAAACTAACTATGAATTCAATACTTCTAGCCATAGGTGCTTTACTTCATCAAATTACACCTACACTAGGATTGCCTATGCAGCCAGACTTTGCATTAGCTATGCTGTTTGTGATAATGGTATTAAACAAGAAAGATTACAAAACAGCTATTGTAGCTGCTTTGATTACAGGAATATTTACAGCTATGACAACAAAATTTCCAGGTGGACAATTTCCAAATATCATAGATAAGATAGTTACTGCTAACTGTATATATGTATTAATATTTATTATTTGCAAAATAAAATCATTTAATAAATTAAGTGAATCTAAGCAAAATAGTATAATAGCATCAATAATATTGCCTATAGGTACTTTTATTAGTGGCATTATATTTTTAATATCTGCTCAAGCAATAGTAGGTCTTCCAGCATCTTTTATAACTTTATTTTTGACTGTGGTAGCACCATCTATTATTATAAATTTAGTAGCAGGTACGTTTTTATATAAAACTGTTAACTTATCAATTAAAAGGTCTTCACCATCGAGAAGATAACATTTAATTGAATGCTTCTTACCTATAATATAAAAACTAAAAAGATATTACCATAGACTCTTATGATAATATCTTTTTGATTATAATAAATTTTAGCAAGCGATTATTTCCTTAATCATAAATTCTCTTCCGCATAATAATTCCCACTTTTTACTTTCACAATTCGGACATACTCCATTGTTTTCCATAATATTAAAAACTTTATTACAATCTTTACAAATACCATTACCTGGTAATACTTCAATTTTCAATTTAGTATCTTGTAGTATTGTTCCATCCACTGCAGCTGGATAGCATTGTTCTATATATCTTGGAATCATTGATGAAAGCTCTCCTATTTGTAATACCAATGTATCAACTTTGTTTAATTGTTGCTCTACGATGATTTTTTTTACCGTATCTACAACTTCAATTACAACCCCTAGTTCATGCAAATTAATCACCTGTCCTTTTTGCTTATAGCTATAAATTTAACCCCTTATTTATATTTTCATTAGTTTGTATTCCAATTTTTCACTTCTGTGCGTATCCACTCTGCCCATTCTTCAATTCCTTCACCAGTTCTAGCAGAAATCGGAATGATTTTAATATTAGGATTTAATTTTTTTACATGCTCTGTAACTGCTTCTAAATTAAAATCAAAATAATCTATTACATCCATCTTATTTATTAATAAAACATCAACTATAGAAAACATTAATGGATATTTTAGAGATTTATCATGTCCCTCTGGTATGCTTAAAATCATAGCACTCTTTGATGCTCCAGTATCAAATTCAGCTGGGCAAACTAAATTCCCTACATTTTCTAATATAGCAAAATCAACATCTTCAGTTCCCATACCTAACAAACCTTGCTTAGTCATATCTGCATCAAGATGGCACATCCCACCTGTATGTAATTGTATTACTTTTGTGCCAGTTTTAGAAACAGTGTTAGCATCCACATCTGAGTCTATATCTGCTTCTAAAATCCCTATTTTCATTTCCTCTTTTAAAGCTTCAATTGTTCTTAAAACAGTTGTTGTTTTACCTGAACCTGGTGATGACATTAAATTTAATAAAAAAGTTTTTTCCTTTTTTAAATCTTCTCTAAGTAAATCTGCTTGTCTATCGTTATTTTGAAAAACACTTTGCTTAATTTCAAGCACTTTGTATGTATCCATATAATATGCCCCCCCTATTTCTGTTAACTTTAATTTTACCACATTATTACATTAAGTTGTAAAAAATGCAGTCCCTGATAGGATTGTAGCATCAAATTTACATTAATGCACTAAGCTAAAAAATCCCTCCTTATTTATACTTAGATATAAGGAGAGATTTTCACTGGTTTAGCTATTATAATAATTTACCTTATACTAATATCTGATAAATATCAGATAATTCAAGTTCTATATTGTAATTATTTATATCATAAACTTTAAAATCTAAAGATTCTAAACGTTTATTAGGTAATAATATTTTTAAAATACTACCCTCATTTACTTCGCTATCTATATATATCTCTCCCTCATGAAGATTAATTATGGATTTAACAATGCTAAGACCTATCCCACTTCCTTCGTTCATACGAGTAAAAGATTTATCCGCTTGTATAAATTTTTCAAATATAATTTGCTGAGCATTTTTAGAAATCCCCATTCCTTCATCCTGTACATCTATTTGAATCCACTCATCATTTATAAAAACTCTAACATATATATTTTTGTTTTCTTGTGAAAATTTAATTGCATTTGATAATAAATTAAGCATCATTCTTTCAATCATAGAGGAATCACATTTAATAATGTGTTCTTCCTTATTGGTGTCAAATTGTATATTTATAGATTTTAATAACGCATAATTTACAACAGATAAAGTTACCGATTCTACAATAGAAACTATATCATAATTTTCAAAGTTGGCTTTTAAAAGCCCTATGTCTATCTTTGATATATCTATAACATTATTTATCAGTTTCAACATTCTTTTACAATTTAGATGTAGCGTTTTTTTATATTTTTCATATATTAATTTAAAATCTGAGTCTTCTTTTATACTCAGCTTGTCCAATAACTGTATAGTCGAATAAAATATATTTAAAGGAGTTCTTAGTTCATGAGAAATATTAGATATAAACTCACTTTTTTCTTTATCATAAACTTTCAACTTCTCTAATTCTAATTCAATACCTATTTCTTCTGAGATGTCCATATAGTTAATCGCAATCGCTCTTTCATTTTCATTCATATTAATTAATTGAGCAGAACAATCAATAGTTTTATTGTTCATCTCATTTTTTATTATTCCTCTCCAAACTCCATTTTTATTTAGAGACTCCATAATTTCGTCTCTTCGTCCTATTGAATTTATTTTTTGCTTTAAAATAAATTCTAGTTTATTCATATCTGAATTTTCTGATTTAAAATAATATTCTTTTATCTTTTTATTAGCATATAAAAGTTCTTCATCTTGGCTATATATAAACATAAAATTATGCTTATTATTATCAGTTAAGTTATAAAACACACTTAAATTGTCATTTAATAATTTTGTTTTAAATATATACATATATAATTCAAAAAATGCCCCCAAAATAACTATAAACAAGCAAATATATGTTATTGATACAGATGTTAATTTAACATAAAAAGATACTATGCGTATTCCATATATAGCATAAATAGCTTTTATTGCAAGCATAAATATACTTGAACTTAAAACTACAAATAAGTAATCTTTTTCTTTTACACCTGTTGCGAATAGTTTTACTGAGCAAGTAGTGTAAATCATAATTAAAAATATATTATATAATATAAAAAATTGGCTACTATCATATAGTTTACTATGTCCTATTCTATTTTCTAAAAATCCAAATACTATTGAATATATTATTACAAACAATATTGAAATTCCTTTGTTTTTAATAATTAAAGATCTTAATTTATTCTTTGGTAAAATAGCAACTATAAGTATAAAAACTCTTAATAATGATGTCGACACAGTAATATAGTTTGATATAGTAAATTCTTCATAATAAAAACTAAAATAGTCAATATGTCCTAATAATATCCCCATAGCTAAACATAAATACATTAGTGAAATAATAAATATACTATCTTTTTTTAATCTATTGTATGATATTAAGCAAGTTCCAAAAGCTAGCATTGAAAGAACAGAGTTAAAAAGTTTAATGAAAGCTAATGTTGATTCTAAATATGAAGCATTAAAATCTTTTTTTAAAAAAATATTGCTAATTAAAACAAGAGATATTAATAGTACCGCTACAACTATATATTTAAATATTTTTTTTTCTTTTACTATTAAAATTTTATTTTCTATTTGCTGTGGTATCATAATTTTAAATTCCTCCTATTTATAACAGATAATAACATATTTTAAATTCTTTTTTTGTCATTTTTTGTAATATATCAAAGAATAAATTATAATTTTATATAATAAAAAGACATTATCATAATTATATGACAATATCTTTTTATAAATATTTATTTTTTGTTATTATCATTCTAAATAGCTATTTTCTATATAAATTAGAAAGATGGTGGTGTTACTGCAAATATAACTTCACAATCACAATCATTTATATTTTCCCATTTATGGACTGTATGTGGTAGTATTTTAATACTGTCACCACAATTCAATTCAATTACATTATTCATTATATAAAGATTTACAGACCCTTTCATAACATAAGCAACTTCTTCACCTTTATGACTAAAAAGGTCTTTAGAAGAAGATTTTTTATGTGGTATTTTCATAAGCATAAATTCTATAGACCCCTGTAAATTTGGTGTTAACAATTCATAAGCAAAACTATCTTCTTTAGAAAGCATTATTTTCTTACGACTATCTTTTCTAACCACTAAACTTTCAGTTTTATCATCATTTATAAAAAAATTAAACAATGGTACATCTAATGCACTTGAAATTTGCTTTAGTGTATTAATAGATGGGTTTGCGCTACCTTTTTCTATTTGACTAAGTAAAGAAGGTGTTACTCCCGTTAAATTAGCCAATTCTTTAATGGTTAGCTTTTTTCTTTTTCTATGCTCCGTAATATTTTTTGATATTTCTACTTCGCTCATTTATAACTACCTCATTTGTGTATATTTTTAGAAATTTTATTACATAATTATATCAATATAGCTTATTTTACGCAATTAAATTAAACTATATTTACTTTTTTCATATTTAATTAAATTATATTGACTGAATATAGAAAACATGTTAAGATTTATTAAACATAATTTAATTATATTAATTTTAATTAAATACAATTTACTTTAAATCAATGTAGAAATATATTAAAATTTATAAAATACTTTAAAATAATAAAACAAGGATGGTTAATTATGGTTAATTTAAAAATATTAAATAAAGAAATTTCTACTTGGATAGAAGAATATCCACTATTAGAAGAAATAATAAACTTAAAAGAGTCATTATGGATAAATCCTCAATATAACAAATTCGAAGAAAGTATAAAAAATATTTCTTTATCTGATGCTGATGTATTAGATGCTGAAAATAGACTAAATAGATTTGCTCCATATATAGCACAAGTATTCCCTGAAACGAAATCAGAAAATGGAATTATAGAATCTCCAATAGTTAAAATAGATAATATGAAAACTAAATTAGAAGATAGATGTGGCGAAAAACTTATCGGAAATCTTTTATTAAAATGTGATAGTCATCTTAAAGTATCAGGCTCTATAAAAGCTAGAGGTGGTATATATGAAGTTTTAAAACATGCTGAAGATTTAGCTTTGCAAAACAATATAATTGCATTAGACGATAACTATGAAAAATTACATACTGATGAAGTTAGATCTTTCTTCTCTAATTATTCTGTAGTAGTAGGTTCAACTGGAAACCTAGGTTTAAGTATAGGTATAATGAGTGCTAAACTAGGGTTTAAAGTTACCGTTCATATGTCAGATGATGCTAGGCAATGGAAAAAAGACCTTTTAAGAAGCAAAGGTGTAGAAGTTATAGAATATGAATCTGATTACAGTAAAGCTGTTGAAGAAGGCAGAAAACAAGCAGATGCAGATGCTAATAGCTATTTTGTAGATGATGAAAATTCTAAAAACTTATTCTTAGGATATTCAGTTGCCGCTAGACGATTAGAAAAACAATTAAAAGATATAAATATAAAAGTAGATAGCAATAATCCATTATTTGTATACCTTCCATGCGGAGTTGGTGGAGGCCCTGGTGGCGTTGCATTTGGACTTAAGCTTCTATTTAAAGATAATGTACATTTCTTTTTTGCTGAACCAACACATTCTCCATGTATGATGATAGGGTGTATGACTAAAGAACATGATAATGTATGTGTTCAGGATTTCGGAATAGATAATGTAACTGCAGCAGATGGATTAGCCGTTGGTAGAGCTTCAGGATTCGTTGGTAAAACTTTAGAAAAATTAATGAGCGGATGCTATTCAGTTACAGATGAAAATATGTACAGATTATTAGCTACTATGGCTGATAGTGAGAATATATTCTTAGAACCTTCAGCGCTTGCTGGTGTTTGTGGTATTGTAAATATACTTACATCTAAAGAAGGTAAAAAATACTTAAGAGATAACAATCTTGAAGATAAGGTAAAAAATATAAATCATATTGCATGGGCTACTGGTGGAAGTATGGTTCCAAAAAACATTATGGATGAGTATTATAATAAAGGTGTTTCATTACTTAAATAGTTAGAAATATAATACAAAAGCGATAGATACTTTATATACAGTAAAGTAATCTATCGCTAATTTTTTATTAATTATTTTATTCTTTATTATTTTCAAGTTCATTAAACTTTGAATTCATGATTAATATATCGACTCTTCTATTTGTAGACTTTCCTTCGTCGGTACTATTGTCAGCTTTTGGCCTGTATTCGCCATATCCTGTTGCCGATACCTTGTCTGCTTTTACACCAGCTTTATTAATTAAAATTTGTGCTACATTACTAGACCTCATGGCAGATAGGTACCAGTTAGATTTATAGAACTCACCATTCATAGGAACAGAGTCTGTGTGCCCTTCAACCCTTATATAGCTGTCTCTTACTGTTGATTGTTTTATAATTTCGCCTATCTTAGTAAGATTATCATTAAAACTTAAGACTAATCCTAGAACAGTACCCACAATACCTATAGTTGGAGCTGTCCCTCCAGCAGAATAAAACATTTTCTAGCTCTAATGTATTTCTAATGTCTTGTGGTTTAACTCCATCAATTGCTAATTGAAGTCCTTTTTTCATAAATAGATTTATACTTTCATCTGATTCTAACTCTGATTCAAATTCTAAAAATCCTTCTTTTTTTACTTTATCAAGTACATAATTAAAATAAAAAATCAATTCTGGTAAGTCTGCTGATTTTGCTATAAAAGCTACACCCAATAGCTTCCCTATATTTTTTACATGTTTCATAGGTAAAGATGTTCCTAAAGAACCTATCGTTCCTTCAAAAACAATTACAAATGATGTTCATGAAACAATTATCAAACAAGCTAAACCACCCACAATTTATTATTCCTCCTTGTTATATGTTCTAGAGTTTTATTTTTTAGGACAAAATATAAAATCAAAGTTGTTATGCTCAATAATTAAATAACCCCTACATCTTTTTTATTTGTTAGGAGGCATACTAAAAATACTCACATTCAATGAATATGAGTATTTTTTAGATTAAGTATTTTTTATTGATTATAAATTAATCTATTTTAAATTCAGTTTTATTTTTATCAACAAATCCAATTTTTATTTCACAAGAGAATATTTTTTTCAATAAACACGCTAATTCATCTCTTGCTTCAATTACACTATCATAGTTTTTATCACTAAATCCATCTATTGGGAAAAATATATTTTTACTTTTATTGGTTATTTTTCCCTGTTCACTTTGTCTCCAAATCCATCTTCTTGTTCTTACGCTATCTCCTACAGAATAAATTAGTTCTCCTTCTTCTAAAATTTCACTCTCTTCACAACCTAAAGGAATAAAAATATCCCCACATTTTGAAAGTCTGACATTAATATCTCCATCTAATGTTTCAATATCATGAGCCCCTAATGGCACAATATATTTTAATGAAACTGTATTTCCTATATCTACAATGGGACTTATATTTGGTAATCCTTTATTTTTTGAAACTCTTGTAAGCATAGCTTCTATAGAACTCATAAATTTATTTGGATTGATGTCTAATTTTTTAAAGGCGTCTCTATAGTATGATATTTCTTCTAATTCTTTAATCTTTGTATCCTTAAATTTTTCTTCGCTATCTTTTATTCTTTCTATTAACAATTTTTTCGCTTCAATATTTTCGATTGTATTATCAATTCCCCTCGCCACTACAATACCAAAACAAACATTATCTAACTTGTCAAAAACTTCTTTAGATACACTAAATTTCATAATTATCCTCCCAAAACTTTATTATTAAATTGATTATATTGATAATACCCATTATTCTAACTGTAATATCAATATAATTTTATTAATCTTGCCATCTCGCTTATAAACTTTTATTGCTCTTAAATTCCCTTTTTATTTCCTTTAGCTTCTTATCGTCAACAAAAATATTAAGTGCCGTTAAAGAAAGTGACTTTGCACCTATTATCAAAGATTTATCTCCTTCTTGAGAGCATGCCGCTTTACAAAATTCTATCGTATGACCTACTAAACTATTTGGACCTATTTTTATATATGGATGTAGTGTTGGAACAACATGGCTTACATTTCCTGCATCAGTTGATCCAGATCCCTCTCTTATATCCTTATTTATGGGTTCTCCTAATTCCTCCATAACCTCTACAAATAAATCATTAAAGTTTTTATTAACCAAAAAATTATCTACTTTATTTTGAAAAAATTTCATATTAACAGTAGCTCCAGTAGCTAAAGCTGCTCCTTTAGCTATATTTTCTACTTTTTTAGTTACTTCATTTAATATTTTTCTAGTTTTAGCTCTTATATAAAATCTTGCTTTTGCATACTCTGGAACTATATTTGGAGCATCTCCCCCATGAGTTATTATTCCATGTATTCTAACATCATCTGTTAAGTGTTGTCTTAGAGCATTGATTCCATTAAAAAGTTGTATAACTCCATCTAATGCATTTATTCCTTTTTCTGGACATCCCGCTGCATGAGCTGATTTTCCTATAAATTCAAAATCAACTGGATTTACTGCTAAGCTAGTTCCTGTAATAGAAGTTTCATTTGATGGATGTATCATTAAACAAGCATCAACACCCTCAAATAAATTAGATTTCACAAAGCTTCCTTTTGCACTTCCATTTTCTCCACCTTCTTCTGATGGGCATCCATATACTCTAATTTCTCCTCCAATATAATTTAATTGAGAAGATAATGCTATTGCTGCTGCACAACTTGCACTACCAATTATATTATGACCACATGCATGACCAAGCCCTGGCAGTGCATCATATTCTGCTAAAAAACCTATTACAGGTCCTTCTTTATTTTCCGATTTTTTTTTTGCTACAAATCCTGTTTTATGTCCTGCAATATTAGTTTCTACTTCAAATCCATTTTCTCTTAACAAATTACTTAGAGTTTCACAAGCAAAGTATTCTTCATTTCCAATCTCAGGATTATCGTGTATCTTATGGCTTATATTTATATATACTTCTTTATTGTTCTCTATTGTATCTAGTATGTTGTTTTTTATTTTATCTATATTTAAATTTCCCATTATATACACCCCTTATATTTATCTAAAATGCTGGAATTGACTCACCTTTGTATAACTTATTTATAGCTTTTTTTACATCTTCTGATTGATATGCTTTAACTACTTTTTTATAAACTTCATTATCTCTATTTTCTTCTTTAGTTGCAACTAAATTTATATATGGTTTTGAAGTTTCTAAATTAGAGTCTTCTATGAATAATGCATCCTTTGTAGGAGACAATTTTACATTTACTGCTACACCACTATTTATTACTGCTACATCTACATCTTGTAGCGATCTAGGTATTTGTGTTGCTGTTAACTCAATTATTTCAAGTTTTTTTGGATTATCAACTATATCTTTAAGTGTTGGTAAAAGACCTACATCATCTTTTAATTTTATTAATCCAGCACTTTGAAGAAGTATTAATGCTCTTCCTAAGTTTGTTGCATCATTTGGTATAGCTATTTTTGATCCTTGGTTTAACTTTTCAAGTGACTTTAATTTACCTGGGTATATTGCCATTGGTGCAAACACTGTATCTCCTATAGATACTAATTTCAATTTTCTTTCTTTGTTAAAATTGTCTAAATAAGCTTGATGTTGAAATGCATTTATATCTATTTCACCTTCATCAAGTGCTATATTTGGTTTTATATAATCTGAAAAACTAATTATCTCTAAGTTGATATCTTCTTTTGCTAACTTTTCTTTTACTAAATCCCATATTTCATGTTCTTCTCCTGTTACACCTAATTTTACAGTTTTTTTATCCTCACTTGATTTACTACTACAACCTACTAGGCTACCTACAGATATTATTAATGTTAAAAGTAATGCTACTATTTTTTTCATGATGAACCTCCTAATATATTTTAATGTTTTAATTTTCTAAGTAATAAGTCTCCAAAACCTTGAACAATATTTACTAAAATAAGTAATATTATTACTGTAACTGTCATTACATCGGTTTGGAAATACTGATATCCATATCTTATTGCAAAATCTCCAAGACCACCTCCACCAACAGTTCCAGCCATTGCTGATAGACCTATTAAACTTACTGTTGTAATTGTAATTGCATATACGATTCCTCCTAATCCTTCTGCTAACATAACTCTATATATTATTTCAAGTGGACTTGAACCCATAGCTTGGGCTGCTTCTATCACCCCACTGTCAATGTTTAATAATACCGATTCTATTTGTCTTGCTACAAAAGGTACTGATCCAAATATCAATGGGACCAAAGCCCCTTGTATCCCTATTGTAGTTCCTACGATAAATTTTGTAATAGGCATTATTGCAGCTAATAAAATGATGAATGGTATCGATCTAAAAATATTTATTACTTTTCCTATTAAATTATTTATTAATGTATTTTCTAAAATACCTCCTTTTCTAGTTATCACAAGGGTTACTCCTATTGGAAAACCTATTAAAGTTGATATTATTCCAGATATAGAGACCATATATAAAGTATCAAGTAATGCTTCTATCATCTCAGGATATAATTTAACTACATTGGGTAGTATACTTGCTATTAAATGTTCCATTTTTTATTACCTCCAACTCTATATTATTTTCTTTAAGATAGCTTTCTACATTTAAAATATTTTCTATTTGTCCACTTAGTTTTACAACTAAATATCCTATCGGCGTGTTTTGAATTATCTCTATATTTCCAAATAATATACTTGCATCTATTTTAAATTTTCTTGATATTTTAGAAATAAATGCTTGTCCTGTGTTTTGACCAACAAATACTATTTTAGCTAATACTTCGTCTTTTCTTATTTCATTTCTAAAGTAGTCTTTTTCTAACAATTCATAAATTTTATTTTCTTGGAATATAGTTGCTATAAAATCTTTTGTTACTTTTACCTTAGGCTTAGTAAATATCTGAATTAAATCTCCGTGCTCTACTATATTTCCATTTTCCATAACAGCAACATTGTCACAAATTTCTTTTACTACATGCATTTCATGAGTAATTATAACTATAGTTAATCCAAGCTTTTTATTAATATCTTTAAGTAAACTAAGTATAGATTGAGTAGTTTGTGGATCAAGTGCTGATGTAGCTTCATCACATAATAAAACTTTAGGATTATTAGCTAGTGCTCTTGCTATTGCAACTCTTTGCTTTTGCCCTCCGCTTAGTTGAGTAGGATAATTATTAGCTTTATCACTCAATCCAACTAATTCTAAAAGCTCAGATACTCTTTTTTTAATTTGTTCTTTGCTCAATCCACTTCCTTTTAGTGGATAAGCTATATTTTTAGATACAGTTTTGGATTGCATTAAATTGAAATGTTGAAAAATCATACCTATATTCTTTCTAGCTTCTCTTAATTCTTTTGGTGAAAGGGCTGTTAGTTCTTGATTTCCTACAAAAATTTTGCCTGAAGTTGGATTTTCTAATAAATTTATACAACGTACAAGTGTACTCTTTCCTGCTCCACTAAATCCAATTATTCCACAAATTTCTCCTTCTCCAATTTCAAGACTCACTCCTCTTATTGCATCTACTCGGCTATTATCCGATAAATAAACTTTTCTTATATCTCTAAGCGAAATCATTTTTGTGCCCTCCTTTTGTAAATTTAAATAAAAAAAAATCTTCTTCTCAATATGAGAAGAAGATTTTAATGTATATATTAATATGCTTCCCCTCATCTTTCAGAATTTATTCAATCCTGTGGAATTAGCACCACACCAAAATCGGTAGGTTGCTGAGACGTCACCGGGCCATTCCCTCGGTCTCTCTTGATAAGGTTTCTTATTTAATTTTTCGTTTTTTCATTAAGTGTTAAACAAATTATATATATTATTATAAATATTGTCAATCACTTTTTTATTTTTTATTTAATTTTTTCATATTTAAGAATTTTTTACAAATATTTTCTTGAATTTCCTAGCAGCTATTACACCTTTACGTCTAATAGTAGCTTTAACAATTATTGGCTTAAGTTCTTCAATCGGTACACTTTTTGCATCATATTTTCTATGAAGTGTAATCGCATCAAACTTGCATCTAGTTGTACATGCACCACATCCTATGCACTGATATTCATCTGTAGTTGTAGCACCACATCCAAGACAACGTTCTGTCTCTTTTTTTATTTGATCTTGTGTAAATGTAGAACGTAAATCTCTAAATGTTTCTTTTGACTTAGCTCCTTCTACATGATCTATTTTCTCTCTGGTAATATGATCATATCCTTCTAAAGTTAAGTTTTCTTTATCAAATGCATGATATGATTTTCTATCACGTCCATAAACTAAACTCTGTCCAGGATGAACAAAACGATGGATTGATATAGCAGCTTCTTTACCTGAAGCAATAGCATCTATAGCAAATCTTGGACCTGTAAAAGCATCTCCTCCTGCAAATACATCTGGCTCTCCTGTCTGTAAAGTAAATGAATCTGCTTTTATTGTATTGTTAGGGTTTAATTCTGCTTTACTGCCTTCTAACAAACTACTCCAATCCATACCTTGACCTACTGAAATCAGAATATGGCTTGCCTTTACAATTTTAGTTTCATTTTCGTCAAACACAGGACTAAATCTTCCATCCTTATCTAAAACCGAAATACATTTTTTAAATTCTATACCTACAACACAACCATTTTCTTGAAGGATTCTTTTAGGCCCCCAAGAATTATTAATTATAATATCTTCACCTAATGCTTCTTCAATTTCTTCTTCAAGTGCTGGCATTTCTTTTTTACTTTCAAGGCAGAACATATCAACTTTTGAAGCTCCTACTCTTGTAGCTGTTCTTGCAACATCTATGGCAACATTACCTCCACCAATTACAACTATATCCCCTTCAAGTTTCATTTCATTTCCTAAATTTACTTCACGTAAGAAATCAACACCTGTAATAACACCTTTTGAATCTTCGCCTTCTATACCAAGTTTTCTACCTAGCTGAGCTCCAATTGCAACATAGAATGCTTCATATCCTTCACCTCTTAGTTCTTTAAGGCTTACATCTTTACCAACTTCAACATCAGTTTTAAATTCTACTCCAAGTTCTCTTAAAATATCTATTTCTGCATTTATAACTTCTTTTTCTAATCTATATGATGGTATTCCAAGTGTTAACATTCCACCAAGTACTTTCTGTTTTTCAAAAACTGTTACCTTATAACCATCTGTCGCTAAGTAAAAGGCACATGATAATCCTGATGGTCCACCACCGACAACAGCAATTTTTTTCCCATATTCATGCATTAATTTTGGTACATAACGGCTATCTGTATTTAAATCTTGTTCTGCAATAAATTTTTTAATTTCATCTATAGCAACTGGTTCATCAATATCCCCTCTTGTACATTCAGATTCGCATTTTCTTGGACAAATACGCCCACATACTGCTGGGAATGGATTTTCTCGTTTAATAAGTTCAAGTGCCTCTTTATACTTACCTTGAGAAGCCAATTTAATATATCCTTGAACTGATATATGAGCTGGACAATTTGTTTTACAAGGACTAGTTCCAGTTTCGACAACGTTTTCTCTATTTGTACGATAATCAATATTCCACTTATCTTCGCCCCACTCTGTGTTGTGTGCAAAGTCTACTCTTTTTTTCTCAACAATTGGTGTTTTAGTACATAGTTTTTGACCTAATTTCAATGCATTGACTGGACAAACACTTACACATTCTCCACAAGCAACACACTTATCTTTATCTACTTTAGAAACATAGTTTGAACGTACCATATCATTATTATTGAACAGTCCTGCTATTCTAGTAGCGTAGCATGAACAACCACAACAGTTACAAATAGCATGCGTTTTTCCTGGACCATCTGTATTTGGTATTTGATGCATTAATCCATTTTCTTCAGCTCTTTTAATAATGTCAAAAGCTTCTTCACGAGTAATTTTTCTACCTCTACCTGTACGTATATAGTATTCAGCCGCATGCCCAAGTTGTATACACATATCTTCCTTCAAGTGACCACAACCTTCTCCCATAGCCTCTCTCGATGTACGGCAAGAACAATTTGAAACAGAGAATAAAGTATTCTCATTTAAGTAAGTAGAAACTTCCTCATATGATGCCCTTCTTGTTTCTCCTTCAATTGCTGTTTCAATAGGTATAACACGCATAGCACCAGTCCCTACAGGAAAGACACCAGCTGTTATAGGAGCTTTTTTCCATCCATATCCCTCAAAAGCTTCTGCAATTTGTTTAAAATCTTTAATGTTTTCTCTGTTTGGATGGTTAACTATGGTTTCCATATGTCCAGGCACCCAAATCTCATACCAATATTTATCTACCCCATCAATTTCATTAACAAAAGCTATTCCATCAATTGCTAATTGCCATAATATTTTAGATGTTTCTTCTACAGATTTACCACACTTAGATGCAACTTCCTCTGCTGACATAGGCTTACGAAACTCCAAACAAAGTGCTATTTCTGCCATCTCTTCTGTGACTACAGGCTCTAAAACTTTATATTCCCAGTCATTAGGCTTGATTTCTTTCTTTGAACTACGTTTTACTTTACTAATTTTATTTGCCAGTTCCAATACCTTTTCATTAACCATAGAGACTTCCCCCATTTAAATTTGATTTAGGTTGTTGCTTATAAATTCAAAATACTTTATTTTCTAATATTATCTATGCCTAAAAAATATATATAATTATTAATAATCATATATATTTTTTAATTTATATATTAAGTTGTGCTTGGCTTAGTTCTACGGAAGCTCTCATCTGCTTTTCCAGTATGAAGTTGCCACATATGCCAAAATACAAATGGAATTATTAAAACAAGATTTATTACTCCCCATGTTGATAAAACATTTGGACTAAACCATGATGTTGAATCCATAAGTTTTAAAATAACTCCACCAAAACAAGATCTAAGTATCATATGAGTAGCTAATGTATATACCCTAGCTGTAATATACAGCTCATGTCTTCTTTTGAATAATGGATATAATTCAGCCGCTAATAATATACACACTGAACTTGCAAAATAATTTGGACTTTCACCATATACAAAACAAAGATTCCATGTCGTATATAAGAAGTTCCATGCAAAACTAGTATAAACTATTAAATCACCTTTACCTGATTTTTCATATTCCCAAAACTTTGGAGCAAAAGGAATAGTAACACATAATAGGAATCCACATGCAGCATTTGCATAATTTCCTAAATCAACATCCTTCATAGTTGCTTCAAATATATTTAGGAATAAAATACAATAAACAAACCATAAAATCCAAGGCTTTTGGAAGAATTCCCACGTTTTTCCCTTTCTATCTTCAACATTAGAAACCCTGCAAAATCCTACAATGATAGTTGGAAGAATTACACTAAGTATTTTAGCCCAACGAAACCATCCTTCAACTCCCCCCATTATCCATAACGGAAATGTTAATAATGATAATACCCAAATAACACTAGCGGCACGATGCTTAGTACGCATAAATTCAACAATTAAAATAAGTACGGTAAAATAAACAAGCATCGATGCAGCACATTTTATAACACTAGTATCCATAATTTCTCCCCTTTTCTGTTTACTTTTTAACAAAACATAACGTACGTTATGTTTTAATAAGAGTATAGAATGTTACACACCACTTGTCAATTAGATTCTTTATCATAAAAGATGATTAAATTGACTATAACAATCCAATTGAGTATATTTATTAGTGTATATAAATTAATGTATAATAGGATGTGACAGTTAATGAACCTTAAAGGTAAAGATAGAATTTTAAAATCTGCAAAAGAATTAATAAGTGAAAAAGGTCTGCAACAAGCTTCTGTAAGAGAAATAAGTAAACTTGCAGGTGTAACTACTGGATCTATATATCACCATTATAAAAATAAAGAAGAAATATTATATGAAGTTATGGATACATCTCTTAGCGAGTCACATAAAATACTAGAAGAATATATTCATGATAAAACTGTAAATTGTGAAACTATGAATTCTGATATTTTAGATAATGTATTGAAAAGTTTTATTGATAGATTTGAAAAAGACTCAGAAAATAAGATACAGTTATATTTAACAGTTCTAGGCATAGAGGGCAATGAAGAAATTAAAAACAAGATGATAGTTAAATATAATACATGGATAATAGATGTTGCTCAATTATTAACTTTAACTTATAAAGATATGACAATATCTAAGGTAAATGCTTTAAGTTGTGTATTATTGGCAACTATAGATGGACTGATATTACAAAATTTAATTGGCGTTGATATAGCTAATAACGATGATATTTTAGAAATTTATACTTTGTTGTTAAAAAAGGCAATTCCTGAGGTTATTAATAGTGTTAAGTAAAATTGTATAAGTAGAATAATAAAAAAGATATAGGTGCATTTGTATTTAAACAAACTTATCTATATCTTTTTTGCAATTACTGTTTAGATTTACTATTCTAAGTTATCAGCTAATCTCTGTAAAAAATCTTGTGCATTTGCTATCATGGTTCTAACAGTTAAACTACCCCTATCTCTTAACTTGTTAACTGCAAACTCCGAAGTATCTATAGTATAAAAGTATAACGGTCTTACTTTACCATCAACAACTCTAAATGAAGGAGTCATATTTCCAGTAGCTATTGTATGTAACTGAGTTGCCATACAAATAACTGTAGTAGCCTTCCTTATATGCTTCCTCATTTCTTCTTGAGCCTCATATACATTAGGTATAACTATTGGAAGTGGTCCATCATCTCTTATTGATCCTCCTAATACGATATGAACATTGTTAGCTATACAAGAATGTATTAGTCCAGAAGTAATATTTTCTTCTTCTATTAATTTTTCTATTGAATCATATTTTCTTGCTTTGTTTAATAAATCTAAGTGGTTGTAATGACCATCTTTCACTGAGTGTTGAGTGTATATATCTTGTCCTAGAGCAGTATGATATATTCCTGCTTCTAAGTCATGAGTTGCTACTGCATTCCCTCCTAAAAATGCATTGACATATCCAGAATTTATTAACTTAGTTAACGAATCTCTAGCACCTTGTGAAAATACTGCAGCTGGCCCCATTACCCAAACTACATAGCCATTTTCTTTTTCATGTTTTAAAAGTTCAAATAAATTATCATAATCCATAGTTTGAGAAGTTTCTCTTGATCTTACTCCTCTAAATGCAAATGCTTCTTTTTCTACCTTATCATCCTTAAATCCACTAACGTGTAAATATATACCTTCGCTACCATCTTCAGTTCTTCCTACTATAATACTGTCCCCTACTCTTAAATGTCTAAATTCTACGATTTCTATTTTTCCCTTATTATTTAACCTTGCTACACAGTCCATTCTTGTTTCTTGTGCTAAAACCCATTCTCCATTTATTTTGAAGTACTCTGGGTAAATCGACATTGCATGATAATTATCTGGTGCAACACAATCTTTTTCAACTATCTTACATTTTACATTTGGTGCACATTTAAATATTGCTGTATCAAAATTTGGATGAGTGTATTTAGGTATTTTAAATCTCATATGTCTATTCCTCTTTCTTAAAATACTTAATTTTATTTTCCTATATTATAACATGTTTCTTCTAATTTCGCATTTTTCAGTAAATATTTTAAATTTTAAGCCAATCATTATATAATTCTCTCTCAAATTTTTAATCTGCATATATAAATTTAAGGTTATATTCACTATCTACTCTAACTTATATTTATAGATTGCTAAAACTTATAGTCTAATAACCTAAACTATAAAATCCTCATCTTCTAATTCTTCATAAATTCCCTTTTGATATCCATTACCTTTAGTTGAAAAGAAATCATGATTCTTAGTTTCTGTACTTAACCCATTTAGTACTATTGGATTTATATTTTCTATATGATAAAGTTCCTCAAACCCTAAATTCTCTAAAGCTCTGTTTGCATTATATTGTAAAAAATTAATAACATCTTCCTCTAAGATGCTTTCCTTATATATGCATTTAGTATATTCTATCTCATTTTCCATAAGGCTACATAAAATCTCATACATTTTATTCTTTAATCTTAACTTATCTTCTCTATCAAATGAATTATATATTTCTTGTGATAAAAGCCCTATATACTTGCCATGCAAGGATTCATCTCTAAGTATAAGAGAAATAATTTCTCCACTAGCAATCATTTTGCCTTGTCCTGCTAAATATAGAGGATAGAAAAATCCCGAATAAAATAAGAAACTCTCTAAAAATACACTAACAACCATTGATAAATATAAGTTTTCTTCATCTTCAGTATTTTCGTAATGCTTTAATATTAACTCAGCTTTTCTTTGTAATGTAGGTTCTGTTTCAATCCACTTAAATAATTCATCTATTTCATTGTTTGAAAGCAATGTCATAAATATAGATGAATAACTTTTAGCATGTATTTCTTCCATAGTTCCCATAAATGATAATACAGCTTTTCTTTGAAGATTATCTGTTAAATTCATCATAGATGGGATTCCATTATTTCCTTGCTTTGTATCTAATAACGTTAGCCCTGCCAGTACTTTTTTATATAATTCTTTTTCTTTACTGCTTAGTTCATTCCATACTTTAATATCCTTAGAAACAGATATCTCCTCAGGTAACCAAAACTGTTTTACATTTTGTTCCCAAAAAGCCTGTGTGAAGTTATCATCTTCTTTATTCCAGTTAACAGCCTTATGTATTTTATTTAATACAAATGTCATATATCTCTCCTCCTATACTGAACACACTAAGCACTCATTATTGTCTCTAGTCATTTTTGTTCTAGTGTAATATAAACTTTTTAAACCTTTTTTGTATGCATATATATAAAGCTTTGCTATATCTCTAGTAGTTTTTTCATCTGTAACAAATAACGTTGTTGATATACCTTGGTCTATATGTTGTTGAACAACTGCTACTATATCTATAACCTTTCTCATATCCATTCTGTATGCTGATTGGTAATATAACATGTTTTCATTAGTTAAAAATGGCATTGGATAAATAGTAGTTGAGTCTCCGTAGGTTCTAACTTCAACAATATCTGTTATTGGCATTATACTTGATGTTGCATTTTGAACATAACTTATACTTTGTGTCGGTGCTATTGCTGTTAAATATGCATTATATATACCATTTTCTTTTACCTCATATAACAAGTTAGACCAATCATCATTTGTAGGTATATAAATTCCATCAAATATTTTTTTAACTTTTTCTGATTTTGGTAAATAAGACTCTTTATAATACTTTGAAAGCACACTACTTTCTTTACCTTTAGCGTATTCTGATTTTTCAAATCCTTCAAAGGTTTTATTTTTTTCTATAGCTATATTCATAGATGATTTAATTGAATAATATCTAATCATAGCAAAAAATACATTACAAAAATCTATAGCCTCATCTGATGTATATAATATGCCTTCTCTTACTAAGTATCCATGTAAGTTCATTGCTCCTAGACCTATAGCATGTGACTTTTCATTTCCTATTTTAACTGTTGGAACTTCTTTTATATTAGTTTCATCTGATACAAAAGATAATGCTCTTATAGCTGTATCTACCGTATTTTCTATATCTTTATTGTCCATAACATTAGCTATATTTAATGACCCTAAGTTACAACTTATATCTTGACCCCAATTATTTACTCCACCGTATCCTTCTATTTGAGAAGATTTTTGATATTGCAAAATTTCACAGCATAAATTAGACATTTTAATTGTTCCAAAGTCTTTTAATAAATGTTCTCTATTAGCTGTATCTATAAACAAAACATATGGATATCCACTTTCTTGTTGCATTTGCGCTATGTTCGTTAACATTTTTCTTGGGTTTATTTTTTTCTTATTTATATCCTTATCCAATACTAGCTTGTCATACCAATCATCCATACTTATTTCATCTATGTTAACTTTATATTTTTTATATACTGAATTAGGATAAAATGCATATGCTACTTCATTTTTTTGGGCTATCTCCATAAACTTATCAGGTATAATAGCTCCTAAAGCCAATGTAGCTAGTCTTATTTTATCATCTGCATTTATCTTTTTTGTATCTAAAAAATTCTCAAAGTCAGGATGAAACACTGATAAATACACAGCTCCAGATCCTTGTCTTGCTCCCATTTGGTTGAAGTAACTAAATGACTGTTCTAACATTTTGGCTACTCCAATCACTCCACCTGCTGCTCCCTCTATATCTTTAATAGACTCACCTGTTGCTCTAAGTCTTGATAAGTTAAGTGCTACTCCACCACCTATTTTTGATAAATGATTTGATGAAGATATTGCATAGGATATACCTTCTGTACTATCTTCTATTGATAGTAAAAAACAAGATACCATTTCTCCAGCTCTTTTTCTACCTGCATTTAAAAATGTTGGTGTTGCTGGTTGGAATTCTTGCTTTACTAACTTATCAGCTAATTTAAATGCTAGATTTTCATCTCCATCTCCTAATGCTAATGACACTATTAGTGCTTTATCATTATAATTTTCTAATATTTCTTTTCCATCATTACTTTTCAGTGCATAATTTTGATAAAATTTATTTGCACTCATATATGATTGAAATTTAAAGTCATAATTATTTATATATTGATATAATTTTTTTATAAATTTCATACTATATTTATCTATTAGATCTTTAGAATAATAGTCTTTATCTATTAAATAATATAGCTTTTCTTCTATACTATTGAACTTTTTCAATCTAGGATCTATATATTTTTTTATATAATTATCTAATGCTTCTTTGTCTTTTTCTAATTGATACTTACCTTCTTTATTTCTTATAATAACTTGATTATTAAGTTCTATCCAATTCATATTTCATCACCTTTATCTTAAATATTTTATTTTATTTTCGAAATGAAAACACAATATATAGTTATTATTTTTCAATAAACATACTATATATTGTATATACACAACTTTTTTATTTTTTAAACTTTTTGTTTAGCAACCATTTTCAACCTAACGATTGCTAAGGCTAGTACAATTAGTATTTTTATTTCTTTATAAATAAAAAATGTAGCAAAGATTCTTATCTAAATTAATAGGAATCTTTGCTACATTTTTAACTCTGTAAACTTAACTTGGAATTTAATCCAATCTCCCTCAATCTCAACTTCAATATTACCTCCCATACCTTCAACTAAAAGCTTTGTAATTGTAAGCCCAAGCCCTGAACTTTGATTATTTCTTGAAGCATCTTTCATATAAAATCTGTTAAATAAAAGCTTACATTCTTCTTTGTCTAAATCATATACATCATTAGTAAATGACAAGACTACTTCTTTATCTTTTTTATCCAAAGATAGCTTAAAACTAGTTTTGCTGTACTTAATAACATTTTGAATTAAATTAATAAATACTCTTTCTATAGCATTTTTATCAAGGTCTATATATACTGGGTTATTATCCAAATTTATTTCTACATCAATTCCCTTATTTTCAAAATCATTATAAAATACAAGCAATTGCTCCCTTAGTTCCTTATTAACATCTGTCACTTCAATATTCATATTGTACTCGTTATTTTCTAGTCTAGAAAAATCATAAAAGGTTTGAATCAAGTTTTGTAGCCCCTTAGATCTTCTTTGTACTATTGAAATATACTCTCTTTTTTCTTCTTCTGTGGTAATTTCATCATTTACAAGCTCTAAATATCCACGAATAGAAGTTAGAGGAGTTCTTAAATCATGGGACATATTTTCAATTTCTTTTCTAATTTCTTTTTCTCTTCTTATAAACTTAATTTTATCAACCTGAGCTTCTTCTAAATAATTATTCATCTCTTTTAATAAATTCTCAAAATTTTTGTCTGGAGATTCAAATTTCAACTTACGATTACTTTCTCTATCTTCACAAATCTCTTTAAAATCATCTGTTACTTTTTTTATATTTTTAGAAAGCAAGAAAAAGCGTGCAGAAAAATACACACTTGGTACCAATAAAACAATTAAAATTAATTCCATTTTCTACACGCTCCCATTTATTTAATCTCTCTTTTATTAAATAACAATAGACCTAAAGTATAAAATACTAATACACCTATTATACCTACTACAAAACATTTTATAAATTCTTCTTGGGTACTCCAATTCATAATCATTCTTTTAGTTGATTCATCATAACTATATGCTCCCATAATATTAAAAGGCATATAACTAGCTATTTTACCTAAGACTTCAATTTTACGTCCTGCCATTGATAATAGCTTTGGTATTACCATCATTATTATTGCCCAATATACTACTACTGTTGTTTCATTTTCTACTATAAAATATAAACAATGAATAACTATAACACTAACTAAAAATAACGGAACACAAGCTACTATTGAACGAATTAAATCATTTAAATATATAACTCCACTATTTTCAAGCATAATGTATGCACTTATAATATATGCTGCACTAATTAAAATCAAATTTATTATAGATATAATACATTCCATTAAAAACTTTGTAAAGTATATTTGACTTCTTGAAATTCCATAAGAAATCGAATTTTTTAATGTATGATGCTTAAATTCTTGACCATAGATAATTGAAACAAGCGGTAAACATATTATCATAATAAAACTCATAGATGCACAAAAGCTACTAAATGAAAAACGTGTATTACCATAAGGAAAATTCACCTGTCCATTAGCAAACATTCCTAAAGCTACATTTAAAAAAATCACAAAAGCCATACTCCCAAATAAGAAAATATAATTTCCTTTAGAATGTATATTTCTATAAAACTCACTTTTTATATAATTAAGCATTTTCAACCACCCCAATCAAAGACATATAATAATTTTCAAGATCAATAGACTTTTCTTCTAAGGCAAGTAAGCCTATTTTATTAGAAATTACAAGCTCACTTATTCTTTCAGCTTCTCTATTAATATCAAATACCTGTATTACATCACCTGGTAAAGCTTTTAGGTCATTATATCCTAGTTCCTCTTCTAATAATGCAGCTACTTTATTAGCATTAGTAACTTTTATTTCTAAGAAGCTTTTGCATTTTTGTTCAAGTTCTTCAGATGATAATTCTTCAACTAATTTACCTTTATTTAAAAAACCATAGCAAGTTGCAATATTTGATAATTCTAGTAATATATGACTTGAAATCAAAATGGTAATATTCTTTTCTTTATTAAGTTTTAATAGTAAATTTCTAATTTCAACAATTCCAGATGGGTCTAGACCATTGATTGGTTCATCAAGAATTAATAACTCTGGATCATTCATCATAGCAAGAGCTAATCCTAGTCTTTGTTTCATGCCTAAAGACAAATCCTCAAATTTTTTCTTCTTTACATTAAATAAGTCCACTTCTTTAAGTACTTTATCAACTTTGTCTTTACCTGGAATACCCCTTTGAATACGATAGTACTCCATATTTTTTTGAATTGTAAGCTTTGGGTAAAAATTTGGACATTCAATAATTGCTCCAGTTCTTTTTCTTGCAGAGCTTAATTCTTTTTGTGATGATTTACAAAACAACTCCAAACTTCCACTAGTAGCTTGTGATTGACCTGTTAATATTCTTAGAAATGTAGTCTTTCCTGCCCCATTATTTCCAACTAATCCATATATATCCCCCTGATTTACAGTAATATTTACATCTGATAAAACTGTATCTTTTCCATATGTTTTTGATAATTTATGAGTCTTAATAACTGCTTTCATCTTATTCTCCCTTCTTATTCAAATATTTTTACTTATTGGTTACTTAATCAACCTTACAATAACTATGATACAAAAATATTTTTAATAAAGATTCAAGAAAGTTTAAAGAAAGTTTAAAGATTTTTATTATTTAGCTTAAATCCAATCCCCCATACTGTTTTTATGTATTCTTCATCTAATGATATTTCTTTAATCTTCTTTCTAATATTGCTGACGTGAACATTGACAGAATTATCTTCTCCATAGTATCCATTCTTCCATACACTTTCATATAATGCTTCTCTCGAATATACCTTGTTTGGATTTTTAAGTAATATACACAATATATCAAATTCATGCGCAGTTAATTCTAAATCTATATTTTTAACTTTTACCTGTCTAGATTCTTCATCTAAAGTTAATTCTTTAAATTTATAATCCTTATTTTTATTTAGCTGCATATCAAATTTTCTATATCTTCTTAGTTGAGAATTTACTCTAGCTATAATTTCTTCTGATTCAAATGGCTTTGTTATATAGTCATCTGCTCCTAAATTTAGTACTTTAATTTTATCTTGTAATGAAGTTTTTGCTGATATGACTATGATTGGTATTTCTTTTATTGTCCTAATTTGTTTTATTAATTCTTCCCCTATTATTCCTGGTAACATTAAATCAAGTAAAATTATATCAAATTCACATATCGATAATTGCAGTGATGCTTCACTGCCTGAAAATGCTTGAGTTATTTGAAATTCTCTATTTTTTAATGTTTTTGTAATTAAGTTATTTATATCTACATCATCCTCGACTACTAAAATATGTTCTTTATACATAGCTACCCCTCTCTAAGTCTTTCTCTCGTACTTTCTACTATTATAATCATATTACAAATTATATAAATAACAAAGTTATTTTCATAGAATAAAAAAACCATAAAGACTTATTAATGTATTTCTACATTAGATAAGTTTTTATGGTTTTAAAAAAGTTTAGGATAGGCAATATTAAATAAATACTTTTTATGGTTTAAAGTTGTATCAATCTGTCTTTTATAGCTCTTATTTGATTTTTTGCATTACTATTTATATCATATGGTGATTGATTACTCCGATCTGAATCTACAATATCTTGACTATAGTAAACAAATCCTAGCAAATCTCCATTTTCTAAATTATAATTTATAAATGTTTCATCTTCCTTATTTCTAATTTTATTACCAACAACAAATACTTTCTTAACGCCTATATCACTTCCTAGTTGCTTAACTTTTCTATAGGTTTGTATACTTCTCTCCCCAGGCTCTACCACAACTATAAAAGCATCAACTCCTTGTGCTGTACCTCTGCCTAGATGCTCTATTCCTGCTTCCATATCCATTACAACTACATCTTTATTTTGTAGTATTAGATGAGAAAGTTGTCTTTCCAACTCCACCTTTACCTGTTATTGCTATTTTCATGTTAATCATCCTTTGTAATTATATTTATGCATCTGCTTTTTCACATAGTTTTTCTTCGTATATTTTTTCAAAATGTACACGTTTCTTTTCTATATCTGCTATTATTAAAGCTGCTAATTCTTCTGGATTTTCATTAACTGTAAATGATGCCCCTACTTGATCTTCTAATTCTCCACAAAGTATTTCTACTGCTCTTGATGACCCACCAACAGGAGGCATTACCCCTAGATATGTATCTATACCACTTGCTACAATATAAGTACCTATTGCAACAGCTTTTTCTGACATCCACTCTGGTGCTACACCTGCTAATGGTAAATCACTTATATCCATATCTACAAAGTTAGCTATAGCTGAAGCTACATCTAGTATACGGCTACAGTCAACGCATGATCCCATATGTAGTACTGGTGGTATATCAACTAGCTCACAAACTGTAGCTAGACCTTTCCCTGCATATTTCTTAGCTGCTGATTTTTTCATTAATCCAAATTTAGCTGCTGCTGAAGCTCCACATCCTGTAGTAATAACTAAGATATCATTTTTTATTAATTCCTTCATTATAGTTGTATGTGCTAAGTTTGATGCTACTCTTGCATTATTACATCCTACTACTCCTACTACTCCTCTTATTGTTCCAGATTTTATTACGTCTACTAATGGTTTTATAGTTCCCTGTTTATCTATTTCAACATTTACCACTCTATCTAATTGTTTTATTATAGCGTCTACGCTGTATCCAACTGTAGCACTTGATTTTAATTCAGGTATAAGTACTCTTGACTTATCTCTGTTTTTAAAATTAAGTACTGCTTCTCTTACTATTTGTAATGCATCTTGATATGCATTTTCTTCTTTAAATTCCATATATATAGAACCTGTTATTTTTGCTTTTTTAGAAGTTGTTATAAACTTAGTATGGTAGCAATCGGCTACTCTACTAAGAGCTGGGAATATACATTGGACGTCAACTATCATTGCTTCTACCGCTCCAGTTACTAGAGCAAGTTCTTGTTGATGGAAGTCTCCAGCTATTTTTATACCATGTCTCATTGTTATTTCATTACCTATGCAACACATACCTGATATATTTATACCCTCTGCTCCCATTTCTTTAGCTAAAGCTACTAGTTCTGGGTCTTCTGTCGCTAATACTATCATTTCTGATAATGAAGGCTCATGACCATGAAGTATTATGTTTACTTGGTTTGCTTCTAATACACCTAGGTTTGCTTCTGTTTGCTGTGGTGTAGGTGTTCCAAACATTATGTCACTAAATTTAGTACCTATCATAGATCCTTGCCATCCATCTGCCATAGATGTTCTTAGTGATAAATTTATTAAACTATCTATATCTGCACAACATCCTATATGAGTTGAATGCATTACTGTAGCTATCTCTCTATCTATTGCTCTTGGCTCTATGTCAAGTTTTTTCCATATTTCCTGTCTTTTAGCTGGTGCATTTTTTAAGAATATTGATGTTCCATAAGGCTTACCAAACTCCATTAACGCAACATCTGCAGCTTCATGTGCTATGTCATATATATCTTTTCCTTCAGTTTCTATTCCCCAGTCTTTTGCTAATTCTATTAATTTTTCTTCTTCTCTTATTTTATAATTACCTTCCCTACTAGTTAGAGCCATAGTATGTGCTATATCTCTAGCATGATCAGAGTGAGCTGCTGTTCCTCCAGCGCACATTCTAGCAAAATTTCTACCTACTATTGTGTGAACATCTGCTCCACAAAGTCCTCTAGGTGTTTTTGGTGTTATTCTACATGGCCCCATTCCACATATTCTACAACAACCCCCTTGTAAACCAAACCCACATTGAGATTTCATAGCTATCTTTCTATCGTACATTGTCTCTACACCGTCTTTTTCAGCTTTTTCTAATAATATGCGACTGTTTAAGTCAATAGTCATTAATTTCTTATCCATTTCTAATCCCCCTTTTTATTAATCTACTAATTTATTGCGATTTTAAATTATATTTATTTATGTTTTAGATTTATTTATCTTATATTTAGAATTGTAGCAAGTTTATATAGATTTGAATAACAAGGGTTTGTTGTGTATTATACAACTTACAGTAGTAATACAGACTTTGATACATTAACCTAATATTTAAATTGTGTATCAGTTATAAGAGTGCTATAATTTTATTGATATTTTTTGTATATATAACAAGAAGGTGATTAAATGGATATAAAGACTTTGAAGTATTTTTTACAAATCTGTAAGGACGGTAGTTTTTCAAAGGCTGCTAAAAATCTTTACATATCTCAACAAGGTCTAAGTAAAGCTATAGGCAACTTAGAAAAAGAAATAAATGTAGATCTATTTTATAGACATGCTAACGGTAATGAACTTACTAAATATGGTGAATATTTAAAAAGTAAAGCTATATCTATAGTCTATCAATTTGATATTCTTACAGAAGGTATTAAAGAAATGGTAGATGAAGATAAAGGATATTTAAGAGTTGGGGTTTCCTACGGTGTTATAAATGCCTTATCTATAGATATTATAAAAGAGTTTAACAACTTATACCCAGATATAATATTGACAATAAAGGAGTATACAGACTTTAACTGTGAGGAAGCTGTATTAAATGGCGAGGTTGATTTAGGTTTTGCTATTCATCATTTTGATAGTGATAAATTTAATTCACAATTAGTTAAATCAAAAAAGCTATATGCCCTTATCAATAAAAATCACAATTTATGTGACATAGGAAAAATTGAATTTAAAGACTTAAAGAATGAAAAAATAATTATAAATAGTAATCATTCTAAGCTTCGTCATAATTTTCTTATTAAATGTTTAGAGAATGAATTTGATCCAAACATAGCTATAGAAACCGATGAGATAGTGCTTATACATGATTTAAGTAAGCGCAATGAAGGTATAGGTATTAGCATAAATTTTGCTCATACTCCTAATTGTAAGATTAACTATGTTCCGTTCAAGGATGAAACTTTTGTATGGGATATATATATGATTACTAAAAAAGATATTTATGATAATAAATATATAACGCTATTTAAGAACTTTATATTAAGTCGAGTATAATTTCATAAAAAAAAGATATTATCTCAATCTTGTGATAATATCTTTTTTGCATTTCAATATCTAAAATTTAAAAGTAATAAAGCTATCATATACATAGGCTATCTATAGATATTTTGACTAATAACAATACTATTTCTTTTAATAAATTCATTCTTTAAATATTCATAGTAAGTTCCAGAAGTTATAATTCCACTTATACTAAGAATATCAATTCTCGAATGACCAATTACACGATCTGCTAATAATACGCAATTAGTATTTAATCCGAAATATGTTTTAACCTTTCCTGATTTAAATTTATAAAACTTAGCTCCAGTAGATTTATATAATACACTTGCATAGTCATTATACTCATCTAATCTATCTTTCTCTAACACAATAGGAGGTTTCCATTCTATTAAATTATCTTTTATTTCATTTATTTTTAGATGTTACATGTATAAATACTTCTAAATCTACATCTTCTTCAGGTTTCCTATGAAATCTTTTATAAATTTAGTACCAAATAAAAGAAAATAAATTGCTATAATTATAAGTATTTCATTTAAAATCATATATAATGCAAATACTATCGGCAATATTTATTTAATTCAATCCTCATTATTCTTCTCCTTATGTAGTTGTTTAATTTTTACGTTAACATTATAACATATATTTTTAAATATTATTTTGTTTATATATGCTTTATATAAATCACAAAACTCTATCCAAGATTATATATATTCAGACTATATTTTCAAAATTAGAAATGCAAAATCAAGAAGATTTTTCATTTATCTAATGTTACAATTAGGATATAAACAAAGATTACCTTAATAAAATTTAATTTTAAATAGGAGAAAACATATTATGAAAAAGACATATTTTAATCCAGGTTGTGCTTTAAGTATCTATAAACCAGATATGGAAAACAAAATTTTAAAGTTCTTAAATGAAAGTTATGAAGATGTTGAACTTCACAAAATATGCTGTCAGCATAATCCTCAGCTTGAATCAGGATCATTGATCATCAATGTATGTGCTGGCTGTGATAGACGTTTTAGGAGTTTATATGAAGGTATATCAACAATCTCTATATGGGAAATAATTAATGGGTTAGATGAATTTAATTATCCAGACTACAAAGGCTTAAAAGTATCTGTTCAAGATGCCTGTCCTGTACGTGAAAAACCACAGGTGCATCAAGCTGTACGTAATTTACTAAAAAAGATGAACATCGATATTGTTGAAACAGAGCTTTGTGGCACACGCTCAATTTGCTGTGGAGATAATTTTTATCCATCTCTTCCCGTGGATACAATTCATAGAAAAATGAAAGAAAGAGCAGATTCAATGCCTTGTGATGATGTTTGTGTATATTGTGTTTCTTGTATAAAATCAATGCATATTGGTGGTAAAAATCCAAGACATTTGATGGACCTTTTAATGGGCGAATCAACTGAACCACAGATATCTGATACTATAGAGTGGCATGAACAATTACAAGAATATATTGATGTTCATTAATATATAATAATTATGACATCTGAAGAAAAATGGAAGTCTGTTATTGAAAATAACACAGACAGTGATGGTAAGTTTTTTTATGCGGTAAAAACCACAAATATTTTTTGTAAACCATCCTGCAAGTCAAAAGTGCCACTAAGAAGTAATGTAGATTTTTTTGATAACAAACAACAGGCAATAGATGCTGGTTATAGACCTTGTAAAAGGTGTCGACCTGACCTTCTTAATTTTAATCCATCACAAGAACTTACTAAAAATACTAAGGATATAATTGATAAATATTTTACTGATATAGATGAGCTTGAAAAACAGATTCAAAACCTTGGCGTTAATAAAAATTATCTAAATAAACTTTTCTTGCAATCTTACGAAAAAACTATACCTCAGTATTTGTGCTTTATTCGAATCAAAAAAGCTAAGGTTATGTTACTTGAAGGATCAAAAATTATTGAAACTGCTTTTGATTGTGGATTCAATAGTATGTCTTCTTTTTATTCTAGCTTTAAAAAAGAGACAGGCTGTACTCCTAAGGAGTTTTGCCGAAATCATATTAAAAATACTCATATTCTATAGGATATGAGTATTTTTAATATAAAGATTTGAAACAACAATCATACTCACTATAATATTTATAAAACTGGTTGTTGGTTATTCATTGAATATCCATCATTTCTGATATCACTCATATCTGATGTATAATCTTTTATTTCAACTTTACTAAGTTTTTTAATCGCTCCATAAGGTTCTTTTAACGAAAGCTTATCTCCATTTCCAGAAATAACCCATAAAATTTTATAACCTCTAGGTATTACTTGCAACTTATCTTCACCTTTTCCATCAGTAAAATACACCAATAAATTAATCTTTTTATTATTAGCATATTCAAAAACTGGGGTGAATTTAGTGCCTCCTCTTATATTAATTCGATCTTTTATATCATTTATAGACTTAACTTTATATGCACGTCTAATTTCATTATCACATTCTATTATTGTGATTTCATGATTATAATTTTTTACTATATTAAGCACTTCTTTAATAGCTTGTTTAAATTCTTCATCACTAATACTTCCACTTATATCAAGCGCAACAGCTATTTCTGCTTTATGGCCTCTAAGTTCACCTCTTAAATCTAATCTATTTGGCTGTCTTCTATTTCTTCTTGTTATAGTCTTCTTTTTATTACTTTCAACAGTTCCCATTAACTTCTTAAGATATAAATTCCAAGGTAACTCACCTCTGCTATTTTTAAGTGATGATATGATTCCTTCTAAGTAATCTGGAATTTCACCTTTTTGAGAACTATTTATAAATTTTTCTGTAAATTCTTTAAGCATTTTTTCATCTATATCATTAGAATCTTCCCAAATATCATGAGTTTTTTCTGGACTATATTGAGTTTCTATATCTTCATTTTTATTGCTATCATGTTCTTTTCCATGTTCATCTTCTTCTTGCAAATCTAATTCAATTTGAATTTTTTCTACATAGTATTCAAAAGTTTCATATGGTTCTAGGTTTAGAGAATAATTTAAATTTACTTGTTCTAATGTAGTAGCATACGGTACTAAATTATTCAGATATTTATTTACTACTATATCCATTGCCATATTAATGGCTAGTTTACTGTACTTATCTTTCACTTCTTTTGCTCTTACTAAATGCATCGATACTATATGAAGAATTTCATGTTTAATACTACTTTCCATTTGTTTCATATTAAGATTCAAAAAAATTATTGGATTAAAATATATAACATATTTTGCTCCTCTAAAATTTATAGCAGTTGGGTTACTTATATCAAATTTAATCTCTCTTGATGTTTGAAATAGAAAATATCCATAAAAATTATCTTTTTCTTCCATAAGACTTAAATTAACTTTATCTACAAGATGAAAAAATTCCTCCTTAAAATCTCGTGGTATATCTATCTCAAATCTTTCACCAGCATGATTTGCTTTTAATATAGAATACGTATTTATAATTTCATTTGTTTTATCATAAAGATATTTTGTTTGTTTTTCAAAATAAGTTTCCATATGTTATCCCCTTATTAAACTATAAGTTTCAAAATACAATCCTACAAAAGCTTCATTTTCTATAGCTCTTTTGTAAACTTCTGTATAACTATTTTTAATATCCTTCATAATGCCTACCATTAGGTCAATAGGATATGTTTTTAAAAATTCAATAAATCTATTAATATAATAACTTGAATGATGCTCATCATTTTTTATATTTAATTCTAGTGTTTTTAGAATATTCATTGCCGATAGATAAAGTCTTGTATGACTTTCATTTTTCACTTTTTCTATTACAGATACATTCAATATCTCACCTGAAAAAATATCTTCATAAGATATTAATGGAGTAGAATCTGATTCAACAAAGCTCATAAACTCTTGTGCAATAACTTTTCCTACATTTCCTTTTATAACATTTGAAAACACAGCTCTAGGTATTGAATTTTTTTGTTCCTTGTAAATTTTATAACTCTTAGAAACTCTTTCATAACTTCTTGGAGTTGCTGATACATCCCCTTCATTTGTTTTGTGTAGATATTGTGGAAAAGTTGAAATAAACTCTATAACCTTTTGCTCAATATCTGCACCCATTGCCCAATTTAACCACTGTTTATAATCAGGTTCCATATTTAACCACACAAACCTATTTTCTTGTGCCGCATCCATATCCACAACTTGATAATCAAAGTCTGAACCATATTTACTTGATGGATTCATTGCTGCTAAAATATTTACATCTTCATGTAACTTATATCCATTGATTTCTCTATTTAATATTAAGTTCATAAGTTCCTGTTGTACTGTATGCTCGCAACGATTTATCTCATCTATAAATAAAAGAACGGTATTACCTTTAGATATTTCTTCATCAATTTCTCTTAACCTGTTATGAACTGCATATACTGTACTTTTCTTTTTTATCTCTTGAGAATTAGAATTAACTTCTATATAAGATTCTATAGTTGGGAGACCTCCAATTTCACCTTCTTTAAGTAGATTTCCGTCGATAACAATTAAACTCCAATTATTTTCTTTGGCAAGCTTCTTTGCTAAAGCTGTTTTTCCTATTCCACTTTGTCCAACTACCAAAGGTACTTCTTTTGTAGCTAATACTAAGTCAACGCTCTTTAATGTATCTATAAAATTCATCTTTTTTCTCTCCTACATCATCTTTAATTTTTCATCTACAGCTATTTTTTTTGCCTTTTTACTTCCATATTTATAAATAAACAGTACCTTGTCCATTTTTATAGTTTCACTATTTCTATCTATAGTACTACAATTTAAAAAATCTCTTATATATCTTTCTTCAACATCTTCCTTTGATAGTACATGTTTTAATAGTTCTTCTAATTCAGCCTTAGATATTTTTTTTGCAACGTATTTAATAACTAAAATATTTATCTTTAAAAATTCTAATACTTTATCTTTATCTAAATCAATTATAAAGCTAATAGCCGCCTCATTGTTTTTAATAGCTATAAGTTGTGCACTAAACTTTGGTGATTGTATGTATCTTAATGCATCATAACTTATTTTCACAGCCTCTTCTTGTACACTTTCATAAGGTTCTTTTATATACTTTATGGAATCATAATTTTTTCTTACTGCTATTAATTGTAACTCCTCACTTGGATTTTTTACATATTGGATAGCCCATCCCGATTTATTTAGGGCTAATTTAATTACCTTATCAGTTGGGTTTTTAATATGCTGTAAAATACTCCATCCACTATTTACAGCTTTTATAATCATATCTTCTGTTGGATTATTTATATATTTAATTGCTCTAATATTATTTTCTATTGCTAATTCTTGCATCTCTTTAGTTTGATTTTCTATATATTCTAATACAAGTCCATTTTTTTTAATAGCAAACAACTTCATCTCATCTGTAGGATTGTTTATAGTTGCTATAATGTTAGGATTGTTATTTATCATTTGAATAAGTTTTGATTCTTCCATAATGTGCCTTTCTATGTCTTCTAATTTTTATTTAAATTTAATTATTACTTATTATATTAATATACTTTTTAAATTAATTTAAACATAATAATTATATCAATAATTCATATAATTAAGTTAGTCATATAAAAAAAAGAAGCCATGATTTTATAATCATAGCTTCTTCATATCCTGCAACTATAGGTTCATATAGAAATATATGGCTATATGTTATGCTCTAAAGCACTTTTATTCCTTAGTACTTAATTTTGGTCTAATTACAATCGCTAAAAGTACCAAAATCATACTTATAATCCAAGGCTTTAATCCAAATTTATTAATTGTCAAGTTCACTCCTGATAATGTAATTAAAGCATACTTAATAAGAAGTAATATTGTATTTTTAGACCTTCTCCCAGATAAAAGTATTCTTATACTTAAAGTAAACATCCTTATGCCTATAAATGCCATAAGTATACCTACAATATCTTGAATTATATAATGATAGTGAAACTCCATATTTAACTACCCCTTTATTTATATTACTTCTTCAGATTTCTCAATTATCTTAAGCTCTTCATCTGTATAAGTGTTCATTGTAAATCCAGTCACACCATATATAAATGTTATTATAGGAGTTATCCAACTTAAGAAACAGTATGGGATAAATTCAAATGGACTAACACCTAAAGTTTGACTACAAAATATTGCATTTGAATTCCAAGGAATTAATGGAGAACCAAGTGTTGCAGTATCTTGTATGATTCTAGATAAGTTTTCTGGTTTCAACTTAAAGTCCTTGTATAAGGGTGACATTATAGTACCAACAAATACAGAAGTAAACATCATAGAAGAACTAAACGCATTTGCAAGATAACTAGCAATAAATGTAGATCCAACTAGTTTAGCTCTAGAATTTCCTATTTTACTTAATATAGGTTGTAATAGTACATCTAAAAAACCTGTTTTTTGAAGGATACCAGCTATTACAAATACTACAAATACTAGTAGTACAGTTTCAGCCATGCTCATTATACCTCCACGATTTAGTAATTGGTCTGTATAAGTAAGACCTGTATCTATAGAAAAACCATTAAGCATACAATTTAATAAACTATTAATACTTTCTCCTTCTTGAATAAACGCTATAACTGCACCTAGTATCCCAGAAGCTAATATAGACACTATAGCTGGCTTTTGTAACAATAATAAAGTAAATAAAAATATTATTGGAATTATAGCAACAAAACCGATATTGAAGTTAGTATTTAAGACTTTCATTACTTGATTTATTTGATTGTAGTCTATAGTGTTGTTAGCATATTTAAATCCTATAACTGTATATAAAACAACACAGATTATATAAGCTGGAACTGTTGATAAAGTCATGTGTTTTATATGAGTTATAACATCTGTTTTACAAACAGCAGCTGATAGGTTTGTAGAATCTGAAAGTGGTGATATCTTATCACCGAAGAATGCACCAGATATTATTGCCCCAGCTGTTAAACCAGCAGGAACTCCCATACTAGTACCGATACTCATCATTGCTATACCAGAAGTTCCTAAAGTCCCCCAAGAAGTTCCTGTAGCTAGAGATGTTAACGAACATACTATTAATGTTGTAACTAAGAAATATTTAGGTGTTATTATTGTAAGTCCACCGTAAACTATTGTAGGAATAGTACCAGCTGCTATCCAAGTAGCAATTAATACTCCAACAGAAAGTATAATTATATTAGATTGAAAAGCTCCCTTTCCGACTTCAAATCCTAATTCCTCAATTTCGCTATTAGTATATCCTAATTTCATAGCAGCTGGTACTACTATTAACCATGATAATAAAAACATCGTTGTTATAGATGCCTTAAATACAACCATGCCAACTGTAGTTAAAGATATGATTGCAAGCATTACTAAAGCTGCAAACTGAAATGTGGGTTTTCTCTTTTCTATATTTTTACTCATATTAGCTCTCCATCTATTTTATATTTTTTATATACTTTAATTATTTTGTAAATACTCTTGATAACGTTTTAATTTTATACTAATCTAGCTTAAATAATTTTTAGCTAGATTAGTTTATATAATTAGTTCATTATAGCTTTCTTAATTCTACTTAATCCATCTTCAACCATAGCCCTTGGACAAGCAAGATTTATTCTTTGATATCCTTTTCCACCAGTACCAAAAGATTCTCCACTATTTAAAGCTACCTTACCCTTGTCAACCAAGGCTTTTGCAACTTCTTCATCACTTAAACCCGTTTCACTAAAATCTACCCATAATAAATATGTTCCTTCTGGTTTTCTAACCTTTAAAGATGGTATATTTTCATTTATATATTTTATAGCAAAATCCATATTTTCTTCTATATATTTAAGATATTCATTTAGCCAATCTTCTCCGTGATTGTAAGCAGCTTCTGTAGCTACTAAGCTAAATGCATTATTTCTTCTTATATCTAGTCTAATAAAAGCATTGTCTAGTATTTGGTAGTGCTCTTCATTAGGTAATATAACTTGAGATGTTTGAAGTCCTGCTATATTAAATGTTTTAGTTGGAGCCATACAAGTTATACTATTTTGTTCAAATTCTTCGCTTATTGAACCAAACGGAATATGTTTATGATTTTTAAATATTATATCACTATGTATTTCATCTGATATTACTAATACATTGTGTCTAATACATATATCTCCTAGTTTTTTTAACTCTTCTTTAGTCCAAACTCTACCTACTGGATTGTGAGGATTACAAAGTATAAACACTTTTACATCTTTAATTTTTGATTCTATATCCTCATAGTCCATAACATAATTTCCATCTTCTAATTTAATTAATGGACTTATTACAAGATCTCTTTTATTTTGTTTTACAACACTATTAAATGGGCTGTAAACTGGTTCTTGGATCATTATTTTATCATTTTCTTTAGTCATTTCTTGTATTAATATACTTATTGTTGGGATGACCCCTGGACTAAATATTAGCCACTTTGGATTTATCTTCCATCCATATCGTCTATCTGTCCAACTTGCAATAGATTCATTGTAAGATGCTGGTCTAGTTGTATATCCATAAATACCTTGCTCTAGTCTATCTCTAAGTGCATCAATTATACATGGTGCTGTTTTAAAATCCATATCTGCTATCCACATAGGTAAAAGATCATTCGTTCCATATTTTTTATCCATTTCCGACCACTTTGCTGCAAAATTATTACTTCTGTCAATTACATCATCAAAATTATTAATCATAATTGGTATACCTCCAGTATTTTTTAATTACACTTTAGATATAAAGCAATATGTGTGCCAAAATTTATATTTTAATACTTTTTATTATTTTTATATAAAAACCTTGTAATTGTAAGGAATACATTTTCATTTTTTATTTTTGTATCTATAAGGAAATATTATTTTTACAATTTTTTTCCTTTTTTATTATATTTTAACCCATTAATGGAATAAAAGGGGTTAATAGGTGTACTATTAACCCCTTTAAACCCTTTCAAAGCTTTTATTCATATTCTAACATTTATATTGGTTCAAAAATTCTATTCCTTTTTTAGTGATTATAGAACCACCACGACCAGCTAAAATTTTTACAAGCTCAAATCCTTGAAGCTCTAGAAGAATACTCCTTATTTGTTGCTCTGTTAAAAATACTTGTTCTTCTAGTGCATATTCATATATCTTTCTTCTTCCTATTCTTTGCTTAAGATTATAAGCTTGATTTATTTTTTCTAATACAAAAATATAGTCGTTTAAATCTCTCTTAAAGTTTAGTTTTTGATAAGATTTCTCCGCTTCTAGTATTTTATCGCATTGATTTTCAGGTCTTATTGACTCAAGGATATAATCAGGTAAATCAGACACCTCTATTACACTTTTACCTGCATAAGAACAATATTCAGCTAAATTTCTTAATTCCCTTATATTCCCTTCCCAGTTGTATTTTCTAAATATATCTACAACTTCATCAGAAAGTTTAAAGTGAACATCTAAATTTTTTTTAAATGATTCAAGTATTAAAAATATATCATCTGCACGATCTCTAAGTGGACTAATTTTTAATGGGAGCACATTTAATCTATAAAATAAATCTTTTCTAAATTTATTTTTACAAATTAATTTTCTTAAATCTCTATTTGTTGCTGCTATAATTCTTATATCTACATCAATAACTTTATCTGACCCAACTCTTCTAATTTGCTTTTCTTGTATAACTCTAAGAAGCATTGCTTGAGAACTTAAATCCATCTCTCCAACCTCATCTAAAAATATAGTTCCATTGTTAGCAAGTTCAAATAATCCCTTTTTCCCACCTTTTTTAGCACCTGTAAAAGCACCCTCATCATATCCAAATAGTTCACTTTGTAAAAGCCCATCTTGGAAAGTACTACAGTTTACTGCAACAAATGGACCTTGTTTCCTAGATGATGCACCATGTATCGATTGAGTAAAAAGTTCCTTACCTGTACCACTTTCACCTATTATTAATATAGATGAGTTTGACTGTGCCATTTTATAGGCAATTTTTTTAGTATTTAAAATATCTTCACTACACCCTATTATGTCATCAAAGTTATATTTGCTTACATTTCCAGAGTCCATAAGCTGAGCTCTAAGTTTTGCTTGTTTTTTTTCAGCCTCATAGAACTTAGCAACCTTTATTATATATCCACTAAAAACATTTATATCTGTATATCTAATCTCTAGAGTTATATCTATATTGTTTACTTTAATAAGCTTTTGTAAATTAACATTTTGCTTGTTTTTTACCTGGCTAAAATCAAAAGATTTTATATAATCTCCAATATATTTTCCAATCATGTCATTATCATTTATAGCTAATATTTCTCTAGCCATATGACTATAAAACTGTACTGTTCCATCTTCGCTTACACATATTAGACCTTCATCTATAGAAGATAATAAAAAATCAAACTTATTTTCTAATTTAATTTGGCTGATTAAAAGCTTTTCTGTGATATAACTAGTTGGAACAACTCTATCTATAAATTTTTTCAATAAATCTTCTTTTATTAAGTGTTCTAAGTTTAACTTAATGGCTATATCGACTATACCACCTAAATCTATTATCCTATATCCAAGGTTTATTATTTTGCAGTTATGAGATTCTATTAAAACTTCTTCTCCTGGTGTTAAAACTACAGAATTAGGTAAAATATTATCAGAACCAGGGTAGCTTGGTATAAGATTAGGTATATTAATTCCAAGTCTGTGTATGATTGTTATAGTTTCAAGTGCCATACTTCTAGACAAGTTGTACACAAATACAGTCATATTCTTATCTACATTTGAAATCTTTTTAAAATTAGATTTTTCAAAAGTTAATTTAGGTATAATTATTTGTGCATCCTTTGTACACATTGATAAGATTTCATCATATTTTAACTTTACAGAAATAACGATTACCTTTTCATATAAAAACGTAATATTTCCCTCTTCAAAAGAGTACAAATTTATTTTTATATTATCTCCTAAAAAATATCTTATTTGATTTGCATAAATCTCACCTGCATCTTTTTTTAGTGTTATTATAGCTAGTTCTCTTATTTCCATAGTTACTCCTTACACCCTATTAATATATTTCTTACAACCGATTATATCAATAACATACCTAAAAATCAAAACATAAGTATTATTTTTCTAAACTCATCCATATTACTATTATACATAAGTTTTCCACAGATTTTAAATCAATATAATCCCCTTGTAATCTAAAAATAGATAATAGAAGCTTAAACACAAGTTAAGAAACTATTATCTATTAAAATCATCTTTATTTTTTAATAATTAAACCCTATTACTTAAATATCATTTAAATTTAACCTCACCTCAAATACCGTACAATCATAATCGCTAGAAACATAAATATTACCATCATGCATTTCTATAATATTTTTAGTAATAGCTAATCCTAGACCTGATCCACCATCATTTCGATTTCTAGACTTTTCTACTCTATAAAGCCTATCAAATATATAAGGTAAGTCAATAGTTGGTATAGACTCCCCATAATTTATAATTTTAACTATAGCCACATTATCTTTTCTTTTAGTTACAATATCAATATAGTTACCATCTTTTCCGTATTTAATAGCATTAGTAATTAAGTTCTCAAAAGCTCTTACTAACTTAATTGGATCAGCTTTTATTATAAGTTTATCTTGTGAAAAATTCAGCCTGCATTTTACATTTTCATTTTCAAACATATATTCAAATTGAGATGCTATTTGGCCTAATAGTTCAACTAAATCTATTTGAGTTAGATTTAGAGTCATAGTGTTATTTTGCATTTTAGTAAGATCAAATAAATCATTTATAAGTACGTTTAACATTTTTGATTTCTCATAAGCTATACTTGTATAATACCTAAGTTTAACTTCATCCTTATATTTATCATCCTCAATAATACTTAAATACCCTATTATGGATGTTAAAGGTGTTCTAAGATCATGAGAAACATTAGTAATCAAATCCGTCTTAGTTTGTTGGGCCTTTCTCTCTTCTATTGTTATATTTCTTAATTGAGTAACTATGTTATTAATATTGTTTGCTAATTTTTTGATATTTCCAGAAGCATTTAAATCTATTATATTATTTATATTTCCATTTGCCATTTTATCTACATTTTCTATTAGTGATATTATATTCTTACTTTTTTTGTATGATAGAGTTATATATATACACATTGATATTATTAAAAATATAATTAGGTAAATTGAGTCACCATTTAAAAGATTTTTTAGATACATAAAATAGTAAACTAAGTAATGAATTAAACTATATTTAGATTTTCTATATAATGTATCTGCTATTATATATGCAATATATAGAATAATGCCTGATAAAGTACAGCTGAAAATAATATACATAATTGGCGTAAACATATATCTTAATATAGGCAAATTAGCCTTTATCTTATTTTTCAATTTTATAGCCAACCCCCCATATCGTATGGATTATCTTTTGACCATTCATATGTTTTTCAATTTTATCTCTTATTCTACTAATATGGACCATAACTGTATTATTAGACTGATAATACTCTTCTTTCCATACTTTTCTAAAAATTTTTTCAGAACTAAGTACTGTTCCCCTATTAATAGCCAATAAGCATAAAATATCAAACTCTCTAGATGTTAAAGGTACTTCTTCTCCATCTAAAATAACCTTATGCTGGCTTTTATCTATAGTTAAATTCTCTATAGTTATAACGTTATTTGAACTTGGAGCATTATTAAAATAATATGCTCTCCTCAAAAGAGCTTTTACTCTAACAACTAATTCTAAAGTATTAAATGGCTTTGTAATATAATCGTCAGCACCAGTCATTATACCTTGGATTTTATCCATGTCTTCAGATTTAGCACTAAGCATAAGAATCGGTATATTTAATTTTCTTCTAATCTTACTACACACTTCTATACCATTTAACCTTGGCATCATTACATCTAATATAATTAGTTGAACATCTTCTTTTTCTAAAATATTAAGAGCATCCTGCCCATCACATGCTTTTACAACTCTAAACCCTTCATTAGAAAGACATATTTCTAAAAGGTTTCTTATTTCTTCATCATCGTCTACAACAAGAATTTTATTTTTCAATTTTAAAGTTACCTCCCGCTTAGTTTATTTATTTTCTATAAACTCTTCAAATGTTATTTGCTCCTCATAAATCTTCTTAGCAGTTTCTTCTCCTACATATCTTATGTGCCATGGCTCATACGCTACTCCTGTTATATTTTCCTTATTTTCAGGATATCTAAGAATAAATCCATGATGATGTGCATTTTCAGCTAGCCATTGTGCTTCCTTAGCAGACTTAACAAACCATCTATCTCCATTAGTTACATCTATTGCTAATCCTGTTTGGTGCTCACTTTTTCCAGGTTTCGCAACATATCTATCTGCTTCTTTTTTCCCTACAGCTATAATTTTACTGTAATATATATCTTTTTGTAAATCATATGATCTATATGCTGACATCCCTAAAAGCTTTATTCCTTCTTTTTGTGCAGAATTAAATAACTCCTCTATAGCCTTTGAACTTTCTGATTTCATATATCTCTCTTCATCACTAGCACTATCTGAAAAAGGTATATTCAGCTTTACTAGGCTGTCAGGTTTATAATTTAAAGTTAATGGATTTTCCTTATTAACTAAAATTAAATTTGACCCAACTTCTTGAACCTGTTTATTATTTTCAAAATTCTGCTCTAAGTTGTTATATTTATCATTTATAAAAAATGTTGATACTGATAATACTCCTGCTAATATTATTGCTTTAAATTTAAATTTCATATCTGAACTCCCCTTAATGTTTTTATAAGGTAATTTTAAAGCCTACACATTAATTAATTTATAAGCAAATCTTAAGTTTTATTAAGAAATTAAATTCTTATTTAGAATATGTTCGATAATAAAAATACATAAGTACATATAACCCCTTATCTTAAATTTAGGAATATATTTAATATCTCCAAAACTAAAGTTTTCAAAAGTACATGTTAAAAATATTTTTAGAATTAATCCTAAAAATTTATTTTTATTAATTTTTAGATTTCTGTAAAATATATATACGTACTAGCCTTGTATACCGAAATAAAACTATTTTACACAAGTTTTCCACAGATTTTAAATCAATATAATCCCATTGTAATAAAAAAATTGGGTATCAAAATGTTTAATTTTGATACCCAATTTTAAATTATGTTACTTTATACTATTTGATATTCCTGTAAATATTACACCTAATCCATAAGCACCTGCATCTGGATGTCCTAAACTTCTCTCACCTACAGTACCTGCACGTCCCATACGTGCTACTATTTGCTCAGTTGATTTTGCCCCTTCTACAGAAACTTTTGCGCCTTTTTCAAAAGCTTCTTTGAAATTACCGCCTTCTTTTGAAACATTTGTCCAAGAATCAGCACATGGTGCTAGTGCATCTATAAGAGTTTTATCTCCAACTACTGCTCCACGGCCAAATGAACGCTCACCTGTATCTTGTATTCCTTTAACTGCTGCTTGCATCATATTTGCAAAATCACTAATATTTAATTCATTTTTATTTCCAACTGATTTAGATGCTGCTCTAAATGCAGATCCCCATATTGGTCCAGATGCTCCACCACAGTGTTCCATTATTACCATAGAGCAATCATCTAAAAATTCACCTATATTTAAATCTTTCTTAGAAAGTATTTCTTTCCATTCTCTTTTTAATTGTTTAAATCCTTTGGCAACACTCATACCAAAGTCTCCATCTCCAGCGAAAGAATCTAATTCACAGAAAGGAACTTCATTTTCTATTATAATTTCACTCATTTTGTCTACTATGTAAGCCATGTTACCTAAAGTTACTTTTTCATCAACTATATTAGCTAAATCTTCATCAGTTTCTAAGTCAAAACATGTTGTTGCTAGTTCGTCATTATTACCTTCTATAGGAGTATACTCTACTGCTTCAACAGGTCCATTAACTTTAAATGCAGGAGTATCACTTTCTTTTGATAATAATTTCTTTAACTCATCATCCAGCTTCATTATTGATACTGAAGCACCTGCCATATCAATACTTGTCATATAGTTTCCAACAAAAGTTCTGCATATTTTAATATTTCGCTCTGCTAATTCACGAGTAACAGAATTATTAAATAAGTATAATTCTTGTAGAGGTGTTGCCCCAAATCCATTTATTAATAAAGCAATTTCTTCTTGTCCATCTTCTATTTTCATATCTTTTAAAATAGCATTTACTATTCTTTTAGACAAATCATCTGCTGTAGTCATTTTTTCTCTTTTTATACCAGGTTCACCATGTATACCAACACCAAACTCTAATTCATCTTCAGCTATATCAAATGTTGGAGTTCCTTTAGCTGGTACTGTACAAGATGTTAATCCAAAACCTAAACTTCTAACATTATCTATTGCCTTTTGAGCAACTGCCTTAACTTCTCCTAGGGACATCCCCATCTCAGCTGCTGCTCCAGCTATTTTATGTACAAGTACTGTTCCTGCTACTCCACGGCGTCCTACTGTATATAAACTATCTTCAACTGCTATATCATCATCCACTTTAACATAATCAACTTTTATTCCATCCTCACTTGATAAGTGAGCAGCATTTTTAAAGTTCATCATATCTCCACTGTAGTTTTTAATTATAAGTAATGTTCCTTTTTCACTAGCAGTAGCTTTTATCGCTTGATATACTTGTATTTGAGATGGAGAAGCAAATACATCCCCACAAACAGCTGCATCTAACATCCCTTTTCCTATAAACCCTGCATGTGCTGGTTCATGTCCACTTCCACCACCACTTATTAAACTAACTTTGTTTTGATTTATATCTTTTTTCTTCATTACTTTATATTTTTTAACAAATTCTAATTCTGGATGAGCCATTGCTATTCCGTTGCACATCTCCATTACCACAGTTTCAGGTCTATTAATTAGCTTTTTCATATACTCCACCTCTTATGTCTTTATTTTATTTTAAACCCTTTTTAGCTTTGTAGTTTTTCCCTAATTGGTCAGCTGTTATTATTGCAGCAGCTACTGACTCAACACTTATTGGGAATGGCATAGAATGTACTGATTCTTCTGGTATACAAGATTTTTGTGCTACTTCTATAAGTTCTTTATCACTTATTTCATCTACGCCTATATCAGATAAACAAACTGGAAGTCCTACTTCTAAGCAGAAATCTAAAACTTCATTTATTTCACTTTCAGGTGCATTTTCAAGTACTAACTGCGCTAATGTTCCAAAAGCAACTTTTTCACCGTGGAAGTATTTATGTGTTCCTTCTAACATAGTTAATCCATCATGTATTGCATGAGCACCAGCTAGTCCACCACTTTCAAATCCAAGGCCTGATAAAAGTATATTTGCTTCTATTATATTTTCAAGTGCTGGAGTTACTAAGTTGCAATCTGAAGATATTTTTGCTTTTGACCCATCATTTAAAAGAGTTTCATAACATAATTTTGCAAGCGCAAGTGCTGTGTTAGTTCCTTTAGCCGGACCACATACTCCTTCTCTTACTCCACAAGGTAGACCCGCATTAACATTTGAGTAAGAATTTGATGTAGCTCTTGCTTCAAAGTAAGTAGATAATGCATCTCCCATTCCTGATACTAAGAAACGAGTAGGTGCTTTTGCTATTACTGTTGTATCTATAAGTACTACACTTGGACTTTGCTTGAAGTATGCATAATCATCAAATGCTCCATCTGGAGTATAAAGTACCGCTGAGTGACTTGTTGGTGCATCTGTAGCAGCTATAGTAGGAACTATTATTAAAGCTTCTCCTTCTGCAACACACTTAGCAGTGTCTATTGCCTTTCCACCACCAAGACCTATTGTACATGCACATTCATTTTTTCTAGCAATTTCTTGTAATCTTGCTACTTCTTGTCTTGAACATTCTCCTGTAAATCCACTTTCTATAAATTTAACTCCGAATTTTTTAGCTGTTTCATCTAATTTATTTTTAACACGAGCTACATCATCTGGATGAGCTATTAATAATGCTGATTCTCCAAAAGTTTTTATAAAATAACCTAGGTTTAATAATTCATCTTCCCCTTGAACGTATTTTGTTGGACATATAAATGCTTTTCTCATATAAATTTACTCCCGTCTATTTTTAATTTATTTTCGTTATTTAATCTTAACTACATTATAATACCGTTTTCCTTTTTGTACATTAGACTCACATGTCATAATATTACAATTTACAATCGTAATTTTATTAACTAAAATCATAAAATTGTAATTTTACTACTTTTCGTTAACATCTTAACCATTTACATGTATATATCTAATGTTTCTAACTTATCGCTATATTTAATTATTTTTATAATACTTTCTATATATAGATGGAGTAACACCCTCATATTTTTTAAATATTTTTATAAAATATCCAGGTTCATTAAATCCAATCTCTTCACTTATTTGATTAACACTCATATCAGTTTCTTCTAAAATATTTTTTGCCCATTGAATCTTTAATCTAGATAGATAATTTGAAAAACTATCTCCCATTTCCTTTGCAAACAATCGACTAAAATAACTTTGGCTTATATGACAGATTTTTGCCATTTTTTCAGCAGATATATTTTCACTTTTGTTTTGATAAATATACTCTATCGCTGGCTTTAAAGTTGAACTTATATTTGTCTTTATTTCATCGTCTTTGAAATCTGGCACACATGCATCTATAATAGCATTTGATATCTCTTTTTTGATATTTTGAATATTTTTAGCTGTATAACCTTTAAAATCACTAGACTCTAATTGAGTTTCGCTACCAATTGATTTTTTATACATTTCTAAGATTAAGTTTTTATCTAGTGCTTCTTCTACTAAGTAATTGCATAATGAAGATAACATATTGGCAATATTTTTTACTTCTTTGTATGAGAGGATTGGTAATTCTTCATAGTATTCTCTAAGTTCATTAAGTACTTTATTAGCTAATGGTTCATGTGAAGTTGTAACTATTTTCTCCATGCCTTCAGTTGTATCATAGTCTGATAACTTCACTTGACCAGCCATTATTGCCCCCATATATCTTCCCTCTATAATAATAGGTACCGCAACGTCTACTATATTGTAGTGACATAGATATATATAAGGTTCATTCAAACGTACCGCTTCTAATCCACCTCTTGAGTCACATTTTTGACAGTATTTTACCATCTGAGGATGAGCTCTTACTAATTCGCAGAACTTATAGCATCTACTATGCTTGGTAATTGGGTTTCCTTTATAATCAACAGTAATTATAGCTATATTTGTAACTAAAGATAAATCATCTTGTAACTTCTGCCACTTTTTGAAATCGATTACTTTCTCTAAGTTTAATTTGTCTTTTTTCAATTCAACACCCCCGAACATAGTATGATTATGTCTAATTTTATCATAAAATGAGTTTCTATTTAATAAATATAATTTATATAGTTTTAAATTAACCAAATTTTTACATATAAAAAATACACTGATAATATTATCAATGTATTTTTTATGGGCTTCAATAAATCATATTAAAATATATCTCTAATTTTAGAATAATCATTACCTAATTCTTTTTTCATTTCATCTTTACAGATATCAGCACCTCTGTAGAAATACATATCGTGACGGACACATTCTCCAGCCATAGATATCATAGGTTTTGATTTGGTCCATATTACTTCTGCTACATTTCCGCTTAAAATTTGACCAAAAACAACTTGTTTGTTGTCAGATACAAGGGTAATAAATCTTCCACCCATCTCTTCGTACTTTTGTTTTAACATACCATGCTTAACATAATTGTTAAGTGGAAGAGTAGACTTTTCATTTTCACTAAAAAATACAACTCCTATTTTAATTCCCATAGATTGCATCTGCACTACTTCGTCAATTATTTCGCTAATATCTTCTTCCCATACTTGAATTAATAATTCTTTTTCTGTACTGTTAATAATATTTCTACATTTTGCAAAAACATTATTATACTCTTTGATATGCCATATAGACTCTAAGTCTGTAACTGCTTCATAGTCTTTTAATTGTACATCTAATTCATCTAATGTGTAATTCATATCTCGTTTAATCTTTTGAGAAATTTCATTTATAGGTATAGATGTATAACGTGTATTTCCATCATTTTCAGAAAATAAAATAAATCCTTTTCTAACTAAGGACTCTAATGTATTATAAATTTTTGAACGAGGAACTCCAGAAAGCTTACTAGCTTCATATCCCGAATTATTTCCATGCTTTATTAAAGTCAAATAAACTTTTGACTCTGCATCTGTCAGTCCTATACTCTTCAATAAATTTATTTTTTCATCTATCATATATTTCACCTTTTTCTTTATAACATATAATCTCTCATGTACTGCGTCTAACGGCTACTGTATCATATATGTTATCCTTAGTAAATAGGGCAGTTGCAATATATTATTTAATATTTTACAACTGCCCTTTTAATTTTTTTATTAGATTAATTCCATTCAGTTCCAATACCAGCTTCTTTAGCTTTTATATATATCGCTCTAGCAGTCATTAAATCAAGTAGACCTACTCCAACGTTTTTATAAACAATAATTTCATCATCATTCTCACGACCAACTACATTTCCAAGTAATACATCTCCAATATCACCAGTAAAATCTTCTTTAGTTATAATCCCCTCTTCTAAAGGTATTAATATATCTCCAGATTCTGACAATACAGCTTCTTGTGAGTCAAAGTATATCTTTGATGTTCTTGGAAGAATTGCTGGGTCCATCTCTTGCATATGATGTTGATACGAACCAACACAACTTACAGTAGCACCCTTTTTAACTTTAGTTCCATCAAATACAGGTGTATTTGAAGGTGTTACAGTAACAATTATATCTGCATCAACTATAGCTTCATCAGATGAGCTAGCTGCTACTATTTCAGTTTTATATTCTTTTAAATCTTCTTTCATTTTATTTACAAAAGCTTCTGTTCTTTCTTTATTTAAATCATACACCTTAACAATATCTAGGTCACGAGCAACCATCATAGCTTCTAGTTGAGCTGAAGCTTGACCCCCAGTACCTATTAATGCTCCTATTTTTGCACCTTTTATAGCAAATAAATCAAACGCAGCTCCTGAAGATGCTCCTGTACGTAATTGTGTTACATATGTTCCATCTAAAATAGCGCTTACTATTCCCGTTTTTCCATCTATCAACAATACTTGAGCTGGAGCAGTTGGTAAATTTTCATTAATATTTTCAGGGAATATATTAACTACTTTTAATCCAGCAACATCTAGTTCTTCTACATAAGATGGCATAAATAAAAATACTCCATTATGATTTGGTGCTTGTATTGTCGTTCTTAGTGGAACCTCACTTTTCCCCTCAGAAAATAATTTGAAAGATAGCTTATTTGTTTCTATAGAATCTTTCATTGTAAATATCTTTTTGATATCATCTTTTGATAATAATAACATTTAGTCCTCCCATATCTTTATACTATAGTTAAAAATATAACACTAGTATATCCTTTTAGTAACTACTAACTTTACTATAATTATAGCAACTTTTTATACATTGTCAATCAAGCTATTAAGGCTTTTAACTAAATTATAATATTTAATATATTTTATAATATATCTATAATTTTAGTAGCTATATTTTCTCCAAAGCATTGGTCATGCTCAACAAATAACATAGCAGGCTTCTCTTCAAGAATCATATTCTCTATTTGTATACGAGAAATTACATCTATAAAATTTAGGGGTTCATCCCAAATATAAAGCTTTGTTGGTTCACATAAACTTGCTGCAATAAGTAGCTTTTTTCTTTGCCCCTCACTCCACTCTTCTATATTTTTTTCAAATTGAGCATTTTTTACACCTAATTGATGCAAGCTACTTTTTAAATATTTTTCATCTATTCCTTCATCAGTAGAAAAATCTTTAATTTTCCCTTTTAAAAAATCTGTTTCTTGAGAAACATAGGATATATTATTTATCTTTTCTATATAACCTGTATAATTCATTTCTTTACCCATTAATAATTTTATTAGACTTGATTTACCACAACCATTTTTTCCTCTAAGCCAAACACGCTCTCCTGGTTTAATTTTAAAACTTATAGGCTCCTTAAATACTTCTCTTTGATATGTTATTTGTAAATCTATAACTTCTAATAACTTCTCTGAATTTACATATATGTTGTCTATTTTAAGTTTTTCTACTTCTTCTGTATTTTTTAGCAATTTTGATTTTTCTTCTATTGCTTTATTCTGACGTTTCTCTAAACACTTAGCTCTTTTCATCATTTTTGCAGCTTTATGTCCAATATACCCTTTATCTACAGGACCATTACCTACCTTAGTGGCTTCTAATTTATCAGACCAATTAGATTTTTGTTTAGCTGTTGTTTTTAACCTATTTATATCTTTAAGTAATTTTTTATTTTCTGCTTTTTCAAACTCATCCCTTCTATAATTATTTACTTGCCATGTAGAGTAATTGCCTTTTTGAATATCTATATTATTCTTATTAATAGATAAAACATGATCAATAGTTTTATCTAAGAAATTTCTATCATGTGAAACTAATATAAAACCTTTCTTCTTCTCTAAATATTTAGCTACACATTCTCTACCTTCTGCATCTAAGTGGTTGGTAGGTTCATCAATAAGTAAAAAGCTATTTTTTCTAAGAAATAAAGCTACTAATAGTAATTTAGTTTGTTCTCCAGAGCTTAATGTTTTAAAAGTTCTATCAAGTATTTCTGGATTTAACCCTATTTTTCTTACTTCCTTTTCTATCATTTCATTTATGATATATCCATCATAATATATAAAATTGTCTAGTACTTCTCCATACTCTTTTATATATTTAATATCGCTTGAATACTCCTCTAACTCTTTTTCCCATTTAGTAAAAGAGGCAATTGACTGCCTCATAACCTCTAATGCAGCTTGAGTATCATCCTCTATATCCATAGGAAAATAGTCAAAGTTCACTGGACTTATTATCTGACCGCTGTATTTATACTCTTCTTTTAAGAGTTTTAAAAAGGTCGTTTTCCCTCTACCATTTCTACCTATTAATCCTAATTTCCAATCAGTATCTATATCTAGAGATACATTTTTAAATATATCTTCTCCATGAGTATCATATTGAAAGCTTAAGTTATTTATTTTAATTTGTGCCATAATTATCCTCTCCTTTTTTAAGGAAATAAAAAACTTCCTTAACTTAAATAGCATTTATTGCTACTCAAAGATAAGAAAGTTGTTATATACAAATATTATGACATACAAATAAAAGCTATAATTGCTTTTGTTTGAGTGATTTAGTTATAACATTTAATCTTATTTTAACTTTAAGTAGCTTTTAGGTTTACTTAATAAAACATCTATTTTGATGCTTAAAAACCTAATCAAACTATATTATTGTTATTTTAAATAAGATTAATTGTTCATTTTATCTAATCACCTCTATGTCTATTTTTTATTATTATAGTGCTTTTGAAATTTAATTGCAACTCATTCTATTAATTTAAACTATTCTATCTAGGATAACCTACACAAACTATTTAGGTAAATTATAGTTTATTTTCCTATTTCATAATTCATTATTTCGCCATTCTTTTGTTCTTTTGATTCTAATTTAGTTAAAAATATTATTGCAGTTATTGTCGTTATAATCTCAGCAAATGTAAATGATAGCCATACACCATTCATTCCCCCAAATGCTATAAGAATGAATAAAATAGGTATAATAGCTATACACCCACGCATTATAGAAACAACAAAAGCACTCTTCATTTTTGCGGTTGCACTTAAAAAGGCTGCTATAACAATATTAGATCCAGCAAAGAAAAACCCGGTAAAGTATAACCTTAACCCATTTGTAGCAATAGGAACTAGCTGTGCATTATTTTCACTGTTAAAAGCAGCAATAATATTATCTGATAAAAATAAAGTCAATATATATATAACAGTTGCTATACCTAAAGATAAAGTAATAGCATATTTTAATACTCGCTTCATTAATATACTATCATTTTTTCCATAGCCCTCGCTTAGCAGTGGCTGTATTCCTTGTGCGATTCCTGTAAATATTGAAATTACTACAAGTGCTACGTTTGCAACTATTCCATATGCCGCTACTCCTACAATTCCTGTAAGATCCAATATTACAAGATTAAATAGAATAAGAACAAGTCCTGATGAAATTTCCGTAATAAATGCCGATAAACCAAGTCCTAAAATATTTATTATAGCTTTTATATTTACCTTACATTTTATAAATTTAAAATTATTGTTTTGTTTTATAAAATGTGAAGATAAAATACAAAGACTTATAATCGGCGCAAGTCCTGTAGCAAAAGCCGCCCCAAACATTCCCATTGAAAACGGGAAAATAAAGATGTAGTCAAGAACAATATTTGAAAAACTCCCTATAAGCATGGCTGCCATAGACAATCTTGGGTTTCCATCATTTCGTATAAATGCAAGCATTATATTGTTTAGGATAAAAAATGGTGAAAAGCAAAGTATTGTTGTTAAGTAATTACTTGCCATTGTTAATGTAACACCATCTGCTCCAAGTAGCTTTGCGATTGGTGTTGATAAAAATATTCCTACAATAAGCATAATAATTCCTACAATCATTCCTATGATAACAGTGTTAGAAAAAATCGAATTAGCCTTTTCATCTTCATTTTGTGACTTTAAAATACTATGTTTTGTTGCACCTCCAATACCAATCATCAAGCCTGCACCATTGATGATGCAATAAATTGAAATAGAAAAGTTCAATGCAGCTAGTCCATTGGATCCAAGAGCATTAGAAACAAAAAAAGTATCTGCAAGGATATAACAGGACAGACCTATCATTCCTATAACATTAAGGCTCACATATTTAAAAAAGTTTTTTAGTACGTAGTATTTATTCATATAAAACCTCCCATAAAAAAATGCCCAGACAACATTCCTTCTAAGACCTAATGGAATGTGTTTGAGCACTTTGATTTGTTTCACTCGGTAGCAAAACAAAAGTATTTATTTACTTATATATTTAATATAATATCATGCATATACTAGTTTTTCAATATATAAAATATATTTAGAGTTTTTATTTATAATTGTAGATTTTATATTCCCCTATTTTTTTATACATGAAATGATGGAAACGAATCGATGGGATAATACCCGCGATTGTTTATTTTTATTTTTTTGATATAAACTTTACATAAATCGTCAATAATTATATCCCTTGATGTCATAGCCAAGTCACTTGTAATTTGGATTACTTTTAGATTATTATACCTTCAAAATGATCTACTTCATGCTGAATAATTTGTGCAGTAAATCCTGTAAAAACTTGTTTATGTTTATTAAAGTTTTTATCTAAATATTCTACCTCTATTGTTTCATATCTAGTTGTTTTTCTAGAGCCAATTAAAGACAGGCAACTTTCTTCCGTCTCATAAGAATTCTCTTTTTTTAGTATAACTGGGTTTACCATAGGAACTATTATATTACCTGCACTAAATACCAATATACGTTTTTTTACTCCTATCATATTAGCTGCCATGCCTACACAATGCTCTAAGTTTGCCCTTAATGTATCGATTAAATCATTAATAACTCCTGCATCCTCTTTATTTGCAGGTTCTGATTTTTGTTCTAAAAATAATATATCCTTTACAACTTCTCTTATCATTATTGTTCCAGCCTTTCTAATTTATTTGTCTTAATTAATATCTATACTATAAAATTATACTCTAATACATTAGGTTAGTGTAGTCATCGAATTATTTATATATGTAAAAAATGTATTGGCTTTATACCAATACATTTTTTATGCTTAAACCATAAGAATATAATTAAATTTTGCTTAAGTAATATTATTAATTATCTTCTTCTATATCTACTTTTGTATCTATTTTTATATCTTTTGCTATATCTATTTCTTTTTTTTCTTCTATTAATAAGTTTAATACTATAAGCTATTATTACTGCTGCTAGGGCAACGCCTATAATAACAGTAGCATACAGTGCAATATTTGCTTTAATTAAATCAAATATTGATATATCTACTTTTCCTAATACTTTTGACTTATGATTTGGTAATGAAAGTGTCAATTCTACTTCTTTATTCGCTAACTTCCATGCACTTTTATCTTTATTTTTGTATTCTAGTTTTGCATTTTTATCATTGATATCATTTTTATAATACATTACATCTTTTGATGCTATAATCGGAGCTTTTACACTCTTTTGGGGTCCAAAAAATCCAAATGCCTTATATTCTAAATCTACTGTACCAACTTTTTCTCCAGCTTTTTTGTATATTTGCTTTTTATAGTCGTATCCATAATCCGCAATTTTTTTTGTATCACTAAACACAGTTGTAGCATCTGCTCCATACTGAGATTTAAGAGCTACCGTAACTAAATTTCTACCATCTCTTTTAAAGAAACCAACAAAACAATGACCTGCTTGAGTTTCATTTCCTGTTTTTCCACCTACATTACCATTTTGACCAATAATTTTATTTCTTGATTCAACAATAATAGGTGTGCCTGATAAATCAATAGATGTTTTTTTATATTTATCTGAGATTATATCTCTAACCCATTCATTCTTATATGCTTCACTTGCGATTATTGCTATATCATATGCACTCGATAAGTTAATTTCTTTACTCTTTGGATTTAGAGCATTACTCTCTAATCCACATGGATTTACTATATGTGTATTTTTTAATCCAAGAGATTTAACTCTATCGTTCATCATCTTTACAAAATCATTACTATTTCCAGCCACAGAATCTGCCATTAAATATGCAGAATCATTAGCAGAAAAAATCAAAGCTGCTTTCATAAGATCATTACTTGAAATTTTATCACCAACTTTAATTTTTTTAAAGTTGTTTAATGATGTTTGAGTAGTTTTAAGCGCATCTTTAGTAAACAGAATCTGATCTGATTTTGAAGTATTCTCTGCAAAAATTAATGATGTTAATAACTTAATTGTACTGGCTACAGGTCGCTGTTTTTCAGCATTATTTGATGCAACAACTTCACCAGTATCCATATCCATAACTATCGCTGATTCAGCAATTATTCCTTGGAATTTACCTGCATTGTTTTGTGCACTGGCTACACTATTAGCAGATGTTACTGTTAATATTAAAAGTGTAAGAATCAGTGCCTTAAAGGACTTATGTATTTTCATTTTAAACCTCATTTCTATCATATATTCTACTGAAGTATACCATATTAAATATAGTACAACAATAGTGTAGTGACAGCATTTGGCATAATCATACATATTTTATACTAATTTTAAAAATGGCATGAGTCCCGGTAAGTACCGTACTCATGCCGCTAAAAAGTGAACCTATCAAAGAGTTCATATTTTTCTATTTTGTATATCCTATAGATTTTTTAGGACATTTATTTACACATCTACCACATTGTATGCAGTCATAATGAGTTAAAACGTCTCCAATGCACCCACAATCAAAAATGCTATTAAAATTAAATATTACTATTTTTTCCAAAGTTTTAATAAGTTGCTCATATATATCATCCTTAATGTTATTAATAATTTAATCAATAATTTCGTTGATGTTTTTATTATATAAATTTTATTAAGATTACATTATAAAGAAATAGTATACTAATAAAATAGCTCCAAGTACTATTCTATACCATCCAAATACTTTGAAATCATGCTTTTTGATATATCCAACAAGGAATTTAATTGCCCATAAAGATACTACAAATGCAACTATCATACCTACTACTAGTACTATAAGTTCAAAACTTGTAAATGTAATCCCAAATTTAACTAACTTAAGTAAACTTGCACCAAACATAACAGGAATAGCTAAAAAGAATGTAAATTCAGCTGCAACCTCTCTTGAAATCCCTATTAATAAAGCTCCTAAGATTGTAGCTCCTGAGCGCGATGTTCCTGGAAATACCGCTGCTATTAACTGAAATAAACCTATAATTATAGCCATTTTGTAAGTTAATTGATTTATATTTTTTACTATTGGTTTTTTTCCTTTATTATAGTTTTCTACTACTATAAATAAAACACCAAATACTATAAGAGCTATAGCTACTGTTTGGAAATTATAAAATAATGCATTTATCTTATCGTCCCAAATTATACCAACTACTGCCGCTGGTATGCAAGCTATCACTATTTTAATCCACATTATAAATATATCTTTTTGTATAAATGGTTTCTTTTTTAATGAAAAAGGAAAAATCTTTTTCCAATATAAAACTACAACGGCCATAATCGCACCTAGTTGTATAACTACGAAGAACATTTCTTTAAATGCCTCTGACATACCTAATTGTAAAAATTCGTCTACTAATATCATATGTCCTGTACTACTTATTGGAAGCCACTCTGTAACTCCTTCAATAACACCTAATATAATAGCCTTAAATATTTCTATTAACTCCATTACTCTTACCTCATTTCTTGTATACATTTTTTATCTATGTCTTAATATTAGTTTATATTTTTAAATGTGTCTATCTTAAAATCTTACATAAACATTACATCCGTGTAATGTTTTAAACTATGTAGACAAAAAATAACTAGTGATAAAAATACCTTTAGTTGCTGTTACTTAATTATAAAATAAAAAACACATTGACAATTTAGTCAATGTGTTTTTCGTAGATTTCAATGGTAGAGACGATTCATTAAAATCATATCCACGATTTCTTAATTATTATTTATTTCTTATATATATTTTCTTACCTTCATTATTTATATGATCTATTAACTTCTCATTTGTTATTGAAAATAATTTTTGTATATATGTTATATCTCTGTCTAGCTAAGCATTAGATTTTTCTTTTATATTATGAGTATTCCAAGTAAATGATAAAAATACTATTGCTAATATCGAAGATATTATTAGCATTATAAATCCTCCATCCCAATTAAATTTATCAACTACCATACCCATTCCCAACTCAGCTAAAACCTGTCCTCCCATATACCCAAATAAACCTGTAAATCCTGCTGCAGTTCCAGCTGCTTTTTTAGGTACAAGATCTAGTGCACTTACCCCTATTAACATAACAGGTCCATAAATTAATGCTCCTATTGATGCCAATGCGCAATTTATAGCAAAAATACTTGTACTTTTCCAGTATACTATTGTTGCTATAGATACTCCAACCATACATATTATCCCCATTGGAGCACGTCTACCATGGAATATACGATCACTAATCCATCCAACTATAATAGTTCCAGGTATAGCTGCATATTCAAATAATGCAAATGCTATAGAAGAATCTTTTGGGTCAAAATTTCTAACTTCTTGTAGGTATGTAGGAACCCAACTTATAACACCATATCTAACTAAATATACGAAAACGTTTGCTATGGCTATACACCATAAAAATTTATTATTTAATACATACTTAAATAGAATTTCCTTAGCACTAAGTTCTTCTTCAGCATCTTTAACTTCAACCTCATACTCTGGATAATCATTTTTAAATTCTTCAATTGGTGGTAACCCAACAGATTGTGGAGTATCTCTTGCAAATATAATATATACTAGTCCACCTACAATTGATATTATTGCTGGTAAATAAAAAATACCTTTCCATGTTCCAAATAATGATACTCCAATTAATGCAATTGTAGCTATAAATCCTCCACCTACATTATGTGCAGTGTTCCAAATAGACATTTTTATACCACGTTCACTATCTGAAAACCAGTGAGTCATTATCCTACCACATGGAGGCCATCCCATTCCTTGAAACCATCCATTTAATAACATTAAAATAAACATAAAAGCAATATTAGTTGTATTTGGTAAAAATAAATTTACTATACCAGACAATATAAGACCTATCGCTAAGAAATATCTTGGGTTAGATCTATCTGATACATTTCCCATTACAAATTTACTAATACCATAGGATAATCCTAAAGCTGATGCAATAAATCCTATCTCAACTTTTGTAAACCCCTGTTCTATAAGATAAACCTTTGATAAAGCAAAATTACTTCTTACAAAATAGTATATAAGATATCCTACATAAATACTTATAAACATCTGGATACGATATCTTTTATACGTTGGAGCTATTTCTTCTTCTGGTAGCCTGTTTACATATGGTGCTGGCCTTAAAAATTTTAACATTAAAAATCCCCCTTTACGCTAAAAAAGCCAAGCTAAGCCTATATTAGTACTGTTAATATACTAATATTTTAAGGCTTGTGCTTGGCTCCAATTCTCTAACGCACATTATATTGTATTTTCTCTAAACTTTTTATCCTTTTTATCCTCAACATGAATTTTAGCATATGACACTTTATTTTTCAACATTTTTTAACAAATATACATATTAACGCTCCTACTAAATTTATTTCATTATTAGTTTTTAATCTATTAATCATATCACATATACATTGTATACTATAATTTTCCATTCTTAATAAATTAATCACTTTTAATAACTTAATTTCATCCTCAGTATAAACTCTATAGTTATTTTTTCATTTAGTATATGTAAATATATCAACGGTTTCCTATTTTTTTTAAATTAGATAAATATAGGCTCTGTTAGAAAATTACATAACAGAGCCTATATATTAAATCAGTTTATAATTATAGTAGTTTTATCTAATACATTATCATAAATCCATTGAGCATTTTCTACAGCTAATCGAATACATCCATGGCTCAAGGCCATCCCAAGTCTATCATCAATTATTTCAGTTCCTGCTGCATTAAATAAAATTGAATGATAGTAGTAGCTACCTCGAATTCTAGTAGCGTATTTTACTCTATAAGTATCAGAGCCAAAGTAAGGCTTTCTACCGCTAACATAAAAGGTGCCCTTAATAGTTGGTGTACTCGGTTTACCTATTGTACATTCCCACTTATACAGTAAATTCCATGAACCATCATAATTTTTTTCAAATATATAAGTATACTTATTTTCTAAATCGGTCGTAATTAAATTTATAGTGGGGCTTTTAATTTGATTATCATTTACAAACTTTGTCATATCCGTATAAAAGTACTTAAAATCATATTCTTCAGGTGGATTTCCATCATCAGAAAGGAAATAGCTAAATATATATCCTTCTTGATTGTCATACATAGCATGACTCCAGTCTCCATTTACAGATAACACTTGTACTATAGATTTTGGAGGAATTATAGTTACTGGATTTGACTCAGCAGATGGATAAGACCTTAAAGTAACATCTGTCCATGTATATTTTGTTTTGGATAAATAATCACTATATACATACCCTCTTTGTCCATTATATGATACTTCATACCAATCTTCTTCAGCTTCGATAACTTGAACCTTAGACCCTGCCGGTATTACAGTGATTACATTTGAAGAAGTAGATTTTTCTTCTCTTAGATTAATATTAGCTAAGGTGTACTTATATGAATTTTGTTGTTGTCTTTTATATTTTTTCATACTTCACCTCTAAACTTACTTTTTATAATATCCTATGAGACTTTTTCTTTATTTAGCACTATTATAATCAAAACTAGCTGATACAAAATTTTTAATTATTCTCATCTCCTATGTTTATAATAAATCTCTTATTAAAACAAATTAAAAATGAGAAAAGACTATATTTAGAATATATCTTTGATACTAAAAAACACATTGATAAAATTATCAATGTGTTTTTCGTGGATTTCAATTGTGGAGACGATTCATAGGAATAATACCCACTATTTATTATAATATCTCTAAATTAATTTTTAAACATATTTACTAATTTATTAAATGCGTTTTCATTTCCATTTCCACCAACCTGAGTTATCTTCTTAGGCTGTTTTTTAGATAATAAACTTTGTTGCTTCTCATTTAAATCATTTCCTACTATAACTACTGGTGATTTTTCTTCAGATGCTAACACGCCTACTGCCAGTGCATCTATTAAATTTTTCGGATTATTCATTCCATCTTTCGCAACAAATATGTTATTTAATTCTTCACTTGTGTAGAACTTTTCTAATATAAGTGAATTAGTTTCATTTCTATCTATCCCACCTATTCTTTCCGGATTTGGTAATTTATTAGCTATTGTGTTTGATACAGCTACTTCACTTCCAATAACGTAAGATTTATTTATATTATTATCTTTTATGTATTGATCAAATACCTTAGTTCCTTCATTTGGTGATGCTAATACTATTGGAATATTTTTTTCTGCTGCAATTGGTGCAATACTTACTGCATCAGGAAGCCCTGTTTCTCCATTTACAACTGCTATTGCTGATGGAAACTTTGGTAGTTTTTTAGCTATCTCTAAAGATGTCTTGTATCTATCATTTCCACTTATTCTCTGTACAGTAATCTTCATAGATTTTAATTCATTTATAACTGAATTTAATACAACGCTCTCTCCACCTATTATATAAACATTTTTAGCGTTAAGTCTTAATATTTCTTTTTTAGTTTCACTATTTAATTTATTTGCTTGTGTTAAAAGTATTGGTGCGTTATTATAGTCTGCAAATGGTGTTGCACTAAGCGCATCTACCATTGAAGTTGAGTTTACTATTACTACATTATTTGCACTATCCCATCCTTCACTACTTACCTTTGTAGCTGTTTGATAGGCATTATCTCCAACTAGTTTCTTTGCATATACAGTAGACTCTGGTTCATTTCCTTCTCTATTTTTAGTACTATAATGCACATATGACCATTTATCAATTACTTTTTTTATTTTACTCTCATTATCATATACCTTAGTATATGTACCTTCTTTTTCCGCCTCTACTGTGTATGTATCACCTTTTTGCTTTATATCTCCATCTATATATAACTCTACTTGATTCTCTGTACTACTATTATCACCCTTCTTCAAAACTATTGCATCTTGTTTTGCACCATCTATCTCTAACATTCCTTTTACTCTTACCTTCGACCCTGATTCTTTGCATGCTTCTGCATATATTGCATTGTCTCCTGGATTTGTTATTTTTACATTCTCTAATTCTACACTTCCTCCTTCTAAACGTATTGGTGCTCCATAGTAACCACCATTTATTTCAGTATTGATTATCTTCGCTATTCCATATTTACCTTCAGAATATGAGGTTGAAATATAACTATTTTTTAATTTGCTTGAATTTACAAGTAAATTCCCGCTACCATTTACTGATGTATTATTCATTTTTATATTTTCTAATGATAAATTTCCTTTCAAAGGTATGTATAAACCATTAAGTTCGCTGTTGTTTAATATATCTAAAGTTTTTCCTTCTACAGTGTATATTGATCCCCTATTTAGCTTTAAATTATCTATTTTTGTATTTGCATATGTATTGAACCAATTTGCCCCTGTACTATTACTTATTGTGTATCCATTTCCTTTTATTTCTTTTTCATTTCCATTTATGTCTATATCGAACGGTTCACCTTCACTTGATTTTATGTCTATATCATTCATTAGCTCTATTGCTTTTATCCTTGGATCTTTTAATGTTTTTAGTAACTGATCTCTATCAAATACTTGTACAAATTGATTTTCATGGTTAGGAAGTGCTGGCTTATTTCCTTCTCTATTTTTTGTATTGTAATATGCATTTGAGAATATGTCAGTTCCTTTTTCTATTTTACTATTATCATAATATACCTTAGTATATGTACCTTCATTTTCTGCTTTTACTGTATATGTATCCCCTTTTTGCTTTATATCTCCATCTATATAAAGCTCTAATGGTATATTTTTATTACTATCATTCTCCATACTCAACAATATTGCTTCTTTTTCTGCACCATCTACCTCTAATATGCCTTTTATTCTTATCTTTTGTTCTACTTTATCTGTTGTGTAACTTCCTACTACATATATTGCGTGACTACCTGGATTTATTATTCTTACATTCTCTAATTCTATATTGCCTCCTCTTGAATATATTGGTGTTTTATCGATTTTAATACCTGTTTCAATCGTCTCCTTGCTACCATTTATTTCAGTATTAATTATCTTTGCCATTGTATTGCTATCTCCATAATATCTAATTGAGCTATCTTTCATTTTAATTGAATTTATAACTAAGTTTCTTTCACTACGTATTACTGTATTATTTACTTTTACATTTGCTAATGTTGCATTCCCGTAAAAATTTGTGCTTCCATTATTTATTTCACTGTTGTTTACTATATCTAAATTAATTCCACGTTCACTTGCTATCCTTATTTGATTTAGTTTTAAATTATCTATTTTTGTATTTGTACGTACCCATATTGATGTATCTGTTTTGCTACTGCTTACTGTGTATCCATTTCCTTTTATTTCTTTTTCATTTCCTTTTACTTCTATACTAAATGCATAATTTGGATCTCCCTTTATGACTATATCATTCTTTATCTCTACTGTTTTTATATTTTCATTTTCTAAGGCTGCTATTAACTCTTTTTCATTTGTTACTGATACAACCTCTGATTTTGTATAATCAGAAGCCTGTGAAATTTTTTCTTCTGTATTTTTTTCTATTGTAGTTTGCTTTTTATCATCTTCTAATGCATATGATAGTGTTGTGATTTGTGTACTCGTAGCTATCACTACCCCACATAAAATAATTCCCATATTTTTATTATATTTTTTCATATTACTCTCCCCTATACTTTTAGATTCCCTCTTAAATGGCATCATTAATTATAATTGTATCATGGTAGCTTTTTATTTGTTGTTGTTTTAAAATATTATATTAACTCTAACTAATTTTTCTATTTCTACCTCACAATAGACACCATTGCCCTTAAATATCAGTTCCCACTATCAAGCCGACAACTGACTTTCCCCATAAAGTTGTCTCCAATTCCAAGCACAAATAAAAGGCATCGGCTATTTAGCCAATACCTTTTCGTAGATTTCAATAATAGAGGTCAATCATAGAAATAATACCCACTATTTATTATAAATTAAAGTTATAAAATTTTTCCTAAGTTGATAACAAGTTCTCCTATTGCTTCTACATACTGATTTACTATTCTATTTGCAATTTCATCTGATAAAGCTTCATTATAAATATGTGAAGTAGCATTTCTATCTTCTAATAAATTAATCCAAACTTTATCATCTGATATTAAGTTATTTACATATGCTTTTTTATAAATAGTACGTGGAAATGAATTTTCAAGAGTAACACCTAAGTACTTCATAGCTTCTTTAAGCGTTTTATGTGTTAATTCATAAGTAAACTCAAAACGTTGAATTAAGCTATCTCTAACAATTTCATCTTTTCCATCATAAAGATTACTAACTTCTACTAATTTATTATAAGCTTTTTTTAAATTCATATATTTAAATTCTACACTTTTCATAAATAATAATTCCTTCCTTATTAACTTGCTCTATAAAAAATTGATCTTTAACTGTATTCATATGCGAAAAATCATATTCTAATAAAGTTTTTGTATTCATTTCTATATCTTCAACAAACTCTGTTAGTGATTGTTGTGAATATATAGCTAAATCAATATCACTTTTTAAATCATTATCTCCTCTTGCTCTAGATCCAAAGATAACTACTTTTTCTATATATTCATGTCTTTCACATATTTTTATTATTTCATTAATTATTGTTATATCTAATTTCAAATATATCATCCCTTTAATCACTTTTTATATTTTTTATTTATTAATTACCTCGATATTCTATTTATTATATACCAAAATAATAACCTTTAATAGCTTACTTACTAATATATACATCTATTTCTTCTCAATCATCGGGTATAGTATTGGGTATATGTCCATAGTTTAGAGATATTTACTACCTAACAGTCTATCTATAACTACATCTAAACTCTTTTCCAAATAAGATTTAAATACTGTATTTTATCTTCTATGAATTTCACTTAATTTGTTTGATATATAACAAAAAAGATATTAACATTAATTTATGTCAATATCTTTTCGTGGATTTCAATGGTGGATACGAATCGCAGGAACAATTCCCTGATTATAATAATATCTCCAAATTAATTCTTAAATATATTTACTAATTTATTAAATGCATTTTCATTTCCACTTCCACCAACCTGAGTTATCTTCTTAGGCTGTTTTTTAGATAATAAACTTGCTTGCTTATCATTTAAATCATTTCCTACTATAACTACTGGTGATTTTTCTTTAGATGCTAACACGCCTACTGTCAATGCATCTATTAAATATTCTGGAGTCTTCATTCCATCTTTCGCAACAAATATGTTATTTAATTCTTCACTTGTGTAGAACTTTTCTAATATAAGTGCATTAGTTTCATTTCTATCTATCCCACCTAGTCTTTCCGGATTTGGCAATTTATTAGCTATTGTATTTGATACAGCTACTTCACTTCCAATAACGTAAGATTTCTTTATATTATTATCTTTTATATATTGATCAAATACCTTAGTTCCTTGATTTGGTGATGCTAGTACTATTGGCATATTTTTATCTGCTGCAACTGGTGCAATACTTACTGCATCAGGAAGTCCTGTTTCGCCATTTACAACTGCTATTTCTGATGGTTTATTTGGTAGTTTTTTAGCTATTTCTAAAGATGTTTGGTATCTATCATTTCCACTTATTCTCTGTACAGTAAGCTTCATAGACTTTAGTTCATTTACAACTGAATTTGATACAACGCTCTTTCCGCCTATTATATAAACATTTTTAGTCTTAAGTCTTAATATTTCTTTTTTGGTTTCACTATTTAATTTATTTGCTTGTGTTAAAAGTATTGGTGAGTTATTATATTTTGCAAGTGGTGTTGCACTAAGCGCATCTACCATTGAAGTTGAGTTTACTATTACTACATCATTTGCACTATCCCATCCTTCATTACTTACTTTTGTAGCTGTTTGATAGGCATTCTCTCCAACTAATTTATTTACACATACAATAGACTCTGGTTCATTTCCTTCTCTATCTTTAGTACTATAATACGCATTTGACCATTTATCAATTACTTTTTTTATTTTGCTCTCATCATAATATACCTTAGTATATGTACCTTCATTTTCCGCTTTTACTATGTATGTATCCCCAGTTTGCTTTATATCCCCATCTATATATAGCTCTACTGGATTCTCTATACTACTATCACCTTTTTTCAAAACTATTGCATCTTGCTTTGCACCATCTATCTCTAATATTCCTTTTACTCTTATCTTCACTCCAGATTCTTTGTTTCCTTCTGCATATATTGCATGATCTCCTGGATTTATTATTTTTACATTCTCTAATTCCGTACTGCCTGAGTCTAAGGATATTGGCGCATCACCATATCTCTTACCACTTATTTCAGTATTGATTATCTTAACTATTCCATCTTTATCTCTAGAAGTTGAAATATTGCTATCTTTTATTTTGCTTGACTTAACAACTAAACTTTTTTTACCAGATATAAGTGCATTATTTGTTTTTACATTTTCTAACAAGATACTACCATCTGAATCTAATGATTCTATAGTTGAGGTATTTATTTCACTATTATTTACTATATCCACATTGTTTCCTTCTGTAGACGATATCCTTATTCCATTTAACTTTAAGTTATCTATTTTTGTATCGGTATATGCAGTTATCCATTTATATTTTGGCATATAATCATCTAGGATAGTCTTTATCGCATATCCGTTTCCTTTTATTTCTTTTCCATCACCTTTTATAGATATATCATTCTTTGTATCTAAGAGTATATCATTCTTTATGTCTATTGTTTTTATACTTAAATCTTCTAATGCTGATACTAACTGTGCTTCATTTCTTACTTCTACAACCCCTGATTTTACATAATTAAAAGACTGTTGTACATTTTTTTCTATTGTAGTTTGCTTTTTATCATCTTCTAGTGCATATGATAGTGTTGTGATTTGTGTACTTGTAGCTATAACTACCCCACATAAAATAATTCCCATGTTTTTATTATATTTTTTCATATTACTCTCCCCTATACTTTTAGATTCCCTCTTAAATGGCATCATTAATTATAATTGTATCATAGTTGATTTTATTTGTTGTTGTTTTAAAATATTATATTAATTCTAACTAATGTTGTGAACATATTAAAAACACTCATATCCAATGGATAAGAGTGTTCGTAGATTTCAATGTTAGAGACAAATCGTAGGTGTAATACTCACAATTAAGTTCAATATTTATATGAATGTATCTTCCTTTAACCCAATTCTTAAGCCATTTGGATCATAAGTAAATATATATTCAGGCATTGGACCTGGTGATGTTTTTATATTTTTACTTTCTAGTAAAGCTACTATATCTTCTAAATTATCTACCTTAAATACCAATGATACTCTACTTTTTTTACTTTAATTTTTGACTAAACCATTCATACACTTCGTCTACTTTATCTTTCATTCCATTATCCATTGAATATTCAATAATAGTATTCATAGCACTAATAATAAAGTCACTGTCTAAATCTGCTGCTTTTTTAATTAATTCAATTCCATTATTATCATTTTTAATAAGTAAGCTTTGCCCTATTCTGTACATAGCAATAGCACAATTTTCATCTTTAGAAAGAATATTTTTATAAACTTCCATGGCTTTGTCATATTCTCTAGTCTCTTCAAGTGCAAATCCATATTCTATATTTTTTTCTATATCATCGATTTCTTTATAATTTTGAATTATTTCTAATTGTAATTTATATTCTTTTGTAAATTCATCCCATTCATCACACCAAGACTCATACCATTGCTTATTTTTTATATCTATTAAATTATCTATTTCATTTTTATAGTTTTCATTTTGATTTTCAAACTCAATTTCATAATTAAAATCATCAATTCCTAAAGCATTCATTCTTTCACTAAAACTTGGATGAGTATCATATATTGATGATATTGGCTTTTTAATTTGATTTAACCACTGACTTTTCCTCTCGATAATTTCATTGTTAAAATCATCAAACATGATATTCAAATAATTTTTTGGAGGTTCTTCTTGTACTCTAAGTTCTACCTTACAATAAGGGTTTGTTTTAAATAAATCTATAATTTCAAGCTTAGCACTTGCTTTTGCATAAACTTCAACACTAGTATATAAAGCTGCTTCTTTATCTGCTGCTATTTCTTTTGGTTGCGCTATTGCATTTTTGTATGTTTCTAATTTTTCAATATAAATCTTTGCAAATGGCAATAATAATATATCATAAATAATACTATCTTTTTCTTTAACTTTATCAATTATTGTACTCCATCTAGTTAAACATCTTGAAATCTTATTAGTTGTATTTGTGTCATTATTGTAAATATGAGCAAGTTCATGAATTATTACAGATTTAAGTTCTTGCTCGTTTAATATTTTTAATATTTCAATTCCTATTAATAAAACGTGTTTTCCATTAAATCCAAATCCATCTGGAATAAATGCAATTCCTGCATTTGAACCTTCAACAATAAAAATTTCATCTAATTGAGGAGAGTTTGTTAACTCAATTGCACTATCTATAATCTTAAATAATGTTGGGTACTGTTGTCTATTTATAGTTACTTCATTTGGATATTCAGGTTTTATATACATCATTTTTAAAACCATAAACAAAGACCCTATTAAAGTAAATATTAATACGCCTAATCCACCCCTTATGTTCTCTAGTTTAAAACTAATCATTATCAGACCAATAACTGTAGATATAACAGTAACAGTAAGTACTCCTATGTAAAGTTTTTCATACTCACATAATATTTTTATCTTTTTTCTCATTTTCTGAGGATTGTTTTTAGACAACAATACAAGCTTTTCAAATTCATTATCATCACCATAAAATGGAATATCAATTGAAGTGTCCGTAATAAACCAAATAATGGCCATTAAAAGTATCATTGCAAATTCAATAAATCCAAATTTAGCTAACACTGAAAAAATTTCATTGAAATTTTTAGTTAGTACCATTCCTGTTGATATAACTATAGATGTTATACAAGTAAAAAATATAATTCCTAAGATTGTGTTAAAAATTATGTCTATTTTATTTTTCATATTTTATGCTCTCCATTTATTGTTTATTTCTTAAAAACTCTGATTATTATAATATATTTTTCTATTTATGCCTCACGATAGAAAAATGTGCTCTTAACTAGCAGTTCCCACTCTCAAAGCTACAACGGACTTTCACAGTCAAGTTGTTATACATTGCGATCTCAAATAAAAGGTATTCACTATTTAGCCAATGACTTGTAGTAACATCTACAAATTAATTCTTAAACATATTTACTAATTTGTTAAATACATTTTCATTTCCATTTCCACCAACCTGAGTTATCTCCATAGGATGTTTTTTAGATAATAAACTTTCTTGCTTATTACTTAAATCATTTCCCACTATAACTACAGGAGAGGTTCCATAAAATGTTAACGTACTTACTGCCAGTGCATCTATTAAATCATCTTGTTTCTTCATTCCATCTTTAACAATAAATATATTATTTAATTTCTCATCCGTATAGAACTTTTCTAATATAACTGCATTAGTATCATTTCTATCTATTCCACCTAATCGTTCTGGATTTGGCAGTTTATTTGCTATTTCATTTGATATAGCTGCTTCTTTTCCTATAATGTATGATTTTGTTATATAATTCTCTTTTATGTATTGATCAAATACCTTAGTTCCTTCATTTGGTGATGCCAATACTATTGGCATATTTTTATCAGCTGCAACTGGTGCAATACTTACTGCATCAGGAATTCCTTTTACTCCATTTACAACTGCTATTTCCGAAACACGACCTAGTTTTTTAGCTATTTCTAAAGATGTCTCATATCTATCATTTCCACTTATTCTCTCTACATTAATACCCATATCTTTTAATTCATTTATAACTGCGTCTGATACAGAATTCTCTCCACCTATTACATAGATATCATCTGGTCTAAGCCTTGATATTTCTTTTTTAGTTTCACTGTTTAATTTGTTTTTTTCTGTTAGAAGTATTGGTGCACTTTTATTCCATGCAAAAGGTGCTGCACTAAGTGCATCTACCATCGAATTTGAGTTTACTACTATTACATTTCGTGCTCCTCTCCATCCTTCATAATTCGCTTCACCAGATCTTTCCTTACTTATTTTTATAGCAGTTTGATATCTGTCTTCTCCTATTAATTTATTTGTATGCACAATAGATTGTGGTTCATTTCCTTCTCTATTTTTCGTGCTATAATACACATATGACCATTTATCAATTACTTTTTTTATTTTACTCTCATTATAATATACATTAGTATATATTCCTTTTTCTGCCTTTATTGTGTATGTATCTCCTTTCTGCTTTATATCTCCGTCTATATGTAGCTCTAATGTATTTTTATTTACTTCTGGTGGATTGTTTGGGTCGTAATCATATTCTCTACTCAAAACTATTGCGTCTTTTTTTGCGCCATCTATCTCTAATGTTCCTTTTATTCTTATACTGGTTCCTAAGTGTTTACTTCCCATTGTATATATGGCGTGATCTCCTGGATTTATTATTTTTACATTCTCTAATTCAATATTTCCTGATTCTGAACATATGGGTGCATCACTATACCATTTACCATTCATTTCGGTATTGATTATCTTTAGTGTTTTATCTTTTTTTCCAATATATGTTATTGTAGCATTTTTCATTTTATTGGAGTCCACGACTATATTTCCATAACCATATATTGATCCATTATTTACTTTTACATTTTCTAATGTTACATCTCCCCAAAAAAGGATACCTCCATTGTTTATTTCACTGTTATTTACTATATCTAGACTTATTTCATAAGATTCTACTCTTATCTGTATTTCATCCAATTTTAAATTATCTATTTTTGTATCTGTCTCTACATATATACGTGATGATTCTACAAAATCACTTTCGGGATTTTTAACTGTTCTTATTTCGTTCCCATTTCCTCTTATTTCTTTTCCATTTCCTTTTATATACATAATAGTCGATTCAGGTAAGTCTATATCATTTTTTATATCTATTATTTTTATATTTTCATTTTTTAGTGCAGATATTAATTCGGTTTTATTTGTTACTACTTCTTCTGATTTTGTATCCTCAGAAATCTGTGGAACGTGTTCTTCTATGTTTTTTTCTAGTGTAGCTTGATTTGCATTAACTTCTAATGCGTGTGATAGCCTTGTGATTTGTGGATTAGCTACTATTAATGCTACCGATAATATAATCCACATATTTTTATTATTTTTTTTCATATTAATCTCCCTCTGTTTATAATAAATTAAATATAATTAACTTATTTAATATATACTGTTATTATACACAATAAATATTGTCATTTATTGTATTTTTTTGTTTTATTTTACATTTTATATTAATAAAAAAAATCACCTTGAATATCACTTCAATGTGCTCTCTATATACCACACAATATACTTACTACCTTTTCCTACTTCACTTTCTAAGCTTATGCTACCATTGTGTAATTCTACTATTTTTTTACTTATACCCAAACCTAAACTACATCCACCTGTACTATTTTTAGATTTATCTCATCTTACAAACTCTTCAAATATACTATTTAAATTCAAAATTTATTACTAATACGTTTAATTTATTCATATTATTTCTCTTTAGTTAACCTATTTGCTACAAACAATAATTTCTAAAACCAACTAATTTGAGTTTTATCATATTTCCCTTTATAATCTCTTATAATATCATCCATCTTATATAAAAGACCGTACTTCTCACATTCATCTTTGAATACATTCCATTTATATTCATAGTCTATCACTTTATTTTCATATACATTTCCATGCGTTTCATTATAAAGTTTTTCTAAATCTACATTTGAAAAATCTTTCTTTAACTGTTGAAAATAATACTCTCTTTGATTTTGCCTTAGTGTTACTCCAAAATAATGAGTATATACAAATTTAGCACCACATTCATAAGCTGTTTTTATAATATTTCTTATATTTTCTACATCATCATTGATATACGGCAACAACGGCATCATCAATACACCAGTATATATCCCATTATCAGATAATTTTTTTATAGCTCTAAATCGCTCTGATGTAGAATTTACATTTCTTTCAATCTTTTTACATAATTCATCATCATAAGTTGTTATTGTAATTTTTATAATTGTAGGAGAATGTTTTTGAATCTCTTTTAGTATATCAATATCCCTAGTTACCAAACTACTTTTGGTTGCAATTGAAATCCCAAATTTATTCTCATTAACTAATTCCAACGCTTCTCGTGTTAACATATATTTCTCTTCAAATGGATTATAAGGATCACTCATTGCGCCAGTTCCTACAACACCTTTAGTTCGCTTAGATCTTAGCTCATTTTTTAACATTTCAGTTGAGTTTTTCTTTATTCTAATTCTATCAAAATCTATAATTTGATAACAATTACTTCTAGAATCACAATATATACATCCATGGCAACAACCTTTATATATGTTTATATTATAATTAATTCCAAACCAATCTAAGTTTTCCTTGTAAGTAGATAATATTGTTTTTGATGATATATATTCCATTTTTATCTATCTCCTTTGTGTACTAATTTATAAGCTTTAAAAATATTTTAAATCATGAATTTTGTAAAGATTTTATCATGAATTTAATAATTCTAATTAAAAATATCTAATCTTTGAGTTTATGCTATGAAGATATTATATAACGTATAAATCTATTTTTGACAACTAAAAAGATATTAGTAATTTACTAATATCTTTTCGTGAATTTTAATTTTTTAGATAAATCGCAGTAGTTATACCCATAATTATATTACAAGTTTTATTAACTATTAATTTCTGACAATTGAAATTGATACTCCTCTAACGACATATTCCCACCAGCAAATTTATTTTCTAATATTGCCATTCTTTCAGTTTTTGTTGGTGTTCTTTCAATATCAATATTAATAGCATCTTCCTCACCCTCAACTGGCTCTAATATATGTTGATGTTTATCATACGCTTCAAAGTATCTAAGTCCAAATATTCTTTGAGAAACGGCATTTATATGAATTCCATCAGGATTTGGTGTTAACCCTAGTGCTGTTACAAAGTAACAATTATTATTGTTTTCAGAAAATCTTAATAGTTCTCCGTTAATTTCTATATATTGTTGGAAATACTCACCTAAAAATCCATTAGCTAAATAATCTCCCATTCCACCTATAATAATAGGTATATCTGGCTCATCTAATTCTTTACGAAATGCATTAACAATTTTTGAAAATTTTTGATTATAATCTTTATATTTTTTTGAAACAGAATCACTTTCACCCTGATGCCATAGTATTCCATCTAATTTACTGCTTTGTTTAGCTAATCTTGCTTGCAATACAGCATGTTTAAACAATGGCCCCTCAACTGACCAATCATCTAAACTTGTTCCACCATCTGCACAAGGTATTAATCCAATTTCCTTATTTTCATTTTTATTACACCACGCTACAGCAAAAGAAGCTGCAGGACCCACACCTGCATATGGTCTATCATAGTGTATTGGTTCCATCATTATTTGCCATCTTCCATTACGCAATACTCTTATACGTTCATTGCAAGTTATAGGAACTTCTTTTATGAATCCACGTCCAGCCATATTAGATTGACCTACTAGTAAAAAAGAATGTATCATTATTTTTCTCCTCGCTACTTGAAAATTTTGTTATTTTAATATAATTTCATTTTATAATTTATAACACTATAATAATACCCTTAAAAATAATTATAATTGTTCTTTCCTATATAAAACCAATAATTTAATAATACTAATAAAAAAGAGATTCTACCAAAATGGCAAAATCTCATTACTTTCTAACTATTTTTCTTACCGAATCATATGATAAATAATAATTTTGAGCAATATCAATTATTGAAACGCCGTTCTTATATAAGTTTATTATCTCAGTATTACGTTTCTTATAATATTCTCTTGAGCCACTATTTTCTCCCCATTTCTGCTTATTACCAGATATAGGAATATATAATAGTTCTCCATCTACATAATTTAAAATTTCATCCAATAATTCTTTTGGAAGCACATCTGCTGCATTAATATATTTCATATACCTACTCCTTTACTTAATTAACTAAATAAAGTGCAGAATCAGCAGTTAATGCAACTAATTACCCCACGCAGTATGTTGCATTTCTACTATTCTGCATGGGTATTTGCACTCTGTAATGTTTTTTGACTCGTTAGTTTTATAGGCATATTTATCACCCCCTAATTCTATTAGATTAATACATCTGAGTATATCATATTTAATCTTTATATGAAATTTCAAAATCCACAAAACACATCGACAAAATTATCAATGTATTTTCGTGTATTTCAACGTTGGAGACGAATCCCAACAATAACGCCCACGATTTTTTAACCATTTAAGTTTAAGTAATCAGAAATATTATAAAAATATATATTGAACTCTGTATAAACATCCTTTTCAGAGTTTACATATATGTTATGCCCAAGTTTATCTATTATTTTTCTAGAAAAATAAAGACCCATACCTGTTGATTTATACATTTTCTCTCTTCCATTTACTCCTGTAAATCCTTTGTCAAATACTCTACTTAAATCTTCCTTATATATTCCTATTCCATAATCTTTAATATTTAAAACCACACAATCTTCTTCTTTATTAGCACTGAACTCTATTTTACCACTTTTTCTAGAGTACTTTATCGAATTATTTATTAGTTGATTTAGTACATATAAGATACATTTTATATCTGTATAAATTTCATAATCTAAGTTTTTTATATCTATATCAATATTATTTCGAATAAGTAAAAATGAATTATTTTTTATAGATTTCTTTACTAAGCTATTTAAATTAACCTTATTTATGAATACATCTTCAAATAGGCTCGTGCTTTTACTTCCATACAAAATAGAGTTTACTAAAAAATTCATTTTCTCAACTTGATTTCTTACACTCATACTATCTTCTATATCTTCTAGTCTATCAGTAATTATATTAAGTGAAGATATAGGTATCTTTATTTCATGAACCCATTTAGCAATATACTCATCTATCTCTTTTAGCGAATTTTTGTATTTACTTATTTCCATATCATTATATTTACTCTTGTCTAATATTATTTCTCTCATTATTTCTTCTTCAAAAGAATTACCTAAAATCAAATATTCACCTATATCCTTATTTATTTCTATACACTCATATATATCCTTATATTTATTTCTCCAATTTATATAATCTAAAATAAAAAACACAATAATAATCATTATAAGCAATATATCCAGATAAATTAATTCTCCATATCTATCTTTGAATGAATTTAATGAATATAAATATATGTTTGTTATGCCAAGTAGTACACATACAAAAGCTATATATTTAAACTTATTTTTTATATAATCTATTATATTCATTGAATTATATATCCCATTCCCTTCTTTGTTTTTATTATATCTTCAAACCCTAAATCCTTAATTTTACCTCTTAATCTATTTATATTAACCGTAAGTGCATTGTCTGTTACAAATTCATCACTATCCCAAAGAAGCATCATAAGGCTTTCTCTGGATACAACCTTATCTTTATTTTTCAAAAGATTTGTTAGTATTCTCACCTCATTTTTAGTTAATTCTTCATGCTTATCTCTGTATTTTATAGCACATTTTTCTATATCAAATATTAAGTCTTCATAATACATTATAGTACTTGAAGTATTGTATTTATAAGTCCTTCTGATTATCCCATTCAATTTTGTAACTAAAACATCTATAGAAAATGGCTTCGTTATATAATCATCTCCTCCATTATTTATTCCCATAATTAAATCCATATTAGAATCTCTAGATGATAAAAATATAATAGGTATACTTGATATGTCCCTTATTTTTTCACACCAGTAAAAACCATTGTATAAAGGTAAATTAACATCCATAATAACAACATCTGGTTTTTTATCAATAAATTCTTCTAAAATCATTTCAAAATTATTAATTAATTCAACATCAAATCCCCATTTACCCAAAGCTAAAGAAGTCTCTTTTGCTAAATCTATATCATCTTCTATAAGTAGTATCCTATTCATTTACTTTATCTCCATTCAATTTACTATTTTTTCCAGAAACAATCTCCCTATCTAAATATACTATAATCAATAGCTATAATAAAAGACCCTTATACTTAAGAGTCTTTTATTTGAAAGCGAATAATATCTATAATTTATCTTGTTCTTATGATTTTTTTAAATTTATTTATAGATATTACTCCGAACACTATAAATATTAATAGGCATATAACTAAACTTAAGAGATATATCTCAAATAAACTTCTCATTAATAAATCTCCAGCTAATCTTATTGCAAAATAGCTAGATATGGCCGCACTTATTGTAGGTAATGAGTAAAACAATACAACTTCTTTTACTATAGTTTTATTTATTTCTTTTTCCGTTGCACCTATTTTCATTAATATATCATATTTATCTTTATCTTCATATGCATCACTATATATTTTCATATATATTATACTTCCTGCAACCATTACAAATACTATAAATAAAAATACTAGTACAGCATAAGCAAACTTCATCCACTGACTTTCATCTTGAGCTTTATATCCATCTTTTATATATCCATCATCTATATTTAACTCTTTTTCAATATTATTAAACATAGCTTGACTATTTTCTTCATTACTTACTTTTGCACCATAAAAATATAATTGATGCCCTTTATTTCTTAATTTTTCATATTCTTTATCATTTAAGATATTTATAGAATGGCTAAATCCAGTACCTAAAGCAGGAGTCTTAACTTCTCCTTTTGATATATTATACTTCTCTTCACCTAGTTCTACTTCTAGTTCTTTTGGCATTATTGATCCTATTGTCTGAGGGTGTTTTAGCTCTATTATATTTTTACCTTCAACCAACTTAGGTTCTAAATCTTTTATTGATTCTTGTTGTCCATTTACCTTAAGTATATTTACTAAGTCACTATATTTCATAATTACATGATCTATATCTACCATATATTTATCATTATTTTTATTTTTATCTTCGATTACTGTTAATTCTGGATTTATAGAATAATTCACTTTATTAGTTTCCTTTATTATGTCTTCAATATTCACCTTATTAACTTCATCTTTATTTGATGACACTATACTTATTGTATAAACATTTCTTTGTTCTTGGGCATTTTCTTGAATAACTTTCATTGCCACAGCTGCCCCGAGTGTAGATATAGTAGTTGTTATTACTATTGAAATCATTGCATAGGTTTTATAGTTTTTATTTAATCTATAATTAATGTTATTTATTGCAATTATATTTTCACCATTAAATAATATCTTTTTATTTTTCATCAAAATATTGAATACAACTGGAATTACAGATTTAAATAATCCATAAGTCCCAAGTATAATTATTAATATAGCCGGAATTACATCCATTATATTTCCACTTCTTATATCCATTGAAAGATAATATCCATATCCAATTATAATGATAGACATTATAGCTAATAAGTATAGTCCTACTCCTACTTTCGGTATCTTTTCTTGTCTCTTTGAAGCATTTATCAAATTAATTACATTACTTCTACATATAGTAATAAATCCTTTTACAGTCATAATTAAGTATATAGAAATAAATATCATACTGGCTGAAATTATAGCTTTCATACTGAAATCGTTAGATACATCTATTTCAAATCCTGATAATTTAATTATAATTACTTGGAAAAATCTTGATGAAATTACACCTATTAAAAGTCCTGTTATGCATGAACTTATACCCATTAATATATTTTCAACAAAATATATTTTACCTATTGTATATAAATCTAATCCCATAAATGATAGTATTCCAATTTCTTTCACTCTATTTTTAAAGAATACATTGGTTGCATACCATATGAAAAAGAATAAAAACACTGCTAATACTATTATTACAGATATTAACATCGCTTCTGTAAACTCTCTATTTTGTCCTTCTAATACTTTTATAGTTTTTCCATACTTTAGAATTTCAAAGTTAGTTAATACTATAACTGAAAATACCATTGATATAAAAAATGCCATATATGTTCTTATATTACTTTTAAAATTATTATACGCAATACTAAGTACTCCCACTTATAGTTCACCTCCCATTGCGGATAACATATCCATTATTTTTTGATAAAATTCTTTTCTACTTTCTCCTTTGTTTAATTTACATTTTATATTACCATCATTGAGCATATATACTTCATTTGAATAACTTGCTGTTATAGGGTCGTGTGTAATCATTATTATAGTTGCATTATTCTCTCTGTTTATTCTATCTAGTGAATCTAATAACTCGTATGCAGATTTAGAATCTAATGCTCCTGTAGGTTCATCTGCAAATATTACAGATGGATTTGTAATTAAAGATCTTGCTGCTGCACCTCTTTGTTTTTGACCTCCAGATAGTTGGTATGGATACTTCTCTAGGTGGTTTGATAATCCAAATTTTTTAGCTATCTCTATAACTCTATCTTCTATTTCTTTACTTCTCTTTTTACCTAAAGCTAAAGGTAATGCTATGTTGTTCATAAGATTCATATTGTCTAGTAAGTTATAATCTTGGAATATAAATCCTATTTTTTCTCTTCTTAATTTAGATAGCTCTTTATTTTTCACTTTAGATACATCAATTCCATCTAAAATTATTTCTCCTGATGTTACCTTGTCAAGTGTAGACATTAAGTTAAGTAATGTTGTTTTTCCTGCACCTGATGGACCCATTATTGATATAAAATCGCCTTTATTAACGGTTATAGATATGTTTTTTAGTACATTAGTTTTAAATCCTTTTATTCCATATTCTTTTGAAATATCTTTTATTTTTAAAATTTCATTCATAAAATTAACCCCACATTTTTCTTATTTTATCGTTGCTATATTTATATTTTAAACTATTTAATTAACTTATGCCTGCGATTAATATTACTTTTTATGCTTCAATGTTACACTTTGGTAATATTAGGGTCTAGGCTGTTATTTCATATGTGTCAAGTTAATAATTATTAGCTGTAGAATATATTTTTTTGTAAAATTCAAACTATAAACAAAACAAAATACTCATATCCTATGGATATGAGTATTAGTGGATTTCAATTGTGGAGACGATTCACATCAATAGTACCCATGATTTTATTTTCTATATATGCTTTACTTTATCTTCATTAATTTTTTTACATATATTTATAAACTCAATCAAAGATTTTGAAAGCCATTTATTTTTATGGTAAACAAGTAATGAGCATATTTTTCTATCTATACTATCAAATTTAATTCCTTGTAAATTACCTTTTTCAATATCCTCTTTTACAGTGATTTCAGGAAGTATAGATATTCCCAAACCTGTTTGCACACATTGCTTTATTGATTCTATACTCCAAAGTTCCATTGTATCATTTGCTATAATTTTTTGTGAGGCTAAATAATTTTCAAAAGCTATTCTATAGCTGCAATCTTTTTCATTATATATAATACATTGATTTATCTTATTATTTTTCTGTATCAAATCTAAATTTTTAAAATCAAATTCATTATTAGCTATTACTACTAATTTTTCTTCCTTTATTTTATTTACTACTAGATTTGTATCTTCAAAATCCTCCATCATTAAAAATGTAATATCTATTTCTCCCTTAAATAAAAGTTTTTTAAGATAATTACAATTGCCATTTATTATACTGATTTTTACATTAGGAAATTTTTCTCTATATTCTTTTAGTATTGATTGTAACATATACACAGTTATTGATTCTGGTGCACCTATCTTTATTTCTCCTTTTATTTCACCATTAACAGATATACTATTTATCTTATCTATTGTAATCATTAGTTCTTTAGTATACTCCATTAATGCTTCTCCAGGTTCTGTTATTATGTTTTTTCTTCCTACCCTATCAAATAACTTAACACCTATACTTTTTTCTAATTCTTGTATATGTGTAGTTACGGTTGATTGAGTATATCCTAAATAATAAGCTGCTTTAGTAAGACTTCCTAGTTCAACTACTTTTTTAAATGTTATTAATTGTCTTATCTCCAAATTTATTTCACATCCTCTTTAATATATCGATATCTTCAATACTTAACTCTATTTATTTCAATTATACAAATATTTAAATCTAATATACAATAATTTATACAAATGTATATTTGGTAATAAATTTTAATAACTTGAATGCATTTTATAATATACCATAAATAGGAGTGTGTGAAATGGAAATAAATTTTAAAAATAAAATAAAAAATAAAGCTATAGAATTAGGTTATGAAAGCTGTGGAATTATACAAGTAAATGAAATGAAAGACTATTCCCAAAAACTAACTGAACGTATAAACAAATTTCCAGAAATAAAACCATACACAGAAGAATTTTATAGTTTTGCTAACTTAGAAAATGATTATCCTTGGGCTAAATCTGTTATTGTATGTACAAGAATATATGGAAAATATAAAATCCCTGAGCATCTAGATGGATTAATCGGCAAATACTATTTAGTAGATAGCCGTACAAATGAAAATTCCAAAGATTATCAAGATAGTATATCATTTGAAAACTATTTAAATAAATTAGGACTAAAAACAGCTACTGATAGAAAGTTTGGAGTCACAGCTTTAAGGTGGGCTGCTAATAAAGCAGGTCTTGGAATTATAAGAAAGAATAATTTTTTCTATTCAGCTTCAGGTTCTTGGGTATATTTAGAAGCTTGGATTATCGATCAGACTCTTACATTAAAAGAAAATATAAACTTAAAAAACTGTCCTCCTAATTGTAATCTCTGTATTAAAGCTTGTCCAACAAATTCATTATTAGAGCCTTATACAATGAATAGAGACACTTGTGTTTCTTGTCTTACAACTTGGAGAGGTTGGGATTTGACTAATGAAAAATATAATCATTCAATAGGTAAATGGATTTATGGATGTGATATTTGCCAAGATATTTGTCCTTTTAATAAAGATAAGTGGTCAGAAGAAAATAGCTTTCCAGATCTAGAAAAATTAAGTGTTTCAATATCGTTAGAAAAAATAATTGAAATGGATTATGATTTTTTAAGAGATATTATAAGTACTAAGTTTTGGTATATATCTAAATATGATGTTTGGAGATGGAAAACTAATGCACTTAATGCTATGCTAAATACTTATAATCCTAGTTATGATAAATACATTGATATAGCTTGTCATGATGAAGATATACGTGTTCAAAAAATGGCTATCTGGGTAAATGGGCAATTAAGTCTAAGAAATAATTGATTATGATTAATCTATTTGGTTAACTCTATCATAGCTTCATATCCTTTAAATTATTTAATTAAGAATAATACTACTTATAAAAAAAGATATTAACATAAATTTATGTCAATATCTTTTCATGGATTTAATTGGTGGAGACGAATCGCAGAGATAATACCCACGATTATATTTAATCTATCAACTCTCCTTTTATTTCATTTAAATAATTTTGTCTTACAATCAAAAAGTATACAAATAAAACTATAAAAAAGCTCCCCATAACTAAAAATGAAGATGATGCAACATCTACATCAAGAGCATTTTTAAGTGCTAAAAGAGCAAAAGTAGAATGTACAACTGCAACAATATAAGGTAATAAAAATAAAGTACTTATCTCTATTGTTGATATTTTCTTTATTTCTTTGTAAGTTAATCCTATCTTATTAAGATTCCTATATTTTTTCTTATCTTCTTGGCAATCTGTATAAAGCTTATTATATAAAAAGCTGCTTGAAGTTACAAAGAATATCAGTCCTATAAATATTGATAAAAATAAAAGAACTGAGTAAGCTACTTTACCATAATCTACTATAATTGATTTGGATAAAAACTTATATCCCACATCATTCTTACAAATTTTTTCAAAGTTTTTACTTATATCTAATGTTTTCATATAATCCTTTGTGTCAATAGCCACAAATTTATTTTCTATATAATCTGAATTTATACTATTATAAAAATCATCTTTAACCACATAGACACTGTAATATGCTGGCATAACAGATTTACTAGCATGCTTTACTTTTATACCCCTATTATCTATATTTATAATCTTATCATTATTTTTGCTATTTGATTTGGATAATAATATTGATTCATTATTCTTTAAATCTATTGTTTCTAACCCCTTTCCTTTTGCCAATTGAATATAATTAGATTCTTTAATTATTTTTATAGGTTCGTTTTCATTTTTTGAAAATACAACTTTAATCTCTCCTTCAAGCTTATCATAAGGTATATTTTCTTTTTCTAATAAAGACTCTAATAACTCTACTCTACCTTTATAAGTTCCAGTATATATTCCATTTGATTTTTCTCTCTCCGTAGCATAGAATATTGATTGTGGATAGGCTAATTCCACTTGATTTATTTGGTCTTTCCAGTATGAATACACCGATCCAATAGCTGTAAACGCAACAGCTGACGTTATTGTTACTAAAAAAAACATCCTTGTATTATCTTTTATTTTATAATGTAAATTTGCTATACACAGCATGTTAATATTTTTTTTATAAAATACTTTATTGTCTTTAACCTTCTTTATAACAAATACACTAAGCTGTGAAAATAACATATATGTTCCTATAATAACCATAGAAGTTACTGGCACAATTCTATTTACTAGTTCTAATTCTGTTACTGTCACTGCTCTACAATACGCAACTACCAATAATATAACACACAACATAGCCAATATAGGTGATGACTTTGGTTCTAACTTTGGCCTTTGTGTACCTTTAAGTAGCTTTATGACTTTGTCTTCTCTAACTACAAAATATATAAAATATGAAGTTAATATTGATATCAATATAAAGTATAAAGTAATTACACCAATAGATTTTATTGGAATATAAAATTTTAATGGCTCTATTCCTATAAATGAAGATATCGCAATCAATACTATTTTAGCGAAAACCATCCCTACCAGAATCCCAAGAACTGATGCGAAAACGTTCATTACTAAATTTTCTATAAAAATCATTTTTTTGACTTGCCTCTTTGATATACCTATAGTCCATAAAATACCAAACTCCTTATTTCTACTTTTCAAAAACACACTTGCTGAATAAAATACAAATAGAAATAAAAATAAGTAAATTATAATTGTAGTTACCTTTATTGTTAAAATTATATAATCATCGAATAATGAAATATCTAAATCTGGATGATTTATAAACATATTAAAAGAAAAAAGTAATGATGAAGATATGAGTATACTAAAAAAATACCCAAGATAAGAGTTAATATTTCTCCTTATATTATTAATCGCAAACTCTGTAAAAGTCATTACTTATTCCCTCCTAATAATGAAAGTACATCCATTATTTCTTGATAAAACTGTACTCTATTATCACCTTTATATATTTCATTGTATATTACACCATCTTTTATAAACAGTATTCTATGACAATAGCTTGCTGCAACTGGATCATGAGTTACCATCATAGTCGTTACTTTTTCTTCCTTATTTATTTTTTCTAATAACTCCATAACATTTTGTGCTGACTTTGAATCTAGATTTCCTGTTGGCTCATCAGCCAAAACCATAGAAGGATTATTTATTAGGGCTCTTGAGATAGCAGTTCTTTGAGCCTGGCCACCTGATACTTCAAAAGTTCTTTTATTTAACAAATCTTCTATTCCTAATATTATTGATACCTTTTTTAATCTGTCATCTTGTTCTTTTGTAGGTACATTTTCTAAAGTTAATGGCAATACTATATTCTCACCTATAGTTAAAGTATCTAGCAAATTATAATCTTGAAATACAAATCCAAGTTCTCTTCTTCTAAATAATGCAAGTTCATCACCTTTTAGCTTGTGTAACTCTTTATCTTTTAAGATAATCTTCCCTGAAGTTGGCTTATCTATAGTTGAAATCAAATTTAATAAGGTCGTTTTTCCACTTCCACTCGGTCCCATTATCCCTACAAACTCTCCATCCTCTATAGAAAAATTTATGTCTTTTAACACATTTGAAATTACCTTATTACCGTATACTTTACTTAAATTATTTACGTTTAAAATTTCCACTTTTATTCTCCTTTTCTAAATTTATTGGATTTTTTTATATACTAATTTTAATTTAGATATTTGAATATAACTATCTGCAAACATTACATAAACATGACATCTATGTAATGTTTCATAGAATTATTCCTTACATATTTAATAAGCCAACAGCTATACACTATTGGCTTATCTTATTTATTAAATAATATTGATACTCGTGTTCCTTTTTCAACCTCTGATTTTATTTCTACTCTATGACCCAAGTTGTCACATACTTTTTTTACTATGTATAATCCCATACCTGTAGATTCACCAAACTTACGTCCATTTTCTCCTGTGAAAAATGGTTCAAATACCCTTTTTATATCTTTTCTTGGTATCCCAATACCTTCATCGATTATATCAATTATTATATATTCACTATCTTCTCTATTTTTTATTATCAGAGACTTACCATGGCCTTTAGTGTATTTTACGCCATTTATTATTATTTGTTCTAATATAAACCTTAACCACTTTTTGTCGCTATAGACTATTAAGTCCTTATCTAACTCTACTTTAGGAATTATCCTATTTTTAATAAATAATCGTCTTTCTTTATTTATCAATGCTACCATATCATTATATAAATTAACCTTTCCCACGGAGAAATCTTTTTGAAACTGATCTAGTCTAGCAAAATACATTGCCATGTTAAGTCCTTTATCTATTTTATCTAATTCTTGTTGTATATTTGATGATACCTCTTCACCTTCATACTCTTGTAACAAAAGATTAATTACAGATACCGGTGTTTTCATCTGATGAATCCAATGATTAATAAAAGTTAAGTGATCGTTATGTATTTTATGTTGTTCTTGTATGTTTGATATATACCTGTCATATTGCTGTTTTAATACATTAGATACATTTTTTCCTATAGGCGATTTCCCTAAATCTAACATAGATTCATCTAAACTTTTTATGCCTTTTTTGAAAACTTCATAAGTTTTTTTAGTTGTTATGTATTTGTAAATTATAAAACTACTTACAATAAAAGTATTAAATAATAGTATATACACTATCTCTGATATTTTTATAAAATTCATAAGTTTGCAATATATAAGAGTTATTATAATCCCAGCATAATAAGTGAATATATATCCTTTGTATTCATTTATAAATAATTTCATATCTAATCCTACCAATTCTTATTTAGTTTGTATCCAACCCCTCTTACAGTATTCACAAAATCCTCTATTCCTAAATCACTAAGTCTTTTTCTAATCCTGCTCACATTCACATTTAATGTATTTTCCTCTACAAATTCAATATCATCCCATATCTTTTCTAATAAATAATCTCTACTAACAACCTTTGGATATTTTTTCATAAGGCATTCAAGTAGTATACCTTCTTTTTTAGTTACGATTACATTTTTATCTTCAAATTCTACTTCCAATCTTTCAGGGTAAAATTTAAGTCCGTCTAATTCAACTATTCTTTCACTCAACTTCGGAGCATACTCCCCATAAGACCTTCTTATATGACTTTTTATTTTTGCTATTACTACCTCATATTGAAACGGCTTAGTTATATAATCATCTCCACCACTTTCTAATGCTCTAATTTGATCCATTCCACTTTCCCTTGCTGATATAAATATTATAGGTACATTTGATTTTTGTCTTATCTTCGTACACCAATAAAACCCATCAAATTTTGGTAAATTTATATCTAATAATATTAAACTCGGTCTACATATTTCAAACTCTTCTATTATATTATTAAAATTTGTCGCTATACCGTATCTGTCTATGTAATCTTTTAGCAATGTACTTATGGAAGTATCGTCTTCTATAATATAAATTCTATTATTCATATGTTCACTCCATATCAGTTCTTATTTTACCATTTTTTGATAACTTGTATTTGTAATAGTATACCATTTTTTATAGTAAATAAAGCTATATCATTGTCATTATTGCTATAGCTTTCCTATATTTAATTAGTTTTTTATATCATCATAAAAAACTATTTCTATTAATTCCATTAGTTTACACCTCATTTCTTATATAGTTTACTTATATACTATATTTTACTTTGAATGCTTTGGAATAACTATCTTCAAACATTACATCTATGTAATGTATATAAATAAAAAACACATTGACTATTACATCAATGTGTTTTTCGTGGATTTCAATGGTGGAGACGAGGGGAGTCGAACCCCTGTCCGCAAGTCCTTTCCTCGTTGCATCTACGTGTGTATCCGACTGATTTAGTTTCTCGTCTAACACACCGCCCAGCGGCAAGCTGTGTGGTCGACCAGTCCCAATTAATCCACTTTAGGTCGAGACACCCAAAAAGTAGTTCCCTGCATAATGACGTTCAGTCCTAACCGGCAGGAGGGCTAGGAGGAACGAGCAGAACTAAGCTGCTAGTGCGTAATTATCGTTTGCGTTTGTTTTAAGTCCCCAGTTTTTACGTGACCCAGAGTAACACGACACGCAGCCCCAAGTTCCAAACCCACGTCGAAACCTTTACGCCCCCGTGGTATTTTTAAGTCCTTGGACTGAATTTCGCAAACTTTTTTCACCATTACTATTTAGTTGTTAATATATAATATAATACTTTTAGCTATAAAAATCAATGTAATTAACTACATCAGTATCATTAATTTACTAAAAATATTAATATTTACCTCTTAATTCTCTTTCTACATGTCTTTGAGCATCTTTTTTAGCTAAGTCTTGACGCTTGTCATATAGTTTCTTTCCTTTAGCTAATGCTAATTGAACTTTAACTTTACCATTTTTAAGATATACACTTAATGGAATTAAAGAATAACCTTTTACAGTTGTAAGTCCTATAAGCTTTCTTATTTCATGTTTATGAAGTAATAATTTTCTAGTTCTTAAAGGGTCTACATTAAATATGTTTCCTTGCTCGTATGGACTTATATGAACTTGTTTTAAAAATACTTCACTATTATCTACAGATGCATATCCATCACTTAGATTTAGTTTTCCTTGTCTTATAGACTTTACTTCTGTACCTTTTAATTCAATTCCACATTCATAAGTTTCCTCTATAGAGTACTCATGTCTTGCTCTTTTGTTGCTAGCTAATGTTTTTGTTCCTACCATACGAATTCACCTTCTTCACTTAAAATATCTTCATTTAACACTATACTATATTATTAGTAAAAATATACCATATATAAGACTATTAGTCAATATAAGTTATATCCTTATTGTTTTATAATTCATATATTTTTATTCATTTTTATTTTCTTTTAGCATGTAAGATGGGTCGAAATTTACGACCCATCTCACAGTAATTATTCTTGTGTAGTTTCTACTTCATTATTATCTTCGTCTTCTATTTTATGAAGTAATTTAAAATCTATTTCTCTTAATTCAATACTTACATTATCAACTTTTATTCTTACTGCATCACCTATTTTGAAAGTCTTTTTAGTTCTCTCTCCCATTATAGTGTATGTCTGATCATCATATATATAGTAATCATCTTTCATATTAGCAAGTCTAGTCAATCCTTCAACAGTATTTGGTAATTCTATAAACATACCAAATGATGTTACACTTGATACTATGCCATCGAATTCTTCACCAACTTTATCGTACATGTATAAGCATTTGTAGAAATCTTTTACATCTCTTTCTGCTAAGTCTGCACTTCTTTCTCTTTCTGATGATTGAACTGAAGAGTACTCAACTATGTTTTTAAGTTGATCTATTCTTTTATGGCTAAGTTTATTATTTAATTGCTCTTTTATTATTCTATGAATTTGTAAGTCAGGATATCTTCTTATTGGAGAAGTAAAGTGACTGTAGTATTTAGCTGCAAGGCCAAAGTGACCTACGCATTCTGGTGAATATTTCGCCTGTCTTAAAGATCTAAGCATTATTGTACTTATAGCTGCTTCTTCTCTTTTTCCTTTTATCTTTTGAACTATACCTTGTAATTCTTTTGGATGAACATCTTCCATATCACCTTTTATAGTGTATCCAAATGTAGATACAAATTTGCTTAAGTTTTGCATTTTTTCTACTGATGGAGTCTCATGTATTCTATAAACGAAAGGTAGCTCTAACCAGAAATAATGTTCTGCTATAGTTTCATTACTTATAAGCATGAATTCTTCTATTATTTTGTTAGATATTCTTCTTTCATATTCTTTTATATCTACAACTTCACCGTCGCCATTTAATATTATCTTAGCTTCAGGGAAATCAAAGTCTATTGCGCCTCTTTTTTTCCTTCTACCCATAAGTATTCTAGCTAGAGTTTCTGCATTTTTAAATTCTTCAACTAAATTAGAGAATGTTTGTTTTAACTTTTCATCATCATTTTCTAATATGTCTGATACTTCTGTATAAGTCATTCTAGCTTTAGAGTTTATTATTGTTTCTTTTATATCGTATTTTACAACATTACCTTTATCATCTATTTCCATAAATACTGATAATGTAAGTTTATCTTCAAATGGATTTAAACTACATACTCCATTAGAAAGTGTCTTAGGTAACATAGGTATTACTGTATCTACTAAATAAACTGATGTTGCTCTTTTTAAAGCTTCTTTATCTAGTTTACTTTTTTCTTTTACATAATGAGTAACATCTGCTATATGAACTCCTAGCTTGAAGTTTCCATTAGGTAATATATCTATAGATACTGCATCATCTAAGTCTTTAGCATCGTCACCATCTATTGTGAAAGTCTTTAAATCTCTTATATCAAATCTTCTTTCGATTTCCTCTTGTGGTATTTCTACAGCTACATTTTCAGCTTCATCTAATACTTTTTTAGGGAATTCTTCAGGTAGTCCGTGTGCTTTTACTATAGAGTGTATTTCTACTACTCTTTCACCTTTTTGACCTAATATTTCTATTACTTTACCTTCTGGTTTTCTATCTTCTTGTGGCCATACAGTTATTTCACAAACAACTTTATCATTTTCTCTTGCTCCACTAAAGAATTTTTTAGGTATATATATATCTTTGTTGAATTTTTTATCATCTGGAATAACAAATCCAAAGTTTCTATTTGGTTGGAATACACCAACTATATGAGTTACTTCTCTTTGGACAATTTTAATAATTTTACCTTCTGCTCTTCTTTCGTCCGTTGCAGGTGTAATTATTTCAGCCATAACTCTATCATTATGCATAGCTCCGTTTATTTCACTTGATGGTATGAATAAATCTTGAGTATATTCTTCGTCTGATTCTACAAATCCAAAACCTTTTCTATGAGATACAAACTTTCCTACAAAGTATCCCATTTCTTTTGGAGATATTAATTTTCCTTTTTTAGTTTTACATATTGTTGAATTTTCTTCTAGCTCTTCTAAAAATTTATAAAACATCGGCATGTCTGTCGGTTTTATATCAAATATAAGGGCTAATTCTTCTTTTTTTAATGGACTATATGCTTCATCATTTAATAGTCCCATTACACGTTCTTTAAGTCCTGGTAACATCGCTGTTCCTCCTCTTTTATTTTGCTATATATAAATTGTATTAGCTATTAAATTTCCTTGTACTTTATACTATGATTTTCAACTTTATAATTGATAATTATATTCTATTATTTAACACCTGTAATTAAAGTAGTTCCAAAGTGCCTCGCCAATGGATTAGAGAATGTAGGATTACATTCAATTAGAATTAATATATATTCATTTATATATTATTTACTAATAAAGATATTTTATTATAACTTTATTGATATTACCTTATTATACACCATTACAAGTATTTGGTAAATTTAACTTATAAACACTTTTTATAGTATTTATTCAAAAAAATAAACATGATTTAGTTCATGTCTAATGTTTAAATATTTATTTTAATCATAAAGTCCATTTAATACCCTGCTTACTGTTGCTTTACTCCATTTTGTTTTAGATGATATTTCACTATAACTTAATCCTTTAAGTCTTAAATCTCTTATACTTTGTATATCTATATCTGTAATTTGTTTTTCTTTTGGTTTTAAAGTTTGTTTACTATTTTTAAGTCTTACTATTTCTACTTTTAATGTATCTATTTCCATTTGTTTTTTTTGTAGTTTTTTTTCATAAGCATCTCTCATCTCATTAAACTCTAATATATAATTTTTCTTCCAATCATCTTGTTCTTTAATTTTAAACATTGCCATAATTTTTGCCTCCTTGTTTCATTAGTATTGTAACCACTATAACAATTAATTTCTTTACATCTATGTAAATTCCTTTTATATAGCACATTGAAATTTCCTTTATTTTCTTTTATTTTTCAACAGTTTAAATTATTATTTATCATGTTTAGCTTTATAAAAAGTGATTTTTATCATTATTTTTTATTTTCATATACTATTTTGTTGTAAAAAATATCTAATTTTTAATTCATTTTTTTAATATAAGCACAAAAAAACAACTACATATAAATGTAATTGTTTCTTTAAAAATCAAATTTAATTTTTAAATCTTTTGATAATACTTATTAAATAATGGCCAATTATTTAATACTACTTAAGTAAAAGCATTATTATTGCATTTACGAAAAATAATACTGCTGATATTTTTGTTATTCTTGCAAGGAAAGCTTCTTTCCCTTTTGGTTTGAAGTAACTTTGGTTACCTTCTCCACCAAATTGTGAAGGAACTGCACTTTTAGTATCTTGTGGCATTATACTTCCTACAAGAGCTATAGCTAATATTACTTGTACAACCATTAATATCATTTTTATATCCATTATGTACCCCTCCTTTTTCTTGCATTTTGTAAATTTTAACTTACTCTTTAATATAGCACATAACACTAGTGTATTCAAGGTGTCTAAGCGTAATTTAAAAAAGCCTTCAACTAATTGTTAAAGGCTTTTGATTTTAGCATTAATTTGTTATAGCATGTACTTTTATTAAGTTTGTAGTTCCACTTACTCCAACTGGAACACCTGCTGTTATTACAACTAAATCCCCAACATTTAAATGATTTATTTTTTTAACTGCATCTATTGATTTATCTATTATTTCATCTGTACTTCCTACATTAGATGTCTTTACTGGATAAACACCCCAAGTTAAAGCTAATAGTCTCATAACTCCTTCATCTTCTGTTGTTGCTATTATTGGACATTGTGGTCTAAATTTAGAAACCATTCTTGCTGTATGCCCACTTGAAGTGAATGTTATTATAGAAGATGCATTCAAATCAGTTGCTGTTGTACATGTTGCATGACTTATTGCATTTGTAACTGTTATGTCTGCTATTTTTCTTTTCTTTAATAATTGATTATAATCTATTGTTTTTTCTGTTCTCTTTGCTATTGTAGCCATTGTTTTTACGGCTTCTGCTGGGTATTTACCAGCTGCGGTTTCTCCTGATAACATTATTGCATCAGTTCCATCATAAATAGCATTTGCAACATCCGTAACTTCTGCTCTTGTAGGTCTAGGGTTTCTAATCATAGAATCTAACATTTGAGTTGCAGTTATTACTGGTTTTCCTACTTCATTACATTTTTTTATCATCATTTTTTGTGCTATTGGTATTTCTTCTGTTGGTATTTCAACGCCTAAATCACCTCTAGCAACCATTATACCGTCAGATACATTTAATATAGAATCTATATTATCTACACCTTCTTGATTTTCTATTTTAGATATTATTTGTATATGTTTAGCATTGTTATTTTCTAAAACTTCTTTTATAGCTAATACATCTGATGCTTTTCTTACAAATGATGCTGCTATATAGTCTATTCCTTGTGCTATACCAAACTCTATATCACTTATATCTTTATCTGTTAATGCTGGTAAGTTTATTTTTACACCTGGAACATTAACACCCTTATGATTTTTAACTACACCAGAGTTTTGTACTGTACAAAGTATTTCGTCTCCTTTTACTTCATCTACTCTTAGTCCAATTAAACCATCGTCTATTAGTATCGTATCACCTGAAACGACATCTTTTGAAAGGTGCTTATAAGTTACCGTACACTTTTCTTTATTTCCTAAAACTTCATCTATTGTTATAGTAAATTTTTGTCCTTCTTCTAATAATACTTCTGGTAAATCAAAATCTCCAGTTCTTATTTCAGGACCTTTAGTATCTAATAATATAGCTATCGGTTGAGCTAAATCAGTTCTAACTTTTTTGACTAAATCCATTCTTACCTTATGCTCTTCATGAGTTCCATGAGAAAAATTAAATCTACATACATTTAATCCATTGTTTATAAGTTCTCTTAATGTTTCTTCTTTATCTGATGCTGGCCCTAATGTACATACTATCTTAGTTCTTTTCATATCATTTAACATGATTTTCCTCCTAGATGTTGTGCTCTAATATATTTATCTTTGCTACATTATTATTCCCCATATTACGGTAGATACTACAGTCATAGAAAGACCTACTAAACATTCATATGGTATTAATTTCAAACGATCGCCTATGCTCATGTTTGTTGCTCCTGCTGTTGCATGGAAGAATGAGCCATGTGGTAAATGGTCAAGCACAGTTGCTCCTGAATGTACCATAGCAGCTCCTGCTAATGGTGAAACTCCAGATGCTATTATTGCTGGTGAGAATGTCGCTGATGCTATCGTTGCTCCTGCTGTTGTTGATGCAGTTGCTGCTGACATTAATATACCCGATATTGGTGCTAATAAAAATGCGGGCATATTCATTGCATCAAGTAATCCTATTGTTGTTACTTGTAGTGTTGATGCCTTTATTATTCCTGCAACAGTACCTGTTCCTATTAATAAAATAGCAACTGGCATCATTTTGGATAATCCAAAAGTTATATATTCATTAAGATTTTTAGATTTTCCCATAGCTATTGCACCAATTACTCCTCCAACTGGAAGTGCTATAAGTGGATCTATTGCTATTTGTGCTATTGGTCTAAGTGCAAGTAATATTATTGCTACTAATGGTCCAATTATTGCTGAAAAGAATGATGGTAACTCTGTATTATCATTCTTTTGTTTTACTTCTTCTATCTTTATACCCTTAACTTTTTTAGATAAAATTTTGGCTAATATTACTGTAACTATAAGACCCACTATTGCAGGTATTATGTTAGCCATCATTAAAGATGATAACTCTACGCCAAAGTTTTCTGCTGCTGATATTGTGTTTGGATTTGGAGAAATTATGTTTCCTGCTTTTCCTCCACCTATCATGGCTAATAATATAACCATTGGTGCGTATCCGAGCTTTTTAGATATTGCAAGCGCTATTGGTGCAACAGTTATTACCGCTACGTCTACAAACACTCCTACTGATGTTAATATCATAGTTGATAAAGCTAATGCAAATAAGGCTCTTTTTTCACCTAGGGTTTTTATTATTTGGTCTGCAATTTTGGCTGCAGCTCCTGTTTTTATAAGTACCCCTGCTAAAACTCCTGATGTAACTATACGAAGGATGGCTGGCATTATTCCTTTAGCTCCCTCAATCATTACATCTACAGTTCCGCTAAGACCTGCTCCACCTACTAGTCCTCCAACTAAAGCACCTAATATTAAGCTGTATGCAGGATGTATTTTTTTAATTATTAATATAATTGCTACAGCTAGTCCTAATAAAGCCCCTAACGTTGTTATTTGTACGTCCATTTATGTCACCGCCTATTTTTATTATTTTAGTACTTTTATAAGATTAAATATTTGTGTAGTTGTTGAAACCATATTATTAATTGCATTTTCTTTATTCATAGCTTCATCTATTGTCATAGCTGAATTTATTATTGAAAAATACGCATCTATTCCTTCTTCATTACACTTAAGCGCATCATCTGTTGTACAACCTGCTATAGCTATAACTTTAGCTTTATATTTTTTAGCAAGTTTAGCTACTCCTATTGGTGCTTTTCCCATAGCTGTTTGATTATCTAATCTTCCTTCACCTGTTATAACAAAATCGGCATCTTTTATTATTTCGTCTAAATTTATTTCATCAAGTATTATTTTTATTCCTGATTCTAATTTTGAATTTAAAAATCCTAAGAAAGCAAATCCAAGTCCACCTGCTGCTCCAACACCTTCTATATGTGCTATATCTTTGTTTAGTTCTTTTTTTACTACTTCTGAGAAGTTTATAAGTCCTCTATCTAGTTCTTTAACTATTTCTTTACTTGCACCTTTTTGCGGTCCATATATATATGCTGCTCCATTTTTTCCATGTAAAGGGTTATTTACATCGCAAGCTATTTTAAAGCTACATTCATCCAACTCTTTTAATCTATTATCTATTTTTATACTTTTTATTTGATTTAGTACTTTTCCACCTAAACCTACTAAGTTATTATTTTCATCATAAAACTCATATCCTAATGCTTGAAGCATTCCGACTCCACCGTCATTAGTAGCACTTCCACCAATTCCTACTATAAAGTTTCTACAACCTTTTTGTATTGCTTCTTTTATTATTTCTCCAACCCCATAAGTATTTGTATTTAGAGGATTTCTAAGTTCTGTAGGAACTAATGGAAGTCCTGATGCCTGAGCCATCTCTATTATTGCTGTATTTGTATCTTTTAATATTCCATATTTTGCGTTTACTTTTTCATTTATAGGTCCTGTGACAGTTATTGTTTGCTCTTCACCATTCATCCCTTCTACTAATGCTTCTACCGTTCCTTCACCACCATCTGCTAGTGGCATTATTGTTATATCTGCATTATTATCAACATTTAATATACCTTTTTTAATTGCATTTCCTGCTTCAATTGAAGTTAAACTTCCTTTTAAAGAATCTATCGAAATTACGATTTTCATTTTAATCGCCTCCCTTTGTTAACATTATACCAAAGACGTTTTTGTAGACATATGTTACACGTGACAAATTAATACGTTTTCATTCAAATATCTTTAGTATATGTAACATTGATTTTATTTGAAAACTTACTAGTAGTAACTTAAGTTCTTTTCATGGTTATTGCTAAATATAGTATTACAGAATCATTGAAACTTCTTGGGTTTAATTTACACTTTTGATTTATTTTTTCTAGTTTATACTGAAGTGTATTTTTATGAATATATAAATCTTGTGCTGTTTGCTTTAGAGACATATCATTTTTATAATAATTCTCTAATAAACTTATCTCACTTTCATCTAAACTCTTTAAGATTTTTTCTATATATTGATTTTTCATTTGTGTATCTATACTTTCTAAAATTATTTCTAAATTTAAAGAATCTATGTAGGTTAATATTTTATTATTTTTTGTTGAATATTTAAGAGCTATTCGAGCTTCTTGGTAAGATTTATGAGTTTCATACAAACCTTTTAATTGCCCAACTCCACCACTTAAGTTACCCTTATATTTTTTTAGTGTATCAAAATAAACAGTCTTTAACTTTTTGTATCTTTCTTCATTTACTAAAGCTATAAACTCATTTGGATAAATATATATTTTAAAGATATTACCCATAGTATCAAATACTTTTTTTATATCATTTTCTATAATTTCCAAATCTGAAACACTATGATTTCTATTTATCTTCATTATGACTACTGCAAATTTTTGATTAATAGATATATTAAATTCTTTTAATATACCTTCTATTTCTAATTTATCTTCTACATCATCGTAAATCAAAGATTTAACTACATAATTTATTCTTTGCTTATCAGCTTCATGCTTATAGTTTAACTGTTGTTCTTTTATAAATATTTCAGTTATTTTCGTTACCAAAAATCCAAATTTACTTATTTCGCTTGGCTCTCCAGTTATTCCTATTGCGCCAACTGCAGTTTTATTTATTTTTATTGGGTAGTTTATTCCTTTCTTACTTCCTTCATATTCATCATTATCTCCTACTGTTATATTATTTAAAGTTTTTATAGCCTTATATCCAGCTTGATGAAAAGTGTTTAAACGATTTTTATCTGTGCTTCCTATTATAATTCCATTTATATCTATAAAATTTATATCTTTATCTACAACTTCTTTTACTGCTTTTACTATTTCTTGAGCTAAGTTTAAATTGATTTTATTTATTGCCATAGATTTATAACCTTCTTTTAGTATTTTTATAATATTATATCCTATTTATCTTAGTTTAATTTTAGATATAAATAAAGAGCCCTAGAAATATCTAGGGCTCTTTATATTATATATATTTAATTTATAAAATTATTTTTTTAAGTTATAGAAAGATTTTAATCCACAGTATCTAGCGCATTCTCCAACCATTTCTTCTATTCTTAATAATTGGTTGTATTTAGCAACTCTATCAGTTCTTGATGGAGCACCAGTTTTTATTTGTCCAGCGTTTACAGCTACAGCTAAGTCAGCTATAGTAGTATCTTCTGTTTCTCCTGATCTATGAGATATAACTGCAGTGTATCCAGCTCTCTTAGCCATTTCTATAGCATCTAAAGTTTCAGTTATAGTACCTATTTGGTTAACTTTAACTAATATAGAGTTTGCTACTCCAGCTTCTATTCCTCTTTCTAATCTTTCAGTGTTAGTTACGAATAAATCGTCTCCAACTAATTGGATTTTATTTCCTAATTTCTCAGTTAATAATTTCCATCCATCCCAATCTTCTTCATCTAATCCATCTTCTATAGTTATTATTGGGAAGTTTTCTACCCACTCAGCGTAGAAGTCAACCATTTCAGCTGCAGTTAATTCTTTTCCTTCTCCAGCTAAAACATATTTTTTAGTTTCTTTGTTGTACATTTCTGTAGCAGCAACGTCTAATCCTAACATTATATCTTCACCTGGCTTGTATCCAGCTTTAGATATAGCATCTACTATTAATTCTAAAGCAGCTCTGTTTGATGATAAGTTTGGAGCGAATCCACCTTCATCACCTACACCGCAAGCTAATCCGTTAGCAGCTAATACGTTCTTTAAAGAGTGGAATACTTCTGCACCCATTCTTAAAGCTTCTTTGAATGACTTAGCTCCTACTGGTAATATCATGAACTCTTGAACGTCAACGTTGTTATCAGCATGCTCTCCACCGTTTATTATGTTCATCATTGGTACTGGTAATTGCTTAGCATTTACTCCACCTATGTATTGGAATAATGGTAATCCTAATTCTTCAGCAGCAGCTCTAGCTACAGCCATAGAAACACCTAATATTGCATTAGCTCCTAATTTACCTTTGTTTGGAGTTCCATCTAATTCTATCATAACTGCATCTATAGTAGGTTGATCAGTAGCATCCATACCTTCTATTTCTGGAGCGATTATTTCATTTACGTTAGCAACAGCTTTCTCAACACCTTTTCCTAGGTATCTTGATTTGTCACCGTCTCTTAATTCAACTGCTTCGAAAGCACCTGTTGAAGCTCCTGATGGTACTATAGCTCTTCCAGTTGTTCCACTCTCTAATACTACCTCAACCTCTACAGTTGGGTTTCCTCTTGAATCTAAAACTTCTCTAGCGTATACTAATTCGATAACTGACATAATATATATCTCCTCTCGGTTTTTAGTAGTTGATTATATTCAACTAAATTTTTTAGTTTATATTTCATTATTACACATTTTAGTAAATTTGATAATTTTCATATTTAATAAAAATTTCTTTGATGGGTAAATTTATAATCTTCATATGATTTTTAACTATTTTTATTTACTATTTTATTATTAAAGAGTTACCAGTCATTTGTTCTGGCTTCTCTAAATTCATCATTGATAATATTGTAGGTGCTATATCACTTAATCTACCGTCTTCTTTTAACTTAGCAGATTTTAAATTTTCACCTACTGCGATAAATGGTACTGGGTTTGTTGAATGTGCTGTTATAGTTGTTTTAGTTTCTGGGTCTTGCATAAGTTCTGCATTACCATGGTCAGCAGTAATTAGCGCTTGTCCACCTTTAGAAATTATTTTTTCTACAACTCTTCCTACACATGTATCAACAGTTTCAACAGCCTTTATAGCCGCTTCAACTACTCCTGTATGTCCTACCATATCAGGATTAGCATAGTTTAGAACAATAAAATCATACTTATCTTCATCTATTTCTTTTAATAATTTATTAGTTAATTCATCAGCACTCATCTCTGGTTGTAAATCATAAGTTGCAACTCTTGGAGACGGTACTAATAATCTATCTTCATCTTTGTTAGGTTCTTCTACTCCGCCATTAAAGAAGAATGTAACGTGCGCATACTTTTCAGTCTCCGCTGCTCTTAATTGAGTTTTTCCATTCTTAGCTAAGTATTCTCCTAGTGTATTTTCAAGACTTTGAGGTCCAAAAGCTACATTTACATTTTTTATAGTTATATCATATGTAGTTAAACATACGAATAATGTTTTCATACAAGGTCTTTCAAATCCAACAAATTCATCACATACTAAAGCTCTTGTTATTTCTCTTGCTCTGTCTGGTCTAAAGTTACCAAATATAATAGAATCATCTTCTTTTATAAGACCTACTGGTTGACCATTTTCAACCATAACTGTTGGAATTACAAACTCATCATTCTTATCTTCATTGTAAGAGTTTTGAACAGCTTCTTTAGCACTAGTTGCTGTATTTCCTTTTCCTTGAACCATTGCATCATATGCAAGTTGTACTCTTTCCCATCTCTTATCTCTATCCATAGCATAGTATCTACCAGAAATCGAAGCAAATTTACCTACTCCACCTTCTTTCATATAGTTTTCTACATCTTCTATGAATTTTAAAGCACTTCTTGGGGCAACGTCTCTTCCATCTGTAAAAGCATGAACGAATACATTTTCTACACCATTATCTTTAGCCATTTTTATAATACCTTTTAAATGGTCTATATGAGAGTGAACTCCTCCATCAGATAATAATCCCATTAAGTGAAGAGAATGGTTCTTTGCATTTTGCATAGCTTTTAATAATACTTCATTTTCAAAGAAGTCTCCATCATTTATAGCTTTAGTAACTCTAGTTAAATCTTGATATACTACTCTTCCTGCCCCGATATTTGTGTGTCCCACTTCTGAGTTACCCATTTGTCCATCTGGAAGACCTACATCAAGTCCACTAGCTTTAATTAAAGTATGAGGATATTCTTTCATTATTTTATCTAAATTAGGAGTTTTGGCACCTAAAACAGCATTTCCTTCTACTATTTTACTTTCACCAAATCCATCCATTATTATTAATGCGATTGGTTTTTTCATATTCTTTCTCCTTAGAAATTAACAAGCTCTGTATAGTCACTTGCTGCTAAGCTAGCTCCACCAACTAAAGCTCCATCTATGTCACTTTGGTTCATTATTTCAGCTACGTTTGCAGGCTTAACACTTCCACCGTATTGAATTCTAACTTCATTAGCTAATTCACCGTAAAGTCCAGATACAACTTCTCTTATGTATTTGATTACATCGTTAGCGTCTTCGCTAGTTGCAGTTTTTCCAGTACCTATAGCCCATATTGGCTCATAAGCTATTACAACTTTAGCTATATCTTCTTTAGATACGTTTTCTAAAGCTTTTTCTACTTGAACTTTACAAACTGATTTAGTTTCAGTAGCTTCTCTTTGTTCTAGAGTTTCTCCACAACATAAGATTGGATCTATTCCAACTTCTAATGCTTTTAAAACTTTTTTGTTTACAGTTTCGTTAGTTTCATTGAAGTATTGTCTTCTTTCTGAATGACCTATTACAACATAGTCCATTTCTATTTCTTTTAACATAAGTGGAGATACTTCACCTGTAAATGCTCCATTTTCTTCAAAGTGCATATTTTGAGCACCTATTTTTATGTTAGTCCCTTTAGTTGCTTCTTTTAAATCTTTTAATAATGTAAAAGGTGCACATATTACAGCTTCCACCTTATCATTATTTACTTTATCTTTAACTTCATTCACAAATTCTAAAGATTGCGCTATAGTTTTGTGCATTTTCCAGTTACCTGCTATTATTGGTTTTCTCATTTTTTTATTCCTCCCACTTTTAGTTTAAATCTTTGAGAAATCTGAATTATTACAGATTTCTCGGACTTAATATTTTAATTTAATAAGGTAGTTTTACTTTAGTAAAACTAAACTGTGGTAATATTTATATATTAATGTTTGGCATATTTAAATGCCTTACGATTGTTTTCAAATTTATTTGTTATCTAAAGCTACTATTCCTGGTAATTCTTTACCTTCTAAGAATTCTAAAGATGCCCCACCACCAGTTGATACATGAGTCATTTTATCTCCAAATCCTAATTGGTTAACAGCTGCAGCTGAATCTCCACCACCTATTACAGTAGTAGCATCAGTTAATGCTGCCATAGCTTTAGCAACAGCTAATGTTCCACTTGCGAAGTTTTCAAATTCAAATACTCCCATTGGTCCATTCCATACTATTGTTTTAGAAGCATTTACTGTATTTACATACTCTTCAATAGTTTTAGGTCCTATATCTAATCCCATATGTCCTGCTGGTATATTAGCATCTTCAGTTATAACTGGAGCTATATCTGCAAATTTATCTGCAACAGCATTGTCTATTGGTAATAAGAATTTAACACCTTTAGCTTGTGCTTTAGTCATCATTTCTTTTGCATATTCTACTTTTTCTTCTTCAACTAATGAAGTCCCTATTTCGTATCCTTGAGCTTTTAAGAATGTATAAGCCATTCCTCCGCCTATTATTAAGTTGTCCACTTTTTCTAATAACTGCTCTATAACAGCTATTTTATCCGATACTTTCGCTCCCCCTAATATTGCAGTAAAAGGTCTCACTGGATTTGCAACTGCTTCTCCTAAGAACTTTAATTCCTTTTGTATTAAGTAACCACAAACTCTCTCTTGTAAAAATTCACCAGCACCTACTGTTGAACAGTGAGCTCTATGAGCAGTACCAAATGCATCATTTACAAATACTTCAGCTAATGAAGCTAATTCTTTAGAGAAGTTTTCTTCGTTTTTAGTTTCTTCTTTTCTGTATCTAGTGTTTTGTAGTAATACTACATCACCATTTTGCATTTTTTCTACAGCAGCTTTTGCATTTTCCCCTACAACGTTATCATCCGCTGCAAATACAACTTCTTTATTTAACATTTGTGATAATCTAGTAGCAACAGGTGCTAAAGATAACTCTGGTTTAGCTTCTCCTTTTGGTTTTCCTAAGTGAGAACATAATATAACTTTTGCTCCATTTTCGATTAAGTAAGTTATAGTAGGCATAGCCCCGTTTAATCTGTTTTCATCAGTTATTACACCATCTTTTAATGGTACATTGAAATCACATCTTACTAAGACTTTTTTCCCAGATACGTTTATATCTTCTATTGTTTTTTTGTTAAGCATTGACATATTTTTATCTCCTTTTAAAAATAAAGTTAACCCATTGTTAAGTATATTTTTTAACACCGAATTTATCATATCACATATTTTTTATTATATAACTTGATATTACACTATATTAGACTTTTAAAAAAGCCCTAAGCTTGCAGTTTTAAACTACAAGCTCGGACTCATATGAAATTACTTAGCTAAACCAGCGAAGTATCCTAATGTTCTTATTAATTGAGCAGTGTAAGACATTTCGTTATCGTACCAAGAAACAACTTTAACTAATTGCTCTCCGTTTACTTCCATAACTTTTGTTTGAGTTGCATCAAATAATGATCCGAAGTTTATTCCTATTATATCAGTAGATACTAATTGCTCTTCAGTGTATCCAAATGATTCGTTAGAAGCAGCTTTCATAGCAGCATTTATTTCTTCTACAGTAGTTTTCTTTGCTAATGTACAAACTAACTCAGTTAAAGAACCAGTTATAACTGGAACTCTTTGAGCTCCTCCGTCTAATTTACCTTTTAATTCAGGTATAACTAAACCTATAGCTTTTGCAGCTCCTGTAGTGTTAGGAACTATACTTGCAGCAGCAGCTCTACCTCTTCTTAAGTCACCTTTTGCATGAGGTCCATCTAATGTATTTTGATCATTAGTGTAAGCATGTATAGTAGTCATGAATCCTTTTTGTAATTCAAATTTATCATTTAATACTTTAGCCATTGGTGCTAAACAGTTAGTAGTACAAGAAGCTCCTGATATAACTGTTTCAGTTCCATCTAATACATCATTGTTTACGTTGAATACTACTGTTTTTATATCTCCTGTAGCAGGTGCAGATATAACAACTTTTTTAGCTCCAGCTTCTAAGTGAAGACCCGCTTTTTCTTGAGAAGTAAAGAATCCTGTACATTCTAATACTATATCTACGTTTAATTCTCCCCATGGTAAGTCAGCTGGGTTTCTTTCAGCTGTAACCTTTATTTCATTCCCGTTAACTACAAAAGCTCCATCTTTAACTTCTATTTCACCGTTAAATCTCCCTTGAGCTGAATCATACTTGAATAAGTGTGCTAAAGTTTTAGCATCTGTTAAGTCGTTTATTGCAACAACTTCAAACTTATCAGTTTGCTCCATTAATTTTCTTAACGCTAATCTACCTATTCTTCCAAATCCATTTATCGCAACTTTAACCATTGTGTTACCTCCTAAAAGTAAATTTGTGTATATATATATGACTAGCAATGCTAGTTAATCACTATTGTTATAATTCTAAAATTCTATTAGCACTTTCTTCATCAGTTATAAGTACCATATTTTTATTTATATTTGTCATCGCTATAAGTGCATCCGCTTTTCTAGTTCCTGCGAATATAGCTATGCTTTCTCTAACATTTTTAAATGTTTCTAAGTGAATACCTACTGTATTCAATTTACAAACTATCTCGCCTTTTTCATTAAAGTAGTGTCCAAAGGCCTCTCCTATAGCACCTTTTTCAACAATTTCTTCAACCTTTTCTATCGGAAGCTTTCTTCTTATTGCCATTTCACCAGCAATTCCTATTCCAAATACTAATATATCAGTTTTTGCTATCATATCTAATGTGTTTTTTATTTGAGGTTCTTGAGTAAGTGTTTTCATTGATTCTTCGCCTAGTTCATCTGGTATATGTAATAATTTATAGTGAGAATTTAGTTTTTTACTAGTTGTCGCCACTACATTATTAGACTGAATTTCAACGTCTTTTCCCATACTTCCTCTAGCAGGAACTACAGTTACGTTTTCATACTTCTTATCAGTCTTTATAGTATTTGAAAATTCAAACATAGTGCTTCCACCTGTTATGGATACTACGTCTTCATCTTTTAAAATACTTAAGAAATACTCAGCACCACATTTGGCTACATCTTTTATTAAACTTGGATTACTGTCATAACTACCAGGTACAAGTAAAACTTTTTTGATACCAAGTTTTTCTCTTACCTTCTCTTGTAATGTTGACAATCCCATGATGTCATTCATCATGTCTTTAAGTTCATCTAAAAGTTTTATACCTTCTTGAGTTATGGTCATTCCCGATACCGCTACATCTATAAGATTTTGTTCTTTTAGAAATTCAGTTTCTGATCTTACTACTCTTTCACTAATTCCTAAAACATTTGATAATGTTCTTCGACCGATTGGCTCGCTCAAAGATATTTGTCTTAAAATACAGTATCTTCTTTCCATAAGCTCCATAACTTGTGGAATTAACTTCTGTTGAATTTTTAATAAGCTTTTCATATCATGCTCCTTATTATTGTCTTAGCCAGGGACTTTTTTTGTCCCTTGCGTTTATTTTAGTCCCACAAGATAGTTTTATTTTAAATGAAATGAAGAGATTTTTCAATAGTTTTTATGATATTTTTATCTTTTTTTATTTTTTTAGTACTCTTTTCTCTTACTAGACGACAGTATGCCCAAATTTTCTCTGTATTTTGCAACCGTTCTCCTAGCCACAGTTATCCCTTCTTCTTTCAAAATCTTGGCTATTTGGTCATCACTTAAAGGCTTTCTCTTATTTTCCTTCTTTATCTTATCCCCTATCATTTTTTTTATACTTGTACTAGATACACAAGTATCATCTTCTGATTCAAGTGAACTACTAAAGAAGTACTTAAATTCAAACATTCCATACGGAGTTAGCATATATTTACCATTTACACCTCTACTAATTGTAGATTCATGAAAGTCTAATTGCTGTGCAATATCTTTCATCCTCATTGGTTTTATATGTTTAGTTCCGTGCCTAAAAAATTCTTCTTGTGATTTTACAATTTCTTCTGCAATTTTTAAAATTGTAGATTTCCTACTTTGTATATTTTTAATTAATAAAGTAGCTGCATTTAATTTTTCTTTTATAAATTCTTTTGTATCATCATCTGATTGTGAATTCTTTAAAATTTCTCTGTAAAAATTATTTATTTTTATTTTGCAAGAATCTTTATTATTGCTATAAACAATAAACTGATTTTCAATTTTTTCTACTGTCACATCAGGTTGTACATATACAGTTTTTTCTATGCAACATAATTTGCCTGGCTTTGGATCTAGTGTTTTAATTATATTAATTAAATTTACACACTTTTGTAATGGCATGTTATATTTTTTACTTATTTCCTTATATTTATTGCTTGCTATTAAGTTTAAGTCTTTGCAAACTATGTCTTCTAACACTTCGTTGTATATTCCTAGATTTTGCATTTGTATCATTAAACATTCTGATAAATTTCTGGCACCTACTCCACTTGGTTCCAATTGTTGAATATTTAATAAACAACTTTCAAATAAATCTTTATCTATTTCTAATATATCAATTATTTCATTTTCATCAGTTCTTAGATATCCATCTTCATCTAAACTATCTATAATATATTTACAAATCTCTATTTCTTTTTTGCTCAACTTGTATAAATTTATTTGAAGATATAAGTGTTCATATATATTCGATGAATATTTAATCATATTTTCTAAATCTATATCATTATCTGAATTATAGTTAACTTCATTTTTATCTACTCTAATTGATTTTTCCATATCTTTTACATATGCTTCCCAGTTTATTTCACCTGTTCTCTCCACATCTAACAATGGATTTTCTTCTGATTCTCTTTTTATTTCTTCTTCTACTTCTAACTTACTCATGTTTAATATTTTTAAAGATTGCTTTAATGAAGTTGTCATTACTAGCTTTTGAGATTGTGTAAGTTCTAGAGTCTGATTAAAATTCATAATTTCCGCCTCACAATTAGTCATTTTCGTATAAAAAAATCCTTTTATACAAGTATATTTTAACATACATCTTGCGTAAAAGGATTCATTGGCCTACATATCTTTTAATATGTTTAATAATTCTTCTTCTGTATATTTATATTTCGAATTACAGAATTGGCAACCTATTTCAGCTTCTTTATCTTCTTCTATTATTGAAGCTAATTCTTTTTTCCCTATTGCTATTAATACTTTTTGTACTCTTTCTTTTGAACACTCACATTCAAATCCAACTTCTACTTTATCTAGTACTCTTGGGTTTAATCCTTCAAGAACTATATTTAATATATCTTCTGGAGTATTTCCATCAGTCATCATATTAGTTATAGATGTTAATTTAGCCACATTTTCTTCTAATTTAGATATTACTTCTTCAGTAGCATCTGGCATTAATTGAACTATAAATCCTCCAGCATGTTCTACTTTCATACCTGTAGTTAAAACTCCTAATGCTACTACCGATGGTGTTTGTTCTGATAGTGCAAAGTAATGAGTTAAGTCTTGTGCTATCTCTCCACTTACTAATGGATATGCGCCATTGTATGGCTCTCTAAGACCTAGGTCCTTAGTTACCTTTACAACACCATCATTTCCTACTGCAGCGGCTACATTAAGCTTTCCATTTTCATAGTCAGGCACTTCTACATTTGGATTTTCTACGTATCCTTTTACTACACCTTTTACGTTTGATGTAGCAAGTATAGTTCCTATTGGTCCGCCACCTTTTATTATAACAGTTAATTTGTCGCCATCATTTTTCATCATTAGTCCCATCATAGATGTAACTGTTAGCGTTCTACCAAATGCTGCTGTTGCAACTTTAGTAGTATTATGTAGCTTTCTAGCTTCTTCTACCATGTTTGTTGTTGTTGCTACGAAAGCTCTTAATTGTCCATCTCCTGCTGTCGCTCTTATTACGTAATCCTTCATAATATTCCTCCGTTAATTGAATCTATTTTTTGCATACAAAGAATATTCTTTGACTATCTTGTTTTGGAGCTTCAAACGTGAAATCTCCATAAACTTTTATATTTTTAAATCCTGATGATTTTAGCATATCTAATATTTCGTCTTCAGTGTAAGCTCTTTGTTGATGAACTTCTTCAAATCTTTCAAATTTTTCAAATTCATCTTTTATAAAGAATGCTAATTCCATTTCTACTAAATTTTCTTCATCATCAAAATAATTTTGCCACATATAAGCTATATCATCTCTATTTTCTCCATACATATTGTTTCCAAGTATAGTTGATAATTTGTAGAATGAACTTATATCAAATATAAATACTCCATCTTCTTTTAGTAGTTCATAAGTTTTAGTAAATACATTTTCTAAATCATCATCATATGTTATGTAGTTAAACCCATCACAAGCACATAATACACAATCTAAATTAGTTATATCAAAATCTAATTGTGCTATATCTTGTTGAAGTAAAACTAATTCAACACCTTCTTTTTCTGCTTTTTCTCTAGCTACACTAAGCATTTCCTCAGATATATCAATTCCTGCTATATCATAGTTTTTCTTAGTAAGTGGTATAGTTAAATTACCTGTTCCACAAGCTAATTCTAATATATTTTGTACCTTTGCATTTTCATTTTTTATTATGTCTTCTATATATTTAACCCATCCATTATAATCAACTTCATTCATAAGTTCATCATAAATAAATGCAAAATCTCTATATTGATCCATCGTCTTTGTCTTTGTCCTCCATCATCTTTTTCTTTTGTTTTTTTCGTGAAGTAAGCATACCTCCAATTCTTCCAGCTTCTTTAGCTGTAAGCCCTGCCCAACCTGCTTCACTAACCTTATCTAGTAGCCCAAGTTCTGAAGCTATTTCATATTTCATTATATCATTATCTGTCAATATTTTGCTCTTTTTGCTATTGCTCTTACTTTTTTTACCTGGTTTATTTAATAATTCATTATTCATAAAAAAACACCCCTTTACGTATTTATATTTTTGTCATTTAAAGAAATTTTATACAAATATTTTAAGGGGTATAAAAAGAATCAGTGGTAGATAATTTAAATACAATTATAAGACAATAATTATCTTATAGTTAAACTTTAATATGATTTAATCTAACTATATATCTGTTTATATTTTTATTATCCCTTTATGATTTAATAATTTCATATAAATTTCTACACCATCAACTAAAACTTCTTCATCAAAATTAAAATTCAAACTGTGAAGTCCATGTACAAATCCTTTTTGTTCTTCTCGTGAACCAAGCATAAAAAATAACCCTGGAACTTCCATTTGATAATAAGAAAAATCTTCAGATATCATAAGCGGATCTAGCTCTATAATTTTATCTTTTCCTATAGCTTCTATAAATTCTCCAACTAGTTTTTTATCATTATTTACTGATGGATAATCATCTCTTATTTCAACATTTATTTTACAATTGTATGAAAGCTCAAACCCCTTGGAAATTTCTTTTAATCTTTCTTTCATGTTGTTATATACTTTAGGATTGAAGGTCCTTATAGTCCCTTTTAATTCTACATTTTCAGCAATTATATTTCTCTTAGTTCCACCATTTATTGTTCCTATGCTTAGAACTGCAGTATCTATAGGACTTACATTTCTAGATACTATAGTTTGTAAACTATTAACAAGGTTTGATGCTATAACAATACCATCAATTCCATTTTGAGGCATTGCACCGTGACCACTTTTGGCTACTATATTTATATCAAAATCCCCAATTTGAGCCATAAAATAGCCTTCTCTTATTCCTACATAGCCTTTTTCTATTTCTGGATATATATGAAGACCATAAATTTCATCAATATTATATTTATCTATTATGCCCTCTTCTATTAATGCACTAGCTCCCCCAGGACCTTCCTCAGCCGGTTGAAATATAAATGCTATATTGTCATTTAAATTAGCCTTATTTTCATTTATAAACTCCAATAGTCCTAATAATATGCTAGTGTGTCCATCATGACCACATAAGTGTTTTACACCATCTTCTGTAGTTAGTCCATCAATATCAGCTCTAAAAGCAATAGTCTTATTTCCAACATTACCTTTTATAATTCCAGTTGTAGCAGTTTGTATATATACATCATATTTAATACCTATTTTGTCTAAATAGTCTCTTATATATTTTGATGTTTCAAACTCTTTTCTGCCTTTTTCTGCAATACAGTTTAATGATTTTCTATGATTGAAAATATTTTCTTTTAAGCCTTTTATGTCTGTCATATTATATTCCCTTCCTTGTTAATTTTTTTATTAATATGTATTGTATCCTAATATTTTATATATTAAAAGGTATTTTATTATTTAAACTAGAATACATTTAATCCCTCTTGAATAGCTTTTATAATAGGTATTTCAAAATTTTAGTTTTGGGGGGATTTTAATGAAAAAAATAAATATCGCTATAGTTGGTGCTACTGGAATGGTTGGAAGAACTCTTTTAAAAGTTTTAGAAGAAAGACACTTCCCTATTAATAATTTATTCTTATTCTCTTCAGCTAAATCAGCAGGCTCTACTGTTACTTTCAATGGTAGCGAATACTTAGTTGAAGAAATAAATGAAGATGTATTTAACAGAGATATACAAATAGCTTTATTTGCTGCAGGTGGAGAAGTTAGTTCAAAATATGCTCCTATCGCTGCATCTAAAGGAGTTATAGTTGTAGACAACTCTAGTCACTTTAGAATGGATAAAGAGGTTCCATTAGTAGTTCCAGAGGTCAATCCAGAAGCTGTAAAAAGTCACAAAGGAATAATAGCTAATCCTAACTGTTCAACTATACAAGCGATGGTTCCACTTAAACCTCTTAATGATAAATATAAAATAAAAAGAGTTATATACTCTACATACCAAGCCGTTTCTGGTTCTGGTGTAAGAGGAATTAAAGATTTAGAAGATGGGGTTAAAGGCGAAACTAATAAATTCTACCCTCATCCAATAGCTTACAACTGTCTTCCTCATATAGATGTATTTACTGATAATGGATATACAAAAGAAGAATTAAAAATGATAAATGAAACTATGAAAATATTTAATAATTATGACATGAAAGTTACAGCTACTACTGTAAGAGTACCTGTTAGAAATAGTCACAGTGAATCTATAAATATTGAGTTTGAAGAAGCTTTTGAATTAACTAACTTGGTAAATTGCCTTGAAAAAATGCAAGGGGTTGTGGTTGTTGATAATCCTGAGTCTAATGAATATCCGACAGCTGTTGATTGTACTGGAAAAGATGAAGTATTTGTTGGAAGAATAAGAAGAGACTTTAGTGTTGATAATGGCATTAATATATGGGTTGTAGCTGACAATATAAGAAAAGGCGCTGCTACTAATGCAGTTCAAATAGCTGAGTTATTGCTGTCTTATAACTTAGTTTAATCTAAATATTTATATGCAATAATTTACTTGTTAATAGTAGCAATGTTTTTTTATAAGAATACAATAAAATTATAGGGTACCTGTAAAGGTAAATTTAATATAAAGGGGTTTTATATATGATATTTAAAGGTTCTGCTGTTGCTTTAGTTACACCATTTTTAGAAACTGGTATTGATTTTGAAACATTAGGAAAATTAGTTGAGTACCATATCAAAAACCACACTGATGCATTAGTTGTATGCGGTACTACTGGTGAAGCTACTACTATGAGTGATGATGAACAACTTGCTGTTATTAAATATGTTGTTGATAAAGTTCAAAAAAGAATACCTGTTATAGCTGGTACTGGTTCTAATGATACTATGCACTCTATTTATTTAAGTCAAGAAGCTGAAAGGCTTGGAGTTGATGGCTTATTAGTTATAACACCTTATTATAATAAAACTAATCAAAGTGGTCTTAAAATTCATTTTGAAACAATAGCTAAAAGTGTTGGGCTACCTATAATACTTTATAATGTTCCAGGAAGAACTTCTATGAATTTAAAACCTAGTTTGGTTGCTGAATTAGCTAAAATTGATAATATAGTTGCTGTTAAAGAAGCTAGTGGAGATTTAGCTCAAGTTGCTGAAATTGCTAGATTAGTTCCAAAAGATTTTGCTATATATTCAGGAAATGATGATTCTATACTTCAATTATTATCTGTTGGTGGTAGTGGGGTTATATCAGTTCTTGCTAATGTTTGTCCTAAGGAAACTCATGATTTAGTTCAAAAATTCTTTGATGGAGATATAGAAGGTGCTAGAGAATTACAACTTGGTATGAAACCATTAATAAATGCTTTATTTATAGAAGTGAATCCAATACCTGTAAAAACTGCAATGAATTTATTAGGATTTGATGTTGGAAAACTTAGACTTCCTCTTTATCAAATGGATGATAAAAACTTAGAAGTATTAAAACAAGAATTAGTTAATAGAGGTTTTAAATTATAGGAGGAATTATGTTAAAAGTTATAATTAATGGATGTCTAGGTAAAATGGGAAAAGTTCTAACTAGATGCGTTCAAGAAGATGAAGATTTAAAATTAGTTTGCGGAGTTTCTCAAAATCCAATTAATAATGGTTCATTTGATATATATCCTAAAATGAATGATATAAATGAAGGTGCAGACGTTATAATAGATTTTTCACATCATTCTACTTTAAATGATGTCTTAACTTTTGCAATTAAAACAAAAACTCCTTTAGTAATCGCTACTACTGGATATAACGAAGATGAATTAAATAAAATAAAAGAAGCTTCTAAAATCATACCTATATTCCACTCTTCTAATATGTCTTTAGGTGTGAATGTTTTATTAAAATTAGTTAAGGAAGCTACTAAAATGTTAAATAACTTTGATATTGAAGTTATAGAAAAACATCATAATAAAAAAGTTGATGCTCCTAGTGGGACTGCAATTATGATAGCTAATGCTGCTAAAGATGTTTTGCCTAATGTTGAATACAACTATGGTAGATATGGTCGTAAAGCCAAAAGAAGTGAAAATGAAATAGGAATACACGCTATAAGAGGCGGAACTATAGTTGGTGAACATGATGTTATATACGCAGGACATGATGAAGTTGTTGAATTAAAGCATATTGCTCAGTCTAAGGATATTTTTGCTAAAGGATCCATAACTGCTGCTAAATACTTAGTTAATCAAATTCCCGGATACTATAATATGGATAACATGCTAAGTTAATTGAAAGGAGACATCTAATGATAAATTTAAATGATGCTTATGAAATAGCTAAATATATCAAGAATTCAAAAAAAGTAACTCCTGTTAAAGTTTATGTAAACGGAAAATTTTTGAAATTTAATAAAAATGATGAATTCAAGGTATTTGGTTCTAATGGTTCCTACATTTTAATAGGTGACTATGAACAAATACTTAAAGAATTAGAAAGTATAAAACCTCATATCGATGATATTCATATTGAGTATGATAGAAGAAATTCAGCAATACCTATTTATAACTACTTACATGAACATGCACGTATAGAACCAGGTTGTATTATTAGAGATATGGTTTCAATAGGTAATAATGCTGTTATAATGATGGGCGCTGTTATAAATATAGGTGCTATTATTGGTGAAAATTCTATGATAGATATGAATGCTGTAATCGGTGCTAGAGGTATAATTGGTAAAAATGTTCATCTTGGTGCGGGTGCTGTAGTTGCTGGAGTTTTAGAGCCACCTTCTGCTTCTCCTGTAATAATAGAGGATGATGTTATGATAGGTGCTAATGCTGTAATACTTGAGGGTGTTAGGGTCGGAAAAGGATCAGTTGTTGCTGCTGGTGCTATTGTTACTCATGATGTAGACCCTGGATGTGTTGTTGCTGGTTCTCCTGCAAAAGTAATAAAGATGAAAGATGAGAAAACTTCTGGCAAAACTAAACTTATGAATGGTCTTAGAGATTTAGATTAAAAAAGCAAGGTGATTTAAAAATCACCTTGCTTTTTTAATTATTATTTATTTAGCAAGTCGTCAAATTTAGCAATATCATCTTTGTTAATATACATAGTCTTAGTTTCATTATTTTCATATGTTAAAACTAGGTCTCTATATTTATAACTTATAGAAGAATTCTTAAATTCATATTTTTTAACATCACTAAATCTATATAATTTTCCATCATTCAAAATTAATCCTTCTTTATATACTATTCCTTCTTTGGAATCAAGCATCATATATATCTTAGACAATATAGTTAACAGTGTAATTATTACTACAAGTATAACAATCGTAAGTTTTAATTGTTCTATCAATGGTATCGTTGAAAAATTTTCAATTATATATATAACATTCACTCCTAGAACTATCTCTATACTATCTGCGATAATCATAATTGGTATATACCCATGATAAATAAATGAATCTTTATCATCTTCTTGCTTGCAGTATATACTAATTCTATTAAAAACTTTTTTCTTCGTTTTTTAGATTATGTATAGTTTTTATAACTTGGTATGCAACAATCACAGACCATGCTATTAAAAATGCAGAAATTACATATGTATTCCCTCTGAAAAATAGCAACGCTATACCTAAAACTATTAATAATCCCTTCTCGTATTTACTCATACCTGTCCCCCTATAAAATATAGCTATTAATCTATATTTTATGTTTTTACATTATATTGAACGTTTACTTTCTTTGTTTCTTATCATTTATTTCAGCAACTAACGCAGTAATAAAACTGTATATCGCCATTACAATTAGCCACATGATTATAATAAATGAACTTTCACCTCCTAGCATATACGAATATAACAGTAATATTATTCCTGCACCACTTAATACCATTTTTAATTTGTTTGAAGTCATACAACATACCCCTTTTCATTATTTATAAATTTATAATAATTAAAAACTATACTTAAATTAAATATAAATATTTAAGATAATACACATTAAGAACACACAGATGAGTTTATCGAATGTAGTACATACTCAAATTAAATGTCCTAATTTTTATGTACTTATTTTTTTACTCCAATTGATTCTAGAATATAATATAACATTCTCTCACTTCTTGTTATAATTTTTGCTTCACACAACATACCGGATTTAATATAACTAACTTCCCCTTTGTTGCTATGTAAAACATTTGAATTTAAACTACCTTCTCCAGTAAAAAATGACATACCAGTTTCACTATTTACCTTCGAATCTGGGCTTATACCTTCTAATTTACCTTCTAAAAAACCATATTCTCTATAAGGTAGAGCTTCAAAACTATACTTTATATCTTTAGCAATTTTTATATTAGCTATATCTTTAGTTGGTATCATTAAGTCTATCTTATAATCCTCGGAATTAGGAATTACATTAGCAACTATAGCCCCTGTTTGTAAAACTAATCCTGATTGTAGATTTACATTTACATTCATTTTTCCATCACAAGGGGATTTAACAATACATTTTGCTATATTTTCCTCTATTTGTTTTTTATTTTCTTCTAATCCTTTTTTATTTTCATTATTTATGTTTATTTTTTCTTCTATTTGTCCCAAAATGGTTGTTTTATTCTTATCTTTACTTATATCTTGTGATTCATCTAAGCTTTTTAAATTACTATCTAAGCCACCTACACTTTGATTAGCTTTATCGATAGAAACTTTAATTTGAGCTATTGTATCATTTTTAAGTTTTTCTAATTCCTCTTTGCTATTTTTAAGTTCTAACTCTATCTGACTTGTTTGTTGTTTTTTCTCATTTGTACTAGCTTTAATTAACTCTAATTGTTGACTATCATCTTGTTGTATCTCGTTTATTTTTTTAATATCAGATTCAATTTGTTGGTTTAAATCACTTTTAGTGTTATTTAACTGTTCAATTTTATTTTGAATAATTTGTTTTGAACTCATATAGCTTTCATATTGAGCACTATATGCTGAATCTTTCTTATTATAGTTTTTTTCTGAGGTAATTGACTTACTAAGTGTTTCTAAATTCGATTTTTCATTATTAAGTTCATCTTTTGAATTAGAGATATTATTCTTTTCAGCTAAAGAAACATTATTACCCGCTTCATAACTTTTAAATTTATAGTAATATTCTTTTTCTTTGTCATTATTATTAAAATAATTTTTATTATCAACGATACATTTATTAAGCTTATTAAGGTTGGTATTATCATTATTTACCTTTTCTATTTGCTCATCTATTTGTTTATTTTGATTTTCTAAATCAATAGAATCAATTTCAAATAATATATCTCCATTTGATACACTTTCTCCATTTTTCATTTTCACACTTTTAACTTCACCTTGAACGATATTAGAAATAGTTTGTATTTCACTATTTGGTCTTACTACACCAGATGCCTTAACTACTATTTCCTTCTCACTAAACCATGTCCATATAAAAAATGTTAGTATCAGTAATAATAATATATAAATAAATATCACTATAAATTTATTTGGTTTAGATTCCATAACTTGTCTACTATCACTTAAATTATTTATATCATCTATCTTAAACTTCAACTGTAACAACCTCCTTAGATTGAATTTCTTCAATATTATTTATTTCAGGAAGTTGTTCTTTCCAAAGCTTATAATATCTACCCTCTTGCTCTAACAGCTCTTTATGATTACCCTTTTCTATAATTTCACCTTTTTCTAAAATATAGATATTATCACATCTCATAATAGTACTTAATCTATGAGCAATTATAATAGTTGTCATACCTTCACTAAACTTATGAATAGTTCTTTCTATAGCTTTTTCTGTTATAGAATCAAGGTTACTTGTAGCCTCATCCATTATAAGTATCTCTGGCTTTCTAAGAATAGCCCTTGCTATTGATATTCTTTGCTTTTGTCCACCTGAGAAATTAGATCCATTCTCTTCCACTAAAGTGTTATATCTTAATGGTAGTGAATTTATAAAGTCATGAATTTGAGCTTTTTTACAAGCATCTATAATCTCTTCATAAGTTAAATACGGATTTCCAAGCATTAAATTTTCTATTATAGTTCCATTAAATAAAAACGTCTCTTGGGAAATATACGCTATCTTATCCCTTAATGATTCAACATTAATATCTAATAGATTATAGTCATTTACTATAATTTCACCTTTTTCACATTGATAGAAATTAAGTAATAGCTTAGCTAAAGTAGTTTTTCCTGACCCACTTTCTCCAACTAAGGCTATTCTCTCCCCTTTGTTAATATTCATATTTATATTCTTCAAAATAAGACTCCTAGTTCCATATCTAAAGTCAAGATTTTTAAATTCGATATTACCTTTTAAAGATTTAGGATTTATTTTTTTATGTTCTTCTTCTGATTTTTCAAGTTCTAAATCTAATATTTCACTTAATCTTTCAGCTGCAACAATTGCAGTTTGAAGAGTTGGTTGTAAGTTTATTATATTTTCTATAGGGTCTAAGAAATAAGCTAATAAAGCATTAAAACTTAGAAGTTCCCCAAATGAAATATTTCCATTTAATACTTGAATAGACCCAATCCAAATAATAGCTATAGCAAAAATACCTTCTACTAAACGCTTTAAAGAACCCTGTAAATTGTTTATACACTCATTTTTAAATATAGCCTTAATAAATTGTATAAATCTTTTTTCAGTTTCTAAATTAACCTCTCTCTCTGAATTAAAAGCCTTTATAGTTTCTATACCGTTTAGAGATTCTATTAAATATGATGTTAACTTAGCATTTTTCTCCATAGTTTCTCTGTTAATTTGCTCTATGCTACTTTTAAATGCAAAAACAATTATTCCATATAATACTAGCTGAACTATAGTTAATGCAAATAACGAAGGACTTTGAGAATACAATATAAATCCACCTATTAAAACCATAAACACATCAATCATCATAGTAAGCGCAACACCTGATATAGCTTGTCTTATTTTTGATGCATCATTAAATCTCGATATAATTTCGCCAACTTCTCTTGTTCCAAAGAAATTCATAGGTAAATTAATTACATGTTCATAATATCCCAACATCAGTGGTATATCTAGTTTTTGACCTAAATGAACAAGTAATTGTGTTCTAAATGCCTCTGTAATAACTTTAAATACAGCTAGTAATATAAATCCAATAGAAAAAGTAGTTAATGACTGACTTAAATTGTTAGGAACTATATCATCTAATAAGAACTTAAAATAAAAAGATCCTACTAATCCAAAAACAGTTATAAGCATAGATGCTAAAAATATATTTATTAATAATACTTTTTGCGGTTTTAATAATTCAAAAAATCTAGTAAATACTCCTTTAACTTCATTTCCTTTCTTAAAATCTGAAGTAGGTGTAAGTATTATTAAAACACCCGTCCAAATATTAAAGAAATCACTTGGTTTGTATTTAACTATCCCTTTACCAGGGTCAGCTACAATAATCTCTTTTTCACTTATTTTATGTATAACCACATAATGAAGCATTGTTTTGTCAATAACAACATGAGCTATAGCTGGAAGTGGTATTTCACCAAAGATATCTTCAGGTTTATTTGCCTTAACACCTTTTGCAGAAAATCCTAGCTTTTCAGCAGCTTGTATAACCCCTAAAGCACTCGTCCCCTCTTTATCCGTCCCTGAAACTTCTCTTATTTTAGATATAGGATACTTTAGTCCATATGTTTTACATATAGTTGCCAAACATGCACATCCACAGTCTTTATAATCATGTTGCTTTATGCAATAATATTTTTTCAACGTGTTCCTCCCTTTTGTATATAAGTATTAGATATTGTGACCATATATTTTATGTTGAAAAAAGTAAATACCTTTTGACTGAATAGTACATTTTTGAGTGTGAATAGTTTATTGTTTTAGCTGAATAATTTTTACTATTCTATTCAGTCAAGAAAACCTACTATTCAGTCATTTTTTGTAATTTTTTTTATTTTTTATGCTACTATTATTTTAAATTAAATAAGGAGGTTTATATTATGAATGAATTGAAATTTGAAGAATTACAAGAAGTTAATGGTGGTGCTAGTTGGAATACAACTCCATATAAATGTTTTGGAGCTGTTGTTCTCGGCACTGCTGCAGGAGCGCTTACTACTGGGGGTAACCCATTGGGCATAGCGGGAGGTTACCTGGCTGGTACAGGATATTGTGCAAAATAAAATAATAAAAATAAAGGGAGATATAAATATGGAAAATATATGTATTTTAAACGATAGAGAATTAAATGAAGTTAATGGAGGAAAAATAACAATTTCCCCTAAATGTTTACTTACTACAGCAGGTGGAGCTCTGATGGGCTCAGCAGCAGGAGTTCCAGGTGCAATTGCTGGTGGTGCTTTTGCTGCATATACTACTTGTTGGTAAAATGATGAATAAAAAAGATAAATTAATTCTATTTTTTAAAAAAATAGGTACTCCTAGCGTACTTACATTGTTTTGTTTTCTTAATGTAAGTGAAAATTGGGTATTTTGGCCAATATGGAGAAAAATCGGATTGTTTATTCTTATCCCCATATTATTTTGGGTATTTTGGATTGGAGACAGTGAGCAGTTCTTACCTTTTGATAAGAAAGAAAAAAAATAAAGTAATAAATTTTCAACTGTACCATTATTGGTTACAAATGATATTTCAACCAATAATTAATTTTGAGGATGTAGATATATTTGTATAAAAGCAAATGTACTACATCCTTTTTAAACTTAAATTATATAAATACCATTAAATACTACTTTTAATTATTTTTTCAACAATAAAAAAGCAGCATCTATCAGTGCTACTTTTTATAAGGAATCATAATTTTAACAATAAATGTATTTTTAGAATGAGTAAAAATCACTTCACCAAAATACTTTTCAACTGTTCTTTTAACATTAGTTAAGCCTATTCCATGCATATTCGAATTTTCTTTATTAGTTAAAAACAATTTTTTTCTTTTTTTAACTTCATTTATCTTAGTGTTTTCAATTAAAATAATACAAAGTCCATCTATATATTTGCTTTTTAATATTATTTTTTTCGATATATTAGGTTCATCGATTTTATCACAAGCCTCTATTGCATTGTCTATTACATTTGAAAATATAGTACACACATCCACCATATCCATAGAATTATTTTTAGAAAAATCCATATCAACTAAAAAATCAATATCTTTTTCAATACATATAGCTTTTTTCACTCGCAAAATTGAATCTAATATCATATTTTTTGTGTAAAAGTTTTGATTTAATTGATTATAGTTTGTTATATTACTCTCCATACTATCTATATACTCTAATACTTTATCAGTATTTTTATCTTCGCACAGATTCCTTATACAAATCATATGGTTTTTCATATCATGATATAAAGAACTAACTTTATCTTTTTCTTTCCTTATTTCTTGGTAATAATTCTGCTCTTTAAGTACATTACCTTTAATAATTTTATTTTCATAATCTAGTTTATAACTATATATATTTTTTTTCATCATATGAAAGTTATAAATCTTAGAAATTAAAACTACAATAGGTGTAATTATTAAAATCACAACATAAAATTTTGTTATAACTTTATCTATCGCAATTATTCTAAATACTACTATCATCATCGAAATATTTATTAAAATAGGTATACATATAAACATATAATTTACTTTTTTATATGTATTTTTAAAATGCTTAAATTTCTTTTTTTGAGTACATATCTCAAATATAACTAACATAAATATATTTTGAATTATCATACTTTCAATCTCAACTATTACAGAATTTATTTGGCAGCATTGAGTTAAATTTTTGTAATTTACATAAAAAATTAAATTCAAACTAATATATTCAATAGGTATGTATATAAAAACCCAATATATTAAACTAATAAAAAAACACTTTAAAATATTTTGTTTATAGTTAATTTTATAAAAAGAAATACAAATTAATATAAATATTATTGAACTTTCAAATTTAAATATAAATATAAATATAGAAATTAAAAAAATAACTATATAAATAATTAGGTCACTAAGTTTTTTACAACTAAAATTATCTAATATAGATTTAAACAAAAGTAAATATACTAGCCCAGTAATAAAACTTAATATATTAAAAAGATGATTATGTATGTCCATCATATTAAACTTGCCAATATTTCTGTTATTTTCATTTTTAAATCTCTTATTTTGTATCTACTAACCATTATTTCATCGTCTTTTATAAAAATCGAATTTTTAGCAATAGAACTTACTTTATTTAGATTTATTAAATATGCTCTATGACACCTATAAAATGAATATTCTTTTAACTCATTTTCAAATTTTTTAATACTATCTTTTGTTCTATATACTTTTGCATCCGTATGTATTAATGTAACCCTGCACTCCATTTCTATATATAGTATAGAATTTATAGTAATAATAACTGTTTTACCTTCGCCAATTTCCTTTATTGTCATATATTTCGATTTGTTATTAAGAACCTCATTTTTACACCGGATTAAATGTTTTGAAAATTCGTTATAGTTTATTGGTTTTAGTAAATACCTAAAAGCTCTTACTTCATAACCATCTTGCATAAAGTCTAAGACAGCTGTAGTAAAAATTATCATTACATTTGTATCAAATAATCTTATTTTTTTAGCAGTTTTAATACCATTTATACCTGTCATTTGGATATCTAATAATAGTATATCTGATTTTTCAGGATAATTTTCTAATAGTTCCTCCCCACTATTAAATTCTACTACTTCATAAGATTCACTAGGAAAGACCATCCCTAAATAGTCTAGTATTACTTTTCTATGTATGTACTCGTCATCACAAATAGCTATATTAAAAATCATAAGACACCCCCCTTATATAAACACTAAATATTTACTTCCCTATTTATAACTGATGCTATAATTTTTTCTACCTTAATTTTCCTAAATCGTCACAAAACTTCAAAACACAAAAAGTCTCATTATTCTTAGTAGTGTAGAACTAAAATAATGAGACTTTTTTATATTTATATAATCTTAGAATACATTATGATATATTTAAAGTGTAAATATAATTTTACCATATATTGTAACTATTGTAAAATTTGACAATTGTATTATGCTTCTCTTTTGAAGTTCTCTAAGTTTTGAAAAATACTTGATAGTTGTGTTAATAAATCCATGTTTATTTGTCACGCAAACGTGACAATTTAAGTCCAATTCAAAATTAATAATTTCACGTTTGCGTGACATTATTGTTGAATATTTCTAACTCTCATACCAAATGTATAAATAATTGTTTAGTTTAAAAATGTTGCTCCGTCTAGGGTTTGAATAATATCAACATTAGGGGCGTTACCTATAGCATAGAAAGTATATACTCTGTTTGGATTAATATTTATTTGATTGCTTGTTACTGTTTTTTTATTTTCGGATAATTCTATATCCATCTTATATTCTTTTGGTGGTATTTCTTCATAATTTGTATACATAGCATATTCAACATTTTTAAACACTTCATTCTCATCTAGCAATATATTAACAGCAGGTGCATTTGGCACTAAATGAACAAATTTAATTTTAGATTTATCTCCATCTGGAATCCCCATTTCCTCAGGTATTCGAAGTAATTTTATACCGTCTTTAGTTGTTATAATAGCTGCTGTAATTAACTCTTCACTATTAATTTTAATTTTAGTTTCTAATAACGGCTTTTCTTTTTCATCTTTAAGATAAACACTAAAAACATATTCACCTTCTGGCACATATATATATGGAGTGAATTGAGCAAATTGGATATCGCTATAAAATGGAAATCCATTTATATACACATCTACTTCTTCTCCATCTGGAACAGCATGTAGCACTCTAACTAAAGAATAATCTTCTTCAAAATTTCTCAAGTAAAAATCCCCCTTCTTAAACACTATTACATCCTTACTATTATCATATTAATAAGTTATAATTTTTGATGCTTGTTTTGCTGTCCCAAAATGATAAAATTTTTATTTAATATCAGTATCTCTAATCTCTATTTCAGTTCCTTCTGGAGCTTTTATTTTAAATAAACTCTCACCCTCTACTTTATATACAATCTCACCATTTTTAAGTTTAAAGTCATTATATCCAAGTCCTACTATTCTTTCGTATTCTTCACAAACATTATCAACTAAAAAACCCATATGCACAGGTCCTTCGTTTAGTGAACTCCATTTATTAAAGTTATCCCCACTCTTTGGTGTTTGTAATTCTATCATAAAGTTGTTTAATTTTAACCATGTATTATATTCCCTATTATGAAAATCCTGTGTCTCTGTAACTACCTCAAATTCTAGTATTCTTGTGTAAAAATCTAGTGATTCTTTATATTTTTCAGTTTGAATACATATGTGATGTATCATTTTTATCCCCATGTTTTATCCTCCTGTAAATGTTTTCATTCATAAGTTATCCACTTTTTAACCATTTATAACGTTAATATGTGTATAATTTAGAACTAGAAAAAAGCTGCTCAATTAAGAGCAACTTCTTTCTAGTTCTAAATAATTAGAAATTATCTATCTTCATTTGTAACATTAAATACGTATGGTATATTTCTATAATAATCACCAAAGTTTAGTCCGTATCCAACAACGAATTTATCTTCTATTTCAAATCCGCAGTAATCTGGAACTAATTCAACTTTTCTTCTACTTGGTTTATCAAGTAATACACAACACTTTATGCTAGAAGGATTTTTAGCTTTTAAATGACTCATAACGTGATTCATTGTAAGAGCAGTATCTGTTATATCATCTACTATTAATACATCATATCCTTCTAAGTTTGAATTTACATCCGATACTACTTTTACGCTTCCAGTACTTTGTTCTCCGTGACCGTAGCTTGAAGTAGTCATAAATTCAATTTTAACTGGTACAGTTATGTTTCTAACTAAATCTGCACAGAATATAAAGCTTCCTTTTAATAAAGATACAACTAAAAGATTTTTTCCTTCGTAATCCTTAGATAATTGGGCACCTAATTCTTTTAATCTAGATGCTATTTGTTCTTCTGAACATAAAACTTCCCATTTCTTAGTCTCTATATTCATAGTTTAATCCTCCATTGTATGTAATGATATTATCCATTTTATCGGAGATTAGCTTCTTTTGCAAGGACAATTAGCAAACCTTGTTCATATCATCCATAACATTTATTATAACTTCATCTGTAACAGACATTCCTTTGTCACTTACTCTACCTAAATTTTGTATACTTTGCTCTACATTTGCACCAACTATACCGTTCATTGATGGTACAAAACACTCATGTTTAGCTATTATAGCACTTTGTACTGCTGCTGATGCTGCTGATGCTAATTTTAATGCACACCCAGCTTTAGCTCCATCACATATCATACCACTTAAATTTGCTACCATGTTTTCTATAGAACCTTCTATTTGTCTTATATCTCCACTCATTAACCAAGATAATCCAGCTGTTGCTCCTGTTGATGCTGCAACTCCACATCCACATACTGCTGATAATCTGCCTGTAAAGTTTTTAACATAAGCTGTTACTAAGTGAGATATTGCTAATGATTTAGCTAATCTTTCATCAGTTTGTGGGAATTTTTTATTGTAAGCAACTATTGGAAGTATAGCTGTTATACCATGATTACCACTTCCATTTGAACTCATAACTGGCATCTTAACTCCAGCCATTCTAGCATCTGATGCACCTGCAGTTATCATCATAGCTTGATTCATTAAGTCATCACTAAGTAATCCTTCTTCCATAGATTTCTTTATTCCGTAACCCACACCTATACCTATTTTTCCACTTAATCCATAGTTAGCTATTTCTTCGTTCATAGCTATTCCTTCTAATAAGAACTCTATGTCTTTAAGCTCTAAAGCTTCTATATTTTCAACTAATTCTTTTATAGTTATGCCATCTAATATATTTTCTTCTTTTTCTGTTGTTATAGCAACTTCTACATGAGGTTGTTGATCTAGCAATACTTCTCCATTTGACTCTAAGTAAACGAAGTTGTCATGCTTAGTTTTTATAACAACCTTAGAAGTTTTTGTAGCACCTTGTAATACTACTTCTATATAAACCTTCTCTTTTGTATCTGCTGGTGATATAGATATTTGGTTATTGTCTATATAATTTTCTGCTTCTTTAACTTGTTCTTCTGTTAAAGTTTCTAATACTCTTAATCCGTTTTCAGAGTGACCACCTATAAATCCTAATGCTACTGATATTTTTAATCCTAATCTTTGTGTTCCTGGTATTCCTACACACATTCCATTTTTATATACGTTAGGGCTAACTAAAACAGTATGCTTTACTATTTCTTCACCTAATAATTCTTTTGCTTTTGCACAAGCTAATGCTACTGCTACTGGCTCTGTACATCCTAATGCTGGTTTAACTTCCGCTCTTAATATCTCAACTAATTTCGTTCTTTTATCTGTCATAATAAATCCCTCCAATAGGTTAAATAGTTTTATACCTTAATATATAGCAATATACGTGCCAAGTTTTTAATTATTATATTGCAAAGGAATTTTTTATATTTTCACATAAAATATCTACTGTATTATAATACCTATATTTTTATACAATATATCTTAAGCTCTTTAGAACCACTACATTTGATATATATTTATAAATATTATGAAATTATATAATTTATATTTTTATTATTTATTTTATAAATTTAAAGTTTATATTTTTTTATTAAATTCATTTTAAAGCTTGTGTGCAAAAGAATATCAAGATTACGTTTTCCTATTTTTCTCAAAATGAACATTAAAAAGTCTCAAAATGAGATTTAGTATCATTTTGAGACAATATTATACTTTTCTAATTTTCTATACAATGTCGCTCTAGATATACCTAACGCTTTGGCTACTAATTCTTTATCTTTTTTATACTCTTTATATTTATTCAAAGCTTTAATTATTTCTGTTTTTTCTAATGCCTCTAATGTTCTTATATTATTGTCTTTAATTATAACTTCTTCAGTCTCTATATTTTTGATTCTGTTTGGAATTAAATCTATGCTTATGTTTGAAGTTAAAGACATGTTAACGCTGTATTCTATTACATTTTGAAGCTCTCTTATATTTCCAGGCCAGTTATAATCAGCCATCATATTGACTGCATTTTCATCTATATTGAATACGTTTTTATTTAGCTTTCTAGCGTATTCTTTTATCATAAAATGTATCAATAAAGGAATATCTTCTCTACGTTCCCTTAAGCTTGGTAAATTGATTGGAATAACATTTAGCCTATAATATAAATCTTCTCTAAAAGTACCTTTATCAATCATATTTTCTAAGTCCTTATTAGTTGCAGCTATAATTCTTACGTCTATAAGTTTATTAGATTTTGAGCCTATTTTATTTAACTCTTTTTCTTGTAAGACTCTAAGTAGTTTTGCCTGTAAATGTAAGCTCATATCTCCTATTTCATCTAAGAACATAGTACCATTATCAGCCAATTCAAACTTTCCTAATTTACCACCTTTTTTTGCTCCTGTAAATGCACCTTCTTCATACCCAAATAGTTCACTTTCTAGTAAATTATCTGGTATAGCTGCACAATTGACAGCTATAAAAGGGTTATCACATCTGTCACTATGATTATGTATAGCTCTTGCAAATAGTTCCTTACCAGTTCCACTTTCTCCTCTTACAAGAACTGTAGATGTAGATTTAGACGCCATTAACGCTTGCTTTTTAACACTATCTATTTCTTTACTGATTCCTATTATGTTATCTAAGGTTATTCCATAGTCTTTGTTTATTTTGTTATAGTTTTTGATAGTTTCTCTTTTATCTATAAAATCTATAACATATCCTTTAAGCTCATTATTAAGTATTATCTTACTAATATTATAAATCCCTTTTAAATCACATCCGTCTACCTTATAGTAAAAACTGCAAGACTTGTCCTTTTTAAAGTTATCAACTGAAGGATTTTTTATAAACTTTAATACCTCAAATATATTTTCATTGTTTATATCTTCTTTTAAATTAAAAACTTCTTTGAATTTAGAATTATATTTATCTATTTTTCCAGCTACATCGATAGACACTATCGCTTTATCAATACTGTCTACTAAAGTTTCTAATTTTTTCTTTTCTAATTCTAATTCATATGTTTTTATCTGAGCTTTTATTTTATTAGAAATCAAATCAGCCATTTTTCCTAAAAAGTTCATTAAGCTATCTTTATTATTTTTTATAATATCAGCTTGTTCATCAGTGAATGCTATTAAGCCTATTACCCCATATGCATCCCCATCACATACAATCGGGCAACAAACCTCCGCAAACTCTCTACATGCACCTTTATTGTGGCATTCGTTGCATATATCATTGCAACTATTGTCGTCTATTATAATCCCGACTTGTTCTATTAAAGATTTTTTGAAAGCTGAGTATCCACGTACTTTTTCACCTATCTTTTCTATGTATATTCCAGTGCCTGCTATTCTTATTAAGTTCTGATTTACAATTGTTACATCTATTCCCAAAACTGCAACTATAGCTTCTGCTATGTTTTGAATATCTTCTTTTATATATTCTAAATTGTTCATATCTATTAATCCTTAATCTTTCTCAAATTAATTATTTCTTTTATTTCTTTTAATATTACGTATATCTTATTTAATGTGAATTGAATAGACATTAATATTACAAACAGCATAACTATTACAATTAACCCGTAATTTAAATTCATAACACATAATCTCCTATTTTATAAAATTAAACATAAAAGACCAGGCATGACCTAGTCTTTTTATTTTATCATATTGTTTTTTATCTATCTATTTTCGTTTTCCTATATAAATATATCTTTTATTTTCAACTTCTTTTAGATTTCCTTCAAAATCTAAATTAGAAAATAAATTAATTATTTCATTCGGATAACGGTAACTTACATTTTCACCGCAAAGCTTATGCTTTAAATTCTTTAATTTCACCTTTAAATTTTTTAAATTTAAATCTTCTAATATTAATTCTCCATTACATTTTAAAACTCTATTTATTTCTGTTGATGCCTGTTTGCAATTATTAATATTATTAAAATGGTCTAATACTATTACCTTGTCAAAATATTTATCTTCAAATGGCAATAATTCTAATGTTCCTTTGACAACGTTACAGTTTCCATTGTGTATTAAAGAATAACATACATCTTCATAAAGACTATTTTCTAATATTGTAACATAAACTCCTAACATTCTTAACCTTTTTCCTAAGTTACCTATGTTTCCAACAAGTAATATATTGTTTCCGATATTATACTTGATAGTATCCAAAAAACATGTTACATCATCAGAAGTATCTGTCAAATCAGCATTAGGTTCATAGTCGTGATATAATACGCTTTTCACAGTGCTCCCCCTCTTTATTTTTTACATTTATAAATCATATCATAAAATACATGATAATAAAATAGATTATAGTAAATTAGGAGCAACTATTCAACACATAAATTTTAACTAACTCAAATGAAATCCTATTCATTGTTATTTTCGCTAGTTTTTTTTATTTTAGAGATGGATACTTCATAAGCAACTCTTTTTAATACCTCTCCATTTTCCAGTTTCTTTTCGTACTCTCTGCTTTGTACTCTTCCCCACATTTGTATCCTATCACCTATTTTTAAACTCTTTGCAAATTTAGCATTACGTCCCCAAACTATAGATGGTATGTAGTCAGATTTATTGTATGGTCTGTTTATAGCAACCAATAGATCTGTTATTTCTCTTCCTAGTGGAGTTTTTCTATATATAGGTGCTTTACATATAAAGCCATCTAGGAATATATTATTAGGATCTTTAGTGTCTTCCTCTGCTACTTTTATTTCTCTAACAAATATAGTAAGAACTAATCTATTTTTGTTATCTATATTTTTATTATAAGATCTTAATTGACCTACTATTCTAACTAATTTATTATTTTCAAAATCAATTTCTTCTAACAATCTTTCTGACACAGTAATCGGTAATACATCATCTGAATTGCTGAGTCTATTTATTTTTATTTTTGTGTTATAAAATTTTTCGCCAAAAATTTCATGGCTAAATTCTAATTCACTTTCTAATTCTCCTCTTAGGTTTACTATGTTAGTATCATCCTTAACAGTAATCATTTCTTTATCCCCCCACAATTTGTTAATTGTTAATTCTTATGTTTTATCTTTTCTTATATAATAACTATATTTGTACATTACAATTTTTATTACAATTTATTGCTTTGTATTGATTTTATTTAATTTTTTGTACTCCATTGCTATCTATTGTGAAATTTTCTTTATAAATCATTTCTGATATAGGAACTATTTCGTATCCATCTTTTTTAAATTTGCCTATTATAGTACCTAAATAATTCTCAACATTATTTGAACTTGCATGGAATAAAACTATAGAACCTGGCTGTGAATTTTTAACAACTCTTTCTATAACATGATTTGGCCCTAATTCTTTCCAATCCATAGAATCTACATCCCATTTAACAACTTGGTATCCTAGTGATTTACAAATATCTAAAGTTTTAGTATCCACTTCTCCAAATGGAGGTCTATATAAAGTTGTTTTTTCTCCAGTTATTTTTGAAATTTTATCTGAAGTTATTTGTATTTCTTTTACTGTTGATTGTTCTGATAATTCTTTAGTATTTGCATGAGTATTAGAATGGTTTCCTATCTCATGACCTGCTTTATGTATTTTTTTTACTAATTCTTCATTGTCATCTACCCAACTTCCAACCAAGAAAAAAGTTGCTTTTATATCATGTTGATCTAGTGTTTGTAAAATGCCATCTATGTTGTCAGATCCCCATGCTACATCAAAACTTAAAGCTACTTTCTTCTCATTAGTGTCAACTTTATATATTGGCATATTTGCATCACCTTGTTTGTAGCAAAAATATCTTATTCCATAAATCAATAAAAATAATAATACTAACATCAATACTACAAAGAACATACTAGACATTAAAGATTTTGTTTTTTTAAATCTACTGTTCATATTTACACCTCCTTTTTGCATTTGTCCTATACTTAAACTTTATTTTTTTTAATTTCAAAAAATTACTATAAAGATAAATTTATTTTTTGGGCAAATTATATTCAATACTAATAAAAGGTGGTGGATTTATGTCAAATATAAGAAGTTCATTTTCTAACATCAAGGGTCACCAAGTAGAAACAGCTAGAGAAACTATTAAGTTTGAAAACAGACACTATCTAAGAGAAGCACATGGAATTCAAGAAGGTATACGTAAAGATAAGAAAATAAAAATGGGTAAAAAATGTAAATAAAAATATTTTTTAAAAATTTTTAAATTTTATGTATATAAAATTGTATTACAGGGCAAATTAGTATTAACAACACATTGCAAAGTGTGTTGACAAAAAAATCAACTTCAGGAGGAATTCTACTATGTCAAGTAAAAAAGCAGTTCCAGCAGCTAAAGCTGCATTAAACCAAATGAAATTAGAAATAGCTAATGAAATAGGTTTAGCTAACTACGAAACAGCTGATAAAGGTAATTTAACAGCTAGAGAAAACGGATATGTTGGCGGATACATGACTAAGAAATTAGTTGAAATGGCTGAAAATCAAATGGCAGGAAAGTAGATTTAAAACTGTGACATCTGAGTCAAAAAGGCTACCATTTTGGTAGCCTTTTTATTTGCAAAAATATTTAAATATATTATTAAGCAAATTGTGCTTTTATTTTTATATAATTTGGTTTAATATATTATATAGAAATAGTTTACGGAGGATGATATTATGTTTGAAAACTCATCTGAAGAATTAGCTTCTCATAAGCTTTTAATTTTATATATCTTAAATAAAATTAAAATGGATTTAACTAATTCTCAAATAACGCAAGTTGTACTAGAAACAGAGATGATAAATTACTTTTCTCTTCAACAGTTCTTGTCTCAACTTATGGAATCTAAATTTTTAGCTACATACAAAGACTCTGATAGAGAATATTATTCTCTTACTCAAAGAGGGTTAGAGATTCTAGAGTATTTCTTATCTAGAATACCTCAAGATATAACTAAAAAAGTAGACGAGTATATTTTGAATAATAAAGAAAGTTTATTATCTGATACACAAGTTAAGTCAAGTTTTGTTAAGCAAAGTGATCACGAGTTTATTGTTAATTTAAGAGTTATAGAAAACCAATCTAATTTAATAGATTTAAATTTAAATGTTTCTTCAGAGAAACAAGCCAATCTTATTTGTAATAATTGGAAAAAAAATGCATCGTATATGTATGCAGAAGTTATAGATTTACTTATACGCGACAGCCATTAAGCCTACACACACAGTATTGTTGTAGGCTCTTTTCCTGTCTTCACTTCTTTTATAAGTTCATTGTTGTTTGTATTATATATTTTAATTGAATTTTTCTGAGTATCTGATACTAACAATAATTTTTCATCTTTAGAAATTGCTAAACCTTGAGGATTTCCTTCTACATTTATGCAATCTAGATAACTACCTGTATCATAATCTAAAATTTTAATATGTTTGTATCCTAAGTCTGCAACATATATTTTTTTAGCACTATAACTAAAACATACTTCAACTGGTAATAAAAAATCCTCTATTATACTAATTACTTTCATTTTCATCTCATCTAAAATAACTAGCTTCCCGTCCAGCGTAGAGGTATATATTTCCCTTTTTTTCTTGTCTATTTTTACATGCCATGCTTTAAAGTCTGTATCTATCTTCCTATCAATACATTTGCTAAGAGTATCTATACACACAATTGAGTTTATACAAGATACATATAACTTATTTTCACTTTCATTAAAATCAAATCCATGAGGCATTTCATCTACACTAATCACTGCAATAGGGTTTAAAGTATCTTGGTCTAATATATAGATGCTGTTTGAATCCTCATTAGATATAAATAATTCTCCCCTGCATAAACCAATTTGATTTAGATTTCCTCCTATAGATACGCTTTCTATTATGTTATTGGTAGTTATATCTAATACGTACAATATACCGTCACTAGAACTCGGTATATACATTAGGTTTTTTTCTTTATCTATACAGAAATGATGTGGATTTATGTTGTCATCTAAATCTATTTGCTTTTCTACCTCAAATTTAGGATAACTTAATACACTTATACTTTTAGATAAATAATTAGAAATATAGACTTTCAAATTATAGCCTCCCCTCCTTAATACATATACTACAATAATATATTATTCTCTATGCTTGTATTATGACAGCCTTTTAAGTATTGCAATGTTACATACATATTGGTATTATTAGATTAAAAATATTAAAGATTATTAGGAGTTTGTATTATGAAGATAACATTTAAGCCAAGTGGAGTTTGTTGTAGAGAGATGATGTTTGAAGTTGATGATAATAATGTTATAACTAGCGTTGATTTCGTTGGGGGATGTCCTGGTAACTTAATCGGACTTAAGCATTTAGCTATAGGTCAAAACGCTCTTGAGGTAGCTGATAAGTTAGCTAACATACGTTGCGGAGACAAGTCTACTTCTTGTCCTGATCAATTAGCTAAGGCAATACGTAGCGCTTTATAAAACAGCCCTACTATAAAAAAAAGGTGGTCAATGACCACCTTTTTTTGCATTTTTTCACGTTATCGTGAATTATAAATATAATTTATTTATTAAAGTTCTAACTGTTCCTATCATATATAAAGACCCTGCACTTATTATTATATCGTCTTCTTTAGAATTTTTAAGTGTATAATCAACAGCTTCTTCTATATTTGGTTTTGCAACAATATTATCAATATACTTAGATATCTTTTCTTTTAAAACTTCACAACTTATCGCTCTTGGATTGTCTGGAGTTGTAGTTATTACTTTATCAAAATGAGGCATAAGTATTTCAAGTACTCCATCTATATCTTTATCTTCTAACATTCCTATTAAAAGAGTAGCTTTTTTTCCATTGAAGTTTTTTTCTATTGATTTAGCTAAAGATTTTGCTCCATCTTCATTGTGAGCTCCATCTATTATAAATATTGGGTTTTCCATTATTTTTTCTATTCTACCTGGCCATTTAGTATTTATAAGACCTTTTCTTATGCTTTCTTCACTTATGTTTAATTTTTTATTTTCTTTTAAGTAATTTATAGCACCTAAAGCTAGCATAGAGTTGTTTATTTGATGATCTCCTATTAACTTTATTTCTAAGTTTTCATATTTTTCATTAAATACAGTACAATCATAAGTTTGAGAATATATATCTGATTGCTTAACATTTATATCATCAAATTTTACTTCTATGTACTTAGCATTTTTTTCTCTACATATTTCTTTTATTACATCTTTAGCTTCATCACTTTGGTCGTAAACTATAGCTACTCCGTTTTCTTTTATTATTCCGCCTTTTTCATAAGCTATTTTCGAAACACTATCTCCAAGTATTCCTACATGGTCTAAGCTTATAGAAGCTATTACACTTACTTCTGATTTTTTTATTATATTTGTAGCATCATACCTACCACCTAAACCAACCTCAAGGGCAACATAATCAACTTCTTGCTCACAGTAATAATAAAGTGCCATAGCAGTAACTATTTCAAACTCAGTCGGGTATGAGTATCCTTCACTAACCATTGTTTCTATATTTTCTTTTATTATATTAACGATTCTTGCTACATCTTCTTTAGGTATATTTTCTCCATTTACTTTTATTCTCTCTGTAAAAGTTTCTAAAAATGGAGATGTATATAAACCTACTTTATATCCAGATTCTTTTAATATACTAGTTATAAATGAACATGTTGACCCTTTTCCATTAGTTCCTGCCACATGTATTATATTTAATTTATCTTGCGGATTTCCTAAAAGTTCTAATAATTTAGTTATATTGTCTAATCCTAATCTAACACCAAATTTATGAGTCTCATCTATGTAGTGTAGTGCTTCTTGGTAATTCATATCTTAGCTTCCCCCTTAGTCGTTTTGCTTTAGCAGTATATATTAAAATCGACCTATAAATACAATATAGGACAATTTCATTGTCTACTTTCATTATAGTATATTTTTATATCAAAAATGAACAAAAAAATAAAGCTATGCCAATTTATATTATATTGGCACAACTTATATTTATTATATATTAGTATTATTTTCTATAGTTCCTATAGTTCCATCAACTATAGATATTACTTTATCTGCTTTTTGTGCTACTTTTTCATTATGTGTTATCATTATTAACGTTTGGTTAAACTTCTTTATTGATAACTTTAGTAAATTCATAACCTCTTCTGTTGTTTTAGTATCTAAGTTCCCTGTTGGCTCGTCTGCTAATATTATAGCTGGTTTGGCTGATAATGCACGACCGATAGCCACACGTTGCTGTTGCCCTCCTGATAGCTGATTTGGCATATGCGACTGTCTATCTGTAAGTCCTAATAATTCTATAAGCTCATCTATATATTCTTTGTCTACTTTTACTTTATCTAACTTTAGAGGTAGTTCTATATTATCTCTTACGTTTAGTACTGGTATAAGGTTGTATTGTTGAAATACAAATCCAATTTTCTTTCTTCTGTATTCTGCTAATTTTTTATCATTTAAACAACATATATCTTGACCATCAATTTTTATAGTTCCACAACTTGGTCTTTCAAGACCTCCTATTAAGTGAAGTAATGTACTTTTTCCCGAACCACTTGGACCTATTATTGCTACAAATTCCCCTTTGTTAACTTTTAAATTTGTATTTTTTAGTGCATTTACAGTTGTTTCTTTTTTTCCATATATTTTACCTAAATTAATAGTTTCAAGTATCATAATAATCCCTCTATTCTATAATATTTATAGCTTCAACTATATTGCTTTCTTTTATTTTTCTTGCTGGGAAGTATGTTGCAAGTAGCCCTATGATTATGTTTGTGGCAGTTATTAATATATAATCTTTGTAGGATATTGCAAACTCTATTCCATATCCTTCAAAACCAAACGTATCATATATTCTAATCTGTAATAAAATCCCCACAATCAACACTATAATACTTGAGAATATTCCATATAATATACCTTCATATATTATCATATTTCTAAAGTCTTCTTGAGTTATACCTATCGCTCTTAACATTCCAAATTCACTAGTTCTAGATGTTATATTGTAACTTACGTTATTGACTATATTAAACGTACTTATTACAAATATTATAGCTATAACCCCATATCGATACATATCAGTTTTCTCATCCATTTTTTTATCAGTTTCTTTTTCCTGAACCATATCTATCGTTACCGTTCCAGGATTTTCACTTCCTATCTTTCCTAATTCTTTATTTATAGCTATATGATCTGCACCTTTTTCCATATTTGCATAGACTAAATTATAAGTATTTACATTAGTTATTTTCTCTAAATACTTATTACTTGTTATAATATCTATCCCTTGATTAGGAGAATATAAGCTATCATCAGCAAAAGAATAATTAACTATTGCACCAACCTTAAACTCATAATAATTATAATTGTAATTATCTCCATCTTTCATATCGGAATAAAGTTCTCCATCTATCTTATCTTTTGGTGCTTTTATTTTAACAGTATCTCCTACTTTTATATCTGCAACAGGTTTTCCACCGCCTATAACTGTACCTCTATGCCCTTCATATTCATCATAAGTATGTGGCATGTATAATACTATTTCGTTACTATTTTTTATTTTTTCTATATCTATTTTTCCACTTACTAAATAATCATTTAATGAATTTAGCATTTCATCATTATATCCTTTTAGTTGTTGCTTTATTGTATATCCATTTATTTTTTTATTTTCTATAAGGTCATAACCATTATCAATTCTTGCAGAATCTTCATTTAATTGATTATAGTAAGCTAAATCTAGCATTTTATCTTTTGGGATATCCATTCTTGTTCTTAGTATACTTGCAGTTTTAACTTCTTTTATTCCATCTATATTTTTTATTTTACTTATTTGTTTATCATTAATTCCATTATTCTCGTCATTGAAGCTAAATTTATTTAAAATAAAATCACCATTCATATACATCTTTCTGTCACCATCTTCAATCATTTTTGGGTATGGTAAACTTGAATAATTATTTTTTATAATTAATATTCCACCTATACTCATAGACAAAATAATCATTATAAATCCTTTTTTATTTCTAAACATATTCTTCATAGAAATACTTTTAGTTGTAGCTATTTTTCCACTTAATTTTTCTATGATAAAATTACTTTTCTTAATTTTTTTATTTGCACTTAGATTCTTCCTTATAGCTTCTATAGGAGAAATTTTTCTTATCTTTAGATAAGCTAATATACTTATTATAAAACTTACTAAAAGTGTACATGCTACTGATAAAAGTATTATGCTATAAGGTATTACAAAAGGAGTTACTACTCCCTTAACAGCAAACCTAATATTTCCTCCTAGTTTATTAAATAACTGTGCTCCACCCATACCAATTCCAATTCCAAAAGGCATTCCTATTATACTAAGTATTAATAATTCATATAACATAAGCTTAAATACCTTTAAATTAGTTGAGCCAATAGCTTTTAGCACTCCATATTCTCTTATTCTCTGATATACTGATATTGTATATATACTATACATAACAAGACCTGCAAACAAACTCATAATGGCTGCTGTAGCTTTACTTTCACTGTCTAATCTTCCATTTTCCACAACAGAATCTATTAGCATACTATTTATTTTAAGATTATCCTTTTTGTTAAACTTAGCTTTATTTGATATATCTTTTATGTTTTTATTTATATCGCTGTTCTCATCAAATTCTACGTATGTATCAAATTTATTAAGTTTAGATTCATCTAAACTTAAAAACATCTCACATACACCTCTACTCTTTTCTTGATACCTATCTCTAAGTATTCCCACGACTTTAAAAGTTTCAGGTTTATCTTTTTTGTATAATTTAAATGTTAATTCTTGATTTAATTTTGGTTCTAACCCCATACTATTTAAAATCCACTCTTCTACAACAACTTCATTATTACCTTTTGCAAATCTACCTTTTAAAAGTTGTGATGTTTTAGTTAAGTACTTTTCACTTGCATGATTTATATTTATTGGTAATTTTTCACCTATATCACTAGATGCATAATATGATGTTGTTCCCAAGTCTTTTATGTCATTTCCATTTTTAACTATTTCTAATTGTTCTTTATTCATATCCTTAAAATGCACATGATAAGCCCCAGTTTCTCTTTTCATTCTATCTAAGTCTGCTTGTTGTGCACTTCTTGATAAAGTCCCTACCCCTACTATAAGTGCTGTCCCAAGTATAATACTAAGTATTATTGCTAATGACCTTGCTTTGTAGCTTTTTATATATTTTAAAACAATACTTAAATCATTCCCCATATTTACCACTTCCTTCCTCTTGAATAATTAAATTATATCTTCATTTAAAAAATGTATCAAATTGCTTTTTTTCAAATATTTACCACTTATTTGTACAATTTTCTATATCTATTTTCAAGTTTAAATAGCTTACTTGTCTATTTTCAAGTTTCACATATTTTTTTATCAATGTTATAATTATTGTATAAATTAAAAATCAGGGGTGAATTATGGATATTATTTTTATATTTCCTATGGGGGTGCTTACTTTATTTATAGGTAGCAATGTTATTTTAAGTAAATATAAATTTTATAAAGACTGGCCGTTATTTAAAAGAGGGTTATATACACTTTGCATATCTGCACTTATTTTTTGTTTATTTATATACATATTGCAATACATATCAATAAAACTAAGAGATGATTTATTAATAAAAGGTTTGATAAGTACAGCTTTATCTTTTATTTTAATATGCTTTTGCATTTATACAGGTTTTGAATTTATAAAGATAATTAATGAAAATGATAAAAAAGAATTTGAATTAGATAATCTAAATAAAAAAATAGAACACAAAAACAGCATAATTTCTAAGCTTAGAAGTCAAAAACACGATTATCTTAAACACCTTCAAGTTGTATCTTCTTTACTTAATACAAATTTGCCACAAGATGCAAAAAACTATATTACTAATATTGCAAATAGTTTTAGGTCTAAGACTTCAAGGTATGGAAAAGTTTCTTATCTTGATGCTATATGTGCTGCTAAGTATGAAGATTGTTTGTTAAGAGGTATTTCTTTTGATACTTATATTCAAGACTTTATAGATAATCTATTAATTGAACCTAACGAAATGTCTTCAGTATTATTAAACATAATAGACAATGCCATAGATGCCCTATCTTCAGTATATAAAGAAAGCAAATATATAAAGCTTTCTATTTATGAAGATGAATTTCAATATATTATATCTATTGTAAACAATGGTCCTATGATTTACGATACACAAAGAATTTTTTTAGAAGGTAATTCTTCTAAAATTGGTGAAAATCGAGGTTACGGTTTGTACGCTGTAAAACAAATTTTAGACAAATACGGTTATCATATATTTGTTGATAGCGATGAGTTTTTGACTGAATTTACTATACTTATTCCTAAGTATTAATAAGTTTAATTATATATCTGATGGGAGATTTTATATGATAAAAGTTTTGATTTGTGATGATGATAAAGCAGTTAGAAATGAAGTTGAGTACATTGTTAAAGAACTAGATTGTGTAGATTATGTCAAAAAAGTTGAAAATGGAATTGAGGCAATAGAGTTTATAAAAAACGAAAAAATAGACTTATTAATAATTGACATTGATATGCCTTATAAAAATGGTATTGATAGTGCTAAGGAGATAATTTCTATTGATAAAGATGTTCATGTTATATTTATTACAGGGTTTGCTGATTATAGCTTAGAAAGTTTTAAGGTTCATCCTGTTGATTTTATAGTTAAACCTTTCACCAAAGAAAAAATTATAGAGTCAATTAATATAGCTATAGACCGTATAAACTCTCATAAATTATCTAATAAAGTGTTTATAGAGGATACTCTTTTTACTTATAAAATTAGAAAACAAGTTCATATGATTAATTTTGATGATATTGTTATGTTTGAAAAAAAAGCTAGAGCTGTAAATCTTCATACCAAAGACCATGATATAGTAAATTTTTATGAAAATTTTGATGACTTGGAAATGAGGTTACCACCTAACTTTTTTAGAAGCCATAAGCAGTTTATTGTTAATCTAAGGCTTATTCACAAGGTAATACCTATTAACAAATCATCTTTAGAAATTAGATTTATTAATTTTCAAGAAAATGCTTTGCTCAACAAAGTTTTTGAAAAAGATTTTTTATATAGATTTTATAGAACTAAAAGATTTTAAATATAAAAAATATCACCATTATAAATTTATAATAGTGATATTTTTTATATTTAAAATTTATTTTTATTAAACAGTTGCTTTATCTTCATTGTCATTTCCAATCATTGCTGTAAGCTTTTTATTAAGAGCTAATAATATAAATACTCCAACTGCTAATATCACTGGAATAGCTATAAATACTTGCATTAGTCCCATTTTTTCTATTATAATTTGAACATATCCTGCTGCTTTGTTTGCAAAGAATGTAGCTGCTGCCCAAACACCCATTAATAATGATAAATATTTTGCTGGTGCAACCTTACTTATTAATGAGTTTCCTAGTGGTGAGAAGCACATTTCTCCTATTGATTGGAATATAACAAATAATATTAACCATAATACGCTCGCTTTAACTGTTGATGGAGCTCCAACTCCTCTTGTTAACTCAGCTCCTATTACAAATATAAATGCTATCGCTAAAAATGCATATCCTAAAGCCATTTTTTGTGCCATGCTTAAATCGCCTTGTTTTCTATTAGATAGTTTCGTCCATACAAATGCCATAACTGGACCTAAAATAACACACATTGCTCCATTTAATGCTGTCTCTATCCACATTACAGGTATTTGAAAACTACCGATTGAAAGGTCTACATAATCTTTCATATATAATGCTAAAGAAAACCCTGCTTGGTTGTAAAATACCCAGAAGAATATTGAAAAGAATGATAATATAAATATAACTTCAACTCTAGATTTTTCTTTTTTAGTTAATTGTCTATCAAAGTCTTTTTTATCACTTGTTTTTCCAGCCTGTTTATCAAGCATTCTTTGTGGATATTTTCCTGCTTCACCTAAGCACTTCATTGTAAGAGTAAATACTAATCCACCAATTAAAGTAACTACAGCCGCTAACATAAAACATTGTCTATATCCATATTCTAAAACCACACCATTTTCTATTACTGCAAAAGTTTTAGTATATAGTATACCTATAATTAATGCCCCTACAAGTGATCCTAAATTTACAAACGTATATAATAACGAAAATGCAGCATCTTTCTTTGTATCATCATCATATAATTCTCCAGCTAATGCATTTAAATTCCCCTTAAAGAAACCTGTTCCTATAGATATTAAAATTATCATTCCATGAACCCACATTACATTTGTTGCAAAATACCCCAAGGCATAACCCGCTGCCATAATAATAGAACCAACTATTATACAATACCTAGCACCTATCCATCTATCACATATTATACCACCAAATATTGGTGCTAAATAAGTAAACGCTGCTAAATTAGCTGCTATAGCTGTTGCATCCGTGTAATCAACACCTAATCCTCCATGAACCACCGTTTCTGCTAAAAAAAATAATAATAACGTTTTGCACCCATAAAATGCAAACCTTTCAAACATAAATGTTAGCCCACAAATATACAATCCTTTAGGATGTTTTGTAGGTGAAGCTGCTGGTTGTGAACCCATATATTAAATCCCCCTTATAATATATTTATAATATCCTCCTAATAGCTTAACATCTATACTCATGTAGACTTAAGCTATTAGGCAATGATTTATTATACTTCTCTTGTATACCCTTTTAACCATTGTTTTTCTTCATCATTTAAGAAAGGTGATATTTTGTCATATACTAATTTATGATAGTAATTTAAGTAAGCTTTTTCTTCTTTGTTCATTTCATCTATATTTACTGCATCTAAATCAATTGGCGCAAAAGTTACAACTTCAAATTCCATAAATTGACCATATTCATTTTTATCAGTTTTTCTAACAACTAATTCATTTTCTATTCTAATACCATGAGATCCTTCTATGTATATACCTGGTTCGTTAGTAGTTACCATACCTTCTTCTAGTACTGCACTATCAAATCTTTCAGGTACTATTCTCCATCTAAATCCATTTGGTGCTTCATGTATAGCCCCAACAAATCCCACACCATGACCTGTTCCACATTTATAGTCTATACCCATATTCCACATTGGTGTTCTTGCTAATATATCTAAATTATAACCTCTTGTTCCATGTAAAAACTTAGCCATTGATAAGTTTATCATACCTCTTAACACTGCTGTAAAGTGTAATTTCAATTCATCATTTAAACTTCCTAGCGCTATAGTTCTAGTTATATCTGTAGTCCCATCAAAATATTGTCCACCTGAATCTATTAAAAATAAATGTTCTGGTTGTAATTTATAATCACTTTCTTTTGTCGCACTATAATGCATCATAGCTGCATGTTCTTTGTAGCCTGCTATTGTAGAAAAACTTGGCTCTATAAATCCTTCTTGTTCTTTTCTTAAATCTTCTAATTTTTTAGCTGCACTTACTTCAGATATTTCTATTTTTCCTATATTAGTCTTTAGCCAGTACATAAATTTAGTAAAAGCCACACCATCTTTTATATGACTTTTTCTTATGTTCTCTAACTCTATTTCATTTTTATTAGCTTTAAAGAACATAGTTGGGTTAAATTCATCTACTTTTTCAACTTCATTAGGTATATTGTTATATATTGCATAGTTAACTTTAGTACAATCAACTAATATTTTTTCATTTTTATCTATATTTTTAACAAATTCATATACATCATTGTAAGGTCTTATTTTAACATTTTCCTTAGATAATTCATTTAACATTTCAGTAGTTAATTTATTTTCATCAATAAATAAAATAGCATCTTCTAATGTTACTAATGCATAAGAAAGTACTACTGGAGTGTATAAAACATCTCTGCCTCTTATGTTAAATAGCCAAGCTATATCATCAAGAGCTGTTATAACATGATTTACTACATTTTTTTTGTTCATTTCTTCTCTTACTCTAGATAATTTAGAACTAAGCGTTTCTCCCACATACTTCACATCTAGTGAAAATGCTTTTTTGTCTGATAGCTTAGGTCTATCTTGCCATACCTTATCAACTAAATCATAATCATATTTTATACTTATATTTTTATGTGCTAATTTTTGTTGTAAATTCATACCTTCTTTTGCAGATATTAATCTACCATCAAATCCTAATACTCCACCCTCTTTAATACAATTACATATATATTCATCTGTAGTTGGTACGCATTCTTCACCCATTTTAAATAGCTTTATACCAGTTCCTTTTAATTGATTTTCTGCTTGTATAAAGTATCTTCCATCTGTCCAAAGTCCAGCTTCATCCTTTGTAACTATTACTGTACCTGCTGAACCTGTAAATCCAGATATAAATTCTCTACATTTAAAATACTCTCCAACATACTCACTTTGATGATTATCTGATGATGGAACTATATATGCATCCATATTATGTTCGTTCATATACTCTCTTAATTTACCTACCCTATCTATTATACTCATTAATAAAGCCCCCCTTAACTGTATTACCGTACTTAATGTTGATAGTATCACCTTTTGACATCGTTTTCAACGTTTTATTTTTTTCAATTTTTTTTTATAAATATAATAATTTTTCATCATAAAATTTTATATGATTTTAATAGGAATTTTATGAAAAATATATAAATAATTTAAATGTAAATACAAAAAAATATTACTGTTTTTTTTCTACATCCAGTAATATCTTTTGAAATACTTTATTTAAATTTGTCTGTACTTTATATTAATTATTTATATATTTTTCAAATACCTCTGTAAAATCTCTATTATTATAATTTTTTCTTAGTGCTTCCATCCAATCTAAGTTAAAATTAGTTAAATCTTGGACAATATTTGTTATATTTCCTTCTATAACGCATCTTGATAATGCTTCATTTGCCATTTTTAAACCATTAGATCCATCTTCTACAGCTGTATAGTTTTTACCTTGAATTCTACTTACTTCAACTAATGTTTTATATAAGTCTTTTAATTGCTCTATTTGTTTTTTGTCTACATCTATGCTGAATTTTTCATTTCCAAAACTAAATTTAATTTCTATATCTAAATCTACAGTTCCTGCTGTTTCTAAAGTTACTGTGTGGACTTTCTCATAGTAAAATTCGTGTCTTTTTACAGTTCTTTTTTTACTTACAGCACTTGCTCCATCTACATGTAAAAGACCTCTATTTGTAAATACGTACTCATCTGATTTAGATTTTATTACGAAGAATATTTTTTCACCATCTTCGTGCATTATATAATCGTCCCCGTCTACTTTATCAAAATCCTTTGGATCTATTATTTTACCAATATCTGATAAACCAAGTGTATCTGCTGCTAACTTCCCAAATATATTTCCTGCCATTATAGTCCTCCTAAATTTATTTTTTAAAAAGGAACGCCTTTCAATCATTAAATGATATCAAGTGTTCCTTTTATATTAATTACTTCATTTTAGCTTCTAGATTTTCAAGTCTTTCAACTACTGACTTAATCATTTCTTCAAACTTTTCTTTTTTTGCTTCTTCTTCTTTAACTAAGCTATCAGGAGCTTTTGCTAAGAATCCTTGGTTTGAAAGTTTTCCGTTAACTCTCTTTATTTCGCCTTCTAATTTAGCTTTTTCTTTGCTTAATCTTTCTATTTCCTTAGCAAAGTCAACTAACTCGTCAAGTGGTATAAATATCTTAACTCCATCTATAACAACACTTACAGCATCTTCTGGTATATTCGTTTCATTTTCTACTATTTCAACTACTGATGCAGATGCTAATGTTACAAAGTAATCTTTACCAGCTTTTATAGCTTCTTTCTTATCAGAACTTGGAACTATTATAACCTTAGCTTTCTTTGATGGTGGTACATTCATTTCTGCTCTTACATTTCTTATGTTTCTTATACCATCCATTGTTAAGTTCATCATTTCTTCTTCTTTAGCCATGTTATCAGCTTCTGTGTAATGAGGGAACTGAGCTACTACTATACTTCCTTCTACTGTTGGTAGATGAGTATATATTTCCTCTGTTATAAACGGCATATATGGGTGAAGAAGTTTTAATATTTTTTCTAATACATATGTTAATGTATATAAAGCTGTTTGTTTAGCTTCTTTATCTTCAGAATATAATCTTGGTTTAACTATTTCTATATACCAGTCACAGTACTCAGACCATGCAAAGTCATATATCTTTTGAGCAGCTATTCCTAAGTCAAACTTATCCATATTGTCAGTAACTTCTTTAACAACATTGTTTGCTCTTGATATTATCCATTTGTCAGCTAAAGTCATATTAGCTTCTACTGATTCTCTAGTAACACCATCCATTATATCATCTTCTATATTCATGAATACAAATCTTGATGCATTCCATAATTTATTTGCGAAGTTTCTTGATGATTCTACTCTTTCCATGTAGAATCTCATGTCATTTCCTGGGGAATTTCCAGTAGCTAACATGAATCTTAGTGCATCAGCTCCGTATTGGTCTATTACTTCTAATGGGTCTATTCCATTACCTAGAGATTTACTCATTTTTCTACCTTCTGAGTCTCTAACTAATCCATGTATTAATACATGTTTAAATGGACTTTCTCCCATACAGAATTTACCTGCAAACGCCATTCTTACTACCCAGAAGAATATTATATCGTATCCAGTAACAAGTACACTTGTTGGATAATAGTAATTTAAGTCTTCTGTTTCGTTTGGCCATCCTAAAGTTGAGAAAGGCCATAATGCAGAAGAGAACCAAGTATCAAGTACGTCTTCATCTTGTTTAAAGTGAGTGTGTCCACATTTACAAGCTGTAGGCATTTCTTTTGATACTACTACTTCTCCACATTCTTGACAGTAATAAGCTGGTATTTGATGACCCCACCATAACTGTCTTGATATACACCAGTCTCTTATATTTTCTAACCATTGTGAGTAAGTTTTATCAAATTTATCTGGTACAAATTCTAAGTCTTTGTTCTTTAGCATATCTAGTGCAGGCTTAGCTAACTCGTCCATTTTAACAAACCATTGATCTGATAATCTTGGTTCAACTACAGTTCTACATCTATAACAAGAACCTACATTGTGGTTGTGGTCTTTTATTGCTATCATAAATCCTGCTTCATCTAAGTCAGCTATAAGTTGCTTTCTACATTCATATCTGTCCATACCTTCGTATTTTCCAGCTAACTTATTCATAGTACCGTCTTCGTTCATTACGTTTATCTTCTCAAGGTTATGTCTTTTACCTACCTCAAAATCATTAGGGTCATGTGCTGGAGTCATTTTAACTGCACCAGTACCGAACTCTAAGTCAACATAATCATCAGCAACTATTATAAGTTCTCTATCTGTCATAGGAAGTATTGCATGCTTTCCTACTAAATGCTTATATCTTTCATCTTCTGGATTTACAGCTATTCCACTATCCCCTAGCATTGTTTCAGGTCTAGTTGTAGCTATTTCTAAGAAGTCATTACTATCCTTTAGTGGATATTTTATGTGATAGAATTTTCCATCATGCTCTTCATGTTCAACTTCTGCATCTGATAAAGTAGTCTTACAATCTGGACACCAGTTTATTATTCTGTTTCCTCTGTATATTTGACCTTGTTCATATAATTTTACGAAAAATTCTGTAACTGATTCGTTACATCCTTCATCCATTGTAAATCTTTCTCTATCCCAATCACAAGAATCTCCTAACTGTTTCATTTGGTCTACTATCTTTCTACCAAATTCATTTCTCCAGTCCATAGCTCTGTTTAAGAATTCTTCTCTTCCTAACTCGTACTTAGTTTTTCCTTCTTGTTCTTTTATTCTCTCAACAACTTTAACCTCTGTTGCTATAGACGCATGGTCAGTTCCTGGTTGCCATAATGTTTCGTACCCGTCCATTCTTTTCCATCTTACAAGTATATCTTGTAATGTATGGTCAAGTGCATGACCCATGTGTAATTGCCCTGTTATGTTAGGTGGTGGAAGCATTATTGTAAAAGGCTTCTTGTCTGGATTTGGTTTCGATTTAAAAAGTCCATCTTCTAACCACTTTGAATATAATCTTGATTCGAAATCTTTAGGATTATAAGTTTTTGATAAATTAGTGTTTTCCATTTTGTTTCCTCCTTTTATATAGTTAATTTTTCCTGTTTAATATAAAAAGAGCCCTTCATCCTATAAATAAGGACGAAAAGCTCGCGTTACCACCTTAATTCCATAATTAAATATACATTATAACTAACTATAATTATGGCTCTCAATAGAATTTAACGATTCCAACCGTCTAAACCTACTATTATTTCAGCTTAAAAACTCCGAAGCTACATTCTGTAAACCTATACCAAGAAGACCTTTCAGCCTATGAGTCTTCCTCTCTTTTAGTAGTACTTACATACTCCTCTTCATCACAGTTTATATTTTAACTTATTATTTAATTATATCTAATTACTATTATTATTGTCAATTATTTATATAGTATATTCATTATTTTAATTTTTGTTACTTATATTCAAATTATTAATGTCTTAATAATAAATGAATTAAGCAAATTATATACTCTTATCCCAGAAATTTAAGGCTTTAACATCTTCACTTATTGGAACTATATTATAATCTCTTTCTTTTAAAACTTTTATCATACTATCTAGAGCCTCAACAGTTTGTTCCTTTTCATGTATTAATACTACTAAGTTTGGATTATCTCTTCCATAATATAATACGTTGCTTACTATATTATCAGTAGTTCCCTTCCAATCCTGTGTATCTAAATTCCAATCCCACATTATGTATCCATTTTTAGCTAATGCTTCATGAGATTTTTCTGGCATATAAGGTTTGCTTCCATACGGTACCCTTATTAAATTAGACACTTCTCCAGTTAAGTCTAAGAATGTTTCTTGGCAAGTTTCAAACTCTTTTACTGTTGCTTCAGGAGTCTTATATAATTCTTTAACTTCATGTGTTACACTATGAAATCCAACGCTATGCCCTTCTTCTTGTACTCTTTTTACTTCATCTGGGTATTTTTTCATATTACCATCAATCATGAAAAATGTTGCTTTTACACCATTAGTATCTAATATATCTAATATTCGATTTGTATATTTTGAAGGTCCATCGTCTATAGTTATATATGCAACTTTTCCCGAATTGGAAGTTGTTTTTTTAGGTTTTTCTACAGGTTTTTTTGCGGTATCTGAAATCTCATTCCCCTCTTTAGGACTATCAAGCTTACTTATACTATCTTTAAACACAAAACATGTCCCTAATACAATCATAATTAATGATATTGCAGCAAAAAACATAATAATGCCTTTGTTAGATCTTTTCATGTTACTTATCCCCCTATCTTACCTTAAACTGTATTTTATATTTTATAACTCAAACATGAACTAAAATGTTTTACTCATTACAATTAATATGCTTATCCTTAATTAAACATTCATATTCTTTGCTACCTTCAAATTTTTTTATAATACTATAATCTTTTTTCACAACAATTTTCGCAATAAAAAATACCTCTTTAGTACCATAAAGGTTCTAAAGAGGTATTACTCTATATCTATTTTAATTTTCAGATTTATCATTCATTTCATTAAGCAATTTTACTTCTTCTATTATTTTGCTTAGATGATAATTAAATACAGGACTTTTATTTTCATCTAAATCCCATGCAATTTCATTAAATTGATGTAATTTTTTTATATTTTCATAATTAGATTTATTTAAGTATAATTTCGTTTCTAGTAATTCAATTGATTGCATATGGAAATATATTCCTCTGCATATATCTACTGTTTCTTCTAATTTTTCCATATTTATATTTCCTCTACTGTATCCTAGTTCATCTAATAATTTAGAATATATACTTTCTACCTTTTTTACTTCTTTTTCAATTTTAGTTATATTAAAACCTTCTTTGTTTATTATCTTCGATTCTATAAATTCAGCAGTTATTTTTTCCATTTCTTTAATTTCATTTATAGTACTGTCTAAATAATTAGGTCTAGCTAATATATAATTTATAAATACTCCGATTACAACACCTATAGATGTATCCATTACCCTAAAGAAAGAATATTGCGCTGGATTAGAGTCTGTAATTCCTAGATGTATAGATAAAAATGTTACACATGCAACTACAACTCCTTTGTTTATCTTAAGAGTGTTGCAAACATATATGGTAGACATTACACCTAAACCACATAATATAGCATTACCTGGTTCAATCAGTACTACTAAATATCCTATTATTCCGCCTAAAATAGTTCCTTTTATTCTATTTAATCCTGAATTCATAGATCCTTTTACTGTATCTTGCATAGATATTATACATGCAGTGGCTGAGTAGAATGGATTTTCAACTAGATATCCTCCTGCTATTGTACAAAGTACTACTGCTATACCTGTTTTTATAGTTCTCATTCCCATTTTTTCTAGCTTCAAAATTTGCCTCCTGATTTTTTAAAACGTTTATTATTTCTATCTTTATATTATCTATATAAATATAGATTTTGTCGAGAGTATTTATATATTTTTATATCAAAAAAGGAGCTATTCTTTATAGAATGCTCCTTTTATGTGTTATACCTTAAATATTATCTATATTACACCGTGGCTCATCATAGAATCTGCTACTTTTAAGAATCCTGCTATGTTTGCTCCAACTACATAATTTCCTGCATAACCATATTCTTCAGCAGCGTCTTTAGATACTGCAAATATGTTTTTCATTATACCTTTTAATTTTTCTTCTACTTCTTCAAATGTCCAAGATAATCTCATACTGTTTTGAGACATTTCAAGAGCTGAAGTTGCAACTCCACCTGCATTTGCAGCTTTAGCTGGAGCTACTAATAATCCTTTTTCTAAGAAATATTGTACAGCTTCATTTGTACAAGGCATATTAGCACCTTCTCCTATAACTGTAGTTCCATTTCCAACTAATAATTTAGCATCATTTATATCTATATCATTTTGAGTTGCACAAGGAAGAGCTATATCACATTTAACAGTCCATATTTGTTTTTGTCCTTCAAAATATTGTGCTCCTTCTTTTCTACTTACATACTCTTTAATTCTTTTTCTTTCTACTTCTTTTATTTGTTTAACTATTTCTAAGTCAACACCATTTTCATCTACTATGTATCCTGCAGAGTCACACATAGCTATTACTTTAGCTCCATGTTCAATAGCTTTTTCTGCTGCATATATAGCAACGTTACCTGATCCAGATACTACAACTCTCTTACCTTGGAAACTTTGGTTATGGTAGTTTAACATTTCATTTACAAAGTATACAACTCCAAATCCTGTAGCTTCTTTTCTAGCTAAAGAACCACCGTAAGTTAATCCTTTACCAGTTAATACTCCAGCATCATAAGAATTTCTTATTCTCTTATATTGTCCAAATAAGAATCCTATTTCTCTAGCACCTACTCCTATATCTCCAGCAGGCACGTCTACATTTGGTCCTATATGTCTATATAACTCTGTCATAAAGCTTTGACAGAATCTCATTATTTCTCTATCAGATCTTCCTTTAGGATTGAAATCTGAACCACCTTTACCTCCACCTATTGGTAAGCCAGTTAAAGAGTTTTTAAATATTTGCTCAAATCCTAAGAATTTTATTATTCCTAAGTTAACTGATGGATGGAATCTTAAGCCACCTTTGTAAGGTCCTATAGCACTGTTAAACTGTACTCTAAATCCTCTGTTAACTTGTATATTTCCATTATCATCTACCCAAGGTACTCTAAACATTATTTGTCTTTCTGGTTCAACTATTCTTTCTAATATACTTTCTTTTACGTATTCTGGATGCTTAACTAATACACCTTCTAATGAATGTAATACTTCTTCAATTGTTTGATGAAACTCAGCTTCCCCTTTGTTTCTAAGCTTAACATCTTCTATTACGCTTTCAATTACTTGTTTAACATTATTATCCATATTAATAGCCCCCTTATTATAAAAAAACCTTTTCTCAATTAAATAATAGTCCTTTATTAATTTATTTTCAATAAGTTTTTTTGTAAAAATATGTTTTTTTTTATATTTATTTATTTTTTAGTTTTCATTGTTTATTACTTTATTTTTATATTTCTTTTTTAATAAATAAAAAATGAATTTTACTTTATTTTATTAAAATAAAAAGCATTCTACTAAGTATTTTTAATAGAATGCTTTTTTAAAAATTGCATATTAATTTTTTATATTATTTCATTTAAAGCATCATATGTGAAATCTATTATTTCATCACATCCTACTTTATTTCTTTTTAATTCTGAACATATTTCTGTATTATATTTGTCTTTGACCTTAGTCATTAACGCTCTTGAATATTGTCTTGCATCATTTTGTTCTAACTTACTGTCTCTACCTTTTAAATATCCTATTACAACAACTGCGGCATTTACGGCACCACACAGACTACCTACAGTCATTCCTACACCCATACCACTCCCTATTGAAATAGGTATATCTGTGTTATGTTCTTCGTTGTAAGATTTTATTAGTGATTCTGCACAAGTATATCCTTGACTATGATAAATTGATGGTTTTGTCATTTTTATTTACCCTTTCTATGATAGCTATATTTTAAACTCATTAAATATTATACTCTTTTATTAAATATTATATTTGGTTTTCTACTTTACTTCTTATATTTTCTTTAGGAACAAATCCTACTAATTTATCAACTACCTTACCATTTTTAAATACTAACATAGTTGGTACTGTGTTTATTCCATATTGTTGTGCAATTTCTAAACTTTTATCTATATTCACTTTGAAAAAATTAGCTTTCTCTTTCATTTCATTGCCTAATTCTTCAAACACAGGTGCTAACATTTTACAAGGTCCACACCAAGTTGCAAAAAAATCAACTACTGTAACCTCATTTTTTTCTATTTCCTTAGTAAAGTTATCACTATTAAGTATTTGTGCCATTTATGTATCCTCCATGATTTTGTTTTTTTATTATGTTTATAGTTTATAACAAATAAAGAAAATTATCTGTGATATTATCACAGATAATTTTCTTTAAAAATATATTTTATATTTAATTATACAAATAAGTTTAATCCAGAATCTTCAGTAGCACCTAAATATGAAGCTACTCCACCTAAATCAACTCCATCTATAAATTCTTCTGCCTTTATACCCATTAAATCCATACTCATAGCACATGCTACAACTTTAACACCCATATCCATAGCATTTTTTATTAAAGTATCTAAATCATCAACATTGTGTTTTTTCATTATTTGGTTTATCATTTTAGGACCCATTCCACCCATATTCATTTGAGATAATGGTAATTTTCCTGTATGAGATGGTAACATAACATCAAACATTTTTTCCATAGTATCTTTTGATACATTTGGCTTATCTTTTCTTTTTAATATATTAAGCCCCCAGAATGTGAAAAACATTGTTACTTCTTTTCCCATAGATGCTGCTCCAGTTGCAATTATAAATGATGCTATTGCTTTGTCTAAATCTCCACTAAATACTACTAATGTAGCTCCATTTTTGCCATTTTGACTTATACTACAAGATGGGTTTACATTTAATACAGTATTTCCTTTTTTGATATATGCAACAAATGCTTTTTTAGATTTATCAAATTCAGCTTTTACTAATGTGTTTCTTGTTTTTTCACACCAAGATTGTATATCTTTACTAAATCCTGGATCACTTGCTCTAACTTCTAATATTTGTCCTTCTTGCATTTTATTTATTTCTTCAAAGACCCTTCTTATTGGACCTGGACATTGAAGTCCACAAGCATCTAATGTAACATTTGCGTTTATTTGCGTTATATCTAAGTTTTCCATATCCATCTTAGTTTCCTCGCTATTTATATTTATTTTTTCACTTTGCTTACAAATACTTTCTTCTGCTCTTTTTACAGTTAGATAAGTTTTTACTCCTCCATCTATATTGGTGCACTTAATTTTGTGCTGCTCTAGTATTCTACAAGCAATATATCCTCTAAGTCCAACTTGACAAGTAGCATATATTTTTTTATCTTTTGGAACTTCATCTAATCTATCTCTTAATTGACCTAGTGGTATATGAATTGAATTAGGTATTTGTCCTGTTACTATTTCAAATTCTTCTCGTACATCTATTATTACTCCACCAGATTCTAATATGTTATCAATTTCACTCCATTGTACAATATCTACTATTCCGTCTATAATGTTAGATGCATAGTATCCCAACATATTGACAGGGTCTTTAGCTGAATTATATGGAGGTGCATAGCAAGTCTCCACATCCTGTAAATCAAATACATTAAGACCACCTTTTATAGCTGTAGCCAATACATCTATACGTTTTTCAACTCCATCTATACCTACTCCTTGAGCTCCAAATATTTTCCCACTATTAGGATCAAAAGTCATCTTAATAGATATTGGAAATGCCCCTGGATAATATCCTGCATGTGAACCTGGATGTATATGAACAACTTCATAATCTATACCTAGTCTTTTTAGTATTTTCTCATTATTTCCAGTAGTTGCTACTGTATAATCAAATACTTTAGCTACTGATGAACCTAATGTACCTTTATAAGCTACATCTTTTCCGCATATATTATCAGCAACTAATCTTCCTTGTCTATTTGCAGGCCAAGCAAGTGGTATCATTGTAGGCTTCTTGTTTACAAAGTCCATTACTTCTATTGCATCTCCAAGTGCATATATGCTGTCATCTGAAGTTTTCATATGATCATTAACTACTATGGCTCCTCTTTCATTTAATTTAAGCCCTGCTTCTTTTGCTATCGTAGTTTCTGGCTTAACTCCAATAGATAATATTATCATGTCTGTTTCTATTTGTTTTCCACTAGATAATATTACTTTTTTACCATTACTACTAAATGACTTTACACCATCTTTTAAAATTAATTCTACATTTTTATCTATTAAATGTTCATGTATAATACTTACCATTTCTATATCTAGCGGAGCCATAACTTGATCTCCTGCTTCTACTAATGTAAGCTTTATTCCAAGATCATGAAGATTTTCTGCCATTTCAAGACCTATAAATCCTCCACCAATAACTACTGCATGCTTTGGTTTATTTTCTTCTACATATGATTTAATTTTATCTGTATCTGGTATATTTCTAAGTGTAAATAAATTGTCACATTCATTTATCCCTTTAATAGGTGGCTTTATAGGATTTGCCCCTGGAGAAAGCACTAATACATCATAACTTTCCTCGTAAGTTTCACCTGTTTTATGATTTTTTACACTTACTTTTTTATTTTCTTTATCTATATTTACAACTTCACTTAAGTTTCTTATGTCTAAATTAAATTTTGAACTCATAGCTTCTACAGTTTGAACTATTAATTTTTCTCTTTCATTTATAGTCCCCCCTATATAATATGGAAGACCACAATTTGCAAATGATATATATTCACCCTTTTCAAACATTACAATTTGAGCATTCTCATCTAAACGTCTTAATCTCGTAGCGGCTGACGCTCCACCTGCAACTCCACCTACTATAATAATTTTTTTATTCATAAAATTATCTCCTTTTTATATAGTGTAGATTACTAAATTCGATATTTTTTTAACATATTTTTATTATACGCTAAACTCATTTTTTATTCAGTAACTTAGTCACATATCATTTTTATTTTTTAATTTATAATAAAAACATAGAAATATGAACAAAATATATAATTAAAAGGAGAAAATAATATGAGTTTTTTATCACAACTTTTCCAAAGCAGCAAACACGAAGATATTGATGGATTAGAGCTAAATTCAATTTTAAAGAATAATAAAAATGTATTAATATTAGATGTGAGAAGTGTTGGTGAATATAATTCTTTCCATATTCCAAAATCTAAAAATATACCTGTGCATGAATTAAAGTCTAGATTAGATACCTTAGATTTATATAAAGATTCTAAAATAATTGTATATTGTGCTTCAGGTGCTAGAAGTTACTCAGCTTCAAAAATATTATCTAAAAATGAATTTAATAATATTTATAACCTAAAAGGTGGAATATCTAGTTATATATCAAAGAAAAAATAAATCATTTATTCTATATAAAAAAAATAATTTTAAGTTTACAATATAAATAAAGTAATTAACTTAGGATGTGATTGTATGACTTATTTAAATACAGAATTTTATTTTAAAGATAACTTGCCATTTTTCAATGATTTATCTGAAGATGAACTCAAAGACCTTATTTCTGCAAGTTATATACAAAAATATAGTAAGGGCGAACTAGTTCATTCCAAAAATTCAACGTGCACTGGAATTGTATTAGTTTTAAGTGGGCAACTTAGAAGCTTTATGTCTTCAAACTTTGGAAAAGAAATTACACTTTTCAGGTTATTTGAGCGTGATATTTGTATGCTATCATCATCATGCGTATATCAAAATCTTGCTTATGACATAAATCTTCAAGCAGAAAAAGATTGTACTGTTATCGTAATTGATAGTAAGTTTTTTAAAGAACTTTCTAATAAAAACATTAGCATTCAAAACTTCTTGCTTACTTTAACTCAAGACAAGCTATCTGAAATTATGTGGGTACTTGAACAAGTAGTATTTTTTAATTTAGACAATAGATTGGCTAGTTTTTTAATAAATCAATATTATTTAAATGATTCTATAAATATTAATATGACGCATGATGCTATTGCTAATAATTTAGGTTCTGCTAGAGAAGTTATAAGCCGTATGCTTAAGAAATTTGAAAATGACCAGATAGTCGAAGTTTCAAGAGGAAATATAAAAATAATAGATCTTGAAAAATTAAAATTATTAAGTAAATAATCAAAGCAAATAGAGGTAGTATTTCAAAATGAACTTAATCATTAAGATATACTACCTCATTAATTTTGTAACCAAAATATAATATTTATCCTATTTCTACCATATCTCCATCTATTGCATATATTACTTTTTCACATACATTTGTAATATGGTCACCCGTTCTTTCTAAATATCTTCCTACAAATAAAAGCCTTACACCTTGAGTTATTGTACCCTTTTTTTCATTCATTACTTTTAAACAATCGATATGAATTTGATCATATAAATCATCTATTTTATCATCTCTTGAAGCAATTTCATAACATAATTTTGCATCTTCATTTTCTAATGCTATTGAAACATCAGCAAGCATATTTTTGCATTCCTGAGCCATTTTAGGAATATCTACTAATGATTTTATGTATTCCTCATTTCCTATTTTTAAAGTTTCTAATGCTATATTTACTGCATAATCGCCTATTCTCTCTAATTCTATAGCTATATTCCCTAGTGCATATATATATCTTAAATCCTTAGCCATTGGTTGTCTTAGTGCTATTAACTCTATACTTCTATCTCTTATATATTCTCTTAGTTTGTCGATTTCATCATCTTTTTCTATAATTTTTCTAGATCCTTCTAAGTCTTTATTTACCATATATTCAACTGAATTAGATATTGCTTCTTCACACCTAGCTATCATAGTAATAGTGTATTGTTTTAGTGTATTTATGCTTAATTCTAAGTTTGTATTAACCATCTTAAAACCCCTTTTATTCTTTTTAGTTTATCCAAATCTTCCTGTTATATAATCTTCTGTACGCTTATCATCTGGATTTGTAAACATAGTTTTAGTGTCGCTAAATTCTACTACTTCTCCATTTAAGAAAAATGCTGTGTCATCAGATATACGAGCAGCTTGTTGCATGTTATGAGTAACTATAACTATTGTATAATCATCTTTTAAAGACTCTATTAATTCTTCCACCTTAGAAGTTGATATTGGGTCTAATGCTGATGTAGGCTCATCCATAAGTATAACTTCTGGCTTCATAGCTATTGCTCTAGCTATACATATACGTTGTTGTTGACCTCCTGATAAACCTAGGGCAGATGATTTTAGTCTATCTTTAACTTCATCCCATATAGCAGCTCCTTTTAAACTTTCTTCTACTATTTTATCTAATTTTTTCTTATCCTTTATACCCTGTGTACGAGGTCCATATGACACATTATCATATATACTCATTGGGAACGGATTTGGCTTTTGGAATACCATACCCACTTTAGTTCTTAATTTTATAACATCATTACTCTTATATATATCTTCACCGTCAACCTCTATTTGTCCTTTTATAGTTACATTTTCTATAAGGTCATTCATTCTGTTTAAAGTTCTTAAAAATGTTGATTTTCCACATCCTGAAGGTCCTATCAATGCAGTTACTTTTTTTTCTTTTATATCCATTTTTATATTTTTTAAAGCTTGATTATCTCCGTAAAATAAATCTAACTTATTTATACTTAATTTTATATTATTTGAATTCATTTTTACACCTCATAAAATTTATTAATAGTTTGCTTTATTTAATTTCTTTGCTATAACCTTAGCTATCGTATTTAATAATAAAACCATTATTATTAGTACAATCCCTATACTTGCTGCTCCTGATATATCGCCTTTTTCTTTTGTTAATAAATATGCGTGAACAGTCAAAGTTCTTGCACTATCAAATATTCCACCAGGCATTTGAGCTACTGTTCCAGCAGTTAATAATATTGCTGCTGATTCTCCTATAACACGCCCAACCGATAATATAAGCCCTGATAATATACCAGGTATTGCACTTGGTAATACAACTTTATATAGTGTTTGAAACTTAGTTGAACCTAAAGCTAATGATGCTTCTCTATAACTTTGTGGTACTGTTTTTAATGCTTCTTCTGTAGTTCTAATTATTACTGGCAATATTATTATTGCTACTGTAAGCGATCCCGATAATATTGAATACCTCATACCTAATGTAACTACGAAGAATATTCCTCCAAATAATCCGTATATTATTGATGGTATTCCTGCCAAACTTTCAGTTGCAAATCTTATTGCTGTTACCATCTTTCCTTTTTTAGCATATTCTTGTAAATAAATTGCTGCTAGTACTCCTATTGGAGTTGCTACTGCTATTGAAAGTGCTACTGTATATAATGTAGTAACTATCATAGGTAATATTCCACCATCTCCTGATGATGAATAATCACTAAATAAGAAAGTTGGGTTTATACCACCTATTCCTTGTACAAATATATATCCAACTATTACTACTAATGTAGTAACTGTAAATGCCGCTGATAAATAAACTAATAATTTTAATATATTTTCCTTTAACTTTCTCATACTAATCTACCGCCTTGTTTGAAAGTTTGTTTAATACTATGTTTAATATTAATATAAATGTGAATAATACAACTCCTGTTGCAAATAACATCTCTTGATGAGTTCCAAATGCATATCCCATTTCTAACGCTATGTTAGTAGTAAGAGGTCTTACACTATCCATTATAGATGTTGGCATTACTGGCGAATTTCCTGCTACAAGTATTACTGCCATAGTTTCACCTAATGCTCTACCTACGCCTAATACAACTGCCGCTAATATTCCAGATTTTGCAGCTGGTAATACAACTTTAAATATAGTTTCTATTTTTGAAGCACCTAGTGCTAATGATCCTTCTTTAAACGCTTGTGGTACTGCTTTTATAGCAGTTTCTGATACTGATATTATTGTTGGTAACATCATTACTGCTAAAACAATTATTACTGCAAAAAGACTTTGACCTTTTGGAAGGTTAAATACATTTTGTATAGCCGGTACTATAACTGCTAATCCAAATACTCCATATAAAACTGATGGTATACCTGCTAATAATTCTACTGCTGGTGATATTATTTTAGCTAATTTCTTAGGAGCTACTTCTGCAATAAATACTGCAGTTAATATTCCTACTGGTACTCCTATTAATAATGCTCCTATTGTAGCTAATATTGATGCAGCTACCATAGATGATATTCCAAATTTATCTGCACTTGGTACCCAATCTGAACCCATTATAAATTCTGTAAATGAGTATCCTTTAAATAAAAATGGTGTTAATCCTTTATAGAATACAAACCCTATTATTAAAAGTAAACTTATAACCGCTATTAATGCACTTGCCATAAATACATTTTTTGCTACTTTTTCAGCTATATATTTGTTTTTATTGCCCTCTTTATTGTCTCTTCTCTCTATTTCTACTGCTTGAGACTTCATTAACATAAAAATCCTCCTCAAAATATCTTACTATTATAAATAATTTTCCTTATTAATTATTGCGAATTCACTTGCTATAAGTTTATAATAACTCTCAAACGTTAAATCCATATTAGGTTTAGGTTAAGCTAGCGTAAAATTGTATTTAAATTTTTAACATAAACTTTACTTTTTTAATATATAAAATAAAAAAACACATCTTTCGATGTGCTTTTTAATACTAATATTTATTTTACACTTATAAAGCCTTGTTCTTCCATTATTTTTTGACCTTCATCACTTAATATAAAATCTATTAATTTAGTTGATTGTTCAGTCATAGCATCTTCTTTATTAACTAATATAAATGGTCTTGCCATAGTGTATTTATTTGCTTTAACATTTTCAGGAGTTAATGCTACTCCACCAACTTTTAATTTATTTACTGAATCATCAACATATCCAAATGATATGTATCCTATTGCATTTTTATTTCCTGCAACTGTACTTTTTATATTTCCTGAACCATCACTTATTTGAGCTTCTTTAATTAATTCTTCTGATTTAAATCCTAGCTTGTCTTGGAATCCATCTCTAGTTCCCGAACCATCTTCTCTAGACAACACTACTATTGGAGTATCTTTTCCTCCAACCTGTTTCCAATTAGTTATCTTTCCTGTATATATACCTTTTATTTGATCTATTGTTAAGTCTTTTACTTCATTATTTTTATGAGTTATTATTGCTATACCATCAAGTGCTATTTGAGTTTCTTTTAATCCAGCATTTTTCTCTTCATCTTTTAAGTCTCTTGATGTCATACCTATTTGTGAAGTTCCTTCAATTGCATTTTTTATTCCTGCTGATGAACCTACCTGTTGTATCTCTACAGCTATATCTTTATTTTTTTCTTGGAATTTTTCCGCTATTGATTCCATTGCTGGCCCAACTGAAGTTGACCCTGATACAGTAACTTTTGATGCATCATTATTTGATGAGCTAGATCCACATCCTACAGCTAAACTTCCTATTAATACAGTACTTGCTAGTAATGTTGCTATTTTCTTTTTAAACATACTTTGTACCTCCGCTTATATCTTAATTTTTATAATATTCTTTGTTATTACAACTTAATAATACAGTTTTTATGTTAAGTGAATATTATAAACAGGTTAATTGAAAGTAAAGTGTGTTAAAATCGTGTAAAAATCGGAAATATTTAAATACATATAATTTAAATATGAAAAAAAGAAAATCACTTAATGATATAAACCATTTTGCGATTTTCTCTTTAAAATATATTATTTACCTTTAATATTCTTTTTCTAACTCATCTACTAAATTGCTAAATCTTTTAAGCACCTCATCTATTGATTCTTTTTTCTCCATATCAACACCAGCTGCTCTTAACTGATTCAATGGATAATCAGATCCACCACTTTTTAAAAATGTTATATATCTATCCACTGCTGATTGGCCTTCTTCTAATATTTGTTGACTTAATGCACTAGCAGCAGAGAATCCTGTTGCATATTTATATACATAGAAGTTTGAATAGAAGTGTGGTATTCTAGCCCACTCAAGTCCAATCTCTTCATCTACTATAGTTGATTTACCATAATATTTTTCATTTAATTTATAATATATGCTTGTAAACTCTTGTGCAGTTAAAGGCTCTCCAGCCTCTACGCTTTCATGAGTTAATTTTTCAAATTCGCCAAACATAGTTTGTCTATATACTGTAGTTCTAAACTGTTCTAAATAATAGTTTAATAAATATATTTTTTCTTGTTTAGATTTAGAGTTTTCTAATAAGTAATTAATCAAAAGTAGCTCGTTTAATGTAGACGCAACCTCTGCTACAAATATTTTGTAACTTGAATATAGATAAGGTTGATTATGTTTTGAATAATAGCTATGCATTGAGTGACCTAATTCATGTATTAAAGTAAATAAAGAATTAAGATCATCGTTATAATTCATTAATATATATGGGTTAGAATCATAACTACCCCAAGAATATGCTCCACCTTGCTTACCTTCATTTTCGTATACATCTATCCATCTTTCATCAAACGCTCTTTTGATTAAGCTTAAATATTCATCTCCAAGAGGGCTCAATGCTTTAATTATTATTTCTTGAGCTTGTTCATAAGTTATCTTCATATCAAATTTATCTGTTAATGGTACATATAAATCATACATATGTAACTCATCTAATCCTAAAAATTTCTTTCTTAAGTTTATATATTTGTTTAAAGAATCTAAGTTCTCATCTACAGCAGATATAAGGTTATTATATACATCTACACTTATATCATCTTGGAATAAAGACGATTGTAGTGCAGATTCATATTTTCTTATCTTAGCATAGAATATTTCTGATTTTATTCCACCATATAAAGTTGATGCAAAAGTATTTTTATATTTTCCATAAACTAAATAAGTAGCATCAAATGCTTCTTTTCTAACTTTTGGATTTTTGCTTTTTAAGAACAATGAATAGTTAGATTGAGTAAGTTTTACTTTATTACCTTGCTCATCTTCTATTTCTGGAAACTCTAAGTCTGCAAATGACAACATCTCATAAACATTCTCAGCTATTCCTGATAAATCAGATGTTGCCGCTAATATCTCTTCTTCTCTTTCATTTAAAGTATGAGGTTTCTCTCTTAATATATCTTCTATATGTTTTTTATAAAAATCTAACTTTTCATTTTTTAAGAATTCTTTTAATTTTTCATCATCAATACTTAATAATTCTGGAACTAAATATGATGTTGCCATTGATAATTCTGTTGATAGCATGTCTGTTTTTGTAGCAAGTGCTTGATTTTCATTTATTCTAGTATCCTCATGTTGTTTCATATGAGTATATACATATAAATTTTGTAATATTTGAGAAACCTTTTCAGATACATTTAAGGCTTCATATAAGTTTTCCCAACTATCACCAAGTTTACCTTTGTACTCTTTAGTCTTAGATATAAGCTCTTTTACTTGTTGTATATCTTTTTCTACGGCTTCTTTGCTTTCATACATTTTTTCTATTTGCCATTTAAATTTTTCTTCTATTTTACTTCTATCTATTCCCATGATTTCGCTCCTTTTATCAAAAAATTTTATTTAAATTATAAAACAGATACTAATATTGCTCCCTCTGATGTGAAAGTTCCCATTATAGGTCCAATGCCTGCTATTAGTATTTCCTTAAAATTTAAATTTTCTTCTAAAATCTTTTTAATTTTCATAGCTTTATCCGGACAATTAGCGTGACCTATTATAGCTGTTCTTTGAATTTGATTATTTACATTATTTTGAACATATTCAAGTGCTTTCTTTAAACTATTGCTTCCACCCCTAGCTTTATCTATAGGTTTAACTAATCCATCTTCTATCTTTATTATAACTTTGAAATTTAGTGCGTTTATAAGTTTACCTGCTAGTGCATTAACTCTTCCACCCTTTATAGCATTTTCTAATGTATCTAATGCTCCAAAGAAAATTATTTCTTCTTTAAATTTTTCTATGTAACTTAATATTTCATCCATAGTTTTTCCGCTCTCAATTAATTCACTACATTTTAAAATCATTAAAGCAACACCAATCGATCCACTTTGACTATCTATAACTTCAATTCTTTTACCTGGATTATCTTCTAAATACATGTTTTTAGCTAAAACAGCACTAGAATACGTACTTGATAATTTTGATGTTAATGTAAACACTAAAATTTCTTCTTCTTCGCAATTATACATTTCTAAAAATCGTTCTGGTGAAGGGCTTGAAGTTTTAGGTAATTCCTTACAACCTCTCATCTTATTATAGAAAGTTTCTTCATCTATTTCTACACCACCAATATAATGTTCTTCTCCAAAAGCCACATTTATCCCTACTATGCTTGGTTTTACTCTATCCAGTATTTCCTGCGGGAAATCACACGAGCCGTCTGTTATTATTTTTATGTTTTTTTTCAATTCACACACCTCAACTTCAATTCTAATTATCTCTTATTTTATATTATTTTATAGTAAATAATCTACACTTATTATATTTTTTGATTTATTTAATTCTTTTACTAGCTCTTCTATTATTATTCTTCTATCATAAACTATGAAAAAACTTACTTTCCAAGAATTTTCGCCTTCATCTTCTATATCTATATTTTTTACATCAATCTGAGATTTTTCAAATTTTCCATATAGCATAGATATTGTATTTATATTACTTACCTTAACATTAAATATGGTTTGCTTTTTTCTAAACAAAACGCTGTCTATATTCTTTAAAATATAAAGAGTTATCATTACAAATAACCATGCAGATATACTTAGTACATAGTACCCATATCCTACAGTAATGCCTATACATGCAGTTGCCCATATTCCTGCAGCTGTAGTTAGCCCTCTTATTCCATTAGATGTCTTTAAAATTGCTCCAGCCCCCAAAAAACCTATTCCTGATAACACTTGTGCCGTCAATCTCGCAGGATCCATATTTGCATATGAACTGTAATCATGAAATAATGCTAGAGATGTTAGTGCTGTAATGCATGAACCTACTGAAACTAATATATGAGTCCTAAATCCTGCAAACTGATGTGATTTTTCTCTTTCTAGACCTGTCAGTCCTCCCATAATTAAGGCTATCAATAATCTTATTATTATCTCTTTATTACTTACCATACCTATAATATTAATCTCCCCCCTATTTTACAATTAAATGTATAAAAGAGCTAAAATTTATAGCTCTTTTTGATTAGTATCATCATGATATAATATATTTATATGTGTAGGATATGCTACATGTACATCGTTCTTTTTAAATACTATTAATATTTGTAACTTAGTATCCCTAAGCGCAGAAAAGTATTTATACGATTGTACAACTCCAGTAATTGTATACTTCGCTCCAACTGGATTATCTTCTATATCGGTTACCCCATATATCTTAAATGGACTACAAACTTCACCACATTTAGATTTCCACAAATAATCCTTATATGTTTCATTCATTATACCACATACTTCTTCTAATGCCCCTAACACCTTTGTAGGATCTTCTTCATAAGATACTCTTACGTGAGCTACTACTCTCATTTTTTCTTTACTGTAATTCCTTATACTAGTTATACTTCCATTTGGAACAGTTATTCTTTTTAAATCCCAATCTCTTAGACTAGTACTTCTAATTCCTATCTCTTCTACAGTACCTCTAAAAAGTTCATTTATTACAACAAAGTCACCAACTTGTAACTGTTTTTCAAATAATACAAAAAATCCATTAAATATATCTTTTAATATACTTTGAGATGCAACACCAGCAATTAATCCAACTATACTTGCTCCAGTTACCAGCGTTCCAAATTTAGTTACATCAACTATTTGAAATTCTCTAAGTACTAATATTATGCTTATTGTCAATATAATATAATAAGAAATTGATGTAAATACACTAAAGAGCGTATTTTCATATCTTGTATCAAATCTAGTGAATTTGAATAGCTTAGCTAAAAGATAATGTATTATCTTTAGGACAATGTATGAAATTATTATAATAAAAATAGAATTTATAATTTTACTTAACATAATAAATCGCTTCCTTAAATATCTAAATTTTCATAGTAAATCTCTTCTAGTTATTTAATATTCTCACTTTAAGCTTAAGCTATTCAATATTAAGCTACACTTCTAATTTATATGCTAAGTTAATATAAAACGTAAAAAAACCCACATATGTGGGTTATTTACTACTTAAACTCATATATTTGTTTATTAAAATGTCTATCTTACCACTAGAATCAACTAATTCTTCTTTAAATATTTCTGGATATTCTATGTAAGTATTAATTTCATCTCTTAATGCTTCTATTTCCCTTTTTAAATCTTCTATCTCGCTACTCACCATAATGATCACCACTATTACAAAATTGTCTATCTTTATATACATAATAACAAATTTTTCTCTAATTTGTCAATAATAGTTATTTGTAAATTACCATATATAAACTTATTAAATGATATATAAATACTCATTGTTAGTTGACAGTTAATATCATTATTGTTATACTTATCTTATTGATAATGAATTTCATTAGGAGGTGTTAATGATGACTGTTTACGACTTAAGAATAGGCCAAAAAGGTATTATTAATAATATAAACGGAAATGCAAAATTAGCAAAGAGATTACTTGCTTTAGGATGTATAGATGATACGGAAATAGAAGTTAAAAAGGTTGCTCCACTTGGTGACCCAATTGTAGTAAGATTTAGAGGATTTGATCTTGCTATTAGAAAATCTGATGCTAAAAACATCGCGTTAAAGTAAGGGAGGAAAATATATGATTAACGTAGCATTACTTGGTAACCCTAACGTTGGAAAAACTACTGTTTTCAATTTACTTACAGGATCTAATCAATACGTTGGAAACTGGCCTGGGGTTACTATTGATAAAAAAGAGGGAATTTTAGATAAAGATATAAAAATTATAGATTTACCTGGTATATATGCAATGGATACTTTCTCAAATGAAGAAAAAGTATCAAAAGATTTTTTAGAAAATGGAGATGTAGACGTTATAGTTAATGTAGTTGATGCATCTAACTTATCTAGAAATCTATATTTAACAACTCAGCTTATGAAATTTAATAAACCAATAGTTCTACTACTTAATATGTTAGATATAGCGGAATCTAAAGGTATAAAAATTGACGCTGAAAAATTAGGAAAAGAACTTAATGTAGTAGTAGTTCCAATAATAGCTAAAAAGAAAAATGGTATTGATAAAATATCTATATCAATAAGAAATGCAGTTGATAGCAAATTTGAATATCCTACTGATTTTGGATCTGAAGTACAAACATATAAAATGTTAGAAGCTATATTAGAAAACTGTAGCCAAACTTCTTCAAATCAAAAGAAATCTATAAGTGATAGAGTTGATGATATAGTTTTAAATCCAATTTTAGCTTACCCTATATTTATAGGCGCTTTATTAATTCTATTTAAGTTTACTTTTGATTGGGTTGGTGGACCTCTGCAAGAAGGCTTAGCTACACTTATTGAAACTTATATAGCTACTCCGCTTGATGGTTTATTGGTAAATTCTAGCCCTTGGTTTAAATCACTAATTCTAGACGGTATAGTTGGCGGTGTTGGAGGTACTCTACCATTTTTCCCTCTAATATTTACTTTATTCTTTGGAATATCTATACTTGAAGATAGTGGATATATGTCAAGAACAGCATTTTTAATGGATAACATAATGAGAAAAGTTGGTTTGTCTGGTAAAGCATTTATACCTATGGTTATGGGACTTGGGTGTTCATCTCCAGCAATAATGGCTACTAGAACTTTAGAAAGTGAAAAAGATAGAAAAATAACAGCTCTTATAGCCCCACTTATGACTTGTAGTGCAAGACTACCTATTTATGCGGTATTTGTAGCAATATTTTTCCCTGCTAATGCTGCTTTAGTTACTACATCTCTTTATTTATTAGGTATAGTAGTTGCTATATTAATTGCTCTAGTCTTAAATAAGAGTACTTTTAAAAATGAAGTTGAACCTTTTATATTAGAACTTCCAGAATATAAAATGCCTACTATAGATGCTCTTTTTAAAAACACTTGGAGCAAATCTAAAGGATTTTTATCAAGAGTTGTTACTGTAATGTTTGCAATGTCAGTTGTTATATGGCTTCTTTCATCATTTAATCTTAATGGATTCACTGAAAATCTAAATGATAGTTTCTTAGCTTATTGTGGAGACCTTATTGCTCCTATATTTGCTCCTTTAGGATTTGGGGACTGGAGAGCTTCAGTTGCTATATTATCTGGGCTTGGTGCAAAAGAAATAGTTGTAAATACTATGAATGTACTTTACGGTGATTTAAATACAGTTCTTCCAACAGTATTTACTGGTGTTAGTGCTTACGCATTTTTAGTATTCTCTGCACTATACACACCTTGTATGGCTGCTCTTGCAACTATGAGAAAAGAATATGGAAATAAAATGATGTTTATATCATTTAGTTATCAATTTATTCTTGCTTGGGTTGCAGCATTTATTGTTAATGTAATCGGAAATTCATTATTTATGCATCAATCTGGATCTTTAATAGAACTTTTAATTGGTGGATTAATAATAGCAATTTCTGTAACTGTAGTACTAAAAAAACTAGTATCTAAACAAACATCAAATGGTTGTAGTGGATGTTCTGGGTGTTCTAGCAAAAATAGTTGCCCATCTGAGACTAAGCAAAAAGCTGCAAATTAATATATTAAAAGCGTGGATTTAAAATTTAATCCACGCTTTTTTAATTTATATATTTTTAAAATTTAGCTTCTACTTTAATTTCTTTTCCACCTCTGTTAATCACTATTTGGCTTTTGTCTCCAACTGAATATTTATATAATGATTTGTTAAGGTCTGACATTGTTGTAACATTATCATCTCCAACTTTCACTATAACATCTCCTGTTTGAATCCCAGCTTTTTGTGCAGGTGTATTTGCCATTACTTCTGCTATATAAACGCCTGCTTCTGCTTCTAAGTCAGTACCTGTTGACGCTTCAAATATAGCTAAATCTATTCCTTTTATACCTAAAGTTACTTTTTCAAAGTTTCCTGATTTTATTATTTGTTCTACTATTGGCTTAACTGTATTTACAGGTATTGCAAATCCTAAACCTTCAGCTTGTGATGCTTTAGCTGTATTAATACCTATCACTTGACCTTTTTCATTTAATAACGGTCCTCCACTATTTCCGGGGTTTATACTTGCATCTGTTTGCATAAGTCCAGTCATATTAGATTGTTCTGTTTGTATTGTTCTATCTAATCCACTTATTATACCTTGAGTTACACTCTTTTGGAATTCAAGACCTAATGGATTTCCTATTGCTATTGCTATATCTCCAGTTCTAACTTTATCACTATCTCCTAGTTCAGCTGGTGTTAATCCTCTTTTATCTACTTTTACCATTGCCAAGTCAAGCTTGTCGTCATTCCATAAAACCTTTCCTTTTGTTGTAGACCCATCATTGAATAATACATTAACATCTACTGCTTGACCATCCGATACTACATGAGAGTTAGTAAGTATATATCCATTTGCATCTACTATAACACCTGTACCAACTCCTTGTGATTGAGTAGGTATTGCAAATATATTATTCTTATCTATAGTTGTTGTAGTTATTCCTACTACTGATGGCATCGCTTTATCTGTCACTGCGTGGTATATGTTTTGACTTCTTCCTGCATCATTTACAACTATTTGTGAAGAGTTATCCTTATTATTCTTCCCTACCACATCTTTCATTAACACTACTGTAAGTAAGCTACTTAAAACTCCTGTTATTATACAAACTAGTACAATAAGTCCTATTCCTCTTTTATTTGCCAAAGTATTCCCTCCTAGATAATAAAATTATTTTTTATTTGTTATATTGATATAGTATTTACAATTCTTATATTTTAAATATAACAAAATGTACTTTAACTATTTTTAGTATTAAAAAATCACCATTAAGTAGTAAAAAGTACTATATCTTAATGATGATTATATTATTCTTTTCTTAACTTAACCTTAACTATTAAGTCTTTTTTCTAATTCTTCTTTTTCTTTTTCAAATCCTGGTTTTCCTAAAAGCGCAAACATATTTTTTTTGTATGCTTCCACTCCTGGTTGATCAAATGGATTAACTCCTAATAAGTATCCACTTATTGCACAAGATTTTTCAAAGAAGTAAACAAGGTATCCAAAGTTATACTCATCTAATTGAGGTATATTTACTATTAGATTAGGTACTTGTCCATCTGTATGTGCAAGTAAAGTTCCTTGTGAAGCTTTTTGATTAACAAAATCTACAGTTTTTCCAGCTAAGTAATTTAATCCATCTAAATCAACATCAGCTTCTTCGATAGTTATGTTTCTTTTTGAATTTTGTACGTTAAGTACTGTTTCAAATAAAATTCTTTTTCCTTCTTGTATATATTGACCCATAGAGTGTAAGTCTGTAGAGAAATCTACTGCAGCAGGGAATATACCTTTGTTATCTTTTCCTTCACTTTCTCCATATAATTGTTTCCACCATTCACCTACATAGTGCAATTGTGGCTCATAATTAACTAATAACTCTACGTCTTTTCCTTTTCTGTGCAAAACGTTTCTCGCTACTGCATATTGGTAACTATGATTAGATTGTAAATCAGATACTGCTAAGTTTTTGCAAGCATCTTGAGAACCTTTCATCATAGCATCGATATCTAAGTCAGCACAAGCTATTGGTAATAACCCTACTGGTGTTAAAACTGAGAAACGACCACCTACATCATCAGGTATTATAAATGTTTCATACCCTTCTTCATCTGCTAATACTCTAAGAGCACCTTTTTTAGCATCTGTTGTTGCATATATTCTTTTACTTGCTTCTTCTTTTCCATATTTCTTTTCTACGAAATCTTTAAATATTCTAAATGCTATTGCAGGTTCTGTAGTAGTTCCTGATTTTGAGATAACATTTATAGATACATCTTTATCTTTTATTACATCTAATAAATCTAATATGTATGTTGAGCTTATATTGTTTCCAACATAGTATATCTCTGGTGATTTTCTGTCTTCTTTGTTTAAATTATTTCTAAAAGAATGACTAGCCATCTCAATTGCAGCTCTTGCTCCTAAATAAGATCCGCCTATTCCGATTACTAACAAAACATCTGAATCTGATTTTATTTTTTCTGAACATTTTTTTATTCTAGCAAATTCTTCTTTATCATAATTATTTGGAAGGTCTACCCACCCCAAGAAATCATTACCTAATCCAGTTTTTTCATGTACCATCTTGTGTGCTACATCTACATAAGATTGCATAGAGTCTATTTCATGTTGATTTAAAAATCCTATAGCATTACTATAGTCAAAGTTTATAGTTCCCATAAACGTACCTCTTTCCTTTATATTATTTAATTAAAATTATAACATAAATAGCTATTTACATTAACAAAAAAATAACAAGTTGTATTTATAGATTATCACAAAACCTTTTAAAATATTACTTATCCATTTATTTTAACTTTTTAAATGAATTTTATAAAATAAATTAATAAAATTTTATCTTTATTGTTTGTTTTTTAAGAAAAATTAATAATAATAAGATAAAATAATTTTTTTATATAAAAATATATTTATATTATAGAAATAAAATACAAAAAATTGTATACTATATACATAGACAACAAGAAAAGATAAATTTCAAGATTAATAGACATCAAGCAAAATTAATTAAATACTATCTCCCTTAAATAGTATTTAACCCCAAAACTCCCACTTTTTAAAGACTGTAACGGAAACAGTCTTTTTTATTTGCTCAAATAATAAAATTTATCCCTATAAACAAAAAGTTGTCTCATAAGAGACAACTTTTTGTTTAATTATTTCCTGTTTCACTTGCTATAACTTGTTGAGCTATATTAACAGCATGGTCTGATATTCTTTCTAAGTTCATTATTACATCTAAATAAATAACGCCTTTATCAATGCTGCATATATTATTATTTAATCTATACATATGATTTGCTCTGCATGATTTTTCCATCATATTAACTTGCTCTTCCATTTTTATAACTTTACAAGCCAAATCTACATCTGATGTCCTCATAGCTTCTAGGCAATATGTATATGTAGACACGACTTTATTGTACATTTCTGTAAGTTCTATTTTTCCTTCTTCTGAGAATGAAACATCAGATTCTATGGCAAGTTCTGCTAACTCAGCAATATTTTCTGAATGATCTCCTACTCTTTCTATATCATTTACCGTATTAAATAATATATCTACACTTTCCCTAGAATTTTCATCTAAAGATGCTTTAGAAAGCTTTAGTAAATAGCTTAATATGATTTTTTGTAATTCATTTAATAATTTTTCTCTTTTAAATGATTTTTCTAGCTTTTTAGGAGATTTTTCTATTAGTCCTTGCATAGCTAAATTCAAACTATCTTTAGCTTTCTCACCCATTCTTAGAGTCTCTTTTATTATATTAGCTAGTGCTATTGTAGGTGTTTCTATCATTCTATCATCTATGTATTTTATTGTTTTAGTTTCTTCATCTTCATCAGTTTTTTTATCTGGAACTAATTTTATTGCAATTTTTATTATAAACTTTGTAAACGGTAATAAAGCTATTACTGACACGATGTTAAATAATGTGTGAGTATTTGCTAATTGTCTAGCCACATTTCCTGGATCCATTGCTGTTACTATTGAAACTACTGGTTTACTTAAGAATATCAAGAATATTGCAGTTCCTAATACATTAAATACTAAATGCATCATAGCTGCTCTTCTAGCATTTTTATTAGCACCTACACTTGATATTAAAGAAGTTACGCAAGTTCCTATATTTTGTCCATATAATATAGGTAGTGCAGCACTTAATGGTATTATGCCTTGTGATGCTAATGCTACTAACATACCCATTGATGCACTTGAACTTTGTACTATCGCTGTTATTCCAAATCCTAATAAAAGACCTAGTATAGGAAATTTACCAAAAGTAAGTAATAAATCAGTAAACCCTTTAAACTCTGCTAGGGGCTCTACTGCTACTTTCATAAAATCCATACCTGTAAATAATAACCCAAATCCTATAAGTATTTCTGATAAGTGCTTTTGCTTTGGTTTGTTTGCAAATAAATATAAAATCATACCTATTCCTAAAGCTAATGGAGCCATTCCAGCTAAATCTAGTGACACTATCTGCGCTGTTATAGTTGTACCTATATTAGCACCCATTATAACTCCTACCGCTTGTGTCAGTGTCATTATTCCTGCATTAACAAATCCAACAACCATAACTGTAGTTGCACTTGAACTTTGTATAACTGCTGTAACTAGAGCACCTACTAAAACTCCCATTATTAAATTACTTGTAAGCATTTCTATTATCTTTTTTAATTTACTTCCTGCGGATTTCTGTAGCCCATCTCCCATAAGGTTCATACCATATAAGAAAAGAGCTAATCCTCCCATAAGATTTATTATAATTTCCAAAATAAATATCCTCCTAAGATTAGTTGTCTTTCTTATTTATAAATAAACACCCCTTGTATTTTATCAAATATACAAGGGGTGTTGTGTTAAGATTGTGTTAAATATTAAATTCATATTAATACTTTGTTAAATTTTTGTAAAATATCTCACTTGATATTTTCTATTTATTACAATATTTAACTATTATTTTTTCAGCACATTTTATACCATCAACGGCAGCAGTAACTATGCCACCGGCATATCCCGCGCCTTCTCCACAAGGATATAAATTTTTAGTATTTGATGATTGTAATGTTTCTTCATCTCTAACTATTCTTACAGGAGCTGATGATCTAGTTTCTACACCAGTTAAAACTGCATCATGCATAGCAAATCCATGTAGCCTGTTGTCAAGCGATTTTAAGGCTTCTTTCATAGTAGTTGTAACAAACTCTGGTAAACACTCTCTAAGATCTACAAACTCAACTCCTGGCTTGTATGACGGTTCTACACTACCTAAAGATGTTGACACTTTATTATTTAAGAAATCTCCCACTAATTGAGCTGGAGCGTTATAATTTTTTCCACCTAGTTCATATGCTAATCTTTCATACTTTTCTTGGAATGCTATACCTGCTAATGGATCTTCACTTCCAAAGTCCTCAGGCAATACATTTACTAAAAAAGCACTATTTGCATTAGATTTGTCTCTAGCATGTTCACTCATACCATTTGTTACAACTTCACACTCATTAGATGCTGAAGCTATTACACTTCCTCCTGGGCACATACAGAAAGTATATGCTGTTCTAAGATTAGAAGTATGTTCTATTAATCTATAATCAGCGGCTCCTAATCTAGGATGATTATAGAATTCTTTATATTGAGATTTATTTATTAATTCTTGAGGATGTTCTATCCTAGCACCTATAGCAAAAGGTTTTTGTATTATTCTTACACCTCTTTTATTAAGCATTTTATAAGTATCTCTAGCACTATGCCCAATAGCTAATATTACATTTTCAGTTTCTATAGTTTCATTTTCATTTACTACTATAGATTTTATTTCATTATTTTCCAGAATAATATCAGTTACTTTAGAATCAAATCTAACTTCTCCTCCAAGTCTTATTATTTCATTTCTTATGTTTTTAACAACACCTTTTAATATATCAGTACCTACATGTGGTTTATGAGAGTATAATATTTCATCTGGTGCACCAAAGTTTACAAGTTCTTCTAAAACCTTTCTACACCTAATATCTTTTATTCTAGTCGTAAGTTTTCCATCTGAAAAAGTTCCGGCACCACCTTCTCCAAATTGAACATTTGAATTGTTTTTAAATTTTCTATTTTTCCAAAAATCATCTATATCTTTAGTTCTATTATCAACGTCTAATCCTCGTTCTAGTAACATAGGTGCATATCCTCTTTGTGCTAAAAGTAGTGCACTAAATAATCCAGCTGGTCCACTACCTATTATTACAGGTCTATTTTTTAGTTTTTCACTACCTATTTCTACACCTATATATTTAGTTTCTTTTACTTTAATAACATCTTTAATCTTCATTTCTAATAACTTATCTTCATTTTTAACTTCAACATCTACAGTATAAACAAAATCTATTTTACCTCTTTTTCTAGCATCAATAGCTTCTTTATATATGTGATGCTTTATAAGTTCATTTTCTTTTATTTTTAATTTTCTTAATACAAGTTTTTTTAATACTGATACATCTTCATCTATTCCCAGTTTCAAATTAGATATTCTTATCATTTCATTACTCCTATCTTTATTTTTTATTGTTTACAACGCTTAATTTAATGCAATATAAAAGCTAGGATTTTAAACCTAGCTTTCTATAAACATAATATCTATATTCTCTTTTTCTAGATTTTCTTCATAAATTTCATCTAATATAAAATCTTTGATTTCTTCTTTTATAGATGATTTTTCTATATTGCAATTCAAATTAGTAACTAAAGCTAGTGCATCTATTGATTTACCTATTCTTTGTACGTAAGCTGGATTAATTTTAATCATTACTATTTTTAAATCACATACAAATAAGTCTTTATTCCCTAATTCAATTTCATCATCATACTTATATACTTTAAATTCTACTACACCTTCATAAGGTGTTATGTTTTCAATTCCTACTAAATTCATATTAGTTAGTCCTTTTTAGTTATAAGACCTCTTATAACCTTCATATTGTTAAATATTTTTTCTAAGAAGTTTTCTGCTTCTTCGTTGTCTAAAAGAGCTATTTCTAATTGTTCATCTTCTGATATTGAATTTGCCCTACAATATTGTTTAGCAACTTCTATCAATTCATTTTTTGCATCTATAGATAAATTAAATTCTTTATAATCTATTATTATGTATTGTTTAGTTTTTTGAGCTTTACCTTCATTGTAGGCTATCTCTATATGATAAATAACAGCATAAAGATTACTTGGATTTTCTTCTCCCTTATATACAGGTACTGCTGGATTAGATTTTATAAAGTTTGTTGATACTGCTATTGCATTTCCTAAACTAAGACTCATAACTATACCTCTTTCCATACATTTTTTATATTTATTATATTATACATTATTCGCAAATTTTAAAACCTTTTTTTAATAAATTATATTAAATTTAATTTTTTTGTACTTATTTGTATTTTTTTGAGCAAAAATTTAGGAACTATATTTAATATAATTCCTAAATTATTTTATATATGTTTATTTATTCTCTTAAATAAACTTTTTTAATCATACTATAGATAAAATTTCATAAATAATACCTTATAAATTTTTAATAAAATCTAAGATACTTTAAGATCTTTGTATCTTTTTCCTAATGTACTAGGACTTATTTCGTATTTTTTAGATATTTGTGCTTGAGTTATATTTTCTCCAGCAACTTTTTTAATATGATATTCAACTGCTGCAGCCCATCCATTTTCAGATCCTTTTACTTCTCCATGAACTTGTTTATACTCATTCCAAAACGCTATGCATGAATCTATATTATCTTTTTCAACATTTTGTCTAAGAGCAAAGCATACTCTACATTCATCTTCATTTGAATCTTCAGATGTTAATGCTACTTCTTGTGTTGCTTTATTCATTTTTTCGTCTTTTTGTTGTTTTAAATATTCAGCTATACTTGGGTCTAATAGTTGTTGCATATATTTATATAATATATGAGTATGATGTATTAAGAAAGTACTCATATCTTTGTATAAATCTTCGTATTGATTGAATAAGTTTACTATGTCACTACATATAATATCTTTAACTGCATTAGATATGCTTATAGTTACATCTATTAATATACTTGTATCCTCAACACTAACTATTCTAGCTATCATACAGCTTCCTACTTTGAAGTCTTTTAATAAGTTTACATCTTCTGTATAAACTTCTTTTTGTGTTAAACAATCAGTTAATAAAATCTGTCCATCTAAAACTTCTTTAACTTCATATATACCTACGTAAGATTCAAATAAGTTTCTTAATATTTCTACTTCTTTTGTATTTAAATTATCTCTATTAGCTTCATAGAAGTCAACAGTCATAACTTTTTTGCTTTCCATTATATGGTCTTGTACAAAATAAGTATTGAAGAATCTTTCAAACTTTGCATTAATTGATTCATCTTCCACTATGTAAAACATTTCTTTAGCTTTTTCATATTCTTCTTTAAATTTATCTTGTTTTGAATACTCTTGTATTCTTGTATACAATTCTGAATATTGTTTTTGTGAAAGCACAACTTTTCTCCCTGCTCTTTCTGAAACAACATCTTTATTTAAACAACATCTTTTATATTTTCTGCCGCTGCCACAAGGGCATAACTCATTTCTCCCTAACAATGTGACTTTCACTCCTTCATTTTTAAAATTAAATTAAAGTACAATTTATTATTATACCATTTTTTATCCAACGATTCTATAATTATAATATTATTTTATTATTTTTATGTATATTATTAAGCTTTGGTATAACATTTAAATGCATTATTTATAGATTTTCTATAAGATTAACCTAAATTCCTTTATGTTTTTCTAATTAAGTTCATACTAATTCCCTTAATATATATCACAAATCGATACTAACATATCCGTTATTTCAATCTCTCTCTCTATCCGACTCTAAGCGTCATTATGCATTCTATAATATCGACTTTTATCTCATCTTTTATTTCTACATTGTTAGTATTTTTTTTATTAATTTGTATATTTTGTATAGAATTATTTCCTTTTATTTTTTTTATTTCATCATTTAACTTAAGTAATTCTTCTATACTTCCGCTTACTTTTAATTCTATATTTATAAATTCGTTATTATTTTCATCCCACTCTAAAAATTTATTTACATACAATACATCAATAAATTTGCTAAATTCGTTTTCTATCTTTAAAACTAAATCGTCATTTTCTTTTTTATATTTTATTTCTTTTTTTTGTTCATTAGTTATTGTTTTTACTTTTTTATTTTCTAAATTATTAATTTCAACTTCAACTGGTCTTATCACAATTTTATTTATAAAAATCCCAATTATAATTATTATAAATACACCTATAAATTTTTTCGTTATTTTATTAAAATTCATATTTATCACCTAGCTTGATATTCTAATCTAAACATATAGTAATTTTCTTCTTTTTTTATACCATCTACTGATGCATTTTTAATCAATTCTACGTCTTCAATGTCATAAAGTAAATTTAAATCACTACATTTTCCACGCACCTCAATATTTTCGTTTGAAAGTTTCATCTCATCTATATTTTCAGGACCAAACATTGAATAAATTAATTTTATATTATTTGTATCTACTTCTTTTATTTTTTCAACTTTATTAGTAGTTATCTTCTGAGTTTCGCTATTTACTATTTCTGATTTTAACTCTTTTAAATTTATTAAGTGGATTAATAAATTTAAAAATATAAAAACCAAAACACTAAATAAAGCTAACTTGTTTATAAAATCATATTTATTATCCTCAAGAAAATTTAAAGTTTTATATTTTTTCATTATATTATCATTCCTATGCTGTTTATGTAATTTATACTTTTATCTCTTAGTAATTTTTTATTTTTTATTAATTTTATATTATCATCAATTTCTAATGGTCTTATTTTGAAATCATCACTTAGATAACTTTTTATAAAAGGATCATTTTTTCCATAGTAATATATAGTTTTAAAATCTTTAATTGAATTTACTACTGATTCATAAGATTGAATAGTTCTAGGAAGTATATGAGATTCATATATTTTATTTTCTTTTACAATGTTTATTATAAAGTCTCTATCTTTACATTCTATAAATACACCTTCTTTTGAAAAATCCTGTATTAAGTTTAAACTCAATAATTTTTGCAATATATCACAATTTACGTTTAGTATTCTAGGTTTACTTTTTAGTTTTGTTGAAATTTGATTGCATAAATTTATTGTTACTTTTTCAATTAATATAACATGCAAATTCAATTTATTTTTATTTGAATTTATTATCTTATATTTGATTCTATAATCATCTATATTTATAGGTGTATATTGTTTAATTTCACACTTTATTATTTTTAATAAGTCCTTTTTATTTTTAATGTTTAGTGTTTCAATATTTATAATTATTGTTTTGTCATCTTGAATATTGTAGACTATATTTTTATATGATTTTTCTACGCCCCTTACTTCTTGTTTTATTACATGCGATATATAATCTGACTGTATATTTATATCATTTTCTAGTATGTATTTATTTGGAATTGTTTTTTCTGATGATTTGAATATTGTTATTTCGTTTTTTGATTTTCTTAAAAGAGTTATTTTTATTTGATTGTTATTTATTTCAACATTTATTATTTTTTTAATAATATCACTCCTAAATTCTTTTACACAATTTCACGTTATAGTGAAAATTTTTATTTAAGTTTTTAGCTAGCGCTGTTTTGTTTTTCTACTTTAGGATAAAATACAACATCCCCTACTTTTACAATTACTTGGCTATCTTTTTCAATAGCTATTTCAAAATCAGTATCCTTACTTTGAGATTTAGGCACTGTACTTATATACCCATGACCTTGTAAAACTTGAGGAGTAACTTTATCTCCAACTTTTACTTTATTATCATTTAGCGCTAAATTTGTTGCCGTCGCTAAGCTAGATGCTGCTACATAATCTGAATTAAGTTTTGCATTTTCTTGAACTTGTCCAAATTTCATAAATCCTAAACTTGATAAAATCCCTAGTATAGTAACAACTATTACCATTTCAACTAGTGTAAATCCAGGTTTTCTTTTTTTATTTTTCATTTTTATTCTCCTTCTATCTATATTGAAACTATCGCATCAAACATAGGTATAACCATAGCCACCATAAATATACCTATAAAAACCCCAACTATTACTATTATTAAAGGTTCTATAATTTTCATAATCTGCTCTATTTTTATATCTAAATCATTGCTACAAAAACTATCAATAGTCTTTAAACTATCATCTAGCTTCCCGCTTTCTTCGCCTATATTTATCATAGATATAAATAGCTTAGGGAAAATATTTACTTTCATTAAAGAATCTCCTATGCTGTTTCCTTTTTCAATATATTCTTTTGATATTAATAGTTTTTCATAAATAAATTTATCATCTATTGTTTGTGCAGATATGTCTATCGCTTTTACAATTTGAACGCCACTTGCTACTAACATATTTAATGCTCTACAAAATCTGGTTGTTATAACTAAGTTTGTTATATTTTTTATAAGAGGGATTTTAAATTTAAGATTATTTTTAAATTTATTTATTTTAGGATTATTTTTTATGAAATGAGTTAATAGAGGTGTAGCTACTAAAATAAACATTATTATATAAATATATTTAGTTCTTATAAATCTAGATGTTCCTATTAATATTTTAGTCAATAATGGTACTTTTATACCATTGCTTATAAATATCATCTCAAAATTAGGTATAACTATTATCATTATAAATAGCATAGATAACATCGATAATATAAGTAATATTATAGGATATATTAAAACTGTTTTAATTTTTGATTTTAGCTTGTATTCTTTATCGTAATAGTCAGCTAAATTATGCATTGCTTTATCTAAGTTACCACTAAACTCTCCTGCTTTTATCATACTTATAAAAAATGATGAAAATAAATTTATTTTTTGGAAGGATTCAGTTATAGAATTTCCTAGCTGAATATGATTTGATATTTGTGATAATATATCATCCATTTTATTATTAGATTGATTTTTTAATATGCCCATTACTTTTGTTATTTCACATCCTGATTCTAGCAATATACCCATCTGTCTACATAGAACTCTTAGTTCTTTTTCTTTTATTTTTTTATTATTAGTTGTATTTTTTACTTCTTTGCTACTTACTATGGTCAATTCATTAGTATTTATATAATTATATAAATCTTCTTTAGACTCTGATTCTATTTTTATTTTTATTTTTTTCTTCTTTTTATTGTTATCATAAACTATACATTCATAAAAACTCATTCAATAATTCTCCTGTTTATTCTAAATTATCTACCATTATGCATTCTTCTAATGTAGTTATCTTGTTTTCAATTAAATTTTTACTACTCTGTTCAAATGTTATCATTCCATTTTTTTGTGCTATTTCTTTTATCTCTTTAGCTTCTTTCATTTCTCTTATACATTTTTTTATATCTTCATCAATTTCTAGTACTTCATATATAGCTGTTCTACCTAAGTATCCTTTTCCATTACACTCTTTGCACCCTACAGATACTTTGGTATTTATATCTCCATCTCTACTGTCTTTAATAAGAATATCCCTGCTACAATGTGTACATACTTTTCTTACTAATTTTTGAGATATTACTCCTATAAGAGATGAATTTAATAGATATTGTGGTATTTCCATATCTATTAATCTTACAATAGAGGATATAGCATCACTTGTATGTACAGTGCTTATTACTAAATGACCTGTTATAGCCGCTCTTACTGCTATTTTAGCAGTTTCTACATCTCTTATCTCACCTATCATTATAATGTCTGGATCTTGCCTTAATATGGATTTTAGGCCTACTCCAAAGTCTAACCCAACCTTGTTGTTTACTTGAATTTGATTTATTCCTTCTATTTTGTATTCAACAGGGTCTTCTATTGTCATTATATTTTTATTTGTATTTTTCAAATCATTTAATATAGAATATACAGTAGTTGTTTTTCCACTACCTGTTGAACCTGTAACTAGTAAAATACCACTTTTTTTATTTATGATATTATTTATTTTATTTGTTGCTTCAATAGAAAAACCTAACTCTTCTTTACTTCTTAAAAATGTATTTCTATTTAATATTCTTAGCACGATTTTTTCTCCATGCATTGTAGGAATACAAGAAGCTCTAATATCTATTAAGTGCCCATTAATATTTAAATCTGTTCTACCATCTTGAGGCAATCTTTTTTCTGTAATATCCATCTCCATCTCTAATTTTATTACAGAACTTAAGTACTGATATATATCCATTGAAATTTTTGATATTTCATTTAATTCTCCATCTATTCTAAGCCTTATTATTAAGTGTTGTTCAAACGGCTCTATATGTATATCACTTGCATTTTTAGATACAGCTTCATTTAAAATATCATTGTATAAATTTCTAGCATATCCTTCATCTAACTTGTTATCCTCTTCATAATATTTTTTTATCTTTGTCCCAATTACTTCTTTATCTTGTTTTTCTAATATAATATTCATTCCTGTGGCTAATTTCAAATCTCTTATTGCACATATGTCTTCATTTTCTATCTCTACATGCAGATTATTTTCATTCATTCTAACAGGAAAAACATTGTATCTTTTAGCTATTTTCTTTGGAATTAATTTAGTTAATACATCCTCTTGTAAAATAATTTTACTCACCCTTTATATATTCTAATTTATTCGGCACATTCATTTTTTGAAGAGTTATATTTTTATCAACTTTAAATTCTACTTTTACAGGATAATTAGTTTCTATATTTGTTAAATAATTATTTTTTTTATTTATATATTTATATAATTTATTATAATCTCCGATAACTTTTATTTCATAAGGTTGAGCAATTGGAACAGAATTTATATTTATATGATTTCCAGCTAAAACTATTGCTGAATATTGATTAAGCCTTTCTCCATTTATAGATATTAGCTTTGCTCCATTTATTTTAAGTTCGTTGATAATATTAATTAATATCTTATTATAATCAATTATATTTGCTATATTCCCTGCCTCTTCATTTAAAGCATCTATATTTATAACTATTCCACTATTGGTAATGTCAGTGTATGATAATCTTGATTTTAGATTTTCTACTTTTTTTATATTTTTTTCATCTTCATATTTTACTTTTAATTTTTCTAATTCTTCTTCTATGTTTTGTTTTTCTTTGTTTAATTTTTTAATATCTTTATTTGCTATGTATATTTCTTTTTTAATGCTTTCATCTTTGCTTATGTATATATCCTTTTTTCTTTCATACTCTCTATTTGTCATTCCAATGAATACACCTAACATTGCACTAGTTATTATTATCAACACATATCTATTTTTCATACCAATATACTCCCTATAAATTTAATTTTAAATATTATCTTATATTCACTCTAAACTTGTACATACTGATTATACTTCATTCTAAATATTTATGCTTTTATTATAGTAAAAAGCTATAGAATTTATGTATCAATTAATACATACTTATTTCTATAGCTTTTATATTTAATAAAATTTATTTTTCATATTTTAAAATTCTTTCTACTAATTCAATTCTTAAATTTTCAATTTCATTAAATTTCATATTAGGAACATAGTATGATTCTATAATATCATGCTTATCTTTAGCTTTTTTTAAATTTAAAATAGCTATATTTATTAACTCATCAAAGATTTTTTTATCGAATTTTATTTCTTCTTCATACTTAGATAATTTATTTATATTTAGATGTTTATTTAAATCAATAGTACTATGTCCTTCAAATAAACTACTTGTAGTTATCCCTATATCTAAATCTTTAATTATTATAGTTTCTAATTTCTCTTTTATAAGAGGAGAATGATATACTTCCACATTCATTCCCTTTTGAACAGCTTTGTCACATATTTTTTGTAGAAATGTAGTTTTTCCTGTTCCAATATTTCCATTTAAATAATAAACTTTCGATACTTCACTAATAATACTATCAGTTTGGTCTATGTGACCTTGCGGAGTTATAGCAGTTCCAAATAAATGTCTTTCTTTTTTGTATATGCCAGTGCTACTAGTTTCTTTAAACAAATCATATATAAAATGTTCTGTTAATAAATTTACTTGGCCAAAATCCATACAGTCTTTATATTTGTCTTCTATATCATTATATATAGGTTCTGAAGCTTTTAAAAACTTGTATGCTCTTTTAAATGAGTTGCTTATATCTTTTCCACTTTCTACTATTTCCTGTTTATTTTTTTCTAAGTTTTCTAAATTCCAGTAATCTCCTAAGTTAACTATTTCATCTATTGCTCCTGGATCCTTAGGATCGACTATATGAGGAGCTGTTCCATCTAATAAAACTACACCTAGTTTTTTTATTACAACTCCATCTAAAGAATCTGGGTCTGACGGACAATGATGTAATTCAACTTCATATCCACTTTCTATAAATTGTTTTGCTATTTTCTTCATTAGTGATGATTTTCCTACTCCTGGACCGCCTTTTAAACAAAAAATCCTATTTACATTAGTCGGAATCATATATTCAAAAAAATTGAATGATCCATTTGCTGTATTACCACCTGGGAATAAATGTCTAACTTTTTCTTCCATAATTAAAACCCCCTAAGATTTATCTTCTATCTTATTAAAATATTAATAAGTGGTTGTTTATGTTACTAATATAATGTTTATTTTATGTAAAATTTTAAATTTAATCCATTTATACAAAAAAAGAGTAGCAAATTGTGAATGCATCCCAATTGCTACTCTTTTTTACTAATCTACAGTTATTTCATAACCGTGTTCACTATATTGATTTATTACTTCAGCCCAAACCTCTTCTACTCCTGTTTTCTTAAGAGAAGATATCGGAATTACTTTTTCATCATTTTCTAATTGTAATTTTTTTCTTATTATACTTATATGCTTTTGGTATTGACCTCTTGATATTTTATCTGCTTTTGTAGCTATTACTACACAGTTATATCCAAAGTGCTTTATCCATTCATACATCATAACGTCATCGTTAGTAGGCTCATGTCTAATGTCCACAAGTAAGAAAATAGCGCATAACTCATCTCTATCTTCTAAATATCTTTCCATTATAGTTCCCCATTTATCTTTTTCACACTTAGCTATTTTAGCATATCCATAACCTGGAAGATCCGTAAAGAAAAATTCATTATTTATAAGATAGAAGTTTATAGTTCTTGTCTTACCTGGAGTTTGACTAGTTCTAGCAAAGTTTCTTCTGTTTAATAAAGTATTTACTGTTGATGATTTTCCTACGTTTGATCTACCAACTAAAGCTATTTCCGGTATACCTTCATCTGGGTACTGTGATTTATTTACTGCACTCATTGTTATCTCTGAGCTTCTGATTTTCATTATTTTTCACCATTCCTTAATAGTGCATGTTCTAAGACTTCGTCCATATGTTCAACAAGCACAAATTCCATTTTTTCTTTTATGTTTTGTGGTATTTCATCTAAATCTACTTCACATTCTTTTGGAAGTAATATTTTATTTATTCCTATTCTATGTGCTGCTAATAATTTTTCCTTAACTCCACCTACTGCTAATACTCTACCTCTAAGAGTTATTTCTCCCGTCATAGCTATATCATTTGCCACAGGTATGTTTGTTAAAGCTGATATAACAGCTAAAGCCATAGTTATACCTGCTGATGGTCCATCTTTTGGAACTGCACCTTCTGGTATATGAATATGGATATCTTTATTTTTGTAAAAATCAGGATCTATATCAAATCTATCAGCTATTGATCTTATATAAGATATAGCAGTCTGAGCAGATTCTTTCATTACATCTCCTAATTTACCAGTTAAAACAATTTGACCTTTTCCTTTTAAAACATTGACCTCTACAGTTAATGTTTCTCCTCCAACAGATGTCCATGCTAGTCCAGTTACTATTCCAACTTCAGGCTTAGCTCCAGCTGGTTGATGTTTATATCTATTTTTACCTAGATATTCATCTAAGTCTGTTTTAGTTATAACAAGTTCCTCTAAAGAAGGATTCTCTACATACTTCTTAGCAACTTTTCTACATATTTTACCTAATGTTCTTTCTAAACTTCTTACTCCAGCTTCTCTAGTATAAGAATCTATTACATCTCTTATAGTATCATCATCCATTTTTATAAATTCTTCTTTTAATGCATGATCTTTCATTTGCTTTGGAAGTAAGTATTTTTTAGCTATGTTTAGTTTTTCTTCTTCTATATATCCTGATACCTCTATTATTTCCATTCTATCTAATAATGGTCTTGGTATACTGCTTAAGCTGTTTGCAGTAGTAACAAATAGTATTTTAGATAAATCAAAAGGCATTTCTAAGTAGTGATCTACAAAGTCCTTGTTTTGTTCAGGGTCTAGAACCTCTAACATTGCTGAAGATGGATCTCCCTTATAGTCTGCTGACATCTTGTCTATTTCATCTAATAAAAATACTGGATTTTTAGTTTTAGCTTCTTTTATTCCATTTACAATTCTTCCTGGAAGAGCTCCTACATAAGTTCTTCTGTGTCCTCTTATCTCAGCTTCATCTCTAACTCCACCTAAAGATATTCTTACAAATTTTCTACCTAAAGAATTTGCTATTGATTTAGCTATTGATGTTTTACCAACACCTGGAGGCCCTACTAAACATATAATCGGTCCTTTTAAAGACTTAGATAATGTTCTTATTGCTAAATACTCTAGTATTCTTTCTTTAACCTTTTCTAATCCATAGTGCTCATCATCTAATATCTCTTTAGCTTTAACTAAATCTAACTTGTCTTTTGTTTCATTATTCCAAGGCATAGAAAATACTGTGTCTAAATACGATCTACTAACTCCTAAATCAGGAGACATTGGAGATACTTTAGAAAACTTTTCTATTTCTTTAGATATTTTTTCTTTAGTTTCTTTTGGTGCTTTTATCTTTTTAAGCTTTGCTCTATACTCATCAGCTTCAGAATTTATATCTTCTTCTTCACCTAATTCTTTTTGTATAGCTTTTAATTGCTCTCTAAGGTAATATTCTTTTTGAACTTTATTCATTTGTTTTTTTACTCTTAGAGTTATTTTCTTCTCGATTTTTAATATATCTATTTCTTCTAAAAGAATTGTGTATATAAGTTCTAGTCTCTTTTTAATATCAAATTCTTCTAATATGTTTTGTTTTTGGTCTGGTTTTAGATATATGTTAGATGCTATCGTGTCTATAAAACGATCTACATTCTCTATTTCTGCTAAAGATACAAGTATTTCTGGTGAAACTCTATTTCCTATGTTTATGTATTCTTCAAATGCATCAAACACGTTTCTTACAAAAGCTTCAACTTCTATATCTTCATCTTCATTTTCCTCATCAAAAACTATCTCATCTACTACTGCTTGGAAATATCCGTCTTCTAATTTTATATCCTTAGCTCTACCTCTTGAAACTCCTTCTACTAATACACGTACTGTTTCGCCTGGTAGTTTTATCATCTGCTTAACTTTACAGATTGTCCCAACGTGATAAAAATCCTCTTCTGTGGGTTCATCAACTTCTGCTGCTTTTTGAGAAGTTAAAAATACTAATTCCTCCGCTAGCATTGCTTCATCTAAAGCTTTAAGTGAAACTTCTCTGCCTACATCAAAATTTAATATCATATATGGGAATATCGCTAATCCTCTTAGGGGAATTAACGGTAATTCATGTTCTATCTTAGTATAATTTTTGTCCACTAATATCACTCCTTAAAGCGCTAGATTTTACTGCTTTATTTATTATATATTTAAGAAACTTAATTTTCAACATTAATCCAAACTTATGCTTCATTTTACTCTTATTTTATTACATATCCGGAGTTATATTCATTTTTTAATTTTATCTAAGTATAATTTCCGTTTATATGACTGAGTAACGCCACCATTTGAAGCTTTAGAATAAGGTCTGTTTATTATGATATAATAGACATATACTTATATAATTTTAGAAGTTGGGAGGTTTTTTAATGTTAAATTTATTTTTAACTTTCGTAAAGATTGGCACCTTTACATTTGGTGGTGGTTACGCAATGGTTCCTCTTATAGAAAACGAACTTGTTCATAAACAAGAACTTTTAACCTCAGAAGAGTTTATAGATTATTTATCTATAGCCCAGAGCTTTCCCGGTGTTTTAGCTGTTAACATATCTGTTTTATTAGGATATCGCCTTTATAAAATCCCTGGAGTTATAGTTTGCACCTTAGGCTCTATTTTTTCAGCATTTGTAATTGTTTTAGCATTATCGTATTTATACTTTAACAATGGATCTTCGCAATTATTAAACGCATTTTTCAAGGGAGTTAGCCCTGTTGTAATTGCTCTGTTATTCTATTCTTTCATTAGCATGCTCAATAAACTTCCTAAATCAAAGCAAAATATCCTATTATTAATTATATCATTTATGTCAATTGGACTATTTAAAATAAATCCTATTTACTTAATAATAGTAGGAGGTGTATATAGCCTATGGCAAAAGTAAAATTACTTTTTCTTATATTTTTAAAAATAGGCGCCTTTAGTTTTGGTGGTGGCTATGCTATGCTTCCATTTATTCAGCAAGAATTTATAACTAAATATGGGTTTATATCAAACCAAGAATTTTTAGACCTATTAGCACTATCACAATCTACTCCTGGACCAATAGCTATCAATTGTGCTACATTTGTTGGTTTCAAAGTTTCAGGCGTATTAGGTTCTATATCTGCTTCAATCGGTGTTATAGTTTTTTCAGTAATAGGACTTACTATAGTATCAAAATTATTCAATAAGTTTAAGGATAATGCTAAAATAGAAAATCTGCTTAAGGTCCTTAGGCCTATAACTCTTGGATTTATATTATCGGCCGCATTTTCATCAACTTTAGACATATCGTGGAATTTGTATGGAATATTAGCTTTCGTATCTGCTTTCTATCTATTATACACGAAAAAAGTAGGCTCTATTGCTATAGTTTTCATTTATGGTATTTTCGGTTTAATATTTTTACGTTAGTTAAATGATACAATTAAAAAAGGAGCTACAAAAGCTCCTTTCTTTTATTATGCACTTTCTTCTTGATCTTTAAGTACTATAACTGGTTGTGCCCCTTCATCAACAGCTTCTTTTGTTACTATAACTTTTTTGACGTCATCTCTAGATGGAACTTCAAACATACTTTCCATCATTGTATTTTCAACTATACTTCTAAGTCCTCTTGCTCCTGTGTTTCTCTCTATAGCTTTTTTAGCTATAGCACGAAGGGCATCCTCTTCAAATTCTAGTGTAACATCATCTAGTTCTAATAATTTCTTGTACTGTTTAACTAGAGCATTTTTAGGTTCTTTTAATATTCTCATTAAAGCATCTTCATCTAATAATTCTAAAGTTGCTACAACTGGAATTCTTCCTATGAATTCTGGTATTATACCAAATTTCAGTAAATCCTCTGGAAGAACTCTAGAATATACTTTCCCTAAATCCATTTCTTTTTTACTTTCTATTTTACCACCAAATCCAAGTGTTTTTTCTCCACCACGTTTTTGGATTATTCTTTCTATTCCATCGAAAGCCCCTCCTAATATAAATAATATATTAGTAGTGTCAATCTTTAAGAACTCTTGATGAGGGTGTTTTCTTCCACCTTGTGGTGGAACATTAGCAGTTGTTCCTTCTAATATTTTTAGAAGCGCTTGCTGAACACCTTCTCCACTAACATCTCTTGTTATAGATGGATTTTCTGATTTTCTAGCAATCTTGTCTATCTCATCTATATAGATTATACCTCTTTCGGCTTTTTCTATATCAAAATCAGCAGCTTGAATAAGTTTTAAAAGAATATTCTCTACGTCTTCTCCAACATATCCTGCTTCCGTTAGTGATGTAGCATCTGCCATTGCAAAAGGAACATTAAGAGTTTTAGCTAAAGTTTGAGCTAATAAAGTTTTACCTGAACCTGTTGGGCCTAGTAAAAGTATATTACTCTTTTGAATTTCTATATCTTTAGTAGTAACTTTTTTATTATATATTCTTTTGTAGTGATTATATACAGCAACTGATAAAGTTTTCTTAGCTTTTTCCTGTCCTATTACATAATCATTTAAGATATCCATCATTTCCTTTGGTTTTGGTAATGATGTAGTATCCTCTTCAATAGTTTCATCTACTTCTTCTTGGATTATTTCATCACAAAGTTCAACACATTCATCGCATATATATACATTCGGTCCTGCAATTAATCGTCTAACTTGTTCTTGGTTTTTACCGCAGAATGAACATTTTAACTGTCTTTTTTCTTCGTATTTTGACATATTAAGCACCTCTTCCTATCTACGGTCTTTTTGCAATTACTTCATCGATTAAGCCATATGCTTTAGCTTCATTTGCATCCATAAAGTTATCACGTTCAGTGTCCATTTGAATTTTTTCTAATGGTTGACCAGTTCTCTCTGATAATATCTTATTTAAAGTTTCCTTCATTTTTATTATTCGTCTAGCATGTATTTCTATATCTGTTGCTTGACCTTTAGTTCCACCTAATGGTTGATGTATCATTATCTCACTGTTTGGTAAAGCAAATCTCTTTCCTTTTTCTCCTGCTGATAATAAAAATGCTCCCATAGATGCAGCCATTCCTATACACATAGTGCATACATCTGGTTTAATATATTGCATAGTATCATAAATAGCCATTCCAGCTGTTATGCTTCCGCCAGGTGAATTTATATATAAGTGTATATCCTTATCTGGATCGTCAGCTTCTAAAAATAATAACTGAGCAACTATAAGTCCAGATGTGACGTCATTTACTTCATCTCCTAGAAATATTATTCTATCTTTTAATAATCTAGAATATATATCGTACGATCTTTCTCCTCTTCCTGTTTGTTCAACTACTACAGGTACTAATGCCATGGATCATACCCCCTCTATATCTTCTATTTTTTATATATAATTTACAGTAGCCTAAATAGGCTACTGTAAAAAATTAAGCTATTATTGCGTTTTCAACTAATAAGTCTATAGTTTTTCTTATTTTTATTTGATTTTTTATGTCTTCTATATCACTTTCTCTTAAAGAAGCTTTTAATTTTTCTACTTCCATATTGTACATAGATGACATTTTTTCTAATTCAGCACTGAAATCTTCATCACTAGAATCTATTTTTTCTGCATCAGCTATAGCTTCTAATACTAAAGAAGATTTTACTAATTTAGCTGCATCAGCTTTTCTTTCTTCTCTTAATTCAGCTATATCTCTTCCTGTCATTTCTAATAATTGTTGTAAGTTTAATCCTTGATATTGTAATTGGTAGTTAAGTTCCATTAACATGTTATCTATTTGTTGTTGTATCATAGACTCTGGAGCTTCTACTTCTGTATTAGCAGCAACTTTTTCAACTATTACATTTCTCATTTGAGCTTCTGAAGAATTTTTAGCTTCTTCTTCTAACTTAGCTCTAACATCAGCTCTTAATTCTGCTAATGTATCAAATTCACTTGCATCTTTAGCAAATTCATCATCTAACTCTGGTAATTCTTTTACCTTTACATCATTTACTTTTACATTAAATACTACTGGCTTTCCAGCTAAGTTTTCTGCGTGATATTCAGCTGGGAAAGTAACGTTAACTTCTATTTCTTCTCCTGCTTTTTTGCCTATTAATTGCTCTTCAAATCCTGGTATGAAAGTGTTTGATCCTATAACTAAGTTATGGTTCTCACCTTTTCCACCTTCAAAAGCAACTCCGCTTTCAAATCCTTCAAAGTCTATTATAGCTGTATTTCCATTTTCTAATGCTTTATCTTCAACACTTACTAATCTAGCGTTTTTGTTTAACATTTCATCTAAGCTTACTTCTACTTCTGTTTCAGTTACATTATTGTCAACTTTAGCTACTTCTATACCTTTGTAAGCTCCTAATTCGAATTCTGGTTTAACTTCAACGTTAACAACCATAACTAATCCGTTATCTTGGCTTATTTCTTCAACATCTAAATCTGGTCTATCTATTGGATCTATGTTTAATTCCTTTATAGCATTTGGATAAACTTCTGGGAATAATATTTCTATAGCATCATTATAGAATATTCCTTTTCCGTATTGAGTTTCTATAACAACTTTAGGTGCTTTACCTTTTCTAAATCCTGGTATGTTGTATTTACCCTTGTTCTTGTTGTATGATTTTGTTACTGCTGCTTCAAATTTATTATTATCTACAGTTATTTTTAAAGTAACTTTGTTTCCTTCTTTTTTAATTAATTCTGCTTTCATTAATTTAATCCTCCTATATCGTTATGTATAATTTGTATGTGGAATCAATATCCATCGTACTCTAGTTCAACTCTTTAATTATAGCACATAAGTTTTTTTATTTACAAGTATTCCCTTGATTTATAAAGCTTAGCTTTACTTCTTATTCGCATATATTAAATTTTGATTTCTTGCGTTTGTACTTTCCCATTTTCTATATCTAATATAACAAAACTTCTATATGATACTTCTCGTGGAAGTGATACACTTCCTGGATTTAAATATAGTATTTCATCTCTTTGTATACATAAAGGAATATGAGTATGACCAAATACAACTAAGTCTGCATTTATAGACTTTGCTTTAGATTCTAGCATATCTATTCCATATTTAACACAATATTTATCTCCATGACATAAAAATATAGTTTTATCTTCTACTTCAAAGACTAATTCTTCTTCCACATTTTCAAAATCACAGTTTCCTCTTACCGCCATAACATCTACATTTGTCAAAGTATATATATACTTTGAATCAAGAAAATTATCTCCTGCATGAATTATTAAATCACATTCCTTTAAATACGGTATAGTTTTATCAATAAACTTTTTCATTCTATGAGTGTCACTTACTACACCTATTTTCATTATCTCACTACCCTTTTATTAAACTCGCTTTTCATTAATTTTAGTGAATTAGATCTGTGGCTTATACTATTTTTTATAGTAGCTGGCATTTCTGCAAAAGTCTTATTGTATCCATTAACTATAAATAATGAATCATATCCAAATCCATTTTTACCTTTTTCTTCAAATCCTATAGTTCCTTCACAAGTTCCTCTAACTACAAATTCTTTTCCATCAGGGAATACTACAGCTATAGCTGATACAAATCTTGCAGTTCTCTTGCTTGCAGGAATGTTAGCTAAAGACTTAATTAACTTTTGTCTATTTTCTTCATCAGTCGCATTTTCTCCTGCAAATCTAGCAGAATAAACACCTGGTTTTTTTCCTATAGCATCAACTTCTAACCCTGAGTCATCTGATATTGCTATCATCTTAGTCATTTTTGCTATTGTTCTAGCTTTTATCAAGGCATTGTGCTCAAATGTTTTTCCATCTTCAACTATTTCTATTCCACCTAAATCTACATCTTTTAATGAGTATATATTATAATCAAAGTCTTCTAATATTGCTCCAATTTCTTCTAATTTATGAGCATTATTAGTAGCTATAACTACTTCATCGCCATATTCCATTCCTAATATTTCATCTGCTATTTCACCTAGAGCTGCTCTTTGAGCCTTTATTAATTCTTTATTCCCCTTTTCTCCAAGTTCTAACAATGCATTTAAATCAGTTCTTGAGAATGGGCGTTCTTCACCAGTTCCTTGAACCTCAACAAATTCACCTTTGTCTGTCATTATTATATTCATATCAACCTGTGCATTAGAATCTTCTTCATAACATAAATCTAGGACATGCTCTTGATTAACTATCCCTACACTTATAGCTGATACAAAGTTTCTTACAGGTATTTCTTTTATTGATTTAGACTTATGTAATTTATTTAAAGCATCTACAACTGCTACAAATGCACCTGTTATAGAAGCTGTTCTAGTACCACCGTCTGCTTGGATTACATCACAATCTATCCAAATAGTTCTTTCACCTAATTTTTTTAAATCTATTACAGATCTTATTGATCTTCCTATTAATCTTTGAATTTCTTGAGTTCTTCCATCAACTTTACCTCTTGATGATTCTCTTATTTTTCTTTGGTGAGTAGATCTTGGAAGCATTGAATACTCTGCGTTTATCCATCCTGTTCCACTGTGTCTTAAAAATGGAGGTACTTTATCTTCTACCGATGCTGTACATATAACTTTTGTTTCTCCCATTTCTATTAATACAGACCCTTCTGCATATCTTGTATAATCTCTTGTTATTTTTATATCTCTTATTTGGTCATTTTTTCTATCATCAATTCTAGCCATTTTTTATACCTCTCTTGAGTCTTTTTGTTTTGAGATTTTTATTCGTTCAAATTTATTTATATATTAATAATATTAACATATATTTGAAGTAATTTTCTACTATTAACGGTATCTTTCTCTTTTGTAATATCACCAAATTTATATCAAATATATTATATTAATCCAAATATCATCATATTATTATGTTTATCGTTTTTAAAGCAGTTCATTTTGAACTTCTTCTTTTGATTCTAAGTTTGTAAGTTTAATAAATATATCCTCATCAACCACTTTTACACCTAGTTCATTTGCCTTAGTAAGTTTAGATCCTGCTTCTTCTCCTGCTAATACAAATGTTGTAGATTTACTAACACTTGCAGTTGCCTTACCGCCTCTTGCTTCTATCATTTCTTTTGCGTCATTTCTTTTTAGAGTTGGCAAAGTTCCTGTTAAAACTATCTTCATACCTTCAAATATTTTAGGTATACTAGCATTTTCATCTACTATTACTTTAGTATTAACGCCTGCATTTTTAAGTTTTTCTATGACATTAATATTTTTTTCTTCTTTAAAGAATTGTATTACACTATTTGCCATAGTTTCTCCAAATTCGTCTAATTCGATTAATTTTTCATTACTTGCATTAATTATTTCATCTATATCTTTAAAATTAGATGCTAATATCTTTGCACCTTTTACACCTACAAATTTAATTCCCAATCCATTTATAAGTCTCCATAAATCGTTGCTTTTAGATTTTTCAATTGAATTAACTAAATTAGTAGCTGATTTATCACCCATTCTCTCTAGATTTATAACATCTTCTTTTTTTATATTATATAAGTCAGCAATATCTTCTATTATTTTTTCATTTAATAAAAGCGTTATTATCGATTCTCCTAATCCATCTATATTCATAGCATCCCTAGATACAAAATGAATTATTCCTCTTCTTATTTGTGCAGGGCAAGACATATTTATACATTTTACGGCTGCTTCTCCATCTAGTCTTACAGTAGGTTCATTACATACAGGACATTCTTTTGGCATTTCAAATTCTATTTCTTCTCCACTACGTTCTTCTTTTATAACTTCTATAACTTGTGGTATTATATCTCCTGCTTTTTGAACTAATACAGTGTCATTTATTTTAATGTCTTTTTCTTTTATATAATCTTCATTATGTAGTGTAGCTCTACTTACACTTGTTCCAGCTAGTCTAACTGGCTCTAAAACTGCTGTAGGTGTTATGTTTCCCGTTCTTCCCACTTCTACTATAATATCTATTATTTTTGTTTTTTTTCTTTCTGCTGGGAATTTGTACGCAATTGCCCATCTAGGACTTTTTGCAGTATATCCCATAAACTCTCTTTGAGATAATTTATTTACCTTTATTACCATTCCATCTATTTCAAAATCTAGTTTTTCTCTATTTTCTGTCCAGTAATTTATAAAATCAATAACAGCTTCTATTTTGTTGCAAACTTTGTAGTTAGGGCTAACTGCAAAACCTAAGTTTTTTAAAAACTCTAATGATTGACTATGACTTTTAAATTCTATATTTTCACCATGTTCAAGGTTAAACACAAATATATCTAAAGGTCTTTTAGATGTTAGCTTAGAATCAAGTTGTCTTAGCGATCCTGCTGCAAGGTTTCTTGGATTAGCAAACAATTGTAGCCCTAGTTCTTCTTGATTTTCATTTACGTTTTTGAAGTTTTGTTTTGATATATAGACTTCTCCTCTTACCACTATTTCATTATCTTCATCTATTTTTAAAGGTATACTCTTTACAGTCATTAAATTTTGAGAAACATCTTCTCCAACAACTCCATCACCTCTAGTAGCTCCTTTTTCAAAAATTCCATCATTATATGTAAGACCAACTGACAATCCATCTATTTTGAATTCTACTACATATTCCACTTCTTCACTTACCATATCTCTTACTCTTTTATCAAAATCTTTTAAATCTTGGTCTGAATAAGCATTTGATAAACTTAGCATAGGTATTTTATGTATAATTTGTTCGAATTTATCTAAAGGTTTCCCCCCAACTCTACTAGTTGGTGAGTCAATTCTTTTTAAGTTAGGATTTTCTTGTTCTAAATTTATTAACTCTTTCATCAAATTATCATATTCATAATCCGATAGCTCTGGAGTATCTTGATTATAATATTTTTCATTGTGATAATTTATTAAATCTATTAATTCATTTATCCTTTTTTCTATAGCCATTTTTGTATCACCTCTTATGAAAATTTCTCTTTTTTAGTATTGCCTTTTTATGACTTTAATATATTTAAGTATATCATTTTAATATTATTATTGTTAAAATTTTTGCATTATACTTCTTATGTTCTTATACTAATCTAAACCTAAAAATGTCACGCTAGCGTGACATTTTTTTAATATAGACTTCTAATATCCTTTATAAATATCCATAACATTGTTTATTGACTCTTTATTTATATATTTTTTAAGATTATTATAAATCATATCAAAGTTTCTTTCGTTGTTTTTGTCACTTACCCAAGAGTTATGAGGTGTTACAGTAACATTATCAAAGCTCCATAGTTTATTATCTTCACTTAGTGGCTCATTTTGAAAAACATCTAATGCTACACCTCTAAATTTATTTATACAACTTACTAAATCTTCTTCATTTAAAATATTTCCTCTACCAACATTTATAAAAACTGACTTATCTTTCATAATATTAAATTTATCTTTATTTATTATGCCAATAGTCTCTTTAGTTGCAGGTATTGTACATATAACTACATCACATTCTTTAAATACAGTATTCATTTCTAATGTAGAAAAACATTTATCAAAATATTCTCTATCACTACCATTTGTATTTACACCCCATATTTCTACACCAAAAGCTTTTAACCTTTTAGCTCCTTGTGTAGCTATAGTTCCAGTCCCAATAAAACCTATTTTTTTACCAGTCATTTCAGTCATTTCAAAATTCATCTTCCATTTTTTGTTCTGTTGCTGTTCATAAAATTTTTTGCTATTTTTATATATTTGTAAAATATACATTACTATCCATTCGCTAATAGGAACACTATATCCGCCTTTATTGTTAGCTATTAATATATCTTTGCCTAATAGCTTTTCTTTTGGTATTTGATCTACTCCTACACTCGTTGTTTGAATGTACTTTAATTTACTCATTTTAGATATGTCTAATGTGTTGAAAGGATTATATGTTACTAATATATCTGAATCATCTGTATCATCGTTATTTGATACTTTATTTTCATGATAATAGGTAACCTCATAACCTAAATCTCTTATTTTTTGAAATTTATCTTCCCCATAATTCATAGTAAATAAAACTTTCATATTTTACCCCCATTGTATTTAGTATTTATATAATAAGTATAATGTAGGGAACTTAAAAAGTCCTTCAAAATTTGAAGGACTTAATCTATTTTAAAATAAATGCATAAAAAACTATGATGTTAAAAACAATGAGGTGTGTTATACATTTATTTAATAATATTGTAACCATTTTTAACATCTTTATTTATATTATGTTTATATTTAAATAGTAATATATGTCATTTAATTTTATTTTTTAATAAGTTTTGCTACACATTCTACGTGCATTGTATGAGGGAACATATCTACTGGTTGTATTTCACTACACTGATATCCTCTTTCGTCTAAATAAGCTAAGTCTCTTGCTAATGTAGCTGGGTTACAAGAAACATAAACAACTTTATCAGGTGCCATAGAAACTATAGTATCTAATACTTTTTCATCGCATCCTTTTCTAGGAGGGTCTACTACTACTACATTAGCAGTTTTACCTTCCTTATACATCTTAGGAACAACTTCTTCTGCTTCTCCTACATAAAACTCAACATTATCTAAATTGTTTAACTTAGCATTTGTTTTTGCATCCGTTATAGCATCTTCAACTATCTCTATTCCGTAAACTTTTTTAGCTTTTTGCGCTAAGAATAAAGATATTGTTCCTATACCACAATAAATATCAAATACAGTATCATTTTCTTTTAAATCTGCATATTCTAGTGCTTTATTGTATAATACCTCAGTCTGTACAGGGTTAACTTGGAAGAATGATAGTGGAGATATTTCAAATACTAAATCTCCTATATAATCATTTATCTTTCCATCACCATATATTACTCTATTTTCTCTACCTAATATAACGTTAGTTTTTGCTCTATTAACATTAACTACTAATGTTTTAAATCCGGGTACATTCTCTTCTAATACAGATGCTAATTCATTTAAGTATGGTAATTTTTTTCCGTTTGCAACTAGTAATACCATAACTTCATTAGTAGTAAATCCAACTTTAGTAACTAAATGTCTTAAAACACCTGTATGTGATTTTTCATCATAAATGCTTACACTATAAGCATTTATATATGTTTTTATTATTTTCATTATTTTATCATTTACATCATGTTGTATTACACATTTGTCCATAGATATTATGTCATGGCTTTTTCTCTTATAAAAACCTATTGCCGGTGCATTATTTAACTTTTGTATAGGAAATTGTGCTTTATTTCTGTATCTACAAGGTTCGTCCATTCCAATTGTGTTATATACCTTAACATTTTCTATTTTTCCGATTCTACTTATAACTTGCTTTACTTCATTTGTTTTTATATCTAATTGCTTTTGATAATCTAGTTCTTGTACCTGACATCCTCCACAGTCTTTAAGAGAATCATTACATATTCTATCAACTCTAAAAGGTGATTTCTCAACTATTTCAACTATATCACCTACCGCATAATTTTTCTTAGACTTATTTATTTTAACTTTTACTTTGTCTTGTATTAATCCGCCCTCTACGAAGACTGTAAAACCATTATATTTGCCTACTCCAACTCCGCCTTGACCTATGTCAACTATATCTACAACATACTCTTCATTCTTTGATAACATTAAGGTATCCTCCGTCCGTGTATTTTTACAAGCCTCAAGAGTTTATTTTACCAAAAAAATAGAGGCTTATAAAGCCCCTATATAAATAAATCTTTACTTTTGTATCCTCTATACAGTTGCAAAGCAGCAAAAACTAATAATATGCATCCAAATAATGGTCCTATATACACTAATTTTTCTGCTACTCCTTGACCTACTCCACTATCTACAATAGCCTTTACAGCCCCTGTAGGATCTATTTTTGCATTAATTCCATATCTTATCCATGTAAAAGATGTCATAATAGCAACCGGAATTAAACTCATAGTCATATAAAATCCACTTATTGATCTTTTTTTTACTCCCCTTAATCCTAAATATATTGGTAGGAAAAATAATACCGGTAATATAAACCCATAAAATTGAGGTGATAATGCTAAAAATAAAATCGCACAAAATAAAAAACTAGTTATGTATTTTCTTAAATAATTTGTTTTTCCTTCAAAGTCAAATAATGATGCTTTTAAATACCTTATATATACTTCTATACTCGTTTCTAACTTGTGTTTATCCTTTGATATTTTTAATTCCTTTATAAGTTCCGTTCCCTTTGAATTTAATTGATTGTACTGCTTTTTCATATCTTCTGATATCTCTACTTTTTTATAGTTATTATATATTTTGTCTATTTGTGAAGTGTATTTTTGTTTTTTAGTGTTTTTTATGCTTTTCATCTTATTTATTTCTGATTTTAATTGTTTCATTGTGACCATAACCAAATTTGCATTCATCCAAAAACCCCCTTCGAATATATATTACCCTCGTACATGATGTTTTGTAAGAAAATCTAATAAGCTTTTATTTATATATATGTCAACGTTACTAAAAAAACCCCACATTAATTTGTAAGTAGGGTTTTTTGTTGATATTACCTATTATCCTTTACAATTTTGTTCATTGATATTCCTACACAAGTGAATATGCTAACCCATATAACACCCATAAATGCCCATGCCGCACCTGTCATGTTATCATCCTCCTATTTTATGTGGAGCTTTTATTATTCTTTAACTTCATTACTATCTATTTCATCTTTGTATTTGCTCTTAATAGACTTATATGATTGTATAAATCCTATTAATAATACCCCAAATACAACCGCTCTAGCTAAGTTAACCCAAATAGCAAACTCTGGTATTTCAGATATATAGCTAGGTACTACTTTAAAGTTTCCAGCTATCCAATAATCTCTTGTAAAGAATACTAAGAAAGTTATTATCGTTACAGGTGTTAAGAATTGGTGGAACAATCTAAAGAACCATTTAGGAACTTTCCATAATCCACCTCTGTTCATTTCATCAAGTGCTCTATCTTTAACACACCATCCAATTACTATTATCTCTATCAATCCAAGTACTATTAGCAAGTAGTTACCTATCCAGTTATCAACTTCTGTAAAGTAAACTAAGTTAGCACTTTGAGTTAATATTGATTCTAATGCTATTGGTAGACCAACTATTAAATATCCAACAAATACTATCCAAGCACCTTTTTTTCTTTCTATTCCAGCATCTTCTTCTAACAATGCAACTAAATAGTTATACATCGCTATTGCAGATGTTATACCAGCAAAGAATAATAATAAGAACCACATAGCTCCAAATATTCCTCCACCAGTCATAGTACTAAATACATTAGGTAATGCCATAAATGCTAAACCTATGCTTCCTTTGATACCTTCTGGTCCTAAGAATGCATATGCTATTGGAATAACTGCTGTACCACCTAATATAACTTCTGCAAACTCATTTAAAGATATTGTAGCAACAGAAGCTGTAACTATATCCTCATCTGGTTGTAGATATGAAGCATAATTGTGTATTATACCCATTCCTAAAGATAATGTGAAGAATATTTGCCCTGCTGCAGCTATTGCAGATTGCCAAGATAATTGACTAAAATCTGGATTCCATATGAAATTAAGGCCTGCTAGTGAACTCCAATCTGGATGAACAGGTGCTCCTAGAGTTAATGCTCTAATCCCTAAAATTATACCGAATACATAAAGTACTGGCATCATTATTTTAGCCCAAGATTCTATACCCTTTTGTATTCCTTTCATTACTGCTAATGCTAAGAAAAGCAATGATATAACCCAGAATACTAAATTTTTAGGATCTTGAATATAACTAGCAAAGAATCCTCCTGGATCAGCATTATACCCTCCAGTTAATGAATTGAATGCAAATCCTAATGACCATCCTATGATATGGTTATAATAGGAATTAACCAAAATCGTAACCCCAAATGCTATCATTCCACATAAAGCTCCAACTATAATTGCCTTTTTCGGTTTCATTGCTTGTTTTGCTTGTAAGTACATCATCGGTCCTAGTGTTCCATGACCATATTTACCTCCATAACGTCCTATACTCCATTCCACCAACATTACGGGTATGCCTATAACTATTAGTGCAAAAAAGTATGGTATCATGAATGCTCCCCCACCATTTGAAGCAGCTATATATGGGAATCTCCAAAAGTTACCTAATCCAACGGCATTTCCTGCCATTGCTAGTATAAGACCAATTTTAGAGCCCCAATTTTCTCTACTTTCACTCATTAGCAATCCCCCCTTTTTTTATAATTATGTTGATTTAAGTATAATTATGCATGGCCTAATTATTTTAACTGAATTTTCTGAACAATATAGCTATAAAATAGCCACTAAGTGTATTACTCACTTAGTGGCTATTTGGAAATTAAAGATATACTATCATTATATTTTTAATTTATATAAATATTCTATTTTTAAATTCAAGATTAAATATTATAAAACTCTAGTTGATCCTCTGTATACTACACCTCTTGAAGCATCTACAGTTACAACTTCTCCATCTTGAACTAAACTAATCATATTCTTAGCTGATAATATAACTGGCTTGTCTAAATTTAATCCTACTATTGCAGCATGAGAAGTCATTCCACCTTCTTCGACTATTATAGCAGATGCTTTTTCTATGCAAGAATTCATTTCTATATCTGTCATAGTTGTAACTAAAACATCTCCATCATTGAAATGCTTGAAATCATCCCCATTTTTAATTATACGAACTTTACCTTCTACTGTTTTGTTTCCTACTCCGATACCTTGAACTATTTCTTCACTTATAACATGAACTTTTATTAAGTTTGTAGTTCCGCTTACTCCAACTGGTACTCCAGCAGTTATAACTACTAACTCTCCATTATTTATATAATTAGCGTTTCTAGCAGCCTCTATAGAGTTTTCTATTACTTCATCAGTATTTCTTGAATCTGATGATTTTATAGAGTATACTCCCCAAGTAAGAGCTAGTCTTCTCATTATTTTTTCATCATTAGTAGTAGCTATTATTGGGCATTTAGGTCTTAACTTTGATACCATTCTTGCAGTATGTCCTGAAGAAGTAGAAGTTATTATAGCTGATGCATCTAAATCTACAGCTGTAGTACATGTTGCATGACTTATTGCATCTGTTACAGTCGAATTATTCTTTGCATTTTGCTTTAATAAATTATCATAGTCTAATGTCTCTTCTGTTCTCTTTGCGATTGTTGCCATTGTTTTTACAGCTTCTACTGGATATTTACCTGCAGCAGTTTCTCCAGATAGCATTATTGCATCTGTTCCATCGTATATAGCATTTGCAACATCTGTAACTTCTGCTCTTGTAGGTCTTGGATTTCTCATCATAGAATCAAGCATTTGAGTTGCAGTTATTACAGGTTTTCCTAATTCATTACATTTCTTTATCATCATTTTTTGAACTACTGGTATATCTTCTGTTGGTATTTCAACCCCTAAGTCGCCTCTAGCAACCATTATACCGTCAGATACTTTTAATATTTCATCTAAATTATCTACACCTTCTTGGTTTTCTATTTTAGATATTATTTGTATATCTGTAGCATTATTTTTTTCTAGTATTTCTCTTATAGCTAATACATCTGATGCTTTTCTAACAAATGATGCTGCTATGTAATCTATACCTTGTGCTATACCAAATTCTATATCACTTGTATCTTTTTCAGTTATAGCTGGTAAGTTTATTTTTACTCCTGGTACGTTTACTCCCTTATGATTTTTAACTATACCTGAGTTTTCAACTATACAAACTATGTCATCCCCATTTATTTCCTTAACTCTTAATCCAACTAAACCATCATCTATTAATATAGTGTCTCCTGCTACAACATCTTTTGAAAGATCTTTGTAACTTACTGTACATATTTCTTTAGTTCCTATAACGTCTTTCATAGTTACAGTAAATGTGTGACCTTCTTCTAATAAAACTTCTGGATCAGCAAAATTTCCTGTTCTTATTTCTGGACCTTTAGTATCTAATAAAAGAGCTACTGGTTGATTTAACCTTTCTCTAACACTTTTAGCCATATCTAATCTACCTTTGTGTTCTTCATGAGACCCATGTGAGAAGTTGAATCTGCATACGTTTAAACCATTCTCAACAAGTTGAGTTAATATTTCCTCTTTCTGTGATGCTGGTCCTAATGTACAAACTATTTTAGTTCTTTTCATATTTTTTAACATATATATTCCTCCTATATTATATAGATAGTATTTTAACCATTTCATAAGTATCTTTATCAAATGCTCTAGTCATTGATAAAGCTTCATTTATTTCCATATCAATTATCTTGTTGTCTTTAATACCTACTACTCTAGCAGCTTTTCCATCTAATAATAGCTCCACTGCTCTTACTCCCATTCTACTAGCTAATATTCTATCAAATGCAGTTGGACTTCCACCTCTTTGGACATGTCCTAGCACAGTAACTCTTAAATCAGCTTGAGTTTCTTTAACGATTTCTTTACCCAAGTCTTGTGCGTTTCCTACACCCTCAGCTAATACTATTATGCTGTGTCTTTTACCTCTTTTTTGTGTTGTTTTTAGTGTATTGCATACTTCTTCTACTTTAAAATCAACTTCTGGAACTATTATAGTTTCCGCTCCACCTGCAAGACCTGAATATAAAGCTAAATCTCCACAGTGTCTCCCCATTACTTCAACAATGTTAACCCTTTCATGAGAAGACGAAGTATCTCTAATCTTACCTATTGCATCTATTATAGTGTTCATTGTTGTGTCAAATCCTATAGTGTAATCAGTATAAGCTAAATCATTATCTATAGTACCTGGTATACCTATAGCTGGGAATCCTAGTTCACTTAATTTTTGAGCACCATTAAATGATCCATCTCCTCCTATAACAACTAAACAGTCTATACCATATTTTTTTAATACTTCTACTCCTACTAATCTACCTTCTGGTGTTTTAAATTCTTCACATCTAGAAGATTTTAGTATAGTTCCACCTCTATGTATAATATCTCCAACAGAAGATAAATTCATTTCCTGAATGTCTTCTTCTATTAATCCTTTATATCCTCTATTAATCCCGTATACCTTGCATCCATAGTATATTGCAGACCTTACAACAGCCCTTATGGCTGCATTCATTCCTGGAGCATCTCCTCCACTTGTCAGTATGCCTATAGTTTTCATAGTATTACCTCCTATTTATCTATATTTGACATCGCCGGGACAATGCAAGTCCCTATGATGTTTTTTCATCCCATCAAAGTTAAAAAAATTAGAACTATTAAAATGTCCATTTTCTGATATTATACCACAATATGAGCTATTTTTTTCATAATATTTTTATTTTAATATTCTAATTTTTTTATTTTTAACGTTTTAATTTTTTACTTTTATATTTTGCTTAGGCAATATTTCTTCTAATTCTAAAATCAATTTATTTGTTATTTCTACGTTTAATTCATTCCATTTATAAAGCTGTTTAGCATCTTCTGAGTACAAAAATACATTTTCTTTTCCTAAATGTTGTTTTGCTATTTCTACTATTTTATCAGTCAGCTGTTTATTGTTAAAACTATCTACTTTTAAGTATAACCCTGTTTTAGCGTTATTATTATAATTAGAATTATTGTTAGTATTATAATTATACTTTGATTTATTTTGTTCAAATTTAGATGAATTATTTATGTCTTTAATTTCTCTAGCTATAAGTTTTGCATTTTCATCTTCTTTTATACTTAAGGAACCTTTTATATATATAATATTATCTTCATTTAAAATATGATTATACTTTTGTAATAATTGAGGAAATACTATTATTTCTATAGTTCCATATAAATCTTCAAGTTCTATGAATGCCATTATGTCATTTCTTTTAGTAGTTTTTATAGTTTTAGTTACTATCATTCCACCCATTATAACTTCTTTTTCATCTAATGCTACATAACTCTGTGCATCGTCTCGTAAAGAGTTTAGCCTACCGTTGTCCATAGAAGTATTTCTTTGTATTTCTTTTTTAAACTCTGCCAATGGATGGCCACTTACATACATCCCTAATACTTCTTTTTCTAAACTAAGTCTTTCTCTTTCTTCATACTCTTTTAGTTTAGGAATTTTACTAACCTCTTGTATTTGACTATCTTCCTCTGTTCCTGAAAAAACATCAAATAAAGATATCTGACCTTGTACATTCTTTTTCCTATCCATAGCTATACTATCTAGCAAGTTTTCATATCCACACATTAAGCTAGCTCTATTTTCGCTTATTTCATCAAATGCACCACACTTAATTAAACTCTCTATAACTCTTTTATTTGTATCTTTTGAATCTAATCTTTTTGCTAGGTCTCCAAAATCTATAAATTGGCCATTTAATTTTCTTTCATCTATTATATTGTTGATTATATTAACTCCAACATTTTTAACAGCTGCCAGACCAAACCTTATATTATTTCCTTCAACTGAGAATTTAGAAAAACTTTTGTTTATATCTGGTTTTAATACATCTATATTTAAAGCACTGCATTCTCTAGTATATTCAACAACTTTATCAGTATTCCCCATTACACTTGTAATTAAAGCTGCCATAAATTCTACTGGATAATATGCTTTTAAATATGCTGTTTGGTATGATAAAACTCCATATGCCGCTGCATGTGATTTATTAAAGGCATATTTTGCGAAATCTATCATATCATCAAATATTTTATCTGCTATATCCTCTGGTACTCCGTTTCTAACACACCCTGTTATTTCTATATTTCCATTTTCATCTTCTTTTCCATGAATGAAATATCTTCTTTCTTCCTCCATAACATCCATTTTCTTTTTACCCATAGCTCTTCTAACTAAGTCACTACGACCATAGCTATACCCGCCTAAATCTCTAACAACCTGCATTACCTGTTCTTGGTAAACTAAGCAACCATAAGTAACTTCCATTATAGGCTTTAGCTTCTCATGTAGATATTTTACATGATGCGGATTATTTTTATTATCTATATAAGTAGGTATTGAGTCCATAGGACCAGGTCTATATAGTGATATTCCGGCTACTATATCTTCAAAGTTGTCTGGTTCTAATTGCTTCATAAAAGTTCGCATACCAGCACTTTCTAGCTGGAATATTCCTAATGTATTTCCTGAAGATAAAAGTTCATATACTTTTTTATCATTATAATCCATTTTTGAAAAATCTATTTTTTTATTATGATTTTGTTGTATTAATTCTAAAGCATCTCTTATAACTGTAAGAGTTCTAAGTCCTAGGAAGTCCATTTTTAAAAGACCTAATTCTTCTAATGTAGTCATTGTAAATTGTGTTGTTATTGCTTCTTTATGTTTATACAAAGGTACATATTCATCTACTGATTTTTTAGATATAACTACACCTGCCGCATGTGTCGATGCATGTCTAAGCATTCCTTCAATTTGTTTTGATATATCTATAGTTTCTTTAGTCTCTTTATCTTGCTCATATAAGGCTTTTAAATTTGGATTAGTTTGTAAAGCTTTATCTATTGTCATACCCAATGCAAAAGGTACCTCTTTTGCTATTTTATCAACTTTATTATAAGGTATATCTAATACCCTACCAACGTCTCTTATAGCAGCTTTTGCTCCCATTGTTCCAAATGTAATTATTTGTGCAACATGATCTTCTCCATATTTTCTCTTAACATACTCTATAACTTCTTCTCTTCTCTCATAGCAAAAGTCTATATCTATATCGGGCATAGATACACGTTCTGGATTTAAAAAACGCTCAAATAACAGAGAATATTTTATAGGATCTATATCAGTTATTTTAAGTGTGTATGCAACTATTGAACCTGCCGCACTACCTCTTCCTGGACCTACCATTATTCCATTTTCTTTTGAGAAATTTATAAAATCCCAAGTTATCAAGAAATACTCTACATATCCCATTCTTTCAATTACGTCTAATTCATAATTTAATCTATCTATGACCTCTTGACTTGGAACTGTGTATCTTTCTTCTAACCCTTTAAAACACAACTCTCTTAAATAGGTATCAGGAGTATATCCTTGTGGAACATCATATTGAGGTAGATGTATCGTATTAAAGTCAAACTCTACATTACATTGATTAGCTATCTTAACAGTATTCTCTACTGCATCTATAGCATAAGGAAATAAATTTTCCATCTCATCTCTTGATTTAAGATAAAACTCATCACTACCAAATCTCATTCTATTTGGGTCATTTACAGTTTTACCCATTTGTATACACATAAGAACATCATGTATTTTTGAATCTTCTTTATTTACATAGTGAACATCATTTGTTGCTACTAATGGTATCCCTGTTTCTTTTGAAAGTTTTACTAATCCTGAATTTACTTCTTTTTGTTCAGGCAAATTGTGGTCTTGTATTTCTAAATAGAAATTTTCACTTCCAAATATCTCTCTATATTCTAGCGCTCTTTTTTTTGCCTTATCATAGTTTCTATCCATAAGCGCTTGAGAAACATCTCCTGCTAAACAAGCAGATAATGCTATTATTCCATCACTATGCTTTTTTAACTCATCCATATCTACTCTAGGCTTATAGTAAAACCCATCCACATATGATGTAGACACTAATTTTATTAAATTTTTATATCCATCCATGTTTTTAGCTAGTAAAACCAAATGTCCTTGGCGTTTATCATAATTTGGATCTTTATCTCTAAGTGTACGAGGTGCAGTGTAAACCTCACATCCTATTATAGGTTTTATACCTTCTTTTTTTGCCATTTTATAAAAATCTATTACTCCAAACATACATCCATGGTCAGTTATGGCAATAGATGTCATATTTAATTCCTTAGCTTTTGATATAAGCTTTTTAATCCTTGAAAATCCATCAAGTAAACTATATTCCGTGTGCACATGAAGATGCGCAAAATCTTTATTCACTACATCACCTCCTGTATTATCTTTTAATATTACCACAAAAATATATCATAAAACAAAAAGAGGTTATATATTAAATATAACCTCAAGTTTATAACTGTTTTCCTCTTAAATCATTAGCAATTTCTTCTATCTTCCTTAGCCTATGATTAACTCCAGATTTTCCTATAGGTGGGCTCAACATCTCTCCTAATTCCTTAAGTGTCAAATCTTCGCACTCTACTCTAAGCTGAGCTATTTCTTGTAAATTGTCTGGTAAACTACTTATACCGACTGTTTCTTGTATAAATTTAATATTTTCAACTTGTCTAACTGCTGCATTTACTGTTTTAGAAAGGTTCGCTGTTTCACAATTAACTATACGATTAACATTATTTCTCATAGCTTTTACTATTTTAGTATTTTGAAGACTTAAAAGAGCATGATGAGCTCCTATAATACTCAATAAATCTGATATTTGTTCACTTTCTTTTAAATATACAACATAGTTATTTTTTCTTGATACTATCTTACAGTTAAATCCTAAAGAATTTATAAAGTCTCTCAATGATTCCGCAAAATCTCTATTATTTGTAACAAATTCTATATGATAATTTTTTCCTGGATCACTTATTGAGCCTCCACCAAGAAATGCACCTCTTATAAACGCTCTTTTGCATTCCTCGTGTTGTATAAGATTGGCTGGAACTTTATTTAAGGTATAAAATCCATCTCCTGGAGCCAATATACCTAGTTCCTTTATAAGTTTTTCTGCTCCCATTTCACTAGTCACCATAAGAACATAACTGTTGTTTCTCTTCAACATTTGGTTCTTATTTACAGAAATAGTTGTATTTATACCAAAGTTTTGTTTTAATAGCTTAAATATTTTACGAGCTATTGAATTTAACTCCGTTGTTATCTTCAAATTTAATTTCTTATAGCCTACAATTTGTATACTTCCTGCTAATCTTACTAACGCTGCTAATTCTGTTATGTTACAACAATTATTTTCAGATGTAACTCTTGCTAACTCATTTTTTGTTTCAGTTGAAAAAGACATATACATCACCTATTAACTAGTTCTTTTTTAACCTTTTTTTAATTTCTTGTAAGGCTACTTTAATTATTTCCTTCTCATCATCATATCTAGCTAAATCTACCACTCTATCTAAATGTATAAATTTAGCATCAATGAAACCTTCTTCTTTTTGAGGTATTGTATCCATGCTCCTCGCTTGCATCAAATACCAAAAAACCGTTTTATGAACTGCTCTATTTTCATCCCAGTTCTCCTTGAAAGTATAGTGAATTTCTCCTAAATACTTTAATATATCCGCTTTGACTCCAGTTTCTTCTAGCACTTCTCTTAGTGCTGCTTCTTGCCTATTTTCGCCTTCTTCTACTTTTCCTTTTGGTAAAACCCAATCTCCGTTGAATTTTCTAAGTAAAAGTATAGCATTGCCAAACAGTACTACGCCACCGGCACTAACCTCTTCTCTCATAGATGTTCACTCCTTAAAACTAACATAATAATAAGGATTTCTACATAAAACTTTAAAATCCTTTTTTACTTGCTACTATCATTTTTATGACTTAGTGCCAAATTAATAATTATATTAGAAATATATTTTGCATCATGCCTAATATAATTACTTTTTATTTCAATCAAGTTTTCTTCTATAGTCTTTACCCCCATGCTTTTAAGAGTCTCTTTTTGAGATTTATCTAATAAAACTTGCTTTGCTCCATCCTTTTGATATATTTCAAATATAGCATCCGGCAAGATCTCATTATTAGCTATTACATAATCTAATACGTTTTCTTTAGTATGTCTAATTATAGCCTCTACATGATCTAGTACATTATGACCATCTGTTTCTCCTGGTTGAGTCATTATATTAGAGATATATACTTTAGGGGCATTAGATTTTTTAATAGCCTCTACTACTCCCTCTACTAATAAATTAGGCATTATACTTGTATATAAACTTCCTGGCCCCATTATAATTATATCAGCATTATCAATAGAATTAATAACTTCATCTAAGGGTTTAACATCCACTGGGTTTAAATATACTTTGTCTATGCAACTCTTTTGACTTTTTACCTCTTTTGGTATTATCGACTCACCAATTACTTTATTACCATTTTTTAATTGAGCTATTAACTTTATATCTTCTAATGTTACAGGTAAAACTCTTCCTGTAATAGCAAATATCTGACTCATTTTATATACAGCTATTTCAAAATTTCCATATAATCCATTCATAGCTGCTAAAAATAGATTTCCAAAACTTTGGCCTTTTAATGCACCTTCTGTAAATCTATATTTCATTACCTCATCCATAGTGGGTTCTATATTTGCAAGAGCCAATAGACAATTCCTTATATCGCCCGGTGGTAACATTCCTAAATCCTCTCTTAAAATACCTGACCCTCCTCCATCATCAGCAACTGTAACTATTGCTGTGATATTTTGAGTGAAGTGTTTTAATCCTCTTAAGAACACTGATTGTCCTGTACCTCCACCAATCACTACTACTTTAGGATCTAAATATTCTTTATTCCTCATATGTAATGATTGTACTTTTTCTCTTATTATTTTCTTGTATAAGTATAGAGATACTATTAGTGCAATCCATCCTGTTACCCCTATTACTATAAGTATACTTGTCATTTTTGCCTCCATATTATCTTAACATAGAGTCCCTATGTTTCTTAACTACTCTATATCCTTTATTAATTAGTTCTTCATATATAAGGTTTGATATAGTGACTGACCTATGTCTTCCTCCTGTACATCCAATTCCTATTACTAGATGCTGTTTTCCTTCTTCTATATATTGAGGGACTAAGAACTGTATCATATCATTTAATTTATTGTAAAATTCTTTACTTATATCTGAATCCATAACATAATCTCTAACGTCTTGGTCATCCCCTGTTTTAGGTCTTAGCTCTTCTAAATAATATGGATTTGGTAAAAATCTCACATCAAATACTAAGTCACAATCTGCAGGAATGCCATGCTTAAATCCAAATGATACCACTGATATAGTTAGTTTATTATTATCTTCGCCTTCAGAAAATATTTTTCCTATTTCTTCCTTTAAGTCTCTTGGCTTCATGTTTGTTGTATCTATTATGCAGTCTGATATTTCTTTTAATGGCTCCATTATTTCTCTTTCCATTTTTATACCTTCTGGTATTTGCATGTTTCTTGATAATGGATGATTCCTTCTTGTCATTTTATATCTTTTTAATAGAGCATCGTCTGAACAATCTAAGTATATCATTTCATGCTTATAATTTGCTTTTCTTAGGTAGCTTAGGCTCTCATGAAGTGCTTCGAAAAATTTTCTGCCTCTTATGTCTATACCTAATGCAACCTTATCAATGCTCGAATTGGGTTGATAACATAATTCTGCGAACTTAGTTATTAAGGCAGGAGGTAAGTTATCTACACAGTAAAAACCCATATCCTCTAAAGCTCTCATTGTTTCACTTTTTCCTGATCCTGAAAGACCCGTAACTATCACAAATTTCATATTTTCTCCCCCTATTGATCTATATTTTAATATTTTCTACTAAAGATAAATCTAGATCAGCCTCTCTTATGTTTTTCATAGCTAACTCAAAGTTACCTACGTTTTCTGGCTTATGTGCATCCGACCCTATAATAAATTTATTTCCTATATGTTTAATTTCTTTTAATTGACTAACACTTAAAAAACCATGGCTACTATTTATTTCCAGTCTAGTATTTGTCTCTTTAGCTACTTTAGCAATTTCTTGTATGCAAACATCTCCCTTGTCTCCAGGATGAGTTATTATAAATATATCATTTTTTCTCATTGCATTTATTATAGCCTTAGTATTGTATTCTTTGGCTTTTTTACTTTTCACAACATAATTGTTACAATGATTAATCACACCTTTAAATGATGTAGGCATAGACCCAAAGTGATATCCTGCCATTACATAATCTAATAAAGGCATAATATTATCATTTATATCTATATTACCATTTTCATCTAATATATTACATTCCATTCCTAAAAGTATCTCTATATTATCGTATTTAAGTTTTAATTTATCTATTTCTTCTCTCATTTTAGATATATCTTTAACTTTAACTCCAAAGTTCATATGCTTATATCCATGGTCTGATATTCCGATTGTCTTTATACCTTTAGATATTGCTTCTTTTACATTATCCTCTATTGACCCTTTTCCATGACTGTACACAGTATGTGTGTGATAATCAGCTATTATTTGCATTTATTAATCCTCTCCAAGTATTCTAACTTCTTCCTCAAGCATTATTCCAAATTTAGCATTTACAGTACTTTTTACTACATACATTAATTCTAATAAATCTTTGGCTGTAGTATTTCCTAAGTTAACAACAAATCCACAGTGCTTCTCTGATACTTGTGCTCCTCTTAAAGTAAGACCTCTAAGACCACATTCTTCTATTAATTGCCCTGCAAAATGCCCTTTCGGTCTTTTGAATGTACTCCCAGCACTTGGTAAACTTAGGGGTTGCTTTGAAACTCTTCTTTGAGTAAAGTCCATCATTGTTGCTTTTATTTCATCATAGTTTCCTTTTTGCAGTTCTATCTCTACACATAAAACTATATAATCAGTTCTTGAAAGAATACTTTTTCTATATTCAAACGCCATTTGTTCATTTGTAAACTCAAATATATTTCCATCTGTATCCATAAGTTTTACAGATTTAACTATATCCTTCATTTCTCCACCATAAGCACCTGCGTTCATAGCTATGGCTCCACCCAATGTACCAGGTATTCCAGCTGCAAATTCAAACCCTTTTAGTTCTTCTCTTAAAACAGCTTTCCCTACTACAGAAAGCAATGCTCCTGATTGAATTTTAACATTAGTTCCTTTTATATCGAAATTATTAAGGTTGTTAGATATCTCTATAACAACACCTCTTATCCCGCCATCTTTCACTAATAGATTAGATCCATTTCCGATTATTAAATATGGAATCTTTTCTTTTTTTATTAATACCATTATATCACTTAATTGAGTTTCACTCGTTGGCTTAACTAATATATCTGCAGGTCCTCCCACTCTAAAAGATATATGTTTTTTCATAGGCTCATCTAACTTTACATTTTCTTGGCCTACGATATTTAACAAACTTTCATATATATATTCCTTATTCATATATTTCCTCCTAGTTTATACTATTTATTCATTATTTATCTATATAAATATATTATTAATTTCATCTATTTATATATAATAATGTATTAAAAAAAAAATAACAATATATAAAGGCTTTAAATTGCATTAAAAAAGCGTTGATATCACTATATCAACGCTGTACATTTTGTTTAATTAGTACTTTTTATCTTATTAGATTTTAGATAGGAATTATGATACAGCCAAGGAATTACAATTGCTCCTCCTACTATATTTCCTAATGTAACAACAACTAAATTAGTTATTAAGCTTCCCATAGTAACTTTTGCACCTAACATCATTCCCATTGGAATAAAAAACATATTTGCTACACTATGTTCAAATCCACATAAAACAAATAGCATAATAGGGAACCAACATGCAAATATTTTTGATACTATGTCTTGACCTGCAGTTGCCATCCATACACCTAAAACAACCAAAATATTACACATAATAGCTCTTAAAAATGCTTGTGTAATTGTAAGTCCTGTCTTGGTTTCTGCTATTGCTATAGTCTTAGTTACTGCATCGCCACCTAGAGTATCTGAGTAAAATACTAACAATACTAGTAATAATGATCCTATAAGGTTGGCAATCCAAACTAATGTCCAGTTTCTAAAAACTTGTTTCATAGTTATTTTCTTTTCCATTACAGCTAGTGTCATTAGGCAATTTCCTGTAAATAACTCAGCACCACAAATTACAACTAGCATAAGTCCAACAGGAAACACTATCGCTCCAACAAATTTCCCTAATCCTGGGTCTATGTTAGACATGGTCTGGCCAATTAATATGCTTCCTAATCCTCCAAAGCTTATAAAAAGCCCTGCTAATATTCCTAATAACATACAATTTTTTGTTGATAGTCCTGCTTTTTTTATTCCTACATTCACTGTAGTATTAGCTACTTCCCCGGGTGTTAACATCCTTTTGTCCATAAATACACCCCCCCCATTTTATTATTAATATACTTGCAAAAACATTATAACACCGTTTTCCCAGGTTTTGTTAAAATTTTGTTGAAATAAAATATTATCTTGTTTAGTAATAGGATTTTTTTTCTATTTTTATATTTAAATGTTTAATGTATACAAAATTAGTTTTTTATTGTATAATTACATCTGTTGTATTTTAAATAGAACAAAATAATTTGAAATTATATAAAAATAATATATTAAACTTTAATACGGAGGACTTTTAAATGTCAGATAAAAAAATGCTTATGCCCGCTGAAATAGCACAATATACTATTCAAGCTGGAATCAAAAAAGTTAATACACCTAGTAAAAAAGTTTTAGCATCTGCTTTCTTAGCTGGTGCTTATATAGCATTCGGTGCTTTAGGATCGATTGCTGCTGCTTATAACTTATTAGCAAACCCTGCTACTTACGGATTAGGTAAAATGGTTGCTGGGCTTATGTTCCCCGCTGGACTTATGTTTGTTTTAGTTGCTGGTGGAGATTTATTTACAGGTAACATACTTGTTACTTTAGCAGCTTTAAATAAAAAGGTTACTTGGATGCAAACATTTAAAAACTGGGCACTAGTTTGGATTGGAAATTTAATAGGTGCTGTTTTAGTAGCATGGCTTGTAAGTTTATCTGGAGTATTTGACTGGAGTAACGGATTATACGGTGGTGTTGTAGTAAAAACTACTATAGGAAAACTTGGATTCACATGGACTTCTGCTATAGCTTCTGGTTTATTATGTAACTGGATAGTTTGTGCTACTGTTTGGATGACATATGCTGCAAAAGATGTAGCTGGTAAATTATTAGCTGGATTCTTTGGTATATTCTTATTTGTATGTGCTGGATTTGAACATAGTGTTGCTAATATGGGTTATTTATTTGCTGGATTCTTCAGTAAAACTAATCCAGCGTTCTTAGAAGCAGCTCATAAAACTGCGGCTGATGCTTCTATTATAAGTATACCAAACATATTGATAAATAACTTAATACCTGTTACAATAGGTAACATATTAGGTGGAGCAGTATTTGTTGCTGGTGTATATTTCTTCTTATTTAATAGTAAGAATGATGATTCATCTAAAATAAAAAATGCTTCATAGTATAAATTAAGTTTTAATATTAAATATAATGATTATAAAGAGGTTGGTCTATTTTTAAATAGTTCATCCTCTCTTTTATTTATAATCAAAACATTCTTCTTTGGTGATTGACCAATTAGAATATATAATATTAATATAGTTATCATAAATTCTTAAGGGGGTAAATTATTATGGATTTATCTTTTTTTAAAGGTTCCGGTTATGAAATATGCCTTACTGCTGTATATTTAATTAATTTTTTAATTGTTTTAAATTTAATTTTTAGAGATAAGCGTAACATAGAAACTACGGTTGCATGGATACTTATACTAAGTACAATTCCTCCATTAGGGTTTGTTTTATATCTTTCTTTTGGTCGCGGTATATCTAAAGACAATATGTTTAAAATAAAAGAAGCTGAAGATAAAATAATTAAAAGTAGTATTTTAGATACTCATGTTAAGTTAGGACATGCTAACAAATTCGAACCCAATATAGTCGAACATAGAGATATGATTTATGCATTGGCTAATTCAAACAATGCTCATTTTACAGATAATAATAGCGTTGATATTTATTCAGAGTGTAATGGATTTTTTGATTCATTATTAGATGAACTTAGACAAGCTAAAAAATATATAAATATACAATTTTATATATTTAAAGATGATGATATTGGAAATCAAATTATAGACATTCTTTTAGCTAAAGCAAAAGAAGGTGTTGAGGTAAGGCTTTTATATGATGCCGTTGGTAGTAGATTATTTAGTGATAAATCAATAATCAAGCTAAAAAAAGGCGGAGTTAATGTTGGTTCTTTCTTTCCTTCTTTTATGAAAATAGTAAACTTCAACTTAAACTACAGAAATCATCGTAAAATAGTTGTTATTGATGGTAAAATCGGTTTTGTAGGTGGTAATAATATAGGAGATGAATATCTAGGTAAAGATTCTAAATTTGGCAATTGGAGAGATACTCATCTTAAGCTTACAGGGGACTGTATACGAGATCTTAACATACGATTTATACTAGACTGGAGATATACTACTAAAGAAGATTTAGATTTAAATAAGTACTTTAATTATGATTGTTATAAGACTACTTCTACTAACTCTCATTCTAACAACATAGGTATTCAAATAGTATCTAGTGGACCAGATATAACTGAATTAGATGAAATAAAATATGGTTATATTAAGATGATTCAAAATGCAAAAAAATATGTATATATACAAAGCCCTTATTTTATTCTAGACAAAACTCTTACTGATACTATAAAGATAGCATGTTTATCTGGTGTTGATGTTAGAATTATGATTCCATCTAAACCTGATCATCCATTTGTTTATTGGGCATCATATTCTTATGCTGGAGAATTATTAAAATTTGGTGCTAAGCTTTATACTTATGACGAAAATTCATTCTTGCATGCAAAGACAATTGTAATGGACGATGCAGTTTGTTCTATTGGTACTGCTAATATGGATATTAGAAGTTTTGAACTTAACTTTGAGGTAAATGCGTTTATATATTCTTCTGAAATTTCACAAAAGCAAAAATCAATTTTTGAAAATGATATTTTAAATTCAAGACAAATCACTTTAGACTTATACAATTCAAGGTCTACTAGTGTAAAAGTAAAAGAATCTATTTCTAGACTTTTATCTCCTGTCTTATAAGATAAATTTTTAAATAGCTTAAAGTGCTTGTTGTATAATTAAATACAACAAGCACTTTTTTACTTTTTTACTTTTTTTCTAATTAATTTTTTCTAAATTTTTAGTTAATTTATTGATTTTTTGTAATTTGGTAACTTTTATATACTATAATATAATTATCATTAATATCATTCAATTCAAAATAAATTCATCTACTGTCTATCCTTAAGTACGCTTTTTCAGCTATACCTTATTATTAATCCTTTACAAGTAATTAAATATAAGGATTTGTACACGTTAATTAATTAATTATTTTTAATTAAAATAGTAATTTCAAAATAAAAAGGGGGATTTATATGTGTGATTTTGTTTCATGCAACAAACAGTTATTTGAAAAACTAGATAACTTTATTGATGCTCTTCCAACTAAAGATGGTGCTTTAATACAAGTATTACACCATGCTCAAGGTATATTTGGATACCTTCCTAAAGAAATTCAACTTTATATAGCAAAAGCTCTTAATATAGCTCCAGCTAAAGTATATGGGGTTGTAAGTTTCTATTCTTATTTTACAACTGAAGCTAGAGGCGAATACAAAATAAGCGTATGTTTAGGTACTGTATGTTTTGTTAAAGGTGCTGATAAAATACTGGCTGAATTTGAAAAACAGCTTGGAATTAAATCTGGTCAAACTACCGAGGATCTTAAATTTTCTCTTGATGGCTTAAGATGTGTCGGAGCATGCGGTCTTGCTCCTGTAGTTGTTGTAAATGGGAAGGTTTTTGGTCAGGTTAAGCCTGAACAAGTTAGTGAAATATTAAGCTACTATAATGATTTAAGCTTAAATTGTTAAGGGGGGATAGATAATGAGTACAATAAAGTCATTTGATGAATTAAAAAATTTAGTTACTGAATTAAAGCCAATTCTTGATATGAGAGAAAATCACAATAGAAATAATCTTTCTAAAAGAGAAATATTAGTTTGTGGAGGTACTGGATGTACCTCTGCAGATAGTCTACAAATAATAGAAAATTTAAGAAGTGAAATTAAAAGTGCAGGTCTTGAAAATGAAGTTGAAGTTCACTTAACAGGATGTTTTGGATTCTGTGCCAAAGGTCCTATTGCTAAGGTCTTTCCTGATAACGTTTTCTATGTTCAGGTTACTCCAGATGATGCTAAAGAAATAGTAACTGAGCATTTAGTTAACCATAAAGTAGTAGAAAGACTACTATTTGAAGAGCCCTCTCTTGGCCATAAAAAAGTAGAGAAACATGACGATATGTCTTTTTATAAAAAACAATCTCGTGTTGCACTTAGAAATTGTGGTCATATAAACCCTGAAGATGTAAATGAATACATAGGATGCGATGGTTATGTAGCTCTAGGTAAATGCATATCTGAATTATCTCCAGAAGAAGTTATTTCAGAAATTAAAGCATCTGGCCTTAGAGGTAGGGGTGGTGCTGGATTCCCTACTGGTGTTAAATGGGAATCTTCTGCTCAAACACCTCCAGGACAAAAATACGTTGTATGTAACGCTGATGAAGGTGACCCAGGAGCATTCATGGATAGATCTATACTTGAAGGAGACCCTCATAGTGTATTAGAAGCTATGGCTGTATGTGGTTATGCAATTGGAGCTGACACTGGATACATCTATATAAGAGCTGAATATCCTCTTGCTATAGAAAGATTAAAAATCGCAATATCTCAAGCTGAAAATGCAGGAGTCCTTGGAAAAAACATATTGGGTACTGATTTTAATTTTAATATAGAATTAAAATACGGTGCTGGAGCATTTGTTTGTGGCGAAGGTACTGCTCTTATAAATTCTATAGAAGGTAAACGTGGCGAACCTAGAATGAAAACTTTTAGTTCATCAAAACGAGGCTTATGGGATGTTCCAACTTGTTTAAACAATGTTGAAACTTTTGCTAATATACCTGCAATAATAAACAAGGGAGCTTCTTGGTTTACTGAATATGGAACTGAAGACTCTCCTGGAACTAAGGTTTTCGCTCTTGGCGGAAAAATAAATAATGTTGGTCTTGTTGAAGTTCCAATGGGAACGACTTTAAGAGAAATAGTTTATGAAATAGGTGGAGGGATTCCTGAAGGAAGAAGCTTTAAGGCTGTTCAAACAGGAGGACCATCTGGTGGATGTATCTCTTCTAAAAACTTAGATACTCCTATAGATTTCAAATCATTAGGTGCAATAGGTTCCATGATGGGTTCAGGAGGTATGCTTGTTCTCGATGACTCTGACTGCATGGTTAATATATGTAAATTCTTCCTTGAGTTTACTGTTGAAGAATCTTGTGGAAAATGTACTCCTTGCCGTATAGGTAATAAACGTTTACTTGAAATGCTTCAAAAAATAACTGATGGTAAAGGAACCCTAAAGGATTTAGATGATTTAAGAGAACTAGCTACAACTATAAAATCTACTTCTTTATGTGGACTTGGAAAATGTGCTCCTAATCCAGTTTTAAGTACTCTTAATAATTTCTATGATGAATATTTAGCTCATGTTGTAGATAAAAAATGTCCTTCTGGCAAATGTCAGTCTCTACTTAGTTTTGTTATAACTGATGCATGTAAAGGATGTACTAAATGTTCTAAAATATGCCCTGCTGGCTGCATAACTGGCAATGTTAAGGAAAAACATACAATAGATACTACTAAATGCTTAAAATGTGGCGCTTGTCTAGATAGCTGTAAATTCAAAGCTATCATTAAACAATAATTTGGTTAGGGGGGATATCAATGAGTTTAGTTAATTTAACGATAAATGGAAAATCTGTATCAGTGCCTAAAGGTACTACTATTTTAGAAGCTGCTAAAAATATAAATGTTAAAATACCTAATCTTTGTCATTTGCATATGAGCGATATAAACATGGTTAATCAATGTGCATCATGTCGTGTGTGTATGGTTAGTGCTGGTAGAGGTTTAGTTCCAGCCTGTGGAACTCTTGTTAAAGAAAATATGAATGTCCAAACTAATACTAAAGAAGCATTGAATGCCAGAAAAAATGTTGTTGAACTTTTGTTATCTGACCATCCTCAAGATTGCCTTGCTTGTGAAAAAAACGGGAACTGCGAACTACAAAGCATAGCTGCTGATTTAGGAATAAGAAAGATAAGATTTAAAGGAGAACAATCCACTACTCCAACAGATAACTCATCTAAATCTATAGTTAAAAATCATGATAAATGTATATTATGCAGAAGATGCGAAACAATGTGTAATGAAATCCAAACTGTAGGTGTTTTATCTGGTATAAATAGAGGTTTTAATACTGAAGTTGGTACTTTCTTTAATGCTAATTTATCTGATACAGAGTGTACTTACTGCGGTCAATGTATCTCCGTTTGTCCAACTGGTGCTTTAACTGAAGTTAATAATATCCCATTGGTGTGGGATGCACTAAGCCAAAATGAAAAAACTGTTGTAGTTCAAGTTGCACCTGCTGTAAGAGTTGCAATAGGTGAAGAATTCGGCTTAGAGCCTGGGGATATATCAACTGGTAAAATGGTTGCAGCTTTAAGATCAATCGGATTTAAGCATGTATTTGATACAAACTTTGCAGCCGACCTTACAATATTAGAAGAAGCTTCAGAGTTTTTACACAGACTTAAAGAAAATCATAATCTTCCAATATTAACAAGTTGTTGTCCTGCATGGATAAACTTTGTTGAAAATAATTATCCTCAATTATTAAATTTACCTTCTAGCTGTAAATCTCCTCAAGAGATGTTTGGCGCTATAGCTAAAAATTACTTTGGACCTAATGTTATGAACGTAGATCCAAAAGACATGTATGTTGTTTCAGTAATGCCTTGTGTTGCTAAAAAATATGAGTGTTCTAGAAGTGAGCTAGGTCAAGGGGAAGTGCTTGATGTTGATGTAGCTATAACTACTAGAGAGCTAGCTAAAATGATAAAAGAATCTGGGATAGATTTATTAAACCTTGAAGAAGAATGTTTTGATAGTCCTTTAGGAGAATCTACTGGATCTGCTGATATATTCGGGGCTACTGGAGGAGTTTTAGAAGCTGCTCTTCGTACTGCATATGAATGGGTAACTAATAAAGAATTAACTGATGTTAACTTTACTCAAGTTAGAGGTTTAGAAGGAATAAAAGAAGCTAGTATAGACGTAGATGGAACTATAGTGAATGTTTGTGCAGTTAGCAGTCTTGGAAATGCCAGAAAAGTTATGGATGACGTTGCTAAGGGTAATTCTAAATATCATATTATAGAAATAATGGCTTGTCCTGGTGGATGTGTTGCTGGTGGAGGTCAACCTTATCATCATGGCGATTATGATGTAGTTAAAAAAAGAGCTAAAGGATTATATAACATAGACAGCAGTAAAAAATTACGTAAATCTCATGAAAATCCTTCTATAATTACTTTATATGATACTTTCTTAGGAAAGCCATATGGAGATTCTGCTCATAAGTACCTTCATACTCACTACTTTGACAAGAGCTGTGTATATGAAAAAAATAATAGTAAATGTAGCTCTCCTAAAGAAGCAGATGCAACTATTTAATATTAATTAAATTCTACACTAAAGAGAGGATAAAGATTATTTTTATAATCTTTATCCTCTCTTATTTTTATTTTTTTGTATCTATTAAATCAGATAATTTTTTTGTAAATTCTTGAGCAGCATCATATCCCATTCTCTTTTGTCTATAATTCATAGCTGCTACTTCAACTACCATCGCAGTATTTCTACCTGGCTTAACTGGTACAACTAATTTTTCAACTTTTATCTCTAAAATCGATTCATATTCTTTATCTAATCCTAGTCTATCATAATACTTCTCTTCATTCCAAGATTCTAAATGTACGACTAAATCGATTCCCTTTGAATTTTTAACTGCCCCTACTCCATATAAACTTCTTACATCTATAATTCCAATTCCTCTTATTTCTAAAAAATGTCTAAGTAATTCTGGAGATTGACCTAGCAACATGCTTTCATCTAACTTTCTTATTTCAACAGCATCATCAGCTACTAGTCTATGTCCTCTTTGAACTAATTCTAGTGCAGTCTCTGATTTACCTATACTACTTTCTCCTTTTATTAGCACTCCTATTCCATATACATCAACTAAGACTCCATGTAGTGTTGTATGGGGAGCTAGTCTATCATCTAAATAGTTAGATAGTCTATTTATAAACCTAGTTGTATTTCTTTTTGTAGTTAAAATTACCCTATTATGTTTTTTAGCAAATTTAATAACATCAGGCTTAACTTCTAAATCTCTAGTTACTACCAATGCAGGTATCTCATGAGCAAAAAATTTATCTAAAACTTTAGCTCTCGTTTGTTCATCTATATAACTAAAATAATTATATTCTGCTTTTCCTACTATTTGTATTCTATCATGTGCAAAATGTTCAAAACACCCTGCAAACTGCAATCCTGGGCGATTTATATCTTGAGAATATACATAATAATCTTTATCCTCAGGCATACATACTGACTCTAACTCTAAATCTTTTGCCATATCTTTAATTGAAACTTTGTCGACTAAATTCATATAATATTTATCCCTTTCTAAAAAAATTATATACACTTTTACAAGAATTCTTGTTCATTCCGTCTACTTCTAACAATTCTTCAAAAGTAGCTTTTTTTATATTTTCTATATCTTTAAAGTGATTTAATAAAGCTTTTTTTCTTTTCTCACCTATTCCTTGTATATCATCTAGAACTGATTTTGTCAAAGATTTATTTCTCAAACTTCTATGATACGTTATAGCATAATTATGAACTTCTTCTTGAATACCTGCGACAAACCTATACAAATTACTAGTTTTATCTAGCTCTATTTGCTTTTCCTGGGAAATAAGCCCTTTTGTTCTATGTTTATCGTCCTTATACATTCCCCATAGAGGAATTTCTACATTATGCAACTTTAATACTTTTTTTACTGCACTAACTTGCCCTTTTCCTCCATCTAATAATATTAAATCTGGTAAGTTTCCATATTTAATTCTTCTGTCAACTATCTCTGCCATAGAATCATAATCATTAGGACCTATTACTGTTTCTATTTTATATCTTCTATATTCTTTTTTATCTTTTTTTCCATCTGTAAATACAACCATAGATCCAATTGAATCTACTCCTTGTATATTAGAAATATCAAAAGACTCAATTCTTTTAGGTCTTTTTTCTAAACCTAGTATTTCCTTTAATTCATCTAATGCACCTATGCTCTTTTCATATTTTCTTTTGTTTGTATCTGAAAATTTTTCAAGATATTCTATAGCATTTTTTCTTACCATTTCTATAAGACTTCTTTTTTCGCCTTTTTGAGGTACTTTTATAATTACCTTTTGACCTTTTTTAGATGACAACCACTCTTGAAGTATAAAGCTATCCTCTATATCATCCTCTATTATTAATTCTTTTGGTATATACTCTTGTTCCATATAAAATTGTTTAATAAATGTTCCTAGTATTGCTGCTTTTTCGATTTCCATAGTGCCTTCTAATATAAAATGTTCTCTACCTACTATCTTTCCATTCCTAACAAAGAATACTTGAACACAAGCTTCATCATTAGCTCTTGCCATAGCTATTATATCTTGATTTAAATCAGAAGTAGTAGTATCTATTTTTTGTTTTTGCATCATATCTTCTAAGCTTTTTATTTTATCTCTATAAATAGCAGCATCTTCAAAATTAAAATCCATAGCACATTTCTTCATTTTTTCTTTTAGAAGTTCTATAAGCTTTTCTTCTTTTCCAGATAAAAATAATATAATTTCTTCTACCATTTTGTTATATTCATCCTTATCAACATTGCCTACACAAGGGCCCACACATTTTTTTATATGCAAATTTAAACATGGTCTCATTTTATTTTTTATTGATTTTTGAATATCAATATTACAAGTTCTAATTGGATAAGTATTTCTTATTATTTCTAATGTATCGTTTACTGCTCCAGTGTTAGTGTACGGTCCGAAGTATTTTGCCTTATCCTTTATAACTCTTCTTACCTTTAACACCCTTGGATACTCTTCATTTATCGTTACTTTTATATATGGGTATGTTTTATCATCTCTAAGTAAAATATTGTATTTGGGTCTGTATTGTTTTATTAAATTACATTCAAGTATCAAAGCTTCAAGTTCAGAATCGGTAATTATATATTCAAATTTATTAATATTTTTAACCATAGATACTACCTTCGAAGAATGATTTTTTGATGATTGAAAATATTGTCTTACTCTATTTTTTAAAGATATTGCCTTTCCTACATATATTATATTGTCGTTCTTATCTTTCATTAAATATACACCAGGCTTTGCTGGTAGATTTTTTAAATGTTGCTGTATATCAAACAATTTATTGCCTCCATTTTATGAATTATATTTTAATTATACCCAAAAATAAAAAAAACGCATAACTAATGTAGAATTACCTACTATTAGTTATGCGTTTTTCCTATTTCATATTATTTACTAGTACCTCTTCCACCATTTACTTGTAACATAAATGTAGATGCTGATTCTCTAGTTTTAAATTCTTTATTATCTTTATATTTATCAACATAGTCAGCAGTTAATGCGGCTCTATCTATTTGGCCATCTTCATATAAACTAACTTCTGCTCCTGTTTCTTTAACTACTTTATTATTTATTTTATTTAACTTAACGTTAGCTGCATCCCAGTAATCAGGGTTTTTCTCCATTGAGAATTGATCTTCCATTTTCCAAGTTTTTAGTGTAAATGGTCCATTATAAACTTGGTAGTCTACACCTGTTCCATATTTTTCTCCACAAGACTCAACGAATTTTTCATTTTGTGGGAAGAATACTTGGAATGACATCAACTCTGCAAAGTATGAAACTGGTCTAGTTAATTTAACTTCTAAAGTTTTATCATCAATTGCTTTTACTCCTACTTTATCTACACCTTTGTCTGGTGCTTCAGTTGCACCGACTATGTCGGCCATTATGTATCCATACTCAGATGCTGTTTCAGGAGTTAAAGTTCTCTTCCAAGAATATTCAAAATCCTTAGCTGTTACAGGGTCTCCATTTGACCATTTAGAGTTATCTCTTAATTTAAAAGTCCAAGTTAATCCATCTTCTGAAGCTTTCCATGATTCTGCAACACCTGGTTTTACTTTACCTTTTTCATCTATTCTTGTTAAACCTTCCATTGTAGTGTTCATAGTTTGGAAAGATGATTGATCTGTTGATTTACTAACATCAAGAGATGGTATATCTGATGATGTTGCTAAGTTAAGAACTTTATCTTTGTTATCTACATCAGCATATGTGTATGTGAAATCCGCTCCCCAAGTGTTATTTACTATTCCAGATACATATGGTTTTTCTAAATAAGAAGCACCTTTTTGGAATAATGGAGCTAAGAATCCATCAGATAGCATCATTTTTTCAGCCTCTGCATATTTAGCATAAGCTTCAGTTGTTGGTAATTTAGAAGCTTCATCAACTAATTTATCAAACTCTGCACTCTTGTATCCTGTTTGTTTAGAGAATTGATTTCCTGTTTTCATAGTTGATAAGAATGATAATGGATCTGGATAATCAGCTCCCCATCCTGAGAATGCTATATCAAAATCTCCATTAGTTTCTCTTTCTAATTTTTGCTCAAAAGGTAGATTAGTAACTTTTACTGTTAAACCTTCTAAATCAGCTAATTCACTTTGTACAAACTCCCCTGTTCTCTTTCCTGAGTCATGGTCAAATGTTAATAACTCAAGTTCTACAGTATCAAATCCAACTTCTTCTTTTGCTTTATCCCAAGCTTTTTTTGCAGCTTCTTCATCAAAATCAAATCCCATATCTTTAGTAAGATCTCCATAATCCTTACCATTATCTTTTGCTAACTTCTCAGGTGTATATCTATTCATAGGCTGTGATCCATTATTTAATATAACATCACATAAGGCTTGCTTATCTATAGCCATAGCCAAAGCATTTCTTGCGTTTTTGTTAGCAAGAACCTCTTCTGGAGTAGCTGCACCTCCGCTTCCACCTGAACTACTACATCCAGATAGCAAACTTGTGCTTAGTAAAGCTACTGTTGCCATTACTGTTAATTTTCTTTTTAAAAACATAACAATCACCCTCCCATTTTTTGCTGTTAACAAATAAACTTATATATTTAAAATTTATTGTATAGTATTTTTGATTAAAAATCATCTGTTTTTTTAAATTTTCTGATTTTTTTTAAGATAAAAAAAATTATATGTTTTTTTAAATTTTTACTTGATATTCCATCACTATGTCACTACAATTAGACTAATAAATAATTTTAGAGGTGGTGACAAAATGAAACATTTTTCTATACTACTTGCATTTAATCTAATTTCCAGCACAATTTATTCTATTTTTAGTGGTTTTAGTAGATTTTCTTTTATAAACTGCGTATTTACTATCGGAATGATTTATTTTCTATTTGGTGCAATGTGTTTTATATGGGAAAAAGGATTTTTTAATATAACTATATACGCATTTAATAAGTTAGGTCAACAACTTCAAAGAAGAAAAGGATCATTGTGTGATGATAATGATATTACAATAGATGATTATACTCATAGGGAAAATAATTTCTTCCTTACTAATAATTTACTGTTATGTGGTTTAATAATTTCTTCAGTTTCTCTTGTCATAAGTTTTATTTCAATATCATAATTATATAAAACTATTATTTTATCTATTAACAATTTTATCTACTAACGAAATCTCATTATGACTTTCTTGAGATACTATTTTTTAATAGTTTTAATTATTCAAAAGTAGATAGTTTATAGTTTTTAAATGTTATCAATTAAAAAAAGGGGGGGATTAGCGGTGTTTCGCTATATAATGAAACGTATTTTATACATGTTTATCACATTATTTGTTGTCATCTCGGTTACTTTTTTCTTAGTAAGGCTTCTTCCAGGTACTCCATTTAATGAGCAAAAGTTAAATGCACAACAAATAGCTCAATTAGAAAGTCAGTATGGTTTAGATGAACCAGTTCCAGTTCAGTATTTTAGATATTTGACTGGTGTATTCCAAGGTAAGTTAGGTACTTCATTTAAGCAAGCTAATCAAAAAGTTGAGGATATTATAAGTATTCGTATAGGTCCTTCTGCTATGCTTGGTGCTCAATCTTTAATCTTTGGTACTATTGTTGGTCTAGTACTTGGAATTATTGCAGCACTTAAACGAAACACGATTTGGGATTATACTTGTACTATTATATCTGTAATAGGAGTTTCGGTACCTTCATTTGTATTTGCTGCCTCACTCCAATTATATATAGGTACTAAATCTAATATTTTACCTATAACTTGGGGAGTTCCGTTAGGATCTGATTTTAGATATGTATGGACGATACTTCCATCTCTAGCATTATCATTCTTTACAATATCAAGTGTTGCTCGTTTTACTAGAACTGAGCTTGTTGAAGTTTTAAATTCTGATTATATAATTACTGCAAAAGCAAAAGGTTTAAGTAAAGGTACAGTTATAATGAAACATGCACTTAGAAATGCTTTAATACCCGTTATAACAGTTTTGGGACCATTAGCGGCAGGATTACTTACAGGTTCTTTAGTTGTTGAAAAAGTTTTTGCTGTTCCAGGTATAGGTGATTTACTAGTAAACGCAATAACTACAAATGACTTATTTATAATATCAGGAGTTGCTATAGTATATAGTGCTTTTTATATAGCAGTCATATTGATAGTTGATATTCTTTACGGTGTAATAGATCCTAGAATACGTTTAGCGGGAGGTAAGTAAAATGGTTGATAAGGTAATTATTGATGATCAAGAAGTGCAGTTAACAGCAGACTTATTCGAGCCTATTCCTGCACAAACTGGAGATAACGAGGCTATTACTAGACCAAGTATGACATTTTGGCAAGATGCTAGAAAAAGATTATTTAAAAACCCAGGGGCAGTTGTTGGATTAATAATACTAGTTTCAATAGTTTTAATGGCCATATTCGCTCCTATGTTTTCTAAATTTGATTATAAATCTCAAAATATAAGACACGTTAAAGTTCCTCCAAAGATGCCTATTGTATCGGCTTTAGGTGTTATGAATGGTAAAGATTCAAAAGGTGTAGATGTATATGCAGAAAAAAATATAGATGAAACTTATTTATTTGGTACTGATTCTCTAGGACGTGATATATGGACACGTGTTTGGACTGGTGCTAGAGTTTCTTTATTCATAGCAGTATTAGCAGCTATATTTGACTTAATTATTGGTGTTAGTTATGGTGGTATTTCAGCTTACTACGGAGGCAGAGTTGACATTATTATGCAACGTATCATGGAAGTTATCACAGGTATACCTTCATTAGTTGTAGTAACATTATTTATAATGGTATTTAACCCCGGTATAGTATCCATAGCATTAGCAATGGCTGTATCTGGTTGGACAGGAATGGCCAGAGTTGTCCGTTCTCATGTTCTAAGACTTAAAAACCAAGAATTTATATTAGCTTCTAAAACTTTAGGTTCTTCAGATATAAGACTTATCCTTAAGCATCTTTTCCCTAATGTTATTGGTCCAATAGTTGTAATGATAATGTTTACATTACCTAGTGCAATTTTTTATGAAGCATTTTTAAGCTTCATAGGTTTAGGTCTTCAACCACCTGATGCATCACTTGGTGTCCTTATAAATGAAGGTTTCCAAGCATTGCAAAATTACCCATACATGATGTTTATACCATCTACTGTAGTTTGTTTACTAATATTTAGTCTTAATTTACTTGCAGATGGTTTAAGAGATGCGGTTGACCCTAAAATGCGTAATCAATAATTAGTGAGGGAGATGAATTAAGTGGAAAAGTTACTACAAGTAAAAAATTTATGTGTTAGCTTCGGTACTTACGGCGGTGAAGTTCAAGCTGTTAGAGGGGTTACATTTGACTTACATAAGGGTGAAACATTAGCTATAGTTGGAGAGTCAGGTTCTGGAAAATCTGTTGCTTGTAAAACTATCATGAGAATATTATCTTCAAATGCAAATATAAAAAGTGGTGAAATATTATTTAATAATAAAGATTTGACTAAGCTTGGCGAATCTGAGATGGAAAAAATAAGAGGAAAAGATATTGCTATGATATTCCAAGATCCTATGACCTCTCTTAATCCTACTATGACTATTGGTAAACAAATCATGGAAGGAATTATAAAACATCAAAAAACTAGTAGACAAGAAGCAAAAGTAAAGGCTATGGAACTTATAGACTTAGTTGGAATATCTGATCCAGAAAAAAGATTTAAGCAGTACCCTCACCAATTTTCTGGTGGTATGAGACAACGTATTGTTATAGCTATATCTTTAGCTTGTAACCCTAAGGTACTTATTGCAGATGAACCTACAACTGCTCTTGATGTTACTATACAAGCTCAAATATTAGAACTTATCAAAGACTTACAAGCTAAAACTGGTGTTGCTGTTATATTTATAACTCATGACCTTGGTGTTGTTGCAAATATGGCAGATAGAGTTGCTGTTATGTATGCAGGTAAAATTATAGAGTACGGTACTTCTGATGATATATTCTATAATCCTCAACATCCATATACTTGGGGACTTTTAGGCTCAATGCCTACCCTAGATATAGGAGATAATGATTTATATAATATACCCGGTACTCCTCCAGATTTAATGCATCCACCTAAAGGTGATGCCTTTGCACTTCGTAGTGCTTATGCATTAAAACTAGACCATATAGCACAGCCACCTATGTTTAAAATTAGTGATACTCATCATGCAGCTACATGGCTTTTACATCCTTTAGCTAAAAAAACTGAAAGACCTATAAATGTAGGAGGAAGGAAGGTGAATATAGATGAATAAAAATGTACTATTAGAAGTAAAAAATATCAAACAATATTTTAAAATAGATAGAAAAACTACTGTAAAAGCTGTTGATGATGTCTCTTTTCATATATTTGAAGGTGAAACTTTTGGATTGGTTGGTGAGTCTGGTTCTGGTAAATCTACTACTGGTAGAACTATAATTCGTCTTTACGACCCTACCGATGGCGAAGTTATCTTTGATGGTAAAAATATTTCTGCTAAAAAACTTAGTAGAGCTGAAAGACATCATGTTAACAAAAATATGCAGATGATTTTCCAAGATCCTATGGCTTGTTTAAATCCTCGTATGACTGTTACTGATATTATAGCTGAAGGTTTAGATATACATGGACTATGTAAAAACAAAGAAGAAAGAACTAAAAGAGTTTATGAATTACTTAGAACTGTTGGACTTGATGAACAACATGCTAGTAGATATCCTCATGAATTCTCTGGTGGTCAAAGACAACGTATAGGGATTGCTCGTGCATTAGCTATAGAGCCAAAATTTATAATAGCTGATGAGCCTATATCTGCACTTGACGTTTCTATACAAGCGCAAGTTGTCAACCTTCTTAGAAAACTACAAAAGGAAAATGGTCTTACTTATTTATTTATAGCCCATGACCTTTCAATGGTTAAGTATATAAGTGATAGAATAGGTGTTATGCACCAAGGTAAACTAGTTGAATTAACTACTGCCGATGAGTTATACGAACATCCACTACATCCTTATACTAAATCATTATTGTCTGCTATACCTCTTCCAGACCCGGATTATGAAAAAGGTAGAACTCGTATAAAATATAATCCTAAGATGCATGACTATTCAACTGAAAGCCCTGAATGGACTGAGATAAGACCAGGACACTTTATATATGCTTCTAAAACTGAATTAGTTGAGTACGAAAAAGAACTTTCTTTAAATGAAACTAATTTATAGACATGATCAGTCTATTAATTAATAAAAAATAGGTAGATTTAAATCTACCTATTTTTTATTAATATAATTATATTATTACACCTACACCTAGCACCACTATAGATAGTATAGCTATAATTACTATTAGTGGCGTAACAAACTTTAACCACTTGTCATAAGTTACATTTACCATTGCAAGGGATGCTAGAATTAAACCCGTAGGAGTTATAAATCCTATAAGACCTTGTCCAAATTGATATGCACTTACTATTACATCTCTATTTACTCCTACAACATCTGCAAGAGGTGCCATTATAGGCATTGATAAAACTGCCAACCCAGAAGATGATGATATGAAAAATCCTAATACTATATATACAAAGAACATTACTGTAGAGAACATTACTCCACTCATATTTGAAACTAAATTACTTAAGTTATTTAATATAGTATCACTTATCATTCCACCGTCCATTATTATAGTCACACCACGAGCAAGACCTATCATTAGTGCAACCCCTAGTAACTCTGATGCCCCATCAACAAACTCTGACACAAACTCTTTCTCATTAAGACCTGAAATTAACGCTAATATAAATGTTACAAATAAGAATAGTGCTGTCATTTCTTCGAACCACCATCCTAATTCCTTAACTCCGTATACCATAACTCCAAAAGAAACTGCAAATATTATCAGCATAAGCTTTCTTCCCCATGTAAATTCAGGTACTTCAGCTTCATTATGGCCTTTTAGGAAATGTTCTTCCAACTCTTTCTTTTGAGAATGTATTAAAGATTGTGTTGGGTCTTTCTTTACTTTTTCTGCATATCTAACAGTATATATAACACATACTATAAGACCTGCAACTAACATAAATAACCTTATAGCCATACCACTTGTAAAATCTATCCCTGCTGTATTTGACGCTATAACTGTTGAAAATGGATTTACTGTTGATGCCATAGTTCCCATACATGAACCTAGATATATAGCAGCTATTGCTACCAATGCATCATACCCGGCTGCTAAGAATATTGGCACAACTATTGGATGAAATGCGATTGTTTCTTCTGCTAATCCAAAGCTTGTTCCCCCGATTCCTATAAGAACAGTGATTATAACTATTAACCAAGCTTCTTTTCCTTTTAGATTTCTAGATAAAGCACTTATCCCTGCTGTAAATGATCCAGTTTTGTTTATTACCCCTACTATACCACCTATTACTAGTACAAAAGCTATAATGTCTATAGAATCATATAATCCTTGTATCGGAGCATTTAAAAATGTTGTTACTGCTTTAAATACAGTTGGCTTTTCCTTAGTTAATTGCTCATAAGTACCTGGAATTGCCACAGGTTTACTTATAGATCCATCTGTAAATTTACTTAAATTAGTTTTTACACCTAAATCATCAAGAGTTTGTTGAATAGCTTCCTTTTCTGTAGTTTTACCGTTTGGTGATTCTATCACAAATGTATTAGTTTCTGCATTATACAATAATTTAGAATACTTTCCTGAAGGTATAATATAAGTAAGAGCTAATACCAATAACATAACTATAAGTATTACAGTATATGCTGTTGGAAATGAAAATTTAGATTTCTGTTTTGATGACATCCAATCGTCCCCTTTTATATGTTTTTTCATTTGATATCTTACTATATTCTTCAAAGTTTTAATTATTCCTTTATATTGTTTGTTCTTTGTTTATATTTTGACTTAACTGAAATATCTTTTTAAAAACATACCTGTATAAGAGCCCTCTACCTTAGATACTTCTTTTGGTGTTCCAGTTGCAATAACTTTGCCACCTTTGTCTCCACCTTCTGGACCTAGGTCAATTATATAATCACACGTTTTTATTACTTCTAAGTTATGTTCTATTACTATTATGCTATTTCCTGTATCAGCTAACCTTTGAAGTACATGAATTAACTTATCTATATCAGCCATATGAAGCCCCGTTGTTGGCTCATCTAATATATATAGAGTTTTCCCTGTTGGTCTTTTACTAAGCTCTGTTGCTAATTTTATTCTTTGTGCTTCTCCACCTGATAATTGTGTTGAAGGTTGTCCTAATTTTATATAAGAAAGCCCTACATCTACTAGCGTTTCCATTTTTCTTTTTATGTTAGGAATGTTTTCAAAGAATATAAGAGCTTCTTCTACATTCATGTTTAGTATGTCTGATATAGTTTTATCTTTATACTTAACTTGTAATGTTTCTCTATTATATCTTTCTCCTTTACAAATTTCACAAGGTACATATACATCTGGTAAAAAATGCATCTCTATTTTAATTATTCCATCACCTTTACAAGCTTCACATCTTCCACCTTTTACATTAAAACTAAATCTTCCTTTTTTATATCCTCTTGCTTTTGCTTCATTAGTTGACGCAAATAAATCTCTTATCATATCAAATACACCTGTATAAGTAGCTGGATTTGAACGAGGTGTTCTACCAATCGGACTTTGATCTATGTTTATTATTTTATCTATATTTTCTACTCCTGTTATTTCTTTGTGCTTTCCTGGTCTTTCTCTAAGTCTATTTATTTTACCTGCAATCCCTTTGTATAATATATCATTTATTAATGTACTTTTACCTGAACCCGATACACCAGTTATACAAGTGAATTTTCCTAGTGGTATTTTTACATTTAAGTTCTTCAAATTATTTTCATTAGCTTTAACTATTTCTAAATAGTTTCCATTACCTTCTCTAGTTTGTGCAGGTATATTTATTTGTTTTTTGCCACTTAAATATTGACCTGTCATAGAATCTGGGTTTTCTAATATCTCATCTAGAGTTCCCTGTGCAACTATTTCTCCACCATGTATTCCTGCTCCCGGTCCTATATCAACAACATAGTCAGCTTCTCTCATCGTATCTTCATCATGTTCTACTACTATAAGAGTGTTTCCTATATTTGTTAAATGTCTTAATGTCCCTATAAGCCTATCATTATCTCTTTGATGAAGACCTATACTTGGCTCATCTAACACATATAAAACTCCAACTAGTGCAGAACCTATTTGAGTAGCAAGTCTTATACGTTGTGCTTCTCCACCTGATAGAGTACCTGCTTTTCTTGATAAATTTAAATAATCTAATCCAACGTCTCTTAAGAATGCTGCTCTGCCTCTTATCTCTTTTAATATTTCATGTGCTATAAATTTTTGTTTTTTATTTAAATTTATATTATCTATATAATCTATAAGATCATTAACCGAAAAATCTGTAACATCCATTATATTTTTATTATCTACTGAAACTGCCAGTACTTCTTTTTTAAGTCTTGCACCTTTGCATTTTGGACAAGGTGTTTCTGCCATATATTCTTCTATTTTTTCTCTTGCATACTCAGAATTTGTTTCTCTATATCTTCTTTCTAAGTTTACTATTACTCCTTCGAATGGAGCTTTATATTGCCTTCTTCCTCCAAATTTAGACTCAAATATAAATTCTACCATCACTTTATCTTGTCCATAAAATAATTCATGCACAAAGTCCTCAGGTAAATCTTTAAATGGAGTAGTTAATGATACATTGAAATGATCTGCTAAACTTTGAACCATTTTGCTGTAATAAGTATCATCATTTCCATTAGCTGAACCCCATGCAGCTATTGCTCCTTGCTTTATAGATAAATCTCTATTTGGTACAACTAAATCAGGGTCAACTTCTCTACTTTCTCCAAGTCCATTACAACTTTCACAAGCTCCAAAAGGACTGTTAAATGAGAACATTCTTGGTGATAGCTCTTCTATTCCTATTCCATGTTCTGGACAAGCAAATTTAGTTGAATAAAGTATTTCTTCACAGTCTACTATTTGAGCTATAACAAGTCCATCTGATAATTTAACTGCCGTTTCTATAGAATCTGCAAGCCTAGTTTCTATACCTTCTTTGATTACTATTCTGTCTACTACTACCTCTATATTATGTTTTTGATTTTTATTTAATTCTATATCATCACTTACTTCATGGTTTTCACCATCAACTCTTATTCTAACAAATCCTTCTTTTTTTACATTTTCTATTATTTTTTTATGAGTACCTTTTTGCCCTCTAACTACTGGAGATAATATTTGCAACTTAGTTCTATCACTAAATTTCATCATATTATCGACTATTTCTTGTATAGTCATTTGGCTTATTAACTTACCACAAGTTGAGCAATGAACCTCTCCAACTCTCGCAAACAATAATCTTAAATAATCATATATTTCTGTAACTGTACCAACTGTAGAACGAGGATTTTTAGAAGTAGTTTTTTGATCTATTGATATTGCTGGAGATAAACCTTCTATATACTCTACATTTGGTTTTTCCATTTGTCCTAAAAATTGTCTAGCATATGCAGATAAACTTTCTACATATCTTCTTTGACCTTCTGCATATATAGTATCAAAAGCTAAAGATGATTTTCCTGATCCTGATAACCCTGTAAATACTATAAACTTATTTCTTGGAAGCTCTAAGTCTACATTTTTTAAATTATGCTCTTTTGCGCCTTTTATTATAATTTTATCTTCCATTTAGTTATTAATCCTTTCCTCTAGTTGTTTGATTTTATCTCTAAGTTCTGCTGCTCTTTCAAATTGTAAATTCTCTGCAGATTTCATCATTTCTATTTGTAAATTAGCTATGTTCTTTTTAATTTCATTTATATCATCAGTTTCTTTAATTCCATAAACTGTTTCTTCATCTGCTATTTTAGTTGCTTCTATACTATCTCTAACTCCTTTTTTTATAGTAGTTGGAGTTATATTATTTTCTTCATTATATAAATCTTGTATTTCTCTTCTTCTTTTAGTTTCTTCTATTGCACTTTCCATAGACCTAGTTATCTTGTCTGCATACATTATGACTCTTCCTTCTGAGTTCCTAGCTGCACGACCTACAGTTTGTATTAATGAAGTTTCTGAGCGTAGGAAACCTTCTTTATCTGCATCTAAAATCGCAACTAAAGATACTTCTGGTATGTCTAGTCCTTCTCTAAGTAAGTTTATACCTACTAATACATCAAATTTACCTAATCTTAAATCTCTTATTATCTCTACTCTTTTTAGAGTATCTATATCTGAATGTAAGTACTCTACTTTTATTCCTATTTCCTTTAAGTAATTAGTTAAGTCTTCACTCATTTTTTTAGTTAAAGTAGTTATTAAAACTCTTTCACCTTTTTCTATTACTTTGTTAACCTCTACTACTAAATTATCTATTTGATTATTTATAGGTCTTACTTCAATTATTGGGTCTAATAGTCCTGTAGGTCTTATTATTTGTTGTGCTATAGTTGATGAATGTTCTATTTCATAAGGTCCTGGAGTTGCACTTACAAATAATATTTGATTTATATTTTCTTCAAATTCTCCAAAATTTAGAGGTCTGTTATCATAAGCTGATGGAAGTCTAAACCCATTATCTATAAGCGAGCCCTTTCTCGATCTATCACCAGCATGCATTCCTCTTACTTGTGGAATCGTAACATGTGATTCATCAACTATTATCAAATAATCATCTGGGAAAAAGTCCATCAATGTATAAGGTTTATCACCTGGGTTTCTTCCTGTTATATGTCTTGAATAGTTTTCTATACCTTGGCAAAATCCTATTTCTCTTAGCATCTCAACATCATATCTTGTTCTTTGGTCTATTCTTTGCGCTTCTATTAATTTATCCTCACCTTTAAAGTAATTTATTCTTTCTTCTACTTCTTTTTCTATTTCTACAATAGCTTTTTCTACTCTTTCCGGTGTTGTTACATAATGAGATGCTGGAAATATTACTATATGATTTCTAACACCTACCATCTTGCCAGTTACATAATCTATTTCTGTTATTCTATCAATTTCGTCTCCAAAAAATTCTATTCTAATTGCTCTTTCATCGTTGTTCGCAGGAAATATTTCTAGTATATCTCCTCTTACTCTAAATGTACCTCTAGTAAAATTAATATCATTTCTTTCATATTGTATTTCTATTAAACGCTTTATAACTTCGTCTCTATCTTTTTCCATTCCAGGTCTTAAGGATACCATAAGATTTCTATAATCTTCAGGATCCCCTAACCCATATATACATGAAACTGACGATATTATTATTACATCTCTTTTTTCTAATATAGATGCAGTTGCTGAATGTCGTAGTTTATCTATTTCATCATTTATACTTGCATCTTTTTCTATATATGTATCACTATGTGCAACATATGCTTCTGGCTGATAATAGTCATAATAACTTACAAAATACTCTACTGCATTTTCAGGGAAAAATTCTTTAAACTCACTGTATAATTGAGCGGCTAGAGTCTTATTATGTGCAAGTATTAGAGTTGGCATCTTTACTTCTTGTATAATATTTGCCATAGTAAAAGTTTTTCCTGATCCAGTAACTCCTAATAATGTAGAAAATTTCTCATTATTATTTATCGCTGTAACGATTGATTTTATAGCAGTTGGTTGATCCCCTGTAGGCTTAAAGTCTGATTTTAGTTCAAAATCCAAAAATCTCACTCCTTTCTACGAACGTTAGTTCTTTATAATATTATTATATCATATTCTACTATATTTTAATTTTTTTAATAGATTTTTATATTTAGTGTTTTTGCATATTTTACCCAATATATTGTATTTTCAACCTAATTTATATTTTTATTATCATATATTTTTTATACAAAAACAAAGACCTCTATGGGGGATAGAGGTCTTATAAAATGGGGGAGATTAAGTAAATCTTTTTTCTATTAAGTTTTATATTATTATAATATCCATTTGCTTTAATTTTATACATTTTTTTATATATAAATTATTCTTCAAGTTTAATTCAATAATACTAATAAATTATAAGCCTTATTGAAAATCAAGTTTATTGAAATACATGTACTTAATTTTCTGTGCATTATAAAAAGCTCTAGGGCTAATACCCTAGAGCTTAAATAATTTAATATATAAAAAAAGATTACGTGGCTACGTCTTACTCTCCCAGGCAGTTGCCCACCAAGTACCATCAGCGCTAAAGAGCTTAACTTCTGTGTTCGGAATGGGAACAGGTGTATCCTCT
>NZ_JASKYM010000002.1 GCF_030131845.1 Romboutsia sedimentorum | reverse complement strand
CTGATGCTATAGTATTTTTATAAAAAATTTCTCCATACCCAGCAAGCGCGTCAACACCCTCTTGAATTCTAGCGCCTCCTGAGTCATTAAGTCCTACTACAGGTGCTCCTAATTTTATTCCCATGTCCATTACTTTTCCAATTTTTTTAGCATGCATTTCACCTAAAGACCCACCAAGTACTGTAAAATCTTGAGCAAAAGCACAAACTAATCTTCCATCTACTTTTCCATATCCTGTGACAACACCTTCACCAGGTATTTCTTGTTTTTCCATGTTAAAATTAGAACATCTATGTTTAACAAAAGCATCTAATTCTACAAAAGTATTATCATCAAATAATTTATTCATTCTTTCTCTTGCTGTTAATTTAGATGATGCATGTTGTTTGTCTATTCTCTTTTGACCTCCACCTGATTCTATCTTGCTTCTTTTTTCATTAAGTAAGTTTAGTTTTTCTTTTGACACAAAATCACCCCCAAGTATTTATTTTGGCTATTTTCTTTCACTTAACTCTAACAATACTCCGTCTACTCCCTTTGGATGACAAAATGCTATTTTAGCATTTCCTGCTCCATATCTAGGTTTTTCATCTATCATTTTATATCCTTTAGCTTTAACTTCTTCTATTGCTTTTTCTATATTTAAAACTCTCACAGCAACGTGTTGTATTCCTCCACGTCCTCCATTTTTAGCTATAAATTTTGCTATTGGACCATCTTCAGTAGTTGACTCTAATAATTCAAGTTCTGTTTCTCCTACTGGTAAGAAAGCAACTTTTACCTTTTGTTCTTCTATTATCTCTGTTCCCCCACATTTTAACCCCAATACATCTTCATAAAATTTCAAAGTTTCTTCTAAATTATTTACAGCTATACCAACATGGTCAACTCTTAATGTATCCATCATTACCCCTCCACTTATAAATTTTTACTATTAGTTATTTTTTCAAATAAAATGTTACTTATAGAATAAGGATCTATTTCCTTAGTCATAGTCTTAGTTAATAATTCTTCTACTTCATCACTGTATTCTAATTTTTTTACCATTTTAGCAACTTTTCTTTGTACTAATTCTTTGACCTCAAGTCTGTTTCTATCTAATCTATTATCATTTAATTTATTATTTTTTTCTAAAAACTCTTTGTGTTTTAATATATTTTGATAAGTTATATCTACACCCTGTCCGTTTTCTGCTATAGCTAGGTTTACTGGTGGTCTAAATTCCCAATCCTTTTTAAAATCTAGCATCATTTCTATTTCTAAAGATGTTTTTTTAGCTCCATCTTTATCAGCTTTATTTATAACAAACACATCTGCAATCTCCATAACACCTGCTTTTATAGCTTGTATATCATCCCCCAAACCAGGAACCATAACTATTAAAGTAGTGTCAGCTGTTTTTACTATATCAATTTCAGATTGGCCAACCCCAACAGTTTCTATAAATATATAATCACATCCATAAGCATCTAATACCTTTATAGCTGCTTGTGTAGCATTAGATAAACCACCTAAGCTTCCTCTAGTTCCCATAGATCTTATAAAAACACCTGGGTCTGTGCTTAAATCATTCATTCTAATCCTATCCCCAAGGATTGCACCTTTTGTAAAAGGGCTTGTTGGGTCTATTGCTATTATTCCTACTTTTTTACCATCTTCTCTAATTAATTTTACTAACTTATCAGTAAATGTGGATTTACCAGCACCAGGGGGACCAGTTATTCCAACAACATAAGCCCCTCCAGTGTATTTGTATATTTCTTTTAATGCCTCTTCATATCCACATGATTCATTTTCTACAATAGTGATAAGTCTAGCACAATCTCTTTTTTTACCTTCTAGTACTCCATTCACTATATTTTTCATATTATCCTCACTTTTTTAAGCTAAGTCTTTTTTAATATTTTCTCTTATAAAATCTATTGTCACAGAAGTTGGTGTACCAGGAGTAAAAATTTCAGCTATTCCTTTTTCTTTTAACCCTGGTATATCATCTTCTGGTATAACTCCTCCACCTATTATTAATATGTCATTTACTTCTTCTGATTTTAGTAAATCTGCAACCTTTGGCAATAAATGGTTATGTGCTCCTGATAAAATGCTCATAGCAATAACATCAACATCCTCTTGTATAGCTGATGCGACTATTTGTTCAGGAGTTTGACGAAGTCCCGTATATATTACTTCCATACCTGCATCTCTTAAGGCACGAGCGATTACCTTAGCACCTCTATCATGACCATCAAGGCCTGGCTTTGCAACTAATACTCTTATTGGTCTCATATCTTTAATTACCCCCCTATATCATAACTGTTTGTTTATATTCACCAAATTCTTCTCTCATAACTCCACATATTTCACCTAATGTAGCATATTCTTTAACTGCTTCTAATATATATGGCATTACATTTTCACTGCTTTTACATGCATTTCTTAAATCTTTTAGAGTTTGTTTAACTTTATCATTGTCTCTTTTTTCTTTAAGGGCTTTTATTTTTGCTATTTGTCTTTCTCCTACCATAGGATCTACTTTTAATAATCCTTTTGGTGATTCTTCTTCTACTTGGAACTTATTAACACCAACAATTATTTTTTCATTATTTTCTATATCCTTTTGATATTTATATGCACTATCCATTATTTCTTGTTGAATAAATCCTTTTTCTATTGCTTGTGGTGCTCCACCTAATTCATCTATTTTATTTATAATATTTAAAGCTTCTTCTTCTATTTGATTAGTCAAGCTCTCTATATAATATGAACCAGCAAGAGGATCTATGCTATCTGCTACTCCACTTTCGTGTGCTACTATTTGTTGTGTTCTAAGTGCTACCATTACTGAATCTTCACTTGGAAGTGCTAAAGCCTCATCTTTGGAGTTTGTATGTAGTGATTGAGTACCTCCAAGAACTGCTGCTAATGTTTGAATTGCAACCCTTACTATATTATTTTCTGGCTGCTGAGCTGTTAGTGTGCATCCTGCTGTTTGAGTATGGAATTTAAGAGCCCATGATTTAGGGTTAGTTGATCCAAATCTTTCTTTCATTATTTTTGACCATATTCTTCTTGCTGCTCTAAATTTTGAAACCTCTTCTAATAGATTGTTATGCGCATTGAAGAAGAAAGATAACCTTGGTGCAAAATCATCAACATGAAGACCGGCTTCTATTGCTGCGTTAACATAAGCTATACCATCAGCTAGTGTAAATGCTACTTCTTGTACTGCATTTGCTCCAGCTTCTCTTATGTGATATCCTGAAATACTTATTGTGTTCCATTTTGGAACTTCTTTTGAACAATACTCAAATATGTCTGTTATTAATCTCATTGAAGGTTTTACTGGGAATATATATGTTCCTCTTGCTACATATTCTTTTAATATATCATTTTGAATAGTTCCTCTTAGTTTGTCTGCACTAACTCCTTGTTTTTGAGCAACTGCAATATACATTGCAAGTAGTACTGTTGCTGGTGCATTTATTGTCATTGATGTAGATACCTTATCTAGTGGTATTCCATCAAATAATATTTCCATATCAGCTAATGAATCTATACAAACTCCAACTTTACCTACTTCACCTTCAGCTATTGAATCATCTGAGTCATAGCCCATTTGTGTTGGTAAATCAAATGCAACTGAAAGCCCCATAGACCCTTGCTCTATTAGATATTTATATCTTTGATTTGATTCTTCTGCTGTAGCAAATCCTGCATACATTCTCATTGTCCAAAACTTACCCCTGTACATAGTTGGCTGAACCCCTCTTGTAAATGGATACTGCCCTGGAAATCCTAATTCATTTTCATAATCAATGTTAGCATCTAGCGGAGTATATAATCTTTTTACTTCCTCTCTTGTGTCAAATTCAAAGTGTTCTTTTCTTTCTGGAAACTTGGCCAAACTTTTTTTTACTTTGTCTTCTTCCCACTTGTCAAATCCATTTTGGATTTGTTCTTTGTTGTTAGTCATACAGCATCCCCCTTATTATTTGTCTATCATAAGGTTTAGTACTTTTTAAATCCTATGATAGACTTTATATATTAAAGATTTATAATTGATATATTTTAATTATTTTGAGATAGCGACTCTTTGTTTTCCATACTTCCAGTTTTCATAAATCTATCATGCCAAGACAATGATTTTGATAAAACATGTGGAGTATGTTTGTACTTTCCTTCACAGGCTTCATTGAAATACTTGTATAAAGCTTCTTTATAATCTGGATGTGCACAATTTTCAATTATTTTAATAGCTCTTTCTTTTGGAGACAAGCCTCTTAAATCAGCTACTCCTTGTTCTGTAACAATTACCATTACATCATGTTCACTATGATCATGATGCGATACCATAGGTACTATACTTGATATGTCACCATTTTTAGCAATTGATTCTGTGGTAAATATTGTTAAGTATCCATTTCTAGCAAAATCTCCAGATCCACCTATGCCATTCATCATTCTACTTCCCATTATATTTGTTGAGTTTACATTTCCGTAAATATCAACCTCTATCGCTGTATTTATAGCTATAACACCTAATCGTCTTGCGATTTCTGGGCTGTTGCTTATTTCTTGAGGTCTAAGTATTAATTTATCTTTATAGTTGTTAAATTTACTATAAAAATCATCCAATCTCTCGGGTGATATAGTTAAAGATGTTCCAGATGCAAATTTAACTTTACCAGCTTCTATTAAATCTATTACACTGTCTTGAATAACCTCAGAATAAACAACTAAATCTTTGAATTTTGAATTAACTAATCCCCCCATCACTGCGTTTGCTACGCTTCCTACGCCTGATTGTAGAGGAAGTAAATTCTCAGGTAGTCTATTCTCTCTAACTTCATTTTCTAAAAACTCAATTAGATTATCTGCCATTTTCTTAGATACATCATCTATTTTACTAACTGGTCTTGTCTTGTCTTTTATGTCTGTAAATACTATTCCTAATATCTTTTCTTTATTACAATTAATATAATTTGTTCCTATTTTATCGTCTACTTTGGTTAAAGGGATAGGTTTTCTAAATGGTGGTATATCAACATTATATATATCATGAATTCCTTCTAATTCTAAAGGTTGTGATGTATTTATTTCTACAATAATTTTATCTGCATATTCTACAAAAACATTTGAATTCCCTATTGAAGTTGACGGTATTATATGACCTTCTTTCGTTATGGCTACAGCTTCTACTATTGCTATATCCATATTCCCAAAGAATCCATATTTAACCCATTGAGGTGTATGACTTAAGTGCATATCACAGTAATTTATATCTGAATTGTTTATTTTATTTCTACAAGTTGAATTAGTTTGATAAGGGTATCTTCTTTTCATAACTCCTGATTCTGATAATTCACCATCTAGTTCTGGCCCTACTGATGCACCAGTTATTATCGTTAAACCTATTTTTTCTCCATTCTTTGCTCTATTTGCTATTTCTAATGGAACTGCTTTTGGATATCCTGCTGGTGTAAACCCACTAGTACCTACAACCATGCCGTCTTTAAAAAATTTAGCAGCTTCCTTTGCGCTCATTACTTTACTTTTTAACTCTCTACATCTTAATCTACTATCCATGAGTCTCCCCCCACTCAGTATTATTTAAGCTATCCTTTTAATAGATATTAATAATCTTAATAAGTTTTGTTATCTCATTTGTTAATCAAATTCTACATCGGTAACTTGTGAAGTATAATTGTAAATATAACCATTCCTAATAATGCAAATGGATAGGTTGCTCCATATCCAGCTGCTGGCTCATCACTTCCTAAAGCTTCTACTGCAGCGCCAAGTCCAGGGGTAGACGTCATACCACCACATATAGCACCTGATAGCATTGGCCAATTAATCTTAAGTACATACTTTCCTAGTAAGAATCCACCAAACATACCTACTATCCCAACAATTAATGAAATAACTGCCAAATAAGCTCCTGCGCCAACTAGTGCATCTACAGCCTTATATCCATATCTAAGCCCTACTATACCTAAGAAAAATGCTAGTGCAAGATCTCTTATTATGCCTAGAGTTTTTGAGTCCATTCTAAAACTTATACTTCCAATCTTTCCTATATAACCTAAAATAAGTGCTCCTATTAATACTCCACCCGTTGATCCCAAACTAAAATACCCTATAAACGGTAGATATATATTTATATTTCCAATGATATATCCAAAACCGCATGCTAGTGTAAATCCTGCTATATCAAACTTAGATTCCTTTATTATTTTAGATGAACTACTTGATTTTCTGGCATCTTCTAATTCTCTTTTATATTGTAATTTTTCCTTCTCGATATCGATTTTAAAGATAACTGGAAAAAAGTTAACTGCTAATATTACTATCAATACTCCAAATGGATATCCTATTGCATGGCCTGCACCTATGCTAGCTTCTGCATTTGTTACATATTGATCTTTAATTTCATCACTTAGCTTAAATGTTTCAACGTCTTTTGGTATATTCTCTACTCCTGCCATTTCCAAAAACTTTTCTTTTTCTTTACTATTCATACTTTCATATTCAGCTGCTTTTTCTGTTGCATGCCCTCTTGCAGTTTCTATAGCTGCTGCAAGCCCTGGAGAACTTGTAAGCGCACCTGTATATACTCCTGAAATTTCATATTGATTTGAGTCTTTGCTAAATAAGGTTGCACCATATGTAGCCGCTGCACTTGTAAATGTTATAACCATTCCTAAAATAACAAACTTCAGCCCATATTTTTTTAAGACAATTCCCATATCCTTTGCTGCTAAAAGTCCCACTGCACAAACAAATAGCATTAAAAATATTTCAAATAAATTACTTGATATTACGCCTTCTGATAATAATTTTTGTGATGCATCAAAAGCTACTGCACCTTCAGGTACACCTTTTGCATATTTAAATGTAGCCCATCCTACTAAAAGCCCTGTAAATAATGCTCCAGATATACCAAAGCTAAATTTGCCAAATTTTATTTTCCCAAAGAGCAAACCAGTAACTATTGCAATAAACATCAGCATAAACTGATTTAAAAATACATCTGCAAAGTTAAAACTCATATAACATACCTCCTTTTTATAGTTTTCATATTTATATCTTTTGTTTTGGTATTTAAGTTCATTTGCAAATCGTAATTTTTTCGTGTACACGTTACAGTCTCTTTTAGAATTTTTTTTACATTTACACTTTTAATTTATGTTGGTATATTAACAAGTAGTAATATATAATTTGTTATATAGCATTAACAAATTTGTTATATTCAATTACTTAGGATGGTGAGTTGTAAATATGGAATTAATACATTTGAAATATTTTCAAAATGTAGCTAGAACTGAACACATCACTAAAAGTTCAAAAGAATTAAACATTGTACAACCTGCTTTAAGCCGGTCTATACATACTTTAGAAAAGGAATTAGGCGTTGATCTATTTGATAGGAATGGAAGAACCATAAAATTAAATAAAAATGGTAAATCATTTTTAAAAACGGTAGATGAAGCTTTAAGTATCTTGGAATCTGGAAAAAACAAACTTCTTGATATGAATAACAAACTAGACCTTGAAATAAAACTTTTAGTATTTGCTGGATCAAGTACTATATCTAAACTAGTTGTAGATTTTAGATTTTTATATCCCGATACAACGTTTAAACTTTTACAACATAACATTCATTCACTAAATTATCATACTTTCGATTTTTGTATTTCTTCTACTTTAGAAGAATTAAAAAATCCTTACTCTATAACGCTTATAGAAGAAGAAATGTTTATAGGCGTATCTACTGATAATCCTTTGTCTAAAAAAGACAGTATCTACTTAAAAGAAGCCTCTAATGAAAATTTTATTAGTTTCGAAGCTACTAAGCCCTTTAGAAAAATTTCAGATAAGTTATGTTTATCTGCAGGGTTTACACCAAATACAGTATTTGAAAGTGATGTTCCCGAGATAATTAGAAACCTTATAAGAGCGGGTTTTGGGATTAGTTTTATACCTCAAATCACTTGGAATATTACAAGTGATGAATCTATAAAACTATTGCATGTAATAGATCCACCTTGTAAACGCTATTTAAATATTTCTTGGCATCCTGATAATTACATGAGTTCTCGTGCTAAAATTTTCAAAGATTTTGTAGTTGATTATTATTCTAATCTTTAAAAGTACAAAAAAATAAATAGTATCTTTTAAACTAAAATCATTAAAAGATACTATTTATTTTTATTTTTTACATATTTTGAATAAATCTTCTTCATTTTGCTTTATTACAAGTTCTCCATCTATTTTTCCTACTGCTTCTTTTGAATACGTTCTACATGCACCTATACAGCCAGTTTTTACGTTTTCTTCTCCAGATATTTTTTTCAATTTATCTACATCTATGTTTGAACAATATGGACATACTTTTATCATATTTAAGTTCTCCCTTAACTTTTATTTAATGTAATTATACCCGTGTATGTTTTTATTTAAACATTTTTAGTATATAAAACACATTGTTTAAAACGTATCCTATACAGTAAACAATAAAAAAATGCTTCAAAATGATTTGTTAAAAAAATCATTTTGAAGCACCCTCTATATTTAAAATATCATATTATATACAAATGCTGAAAATACTGCTCCACATATTGGGCCTATAACTGGTATTAAAGCATATCTCCAGTCAGAGTCTCCTTTATCTGGAACTGGTAATAGAAAATGTGCAAGTCTTGGACCTAAGTCTCTTGCTGGATTTATAGCATATCCTGTTGGTCCTCCTAAACTTAAACCTATTCCCCATACTACTATACCTACTGCCATAGGACTTATACCATCTGCTAATTTAGAAGCTCCTATTCCTAATATAGCAAACATTAATATAAATGTACCTATAAATTCTGTTACAAAATTTAACTTTAAATTTCTAACTTCTGGACTTGTACAAAACACGCCTAACTTAGTAGCTTTATCATCTGTTAGTTTAAAATGATCAAAGTAAGAAACTAACACTAAAGCAGCTCCTATAAATGCACCTAAAAATTGTGCTATTAAGTACATTGGAACGTCTGCCCATGGGAAGTTTCCTATTGATGCTAGTGCTATTGTAACTGCAGGATTAAAATGAGCTCCACTTATATTTCCAAATATAAACACAGGTATTGCAACAGCAAATGCCCATCCAGCAGTTATTGATATTATTCCACCATTATGCCCTTTTGTATTTTTAAGTATTACATTTGCAACAACTGCATCTCCTAGTAATACTAACATCATCGTTCCTATTAATTCTGCAAAAAAACTTGTATTCATTTTATTCCCCCCATAAAATTCCCCTCTCATCTCTGAGGGGGGATAATTATATTAATACGCTGATTTAAATATATTTACTATATCTTTTTCATTTCCTTTTCTTGGGTTACTAAAAGCATTTCCATCTTTAAGAGCCATTTCAGCCATGTATTCAAAATCTTCTTCCTTTATACCTTTTTCTTTTAATGAAGTTGGTATACCTATATCTTTAGATAATCTAAACATTGCATCTATAGCTTTTTGTGCAGCTTCATGAACTGATAATCCATCTATTTTTTCTCCCATAAATTCTGCTATATCAGCGAATTTTTGTGGATTAGATATTACATTATATTTACAAACATGAGGTAATAACATTGCATTAGCAACACCATGTGGCATATCATATAATCCACCTAATTGGTGAGCCATCGCATGAACATAACCTAAGTTACCATTGTTAAATGCCATACCTGCTAATAATGAAGCATAAGACATATTTGTTCTAGCTTCTATGTTATCTCCCATAGCAACAGCTTGTCTTAAGTTATTTGCTATTAATTTTATAGATTGTATAGCAGATGCATCTGTTACTGGGTTCGCATCTTTAGAAACATAAGCTTCTACTGCATGAGTTAATGCATCCATTCCTGTAGCTGCAGTAAGTCCTGCTGGCTTTCCAACCATTAATTCTGGGTCATTGAAAGATACTAATGGTAAGTTTCTCCAACTTACTATAACATATTTAACTTTTGTTTTTGTATTAGTTATAACGCAGTGTCTTGTAACTTCACTTGCAGTTCCTGCAGTAGTGTTTACAGCTAATATTGGTGGTAGTGCATTAGTTAAAGTTTCTATTCCTGCATAGTTATATAAATCACCTTCATGAGTTGCAGCGATTCCTATACCTTTACCACAGTCATGAGGAGAACCTCCACCTACCGTAACTATCATATCACAATTTTCTTCTTTGAATACTTTTAAACCTTCAGCTACATTAGTATCCTTTGGATTTGGTTCAGTTCCATCATATATAGCAATTTCAAGTCCAGCTTCTTCTAAGTATTTTACAGTTTGTTCTACTGCTCCATTTTCTTGATTTTTTAAGAATTTATCTGTAACTATTAAAACTTTTTTTCCACCTAACATTTTTGCTCTTTCACCTACAACCTTTAAACATCCAGGTCCCATAAAGTTTACACTTGGTACTAAGTAATCATACATTCTGCTCATTTTTATATCCTCCAAATTTTTATGTTGTCTTTTTATTATTTTTATTTATTAAAAGCATCAACAGCAGCTTGTGCTATTAACATATCTTCTTCTACTGTTCCTCCACTTACACCTACTGCTCCAACAACTTGACCTTCAACTATTATTGGCAGACCTCCACCAAAAGGAACTATTCTTGCATTATTTGTAAGCTGAAGCCCATATAAAGATGCTCCTGGTTGAACTGCATCTACTATTTCATGAGTTCCTTGCTTTAAGCAAGCTGATGTAAATGCCTTATTTATTGATATATCTATACTTGTTACGAAAGCATCTTCCATTCTATGCATTAGCATAAGGTTTGCACCTTTATCTACTGCTGAAAATACTACAGGTACATTTATTTCTAATGCCTTTTCTTCTGCACTTTTAGCCATTACTTTAACAATTTCTAAGCTTAATTCTTTGTATTCGTTTAACTTTTTCATATCTATACCTCCTTAAATATATTTAAGTTCTATCCCTTTAACTAATCTAGCTCCATTAGAACCCAAATTTCTTAATCTAGTATAATCTTGATTAAGTTCGATGCTAATCAAGGGCTTATTTTTATCTAATTTATTAGTAGTTAAAGATATTTTATCTTTACTTATACCTATTCCTACTCCTAATTTAGATTTTAAAGCTGCTTTATGACTTAATTCATTAGAAATCTCCATAGTTGTAGACTCTAATTTGTATGGAATTCCTTCTTCTTCTATCCCCCATAAAACTTCCTTAAACTTTTCTATATCTATATCATTACAATGAAATACATATACACTTGGCGTATCTAAATCATAACTTTTTATACTCATAATAAACTCCTTAGTTAGAAGATAATATAAGACCTGTTGCTACTGCGTTTCTTGGTCCTTCTGTACCCCTTATATTTCCCCTACCTGCAACAACACCGTAATGAGATAGCGAATCTGTTATAAGCTGAGGTACTTCAAAATCTAGCGATGAACCTCCAACTAAAACTACAAATTCTATATCTCTAATGTTTCCAGTAGGAGAAACCACACTAAGAGCTCTTAGACAGTTTGTAACAAATACTTTTTCTTTTGCTTGTCTTCTTATATTTTTTATTTTTTCAACTGAATTTTGACCATCTATTGGTATTAGTTCGTTGTCTTTTATAATTACAACCTTTGCAAACACAGATGAATCTAATGGTTTTTCAAAAAATTCTACACTTCCATCCTCATGTCTTATATTAAATAATGATTCTACCTTTGCTAGAGAATATTTCTTTATATCTTCAGCGGTAGAAAAGTCATCAAGACCAAGCTCTGATTTTATAAGCATAGTTACCATATTTCCAGCACCAGCTAAGTGTATAGATTTTATTTCACCTTGTTTATTGATTATAGATGCATCAGTTGACCCTGCTCCCATATCAAGTATTGCAAGTGGTGCACTAGTTCCTGGAGTTGTTAGAGCACCCTTTATTGCAACATCTGCTTCTACTCCTCCAACTTCCACTTTTATTCCTAGTTTATTTTCTAATTCCTCAGCTATCATTTGCATCTGAAGCTTATCAGCTTTAACCATAACCGCTATACCTACAGCATTTTCCATAGAAAATTCATTAGCAAGCCCACCTTTTACATTTTGCGGTGTAAATGTATCTACTGCCACTAAGTCTTGAATCTTTATATCAGATATATTTTGATCAGTAAGTCCACTCATAACTTGTCTTACTCTTTCAATCATTCCGCCTACGTTAGTTCCTGACTCTCCTTTTATATCTGTAATTGGCAAGCTTAAATTTACTGCATCCATTATTTTTTTAGCACCTTGGTCCACATCAACAACTTCTTTTCTTCTTTCACCCTCAATAATCATTTTTCCAGCAGGTATCTTTTTTTCTTTTACATCGCCTTTTGGAGTTTTAATAACTACGGCTGATCTGTTACCTATAAGCGCTCTTGATATAGGAACTATCATTTTGGTTTCTTCTGAAGATAAATTAAAAACTGTTGCTATCCCATATGGATTTGAAAGTTTGTCTATAACTTTACCAGGTGGAGCTACCTCTACTGTACATAACATATCTAGAGGTACTTTTTCTAATAAAGTAACTTCATCTACTATAGGTATACTTTTATTTAGTCTATTGTTTATTAATACAGCATCATCTCTTTGAATTATTGCACCTGTTATATCTATACCATTTTCAACTGCATAATTTATTCTATGTGCAGCTTCCAAGAAATTCATTTCACTTAAAACTAATGGAATATAACTTTCTTCTAAAGATTCACCTTCTAATAGTTCTAAATCTTTTATGTTTATAGTTTTTCCAGTCCCAAGACCTTCTCCACCAGGTGTAGATGGATTGTGACCTATCATAGTTGATTCTGTTATTATAGTTTCTGTTATAGTTTCCATTGCAACATCGCCTATAACTGGAGCTGCTTCATTAATTCTCACTAAATCTAAATCTTTCATTTGTAATTTTGCATTTTTAAGTGCCATATTTAATGATGAAATAACCCCAGTTATATTTTCTTTAGTTCCTTTTATTCCGCTAGTTGAAACTATACCGCTTGAAATAAACTCACATTTATCATCATATATTTTTGCAAGAGCTACTTCTGTTGTAGCATTTCCAATATCTACACCAGCTATTATTTTCATTTTTTTACATCCTTTTATATTTATTCTACTCTTAATTTTTTTCTAGTTTCATAAACTTGAGCTGCTTCTCTTATAAATTCCGCATTTACTTTAGCATTATATTTTTTTTCAAGTTCATCTGCTATTTCTAATAATTCTTCTTTAGTAGATCTAAAAGGTCTTAATGCATTATATATTTCAAGTATTCTTTCATCAGGAACACTTATAAGCTCTCCTGCTCTTCTAAAGTTCCTTGCTATTGCATATCTATCCATTTCCTCAGCTATTTGAGCTTGCATCTCTAGCGTTTCTTTAGATATTCTTATATCTTCAGGTTTTATTTCTTCTGACATAACGCTTTCTAATGTTATATCTTCTAATTTTTTTCCTGTTGGTGTTTTTATATTTCCTGGTATCTTAGTTGCTAAAGGATACTCTTTAGTAGTCATTTTAGTTGCTTGCATGATATATCTCCTTCCCGTAATTAAAATTTAACCTCTATTTGTTCTGGCTTACTATTTTGTACAATATGCTTCGTTTCTTTTATATGAAGTAATGCAGCTATTGCCATAAACTTAGGTCTAGCCATTTGGTCATTTCTAGTAGGTACTGGATTTGGAGATTCTCCTTTTGCATACTTTGCTGCATTTTTACCTATTAGTCTAAAAGTATCTAAATCTAGTAGTGGAGCTTGTGGGAATAGCTCTATATTATTTAAGGGAAGTAAGTCTTTTTGGTGTATTATAGTTGTTCCTTTTGATTGAATGCCTATTCCTATTCCTGAACCACTATATTTTGCTGCATCATTTCCCATAAATGAGACATCTGAAGTTCTTAGTACTCTTATTATACGAGCATGTAATCCTTCCTCTTCTATTCCAGCTATTAACTCTCTTAAAACTTCTTCATGACTTATCTTAACTATAGTTTTATTTTGATGTTTTAAAAATGAAGGTCCTATTCCTATAACAACTTCATCTGATCTTGTTCCAACGCTAGCTTCTCCAATTTCTTCAATTTGAAGAGTTGGCATTACAAACTTATTCATATATTTCATCCCCTTAATCTATATCTTCTGGTTTTATTACATTTGGTATATTCTTTATTTCATTCCATCTTTCTTCACTTATTCTATATCCTGTTCCAGGACCTCTATAATCATTTATATCATTAACCGCACTTATAACATCAAAGTTTTCATCTAGTATAGCTGATGTTTGTAAATAATCTCCTGTAACTCTTTGTTTAAGCATATTTAATATATTTTGAGCAACATCGTCAAATCCGTGTTTGCTTAGTGCCTTAACTATATCAAGACCAGTTATTTTATTTTTTAGCATTTCTTCTGCTGCCTTTAAGTCTTCAACTATATTTCTTTCTGGCATATCTTTACTTCCATGAGCATAAGTTGCAGCTTCTACTTCTTCATCAGTTACATCTGGGAATTCTAATTCTTTAAATACTGCTTGTATAGCTCTTGCTGCTTTATTTCTTATTGCTATTGTTTCATCTTCGTTTACTGGTCTAAGTCCACCATCTACCATTAAATCTCTTTGAAGTATGTTATAATCATCAAAATCTTCTGCATCAAAGTTTGAACCCGCAAACATGTTATCATAATTTGGAACTGCACTATATCCTGAGAATATAAAGTCTGTTCCTGGCAACATTTGCATTAATGTTCTAGCAGTTCTTCTTATATCAGAGTGTGAGAATGTTTGATCATTACCTGATGCAACTTCTATATCTAGCATAGAAGCTATCAAGTTTTCTGCAAGCACTGCTCTTATTCCAGATGGTACTGCTCCCGTCATACCTATACAACTAACTGCACCATTTTGAAGACCTTGAACCCCTGCACCTTTAGTTATGTATATACATCTAGATTCTAAGTAAAGCATTGACTTACCTTCAGCGTATCCCATTAATGCCTCTGAACCTGTACCTGATGTATATCTCATTTTTAATCCTCTTGATGCGTAAGCTGATGCTAAGAATGTTTTTGACCAAGGAGTATCATCACCATCTGTAAATACTGATTCTGTACCATATACAGAAACTGTTTCAGCATAACTAGTAAGACCTCTCATCCCTAGGTCAAGTTCAGTTGCTTCTTCAACTGAACATTGAGTTAACACTCCTCCACGTCCAACTTGAGAACCTATAAGTATAGCTAGTGCATTAAATGGTGCATATCTAGTTATAGCAACAGTAGTTTCTTGTTCTGAGAATCCTCTTATTCCAGCTTCCGCAGCATCTGCAGCTATTTGAACTGGATTATCTTTTAAATTTGTTACGTGACATTGATTTGATGGTGTTTTTCTTGCACGCATTTTTTGCATTGCCATCATCATCTCAACAACATTCATATGAGACACAACTTCAACTATTTTAGCTGGCGTTATAGATGTACTTATTTTAACTATTTCTTCTCTTCCTACATTTATATCTACTAGTCTTCTAGCTATTTCTAATGAATCTAAATTCATAAATTCTTCTGCTTTATCTAAATTTATAGCGTAGTCAGCTATAAATCTATCTATCATATCAAAATCTTCTCTTTTTTTACTATCTAATTCAATAACTCTTCCATCTTCTAATTTTATAGAAGGCTTAGGATCATTAGGGCTATTCATTGCAATTAATCCTTCATCTGCCCATTCCCCAATAATACCATCTTGGTTTACTGGACGTTTAGCTAAAGCTTCAAATCTTTTTGATTTCACTTTTTTATTTCCCCCTCAAATCATTGATTTCGTTTTCCTTGTTATAAGTTTAACTTAATATTTTATTAAATACATCTTAATATTTTGTCTTTTTATGGAATAATTTGGTCTATTTTGACTTTTTGAAATAGGATTTTTTTGATATTTTTATTTTTAGACATAAAAATAGTCCTATTTTTTAAATAGAACTATCTTTTTTGTATAAATCTCTATATTTTTTAGGCGTAATACCTTCTTGCTTTTTAAATATCCTTATAAAGTACCCGCAATCTTCAAAACCTAAGTTTATAGCTATGTTGTTTATTGGATCTTCTGTATTTATTAACAATTGTTTTGCCTTTGATATCTTTTTTATATTTAAATATGAAATAAAATTAACTCCAGTTTCCTTTTTAAACAGTTTACTAAAATAGCACTGACTTAGATTACAAACAAAAGATATCTTATCTAGAGTTATATTTTTATCAATATTATCATCTATATATTCAATGGCTTTTATTATAGGTGATTCCACATCCTCTTCGTTAGTTTTTAAATTAACAGATTCATTTAAATTTTCATCTATATCTACCTTTTTTCCTTCTCTTAATTTACAATTAGCTTCATTTAATGAAATTTTAAGTATCGCTTCCTCAACTATGTAGTTACTTATATGAAACATCATTTGTGCTACTGACTTTATCTTTTTAAAACTAAGTGTAGGTAATTTTTCGTATTCTTGCTCTAAATCTTTCCTTGTTTTTTCATCTATGCTCTTAAATTCTTTCTTTATCCTAACAATTTCTTCTAATTCAACACTTTCATCATCTTCAACTAAAATCTGTCCCGCCATTACTGCACCTAAATATTGATCTTTAACTATTATAGGCACTGCAAAATCAACTAATCCTTTATGACATTTGTATATGTAGGCTTGTTTTATTCTTACCGATTCTAAACCACCTCTTGAATCACATTTTTCGCAAAGAATTGAATACTCTTCTATCTTTCTAACCATAGAACAAAACTTAGTACAATTACTGTGATTAGTTATTGGCTTTCCCTTATAATCAATCATTATCACAGCTATGTCTGTTGCTTGAGCTATATCATCTTGTATTTTTTGGAATGATTCTATGTCTATTATTTCTTCTAATGATAACGTACTTTTCAATGTTTCACATCCCTTTTGCATTTTTTGATAAATTATAAAACATCCTAGATTATAAAATATAATAAATATTTATTTATATGAAAACTTATTATATTTTTTTCTAATTTCTTTCATCCTAAAAAAATTACATTTATTGCATTTTCATACTTACCTCTTGCACCCTTTGATTAAAACATTTTCCCTCTCAATTATATTATAACTCATGAGATGTGGTGTATCAATGCACTTTGATTATTTTTTACATGAGTTCTATCTAGAAAAAAATAATTAACTAACTTCTTATATTTTCACTATAAAAGTATCTTGTATACACATTAATACTGTGCTATACTTATAAAGTTATTTTAATGCTGAAAGGAGCAACACAAATGTCAAAAAATAAAATTATAAATATCGCAGTTATTGCCCACGTTGATGCCGGTAAATCAACACTAGTTGATGCATTCTTACATCAATCTGGAACTTTTAGAGATAATGAAGTCGTAAAAGACTGTGTAATGGATAGTAATGACCTTGAAGCCGAGAGAGGTATAACAATATATTCTAAAAACTGTTCTATCAACTACAAGGATTACAAAATAAATATAGTAGATACTCCTGGACATAGTGACTTCTCTTCTGAAGTTGAACGTGTTATCAAGACTGTTGATACTGTTGTATTACTAGTTGATGCTAGTGAAGGGCCAATGCCTCAAACTAGATTCGTTTTACAAAAATCTTTAGAAGCTGGACTTAGACCTATACTATTTATAAACAAAATAGATAAGTCTGATCAAAGAGCTGAAGAAGTTGTTGATGAAGTATTCGACTTATTCGTTGACTTAAATGCTAGCGATGAGCAATGTGAATTCCCAATAATATACGGTGTAGCTAAGCAAGGTATAGCTAAGAAAGAAATGGATGACGAAAGTACTGATTTATCTCCATTATTCGAAACAGTTATAAACCATGTTGAAGCATACCCTGATTACAGTGAAGAATCTTTACAACTTCAAATATCTGCTCTTGCATATGATGAATATGTAGGTAGACTTGGTATTGGTAGAGTTTACAAAGGAACTGTTAAAAATGGTTCTACTGTTTCTGTATGTAAAGTTGACGGATCTGTTGCTAGAGGAAAAATATCTAAACTTACAGCTTACGAAGGATTAATCCAAGTAGAAAAAGATGAAGCTTATTCAGGTGACATAGTTGTTGTTGCTGGTATGCCAGATATATCTATAGGTGAAACTATATGTGATACTGACAATCCAATGGCAATGGAGCTTATACACATAGAAGAGCCTACATTATCTATGAACTTCTTAGTTAATGATTCTCCATTCTGCGGTAAGAGTGGTAAATTCGTAACTACTAGACATATAAAAGATAGATTAGATAAAGAATTAGAAGTTAACGTTGGACTTAAAGTTGAGCCAATGGATACTACTGACGGATTCAGAGTATCAGGACGTGGAGAGCTTCACTTATCTATACTTCTTGAAAACATGAGACGTGAAGGATACGAAATAGGTGTATCTAAACCTCAAGTTTTACTTACTAAAGAAAACGGTAAGTTAATGGAGCCTATGGAGAGAGTTATAGTTAACTGTCCAGAAATATACTCAGGAACTGTTATAAACAAACTTAACTTAAGAAAAGCAATGATGGAAGCAATGGAAATAGAAGGAGATTATGTTAAAATAACATTTATAGCTCCAACTAGAGGACTTTTAGGATATAGAAGTGAATTCATAAACGATACTCGTGGAGAAGGAACTTTAGTTAGATCATTCGAGAAATACGAAGAGCATAAAGGTTCAATACCAGGAAGAAGTAATGGAGTTTTAGTTGCTCAAGGATCAGGTTCTACAATGGCTTACTCTTTAAGCGCTTTAAGTGATAGAGCTTCTATGTTCGTTGATCCAGGTGTTGAAGTTTACGAAGGTATGATAATCGGTATGAACTCAAGAAAAGATGATATGGTTGTTAACGCTTGTAAAAACAAGAAATTAACTAACGTTCGTGCTTCTGGTACTGATGATGCTGTTAAATTACAACCTGCTAGATTATTCACTCTTGAAGAAGCTTTAGAATTTATAGATGATGATGAATTAGTTGAAATAACTCCTGACTCTATAAGACTTAGAAAAAAATTCTTAAACGAAACAGAAAGATTAAGATATAATAAGTCTAGACAAGGAAAATAATAAATTATACAACAAAAGCTCACTTTTTAAGTGAGCTTTTTCTTTTGCTTATTAAATGTGTTTAATATCTATTATTTATATAATTATATAAGTTAAACTTATATACTTCATCTCTTATAAATTGTCTTGCGCTAAATCGTCTAATATATGACTCTCACTTAAATAAGATAAGAAAGTTAATCCATACATAATACATATTAATATTGCTGTTATTAGTACTATTCCCATTATAATAAATCCCTCCTTTTGTTATTATTATATACACTGTATATGAAATCTCTATGAATTTTAATAAATTTATTTTAATTTTTAATAAATTCATGTAAGCTATCATTTTTATTTTAAACACATATCTAATTATATATACATTGTAATACTCTATTATAGTGTATTTCTAGTTTAAATTTTGTAACCTTTTTTAATAAAGCACTTATTTAAGTGCTATTTTAATTTCAATAACTAATTTCCATATTATTTTAAATAATGCTATTCTTTTTAAATAAAATATAGTATAATATTTTTAGTACCAGGTAATAATATTAACTATTATAATCATGTACTTGTATATCACATATAAGGAGGAGATTCTCATAAAACAATTAAAAATTGGAGATTTAATAGCAAAAGTTCCTGTAATACAAGGTGGAATGGGCGTTGGAATATCTAGATCATCTTTGGCTGCTGCAGTTGCTAAGGCTGGGGGAATCGGTGTTATTTCTGGAGTCCATGTAGGTTATGATGAAGAAGATTTTGAAAAAAATACTTTAAATGCAAATTTAAGAGCTTTAAAGAAGCATATTATAAAAGCTAAAGAAAATTCTAATGGCGGTATTATAGGTTTAAATCTTATGGTAGCTATGAATAATTATGAAGAACACGTTAAACAAGCAATATCTGCTGGTGTTGACTTAATTATATCAGGAGCTGGTCTTCCTACAAAGTTACCTTCATTAGTAAAAGGAACTTCAGTTAAAATTGCACCAATAATTTCTACATCTAAAGCTGCTAACGTTATACTTAAGATGTGGGATAGAAAAGAAAAAGTTACAGCAGATTTAATAATTGTTGAAGGGCCTCAAGCAGGTGGTCATCTTGGATATAAGAAAGAAGAGCTTCAAAACATAGATAATATAGACTATGACAAAGAATTTGTTGAAATACTTAAAGTAGCAAAAGCTTATGGAGAAAAATTCAATAAAGAAATCCCTGTAGTTGCAGCTGGTGGTATATTTACAGGCGAAGATGTTTTAAAATATATAAATCTTGGAGCTAGTGGTGTTCAAGTAGGCACTAAGTTTGTTGGTACTTACGAGTGCGATGCCTCTCAAAGTTTTAAAGATACTTATATCAATGCAACTAAAGATGATATAAACTTAGTAATTAGTCCAGTAGGTATGCCTGGAAGAGCTATACATAACAAATTTATACAAAGGGTCTCTTCTACTCGCCCTAAAATAACAAAATGTTATAATTGTTTAATACCTTGTAATCCAAAGGATACACCTTACTGCATATCTGAAGCACTTATAAATGCAGTTAAGGGAGATATAGATAACGCATTATTATTTTGTGGTGCTAATGCATACAAGGTTGACAAGTTATATTCTGTAGATGAAGTTATAAAAGAACTAACAAGCAAGCTATAAGCACGCAATTTTTAGCTATATTATATTTAAACCTTTTTAACACTCCTAAACCTAAGGTTTATTCCTATTAAATTTAAGCTAAAATTTGTATATAAAAAATGGAATGTTTATACAACATTCCATTTTTTTATTTAACAATCTTCTATACTTATTATGAAATCCTTTACCTCTAATTTATAAATATAAAAATAATTTATATTTATAAATCAAATCTTGATTTATCCTTTATAACGAGGTATGCTAATTAGAGGACATAAATATTTACTAAATAAAAAATCTAAAGGGAGAGTGATTGTAAATGGACCATAGTCCCAGTGCGGATGTGGGTTTTCATAACATCACTTATTATTATCTTACATTAAACTAAACTAATTTCTTTATTTTCATTATATAAATTAGTCATTTAATAGATAATATTAAGTGATAGAATTTATATAAAATTGAATAAAGGACGTGTTGCCATGATAAGATACTATAAGACTATTGACAACAAATTAGAGAAGCTAAATTCTTTCGAAAGTGGCTGTTGGATAAATCTTGTTGAACCAAATCAAAGTGAAATTAATGATATTGTTACTTTGCTAAATATAGATGCCGAAAGTGTAAAAGCTGCACTTGATGAGGAAGAACGCTCAAGAATAGATGTTGAAGATAATCATACACTTATACTTATAGATATTCCTGTGGATGAAAGTGATAGTAACTCCTCTCACTATTCAACTATACCACTTGGTATTATAATAGTTAACAATGTTATTGTAACTGTTTGTACTGCACAGACTAAAATTTTAAATGACTTCATTGTAGGTCATATCAAAGATTTTTATACGTATAAAAAAACTCGTTTCATACTTCAAATCCTTCATAAAAATGCAAGTTACTACTTGTACTACTTAAGAAGGATAAATAGAATGACAACTATTATAGAAAAAGAAGTTTCTAAGTCTATGAAAAATAAAGAGCTTATGCAACTTCTAGAATTAGAAAAATCTTTAGTATACTTTTCTACTTCTTTAAAAGCAATTGAATTAGTTTTAAATAAAATGGTTCGTACAACTAGTATAAAAAAATACCCTGATGATGAAGACTTACTTGAAGATGTTATCATTGAAAACAAACAGGCCTTAGAAATGGCTACAATATATGGAGATATATTAAGCAGAATTATGGATGCTTTTAGTGCAATTATAAGTAATAATCAAAATAATGTTATGCAGTTTTTAACTTCAGTTACCTTAATATTCTCTATTCCAACTATAATATCGGGGTTCTTTGGAATGAATGTAGGCGGTATTCCTTATGGAAATGATGCAAATGGATTTTGGATTGTTATGTTAATTACAACTTTAATTTGTCTATTAATCACATTTTTCATGTCTAGAAATAAATTACTATAATTCATATATAAATTAGTAACACTAAAATAAGCCAAATTATATTAGTATTATATTGTAAATTTTTGTATTTTATAATACAATACTAATATAATTAAACTCCCTAAAGAGGAGTAGCTTACCTTTTGTGTATAATCAATCGTCATTTCAGTATTTCTTAATACCCGGTTGGTTAAGCAAGTTTGTATATAACTTGGAAGCAAGACCTTCAAAGCAGATTTCTATCTGTTTTGAAGGTTTTTTTAACGCATTACATATTTAATACGGTATGTACTGATATTATAGAACTTACGATCGTCGCCTTTGGGACTAGTACACCTGAAGCAGCCGTTAGTATAATAGCTTCTTTGCATGGTCAAAGTGGTATGGCTATTGGAAATGTAATCTGTTCTAATATTTTTAATGTATTGATGTTTGTTGGCTTTGTATGTTATTTAGTGCATTTAATACAAAAATCCAGAAATACTACATTAAATGCAGATGTTATTGCAAGTACTAGTGAAATATCTATGTATAAATCTATTGTATATTCAATGGGTGGTATAATTGCCATAGTTATTGGTGGAAAGTTAGTTGTTGTTTCTGCTTCGTACATAGCTTTGGCGTTAGCGACCATTTAATAGGTCTTACTATCGTAGCTATAGGAACATCACTTCCTGAGTTTGTGACATCTATTATAACTTCTACAAAGGGGGAGTGTGATATTGCACTTGGAAATGTTATTGGTTCTAATATTTTTAACATATTATTTATTCTTGGTATATCATCATTTGTATCTCCAATGACTATAGAACCTAAGTTAATTTTAGATAGTATTTTTATGATTATTATTACTATTTTAACTTATTTCTTTGCTGTTAAAGAAAAAGATATTAATAAATATGAAAGTTTAACTTTAATAGGAATTTATTTAGGATATTTAACTTACTTAATAAACACTTAATAACCTAAATAAAAATAAAGCTATCTCCTTAAATGATTATTCATTCGAAGATAGCCCTTTTTATTTATTTAATATCTGTATCGATTATCATTTCATCTAATAAATTCTCAAACTCATTACATAAATCCTCTTTACTATCTAGTATGTATGTTGGTACATAGTCTTCTTCTTCACTAACTATCTTTATTTCTTCAAAAGGTGCTATTAGTACTTCATCAAAGTCTATACTTAACTTAGGCATATTATTAATTATTGACTTACAGTCGTTATAATCTTCTTGTGCTAAAGATTCATACATATCTAAGCTCTTTTTGTAGTAAAGGCGTGCTAACATGTATTCACATTTTTTATTTCCTAAATTAAATCCTTCTTTATAATATTTTTCTGCTTCACTATCTTCATTTAATTTCAAACTTAACATACCTAAATTATAAATAGACTCTTCACATTGTTGGGCTCTTGATTTTTCATACCAGTACTTTGAATTAACATAATCTTTATAAAAAATATCATAAATCACACCTAGCATATGTTGAGAATATACATTATCCTCATTAGCTGGAGCTTCAAACATTATTTTTGCTTTTTCATAATTTTCATCTTCAAAAAGTATTTCACCTAAATGAATACGTGCATTTATATGAGTTTTATCCGCTGCTTTTTCAAAATATTTTCTAGCATTAGCTTTATCATACATATCTTTGTATATACAACCTAGCTTGTAATTTGCATCTCCATCTCCATTTTCACTTGCTCTTTCATACCAAACTATAGCTTCTTCATGGTTTTCTGCATCATCATATATATTTCCAAGCTTTATCTGGCAAGACAAGGTATCAGAATTTCTTAAATAATAAGAAATAGCTCTTTCTATATCACCACTTTGGAAATATAAATCCCCTATATTTTCAACAGACTCTCTGCATCCATCTACTATAGCTTCTTCATAATACTTTATAGCTTGAGTATAATCCTTTTCTTCAAAATAAAGGCCTGCTAGATTATTTTTAGCTGCTATCATATTATCATTAGCTGCCATTTCATAATAAGTTTTAGCCTGTTCTATTTCATTTTTTTTATTATATAAATTCCCAAGTCTATATTTTGATAAAGTATTTCCTTTTTCAATACTTTTCTCATAATACTCTATAGCATCTTCAAATTCTTCATTTCTATCATATATATACGCCAATCTATACTGAGATTTAACACATTCTTTATCTGCACTTTTTATAAAATATCGTTCTGCTTCTTCATAGTTTTCGCTAATTTCCATCATTAGCCCTATGTTAAAACATCCTTTTGTGTGACCTACCTTATGTAGATATTTGTACAAACTTATAGCCCCTTTTTCATCATTTTCTCTTTGATTTAAAACAGCTAAATTAAATTTGCAATTTTCATCTAGTAAAACTGAACCCTTTTTATAACATTCTATAGCCTCTTCTTCTCTTCCTATTGTAGAATATAAAATTCCTAAGTTAAAACAAGCTCTAGAAAAATTACATTCACACGCTTCCTTTAGCCATTTTTCGCATCTATCATAGTCTTTTAATTTAAAATATACTACACCTAAATTATTTTGACCTTGCAAATCTCCTAATTTAGCTACTTTTTCATACCAATAAAGGCAATATTCATATCCCTGTATATTAAAATACATATCACCTAAATTAAGAGCTGCTTTCTCATCACCATTTTTATAAGCCATACTATACCATTTTTCAGCTTCATTATATTGGCCTTTAGAGTGATATATATTGCCTAAAGTATACTGAGACTTTACGTATTCATAATCTGCTGCTACTTTGTAAGATTGTATAGCTTTATCTATTCTCCCCATTTTCTCATAAAAAGCTCCTTTAGTATGGAATAATTTCGGATCATGAGGTATATTTTTTATATTTTTTATTGAAAACTTTGTACTTTTCATATTTAACTCCCTATTTTAATTTGCACTTTATTTTGATATATATTATATATTATATAGTAAAAAAAATTTTTCTAATTAATTTTTTTCTTTTGTAATTATATTGTAACAATAAATATAATGCGTTTATTAGTCCTATACAATTTCCATTCTAATATTATAACATGTAATCTATTATTACCAATACTTAGCATTTTATTTTATCATACTTAATTTTGCAATTATTATAATCTTATTTTCTATAGTTTTTTATTATATAGAAATGCTAAATAATTTACTATATAATCATATGTACGAGGGGGGATTTATTATGAATTTAAGCAACATATTTATTCAAGTTTTAGTTTTGTTTATTTTAATTTTGGTCGGATATATAGCTAGAAAAAAGAACTTATTAGATGAGCATTCAACGTCTAAGCTTTCATCTTTAACTATGAGTATATTCTTGCCCGCTATGATTGTTAACTCTATGCAAATAGACTATAGCCCGCAGATGATTGATAATATATTTAAATTATTGCTAATATCTGCCTTTATGTATGCTTTTACTTTCTTAATTGCATATTCTTTGAAATTTATATTTAAATCTTCTAAAGACATAGGTATTTACCAATATGTAGTTATGTTTTCTAATGTAGGATTTATGGGATATCCTATTGTTGAGGCTATTTTAGGAAAGAAAGCTGTATTTTATACTGCAATATTTAATTTACCCTTTAATTTACTTGTATTAACCTTAGGGACTTATTTTTTATCTAAGCATAAAGAGGATTTCTCATTTTCATTTAAATCGCTTATAAATCCCGCTATTCTCTCTATATTTATTGGATTAATTATCTTTGTATCTGGGTTTAATATTCCTAATTTTATTAATAAACCACTTACAATGCTAGGAGATATTACAACTCCTATTTCTATGCTAATTATAGGGAGTATGCTATGTGCGTCTTCAGCTAGCGAATGTTTTTTTAATAAGAAGTTATATTTCATAGGCTTTATTCGATTAATATTACTTCCTGTTAGTATTTATTTGTTGTTTAAAGGGCAAATAAAGGATAGCTTGTTATTATCTATACCAATTGTAATGTCTGCTATGCCTGCTGCTGCTAATACGGCTATAATGGCTGACGAATATGATGCAAATACATCCCTTGCATCTCAAGCAGTTTTTTTAACTACACTATTTTCAATAGTAACTATACCTTTTATCAGTATTATTTTATTAAGTTAATTTAATTAGTGCTTACTGTTTTTTTATAGTATAATAGTATATTATTGTAGAATTTATCAATAATACTAATATTCAATATAGGAGGAAATTTAATGGATATAAATATTGATTTAATTTTTAAAATACTTATGCTAATAGTTCTTTTAGGGATTTCTATAAAGGCTATAAAACTTGTTAGTAGCTTAATTTTCAAAATCGCTGTTGTTGGTTTTGTAATACTATTTGTTTATAAATTATTCATATAAAAAATGTCATCGAATTTTATTTCGATGACATTTTTATATTTTATATTATTTGATAGTTTTTAGATCTATATAAGCTTCAATTTGGGGAATATACAACATATCATTCTCTTTAATATGTGTATTTCCAAACTCTTTAAGTTCTAAACCTTCTTTATCTTTAGTTATTTTATATTTTATAACTTCGCTACCTTCATTTATATCAGCCTGAAAAAACATTCCCTCATATTGTTTAAATCTAAAATTAAAATTATCTCTTGTAAGTTTTATAATCATATTTTTATTAGTGTATCCTTTCTATTAATATATTTAAATTTATTATATCATAATCTAGTATTCACTCTCAAAATTATTATACTTCTAAAGCATTCTTTATTCTTTGCATAGCTTCTTTTATAGTAGATAGAGGACACGCTGCATTCACTTGAACAAATCCTAGTCCCTCTTTACCAAAACCATATCCTTGACTTTATATATTTCAAAATCAAGTCTCTTTTTATACCAATTATAAACTGATTGTTTATACCCTTTAGTATCATTTGGACTATAACCAAATACTTTATGATCTATTCTTTTATGAAGTGCATCTATTATAGGCTTGGCACACTCAAAGTCCATATCAGCTATCCATAACGGTAATCCATCTTTTGATGCTCTTTCATTACATCTTGTTCTGAAATTCTATTTGATATATCTATCTTTGAAATATCTAATCTTATCATCTTCGTTTATCTCTCTTATGATTCTACAAGGGTTTCCTCCAGCTACAACATTAGATGGTATATCTTTAGTAACTACACTCCCTGAAGCTATTACAGTATTTTCACCTATACTTACGCCTGGGTTTATAGTACTATTTCCACCTACCCACACATTGTCTTCTATGCTTATAGCTATTGCATATTCAAGTCCACTAGTTCTCATCTCAACATCTATTGGATGACCTGCTGTAAATATATTTACATTAGGTCCAAACAAGACGTTTTTACCTATCTTAACAGGTGCACAATCAAGTACTGTCAAATTATAGTTAGCATAAGATCCTTCTCCCCAAAAAATATTATATCCGTAGTCACATCTAAATGGTGGCTCTATATAAAATTCTTTACCTACCCCTCCAAATAGTTTTTTTATAATATTATCTCTTTCATCCACTTTACTTGGATGCAAGTTGTTATAATCAAATAAAACTTCTTTGGCATATTGTCTTTCACTTTCTAATTCTTTCCCAAAAGCTAAATAAAGATCTCCGTCTATCATCTTTTGCTTTTCTGTTTTTATAATAGTTTTGTGCATATCCATATTTTAAATCCCCCATTAGTTTCATTTATACTATATAAATATATTTTTAATTATATATTGACGTGCATACGCTTGCAAGTTTTTTCTAATAGCTTAAAGCTTGAATCTATTTACTTTTAAATCTTTAAAGATTACAAATAAAATAGGAGAAATATATAACCTTTATAGTTATTTATTTCTCCTATCAGTTTTTATATTATCTAAATATAGTCATGTGTATCCTTTGGTAATCCTTTTTTACTTAACTTATCTTCTATAACCTCTTTTAGTATTGAGTAAATTATAGCAAACAGAGGAACTCCAATAATCATTCCAACAAGCCCTAGTAATTTTCCTGCTACTAATAAAGAAAATAGTATCCAAAAGGCTGATATACCTATCGAATCACCTAATATCTTAGGACCTATAATATTTCCATCTAATTGTTGTATCACAAATATTATAAGTAAGAACCATAATGCCTTTATAGGTGACACAAACATTATTATTATAAATGATGGTATAGCTCCAAAGAACGGTCCAAAGAACGGTATGATATTAGTTATACCTATTATTACTGATATAAGTAAAGTATATGGTATTTTAAATATTGTTAATATAACAAATGTTAATATACCTATTATGACTGAATCTATAATTTTACCGCTTATAAATTTACCAAATGTATCATTACTTCTCTGATTTAGCTCTACTACTTTTTCTGCATGTTTTTTAGATAACAAAGCAAAAGTCATTTTTTTGCTTAATGCACAGAAATTTTCCTTATCCATTAATAAATAAATAGATATTACTAATCCTAATACTATATTCCATACACTAGATGCTATACTTTTAATAGTATCGCCTAAAATAGGAAGTAAGTTAGTTATTACACTTATAATGTAATTTATAAACTCATTCCATTTTTCCATAGCTAATACTACATATTTGCTATCTGTATTTAATTTCGCTGTCATATCTTCTAATAGATTTGTTAAATTAGTTACATATGTTGGAACATCATTAACAAGACCAACTACGCTGTCTACTACTTGTGGAAAAACAAATTTCATAAATAAATAAATTATTAAAAATGTTGTTATATAAGTAAGTAAAAGGCTTAGCCCTCTTTTATTTTTTTTCTTTATATTTTTAATTGAATCAAATATTAATACCTTTTCTTCGAAAAATACTAATATAAAATTTAATAAATAAGCTATTACAAATCCTATTATAAAAGGTTGCAATGTTGATACTATCCACCCTAAATTATCTGTAAATGCACTCATTTCACTAATTATGCTAAAGAAAATTATACTACAACATATTACTAAAAATGAATATGCCGCTATTGTTGTATACCTTTTATTCCAGTCTATTTTCATATTGCCTCCCTATATTTATATAGCTTTACCTTTTAATTATATCATTTTATCGTGATTTAATGTCGCTGTTATTTAATTATTTCTTCATTTTAACATATTTTTAACATACCTTAGTTTATTCAAAATATAGATTTTAAACACTTTTATGGCTATATAGTGTCCCATTTTTGGAATTTTAATCATATATCTATATTACGTAGTTATACTACTAATTAAAATATTTAACATGGAGTGAAAGTATATGTATAAAGACTGTATGAGTAAAGACAACAATTGCAATAAAGATTGCTCTAAATCTGCTTCTTGTAAAATGCCTAAACATTCTGCTAAGTCTTGTGGATCTAAAAACGTAGAACATAATATGTGTCCTATGTTTGTATATCCTATAAATGTATGTGATTGCCAAATATATTCTATATTATGCAGTTGTATAGGTAAAGTCGTAGGATTAAAATTAGAAGACAGTGATTGTATTTTAAAACTTCGTATTTGTAAAGTTAATCAATGTGCTGTTATGGGGAAAACATCTTCAGGAAAAGGTCCTATTTATGTGAAATTGAATTCAATTCAATATATAGACTTAGGAAAAGAAACTTATGTGAATCCACTTTGTAATATAGGTGGAAGTATTGCTGGAACACCTGGACCTCAAGGTCCTAAAGGAGACATGGGGCCTCAGGGTAAACAAGGTCCTAATGGTGATAAAGGTGCTATGGGTCTTCAAGGTAGTCAAGGTCCTAAAGGGGATAAAGGCGACATGGGTCCTCAAGGCAAACAAGGCCCTAAAGGGGATAAAGGCGATATGGGTCTTCAAGGCAAACAAGGCCCTAAAGGGGATAAAGGCGATATGGGTCCTCAGTCAAGTGCTGGCTCTAAAGGAGAAAAAGGCGATATGGGCCCTCAAGGCAAACAAGGCCCTAAAGGAGATAAAGGGGATAAAGGTGACATGGGTCCTCAAGGTCCTAAAGGTGATATAGGTCCTAAAGGCAGTGCTAGCTCTAAAGGTGACAAAGGCGATAAAGGCGATATGGGTCCTCAAGGCCCTAAAGGAGATAAGGGTGATAAAGGGGATAAAGGGGATAAAGGAATTGCACCTACAACTCCTAAAGAAAAATATGCTCCACCTAAAAAAGTTCCATATAAAAAATAGTATATAAAAAAGAGTGTTTTTAAATGATTAAAATCATTTTTAAAACACTCTTTTTTATATACTATAGACTCTAACCTATACTTTCAATCCATTTTTTACTTTCTAAATATGTATCTTGTTTTTTAAGAATCGCTGAAACTATTGCGTATCCATCACTTTTTAAAGATTTTAATTTCTCTAGATTATTTAAATCAATTCCACCTATTAAAACCATCGGTATATCTATAGTTTCTTTTATCTCTTTTACTATATCAAAAGAAACTGATTTTGCATCCACCTTAGTAAGAGTTGCATACATAGCCCCTACACCTATATAATCTGCGCCATCATTTTTAGCCTTGTGAGCTTCTTTTAAATCTCTTGCTGATACACCAACTATTTTATCTTTTCCTATTAAACGTCTAACTGATTTTGCATCTATATCACTTTGCCCTACATGTACTCCATCAGCGTCACAAAGCATTGCAATGTCCACTCTATCATTTATTATAAAGCTAACATTGTATTTTCTAGTTAATTCTCTTAGTTTTATAGATTTTTCTAAAAATTCACTACCAGACGCATTTTTTTCTCTTAATTGTAACATTGTAACTCCGCCTTTTATAGCATCCTCTATACATTTATAAAAATCTCTATCCTTTAATATGTCACTATCTGTTACTAAATACAACTTTAATATTTCTTTTATATTATTCATATTTACAATTATATTAGCTAAATTTTAATTTAACTAACCCCTTCTTTACTTTAATTTATCAAACTTATAAAAATGATGAACAGGTCCAACTCCATGACCTATGTCAAAGCTATTTTTTATAGCCTCTGTTATATATATTTTGCTAAGTGCAACTGATTCTTTTATTCCATATCCTAAAGCCAAATGAGATGCTATTGAAGAAGATATAGTGCACCCTGTTCCATGAGTATTCTTTCTATCCAATCTTTTGCTTTCATAAACTTCAAATATATCTTTTCCAATTAATACATCAATAGCATCACCTTTTAAATGTCCACCTTTCATTAATACATGTTTGGGTCCCATTTCTAAGATTTTTTGCCCTGCTATTTTCATATCTTCCAAAGTTTCAATTTTCATGCCTGTTATCTCTTGTGCCTCGGGTACATTCGGTGTTACTATATACGCCATTGGAATTAAATATTTTATCATATTTTCTTTAGCCTCTGGTCTAAGTAAACTATATCCACTCTTTGACATCATAACTGGATCTACTACTAAATTTTTTGGATCATACTTTTTTAAAGTATTTGCTATTTCTAAAATTATCTCTGGACTCGATACCATACCTATCTTAACAGCACTTGGCTCTATATCATCAAATACTACTTCTATTTGCTTTTTTATTATATTTTTACTTAACTCTTCTACTTCAAATACTCCTTGTGTATTTTGAGCTGTTATCGCAGTTATTACACTCATCCCATATGTTCCTATAGCACTAAATGTTTTTAAATCAGCTTGTATTCCTGCTCCCCCACTACAGTCTGATCCTGCTATTGTAAGTGTTGCTACTTTGTAGTTTTTCATATTTTGCCCCCTTAATTGTTGTTATATAAAAATAAAAAGCTATACCTAAATTAGGTATAGCTGTATTACACTTATAAATATACATATATATTTAAACTAATGTATAAGCTTTCCTACGCTGGAATTATCCATATCAGGTACAAGGGTCGGTAAATCCTCTCAGCCTTTTGGCGCCCCTAGCTGTTCTTCAAAACTCTTTATAAATCAATTATATTACTTTTTATTTAATTGTCAATCCCTTGTCATTTATAAAGGAATTTGTTATTAAATGTTTTTTACACTTTATATAAATAATAATATTATTGCATTTTTTTAGTTTAACTTATTTTATATCTTCAATCTTAACGCCTTTTATTCTAACTATATCCGCAGCCATTCCAACTACTGTAGCACCTTCTGGTATATCTTTTAACACAGCTGAATTTGCTCCTATTTTAGAATTTGACCCTACAGTAATAGGTCCCAATATTTTTGTTCCTGCTCCTATTATTACATTATCTTTAATTGTCGGGTGCCTTTTTCCTTTATCTTTTCCAGTTCCACCTAAAGTAGTACCATGGTAAATCGTAACTCTATTCCCAACCTCTGCTGTTTCTCCTATTACAACACCCATACCATGGTCTATTAATATACTATCTCCTAATGTAGCCCCTGGGTGTATTTCAATGCCTGTTAAAAATCTTGATATTTGAGATATTAACCTTGCAGTAAAAAAAAGTTTATGATTATATAAAAAATGTGATACCATATGCGATATTCTAGCATGGATAGAAGGGTATAACAAAAATACTTCTATCTTGCTCCTTGCGGCTGGATCATTTTCCATTATATACTCTATATCTTTATTTATTTTTTTAAACAAATTTTCTCATCTCCTATAATTTTGTTTACTTTGATTAATCATAGTTACTATTTAAATATCTCCATAGATATATATTTTTCAATCCCGTCTGGAGCTATTGTAACTATATTTTTATTTGGATACATTTTTGATAGCTTTAAAGCTCCACATACATTAGCACCTGAAGATATTCCAACTAATATAGCTTCTTCTTTTGCCATTAATCTAACACCATCAAAAGCTTCTTCATCTGATATTGTCATTACTTCATCGACTAAAGAAGCATCATAATTCTTTGGAATAAATCCTGCTCCTATACCTTGAATCTTATGCGAACCACTTTGATTTTTAGATATAGCTGGTGATTTTTCAGGTTCTATAGCTACTATTTTTATATTAGGGTTTTGTTGTTTTAAATATCTAGCTACTCCACTTAAAGTACCCCCTGTACCTACACCACAAATAAATATATCAATATCTTTTACTTGATCTAATATCTCCACTCCTGTCGTTTTATAATGACCATTTGGATTATCTTCATTATCAAACTGATTTAAGCTTTTATAACTATTATTTCCCTTTAAAAGCTCTTCAGCTTTTTTTATAGAACCATTCATCCCAAGCTTTCCATCTGTAAGAATAATAGTTGCTCCATAAGCTTTCATAAGCTCTCTTCTTTCTATACTCATAGTTTCTGGCATTACTATTATTACTTCATATCCCTTTAATCTTCCTATCATAGCCAAAGCTATACCCGTATTTCCGCTAGTTGCTTCTACCAACACATCTCCTTTTTTTAAATTACCTCTTTTTTCTAATCCTTCTATCATAAAATAGACTGCTCTATCTTTTACACTTCCACCTGGATTATATTTTTCTAATTTAACATAAACATTAGCATTTTCTAATTTATTTAATTTAACAATAGGTGTATTACCTATCATACTTAATATATTTTCATTAATCATATTGTTGCCTCCCTTTTTTATTATCAAAATGATAATCATAAGTTTATTATATTATTATCATTTTGATAATGCAACGCTTTTTTTAAAATAAAAAAAATATTTTTTTAACAAAATAGACTAGGAAATTTTCCTAGTCTATTTTTATTCACATTTATTGATTAAATATATCTTATTTATTTAAACATTACTTCTCCTAAATTAGCAAACATTTGAAGCATTAAATAAGACTTTATATCTATAGTGTCATCCCCTCTTAATATCTCCTTTGCTTGCTCTTTAGATATTAATAAAGCCTCTATCTCTTCATCATCTTCTAAAAATTCTTGACTTATTTGACCATCACATAAACAATATATAAATGCTACAGATTCATCTGTCATCCCAGGAGATAAATAAACCTTTTCTTTACTGTTTACTTTATTGATTTCAATAAGATTTAAACCAGTTTCTTCTTTTAGCTCTCTTGCTGCTGCCGTTTTAATATCTTCATTATTATCTACAAGACCTGCTGGAAGTTCATATATAAAGTTATTTATAGGAACTCTAAACTGTTTTATCAAGACTAACTTATTTTCATCTTTATGAAGTGCACAAATTACAACAGCATCTATTTTATCTTCTTTGTTTTCTAAATAAATTTCACTTAATTCTTTTTCGCCTTTTCTTGAAGCTACCATCCAGTGTCTTTCATCATTGTTTTTGTTATTGTATTTTACATCATATAATCCTACAAACTTAGTTTCTACTAAAGTTTTAACATTTTTTATCTTTGAATGTTGCATATTAAAATACTCCCTTTCTCCAACCTCAATTTGCTATATACTAGTTTATATTATAACAATAAATCCTTTTTTTATCATTATTTTTAGATTTATGCTATAGTTAAGAAGATAATACAGCTATATTTTAGGAGGTAATATGAAAAATTTATCAATCTTTTATATTTTTATTATTAATATAATTTCATTTATATTTATGTTCATTGATAAGCAAAAAGCAATAAAACATAAATGGAGAATCAGTGAATACACTTTAATGTTGCTAGCTGCTTTAGGTGGAAGTATAGGAACACTTGGTGCAATGTATACTTTCAGACATAAAACTAAAAAATTAAAATTCAAAATAGGCGTACCATTTATAATTATTATTCAATTTTTATTTTTCTTTAAAACCAAATCTTAATTATTTATTTTTGTCTAATTTTGAAATTATTTTTTTTGAATTTTTTTTCTTTGTTTTAGTCATATCTTTTATGTTATAATACATTTTATCGGAGTATTTTTACATTTTTTTCCATAACACAGTATGGAAATTTGTATTAATTGATTAACTAATGTGTTTATTATAGGGGGATATATGAATAAATACGTAGATTTTGTTGTAGGTTCAACGCTTAGTGTCTTTATATTTTTAATTTGGTATTTTAAAAGTTTGTTTTCTGCCACTCCAAATAATTTTTATTTTGGCATAGCAGCTTTAATATTATTTAACTTAACCATATTGACTAAAATATATTGTACATATTTAAGCAAAACTAACTTAGTTTTGGCTAATTCAGTATTAGTATTTTTTTTACTATGTTGTTGGTTTTCAACAACGAAAACATCATTTACTTATAATTATTACTTAAGTGACACTATTATAAATTTTTTGTGTTTTATACTAGCTATTATTCAATTCTTGTGTATAATTTCAAATGGGGTAAATAAAATTAAAAATAATAACAAAAATAGAAGTTCCTTGTAAATTACAAGGAGCTTCTATTTTTGTTATATCTATTTTATCTATGCTAATGTTTTAAAAGCATATCCACTATCTTTGAAATATTGTATTATTTGTGGTAATGCTTTAGCAGTTTGTTCTTTTCCATAAGTATCATGCATTAAAATAACTACCATTTCTTTTCCTTCAGATGTTTTTTTAGCTTGTGCTAATAATTCATCCGCATTTTTCTTTCTACCTTCTGCATCTGAATTTAATGCATTCCAGTCTATAGACGCCATATTATTTTCATCTAAATATTTATCCAACCCTTCCATACCTTTCCAAGACATATGTCCTCCTGGACATCTAATTACTCTTGTTGAGAAATACGGTCCTAATATATCTTTTAAGATTTCATCTGTTTTTTTGAAATCCGATGTAAAGTTTTCTAAATTTAAATGTCTATTTGGATATAAATATTTATAGTCATGGCTGTATGAGTGATTTGCTATAGCATTTCCTTCGCTAAAGCTTCTCTTGATAAGATCTCTTGCTGTATCTCCGCCTCTTTCTATATTTTGTCCAGTTACAAAGAATGTTGCATTAACTCCACCTGCTTTTAGTGCATCTAAAATTTTAGGTGTAACCGTTGTTGATGAACCATCATCAAATGTTAAGAATACAACTTTTTCTCCATTATTTGAGTAATCATAGTTCTTTAATTTTTTTGATATTTCTACTGCATCATAAGAATTTTTCTTTGCTTCATGATTAACACCTATAATTCTCTTTTTAGCTTCTTCTGCTTCTTTACGTTTTTTCTCTGCTGCTATTCTTTCTGCTTCAGCTGCTTGTTGCATTGCTATTTTTTCTTCTTTTTTATCAGCTAAATAGGATGTAGTAGCTCCAACTACCTTTACTCCCATGAACACTATTACTAAAAATGCAACTATTGTTAATGCCATTTTTTTAGGATTAAATCTCTGTCCTTTATTTTGTTTTTTAGAACTGAAGTTTATTTTGCTTTTTTTCGCCATAATACTCCCCCCTCTTGTGTATTTTTTTGTCAGTTTGTATCCTATAACTATTATAGTAGTTTTAAAAAAAATGTCCACAGTATAAAAATTACAGTTCTGTAATCAAACTAAATACAACTCTTTTACGTCTAATGTTTCATATGATTTTTTTAAATTTCGCATCAAAAAAATAGGTAGTAATTTCATAATTACTACCTATTTTTTCATTTTTTATTTAATGAACTATACCCATAGATACATTCATTATAAAGCTTAATATAAATAGTGCTGTAAGCACATACATTGGTATAGAAATTTCTTTTCTTTTTCCACATGCAACATTTAAAACTGTGTAAACTATAAATCCTATAGATATACCATTAACTATATTATAAGTAAAAGGTATTAATGCAATTATAAAAATTACAGATATAGTATCTATTAAGTCACCTTTTTTCAAATCAAAGAATGTCTGTATCATTAAAAATCCTATAAATATAAGTACACTACTTATAACACCATTTGGTATCAACTTAAGTACCGGTATTAAAAATAATGATAATAAAAACAATATGCCTGATGTAAATGCAGCTATCTTTCCCTTAGCTCCTACACTAATTCCAGAAAAATTTTCTGCTGCAACTATAGTTGGGCTGGTTCCAAATACTCCTGCTATCATATTTGATATTCCTGCTATCTTAAATGGTTTTTGAAATTCATCACTTCTATCGATAGCTTCCATCTGACCATATAAAATGCCCATATTTTCAAATACAATAACTATGCTTATAGAAAATACTGCCACTATAAAAGGCATAGTTAACATATTTTTAAATGACATTGCTAAAAATACATCACTTAAAGCACTAATGTTAAAAGAATTAAAATCTAAATCACTTAAATTGGTAACTCCCATAAATAATGATAATATCGTACCTATAACAATACTTATAAGTAAATTTCCACTAACATTTCTAGCATTTAATATTAAAATAATTAATAGTGTTATTATGCTTAAAAGTGTCTCTTTATTGGTTATATTCCCAAATGATACCATAGTATTTTCATTGGCTACTACAAGCCCACTTTTTTGTAAGCCTATAAATAATATAAAGAATCCTACACCAACAGTTATAGCATGCTTTAAGTTACTTGGAATAGACTTCATAAGTATGGGTGTTATCTTAGTACTTGCTATTATTGTAAATATTATCCCACTTATAAACACTGCTCCTAATGCCTCTTGCCATGAAAGACCCATTGAATTTACTATTGTATAAGTAAATAATGAGTTAATTCCCATTCCGGGTACCACAATAAGTGGTGTATCAGAAAATAAGCCCATAAGTATTGTTGATATACTACATGTAAATATAGTGGCTATCATTGCTGCATCTGAACTAATTCCTGCATCTGATAATATAAGTGCATTAGTCATTATAATGTAGACACTCGCTATAAATGTAGTTACTCCTGCTAATACCTCTGTTTTGAAGTTGTTTTTTTGAAGTACCCTGTTATTTGTTTCCTTTAAGCCTTTGTTTAATCTTTCGTCCATTTCTCTTTCCTTTTAAAATATGTCCCTCTCCCACCCGTATAAACAATACCTCTACATTTTAACATTTTTTTTAAAGCCAGTCTATATTTTGTAGCTATACTTAATCTAATATAAAAGTTTGTAATTGCCTAAATAATTGTATATCATCTTCTATTATAGCAATCACCTCGTCATTAGCTTTTATAAAAAAATAACCCATCTCATCTTCTATTAGTTCAAAGCATATATCTTCTCTCTTTATTTTTTCTCTTTCACTTTTAAACACTTTAGTTAAATCATCTCTATTATTATCATATAGTATTTTTTCTAATATAGTAACTCCAGATACCTTAGTTGCTGCTACCATATATACAGCTAAATCTTCAAGATATGATATTAATAATTCTCCATGTATATGATGTTGTATGAATTTTTTTAATTTATTATTTTTATTATTTATAGGATATAAATCTATTAGCAACTCTTCAAATTTCATATTACTTCCTCCTATATGCATTTATTAATGTATATGCAACTATATTTAATAAAATGCTTATCTAAAATTAATATGAAAATCAAATTTAGCTTTATTATTTTTCTATGCTATTAGTATATTCCCCTATAATAAAATAAGCATTCAGCAAATTTATCTTTACTGAATGCTTATTTTTAGTATTTATCTATTTCCTTTAATAATTCGTTTACTAAGTCATTGCCTTTTATTTTTCTTACTATTTCACCTTTTTTGAATAACAGGCCTTCACCTTTTCCACCTGCTATACCTATATCTGCTTCCCTAGCTTCTCCTGGACCATTTACTGCACATCCCATTATAGCTACAGTAATATCTTTTTCCATGTAGTTTGTTTTTTCTTCTACTTCATTTACTACACTTATAAGGTCTATATTACATCTCCCACAAGTAGGGCAAGATATTACTTTTATTTTGTCATTTAAAAGATCTAAGCTTCTTAATATTTCTTTTCCAACTATAACTTCTTCACAAGGGTCTCCTGTAAGAGAAATTCTTATAGTATCTCCAATACCTTTAAGTAGCATCGCTCCTACTCCTATTGAAGATTTTATAGTCCCCTTTTTTATACTACCTGATTCTGTTATACCTATATGTAGAGGGTAATCTACTTTTTTAGATATTAGTTCATAAGCTTCTATTGTTTTATATATATCTGATGATTTAAGAGAAATCACTATATTTGTAAAATCTAAGTCTTCTAATATTTTTATATGCCCTAGTGCACTTTCAACTAAAGCTTCCGCAGTTGCAGATCCATATTTTTCTAGTAACTCTTTTTCTAGCGACCCACCATTTACACCTATTCTTATCTTTAAGTTTTTAGCTCTACATTTTTCTACTACAGCTTTTACTTTATCTATACTTCCAATGTTTCCTGGGTTTATTCTTACTCCATCTATACCCTGGTCTATAACTTCTAATGCTAATCTATGGTCAAAGTGTATATCCGCTATTACAGGTATATTTACTTCACTTTTTATTTTACCTATATTTTTAGCTGCTTCCATGTCAGGTATTGCTACCCTAACAACATCGCATCCTACTTCTTCTAATGCTTTTATTTGTGCAATAGTTGCTAATGCATCCCTAGTGTCAGTATTGGTCATTGATTGTATACTTATAGGGTTATTTTTACCTATTTTTACATTTCCAACACTTACTTCTCTACATTGTCTTCTTTTATAGCTCATTTTATCACCTATCTTCTAAAAAATTAACACCTAGAATAATCTAAGTATATCTTTATATGTTACAAATACCATAAAGCCCATTAACAGAGCAAATCCTGCCATATGTATCATAGCTTCTTTGTTTTGATCTAGTTTTTTTCCGCCTCTTATAGCCTCTAAGCCTAAAAGTACTAGTCTTCCACCATCTAGTGCTGGTATTGGTAATAAGTTAAATACACCTAGGTTTAAACTTATTATTGATGCTATATATACTAAGTTTATAATACCCATCTTGGCAGCATTTGACACAATTCCTACTACTCCAATTGGGCCTGCTACTGAGTTTCCAAATCCTCCAGGTATTGTTCCTGTTACTAATTGCCCAATGAACATTACCATTTGTTTTGTCATATCTACTGTACTTGTAAATGCATAAGCTATTGATTTGAATATATTTTTTTCTGCTTTATATCCTATACCTATTATATAGTTTCCTTGTTCATTCTTTTGAGGTACTACGCTAAATTCTTTTGTTCCTTTATCTCTTTGTACTTTTATATTTACTTTGTCTCCATCAGAATTACGTAAGTTGTTCGTTACATCATTCCATGATTTTATTTCATTTCCATTTATATTTATTATCTTATCATCTGTTTGTAACCCTATCTTTTGAGCCGGGCTATTTGGTGCTATTTGACCAAGTGTTGTACTTGGTGTTCCTATATACATATATACTGGTATTAACAGTACTATTGCAAATAGTATATTAAAAAATGGTCCTGCAAATAGTATACTTGCTCTTTGCAATATGCTCTTTGCGCCAAAAGATTTTGGATCTTTAGATTCCTCATCTTCGCCTTCCATACTCACATACCCTCCAAGTGGAAGTAGTCTTACTGAATACTGTGTATCACCTTTTGTTGTGCTAAATACTTTAGGTCCCATTCCTATTGCAAATTCATGAACTCTAACTCCTGCTTTTTTTGCAAATAAGAAATGCCCTAATTCATGTATAAACACTATTGCACTAAATAATAATAATGCTGCTATTATAGTCAAATTCTCACCTTCCTACGTATTTTATTTTGTTAATATATTTTTTACAAAGCTTCTTGCCCATTTATCTATTTCTAATATATCTTCTAAACTCGGATTTTCTATACTATTATGTGCTTCTAAAGTTTTTTCTATGTAATATGGTATGTCGTAGAATCCAATTTTATCCTCTAAAAATTCATTTACCAATACTTCATTTGCACTATTTAATACTGCGCAGTATGTTCCCCCCATTTTTAAACTCTCATAAGCAATTTTTAAACATGGGAATGTTTCTAAATTTGGCTTTTCAAAAGTTAATGTAGCTATTTTAGCTAAATCTAACCTTTCAAAATCATTTATTGTTCTATTTGGATATGATAATGCATACTGTATAGGTAACCTCATGTCCGGGCAGCCTAGTTGTGCCATTACTGAACTATCTACAAATTGAACCATTGAATGTATTATACTTTGTGGATGTACTACTACATCGATTTGATTATGTTCTACACCAAATAACCACTTAGCTTCTATAACTTCTAATCCTTTGTTCATTAGTGTTGATGAGTCTATACTGATTTTTCTACCCATTGACCAATTAGGGTGTTTTAATGCTTGATTTTTAGTTACTTCTAGTAAGTCTTGTTTAGTTTTCCCCCTAAATGGACCCCCTGATGCTGTTAGTATTATCGTTTCTATCTCTTTATTTTGTTCTCCGTTTAAACATTGGAATATTGCACTATGTTCACTATCTACAGGAAGTATTTTAACATTGTGCTTTTTAGCCTCACTCATTACAAGGTCACCTGCACATACTAAAGTTTCCTTGTTTGCTAGCGCTATATCTTTTTTATTTTTTATAGCTGTAAGTGTTGGTACTAAACCTATCATTCCTACTATAGCTGTAAGTAATACATCTATTTCGTCAAGTGCTGCTATGGCTTTTAGACCTTCCATCCCACTTAGTACTTCTATCTTAATATCATTTGGTATCATTGATTTTAGTTTCAAAGCACTAATTTCATCGTATACTGCTACATATTTAGGTTTGAATTCCTTTATTTGTTGTAGTAATAAGTCCACACTACTATTAGCACTTATTGCAACAACTTCAAATTTTTTTTTGTTTTTTCTTACTACATCTAACGTTTGCGTCCCTATTGATCCAGTTGATCCTAGTATTGATATTCTTCTCATATTATTTCCCTTTCTATAATATAAACAATTTTTATATATCATTATATTATACCATTATTTTAGCTAGTATTATTAAATATGAATTAAAATTCATTTCATATAAAACAATTAAAGCTTCAGTATTAACTGAAGCTTACTTGATAAAGAACATTATTGCATAATATACAAACGGTGCTACTAATATAACACTGTCAAATCTATCTAATATACCACCATGTCCTGGTATTAATTTTCCATAATCTTTTATGCCTACATATCTCTTTATTGAAGATGCAAATAAGTCTCCAAATTGTGCTACTATACTTCCTACACTCCCGATTATGGCTATTGGCAGTATAGCTAGCTTAAACATATATGCAAATAATATACTACAAAGTGTACTTCCTAATATTCCCCCTACGCTTCCCTCTACTGTCTTTTTAGGACTTACTTTTGGAATAAGTTTATGTTTTCCAAATAGGTATCCAGTGAAGTATGCAAATGTGTCCGTCGCAAAAGATATTATAAATATAAGCCATACATATATATATCCAAATTCAAAATCATTTAGTGTTAGTACTATAAAATCCAAAAATATGGCTACATAAAAAATCCCTACAAATGTCATCGCTATATCTAATATGTCATTTTTACATCTTAGTAAATAAGTTATTGATATTAAGAATAGTATAAATGCTACCGCGTATGAGTATTGTACATCTAATCCATAAATGTTTTTAATTAGTAAATAACCGGAAAATATATATCCTATATTAAATAATGGGTTTATATTTTTTACCTTAAATGCTTTATAGAACTCATTTAAAGCAATAGAAACTATTGCTACTTCTACTATGTATAAAGGAAGTCCACCTATTATTATAAATATAAATAACGGTACTAGGGCTAGCCCAGCAATAATTCTTGTAAGCATATTTTATTCTCCTTACTTAAGACCACCAAACCTTCTATCTCTGTTTTGATATACATATATAGCCTTTTGAAGTTGTTCTTCATTAAAATCTGGCCAATGTATATCTGTGAAGTAAAATTCAGAGTATGCAGCTTCCCAAAGTAGGAAGTTACTTAATCTTTGTTCTCCACTTGTTCTTATTATTAAATCAGGTTCTTTAATGGACTTTGTGCTTAAATAGTTTGTTATAGTATCTTCGTTTATGTCTTCTATATCTAGTTTACCACATTTTGTATCTTTTACTATATCTATTACAGCATTTTTTATATCATATCTTGCTCCATAGTTTAATGCTAGGTTTAAATTAACCCCAGTATTAAATTTAGTAAGTTCATATGCTCTTTCTAATTCATCTACACAATATTTAGGAAGTTTATCTATATCTCCTATTGTGCTAATTTTCACGTTATTTTTATGTAATTCTCTTACTTCTTTTTTTAAGTATGTTGATAATAAGTTCATTAATGTATCTACTTCAAGTTTAGGTCTTTTCCAATTTTCTGTCGAAAATGCATATAATGTTAAATGCTTAACACCTAACCTTTGACACTCTTTTAGCACTTTTCTTATAGTTTCTACTCCAGCTTTATGTCCTGCTGTTCTTGGTAAGAATTTAGATTTTGCCCATCTTCCATTCCCATCCATTATTATAGCTATATGAGTAGGCACTTTATTTAAGTCTATGTCGTATGAATTCATATTATGCCTCCAACAAGTAATCTGACCCCCTATTTTAAGGAGTCAGAAAAATTTGTGATTAATAGTTCTACACCATCTTCTATATCTGATATTTTTATGACCTTAAAAACAGTTAATTTCTCTTGGTCTTTTTTACCTTTTATAGTTTTTATAGTGTAATTTATATTTTGTTCTTTTAAAAAATTTTCTACATCATTTACCTGAAGGCCCAAAAGGTTATAATATTTTTCCAATATTATACCTCCATTATATCCTTTTCTTTAGCTACTGCTAATGCATCTACTTCTTTGATGAATTTATCAGTTATCTTTTGAACTTCATCTTGAGCTTTCTTTAATTCATCTTCACTTATTTCGCCTTCTTTTTCCATTTTCTTTAATGAATCATTGGCGTCTCTTCTTTCATTTCTTAGTCTTACTTTGTATTCTTCAGATACTTTATGAGCTTTTTTTCCTAACTCTTTTCTTCTCTCTTCTGTTAAAACTGGAACTGATAGTCTTATAACACTACCGTCATTAGTTGGATTAAGACCTAAGTCAGAGTTTCTTATAGCTTTTTCTATTTCAGCCATAGCACTTTTGTCCCAAGGGCTTATCATTATTGTTCTTGGTTCTGGAACTGATATTGCTCCTACTTGGTTTACTGGAGTTGGTGTTCCATAGTAGTCTACTCTTATTTTGTCTAACATTTTAGCATTTGCTCTACCAGCTCTTATTGTAGTATATTCATGCTTAAGTGCATCTATAGTTTTGTTCATTTTAGTTTCTAAGTCTTTGTGTAATTCTAATTTCATTCTTTCATCCTCCTACTATACATATAGATTTTAATTTATTATCTTACTGTTGTTCCTATATTTTCGCCCATTACTGCTCTTATTATATTCTCTGTTGATAGTTCAAATACCTTTATAGGTATTTTATTATCCATACATAAAGATGTAGCAGTAGAGTCCATAACTTTAAGTTCTTTTTGAAGAACTTCTATGTATGTTAACTCTTCAAATTTAACTGCATCGTCATGCACTTTTGGATCTTTATCATATACTGCATCAACATTTTTAGCAAGTAATATAACTTCAGCTTCCATCTCAGCAGCACGTAGTGCTGCAGCTGTATCTGTTGAGAAATACGGATTTCCAGTTCCTGCACCAAATATAACTACTCTTTCTTTTTCTAGATGTCTAACTGCTTTTCTTCTTATGTACGGTTCTGCTATTTGTCTCATTTCTATAGCTGTTTGAACTCTTGTTTGTACATCTATATTTTCAAGGGCATCTTGTAGTGCCATAGAGTTCATAACTGTTGCAAGCATTCCGATATAGTCTGCTGTAGTTCTGTCCATTCCTTCTGAAGTTCTTCCTCTCCAGAAGTTTCCTCCACCTACTACAACCGATACCTCAACACCTACTTGTTGAATTTTTTTGATAGCTATAGCTATTTCATTAACAACATCGTTGTTTATTCCAAAGCCTTTATCTCCTGATAATGCTTCTCCGCTAAGTTTTAGCAGTACTCTTTTGTACATTGGGTTACTCATTTTAGAAATCCTCCTATTTTGAACTAAAATCAATTTCATATATATATCTTTTACAATCTTTATGAATATTACTCTAATTTAGTTTTCTTAAAAAAAGAGAACACTTAAGTGTTCTCTTTTAATAATTACTTAAGCTGCTTAGCAACTTCTTCTGCAAAGTTTTCTTCTTTCTTTGCTATACCTTCTCCAACTTCAAATCTTACAACTCTAACAACTTCGATTTCTGCATCTACTTTTTTAGCAGTTTCAGCTACTAGTTGTTTTATTGTTAAATCAGGGTTTTTAACGAAAGGTTGTTCTAATAAACAAACTTCTTTTAATTGCTTCTCTAATCTACCTTTTATCATCTTCTCAACTATATTAGCTGGTTTTCCTTCATTTAAAGCTTGTTGAGTTAATATTTCAGTTTCATGAGCTATGTATTCTTGGTCTATGTCATTTCTTGAAACGTACTTAGGATTCATTGCAGCAACTTGCATTGCTATATCTCTTCCCATAGTTATAACTTCAGCATCTTTTGAAGCAGTTTTCATTTCAACTAATACACCTATTTTTCCAGCTCCGTGTATATATCCAGCGATTTGTCCTTCAGTAGTTACCTTAACAAATCTTCTTAAGTCTAACTTTTCTCCTATAGTAGCTATTCTGTTGTTTAATACTTCAGATAATGCGATTCCTTCAGCATGAGTTTCAGATAATAATCCTTCTACATCTTCTTTAGCTGTAGCTAGGGCCATCTTAGCAGCATCTTTAACGAAAGTTTTGAAGTCTTCGTTTTTAGCAACGAAATCTGTTTCTGAGTTTACTTCTACCATTGAAGCAATTGTGTTATCTTCGTTCATCTCTATAGTAACTAAACCTTCAGCAGCTACTCTATCAGCTTTCTTAGCAGCTTTAGATAAACCTTTTTCTCTTAATATATCTACGGCTCTTTCTATGTTTCCTTCAGCTTCTACTAAAGCTTTTTTACAGTCCATCATTCCAGCGCCAGTACCTTCTCTTAACTCTTTAACCATTTGTGCAGTTATAGCCATTTGAGTTACCTCCTATATATTATTAATGGTAAGGGCTATTAGACCCTTACCATTCAGTTGTTATTTTTTGATTATGCTTGTTCTTCAGTAGTTTCTTCTTCAGTAGCTTGTCTACCTTCTATTATAGCAGTTGCCATAGCAGCAGTTATTAATTTTACAGCTCTTATAGCATCATCATTACCTGGGATAGCGAAATCTAATTCTTCTGGGTCACAGTTAGTATCAACTATTCCGAATACAGGAATTCCTAGTCTGTGAGCTTCTTGTATTGCTATGTTTTCTTTTCTTGGGTCAACTATGAACATAGCTCCTGGTAATTCAGGCATATCTTTCATACCGTTTAAGTATTTTTCTAATTTTTCTTTTTCAGCTCTTAATTTTATAACTTCTTTTTTAGGAAGAACGTTGAATACACCTTCAGCTTCCATTTTTTCTAATTGTCTTAATTTTTTTATTCTAGTTTGGATAGTTTTGTGGTTTGTTAACATTCCACCTAACCATCTTTCGTTAACGTAGAACATTCCACATCTTTCAGCTTCTTCTTTTATAGCTTCTTGAGCTTGTTTCTTAGTTCCTACGAATAAAACTGGCTTTCCAGTTTCAGCTACTTCTTTCATAGCTCTGTAAGCTTCTTCAGCTTTCTTTACAGTTTTTTGTAAATCAATTATATATATTCCGTTTCTTTCTGTGAATATATACTTAGCCATTTTAGGGTTCCATCTTCTTGTTTGGTGTCCGAAGTGAACTCCAGCTTCTAATAATTGTTTCATTGATATTACTGACATTATATTTCCTCCTTGGTTTTATACCTCCGACATGATCATCTCCCAAAAAAACCTGTTAGGCACCTTCCCAGGATCCCATTGTCGTGTGTGATTTATTTTAATTTTTTCACCTCTAGTAGTATATCATAGGTGATTTTAAATTACAATATTTTTTATATCTTTTATTTTTATCCTTTTTTGTATAAATTATATACAATTATCGCCTTATCTAATCAGTAAATATCATTTTTATTTTAGTTTTAAAAGATGCACTATCTACATCATTGGCGCTAACTATATTTACACTCCCTAGTATTTCTCCATTATTCGTATAATATTTTATTACCCCAACTACATCACCTTTTTTAATTGGATAGTTTATTTCTTTAAAAGTTATTTGAGAATTTAGAGTTTCGTCATTTTCTAATATTATATAAAGTTCTTTATCTGCTATAAGCTTTACTTCTAATTCATTTATTCCTTTTATATATTTTTTACCTATTAATTTATCTTTTTGCATTACTTTACTTGTAGAGAAGTTTTCCTTACCATAATTAAGCATACTTAAAGCTGCTCCTAGTCTTTTGTTTTTATGATTTGCTCCTAATGTAACTCCTATTAATCTATGCTGTTTTTCGTTCTTTTCATCTTTTTCAACTACCATAGAAAAAGATAAGCAATATCCAGCATTTCCTGTGTATCCTGTTTTTATTCCATCTACATTAGGTAACATACTAAGCAGTGCAGCATTTGTATTATTTTTTTGAAAACTTCTAGCAGGATTTGAGTAAATTTCCATATTAGTTATAGCTACTACTTGTTTTTCATAGTTATCAAACATATACTTCCCTAATATAGCTATATCTCTTGCTGTGGATATATTCTCTTTTGGCGGCTTAGAAGGATTTTTCAAGTCATATATAGGAAGACCGTTTGGATTAACAAAATGAGTATTTACCATGCCAATTTCTTGACACTTATTATTCATTCGCTTTACAAATTTATCAGTGTCTCCTCCTATATGTTTTGATATAGCTACTGCTGCATCATTTCCAGACACTATCATAAGCCCCTTCATAAGTTCTATTAATGGTACTTTTTCGCCTTCTTTCAAATGATAACTTGATCCATTTACTTTAGCAATAGATTTGTCTATAGTTATTATATCTTCTTTTTTTACTTCATTATTTTCTATAGCTTCTATTGCAATTAAAAATGTCATCATTTTGCTTAAACTAGCTAGTGGACTTTTGGCATCTGCTGATTTTTCATATAAAACTCTGCCCGTGTCTTGGTCTATAAGTATTGATGATTTTGAAAATTTATCTACATTTTTTTTCTCCTTAGCATAAACAAAATTAGGAGTTAAAAAAGCAACGATGATACTTAGAACTAGTATTTTTTTTGCTCCGTTTTTCATTTTCTTCACCTTCTTGGATTAGTAAGTTTGTTTATTTTTTTATTAATAGGCATATATTAGTTTTTTCCTTTTTGTGTCCATAATATATCAGTAATTATTTGCTAACTACTTTTATTATTTTTATAATATATTATTTAATAGATTTAGGAATAATATTATCAAGCATTTTACCTTATATAAGGTAGGATAATTTCTATTTATAAATTTATTAGTATTAATTTAGCTATTATGCTATTATATAGAAAGTAAAATCTGGTTAAATTACAATTTAAATAGCCTAAAATAGGCTTATTATTAAAATAAAATTTTGTTTTAAATGAAAGGTAACTTATTTATGAATTTTAAAAATTTAGAAATTAATGATGATATCATAAATGTTTTAAAAAAAAATGGTATAACTAATCCTACTCCTGTACAAGAGGAGAGTATCCCTCTTATCCAAAGTGGAAAGGATGTTATTGCTCAAGCTCAAACAGGTACTGGTAAAACTTTAGCTTTTTTACTTCCTATATTTGAAAATATAGACACATCTAAAAATTGTGTACAAGCTTTAATAGTATCCCCTACTAGAGAATTAGCAATACAAATTACAGAAGAAGCTAATAAGCTAAAAGAGGGTAAAAATATTGGAGTACTTGCAGCTTATGGTGGTAAAGATATTGGGTCTCAGCTTAAAAAATTAAAAAAAGATATTCACTTAATAATAGCTACTCCTGGTAGACTTATAGACCATCTTATGAGAAAAACTATAGATCTTAGCAAGCTAAATACTATAGTTTTAGATGAAGCTGATGAGATGCTTTTTATGGGATTTAAAAATGACATAGAATCTATAATGACCTTCGCACCAAAAAAACGTCAAATGTTATGTTTCTCTGCTACTATGGATTCCGCTGTAAAAAAACTAGCTTATAGATATATGAATGATCCATCTGTTGTTTCTATAAAAAATAAAGAAATAACGTTAGAAAACATAGTTCAAGAAGTTGTTGAAAGCACTGATAGACATAAACAAGAAGCTTTATGTAGTGTTTTAAATGAAGATAACCCTTTTATGTCTATAATCTTTTGCAGAACTAAAGTAAGAGCTGACAAACTTGAAGAAGATCTTTATAAAAAAGGATTCAACTGTGCTAAACTTCACAGTGATATAACTCAATCTAAGCGTGAGAGAATTATGAAATCTTTTAGAAATGCTGAAATTCAATACCTAATAGCTACTGACGTTGCCGCTCGTGGTTTAGATGTTAGTGGTGTTAGTCATATTTATAATTATGATATCCCAGAAAGTGTAGAGTCTTATGTACATCGTATAGGTAGATGTGGCAGAGCTGGCGAAAAAGGTTATACTTGTCTTTTTATAGATCCTAAGAATCAAAAGATGTTAGATGAAATAGAAAGTACTATTAAATCTAAAATCAAAAAAAGAATATTAGAAAAATAAAAAATATATTTATAAATAAAAAATGGAGAGCATATGCTCTCCACTTTTATATATATAATAATTTATTATTTTCCAAGAATTTGTATTTCTATAGTTTTTCTTCCCCAGTCAGAACATTGTTTTTCTGTATTCATAAATACATCTATTTTGTTACCTTTTATAGCTCCACCACAATTGTTTGCTATAAATACTTTATCAAACTTTGGTATATATACTTTAGTTCCATATGGGATTACTTTTGGATCTACCGCTATTGTTCCCCATACCGGCTTTTGTCCTGTTGATGTTGTACTATAACCAGTATATGCTGTAGCTACAACATTAACTGATCTTTTATCTTTATTTTGAGAATTAGTTGTATTTGTATATCCTGCTTTTATATACTTGCTGCTTGCCCATCCCTGTTTGTTATTAGATAATTTCACTTTACTCCAGCCGTTGCTACTACTTAATACTGTTACTGATTTATTTTTACTTAAAGACCCTATCACTTTATAGCTAGTTGATGGTCCGCTTCTTACATTCAAGTTAGTTGTTACTGTTGCCATGCTATCCGCAAATGTTTCTGTTGCTCCTAGTGTAAATATAACTGCACTAAGTAACATACATAGCACTGTAAATTTCTTTATCATAAAAGCACCCCATTCCCCTTTTTTAATCTTTGTTACCTTTTTGTAACTTTCTAATAAGTATATGATACACTCTTGTTTCTAGTTTGTAAACTATTTTTTGAATATTTAATTACAATTTAGTTACATTTTTATAAATTTTGTTTACAATTTTGGACTTTAGGATATACTATATAACCCTCTTATTGAGCAAATTTGAATGTATTATTTTTTTATAATTAGGACTGTATTATTTTTTATTTTTTATATTACAAAGAGCATCACCTAATTAGGCAATGCTCTTTGTAATATAGTCTATAATTTTTTATTTTTTAAAATTACTTTGTTATTAATTTTAACTGTACTGGTATATACTCTTTAATTTTTTCATTTTTTAATATTTTATTGACTGCATCTACCGCAGTTTTACCTATTAATACTGGTTGCTGTGCTACAGTTGCTGCTAATTTTCCTTTTTTAACTGCATCTACTGCATCAGCTGTTGCATCAAACCCAACTACTAATACATCTTTCATATTAGCACCTTCTAAGGCTTTTTGAGCTCCTAATGCCATTTCATCATTTTGTGCAAATACGGCATCTATTTTATCTTTTGATTGAATTATGTTCTCCATTACCGAAAGTCCCTTAGTTCTATCAAAATCTGCACTTTGTTTTGCTACTAACTTAAATCCACTTTCTTTTATTCCATCTTCAAATCCTTTACCTCTATCTCTAGTTGCTGAAGAACCTGCTATACCTTCTAATTCTACTACATTACCTTTTGAACCTAGTTTTTCCATTAAAAACTTAGCAGCCATATCTCCTCCAGCTATATTATCTGATGCTATATGAGATATTACATCTCCACCATTAGCTGCTCTGTCTACTGTTACTACAGCTAACTTTGAATTATTAGCTATCATAACTGAAGCTATAGCTGAATCAGAATCTACTGGATTTAAAAGTACTATGTCTACATTTTTAACAGTTATATCTTCCATGTTTGACACTTCTTTTGCTGGGTCATTTTGAGAATCTAGTACTACTACATCATATCCTAGTTCTTCAGCCCTTTTTTCTACCCCAGTTTTTAAATCTACGAAAAATGGGTTATTTAACGTGGATACTATAAGTCCTATTTTAACTCTAGAATCATCTTTAACTTGGCACCCTACTAACAAAGATGATGACATGATTATACTCATTATTATATAAAGAAATTTTTTCATTTTTATTTCCCCTTAGTTATCTTTTCTGTCTAAAAGTACAGCTATTAGTATAACTACACCTTTTACCATCATTTGATAGTATGACGATACATCTAATATATTAAGTGCATTACTTAATACACCTATTATTAATGCTCCTATTATCGTTGCTCCTATTTTACCTTTTCCACCTGCAAGTTTTGTTCCTCCAAGTACTACTGCTGCTATTGCATCTAATTCATACCCAGTTCCTGCTGAAGGTCCAGCAGAATATAATCTTGAAGTTATTATGATACCTGCTATTGCTGATAATATACCACTTATTGTGTATACCCATATTTTTATTTTATCTGTATTTAACCCTGATAGCTTTGTTGCTTCTTCATTTGAACCTAATGCATATGTATATCTTCCTATTTTAGTATTACTTAATATATAAGCACATATTGCAAATATTAATATCATTATTATTGCAGGTGTAGGTATTCCAAGTATACTTCCTCCACCTATTTTACCAAAGTTAACTGCTAATTCACTACTACCAAGAGTTATTGGCTTTCCATCTGTAAATACCAACGTCAATCCTCTAAGTATTGTCATAGTAGCTAACGTTGCTATAAACGGTTGTAATTTTCCTTTAGCTATTATAAATCCATTTAAAAATCCTACTACAGCTCCTACTAATAAAGCCGCTATTATTGCTACTACTATACTTTGACCAGATGCTAGTAAACTACCACAAAATGCTCCACTTATCGCAAGTATAGAACCTACTGATAAATCTATACCACCTGTTAATATTACAAAAGTCATTCCTGCTGCTATTATTGCATTTACTGATGTTTGTCTTAATATATTAAATATATTTTTAGTGCTTAAAAATGATGGGCTTAGTATAGATACTACAGCTATTAATAAAATTAAACCTATTAAACTTCTGTATTTTACTAATAAATCTTTTTTGTCTATTTTTTTGTTTTCTGTATTTTGTATACATTTTGTTGCCATATTATATTGCCTCCTTAGTTTCTACCGCACATTTTAGTATTGCTTCTTGCGTTGCATCTTTTATATCAAATTCTCCGCTTATCATACCTTGACTTAAAACTAATATTCTATCGCTTAATCCTAGTATTTCAGGCATTTCAGAAGATATCATTATCACTGCTTTACCTTGAGATTTAAAATCATTTATAAGGTCATATATTTCTTTTTTAGCTCCAACATCTACGCCTCTTGTAGGTTCATCAAGTATTAAAACATCAGGATGTGTCATAAGTGCTTTTGCTATTGCTACTTTTTGTTGGTTTCCTCCACTTAAATTTCTTATCAATTGATTCTGGCTTGGAGTTTTTATATTTATTCTATCTATATAACTTTTTACTCTTTCATTTTCTTTGTTTTTATTTATTCTAAATAAAGATGATATTTTGTCTAATGATGATATCGACATATTTTCTTTAACAGATAAATCAAGTATTAACCCATCACCTTTTCTATCTTCACTAACATATGCTATTCTATTTTTTAATCCATCTCTAGAACTTTGATTGTCTATTTCTCTTCCTTTTACATAAACTTTACCGCTAGTTTTTCTTATATGTCCATATATAGTTTTAGCAAGCTCGCTTCTTCCAGCTCCCATTAGTCCTGATATCCCTAATATTTCTCCACTTTTAACTTCAAGGCTTACATTTTTTACGTACTGATTGTTAAGATTTTCTACTTTAAGAACAGTTTCTCCCATATCAACCTTAAGTCTTGGGAATTGTTCTGTAAGTTTTCTTCCTACCATCATCTCTATCATTTTATCTTCATCTAGATTTTCTATGTTTTCACGACCAACATATCTACCATCTCTTAATACAGTTATAGAGTCACAAATTTCAAATATTTCTTTTAATCTATGTGATATATATACTATTGCTTTGCCTTCAGACTTCAATTCATTTATTACATTAAATAAACTTTTACTTTCTTTATCCGTAAGTGCATCTGTAGGTTCATCCATTATTATTATTTTTGCATCTAATGATAATGCTTTTGCTATTTCTATCATTTGTTGTTCACCAATACTTAAGTTTTGTACTAGTTCTTTTGAACTTGTTGATATATTTAATTTTTTAAGTAATTGATCACTATCTTTATAAAGTTTATTGAAATCTATTCTAAGCCCTTTTTTAGGCTCACGCCCTAAGAATATATTTTCTCCTATGCTTAAATCTGGTAATAAGTTAAGCTCTTGATGAATTATTGCTATTCCTTTTGCTGTTGCATCTTTTGGCCCTTTTATATCTTCTTCCACTCCATTATAAAAAATCTTTCCACCATCTTTTTTATAAACTCCACTTAAAATTTTCATAAGTGTAGATTTACCCGCTCCATTTTCTCCCATCAATGCCATTACAGAACCTTCATACAAATCTAAGTTTACTCCATCTAAAGCTTTAACTCCTGGAAACTCTTTTACTATATTTGTCATTTTTAAAATAGGTAATTTCATTAAAAAACAACTCCCGACTTTAGTATTATATTTGCATATGGAGTACACTCTCCGGTTCTTACTACTGCTTTACTTTCTTTTGTTAAGTTTTTGAACTCTTCATGAGATACTTCATTTATTTTTATATCTTTAAATCTTTCTAGTATTTCTTTATATATTTCTTTATTATTTTCTTTTATTTCACTGGCTATTATTATTTCTTCTACACACAACTCTTCTAATATTGTGTCTAATGTCTCTAAAAATGTTGGTACTCCGTATTTTAATGCTAAATCTATTCTATCTACGCTTGTTGGTACTGGTAGCCCACAATCGCCTATAGTTAAACTATCTGTATGTCCCATCTTTGATAGTGTATATGATACTTCACTATTTATTAATTTTGTTTTTCTCATTTTTTTACCCCCTGAAACTTTCTACGTCTTTTAATGTTGGTAGTGAGCTTTGAGCTCCTTCTTTTTGAACTGTTAGTGCTCCTACTTTTGATGCAAAGTCCATTGCTTTTTCTACTTTTTTACCTTGAGCAAATGCTACTGCTAATGCTCCAGTATAACTATCTCCTGCAGCTGTTGTATCTATAGCTTCTACTTTACATGCTTTTTTAAATATACTTTTTTCTTTATTTATATACAAACTACCCTTTGATCCTAATGTAACTATAAGTTCTTTTACGCCTTTTTCTATCATTATTTGCGCTGCTTTTTTTATATCTTCTTCATTATTTATTTGCATACCACTTATTATTTCAAGTTCCGTTTCATTAGGTGTTAATAAATCAACATTTGCTATTAATTCATCTTCTAATATAACTGCTGGAGCTGGATTTAATATTGTATATTTAGAAGCTTTCTTTGCTACATTTAAAGCATACTTTATAGTTTCAAGTGGTGTTTCAAGTTGTAATACTACTATATCACTATTAGTTATAGCTTCTATATTCTTATCTATATCACTATTAGTTAATTTAAAATTCGCTCCTGGTGCTACTACTATACTATTTTCTGCATTTTTATCTACGCTTATAAGTGCAACTCCACTTGACCCTTCTTCTATTTGTATGTAATCTGTATTTACCTTATCATTTTCAAGCGCATTTATTAAAGCCTTTCCAAACCCATCGTTTCCAACTTTACCTATCATAGATACATCTCCATTCAATCTTGCCATAGCAACAGCTTGATTGGCACCTTTTCCACCTGGTACTTCTTTGAAATTGCTTCCTATTAATGTCTGCCCTTTTTTAGGCATTGTATCTACATTTACTACTAAATCCATATTTAAACTTCCTATAACACATATTTTTTTCACAATAGTGCCTCCTATATAACATTAATCTATATCAATTATTTCATTTTATTATTCATTTAACTTTTTATAGAATATCACATTCGTTTTTTTAGTGCAACACATTTAAGCATTAAAATATATATTTTTACATTTTAATACTTAATTTTTAAGTATTTATGTGTTTATTTCAATATAGAGGCGTTAATTATAAAGTTTATTTTATAATTAACGCCTCTATTGAATCTATTTCTAAATATATTTCAAATTTCACTTTGTGTTACTCTATTACGTCCTTGTTTCTTCGATATATACAAAGCTTTATCTGCTTCTTTTATTAATGTATTATAATCATCACTAATGTTTATATCGCCACGACTTACACCTATACTAACCGTTATGTTATTGCTCACTTTAGAGTAGTTATGTTCTATATTAAGTTCATTTATATTTTTTAAAATTTCATTAGGCAATTTTTTTATATAATCGTTATCCTGACTATATGATATTATCAAAAACTCTTCTCCACCGTATCTTATTACTTCATCTTCACATTCACTACAACTATTTTTTATCGATTGTGATACACTTATTAATACTTTATCACCTTTTATATGACCATAATTATCATTATAGTATTTAAAATAGTCTATATCTATCATTATTATGCTTATATTTTTTAATGCTACATTATTTTTTATAATCTCACTTAAATAACATCTATTGAATAATTTAGTTAATTCATCTCTATATGATTCTTCTTTCATTATGCTATTATATATATCTAAATTTTTTATTTCTTCTTCTTTATATATCTTTTCAAATTCACTAAAAATATTCTCGCATATTTTATAATATTTTAATGCTTCTTTATAATTTTGCTGATACTCATATACTCTAGCCAAAGAATAGTATGCATTCTTTTTATAAATATTTCCCCAATTTTTGCTATTTTTTATACTTTCTTGATAATATTCTATACTTTTAGTATGATCACCAAGCTTAAAATATAAATCTCCAATAATATTATTTATGTTATAATCAAAATAAGTGTATTTAAATGTTGATAAATTTTTTTTATATCTATCATTAGCAGATAAAGCATAGTCAAGACCTTTTTCTATATCTTTGTACCCTTTTGATATTAGCTTAGCTTCTAAATAAACTAACATAATTTTCGTGCCTTCATCTATATTATAATTTATATATTTTAGATATTCATTTCCATAGTTTATACACACTCTTGCATCTTCTAGTTTCTCTTCATCTATATATGCATTAATTAAAGCCACAAATGATGAACCTTTTAGTTCTTTATTCATAAAGTCATATTTAGAGTTATATATCAAAGGTTCTAGATTTCTTATGGCTTCTGATGGATTATTTATATAATCTAAATATATACTTCCTAAGTAATATAAAACTAATGCATTCATTTCAATTATTCCATATTTTTCTCCTATCTTCATACCTTCCATAAAATATTTCATTAATCCTAATACTTTATCTAAATATACTCTTATTATATTTTTGTTTTTTTCTTGCCACCTTATTGACAGCAATCTTTGAATATATGCTAATGTTATTTGCTGTATATTATTTTCTTTTTTAAGTAATGTTATTGATTTAATAAAAAGTCTTCTTGATATTGTGTAATTATTTTTCTTCATATTAGAATAACTTAATCTAGAATAAATCTTACCACTGCAAAAATTATTATTTAATTTTTTGGATATCTCTAAGCTTTTTTCCCACCATACTATGCTTTCAGTTATTTGATTCTTAAGAGTTAACTCTAGTGCTAAAAGATAATATACTTTTACTAACTCTAAATAATTATTATTCTTTTCTAGTTCATCAATTTGTTCATATACTTTGACAATAATTATTTCTAAATAATCCATATCAATTAACAATGTTGATTTTATTTCTACATCTTTTATTATTTTTTCATATCAAAATTCATATCAAAGCATCCCCTCATTAGATTAACACATGTTTTTGATATGTATATATCTATTTTTACCATTTTTCTTAGCCATATAAAGTGCCTTATCGGCATCGTCTACTAGCTTATTATAATCCCCGCTTTTTTCTTGTTCTCCCGTTGCTATCCCTATACTAACTGTAATTTTAGAATTTAATGGTGATGTTTCATGCTCAATATTTAAATCATCTACTTTGTTTAATATTTCATTAGCTATTTCTATAGTTTCTTTATATGTTATATCTTTAAGTAGCACTAAGAACTCTTCTCCTCCATATCTTATTGCCATATGCTTATAAGCTATTTCGTTTAAAAGTTCTCCTATTTTAGTTAATATTTCATCACCTTTTAAATGACCGTACTTATCGTTATATTTTTTAAAATAATCTATATCTATCATTAGTATTGATACCAGTTCATTTTCTTTACTATCGTTACTTAAGTTTTGACTAATAAATTCATTTAAAAATCTTCTATTTAATAATCCTGTTAATTAATCTTTATTTCTTTTACTAACTAAAACGTCTTTTAAAGAGTTTAATTCATCTATTTTTTCTTCTTTTTCATTTATATCATACTCTTTTAATAATATTTCTGTATATTTATCATTTTGGATTTTTACCCATTGCTCCTTTAAAATCACATGTTGCTTTAAATTTGCTATAGAGCCCTTAAAATCATTTAACTGCTCACAATCCATAGATAGTAATTTATAAAACTCAATTATTGAATTATTAAGATTTTTCTCCAAACTTTTTTCAAGACCTACTTGGTGTAATTTATATGCTTTTTCATAGTTTCCTAACTTATAATAAATATTTGCTTCTATTTTATCTATCATTATATCTACATTTCGATATATATTTTTATATTTATTTTTTTCATATAATACTCTACTCTTTTTTATATACCTTACAGCTTCTTTTATTTTGTCTAGTTCTACTAAACTATAATATTCTGCCTTGCACATATAAATTATCATTTTTAATTGCATTTCATTTAGCAAATTATTAGATATATAAGTAGATTGTATTCTTTCTAAACATTCATATGCGCAGTTGTTTAGCCCTAACTTTAGGTAATTAGACATTAAATTATTTGCCACCGTAATTTTATATACTAAGTTTATTTTCTTGTATCTAGGATCACTTAAAATTGGTTTTAAATAGTTTACTGATTCTATATAATTTCCTAATAATGTATAACTTAGTGCTAAAAATATTCTATTTCTAATCTCTAAATCAACTTGTAATGTTTTTATTGATAAATCCAAGGATTGTGATAAATAGAATATAGCCCCTACTGTATTGTCAAATACAGATAAATGTATTTGTGCTATATCACAATAATACCTAGCAACATATTTTACATCATTTTCCTTTATCGACCTATGTATATTTTCTATATATGGCTGTATTTCTCCTTCTGTACAACTTTTATTCATTAATAATTTAATATGTCTTAAATAAAATTGTATCAATTCATCAGCGTCACAACTTAATTCAAATTTATCTCTAGCAATTTGATATACTTGTAAAGATGTGTTTGTATCACTATATTGGGTATGGTAGTTTGATAAGTATCCATATAATATGGCCTCATAATTTTTACTATTTGAATTGCTTTTATCTAACAGTTCTATTGATCTCAATAAGTTTTTTTATATTTTTTTTATTTTGCATGTACCTATTTATAAGCATAAGTAAAAAATAGCATCTTGAATATTCATAATAACTTTTTTCACTTAATTCATTTAGATATTTTTTCAGATCATACTTTATTTTTGTTATATATTTTAATTCTATACTGTGTTCATCTTTTTTTCTTAAATCATCTATATAAGTTTCTATCAATTCATAGTTCACCTAAATATCACCCTTCTTAAACGTGCTTATTAACTTATTTTTTATTTCTACATACTATATATCTCATCTCATATAGAGATTAAAATAAATATAAAGTTATTTATTTTAATCTCTATTTTTATTTAATATTTGTAATAAAAATAAAAACCTCCGTATTAAATACGAAGGCTTTTGTTTTATATCATACTTAGTAAAATAAAAAATATTAAACTAAGCGTAGCAATTGCTAAAACCACTTTATTTTTTATAAATCCAGCTTTTTTATTTTGTATTTTTGAATTTTTTATTATAAGTGCATCATCTATATCTGCTTTTTCATACATAACTAAACTTAAATCTATTATCAATTCTTGTATATTATTATATTTTTGAGTTCTGTTTAAAAGTTTTTTTACAATATTTATAAGTTTATCATTTCCATTTATAGCTTTTAACTCTATCCAATTAACACCTTTATCAATATTTTTAAGCATTTGTTTTTCATTTTCACATTCACTAAAAGGTAGTACTTTAAATATACATTCAAATAATACAATCCCTAATGCAAAAATATCACTTTCTATATCAGTATAGTTTATACATAATTGATGAGGTGATAAATATTTAATTTCATTGCAAGCTCTTATATTTGTTCCATTATTCGATTTTGTAGTTCCTAGATTACAAATTTTAACATTATAATTTCGGTCTATCATTATATTACTTGGATTTAAATCTCCATGATACATATTATGTGCATCTAAAACTTCTAAAGCTTTTACTATTTGTATAGCAATACTTACTATGGCATTTAAATGAAGATAGTTTCCTTTTATTATATTCTCTAAAGGCATACCTTCCCATTCTTCACTTACCATATAGTAAAGCGTAGTTAGTTCCGTACAGTGTATCCCAACATCTATAATTTTCAATATATATGGAGAATTTATTTGATGGGTCATAGTACTTTCATCTATTAAATTTGATATGAAATTTTCACATATATTCGTATTGTGTTCTATTATTTTTATTAATACCTTCTTATTATAATAAACATCTCTTGCTTTATACATTTTATTTAATTCTATATTATCTTCACAGTTTAATAATTCATATCTATTACCTATAAAATTCAATTATAAATTCCCCACTTCCTGTCTTTATTAAAACATAATATATATATAATTATATCAATTTATATATATATTTCCATATTTTTACTTTTATCTTTTAAAAATATTTTTTTATAACCTAAAAAACTTATTTTTATTATTGTTTATTACTTAAACAACAAAAAAATCCGTATATATTTGTTTACGGATTTTTCTTAACTTACTTTAATTTTTATTTTGATTAATAATTTCAATGTAATCAGTGTAATATTTTTTACCTGGTATAGAATTTACTAAAACCTCTACCAAATAATAGTTATCTTCTAGTTCTTCATAGTCTTTTACAAAATAATTTCCTATGAGGCTATTAAATTCATTATATGTTAATCTTTTTTTATTTAAAAATTTATTAAGTATATCAAATTCTTCTTTTGTATTAATTTCCATCACACCCTTAGAATTTAAATATTTTTTTTTATTAATAATATAATTATATACTTACTTCTTCAAATTATACACCTTTTGCACCATCTATTTCAGCTAAATATACAGATTCAACTTTATACTTTTACTTATATATACATATACTGTGTTATTTCTGCATTTTTTATAAGCATTTCTTGTTGAATGATTTTAAAAGGTATTTTAATAAAAATATTCAATCTATATATATAGTCTTATATAGGGAGAGTGGTAATTTGAATTCTAAAAAATTTTTGCTTATTATGTTTGTACTTTTAGTAATTATTTTTGCAATAGGCAAAGATACTAGCGCCAATGCTCAAACTTATAAATCTGACATACTCATAAAGGAACTTACTTTGAAAATTTCATTAATTCAAACAGCTTCAGAGGTATATGATACAAACATAAATGAAACTAAAAACTTTAATAAAAACTTATATAAAGACAAATCAAATCAAGCTTATAAGCATTATACCTGGTTAAAAAACACATATTCTAATATGGATAAAGAAATGAAAAGTTCTCTTGAGAATATATTTAAATCTAAAGATTCTTGGGAATATATAAATACAGTTATAAACTTAAATGATGATGCTTCTGTTGATGAAATAATAAATACTTTAAATCGTGATAAATATTTAAACTTATCTGATGATTTGAAAAATGATATAGAAAAGTTTTTTATTTATTTTTATGACGAACATTTTAAATCTTACTACAAAAAACAGAAATATAAATATGATAGAAAAGCTAATAATTTAAATCAAAAGTTATCTGATAACCAAGTTGATGTAATAAAATTTATAGAAACTTCATCTGGTATTAAACTGCCAAAACATTATAAATCTATTATGTATTATAATTTAAATCCTCTTGTATCTCAAGCATTTGAACATGACAATGTAATGATCTCTACAATAGGTCTAAATGTAACACCAGCAGATATTGTAAGTATTCATTTTTACAAATACGCTCGCCCTTTATTTGATACATTCTCTACTAGTAAAGAGTATTTAAATTTTTATTCTACATTAAATCAAGATAAAAATTTTAAATCTGACTACAACAATTTTGATAAAGGCTCTTACAGTTTTAATGATTGGTGTTTAGAAAATTTAATTTCTGGATATTCAAAGTATCTAGAGTACTTATATTTTGGAAGTACATATGAAAATGCTAGTTATGCATATGATTTAGATTTTTATAATTATTTAAAAGATATAGGATTTAATCCTAATAAAATATCTTTAAAAGATGCTACTATAAACTTTTATAAGAGTAAGCTAAATTCATAAAATCAAAATAACATGGTATCAAAAGTTTTTGTATTATACCCCTTAATACATTAATTTATTTAAATAATACCCCCTATCGTAAAATACGATAGGGGGTATACTACTTTATCTAAATCCTATTACTGCTGCACCAAGAGCGCCTATTATTTGAGTATCCTGTGCAATAAATACATCTTTACCCAAAGAATCCTCTACCATACTAACAAGAACTTTGCTCTTTGCAAGTCCCCCAGTAAATGCAACTTCATTTACAACTTCACCACGATTTAACATAGCTGTAGATTTATTTGCAATAGATTTTAAAATTCCAGCTGCTACGCTTTCTTTACTTACATTTCTTGCAAGTAAGCTAACTATTTCACTCTCAGCAAAAACTGTACACATAGAAGATATATCAACAGGATTAGCATCCTTTGCTAATGTATCAATATCTTCTATATCACTGCCTAACAGATTTGAAGTTATCTCTAAAAATCGTCCTGTTCCAGCTGCGCATTTATCATTCATTATAAAATTAGATATATTTCCATCTTCATCTAAATTTATAACTTTACTATCTTGTCCTCCTACATCTAATATTGTTCTGATATTTTTATTTAAAAAATGTATCCCCTTAGTGTGGCATGTTATTTCTGTAACTTTCTTATTAACAAAATCCATACTCACCCTACCATAGCCAGTTCCTACAATTTTTTTTATTTTATTTTCTGCTATACCTTCACTTAAAATTTCATAAACTTGTTTTGATGTAGATTTTGGACTCCAACCTGTTGGAATAACTATTTTTTTAAGAATTTTTTCTCCATCAAATAATACTCCCTTAGTTGCTACAGAGCCTGAATCAATGCCTATACTATACATATTGCCTCCTATTTTACACATACACCATCTTCAATCATTTCTATAAATGCTTCAAATCTAGTTCTTAATTGTTCTGTATCTGATTTAGAGTAATCAGTTTCTATTGCCATATACGCTATGTTTTTATTATTCATAAGTTGTTTTACTCTAAAGCTTTCAACATTAAATGTATGACAAGCTTGAAGTGCAACATCTATAACTCCATCTACCTTATATTCATCTGCTAATCTATCTAGCATTTCCATTCTATTATCATTGTGCATCATACAAGAACAACCTATGCTTAAATATTTTTCAGTTAATGCATCATATACATCTTCATTCTCTTCATCGACTAATGAATCATTGTTTCTTATAGCTCCACAAAGCTCATATGCTACAATAGATGCTCCACTGTCTTCTATTGTTGTTATTATTTTTTCACTTATTCCTCCTATTGGAGATCCTGTTATAAGTATTCTCGGTTTATCAATATTATTTTGACAGTTTCCTTCTTGGTATTTTTGTTTTACAGAGTCTATAATATTTCTTAGCTCATCTTTAAGATCAGCTCTATCAAATTTAAACCCTGACTGATACAATACTTGATGAAGTTCCATACCACTTAAAGGCGATGGATTTAATTTAGCAAGTTCATAATACTCTTTTAATAATCTTCTTTCTTCGTTTTTATCTTTAATTGCATCTCTTATATCTTGGTCACTAATAGTAACCCCTAATGCTTTTTCTGTTTCCTCTTTTAATACTTTTATTTCTTCCTTCCAAAGTTTGTATGTATATTCTCCTCTTTGCATATTAGGTAAATGCATTACATGAGTAGGCTTGATTTTAGCTAACTCCTCATACATTTTTTTCTTACCATCACAAGTAGTCTCCCCTATTAGCATATCTGAAAAATAAAAATATGGACAAGTATCTGTTATTGCATGCCCATAACTTGATTTTATAAGAGGACAAAGGTTTCTTGGAAGTACTTTTTCCGCATCTGGTATTGCTTCTTCACTAACCCCACAAACTCCAACTGTAACAGCTCCTGCTGCCATAGGTATTTCTACTGGCGTATATGTACAAAAAACTCCAACCATTTTCTTTCCACTCTCTTTAATTTCTTTAGCCTTTATAAACCCAGCTCTTCTTGCTTCATTAAAACTTTCAAATTTTTCTGGTAAATTCGTCATATTATTTCCCCCTTTTTACATTTTATTCTATATAAAATTTTATCATGGTTTCCCTTTATTTGTTAATGGTTATATCTATAGTATCAACTGTTTGTATAGATGAATTATATATGTTAAATTAAAGTTATATTTTAATTTAATAAAAAATAAAATAGTTATGAAGTATTAACTCGATAACTATTTTGTATAAATTATATGATTATTTTATTTTTAAAGATTTCAAAACATCACACATTATTTTTAATTCTTCTTTGGATAGTTCATCAAACTCTTCTAGTCTTATTATTGTATCAATTATTAATTTATTTTTATAATCATCTTTGCTAAATCTGATTTCTTTTTTTAATTTTTCATCATGATATTTCTTATGCTCTTTTTTAATAAAATATGTAGATAATGTTGAGCTTAAAGAACCTATAAATCCAATCCCCATTACCATTAGAATTGCTGCAATAATTTTTCCAAAAGGTGAAGTAGGAGAAATATCTCCATATCCCACTGTTGTTATTGTTACAATACTCCACCAAAGTGCATCTCCTATGCTTATTTGTTCTACATAAGACATTGCTAATGAGCCTACAAGTATCAAACTTATACCTATGCCTATAGTATAATTAAACTTATTTGTTTTAATAAACTCAGAAAAATTATCGTTACTTTTTTTCAAGATAGCCACTATTCTTACAACCTTACTTATTTCTGATAACCTCGCTAGCCTACTTATTCTTACGATTTTTAATGTGTTGAATACTCTAAATATAGAATATACAGGTATAATAGAAATTAAATGTATATAGTTTCTTTTAATAAATTTTTTCTTATTTGTGCTCTTACAATATCTGCTAGCATAGTCAAATACAAAAATTAACCATATTATAAAATCAATAATAGTTAAAATCTTATTTGTTTTATAGTTCAAATTCATTGTTAATTGTAAAACCAAAATTATGGCAACTACTAATGAAAGTGATGCCATAGTGATATTATAAATAATATATTTTTTTCTCATTTTATTTAATGGAATAAATGCTTTCCATTTTTATAATGCCAATTCCCCTTATAGCCTTTACTTTCTGCTCCTAATTCAAAATGAAGCATTGAAATTCCCAAATCAATTTCTTCATACCCATAATTTTTACTAGATATAAATGCTTTTATTTTATTTTCATATATTTCATATGAGGTTTCTTTTTTATTTAAAGCTGAAGGGGACTTTAGTGCACATTCTATGCCACTTTCAATCCATGAACAAATATTATTTTTATTTGATATTAGTATATCTTCAAGTTTTTTATTTTTTTTATTTAGCTTCTTAACCACCTTCTCTTTTATCGATAGCTCTTTAGGCGTATGTCCTATTACTATTATGCAAACTAATTCATCTTCTTCATTAAATTTAATATGGCTTGCACATTTTTTATTATCATAAGTTCCGCCTACCCAACAAGTACCAAGACCCATAGATGTAGCTTCTAATACTATCATTTCTCCGTAGTACCCTAGTTTTTGTTTGAAGTTTTCAATTTTATTATTACCTACTAAAGCTATAAAAGATTTTACTCCACTTATCATTCCATATGAAGCCTTAAATCCACTTATTCCTTCTTCTCCATCTTTTATGAATTGAATATTAAGAGAAGATTTTTCATTTATTTTATCTATTAATTTTAAAATAGCTAATATATCCATATCATCTATGTCTTGGTCTATATAAGTTCGTCTCGAGGTTCTTCTATCTATTGAATTTTTCCAATGTTTTTGTAATTCCATATATTCCTATCCTTTCTAATTTATATATTTTTTATTTATATATAGTTTGCATATTTTTCCTTAATTATATTTATAAATTCAAATTTTTTTACCTACTTTTTTCAAGCATTTTATCTGCAGTTAGATTTATCCCTATAGCGCCTATCGGAGCTGTAATCAAAACACTAAGTATAGCCATTGCTTGCATTATTTCTCCACCTGCAACTCCCATTTGTAAAGGTATTGATGCCTTTGCAGATTGTACTGTTGCTTTTGGTAGATACGCTATTATACAAAATATTTTTTCCGACTTATTAAGGTTTGTTCCTTTTAGTGCAATTAAAACCCCTATTGAACGTATTGTCAAAGATATTGATAGTATCCCTATACCTACTAAAAAATATTTTCCTACTAATGATGCGTTTATAGCCATTCCTACAAATGTAAATAAATATAATTCCCCATTTTTCCAAATAAAATTCATTTTCTCCAATATTATTTTAGAACTTTCTTTTATATAATTTCTAATAAAAAATCCATATACCATTATTACTAACAACGAGTTAAATATCTGCACATGTAAATTTTTTTCTACATACCTCATTGCTAAACAAATTATAAAAGCTAGTATAACTTTTCCATAATCATTATCTATTTTTTGTATATATTTCTTACTTAACTTAAATATTATAAATCCTGACATTAAGCTTAATATAATTGTTACAGGTATTAATAATATTTGTGTAAATACTGAAGAATTTTGCCCTAATTCACTTTGCATATATATCCCTAAAAATGTTGTGAATAAGGTTATTGCTACAGTATCATCACAACTTGCCCCAACTAACAACATTTGTGGTATTGCTTTATCTTGCCCTAATTTTTTATCTATTAATGATACCATAGAAGGTATTAAAATGGCTGGACTTACTGCGGCTATTATAAAACCAAGAATCCCTCCTTGTATAAAAGTAAAATCTAAAAATATAATGCATAAAAACGCTATAGTAAATCCTTCTAGTGTTGCTGATACTATACTTAATAAAACTGCTGGTCTACCTATTTGTTTTATTTGAGATAAACTTATTACAAATCCACCTATAAATAAAATTATTACAAGCGCTATATCTTTTATAGATGGCGCTATCTGTAAAACGTCTTTTGTCACTAAGTTAAATAATGCTGGCCCTATTAACATACCAAATATCATCATACCTATTAAAGATGGCAATTTGAATTTTTCTGCCAATTTCCCACTATAATTTGCTAAAATACCTATTATGATTAAACTTATTAATACTGTTACCATACTTATCCTCCTAGTATTTTAAACTTAAAAAACAAATTGTTTTTAATTATGTTTTGCATATTTTTTATTTAAACATAGATAAATGTTTCCATTAATAATAGTATGGTTATAGTAAATTTTATATTAGAGGGTAGATTAATTATAAAAATTAACATAAGTATACTGAAAAAGTTTTGTGATATAAATTCTAACTTTAACATCTCTGTTATAACTATGGCTCGTAGTAAAAATTTTTTATCTCCAATATTAGATATTAAAGACTTTAAAGGTCCTACTGTTGCAGTACTTGATAAAGATTTTAATATCATAGGAATTTTTGAAGAAAGACCTCTTAAAGTAAAAACTTTTAATAATTTTGAGAATATAAAACTTGATTATTATAAAGAAAAATACATATTAGATAGTGTTGAAGATTTTTTAGATATAATGGAAAAAGTATAATTTTTAAATAGAACATTTTATTTTGTATATTATAACTTTTATTATTAATGATTAATTTTTCTTAATTTTACCATACTATTAATATAATTAATTTTAGGAGGTAATTTATGCAAACTAATTTAAACTGTTTAAACCATAACTGCTCATTTAACAAGTCTTTTCAATGTTATGCTTCTCATATAAAAATAGAAGGCTTTGAAGCTTCTATAACACCCGAAACTTATTGCGATACATTTAAAGATAATACTTCTTTTAATTTGTCTAACTATAGTGGTGAAATATCTTTAACTAACTCCCAAAATATTTCTTGTTGCGCTAATAATTGTAAATACAATATAAGCGGAGGATGTGCTTCAAGCTATGTTGAGATTAATCTTGAAAATGCTAGCTGTGAAACTTTTGTATTAAAATAAAACAAAAACCTAGATAATATTCAACTTTTCAGATGAATGTTATCTAGGTTAAATTTAATTTCAAAATAATATTTTTTAATTAATATTTCTAAGCTACAAACTTTACTTTTTCTTCTTCACTTGGTTCTAGTACTCCAAGCTTTTTAGCCACTAACTTTGTTGTACTAGCTTGTACTATAAGAGTTACAAGTATCGTCATAAATACTACTGAAGATATTATTTCATATCCTGGTAACTTCATAGAAACTATTATACCCGATAATGCAGCTGGTATAACACCTGTTTCTCTAACCCACATCATGAATAACTTATCTTTAAACGTCCAATTTGCTTCTTTATCAAATGATGTAGATATTAAAACTACAAGTGGTCTAGCCACAAACATTAATATTAAAACTACTAAAAGGGCTGGTGCCCAGTATTTTGAAAGCGCTGTTAAATCAACTTGTGTTCCTAATACAACGAATATTCCCATACGACACAATGATCCAATACTTTCTCTAAAGCAATGTTCTGAATGAAAATCATATTCAGGAACCCAAAGTCCAAATAATTTTTTATTTCCTGCAATAAGTCCTGCAATAAATACTGCCATATATCCACTACCATGGAAAAGTACAGCTAGTTCGTAAGCTAAAGCTACTTTTAATATAGACATTATTGGTGCATATGAGTGGAATACCCCCCACTTTTTATCACATATTAAAAGCGAGAATACATACCCCATAACTATACCAACAGTTATTCCAACTACTGTTGATATTATTAATTCTTCCATACTCTTACCTACTGAAAATTGTCCACTTGTTACAACTCCAAGTAATGTAGAAACTAATATTGCTCCAACTGCATCGTTAAAAGCAGACTCACTAACTACAGTTTGCTTTATCTTATCCTTTATTGTTACTTGTTTAAATACTGGTATAAGTGCTGCTGGATCTGTAGATGCTATTACTGCTCCTAAAAGTAAAGCTGTCATTATTGGTACACCAAATATTTTTTGAGCAAATAGTCCAACTACTCCTGCTGATATCAAAACCCCCACTGTTGACAACATACCAACACTTAGCTTTACTTTATTTAAAACTTTTAGATTTATTTCTCTACCGCCTTCGTATAATATAAATGCTGAACCAAATGTAAGTATTAAGTTATTCTCTATAGGGAAAGACTCTATACTAATTAAATTAAGCATTGCTGGTCCGATTATGATTCCTGCTATTAAATATAAAATTACGTCTGGTATCTTTATAATTTCACTTACTTTACCTAAAACTATACCCGTTATAGCAATAGCAGAAAATATTAATAACAAATTATTAGTTGCAATTTCTTCCATTGTATTCACCTCTTCATTATTTTTTCTTTTGTCTTTTTCGATAAAATACATTATATTCCTAACTTTTGCGTAAGTCAACCATTTCATTTGATAATTTTTCTTATTTTTTTATATTATAATAGTTATTTTTTTAATTATTTTTTTATTTAATTATCTACTTATTTATTTCAGTATTTATATTTATATCTATCAAACCTTATAAATAACATTTTCCTTATTCTGAAATATATAATCCGAATTTTCCAACTTAGTTTCACCTATTTCAAATATTTTTTTCACTAAAAAAATCAACCCAAAATTAATATTTATTTTAGACTGATTTTCTTTTATATACTTATATTATTTTGACTCATTTTGCTAGTTAACTTAAGTTATTATTTTTTCAAATTTAAATCTTTACAATTTGTAATGTAATGCCATTCACAGCTTTTACATATATCCATAAATTTATCTTCATTAATATTAGAATAAACTTTATACTGCAAGTCCTTATAGGTGTACTTACCGTTTTTAATTTCAAAGTGTTTTGATACCTTTAAATCTATATTTTCTACTTTATCTTGGCTTTTGCATAATCCATTTCTCATATTATTTGGACATTTACTACATATATCGTCTAATCCAAATACTACTTCTACTTGTTGATTCACATTTTCTTTTAATGTTTTTATTATTTTTTCCATATTTTCGTTAAATTTTTGGCTATATCCTTTGCCTATATATGCCTTCATACATAAAATATGGTGTGGTCTTATTTTTAACATTTTCCAAATCCTAAATTCACTCTTTTACAAACACTCATTCCTACAACATAAACTAATCCTATTTTTATTATATCTATAACTATAAATGGTAATACACATGCCATAAACCCACTAATAAAACTCATATTCATTATTAGACAAAATTGAAATGTTCCTATTAAATAACTTGTCAAAAGAGCTACAATCATTCCTGCAACTACTAAAAACTCAGATTTCCCTTTATTTGAGAAGTATCCTACTATAAAAGAAACTATTGGAAATGACAATAAAAATCCACCCGTAGGTCCTAATATAACTCCAGGTCCTCCACTCATTTGTGCAAATACAGGTATACCTATTGTACCTATTGCTAAATATATTATTTGAGATATAAATCCTAATTTACTGCCTAATAACATTCCACACAGCATAACTGCAAATACCTGCATCGTAAGTGGAACTGTTGTAAATGGAAGTGGTACTGATATTTGCGATAATATTGCTGTTATACTTGCAAACAATGAACATATTATTAAATCTCTAATAGATAATTTCATATATCTTACTCCTTCGTTTTTTGGTTTACCTTTATACTTCTTAAAGGTTTACCTTTATTATATATTATTTTTTCCCGATTCACAAATACTAATTTACAAATAATTAAAATAAAATAATCCATAGCAACTTACTTGCTATGGATTTCTTTATTATTTTATAATACTCTTTTTGCTCCTACATGTGCATTTTGCCAGTATGAAGTATTTATATTAGTTCTTTGTATTACATCCCCTGGTTTTGGAGAATGTATCATTTCTCCGTTGCCTATATATATACCAACATGAGTTATATTCCCACTTCCATCTGTGCTTGAAAACAATAAATCACCAGGCTTTAAATTTGAATAGTTAACACTTGATCCAACATTGTATTGGTCTCTGGAAACTCTAGGTAATTTTATTCCAACTTTACCGTATACATAATAAGTTAATCCTGAGCAATCAAAACTATTTGGCCCTTCTGCACCCCATGCATATGGCCTTCCTAACTGAGCTTTAACTAAGTCTATTACTGCTTGTCCCTTATCTTGTGGGATCGATTCTTCATTTTCTGTGTTATCATTGCCTGATCCATTATTAGATCCATCATTAATTGATGTACTTATATATGCTCCACTTCCCCATCCTATTTTTCCACTTGACATCTTTACTTTGTTCCATCCATTTGAACTTTCTAATATCTCTACTCTATCACCTTTATATACTTTTGTTATTACTGAATAACTTGTACTTGGTCCGCTTCTTATATTTAGTGTACTTGTTGTTACCACGGCTTTAGTTCCATTTGATGGAATTGATGTTTCATTATCTGATGATCCACCACTATTAGATGAAGTGCTTATATATGATCCACTTCCCCATCCTATTTTTCCATTTGATAACTTTATTTTATGCCATCCGTTTGAACTTTCTAATATCTCTACTCTATCACCTTTATATGCTTTTGTTATTACTGAATAACTTGTACTTGGTCCACTTCTTATATTTAGTGCACTTGTTGTTATCACTGCTTTAGTTCCATTTGATGGAGTTGATGTTTCATTATCTGATGATCCACCACTATTAGATGAAGTACTTATATACGCTCCGCTTCCCCATCCTATTTTTCCATTTGATAGCTTTATTTTATACCATCCATTTGAACTTTCTAGTACTTCTAGCTTATCACCCTTGTATACCTTCGTTATTACTGAATAGTCTGTACTTGGTCCACTTCTTATATTCAGTGCACTTGTTGTTACTATTGCTTGCTTTTCATCTGCAAATGAAATTGTTGATGCCATAGCCAGCCCTATACTTGTCGCACAAACAGCTACCGCCACTCTTCTTTCTAACATAGTTAATCTCCCCATTTTATGTATATTTTTAACAATATATATTTTAATTACTAAATTTTCAAAATAATTCTTACTTATATTATATACTTAAAATTACTATTTGTTGTATATTTTTTAATTTTTTTATGTTTTAATACGAAAATAAGTAAATAATTAACTGAAACTTACATAATAATAAGTTTTTAATAATATGCTAAATTTCCACAATAAAAAAGCAAGTATTTCAAATTTAGTTTAACTATAAAGAAATACTTACTTTTTTATTTAATTTGAAATTATTTTATGTATTTTTAATCAAGTATTATTCTTATTATATCTCCATTTTTTCTTTCTAGATTAGCTATTTCTCCAGACAAATCATAATCAAATGCATGCAGTATTATATTTAATAATTTTTTACTATCTATAATATCATTTTCAGTATTAAAAAAATCTAATGCATTATTTTGAACCAATTTTTTCACGAAATTTATAGGTAATTTTATATGCACTTTATCGCCATTATGAGATAATACTCTAATTCTTAAAAGTCTTTCTTCATGACCTCTTTCTAATTGTTTTGCCATATTATCCTCCTCATTTTTATCTAATAAAAAACTGTTCTACATTGTTTAGTTTTAAACAATAAAAGAATATCTCTCTATATGTAATTTATATTCTTGTGCTAAGTTTTTTTATTCCTAATATTAATATTTAAATCTTAGTTTATTTTGTAAAAAAAATCATTTTATGATAAAATTATTCTTTGATAAATAATCTTATTTTAAGGAGAGAAATATATTGTTAAATTATATAAAATTTTTAATCTATCAATTATTAGGTTTTTCTTTAGCTATACCCAAGCTTATTAAGTTTAAAAAGAGTCCTGATAAATTTAGTTCAAAAGAAACATTTGAATTCATTCATAATCAAGCTAAAAAATCACTTGATTTTATAGATGTAAAACTAACGGTACTTGGAAAAGAAAAACTTCCTAGCGAACCTGTTTTATTTGTTATGAATCATTCTAGTATGTTAGATAGCTTTATACTTATGGCTAGTGTTGATAGACCTACAGGTTGTTTAATAGCAGATGAGCCTATTTGGAAAAATATGCCTTTAATAAAAGATTGGACTAGTCTTATAAACTGCGTTTATATCAATAGATCGAATAATAGAGATGGTATAAAAAGCATTATTAAGGCTTCTGAAAATATATTATCTGGTCACAGCATGGCGGTATTCCCTGAAGGAGATCTGACTTGGATAAAAGACCCTAATTCATTAATATCTGATTTTAGAAGTGGTGCTCTTAAAATAGCTTATAAAGCTAAATGTCCAATAGTTCCTCTTGTTATAAAAAATTCTAAAGATATTTATGAAGGATATCACCCAGTTGGTAAAATTAATTCATATCCCATTGAGGTTGAGTTTTTAGATCCAGTTTATGATCACCTGTCTGATACTAGTTTAAAATCCAGTAATTTAGGCATTTCTATTAAAAACAATATGATTAATAATATAAGACAATTTTTAAATAAATAAAAGTATGGAGATTTCTCCATACTTTTATTTGACATATTAGCCTCCTATTTGATACATTCTTCTATTAGTATCGCTAAATCGATTTTCATTTAAGTAGTGTTTTTCTGGTTTTTCTAATATCATTTCTTTCATTATTTCTCTAAATATTAGTGGCTTATTAAGATAATATTTTATGTCAATTTCTTCTTTTGAGTGAAGACATAATTTAATATTTCCATTGGCTGTTACTCTTATTCGATTGCATTCACTACAAAATGAACAGCTCATAGGAGTTATTACCCCAACGCGACCCTTAGCTCCATCATATTTATAATATTGGGCTGCACTTTTTTTATTTGAACTTACTTTATATAGTTCATCTATACTATCTATCATTTGCCCTATATTGAAATATCCTTTTTTATAAACTTTACTAGCTTCCCCTAAAGGCATAAGCTCTATAAATCTAACGTCTATTGGATAAAACTTTGTCATCAACATAAAGTCTAATAATTCATCATCATTAAAACCTTTTATAACAACACAATTTATTTTCACTTTAATCCCTAAACTCAAACATTTGTGGATAGATTTTAAAACATCCTTTAAGTCTCCACCTCTTGTGATACTTTTATATTTATATTCTTTTAATGAATCCATACTTATATTTACACTTTTTAGCCCATTTTGATATAATTCATACGCCATTTCATGAAGCCTAATGCCATTAGTTGTTATTCCAATATCATCTATTCTACATTCTTCATAAGTATATCTTATCAAATCTACTAAATTTGGATATAAAAGAGGTTCTCCTCCAGTAAATCTCACTTTGTTTATTCCTAGTTCTGACATTCCTTTAATAATAAATTTATAGTCATTTAAGCTAAGCACATCGTTTATATAGTTTTTCTCAAACTCTATATCTGATGGCATACAATAAATGCATCTTAAATTACATTTGTCCGTAAGTGAAATACGGACATAATTTATATTTCTTCCATATTTATCTACCATAGCTAGCTACCCTCTTTACTTGCCTATTTTATTATATAAACTAATTATATACTATTTTGCATCTTTAGTGGCATATTATGTAGCTTCATATATTGAATTTATTTTCTATCTTTTCTGTGAGATAAATGTCCGTTATTTTTAACTAACAATAATTCTGCAACTATTCCAAATGCAATTTCTTTTACATCATTAGAAGAAATATTAAGACCCACAGGGGCATAGACTTTATTTAATCTATTCTCTTCTATGCCTTCTTTTATCAATTCACTTTTTAAAGTTGTCCACTTTTTTACACTTCCTATCATACCCGTGTATGTAGGATTCTGTTTTATTATTTCTCTTAAAGCTTCTAAGTCTTTTTCATATGATCTTGTTGCTATTACTACATACGTATTTTCATCAATCTTCAATTTATCTAATATATTAGATATATTACCAAAATAAATTTCATCTGCCAGTTTAAATCTTTCTTTATTTCCAAATTCTTGCCTATCATCAATTACTATAGTGTGAAAATCTAAACTTCTAGATACATTATATATATTAAACCCTACGTGGCCCCCTCCTACTATTAACAATTTTGGAGTAGGTTTAAATACTTTTATATAACCTGATACATCCCCCCCACACTGCATCGGCATATCTTGTGAACTTTCGTCTAGGGAATGTGAAAACAAACTATCTTCACCAGCTTCTAAGCATTCTTCGCATTTAGTTATAACTTCATATTCAAGTATTCCGCCGCCAACAGTTCCCATTATACTTTTATCTTTAAAAAACGCAAGTATTGCACCTGCTTTTCCAGGACTAGAGCCTTTTACTTCTGTTAACGTTGCAAATGCAACTTTATTTCCCTTTTTTAGCTCAGCCTTTATTTTATCTAAAATTTTATAATACATATAAATTCCTCCAATATTATAAACTCTTAATACTTATATTTTGTTATTATAATAGGAAATTACAACTTCTAATACACTACCTGCTATACATCTTGCTTTATCTGATATTGTATAACAGTTTTCAACTTCATCGATTCTTGGATCTATATCCAATATCTTAAGCTTATTTATTATATTAGTTTTATTTTTTATAATACCTCTTAAAACCCCATCTATACTTGCTCTTACCTCATGATTTTTTTCGCTATCGTCCTTTATATAAGCAATGGTTTGATTTTTTTTCACTATGTCTCCAATTTGAACTAAATTTGTTATAACTCCAATATGTTTAGAATAAACAACTCTCTCTTTGCTCATTCCATTTATATTACCTGGAATACCTGTGTTTTCAAGTGCGTATCCTTTATATATTATTTTACCTAAATTATGCCCTCGCATAGTTTCAATAACCACATCTACATCTTTACCTGCACAAAATCCTGGACCTAGAGCAATAGTTAAAGCTGCCATATTTTTACTTGTTCCTATATTTTTTTTCGCTAAAATGGCATCAATAACTATTTTAGGTTTTAACTTTTCTATGTACTTACCTAAAGGATCTACTGCTAATGCGATTTTTCCTTCTTTTAAAGCATCGTATATCTCATAAGTATTTTTGCATAATTTACAATATACATTTTCAACCATAGCTTCTTTTTCATAAACAGCTTCACAAAATGATACTTTTCTTCTTATAGCTAAAGGTTTATCTACCTCTAGTGCTAATACTTTAAAGCCGCACTTATTAAGCTTGTGCATCACTGCACTTGATAAATCCCCTGCACCTCTTACTATTATTATGTTTTCCATCACAAGCCTCCATTTTTTTTAATTTATAATTAGGCTCACTGTTTTATATTTATTTAAATAGTTTTTTATTTATATAGTTAATTATATCACACTTTAAAATTACCTTTTTAATAACGTTAAATATAATATTCTATATACTAAAAAAAAGACGCTTATATTGCGTCTTTTCCATAGTTACTAAAATATAAATTAAGCATTGATTTAACATTATCAGATTTCATAATTTGATATATTACAGCTACATCATCACAGTACTTTGATGAATATAGCATATTGATTTTGCTACTCCAACAATATATTTCATTTTATTTGTCACAGCATGCTATACCAAAAACTCCCGGACCTGTATGAGCACATATACAACTTCCCAAATTAACTTCTAATATTTCTTCAAGTTTAAATTCTTCATTTAATTTTTTCTTTAATGCTTCTAAATCTATATCTCCACAACCTACTATAACTTGTTTATTACTTAAATCTTCTCCATATTGTTCTTTTATAATATCTACTATTTTATTTATGGCTTGCTTTTTACCTCTAACTTGAAAAATTGGTTTGATTAATCCATCTTCTAAACATAATATAGGCTTTATATTTAACATATTTCCTATAGTAGCCTTAGCTAATGATATTCTTCCACCTTTTTGTAGATAATCTAATGTTTCAACTGTGAAAAGTAAAGATACACTACTTCTTAAATTTTCTAAATGATTTAATATTTCTTCTACCTTCTTGCCTTCCTTAGCTAATTTAGCCGCTATAAGTACCATACATCCAATACCTATTGATAAAGATAAACTATCAAAAGTATTAATACTCCCTTGTTTAATATCATTTTTAGCCATTACAGCACTTTGGTATGTTCCCGATGTCTTTGAAGATCCTCCAATATATATAATTTGTCTATTTTGAGATATATATTTTTCAAAGATATTTTTAAATGCCATATATGTTACTTGAGATGTCTTAGGAAGCTTATCATTTTCTCTAAGCATTTTGTAAAACTCAACTTTAGTTAGATCTATCCCATCTATATATTCTTTCTCGTTAAACATTATACTAAGCGGTACTACTTCTATATCATATTTTTCTATCAATTGCATTGGTATATCAGACAAACTATCACATATTATTTTTATATTATCCATATTATTCCTCCATATTTAGTAACAACTAAATTAATATATTATTTATTTTTATGATTTTTTTTTCTATTAGTTGAACTGTAATCAAATTTTTTTGACTTTTTATTTGCAGTTGGTTGTTCATTTTTATAAATATTTTTTAAACTTTTAAATATAATTCCTATACCAAACATCGCTGGCAATAAGAATAAAGGCATTTTTTTAAAAAACATCATACTAGCTATGAAAATCAAAATCCCAAATAATCCAAATCCTAAATTTAGCTTATACCATCTTTCCATATAAAATCCCCCATTTAACTTTAATTGCTTTATTACTTCTATATTGTTACTTTTATCCCCTTTGTTGCTTTATTATAAACTATCTATATATTTTTCAAGTATTATAGCCCTTATACTTTCATATTTTACAAAATCAGGTAATACTTTCTTTATATAGCTTATTTTTTCATCTCCAAATCTATCTATTGCATCTAATATCATTTCTTTCTCATTTTCCTTATACATTGATTTTATATCTATATCAAATTTTATATTTTGTCCTTGTTTTATATAATCATAAATGTATCCTAACGCTGTTGATACAGACACTTCGATTTCTTCACAAACATCTTTTATATTTTGTCCTTGATTTAATAAATCTAATACTATTTCATCATTCTTTCTGTTATCTCCATCTAAAATAAGTTTAAGCCTTTTTTTGTCTTCCCATTTAGGTACAATATTATTTTCATTAACATACGTCTTTACTATATCTATGATCTCTTCACCATATTTATTTATCTTAACAGGACCTATTCCACTTATGTCCTTAAGTTGTTCTTCATCTAGTGGATACCTTCCGCTTATTTCTTTTAAAGTATTTCCACTAAGTATCATATATGGTAAAGTTCCTTCTACTTTTGATACATTTAATCTAAATTCTTTTAGCTTTTCATGTAAATTTTTATCTGTTTTTACTTCAAAGTATTCGTTATCTTTTATAGTATTTGTTTTTTCCTCATCGTATTTATTTAATAAGCTATCTTTATCTATATTTTTTTCTACTAAATATAGCTTTATTTCATTTTCAAATAATTTACCATATTTTTGATATTTAATTTCTCCGACTCCTGATATGTTCATCATTTCATCTTTAGTTGTAGCATATAAACTTGCCATATTTCTTAGTGTAGCATCCCCAAATACCATATATGGTGCTACTCCTTCAGTTTTAGCTATTTCACTTCTTATATTTATTAATCTTTCATATAATTCATTTTCTACATATCTAGATTTAGTTACCTTAGCCTCTTTAAATTCAACTTTAATTTCTTTTTTGATTACCTTAAGTGACTGTTCATTTAATCTAATTGTCGGATAACTACCTCTCATACCTATATTTTCTACTATATCTAAAAATCCATGAGATACTAATGTATTTATAAATGTTTTTAAATCCTCATTAGAGTATTTTTTCATTATCCCATATGTAGATAAACTATCAAATCCAAGTTCTAATACCTTCTTATTTTTAGATCCTCTAAGAACATCTATAATCATAGTAGCCCCATAGCCCCTCTTCATCCTAGCAATACACGATATAACCATCTGTGCATCTAATGTCTTGTCTACTACTTCACCTTCATTTAAACAATTACTGCAATTATTACAATCATTTTCAAGGCTATCCCCAAAATAATTTAATATAGTTTTTCTATAACACATATTGCTATAAACTAAGTCTACCATTTGTTGCAATTTTTTATATTGAACTCTTTTTCTATCAGAATTCTCAATTGACACTTCTACTAGATATTTTTGAGTATGTATATCTCCTGGAGCAAATAATAAAATACACTCACTATCTTCTCCATCTCTTCCTGCTCTACCTATTTCTTGGTAATAATTTTCTATACTTTGTGGCATATTATAGTGGATAACCCATCTAATATTAGGCTTATCTATTCCCATACCAAAAGCATTAGTTGCTACCATTATTTTTATATCATCATTTATAAAATTTTCTTGATTTTCTTTTCTAATTTCTGTAGATAGTCCTGCATGGTACTTAGACACTGAATACTTTTTCTTTGATAGGCCTTCATGAATACTTTCTACTTCTTTTCTAGTTGATGCATAAATTATTCCACTTTCATTTTTATGATTTTCTATGTAATCTAATAAATATCTATTTTTAGACGATGATTTTACTACGTTTATAGATAAATTTTCTCTATCAAAACCAGTTATATAAATATCTGGATTATTTAGATTTAATACACTTTCGATATCCTCTCTAACTTCATCACTAGCTGTAGCTGTAAAGGCAGTTACTATAGGTCTAGTTTCTAAACTATTTATAAAATATGGAATTCGTTTATAACTTACCCTAAAATCATGACCCCATTGCGAAACACAGTGGGCTTCATCTATTGCAACTTGACTTATATTTTTATACTTTATTAAATTTATAAAGTCTAAACTATCTAATCTCTCTGGTGCAACATATATTATTTTATATTTGTCATTTTTTATATTTTCTAATACTAAGTTATACTCATTAGCAGAAAGAGAGCTATTTATAAGTTCTGCTTCTATGCCCATAGTCTTTAAAGCATCTACTTGATCTTTCATCAGTGATATTAATGGAGAAATAACTATTGTCACTCCATCTAAATACAAAGCAGGAACTTGATAACAAATAGATTTACCTCCTCCAGTTGGCATTATTGCAAGTACATCTTTTTTATTTATAATTGAGTTTATAATACTTTCTTGTCCTTTTCTAAAACTTGTATATCCATAGTACTTATACAGTATGTCTAAAGGTGTTATATTCATATATCATTCTCCTTACTAAACGAACCTAAATTTGACTAAATTATAGTCATTTTTATATTTTTTATTCATCATTTTTTAGTTTTCACTTATTATATATTAACACACTAACAATATCTTTATCCATCATATTTAATGATTGTATTTTATACATAGCTTTTATTTATATCTGTTTAAAGCTCTATATAAAATATTTATTCTATACATTTTAACTTTCATATTTACATATATAATAACAACTACTACATATATAATAATAACTACTACATATGTAAATATTGGAGGTATTTATGAAATTTAAGGAGATAGATAAGCTTTCACCCGAAAAATATAAACTAATACAAAAATACTCTCTTTCTCTAAATGATTCTTTAATTTGGGAATTCAAACATGATAAATACTATACTACAAAATATTTTTCTAATAAATTTGCTGTAAAGCAGTCTACTTTAGCCCTTTTATTTAATATACATAGATTATGTTATGCTAAAATAAAATACTTTGAGCATAATTTTCATAAGTATAAACCTTACAAATATAATTTTAAGGTTGGTTTTTTTGAATGTGAATTATTCGATATGGAATTTATTTTGCATAAGCCCAGTAATATAATAATAGATATTAGAAATCTGCAAGAAATAAAAGATATTAATAAATTTAAAGATTTTTGTAATTATCTAGAAACATTTGAAATTAAATAAAAAGCTATCTCTCTTGAGATAGCCTTTTTATATTATACTATTTTCTTTTTAACTGACTTGCTATTCCAGCACTCAACATTTTCAAGTCCCTCTATATTAGATGCATCAAATATAGGATCTTTTATACCAGCTTTCTTCTGCTTAGTATAGTCATCCAATGCCATAAATGCATATTTTCCTAAAAGCACTATCGCTACTAAGTTTATAACAGCCAGAAGCCCCATAAATACATCAGCTAAATCCCAAACTATTTGTACTTTAGTTAATGCTCCAAATAAAACCATTCCTACAACTAATGCTCTAAATATATTTATTCCTACTTTATTTACCTTTATAAATTCCATATTAGATTCACCATAGTAGTAATTTCCTACTATAGAACTGAATGCAAATAAGAATATACAAACAGCTATGAATATATTTCCTATAGGTCCTATATGAGAACTTAATGCTACTTGTGTTAATTCTATTCCTGTTAATCCAGTTTCTGCGTATGCAGGATATAGAAGTATTATGAATGCTGTACAACTACATATAACTATAGTATCTGTAAATACTCCTAATGTTTGTATTAGACCTTGCTTTACTGGGTGAGATACTTCTGCTGTAGCAGCTGCATTAGGTGCACTACCCATACCTGCTTCATTAGAGAATAATCCTCTTTTTATACCAATTAACATGATACCACCCATACTCCCCATAGTTACTGATCCAACATTAAATGCACTTTCAAATATTAACTTAAATACACTTGGTAGTTGACCTATATTCATTACTACTATAAATAGTGCAACTAGGATGTATAATCCTGCAAATATAGGTACTATTATTTCAGAAACTTTTGCAATTCTATGAATTCCACCGAATATTACAGCAGCTGTTAATACAGCTAAGGCTATACCCATAGTCAATTTATCTATCCCAAAAGCATTACTAAATGCAGCTGCAACTGTATTTGCTTGAACTGCGTTAAATACAAATCCAAAACAAATAGTTATAAGTACCGCAAATGTAACACCCATCCACTTTTTATTTAAACCTTGTTCTATATAATAAGCTGGTCCACCTCTAAAAGATTTTCCATCTTTAACTTTATATATTTGAGCTAATGTACTTTCTACAAAACTTGATGCTGAACCTACTAAAGCTATTAACCACATCCAAAATATAGCTCCAGGTCCTCCTGCTATAAGTGCAAGTGCTATACCTGCTATATTCCCTGTTCCAACTCTTGAAGCAGTACTTATACAAAATGCTTGGAAAGATGATACTTTTCCTTCAGCTTTTGCTTCTTTAGAATTTCCATCTCCTAAAAGTCTAAACATTTCTTTGAAATATCTAAATTGAACAAATTTAGTTTTAAAAGTGAAGTACACTCCTAATACGATTAATGCAGCTACTAATATATAAGACCACAAAAATGTATTTAAGCTATCGATTAATTTTAATAATATTTCCATTTTAAAGCCCCCTTAATATTCTATAGTTTTAATTATATTTAATGAAAATCAATAATTTCATTATACTATTTTCATTAAATACTAAATTTTTTTAAATAAGTGATTAATGAGTATTTTGATTTTTTTTTTATTTTATATTCATTATATATGTTACTTATGTATTTTTCAACCCTAAAATTGCATAATTCTAATTTCAACTTGCATTTTTTATTCTTTTGAATAAAAAAAACATTTGCCGTCATATTTTAAAAACAGTTTTATTTTTCAAATTAAGATATTTTATTTTAATTTGTGTCAAAATTATTTTATATGCTTTAATTGCAAATAGTACTAAAGAGTACTAATATTTATTTATTGGACAAATATTAATACTGGGGGGTATGTAATAGTGGGAACAGAACAAATAATAGCTATAGTTATATTTTCACTAGTTATGCTAGCTATTATCACAGAAAAAATTAATAGATGTGTAGCTGCATTAAGTGGCGCACTTCTTATGGTTTTATTTAACATACTTCCTATGGAAGTTGGGCTAAGTCATGTTGACTTTAATACGATTGGTGTTTTAATAGGCATGATGCTTTTTGTTGCTGTAGTTAAAAATTCAGGATTATTTGAATATATAGCTATATTTACAGCTAAAAAGGCAAAAGGGGATCCATGGAAAATCATGGTTAGTTTCATTTTTATAACAGCAATATTATCTGCTGTTTTAGATAATGTTACAACAGTTTTATTAATTGGTCCTATGACAATTGTTATAACTCATATCTTAGATCTTAATCCTGTTCCATTTTTAATAACTCAAATTATAGCATCTAACATCGGGGGTACTGCAACACTTATCGGTGATCCACCAAATATAATGATAGGAAGTGCAGCTAATCTTAGCTTTACTGACTTTGTCATTAATTTAGGACCTGTTGTTGTTTTATTACTTTTTGTTGTTATTATTTGTTTTAAATTTATTTTTGGTAAAAAACTTATAGTAGAGGAATCTCATAAGCAAAATATTTTAAGTTTAGATGAAAACAAAGCTATTAAAGACAAAGCGCTGCTTATTAAAAGCATAGTTGTTATGATTTTTATACTTTTAGGCTTCACACTTCATAGCATTATTCACATTGAATCTAGTATTATAGCTTTGACTGGTGCTACTATAATGCTTATGATTGGCAATCAAGATATTGATGAAATATTAGCAAGTATTGAATGGTCTACAATAGTATTTTTTATATCGTTATTTATAATAGTTGGCGGCCTCCAAGAAGTAGGTATTATAAATGATCTTGCAACGGCTCTAATAAATGCTACTAAAGGTAATCCAATGCTTACTATGTTGATAATATTATGGATATCTGCAATAGTTTCTTCATTCTTAGACAATATTCCCTTTGTAGCAACGCTTATTCCTCTTATTTTAACTATGGAGGCACAAGGTATAGATGTTGTGCCTCTTTGGTGGGCAACTTCATTAGGTGCATGTCTAGGTGGAAATGGTACATTAATAGGTGCATCAGCAAATATAGTTTTAGCTAATGTAGGCCAAAAACATGGGTATCCAATAACATTTAAAAACTATTTTAAAATAGGATTTCCTATCATGATTTTAACTATAATTATTTCTACAGCTTATTTAATATTAAAATTCTAGTTATTTAGAAAGGTGATGTTTTAATGAATATAAACACTGCTCAAGGAGATGCAATAGAAATCTTACTTCGTCAAATGGGCGCGTCAGATGTAATTAAGGTACAAGGTTTATTGTACTTTATGAAGTTTAAATTAAATGATAATGTTGAGATATCCTATTCTTACAATATTAATACTAAAAATAAGTATTTTTTACAAAGAATAAAGCCTTATCCTCTACCACAAGGTGTTTTTTCTGATGAATATGAAATAGTTTCTTTCATAAAAAAAGATTTAGAAAAATTTAGTACCGCTATACATAGTACTAATTTCAATTTATTTATTGACGTTAATAAAAAAGTTAATAACATAACCTCTGAAATGGAGTATTTATTCTTAAACCATAATGTTAATTCTAATGAACTTTTAAGATTAGATAAGGAATTAAATGATATTTTACAAGAAATAGAATTTGCTAAAATTTCATCTAAAAAAATTTAAAAATATAGCTAGGATTAAAAAATCCTAGCTATATTTTTATTGAAATTATTTTTGTTGTTTTTTTTGCTCTATCTTTAACTTATCTAAATATGCAACTGCACTTAACGCTGCTATTTGACCTTGTCCTGCAGATTTAATATATGAATATGGTTTTCCAACACAGTCTCCGCTTGCAAAACAACCCTCTATGCTTGTTTTCATATCGATATCTACCTTAATATGAGGACCATCAGTTTCTATCCCTGGAACTAGAGCTTTTGGAGATGCACTATCTTTTATTACAAAAACTCCATCAACATCTATTTCATTTTCTTTAAAAGCTACACGGTTTACAAGATTATCACCTTGTATTTGTATAGGTCTTTCATTTATAACTTCTATAGAACTATCTAAATCATTTGAAGATCTCATTAAGCCTTCATTTTTATACATAGGTATAAAATATGTCTTAGATGCTATTTCATTTAAGAAATTAGCTTCCTCCTCTGATTCCTTATTATATCCAATTATAGCTACTTTTTTATCTCTATATAAAGGTGCATCACATGTTGCACAGTATCCTACACCTTTACCTAAAAATTCTTCTTCACCTTTAATAGGTTTTCCGTATTCTACTCCGGTTGCCAATATGACAGTAGTTGCTTCAAACATGTCATCTCCTGACATTAGAGCAAAATATTCACCCATTGCATAAACATTATTTATCTTTTTGGTGGATATTTCAATATCCATACTTTCTATATGCTTTTTAAATTTGTCTTTTAATTCATCTCCACTTATATCATAAAATCCTAAATAATTATCTATAGATGGTGCTTTTACCAACTTATTACTTAGATTTTCATTTCCAAAAACTATTATATTTTTATTTCTTATTTTTCCATTTATTGCTGCAGATAGCCCTGCAGGGCCACTACCAACTATTGCTATATCATATCTCATATTTACCACCTATCATATTATAAATGTGACTTAACCTTAGCCTTTATTTTTTCTTTAGGCATAAATCCTACTAATGATTCTACTGGTTTTCCATCTTTAAATATCATCATTGTTGGTACAGTAGATACATTAAATTGTTGTGCTATTTCTAAGCTTTGATCTATATCAACTTTAACAAATCTAGCTTCATCTTTCATTTCTTCTCCTAGTGATTCAAACACTGGAGCTAACATTTTACAAGGTCCACACCAAGTAGCAAAAAAGTCTACTACTACTATCCCTTTATTACTTTCTACATCGCCTCTAAATTGTGTTGTATTTATAACTTTAGCCATCTTTTATCCTCCTAAATATTCTATACTATTATACTATGTATAATACTACAATATAGTTATTATTTATAATATTTTATTTATTACATATATACCCCCTCTATGTAATTTAAAACAATTTTATTTTACTTTTTAGGTATTATTATTTCAATTTTTGTATAGTCTCCTAATTTTGAATCTACATCTATTCCAATATTCAAACTTGAACACAGCATTTTAGCAATAGACATACCTATACCAGAGCCATCTATATCTTTATTTCTAACATTATTACTTCTAAAAAATCTGTCAAATATGTATGGTATATCCTCTTTTTTTATTCCTATACCACTATCAACAACACATATACTTATATCATTACCTTTATCTTTAACTTCAATTAATATTTTATCCCCTTTTTTGGTATATTTAAATGCATTATCTATAAATATAAGAAGTAATTGTCTTAATTTATTTTTATCCGTAATAATTATTTCATCTTTAATTTCTATATTTATATTAAATACTTTATCTTGAACTTGTGCTATATCTATATAGTCATTACTAATCTCGTTTAATAGCTCTTTTATATTTGTTTGTTCTTTATTTGTTTTATTAATAGAATCTTCTTTTGTAAGGTATAGTAAATCACTTATCATTTTTTTTATTCTTCTAGTTTCTTTCATTGCATCTGCTATAGTTTCAACTTCATCTATTACAGTATTATTTGGTGATTTGAGCATACTTTCTAATTTTGACGATACAATTGATATAGGTGTTCTAAGTTCATGAGATGCATCTTGAACAAATTTAACTTGGTTATTCCAAGCAGTCTCTATTGGCACTAGTGCTTTTTTAGTCAAATATAGTGCCACAAAATACGTAATAATAACAGCCATTATTATAGCTATAATAAATACAAATATAAGTTGTTTAAATGAATTTATTTCAGAATCTATATTTCTTATTATTTGTATTTTATATTTGCCTATTTCTATGTTAAGTTCTCTAAATGTATATCCATTTTTTTTATATGTGGAAAATTCATTTACTTTATTTTTTTTTCTTTCTGGAAATATATCTTCAAAATATCCATTTTGTGTATAATACCTTATCCGGTTTCCTTCATATACATATACCATATTACTTGGGTCTTTTAAAACTATGGGATAAAACAGTGAAGTATTACTTAATTGAATAGATATATTCTCTAATTCTAACCTTAATATTTTATCTATACTATTATATGAAAGTCCCTGAAAATAAGAGTATATAAATATAGAAAATATAATAAAAAAACTTACAACAACAATTATATTTATTTTTATCAAACTGTTCTTAGTTTTATTAAATACATTTTTATTTATCATCAAATAAATACCCTACCTTACGCTTGGTTTTTATGTATTTATCATATCCATACTTATTTAATTTTTTTCTTAAGTTACTAACATAAACTTCTACTATTTCTATAGTAGCATCTGAGTCTATTCCCCATATTCTATCGTATATTTGCTCTTTCAATAATATAGATCCTTTGTTTATTAAAAAATACTCTAATAAATTAAATTGTTTATTTTGAAGTTCAATTTCACTATTTCCTATTAATACAGTTTTTTTATTAGTATCTAAATATAGTTCTTTAAAATTTATAATATTCTTATCTTTTATCTTACCGTTAGTTCTAAGTATCGCATATATCCTTGCTAGTAATTCTTCCATATAAAATGGCTTTGTTAAATAGTCGTTTGCACCTATTTCAAAAGCATTAACTTTATCATCTAAACTTTCTTTTGCTGTTAAAATAAGAACCGGTGTATTTATGCCATTATGTCTTATATTCTTTAATATTTCTATTCCACCAATACTCGGAAGCATTAAATCTAGAACTACTAAGTCATATATGTTTTGATTTATTAAATATAGTGCCTCTTCTCCATCCTCACAACCACCTACATCAAAATGTTTTCTTAATTCAATTAGCATACTTTCCAAAAGAATTTTATTGTCTTCTACTACTAGTACCTTCAAAAATATTCCCCCTTACTAATTATAAACTTTGATTAATTTGTATTTTACAACATAAAAAGCCCGTTGTATTAACTAATTAAAATTAGTTAATACATCGAGCATTCTAAGCTTATTTTTAATTTTCATAAGTGCCATTTTCCCTATATTCTAAACTTGATAAATCATTATACATATCAATGTCATTGCACTGCCCAGTATAAGAACATCCTTTCATTTGGTTCAAAGCTAAAAAGTAACAACTGACTATATCTGTAAGATCTGTATTGTTTTTATACATACCAACATAATTTTTTTCTTTTGTTTTTTTAGTTCTTTTTTGCATACCAAATCCTTCTTTCGTATTATACTAATTTTTATAAATAATCATTATTTATTATTTATCATAAACATAGTATTTATCCATATAATTTAATTTGTTATTGAATTATTTATTTATCGTAGCTGTATGAGATTTAAGATCAATTTCTATATTAGCTTTTTCTTTTACATCATCGTAACTATATCCTATTATTTTTAATTTATCAGCGTCAGTTGTAGCTATTATATCTATTTCTATTTCTTCTGATGCCTTTAGTACATTATAAGCTGCTAAGTGGTTAACGGCCACATATTCATCATTTTTTAATTCACCTATTTTAAGCGCAATATTTCCTAAATCTATTTGGGATGAGTTTTTAACCTTTACTGCATATGTATTTTTATCATTCGAATCATTTTTTTTATATACATCTGATATAGTTAAAACTTCATGTATTTTGCTATTTTCTATTTGTTGCTGATTATCTCTTATTTTCACAACATCTTTTTTTAAATAAATACTTACAATTTTATTTTCTGCATCATATCCATAAGATGTTACTTTTATGCTCTTTGCATATTCTTTATGCGGAAATGCAATATAAGATGTTTCTCCTGGTGCTAAGGTTAAATCTAAAAATGTCTCTGAATTAGAAATCATATTATTGTTTTTATCAAGTTCTTCATAACCTAGCCAAATGTTAGATATATAAAAATTAGAAGTATTTTCTATTTTAGTGACAGTATTATTTTTATCTACACTTGATATATTAGTAATTTCAGGATTTGTTATACTAATCGCTTTCGCATTTTTATTGTCTATTTGTATATTAGTTACAGCTTTATTTCTATTCTCACTAACAGTATTCTTTTTACATCCACTAAGAGCTATTATATTGGTTAATAATATTATTAATAACAAACATGATGTTTTTGAAATTTTTCTCATATTTTAAGCTCCTCATATTTAAATATCATTATATTTTTTTACTTTTTAATTTTTTACTTTTTAATTTTTTTACTTTTATAACAAGTATTTGTGCTCATTCATAAAATCTCGTAATGCTTGAGTAAGTATTTCTTGTTTACTAAATTGTGAATTACTACATAATCTTTCGAAGTTTTCCCATGTTGTCTTGTCGACCCTTATACTAGTATTCTTTAGATTAGTCATATCCTTATTTTCTATATTTATGTCTTTTTTAGAAGATATTTTTTTAGGTTTCATAGACTTATAGTCTTTTACTTGCATATACCAATCATATACTTCACATAATTTATCCATATCTTCTACTGTCATATTTATTTTTTTATCTTTTTTTGGAGTTAACTTTTTTTTATTTTTTTCCTTTATAGAAATTTCTAATTTAGGATTATTATTCTTTTGTGACTTTATCTTATTTTTTTCTTTTGTGTTTTTAGTATTACCATTTTTACTTTCTTTTTTTTGTTCTTTTATATTTTTAAACTCGATTTGTTTAATTTCATTGCTTTCTTTTATCTTATATTTATTATTTTCTAATTTATATCCATTTCTATTTAAAAATGACCTAAGTGTTTTTGAAGCTATTCCAATTTCTTTTGATATATCTTCAAACTCAATATTTTTCTCTTGTAATTCTAAGAATTTTTCTATTCTTTCCTTGCCTTTCATGCTTCTCCTCCATAATCTAAATTAACTTATATTTATTGTATCATAATATGTAATTTTTCACAAAATTCACTTCACTTATAAAGCTGATTTTTTATATTTATTAGCTAAAATCTTTACTTATCGCATTATTCACCTATCTTTAACTCTGGCATTATAAAATTATGTGTGTATCTTTACTCCTACTATACCAATAGAAGCTAACCTTTTTTTATAAAGCTCATATTTGTCTCCTTTATTGTTTATTATTCCATGTAATAATCTTATCATATATTATTTTTACCTTCAATTAATTAGTTTTTGCGCTCTTTGTTGGCAATCCTCAATATAACACCACTCTAACTCAATGCTTTATAAAGTAAATTTTATTTGAAAAAAATGTAAATTAGCCATATTTTTTAAAGATTTTATTGCGTTTTTATTTAAAAAAGAAATTTTATTTTTGTAAAATTGTTTACTTTTGTCGAAGTTTGTTTTATAATAAAAATTGTTCCAGCCCAAATTTAACGATAGGGGCCACAAGGAAAACAGTACCATGAAAATGGTATTTAAATTTTTATAAATTAAGGAGAAAATTAAAATGACACAAATTTTAACAAGTACAGCTTTATTATTAGTAGTACTGGCATTATTTACATTATTTAGTTACAAAGCACCTCACGGAATGAAAGCTATGGGTGCATTAGCAAGTGCAGCTTGCGCAAGTTTCTTAGTTGAAGCTTTCCATTTCTCATTATTAGGTCAACAAATGGGTATAAAGTTTTTAGAAGGAGTTGGATCTGCTAACGGTGGTTTAGGTGGTGTAGCTGCTGGTATATTAGTACCTTTAGCTTTAGGTGTATCTCCTGTATATGCTGTATTAGTTGGTTTAACTGTTTCTGGTTTCGGAATATTACCAGGATTCGTTGCAGGATACTTAATATCTTTCGTTGTTAAATTCTTAGAAAAGAAAACTCCTGCTGGACTTGATTTAATAGTTATAATATTAGTTGCTGCTCCTTTAGCAAGAGGAATAGCTATGTTTATGGATCCAATAGTAAATGGAACTTTAATGCAAATAGGACAAGCTTTAATAGCTGCTTCTGATGTATCTCCAATACTAATGGGTATAATATTAGGTGGTTTAATAACTGTTGTTGCTACTGCTCCATTATCTTCAATGGCATTAACATCTATAATAGGATTAACTGGTCTTCCAATGGCAATAGGTGCATTAGCAGTATTTGGTTCATCTTTCATGAACTTTATATTCTTCTCAAAGATGAAATTCGGTTCAAAGAAAGACACAATAGCTGTTGCTATAGAGCCTTTAACTCAATCAGATATAATATCTGCTAACCCAATCCCAGTATTCACTACTAACTTTATAGGTGGAGCATTATCTGGTGTTGTAGTTGCTTTAATAAGTTCTTATGTAGCACCACTAGCTATAAGTACTCCTGGTATGGCTACTCCAATAGCTGGTTTCGCTGTAGCAGTTGGTCAAAACGGTACTCCTGCTTTATTAGCAGCTGGTGGATGTATAGTTGTAAGTATACTTTCTGGATTCATAGGATATACTTTATTTAAAAATCACAAAATAAAAACTGCTGATGAAATTCGTGGTACTAAATCAGAAGATAGTCAAGTAGCTTAATATAAAAAAAAGAACGTAGAAATATCTACGTTCTTTTTTTATCTAATTACCTTTCTGGTTAATGTTCCTATACCTAGCCCCATCATTACAATACCTCCAAGCATCTCTATATTAGAAATTATATAACTTATTTCTGTTGGTTTTGCATTATTTACTCCTACACCTGCAAACATACCTATACTCAAATTAATAGCTTCATTAAAATCTCTTATAAATAAATTTAATTTCCATGTACTAATATTATTTAATGAATAACTAATAATATTCCCATCTATTTCCACACCTATAATTAAGTATATAAATGCAAATATAATCACTATTGCTAGAGAAGATAATATACAAAACCAAGGTCTTTCTCCATAACCACATAATAACCAGTATATATAAGAACCTATTTTAGATACAGGTTCTACACATTCTCTTTCTGTACACTTTGCTAAATAATAGTATTCACCAAAATTATTGTTCAGTGTATTTTCTTTAAATTTATCAGCTAACGTCTCATATGTCATATATATACCTTCATACTCTTGTTTATCCTTTACTCTAGGTATAATTTTATCAAAAAATGTTTTTTCATCAAATTTAGTTTTGTACTTATCATTAAATGATATATCAACTATATATGTTTCAAGTGTTTTAAATCCTGACAAATCACAGTCAATAATTTCGACCATATTCAATTCACTGTATATAATTATTGTATTATTCATATAACTCATTTCAAATATCGTTGTTTTAATTTTACTTTTTTCAAAAATAGTAAATGATATGTCACAACTTAAAAATTTAGCATATATTTCACAATTATAAAAACTACATCCTAAATTATCTTTTATATTTAAAGACGGTATTTTTTCACTATCTTCTTTTAGAAAAGTACAGTTTTCAAATATCACTCCTCCGCCATTAAGATTGCACTCTTCAAAAATACAGCCAACAAATCTACACTCTTTAAATGTTACATTTCTAAAATTACAACCTATAAACCTAGTACAAATGATATCTTGATTAATTATTTCTTGAAAATTCTCTGATTCAAATATTCCTTTTTTACCTATTAATTTATTAATCACTTTCTTATAACTAAATTCTAAATTGGGTACATACTGACTTAAATTTTCTTTATGTTTTATTATATCTATATATAATTTTTCATTATTGTTTTTTCTCTTATCTAATTGCTTTTTTAATACAGACTTTTCTTCTTTAAAATTTACATATGCCATAAATACATTCCACCTGCCTAAAAATAATAAATAAAAAATAACGCAACACATATAGTTACGTCATTTTTTATTTATTATTTTCTTTTTTAATTATAATTATTCTATTTATATATAAAACTATTTAAATAGGCTCTAATAAGTAATTTACAGTATTATAAATTTCTTATTCACAATCAACTTTTTTTCCAAGAATTTGAACTCCTACAAATATAGCAATTAGTGCAATCGGTAATACTAAGTAAATTGGTAACCCAAGCCCTGCTGGTATATATCCAAATAGTACTGTCATAATAGCTACAAACAATGCATAAGGCATTTGTGTCTTAACATGATCTATATGACTGCACCCAGCTCCCATAGATGATAATATTGTTGTGTCTGATATAGGCGAGCAATGGTCTCCAAATATTGCCCCTGTAAGTACTGCACTTGTAGTCACTATTATAAATGACATTTCTGGATTCATTGAGTGTGCTAGTGGAACTGCTAGTGGCATTAATATTCCCATAGTTCCATAAGCTGTTCCTGTTGCAAATGATATAATAGATCCAAATATAAATATTATACTTGGTAATAAAAAATGTGGTAATGATCCAGATAATAGTGTTACTAAATATTTAGCTGTTCCTAATTCTTTTATTACTTAACTTAATGACCAAGCAAGAATTAGTATGACACCTGTCATGAATAAGCCTTTCATTCCATCTATCCAAACTTCTATAGCCTCTGACAAAGTAAATATTTTCTTTCCTACTGCCATTAAATTTGCTATCATACTTGCAAATAATGCTGATTGGAACAATGCTACTGATGCATCTGATGCGCTAAAGGCTTGCTTTATTGCTTCAAATGAATATGGATGGCTTGTAAATAATTGTATTAAAGTTTTGTCTTCTCCAACCATTATCTGAGAATATCCACTGTAATAAAAAGATACTAAAGCTGCTAATATTAATGTTCCTATTGGTATTATTGCATTGTAGATACTTAATTTAACCCCTTCTTTTGGCTCTAAATCAGATTCTTCTTTAAATGTGTTTGTATTATTATCAATATTTTCATCTTTAGACCCTCTAGCCCTTAACTCAGCAGTTCTCATTGGACCAAAATCTTTAGCTAGTAATGCAGTTATTACTATAAACGCTAATATTAATATATTATAAAATCTAAATGGTATAGTATTTAAAAATATTCCAAATGCATCAACTTCAACTCCAATTGTGTTAAAAGCATCATTTATAAGTCCAACTTCCAACCCTATGCATGTAGATATTATTGCAAGGCCTGCTATCGGTGCTGCTGTATCAACCTCTGCTGCAAATGCTAGTGGTGCTGAGAGTACGATCAATACCATCGCAATCAATATAACTTTTACATTTGTTCTCGTCCCCCTTGATTTTATATTATTTAGGTGAATAGGGAGGGTATTAAAAAGAGCCTTGAGTTTACACTCAAGGCTCTAATATTATTTACATAAATTTAGTATTTAATTAACTCAAATTTAAAATTGCATATTACAATTTTACTATACCACTATGTACTATAATTCCTTAAATGTAGCTCCCCACAAAACAAGTTTGTGACAGTTATACATATATTATATGTATCCCCAGATATATAACCTTAAAGCATCAGTTATAAACTTCGGCGATAGTTCCTTTCCTAATAAGTCATCGTGCTTAACTCGTTACTAGTACTGATAAATATCGCAGCCTCTACCCTATATTTTATTCACTTTTATTTTATTAATATTGAGTATATAGTACTACTTATTTTTTATAAACTATTATTTTAATATTTTTATATTTTTTTAAATTTTATTTTTTAAATTTTTATCCTATTTTTTAATCTTTGAACTTAATTAATTAATCTAATAATTCATATTTATTTTATATAAAAAGCTTCATTTTGTTTTAAACAATATTTTTATAAAGTAATTGTACAAATATACCTTTTTTAATTATTTACTTTTTTTCTAAAGTTTTATATAATCATATATAACAACTGGTTGTAATTATAAAGTTATATTTAAGGAGATTATTTTATGAAAAAGCATAGTTATAAAGAAATACAAATGATATATGGAAAAATAAGTCCTTTTGAATTTAAGGATAGATTAATAGATTTAGCAAAATATAATGCAAACAATAAAAATATTAATATACTTGATGCTGGTCGTGGAAACCCAAACTGGACTGCTGCAACGCCTAGAGAAGCATTCTTCACATTTGGCCAATTTGCAATCAATGAAACTCGTTTGGATTGGGACTTAGGTGATTTAGCTGGAATGCCTCAAAAGTATGGTATATGTGATAGATTTTATAAATATATAAGCGAAAACAGCAATATGCCTGGTACTTCTTTTTTAAAAAGCATCGTAGACTATGGCATAAACACATTAAATTTTAATGGAGATTCTTTTGTTCATGAATTAGCCGATGCTATAATAGGTGATAACTATCCATTACCTGATAGAATGTTACCTCATTTAGAAAAAATAGTTCATGATTATTTAATCCAAGAAATGAAATACGATACAAAGCTTGGTGGAAAATTAGACGTTTTTGCTGTTGAAGGTGCAACTGCTGCAATGTGTTATATCTTTGATTCTTTAATGGCTAATGAACTTTTGAAAAAAGGCGATAAAATAGCTTTAATGACTCCAATTTTTACACCTTATCTTGAAATACCTCATCTTCCTAGATATAATTTTGAAGTTATAAATATAAATGCAGATGAAGTAGATGAACATAAAAATCACACGTGGCAATATTCTAAGAATGAACTTGAAAAACTTAAAGATAAATCAATAAAAGCATTATTTGTTGTTAATCCTAACAACCCTGCTTCAATTGCTATAAATGAAACTTCTGCAACAAACCTTGTTGATGTAGTTAAAAATTATAATGAAGATTTAATGATAGTTTCAGATGATGTTTATGGAACTTTTGTAAATGATTTTACATCTTTAATGGCAAAACTACCATATAATACAATAGGTGTTTACTCTTACTCTAAATACTTCGGTGTTACAGGTTGGAGATTAGGTACAATGGCTCTACATGAAGAAAATGTATTTGATAAAAGAATAAGCGACTTAGATAAAGAATTAAAAATTTCTTTAAATCAACGTTATGGAGATATGAGTTTAAACCCTTCTTCTATATCATTTATGGATAGAATAGTTGCTGACAGCCGCCTTGTAGCACTTAATCACACTGCTGGGCTTTCAACTCCTCAACAAGTTCAAATGGCATTTTTCTCTGCATTTGCTTTAATAGATACTGAGAATGCTTATAAAAAGCTTAATATGAGTATTTGTAACACTCGTTATAATTTATTGTACAAGTCACTTGGAGTATCTATTAAAGAAGACAAAGACAATGCTGCTTATTATACTCAATTTGATATAGAACAATGGGCTCGTGTTAATTATGGAGAAGATTTTGTAACTTACATTAAACATAAATACTCACCTGTAGATGTATTATATAAATTAGCTAATGATTATTCTATAGTTCTTCTTGGTGGAAATGGATTTTCTGCTCCAGAGTGGTCTGTAAGGGTTTCACTTGCTAATCTTCAAGATGAAGCTTATGCTAAAATAGGTAGTGCTTTAAAAACTATTTTAAATAACTATGTATCTGAGTATGTAGCATCAAAAAAAGATGCTGTAAATAACTCAAAGTTAATATAGATAAAAAATAACCTATTAAAATTATTTTTATAGGTTATTTTTTATTAATTCTTTTGTGTTTCTTTAAATAATATTAAATATTTACAGCTTGATAATTTTCAATTATTGATTTTAAAATAAATTCAGTTCCATTCATTCCTTCTGATTTACTTACAAATAAATCATCATTTTCAGTTAACATATCTCCATGTTTTAACACATATCCATAATCTGCATTTTTGACCATATTATAATCCATAGTAGAATCCCCTATTGCAATATGTTCATTGATATTAAGTTTTTCGCATAAATGTTTTATTGCATTTTCTTTGCTTATCCCTTTTGGTAAAAAATATATCTTTCTTCCACTAGTATACATATCCCACTTTTGTTCTTTCAATTGTTTTATATATGCATTTAAACATTGTATATCAAATATTGAATAATCAACTACTATATAGAAAAATAATTCACTAGCAATTCCAAATTTCAGAACTCCAGGTAAATCAACATATTTTTCAAAATCTTTAAGCATAATCTCTAAGTCACAAGAATTTTTTTTAATTTTTTCTACTTCTTCATTCCAACTTTCTAAAACTTGATTATTATTTAATATACAACCACCATTTGTTGTTATTACCCAGGAAAAATTTATTCCATATTGATTGAAATTTATACGATTAAATTGTTCTGTTGTTCTAGTTGTAGTTGGTATAAACATACCTATATCCTGTAATTTTTTTATATATTTTATAGTTTTTAATGATATATAAGATATATCTCTGCCTTCATGCTTTTCTATGTTTTGATATTTAACATCTGTATCTAAAAATTTATTTGAGTAAATTATTGTTCTATCTAAATCCGAAAAAATATACATATTCTCTGCATCCTTTATAGTTCATATTTTATATATCTTTTAAGTTTTTTATTATCCCACAACATCTATAAGCTTTCAAATCCATTTGTACTATCTCTATGTTTTTTTCCTTAGCTAACACCAATATGTGAGCTATGTTCTCATCATCTATATCTTTTATAATTATCTTATCTGGTATTCTTCTAAGCAATACCCTCGTAGTCTCTCCTACCCCTGGCTTTATAAAATTTTTATCTTCTATATTGTACTTTCTTTGTAAATTTAAAATATCCCTATCTCCAATTTTACTAAGTTCTTCTTTATTATATTTTCCAACTTCATCATCTATATTTTTATACTGATTTTTAAAACAGTTTTCAATAGTCTCTACATATCTAATCGATTGATCTTCATTTACTAATTCTTTATAAAATTTTGCACCATGAAAATCATTATCTCCTATTATGTCATCTCTTAAAACCGTTCTACTAATAAGTCCAGATACTATTGAATTTAGACATGCACTTGGTATTAGAAAATCTTCTCTTGCGCCATAAATTTCTGCATATCCTGCTGGATCTGCGAGAACTGCCAATGTTGGCTTAATTTCTTTTCCTAGCATACTTTTCATAGATTCACATGATTTACTTAATTCCCCGCATATAGTACCTTTACCCGTCCACCCATCTATAAATTGAATTTTAGTATTTGGATGTTTTTTTATTATGTATTTAATAGCATTTACATCAATACCTTTATCTCTTATTATAGATATTGTATAATGATGTAATTTTAAATTATATCTCTCTTTTAAATATCTTTTAGCTAAAATTCCAATTGGCGTTCCTGCCCTTGCAAGAGATACTAATACTATATCTTTTCCATTTTTTTTAATTATTTTTTCGCTCATTACACCTATTGCATAAGCTAATTTTTCTTTATTATTTTCTAATTGTTCTTTATATAAGTTTAAGTATTGTGCACTCACACTTTTTTCTATAGGCAACATTTGTGAATAATGTTGCCCATTTTGTATTTTTATTTCACGGTCATTATTATTTTCTTCGCATATTAAATTTGATATATCTTTTAATAAAAAAACTACGTCATCTTTGTTATAAGTTCCAAAAGTGTTCAATATTGCTACCTCCTAACTACAAACTACTATATTTAGCTTTTCTATATTTGTTTGCTTAAATATATTTATAATTTTTTCATAATTTTTTTTATCCTGTTTAAGTTCTACAAATAAAAAACATTCTTTATAATGATTTTTTTCTAAATTATATACATAATTTACAGTTTCTTCATTATAAAAACTATTTAACTTAAACTTAGTATTTATTGGATAATTTTGGTTTTTATTTTCTATAATTGGGCTTCTACTAGTAGAATGATAATAAATGTTTCCTTCCATTTCTTTAGCAAACATCATAGGTACATACATAAATTCTTCACTGCCTAAAACTAATATATTATCTTCTTTATTTTTAACTTCTAGTTTGTTTTTTTCTCTTTTTATAACTTTAATTAAATTAGCTTGATCATTTTTATTTATACCAAATCTACCACTATATTTTATATATCGCTTATCCCCTATATAATCTTTCATATCTAAGTTTATATAATTTACACATAACTTTTTTTGGCTTATTTTTAAATCTTCTATCTCTTTATATTGTATTTCTTCACTTATGTTAAAATCGAAATTTCCTTTGAATAAATATACGAATTCAATGCTGCATTTAAGTTCTTTTTCTATTTTTTTAATCTTATCTATATTTTCATTACTTACCCAGTTTAATATTGAACAAATTGTATACTTTTTTTTAGGGTAAATACTTTGGATTTTTCTTATTATATTTATACAAGTGTTAGCTGTTGTTATCTCATCATCTACTAAAAGTATATGATCTCCATAATTTATATTTTCAAGTTCTTCAAAATATAAATTATGGTCAGTTGCATGAGAATGTTCTTCCAAAAATTCTAGACTTTTATATTCATCAACTTTTTCTCTTGTTGTATGTATAAACTCATAATCCCCATCTAAATAATTAAATACACTGTGACCTAGTGCTGTTCCTGTTTCAGCAAATGATATAACAATCCCTTTATTATTTTTAAAACCTAAGTTTTTTGTGTTATATACCTCTACTATTGACTCACCTATCTCATCCATAATTTTTGGTTTACAAGCCAAATGTTTTCCTAATACCTTCGAAACAAATAAAAAACGTCTTTTAGGGTTATTTCTTATACCCACTTGAAGATAATCATCTATATTTAAATTTAGAGGATTATCTTCAATATTTATGTCACATTTAAAATTCAAGTAATTCATTATACTCAACCCCTTCATTTAGTACTCCATATATTTGTGATAGAATCAATATTTTTCTAGCCCATAATAAATGAGGATTTACTTCATTCATTCGCTCCCCTAATATCCCCTTGCTCACACCGTATATACTCTCAGTACTATTTAATATATTTTTAGCATCCATATAATCTTCATAGCTTATAACTTGAAGTGCTTGTACAATTTTAATTTGATTTGGATGTATTACTGTTTTTCCAATAAATCCATGGAATTTATCTAGCATTATTTCTTCAATATATTTATTTTTTATTATTTCATTGTCCATATTAAATAACTCCGAAACTCCTCCACTTATTGGTATATCTAGTTCTGGTCTATTTAAATAATTTATAACATCATGTATAAATGAAGTGCAAATTATATTATCATACATTGAAAAAAGCTTACTTCTTCTTATTCCATATATCCCTAATAAGTCAGCTATACCTATTCTAACATTTAGAACTCTATCCTTATGTTTTAAAAGAGTTTTATACATATTCTCAAAATAATACTCTTTATTTTCTTTATATATAAATTCTTTACTTTCTATTATAGGAATAACATATATTTTAGTTAATTTAAAAGAATTTAATATATTTATTATTTTCTCAATAAGATGTGAATCACACTTTGGAATTAATATGCCTGTTATTATTTTTTCATAATCTGTTATTATTTTTTTTATCTTTTCTAATTGATTCGCATCTTTTATTCTAATAAAAATTAAAGGTATATCATCAATATTTTTCACATTATCATCTTTGAAATTTTTTAAAATAAGTTCTAAATTTTTTATCGCCTCTTCTTCTCCAGCTGCTCCCACTGCATCTTCAAGGCATATTGCTAATGGCCTAGCGCCCATAACTTTACCACTTACAGTTTTATACGCCATATCGTATCTTGTAGCTGGTACGTATATAAATGCACCTAATGAATATTTTAATAACTCTTTGCCCGTGTCACGATTAAAATATTGTGGTTTTTTTAAAAATAGTCTCTCTAGGTTTTCATTACCTATGTAGTCAAAGTATCTCAATTTCTCACCTCTTAAAATTCAATTACTATTAATATTTTTTTTGTAAAATATAAAGGGCTAATTCAAGTAAATTAGCCCTTTAACATATTACTTATTAAATATTAATGATGTATTTATACCTTCTAATCTTTTACTGTTATCTTTCATACGTTCTCTATTACCTTCTTCTATTCTCATAGTTTCATCTATTCCGCTCTTTATAGTAGTATACATTTTTTCTAATGTCTCTATTTGAATAGAACTTGAATTTGCCATTCTAGATATTTGAGCACTTTGAGTAGTTACATTTTGAGCATTTCTAAGTAAAAGTTCATTAGTCTTATCATCTAAAGCTTTTAAAGATTTAGCTTGTAACTCTTGTTTTTTTAGTATTATAGCTTGAGATAAACACTGCTTAAATACTGGTAGCGTTACAACAAAAGCACTATTTATTTTTCTTATTAAACCATAGTTGTTATGTTGCATTCCTCTTAGCATTGGTATAGTTTGTATTGATATATTTTCTGCTATTCTCAAATCATATACTCTTTGATTTAACATATCATATACTTTTAAAAGGTCTTGGTAGTTAACCATGTCCATTTGATCTGTACTATTTTCACTTTTCTCTTTGAAGTGTGGTAATATTTCATTATCCATTTCTTCTACAGCCATTTCACCTGCTACGATGTATTTTTGCAATTCATTATAGAAATTAAAGTTCTCATCTAACATAGCTCCTAATTGTTTATTAGACATTGCTATATCTCTTTCATATTGCTCTAATTCTATTTGAATTTTTTCAACTTCTCCACCTAATGTTTCATATTTCTTAAACATTAACTCAACTGCATTATTTGCTTTTTTAAATATCTTTTGTAGGATACTTGGTTCTTTTGCTTCTTGAAAATCATCTAGATCAAATTTGTCCATTATTTTTGCTAAATGAAGTAACATTTTAGAATTTTCTTCGTTTTTATTTAGCTTAATAGAGCTTAATAGCGAATCTGAAACTCTTGCTATTCCTTCTGATGCACCCCTACCAAACTGAAGTATAGTATCAGGATTTTCAACTTCTATCAAAGATGTTAATGCCTCTACCTCTTTTGATTTTCTAAGTTCTGCTTTTTTATTATTTGTATATTCTACTATATCAAATTTTTCTTCTACTATTTGAGGTGCATTTACTGTAGAGTTATTACTTGATTGTCTATTCATATTTATTGCCATGCTAGCTATCTCCTCTTTCCAAAAATTTTCTTAAATAATGGTATTCCATTGGTTATAGAATTTAATTTTAATTCATACACCATTTTATCTAATCTATGAATATCTATTAATTCATTATTTATTACGTTTTCTATACAGTTAGATCCACAAGGGCATAATACGATTATGTCAAATCCTATTTTACTTAATAAAAGCATTAAGAATAAAATTTCTTTTTCAAATATAAAATCTTTTTCTATGTACAATATAAGTTTAGGGTTAATAAGAGAATAATCAAAATTATTTATCATATGGACAATTTTTTTATCCATATTAAGTACTGTATATAATCCTTTTATTCTATCTTCTTTGTTTAATTTAGATATAAACATATCGCCAGCTATTACTTCTTCTACTTTTTCTAAAATGAGCTCTTGAATATTTGCATTTAGAGTTGATATATTATAACTTTTATTTTCTAATATGCCTTTTTTATCTATAATACCTTCTCCATTAATTAAAAAAGATAAACTAAAAGCATCTTTTGTAAATTTTTTAGACAAACGACTAACGTCTCCATCAAATTCTATAAAAAATGCATCATCACTAAATCTAAAATTATATATAAAATCTAAATAATCATTATTATCATTGTAAGATCCATTTATTTTAGAAAAAAATACAGGAACTTCAACATTTTTATTATCAAAAGTAAACCCTGGTCTTAGCTTTAATGGTTCTTTAAAATATATACCTATCTCATCTAAAGTTGAATTAAGTAATAAACTCTTTATTTTCCTATCTTGAAGTTGCCATGGCTTTATAAAGCTACAATCATTTAATAATTGATCACTTATTCTTTTAGATGCCTGAGCACCTACTGTCATAGCCTTTTTTATAGTTGATTTTTCAATTACCTCACCGAGTTTTATTCTTTCTTCAAAACTAACATTTTCATCTATTAAATTAGACTTAATAACTTCTATTTTGTATTTTTTACTGTCTAATAAATTTATATTGCTATCTTCATTTGGATTTAAATATAATACATCAAATCCAATCAAATGAATTATAAGTAATAAATATGCTTCATGCTTTTTTATATCACCATAAAATATAACTTTTGGAGCATCATCTTTACTTATTTTCAAAGGTTTTATATACTCTTTAATCCACGATATTATTTTAATAATAAAGTTTTGTTTAACTCTATCATTGCTAAATTCACTATTTTGGCTATCTAAAAATATATCAATCACTTTTTTTATTTTACCATTTAAATGTTCATCATTCACAATAGTAATATCTATATTTGCTAAACTATTATTATAATTTTTCAATTTATCTTTAAAATAATTTATAGTATCAAAATCACTGGGATTTGGTATACTGTCAAAAAACAATACTATATCTTGCCTACTATCAAATTTTTCTTTACTTTTAAATATTTCAAGATTATATAAATCCTCGTCTTTCAATCCTGTATAAGATATAAAGTAATTTAAATAGCTTATTGATGGAGTATAATTTCCTCGATCTGATTGGCTAGAAAATAGTTTTTCAAAAACTAAACAATCACTCACACGTCTCCTCCTATTTTTCACATACTATATAATTTTTATATAAGCCTCATCCTAAATTAGAATGAGGCTTATATAAATAATACTTACTATTATTGTTGTACTTTTATTCCTTAGATGTTGCTAATTCTTCTACTAATTCTTCTTGTTTATTTCCTTTAAATAATCTTATTACAAATTTAACTATTTCATTTATTATTACTACTGATAGTGCAAGTAATATTACTTTAGCCCATGTAAGTGCATCTAGTGCTACTGAGTTAAAGAAATCTTTTAATAGTTGTGTGAATATTATTTGTGCAATTGCAGTTACACTTATTATTTGTAGTGCAAGTTTGTTTTTAAATAAGTTAGGCATTATACTATCTGCATTAAATTCTCTACAATTAAATGCATTCCAAAGTGCACTAAATGCAAATAATGCAAACATTACTGTTCCTTGTTCCTCTGGTGCTACATTTAATATATTAAAAGTAGATTGAACCATTAAAACACCTGTTATAAATACTGCATTTAAGACTATATTTATACCCATAGATTTAGTTATTATGTTGGCATTTCTATTAGTTGGCATTCTTTTTAATACATGTTTTCTTACTGGTTCAAGACCCAATGCAAGCGCTGGAGGTCCATCCATTATTATATTTACCCAAAGTAATTGTATAGTTGTAAATGGCATTTCTTGTCCACTTACTGTACATATTATAGCCACTAAGAATGCTACTATATTTACTGTTAATTGGAACTGAACAAATCTTTGGAAATTATCATAAATTCCTCTACCCCATTGTATTCCGTCTACAATTGTAGAGAAACTATCATCAGTAAGTATTATATCTGCTGCACTTTTACTTACTTCTGTTCCTGCTATACCCATAGCTATACCTACATCAGCTTTAGATAATGCCGGAGCATCATTTATTCCATCTCCTGTAACTGCCACTACTTCACCTAAATCTTGTAGTGCTTGAACTATTCTCATCTTACTATCTGGCTTACTTCTGGCTACGATAGATATTGTTTGAATTTCAGTTTTTAATTCTTCATCACTTAAAGTGTCAATAAATGAAGCTTCAACAGCTCTCATATTATTTTTAAGTAATCCTAATTCTTCACCTATAGCTCTTGCAGTGTTTATATTGTCTCCTGTTAACATCTTTACAGATACACCTGCTTTATTAGCTGTATTAACAGAATCAATAACATCATCTCTTAATGGATCTCTTATACCAACAAATCCACTAAATACTAAATTATTTTCATTAGAATCAACATCTATATCTTCAAGATCTAATGTAAGTGCTGCTTCTTGACCTGCACTTAATATTTGCTTGTATGCAAACCCTAGTGTTCTCATTGATTTTATTTGTAATTTTTTTATTTCATCTAGTATTTCATTTTTTATGCTTTCTGTTATAGGAACTATATCATTAGCCTTTTGTACATGTGAACATAATTGTAATAATACTTCTGGCGCGCCTTTTGATAATAAAAGTAATCCATTGTCACTATCTATAATAGATGTCATCCTTTTCTTATCAGAAGTAAATTGATTTTGAGATACTATATTAGATTGTTTTCTTATTTTTCTATAATCATCATTATTATATAGTAATAATGCACACTCTGTAGCACTACCTATATACTTTGTCTCACCATTGTTGTTTTCTATATCAGCCGTAGAGTTTATAGTACAATTTTCATTAAAATAACTATTATTTTTGGTCTCTTTATTTTCAACATATCTACCATCTATATATGCAACTTCTACAGTCATTCTATTTTGTGTCAAAGTTCCTGTTTTATCTGAACATATTACAGATACAGATCCTATCGTTTCACAAGCTTCTTTTTTAGTAACTAATGCATTTATTTTCGCCATCTTTTGCATAGTTATAGCTAAAGTCATGTTTATCATAGTAGGAAGGCCTTCTGGAACTGCCGCAACTATTAATGCAACACAAACTGTAAATGCAGTTTTAGCTGGTTCTACAGATTCTAAGAATGGCATAAAACCACTCATGTCTACATTTAACACACCAGTCATTACCATTTGAACAACCATAAATATAAATAGTAACCCTGCAACTGCAGAAGATATCTTAGCTATCATTGTACCTAAATTACCAAGCTTAGCTTGTAGAGGTGTTTGTTCATCTTCATCACATAAATTTTGAGCTATTTTACCCATTTCTGTTTCATCACCTATAGTCGTAACTACCATTGTAGCTCTTCCATATGCAACTAAGGTCCCACCAAACACCATGTTTAATTGCTTAGCAGGGATTGGCTCTTGTTCTATAACTTGTCCTTTAGATTCTATCTTTTCCATAGGTATTGTTATATCGCTTTTTTTAGATACATCATCTGATTCTCCAGTTAACATATCTTCTCTTATTTTTAAATTTATACTTTCTATAAGTCTACCGTCTGCTGGTATCATATCTCCAGTTTCTATGTAAACTATATCTCCAGGAAGTAATTCATTTTTTTGTATTTGGTGAATTTCACCATCCCTTAGTACTTTAACTTCTATATTTTCTGTAAGTTTTGATAACGCATCAGCAGCCTTTTTAGACTTACCTTCTGTTATCATACCTATAGCTATACCTATAGTTATTGCACCAATTATACCTATTGCATCATGAGCTTCTCCAATTAAAGCACTTATTCCAGCTGCTGCTATTAGTATAAGTATCATAGGTTCTGTTAAGTTTCCTTTTAGCTCTTCCCAGAAACTTCCTTCTTCCTTTGGTGTAAACTCATTTAATCCATACTTTTCTCTTCTTTTTTTTACTTCACTAGACGAGAGGCCTTTTTCTTCTTGTATATCTAAACCTTTTAGTACTTCTTTTTTTTCTATATTATAAAATTTCATTTTTTATACCCCATATGCGCATTCTATTCTCGCTAGGTTTTCTACAACATCTTTTAAACAAGTGTCGTTAGTTCCTTCCCCTACTGCGCTAAATTGCCAAGAATTACCTTGTCTATATATAGTCCCAACCACTAAAGCAGTTTTTGTTGAGTAATCATCACTTAAATTATATCTAGCAACTTCTTTTTTAGTAGTCTTATCAACAACTCTTATAAATGCATTTTTTATCATGCCAAAATGTTGTTTTCTAGCTACACAATTATATATATTTACTACAAATAATAATTTACTTACATGAGCTGGAACTTTATCTAAATCAACTAATATTTGCTCGTCATCTCCTGCTCCATCTCCCGTAACATTATCACCAGTATGAATTACTGCATTATTTTCACTTTTTAAGTTTCCAAAGTATATCAAGTCTTTATTACTCTCTAACTTACCTTGATTATTTATCATAAACACAGATGCATCACAATCTACCTCTTGGTTTCCTCCCATTAAAGACTTAAGGAATCCTCCTCCTGATTTAACTGGGTCCCATCCTAAGCCTATCATTATGGAGCTTAGTCCTGGGTTTGACTTTCTTAAATCTATCTTTTGACCTTTTTGTAAGTTAATAGCCATAATATTCCCTCCTATTTTTTAAACACTTAGCCCATAGTTTGTGCAAAGTGACTCTAGTCCACCTTCAAATCCAGAACCTACTGCGCTAAATTTCCATTCTCCATTGTATTTATATAGTTCACAAACTACTATTGCTGTTTCTATACTAAATTCTTCTCCAAGATCATATCTTAATATCTCAGATTTATCTTCATCATTCATAACTCTTACATAAGAATTACTTACTTGTCCAAAATTTTGTCTTCTCTCTTTAGCTTCATGTATAGTTACAGAAACTGCCATCTTTTGTATGTGTTTTGGAACTAATGAAAAATCTACTAATATTTCTTCATCATCTCCATCCCCTTCTCCAGTTCTATTATCACCTAAGTGTTCTATACAACCTGAGATATGTTTTAGATTGTTATAAAATATGAAATCTTCATCTCTTTCTACTCTTTGAGACTCTCCTACCATAAAAATACTAACATCTAAATCATAATCATGTCCACTATCAAAGGAATTAGTATCCCATCCTAATCCTAATTTTATATTTTTAAGACCAGGGTTTCCTTTTGTTAGATCTATCTTTTGACCTTTTTTTAATGTTATAGCCATACTTTCTCCTCCATAAATTAATTATATATTTATACCGAAGTTGTTACATAGAGCTACTAAACCGCCTTCAAAGCCAGCTCCTGATGCATTAAACTTCCACTCACCATTATGCTTATATATCTCAGCTATCACTACTGCTGTTTCTATACTAAAGTCTTCCCCTAATTCATATCTTATTAATTCTTCATTTGTCTCTTTGTTAAATACTCTTATATATGAATTGCTTACTTGTCCAAAATTTTGTCTTCTTTCCATAGCTTCATGTATTGTAGTTGTAAATGCTAATTTAGTTATATTTGATGGTACTAATGATAAATTTACTAGCATTTGCTCATCATCTCCATCACCTTCTCCAGTTCTGTTATCACCTAGATGCTCTATACAACCTGAAGAATGCTTTAAGTTATTATAAAATATGAAGTCTCCATCGCTAGTTGTTTTTCCATTTTCGCCTAATAAAAATGCTGTAGTATCTAAATCAAAGTCATTACCACCATCGTATTTATTAGTATCCCATCCTAACCCTATTATTATATTTTTAAGCCCTGGATTTGATTTTGTTAAATCTACCCTTTGACCTTTAGCTAATGTTATGCCCATAATATATTCCTCCATTACTTCTTTATTTTATAACTTTCATTTAATATTATTATATCATTTTTTATATGTATTTCAAAGTTATACTTAAATTGAAGCTTATTTGTAAATACTTTATGTTTTTTATAAAAAAAATATAGCTAATGCTATACTTTTCAACTGTTAATAGTTTATTTTTTGTTGTTCTATAAATATTTGATACCATAAACAAAACAGTATATAAACCATATTTTTGTAGAGTTATCACAATTATTTTTTATATGCTCATCTAATAGATTTATAGGATATTTTTTATTATAATATTATCTACTTGCGGATCATTTATGGTATTTCTAACAACTTCTCCTAAATCTTGCTTTAGCCATACTCTTATTGGAATTGGAAAACCTAGTTTCTTTTTTTGAACCATATGCTGTGGTAGTATATCTTTAAATGCTTCTCTTAGAAGTACCTTGGTATTAGAATCACTAATTTTTTGATTTAATTTTAAATTTTTAGCTATTTCTAAAACTTCTCTATCTAAAAAAGGAACTCTCAATTCTATTGACTGCGCCATTGATGTTTTATCTGCTTTTTGTAATATGTCACATTCAAGCCAACTGTTTATATCTACATGCTGCATAGTATTTACATAATCATAATTATTTACTTTTGCTTGGTCATATATCTTTGATAATATATTTTGAATACCTTTTGGCATATTTAATATAGATTTCACACTGTTATATTCCTTACATATATTTTATATTCCTCCTATTTTTATGTTATCTATTGTTTTTCTCATATTATATATATGTCTATACATGCTACGCCTAAAATTTAGTTTTAATTAATTAAATATAAAAAGTGCAATACTTCACAAATCAAGTATTGCACTTTTTATATTTAATACATATTATTTCTAGTTGTTATTTCTTTCTTGTTCTTTCCTAATTTTTTATTAATCTCTTGACCCTCTTCATACTGAGAAGCTAATTCTTTATCTCCTTGAGCATGATTAACTAAGTTTTGTATAGAATCATTTTTATACTCTTTGTACTTTTTAGATTGCTTCATATTTATCACCCTTTCTTAGTCTCTAAGTTTAGGATATGTTTTTATAGAATTTTTAAACTTTATAATTTTTACCTATATTGTTTATTTTTTATTTTATTTAATGTATCTTTTTAAAACTTTTGCAGCTGGAACTCCAATTACAAGACCTATAACTATTTGCGTTATATTTCCCGGTATAGATGCAATAGCCTTTATATGATTTCCATATAAAATAACCTCAGTTATATAATACCCAAATATCATCCATATACCAGATATAGTTATACCTACTATGTTAGCTATTTTACTATTCCCATTTTTATCATTAGACCAAGCTATACTTCCTATTATATATCCCATAACACCTCTTACTATAAATGTAAAAGGTGCCCATATTGCCCATTCAGACAATAAATCAAATAATGCCATTCCAAATCCACCTGCAATGGCTCCCTTTTTTTTGCCAAATACTATTGCTGATATAAAAAGCATTGTATTGCCCAAGTGTACTAATCCTCCACTTGATGCTATAGGTAATCTTATATTTATAAATCTAGTTGCTATAAATACTAACGCTATAAGCAAAGCTGTCTCTACTAAGTCTCTAGTAATATTTTTTTTACTTTTAGCTACCGCTTGCATAATTCATCCTCCTTATTCATAAAATTTATTAAATAGCTCAACTAAATTTTTATTACTATTAAATCCTAGTTGTTTTAAGCTTTGGTCTATTGTATTTAAAATATTTATAATCTTTTCTAACCTTGCATTTTCACCCATATGACCTATTCTCAAAATATCTTCCTTATATTCCCCTAAAGAAGTAGCTACAAGTGTATTATGTTTTTCTAACATATAATTTGATAACTTCAACGCTCCTATATTTTTAGGTATTTTTATTGCCGTTACTGTACTAGAGTATCCCTTTGTTAAAAATAAATCTAAACCGTATTCTTTTAATGCTTTTCTTGTTGCACTTGCTATTTTTTTATGTCTATCTAGTACATTTTCTATTTTTTCATCTATTATATTATCAATCGCTTTTCCTAGTCCTAATATGTCACTTATAGGCATTGTGTATGGAAAGCTATTTTTGTCATAATAATTTTCCCATATTCCTAAGTTGCAATAAAACCCAATAACATTGCTTTTTCTTAATTTAATAGATTTTTTGGCATCTTCACTCACACTTACTATAGTAAGTCCTGCTGGTGCAGATATTGCCTTTTGAGAACCTCCTAAAGCTATATCTATTTCCCATTCATCTACTTTAAATTCTTCTCCACCCATAGCTGCAACTGAGTCAACTATAGTTAATATATTATATTTTTTTAACAATGGACAAATTTCACTCAAATTGTTAAGAACACCTGTAGGTGTATCGCAATGAACTATTGTTGCATATTTAAAATCATTATCTTTTTCTAGGAAATCTTTCAGTTCATTTACATCTATATCCTTTGTATGCTCTTTACTAAAAAGTACAGCATCTCCCCCATACAGGCTTACAAAATCTTTGAATCCCCTACCAAATACACCATTATCTATAACTAATACTCTATCCCCTTTTTCAGTTAAAGAAGCACAGGCTGATTCAAGTCCTAATATACCTTCTCCACTTAATATATACACATCATTTTTAGTTTTTATTATTTTTGCGATATTATCACATGTTTTTTTATAAAAATCAAAAAAATCTTTATCAATATCAGGATTAGTAGTTTTGTTTGACCTAGCTAGTCTTACATTTTCTCTAACACTTGTTGGTCCCGGTGTATACACAATCTTATTATTCATTATTAATCCCCCTTTATATATTCTCAAAAACATTGTATCTCATTTATATTAAATGCTGTACAATTTAGGGAAATTAACAAATTGTACCGATACATTTTACATTTACAAGTATCATTTTTTATATTATTCAAAAACAAAGAGCCTTCTATATAAAATATAGAAGGCTCTCTTGGTATATAATAGTTATTATTTTTTAAACGTTTATATTACTATATATCATAACAAATAAATTGTCAAGGTTTATATATATTTTTTTAAATTCCCATGATTTTTTTATTAAATAATAAGCATAATATATTTGAGGTGATTTTATGAAACAAAAATTATTAGTATTATCTTTATTAACTATATTTATTTTTTCTAATGTTTCAAGTAGTTTTGCAATGGACCCACAATATACACCTAAAAAATTAAAACCATTGCCTTATGCATATGATGCACTAGAACCCTATATTGATAAAGAAACTATGGTACTACATCATGATAAACATTATAAATCTTATTTAGATAAGTTCAATGAAGCCATAAAGGGATACCCTGATCTTTATTCGTCGAGTATTTATGATTTACTTACATGTTTAGATTGTTTACCTAGTGAAATTTATAAAACTATAAAAAATAACGGTGGTGGGGTTTATAATCATGAGTTTTTCTTTGATATTATGACACCTAATCAAACAACCTTATCTGGTAATCTAAAGAAAGCTATAATTGAAGATTTCGGATCATTTGATAACTTTAAAGATGCTTTTAAAAAAGCTAGCTTAAATGTTTTTGGTTCTGGATGGACATGGCTTGTTTCTAATGATAGTGGCAACTTATCCATAATTACTACAGCTAATCAAGATAGCCCTATTACTTTAAACCTTAAGCCTATCATAGGAATCGATTTATGGGAACATGCTTATTATTTATCTTATAAAAATAATCGAGCTTCTTATATAGATAAATGGTTTAACATAATAAATTGGAATAAAGCTGAAGAGAATTATAAAAATTTAGCTAAGTAAAAAATATTGCTATTATTCCTACTATATATTTATTTTTTTGAAAAATAACATAATTTGCTATATAATTAAGAAAACATAGCGCTTAATTTATAGCCTTATCATCTCAGGAGGACTCATGGTAAAAGAAACTCACACAAAAGGAGGCTATACTTTTGCACTTTTAGCTCTTCCTTTTTTAAATAACAATTTTTTAAATGAATATGATATCATATATAAATGTATTTTAATTTCAGTATATATCTATTTTTCATATTTAGGATCTTTATTTCCGGACATAGATATGAAAGGTTCATATATTAGCAAAAGGCATCCTATAATTTATAAACTTTTCGGTTCCAAGTTTAAACACAGAGGATTCACTCACAGTTTAATTTTTATATCATTTTTAATTTTTTTGCTAGAATCACTTACTAAGTATACTAGTGATGACGTAGTTTTTTTATGTTTATCTAGTGGTTTTTTGGTGGGATACGCATCTCATTTATGTCTAGACTTATTAACAAAAGAAGGAATAGAAATCTTTTATCCTATTTCTATAAATTTTTCTCTATTGCCTATAAAAACAAGCTCTAAAATTGAAAGATTCATTTGTAAAACATTAAATTTTATAGTTATATTTTTATTAGGATATAGGTTTTACACATTATTTCAAATATAAAATAAGTAAGTATAATTTATTATCAACTTATATTTGCTCTAAAAATAAACATACCTCTTAATTAAATTAAGAGGTATGTTTTATTTATTGACGTAGTTCATCACAATTTTCTATACAAGTTGCTTTGTCATTAGATTTATTGTCTTGTAAATTTGTATTTACCTTACTACCTATTTTCCAAGATAAAAATACTAAAGATATAAATATTATAATTTTTAAAGGGCTACTTATAAAACCCTTTATATCGCTTGCCGGATAACTTACTACTAAAAACATAACAAACTTCCCTGCTAGCATTGCTGGTGCAAAACTTTTTATATCTCTTTTACAAAAAGCTGCCATTACTGTAACTAAAAAACCTGGTATAAAAGGGCATGAATATGCAAAAAATAGTAATTTAAATCCTTGCTTTTTCATCCATTTTAAAGGTTTCTCTGTTTTTTCATTTCTAAATTTATTAAATAGCTTGTTATCACTATATTTACTTACTAATAAAAACAGTGCTATTGTTCCAAGTCCAGAACCTACCCAAGACAATACGATTCCTCCAACTAATCCAAGTAAAAGTGCATTTGCACCCACTATAGCTATTAACGGCAATATAGGCAGAAAACTTTCAATAAAGCATGTCAGTACCCCTACCAACATTGTAAGAAACCAATAATCTTTTGCAAAATAATATATGTCGTTAATATACTCCATTATCCTTATCTCCTTCATTTTTTTATAATTCAAGTATACATTATTTATCTTAATATTTTCCTTAATTTTTCTTAATATTTGTTAATTCTTCTTAATATTTCTCTATATTTATTCATTATCATACTTATTAACGTCTATTTTATAATTAAAACTTATTTTTATATAGCTTATACTATATAGTTCATATCCAATTCTAACGCTTTTATACCTAAAAATAATCTTTTATTGGCATATTTATAACTTAATATAATAAAAAGGACTAATATAAATATTAATATCTTATTAGTCCTTTATCAAAATCTTATTTCTTGTCTATTAAATCACTTCGTCTTACATGTAAATCCATTTGAGGATATGGTATAGTTATGTTTTCTTCATCAAATCTTAATTTAACTGTCTCTAATAAATCAAAATGTATTGGCCAATAGTCTTCTGACTTACACCAAACTCTAACAACAAAATCAATAGAACTTGGTCCATGTGCGTTTACTCCAACAAACGGTGTTGGATCTTTAAATATGGATGGATGGTTATCTACTATCTCTTTTAATACCTCTTTTACATGAGGTAAGTTATTTTCATATCCTACACTAAAACTTAAATCCACTCTTCTCTGCGATTTAGCTGAATAATTTATTAAACTACCATTTGATAATGCTCCATTTGGTATTAATATTAATTTATTATCTATTGTAACTAAATTAGTATAAAATAATCCGATTTGCTCGACAGTTCCGCCATAAATCCCTGTTTCTATATAATCTCCTACTTTAAAAGGTCTAAGTAGTAAGATTATAAATCCACCTGCAAAGTTAGATAAACTTCCTTGAAGTGCTAAACCTATAGCCACACCTCCTGAAGCAACTATCGCTGCAAGACCTGTAAGCTTCACATCCCAATATCCTAATATTCCTATAAACAGTACAGCCTTTAAAGCTCCCGATATAAGTGATTGTAAAAATCGTCTTAGTGTTACATCTACATCTCTTTTCTCTAAAAACTTTATAAAGTGTTTAACAACATTCTTTATTATTTTCAGACCTATAGATATAATTATTAAACCAACCAATAGCTTAACTCCATTTATAGTAATCCAGTCTATAAATTTTTCAAATAACAACTCTGGACTCATTCTACTCATCTTTGAAATTTCTTGGCTTACAGTTTCAGTTATATTTTCACCAGCCATGTACTATCACCTCTTTACTACTTTTTATTATTCGACTTTTTATTAGTTTATATTACACTATTTTCATTTTTATGTCTATATTAAGCGATATTTGAAATTATACCCATAAATTTTAATTTTTAGCATTCAATACAATTTAAGCTGTATAAAGGTTAATATTTAAATTCCCTCATACAGCCTAATACAGTTAGATATTTACTTTCACGTCAACTCCAAAGTGATCTGATACGATTTTTTTATTTTTTCCATTAAAAATTACATTTGATGAATGAACATCTACAGATTTACTAGCAAGTATTATATCTAGTCTTAAATCCGCGTTGTTTTTATCCCATCCTGCTATTTTCCCTTTAACACTTATTCCATTATCTTTTTCTTTTGCCAAACTATATGTATCTAACATACCCTTTTTAATCATATAATCATAGCCTTCTTCTCTTATTGTTGCACTATTATTAAAATCACCCATAATAAATGCCAGATCTTCTTTTTCTATATCTTTATTTAAATTGTCAAATTGATATACAAATGGTTCGTCTTCATCCTTCCACCATCCAAGGTGACACGAATAAAAGCTTATATAAGTTCCATTGTAATTAATTTTCATTTTTATTATTTTTCTACTTTTCCAATAATTTATATCCTCACTTTTAGATATATAAAAGCTTTTACACTCTTTTATAGGAAGCTTTGTCATTAAGCAAAGTCCCTCTTCATACAAATCATATCCAATATGAGAAATATCCCAAAAAATTTTATAATTGTTTATTCCTAGATTTTCTAGTTCTTTGTTAAGTAAATATGCAAAGTTATTTTTTTTAATATTTTCATATACTATTTTTTCACTTATTAATTGGCTAACTTCTTGCATTGCTATAACATCATATTCATTTTCTTTTATAACACTTGCTATGTATCTTATCTTTTCTAATTGATTTTCCTCTTGCCATGAATGGACATTAAGTGTTAATAATTTCAATTTTATACTCCTAACATGTCTATTATATTTGACTTTATAACATCGGCTTTAGGACCGTATATCGCCTGAACTCCCCTATCTTTTAATATAAGTCCTATAGCTCCTGTCTTTTTCCAATCTTTTTCAGTTTTAACTAATAATCTATCTTTTACAGTTACTCTTAAACGAGTCATACATGCATCAACATCTTCTATATTATCAGCACCACCTAATAATTCTATTATTTCACCAGATAATACATCGCCTTCTATGCTAGAGTTTGCATTTGATGATTCGCTTGTACTTTCTTCTATATAATTACCTTTTCTTCCTGGAGTTGCTATATCAAATTTCTTTATTAAGAAATTAAAAGTCATAAAATCAAGTCCAAAAAATGCTATACAAGATAAAATAAAGTTTACTAAATCCATACCTAGACCTGCTTTTATTAACATTGGTGTACGAGTTAAAAATTCAATAAATCCAAAAGCATGAACTCTTAAGTTTATTAAGTCTGCAAGTGCAAATGCTAAGCCTGTAAGTATAGCATACGCTATGTATAAAACAGGAGATATAAACATAAACATAAATTCAATTGGCTCTGTAACACCTGTTAAAAAACATGCAAGCAATGCTGACATAAATATAGGTTTATATTTTTTTATCTTATCATTATCAACATTTTTGTACATTGCCATTGATACACCTGCAAGCGATGCAGTTGATAATATAACTTGTCCAGCTTTAAAACGAGCTGGTGTTATAGTACTTAACAATTCATTATAAGATGCTATATTTCCTGCACCTTTGAAGTTTATTAAATCAGCTATCCAAGCTAACCATAATGGATCTTGCCCTGCAACTACAGTCCCTGCTGCTGCACCTGTTGCTATTTGATACACACCACCAAGTTCAGTATAGTTCATAGGTACTGTTATCATATGGTGAAGTCCAAATGGTAATAACAATCTTTCAAGTGTTCCAAATACAAATGGTGCAAATACAGGTGCAGTATCTCTTGATGATGCTATCCACATACCAAATGAGTTTAGCGCACCTTGTATAAAAGGCCACACTATTGATAAAGCTATTGCAGCTACCACTGAACCTAATATAACAACAAAGGGTACGAAACGTTTTCCATTAAAGAATGCTAATGCTTGAGGTAACTTGTTATAATTATAATATTTATTATATAAAACAGCTCCTAAGAAACCAGATATTATACCTATAAAAACTCCCATATTAAGAGCTGGCAATCCTAATACCGAAATAAAATAATCTTTAACTAAAAGTTGTGCTCCTGTTAATGAAGTTACTACTGCATTTGGATCTCCTAATAGCTCACTACTTACTCCAAATATAGCTCCTGTTATACGATTTATTAATATAAATGCTACTAATGCTGCAAATGATCCACCTGCACGGTCCTTAGCCCATGATCCACCTATAGCTACTGCAAATAATATATGTAAATTTCCAATTATACCCCAACCAATATCCTCTACAACTCTTGCGATTGTCATTACAAGATGTGCATCTGATGACATTCCTATTAATTTCCCTATAGATACCATTAAACCTGCTGCTGGCATAACTGCTATAACTACTAACAATGCTTTCCCAAATTTTTGCCAAAAATCAAATGATATTAATTTTTTCTTTCCTAATTGTCTCCCCATAATGTCTTCCTCTTTTCATGTTATTTATATAATTTTATAAAGCCTACACTCCCATGGATTTAAGGTTATCTTAGTTGTATTTTGATGATTACTTATTTTATAATTACAAAGTAATAAATTATTATAAGTTAAATTTAATTTTTTATATTCGTAGTTTGATTTATCATCACTTAAATTACATATTATTAAAAACTTATCATTTTTTAAAATTCTTGTATATGCAAATATTTTCTCATCTGATTCTAATATCAACTTATAATCCCCATATATTAAACACTTATTTTCTTTTCTTATTTTTATCATTTGTTTATAAAAATTTAAAATAGAGTCTTTATCATCTAACTGATTTTCTACATTTATATTTATATAATTAGGATTTATCTTTATCCATGGATTAACTTTACTAAACCCAGCATTTAAATTTCCATCCCACTGCATCGGTGTACGTGTATTATCTCTTGATGACAATCCTACTATTTTTAAAGCATCTTTGCTATCTATTCCAGAATCAACTAATTCTTTATACTCATTTTTTGTTCTTATATCATCATAGTCATTTATGTTATCATACTTAACATCTGTCATTCCTATTTCTTGACCTTGATATATAAAAGGTGTTCCTTTGTGCATAAAGTACACTAATCCCAATGCTTTTGCACTTTCATTTAAATATTTTTTATCATTTCCCCAAGATGATACTATTCTTGTTACATCATGATTTTCTATATAAAGTGCATTCCATCCATTTTTTGCTAAATTAGTTTGCCATTTATTCCATACTTCTTTTAACTTAGGCACACTAAATGATTTTCCATTATCACAATTCCATAAATCTAAATGCTCAAATTGAAATAACATATCGAATTTCCCATTTTCTTCTCCAACCCATAAATCAGCTTCATCCGCTTTTACTCCATTAGCTTCTCCCACAGTCATTATGTCATATTTATCAAAAGTATTTTCTTTCATTTCTTTTAAATATTCATGTATTCCTTCAACATTCATATGCTTATCAAATGATGGTACATATTTCAAATCATCTGGATTTTCCATATTTAGTAATCCATCTTCCTTGTTTATATGACTTATAGCATCTACTCTAAATCCATCTATTCCTTTTTCTAGCCACCAATTCATCATATTATATATTTCATTTCTCATTGCTTCATTTTTCCAATTTAAATCTGGTTGTTTTTTACTAAATAAATGAAGGAAATATTGTTTAGTGTTTTCATCATATTCCCATGCAGAACCTTTGAATATACTTTCCCAGTTATTGGGCTCTTTGTTATCTTTACCATCTCTCCAAATATACCAATCTCTTTTTAGGCTATCTTTTGAAGATTTTGACTCTATAAACCAAGGGTGTTCATCACTTGTATGGTTTACTACTAAATCTATTATAAGTCTCATTTTCCTTTTATGGACTTCATTTAACAATGTATTAAAATCATCCATATTTCCAAAATCATTCATTATATCTTTATAATCACTTATATCATATCCATTGTCATCATTAGGAGATTTGTACATTGGGCATATCCATATTACATCAATACCTAAATTTTTCAAATAATCAAGCTTAGATATTATTCCTTTTAAGTCCCCAATTCCATCATTATTATTATCCATAAAACTACGTGGGTATATTTGATAAGCAACTGCTTCTTTCCACCATTTTTTTTTCATATTACCCTCCTTAAATATATGCAACCGTTTGCGCAATCATCAAAAAAATTTATGCCCTTTATGGCAACTTAAATTTATCTTAATATGAATATAACACTTGATGAAAATGTTTTCAACATTTTTTTATTTGTTTTTAGATTTTTTTAAATAAAAAAGTTACCTTTTATTCTAAGGTAACTTTTTTTATTTATATTAGTTTTTTCCAAAATGTCTTTGTAATAATCCTAAGAATGCCTTACCATGTCTTGCTTCATCTTTACACATTTCATGAACTGTATCATGTATAGCATCTAATCCTAATTCTTTAGCTCTTTTAGCTATTTTTAATTTTCCTTCAGTTGCTCCATATTCAGCTTCAACTCTTGCAGATAAATTAGCTTTAGTATCAGCTACAACTACTTCTCCTAATAATTCAGCAAACTTAGCAGCATGTTCTGCTTCTTCAAATGCTATTCTCTTGTAAGCTTCTGCAACTTCTGGATATCCTTCTCTATCTGCTTGACGGCTCATAGCTAAGTACATTCCAACTTCTGTACATTCTCCAGTAAAGTTAGCTCTTAATCCTTCTAATATATCCTCATCAACACCTTGAGCGCAACCTATTCTATGCTCATCAGCCCAAATCATATCTCCACTCATTTCATTAAACTTTTCAGCCCCTACCTTACACACTGGACAAACATCTGGTGCTACTTCTCCCTCATGTATATATCCACATACTGTACAAACAAATTTTTTCATAATTTTAATCCTCCTAATTTCTATTTTAATTTTTGATTATACTTTTATATATACCACCTGTTTTATATCCTAAACATAAATTTATAAATTTTGACTTTTATAGCCTCATCTAATATAATAATTAAAAGATTTATACAAATAGTAATAATACTTTTGTATAAATATAACTTATTTTAATAGGAGGATTATCTATGAAAGCTCATGAATTAGATTATAGACTACACGGTGACGATATGCAGTTTGTAGAAATAGAATTAGACCCAAAAGAAACTGTAATAGCTGAATCTGGTGCTCTAATGATGATGGATCAAAATATTTCAATGGAAACTATATTTGGTGACGGTTCAAAAAAAGGTGGTTCTGGCTTATTTGGAGCTTTAGGTGGTGCGGCTAAAAGAGTTTTAACTGGTGAGAGTCTTTTTATGACTGCTTTTACAAATGATGGCATAGAAAAAGAAACAGTATCTTTTGCATCTCCTTACCCTGGTAAAATTATACCGATTGACTTATCACAAGTTGAAGGTAAACTAGTTTGTCAAAAAGATGCATTTTTATGCGCTGCTAAAGGTGTTAGCGTTGGTATAGATTTTAAGAGAAAACTTGGAGCAGGCTTCTTTGGTGGTGAAGGATTTATTCTTCAAAAGCTTGAAGGTGATGGCTTATGTTTCATTCATGCAGGTGGTACTATTATAAAGAAAGAACTTAAACCTGGGCAAAAGTTAAAAGTTGATACTGGATGTTTAGTTGCAATGACTAAGGATGTTAAATATGATATTGAGTTTGTTGGTGGTGTTAAAAATACATTGTTCGGTGGAGAAGGATTCTTCTTTGCTACTTTAACAGGACCTGGTGATGTTTGGATTCAAAGTTTACCATTTTCTAGACTTGCTTCTAAAGTATTTGCCTCAGCTCCTCAACTTTCTGGAAGTCAAAAAGGTGAAGGCAGTGTATTAGGTTCTTTGGGTAATCTATTTGAAAATTAATTTTTTAAAAGTAGTCTTATTATCTATTAATTCTTTATTTTTTAACACAATGTTTAAATTGACTAAAAACTTTTAGTCAATTTAAACATTCACAGGAAAACATTTTTCTATTATTATTAAGTTAATAAGCAACTCTTATTAATTTAATAATTCACTTTAAAATAAAGGAGATAATAATCATGTCAGAGGTAATTTTAAAAAATATATGTAAATCATATTCAAATGGGTTTAATGCTGTAAAAGATGTAAATATAAATATTAAAGATAAAGAATTTGTAGTTTTAGTTGGACCATCTGGTTGTGGTAAATCTACTACTTTAAGAATGATAGCTGGACTTGAAGAAATAAGCTCAGGTGAACTATATATTGGTGATAAAGTTGTAAATGAAGTTGATCCTAAAGATAGAGATATAGCAATGGTTTTCCAAAACTATGCTCTATACCCTCATTTATCAGTATATGATAATATGGCATTTGCTCTTAAACTTAGAAAAATGCCTAAAGATGAAATAGATAAAAAAGTTAAAGAAGCTGCTAGAATTCTAGATTTAGAAAGTTTACTTAATAGAAAACCTAAAGCTTTATCAGGTGGACAAAGACAAAGGGTTGCGCTTGGACGTGCAATAGTTAGAAATCCTAAGGTATTCTTAATGGATGAGCCACTATCAAACTTAGATGCAAAACTTAGAACAGCAATGAGAACTGAAATAACTAAGCTACATAAATCTCTTGGTACTACATTCATATATGTAACTCATGACCAAGTTGAAGCTATGACTATGGCTGATAGGATAGTTGTTATGAAAGATGGTATAGTTCAGCAAATAGCTACACCACAAGAGGTATACGATATGCCAAACAACATGTTCGTTGCTGGATTTATAGGTGCTCCTCAAATGAACTTTATTGAAGCTACTTTAGTTGAAAAAAACAATGAAATCTATGCTAAGAGTGAAAACTTTGATATAACTTTAAATAAAGGTGAATGTGGAGCTTTAATTGATAATGGCTATGTAGGTAAAGAAGTTGTTTTAGGTATAAGACCTGAGGACATACACATAGAAGATGTTTTTGTTGACAATAGTTTAGATAGTTCTTTTGAAGCTACAGTTGAACTTGGCGAACTTATGGGAGCTGAAATCTATGCTTACTTAAAAGCTGGTAAGCAAAGTATAACTGCTCGATTTGATGGTAGATATAAAATGAACATAGGAGATACTTTAAAGCTTGCTATGGATAAACATAGAATACATGTATTTGATAAAGAAACTGAACAAGCTATAAGATAGCGATATCTTTTATATAAAATCAATATTATTTTTAAATTTTATATAAATACATATTAGTTAATGATATATTAAAGTAGGATGATTTAATCATCTTACTTTTTTTATTACATAATACTTTAGGGGTGGTTTTATGCAAGATTTAATAAATTTTTTTGAAATACAAACTAATAAAAAAATTAAAATTTTAGAATATAAAAATCAAGATTTAAAAAATAATCAAAACTTAGTAACTTTTGATTATAAAACATACATAATAGAAATAGATGATAAACTTTCATTTAATAATGTTAAAGGATATTACTATATAATGTATCAGCAAAATATAGAATTTGAAAATTTAAGAAAAATTTTGCATAATTTATATGAAGATGTTAATATTTTTGAATATAATAATTATTTAATATTAAATTCTAATAATAGCTTAGATATAAATTTATCTACACCACAAATCATAGAATCTGAAACATATACTACTACTTATGTTGCTTATTTAGGTAAAATAAACGACATCGACACTTTTAACTTTAGATTATCTATTTTAGATGAACTTTTATCTAGTTTAAAAACAGAAACTAATTTAAACAATTTTATAACATTACATGATTTATCGGTTTATAAAGCTATTGAACTAATTGGAAAAGAAAAATCATTTATTGATTTAATAGATTTTTCAAAAATAAAAAATATGGATGAAACTTTATTACATACAGGAATTAGCTTTATAGAAAATGACCTTAATATTTCTAAAACGTCTTCTCATTTATTTCTACATCGAAATACACTTATATATCGACTAGATAAAATAAAAGAAATTTTAGAACTTGATTTAAAGAATTTCAAACATTCTTTTATTTTTTATTTAAGTATTAAATCTTATCTTGCATCAAAATTATAAATCACAATTAATATCATTGTAATAAAATCAACAATTAAAAAACTCAGGAGGAATTTTAATGGGAATCATAAGTATTTTACTTACTTCATTTGCTCTTTCAATGGATGCTTTTGCAGTATCTGTTACAAAAGGAATCACACTAAAAAAAATAAATTATTCTATATCTGCTAAAATAGCTTTTTTCTTTGGATTGTTTCAAGGAATCATGCCTTTAATTGGTTGGCTACTTGGTATTAAATTTGAATCTTACATCAAATCCTTTGATCATTGGATAGCTCTTTTACTATTGAGCTTTATTGGTATTAAAATGATATTTGATGCTAAAGATGACGATGATAGTAATTCTTCTACTTTAGATAATAAAGAACTTATTGTCTTATCTATCGCAACTAGTATCGATGCTTTAGCTATTGGAGTTAGCTTTGCATTTTTAAATATAGACATAGTTCCTATATGTTTAGCTATTGGGTCTATTACATTTTTAATGTGCTTTATTGGCGTCCTAATTGGAAAAAAAATTGGAAATGTGTTTAAAAATTATGCTCAAATGATAGGTGGAGTTATCTTAATTTTAATAGGTTTAAACATATTTAATGAACATACGGGAATAATTTCTAACCTGTTTTAAAAAACTATTCCTATTTTAAACGATAAAATAAAGTTACAATTTTTTAACTTTACTATTTTATTAAAAACAAATATAATATACTTTAGTTCAAAATCTAACTTTTTGTTTCTTTTGTTCAATCACGGAGGTGGATAGACTTGAAAAATATATTCAAAATATACAAAAGAGATTTAGCTGATATCTTTACTAATAAAGTCTTATTAGTAATAATAGTCGGCCTTGCGTTTTTACCATCATTATATGCATGGTTTAATATTAAAGCATCATGGGATCCATATGGTAGTACCAAAAATATATCTGTTGCAGTAGTAAACAAAGATGACGGTGCTACTATTCAAGATGAGAAAGTAAATATAGGAGACGAAGTAGTAGAAAAACTTAAAGATAATAAAAATTTAGGTTGGAAGTTCGTTGACGAAAAAGAAGCGTTAAAAGGTGTTAACAAAGGTACATATTATGCAGCAATAGAAATTCCAAAGAATTTTTCTAAAAATTTAACTTCTTTAACATCAAATAATGTTAAAAAAGGAGAAATAATTTATACTGTAAATGAAAAAATAAATGCCATCGCTCCTAAAATCACAGATAAAGGTGCCTCTACTGTGCAAAGTGAAGTTAATCAAACAGTAGTTAAAACTGCAAGTGAGGTAGTCTTTGAAGTATTTAATGAGGTAGGAATAGAAATAGAAAATCAATTACCTAAATTAATAAGTTTAGAAAACGAATTAGTTCAGGTACAAAGTAAATTTAAAGATATAAATAAAACTGTAAATTTAGCATCTGATGCTACATATAAAGTTAATAATATTGTAAAAGATTTACAAAAAGATGTTCCTTTAATTCAAGATACTATAACTAGTTCTAAAAACTTAGCAAATGATGTTAAATCATTCCTACAAGATAGTAAGGGAAGTCTTGATAAAGTTTCTCCAATTATAAAAAGTGATTTACAAATTATATCAAATATTGCATCTAGTGCATCTTCAAGTGTTTCAGATTTAATAGATGCTATAAACAAAGGTGCTGAAAATATACCTGCATTAGTTGATAGCTTATCTAGTAAATTATCTACTTTATCAAATACTAGCAAAACTGTACTAGAATTTTTAAAGAAATTAGATCAATTTTCACCTAACCATCCACTTCAAGGACCTATAGCTCAATTAGAATCTATAGTTGGTAAACTTGATACTGCAATGGCTTCTTTAGATAACATTAAAAACCAAGTTGCCAATGGACAAAATCCTTCGATAGACGGTTTAAACAAAATATTACAAGTTACTAACGATGTAGCTAATACATCATCTTCAATATTAAATAATTTTGATTCTAAAATAGCTAATCCTATAAATAACATATTTAATGAAAGCTATAAAGTTGCAGATGAAGTTATAGGTGTATTAAATCAAGCTCAAAAGAAATTACCTGCTGTTGAAGATATTTTAGACACGACTTTAAAATTCTCTAAGAGCGCACAAGATAATATAAAATTCATAAAACAAAAATTACCATTAGCTGAATCTACTGTTAATGAATTAGTTGATGCTATGAAAAAAATTAACAACGGTGATAATATGGATGATTTAGTATCTTTACTTAAAAATGATGTAATTAAACATTCTGATTTCTTAAAGCAACCTGTTGATTTAGTTACTAACAAATTATATCCAATAGCAAATTACGGTTCTGCTATGACACCATTTTATACTGTTCTTTCTTTATGGGTTGGTGTGTTGTTACTTATGTCATTACTTTCTACTGAAGCTCATGGAGATTATAAACCGTTTGAGATATACTTTGGTAGAGGGCTTACTTTCGCAAGTATTGCCATAGTTCAAGCACTTATAGTTAGTGTTGGTGACATATTATTACTAGGTGTAGAAGTTACTGACCCTGTACTATTTGTTTTATTATCATTATTTACAAGTATAGTCTTTACTTCAATAGTTTACTCTTTAGTATCAATTTTTGGTAACATTGGTAAAGCAATTAGTGTTGTGTTCTTGGTAATACAAGTTGCAGCATCTGGAGGAACATTCCCTATAGAAGTTACTCCACAATTTTTCCAAAATGTAAATCCATTACTACCTTTCACTTACGCAATATCTGCACTTCGTGAAACTGTAGGTGGTATATATCAACCTAATTTAGTTAGAGATCTCTCTGTACTAGTTATTATTATGATTATACCTATTGCATTTACTTTACTGCTTAAAGGGCCAATAAATAAAGCTGGAGCCTCATTTAAAGCTAAATTTAACGAAAGTGACTTAACTGGTCATTAAAATTTAACAAACCAAAATAGACTATATAAAGTTAATTTTATATAGTCTATTTTTTATTATTTTTCCTTTGATAAATCATCTTCATAGTATTCGTACTTCTCATAAGGTTCTTCTTTATAAGCATTTTGGTCTATGTCCATGTCTTCCTTCTTGTCCTCTTGTGACTCATTTACATAGCTCTCTAAATCCTCTTTAGATACATGAGTGCAATTATCATAATTCATTCTTCTTGAATTAAATTCATTTACTTTTTCTTCTAATTCACTATTTTCATTGTTATCATAATTGTATATTTCGTACTCACTATCTTGGAAATAACTATCTTCTTCTAATTCTTTGTTTAATTTATGATTCTTAATTGCTTTATAAGAAAAATATGCTCCCGCTCCTGTTAATACTGCACCACCGTATATCAAGGCTTTTTTTCCATTATGTTTCACTTCTTTTTGAACTTTTTTCTTAACTAAATTTTTCATCATATCACTTTTCCTCCTCAACTTTCATATACTACAGTTATAGTATTTGTATTATTTCAATAAAAATTATACTATTTTGCAATTACATTTTTTGTCATTTAAATAGAAAGGAGGTAGTCTTCATGGATACAACATTATTTAACTTACTTTTAAGCTTAATCACTGTAGTTATTGCAATTGGTGGAGGTTACTTAATTAGTTTTTTAAAGCACAAAATAGGTAGCGAAAACCTAAGTAGCTATTACAAAATGGCTAAACAAGTTGTTATGGCAATTGAACAAGGAAATCCTCAATTAACAGGCGTTGATAAAAAAGATTTAGCTCTAAAAAAATTAGTACAACTTAGTAACAATAAGCTATCACAAGAACAAGCTGCTATATTAATAGAAGCTGCTATATATGATATAAAAAAACTTTTATCAAGTAATTAGATACTAAAAAAGCCTATGAAAATAATTATTTTCATAAGCTTTTTTTTATATTATGTTAAAAGGATTTAAATATACATCACTTTTAATAACTTCTAAACCTTCTATTTCATCTAAGAATCTCTTAATTACATCTTTAAATATATCTTCAGTATCAAAATGCCCGCAATCAATTACACACATTCCCATATCTAGCGCATCTTGTGCATCGTGGTATTTTACATCTCCTGTTACCAACACATCTGCACCTTTTCTTTGTGCTTTTTTTATCATATCGGCTCCAGACCCAGTCACTACAGCTACTTTATTTATTTTAGTGTCTATATCCCCTACCACTTTAATATGTTTCATATTTAGTTTCTCTTTTATATTGTTACATAATTCTTTTAAAACTACTTCCTCTTTCAGGTTACTTACTCTTCCTAGCCCAACTGAGCTTCCTTTATTTTCAAGTTTATATAAATCATATGCAACTTCTTCATAAGGATGGGCACTTAACATAGAGCTAATAACTGAGCCTAATTTTTTTTGATTTACTATTGTCTCTATTTTACTTTCCTCAACAGACTCTACTTCTCCAATCTTACCTATAAATGGATTAGTATCATCTAACGGCTTAAAGCTACCTATACCTTGGCTACTGAAGCTACAATGACTATAATTACCTATATGTCCTGCTCCACTCTTTAATAAGGCATTTTTTACAGATTCTATATGTGATGTAGGCACATATACTGCTAACTTATATAAAACCTCATTACTTGTTATATCTAATACTTTAGAATCTTCAAATTCCATCAACTCCATAAAATAGTCATTTAGACCACCAAATGCTATATCAAAATTAGTATGCATAGAGTAAAGAGATATATCATTTTTTATAAGTTTATGTATTAACTTTCCTTTTAGATCATTTGTATTTATTTTATTCATTTTTCTAAATATAAATGGATGATGAGTTATAATTAAATCTACTTTATTTTCTATAGCTTCATTTATGACTTTTTCATTAGCCTCCAAAACAACTAATATTTTTTTTATATCTAAATTAATATCTCCTACTAAAAGTCCAACATTATCCCATTCATAAGCTAAGCTTAGTGGATATTTACTTTCTATCTTTCTTATAATACTTTTTAAATTCATATTATTGTCCCCTTAATATTTATTATATTATAATTTTAATTTTTCAAGCTCATTTATTGCAAACTTGCTATCTTCTATCTTTTTAGCTATTCCTTCTCCACTTTTACCTTCAATTTTACTCAATATTGAGCTATACATAAATATTTTTTTATCTATAAATTCATTTAATAATACATCTTTATTTTCTATTAGTTTTTTTCCAACTTCATAAAATACTTCACTTTCAACTAAAGTATTTTCTCCAGTATATTTAGCTATTATTATCTCATATATTCTAAAATCTTCTTTAACTAACACTTCATCCATTATTTCATATCCATTGTTTAAAAGATACTTTCTAAGTTCACGTTGTGCCTGCATAGGTTGAAGTATTAATTTTTCTACACTATGAGCAACCTCAGTCTTCGCTTCTAATAATTCACTTATTAAAATTCCACCCATTCCTGCAATTATAACTTCATCAACCTCATTTTTTTCTAATACTTCAATTCCTGAACCTAATCTTAAATCTACTTTTTGCAATAAGTTATTATTTCTAACTTCACCTCTCGCATTTTCAAGTGGACCTTTGTTTACATCTGCAAGTATTGCAAAATCTATAAAACCTTTATTTAATAAATATACAGGTATATATCCATGGTCTGTTCCTATGTCTGCAACTCTCTTGTCTTTAGTAACTAGTGATGCTATTTTTAATAATCTATCTGTTAATTTCAAATGTCTCATCCTTTCTTAAATTCGAATTATTTATAATAATATTATATAAAATCCTAATACTATTATTAGGAGGTGTTTATATTGAGTAAAATAAAAAAACGTAAATCTGAATATGATCCTACCTATAACTGGGGTGGAAATACTGTTCTTTGGTCTAATCAAACTGACCAAAAAATAATTCAAGAAGCTGAAGATAAAAATGTCTCTAAATCAAAATCAGAGTTACAAAAAGAAATTGATTATGGAAAAAGAATTAATTATTGGCATTAATATATTAATTTCAACTCCACATATTAAAAATTCGCCTTTATCAAGGCGAATTTTTGAATATATATAAATCCTAATCTAAATAATCTCTAAGCTTTTTAGATCTACTTGGATGTCTTAATTTTCTTAAAGCCTTAGCTTCTATTTGTCTTATTCTTTCTCTAGTTACATCAAACTCTTTACCTACTTCTTCAAGAGTTCTAGCTCTTCCATCTTCAAGACCAAATCTTAGTTTAAGTACCTTTTGTTCTCTTTCATTTAAAGAACCAAGTACATCTTCTATCTGCTCTTTTAATAATGAATATGCTGCTGCTTCTGCTGGAGCTGGAGCATCGTCATCTGGAATAAAATCACCTAAATGACTATCTTCTTCTTCTCCTATTGGAGTTTCTAAGGATACTGGATCTTGAGCAATTTTCATAATTTCTCTTACTTTGTCTTCAGTCATTTCCATCTCTTTAGCTATTTCTTCAGGTTTTGGATCTCTACCTAACTCTTGAAGTAATTGTCTTGATACTCTTATTAATTTGTTTATAGTTTCAACCATATGAACTGGTATTCTTATTGTTCTTGCTTGATCCGCTATTGCACGAGTTATAGCTTGTCTAATCCACCATGTAGCATAAGTACTGAATTTAAATCCTTTTTCATAATCAAACTTTTCAACAGCTTTTATCAGACCTAAGTTTCCTTCTTGTATTAAATCTAAGAAAAGCATACCTCTTCCCACATATCTCTTTGCTATACTTACAACTAATCTTAAGTTAGCTTCTACAAGTCTTTGCTTAGCCATTTCGTCGCCTTCGTTCATTCTTCTAGCTAACTCTACTTCTTCATGTGGCTTAAGTAATGGTATTTTACCTATTTCTTTTAAGTACATTCTAACTGGATCATCTATACTTATACCTTTTGGTAATGATAAATCTATAGCTTCTAATTCCATAGGGGCATCTTCTTTAGATGTTTCCTCTTCTGCACCCTCTTCTAGAGAATCAATATCTAAATCATCATCTGCTGAAAAGTCTATCTCTACCTTTTCAGTTTTAGTTTCAGTTACTTCTATGCCTAAGTTTCCTAGTGTTTCATAAAGATTCTCTATTTGATCTTTATCTAATTCCGTTTCAGAAAAAGCTTCCATTATTTCTGCAAGAGTAAGAGATCCTTGTTTTTTACCTTTTTCAATTAAGCTCTTTGCCGTTACTCTTTTTAATTCTTTTTTAGTAGTTTTATTTTCCATACTCAGACCTCCCTTCACTATAACCTTTGTAACATTCTTCTTATTTCCACGATTTTTAAAGCAATTTCCATAATCTTACCATCTACCTCTTTCGCATAACTAATATTTTTGTTATTTTCAATAGTTTTTTGTTCTTCTAATAATCTATTCATTTTTTCATGAAGTGTATTTTTTTTCACATTTTTTACTATCTCATCTATACTTTTGACATTTTGTAAGTTCATGCTTTCTAAAGATATACTTTCTAAATCTCTTAAGTATTCTTCGCCTATGTTTAAACTTTTAGTTTTGTCAATAGTTATTTTGTCCAATTCTTGATTTTTAATTATCCAATTTAAAATTTCTTTACTATCTTTTAATAAAAAGTCATTTTCATCAACCTTAAGTAAGGCTATATCTCTAAGATTTTTATTTTCTAAAATTATTTTTATAAGATTTTTTTCAACAAATTTTTCTCCATTAATTATAGTCTTTGGCTTTTCAATTGTTTTATCTTCTTTTTTATTTGAGTATTTTTCGAATTTGTTATATTTTTTATTTTGTAATTTATCATATTGCTTTCCATATACTTCTCTTTTTATTGACTCAACACTTATATCAATTTGATTTGACAAGTATTTAGTATAATAATCAATTTCTACAGCGCTTTTTAATTCTTTAATTATTTTAGATGCTTCTTTTGCAAATTTCATTCTATCTTCATCTTTTTGTATATTAAAGTTTTGCTTAAGATTATCAATTTTATATTTTATTTGATGAATCGAAGTATCCATAGCTTTTTTATACTCATTTAGACCGTATTTTCTAATAAATTCGTCTGGATCTTTGCTATCTCTTAAATCTAATATTTTAACACTAATATCTAGCTTGTTAAGTATTTCTATAGCTCTTAGCGTTGCTTTTATTCCAGCAGCATCTGAATCATATGATATAATAGCAGTGTCTGCATATCGTTTAATTAACATTCCCTGTTGTTCTGTCAATGCTGTTCCTAAAGTAGCTACTACATTTTTTATTCCATACTGGTAAAGAGATATTAAATCCATATAGCCTTCTACTAAAACTATAGTTTTAGTATTTATTTCTTTTCTTGCAAAATTTAATCCATATAAATTTTGTCTTTTATTGAAAATTAAAGTATCCGGAGAATTTAAATATTTTGGTAGAGAATCATCTAATACTCTTCCACCAAATCCAATTACATTCCCTCTATAATCAAATATAGGAAACATTACTCTATTTCTAAATTTATCATAGGCTTTATTTCCTTCTTCTTTATGTGTTATTAAGCCACACGCTACAAGTTCTTCTTTCGTATGTCCCTTTGATATTAAATAATCCATAAGTGAATTCCAAGATGCTAATGAGTATCCTAGTCCAAATTTTTTTATGATTTTATCATCTAGTCCTCTTTTTCTAAAATATTCATAACCATAGTTTTTTCCACTTATTAGATTTGAAAAGTAAAATCTAGCTGCTTCTATATGTATATCTTGAAATCTTTTTATTTTCTCAATTCTAATTTTAGATTCCTCATCCATATTAGTATTGATTTCTATACCATATTGTTTTGCTAATAATTTTACCGCATCCATAAAATCTAAATTTTCCATTTTCATAACAAAATTAATTACGTCTCCACCTTCTCCACATCCAAAACATTTATATATCTGTTTTGAAGTATTTATGTAAAATGATGGTGTTTTTTCGCCATGAAAAGGACATAATCCTTTATAATTTGCCCCCGATTGTTTGACCTCTATGTATTGGGAGATTGTACTAACTATGTCACATCTACTTTTCAGTTCATCTATTATTTCTTTGATATCATTCATATTATCACCTTCTGGTGTAATTTTTTTCTAACATTTCTATTTTACATTATATTAGAAATTTGTCAAATGTTCATTATACATAATTCGACTTTTTTTGTTAATATCCTTCTTAAATTTTAATTTTTTTATTTTTTCCTTTTATAAATGTTTTTATAATTTAATATTAATTATTCACATAATTTTCAGTAATTAATACCTATTTGCATATAAAATTTTTTATTTAGCTTTTATTTACAAGATAAAAATAAAAATAATTCGTTTTTTTATATTGATTTAATCATATATAATTTTGCCTATTTTTTTTATAATTAACCTTATTTATTTATTTTTATTTTTTTTAACATAAAAAAAGAGGTAATAAACCTCTTTTTTCTTTATTTTATAGAATTCATTAAGTCTTCAAATTCATCAAAGTGTAGTGATTGCATTCCATCTGACAATGCATTAACAGGGTCTGGATGAACTTCTACCATTATACCGTCCGCTCCAGCTGCAAGAGATGCTATAGACATAGGCTTTACTAAATATCTAACTCCTGTTGCATGAGATGGGTCTACAATGATTGGAAGACCTGTTTCTTTTTGAATTATAGGTACTGCAGCTAAATCTAATGTGTTTCTTGTATAATCATTATATGTTCTTATACCTCTTTCACACATTATAATCTTTTGATTCCCACCTACAGCAATATACTCAGCTGCTCCTATCCACTCGCTTATGCTAGCAGATATACCTCTTTTTAACATAACAGGCTTATTTTGTTTACCTACTTCTGTTAATAAAGTGAAGTTTTGCATATTTCTTGATCCAATTTGAATTATATCTGATACTTCACATAGCTTGTCTAATTCTCTAGCATCCATAAGCTCTGTTATTACAGGTAAACCAGTTTCTTTCTTAACTGCCTTTAATATCTCTAGACCCTCTTCTTTTAATCCTTGAAAAGAGTTAGGAGACGTTCTAGGCTTATATGCTCCACCTCTTAATATATTAGCGCCTTTACTCTTTACAAACTTAGCTGTTTCTAAAAGTTGTTCATAACTTTCAATAGCACATGGTCCTGCCATTATAAGTTTATCTTCTTTTACTATTATCTTTTTTTCATCACATATATTTATTTCAAACTTTAAATCTTCATTAAATAGGTTCTTTTTCATGGCCTACAAACTCCTTTACTTGTTCTCTTTCCTCACAAGTTAGTGAATTTAAATAATTATCTATAGTTGCATTTTTTATTTTCAACTTACTATTTAAGTCCATAAGAGGTATAAGCACAAAAGCTCTCTCACTTATCCTTGGGTGAGGTATTGATAAATTTTCATCGTCTAATATTATATCATTAAAAAATAATATATCAACATCTATAGTCCTAGGTCCCCATCTTATTATTCTTTCTCTATTTAACTTTTTTTCAACTTCTTGGCATACTTCTAATAACTCATATGTATCTACTTTGGTTTCGATTTCTATGCACATATTTAAAAAGTCAGCTTGGTCTGTATACCCCCATGCTTTAGTCTCATATATTTTTGATTTTTTAGTTATATTTATGTACTCATTTTTATTTAAAATTTCACAAGCGCCTTGAAGATATTCTAATCTATCTCCCATGTTCGTTCCAAGACCTAAATAAACTCTATTCATCTTTAGCTCTCCTTATTTCTACACCAAAGTAATCATAAATTCCATTTACAGGTGCTTCTGGTTTTTTTATTCTAACCATGATACCTTTAACTAAATCAAATTTTTCTAATATATCATTAGCTATATTTTCAGCTAATGCTTCTAACAAATTAAATCTTTTATTTTGAACGATATCCCTTACTACCTCATAAGCATCTGCATAACTAACTGATTTAGTCATATCATCAGTTAATCCAGCTTCTTTAGTATCAACATGTAGTTCTATATCTAAAAAGAATTTTTGACCTAGAACACTTTCTTCTTTTAAAAGGCCATGAAATCCGTAAAATCCAAGATTACTCATTAATATTTTATCCATAATTTACCTCTATCTTCTGTATATAGCATCAGCCATCTTAGATGCTCTTATATTTTCTTTTATATCGTGTACTCTAACAAAGTCCACTCCATCCCTTATTCCAAGAACTGTGGTAGCTATAGTTCCTTCTACTCTTTCTTTAGGCTCTACATTTAACACATTTCCTATTACAGATTTTCTAGATGTTCCAAGAAGAATTGGGTATCCTAATGTTTTTAGTTCTCCTAATCTTTTTAATACTTCTAAATTTTGTTCAAATGTTTTTCCAAAACCGATACCTGGATCTAATATTATTTTTTCTTTTTTTATACCTGCTTTTAATCCTATTTCTATACTTTCTATTAAAAAGTCTTTCATGCTTTCTATTATATCTTTTTCGTAATGTGTACCTTCTTGATTGTGCATTATACAAACATATGCATCGTGGGTAGCTATAACACTTGCCATGTTACTATCTTTTCTAAGTCCCCATACATCATTTATCATATCTACACCTAATTCTAAAGATGCTTTTGCAACTTCTGCTTTATATGTATCTACTGATATGGGTACATCTATTTGTTCTTTAAGTTTTTTTATAACTGGCGTAACTCTTCTTAGTTCTTCGTTTGCATCCACATAATTATGTCCTGGTCTAGTCGATTCTCCACCTAGGTCTATTATGTCTGCACCTTCTTTTACCATTTCCTTAGCATGATTAACTGCTACATCTATATTATTAAAATCTCCGCCATCAGAAAAACTATCTGGAGTAACATTTAATATTCCCATTATATAAGTTTTTTTTCCATAATCAAACATATTATCAATTTCTCCTAGTTTATTATTTCATTGCTATTAAACTCATAGCTTCAGCTCTAGCTGCTATATCTTTTTCAAATACACCTCTAACTGCTGATGTCATAGTTTTTGACCCTGGCTTTTTAACGCCTCTCATAGTCATACACATATGCTCTGCTTCAACAACAACTATAACTCCGTATGGTTCTAATTCTTTCATTATTATATCTGCAATACCTTTAGTTATTCTTTCTTGTAGTTGTGGTCTTTTAGCAAAAGTTTCTACTACTCTAGCTAATTTAGAAAGACCTGTTAATTTTCCACCTTTAGGTATATACGCAATGTGCGCCTTCCCAAAGAATGGAACTAGATGATGCTCACAACAAGAATAAAAAGGTATATCTTTAACTAATACTAATTCTTCATGACTTTCCTCTTGGAAAATAACTTTTAAGTGATCACTTGGTTCTTGATGTAGCCCTGCAAATATTTCTTCATACATTCTAGCTACTCTATCTGGAGTATCTAATAACCCTTCTCTATCTGGATCTTCTCCTATTGCTTCTAATATGTCTCTTACTGCATTTTTTATTTTGTCTTTGTCTACCTTGCTCATTGGTTTAGCCCCCTTGATTAGTAAGTTATTTTTATGATTTTATTTAATTTTATATCATTAAATATATATTTATAAACATTTAATAAATCTTCATATTTATAATTTTTATGGACATTCTTAACTAAATTAAAAAGCTCTAAATTTTCTTTTTTTAATTCTTTTAATAAGTTTTTGTCTTTAGGTATCCATTTATTATTTATAATGAAATACCCAATTATTATATCTTTTATATATATATTCGTCAAAAACTCATATTCAAACTTTTCTATTTTATGATTTTTATTTAGTCTATCTATTTTACCTTTAATATCAGTTTTCATAAAATATTTTTGTTCATTTGATAAAACACTAGGACCTTCTAAAAATTTCTGATTACATAGTTTTACTATATCAGCTCCAGCTTTTGTTTTATCATAAATTATTTTTGGATCTTTCATTTCTTTCAAGAAAAAATACTCTTTATTGTCTATTAGTTCTTTTAGTCCATCATATGAAAAATAATTAATGTCAAACTCTACCCCATCTACCTCTTTTATCTCTCGCACTTGCTTTTCCCCTTGTTTAGCAAGTACAAATACATCAATATCATTTACTTTTACATCTTTATCATTAAAGTCGATTCCTTTTGAAGAACCTACTAAAAATACTATTTCTGTTTTTGTATCATTTATTATTTTACTTATTTCATTTTTGTATATACTATTAATTGTCTTAATCATTTTTTCTCCATTATTTATTGAAAGCATATGAAATTTTATCAAATATCTCATTGGAACCATCATATTCTATGTTTTCTATAGAACTGATTTTCATTATTCCCATAAGACTATTGCTGATAAAAGCAAAGTCAAATTCCTTCATTTTATCTGATTTTATTTCTAATTCTTCCAACTGTATATTTAATTCGCCACAAATATCCATAATCCTTCTTTTTGTTATCCCATTTAATATAGATAATTTGCTATTTGGCGTAAATATCTTATTACTTTTTATAAAAAATATATTACTCATAGAACATTCTAACACTACATTATCTATATTTATAAATATTCCATCATCATAACCATTTTGTAAAGCATAGTTCTTAGTATAAATACTTTCAAAATAATTTGTAGTCTTATGTCTATTTATTAAGCTATCGCCTCTTTTTATAGGAGATATGTTTAATTTAAATCCATCTTCATACTTTTTTTTAGTATATACTATATCTCTAGTTGAAATATTGTAGCCTTCATCATACACAGTTATTCTAAGGGCTTTATTAGATATCTGATTTTCTTTTATATATTTTAATACTTCTTTTATTAAAAAGTCTTTTTCATATTTTAAACTCAAATTTAATTCTTTTATAGAGTTAAGCATCCTATCCATATGTAAATTTAATTCTATAGGTTCTTCTTCAACCTTTATAGTTTCAAATAATCCTATTCCAAACTTACTTAAATTGCTATCAAATGATACTTTATTCTTCATAATAGCCTCTTAGCGCTTTCATTATAGACTTAGCTTTGTCTAATGTTTCTTGGTACTCATCTTCTGGATTAGAATCCCAAGTCATACCTCCTCCAACTTGGAAGTATATATTCTTATCCTGCTTTACAACAGTTCTTATTGCAATATTTAAATCCATATCTCCATCAAATCCTATATAACCAATAGAACCTGTATATACGTTTCTTTGAGTTGGCTCTAACTCATCTATTATTTCCATAGCTCTAATTTTTGGAGCACCTGTAATAGATCCTCCCGGGAATGTAGCTTTTATTGCATCTATACAATCATTTTCATCATTTAATTCGCCAACTACAGTTGCTACTAAATGATTTACATTTGCATAAGGTTCTATTACAAATAATTCAGGAACCTTTACACTTCCTATTTTTGATATTCTTCCAATGTCATTTCTTTCTAAGTCTACTATCATAAGTAATTCTGCTCTATCTTTTTCACTATTTCTTAATTCTTCTTGAAGCTTTAAATCCTCTTGTACAGTTTTTCCTCTTGGTCTAGTTCCCTTTATCGGTCTAGTTTCAACTTTTCGGTCTTTACATTTTATGAATCGCTCTGGAGAATTTGATAATATGTTGGTATGTTCAAAATTTAAAAATGCTCCAAATGGCGCTGGACTAAATCTTCTTAAATCTCTATAAAGTTCATAACTTGACATATTAGTTTGTCCACTAAATCTTTGAGTTAAATTAGCTTGATATATATCACCTTGTCTTATGTAATTTTGAACTTTTCTAACCGAATCTTCAAATTGTATTTTAGTAAAGTTTGATTTTAGCTTTATAGGCTCAACTTCTTTTTCTTCATAACAAATATTATCTATTCCTTTTTTCTCTGCTTTTATTATTCTATCTTCAATTTCACAAATTATAGTTTTTTCTGCTTCAACATTTATATCAGGAGTAGCTATGTATGTTTTTTGATTTAAATGATCTATTACTACTACCCAATTATATAATCCAAAGTACAAGTCATATACATTTATATCGTCCTCAGCGCTTCTAGGAAGGTCTTCTGTATAGTTCCCTAAGTCATAAGACAGGTAGCCAACTGCTCCTCCTATAAACGGAAGTGATGTATTATTTTCAACTTTGTATTTATTTAATTCTTCTTGTAAATTATCTAGTGGATTATTTAAAGTGTTTTTATATTTAATCACTTTAAAAGGGTTACTACTTATAAAAGAGTATCTTCCTAATTTTTTAGGATCCATAGCACTATCTAATATAAAACTATTTTCCTCATCTTTAAAAATAGTAAATATTTCAAAAGAACCTAATTTAGTATTTATTTCTCTTATCATTATTTTAGTCCCCCTTCTCTAGCTTGTTTTATAAAGTTTTTAAGGATATCATGTCCTTGCTCTGATAATATAGCTTCTGGATGGAACTGAACTCCTTCTATAAGGTATTTTTTGTGTCTTATACCCATTATTTCATTTTCTTTTGTTATAGCTGTTACTTCTAAGTCTTTTGGTAAACTTTCTAAATCTATTACTAATGAATGATATCTTGTTACATTCAAAGGGTTATTAAGACCTTTAAATACACCTTCATTAATGTGCTTTATACTATGAACCTTTCCGTGTACTGGTTGATTCGCTTTTAAAACTTTACCTCCAAATACATGCCCTATAGTTTGATGACCTAAACATATACCAAATATTGGCTTCTTACCTTTAAATTCATTTACTATTTCTATACAAATCCCTGCTTCTTTTGGTGAACATGGTCCTGGCGATAAAAATATCATTTCTGGATTTAGTTTTGTTATTTCTTCTAAACTAATTTCATCATTTCTTTTTATCAATACCTCTTCACCTAGTTCTCCAATGTATTGAACTAAATTATAAACAAATGAATCATAATTATCTATCATAAGAATCATTTCTATTTCCCCCCCACTAAAATTCTATATTCTATGACTGTATTTAATACTACAAATCAATCGAATTTTAGTATTTTATATATGTATATTAATAATTATATATTTTTATAGAAATCTATGTCAATACAGTCCTTTTCAAGTATACTTTAATTATTAAATTTAACTAAAAAAAAGGAGCGTTATCCGCTCCTTTTTGCTATTTTATAACCTGCATTATAGTACTTATCTTTTTTTCCTTTTTGCTCTCTTGATTCTATCAGATTGTTGATTTTGTTTATATAGTTATCATCGTCAGAAAGCCTTATAAGGCTAGCTAAATAGTATCCATCTGTGCTTTTAGGAATTTTTTTATTTATCACTAAATCTATTGCAGTCTTCGCAGCTTCAAAATGTTTTAAATGGGTATGTCCGCCTTCAAATTCTTTTTTAGTGTTGTAAACAATAAAGCCTTCCTTCACTTGAAATATTATAAACTCTTTTCTTTCATAGATTTTATTATACATATATTAAATCAATCCTTCTCAAGATAGTCTTACTATATATATATTAATCTAATTCAAAAATGTTTTATATTTTTTTATTTTTACAATATATTTTCTAAGCATATTATTGCTATGTTGTGAATAAATTCAATTAATATCATATTTATTCTATTTTTAGGTTAATAAAAATCGAATTTTTTATTTATTATTTATTAGCTGTGAAACAGTTACAAACTTATATCCCTTTTCTATCATCTTAGGGATAAGAATATCAAGAGCCTCTACTGTATTGTCTGTTGCATAATCATGTAATAAAATTATATCTCCATTTTTAGCATTATTTATTATTGTATCTGAAATTTTATTTGCTCCAGGATTTTGCCAATCTCGTGCATCTACTGTAGTCCATAATACTATTTTGTAGTGATATTTTTTAGCAATAGCTTCTAATGACTCTTTTTTATAGCTACCATATGGAGGTCTAAATAAAGTCGGTTTTTTTCCTGTCAATTTCACAAGTATGTCTTCACATTTTTTTATTTCGTCTTCTAACTCTGCTTTGCTTAAATTACTTATATCAGGATGATTAAAAGTATGATTTCCTATTTCATGGCCTTCCTTACTTGCCCTAATTAAAGGTTTTGAATACCAATTAGCATGTTTTCCCGCTATAAAAAATGTTCCTTTTATATCATATTTTTTTAATACATCTAAAACTTCGTTTGTTTCTTTAGGATGTGGCCCATCATCAAATGTTAATGCTATTATTTTTTTGTCTGTTGGTCCATTTTTCACAAATACTTCTTCTTCGCTACTATATGCAAATACATTTACATTTAAAATTGTAATTGTAATTAAGCTTATTACAATAAATGCTAATTTTTTATTATGTCTCATATTTATGACGTCCTTTCAAAATTTTACTATTTATAGAAATTTTGAGTATAATATATACTATAATCTCCTCCAAAGCAAACTCCAACTCCTATATTATTATACTCCCCCAAAATATTATTTCTATGACCTTTAGAATTCATCCAGGCTTCATGTGCATATATTGCACTAGTCTGACCAGCTGCTATGTTTTCACCCGCACTAACATAATCAATACCTTCTTTTTTCATTCTATCAAATGGACTTTTATTTTCTTTGTCAGTATGATCAAAATAATTATTTTCCATCATATTTTCGCTATGTTTTCTTGAACTTACAGTTGCTTTTTCACTATACCCTAAACCATTCAATTTTTTTTGATACCTTACGCTATTTGTAAGATCTATTACTTGTAATTCAAAACTTTTTTTTAGATTTTCGCTAGGTTTTGAATACATTGATCTTAAACTCAACTCTGCATCATTACTTATTATTTGATACGAACACACTCTGTTAGATTCATAAATATCATAAAAAAAAGTTATATATTTATTATCTTTTTTTACGATATCATATTGATTTTTTGAATTTATTATATATCTAGTATTTCCTTTTTTCTTGTATTTTAATATATCATAATTATTTATTACATTTTGGTTAGTATCATTTATACATACTTTATCTATTTCACATGAATTTATATAATTACTGTAAAGCCCAACTACAGTATCATTTTCTATACCAACCATAACAAATTTTTCTTTATGTTGATTGTATACATACCACTTAAAGTCATATTCACTATCATCTATTCTGTTTGGTTCTCCTATTATAGATAATACAAATTCCTTAGTATCCCCTATTTTTATAGTCTCAAATTTTTCTACATTTGCATCTATATTCTCATCTTTTTCTGCTTTTTTATTAGCCGTTTTATTTTGAGTTGAAATTTCATATTTAGAGATACCTCCTTTTAAAAAAGAAAAATTAAATAATATACTTATTAAAATAATGCTTATAAATACTATCTTTTTCAATTTACCACACTCCAATAAATTTGCTATTTGACATAGTTTTAATTGTATAAGCTCTTCATGCTAATATTATATATTTATAAAATATGTATTTATAATATATGTTTAAACTTATATATTTATAATATAAAAAACCTTATTCTTTATTTAAATAAGGTTTTTTATATTATAAATGAAAATATTTCATCTAAAGTTCTATTGAATATTGAAGGTTTATCAAATTTCCATGTTCCTTCATAAACTAACTCGTTGTCTAAGTAAAAAGTCCCTTGTCCATGTCTCTTACCATGTACAAATTCACCTTCATATCTCTTTCCTTCTTCCCATATATATGTACCTTGACCATGAGCTAAATTATTTTTCCAATCGCCCTTATATATCAATCTACCAGTTGAATCATAACACGATCCATTTCCATCCATTTTATTATTTTTAAATTCTCCTACATATATACACTCATCATTCCACTTGTATATACCCATTCCATTTCGTTTGCTATTTTCCCAATTACCTATATATTCATTTCCACCATTATAAATCATCTGACCTATACCATTCATTTTGTCGCATTTAAAAGCACCTGTATAGGTATTTCCGTTATTAAATGTAATCATACCATTACCATCTTTCATATCATCTTTAAATTCGCCTATGTATTCTATTCCTTCTATAAATGTATATATACCTTTTCCATTCATTTTTCCATCAATTATCTTACCTATATATACATCTCCATTTGAAAAATTATATATTTTATTAGAAGCCTTTTTAGAATTAGGCAATTCTTCTATGTTGATATTTTCTTTTTCTAGAGCTAAAATTTCTTCTTCTGTTGCTTTCTCTTTTCTTTTAATCGTAATTTTTTGTATAACTTTAATGGTCTTAATTTCTTTTTTTGTATCATTTATAGATTTTAAATATTGATTATATATATTAATATATTCTCTAGATAAATTCATATTGTATTTCTCCTATCAATTTTTGTCAACTTTTATCCTAAACTTATTATATCTTAATTCGAATATATTTTTCCATATATAAATATTTTTTTATATATATTATAGTTATATATTTTATAAATTATATAATTTATTTAAAAAAGGGATATTTCATATCTATGAAATATCCCTTTTTCAAACAATATATTATCCGATTTAATATAAATTATTTTATCTATCCGATCAGTTTATTATTTTTTAAAATTTTTCTATAAATATTTTTCCTTAAATCCTCTTCCTTTTACCTCAGTTACATCATTAACTGATATAAATGATTTTTTATCATATTTTAATGATATTTCTTTTATTTTTGGTATTTCATTTGATGAAACTATACAATATATAATTTTCTTTTTTTCATGAGTATAGGCTCCTTCAGCATCCAAAAATGTAACTCCTCTATGAAGTGAACTCATAATATCTTTAGCAATACAATCACTTTCTCGTGATATAACCATTACAGATTTTTGATAATTCATAGCGTCTTTTACAAAATTCATTGAATACGCATTTAAAAACATTCCTATAAGTGTATACAATGCTAAATCCATTCCAAATAACACTCCACCTATTGAAACTATAAGAATATTTATAGAAAGAGTTGTATCTTTCATGGGTATATTCTTTTTAAATTTTAATATTGCTGCTAGTATATCAGTTCCACCTTGTGATGACTTAGTTCTAAATACAAGCCCAGTTCCTATTCCTGATAGTATTCCTCCATATACACTTTGAAGTAATATATCTTTTATCGGTATAAAATGTCCTATATCTTGAGTCAATCCAAGTAATAGAGAAAATATCATCATATTTGCCAAACTATAAATACAAAATTCATTTTCAAGATATATAAATCCTAAAATAAATATCGGTATGTTTATTAAAAATGTTAAAAGTCCTATATTTACATCCGTTAAGTAGTTTATAGCTGATGATGCACCTGTAACGCCTCCAGCTAGCAAATGTGCTGGTCTTAAAAAACCATTTATTCCTATACATGCTATTATCATACCTATGACTATAACAGAATACCTTAATAAAATATTATCGTTTAGGGCGGTGTTAACTTTGCTCATCTTATTCTCCTTCAAGCTTTTTTTACACATATTGTTTTGTGCACTTATTTTTATATCAAATATATCAATAGTTTTTGATATATTTTTAATACATCATATATTATATTATCTTTTTTATATATGTCCAGTGCATTTTTGTTATAATTTTTAATAATCGTGTATAATTTTAATAGTTTTTGATATGATAGATATTTTTCTATCAGTAAAAGAAAATCACTTTGTTTATCTTGCAATTAATAAAATTTGTAAATTATTCAATTTATATATATTATTATTGAATAATGCTATTTATATATATTTTTTTACACTTGTTTTATTTTTATTTAATTTAATTATGCAATCAATATTTTTTTTATTTCATAACGTGAATTTTAAATTGCAATCATTTCATTATTTGAATTTTAAATTGCAATTATTTTTTAAAATTTTATTTTTTATTATATAATATTTATTATAATAGGTATCAATATAACAGTTATTATTCCCGATATTCCTATAGAAAGTCCACTCATAGCACCTTCTATTTCTCCCATCTCTAATGCTTTAGAAGTTCCTACTGCATGAGCTGATGTACCCAATGCAATTCCTTTAGCTACAGGGTGGGTTATCTTACCTATCTTAAATACCATGGGTGCAATTATAGCACCTACTATACCTGTTAAAATTATAGCCACTACTGTTATCGCTTCTATACCATTTATAGTATTAGTAAGAGAAAGGCCCATAGGTGTAGTTATTGATTTTGGTATTAGAGAGTTTATTATATTGATATTAGCACTACTTAGACTTCCAATTATTTTTACAGACATAAATGATATAACTACTCCGCATCCTATGCCTATAAATATTTCTAATATATATTTTTTAAATAAATTAAATTGTTTGTACAATGGAACTGCCAATATTATGGTTACAGGTCCTAAAAAAAAGTTTACACTTTCTGCTCCTTTTTTATAACTTTCATATGGTATTTTAGTTAAATTTAAAAATAATAGTATTCCAACAATTGCAATTAATAACGGATTCATTATTGGATGTTTTGTTTTCTTTTGCAAATATACACCTAAATTAAAAAATACAATTGTTACTACTAGTCCAAATAGTGGTGTTTCTAAAATATTGTACATGATTAGTTCTCCTTAGATTTTTTTTGTATCATTTTTTCAACTATAATGCCAGTTATATACATAACTATAGCTGTACTCAAGATTATGCTTATTAAAATAACAAATATATTATCTGCTATAAGATCTAATGAGTTTATTAATGATACACCTGCTGGTATAAAAAACATAGCCATATTATCCAGGAACAAATCACTTATCTCTTTTATACTATCTATTTTTATTGCTTTAAATTGTAAAAGTAAAAATAATAATATCATACCGATTATGCCTCCTGGTATTATGACTACACTTTGTATAAATGAACTTATATACTCTCCCGCAGCCCAAATTCCAAGTATTACAGCTAGTTGATTAAGCTTATTCATTTTGCCTCCTTGAAGGTCACCTTATTAAAAAACCTTCCTCTGTCAAAAATTTAAAGGGAGGGTATCCTCCCTTTTATCTTATATATTACTACTTAAACACTTTTTTTTCAAATTTAAATTTATAATATTAATTTTCCACATTTATCTATATAATTGTTATTATTTCCTTGTATCACTTGCGCGTAACCATCTTCAAAATCTGATATTGAATCAAATACAGGAACTATTTCTATATGCCCGGACTTATTTAAAAATCCCCACATCCCTCCTTTTGGAGTGCTTATTCCTCTTGTTAAAGAACTAGAACCTATATTAAACCTTGCTAATCCATCTTTGAAATTGCATGCATAATCAAATATAGGATCTATTACAATATTACCTTGCTTATCTATATATCCCCACTTATTATCTATGCATATCGCAGCCAAACCTTCGTAAAATGGCTTGGCTCTATCAAATAGTAATTTTATTTTCATTTCCCCATTTCTATCTATATATCCCCACTTATCATCTACTCTTACCGCCGCAAAACCTTCAGAAAAATCTGTAGCTATATCATACTCAGGCACTACTATAAGTTCTCCGCTTTTATTTATATATCCATATTTATTTTTTATTTCAACTAATGCTCGTTCTTCAAAAAATTGATTAACATATGTATATATAGGTGGTATAGCTATTTCCCCTTCTTTATTTATAAACCCCCATTTTTTATCAATTTTAACACCAGCTAAGCCTTCTTTAAAATTAGCTGCCGAATCAAATTTAGAACTTATAACCTCCTTTAAAGAAGTATCTATATATCCGTATCTATCATTTACTTTAATCCTAGCTAAACCGTCATTAAACTCAGATGCACTATCTAAATGAAGAAATATTTGTGTATTACCATTTTTGTCTATATATCCAAAAACCCACCTTATTGACTTTCTTATTTTTTTTATGTAAGTAACTACGCAGTATCCATCTCTAAATCTTTCTGATACATATTTAAATCTTGGCTTTATTATAAGGTTTTTATCTTTATCTATAAATCCATACTTACCATCCCTAAGTATTGGAAGAAATAAGTCTTTCTCTATCATACTTAGCCCCCCTATTAAATAATAAACGTATAGTCTTGTTATTATATTTTATTATGCTCTAATACACACTATGCTTATTATTTTAATAGTGTTATTTTTACTTTCCTACAACACCTGTCATAAAATCAATTAACATCATAAAAATAGCTATCTTTATGTATGAAGTTTACATACATAAAGATAGCTATTTTTTAAATTAAATATTTATTTTTCTTTTAAAATTTCATTTACTTTTGAGTTATTATACATACTATTTGGAACCTCACTTCTCAAGCCATAGAATGTATTTTGAGCGTTTTCTAATTGACCATTATTATAATATAGCATTCCTAATTGATAAAACGCATCATCATAATATGTGTCCTTAGATGTATATGTATTTATATATTTTTTATAATATTTTATAGCTTCATCTTTATTACCTAGTTTTTCATTTGCTAAAGCCACTTCATATATTGACTCTGATATATATTGTTTGCTTTTCCCCGTTGATATCGCATACTTAAAACTTTCTATTGCGCCTTTATAATCTTTCTCTTTTTTTAACTCTAGTCCTTTATTATATAAAGTTATTTCATCTGAAACTATTATTTCTTCTTTTTTAGCTTTATCTAATTCTTCTTTTTTCGCTTCTAATTTTTCTTCTTTTTCAGTTAATTTCTCTTCTTTTTCAGTTAATTTATTTCCTGCTTCATCTAATTTTTGATCTTTTTTAACTAGCTGAGAACTTAAATCTTCTATTTTATTTTTATTATAAACAAAATATGCCCCTGCAGCTAATACTAAGCAACCCATTAATATATATGGTATTATATTGTTTTTGTTTTGCTTTGTTTTTATTGTTGTATTTTCTTCTTTATCTAATTCACTTTTTTCTTTTGACTCAAATAAAGAATTATCTTTATCAATTTCTCTAAGTCTATCTAGGTACATTTTACTTTTTTTAGAATTTCCTAATTTATCATATAACAATGATAATATTACGTAAGGTTCAATTAACTCAGGGTCTTCTTGTATCATATTATCTAATATATGTATCGATTCATGATTTAACTCTTCATTTATAAATCTTATAGAGTGGTTATATCTTCCTAAAAATACATTAAACTCATCTGAAGAAAGCTTATCAACGTATTCTCTAGATAATGCATCATTACTATAGCACATAGCAGTATAAAAACTTTCAAATGCCTTAGAAAAATCACATTTTAATAAAGTTAATAAACCCTTTAAGTTTAAAATATCAACATCTTTAGGATTAATCTCTAATGCTTTTTCTATAGTTTCGCAAGCACTAGTTATGTAGTTTTTCTCAGCTAATTCAAGAGCATTATTATATCTATTGTACGATTCTATTTTTAATTCTTTTGACGTATCATCTGAACTATTATTTAGAGCAGTTTGTAAGTTCAAGATTGTCTCTTCCTTATAATTATTTGTTACATAACTTTGTTTCAGTGCCTTTAATGTTTCATTAGTTTCTTCTTCAGCTATATTAAAAAAAGTTAAATCACTTTTATTCTCTTCTATTAAAGCTATATCTAGAATTTTTCTAGGCATCCTTTGTATATCTTGTTTAATTTTTTCACCTAAAATAATAATCGCCTCCTATATATGTATATATATCTAAGATAACACATTTAATATTTTAAGTCAAAACTATACATTTTTCGCTATTTTTCTTTTTTGTAAATTTAATATTTAATATCAAATTTTTTTATTTTTCGATATAAAGTTGCTATGCCTATATTTAATGCTTCTGCTACATTTTTCATACCTTCTGTGTTAGTACCATATTTTTTTATAGCATTTTCGATAGCTTCTTTTTCTAATTGTTCAATAGTTTTTATTTGTTGTGCATATAATTCATTTAATTTAAATGATATTAATTCTGACATACTGTTTATAAAATCTATTAATTCTTTATCTTTTGATAATATTTTATTTTTTTGAGTTTCATCAAATGCTGCGATTCCTAAAATCCCAACTATATTATTTTCAAATTTAACAGGTGTGCATATGTCAGCTAATTCCTTGCAATCAAATCTATTACAGCATAGACTACATTTTTCTTCTAATTCTTTATTCATAACATAGGATTTACCATCTTTAAGTACATTATAATATATAGTTTTTTCAGGTATTACTTCCCCTATTTTATCTTTAAATATTCCAGTCCCAGCTAGTCTAACTAAGTCTTTACTTACTAAAGTAACATCTACCTCAAGTATGCTAGATATGTTCTCGCATACACCTTGTATATAATTTGTTATTTCATTTAAATTCAAATTAATACCTCCTAATATATTAATACAATTTAAAGTATTTTTTATTTTTTATACTTGAGGTGCCGTCTCCTCTGGTTTATTAGGTTTTTCTGGTAAAGTTTCAGGTTTTTCTGGTGGCACGTCAGGTACAACTTCTGGTTTTTCTAGCTTATTAGGTTCCTCTGGTTTATTAGGTTCGTCTGGTTTATTAGGTATCTCTGGCACTATAGGAGGTACTTGTGAATCCTTTTTAGGTTCTTCTTTTTTTGGTTCCATTGTCCCAACTGCAATCACCCCTTGTTTCTTTGGATAATATGACGTTGCTACTTTTTCTTTTTTAGCAACGTTTCCATTATTATCTACATACAATCTATACGTAGATACTGTATATCCATTTCTGCTAGCCTCTAAGTTTTTTTCTTCACCTTTAGGTATTGTTGGATCATCTACTTTTTTTACAGGTGCAACAGATACTCCATCTATACTTGTAGATATTTGTATATTTTGCTTATCTTTTGAACTCCCATATATCTCACACGTTACAACATTACCTGATACATAATTTTTAAAATATACAGGATACTTTAAATTATTTTTAAATACAAAATCTATTCCTCCATCTGTTACTGTAGCATCTCTACCCTTAGGTACATAAGTAGATGGTATCGAATGATTTTTTAAGTTAACTATTTCTAATCCTGCATATAAAACTGAATTATATAATGTAGATGAAACCTGGCAAACACCTCCGCCTATACCTTCTTGAACAACACCTTGTACAATTACTGGTGCATTTTTATATCCATTAGCTACGGTTCTCATACCTGTATGATCGTTATAAGAAAACACTTCATCTGGCATTAATAAAATATCACTCGTTTTGCTTGCAGCTATATTTATATTACGACTTCTACCAGATACCGAAGAATTAAATGTTGTAGAATAGCTTCCTAATAAAGTATCAACTTCTTCTAGTTGCTCCTTTTTTATATTAGGTTCTATTTTAGTAACAACTAGTTCTTCCTGTTTATTGCCTTTTTGAAGTTCTCTAATAATATTTTTTATACTCTCTTGTGTATTTACACTTAATCCACTATTACCTTCAACCACATCTATAGATGAACTATTTACGTTTAGTTTGGCATCTTTTACTTCTACATTTATTTCTTTTGATATATTATCTATTACTTTTTTTAATTTTTTATCATCATAATTTATATCTATTTTAATATTATTTTTTTTACCAAAATTAGCTTTTATAGTTTTGGTCATATTATTTATAAACGATGTTTCTCTATTTTGATTGTATGCTTGTTCTAAAGTTTTATCTACATCGTAAGAAAGATCAATTTCTTTACTATCTATATTCCACTTTTCATTTAAGTATTTAACTTCTATATTTTCTAGTTTATAATTTTTTTCTAATTTTTCTTTTGCTTGTTTTTTATTTAGTCCACCTAAATTCACTTCATTAATATATGTATTTTTTAATACTTTATCTCCATTTATTTGTAAAGTAATCCATCCTACAAACAATACTATAAGTGATAATAAAATACCTATACCAACATATATTTTTTTTTTCATACTACCCATTCTTGTATCTCCTTAATTTTATATTAGTTCTATATATTATTTTTTCACGCTTTACTGATACAATAAACATATCTATATAAAATTATGAAAATATAAAACATTATAAATCAAAATACTAAAGCTTGTTAAATACACGCTTTAATACTCACTAATTTTATCTTTTGATATAATATATATTTTTTCAGTATACATATTTATAATATAAACTTGTTTCTCTTTGAAGAAACCACTATTCACCATTTCATAATAATACAAATCTTTATTTTTTCCTAATATCTTGTTCAAATTTTCTTTATCTGTTACATGTCTTTGAGCTTTATCTTGGCTTATCTGTGATATTTCCTTATATTTATGTCCTTTTTCATCAAGCTTTTTGCCCAATATAAATTTTGCTTTTTCTTGAGTGATTGCAAACTGCATTTTCCCGTTACCAATATGTCTAAAATAACCATCAATATAGTCTTGTTTATAATCTTTGTCAGTATCTTTATAAGAATACATTTCTTTTGTTTTAGCATTTATTAAAATTTCATCAGTTAATATATCATGTTCTAGTAATTCTACATAATAATATTTTTCACCATCTATCATTTGATAAAATGAGTTTATTGATAAATTTTCTTTCTTTTTACCACTTTTTTTACATATTAAATTTATTATATCTTCAGATGAAAGTGTATAAAGAGATAGTTTCTTTTTATATTCTTTTTCTAAAGATAATATATTTTCATCATTTGGATAATAGTGTTTAATATATTCTATATATTGAAGTGCCTCTTCATAATTTCCATTTTCATCAGATTCATAAATTTTTTGTATGTAATAATCATACATGTCTTCTATACACTTACTTTTTTTATCTTGTGCTAAATCATAGTATTTTTTATCTTTTTCTAATACCTTACTATATCCTACTATAGCTTCATAATACATACGATTATTGTTGTTTTTATCAGCTTCTTGATATAATTTCCTTGATTCATTAATTTCTTCTATATTTTGTTTATATAAATCTAATTCATATACTATTCCATTTAGAGTTGATGCTATGTTCATATAAGAAATCGCAATTTCATAATCTATATTTTCTTTTTCATACATCTCACTCGCTCTTTTTCCCTGCTCTACAACTCGTTTAAAATCTATTTCTATAGTTCCTAACGCATTTATGGTATTTATAATCCCTATATATTGCTCTTTTGTTATTTCTTTGTTTATATATTTATCTCCACTTTCAAGAAGTAATTTGTTTATTTTCTTGGAAATAGATTTGTTAAATCTATTCATTTTAATTTCTGAGAATTTATCTTTATAATCATCATAATTTTCAAGAGCAATAGAATATTTACGCTGTTCTATATTTTTCAATAATGTATTAGATTCTTTTTCTATACTAAACTCATCACCACTTATAAAAAATATAACCATTAAGATTATTAACCCTAATATTGATAATGAAGCTGCAATTATAGTTTTTTTGTGTTTATCTATAAAATCTACACCTTTATTAAAGGATTCTTTTAAATTCATTAGCTTTCCCTTCCTAAATTTACTGATTTATTAACGCTATAAACTTCTTTATATTATATCATATATATACATTATTAACCATATCTTCACTTAACAGTCATATTGTTGTAAATTGAATTTACCCTTCTATTTTTTCATATTATATAATAAATATAATACTTATATCATCATAATTTCCATGTTTACTTAAATCTTTTAAATAATCTTTATATCCTATTTTTAATAATTCTTTTGAAAATATATTTTTATTATATTTTTTCATCGTAGTATCTAAACTTTCATACAATTTTTCATCATTTTCAAAACTATTTTCATATCCATCTGTAAATAAAATTATACTATCTACCTGTGATTCACTATTTTTTTCTATATAATATATAATATTTTTATATGAATCGTACCTTCCAAGAGAATCTACAATTTTCTTATATTTTGTGTTTATAACCTTTTTATAGCTATCGTTACTTTTAGTTACAATATCTCCATCTCCTATTTTTAAATACAATCTAAATTTATCAGTGATAAGTGTTGCAATTAATGTTGTTGAATATTTTAAATATTGAGGCTTATAAACTATCGGCTTATTTTTTTTATAATCTTGTTCTACTAAATCCATCCATTGGTCAAATACACGCTTTTGTATTATTCCCTTTTCTAATAATTCTAAGATATTGTCTTCATCCATATTAATTAATTCTTCAAGTATATTTATTGCACATTGGCATGCTAATTTAGAACCAACGTCACTATATTTAAAAAATTCCCCACTATGTCCATCTGCAACTGCACAAATTATTACATTTTCTAAAATTTTATAATCTAAATAGTCTTGAGAGTTTGAGTTTTTTAATACATTCTTATACCCCACTACGCTACATTGAAATATATTATAATCCATAAATAATCTCCTCCTATATAATTTACTTATATTTATTTTCTATTATAGGTATTAAAAAATTATAACAAAAAAACACAGTATTAACTGTGCTTTTAATTTAAAATATAACTTATATTTATTATGAAATTTTTCTTTTCGCATTAATAGTTTCTCTACGGTTATCTCTTTTTACTTTAGTAGTATCTCTCTTTACCTTACTTGTATCTCTTTTTACTTTATTTGATGTCAAAGTTTTGTTCTTTCTTATCTTCTTTTTGCTAAAGAATATTTTTTTATAGTTATATAATACTAACCCAAATGTTAAACCTAGAGTTGAAACAGCAAGGATCATTAAATAATAATCTAGCCCTACAAATATTCCCATAACAGCATTTACTATAATTAGTGTAAATGTCAGTAAAAAACATACAACACTTGACATAATCAATACCCTTAAGACATTTTTCAATTTTCTTAGGATTTTTTTCAACATTCTCACCCCATACAATAACAAATATTTACATTTAATCTTATACTTAACTATAACAAATACCAAGAAAAATATCAATTATTATTAGTGTTTTTTGTTAAAATTTCAACTAAAATATTGATTTTTTAGGCGTAACACTACTCTATACAATTTAATACAATAAGAATAGGTGATATTTTATTAAATTAAGGGGTGATATATATGCCAAGTCTGCCAAGTTTAGGATCAAAAGCTCCTGATTTTAAGGCTAACACAACATTTGGACCTATTGAATTGTCTGACTATTATGGGAAATGGATTGTTTTATTTTCTCATCCTGGTGATTTTACACCAGTTTGTACAACAGAATTTTTATGTTTTGCTAAATACTATCCTGAGTTTCAAAAAAGAAATACTGAACTAATAGGTCTTAGTATTGATAGCAATAGCTCACATTTAGCTTGGATATATAATATATTTTCATTAACAGGAGTAGAAATACCATTTCCAGTAATTGAAGATAGAGATATGAAAATCGCTAAATTATATGGGATGATTTCAGAAACAATGAGCAACACATCAACTGTTAGATCTGTTTTTATAATAGATGATAAACAAATACTAAGAACAATACTTTATTATCCTTTAACAACAGGAAGAAACATTCCTGAAATATTAAGAATAATAGAAGCTTTACAAACAAGTGATAAAGATAATGTGGTAACTCCAGCTAATTGGTTCCCTGGAATGCCAGTTCTACTACCATATCCTAAAACTTACAAAGAATTAAAAAGTAGAATCAAAAACTGTGATAAAAACTGTACATGCGTAGATTGGTATCTTTGTTTTGTTCCTGATAAAAATAAAGATTTGGATAATAAAAACTCCACAAACTACGTTCCTTGTCAATCTAAAAAAAGTAAAAAATCTACACGTCCTCAAATAACAGATATAAAAAATCAACCTATTGATATTTCATACTGTCCTAATGTTACTCCAATAGTTATGGAATATGTTTTTGGTAATCCTAAAAATGTAGATGAAAAACTTTTAGATGCTGTTATTTATGCATTTGTTGAAATAAATACTGATGGAACGTTATTAGTTCCCACTCCAAAGTATTTAAACCAGTTGCTAAATTTAAGATCTCAAAAACCAGATTTAAAAGTAATAGCAGCTATAGGTGGCTGGGGGGCAGATGGTTTTTCTGATGCTGCACTAACACCTACTTCTAGATATAATTTTGCTAGACAGGTTAATAAACTAATAAATCAATATAAATTAGACGGTGTAGACATAGATTGGGAGTATCCTGCTACTAGTGCAGGGGGTATTAAATCTAGACCAGTAGATAGAGAGAACTTCACACTACTTCTTACTGCTATAAGAGATGTTATAGGAGATGATAAATGGTTAAGTGTCGCTGCCACAGGTGATAAAGGGTATATAAATAGAAGTGTTGAAATAGATAAAATAGCTCCACTTATAAATTATTTTAATCTTATGAGCTATGATTTTACAGCTGGAGAAACTGGAGAACTAGGTAAAAGACATCACGCTAATCTTTATGATTCTGATCTTAGTTTGCCTGGGTATAACGTTGACCTTTGGATTAAAAACTTAGAAGCTGCTGGAATGCCCTCTTCAAAAATATTACTAGGCGTTCCTTTTTACGGTAGACTCGGAGCTAATATAACTAGATCTTACGATGAACTTAGAAAAAATTATATAAATAAAAACGGATATGAATATAAATTTGATGCAAAAGCCCAAGCCCCATACCTTGTAAAAGACGGTAACTTTGCAATGTCATATGATGATCCTCTTTCTATATATTTAAAATCACAATATATACTTAAAAACTGTTTAGGAGGAATATTCTCTTGGACATCAACTTATGATCAAGCAAATATACTTGCAAAAGCTATGTATGACGGAATAAATGATCCTGTTTTATTTAAGGAAAAATTAGAAGATATGTATGGAGAATTTTAAAAAATATAAAAAGTCTTGCTCTTTTGCAAGACTTTTTATATTCCTATAGATGCTTTAGCTAGCCTATCAGCTTCTTCATTGTATTTATTACCACTATGAGCCTTTACTTTAACAAATTTAACATTTAGCTTATTTTTTATACTATCATAGAATTTTTTATAATCAATAGTTCCTTCTTTGTTAGCTTTCCACGCCCCATTACACCATTTTTCAATTCCTTCATAATCAAAATATAAAGTTAAGTTTTCAACTTTATTGCTTATACAATATTGCATTGCAATTTTAGCAGCTTCTATTTCTCCAGCTACATTTCGCATACTTACAAGTGATTCATTTTCGCCTTTTGTACTATATGTTTTTTCTACTTTATTATCCTTTAATATTACTACACCTGAGCCATATGCTCTAATACAATGTTCATAACTTCCATCTACATATGCTTCTAAGCAACTATCTGAATTTTGAAAAACTTCATTTTTTTTATCTTCTATATAACATTTTGCTTCGTTTAAAGTTTCAAAACTTTTATACTCAGCTCTTGAAAAACCATTCACTTGTTCTTTGCAGTCATTCCAAGTATTATATATCCCTATTTTTTTTCCTTTTTTTACAGCATAAAATTTTATTTTACTCAAATAATCGCCTCCTTATTATATTTATTTTTGTATTAAGTATAATATATATTTTATCCTATAGCCATTGAATTTAAAAGATTTATTTAAATTTTCATTATATTATAAAATGTTATTATTTCATTTTAGTAATTATTTAATACTTTATTATTTTTTTAATACATGGTATAATTCTTAAATAAATAAAATATCGAATATAACTAATTGGTAGAGGTCGCATTGTTAATAAGTAATTTTGTTGAGTTAAGCACGAAGACGCAAAATAAAAGGTAACAGTGCCGAAATATATAAGTGATGCTTTAAGCTTATATGTTGGGGTCATATAAAATATATATGACACTGTCACATTAACATGTGGAGTACTATCTTTAGATTAAGTTTTTAATTCAATGTTTGCATTGGATACTTAAGTCTAGGATAACTTCTTATCCTAGACTTTTTTTAATCTCAAATTTCTCCTTACTGTTATATTCGATGCAAATTAATAGGAGGATTTTATGACAACTAACAGTAAAAAGCAAGTAACATTATTCGACGCACTATTATGTGTAGGGTTTTTAGTAACAATTTTAGTAACATGTTTAGTATTTTTAAGAAAATATGAAATATCTGCTCATATACCACTTATAGTTGGTGCAGTTTTTACAGCATCTATAGCTGTATTTAAATTAGGTTTTACTTGGAAAGAATTAGAAGACGGAATTTTATCTACAATAAATACTACGATGCAAGCAATTCTTATACTTTTAATAGTTGGTATGCTAATTGGAACTTGGATTCTTGGAGGTGTAGTTCCCTCTATGATATATTGGGGGCTTAATATCTTATCACCTGGTATATTCTTAGTTGCTACAACACTTATATGTGCAATCGTATCTATTTCAACTGGTTCATCTTGGACTACTGCAGGCACAATAGGTATTGCTTTACTTGGTATAGGTAATGCACTTGGTATCCCTACTAATATAATTGCAGGTGCAATAATATCTGGTGCTTATTTTGGAGATAAAATGTCGCCACTATCAGATACTACAAATTTAGCTCCTGCTATGGCTGGTACAACTTTATTTGAGCATATTAAACATATGCTATACACAACTGTTCCAGCTTTATTGATATCTCTAGTTTTATATGGAATAATTGGTATGAAATATGCTGGTAATCAAATAGATACTACTCAAATAAATCAAATACAGACTGCTTTACTTAATAACTACCATACTTTATCTCCATTATTACTTTTAGTACCTGTAGCTGTTATAGTACTAGTAATCTTTAAAGTTCCAGCAATACCTGCACTTATAGGTGGAGCTTTACTTGGTGGTGTAATTGCTGTAGCTTTCCAAGGCTCATCTATGGCAGATGTATTTTTAGCTGCTAAAGGTGGATATGTTTCATCTACTGGTATGGACTTTGTAGATCAACTATTAACTCGTGGTGGTCTAGATAGTATGTTAGGAACAGTTTCTTTAATGCTTTGTGCTTTAACTGTAGGTGGCATATTAGAGAAAACTGGAATGCTAGAGGTAATAGCTAAAGCTATATTAAGTGTAGCTAAAGGAACTTTTGGACTAATAGCAGCTACAATATTTACATGTATTGGAACTAACGTAGCTGTTGCTGATCAATATTTAGCTATAGTTATACCAGGAAGTATGTATAAAGATGCATTTATAAAGCAAGGTTTATCTCCTAAAAACTTATCTCGTGCTTTAGAGGATAGTGGTACAGTAACTTCAGCACTTATTCCATGGAATACTTGTGGAGCTTATATGTCTGCTACACTTGGAGTTGGCTCATTTGCATTTTTACCATATGCATTCTTCAACTTACTTTGTCCTTTAATTTCTTTATTCTTTGGGGCAACTGGATTAACAATTGAAAAACTTTCAGATGAAGAAAAATTAAGACTTGAAAATGTCGCTTAATAAATTAACTTAATAAAAAATAGCGTTGTTATTAATAACAACGCTATTTTTTTACGTATTTATGTTTACTGTCTTATTATTACAAATACCATATATAGGATATATATAAGTACAAGAAAGATTCCTTCTATCTTATTTACACTTTTTTTAGTAGCTGCAAATATACAAGTTAATACAGTTACAACTATCATAACAAGCATATCTATAAATACAATAGGATGAACTGGTATATTACTTATAGTTGAAGATATACCTAAAACAAATAGTATGTTAAATAAATTTGATCCAACTACATTCCCTATTGCAATATCACTGTCTCCTTTTCTTGCAGCAATTACACTAGTTACAAATTCAGGTAAAGATGTACCTATCGCAACTATTGTAAGTCCTACTAAGTTTTCACTCATTCCCAGGGTTATAGCTATACTACTTGCAGAATTGACTACCATTTGACCACCTATAAGTATTCCTATAATACCTAATATACTCATAAATATACTTTTTCCAATAGATATGTTTTCTTTAGCTTGGTCTATATTCATTTCTTCTTTTGATGTAAGTGCCATCTCTATTAAATAATACATAAATATTCCAAATAACGCTAATAGCATTAATCCATCCGCTCTAGTTAATAGGTTTTCGCTATAGCCTTGAAACTTTACATCATGTGCTAATATCATCAAAACTACTGCTGCTAATATTGCAAACGGAAACTCTTTTATTATAGTACTCTTTTGTACTTTAATAGGATTTATTATAGCTGCAACACCAACTACACATAATAAATTGAATATATTAGATCCAACTACGTTTGCTATTGCCATATCATTGCTTCCTTTTAAAGCAGCTGTAACACTTACTGCAGCTTCTGGTGCACTAGTTCCAAATGCAACTATAGTTAAACCTATTATCAAAGTTGGAACTTTAAAAATCTTAGCGATTGATGAAGAACCTACTACAAATGTATCTGCTCCTTTTATAAGTAGTAAAAAACCTATTATTAATAATATATAATTCATATAAGCCGCCTTCCTTATTTCTTCATTTATATTTAGCTCCTTATAATAGTTATTTTTTCTAAATTGTTATATCTTATTCAACATATAAGTTTGCTTATATAAAAATAGGCATATTATTTTATATACAAAATATTTATTTAGGCTTATATTTAAGTTTATCTTTATGTATTGAGTAATTTTGATTATAGTAATTTATTTTTAAGATTTCGTCTTTAAAATCAACCACATTACTATTTATATTTCTATTTTTCATTTGCTTGTTTATAAATTTTTCTACATTTTTAATGTTCATATTATCATCATATTTTAATATATCTATAATTTCCATTAAAGTCTTATTCATAACAACAGTTCTAGACTTATATAAGTGATCACTTATACATTCTGTTATTTTGTTTTTGCCCATAATATTTATCCTGCATCCATGTAAATCTCTTTCTAATTTTTTTATAGTATGAATATTAGTTCCTGTATTAAAAATCACAAAACAACCATAATCATATTGGCTCCTTAAAATTCTACCCATAGCTTGTTTAACCTTTATAGCCATCTGTGGATAATTCACAACATGATAAGGCAAATTATATTTTTTCATAATTGTTGAATACAGTGGATCTTTGGGATTTAAATTTGGTATTTTATCTAATGTAACACAGATTAATCCATCTCCCGGTATATCTACGCCTTCAAAACAACCCTTAGAACCTAATACTACACACTTTTTGTTTATGTCATTTAAATTTTTAATACCTTTTTTATTCATATAAACTTCTATATTTTGATTATTCAAATCGTCTAAAAGATAATTATACGTTTTTTCTAGCCTATCTCTACTATTAAATAAAGATAGTAAATGACCTTGTGTTATCTTAGATACATTATTTATAACATCACTCATTTCTTTTGGAAAATCTTTATTGTTATAGTTGCACAAATCATTTAAACCAATTATTGATACTCTATTTTTATAATCATATAACGGAGGTATTATTTTTTCTATACTTTCAACTCTGTTTATACCTAACGTATTTTTAAAATAATCCATACTATTTTCTACACTTAAAGTAGCTGATAAAAATACACCACTTTCTATTTGTGTTAATATATTTTCTTCAAATAATGCAGCTAATTTTAATGGAACAACTCTTATTTCAAAGTAATTATAATTTTTATCTATTTCAATTATCCTTGCAAAATCATCATCTTTACTATATTCCATAAAGGTTTGAAATACAGATTTTATGTTTTCTAATTCATTTATTCTAGCTTTTCCAAATTTATAAACATCAGACTCTTTATCTATACTATCGTCATCTAAATTTCTATCTATTATAATCAATATAGATACTAAATTTCTTATGATTTTATCGCAACTATTTTTTATTACTTGGCTATATTTATCGTAAGTTATATTTTTTATTTCATTATCAATTTTTATCTTTCCTGCTATTTCATTTTCTTGTAGATTTAATTCCCACCTTAAATTATACTTACTTATATTTTTATAATGTGAATTCATTCCAAATTCTAATATATTTTTCATTTCTTCTATTATTAAATTTATATTAGTACTTATCTTATTTTTTATATTTCTATCAAAATGTACATGATGATAAAATTTATCAAATGGTTTTATTTTTTTATTTTTATTTTCGTATGCAAATATGCTATTATTTATATTTTCATATGGATATATTTCTTTTAAAAAATGGCTAAACATCTTATAATCAATGATACTTGAAAAAAAATCATATCCTTTTTCAGCTAAATTATGTGCTTCATCAACTATTATATGTTCCAATGGCTTTTCTTCCTTATAAGGCCATTTAGCAAGTAGTGAATGATTTATAACTGTTATATCTTCTTCCTTTAATTCTTCTGTTCTTATTTTATATAAGCAATTTTTAAAGCATTTTTTAGGCCTACATAAATTAGGATCGCACATTACATATCTTAAGTGGATATCCATTTTTTCAAAATGACTTATTATGAAATGATTTATTTCTTCTATATCTCCATGTTTCCCATCTTTTATAAATCTTTCTAATATTATAATACCTAATATCTCTTCTATAGTTGGATTTTGTTCGTTATAATCTTTTTTATAAATCTCCAATTTTTCTACACAGATATAATTATTTTTCCCCTTTATATATCCATAGCTAACTTTATTGTTAAGATTTAACGAGTTCAATACATTAGGTATATCTTTATTAATAAGCTGTATTTGTAATTCCTTTGTATCAGTAGATATAATAACTCTTTTATTATTAAGCCTCGATTCTAAAATTACAGGAAGCAAATATCCTACACTTTTTCCTATTCCTGTGGGCGCTTGTATGCATGCTATTTTAGGATTAGCTGATTTTGTTTTAAATGTTTCTCTTATAGTTTTTGTAAGTTCATATTGACCAGGTCTATATTCATATAAAAATCCCTCTTTACTTTCCCATATACTTTCATCCTTTAATAATTCTTCATAGTTTTTATCATTTTTATAAACCTTTTTTAAAATATCTTTTTCTTTTATACCTTTGTCTTCCCTCAATATCTCTTTTTCATAATGATATTGTGTATAAGAAGCATTATCTATCAACTCACTCCATTCCCATTTTGATAGCATGAATTTATTTAGATATGAGTTTATTTTAAATGTTAAGGGCTCTAATGTAGATTCTTCTGACTTTTTTAATTTAACTATTAACACATTAATTATTTTAATCATATCTTCTATTTTATGTAGAGTAAGCGACTTCTTATCTATTTTTTGAGTGCTACTTATTAATTGTTTTTTTAAATAATTTAAATTATATTCTTTATGGTATGGCTCTAATACAATTGCTAATTCCATAGAGTTTATAATTTTATTTTTTATTTTTGGCATATATTTATTTAAAATTTGTTTTATAAACAATGTGTCGTGGCAAATAATTACTGCATCTTCAAAAAATTCTACAAATTCATCTATTATGTTGTTTAGTTTAGGCGCACTTTGAATGTTTTTTTTATATAAATCACTATATCGAGAATATGCTTGTGTCGAAATTGGTTTTTGATTTTTGATTAAGGTGTTAAATATTTGCTTATTACCATTTTTTATTTTAACAGCTCCAATTTCTATTATTTCAAAGTTATTCAAATTTAACCCGCTTGTTTCTATATCTAAATATACAACATTATCTAAAATGCTTGTAACTTCATTAGATAATGTATTTATAGTATCTTTCATTTTTTAGTCCTTTCAATAAAATATCTTTTAAATTCTCTTAATAAGATTTTATTTTCACTCGTTTTGTATACATAATTATATGATAAGTTTATCCAAAAAGTAAAAGTATATTTTTATAAATTATTACGATTTCAATAAAATCATTATTTATAGTTTAAAATAATATTTTGATTTTCAGAGTATATTTTAACTTTATTTATAGAAACTATATATAGATTAATATTACAATTTTATAACAACTAGAGGTGATTTTATGAACAATCGAAAGTCTAGAACTTATTTTATTCTTAGTTTTTTTGTATTAGTATTTTGTGTGTTAGTTGGGACTAACTTTCATATGATTAATAAGTCCAAGACTCAAATATTAAACCAAGATCCTAGTACTCAAGAATATAGTTGGTACTTTAATCCTAGAAATGATGGAAAACAACCAGACCCAATAAAGGAAGCTAATTTCTTTAAAAAATATAATTCTTATTATGTTGGAGCACCTGATGAAAAAGTTTTATATCTGTCTTTTGATGCAGGATATGAAAATGGTACTACTGAGAGCATACTTAATACTCTAAAAAAACACAATGTCAAAGCTCAGTTCTTTGTTGTTGAAAGCTATATCAAAAATAATCCTGACTTAATAAAAAGAATGGAAAAAGAAGGTCATTTAGTTTGTAATCATTCTAAAACACATCCTTCAATGGCACAAATTACAGATTTCAATAAATTTAAATCTGAATTTACTAGCGTTGAAAAAGCTTACAAAGATGTTACAGGTAAAGATATTCCCAAATACTTTAGACCGCCTATGGGTAAGTTTAGCGAACAATCTTTAAAATATACTCAAGATTTAGGTTATAGTTCAATATTTTGGAGCTTTGCTTATGTTGATTGGTATAATGATAAGCAACCTACACATGAATATGCTAAAGAAAAGATATATTCAAGAACTCACCCTGGTGCGATAGTTTTACTTCACCCAAACTCTAAAACTAATACTGAGATATTAGATGAAGTACTTACTCACTGGGAAAAAGAAGGATATAAACTAAAAACATTAGACTACTTAATAAAAAACAATACTAAAAATTAATTTTTTCATAAAAAAGATATAGAGACAATTAATTTGCTCTATATCTTTTTTATAGTTCTTTATGCATCAACTAATATACTTCTACCTCTAAAATTTGCTACCCAATAAGGTTTATAAATACTTTTAACTTCTTTTATGTTAATATTTTGTAAATTAATTTTATCTATTGTATTGCTTTTATATTTTTCTCCTAAGAAATTCATAATCTCACTTTTAACACCTTCTATAATATCACATTCACCTATTTTAGCTTTTTTTATACGGCTTTTAGTTACATACCTTCTTGTTGTGCTAGGTATTATATCAATAGATTCAGAATATCCATTAAAAGTATTCACTAGCATTGTTATGTAATGTTTTTTTGTTTCATGTCTAAATACCTTATTTGTTTTTTCTCTACTTATTACTTCATAATTTAATACTTTTAGTTCTATATATTCTAAATGTATATCACTCACTACTGTATTGAACTGAGAAACTTTACTCATTAATGGCATTTTTCTTGATACATGCTTTAAGGCTTCTTTTTTGCTTTTATTTATCTCAATAGCTTCTATTTTCATAGTACCCTCCTTGTAAATGTTTTGCCCTTTAGTAAATTATATTAAAGTATCCTATAATTTCATGTATGTACACATAAAAAAATACACAACATAATTATTATATTTTTATAAAAAGGACTGATTATTATGACATCAAAAAAAAAGATAATATTATTAATGTTACTGTTCTCATTTATTACAATAAGTAAAGTCTCATATGATAATTTTTTTAGTTTTAAATTATCAAATGAAAAAACTTTGCAAACTAGTAATTTAGAAAATAATGAATTGGTTATAAACTCTGTATCTCCAAATAAATGTGAACAATATATAGTTTCTAAACCAACTATAAAAATAAATTATTCTAATCAAAGCAATATAGATACTTCTTCAATTAAATTATTTGTAAACTACCAAGACGTAACTAAAAAATCAACTATCTCTGAAAACCAAATTAGCTATACTCCTGATAAAAAATTTAAAAGAGGTACTCAGATAGTAAAGCTAGAGGCACGAGATTCATCAAATAATAAAAAAATATCTTCTCTTGAATGGTATTTTGTAGTCGGTACACCTGTTTATAATCATTACAGAGGTTTATTGCATTCTCATACAGCAGCAAGTGATGGTCATGGTAGTTATAGTGATGCTTACTACTTAGCTAGAGACAAAGCCAATTTAGACTTTTTTGCCATAACAGAACATTCTAATATGCTAGATAATAATCTTGAATGTAATATAGAAAATGCATCATTTAGTAATGAGTGGAATGAACTAACAAAATATAAAAATATGTTTACTTCTAATGGAAAATTTATAGCTCTTAATGGATTTGAAATGACTTATCCTTATAACGTGAAAAATCCGATTGGTCATATAAATATATTTAATTCAGAAGGATTTGTTTGTTCAGAATTACCTGATATGGAATTAGATGATTTTTATAAATTGATTTATAATCAAGACGATTTAATTGGTCAATTTAACCACCCATGTGATAAGTTTGGGAAATTTAATAACTTAAAATATTCACCTTATGGAGATAGCTTTATCTCGTTGATAGAGGTCGGAAATGGATATAATAAAGATATTAAAAAAAACATTAGATCTCATGATATGTATCAATTGGCATTAGATAATGGATGGCATTTAGCCCCAACTTGTAATCAAGACAATCATAGAGTTGACTTTGGTATAGCTAATGAATTTAGAACAGTGGTATTATCTACTGATTTAACTAAGGATGGCTTATACGATGCTCTTAAACATATGAGAGTCTATGCTACAGAAGATAAAAATATTAAAATTGATTACACTATAAACGATCTTCCTATGGGGTCTACAATAAGTAAAACTTCTAAACTTAGATTTTGCGTAAGTGTAATTGATACTGATTTTGAAGATAAGATAGAGGAAATTCAAATTATAAGCAATAAAGGCGATATAATAAAAAGCAAAAGATTTAATTCTAATCTAGCTAAGTTAGAGTTTAGCTCTAAATCAATAAAAAATAAGTTTTATTATGTTAAAATAATTCAAAAAAATGATAAAATATCTGTTACTGCACCTATATGGATAAAATAATTTTATTAAATCAAAATGGTAGAAACTTATTCTAAGTTTCTACCATTTTATATTCCGCACATTTATATTTATAAGCCTTGACACATAATTCATATAAATAGACCTAAATAGATTAGTATCTATATTTAATATTATGATATTTTTCTACTTTTTGTTACTATTTAATTTATTTTTATTTAGCAAAGTTCATATATCTTTTAACTCTTAGCTTTATTTATATTAACAGGTATCTGTATTTCAGTAATAAACTCGTCTACAATTCCTGTTTCATGTATGTCGATTTTATATATTTCTATAGGGTCTGTTATAATTTCATAACCATTTTGATTTATATAATTCATCATTTTACTTAAATAAAATTTATTGTTTTTATATCCACCGCTATACGTTAACGTTACATAATAACCTTCTTTTACCACTATATTATATACCAGCTCATTTTCCTCTAAAAAGCAAAATACAGACTTAAACTCATTGAATATGTCTTTCTTTACTTTATCTAATGAAAATGTGGCTCCAATATTATTGTTTCCAAGTATATTAAACCTACTTTCATATTCTTTTTGAAGTTTTTGTATCAAAAAATCTACATCTTCATCCTTTTTTATATCAGCATTTAATTTTAATGCTTTCCTCTCATGTATATAAACTAGTTCTATTTCTTCTAACTTTGAGTTATTGACTGCATCATCTATAGAATCTAGCCTTTTGCTTATATTTTCTTTGTGTTTTTCAAGTTCTTTTATTTTTTTATCTATTAGATTTATTTCTTCTTTTAATATTTTGTTTGTATTTTCTATACTTCTACAATCTAAATATTCTTTTATTTTTTTCATTGGAAAATCTAAATTTCTAAATTCTTTTATTAAGTTTAACCTCCAAATATCTGATATCCGATACATTCTATAGCCATTAGTGTCTCTAAATGGTTTTAATATACCTAACTCTTCATAATACATTAATGAATCTCTTCCTATGCCATATATTTTAGAGATTTCTCCTATTTTATAATAATCTTTCATATTATAACCCTTTCCTATGCAACTTTTTTAAGTTATTTTATAAAAGCTATGAGTAAATTAAAATGCTCCTTTTATCAAGGTTATTTTAAATAGCTCATAGCTTTTATAATTATAATAATATTACTTCTTCTTCATTACACTCTTTACCTTCATCATCATCATTATCTTTATCTTTATCTTTATAAATCAAACTTATTATTTTACCACTTATAGTTACCGCAATTATAGAGAAAAATACTTGTTTAAAATCTAAATATACTAATGATAACAAAAGAACTATAGCATCCGTTATTAGGTAAATATGATTTACTTTTAATTTTGTAAATCTGTTACCTAAAAGAGCAATGACGTCATCTCCACCTGCTGCGCCTCCTCCTCTTACTACAAATCCTACACCTACACCTACAAAAACACCAGCCAATATACTTCCTATTAGCATGTTATTCATAAGACTAGGTATCAAAAATCCTATACTTTCCCAGGTTTTATATGTTATAGAAAATGTAGTTGTAGATACTAGTGAATATAATAAGAATTGCTTTCCAAAAAATTTAGAACCAAGTGCAAATAATGATACGTCTATTATTAAACTTGTTATAGCTGGAGATATATCAAATATATTTTTTATCAAAAGTATTAATCCTAAAACTCCACCTTCTGTTACACTATTTTGATAATTGAAATTGTAACTTCCAAAAGATAATATCGATGATCCTAAAACTATTAATAATACACTTTTTAAAATTTGTTGTTTTGACCGCAAAATATCACTCCTAATTTAATTTGTATAAATTAATACTTATTATATTATATACCTTAGTATAATACCAATGTACACAATTTATTTTTCCCAGTTATGTAAATTAATCATTGTTATATAACTTTTATTTTTTACACAAACTATTTAAAAAAATATTATTAAGTAGAAATCATATTATGAAAATCAATACTATCATTTAAACATATACTTAATTTAATATAAAAAAAGTTCCTATAACTAACAAAATAGCTCCTATATATTTATATAAATGCATACTTCCTTGTCCTAAAATTATACCATCAATTAAAAGACCTATTAGCATTTGAGAAACTACTATTAATGTTAACGTATTTGAAACACCTAATGTTGGCACTGACTTAACTGTAAAGTATATTACAAGCCCTCCTAATACACCTCCAATGAGTAGTTTTGGATTTATATCGCTTATATTCATTAAAGATTTCAAATCCCCAGTTACTAAAATACTTATTAAAAAAAATAAAACGCCTACCACTAAACTTATAAAAGTTGCAGTTAATGCCGTAGTATTTTTACCTAATTCGCCGTTTACAAACGCTTCTAGTGCCGTAGACCCTCCTGCTAATATTGCACATATTATCGCTCCTATATTTGACATTTTAGTCCCTCCTTTAATATCTCTATTTTAATTTTATGATACAACCTATTTATTAATAACCATATCTAAGTAAGTTGACTCTTAAAAAGCTTTTTTGTTATAATGACTTTAAATTGATTATGTAATTAAAATTTACGAGGTGATAAAATGTTTCAGATATTTAATATCAACTTTGATAATATCTATAAAAAAGAAAATTGTAATAAATTTATAATAATGGGTGTCCTTTTTCTTGCATTAGGAACTTTGTCTTTTTTTTATAAGGGTATTGGAATAAAAATAGTATCATGGATACTAGCTATAGCTTTATTATTTGCTGCATATTTAAATCTAAAAAATATTAATGAACTTAGACGATACGCACCTAAAAATGAAATTGCTCCTTTTATACGTATACAGCTTATACTTTTAGTGGGTGCTCTCTTATTAATTGTGTTTCCAAATAAAATACAAGGTATTATGTCCTCTCTATTTGGTATTTACCTTATATTTTCACAATTATCAAAAATACTTAAATCTAGAAATAATCCTTATTTCAAATTAGGATTTTGGAGAATATTCGAATTATTATTCGGTTTTGTATTGGTGTTTTCTCCATTCTTTTTATCTAGATTTATTGCATCAATATTATCATTACTTATAATATTCTTAGGAGTCTACTTACTATCTACAGGTAATAGACTTAGACGTTAAAATGAAGTAAAAAAGTGTTGCTAATTTTATTATTAGCAACACTTTTTTTATCTATATATACTTGTATCTATATGTTTCTCATATACCTTTTTCCCGTTTTTATCGTAACCATAAAGATATGTGTTTGCAACTTTTCCATTTGCATATCCTACGGGCTTATACTCTACTCCCTTAAGTGCATCTTTATTTGACCAAAACTCTATAGTTAAATTTCCCCCAAAAGCATAAGTATTTATAACTATAGGGTACTTATGAGTATTTTTAAATTTATAATCAATACTTCCAGTTGCCAATGTAGCATCTAGCCCTCTAGGAACATAACTAACTGCCTTTGAATGATTTCTTCTTTCTGTTGGAACTATACCAGCTTTTAATTGTGTGTTGTATAAAGTAGATGATACTTGACACAAACCACCACCTATTCCCTGTATAAGTTCTCCATTACTTATAACGGGCGCATATGTATACCCATTACTTTGAGTTACTGGTCCTACTGATTTTTCATATGAAAACTCATCTCCAGGCATTAAAAGTAAATCATCTATTTTACTTGCTGCTATTTCAATATTACGACCTCTGCCTCCACCAGATCCATATGTAGTAGAAAAAGTTGATATTCTATAATTTACATCTTCTACATCTTTAATATTTACTTTAGGATTGTCATCTATATATTTACCACTTATTTTTATGTTTTGTTTATCTATATTATTTTGTTTTATAGACTTCTCTATATTTGATAAAAAGTCTTTATCATCCAGTTTTATACCTTTTTTACCTTTTTCATATCTGATATTTTTTCCATTTATTAAAACTCTAGGCTCTTCACATTTTTTACTAGTTTCTTTGCTTATTTGACCTGATTTTTCTTTTATCGCTCTTTTATCAACTTCAATATCTAGTTTATAATCATTTTTTTGTTTTCTTATTATTACAGCTAATTTTTGAAGTTTATTTTTATCTTCATTTTCCTTAAATATTTGATTTAATAATTTATCTTCATTATAACTTAGGACTATATCTTCTACATTTAATTTATAAAGATTTCCACCAGCATCTATGTTAATTATTTTTTTATCTATTTTATTTTTATACTCATATATTTTATTTTGTAACTGTTCTTTATTTAAACCTACTATACTTTCTCCGTATATAGAATAGCCAGGATACACTATATCATCATATTTAGATACCACTAAATTAATTATTATGTATGATACAACTGCCAATATAGCTATAATACCAATTGTAATTTTTACTTTTTTATTTATAACCCTTTTGCACTCATCTTTTATTTCTTGATTTTCTTGATTGAGATCTTCTTCTTGATTTGAGTTTTCTTCTTTTTCTTCACATATAATTTCTTCATTCTCAGGTTTCGTTTCTTCGCCTTTTGCCCCCTCACTATTTTTTAAATTTTCGTCTTCTTCAATAATATTTTCTACATTTAATTCTTTTTCTTCATTTAATTCTTTTTCCTCATCGATATTAGAATTTTCATTTTCATTAAGATTGTCTTTATCCATTATTTTATTCCCCCATTGATTCCTTTAATTACTATATTGTATTAATCTAATAAAATATATATTCAGTAAAATAGGTAACAGTATTGTAAATAGTATTTTTAGAATATAGGGTAATTTAATACTAATTTGTATATTTGATTTAACATATATTTGCTCAAATAATAGCAATTTGTATATATATTTTTTTTATGGTAATATAAATTAATGTATACAATACTAATTAGAAAAAGGTGATACAATTGACAAAATTCAAATATGCTTTTGACAATAAAAGATACCACACATGGAATTACTATCTTAGAAATACATTTGGACAAAAAGTATTTAAAGTATCTATAAATGCTGGTTTTACTTGTCCTAATATAGATGGAAAAATAAGTTCTGGCGGATGTACTTACTGTAGTAAAGATGGCTCTGGTGATTTTGCTGGTAACCCTAAAGATAATCTTATTAAACAATTTGATGATATAACAAAGATGATGCATAAAAAATGGACATCTGCAAAATATATAGGTTACTTCCAAGCATTTACTAATACTTATGCTCCTTTAGAGGTGTTGAAAGAAAAATATGAAACTATATTAAAGCTTGATGATGTTATTGGGCTTTCAATATCAACTAGACCAGATTGTCTTCCTGATGATGTAGTAGATTATTTAGGAGAACTTAATCAAAAAACTAATTTATGGGTAGAACTAGGACTTCAAACCATTCATGATAATACGTCTAAAATGATAAATAGAGGTCATGATTATGAAGAGTTTGTTAAAGGTGTTGAAAAATTAAAAGCTAAAAATATAAAGGTAATAGTCCATATAATAAACGGTCTACCTGGAGAAGATTATGATATGATGATGGAAACTGCAAAGGTTGTCGCTAAAATGGGTGTTGATGGTATAAAAATCCACTTACTTCATGTTATAAAAGATACTCCTATGGAAAAAATGTTAGAAAAAAATATGATGACCTTAATGACTCAAGATGAATATATAAAACTAGTTTGTGATCAACTTGAAATTCTTCCTGAAACTATGATTGTTCATAGATTAACTGGTGATGGCAAAAGAGATGAACTAGTTGGTCCTCTATGGAGTTTAAAGAAATGGGAAGTTTTAAATTCTATCGATGCAGAACTAAATAAACGTAATTCTTATCAAGGCATTAAATTTCAAAAATAATATAAATTCTTATTTACTATAAAAAGACCCGTAATATTATATATTACAGGTCTTTTTTAATATTTTTAAATTTCGTTTTTATGTCTAAATTTAACTAATTCCATTATTACAGTAGATAATAAAGCTAATCCTATGCATATTCCTAATTGTTCAAATCCAAAATCTAGAGGTATTGAGAATATTCCTCTTGCCAATGGTAATAATGTCAATCCATAGATTAGAATACAACTTATAATCGCATATATTACATACATATTAGAAAAGAATCCTAATTTGATTAAATTATATTCATTTGACCTAGCAGGAAGAGTTTGTAATATCCTTGCTAATGTAATAGTAGAAAATGCCATCGCTGTTCCTACTTGTGGAGAAGTTTGCATTCCTATATATTGTGCAATTATTACTACTATAGCTATAGTCATTCCTCTAAATGCTACAGATTTTATTGTTCCTCCTGCTAATATACTTTCATTTGGATCTCTTGGTTTTTTAGACATTACATTTTTTTCTGGTTTTTCAAATCCTAAAGCTATTGCTGGTAGTGAATCTGTTATTAAGTTTATAAATAATAATTGTAATGTAGTAAATGGATTTGCCCAATTAGCAAAAACTGCAAACAATATTGTAACTATACCTGCAAAGTTTCCTGCAAATAAATATGTTATAGATTTCTTTATATTGTTATAAACAGTCCTACCTACTTCCACTGCACTTACTATAGTTGCAAAGTTATCATCAACTAATATCATAGCAGATGCATCTTTTGCAACATCAGTTCCACTTCCCATACCTATTCCTATATTAGCTTGCTTTAGTGCTGGAGCATCATTTACACCATCACCAGTCATAGCTGTTATTTTACCTTTATCTTGCCACGCTTTTACTATCCTTATCTTGTTTTCAGGAGATACTCTTGCATATACTGATATATGTTCTAATTTTTCATTTAATTCATCTTCACTTAAATCATCTAATTCCTGTCCAGTAAGTGCTATATCTTCTTCATCCATAATTCCTATTTCTTTTGCTATAGCTGCAGCTGTAGTTTTATGATCCCCTGTAATCATTACAGTTTTTATACCTGCACTTTTAGCGTCTTTAACTGCATCAAAAACTTCATCTCTAGGAGGGTCAATCATTGCCATAAGTCCTACTAATGTCATGTCTACTTCATCTTCTAAAGCTGGCACAAAATCCTCATCAGGTACATCTTTAAATGCAAAAGCTAAAACTCTAAGTGCTTTTTTTGAAAAGTTTTCATTCATTTCTTTATATGCATTTATAATCTCATCACTTATTTTGGTTTCTACTCCATCGACTAGCGCATATTTACATCTGCTAAGTACAACATCTGGTGCTCCTTTTGTAAACATATATGCATTTCCATATATATCATTTACAGTAGACATAAGCTTTCTATCACTATCAAATGGTATTTCACTTAGTCTGTCATATTTTTCTCTTAGTTTTTGATAATCTAAACTTTTATTATTAGCAAATTTTATTAAAGCAACTTCAGTTGGGTCACCTAATTCTTTTCCTTCTTGATTTATGTTTGAATCATTACATATTGCAGATGCAACTGTAAGCGTTTTTGAATGATATGAATAATTTATGTTACTAGGTTCCATGTCTTCTTTTTTTGTTTCATACATATAAAAATCAACTACTGTCATTTTGTTTTGTGTTAAAGTACCAGTTTTGTCTGTACAAATAACGCTAGTTGATCCTAAAGTTTCAACGGCTGGTAACTTTCTTATTATAGCTTGTTTTTTCGCCATATCATTTGTTCCAACAGAAAGTACGATAGTAACTATAGAAGAAAGTGCCTCTGGTATAGCTGCTACTGCTACTGCTATTGCAAACATAAACGAATCTATTATAACGCTACCTCTATCAATATTTCCACCACTTATAAATCCTCTTGCAACTTGGATTATAAATATAAGTATTGCTATTATAACTATTGCTATCCCAAGTTTTTTTCCAAATTGGTCTAATTTTTCTTGAAGTGGAGTTTGTTTATTTTCTGCACTTTCTAAAAGACCCGCAACTTTTCCCATTTCAGTGTTCATACCTGTTGATGTAACTATAAAACTACCTCTACCATACACAACTAGAGATCCACTAAAAACCATATTTTTTTGGTCACCAATACCAACATCTTCATCTATCTTTTCATTGTGCTTTAATACTGGTTCAGACTCTCCAGTTAACATTCCCTCTACGATTTTTAAACTTTGAGCTTCTATAATTCTTCCATCCGCTGGTATATAATCTCCAGCCTCTAAAAGTACTACATCTCCAGGTACTAGTTCCCTTGCTGATATGCTTACCTTTTCATTATTTCTAAGTACCTTAGCTTTTGGAGATGATAGCTTCTTTAAACTTTCCAAAGAACCTTCTGCTTTTTTGGTTTGAGTTACCCCAAGAATCGAATTAAGTATAATTACTATAAATATTATTATAGACTCAACCATTTCTCCTAAGAATACCTGTACTATTGCAGCTATTAAAAGAATTATAACTAAAGGGTCTTTAAAACTTTCTAAAAATAGCTTCCACATAGGTACTTTTTTACCTTCTTTTAATTCATTATATCCAAATTCATCTAATCGCTTTTGGATTTGATCACTCTCTAATCCATTAATATTAGAATTTAACCTTTTCACAGATTCTATATATCGTTGTTTATAATACATTTCTACCTCCTTATTATAATTATTTCATTATATAGATAGTATTTTCTTATATCGTTTAACTTATTAATAAAATACATTAATTTATATAATAAATTTTATGATTAGTTTGTAGTATGTATGAAATATAAATTTATAAAAAAAAGTATAAAGTAGCTTGATATTGCTAACTTTACACTTTTAATTTATTTTACTGTTTTATTATAAAAATTAACCATCATTTCTTCTTTTATATCATCTGCCTCTTTTTCATAACCTAACGCTTTTACAATCTCTAAACTAAATGCTATAGATGTTGCAGGGCCTCTACTAGTTATTATATTATCGTCCTTTACAACTATCTCATCTATATACTCAATACTTTCTCTATCCTTTATAAAACCTGGGTAAGATGTGCATTTTTTATTTTTAAGTACTCCAAATTCTTCTAGAGTTTCTGGTGCTGCACATATAGCTGCAATTATTTTTTTAGATTTATTTAATTCCTCTACAAAAGATTTTACTCTATTGTCTTTTAAATTTGTAGCACCTGGCAGTCCTCCTGGTAAAACTATCGCATCATACTCTTTTGCATCTATATCATCTATACAACAATCTGATTTTATCAATATGCCATGAGTTCCTTTAACATATTCCTTATTTATCGAACACATATCACAGATTATATTAGCTCTTCTTAATACATCTACAACTGATATAGCTTCTATCTCTTCAAATCCTTCTGCTATCATTAGTAACACTTTTTTCATATTCTTTCCTCCTTAAATAGTCCTTAAGTACTATTTTAACATTATTCATATCTTGTAAATAGAATAACTTAAATATAAAATCAAATAATTTTATGTATTACTTAAACATCTAGCTCTTAGACAACGTTTATATATTTTATAATTTTAACCTTAATTCATTAATTATAGTTTTAGTAGCTTTCACCCTTATGCATTGTCTGTCTCCACTAAATACAAATTTTTTAACAGTTGTCTTTCCATTTATATATATTCCTATATAAACAAGTCCTACTGGTTTTTCATCACTTCCACCTTCTGGACCCGCTATTCCTGTTGTTGATAATCCTATATTGGTATTAAAATTTTTAGCTATCCCCTCTGCCATCTCTTTAGCTGTTTCTTTACTTACTGCACCATATTTATCTAATGTTTCTTTTTTAACACCTAATCTACTTATTTTAGCTTCATTAGAATAAGTTACGCACCCTTCCATAAATACTGATGATATACCTGGGTAATTTATTAAAGATGAACTTACTAAACCACCTGTACAAGATTCCGCTACTGCTATTGTCATATTTTTATCTACAACTATCTTTGCAACTTCTTCTTCTAATGACGTATTTCCCTCCCCATAAATAAACTCGCCAACTCTATTTTTAATTTCATCTATAACTGGATTTATTAAATTATTTGCTTCTTTTTCATTTTTAGCTTTAGCAGTTATTCTAAGAATAGCTTCTGATTCTTTTGCATAAGGAGCTATTGTAGGATTACTCTGTGCATTTATAATATCTATTACTTTTTCTTCTAACAACGATTCTCCAATACCAAATGTTCTAAGTGTTTTTGATACTAACACACTATCTGTTAGCTTTTGTAAATATAATTTTACAGACTCCTCAAACATAGCCTTCATTTCTCTTGGTGGTCCAGGTAATATTATTATTATTTTATTATCTTTTCTTAATATAGCCCCTGGAGCTGTACCATTATTATTTTCAAGTATTATTGCTTCATCTGGAAAATATGCTTGTTTTTTATTATTTTCACTTAACTCTATGTTTAACTTTTTAAAGTAGTTTTTTATTTTATTTAAAGATGGTTGGTGTAACTTAAGTTCTTGATTAAAATATTTACATGCAACTTCCTTAGTTATATCATCATTAGTAGGTCCAAGCCCACCTGTTGTAATAACTATATCACTTCTTTTTAAACTTTCTTCAAAAGCTTGCATAAGTCTTTTTTCGTTATCCCCAACAGTATTTTGATAATAAACTTCAATCCCATGAATAGCTAATTCCTTAGCTAAATACTGAGAATTAGTATTTACTATATCACCTAAAAGTATTTCTGTTCCCACTGTTATTATTTCTGCTTTCATATCTAATCACTCCTCTTTATATAATTTTAAACTATTTTAATTAATTTAATGTAATAAATTTCTAAGTTTAATCTATTTTTGTTAGTTTTATTATTCTAAAATTCTAACTTTAGTCATACATTTAAGTTTAATGTTGATAATTGTATTAAGTTAACATTTATACTAAAAAAGATAAAAAAATCAAAATAATTTTTTTATCTTTTTTTAACTAAATTATATTTTTCTAATATCTCTAATGATTCTAATAGTTGATTTATATCTAATACCTCTAATGACACACTTGTATCTTTCATATTTTGATTTACATTTTGTAAAAGTTCTATTATATCAATATTTCCTTTATCTATTCCACTATGAGTGTCTTTTTCACCATAATTATTATGTATATGCATATGTTTTATATCACTACCTAAGACATCAATCCACTTATTTATACTAATATCTGAAAATGTATTTACGTGACCTACATCTAAGCATACAGAAAAATTAGGATTGTTTATTTGCTCTACTAACTCTTTTATTAAAAAACAATCTTTCTCCATTGTATTTTCGATATGTATTTCTATATCATCTAGTTTATTTTGTGTAAAATCTCTCCAAAATTCTGTAGAATTTTTAATCCATTCAGTATGAGTATATGTATTTGGTGTATAGCTATTGTGATAAACTATTTTTTTAGATTTTAAGTCTCTTGCTACATCATATCCTTGTTCTAATCTCTTTTTTGTAACTTTACGTATTTCCTTATCTCTAGCCCCTGGGATTAAGTCTGCATATGGTCCATGTATAGAAATATTTATTTTATCTAATACATCTTTAATCTCTTCTTTATAGCTTGATAAGTACATTTGCTTATTATCTAATATAAAAGGACTTGCAAATTGAACAACTTCTAACCCTACGTTGTATTCTTTTATAATTGGAAGGACTTTTTTAGTTTCATCTAGCTGCGAAATGTATATTTCCATACTCCTACCCCCGATACATACTCCTATTTAATATTTATTAAATATTATTAGTGTAGTTTATTGTTATGAGTTATAATATATATAGATTTTAAGTATGAATATACTACAACAATTTAAATTTTAGCCTTGAATAATACATTTTTCAATACTTATTGTTTAAATTTATATAATTCATATTAAAAAGGCTTATAATCAACACTTCGAGAAAAACAAACTAAATAATTTAGAAATATAGGTGATATTATGAATTTAATGACTTTAGAAAATATATGTAAAAGTTACTCAGAAAAAACATTGCTAGAAAATATTTCTCTAGGTATTAACGAAGGAGAAAAAATAGGTATTATAGGTGTCAACGGCACCGGTAAATCAACTTTACTTAAAATAATAGCTGAAGCTGAAGTTGCTGATAGTGGTACTGTAACTAAAGCAAATAGAGTTAGAATCGAGTATCTTCCTCAAAATCCAGATTATAACGAAGATTTTACTGTTTTAGAACAAGTATTTAAAGGTACTTCTAATGAAATGAAGTTATTATTACAATATCAAGAAACACTTGATAAAATCAATAAAGACTTTACTGATTCTTTAAATACTAAACTAATTTCTTTGCAAGAACAAATTGATGCTCTTAATCTTTGGGATTTAGAAAGTGAAGCTAAAATGGTCTTAACAAAACTTGGCTTATCTGATTTTAGTAAAAAAATAAAAGAACTATCTGGTGGTCAAAGAAAAAGAGTTTCACTAGCTTCAGCTCTTATTACACCTTGTGAATTATTAATACTAGATGAACCTACAAATCACTTAGATAATGATACAATTGACTACTTAGAGGAATATCTTAATAATAGACGTGGTTCATTGCTTATGATAACTCATGATAGATATTTCTTAGATAGAGTTTCTAATAGAATCATCGAATTAGACAAAGGTAGACTATTTAGCTATGATGGTAACTACTCTAACTTTTTAGAAAAAAAAATGGAAAGATTAGCACTTGAATCTAGTATGGAAGAAAAACGTCAAAACTTAATAAGAACTGAATTAGCTTGGGTAAGACGAGGTGCTAAAGCTCGTAGTACAAAACAAAAAGCTAGACTTCAAAGATTTGATTATTTAACAAATCAAGATGATTTTTCTAATGATGGAAAAGTGGATATATCAGTTGGGTCTACTAGACTAGGAAATAAGATAATTGAAATACACAATATATCTAAGGCCTTCGATGATAAAATTTTAATAAAAGACTTAGAATATACACTAGCTCGTACAGATAGAATTGGTATAATTGGTAAAAATGGTATGGGTAAATCTACCCTTATAAATATATTAAATGGACAACTTTCTCCTGATGCTGGACATATAGAAATAGGTGAAACTGTTAAAATTGCATGCTTTAATCAAGATGATTCTCATATGCATACCCAAATGAGAGCTATAGATTATGTAAAAGAAATTAGTGATTATATAGAAACTGCAGATGGGACTAAAATATCAGCTTCTCAGATGTGTGAAAGATTTTTATTTAATTCAACTATGCAATACACTTTAATCGGAAAATTATCTGGTGGAGAAAGACGTAGACTTCATTTATTAAGAACGCTTATGGCTGCACCAAATGTACTTTTATTAGATGAGCCTACAAATGACTTAGATATCGATACATTAAATATACTTGAAGATTATTTAGATGAATTTAGGGGTGTTGTAATAACTGTATCACATGATAGATACTTCTTAGATAGAATTTGTAATAAAATATTTGCATATGAAGGAATGGGAACTATTCATGTTTATACAGGTAATTATAGTGATTACTTAATTTATAAAGAAGTCCAAGGTATAGAATTTGAAGAAGCTAAAAAGGCAAAAGAAGATATATCTACTTCTAAAAAAGAAAAACCTAAAAGCGAGCGAAAACTTAAATTTACTTTTAATGAGCAAAGAGAATTCGAGAATATCGACAGTGATATTGAAAAACTTGAACAAAAAATAGAAGACCTTGAAAATAGTACTTCTAAATTTGCTACTGATTTTGTTAAGCTACAAGAAGTTATTGATAAAAAAGCTGAAGCTGAAAAAGAGCTTGAACATAAGTACGAAAGATGGGAATATTTAAATAATTTAGCAGAAGAAATATCTAACTCTAAAAACTAATAAAAAAATCACGATAGCGTGAATTTAATACATATCTTAAATTCACGTTATCGTGACTAATATGAAATTTTTTTATATTAACTCTAAATTAATACTTATTATATTTTATCAACTATGTCAAAACTATATATAATATGGTCTATTACATCCTCATATATAGGTTCAAGATATTTATCTACAATAACCCTAACATCATAAACGCCTCTCTTACCTTTAGCTATAAAAATATAATTACAAGTACCATCAATGCCTTCTCCACATATAAGTTTTCCATCACAGTGTCCATTGTTAAAGTCAACAGACTCTATACAACCCATATTATTTGCAACTCTTTGAAGTGACACACAACCTGTCATATTTTCTGGTATTTCTATTAAAAACACCTGCATTTTTATATTAAATATAACCTCTCCATTAAAATTATCGATTGCTATAGCATCAAAGCAAGCTTTATTTTTAGACCCTAACTCTATCCAATCTATAGGCATGTCTATACTAAATCCCAAATCACTATTTTTATTATTAAATTTTGTGTCTATTTTTTTATTTAATTTGCCTTGTTCCTCATATCTCATTTCTCTTAAAAGTGCTCCTGATTTTTTAAATCCATGTTTATATGATTCTAATAAGTATTTTTTAGATTTTTCTATATTTTGCTCTACCTCTAGTCCTTCTTTTAATATCTTTCCTACTTCATATTGAGCTTGCGAATTATTATTTTGTGCACATTTTTCTAAAAAAAACATAGCATCTTTATAATTTTCTTCTTCTAGTAAGTCCATCCCTTTTTCAAAATCACTTAATAAGTTCCCTTGACTCTCTAAGCTTTTTTTTATTATTTCTTTTTGATATTCTATTTCATTTTCTTTTTTTTTATCGTGGAACATTTCCCTAAAAATCTCATTGATGGCCATTAAAATTCCCCCTTATAGTGCTCTTTTATTTTCTCTGCATATTACATTTTATTTGTTTTATTATTTAATGTTCCCTTATTTATGTTTTATTAAATTCAAAAAAAATAGTACCTTAAAATAATCTAATGATTAAAAGGTACTATTTTACTATTTATATTTTTAAAATCTTAATATTCATATTCACTATAATTTTCACATAAAACTACTTTTATTTTTTTACTAAACATATTTTTATATTCTAATAAAAATTCATTTAATTCTGCATCCATTAAACTTATTTTTTTGTTGCTATAAATCATAACTTTTTCTTGATCTATTACTATTTCAATGTCGTTAATATCATTTTTAACAAAAGTAGTTATACAACTTTTAGGCTTTATTTTCTGCCCATATTTTTCATAAAAGCCTGCACTTTTTTTAATTGATTCTATATTTTCACTAGTAACGTTATTAATATCTATGTTACCAAATCCTGTACTTAATGGGTCTATTCCAAAGTTTTTAAGTTGATCTTCTACTTCTTTTGAATCCATTCCATATCTCTCCATGAATTTTTTTTGTATATTCATAAACTTTTCTTGAGATATATTATTTTCTTGCATATAATCAAATATTTTTTTTGAAAATTCAACCATAGTTAAGCTTCCATCCATAACAGAAAAATATAAGTTATATATATATTGTTCAAATTTATCTACGTCAGAATCTCTGACTTTATTTTTTAAATCATTAAAATCGATTATTCTATCATCAGACATATCCATTCCTCCTGGCTAAAGTTTTTCTTTTATTTGATTATAACATACTTATAATAACTTACCTTATAAATTTAATTATTTGATCATTTGTGTCCATTTGACAATATGCTCCTAAAGGCAGGGTCACCATAGGTATACAATGACCAGACTGTAAGTTATATAATGATGGCTTTTTAACTCTCTCAGATGTTTCTTTTAATAGTTCAATTATTTCATCTTCATTTGACCCTTTGCAATCATTAAAATCTCCATATATTATTCCCCTACAATGTTTAAGTTTATCTGCGTGATATAGATGCGTAAGCATTCTATCTAATTTATATATATCTTCCCCTGTTTCTTCAATAAATAAAATTTTATTCTTTGTATTTATTTCATAATTAGTTCCTAAAGTAGATACTATAAGAGATAAATTACCACCAACTAGCACCCCTTCTGCTGTCCCTGGATAAATTGAATACATTTTTTCTTTTATTGGATTTTTAACAAATAACTCATTTGTAAAGTTTAAAGAATCCATTAAAGATGTGTATGTAAAACTATCCCACTTGTCTACTGTAGATGCCATTATTCCATGATATGTTGATAAATTGCAAATTTGATTAAAAACAATATGAAGCGCTGTAATATCTGAAAAACCTATAAATATTTTTGGATTTTCAAATATTGCTCTATAATCTATATTGTCTAATAATCTACTAGCACCATACCCTCCCCTTAAACACATTATTGCATCTACTTCATTATCCTTAAACATTTTTTCTATATCATCTGCCCTAGTTTTATCATCGCCTGCTAAGTACTCTTTATACTGTAAGTAACAACTTTTTCCTATCTTAACTCTATATCCATATTCTTCTATCCCTTTCTTTATTTGCTCAACACTACCTTCTTTTAATGGCCCTGATGGCGCTATAATCCCTATGGTATCTCCTATGTTTAAAGTTTTAGCTACATTCATTTTTATCCCCCTTAACATATATTCCTTATTAATATACTACTCTATAATTCTTAACGTATCTTTATCACTGATATATATCTTTGAGACTCTATTTGAGACTCTTGCTAGAATTTCATTTTTATTTGTATTTGCTAATTTACAGATACAAGATAAATCAGGTCCATTATCTCCATAAAATATTACGTCCTCTTTATAATCATTTTCACTAAGACTTGATACATCTATAATGCATTGGTCCATACACATACTCCCTATAATAAAAGCTTTTCTTCCATTTATAATTACATATCCTTTATTGGATAACTCCCTTGGAATCCCATCAGCATATCCACATGGTACAATACCTATTTTCATATGTTTTTGAGCTACAAATGTTTTATCATAGCTTATACCTTCTCCTTTTTGAATTTCTTTAATTTGTATTATTTTTGATTTAAATGTCATTACATTTTTTAATACTAAGTTTTGATTCCTAGAATTATATCCATATATACAAGAACCTACTCTTACCATATCCATATGAAACTCTGTGTATTTACACATTGCTATGCTATCACAAATATGTTTTATGGGTATTTGCTTAAAGTCAGTTAAACTTCTCATCAATTCACTAAATTTAGTATATTGATTTTTATCAGTAGTTTCGTCTGTGAGAGATAAATGAGAAAAAATACCTTCTACTATAAACTCATCACATTCTAAAACAGTTTTAATTTCTTTTATTGTTGACTTATATTTTTTAGATTCTCCACATATCTTAAATCCTAACCTATTAAACCCTGTATCTATTTTAATATGCACTTTGCATCTCTTATTTATTTGCTTACATTTATTTATTATTTCATAAGCATATTTATTATCAAATAGAGTTATTGTTATATTACTATCAATAGCTTGCTCAATATAATCTTTAGATACATATCCCATTACTAAAATAGGAATTTTTATATTATTGTGTCTTAACTGCAACGCCTCTTGTAATGATGCAACGCATATATAATCTATTTGTTCATGTTTTATAAAATTTGAAATTTCTATCAATCCATGTCCATATGCGTTAGCTTTTAAAACCACACCTAATTTTACCTCATCACCTATAAAAGATTTAATTTGTCGAATATTATATATTAAATTATCTATATTAATCTCAACCCATGTAGGTCTTGAAATATTCATTCTTTTCACCTCATATTTGAATTTCAATAGTAATTGCTACATTTATACACAGTAACAACTATTCTCTACTTTAAAGTATAATAATGTTATTTCATTTTAATGTCTAATGGCACTAATTTATTAATTTTAATAACAAAATTAGGATACAAAATAGATAATGCCATATGCTTAGTTATATTATTACTATTTAAAATATATATAAATCATAATATCTATAGATTATTAAATTTATATATATTATAATTTATATTGTCAAAATTTATTGGAGGTTTTAATTATGGAAATAAAAAGATTCGAAGGAACTGGAAGAATGAGCAGAGCTGTTGTTCATAATAACACTGTTTATTTATGTGGACAAACTCATGCAGAAGGAGATATAAAAGAGCAAACTACTGCAGTTTTAGCTAAAATAGACGATTTATTAAATAAATATGGTTCTGATAAGAAACATTTATTATCTGTTACAATATATGTAAAAGACATGAATGATTTTGTAGATATGAATTCTATATGGGATGCATGGGTTGAAAATGGTTTTGAACCAGCTAGAGCTTGTGTCGAGGCAAATATGGCAAGAGAATGTTTACTTGTTGAAATGACAGTTGTAGCGGCTGTTAAATAATAGTTTTTTATATACAAAAAATTATAAATTATATTTATTAAGTTTTTATTACTACATTTATTTTCTTTTTTATAATTTTATGATAAAATGATTAATATATTTTGCTTTGCTTGAATATAAATTTTAATGGCAAACTTGTACATAATATAAATGTAGTAAATTTTTAGTTTGAACCATGACATCGTTATTATAACTAAATATTTATTAAATTAGGAGGATTAATATGGGCTTTAAAGACAAATTCGCAGAATCATTTGCTAGATCAAAAACAATGACCGGCCCTGAAAAAAAGGCTAACGAAATAATGGGAAAATTACTTATGAGAAAAGCTATCATTCCTATTGTTTTAATGGTTATTGTGCTAATAGGTGGGATTTTTGCTGGTATAAACTCTTGGGCTATACTTGGAGTTAACTTACTAATAGCTGCTGGTACTTATTTCTATATAAAGAAATCTGGAGATAAATACCAAAATTTCAAACCTTATGCTGGTAATTTAATTAGTTTAGAAAAAAAGGGTAAAAAAGAATACGTTGCTATAATAAAACAAGGAAAAATGCCTATAAAGTTACAAATTAACTATGGTGGCGAAGACCTTGAAAATATTAAGAGAAATCAATTAGTTCAAATAAGCTACAACCCAGACGCTAAAATAGCAATTTTAGTTAATAAACAATAAAAAAATGCTTCTACTTAAAAGGTAGAAGCATTTTTTTTATTTATTATATGCATATTCCTTATATATTCTTAGTGCTTTAGCTAATTGGTCAGGACAAGAAGTTCCCCTATCCTTACATGGTATGTCCTCAAGATTTTCTATTATTTCATCTATATCTTTTCCTTCGACTAAATGCTTTATTCCTAATGCATTTCCACTACATCCACCTTCAAATAATACCTCTTTTAATATATTTTCTTCTATATCCATGACTATGGATTTTGTACATACTCCTTTTGTATAATATCTATACATAAACTCGCCTCCATTTATAATAAGTTCTAATTGTAATAAAAAATAATTAACATCTATTAATATATATTAATTATTTTTACAAACTATCATATATTTTTATAATATATGGATAATAATTATAGTATTTAGACTATTTATATGATTTAATTTATTTATAGATTAATTTCAATACTTAGAAAGGATGTGTATTATGAATAATACTAAGTTTATAGATGACTTTTTTAAATTTTTAATATTACTATTTTGGCCAATAGTTTGGTACAATTCCGTAGTTATCCCAAAGTTTCAAACTGAGATTATTATGTTTATATCATTTACATTACTATCTGTAATTTACATTTTTTTAATTTTATATAACTTAAGAAAATTCCCTAAAATAGTCACTTTATATAGAGTAAGTACCTTAGTTACTTTTATATTATTCTTATGTAGTTATCTATTATTTTCTAAAAGTATGCTTTTATTATCTTTAAAATTTATATTCATACTTATTTATTTTTATATATCGTGCGTTAAAAATTTCAAATATAAAATGAATGAAGGCGTAGTAGGTATTTTATCAGCTTTATTGCTAATTACTATAACTTTTTCATATTAATACATATTTAATATAATGCTTGGAAATATTAGACATATGAGTACTTTTCTGATATGATTTAAATTGAAGAATAACCTTATCAATAAAATACAATATATATAAAGGAGTTAACTATTATGGAAAGAAAAGTTTTAGTTACAGTTGGTGAAAAAGAAATAACTAATTTAGATATTGAAAGTGCATTAAAAAGCTTAGATCCTTATCAAGCTATGCATTTTAACACTGAAGAAGGTAAAAAACAATTACTAGAAGATTTAGTAAATCAAGAATTATTCTATGTTGAAGCTAAAGAAACTCAATTACATAATGATGAGAGTTTTAAATCAGAAATGAAAAAAATTGAAGAAAACATGTTAAAGCAATTTGCTATAAACAAAGTTTTATCTAGCATTACATTAACTGAAGATGAGAAAAAAGCTTTCTTTGAAGCTAATAAAAGTAAATTTAACAAATCAGAGACTGCTTCTGCTAAACACATATTAGTAGATACTGAAGAGAAAGCTTCTGAATTATTTAATAAAATAAATGAAGGTGCTGTATCTTTCGAAGATGCTGCAGCTGAACACTCTACTTGCCCATCTAAAGATGCTGGTGGAAGCTTAGGTTCTTTCCCTAGAGGACAAATGGTTCCTGAATTTGAGGAAGCTGTATTTAATATGAAACAAGGTGAAATATCTGGACCTGTTCAAACTCAATTTGGATATCACTTAATAAAGTTAGAAGAAATACAATCTGGTGGAGAATCAGAATATGAAGAAGTTAAAAACGAAATAGAAAAAACTTTAATGTACCAAAAGCAAAGTGAAGTTTATTCTAATAAATTAAATGATCTTAAGTCTAAATACCAAAACACTGTAAAATTTAACGACTAATAAAAATTTTTCATTAAATATTTCTAAAAAATATAACTTATAGTATTATATAAAGCCTAGCAAATTTGCTAGGCTTTATATATTTTAAATTTTTATACTTTTAACTTGTTATAGCAATATTCTATTATATCTCTTCTCTTAATTATTCCTATAAAAATTTTTTGATCGTCAATTACTGGAACAAAGTTTTGATTCATAGACTTAGATATCAAATCTTCTATATTTGCATTAATAGAAACCGGAGTATTATCCATTCTTCTTTTTATCTGCATTATTGGAACATCTTCTACTGATTTTAAATCTAGGGAAAAGTCATTTTTTAATGTCCATAGTAAATCCCCTTCAGTCATAGTTCCAACATATTTTCCTTCATCGTCAATTATAGGAATAGCAGAATATCTATGATATTCCATCTTTTCCAAAGCTTGCCTCATAGTGTAGTCTTCATATATATATGCAACTTCACTTTTAGGTGTCAGAAAAAATAATATGTTCACTATACTACACCTCCAAATACTTGTATAAACATTACTTCATCTTTTTATAGAAGCAGTATATTCAAAATTTATTATCCATTATTCATTTTAACATATTTAGTTATTATTTTAAATTCAAATATAAACTTATATAATATTTTTTTATTTCAAACTATTTTTAAAAAACTTTATATTCACTTATTGAATTTGCATTTAAATATAAAGTTTTAATAAAGTAACTATGTAAGTTTTAAGTGATTTATTTATAAGTTTAAATAATCACATAAAAAAAGCCGCTTAAAAACGGCTGTATTTCACATATTACTAGAATTGCTAATATATATGAATTTAGATTATAATCTAACTACGTTAGCAGCTTGAGGACCTTTAGCACCTTCAACCACTTCAAATTCTACGCTTTGTCCTTCTTCTAAAGACTTGTATCCATCACCAGTTATAGCTGAAAAATGTACAAAAACATCTTCTCCGCCTTCTATAGATATAAATCCAAATCCTTTTTCATTGTTAAACCATTTAACTACTCCAGTTTTCATTAATAAATCCTCCTAAAAAACACAAGTTTATTTAGCTATAATACACGATAGCCCTACTATCACTTTATCATATTTACCCGTATTTGTCAATAATTTCCACAATATAAAGCATTACCACCAGGCTTTTAGATAGTGTTTTGTAAGGTTTAAAACTTATATTAATAGTGTACTTTTATGATATGAAAACGTATTTTTTTGTCACTCCATCCCAAATCCCAAGGAACAAGAAGCCTATCACTATTATGGCATGTTACTAATGGATATCCTTTAGAATCTAGTCCAGTAACCGTTGACACATGAGTTATCCTTCCACCTTTTTCATAAGCCACAAAATCACCAGGTCTTAAGTTATACGCTTCTTTATATACATCTTGATATGATCCTTTTGCTACTAAACTTCCTCTGCCACTATAGACTATATAATTTTTAAACGCTTGTGCATTTACCCATGCTTTTGTACTATCATTGCCTTGATAATTCCATGTATCATTTTTCTTAAATCTTCCGCTCTCAAACATTATTTGAGACGCAAAATTAGCACAATCCCCACCGTCGGGATTAAAATCTTTATAACTTGAATTAAACTTTAATCCATATTCTTCGTCAGCCGCTGCTCCACAGTACTGATGAGCATAGTTTACTGCTTTATTTTGTTCTAGTGTTAATTCTAATTTAATTGGTTCTTTCTTTAATATATAATCTCTTATATCTTCAGATTTAATATTTTCTAAATTTAAAGAATCTGCAAATGGGTCAGTATACCATTCTTTAGTTATTATATATTGGTTATCTCTAATCTTAACATTTAAATAATGATACGTTCCTATCCTAAACATATTAACAACATCTTTTTGATTTTCATATGAATATTTATACTCAGTTGATACAGTACATATAATTCCATACAAATCATCTTCTTTTTGTTTTATTTTCTTTATTTTTACTTTTGTTTTTATATCATTAAATTTAACGCCTTGTTTATTTGACCAATTTTCTAAATATTTCATTTTTTTAACTTCATGTTCATATGCCCAAAGTCCAAATTTTTTATCTGTTTCATATAATTGTTTAAGTATACCTTCATTTTTTTCTAACAAAGCCTTATTTCTATAATCAAATAAACTTTCAAGAAGTATTTTATACTGATTGTTAACTTCTTTTGTATCTATATCATTAACTTGTACTAATCTTTCTTTTGTTTGAACCTTATCTTGTTCAATATGTGTATATATTCCAATCGATAAAGTTAAGCCTAATGATATAATTATACCTTGTATATACTTATTTTTTATTTTAGACTCTTTCAAAGTCACACCTCCCTATAAAGGACAAATACTGTCAATATAATTTCAACTACTTTTAATGTAAACATAATAGTTTATTATTTTGTATTATTATATCCAAATAACAAATAAATAATTTCAATTTTTTTTTAAATAATAAATTGTAATCATACACTGTCATTTTTATTTTTTTAACTATTTTATTTCTATTTTTAGTAGTAATATAATTATATTGGAGGTGTTGTTATATTGAAAAAAATTGCAGCAATAAATGATTTATCGGGGCTAGGAAGATGTTCTTTGGCTGTTGCTCTTCCTATACTTTCATCACTAAAGGTTCAATGTTGTCCCTTTCCTACAGCTATTCTATCAAGTCAGACAGGGTATCCTGAATACACATTTTTAGATCTCACTAGTCATATGAATGATTATTCTTGTGTTTGGAAAACTTTAGGTTTAAATTTTGATTGCATATATAGTGGATTTTTAGGATCAAAAGATCAAGTAAATATAGTTTGTGATTTTATTTCTAAAAATTCTAATTCATTCGTAGTTGTAGACCCTGTTATGGGCGATTGTGGCTCTATTTATCCTGTTTTTGATAAAGAGATGTGTCTTAAAATAAAAGAATTAGTTAAACTTTCAAACTTGGCTACTCCAAACTTAACAGAAGCTTGTTTTTTAACTAATAGAGATTACAATGAAAATGGATTTAATGAGAATGAACTTATGGATATTGCTAGAGAAGTTTCTCTACTTGGGCCTAGTAAGGTGGTTATTACAGGAATAATACAAGATAAAAATATTTTAAATTTAAGTTATGATAGGGATTTAGATAAGTTTTCTTCTTATTCTGTAAAGTACAATAACTGTTCTTATAGTGGTACAGGAGATATATTTACATCTATACTATGTGGTCTTTTAAATAAAGGCTATTATTTAGATTTTTCTGTAAAAGAAGCTACTAACTTCATTTATAAAGCTATAAATTATACATCTGAATTTGTTACCGATAGAAATGAAGGCGTTATGTTTGAGATGTTTTTAAGTGATTTAACTTGCCTTTAAACTTTTTATTGTAAATAAGGAGGCCTAAATGATATTATAGGCCTCCTTCTCCACGATGTCATTTCTTATTAGTCAAAGCTTCATACCTTATATACTATTAACTATCGCTCCTATTTGCTACACTTTTTGAAATGCTTTTTATATAAGTTCAATATTTTCCTTTATACTTTTAATATTTAGTATATTTTATAAATATATTATATAGAATATATTATATAGCTTTTATATAAGGGGGATATTTTATGGATATCAATAATAAAGTTAAAGAATTTGCTAATTTTATAAAAAATACAAATGAATTTAAAGATATGAACAAAAGCAAAATTAATTTAGAAAAGAATAGAAACTTAAAAAAGCAATTAGATACATATATTAATAAAAAAAATACAATTTATTCAAATTATAGAATGGAAGATGCATCTAAAAAAATCATGCAACTAAATAAAGAATATAGTGATTTTTTTAATTTGCCATCAGTCTCAAATTATATGAAGCATACAAAGCAGTTTAATTCTATGATGGAAAATTTGTATAAATCAATTGAAAAAGAATTATTAAAGTAAACAATAAAAATAAAATGAAAAAAGAATGCTTGAAAGCATTCTTTTTTCATTAATCAAAATCTCTTGGCTGAATTATCATGTTTTGCATCATATTTTGCATCATCATATAATAATTCATCCACATGTCATTCATATCTTGATATTCGTCTATATATGAATTCATATATGGCATATCTAAACTTGGATATTGGTCTTCAAATCCACCCATATATTGCATATTACCCATATCATACATAGGACTCACATATGTTGTTGGGCATTGATTCATGTTTAAATATTCATCTTCTACATATATTATTTCTTTTTTACAATCTTTCATTTCATGGCATGGATTACAGTAATTTACTTTACATTGTGGTTTACAATTTTTTTTCTTAGGAATATGGCATTCACAATTTTCTTTCTCTTTTTTGCATTCTTTTATTTCATGACATGGATTACAGTAATTTAATTCATATTCTGGTTTACAATATTGTTTCTTAGGAATATGACATCCACAATTTTCTTTTTCTTTTTTACATTCTTTTATTTCATCACATTTAGGTTTGTTTTCACACTGTTGTAATTTATTACTACATTTTTGTACCATATCTTCACATTTTTTTGATTTCACTTCATATTCTTTTATTTTTTCACCTACAGACTTATAACATTCTAATGCTTTTTCATCACATTTTAATGCTTGATGATATAAAGCTTTTGCCTTATCATTATGTTCTTGAGCTTTCTCAAATAAAACCTTAGCCTTTTCACAATGGCATTCTGCTTCTCTTTCTACGTTTTCAGCCTCTTTAAACAGACATTTAGCTTGTTCGCAAAGTTTTTGAGATTTTTCCATTAGTTCTTTAGCTTTGCAACAAGCAGCTTTAGATTCTTGCTCATCACAACTAGCATTTTTTCTTAAATTTTTAGCTTTTGATGATAGTACTTTCGACGATTTTTCGCATTCTCTAGCTTGTTCGTATGCTTCTACAGCCTTACATTCACACTCTAAAGCTTTTTCAAATAAATCTTCTGCTTGTTTAGCTAGCTTAACACATTTATCTGCGTAAGTTATTTCGTAGTCATCACAAGGACATTCTACACAATGATTAACCATTTTTTTACACGAGTTGTTTGGTTTGCATACGTTATTTGTTTTACATGGCTTACATGCACTTACATGTTCACTACATATATTGCAATCTTCATATATAGGTGCAGTTGAACACCCTTGTTTCTTTTTCTTTCTCATAATATGTCAAAACCCCTTTGCTGTAAATTAACCCCCATAAGAAAAAACTTATGTTGTCTAATATAATTATATGATTGTCTTTGAATGTGGTTACTAATTCTTTAATATTGATTTATTTTAAAGTAATTTATTTATTATAAATTTTCATTATATTTTTTTGTTATTTGCACATCATATGTGTAAGAATTATAAATTTAATTTTAATAATTTATTATTGATTGGAGTGATTTTATGATTTCAAATGAGTTTAACAATACCAATGAAAATACATTATTTAATAATTGTAGTAATTGTGATGATTTATCAAATAATATGAAAAATTTCACTAAAAGTAATCCAACTTTAGCAACAGGTATACTAGTAGGATCTGCTTTAATTACTGCAAATATTATCAGTCCAAGTATTAGAAAAATAACAATTCCAACTTGTAAGTTTGTTGCTAAGCAACAATTAAAATTGCTCGCTGGAGTAGGTGTATTATCTATTGCTACTTATATAGCTAGCCATCCTAATGATATGGGTGACGATATTATGTAAGTTAAAAAGCAGTACTAGAAACAAATTCGTTTCTAATACTGCTTTTAATCTAATTGTATTAATTCATTTTCATAATATAATTGTATTTTTTCTATCCATGCACCTTTATAGTCTTCTTGAATTATATTTTTTATTATAGTATTTATTGTATACTCTTTTGTAACTTCATTTAAATAATCTACTTTCCATGAAACTCTACTATTACTCAAGTCTTTAGGCTCTTTCAACTCTATCTTAGCAAGATTCTTGCCGTAAACAGTTACACTTATAGGTAGTCCATTGAAATATTCTCTAGAAATTGTTTTAATTATAATTTCTAATTTTTCTTGCAGTGAACTATCTTCTTTAACTTCTAAGTACGTTATATCTTTTGAATATTTAGACATTATATTTATTGGTATCTTTATAGTGCCCGAATTCTTTTTTGAATCATTAGAGTCCTTTGCTGTAGTATCTTCATTTTCTAAATAAAATTCATTATTATTTATTGCTTGAGATGAACTTACATCTATTATACTATCACTATTTAAATTTTCTTTTGTACATGCACTAACTAATAAAGTAGTAGAAATCAAAATCAAACTTACTACTCTTTTATTCATAAGTATACCTCTTTTTTATTTTTATTCTTAATATTATATCATAGTATACTTATTTTTTTTAACATTTTCGTTATTTTTTGAATTATAATACTTTATTTCATTATTTTATACTTACATATTCTGATTTTATGTTTACTTTATATTCTTTTTTTAATTCATCCAAATTTTTATTTAAATTACCATTTAGTTCTCTTATATCTTGATGTTTTAAATGATCATTTTCATTGATTTTATTTTCCTGAATTAAATCATCTATATTAATTCTTTGTAATGATTTTATATTAAAGTTTATTTTATATCTATCAATTGGTAAATCAACACTAACATTAGACTTATATGCATTTATATTCAAATTGTTCGCTATTGGTATTTCTGTAGATATATCAACATTTCCATAATCATTAGAATCTTGATTTATATTTACATTATTAGGTATATAATTTTCTTTGTTATCTATAAATATGTCATTATCATCTGAGTATACATTAACAGAGTTGCTACTTATATATATATCTTTTATCCCTAATAATTCTGATATCGATAATTGTGTATAATTTTTAGATTTTATATCTAATTTTTTTAAATTTTTAACTTGTTTAGGTAATGATATATTTCCAGATAATGTTTTAAATGTTACGTCATTTAAAAATATATCATCTTGAATATCTAATACACCACTTTGTGTATACGTATTTATATCAACATCATTTGGTATATAAATAACTATGTTATTAGTATTTTGTGAATAAAATTCATTAAATACATAATTAGCAAAGTCGTTTGAACTTCTTATATCTTTATAGTTATCTTTACTTTCATTTTCAGATATAGATAATGTATTATCTTTATTTTCAATATTATATCTAAGGTTATCTTTATTTCCTTTTTTGCTAACTAGCACATTGCTTTTATTATGTTTTCTTATCACTATATTTGTATCTTTTGTATTTATATTTAATTTATTTATGTCTATCTCTTTATTATATATAATACATTCCTTATTTAGCTCTCTTTCTATATCAGAAGAAGTCTTTATAAAATATGGAATAGATGCTATACCTGAACATATAGTTCCGATAGTGCCTATTATAACTAAAATAATAGAACATATAGTTATTTTTTTATTCATATTTTTCATCTCCTTCATCTCCTTCATCTTCATTATCATTTAAATCTTCTTCAAACACGTTTTCTTTTTCTTTATTATCATACTTTTCTTTTTTCTTACTAGCATTTATATATAAATTTCTAGTTTTTAACCAATTTATATATTGCTTTATTATTTTTTTGCATAATTTCACTACGAATATATACAATTGCCAAGCAAAAATTTGACCTCCTATAAATGTAATAGATACAAATATATAAAGTATTGCAATTTGAGGTGTACCCATTACAAAACTAATTATAAATGGTGCTGTTACTAAGTATACTACTAATAAACCTACTAATCCTATACCTATACAAACCAATGTCATTATAATTGTAAATGCAGGTATAATTAAAATCAAAGATAATATAGCCAATATTACTTGTATCCATTTTCTATCTTTATTATGATTGTTATTTTGTATATTTGGAGTAAGCTTTTCACTAATCTCTACTTTCAAATCATTATACTTATCTTTTGCTCTTAATTTAAAGACATTAAATTGATCTTTCATGTTATCACTTTTACTTGATTCACTAGAATAATTGTTTTTCGTTTCTGATATAAGCTCATTTGCTATTGATTTAGGAGACCCTAATCCTGCTATTATTTCTATATCACTTTTACCTTCTATGACACCTTCTAAAAAATATTCTTCATAGTCTCTTAATATATCATTTATTTCATCTTCAGAAAAATTCTTTTTAAGATAGTCTTTTAATATTTCTAAAAATTCTTTTTTATTCAAAGTCATTCCCTCCCTCATCATTACTTATTAATACATTTACAGCCTTAACAAAATCTTTCCACTCTAGCATAAGCTTACTTAAATTTTCTTTTCCTAATATCGTTAACTGATAATATTTTCTAGCGGGACCTTCTCTTGATTCTAATATATAAGTTTCAAAGTATCCTTCTTTTGTTAGCCTTCTAAGTATAGGATATATAGTTCCTTCATTTACATCTATTACCTTAGATATATTTTGAACTATTTCATACCCATACATGTCTTTTTGGGAAATAAGAGCTAATACACAAATTTCAAGTACTCCTTTTCTAAACTGAGTATTCATATTACTCCTCCTTTCTATAAACATAGTATTATGTTTCACACAGTACTATGTTTTACTTTTCATGAGATAATAATAACACAGTACTTTGCTTTACACAATAGCTATTTATTTTATACTTTCATAAAACATAAACAAGAAGCTTTATTGAGATTATTTAATCTTAATAAGGCTTCTTGTTTATAAGTTATATTAATTAGCTATATAAGCTATTATTAGCTTTGCAGTCTCTACAATTGATGTTATATGAGTTCTTTCATATCCATGTGATGAAAATACACCAGGGCCAATAAGGGCAAATTTAGAATCCATGCCAGATTTTAATGCAGCAGTAGCATCTGATCCATAGTTAGGATATATATCTAATTTATAGTTTATATTGTTTTGTTCACATGTTCCAATAAGTTTATTGACAAGTTCATAATCATATGGTCCATTTGAATCCTTTGTACATATACACACATCGTACTCTGTAGAATTTTGACCTTCTCCTGGGCATCCCATATCAACTGCAATAAATTCAGATGTATTTTTCGGTATAAATGCTGAAGATCCATGACCTACTTCTTCATAGTTGCTAAAGAAGAAGTTTATAGAGCGGTTAGGCTTTATGTTATTTAATTTAATATACTTCATGACATATAATATAGCTGCTGCAGATGCTTTGTCATCTAAGTATCTAGATTTTACAAACCCCGAATTAGTTATTTTAGTTCTTGTATCAAATGATATAATATCTCCAACCTCTATTCCTAACTTATGTACATCTTCTTTTGTAAAAACACATTCATCTATTACGATTTCATAGTTTTTGCAATCTCTCGGCAATTCTCTTGCATCATTACCATGTATATGAATAGAAGGCTTTATTGTTTGTAATGTTCCCTCATATACTTTTTTTGACCTAGTATGTATTAAACAATTTTCGCCTTCTATAGAGTTCATCATATATCCTCCTATTTGGGATATAACTAATCTTCCGTTAGCCTTTATTTCTTTAACCATCGCACCTAATGTATCTACATGTGCTGAAAATGTAATTTCCTTTTCTTGATTTGCTCCAGCTATAGTAGCTACTAGTATTCCTTTATTTGATACTTTGTAATCTATGTCCATTTGTTCAAGTTCTTTTTTTATATACTCCATTATTTCTTTTGTATACCCTGTTGGACTTGGAATAACTAAAAGTTCTTCTAAATACTTTTCTATTATTTTTTTATTATGCATTTTAAACTCTCCTCATACATTTTTTTATTTTTTATTATAATAAACTACCTATATTTACATCATATATCCCCTATAAAAATAATACATTATTGAATAAATAAATACTATAGTAATTATTCTTTGTGTGTAAGATACTAAAAATTCTTTTTTGGTTATACTAATATCTGTATTTTTTATATATACCATATTACTACTAAGTGATGTACAACTTGTAACCGCTAGTGTACCAATCAAAAATTTAGTACTATATTGAGTATAATTACTAACATTTTCTATACCTATAATACCATTATAAAATAAATTTATTCCAAACAAACTAATTTCACCTTTATCTGCAATTTTAAATATTTCTGTTAAAGGATAAAATATATATTTAGATAATTCTAATATAATGTCACTATTTAATATTATATTTCCTAAGTACAATATCATAACTAGCTCAGGTATTAAATTAATAATTACAGAAATAGCTTCCTCTAAATTATCAATAATTGTTTTTATTATGTTTTTATTGTTTTTATTTTTAAGGTATTTTTTTATTCCATTTTTTAATTTATCACTTTTGTGTATAGTTTCTCTATAATTTGTTTTCATGCAATAAGACTTCTTTTTTTTACTTAAAGGATAAATTCTAGACAAAATCATATTAGTAATTATTAATGTAATTGTGCTAACTATAATTATATCTATCTTGTCTACATTTAGTTCTTTTGACATATAACTAACCATAGGTATTGACATTATAGAAAAATCCAATATAATTATACAGGCCTCATTGTATCTAATTTTTCCAGTTTTATATAATTTATTTGTTACAAACATTCCACAAAAGCAATCAGTACAAATATATATAAGAATATTAACTATGGTTTTTCCACTTAACTTGAAATTTTTTTTCATTGTATTGTGAAAATATGATTCTACTATATCTAAAAATCCATAATCTAATAAAAATGTGATAAATATTGCACTTAGTGGCAATACTGTAGCTACATTCAAAACTAGTTCATCTATTAAAAGTAATATATCGTCATCTAAGAACATAATTGTATTTTTACCATAAAATACATTTACTATTATTAGGATGCTAAACATCCTAATGTATAAAAAAATATTACTCTGGATTATTTTCTTTTTTTTATTTTCTAATATAGGCTTTAAACACCCTATTATAGCGTATACAATTATACATATTTGTAGAAATGGCCTTAAGTCAGATTGTAATTTATATGCTATATGGTATATTAGAGTTATTGATTGTCCATTTAGTTTTATAGGAATAAAAAATACAAATATTCCTATACTTGAATATATAATAAGTTTTAATATGTCTATAAAATCACTGTCTACATTTTCTTCTTTTTCATGTCTTTTACTTACTACTTCCATACAGCCCACCTCTATATTAAGTTTCAACTTAATATAAATATTTCCTTCTTAAATATAATAAGTTTTATTATTATTGATTAAATCAATTTATATCTGTATAATACTGTAATTATAAAGTTAAATTATTAGAGGTGAATAACTAATGCACACAGCGAAACCCAAATCAATATTAATACTTACAGCTCAATTTGGAGCTGGTCATATAAGTGCTTCAAATGCTATTAAAAATAATCTTTTAGAAAAAGATAGCTCTTGTGATGTTACAATACAAAATTTTATAAGCGCTAGTCTTCCCATAATGAATAAGCCAATGGTTAAATTATATGAAAATAATACTAAATATACACCAGGCTTATATAATTATTACTATTATCTAAAAAAATCTTTTGACTCAAAACATGATTTAGCTCATAAACTATATACACCTAAGCTTATAGAATATATTCTTGATAAAAAGCCAGATTTAATTATATCTACTTTTCCACTGGCTGCTGCTTGTGTATATAACTTCAAAATAAAATATCCTCAAATGAATATACCTACTTTAACAGTTATTACTGATGTTGTAGACAGCCTTGAATGGGTATATCCTACTACTAATATGTATTTTGTTCCATCTTGTGAAATCAGAAATAGATTTGTACAAAAAGGTATTTCTCCTACATCTATTAAGGTAACTGGAGTTCCTATAAATAGTAAATTCCTTGTGAGTGAAAAAATTCATATTCCTAATAAATATAAAATACTACTTTTAGGCGGAGGAAGAGGGTTATTTGATGTAGATGATGATTTTATGTATTGGATTGATGAATTTATTAAAGATCATGCTGAAACTATACAGTTAACAATAGTTACAGGAAAAAATTCTAAGCTACATAATTATCTTACAGAAAAAAAACCATTATCAAACATAAAGGTTTTAGGGTATGTAAATGATATGCACAATTTAATAAAAGACTATGATCTTATGATAACAAAGCCTGGTGGAGCAACTTTATTTGAGGGTATTCATTCTGAAACACCAATAATAGTCAAAGTCCCTAAAGTTGGTCAGGAAATAGAGAACGCTAAGTTTATAATTGATAAAGGAATTGGTATAATTTACAATGACGAAGATGATTTAAAAAACATATTCTATGAATTATCTTCGGGTAAATTTGAATCTATATTTAATTTTATGCAATCAAATATTAAAGAATTTAAAAAGCTAATTAATTATGATAAAATAGCAGATTATATACTAGAACTAATAAATAACAAGAATTAATCCTTGTTATTTATTAGTTTTTTTATATTTATTTAAATATATAATTTTTTCTTCAACATCTTTATTTATTGTGTTATTTCTTATATTTTCTTTTCTAAGTTTATTATTTTTATCTTTCTTATTTTCTCTAATTATCTTATATACCATATAACACTCCACAATTATAAATAACAGACAAACCAATTTTTCTAAATCTAATGTAATTAAATAATCTCGAGCTCCATATGTTGATATAGAATAAACTCTAATGAATGTAATAGCTAACAAATGTATGTTTATAATTGATAAAATCTTTTCAAATTCTTGCTTTATAAATTTTCTACTTAAATAGTGTCCTACATAATATTTAGTATGACCTTTAGATCTAAGTATATCTGAGTAAATTTGTCTAATTATATTTTTATCAAAACATGTTAATCCTATAAATAATATAGATAATATTAAGAAACAATATGTATCATATATATACCTGACAAAGTCTGATTCTGCATTTTGTTTAAACATGTGTGCACATATATATAAAGAAGCAAATATTATTCCTGATACATTTAATCTAAGTTCATTCTTCGCAGTCGTAATACTATAAATAAATGTTAAAGTTATCAATGCCAGTATTATGTAGCTTATATTTTTATTTATCTCTAAATTACATACTAATATAGGTGCAAAAACGTATACTAATATATCCGGTATGAATTTTTTTTTCATCAAAGCTCTCCTTTTTATAAATTTTCTAAATTTTCAAACATTTAATTTTATAATTTCGCCTTGCTTTTATTAATCCTTTATTATACTTAATTTTATGCTAAAAAGAAGGGCATATACCCTTCTTTTTAATATATATTAATTTTTAATATTTCTACAATATATATGTACTCTTGCCCTATTGCTATTTATTTACTGCATCTAAAGGGTTTATATTCTCTTCATCTATAATAGTTTCAAAGTGAAGATGATTACCAGTTGAATTACCTGTAGTACCTACTTTTGCAATAACTTGTCCTTGTTTCACTATGTCACCTTCCCTAGCTACATTAAAAGTATTATGAGCATATACAGTTTTCTTACCATCGAAATGCTTTAATTTAACCACATTTCCATATCCGTTTTGTACTCCTGAAAATATAACTACACCATCATCAGATGATAATATTTCTGTATTTTGAGGTGCTGGTATATCTATACCTCTATGAAATTTTCTTTCTCCTGTTATAGGATGTATTCTATAACCGAAAGGAGAGCTAATTTGATTATATGAAGTAACTGGCCATATACCTGCCTTAAATCTCAAATTATTCTCTTTCAAATATTTTTTTTCATCTTCTTCTATCGATTTTTCTAATTTCATACCTTTTACTTTATTTTCTTCTAGTTGTTTTTCTAATTCTAATTTTTCTTTTTCTATAGTTTTCACTTCGTTGATTAAATAATCACTTGAATTTAGTTCATTTTTTTCTACAAAACTGACACTTACAACTTCAGCTTGTACATTATCTTGTTTTTTATTGTCAATATTTTCAGTCTTAGCTTCTATATCTTGATGTAATTTTTCTATCTTAGATTTAAGTTCTCTTTGATTTTCTTTATTTTCTATTAATAAATTTAAATTTACATCCTCACTAAAAGCATACACACTTTGATTTTTAATAGCAAAACAAGTTATGCATAAAAAAGTTGTTAATATAAATGTTTTTATATTTTTTTCCATATTTTTCACTCCTTTTATCACTATATATTACTATTGCCTTTTTTTAATATTTTATTACTATTTTTTTTTATTTTTATAATTATTGTTAAATAATTTTTTATTTAAATTTAATTTTCTTACTTAAATTGTTCACATATTTCATATAAATAAAATACTATATACTAATAAAATTTTTTATCCTAAAATAAAGGGAGGATTTATAATGATTAAAGATATAGGAATTTTATCAGGCTTTGTATCCTCATTATTCATAATATTATACTCACTACTATACTTACTTAGAGATTGTTACTCTGCTACAAGCAATAAATTTATCAGAAAACATATAAATAAATTACTGCCCTTTTTAACTAAACATAATTCTAAATTCCTAATTATAATATTTATTTTATCTATAATACATTTTTTAAGTTTTTCAAGTTTTACTGTATTGATTAATTCAGGATATGTAGTTTTATTTATCTTATTATTGATACTAAAAATAACATTTTTCCCATCAAAGAAAAATATCTCTTCTTATAATTTTAATATCTTTGCATACCTTCTATTATTAAGTTTATTAGTACATCTTGTAATTTAAAAACATAAAAAAAGAAGAGGTCTCCCTCTTCTTTTTTAATATATATTTTTACTATATTGTACATACAATTCTTGAATTTCTTTCATTTCTTTTTTTAATTGTAATTGTAATTTTGATACCACTTCATAATCTTTATTTGCTATAGACTCTCTAATATTAGTAAACAATGATTTTCTAGTTAATGTATCTTTCATTATGTTAAACTTTATCTCTGAAATAGCATTCCATGCAACTTCATCTAAAGCATCCATATTTTCCTTATTATGTAACTTTACACAGCTTCTTACAGTTTCCATATGGTCATGAATAATTCTATTTTCTAATTCTTTCACCCATTTGTCTATAGCACCCATCTTAAACGAATCTATTATTACATCAGTAAATACATTTCCTTGTTTTAAAGAATTCAACTTATATTCATAATTTTTTAAATTCCTCATATTTTCATAAACTGTTGCAGGTGGTACTGAAAATCTACAATTTCTCTCTTGCAATGTATAATGTTCAAATACATCATTTTCATCTCTATAGGCTCTGTCTTTTTCTAAATAAAAGCTTTCTTGGCCTACTTCCTTAGATAGCTCTTTTTCAAGGTCCTTAGTTGACAACCCGCTCTTTGCTACTGCTTTTATTCCATCTAACATTGTTTGGTAACAACCTGCTATAACTAAATAAGTATTTGATAGTGGATTTGGTGATCTCAATTCAAGTCTTACTGTTTTTGGATTTTTTATATCTCTTACTAATCCTACAAGTACAGACCTATTTCTTGATGCTACTTCATAATTATGTCCTAGTGATGTTACTATACATACTGGTGCTTCAAACCCTGGTACTAATCTATTAAATCCATCATTAGATGATGTAACTATAGGGTTTAATACTTCATAATTATTAAGTATTCCCATAAGTGCCCCATACCCAATTTCACTTAAATAGTCTTTTGTCATATCTTTTGGAGCAAATAAATTTTTTATACTTCCATCTTTTAGCTTTGCACTAACGCCAACATGAACATGTTCTCCACTTCCTGCAACCCCATATATAGGTTTTGCTTTAAACGTTACCTCTAATCCATTAGATGTAAATACATCTTCTATTATTTCTCTTACTATTAACTCATTATCTGCAACTTGAAGAGGATTTGAGAATTTCCATGAAATCTCTAGCTGCTCCATAGCATGATTTGTTTTTCCATCTATGCTTATAGAGCTGTTAATACCTCCAACTTCCTTATGAGCCATTTCAGGATTTATACCTATGTCTTGTAAAATTATTAAAGTTTTTTCTAAACAAGTCCTTATAATACCATGTGTTCTTTTCCAATATTGTTCTTTTAAACTTTGTGATACATATAACTTTTCTAAGTCTGCTTTATCTTCTGGTGTGTTTACCCAAAATTCTAATTCAGTAGCTGACGTTAATATTATGTCTTCTATATTCGAAATATCTTCTATTCCAATATTTTTTATGATATTTGGATATTCTTTAAATAATTTTAAAATAGATGTTTTAAAATAAGTTTCTGATTTTTTTAATATTCCTCTTGAACATACTTTCTTATTTTCATGAATTAAGAAAGCTGGTATTCTAAGAGTGCCAACTGGCAAATTAAGTTCTTCATCGATATGTTCAAAGTTATAATCTACATACCACTTACAATCTACATCTGGCATTAAATCAACCTTAGCATTATTTAGAGTTGCTATGTTATAAAGTTCTACGCTCGATCCATCAGTTTGAATAGCTGATTTTAAAAATCCACTTATATCCTCTAAAAATAAATTTACTGGTATTTTTTCATCAGTTGCATTTCCTCCTAAATCTACACCCATTAAAGAAATAAACTTTATATTTCTATTATTGTTTAAAATAAATTTAAGATCTTTTTCATTGTGATTATTTGGTTCTATTGTGTATAATAACTTTTCCATATATTATCCCCCTTAATTCCAATATTATTTTTATTTTTATTTTATTTTTGTTCGTGTTTTATTTATACTTATTATATATTATCATTTGAAAGTTCGCAATATTTTTATTTTTTTCTAGGCTTATTTATCTAAATCGTCTATTTTATAAATACATATAACAATAATTTAACATTTTACTAAATATAGGGTATAATAAACTAAGAAGTCTTCATTTGCTTCTTTTTAAATATTAATATTTTATAATAAACATATTTATGAATATATTGGTAAGATAAGATAATTTAGGAGAGAAATATTATGGAATATATAGTTTTTGACTTAGAATTCAATCAAGGATTTGATAAAACTCTTAATAAAACAGTATCTAATGAAAGATGCCCTTTTGAAATAATTCAAATAGGCGCTATTAAATTAGATAGTAACTTTAATATAATTGATACATTCAATAGTTATGTAAAACCAGAAATATACAAAGGCATACATCCTTTTATTGGTAAAATGACTGGAATAACTTTAAAAGATGTGGCAGATGCTCCTTCTTTTCCACAAGCATACAAAGAATTTAAAAGGTTTATATCTTCTAAGGATCCTGTTTTATGTGTTTGGGGTACCGGTGATTTAAAAGAATTATATAGAAACATAACATATTATAATTTGCCATCAAAAACTTTGCCTAAATCATATATAAATATTCAGCATTATGCTTCTATTTATTTTGATAATCCTGCTGGTAGGAGTATTGGACTTCAAAATGCTATTCAAATACTTGAATTAAATCAAGATAAATCATATCACAACGCTTTAAATGACGCATTTTATACAGCTCAAGTTTTTATTAGAATATATAACCCAAGTATTGTACCTGATGTTTATATATATACTACTGTAAAATCATCAACTGTTGAAAAATCCACTAAAAAACAAATTAATTACGATAGGTTATTTGAGGAATTTAGTAAGGTATTAAACAGAGAATTAAGTAAAGAAGATAAAAAAATAATTGATTTAGCATATAAGATGGGGAAAACTAATCAATTTTTAATTAACTCTAATAAGTGTAAAAAAAGATAGACATGCGTCTATCTTTTTTTACACTTATTATTTATTCTACATTTATAAATAACATTTTTAATAATTCATACTGTGCAAATTCTACACTTTTTATTTCTTTTTTGTCATTTCTATTATTTTCATCCTTACCTATAAATACTTCCTTATCTCCTATGTTAGCATATAACTTATCTAAAACTTTTATAAAGTCCTCTACCTTAATAGATTCCTCTTTTGATTTTAATAACGTTATACTTTTATTTTCTTGGTCTTCATATATACATTCTAATCCATATAAAATATTTTCTTCTTTTATGTATATAACATCTCCACCTAGTGATTTTCCTTTTTCTAACTTTTGCTTAAGACCTAATAAGTTCATAAATATATCCCCCTTGGTTATAAAATTATTTTTCTTCTGATTTTAGTGTATGTAAATATACATAAATATTAAACATATCACTGTACATTATATTAATAAGTTTATAATTTTATTAACCTTTTTAGATATTATTTTATTATTAGCTCTACAGGGCAGTGATCTGATCCTAATATTTCAGTATGTATATTAGCACTAACTAATCTAGATTCTATTTTTTTAGATGCTACAAAGTAATCAATTCTCCAACCAGCATTGTTTTTTCTTGCATTAAATCTATATGACCACCAAGAATATGAACCTTCTTTGTCAGGGTTAAAATATCTATATGTGTCTATAAAATCATGATTTAATAACTGTGTAAATTTATTTCTTTCCTCTTCAGTAAATCCTGCATTTTTTTTATTATTTTTAGGATTTTTTAAATCGATTTCTTGATGAGCGACATTTAAATCACCACACACAATTACAGGTTTTTTATTATTTAATTGTATTAAATAGTTTCTAAAATCATCTTCCCATTTCATTCTATATTCTAACCTTTTCAATTCACTTTGAGAATTTGGAGTATACACCGTTACAAAATAAAAATCTTCAAATTCTAATGTAATTGCTCTACCCTCATTATCATGTTCTTCTATATTTATTCCATAAAACACATCCAAAGGTTTTATTTTTGTAAATATAGCTGTACCTGAATAACCTTTCTTTTGTGCATAATTCCAGTACTGATAATATGCATCTAAATCTAATTCTATTTGACCTTCTTGAAGTTTAGTTTCTTGCAAACAAAATATATCTGCATCTACCTCTTTGAAGTACTCTACAAATCCTTTAGTTACACATGCTCTTATCCCATTAACATTCCACGATATAAATTTCATCTTTTCCTCCTACTTTAATTCATCTTTAATATACTATATCTTACCCTATTTTTTATATATTGTATCAAAATATATACCTAACTAAAACTTCAATTTTTTTGCTAATTCTCCTGGGTCTATTGATGATACGTACATCCCTGTTCCTAATTCAAACCCACCAAAACTATATTTTCTTGGTATTACATCCATATGTACATTAAATAGATTCTCACATTCTATTTTTAGAGGATGTGTATATACACATAAATTGAAAGCATTATAACCACTTTCTTTATATAAATTTTCAAATAATTTTTTAAATGTTTTTGAGAGTTCTTTTATATGTTTTTCATTCATTTTTTCAAACTTGATTTTTTCTTTAAATATTATTCTTACTTCACCGCTAAATTTAGTTGCGTATGGAACTATAACTAAAAAATAAACTCCATCGTTAATTATCCTGTCTCCAAACTCTATTTCATTTTTTATAATATCATCATATAAATATTTTTTATTTTTATCATAATAATCTTTGCATATATCTATTTGATTTTCTATTTCCGGAGGAACAATAGAAAGCGATACTATTTGAGAATGTGGGTGTGCTAATGATGCTCCTGATTTTCTTAAAAAATTTTTAAAAATACTTACATATTCTATTTTTTTATCACATATAAGTTGTGTATATCTATTTTTATACATAATAAATAAATTCTCAAATTCAGATTCGCTCATATCATAAAAACTTCCATTATGACGATATGTATCTATCATAACTTCATGTAAACCATATATTTCACCTGGTAAATTATCTACAATTGGAAATTTATTTTCTACAGATTTTACTAACCAACCTGTCTTATCCTCGATTTTAAATTTTTCCTTTGTAATATAATTTTCGTTTCCTCTGCAAAATGGACATTTTTCTTCATATTCTAAAGTTGGCTCATCTTGTGGTGAGACAACTTTATCTATCGGTCTTTTAGATCTATCCTTTGCAACTATGACTATGTCTTTTTTAATATTATCTATTCTTATTTCTTTCATAGTTAACACCTCTTAGGAATTCTTTTTATATTAAACTTTATTCTAAAAAAACTATCTAAAACTACACCATTAATTAATAAATAAATTCACTATTTTTTTATTTTCTATATTTTTTAACACACTAAAATATGAAACAAGGCATATACTTTAGTTCTTTGTAAAAAAAAGTCTAAAATACAGTTTTTATGTATTTTTATCACTATTTTTGTATAATGCTATTACTAGTTTTTACTGATTTTTGTAATCACTTATGCTACTATAATCTTGGTTAGAAATTTTATAAACATAGTCTAATTATATTTAAATAATAGGGGGTACTTTAAATGAAATATTCAAACAGAGTTACTGCTATGCAGTCTTCTCCAATAAGAAAATTAGTTCCTTATGCTCTTGATGCTAAGGCTAGAGGAATTAAAGTTTATCATTTAAATATAGGTCAACCAGATATTAAAACTCCTAAAGGATTTTTTGACGCAGTTAAAAACTTTGACAGTAACGTTTTGGAATATGCTGTCTCTAACGGTATTCCAGAATTAATTAAAGCACTTCAAGATTATTATACTACATATGATATGCATTTTGATAGCGATGATATTCTTATAACTAATGGAGGTAGTGAAGCTTTATTATTTACTATGATGGCTATCTGTGATCCAGGTGACAATCTATTAGTTCCAGAACCATTTTACACTAATTACAATGGATTTTCTCAATGCGTAAATGTAGAGGTTAGTCCAATCACTACAAAAGCTGAAGATGGATTCCACTTACCACCCAAAGAAAAAATTTGTTCTCTAATTAATCCTAAGACCAAAGGTATATTACTTTCTAATCCAGGTAACCCTACTGGCACAGTTTATACAAAAGAAGAAGTTAGCATGATAGCACAAATAGCTATAGAAAACAATTTATGGATAATAGCTGATGAAGTTTATAGAGAATTTGTATATGACGGGCTAGATTATACAAGTTTTGGAAACTTAAAAGAAGTTGAAGACAGAGTTGTTATCATAGACAGTGTGTCTAAAAGATACAGTGCTTGTGGTGCTAGAATCGGATCTCTTGCTTGCAAAAACAAGACTCTTATAGCTCAAATATTAAAGTTATGTCAAGGAAGACTTTGTGTTGCAACGTTAGAACAAATTGGTTCTGTACAATTGTATAAAACTCCAGTGTCTTACTTTAAAGAAGTTAATGAAGAATACAAACACAGAAGAGATGTTTTATACAACGAATTAATGAAAGTTGATGGTGTTGTATGTGAAAAACCTACTGGAGCATTCTATATAGTAGCAAAATTACCTGTAGAAAATGCAGAAGATTTTGTAATTTGGATGCTTAAAGAATTTAGCAAAGATAATGAAACAGTTATGGCTTGTCCCGCTGAAGGATTCTACTCAACACCTGGACTAGGTCGTAATGAAATAAGACTTGCTTACATTCTTAATGAATCTGACTTATATAAAGCTGCTACGCTTTTAAAAGAAGGTCTTGAACAATATCTTCTTTTACCTGCAAACTCTAAAGTATCTCCAGTTGAAGCTTAGTGTGTTTTGTAACAATTTAACTTTCAAAATAAAAGCAACCTTAAATAGGTTGCTTTTTAGCTAAATTCTTCTTTATTTAAAATATATTCTAAAGTGTTTATAGCTTCTATGTATCTATTTCTATCTTCTTCGTTTAATTTTAAAAATTTTTCTTCCAATTTTTCACTAAGCTTAGTCATAAAGTCAGAAGCAAGCGTTGTTCCCTTTTCAGTTATACTTATTAAATATTTTCTTCTATCTAATAAGTCCTTAGTCCTTATGACATACCCCTTTTTTGTTAAATCATCAACCATACTAGTTAGACTACCTTTTTCTATGTTTAGCTTAGCACATAAATCAGTCATACTTATACATCCATAGTTTTTTATAAACATCAATGCTCTTAGTTGTGTTTTATTAACGTTATATATCGCAGAATACTGTTTTAAATATTCTAAGTAAAGACTTGAATATATTTTTGGAAATGTTTTAGATAAAAATTCTATTGTATCTGGCACTATACACTTCATATCATCGCCCCCAGCTGTTTAATTTATTCGATTTCTCATTTAATTGTAGTTTACATTATTTTTTTTATTAGTACAATACTTTTAATAATAATATGTTTAAAATACATTAATTTCATATTATTTTATTCTGTATTTTAAAATGCATTAAAATAAAGAAGCATATATAAGCTTTACTTAGTTAATCATAGTTATATTTATTGTACTATAATAAAAAACGACCTATAAATAGGCCGTTTTAATAATAAATTTGCAACAACTACAATTTAATTTATATATTTTAATGTTTTATACATGTAAGTCTACTTTTAATCCTATAGACTCCTTAAAGTCTTTTATCGCTGGTTCTAAAGTTTCATTTACAAACTCTACAACTTGTTCTGGGGCTCTACCTACAAAGTTTTTAGGATCCATTATAGACAACATTTCTTCTTTACTCATTTTGAATGATTCATCATTCATTATAAGGTCCATTAAATTATTATCTTTACCTTCGTGCTTAACTCTATAAGCTGCTTTCATAGAATACTCTCTTATTATCTCATGTAACTCTTGTCTATCTCCACCTCTTTTTACAGCTTCCATAAGTATATTTTCAGTAGCCATAAATGGAAGTTCTTCATTTATATGTTTATTTATCATACTTTCATAAACAACTAATCCATCAGTTACGTTCATACCTATTTCAATTATTGCATCAGCTGCCATAAATGATTGTGGTATAGATAATCTTTTATTTGCTGAATCATCTAAACTTCTTTCTAGCCATTGAGTAGCCTGTACTAATGCAGGACTTAATGATTCAGATATTATATATTTTGATAATGATGATATTCTTTCACTTCTCATTGGATTTCTTTTGTATGCCATAGCTGATGAACCTATTTGATTTTTTTCAAATGGCTCCTCTATTTCTTTTAAACTTTGTAAAAGTCTTATATCATTAGTCATCTTGTGCATACTTTGAGCTATTCCTGATAATACACTTATAACTTGATAATCTAATTTTCTAGTATAAGTTTGTCCACTTACTGCATAAGAAGATTTATATCCCATTTGTCTACATACTAATCTATCAAGTTCCTTTATTTTTTCATGGTCACCTTCAAATAAACTTAAAAAACTAGCTTGAGTACCTGTAGTTCCTTTAACTCCTCTTAGTTTCATATTGTCTATTCTATAGTTTATATCTTCTAAGTCAAGTATTAAGTCCTGAGCCCATAAAGTAGCTCTCTTGCCTACTGTTGTAAGCTGAGCTGCTTGGAAATGTGTAAACCCTAGTGTAGGCATATCTTTATACTTAAGAGCAAATTCCTTTAAATTATTTATTAGGTTAACAAGTTTTATTCTTATAAGTTTTAAAGCTTCATCCATTTGTATAACATCTGTGTTGTCACCAACATATGCAGATGTTGCACCTAAATGTATTATTCCTTTAGCTTTATCACATTGTAAGCCATACGCTTTTACATGACTCATTACATCATGTCTTACTTCCTTTTCTATTTCTCTAGCTTCATCAAAGTTTATATTGTCTATATTAGCCTTTAATTCTTCTATTTGTTCATCAGTTATATTTATTCCTAAAGTTTTTTCACCTTCTGCTAAGGCTACCCATAATTTTCTCCAAGTTGAGAATTTAAATTGTGGAGAGAATATATAGCTCATATCTTTACTACAGTATCTGTCCGTTAAAGGATTTGTATATGTATTGTATTTATTATCTATCATTATTTGCACCTTCCTTGAGTCTTATTCATATCATAATTATATAAAATTTTACGAACTATAACAAGTTTTTTTTTATTTATGTTCATTTTTATTTTTTATTTATACTTATATTATCTTTATTAATAATATAATCTACACTTTCACTATCAACAAAATTTAATACATATTTATATCTTATTGCATAATATTTATCGCTCCAACCTAACTGATTTTTTATATCTTCTTCATCTGCTCCAAGCCTTAAAGATATAGCCGCAAATGAATGCCTAAAATCTTTCGCTGAATACTGAGAAAGACCAGCTAAATCTAAAGCTTTTCTTACTATTAGCCTTACATTCCTATCTGTTATAGAGTTGCTTTTTTGCGTTGTAAATATAAATTCTTCTGTAGGCATTATAACTTCTGTTAATCCAGAGTAGTTTCTATAATCTTCTATTAATTTAAAGCAATAAGGATGAAGCTTTACAATTCTTTCTTTTCTGCCTTTGCCTAGTTTAGTATAATAATTATTTTTCTCATCTAGCATAAGGTCTTTCCATTTTAAATTTACTAATTCATTTAATAAACACCCTGTAGTAATTAAAAATACTATAATAACTCTATCTCTTATGTTTAGCTTATAAAGTATCTCTATGAGTTTGTTAATCTCTTGAATGCTAAGTACATCGTCTTTATTTTTTATTCTACTGACTTCCGGCTTTTCTACATACCTAAATGGATTTATCTCTATATACTCTTCTTTTAATAAAAAATTATAAAAACTATGTAAGTAACTATATATTTTTTCAGATGTAGATTTAGCATAATTTTCTTTAACATTTGCTATAAATTTTGTACAATCTTCCTTATTAGCATAGATAAGTTCTTTATCCTGTATAAATTCCTTAAACGATATTATTTTAGATAAATAATCATGTTTTGTTGTCAGATTTAGCTTTTTTGAAAACTTCTTGAAAATTTCATATTCATAGTCATCTAATTGTATAGTTTTATTCATAATTTCTCCTTTCTTATCTGTTATTTTCTTTATATTGACATATAATTACTACTATTGATATACTATAAGTTGACGTTTATTTACGTTTATTATGATTTGTATTGGAGGTAATTAATTTGCTTGAAAATTTTATCGAGATTTTAAAAGTTATTCTTTTAGGTATAGTCCAAGGTATTACAGAATGGTTGCCTGTAAGTAGTACTGGACATATGATATTAGTTGATGAATTTGTAAAACTTAACTTTTCAGATACTTTTGTTAGCACATTTTTAGTTGTAATTCAGTTAGGTTCAATATTTGCTGTATTTACAATATTTTTTAAAAAATTGAATCCCTTTGACGCTTCAAAATCGAAAATCCAAAAAAACGAAACGATTGATTTATGGCTTAAGGTTATAGTCGCTGTTATTCCATCTGCAATTTTAGGTTTTTTATATGATGATGTTATAGAAGCAGCATTCTTTAATCCTACTACTGTTGCTACTGCACTTATAGTATACGGGGTAATAATGATAATTCTTGAAAATAGAAATAAAAAACCTAAGTTCAGTAATTTTTCTCAGGTTACATATAAGTTAGCAATAGGTATTGGTTTGTTCCAATGTTTAGCGCTTATACCTGGTACATCTAGATCAGGATCTACTATAATAGGTGCTGTATTACTTGGTGCATCTAGATATGTCGCAGCAGAGTTCTCATTCTTCTTAGCTATACCTACAATGCTTGGAGCTAGTGGATTAAAACTTTTAAAAGCTGGTTTTGCATTTAGCGGTTTTGAATGGATGATGTTAGCCCTAGGTTCAGTTGTTGCCTTTGCAGTTTCAGTTTTTGTTATAAAGTTCCTTATGGATTATATAAAGAAACATGACTTTAAGGTATTTGGTTACTATAGAATAATTTTAGGAATAATAGTTCTTAGTTATTTCTATTTACTTAAATAGAACAATAAAAGAAGCACAATTGTGCTTCTTTTTATTTTGACTCTATAAGAAGCTTTATTATATCACTAGAGTTTTCATTAAATGTTGTTATTATACTTAAATAATCACATGCTCTAGTTATAGATAAATATACCTTGTTCAAATCTCCTACAAAATCATTTATTTGATAATCTTGTTCTTTATCGTTAATAGTATGATTATACAACATTTCTAGTTCACACACTATCAATGCTTTATATTCTAAATTGTTTATAGTATATATGTTAGAAATTGTTACTCCAAGTTTTTTACTTATATTGGTTAAATTTTCTTCAGCATATATATACGGAATATTTGCTTCCTCTAAAGCTTTTTTAAGCATGTATTGGAAATAAATTGTTTTCCCATTTTTTAATTTCTTTTTATTATAAGGATATATTATACAAATTTCAGAATAATGTAGTCCTTTTTTACTTATTAAGTATTCGATTTCCCATATAAGAGAACTTATTTGGTCATCTAAATCACTTACCTTTATTATATCTACAGCTTTATTTCCAACTCTTATAGGCTTTGTTTGATAGAATTCGTTGTATATTTTATTATCTCTTAAGTTTTTTATATAATCATTTGCATTTTTTGCAAAATTGTTAGTAAACTTCACAAGATCTTCACTTTGTTTATAATTTTTTTCTAAAATTACAGTTTCTTTAAATTCTATACCCTCTAAATTATATTTAAATATATTTAAATCACTACTTATATTAAGCGATTGACAGCAAAAAGCATTAAATATGAACTTTGTTTTATATAAAAATTCTTGTATAAATGATATTTCATCTTTGTTGAAGTTTTCTACTTCATCTATAAATATACCTTTAAACATATTTTTATTTTTTATTATATTTTTAGCTTGCTTAACTAAATTATTAAAAGTTTTTTCATAATCTTGTTTAAGATTATTATAATCAACTATAAGATTATATTTTTTAGCTAATTTAAATATAAATGAACTATACGTGTAGATTTCTAAATTATTATTAGCTTTATATACTAGTTTAACCTTTTCTCTCAATTCATTACAAGCTTGTTTTGAATCTGTTAATATTAAGAACTTATGATGTGGATATAACCTCGCTAACTTTATACCTCTAGACAACATTATTGTAGTTTTACCAGTTCCAGATCCGCCTTTAAATAAAGTGTTTCCATATTTTATAGACGAAGCCTCTATTATTTGATTAGTATCTAGCATAGTTGCACTATATTTATAGTCTTGGTCATAAAATGAAATTTTTTTAAATTTTTTATTTAAATGTTCTCTTTCATTTAATAAATAGTATTCCGGACAAATATCTAGTAAAAATAAGTTTAAATCTATTTCATTATTAGTTTCTACTAAATAATCGTTTATTTTTTCTTTATTATCTATAATATTTTTAAGCTTATTTTTATCTACAATATGATTATTCACAAATTCTTTAAATTCATAACCATTATCTATTTCTACATATGGCATTATAAATATATAGTTGTAGTCTATCTTCTTATCTAATTGCTTCATTCTTAAATTTAGTAATTCATTTTCCTCATTCATAACTTCTAATAATTCTTCTTCCAATATAAAGAATAAATCCTCTGTTGTATCCATAAATTTTATAAATAAAATTTTATTATCCTTTATATATAGCATGTCTGTATTTATTCCTTTAAAAGGAGTGATTTTTGGTATCAAATTAACATCTTCTTGTATCTTATCATAAAAGATTTTTTCAATCTCTTTTATCTTTAAGGCATCTAGCTCAGAATTAATATTTATATATTTATTCATCTGATATTCCCCCCTTATTTACTAATAATTATATCATTTTATGATATAATTTACTATCTTTGCTTATTTAATCTAATATATTTATTTTATTTTTACATAATTTTAATCTTTAACAATTTAATGAATTAATTTAATTTTTTATGTTTTATCAAATGTTAAATATTTTACTTGTTACTACTAAATCTCCCTAAACAAATTAATTTTTATAGTTTTTCTCTAACCAAATATTTATCTTTCTTCTCACTTCATTCTCTTTTACTTCATCAAACATTAAATCATTAATATCATAAGTTTGAATTAAATTTTCTACATTTGTTGGATATTCTAAAAAATGTCCATTTCTATTTTCAAATCCTACACTCATTATTTCATACTTATCTTCTTCTCCATTAAGTACAACACCATATTCTATTTCTTTGTAATTTTTATTATCATGACTTTTTGTCATTTTTACATATTGGTTTTCAGATAATTTATTTAACATAAAATTACTCCTTCTATATTGTATTTTTATATTTATTATTACCATTTTATCGTTTTTATATTGCTTATTTTATTATAAATCTCTGCCTTTTCCCGAATCACTTATATTTATTAATTTTTCTGGGTATGGATTGAAAAATGTTTGATTAATTGCAACTTCATCATCAAACCTAATGCAATATATTTTTGTTGCTACTAATAATGCACTGTACGGTATTTTTTTATCTTTATACGATTGTAATAATTTTTCGTAATTTTCAACTTCATTTATAGTTAAATCATTCTTATACTTATCAAAAATTTCTTTAACAACTTTTATTTTATTATTTTCTTGTCTTTTAGCATTTAGAATTTCTTGTACCTTATTTTTGTAAACTGATATAGTTTCTTTATTTAACTTATTACTTTTTATTATATAATCTAAGTCTTTTGTAGCTTTTTCATTATATGATTTTAATAACATATAATTTTCATTGTGATATTCAAATATATTTTCACTACATTTAAGGTTATTAATAGCAAATATCTTTGTTAAAAATTCATCTCTTATATTATAATTTTTTAGTCTGCCTTCATCTTCTATTGGGACATTTGAGTAACCATTAATTATTTTTTCTGAGAACAAACCTCTCCCTTTTTTACTTATACTATATTTATTTCCTTTAGGATATATCTTTACATCTTTAATACCACAAGAGGGAGATTTACTTTTTAATATAAATCCATCTATATCTTTTATTTCACTTAAAAACTCTTCTGCAAATTCATTCATATGAGTCGTACAGTCAAATTCAGAGTTTCTTTGTATTAACTTATACTCCTCTCCATGCTTTTCAATTCTAATAGGATCTCTAGGTGTAGATAATCCTATTGACACTTCAGGACAAACAGTTTCTATATCTATATATTCTTTTAGATTAGCTATAACCTTATCTTCAAATCCCTGGCCGTCATACCTACATTTTTCTGAATTCAAACATCTGCTAATAATCAATTTAGGTTTTCTCATATTTATGTCACTCCATATATTTTTATTTAAATTTATTATTTTCTTATTAGCAAAGTTTTATTATTCAAATTTTACCTTATTTTTAATTTCGCATTAAAAAAAAGAGGTATAAAACCTCTTTTCTATTTATTTAGCATATTCTATTGCTCTAGTTTCTCTTATTATACTTACTTTTATTTGACCTGGATACTCAAGCTCATCTTCGATTTTCTTAGTCATATCCCTAGCTAATAAGTGTATATCTTCGTCACTAACATTTTCAGGTTTTACCATTATTCTAACTTCTCTACCTGCTTGTATAGCAAACGATTTTTCTACTCCTTCATATGAATTAGCTATTTCTTCTAACTTCTCTAATCTTTTAATATAAGCTTCTAACGTTTCACGTCTAGCACCTGGTCTAGCTGCTGATATAGCATCTGCTGCAGTTACTAAAACGGCTTCTATCGTTTGTGGCTCATAATCTCCATGATGTGTACTCATAGCATGTATTATATCTTTAGATTCTTTATATCTCTTTAATAAGTCCATACCTATCTCAACATGCGTACCTTCCATTTCATGGTCTACAGATTTCCCTATATCGTGTAATAAACCAGCTCTTTTTGCTAACTTAACATCAGCACCTATCTCAGCTGCCATTATCCCTGCTATATGTGCAACTTCTATAGAATGCTTAAGTACATTTTGCCCATAACTAGTTCTATAATTAAGTCTACCTAATAATCTAACTAACTCTGGATGTAGTCCATGTACAGCTGTTTCGAATGCAGCTTGTTCCCCATATTCTTTTATTATACTGTCAACTTCTTTTTTGGCCTTTTCAACCATTTCTTCAATTCTAGCTGGATGTATTCTACCATCACCTATTAGTTTTTCAAGTGCAATTCTTGCAACTTCTCTTCTTATAGGATCAAATCCTGATAAAATTACAGCTTCAGGAGTATCATCTATAATAAGATCTATTCCTGTTAGAGTTTCTAACGTTCTTATATTTCTACCCTCTCTACCTATAATTCTACCCTTCATTTCATCATTAGGTAAATTTACTACTGTTACAGTAGTCTCTGCAACATGATCTGCTGCACATTTTTGGATAGCATAACTTATTATTTCTCTTGATTTCTTTTCAGCTTCTTCTTTAGCTTGAGACTCTATTTCTTTTATCATTATAGACATCTCACGTCTTACTTCTCTTTCAGCATTAGTCAAAATAATTTCTTTTGCTTTATCAGAAGTTATTCCGGAAATATTCTCTAGCTTTTCTAGTTGCTTAACCTTTATACCTTCTACTTCTTCTTCTTTTTTTGCTACATTTTTTAACCTATCACCTAAACTAGTTTCTTTTGATTCTAAGTTTTGTAATTTTCTATCTAGTACTTCTTCTTTTTGTATCACTCTTTTTTCATACTTTTGTAAGTCAATTCGTCTTTCTTTGTTTTCTCTCTCTGCTTCAGTTCTCCATTTATGGATCTCTTCTTTAGCCTCTAATAGCTTTTCTTTTTGCACTGTTTCTGAATCTCTGTTTGCTTTGTCTATTATTTCTTTGGCTAAATTTTCAGATTGGCCAATTTTAGCTTCAGATATATTTTTTCTTACAAAATATCCAACTAAAATACCCACGGCTCCACCTAAAATTATTACTATAGTATCTATGACATCCACCTCCTTTGTTAATAATCCCAAAATGTCACTTTCTAAACCTTTTTTAATCATTTTTATAATCACAAGTACAACTATGATATAAAATAAGATATCATTAAATACTCATAGTATGTGTTGTAATAACAACAAAACACCTTTATTTTTTATTTATAAGAATATTTTGCTATAAAATCAAATTTAGATATTCTATCTTTATTTAATTTTATAATTTTTTCTAACGCATGTCAAGTTAATAGGAGGTGTGTATGTCTTTTATTATTCTAAATTTTGTAATTTGTCATCTTTTTCTGATGTATCATCTTCATTTTCATCTAAATTGTAGTGTTTTCTAACTTTTTCATCTACTTCATTTATTAAATCTTGATTGTCAAATAAAAACTTTTTAGCATTCTCTCTACCTTGTCCAAGTTTTATTTCATTATAAGCATACCAAGACCCTGATTTTTTAATTATATCTATATCAGCTGCTATATCTAATAAATCTCCAATTTTAGATATACCTTCTCCATACATTATATCAAATTCAGCTTGTTTAAATGGTGGAGCAACTTTATTTTTCACTACTTTTACTCTTGTTCTACTTCCTATTACTTTATCACCTTGTTTTATTGAATCTATTCTTCTAACATCTAATCTTACAGAAGAATAGAATTTAAGTGCACGTCCTCCAGTTGTTGTTTCTGGGTTACCGAACATTATACCAACTTTTTCTCTTAATTGGTTTATAAATATAGCTACACAATTTGATTTTTTAATAGACCCCGTTAATTTTCTTAATGCTTGAGACATAAGTCTAGCTTGAAGACCAATATGACTATCTCCCATATCCCCTTCTATTTCTGCTCTTGGAACAAGTGCTGCAACTGAATCGACTACTATTATATCTATAGCACCACTTCTTATAAGTGCTTCAGCTATTTCTAAAGCTTGTTCTCCTGTATCTGGTTGAGATATTATTAAGTTATCTATATCTACACCTAATGCTTTTGCATATATTGGGTCAAGTGCATGTTCTGCATCTATGAATGCTGCTATTCCACCTTGTTTTTGAGCTTCTGCTACTGAATGTAGTGCTACTGTTGTTTTACCTGAAGACTCAGGTCCATAAATTTCTACTATTCTACCCTTTGGAAGACCACCTATACCAATTGCTATATCTAATCCTATAGATCCAGTTGGTATAACATCTATTACCATAGATGTAGCTTCTCCTAATTTCATTACTGATCCCTTACCAAAATCCTTTTCTATTTGACCTAATGCTTGATTAAGTGCTTTTAGTTTATCTTGTTCTATACTCATATTTTTCCATCCCTTCATCTATATAAATTACAAACATTTGTTCTATAACTATATATTAATTATATCGTATATTTTAATTTACGTCAATTCTAAAAAGTATTTTGTATTTAATTATTTAGATTATTTATGCGTTATTTTTTTAATCATATTCTTAAGTAAAATTTTCCTATATTACCTTTATTTATGTACCAATATTGCTATTTTTATACAGTTTATTAAGTTTTAATTATTGTTTAATATGTACACTTATTATTTTAAGCTTATTACTAAAACTCCTAGCTAAATATCATTTAAATTTCCTAAGCAATAAAAAAAGCAGCGAAGATTTTATATAACCTTCACTGCTTTTTTTATTATTTGCTATTCATAAATAACTCTTTATTCTTATATAAATATTCCCATCCAGAATATAATGTAAGTAACGTAGCTATTAATATAACTATATCTCCTATATTTGTTAATAGTGGATTTACAAAATGTGCACCTAATAATATTATTATTATCGATGCCATTTGGCTTATCGTTTTTAACTTTCCTCCACCACTAGCTGCTATTACTTTTCCATCCGCTGCTGCTATAGCTCTTAATATGCTTACAGTAAGTTCTCTAGCTACTATTATTATAACCATCCAACTTGCAACAAGACCAACTTCTATCATACATGTAAGAACTGATATAACTAGAAGTTTATCTGCTAGCGGGTCCATAAATTTTCCAAAATCTGTAACTAAATTATGTTTTCTCGCTATATGTCCATCCATAGCATCTGTTATAGATGCTACAATAAAAATTATACAAGATATTAAGAATTTATTTGGTATGTTAAGTAACATTACCACTACTAAGACTGGTATTAAAAATATCCTAAATAAAGTTAATTTATTAGGCAAGTTCATCTACTACATCCCCCATTAAATCATACTCTAATGCATTGTTTATTTTAACAATTACAAAATCGCCTGCATTAAGTTGATTTTTAGATTTTACATACACTATACTATCTATCTCTTCTGCATCCCCTTGAGTTCTTCCTATATATACATTGTCTTCTATTTGTTCCTCTATCAATACTTCATATATATTTCCAACTTTTTTAGCATTAAGTTCTTGAGATATACCTTGTTGTACTAACATTAAAGCATCTCTTCTCTCAGCTTTAACTTCTTCTTCTAAATGGTTAGGAAGTTTGTCTGCTGCTGTGTCCTCTTCTCTTGAATATGCAAATGCACCTAATCTATCAAACTTTACTATTTTTGCGAAATCTACTATTTCTTTGAAGTCTTCTTCAGTTTCACCTGGGAATCCAACTATTATTGTAGTTCTAACTGTCGCATCAGGTATATGAGTTCTTATCATTTCTATTTTTGATAATATATCTTCTTTAGTAGTTTTTCTGTTCATTAGTTTTAATATTTTATTACTCGCATGTTGTACAGGCATATCAAAGTAATTGCATATGTTATCATATTTCTTTATAACTTTTACTAATTCTTCAGTTATTGATTCTGGGTATGAATACATAATTCTTATCCACTTTAATCCGTCTATGTTTGCAAGTTCTTCTAAAAGCTCTGGTAACATTTCTTTTCCATATAGATCACATCCATATTTTGTTGTATCTTGTGCTATAACTACAAGTTCTTTTACACCTCTAGTTGCTAAATCTTTGGCTTCTTTTATTACATCTTCCATTTTCCTACTTCTGTATTTTCCTCTTAACTTTGGAATTATACAATAAGTACAATGATTGTCACATCCTTCACCTATCTTTAAATAAGCCATATGACTTGGAGTTGATATGTATCTTGGAAGTTCTTCATTGTAAGCAAATTCTATATCATTAAGACTTACTATTTGCTTTTCTTCCTTTAATCCATTTATTATCTCATCTATATTTTGGTAACTTCCTGTACCAACTATTGCATCTATTTCTGGTATTTCAGTTTTTAACTCCTGTGCATACCTCTGTGCTAAACATCCTGTAACTATAAGTATTTTTAAATTTCCATTAGTTTTATATTCTGAAAGTTCTAAAATAGTATCTATAGATTCTTGCTTAGCAGACTCAATAAATCCACATGTATTAACTATTATTATGTCAGCTTCTGAGAATTCTCCAACTAACTTATATCCTTTTTTGTTTAGTATTCCCATCATTATTTCTGCGTCTACTAGATTTTTAGAACATCCTAGTGATTCTAGTGCTATTTTTAACATTATATTGCTCCTTCCACTGCTGCCTTATGAAATACCATAGCTTCTTCTAAAGCTATATTCATATCATCAAAATTGATTTCTGTATTGTATGTATATTTTTCTACAGAATGCATATATAAAGGATCATAGTATTCTACTAAATACTTTTCTACTAAGTCCTCATATTTTCCTTCTTCTAATAAAAGAATATATCTATCTATTCTTTCATTTCCAAGTCTTTTTCTAAATTTATTTATACAATCTTTTAAAATATCTAAATTATCTTTTTCATCTATATAATCTCTACAAAGTCTTTTAACTCTATTTTCTAAGCTACATTCCAAAAGTACATGATATCCATCTCTTATTATAGCTTCATAAATTTCATTTGGCACAGATACATGCCCAACTCTTTTACTTTCACTTTCTATAAATATATAATCACTCTTTGAGAAATATAAATCTTCAAAAATCTTAGTTTCAAATTTTTTCTGAGAAGGTGGTTTTTTATCATGAGTTATAAATCCAAATGTAGATCCACTGTTTTTAGCTAATCCCTCTAAATCAATATTATCTATCCCTTTGTCTTCTAACATGTATAATAAATCTGTTTTCCCAGCTCCTGTAAGCCCATGAACTACTATAAATTTCTTAGTATCCATTATACTATTTAAGTAATCTAATACAAAATTTCTATAAGCTTTATAACCACCCTCAAGTTGGTATACTTCTACACCTAAAGATGCTAATAAATTCACCACAGATCCACTTCTCATCCCGCCTCTAGCACAATATACAACTATATGGTCATATTTGTTAGATAGTTCATTAGATTGTAAATATATGTCTTTTAATTTATATGATGCATAATCAAATCCTTTTTTTATGGCTTCATCTTTACCATGGTTTTTATATAAAGTTCCAACGTCTTCACGCTCTTCATTTTTGAACAAAGGTATATTGACAGCATTTAATATGCTATCTTCATTATATTCAGCCTCGGTTCTTACATCTATAAATATTACTTTTTTAAGGTTTAGTGCGTCTTTAATTTTTATTGTTTTCAATTTTATTCACCTTCTAAATTTTGCAAGTCTTGTTTGCTCATTAAAACCTTTCGTGGTTTACTACCTTCGCTTTGTCCAACTATACCTCTTTCTTCCATAGAGTCTATAAGTCTTGCAGCTCTATTAAACCCAATTTTAAACTTTCTTTGTAACATAGATGAAGATCCTTGTCCGCTCTCTACTACAAATTCTATAGCTTGGTCTAAAAGTTCATCTTCGCTACTAGATTTAGTCATTGCTGGTTTAGATATAGTTTCCATTATGCCTTGTTCATATTTTACATCTTCTTTAATTTGATTTTTTACAAAATCTATTACTTTTTCTGATTCACCCTCAGATATAAAGGCACCTTGAAGTCTTACTGGTTTAGCTGCCCCTAGTGGGTAAAATAACATATCACCTTTACCTAGTAATTTTTCCGCTCCACCCATATCAAGTATCGTTCTAGAATCAGTTTGAGACGAAACAGCAAATGCTATTCTTGATGGAATATTTGCTTTTATAACTCCTGTAATAACATCTACAGATGGTCTTTGAGTTGCTACTATTAAGTGCATACCAGCTGCCCTTGCCATTTGTGCTAATCTACATATATAATCTTCAACATCATTTGCACTTGCCATCATTAAATCTGCAAGCTCATCTATTATTATTACAATTTTGGGTAATTTATCTTCACATTTTTCATTGTAACTTGTAATATCTTTAACTTGATTTTCTGCAAATAATTTATATCTTCTATTCATTTCAACCACAGCCCAATTAAGTGCGTTGGCAGCTTTTTTAGGGTCTGTAACTACTGGTGTTAATAAATGTGGTATCCCATTATAACTTGCAAGTTCTACAACTTTTGGATCTATAAGCAATAATTTAACTTCATCAGGCTTTGCTTTGTACAGTATACTACTTATTAAAGTATTTACACATACACTTTTTCCTGAACCTGTTGATCCTGCAATAAGTAAATGTGGCATTTTTCCTATGTCACCTATTACAGTTTTTCCGCTTATGTCTTTACCTAAAGCCATTGCAAGAGGTGAATCAAATTTCTTAAATTCATCACTTTCTAGTACTTCACGAACTGTTACCATTTGTGCATTTTCATTTGGAACTTCTATACCTATTGCACTCTTTCCTGGTATCGGTGCTTCTATTCTTATACTTTTAGCTGCTAAGCTTAAAGCTATATCATCTGTTAAGTTTACTATTTTGCTTACCTTAACTCCTGGGCTTGGCTGTATTTCATATCTTGTTATAGTAGGACCTACTGTAACTTGATTGACTTTAGCTTCAACTCCAAAGTCTGCCAATGTTTTTTCTAGTAAAGATGCATTTTTTAAAACTTTCTTTTTACCATTTTCATCAGTCTTTTTATCTACTTTATTTAATATTTCAAAAGTAGGTTTTTTATAATTTTTATAATTTTCTTCTGGTTTTATATCTATTCCTTGTGTTTTTTTATCATCAAATGTTTTAGATGTTTTAACTGGTTGTTCTTTAACATCTTTACACTGTTCTTTATTAAAGCTTTGAAGTTCTTTTAATACATCTAGTTCTGACATACTTTGAGTTCCCTCTAATATTTCTAGATACTCATCTTCAGCTTTATTAAATCCTACTATTTTTATAGTTTTGTCATCAACTTCATCTATTTCATTGTCTATATTTAATACTGGCTCTTCATTTTTTTCTTTCTTATTTTTGGACATAAATCCTTTTAACAAGCCTTCTTTTTTAATCATTGTAGCTTCATCTACTTCATCAGTCATCATCTCAAGTGCAGATTTTTTCATATTAGAAACTTTATCTTTTAAATTAAGATTTCCATTTTTAGCACTAGTTGATTTTGCTTTTATATTTAGTATTAAATCTTTTACAGATATATTAAATGTAAATAATAATACTATTACAAGAGCAAATATACTTATCATCCATCCACCTGTTATACCAAATACCTTGCTTATATAGTATATTATAGTTGTAGCTATTAGACCTGGTCCTTTACCATTAACACCCATTTCCATTACAGGTTTCAACATTTCAGAATTTAGTGGGCTATCTACTGGCAAGTTTCTTGAATTTAATAATCCATAAAAAACAAATATAAATATGAGTCCAATATAATAAGCCTTAGTGTTTTTTAATCTATATATATATTCATTACCTTCAAAGAACCCAAGTATACCTGTTAGTATAACTATAAATGGAATAACTATTGAAAGTGATCCAAATAAACCTTTAAAGATTGTTTGCATCATGCTTCCTATTAATCCCATAGAGCTCGAATTTAAACTATATAATAAAAATATACCTATAAATATGGTTACTAAATTATGATATTCTCTACTAAAACTTAATTGACTATCTTTCTTTTTACTTTTCTTCTTTTTAGCCACCCATCTCACCTCTCATTTGTAATTTAGCTAGTCCAATCATAGCAAAAAGTGTTAATGCCTTAACACTAACACTTTCGTTATATTATTCAATTATATCATATAATGTATTATTTAAACAAATCTATTTATCATCTTTATTATCTATATTATTTTCTTCAGACTCTTTTATTAGTGATTTCAACTTAACTAACGCTTCTTTAAGTCCACCCACTTCATTTATAAGGCCACATTCTACTGCTTCTTTACCTATCAATACACTACCTACATCACTTACAAGTTCATCTTTTGAGTGCATTAATTGTTGTAACTTTTCTCTTTCTATATTTGAGGTTCTAACCACAAATTCTACAATTCTTTCTTGCATTTTTTTAAAATATTCAAAAGTCTCATTTACACCTATAACTAATCCATTAGTTCTAATAGGATGGACTATCATAGTTGCAGTAGGTGCTATAAAAGAATAGTCTCCAGCTGTTGCAAGAGGTACTCCTATACTATGGCTTCCTCCTAAAACAAGAGTAACTACTTTTTTGGATACACTGTTTAAAAGTTCTGCTATGGCGAGACCCGCCTCTACATCTCCTCCTATAGTATTTAATATAACTAAAATCCCTTTTATTTCAGGGCTTTCTTCTACTGCATAAAGCATTGGTATTATATGTTCATATTTAGTTGCTTTTTTTTGTGGATTACCTACGAAATGCCCTTCAATTTCTCCTATTATAGTAATGCATTGAATTTCTTTCGAATCTTTTTGAGGCATATTGGAAACACCCATCTGTTTAATATTGTGTATTTCTTCACTTTCAGGGCTAGATTCTTCTTGTAAGTGATTTTTGGTAGTTCTTTTATCTTTATCTTCTTTTTTGGAAAACTCTATATGATTATTAAAATTAATATTATCTTCATAATATTTCATATGTAATACTCCTCTCATAAATCTACTTTGAACTTATTATTTCCAAATAGATTCAAAAAATTCATTTTGAAAACTCTACTTAATAACATTTTTATTTTTAAATAGATTTTAAATTCATTTTGAAAAAGTATTACATTATTTTTTTATTTTAGATAAAATTCATTATGAATTGCATGTACTGCCTTTGACATGTCATCTTTGTTTACTAAACATGATATGGTCATGCTTGAATCAGATGTTTGAAGAAGTGATATGTTTGATTTTGATAATATCCTTACTATCTTAGCCATCACTCCTGGAGTTCCACTTATCTTATCACCTATTAAAGTTACTTTTGCACAATTTTTATTTATTTGATATTGAGTATTAAAATCTTTTAATATATTTTCTAGTTCTTCCACCGATTCTTCTTCTACAACAAAACTTTTTTCTTGTATAAAGAAATTAATCATATCTATGCTTATATTTTTCTTTTCTATTTCATTTAGTATCTCAGTAAAAACCTCTTCACTAGTTTTGATTTTAACTTGCGCTATATTATCTTTATTAGCAACAGCAGTCATAAGACTATTTTCTTGTTCATACTCAATACTTTCTCCCCTACATTTTAAACAAATTTTGGTTCCTTTAGAATCTTGGTTTAAAGTATTTTTTATGGCTAATGTTATATTTCCACTTTTAGCTAATTGAACCGCTCTTGGATGAATAACCTTGGCTCCTTTATCAGCCATTTGAAACACCTCTTCATAGTCTATGCAGCTTAATACTTTAGCATCAGGTTCTACTCTTGGATCTGCAGTCATTATACCATCTACATCAGTGTATATCTCTACTGTGTTGCATCCTAATGCTTTACCTATAGCTACTGCAGATGTATCACTCCCACCTCTACCTAGAGTAGTTATTTCTCCATCTTCTGTTGCTCCTTGAAAACCTGCTATTACTACAACTTTTTTATTCTCTAGTTCTTGTTTAATTTTTTTAGGTTTTATATCTATTATTTTTGCATTATTAAAATCACTTGTAGTTATTATCCCAGCTTGATAACCTGTCAAAAATACAGCATCTATATTTCTTGCTTTTAACATATTAACAAGTATTGTTCCAGATATCATTTCTCCACAACTCATTATAATATCTAGTTCTCTTTTCTGAGGATTTTCATTTATCTCACTGCATAAATTTATCAGTGTATCCGTAGCGTATGGAGCCCCTTTTCTTCCCATAGCTGAAACAACTACAACTAATCCTAATTCCTCATTTTGCTCTTTATATGATTTTACTATTTTGCAGACTTCATTCATTTTTTCATATGATTCAACTGATGTACCACCAAATTTTTGAACTAAAATCTCCATATTGCCCCCCTAGTACACTCCATCATATTCTATTATTATCATATCATTGCCTATTTTTCTAACACTTCTCCATGGTACTTCAAGTACTGACTTATCTTTTCTAATCCCAAAGAAACCTCTTTCTCTAGGTATTAATAATGCCAGTATATCTCCTGTCGTTTCGTCTAATATAAGGTCACATTCTCCAATTACCCCTAATCTTTCTCCTGTAACTAAGTTAACTATTTCTTTACCTGCTATTTCAGATAAATTCATTTTTATCCCCCCAATAGTTTTTCTATTAAAATTTAATTTCTTCTACATCTTTACCTACTATACATATGCCTAGTTTTTCTAAATTAAATGTTTTATCTATAACTCTGTTTATTGTTTTTTTGTCTACCTCATCTATACTCTTAAGTATATCATCTGTTGTTTTTACTCTATTGTTTAAAAGCATAGCCTTTCCTATAGACATCATTCTGCTACTAGTGCTCTCTAAACCTAATATATAACTTCCTTTTAATTGTTCTTTAGTTTCTTTTATTTCTTTATCTGTAAGATAATTTTCTCTTAATACTTTAATTTCTTCTATAATTAAATTATATACGTCTTCTAGATTTTCGTTACTCATGCTTGCAAATATTCCCAGTTCTCCACATTTTTTATATAAACTTTGAGATGAATATATTGAATATACTAAACTCTCTTCTTCTCTTATTTTTTGGAATAATCTAGAACTTATACTTCCTCCAAATACAGTATTTACTATTGCTAGTGCATAAACTTCTTCAATATTTTCAGATGATATTGTCTCTAGGCTCATAGCTAAGTTTACTTGTTCTGTATCTTTATTTTTAGTTACAAAACAATTTTTAAACTCTGCTTTTTTAATCTCAATTTCTACTTCTTTTTTTTCCCATAATTTGAATTTTTCTTCTATTTTATTTACCATTTCTTCAAAATTAAAGTTTCCAGATATTGATATTACAGAGTTATTAGGAAGATAGTAATCTTTAAAATAATTTAATATCTCTTCTTGATTTATATCATATAATGACTTTGTTGTACCTATAATGTTCATTCCTAACCCATCACCAGCATATACATTTTCTGTTAACAAGTCATATGCTAAGTCTTCTGGTGAGTCTTCATACATTTTTAATTCTTCAAGTATTACTAATCTTTCTTTATCTATATCATTTTTATCAAATAGTGGATTTAAAATCATATCACTTAAAATATCTAATCCTATATCTATATGAGAATCTAACAATTTAACATAATAGCATGTGCATTCTTTACTAGTGAATGCATTTATTTGCCCACCTAAATTATCTATTTGATTTGCTATATCTTTAGATGTTCTATTTTTAGTACCCTTAAATAACATATGTTCAATGAAATGAGATACCCCACTTACTTTTTTATTTTCTATACTTGATCCAGCATTTATCCATACCCCTAAAGATATAGATTTTACATGTTGTATTTCTTCTCCTATTATCGTAAGTCCATTATCTAATACGTGTGTTTTATACATATCAAACCTCCATTTATATTGTCTTTTTTATATTTTATTGTATCTATATTAACTTATAATTTATTGTTTATATATACATGTATTAAATTATAAGTTACCCCCCTTATTAATTCAACCTTTAGTGCTCTTATGATATGTAAATTTCATATTATTTTAATATATTGTTGTTTTAGAATATATCACTTAGTTTACCTGGTTTTAATCCTTTGTCTCTAATTATTTGAATTATATCTCCTACGCATTTTGTCGTAGCATTTGTTGGATGCATCAAAACGATACTATTATCCTTAATATCTTTCTTTTTGATTCTATCTACTATCACTTCTGGCTCTTCTCTATATTTCCAGTCTATTGTATCAACATCCCATTTTATACATGTATACCCTAACTCTTTTGCAGCCTTCATTGTACCTTCACCAAAAGATCCTGATGGCGCTTGGAAAAATTTAGTTTTTTCTTTTATTATATCTTCTATTATCTTTTTAGATGTTTGTATTTGTTCTAAATTTTCTTCATAAGATAACTTAGCATAATCTAAATGTCTATGCCCATGATTTCCTATTTCATGACCTTGTTCTTTAATTTTAAGGAGTAATTCTGGATTTTTCTCTGCCCATCTTCCAGTTACATTAAATGTTATCTTTACATCTTCTTTTTCTAAAACTTTAAGTATCCCCTCTATATACTCACTTTCCCATCCAAGATCTACGTTACATGTTAGTCCCACATATCCACTTTCTACTTTTGTTCCTTGGTAATAGGGTGTATCTGCTGAATCAAATATGTTAAATGTAGCCTCACTTTTACTTTGCTTTACCATAAATACTATACCCATTATTGCTAATATAACCACTACTACCGATATAATGATTTTTTTTAGTTTGTTTTTGCTAACTACCATCATTATCATTAATTTTTCCTCCTAGACTATCTTTATACATGTTAAAGTGCTCTATCTAATACTATTTCTTTAACATGTACAAATTATTTCTTTATATATATTATTAGCTTGTTCATATATTTATGACTTATATATAATTTTGAGGTCAAAATATTGATGCAACAAAAAAGAAGCCTAGACTAGGCTTCTTAATGTATTATTTTTCTTCTTTTTTCTCTACTCTTTCAGGCTTAGGTAAAAGAACTTTTCTAGATAAATTTACTCTTCCTTTTTCATCTATTTCAGTTACTTTAACTTCTACTTCATCACCTACATTTAATACATCTTCAACTTTAGCAACTCTCTCATGAGAGATATGAGATATATGAAGTAATCCTTCTTTTCCTGGAAGTACTTCAACGAAAGCGCCAAAGTTCATTATTCTACTTACTTTACCCTTATATGTTTGTCCCACTTCAGCTTCAGCAACTATATCAGTTATACGTTTTTGAGCAAGTGCTATCATTTCTGGGTCTATTCCACCGATGAATACTTCTCCATCTTGTTCTATGTCAATTTTAACTCCAGTTTCATCGATTATCTTAGTTATAATCTTTCCACCTGGTCCTATAACGTCTCTTATCTTATCTGGGTTTATTCTCATTGTTATTATTTTAGGAGCATATCTAGATAACTCTGGATTAGGAGCTGATATTGTTTTTCTCATTTGGTTTAATATGTGTATTCTACCAACTTTAGCTTGAGTAAGAGCATCTCTTAAAACTTGCTCATCAATACCTGCTATTTTTATATCCATTTGTATAGCAGTTATACCTTTTTCAGTTCCTGCAACTTTAAAGTCCATATCTCCTAAGTGATCTTCCATACCTTGTATGTCTGATAATACTGCAACTTTGTCATCATGCTTTATAAGACCCATAGCAATACCTGCTACCATATCCTTTATAGGTACACCAGCATCTAAAAGTGATAATGTTGAACCACATACACTACCTTGAGATGTTGAACCATTTGAACTTAATACTTCTGAAACAACTCTTATTGCATAAGGGAAGTCTTCTTTTGAAGGTAGTACTGGAACTAATGCTCTTTCAGCTAATGCTCCATGACCTATTTCTCTTCTTCCTGGTCCTCTTGATGGTCTAGCTTCACCAACACTGTATGCAGGGAAGTTGTAGTTATGCATGTATCTTTTGTTTTCTTCTTCATCAAGTCCATCTAATATTTGTGCTTCTCCAAGAGCTCCAAGAGTAGTTATTGACATAACTTGAGTCTGGCCTCTTGTAAATAGTCCAGAACCATGAGTTCTAGGTATAAATCCATTATCACACCATATTGGTCTTATTTCATCTGGTTTTCTGTTATCCGGTCTTATATTTTCATGAACTATAAGCTTTCTAACTTCTTCTTTTATTATTGCATGTAGAGTTTCTTCTATATCTCCACCGAAATCTGATACTATTTCTTCAAAATGAGTAAAAGTAGCTTCTTTTACTGCATCCATTTTTTCCATTCTTTCAAGCTTTTCAATAGTTTTAACAGCTTCTTTCATATCTGATGTTGCAAATTCACGAACTGCTTTTTCAACATCTTCATCTATTGTGTGAAGTGCTATTTCAATTTTTTCTTTTCCAACTGCTGCTACTATTTCTTCTATAAATGCTACTACTTTTTTAATTTCTTCGTGAGCAAATAATATAGCTTCAAGCATTAATGCATCTGGTATTTCATCTCCACCTGCTTCAACCATCATTATAGCATCTTTAGTTCCTGATACTACAAGGTGCATAGAACTTTTTTCTCTTTGTTCTGCTGTTGGATTTACTACAAGCACATCATCAACAAGCCCTACTACTATAGATCCTGTAGGTCCGTTAAATGGTATTTCAGATATTGATAATGCAATTGATGAACCTATCATAGCAACTACATCAGGTGTACAATCTTGATCTACAGAAAGCACTGTAGCAACTACTTGTACATCATTTCTAAACCCTTTTGGGAATAATGGTCTTATTGGTCTATCTATAAGTCTAGAAGTAAGTATAGCTTTTTCTGAAGGTCTTCCTTCTCTCTTTAAAAATCCACCTGGTATCTTACCTACTGAATATAATTTTTCCTCATAGTCAACACTTAGTGGGAAGAAATCTATTCCGTCTCTTGGTTTTGCTGATTTTGATACATTTACCATAACCATAGTATCACCGTATCTAAGTATTGCACTTCCGCTAGCAAGTTCTGCTATTTTTCCTATTTCAACAGAAAATTCTCTTCCTGCTAAATCCATTTTAAATATTTTATGTTCAAACATTAATGCTTGCCTCCTCTTTATTAAAACCGCTTTTATCATCCTATGTACTATATTATCAAAAATAGTATAAATTAACAACATAAAAGTCACTTGTTAACCTGTATTGATAATTTTTAAGTACAAATAAATAGTAATATATCTTTTATTTCATTTATTATTTACTTATTGCTTCAAATTTAGTCATATCTAGTTTGAACAACTAATAGCTAAAATATTAGGACCTGTATGAGAACAAATACAAACGCCTCCTTGTGCTCTATAAACTGATTTAGCCTTTAAAGTCTCTTCTAATTCTTTTTTTAAAGCACAAAAATCATTTTCGTTAACTCCACATCCAATTATTATATTTTTATCTTCTAAATTATCATATTTTTCTTTTATAAGATTTATCATTGTATGTACTACATGTTTTTTACCTCTTATTTTATCTATTAAAAGTATATTCCCATCTTTAACTGAAAACACAGGTTTTAGATGCAACATGTTTCCAATTGTAGCTGTAGTTACCGAAACTCTCCCACTTCTTTTTAGATATTCTAAAGTATTTACAACAAAAAATAAATTAACACTTTCTCTGATGTCTTCTAAGTTTTGTATCATTTCTTTTGAACTTATATTAGTATTTAATAATTCACACGCTTTGACTATATATTGTGCACTACCAAGAGATAGAGTTAAAGTATCAAATATGTGTATCTCTCCATTTGTATCATTTTTAGCCATTACTGCACTTTGATACGTTCCTGACGATTTAGAAGAGCCTGTTATACAAACTATTTCATATTCTTCTACATACTTATCAAAAGCCTCTTTAAATTGTATATACGTGGCTTGAGATGTTTTTGGCACCTCTTTATTAATTTTCATCATTTCATAAAATTCTTCGTTACTTATATCTAGTCCATCTTTATACTCTTTATCACCTATTATAACCGTTAATGGTATAACCTCTATATCATACTTTTCTACCAATTCTTTTGGCACATCACATAAACTATCACAAATTAATTTTATTTTCATATATATCTCCTCCTCTAATATATTGTTTATATTTTGTAATTTTCTATATTTATATCAGTTTTACCTTTTATATTTTGAATATTTTCATTTTATAAACGTAAAAAAGAGAAGGTATATACCTTCTCTTTTATAATAAAGTTAATTATTATTTTCTTAATCCTAACTTAGCTATTAAAGCTCTGTATCCTTCTAAGTCTCTATCTTTTAAGTAAGCTAATAGGTTTCTTCTTCTACCTACCATCTTTAATAATCCTCTTCTTGAATGGTGATCTTTCTTGTGAGTCTTTAAGTGACCGTTTAATTCATTTATTCTAGCTGTTAATAAAGCTATTTGTACTTCTGGAGAACCAGTATCTCCTTCAGCTCTTCCGTATTCTTTCATTATTTCTGCTTTGTTCATCATCATAGTGATTTACCTCCATAGTTTTAAAATCGCCTATTACTAAGCATTGATTGGAGTAATCTAATGCCGAGTAATGGTTTATTTACTAAATTATTTTATCATAAATTCTTCGCTTTTGCAAATATACTTTTCAAATACATAATTGGTGTCTTGTTTTAATTGATTTTTCAATTCATCTAAAGATGAAAACTTTTCTTCATCTCTTATTCTTTCTAAGAATTCGATTTTTATTAATTTTCCATATATATCTTCACTAAATTCTAAGATATTAGTTTCGATAGATAACTTAGATCCATTTACAGTAGGATTATATCCTATATTAGTTGCTCCAAAATAAGTTTTTCCTTCAATGTGAATCTTCGTAGCATATATTCCGTTTTTAGGCATAATAATGTCTTTATCTATTTCTATATTAGCCGTTGGAAATCCTATTGTTCTTCCAAGTTTCTTAGCATGTACAACAGTTCCTTGTAACTCGTATCTATGACCTAAATAAGGAATAATATTATATACATTACCTTCATTAAGTAAGTTTCTAATATAAGTACTACTGACTCTTGTACCATTTATCTTTATAGGTTTTATTACTTCTAATTCATAGTTATATTGTTTGGATAACTTTCTTAGCACATTTGTATTACCCTCTTTATTTCTAGCAAAGGTAAAATCATATCCGACTATAATTTTTTCTACATGCAATTTGTCAACTAAAATTTTTTCTACAAATTCTTGTGCAGATATTTTAGTCATACATTCATCAAAAGGTATACTTACAACTAAGTCTACACCTAATTCATTTAATCTATTTATTCTTTCTTCATTACTAATAATATTTTTTATTGAATCAGTAACAAAATAATTTGCAGGATGATTCTCAAATGTAAAAACAATACTTTTAATATTATTTTTTTTACCATATTCTACTGCTTTTGTTATAAGGACTTCATGTCCTTTATGAATTCCATCAAAATTTCCTATTGTTACAACACTTCTTTTTATATTATTTATTTCATTTATAGATTTTATAGTAATCATAATAATTTCCCCACCAACATTACAGAGTTATTTTATACTATAAATAGTTTATCACTTTTTACATTTACAATGTTATCTTTTTTAGATAATTTACCGACTCCTAAAAATTGAGTTTGGCTATAAACTCTTACATATTCATCATTTTCGTCAAAGTTTTTTTCTAAAAATCGTCTTTCATCTATTACTCCACCATTTATATAGTACTTCTCAGCATTAGGATGTATTACTATAGACTTAAAGTTTGACAATACATAATCTATATCATATAAATGCTTATCTAATGTATTATTTTCATTAAATTCTTTTAATTGTTCTAGTGTTATACCATTTTCTAAGTTAAATTTACCAGATTGAGTTCTAAGTAAGAAAGACATATGCCCCCCACACCCTAAAATTCCACCTATATCATAACAAATACTTCTTACATAAGTTCCTTTAGTACACTTTACATAAAACATTATTTTTTCTTCATTTATACTTAATACATCAAGTTTTTTTATATGTACAGGTCTAGTTTTTAGTTTTATTTCGTCTGCTCTTCCACTTCTAACTAAGTCGCACATTCTTTTTCCATTTACTTTTAATGCTGAATACATTGGTGGTAATTGTTCTATATGCCCTCTTTGAGAGTCAAATGCTTTTTCTATTTGTTCTTTTGTGAAATTAAAGTTTTCTACTTTTTTTAATATTTCACCTGAAGAATCATAAGTGTCCGTAGTTATACCTAAAGTTAATTCACAAATATAGCTTTTATCTTTATTAAGTATAAGTTCACTTACTTTAGTTGCTTTTCCTATACATATAGGTAATACCCCTGACGCATCTGGGTCAAGGGTACCTGTATGTCCAACTTTTTTTATATTTAAGGTTTTTCTTACAGCACTTACAACATCATGAGATGTCATACCTGTAGGTTTTATTATATTTACAATTTTATTCATATGTTATCACCTTATATTGTTTTTAATACAGCTTCTAATACCTGTTGTTTAGCATTTTCTATACTATCATATATAGTACAACCAGCCGCTCTTACATGACCTCCACCATTAAAGCTTTGCGCTATAAGGCTTACATCCACATATTGTTTTGATCTTAAGCTTACCTTAACTTCGTTTTCTTTCTTTTCTTTTAAAAGAATTCCAACTTCTACATTTTCTATATCTCTTGTGTATGATGTTATACCATCCACATCATTAAAGCTTATAGAATTTCTTTTTAACATTTCTTTAGTTATGCATATACTAGCAATTTTATTTTGTACTATATCTAAAGTGTTTAAAGCTTCTCCTAATATTTTATAATAATTATATGGATTACTTTGGAATACTCTCTGTATTATAGTATCTCTTTTTGCACCTTTTAATAAAAGTTCTTTTCCCATCTCTAAACTACTTGGATGAGTACTTGAATATGCAAAATTACCAGTATCTGTTACCAGGCCAGTATAAAGTGCTGTAGCTATAACTTCATCTATTATATCTATTTGTTCTATTTGTTCTAGTCTAACTAATAAATTGTATACTAACTCACATGTAGATGATGCATCTGCATCTATATAATTAAGATTTCCATAATAATCATTACTTGCATGGTGATCTATACATGTTAAGTGTTTTGCATTATTTATCAGTGTATCACTTAAACAAATTCTATTTTTGTCTCCGCAATCAAGTGCTATTACACAGTAACCCTCTAACTCAAACTCTTTAGAAGTTAATATTTCAACATCTTCAACTAAGAATTTTAGATTTTGTGGTGTATTATCATCAATTACATAAAAAACGTTTTTCCCTAGTTTTTTTAAAGCATAATAAATACCAAGTGTTGATCCTATATTATCACCATCTGGACTAATATGAGAAGTAACGATATAATCGTTACTTCCCTTTAGATGTTGTATAATATTATCTATATTATTCATCAGAACCTTCTTCTTTTTCAGATGATGCTGTATTAATATTTTCATTAACTTTTCTTATTAAATCAGACATATACATTCCATTTTTAATAGAGTCATCAATTTTAAATATTATTTGAGGAGTATGTCTAAGCTTTACATTTCTACTTACTTCTCTTCTTATATAACTTACTGCATTTCTTAGTCCTTTTAATGTAGATTCTTCATCTCCACCTAATATACTTACATATACATATGCATAACTTAAGTCATTAGTAACTTCAACATCAGTTACACTTACCATAGATGTTATTCTAGGGTCTTTTATTCCACTTATAAGCATTGTGCTTACAACTTTTCTTATCTCTTCAGCTATTCTTTTAGTTCTATTGTATGATGCCATTAATATCGACCTCTTTTATATCTATTTTAATTTTCTTTCTATTTCTTTAGTTATATAACCTTCAACTATATCGCCTTCTTTTAAGTCGCTGTAGTTTACGAAAGTCATACCACACTCATATCCTGTGTTAACTTCTTTAACGTCGTCTTTGAATCTTCTAAGTGCATTTAATTGCCCTTCATGGATTATTATTCCATCTCTAACTATTCTTATTTTAGATCCTCTAAATATCTTACCAGTAGTTACATAACAACCAGCTATAGTACCTACTCCAGATAATTTAAATAATTCTCTTACTTCAGCTTTTCCTGTATCTTCATCTCTATATTCAGGATCTAACATTCCTGTCATAGCAGCTTGAACATCTTCTATAGCTTTATATATTATAGTATAACTTCTTATATCTACATTTTCTTTTTGTCCCATTAATTCTGCACCAGGAACTGGTCTTACGTTGAATCCTATTATTATTGCATTAGATGCAGTAGCAAGCATAACGTCAGATTCAGTTATAGCTCCAACTCCACCATGTATTACTCTAACAGCAACTTCATCATTTGATAATTTTTCAAGTGATTGCTTAACAGCTTGAACCGAACCTTGTACATCTGCTTTTATAACTATGTTAAGTTCTTTTACATCTGCTTCACTCATTTGAGAGAAGAAATCATCAAGTGACATTCTTTGGTTAGATTTTAACATTTCATCTCTAGCTATTTGTGTTCTTTTTTCTGCTACACTTCTAGCTATTTTATCAGTTGGAACTGATACGAATTGATCTCCACCTTGTGGAACTTCTGATAAACCTAATATTTCTACTGCTGTAGAAGGTCCTGCAGTTTTAACTCTTTTTCCTTTAGAGTTTATCATTGCTCTTACTTTACCACATGCAACACCCGCAACTATTGGATCTCCAACTTTAAGTGTTCCACCTTGAACTAAAACTGTAGCAACTGGTCCTCTACCTTTGTCTAATTCTGCTTCTATAACAGTACCAACAGCTCTTTTGTTAGGGTTAGCTTGTAACTCTTCCATTTCAGCTACTAAAAGTACCATTTCAAGTAAAGTATCTATACCTTCTCTTTTTAAAGCTGATACTGGAACACATATAACTTCTCCACCCCAGTCTTCAACTAATAATCCTTGGTCTGCTAATTCTTGCTTAACTCTATCTAAGTTTGCACCAGGCTTATCTATTTTGTTTATAGCTACTATTAAAGGTACTCCAGCAGCTTTAGCATGGTTTATAGCTTCTATAGTTTGAGGCATTATACCATCATCTGCTGCTACAACTAATATAGCCATATCTGTAACTTGTGCTCCTCTAGCTCTCATAGATGTGAAAGCCTCATGTCCTGGAGTATCTAAGAATACTATCTTTTGTCCGTTTATTACAACTTCAGAAGCACCTATATGTTGAGTTATTCCTCCTGCTTCACTTGAAGTTACACTAGTTGATCTTATAGCATCAAGTAATGAAGTTTTACCATGGTCAACGTGCCCCATAACTGTAACAACTGGTGGTCTTGACTGTAAATCATCTTCTTTATCTTCTTCTATTTCCATTAACGCATCTATTGCTTCTAATTCTTCTTCGTTGTTAGTTTCACTTACAGCTAATTCAAATCCATATTCGCTAGCTACTAATGATCCTATTTCAAAACTTATTTCTTGGTTTATTGTAGCCATTGTTCCCATTTTCATAAGCTTCATTATTATTTCAGATGCTGATTTATCTAATTTATTAGCTAATTCTTGTACTGTTAATTTTCCATCTATAGTTATAGTTGATCCATTAGTTAAAGCTAATTCATCTTTTAATATTTCTACAACTAACTCTACTTCTTCAGCTTCTAATTCACTATTTTCATTATCAGCATTTATTTCTAATTCTATTAATTTGGCTAGTACGTCTTCATTTGACATTCCTAGATCTTCCGCTATTTGGTATACTCTTGTTTTTGACACAAGATCACCCCCTATTATATTTTTGGTGTTTCTATTAATTCCATTATCTTGTTAGCAAAATTCGCATCTTTCACTCCGATTGCTGCTCTAGGAGCTTTTCCTATTGACAACCCTAGTTGTAGTTTAGTTGAAAAATATACATATTTCACATTTCTATAAGATGACTTATCTTTAAATAATTTTTTAGTATTTTCAGATGCATCATCAGCTACTATAACTAATTTAACATTTCCTCGTCTAAGTTCAAGTAATGTAGAATCATCTCCTGATACTAACTTACCTGCACGAGTTGCAAGCCCTAAAAATGAATATATTTTATCTTCATTAGTTCTCATAACTTTCTAACTCCTTAAGTAGATTTTCATATACCTCGTTATGTACTTCTATCTTGAATGATTTATTTAAAGCTTTAGTCTTTATAGCTTTTTTTAAACATTCAACATCCCTACATATATACGCACCTCTACCGTTTGCTTTTCCTGATTCGTCTAAGAATATTTTACCGTCCTTATTTTTGACAATTCTTATTAAGCCTTTTTTAGAGTCTCTTTCTTGACAAGCTATACATTTTCTTTGAGGAATCTTTTTTTGTTTTTGCAAAGAATACCCCTCCTTTATTACTCAGCGTCTAATTTTAAATCTTCATCTACAGAAACTGATTGCCCTGCTTGAGATTCACTTTTTATATCTATTTTCCAGTTAGTAAGTTTAGCTGCAAGTCTTGCATTTTGTCCTTCTTTACCTATTGCAAGAGATAATTGGTAATCAGGTACAACAACTGAAGCTGCTTTTTCACTTTCATTTACATCTACTTTAACAACCTTTGATGGGCTTAAAGCAGCGCATATAAACTCAGCTGGATCATCACTATATTTTATTATATCGATTTTCTCATCACCAAGTTCATTAACTATATTTTTTACTCTTGAACCTTTTGGTCCAACACAAGCTCCAATTGGATCTATCTTCTCATCTATAGACTTAACAGCCATTTTAGTTCTAGATCCTGCTTCTCTAGCTATAGATTTTATTTGAACTATACCTTCAAATATTTCAGGCACTTCAAATTCAAATAATCTCTTAACTAAACCTGGGTGACTTCTTGATACCACTATTTGAGGACCTTTATTAGTTTTCTTCACTTCTAGTATATAAACCTTTATTTTTTGACCAGCTTTATAATGTTCTCCAACCATTTGCTCTGTTTGTGTCATTACTGCTTCTATTCTTCCAAGATTTACATAAACTAAGTTTTTATTTACTCTAGCTACTTCTCCTGTAACTATTTCATTTTCTTTGTCCATAAACTCACTATATACTATGTCTCTTTCAGCTTCTCTTATTCTTTGAACAACAACTTGCTTTGCCGTTTGAGCTGCTATTCTTCCGAAATCCATAGGAGTTACTTCATGTTCTATTATATCTCCTAATTCATAGTTAGGGCTTATTTCTAAAGCGTCCTTAAGTTCTATTTCTAAGAAAGTGTCATATAAATCAGATTCATCAACTACTACTCTTTGAGAAAATACTTTTATATCTCCGCCTTCTTTATCAAACTCAACTCTAACATTTTGAGCTGCTCCAAAGTTTTTTTTGTATGCAGTTAAAAGTGCTTGTTCTATAGTATCTATAAGTATAGCTTTATCTATACCTCTGTCTTTTTCTAGTTCTTCTAATGCTTCCATAAATTCATGATTCATTTTTCTTTCCTCCCTGTTATGCTACGTTTAAAACTTTATTGCAAGTCTAACAAGTGCTACTTCTTTTTTGCCAAACTCTACTTCATTTCCATCTATTATTAGTTTTATGTTATTTTCTTCAGTTAGCCCAACTAATTCGCCTTCAAATTGCTTGCATCCGTCCATTGGCTTATATAATTTAATTTCAACATCTCTACCTTGATATCTTACGAAATCTTTATCTTTTTTAAGTGGTCTATCAAGTCCTGGTGATGATACTTCTAAGAAATAGTTGTCTTTTATTGGGTCTTTTACATCTAATACTTCACTAAGTTGTCTACTTACAGATTCACAGTCACTTAAAGCTATTCCACCATCTTTATCAATATATACTCTTAAGTAGTATTCTCCAGCTTCTTTAACATATTCAACGTCTACTATTTCAAAGTTAAGTGGATCTGTTATTTTTGCTACCATTTCTTCGATTGTAGCTTCTATACTCTTTTTCATTTTTTTCCCTCCTATTCAGTTGTCAGTTTAGTTTTTAAAACAAAAGAGTGAGCACATCGGTCTCACTCTTAGTTTCTGCAAAATATACTATTTTATATACTATAATACCATATATTAGTTTTCGTTGCAAATTTTTTAAATATCTATGCCCTTACTATCATTGTATTTAGCCTTTGAAATCATTTGTGTCATAGTACCCATTGGACAATAAACACACCATGAACGAGGCTTAAATAAAATCATAGTTATTATGCCAAGTATAGTTGATGTTACCATCAAACTAAAAAATCCAAAAGCAAATTGAGATACCCAAGGATTAACCATACTAATTTCAGAAAAATTCCAAGGCATTTTAAATGTCCAAAGTATAGTTATAACTTCTTTTAATTCATTGCTACCTTTAAATACTAAATACGTGTTAAATACCATATTAGAAAACATAATTAAGAAAAATACTAAAAATCCATATCTAAAAGTTTTACTTTTTAAAAATTTAGGTATATCCCTGTACCTAGATAATTTCATTTTATTACCCATTAAATCTAGCAATTGACCTCTTCCACAATAATTATTACAGTAGCCTTTTCCTTTTCCAGCTACTGACATTATTATTGGAACTAAAAAACAAATCATTCCTAACCATGCAAATAATATATTAAACATTCCTAAAAATAAATATGCAGCACTTATTATCCACATATAATCTATAAAAGTCTTTTTTTGTTTTTTCACTATTTATCTACCTCCACTTTTATAACTTCTATTATACTTGCTGGGCATGCTTTAGCGCACTTTCCACAGCCTACACATTTATCAGTCTTTATTTTTGCAAATACACCTTGTTCTATAGTTATAATGTTTAGTGGACAAACTTTAACACAACTCCCACAAGCCACACATTCATTAATATTTACTATTGCTTTTTTTCTTAACATTTTAATTCCTCCTATTAGTTCTTCTGTGCTTAATTATATATTTTGTGAAAATTAATTTCAGTGATAATGTCACATTTCAAATCATAACTTTGTAAATTTACAACTAAAAAAACTCTAAATATAAATCATATCTAGAGCTTTAAATTCTAATTTTTTATTATGTTATAATTTTTAAGTTTATCTAAAACAATGATAATTGATTTTCATCACTCATATTTTCAAGTGAGCCATGATTTGTTAATGTTTCTATAACAGTCCTTGAAATCTTCGTTCTTTTTCTTAAATCTTCTTTAGATATAAACTCTCCTCGTTCTCTATCTTTTTGAATATTAATCGCTGCATTTTCTCCAACTCCCTGAAGTGCTATCATAGGAGGCAATAAAGTTTTCTCTCCTGCAACTTGGAATTTACTTGCATCTGATTTATATATATCAACCGGAAGTATTTTTATATCTCTAGCATACATTTCAAGAGCAACTTCAAGTACTGTTAGCATATTCTTTTCTTTTGTAGTTGCATCGTTTCCTAAAGCTTCTATTTCATGTATCTTAGATTTTATAGAAGGAAGCCCTTTTACAACTATTTCTGCATCAAAGTCTTCTGCTTTAGTTGTAAAATAAGTTGCATAAAAAGCCTCTGGATAATGAACTTTGCAATAAGCTAGTCTAAATGACATCATAACATAAGCTACTGCATGTGCTTTTGGGAACATGTACTTTATCTTTTTACATGAACCTATATACCACTCTGGAACATCATTTTCGTGCATTTCTTCTATATGTTCTGGTTTTAGTCCTTTACCTTTTCTTACATTTTCCATTATTGTGAAGGAATTTTTAGGTTTTAATCCCTTAAATATTAAGTAGTTCATTATATCATCACGTGTTGATATAACATCGTCTATTCCAACAACTTCTGCAACTACTAAGTCTTGTGCATTATTTAACCAAACATCGGTACCATGAGAAAGACCTGATATACGCACTAAAGCAGCAAATGTAGTTGGTTTGGTATCAAGAAGCATTTGTCTAACGAACTTCGTTCCAAACTCTGGTATTGCAAGTGAACCTATTGGACAATTTATTTGCTCAGGTGTTACTCCTAGTGCATCTGTTGATGTAAATAAGGACATTGTCTCTGGGTCATCAAGCGGAATATCTGTTGCAACAATCCTAGTTATATCTTCAAGCATTCTTATCATAGTAGGAGCATCGTGTCCTAGTATATCAAGTTTTAATATTCTACCACTTATAGAGTGATAATCAAAATGAGTAGTTATTACTCCACAAGAAGTATCATTTGCAGGATATTGTATTGGTGTGAAATCATATACGTCTTTATAATGTGGTATAACCATAACTCCACCCGGATGTTGTCCCGAAGTTCTTTTAACTCCTGTACATCCATTAGAAAGTCTAAGCACTTCAGCACTTGGTACATGTATATTATTTTCCTCGACATACTTTCTAGCATATCCAAATGCTGTTTTTTCTGCTACGGTACCTATCGTACCCGCTCTATAAACATATCCCTCGCCGAATAAATCCTCTGTATATTTATGAATTATAGGTTGATAATCTCCTGAGAAATTTAAATCTATATCAGGTTCTTTGTCACCTTCAAATCCTAAGAAAACTTCAAATGGTATATCATGTCCATCTTTTTTAAGCTTTTTCCCACATTTAGGACAATCTTTATCTGGCAAATCTATACCCGAACCATATTCCCCTATTTCAAAGAAGTATGAGTATTTACAATTTTCATCTTCACAAATATAATGAGCCGGAAGAGGATTAACTTCTGTTATATCACTCATTGTTGCTGCAAATGAGGAACCAACAGAACCTCTTGAACCAACTAAATACCCATCACTTAAAGACTTTGTAACTAGTTTTTGAGATATAATGTACATAACTGCGTATCCATTACCTATTATGGAGTTTAATTCCCTCTCAAGTCTCGCATTTACTACATCTGGCAATGGTTCTCCGTATATTCTTTTTGCTTTTTCATAACACATTTCTCTAAGTTCTACGTCAGAACCCTCTATTACTGGAGGATATGTATCATCTGGTATAGGCTTTATATCCTCTACCATATCTGCAATTTTATTGGTATTTTCAATTACAACCTCATAAGCTAATTGTTCACCCAAGTATTTAAATTCATCTAACATTTCATTAGTAGTTCTAAAATGAAGATATGTTTCTTCATCTTCATTTTTAAAACCTTGGGAATATTTCAATATTTTTCTAAGAACAGCTTCATGTTTATCTAAAAAATGGACATCTCCAGTAGCTACTGGTATTTTTCCAAATTTATGAGCAACTTCAACCATCTTACGGTTTAATTCTCTTAACTCATCTTCATCTTCTACTTCACCTTTATGAATCATAAATCTATTGTTATCAATTGGCATGACCTCAATATAGTCATACATATCTATTATCTTTGATAATTCTTCATCACTTACATTTTTCTTAACTGCTTTAAATACTGCACCTGCTTCACAAGCTGATCCTATTATAAGACCTTCCTTGTATTCATTTAATATACTTCTAAGAATTCGAGGCGCTCTATAAAAATGATTTACATGAGCGTCAGATACTATTTTGTATAAATTTTTAAGACCAGTATAATTTTTAGCTATTAAAGTTATGTGGTTAGTACCTAATTTTGTATATTCAATATTACCAAGTACTTTATTTACATCGCTTAAAGTATTTGCACCTTTTTTTACTAACATGTCTAAAAATTTATTAAATATCATAGCTGTAGCTTGTGCATCATCAACAGCTCTATGATGATTTAATAAAGGTATACCCAATGCCTTAGCTACAACGTTTAATCTATGTCTTTTTAAGTCTGGTAATAATACTCTAGCTAATGTAAGTGTATCGACACTTTTATTATTAAACTCTATATTTTCTTGTCTACATTTTTCATTTATAAATCCCATATCAAATTCTGCATTGTGAGCTACTAATACACTGTCGCCTATAAACTCTATAAATTTAGGTAATATTTCTTGTATCGTCGGCTTATCTTTAACCATATCATTAGTAATCCCTGTTAATTCTTGTATTTTATAAGATATATCTTTTTGAGGATTTATAAGTTCACTGAATCTATCAACTACTTTAAAGTTTTCTATTTTTATAGCACCAATTTCAGTTATTTTGTCATTAGTATTAGAAAATCCAGTAGTTTCTAAGTCAAATACAACAAAAGTCTGTGATAATTCTTTATCATTTGGTTCTTGTATAATGCAAGCATCATCTTCAACTAAGTATCCTTCTACTCCATAAAGTATTTTTATATCTTTACCCTTTGATGCATTCATAGCTTCTGGGAATGCTTGTACTACACCATGATCTGTTATTGCTATTGCCTTGTGTCCCCATTTAGCTGCTCGTTCTACTAGCTTCTTAGTAGGAGTCATAGCATCCATAGAAGACATTTGAGTATGTGCATGAAGCTCTACTCTTTTTTCTTCGCTAGTATCTATTCTTTCTACCTTAACTTCTTTTCTTATACCACTTATAGTCATAGTAAGTTCTCTTTGATAAGTATCATATATAATATCACCTTTAATTTTTAAATATGAACCTTTTTCAACATGCTCTAATACACTATTTTTATTAGTATCATTTAAAAATAACTTACAGCTTATTGAACTAGTGTAATCTGTAACACTTGCTATTAACAATATTTTACCGTTTCTAAGTTCTTTAGTTTCAACATCAAATACCTCACCAATTATTGAAACAGTTCCTGAAGTATTATTTAAAGATACTATTTTTTCTGGCATTGCATTTACATTTTCTCCATAAATCAATGATTCATCAACTTCTGATTTTATAACATAAGCACTTTCTTCATCTTGTGGTTGTACTTCTCTAGAACTTATCTCTAGTTCCTTAATTCTATCTTCTGTTATTTTATCTGTTTTTCTCATTATTTTTTCTATATTAATATCTTCATCTATGGCTTTTTCTATTTGTATATTTAAATCAATACCCAATTCTTCACTTAAAATACTTTTAAGAACATATACTACATTCTGTTTCATAAGCCTCTCATAAAACAAACCTTTTGGAAGCTTTATTTTCAATAAATCATCTATACACAAATACTCTACTTGTCTATACCATCCAGCGATAGATGGGCAAAGTTGTTTTAATATGTATATGATATTCATCCAATACAATTTTATTATATCTTTGTTTTTCTTTCTATCTAATCCGGTATATCTAATTTTTATTTTTATATCTTGAAAATAATTTAATTTTTCTTTTAATTCTTCTCTAAACATTTCCAAAACTTCATAAGACATTATAGTTTTAGATGTCAAATAAAAATAAACCACCTTGTCTTCTTTAAAATAAACTACTTTATTTATATAAACTTCCTTTAACTGGCTTGATAATATATTATTATTTATTTCTAACTTATCTAAGTACTCTTTTATAGTTTCCATAAAATTCTCCTTTCCTTAGACTAAATATTATATCATAGGTTAATTATTATCTTTAAAGAATTTTATTTTTATTCATATATACTATTTTATTTTGGATTAGCTACAAATTGTATCTGTTTTAATATTATAGTAAAAAGACTATAATCTAAGGCGGTGTTAGTATGACTTCTTTTGATGCAAATAACTATAGAAAAATAGCACTTTATTATATAGAGTTGGGAGAAAAAAAACTTCTGAAAAAATCTTTATCAAGTCTTAATATAAACAAAAAAGTATTTCTTTTTTATTCCAAAGGTAGCAATATTCCTATATGCGCACTGCCTAGACTAAAAACTATCTTATCTTCTAGAAATAGCTTTTTATCATTTTGTTATAATTTTTTTTCATTTGTAAACAATTATGAAACAGTAATTTCCATCTCACCTTCTTCTATTAAAAGTATTGCTAAATTTGTTATATCTCACGAAGTTGGTCATATCCTAGACCCAGATATATATAAAGCAAAACAAGAGTATGCTATAATACTCTCGTCTATAATAGATACAATTATACAATTTGATATAGATGTTAACTCTGAGGATTTTCATAAAGGTAATTTACCATTAGAACTAGATAATAGCATTTTAGATTTAAAGAAAAATTTAATAGACAGGGAATCTAAAGCCTGGGATATAGCAAAAGCTTTTCTTGTATTTGAAAATAGTAAAGAAGAATTTTTATTTAATAAAATGAGAGAATATGCTCTCGCTACTTATAATTTTGGAGGTCTCAAAAATATTGTAAAAGAGCATAATCTAGATATATACTTTAAACGCAGAAAGTACTTAGCATGATAATCTAATTAATAATCTAAAAATAAATATAGTTAGTATACTGTATAAAAAATATCGGATATACTCATATACACTATGCTTAGTATCCGATATTTTCATCTTTTTTATTGTCCTATTTTTTATAGCTTGGAACCTCAAATGTTAAATTATTTCTGCTATTATACATATTGCTAATCTTAACCATTATTCCTGAAATACCATTTGGCCAGTTTACATCTGTAGCATATTGGTGCGAAGAATAATCATAACTAAACTTCATTTTATATACAGTATTTTGGTTGTATCTAGAATTTTTTATATAATTTTTAGCTATCCACTGTGCTGAACCATCTATAGTTTTTTCTATACCTGTCCATCCATTTGAATATGCAGCCTCTGCTCCTGATACATTAGCGCTTTTATCGATAGCACCTATTCCAAAGAAATTATAAACTTTAACAGGTCTACTAAGAGGTTTCCCCTTAAATGATGTTATTGTTTGTCCTTGAGCTAATTTTGATTTTCCATAAGCAGTTTCCCACATAGCATGTGAAACAAGGTATGCAAGATCTATATTATAGTTTTGTGCTGCATTTATAAAAGCTTGTCCTTTATTATAAAATACATTAGTTCCTGAAGAAGCTTTCGGTAGCGAATTTAAGTATGAGTTTAACTCATTTGCTGATATTCCACCTTTATAACTATCTAGTTTTAAAAACTGCATCATACCCTTTGAAGTTTTTGTAAAATTACTTGGATTTAAATAATATGTTAAATCATTGTTATTTGATCTTTCTTTTTGTACTCTCACATGGTCTGCTAGTGTATAACTTAACCCTTTATAATTTACAGTAGCTCCATTTATATTTTCACTGCTCTCTCCCCCTACTACTGATGGCGGATTTAATGTAGTATCATCCTTAATTAAATACTGGCTTGATGTATAAGCCGTTTTATTATTATAGTTTAGTTTTGACCATCCACTACTTTGTGACATTACTCCTACTTTTTCACCTTTTTTAAGAGTTCCTACTTTACTATAATTAGTACCAGGCCCACTTCTTACGTTTAATGAATTTGTATTTACTATTTTGGTTTCATTAACGCCTTCTGGTTTTGGATTTGTTGATGGGGGATTTTGAACTGGATTTGAAGAAGATGAAGCATTTTTTAAGTATCTACTAGATGTGTATGCTATTTTCCCCTTATACTCAATTTTTGCCCATTCATTACTTTCTGATATTACTTTTATCTTTTCTCCATTTTTCAATTTGCCAACTACTGAGTAACTAGTATTTGCACCACTTCTTACATTTAAGCTAGATGTCGTTACTTCTTTTAGACCTTGTGTCGTTGCTTCAGGTTTTATATCTTGTAAATATTCACTAGAAACATAACCTAATCTTCCCTCATATTTAACTTTTGTCCATCCACTACCTTGTGATACTACGTCTAGCACTGTTCCCTTATTTAAAGTGGCTATAGATCTATAACTTGTTCCAGCACCACTTCTCATGTTTAATGAATTTATTGATACTCTTTTTTTAACGCCAGATGTGTTTGATCCATTGGAATTATCATTAGGACTTGATTTTAATATATAATTAGATGAGCCCCATCCTTCTTTACCTGAACTTGTCTTTATCTTATACCATCCATTAGTTGTTTGATTTATAGTAACTTTCTCATTTTTTTTAACACTAAATAAAACGGCATAATTAGATCCTGCTCCACTTCTTATATTTAAAGAACTAGTTGTAATTATACCGGTTATTCCTGATGCATCTACATTACTTATTGCCATAGGTATTATCAATGTCGCTAGGGCTATTTTTTTATTCATTTTCTTCCCCCTCTATACGTTAAAATCAACTGTATTAACTATAATTTATAGTTATTAATGTTTATACGGCAGTGGCAGGAATTTTTTTACACTATTTAAATATTTTTTATTTAATAAAATATTTTTTATTTATAATTTGGGCGCATTTTACTCCATATGGTATTTTTGATAATCCAGTCTCTTTTGTAAATACTTTTAACAAACATCTATCACCTTCTAAATAGTTTTCATGCTTTGGATATATTATTGGATATTCTAAATAGGATATAAAATATTCTAAGTCTTTTCCGCTACATTGTTTCCAAAAACCTTCCCATGAAGTATTATTTATATAATCATATGGATTTAGAGGTTTTCCATTTTCCATAAAATATTTAATCGGATCTGGAATTTCATCGCTATTTTGTTTAAATTCTACATCTAGCTTACAAGTTTCTTTTACATAATACGTTAATTCTTCACTAACCTCTTTCATTTTACTTTCTATATATGGTATTTTTATTTCTTCATTTTCATTTATGAGTTTTTTATATTCTCTAGCATATATTTCAAACATTCTATAGCTTACTTCTGTAATGTCCATATATACACACCCTTTAATTTTTTATTTATATATGTATATTTTACATGCACCGATGTTTTACCTCTTCTTATTGAAAATATATTTTCAATAAAAAAACCAAGTAAATTAATAATGCATACAAATTAATCTACTTAGTTTTATTGTTTTGTGAATTATGTTATTTTATTTCCAACTTATATCTGCATTTTTTCTAGGTGTTGTTCTTGAATATTTAACATCAGGGTATCCTATTACCATACATGTAACAATTTCTTTTCCTTCTGCTAATTCTAAATAATCCATAATTTTCTTATTCCCTTGTGCTGCTCTTACGAAAAATCCACTAAAGAAAGTTCCAATACCTAATGCATTAGTCATAAGTTCCATATTAGAAGAAGCTAAGGCTGCATTTACTGGTGAATCAGATACAACTAATACTATAGCTGGAGCATTAAAAAATAATTGCTCTTTTCCAGTTGGATTTAACTTATAATTTTCGTACATATTCATCCACATTTGTGCGTATCTCTTAAATGGCATTGTTTGTGGATTTAAATTAGAAAGTATATTTTCACCTAACCCATTTAAACTCTCTAATGCCATTTCTTTTAACTCGTCTATCCCTTCTCTCACTACAATATAAGAGACATTTTGACTATTGCTTCCTGTTTGAGTAAATCTTCCCGCTTCTATAATTTTAGAAATTTTTTCTGTTTCTACATCTTTGTTTTTAAATTGTCTCATAGTTCTTCTAAATTTAATAAAATTTAGTAAGTTGTCTGCATCTATTTCAAATTTTTCTTTATTATATTCCTCTACATCTTCCATACTATATTCATCTGTAGATACTGCACCTTTAGGACATATAGCTATACAATGTCCACACTTAAAACAAGTCACGTTGTTTATTTTAGCTTTTCCATCTATAAGCTCTATATCCCTTACAAAACAGTCCTTCACACATAATCCACAACCTATACACTTATCTTTATCTACATTCATCATAAAAATCTCTCCTTAAGTATATTTTTGACACAACTATAAATAATATTTATAATTGATATGTATTATTCATAATTTAAATTCTATCTTTTGTGATTATACCACTATAAATTCTACTATGTCTATTTAATGTAATTCATATAACTATTACTTTTAGTTATATGTTTCATTATTAGAATGTTTATTTTTATAAAAAATCTACTAACTACTAAGGAGCCCCAAATGAATTTACAACAGTTACAATATCTCAAATCAATAGCCGAAACTGAAAGTTTCACACTTTCTGCTCAACTACTGTCAGTAACTCAACCAGCTTTGAGCAAATCAATATCAAAATTAGAAGAAGAACTAAATGTGCCTTTATTTGAAAAGAATGGCCGTAACATAAAACTTACTAGCTTTGGAAAAATATTTTTAGCTCATACTAATATAGCTTTAGCTGAAATTGAAAAAGGAGTAAGAGAATTACAAGACATAACAAACCCTAATACAGGCACTATTTCTATATCATCTACTTCTACTGTGAGTACGTTTTTTATGCCATTTATAATTAGTGGTTTTTTAAATATTAATCCTGATGCTAAATTCCAATTTAATCATCAATGTGTAAGAAGTATATTAAAGGATTTAAAAAACGGAAAAATAGATTTAGGATTTTATGATTCCATAGATAGTATTGAGTTTAATGACGAAATTGAATCTATTTCTATAAAGAAAGAAGAATATGTTTTAATCGTTCCTAAAAATCATAGTCTTTCAAATAAACCTGAGATTTCTTTAAGAGATTTAAAACATGAATCTTTTGTTGCCTCTTGTGAGGTAAATAAGGATAAGATGATTTCTTACTCTAAATCATTAGGGTATATCCCTAAAATTTCTATACAACCTAGTGATGCTAGTATGTTGGAGGGATTAGTGGCAGCGGGTGTAGGTATTTCTATAGTTCCTAATACACCACTTATTAACACAAATATTGTTTCAATTATAAAAATTAAAGAAAATATCAAAGATAGGACTATTTATATGGGATGGCTTAAAAATTCTTATATGTCGCCTGTTGCAAAAGCATTTAAAGATTATGTTATATCATCAATTTATAAATAATAATTTTATAAAATATATAAAGCACCTACTAAATAAAAGTAAGTGCCTTATGTATTTTATAATTTTTTCATTTTTAGATGCACATTTTTTATTTTTTACCTAATTTAGCATTTAGGCTCTCAATTGTTGCCTTTTCATTTGTATGTAATTTTCTTTGTTCCTCTGTAATTGCTGTGTTTACAAGTCTTAAATACTCTTTCTCAATATCTTCATTGTAATGATCTACTGCTCTTTTTATTAGGTTAATCTGATCTCCATCCAGTTTCAAAGTTTTCATTTTGTGATCCCCCTTATATTTTTAAGACTTTATCTAGTTGCTCTTTATTAAATATTATGATTTTATATATCATAATATTCATTCTCCTTTAACTACTTAATTCCCTTCTTTTATATTTACAATTATCTATTTAAAACAACAAAAACATCCTATAAAGTAGGTTTTTGCTGTCTACTTCATAGGATATATTTATCATTCTATTATTTTTTTATTATAAAGTCCCTCTAAACCAACTTTTTTAACCCTATCACAAATAGTACTCTTATCTGTACTATAAAAACCTAGTTCTTTCATTCTATTAAAATAAATACTACCAGCAAATGTAAATCTCAGTTTATCTCCATCTAGTTTGCTCATTTCATTATTAGAATAAGCTATGAAGTCTCCTATAAGCAAGTTTGTAGGTAGTTGTATTAGATACATCCCTATACAACTTCTAGCTGCATTGTGCCCTGCTAGACTTCCTGTACATATAGCTTCTGCGAGACCTTTCTAAATGCAAAGTTTATTCATAAGTTATATGATTATAGTCATTTACCAGAAGATACCTTTGGACAAAGACTAAAGAAGCTTAGATTATCTATGGGGTTATCTCAATATGAGCTTGGTAATAAAGTTGGTATGAAACATAGCATGATAGGATCTTACGAACGTGAGGAATTTTATCCTAATTTAGATTCCATTAATAAATTAGGCTTTGAATTAAATCTTAATATTTTATGTAGTGAAGGTTATTCAAAATTTTTATTTAAATCATCTACTTTTAAAGATAGCTTATTTAAATGGCGATTAGAAAACAACTTAACAAAAAGAGATGCAGCTAAATTAATAGGTATTTCTGAAAAAGGTTATAGCCTATGGGAAGATGGTGTACTTATGAGTATAGTAACTTATTCTAGAGTTGAGTCTAATTTAATAAAATATAGCTTAATTTAAATAATAAAATAGATACTACTAATCATTTTAGTAGTATCTATTAAACTGTACTAATTCTAACAATTTTCTATACATATATTTTTATACTAAGACACATGGTTATAAATTCAATTTATAGTAATACTCCAAATTCCCCAAAGAATTTAATTATTCAAGTTTACTAAAATCACTTTAATTAGCTTCTTCTAAATCTAAATCACTATTCCACTCTTGCTTATAGTCATATTTAAATTTAGATGTTATTTTTCTTCCTATAAAGTCACACTTGCCATTATTCTCATTATACTCATAAGTTATTAGTATATACTCCTTAGCTTTAGAAACATATTCTGGTAACTTTTGTTTAAGAACAATAGAAGCCTCACTTTTATCTTTTTCATTTACTGATCCTAATATTTGTATTAAATGTAGATTTTTTCTCTTTTTATCCTTTTTAACATCTTTATATCTATATTCTCTCATAACAAAATACAATCTTTTATCATGTATATTATATATAACTATCTGATTCCAATAACCCCTTTTAACCAATAATGTTTTATAAATTTCATCCTTAAAACTTTCTTCTATATTAGTATTTATAAAGTCCCACCTCATGCCTGGGTCACCATTTCTAGTTGTTAAATTATAATGTTTGTGAAACTCTATCATGTCTTTATCATATACTTTTTTTACACTTTTAGTTATAAGTCGTATGTCAAGTTTTGTTTTATCCATATATTCGCCCCCTACTAATCTTAGTATATTTATTATATTAAGATTGAGCTAAATATGTTACTTGTACCTCTAACTTTAAGCTACATTATAAACCTTATCCAAAACTTGTTTAATTCTACTGTCTAAATCTCTCCAATTTTCAATCCTATAAAACTCATTGATATTCTCTAGTATGCATACCAATTTTTTTCTTATAAATAAACAGTTTTTTAATGTAATTAAGTATATAACACACTTATTTAATTTACTTCTAAAACCTATTAACATTCCTATTTGCTCATATAATAAATACCATCTAAAATACACTATTAAAGGTATATAACCTATAATGCATACTATATCAATTGCTATACCTTCCCAAAATGTTATATCTTTTAAGTCATTAACATTAATAATAAATCCTTTAATTGCAACGTATATCATCACAATAAATATAGCTATTATTACAAAGTTAAATACATTTTTAGCTGCTTTATATTCTTCTTTTGAATCGCACATAACTATACCCATTGTACACATAACTGATATAGGTATTATAATTAATTCTGATAATAAACTCATTGTATATGTATTTATTATAAAAAGAGGTACGATACTAAACTTAACCACCTCTCTTAGTATTTCTAATACTGTTATTGTTTTATATTTACTTACTATAGTATTTATTATAGGAATAAGTCCAAATATACTCCAAAATATATAATCTTTTATAATTGTAGATTGCAAGTATCCTATCTTATTTAATGTACATCCAAGTATTATTATATAAGTGATCATAACCATTCCTGGTATTTTTAATAGTAGTTTGATAATTAACTCTACTATATCTTTTAAACTATTTCTTATGCTCTTATTCTTCATACAAAATATAAAAGTTATTGCAAACCATATTATCATAGCTTGTTCTCTAGTTGTAAATATTTTATTCATTGAACTAATTATATTTATAAAAATCACTTCCTTATTCTTTAATATTGTATATAAAAAGGTTATTTTAATTTCATATACAGTTTTAATTGTATTATCAATGCTTTTAGATATATCATTAGCTTAATTAAATATGTTCACGAAAAGATATGTTTTATTGAACAGTTTATTAAAATTTATGACTGCTTTTTAATTAAATATTTTTTATCATTATTAAACATATATTTATCTCATCCCAAAGTTCTTTTATTTCTTCCAATGGGTAAAAACCGACACCTTGATAGAATTTCCTTGTATCTGCATAGTACTTATTTGGATTTGATGGTCCTAGTGTTTTAACCTGAAGAAATTTAGTACCCATGTTGGCTAATGTATTATTAGCAACCTCAACTAATGATTTTCCTACATGCTTACCTTGATATTCTTTTAATACTCCTATAACATATATTTCTGATGTGTACTCATTATTATGCTTTATACTTATAAACCCAATAGGTTTCTCTAAGTCATAAGCTACATAAAATTTAGTATCTTTTACACCTTCTACATATTCAACTATAGCCTCTTCAATATCAAACCACTCAGGAAGTTTTCTTAATATGCAATCAGTAACATTAGATTTAAGCTCAATATCATGTATTTCTATAATCTTAAACATAATTCTCCCCCTAATATTTTTATCATTCATCTTGAATCATTTTATATCTAAATTATATCAGAACTTTTACTTTAAGTGCGTTCACAATAACACATGTTTTTTTGAACACTAAAAGAGTATAGTCAATTAATCAACTATACTCTTTTATCACTATCTTTATCATACTGTTATTTAGTAAAATTTATAGTTTGTAAAAATACTTCTTTTAATTCTTTACTATTTCCCTTGAATAACATTAAAGTATGTCCAAGATTGTCTTCATTAGAAAAATTGTAATATTCTAGTCCTTTTTTGTCTAATTTACTAATTAAAGTTGTACATAAATTATCGTTTTTAGTTTTAGATAAGTCATTAATTTCACCTTTTACATTTAAAAATGAGTTTAAATTCATATCTAAAAACTCATTAGTAGATTTATTAGTATCTAATGTTATAGCATTAAAATTGTCCTTATCTAATTTAAAATTGTTATGAGTATCATTTTTGTATGCATGATCTGTGTCCGGTTTAAATTTAGAATTTATTTTTGTTAAATCTTCTATATTCAACTTAGAATTATCACATATTCTATTATAAATGCTTAAATAATCAGAGTATAAATTAGTATTTATAAATTTAGCATTTAGCTTTATTGCTAGCTTATCAATTTCATCAATAGAATTAGATGATACTTCTAATCTTATATACTTTCCATCTTTTTCAAAATCACTATACTGTGATCTTAACATAGTAATTTTTTTGCTTGGGTCATACATTTTATAGATAATTCCTTCTACTTTAGATGAATTATCTAATGATGTAGTATATATTGATATATTTTCATTATTGTGTGAATACGTGCTAATAACATCAATAGTTCTTTGATTTACACCTTTTAATTCAAATTTATTAATCATACTCTCTATATCGCTCTTTTTCAATTGAATATTTTCTTCTTTCATAGTTGCTATTTTTAAAAATGTACTTTGCATAGGTGTTAATTCAATAGTATCTCTATTAGAAATAGCCTCTGAAATTGGTATTCTATTTATTTGTATAATAAAAGAAATAATAATTAAAGTACATAATAGCGAAAATAAATATCTTTTTGTAAAATATTTTTTAATCATAAATTGTCCTCTCAATACTTTTTTTTTAGTTTTCCTTTATTATTCAAATAAAATACATACAAAATAGAAAAAAGTATTGAGCTCTTTCCTATCTTCTTTAATGATTTTTAAATTTAAAACCCTTCTTATTTTACATATTCATAGACAAATAATAATTTATCACTAGAATTCGATTTGATCTTATCAATTAAACTATCGTTATTTTTAATTTTATCAATTAAAAATTCAAGCATTTCTTCATCTTCCTCATAGATATTAAAATAGCACTCTTTTATCTTATCAATACTTTCTAAATACTGATAATCTTCTTCGTCTAAATTTTTAAAATACATTTTTTCTTCTTTAAAATTATAAATTGAATGTATCATTATATTTTCATCTTTTAACATAAATAGCATATAAGAAATAATATATATGAATTATCCTATAGGAGGTACTATGAAAAATAAAAAGATACTTTTTTTATCCCTGTTAGTTACAATATTTATGTGTGTATTTTTATACTATCCTAAATACTATTCTTTAGAAAAGGTAGTATTTAAAAATTTTAATATGGATAAAACCAAATTAATTTTAGTTTCTTCAGATAATAAATCTTCATTTAAACAAACACAAGATAAATATAAAATCATGCAACTACAAAATTATTTAAAATCTCTTGAGGTAAAAAAAATAAGTGAATTAAACTTTAATAAAAAATCAAGTAATATTTATTATTGTGCTAATATATGTGGAGACTCCGGACTTTTATATCAAATTTCAATTTATAATAGATATATAAGTATTGTTAATACGCATGAGAATAAACACAATGATGATATATTTTATCTAGAATTAAAAAAAGATATAAATATAGATTTTATAGAGAAATATTTTAAATCTTTAGAAAATCTAAGTTGAAAATACATAACTAGTACTTAAAGTACAATTTTAAGGTTTTTTATCATTTGGTATTGAAACTTTTAAACTATCTATGTATTCTTTACATTTTATTGACCCTTTCAATTTTCAAGGTTAAACTTAGAGAATGATTCACGTTCTCTAAGTTTAAAAATAATCTAACTTTCTATTTTATTAGCTTTGATAAAAGTATAATATGTAACTATACTTGGAATATCAAAGCTTATTTTATTTTTTTCAACTTTACCCTCATATAAGATACTCTTTGTTTACTCATAGAGTGCTTCTCAGCTATCTTAGTATAAGTTGTTCCTTTGCATCTCATTTTAAAAATATCTTTAACTATTTCTGCTTCTTCACAATTGATCGCTAAGTGTTCATCAACTAAATTATAACCAAAAGCAATTTTGCCACCAGGATATAATTTCTTTTCACCTTTAGCAAGTCGACCTGACTTTGTTCTCTCCACTATCAATTGCCTTTCAAATTCAGAGAAAGATCCTAGCATTTGTAAAAATAACATTCCTTGTGCAGTCGAAGATAGCAAACATTTCTGTTATGCTTACTAAATCAACTTTAAATTCTTTTAATATCTTAATCATTCCAGTCAAATTAATCCAAAAACCAAACTCATCAATTCACGATATAAGCCTACAAATCTATAAATCTTAATAATAAATAAATTTGTCCCCCTTGACCAATAATCTAAATTTGAAATTATAAACTTAGTCAGATCTATTTGTATTTGATACTAATAATAGACGGAACAACTCAATAAACTCTTTTTACTATTTTTTCTTTTTACGAAAAAAACTAGGGGCATTGGGCGACAGGGCAGTGAATGGCTATCCCAAAAGCTACGAACACAAACGAGCGGATAAGATACGTAGCAGACTTGATATGAAATATGATGTTTGCGAAGTATGTTAGTAGTGAGTAGTGTGAGTGCTTTTGGGATTAGTCAAAGGGGCATGGCCGTAGGCCAATCTTTTCGAATATCTGATAGTCTATTTAAAAGTTAAATGCTAACAAAATACAGATAATTTTTAAAAGAGGATGGTTTTGAGTTAGTGATTGTAGTGAAAATCCTTTTGAGTGCTTTTTACTCAAAAGATTGTAACGAAAAGCACGGTGGCGACAGCCAAACTCCATAAGTATCAAAACTTAGTATAGATATATAAGTGTAATTACAAAAGTATTATTTAGACATAACTAAATTGAATATATATACATTACAATTAACAGTAGTCCCAGACATATAAGCTAATATAATATTATTTAAGATTTAAATATATAGAGTAATAGCTTCTGCTTTACATATATTATTTTTATAAAACTTACAAGTAACCAACGCACTAGGTTTTAAGTCTGGCATCACTGTTTATGGCGCTCTTTGCCATAATCTGTGAGGTCAGACTAGACCCTAAAGTTTTTGACCCCAGAATACAAATGAAGATAGTTGAGATATGAGCGGTTTTTGCTCATACTTCAACTATCTACCTTAAATACTTATTCTTTTAAAACCAAATTTGACATACCCAAACTTCTACAGTATTATTTAAATAGCTTATCTAGCAAGTTGGAATTCGTACTACTATAACCTACCATTTATATTAATTAGATTTGAAGTTGGAAATGGCTCCCAATACGCTATCTTATAGATAGTAACCAGAGATGCAGGATACGCCGCCCTGCCATATCTAATTTACATATTCCTTATGTTCTTTAATCCCATACCCTAACATTAATATTCATACCCTCTACAATGGATATATCAAACTCCATTATTATTTATATATATCTTTTGAAGAAGAACTTTATTTGCTTGCATATGATATCACTTCACAATCGTTAAATATTATTTTATTTCTTCGTATACAAGTTTAACTAAAACTTCACCTTCACTATCTTTTACTATTTTATCAAAGCTTTTTTTATCAATAGGCTCCCCTAGTTTAATATGGTCAAAATAATTTTGATTGCCTTGAATTTTACCTTTAGAAGCTTGGTAAATATATGTTTCTTTTCCTAATTCCAAATCGATATCATTGCATAAATATGTTTGTGCACTATATTCAAACTTATCCTTTATTTCATAAACCCCACTAGCATATCCCTCATTTTCCCCAAAGACAAATCTTATTTTATCTTCTTGATAATTAAGAGTTAAAAACTCACTCTCGATTTTAGGACTTTTGTCGTCATTGCATATACCAGTTATACTGTCTTCTCTTATTTTTTCTCCTTTTTTATATTCTTCATAAAACAACTCAATTTTATATTTTTTATCCTTTGGCAAATTTTTTATATTATATCTAACTACATTATTTCCAGTTACATTTAATAAACTATTCTCCTTCTCTGATAGTTTCTCATATGATATATTTATCCTATCTTTAGACTGCATATCTGTTTTTGTTTCTATTTTGTTTTCAGTTTGAGTCTGCTGACACCCCACTAACATCATTATTGATATAAGTGTCAATAATAGTAACTTTAATTTTTTATACATATATATACCCCTCTAAATAAACTTTGTTAATAATTAATCTCTATCCCCTTATTAACTATTCAAATTAACAATATTTCTAACTTGAACTTCACTTATACCAAACTTTCTTGATAGCTCTTTGTAATTACCATTAAAATTTTCTTTAATAATCTTATTCCTAACAGGTTTAATAACACTATTTTCACTAGGAATATATAAACTACTTCCACCAGCTAACCTAATCAACTCCTTAACACAATCCATACCTATAGCATCAACAATATCCTTAAGTGATTCTGGTAAATCATCCTTAGTTAAATAATCTAACATTAAAACACCCCCATAAAATCAATACATCTAATAAAATACTTATATATATTCTATCATCTATATCAGCCTCTATGAGGGATAAACTTTCTACTTTTTTCAACATATATCCTAAATTTTACTATTAAATAAGCTTCTTTAAACTTATCAATAAGAACTCATATAATCTGTTCATATATTATAAATGTCTCATTAAATGTCCCATTTATGAACTATTTTCACAATAATGTCTTAATATTTATAAACTTATAGAATCTTAGTATTTCAACGTATTTCAACGATATTTATCTATTATTGTTCATAAAATTAAAGAATTGTATTTAATAAATGTCCCAATAAATGTCCTTTTGAGACATTTATTGGGACATTTAATTTTCTATATATTATTTTTATTTAATTTAATCATTCATTAATTATTATCTAAGTAATAATATGAACCTCTTCCTGCACTTTTTAGTTTTACACCTTGCTCTTCTAATGTTTTCATAAGCTTAATAACACTTTTCCTATCTAATCCTGTTATTTGTCTTATCTCCGCATTTGTAAGTTTCTCTTTATTTTTCAAAGTTGATACTATTGTTAATCTCATACTAGCATCATCTAAACTCCTATCTCTATAATACTCTGTACTTTCACCTAAAATATCATATGCATTAGAAGACATAATATATATTTTATTTCTTATAGCACCACTAGATTCTATTATTTTAAGATTGTTTTCCATATAACTAAGAACTTCTCTAGCCTGGCCTGATCCTCTTTGAGTTATTCTACTAGCTTCAAATAAGTCTATTTCTCTATGCTTAATTAAATAATTTAATATAATCAAATGGTCTACATCTAAATTATGTCTATCTCTAATAATTTTACTAAGAAGATTTATAAATTCTATTGATATATTTGATGCATTTATAATTAATTCTATTGACTTACCTATTTCTCTATATTGTGGTGGTTCTTTACCTTCAATTAATAATGCTTTATAAATTCTAGGAACACCTAAATTACTTCTATTAACCAGTTTTAGCTTATCCATTAAATCTGCTAAATGAGGATTTCTAGTTTTTGATGGATGATGAAGGATATTATCTGGTGTTATACCACCTATAAAGCTCCCTGGATTAGTAATCTCTATTCTATTTTTATACTGTTTTACTAAAGTTGAACCTGATACTCTAAAATCTCTATGTAAAAATGCATTCAATATTGCTTCTCTAAGCGCTATCTTAGGATACATATATATTTCTGGATGAACAAATCCTACCTCAATTGTAGTTATTGGATTGTCAGCATCCACATATCTTTCTATATCATATAACCCAATAGATATAGCAGTATTTGCTCCATCTTTTATACTATAATCCGTGTCACTTAACATTTTTCTATATCCCCAACTATAATAAGGTATATACTTTTGTATAGATTGTTCCTTACCAACTAAAAGTAGTGCCCCCTTAGTAAGTTTATTTTCTCTTAATGCACCTATTGAGTTTAATAAATCTTCATCACTCATGGCTTTCAATTCATCTGCTGCTCTTTCTTTTTCCATTATTTCTCTTATTTTTTCCATTGCACTAGGAGAAATAACATCTTTATAGTTCTCATTTGTTAACTCTGCTGTAAAATCACTGTCTCCAGTTTCAGTAAGTATATTACCTCTTATAGATCCTGTTAGTGGTTCTGACGATTTACCTATCCTTATCTTTGCTGAACCATCAGTTTGTGTATATGGAGGATTTCCTGCAAGTATATTTACAACTAGTATTTTACCTGTTCCATAATCTACATCTATAATCTCTGCTTGTGGTGTTATATGTGGATCTGTTCTATCAAACACCTTTTTCATTATTTCAAACTGATCTATATCTACTGGAACTCCAAGTATAGCTTTTTCTCTACCTTTTAGCTTATCCCTAACTCCAACTACAAGACTTCCGCCTCCACCATTTGCCATAGATACGCAATTTTCAACTATTATATCAATTGACTCTTTATCATTTTTTCTTTTATCTCCATGCCTAGAAACCCACTCTTTAAAATCTAAATCCTGATCTTCAAATTTATCTGCTATATCATGTTCTAGCTTTTCTAGTATAGATAATATTTCTTTTATACTTTTCAATTAAATATCTCCTTTATCTCAATATTATAATTTATATTTATGCATTTTATAATATGCCTGCTTTTACTATTATTAAAAATATTATACCATTAATTATACGTTTATTAAGTATTTTATAAACTTCTTTAAAATACTCTTCCTTGTATATATTAATCTAACTTTAATTCACAAGATTTCAATCTATATAATCACATTATAATTAAAATATTTTTCTAAAATTCTTTAATGTCACCTAAAACTATAACCACCTATACTTATCTCAAGAAGTAAGCTTCTAAAAAATCAAAAAGGAGGTCCTACATATGGCAGTTGTTGAAATAAAGAACCCTTCAAGCTTAAAAATAAGATTTGAGTTACCTATGGAAAATGGTAAATCTAAAACTAGATCTAAATCTTATTCATACTTGAAACACGATGCTTCTTTACAAGATGCATTTGACGTAGCCGAAGCTATCGCAACGCTACAAGAACATAACTTACTAGACATACAGAAGATAGATAACACAATACTGGGTGCCTAGATTTTCATATTAAAACTCAATGAAAGGAGGACTTTTTTAATGGAAATTGCTAAAAGATTAATTATGACTTTTAAGAATCATGAAGATAAGAAAGTATCTTTATCAGTAGAAGATCCTAAAGATGATATAACTGAAGCTGAGATAAAATCTGTTATGGACTTAATAGTTGCTAAAAATATATTTGCTCCAAATGGAATGGATTTAATAGCAGCTGTTGAAGCTAAAGTTGTTGCTACAGACACTACTCCTTATGACTTAGTTATAGGGTAGTAAAAAAGCTATGCATGAGATTTTTTATCTCTTGCATAGCTTTTATAATATCTAAATTTATTGAAAGGACGTGTATACGATGAATTCAGAAATTCAAACTCTGATAGCTTCTGTAGGATTCCCTATTGCTCTTAGTATGTATTTGCTGGTTAGAATAGAAGGAAAACTACAAATTCTATCTGATAGTATTAATGAATTATCTAAGAATATAATAAGTATGAAATAAAAACCTAAAAATAAAGAGGATAAATCTAAAATTCACATAAAATAAATTTAGATTTATCCTCTTATTCTAAAAAATATTTAACTTTTATTCTTAAATTTCTTATATACAGATACACCTATAAAAATTATTAACGCTATTTCTAATAATAATTCATAAGAAATTCCTATTAAAGGTTTAAATTCCATATCTATACCCCTCTTTAAAATCAGCAGTAGCTAAGCTTCGGTGAGTTTTACTAGACCCAACGTGTCCCCTAAAAATAATAGAATTATTACAACTGCCCTCAATACCATTTAAAATAACATAACTCTAAAACTGTTTCTATTTTTACTGCATTTTGACTTAATTTTTAATACCATCCAAAATAACATAACTCTAAAACCCTGTTTGTTGCCATTGTTATCAACTATTACTTTTAATACCATCTAAAACAACATAACTCTAAAACAAGTCTTTTTAAAGTAATTATAAGAATTAACTTTTAATACCGTCTAAAATAACATAACTCTAAAACGTTGCCATAAAGCATTCCTTTATGAGTGCTCTTTTAATACCATCTAAAATAACATAACTCTAAAACTGTAAGCCTAATTCTTCAGCAAAATCCTCTCTTTTAATACCATCTAAAATAACATAACTCTAAAACTACAGGGAGGTGGTTACAATTTTCAATTTGCTTTTAATACCATCTAAAATAACATAACTCTAAAACATATGTCATCCTATCTATTTGGTCTATATGCTTTTAATACCATCTAAAATAACATAACTCTAAAACCATCAACATAGTCAATTCTACTATGCTGCACTTTTAATACCATCTAAAATAACATAACTCTAAAACGGGCTTGATATCACTATCGAAAAAGATAAGCTTTTAATACCATCTAAAATAACATAACTCTAAAACTTTTCAATTGTTCTTTTTCCAAAAGTTGTTCTTTTAATACCATCTAAAATAACATAACTCTAAAACTTGCTAGTCTTTTTATATCAGCAACCTCTTCTTTTAATACCATCTAAAATAACATAACTCTAAAACGATATGATTACAGATATTAGAAACTTGAAACTTTTAATACCATCTAAAATAACATAACTCTAAAACATTTTTTCTTCATTTTGAGCATACTCTTTTCTTTTAATACCATCTAAAATAACATAACTCTAAAACATTTTTGATGACTTGTAGTTATAACTAGCTCTTTTAATACCATCTAAAATAACATAACTCTAAAACAAATGTAAATTGATCTAATATAGTTTTAGGCTTTTAATACCATCTAAAATAACATAACTCTAAAACTAAGATATGTTAATTTACTGTCCAACATTGCTTTTAATACCATCTAAAATAACATAACTCTAAAACATAATTCCGGGCAAAACACATTATCTTTAACTTTTAATACCATCTAAAATAACATAACTCTAAAACAAACTTTCATAAGTTATATTAAGTTTAAAGCTTTTAATACCATCTAAAATAACATAACTCTAAAACCTCAAATTTAATCTACATTATTATATTTTATAGCGTAACTAAACTAGATTTATAGAAAAGACACATAACAAATGCCTGCTATAATAAATAGTACCTTTATTTTTTTAAAACAAATTCATCAAAATCATTATCTATATAGATCTTACTTTCATACTCAAGCAGCTTACTTTCTTGACCATGCTCTAAAATTAATAGATTTATATTTCTATGTAATGCTGACTTATATATCTCAACTATTTCTTCATCATTAAAAAACAACTTCATATTAACCAAAACTATTATTTTATATAATTTAAACAATGATATTAAATCAAATAAACAAATCAAGTTATCAAGTGGATTATCATAATAATACTCATTAAACTTAAGCCCTACACATTTAAGTAACTCAGCAACTTTTAATTCTCTCTTATATTCTACTTCAAAATCATAAGAGCATAAAATTTGGTGTAAATTACTAAATATATTTTCTAAATTTTTAAGTAAATTTTCCTCTCCATACTCATAATTATACTGTATTTCTACCTCATTGTATAATGCTTTTAAAATTTTATTAGAATTTATATCAATATTGTAAAAATCATTTACCACCAATATATTTTTAGATATCTCTAACCTATTATCATTACTTAATAAAACTATATCGTTACCATCCTCTATATTTTTACTATACTTATTTATTATATATACAGTCTTTTTAAATAATTCTTTTTCTGCAATTTCAATAAGGTTTACATATCTTTCATCAAATATAACTAAATTTTCAAAACCTACAAATCTTAATGTAATCAAAATACCACCAGCCTTTTGGTATTATCTAATACATTATTTTGATTATTTCCTATAACATATTCTATTCCTGCAAACTGTTTTTCTGTAATAACCATCATTTGTATAATACCCTTTGGAGCTTTATTTTTTCTAACCCTATCTTGTATAAGTTTAGATGTTGTAGAATTTAATGCAATTTTACTATAAACAGATTCTTGCATCATTATAAAACCTTCGTTAAGTAAAAACTTTCTAAATTTAGTGTAGCTTTTACGTTCTTCATAGGTTGTACTTGGCAAATCAAAAAATATAATTACTCTCATATATCTGTAACTCATAGCACCTCCACCTTTAAAATTTGATCTATATCACTAGATTCCAATGCCTTTATAATACTATTAATATATAGTGATATAGCATTTGATAAATAATAATTTCCGTTGTTTATTTTTAACTTAGTGTTTAAGATATCAATTAATTTCAGCTTAAAATCTTTATCAAAATATTTTTCCTTATTTAGATAAACAATATCATCAACTACTGGTCTAAATGGCTCCATTAAATCTGATGACAAATTAAAATAATTAAATTCATTTTTATGATGTATTCCAAGTTGAGTTAAATATCCATTAGCTACTATTTCCTTATTAAAACTAGATAATAAAATAGAATATCCATAATCTAGAGCTGAGTTAATTTCACTACTATTATCTCTGGTAAAATCCATACCAAATAAGCTATTAAAATATACTTTAGCACTGTGCCCTTCTCTATCTGTTTTATCTCCACATTGAATTTCTTTTGCGTATTCTAATAGTTTGTCCCCGTTTTCTTTTTCATTCTTTTTTAGTATAAAGCTTTGGTTATTTATTTTTTGTTTTATAACCTCTGTCCATATTTTATCCTTTATAGTATTTTTCCATTTTATTTGTGACATTATTTTTTTACTAGTGTTATGACATCCATAATACTGTACTATCTCTCCCTTTGGATTATGTCTTTCATCACAAAATATTACTTTTATTTTCTTAGACATTAATTCACACAGTAAAGTGGCAGTAATAGATACAAGAGTTGTATCTATTACTAAGGTATTTATTTCTGATAAATGAATCATATTTATATTTTCATTTCTTACTAGTAAATAATTATTTTTATAGCTTAACTTACATTTATTAGATATTACAACAGTTCTCCAACTCATAACTTAGTATCTTTCCTCCCTTACAAAAAGTCCTGTTATTGATGGATATATAAATGTCGTATCTTCTATTTTCATATTTTTTCCATTTAATTTCCCGAATTCTTTTGATTCTTCAATTAATCTCATATCACCCTTTTGAGCATTTGCTTTTGTTAGATTTAATAATTGTATAATTAATTTTACTTTATCTTCTTTTGATAATTCTACAAATATATCTTTTTTAGCTTTTATTTTTTTTATTACATTAGAATATATCTTGTAATGTTCATCTATTTTTTCTATTATATTTTCATATAAATTTATTAATTGTTCATCACTAATTTCTTTACTATATTTATTATTATTCATCTTATAAACTATCTCTTCATAGTTTTTGCTAAGGAGTAATTGCTTTGCATTGTGCCATTCTGTTGTTGAAGCTAAATAAAATAGCCCTTGTTCAGTTTTAAATAATTGATTTTTAAATACTTTACTTTTAATTATCTTTACATCTTCTATTTTTTTAACATTTTCAAAATAATATTTAAGCTTTTCATTTGAATTGCCAATTTGATTACTATATCTAATCGGAACTTCAACTAAAGATTTAACTATTTTATTGTTTTTCTTATGTTGTATTATTGATGAATATGCAATCTTTTCACTTTCATAATATCCATACTTTTTAGGGTCTAAATTATTTTTTATAGGAATCGGATTTTTTACTTTTTTGTTTTCTTTTATTTTAGGTCTTATTGTTATATTAAATAATTCCCCTTTATTTTCACAAACTCTTTTTGTAATATTACAATCCTTGTAATTTAACTGTTTCTTTATCTTATTTATAGATTCATTTTCTTTCCACATTATTCTTTCATCTTTTTTGTATGTATTGTTCATTGAACCTAAAATAAACCCATATCTATTCATTCTATTGTTGTCATATGACTTATATTTCTTATACTCATCATATACAAATTCTTTTTCTAAACTAGGAAATCTATTTAGTATATAGTTTCCTATTACACTTGTAACAAATGCATCTTTTGCATGATGGTAATCGTTTGTTTCTCTATTTTTATATATATCAAACTGTTTTCTAAAGTCATCTACTAAATTAGCCTTTACTGGGACTACCTTTGTTCCTTCTTTTTCATAGCAATTTATTAATATATTAGTTACATGTTTTGATATTTGTCTAGTTTCAACTAATTGTCTATTTATAAATCCTTGTTCCTCATATCCATTTAATTCACGCTTTGTTAAGTTATTATACTTTTTACTACTTATAAGTCCTTTATCTTTTAAGTATTCCCACCAAATTTGAATATTCTTATGTACAAATTTAGCTGGCATAACTTGATTAGATCTATTTTGATTTTCAATCTTTTTAACTAAAACTAAGTTATCTATACTATCATCTTTTATTAGAGACTGATATATAATATGGTCTGTTTCGTATAAATTAAGATTGCTGAATTCTAATGGTTCTCCTGTATACATACACTTACCAAGCTGCATGAAGTATAATTGCTTTCTCTTATTATCTACAGTTGTATTTTTATTTTTCAATAGTTTTTGTGCATCTTCATTTATGTAACCTTTTTCTATACTAGCTAGCTGTGCATATAATTTTTCTAGTTTATTTTTCTTAGTATTAGTTCTTCTAGACTCTCCATCTTCTCTTGCAAATTCTATAAATATATTTTTAGGATAGCCACCATTTATTTTTACTATCTCCTCAATTATTTTTATACTTTGCCATATGCCTCTTTTAATTTTAGGTGAACCTTGCAAATCTTTTATTAAATTATCATAAGTTATTTTAGATGTATCTTTTAATTTATTTTCTTCTTTTATTTTCTTATCAAATCCTAGTTTTTTGTCATTTATAATTTGCATAAAGTTTAGATTACTTTCTTTTAAAATAGCTATTATGGTTTCTTTTCTTTGATATGAATCTACAGTATATATTTCATTTAAAAGTTTCCTAGAAAGTCTACTCCATCCTTTGTATTTTAATTTCTTTATTTTCTTCATTATGACTTCATCTACAGCGATTTGAGGATACTCTTTACTTATTTTACTTTCCACTATCTTTTTATCTTCAAATACAGTTATCCACTCTATAATATTTTCTATCATTTTACTATTAGACGAATTTACCTCACCAAATATATTTATAAAATCTATGTATGGCGCTAATGATGATGCAGCTTTTTTATCTCCTTGTAGTCCCTCTACTTTGCATTCTCCAGATATAGTTTGGTGATTATTTTTGTACCAATTTGCTATATCCTTTTCTGATACTGTTTTTTTTCTTAAAAATTCTTTTTCTCTTAGATCTTCTTTATGCTCTTTATCTAATTTTTTACCATTAACTCTTATCTTATTTATTTCGTTATAATACATATAGTCACAAAACAATAATGCATTTCTAGGTAATACATCTTCTTTTAATATATAACTACATTTATTAGTCATTCTTTTTATAAACTTTTCTGCTGAAGCATCTATGTCTACTATTTTATGCATATTCCAAGGATAGATTTTCTCATTTTCCATGCCTTTTACCCTTTGAACCCAAGCAAATTCACTTTTTTCATTTAATGGTCCTACATAATAAGGTACTCTAAAATTTAGAAGTTTTAATATTTTATCTTTATTTTTTTCTATATCAGTGTAGTGTTTACTCTGATTTTCCAATATTTTTATAAGTTCTAATTCATTTAATTGATATGGTATAGATGAATTATCTTTCGTATTTTGTATAATTAAGAAATTATCATTCTCAATTTTTTTTAAAATATCTTTCTTTTCTTGTATCAAGTACTTATCCTCTAGGTTATTCTCAATAAATAGCTTAACTTTATTATAAAATAGTTCTTTTGCTGTCTTATTTTTAATACTTTTATCTTTATTTTTTATGTAAGTTTGGTAGTTAGCTCCTTCTTCTTTAGATTTAAATATTTCATTATATAATTTATAATCATAATGAAGTACTAATTTCTTTATCATACTTAATTCTGTTTTATATTTTTCAAAAGAATCAGCCTTTGCACAAGATATATACTTATGTTTATTTAATATACTTCCAAGCACTGACCAACTATATATTTTTTGCATTATTTCAAGCAAAATACAATCAGCCCCTAATATAACACTTGCTTTATCCATTTTTTCCTCTATATCATCATCAGAAAACTTAAAGCTAATTTCTTCATCAAACACTATGTCTTTAAATATTTTTCTCAAATCTACTTTTAGGCCAACTACTCCATTAAATATATTTTTCAGCTCATTTTTAGCTAGTTTATCATTATTAATTAATAAGTCTACTTTCTTTTGCCTACTACTATTTTTATCTGCTACTATATCCTGTATTTGTTTTGTAGTTAATTTTATATCTGCTATTTCTAATCTACGTACTTCCTCTATTAGCTCTTGCATAGTTTCTGATATATTATCTGTAATATTTTCAAAATTTTGCCCTTCATAAAGGAAATTTCCTCTGTATTTAATTATATGATGTAGTGCAAGATACACTAATCTTATATCTCTTTTTTCAGGATTTTCTATAAGTGATTCTCTTAAATGATATATAGAGGGATATTGTTCATAATATTCTTTATCTGAGTAATTTTCACCTACAAATAAATTTGATTTATTTACTGTATCTTGTCTATCATCTAAATTTAAAAAAGACTCTTTTAACCTTATAAAAAATGATTTATCTACTTTTTCTATTTCTTTACCTAATAACTGTTGCAGTAAAACTATTCTTTCTCTTCTTCTATTAAGTCTTCTTCTACTACATCTATTTATTCTTCTAGCTTCTGCCGTTTCTCCTTCATCAAATAAACGAACTCCCCACATATTCTTCTTTTTGAACTTTAATAAATTATAATCATCATCTGTCACTGCCCATCCAACAGAATGTGTACCTATGTCTAGCCCTATATTGTAATTTTTATTCAATTTACTTGCACTCCCCTTTTAAAAGTAATATAATATTAGTAGATGTTAATACCATCTAAAATAACATAACAAAGTTAAAATAAGTCTTTAGACTAATTGTCTTTTTATTAAGACCATCCTTTAGAGGATTAAAAAGTTGCTTCGAAAAGCAACTTTTTTTATTTTATAATTTAATTATAGCAAAAAATTCTTTCAGATGTATAAAACCACCTATAATACTACACTATTTATCCATATATCCTATAATTCAACCTCTTCCCCTTAATCTCAACCAAGCGCCCACTACACATCTCAACTAATCTACTCCCCACAGCTTCATCAATATCAATCAACTCCTCAAACCCCTTCTCCGTACTAACTACCACAGGCAAATTATTAAAATATCTGTAATTAACAATCTCAAACATAATATTAATATCACTAGAACTCAGCTTCCCCTTAAACAAATCATCAATTAAAAGCACCCTAGCATTCTTGTACCTATTCATCACCCTATGATAATAAACCTCATCCATAATATTTTGCTTAACCCTAGTTATAACATCCCTATAACTCATATACAAAACACCCACACCATCATCCATAAGTTCATTAGCAATAGCAAGACTTAAGTGAGTCTTACCACTACCCACCTGCCCCATAAAAATAATAGAATTATTACAACTGCCCTCAATACTTTTAAAATCCTTAACATAATTAATTGCCTTCCCATAAGCACTTACAGTCTGAACATCATAATCATAATTAAAATTATCAAACCTCTTTTTCCTAAACTCAAAACTCACCCCACTCTTTTTTAAAATATCGTCAGCTTCCCTAACCGCCCTACACTCACAAGGAAAAGCTACTCCATCATCTATAATAAAAGTCAAATCTCTACACTTATCACACCTATACTCACTATAACTTAATTCTTTACAATTCAAACTTTCTTTTGACTGCTTCAATTTCTTCATCTGTTGGTTTTCTATAAAGTCCTTCATCCTCATCTTCAAGCTCTCTGGCATATTTAGATTTTGTAGGCTCACATTTATACTTTCCATCACTATCACCCCTATTTTTCAAACCTACCTCAAAGGCACACAAATCATCTATACAAGTTATGTTATTATCACTCCATTGTCTTAAAATCCCATTAATATATCCTTTATTGCACTTGCCTTTATCAGTAGCAATTTCTATAGCTCGTTTGAATAATTTATAATCTATAGTCTCACACAATTCTATTAACCACTGTGCTACAATTCCATTTATCAACCCTACATTTTGTTCATATAATAATTTAAACTTACCTATACTATTTTCTTCACCATTTTTATAGTTATCTTTATAATCTAAATCATCACACAGTTTTTGTTTTTCTTTTTCTTTATATTTTTCTTCTTCTTTTTGTTTTTCTTTTTCCCTATAGTGGTCCTCTAAATTGAAATCAACTTCACGTATGGGTATAGATACCCTATCCATAGTGGTATTTAAATTTTTAATATAATCATCCATACTGTATCTATACTTATCACACTCTATCAAAAATAGATTTATAAGTTCTTTGCTTTTAACATTTGAAAGTTCCTTTTCAATACATTTTTTAACTTTAGGACTTGCAATTTTATTATGCTTAATCCAATTGACCAAAAATATCTCTTTGCTACCTTCACAGTAAACAATCTTTTTATAATCCTCAAACCTCTTAAGTAACTTTTCTACAGTTTCTCTGTTATATCCAGTTTCAGTTTCTATAATTCTTTTAGGAAGCTCATAAATTCCACATTGACTTGTCTTACTATTAGTCATTAAATAAATGTAGAAATACTTCTCCTCTGGTGTTAAATCTAAAACAAAACCGTCTTGCCAATAATCTATATGTATATGTCTGTAAACTGCCATATTAAATCCCCCTACTTTTATTATGAATTACACAACTCTTAATTTAAAACTACTTTATCATCTTCTATATTTTTAACTAATAATATATAACACTTCATTCACCTTATATTTAAGTAAGCTTGTCCAAATTGAGCACATATAAGCATAACTTTAATTTAAAGCTATGCCATTGCTTTTATCTTCTTTATTGTAAAAATTGTAAATTAACCCTATAATTAAATTATTAACTTATAGGAGGTTTTACTTTGAAAAAATTCTTTTCTATGGATGGTAAGTTCACTATATTTACGGTAGTAGGACTTATGTTTCTTATTTCATATTTATTTTTTTATAATCCCATATTTCTACAACTTGGAGTTCTTATCGCTTGGATTCCTGATATAAATAAATCTCTGGCTAATTATAAAAAAACTGGCAAGGTAGACTTTACGTTGATCCTAACTGGTATAATACTGGCTTCCACAATTATAGTACTAGCTGTAAATTTATTTTCTAATTTCTAAACACTGTTGATATAGTAGCTTTCAAGTATTTCTCTACTATCTCATGGTGTTCTTTTTTTAATTTTTCAAAGTAATCTTTCTATCCCCAGGATAAGCTTAAACCAATCAACTTTTGGCATATCTTTAGTTTCATAAACTGTATTTATGTACTTTCAGCTTTATCCTTATCTTTCATAATTTCTTCTAATCTATTTTTAAGCATTATCAAAGTTGCTCTAGACTTTAAAGCTTCTACATGTCTTTCATCTTCAAATACTTCAACAACTCTCTTTACTTTTTTTCCTTCAACGAGCGTAACTCTTTCTATCATAGCTTCCCCTCCTCATATTTAAACTTATGAGGTATTAAATTTGTCCTATACATAAACACTTAATTTAGTTTATAAATAGGATTTCTAGAATTTCTAAAAAATACATTTGCCCTTTTCCAGTTACAAGTGTTGTAGTTGAAAGAATTTCTCCTTCCATAGTATTTACTACACTTTCAGATACTTTAAATAATCCTTGCTCAACATAAGCTTGCTTTGGCATATTCTTCTCTTTACCACTTTTAATAAGATATCCCTGTTCTCTTAAAAAGCTAAAAAGTCTGTTTCTTCCAATCATTATATTATTGTTATTAAGGACCTTAGCAAACTGACCTATAGTTATTGCATCACATGAAGCTGCTATACTCCTCCCAAAGTTTGTATATGGTTTATCTAGTGTTATAGTATTTTCTAAAATTTGTGCTCTTTGTTGTGCCAAGGCTCGTTGCTGCTTTTCCTCTTTAAGCTTAGTTGCCATTTGTATTATAAAATCTGGGTCTTGCAAAGTTTTATTGATAACATCATCACTCATATATACATCATTTTTTCTTATACTTGGTATAACTTCATCCATTATCCATTTTTCAAATTTTATAGCGCTTGGTAATTTTGATTTCATAATAAGTCTATACATATTACCTTCATCTATGAATTTCTTACTAACGTATTGAACTATATCCGTATTATCAGTTCTTTTTCCTGTGACTACCCCCACGTCTGAAAACACTACCCCCTCTTTTTGACATAACCTAATTACTGCATCTCTTGGATTTGAATATCCTAAAATCTGTGCTATTTCTATTGCTTCAAAATACTCTTTGTTATTTACCAAAATAACGTTAATTTGACCAAACTCTTTATTTGCAAATACTCTTAAATTTTCCATTTTAACTATTCCCCCTTATTTTCAATAACTTACCTTTTTTTAAAGTTATTTGAAGCATAATTTAAATCAGTTTTATTACCTTTTGGTAAGTTTATGTGTAAAAAAATATCATTAACATCCTCTAAACTAAGGTTTAGGGCACTACTTATTTTTATAACTTCATCTAATGAAAATCCAACTCTACCATTTTCTTTAAAGTTGTAGCTTTTACAATTTATCCCCATCATGTTAGCTACTTCATTTTGAGTTAATCCAAGTAGTGCTCTTTTTGCTTTTAGTAATCTAAGTCCCATTTGTTTACTCCCCATATATATTTTGTTTTTTGTGCTTATACTTTTCTTGCACTTCGGTAATTTAATAATATACTTGGTTAATATTCATGTCAATTACTTAACGGTAATTTTTTTAATTAATTACCGTTTTTTCTTTATTTCATTACCGTTTATACATTTTTATTTTATTTTTGGTAATTCCATGCTATTATTAAATTAAGAAAAAATGTTTTTAAATATATAAAAATATGATTTTATTAAAAAGCAGTATGAAAAAATTATGTTTATATAAAATGTTTAATTAATGTAATTTATCCTTTACTGTAAAAAATTAAGGATTTATAAAACGTAAATCCAAAGGAGTGTTCAACTTGGAAAGTATAGGAAAAAGAATTTCAAGAGCTAGACGTTATCTAAATATTAACCAAAAAGAATTATGTAAAAAGGCTAATATAACAGAAGCTAGTCTTTCTAGATATGAAAATGAAATAAGAGAACCTAAAGCTGCGGTTGTTGCACTATTAGCAGATGCGCTTGGAGTATCTACTGATTATTTACTTGGCCTTACTGATGATATTAATTTCAAAAGACAAGGTTTAGGTGATAAATCTGAAGAAGATCTTGAGACCATAATAGCTAATACTGAAAAGAAAATAAGAAGAGAAGGAATAAGTTTCTCTGGAAAACCAGCTTCTAAAGAAGCTATAGATAGTGTGTTAACAGCTATAAAAATGGGGATGCTGTTAGCCCTTGAAGAACAAAACAAAAAATAGCTATATACATAGCACTTAAAGATTATATAAAGGGGCGAGTGGTGTGTGTTACAAAGACATAAGGGAGAAAGTTAAAAGAATTAAAAATCAATATGAGAGTTGTAATCCATTAACAATAATAAAGGAACTAAATATAGTTCCTGCATTTTTTGCACAGGATATTGCAGATGAATTACCTGATGGATGCTATTTCAAATCAGAAGGAATTGCATTTATACTTATAGATTCTACTCTCAATGAGCATGAGAGAAATATAACTTATGCTCATGAATTAGGTCACGCTATACTTCATCCAGATGTAGATACTTTGACTTTGGAGAAATATAATAAAAATCTTGTTCAAAAATATGAAAATGAAGCTAATATTTTTGCAGCAGAATTACTTTTAGATGACAATATCTGTCACAACTATCAAGGTTATTCAGCTCATGAAATAGCTAAATCTGAGTATGTTTCCGTTGAACTTGTTAGATATAAATACAACAGTCTTTATAAATCTAATTTCACCTTCAAAAACTATGCTTAATCATAACTTTATGCTGCAGAAACAAACTCTATTTAATAATGATTAATTTTGTTTTTGCATCATATATTTATATATACTAGTTATTAATTTGTAGGAGGTGAAATATATGAAAGTTGCAATATATTCAAGAAAATCTAAGTTTACAGGTAAAGGTGAGTCTATAGAAAACCAAATTCAATTGTGTATGGACTATGGAAAAAATATCGGAGTTAGTGATTTTTTAGTTTATGAAGATGAAGGTTTTTCTGGTAAAAATACTAATAGACCTCAGTTTACTAAAATGATTGAAGATGCTAAAGCTAAAAAGTTTGATACTATAATATGTTATAGACTTGATAGAATAAGTCGTAACGTTGCTGATTTCTCATCTTTAATTGATGATTTATCGTCTCTTGGCATTGGCTTTATTTCAATCAAAGAACAATTCGATACTACTACTCCAATGGGCAGGGCTATGATGTTTATTTCAAGTGTTTTCGCTCAACTTGAAAGAGAAACTATTTCAGAACGTGTTCGTGATAATATGAGAGAACTTGCTAAAGATGGTAAGTGGCTTGGAGGACAGCTTCCTCTTGGTTATGATAATGAAGTCGTAAATTATATTTCAGATGGCAAGGAGCATAAATACAATATTTTAAAAGTTAATGAAGAAGAAATAGAACTTGTTAATGATATATATAACAAGTTTTTAGAAGTTCGCTCTTTGACTAAGGTTAGTGAGTATTTATATAAAAGTGGTATCTGTGGTAAAAATGGCGGTACTATTACTCCTTCTATGGTTAAAGATATTTTAACTAATCCTATTTATGTTAAATCTAGTAAATTTATTCACGATTACTTTAAGCTAAATGAAATTTTTGTTACAGGGGATTATAATGGATGTGGTTATTTAACTTATGGTAAAAATAGAAACGGTAAGAAAGTTGATAAAAGTAATTGGATTTATGCAGTTTCAAAGCATAATGGAATTATTGACGATATTATTTGGCTTGATATACAAAGAATAGTTGATAAGCAAAGTAAAAAAGGTTGTAGAACTGGTTCTAGTAAAAATGGTATTTTATCGGGAATTTTAAAATGTGCTAAGTGTGGTAGTGCTATGATTTTAACTTATTCTTCTTATGGCAAAGGTGATGATAAAGTTAAATCTTATTATTATAAGTGCAACAAGAAGTATACTATGTATAATTGTTCTAATTGTAATGTTAATGGTAAAGAGATTGAGAGCTTTGTTCTTGATAAGATAAAGGTTACTGATAAGGATGTTCTAATTAGTGAATATGAAAAGGTTAAAAGCAGTTTTAAGAGCGTTAAGCCTAAAAGTAATACAGATATTCAACTGGAGATTGAAAGCAAGGAGAAAGCTATTGAGCAACTTGTGATTAATCTTAGTGAAAATGCAGGTAGTTCCGCTTCTAAGTATATTATTGTTCAGATTGAGAAGCTAAGTTTAGAGGTTGATGCTTTGAAATGTAAAATGGATGAGGTTAGCGAGGTTAGTAATAGTGTTGAACTTGAGATGCTTAATATTGATTTAATTGTTGATAATTTGAATAAGTTTAATAAGCTTGTTGATGATGCGAGCGTTGAAGAGAAGAAGTTGCTTTTGAGTTCTGTTGTTGATAGGATTACTTGGGATGGTGATTTGGGTGAGATTAGAATATTTTACCATGGAATTGATGGGTCGCACTTCGGGGGTAATAGTTTGTGTTTAGATACGGATGGGTTCTGTATGCCCTACATAAAACCCTGATTTTTCTCCTGCAACAAATAAGTTGTCAACACCTTTAGCTCTCATATAATTATCTCTTGGAGCTACAGACAAATATCTAATAGAATTTCCTTTTCCACCTGAGTATGGGTCAACAATTAAAGCTCCTTCAAACCCAGGTACTAATCTTAATTTTTCTAAATTGAAAAATGGACTCATAAGTTTTGCATGACCTGTATCTATTAAAACAATATTATTAGAAAAAGCAGGTAATGCGTATTGCTGACATACCTTTATATCTAATTTTTCTTCATTTTTCAATTCTTCTGGAAGTGGAACTACTGCACATCCTTTTTCATTTAATTCTTTTTGTATTTCTTCACTTAAAGATTCTTTTAATAACTTCATTGATCCACTAAATGCGCCGTACTCTCCATTATTTCTTCTTCCAATCATATCTTCTACACCACACCTACTACTTATACTAACTCTTCCCCCAAAAGAAGGACATCTTAAAACACACATAGCACATCCATTACCATACTTAGTACAATTGCCCATAGGTCCTGAAGAACCTGTTGTTTCTACAAAAGCATCACCCTTTATTTTCTCTCCATCTTCAAGTATAACTGAAACTATTTTTTTATCTTCCATTTCAACATCTACGACCCTACTAAAAAATTTAACTTCTATTCCCATATCAATAATTTTTTGTCTAACAGGTCTTTCTATCTTAGTTACGTTATAAATCGTTGCATGATTATGGCCTGGGAAATCTATATTCACATGAGTAGCATATTTATCAGTGATTTCAAATAGTTCTTTAGCTCCAAGGGCAATTGCTTCTTCTGTAGCACTATATCTACCATTGTTTCTCATTATTCCTCCAACATTTCCAAGCCCTAATAATAAATCAGTTTTTTCTAATATAACAACCTCAGCTCCTGCTTTTTTAGCAGATATGGCAGATGCGCATCCTGCCCATCCCCCTCCAATTACAACTACTTTTGGCATACTTACTCCCCCTATAAATTCCTAGAATTCAAAAAATCCCGACTATCAATTTGAGCCTTACATGACTTTACCTTCTGTCCATTTACATCTATAGTACAAGCTCCACAAACACCTTCTCCACAGCATATTAAATTATTATTTGAAACAGCCAGATTTATGTTTTCATCAACTGAGTCTACAATATTCATTACATATTTGTTAAATAAGTCAGAGCCTCCACTATATACAAATGCCACGTCGTTTCTTCTTATATAATCAATTAAAAAGTCTTTATCTTTATTCAAATCCGTCTCATAAATATTTACACCTAGGTTTATCAACTTATCTATTACTACTTGTAATACAGTTGCTTTATTGTTAATAAATACTTCTACATTGTTCTTATTTTCTAATAATCTTTTTATAATATTTATAGAATTAACTTGAGATAATCCATTTAATACTACAACTGTATTAATTTTATAAGCCCCTTTAATTTGCTTTATTCCAAATATACCATTAAAATATGGACCTTTAACCCAGACTTGATCAAAATTTATTATATTTTTAGTTTTAATTCCTCTTGATTTAACTACAACTTCTAAAATACAACTTTTCATATCTACATCCATAACAGATATTGGAGTATTAAATATATCGCTATTTTTATCTTTACTTTTTATCAATACATATGCACCTGGACTACACAAATCCCTTATCATGTCTTTAGGTACTTGTATTTTCATTAAAAATATATCACTGTCTAAGTCTTTTACTTCCTTTATATTACATAAACTTTCTTTTCTTTCACACATTGGTGTATTTTGGCTATGTTTAAGTTCACTATAAACACAAACTCCTTGCCATAAACAGTCACAAGTTTTTTCTCCACGTATAATTGGGCACTTTATGCAATCCCCTGAGTACGCAAGGTGACATGGACAATACTTGCTTCCTGCATCAGCACATAATTGAATGTTAGCTTTCTTCAACTTATTCACTTCCTCATAATGATATTTTCAAATGTCTTTATCTATATAGTATTAATTTATTATTTAAAATTTATTTTGTTACACTAGCATTATTAAGTTTGTATATTTTTGTTAATTCTATTTTAAAAAAACTTAAAATATATTATATTATATAGTGATTATATCAATTTAAAATTTTTGAAATAAAATATGTAAAAATTTATTTACAGGGGAGAATTTTATGACTAATACGTTTCTTTTTTCTAGAGAACATTTAATAATATTATTTATTTTTGCTATATTTATGTATTTTTGTAATAGGCTAACTAAAAATTTATTACCTTATAGTTATATTATTGAAAAAATAATTTGTTGGTTAATTATTTTAGAGATAGTATTTGAACAAGTTTCAATAATTTCAATGGGAAATTATAATACATCAAGTTCGCTTCCTATTGGGATTAGTAGGTTTTGTGCTTATATTTGTATTGCTATATTGTTTTTTAAGCAATACCACTTGTTTAATGTATTTTTTTCTTGGAGTTTAGTTTGTTCTATAGGAGAGATAATTTTATTTAAAGAGATTCCTTATAGGTTCCCTAATATACTTTACTTCTTATTTATATTTTCTAAAGTTTTGTTGATTTATGCTAATGTTTACATGATTGAGGTTAGAAAATTCAAGATTAATAAATATGCTATAAGAGATAATTTAATTGCTTGTATACTTTATTTTTCATTTATACTATTATTGAATATTATTACTTCTGCTAATTATTCTTATAGTTTTTCAGAATTAAATTTAACAGGTATCTTAGTTTTCTTTTTAATAACTACAGCTGTATATATACCTATTTTTATTTCTGATAAAGAAATTTTCAAATTCAAAAGATAAATAAAAAAAGCTCGCTATTTTTAGCGAGCAAATTATCTTTATTTTCAATTTTATTACGTAAGAAGAAAATAAAAATCTTAGGCTATTTAATTGTAGCACAATTTGTTAAATTAAGTAATTTTATTTTTACATCTAATTTTATAAATCTATTAATTTAACTTTCATACTTAAAATAATTTTTTTATCATTGGGTTAACTTCACTCAAACAATTAAATAATTTTTCTTTTTGATTTATATCTAATTTATTTACTTTAGTTCCGATTATACCTAAAAATTTATCTATTTCTGCTTTTACTATTCTATCTCCCTTTTCACTTATACAATAAAAAGTATTTCTTCTATCTTTCGTATCTTCTTCCCTATAAACATACTCTTGTTCCACTAATTTGTTTAATAATATACATAAGCTTGAAGTTGATACATATAAATCTTTGCTTAAATTTTTAAGTTCTATCTTTTTGTGTTTTCTGATGCTCACTAATGCAAAGAATTGTCTTTCTGTAAGAATTTTTTCTGAGCTATTTCTTTCATCATTTACAATTTTTATTAAATTACTCAAATGATTCATATTTTCCATCATCAAAACCGAAATTTCTCTATTTTCCATAATATTCACCTCAAAATATTAGTATTCTAAATTTAAATACTTCTTAATTATCTTTATTTAATCTATATTAATTTTTATTATACTATATATATATATTATTATCTATTTAAATAGTTTTAATTTAAAACTTTATTATCTTAAGCTAGTATGAAATTTTTTAAATATTACATTAATTTAAATATATAACAAAAAAACTATCTATAAGCTATATACTTAATAGCCTATAAATAGTTTTTTATTATATATTTTTTTTATTTTTATTATTGCTTTTATTTTTATCATTATTTTTAGATAAATTTTGAATTTTTTCTATAACCTTTGGAGTAACTGCCAATATATTGTCTACCATATTAATACTGTTATCTAAGCTCATAAGTCTTGTTTCTCCATTTTCAACTACTACAAAAGCTACTGGTTGTATTGAAATTGCACCTGCACTTCCTCCTGCAAAATTATTATCTTCAGTTTCTTCTCTTTTTTCCTTTAGTTTACTTTTATCATATCCCTTTGAGTATTCTCCCCCTCCGATTCCAAATCCAATAGTTACTTTTGATATTGGTACAACTACAGTATTGTCAGCTTGGATAGGATCTCCTATTATAGTGTTGGCATCTATTGAGCCTTTAATTGTATCAAATGTTGTTTCCATAAGACTTTGAATTGCTCCTGTTGATTTCACCATTACCACCGTCCTTCTTATTTTTCTTTATTTTTTTATAAATTTTAAATAATGCTACACATATTATTATTATGTCTTTAATTTTTAGTTTTATATGTATTTTTATATTTGAATCTACGTAATTTTTTGTAAAATTAGGATTAACGCTTAAATATATTTTCTCAGCATTACTTAAATTAATTAAATTTCCATATATAGTATTTATAAATAAATGTATAAAACTTGTAAAAACAACATTTTGATTTCCAAAACCTATATCACTATATACTTCATATATCTTAATTCTTTTCATTAAGCTGTAAATTTTTTTAATATCTTCTTTTTTTATATCCTTTTTATTTATTTTCCTATTTACTTCTTTTTCTATATTCTCCTTTTTATTTTTATATGTTTCAATTTTTTTCTTTAATTTTGGGTAAATATTTATTTTTATATTTATTAAGTTTAATAAGTATTTAACATTAAGTTTAACAAATATATCACTGTTCTCTACATTTACTGTGAATACTAAATTTAAAGATGATTTAATAAAAACTATTAAACCCCCTATACATAGTATCAATAAAATATTAACTACAAATATATCATTGTATCTCATAGTATTATTATTTTCCAAATAATAGGTATGTATACTTATTATTGAAATTTATTTTAAATAACAAAGTATTTTTTATAAGTACAAAAAAATAGATTACCTTTAAAAAGTAATCTATCTTAATTAACTATTTTGATTGTTTTCTTCTTCATTATTTTCTAACTTAGGTAAATCTTGTAATGTTTCTATGCTTAATAACTTTAAAAATTCATTTGTAGTTTTATAGATTATAGGTTTACCTATTTTATCAAGTCTACCTGCTTCTATTATTAATTCATTTTCTAAAAGAGTTTGTATAGCTCTATCACACTTTACACCTCTTACATCTTCTACTTGAACTTTTGTTATTGGTTGCTTATAAGCTATTATAGTTAATGTCTCTAAAGTAGCCTGGCTTAAACTTTTTTTCTTATTCGGCTCTAATATTTTTTTTATAAAATCAGAATAATCTTTATTTGTAGTCATTTGATATTTATCTTCTAATTTTATTATTTGTATCCCTCTATTATCTTCCCTATATTCCTCTATCAATGAGTTTAGCATGAACTCTATTTCTTTTCTTGATAATTCTTCGTTAATTATATTATTTAATTCCTCAATGCTTATAGGGTCTGAATATGCAAACATAATTGCCTCTATAATACTTTTTATTTCGCTACGTTTCATTTTACCACTCCGAATTTCTTTTTATTATTATATCATCAAAGAAAATATTCTGTTCTACTGTTATTTCCCTACATTTTATCAATTCTAATATAGATAAGAATGTAGCGATTATTTCATCTTTATCAGATGTATTTATTATTTTAGTAAATTGTATTTCATTTGTTTCTTTTATTATATCTCTTATGTATTTTGTTTTTTCCTCTACTGATACAATTCTTCCTCTTACTATTTTATTTAATTTTTCATCACTTGCTTCTTCTTCTATCTTTTTTACTTTTAATATATGAGGAAGTATTTTCATTATAGCTTCTATCGATATCTCATCTAAATTTACTTTTTCATCAATAATTATCTCTTCTTTTTTTCTATAATATAATTCATCTATATAAATAATATTATCTTTTAGATTTTCAGCTGCTATTTTAAACTTTCTATATTCCTCTAGTTGTTCCATAAGTTCTAATCTTGGATCTTCTACTTCTTCATCAGATTTTTGTTTAAATAACAAATACTTTGATTTCACTTCTAAAAGCTTTGAGGCCATTGTTATAAACTCGCTAGTTATTTCTAAATCCATTTTTTCTAACATTTCTATATACTTTATATACTGCTTTGTTATATCTATTATTGATATATCTTTTATATCTATTTTATGTTTAGAAATCAAGTCATATAATAAGTCTAGAGGACCTTCATACACTTGTAATTGTATGTTATATTTCATTTAATCATCCTTTAATTTATACTATTTTAATAAAACATCCATACTATATTCATTATTACATCACGTATTGGCGATACTATTACTCCGTATACTCCTGTAAATATTAAAATTAATAATATAGGATAACTAATACTTTCATATTTATAAATCATTTCATTATATTTATATGGTATGAACGATGATACTATTCCCCATCCATCAAGCGGAGGTACAGGAAGTAAATTAAACGCTGCAAATCCCACATTATACATTAATGTTGTATATGCTATTGTTGAAATAGCATCCATTCTAACATATTTCATAACTACCACACATAAGATAGCTGCAAGTATATTTCCTATTGCACCCGATAATGATACTAATATATTTCCTATTTTATAATTTTTAAAGTTATTAGGATTTACTGGAACTGGTTTAGCCCATCCTATATGAACAACTACCATCATAAGAAGACCTAATGGGTCTATATGTTTTGCAGGATCTAGTGTCATTCTACCTTCCATCTTAGCAGTGTCATCCCCTAATAAATGTGCTGCATATGCATGTCCAAACTCATGAACAGATATAGCCACTGCTATTGCTACTAAACTTACTAATATATTGCTTATATTCATTTATACATCTCCTAAATTACAATTTTAATATTATTATACCAATTAATAAAATTATAATCAAAACATTTATATTTTGTGTTTATTGCGATAAAAAAAGAAGTTAAAAAACTTCTTTTTTTGTAATATATTAAAGCATACTGTCTATTACCCTCTGAAGCATTTGTAGATAGCTTGCTTTGTTTATATCTTTAGTGTTAACTAAGTCAACTTGACCAACCATATTTTTTCCTTGATATATTTTAACTACACCAAGAGATGTTCCTTTTTTAATAGGTATAATTGGGTTTTTGTTTACTTCTATTTTTTTAGTAAAATCCTTATTTTCACCTTTTTTAATTAAAACAGTTAAATTCTCTTTTGCTACTAAATTCACTTTATTATTTTCAGCTTTATCTAATGTAAGTGTTGCTATATTGTCATCTTTTGCACATAACTTAACACTTTCATAGTTTGCAAATCCAAAATTCAATAAACTAGAAGCATCTTTAAATCTCTCTGGAGATGTCTCAGCTCCAAGAGTTACAGCTACTAAATGAGTGTCTCCTCTTTTAGCTGAAGCTGATAAACAGTATTTAGCTTGTTGAGTAAATCCTGTTTTAACTCCTGTAGTCCCTTGATAATGTTTTACCATTTTATTAGTATTAGCAAGTCCAACTGTTGCTTGTTTTTTACCTACTACTACTTTATCCATCCATGTTGTAAGATATTTACTTATAGATTCATGTTTTAATAATTCCTTTGACATTAAGGCAATATCATGAGCTGAAGTATAGTGATTTTCAACAGGAAGACCATTTGTATTTACAAAATGAGTATCTTTCATTCCTAGTTCTTTTGCTTTAGCATTCATATTATCTACAAATCCTTCAACACTACCAGCTACATGCTCTGCCATAGCCACACAAGCATCATTTGCAGAAGCCACTGCTATTCCTTTAAGTAATGTATTTACATCTTGTGTTTCTCCTGCTTCTAAGAAGATTTGACTTCCTCCCATACTTGATGCAGTGTCACTTATTTGAACCTTGTCATCTAATCTTATTTTACCAGAATCAAGCTGTTCTACACACAATAGCATAGTCATTACTTTGGTTACACTAGCTGGAGGTAGTTTATCATTAGCATTTTTTTCATATAAAATTTGCCCACTCCCTACATCCATTAATATAGCTGATTTTGAAGAAATATTCATAGATGTACTATTTTCCTTATCATTTGCATAGGCCATATTCATAGGCGTTATGATAAGCATTATAGCTACTATTATACTAGTCAATTTTTTCATAGCTGCCACCTCTTAATATTATTTTAAACTTATTTTCTCACTGTTTTACATTTTTTATTCTGATTGACTAGTTTTACTTGAAAAATCATTTTTTCTATTTTCAAGTTTTTTAAAATAATTAGATAATGATCCATTGCTGTGTGCATTTTCTATTATATCAAACGCATCTTCATAATGCATACCATAGTCTGCTGCGACCTCCATTCTAAGTTGTTTTAGCGCAATTCTTGCATTTTGATTTATATTTTTATCCATAATATTAATACCTCCTATTGATAATTTTATATATTTTTATTTTTTACTAATATAAGGAATTTATAATTGTTATTTTTTGTTATATACTTTATTTGCACAAAAAAAGATGCCTCTTAAAAGACATCCCCTTACGTATATTACCCTTTTCTACTTATTTATAGTCCTTTTCTACAGCTTGAGCGAGTATTTTATTTATGTTATTCATCATCAAAGTAAATTTTTGTTCACTAGTTAAATAATTAGATAATTTTTTATTGTTTGATACTCTCTTTTGAGTACTTTCTATTTTGTTCATAGTTTTTTTGTCTATAGCTACGTTTTTAATAGTATGAGTTTGAATTTTAATTTGAATTTCTCTATAGTCCTTTAAAAGTTTTTCACATTCTTTATCATTTTTTACATCCTTCATATATTTTCTAAAGTCTTTATATTCCTTACTATTTTTTATTTCATTAGCTAACTTTATAGCACTATCGTTAACTGACATAAAATCCCCCCTACATTTTTATAAAAAAAATTGAATATAATAAATTATATTCAATCTTTTATAATTATACCTCCATTATTATAGGAAGTATCATAGGGTTTCTTTTAGTTTTTTGGTATAAATACTCTTTTAGGTTTTCTTTTATATTATTTTTTAAATAAGCCCACTCTTTTATATTTCTATCTTCGCATTCTTTTAATACTTGTTTAATTACATTTTTAGCTCCATCCATTAAATCTTCAGATTCTCTAACATATACAAATCCTCTAGATATTATATCTGGTCCTGCTAAAACTTTTCCATCTTCTTTTGATATAGTTACAACAACTATCATAAGTCCATCTTCTGATAAATGCTTTCTGTCTCTTAATACTATATTTCCTACGTCTCCAACGCCTAGACCATCAACTAATACATTTCCTGTTGGTATTGTACCAACAACTTTTGCTGAGTGTCTATCTATTTCTAAAATATCTCCAGTTTTATTTACGAATATATTTTGACTTGGCATACCTAGTTCTTCGGCTAATTCAGCATGTTTTTTTAACATTCTATACTCACCATGAGCTGGCATAAAGAATTTTGGTTTAACTAATCTGTGAAGTAGTTTTAATTCTTCTTGCTTTGCATGACCTGATACGTGTATCTCAGAGTCTTCATAAACTACTTCTGCGCCTTTTTCAAATAAACAGTTTATTACTTTTGATATTGATTTCTCATTTCCTGGTATTGGATGAGCTGATATTATTATTAAATCTCCACTTTTTATTTCTACTTTTTTATGGTCTGAACTTGCCATTCTTGCTAAAGCTGACATAGGTTCTCCTTGAGATCCTGTAGTTATTAGAACTACTTCATTATCTTCATATCTAGATAAGTCATTTAAATCTATTAGCATATTGTCAGGTATATTTAAGTATCCCAATTCAGTAGCTACACCAACTACATTTATCATAGATCTTCCAGATACCGCTACTTTTCTATTGAATTTTTCCGCTGTGTTTATTATTTGTTGCAGTCTATGAATGTTAGATGCAAATGTTGCAACTAATATTCTGCTATTTGTAGCTTTCCTAAATAAATCATCTAATCCCGCTCCTACAGTCTTTTCAGACATAGTAGACCCTGGTCTTTCAGCATTAGTACTGTCTGCTAACATTAAAAGTACACCTTTTTTACTTAATTCACAAATTCTATGAATATCCATAACTTCTCCGTCAATAGGTGTCAAATCAATCTTAAAGTCTCCTGTATGATATATTATACCTTGATCCGTATGAACTGCTATAGAACAAGCATCTGGTATACTATGGTTATTTTTTATAAACTCTACATCCATATTTCCAACTTTTATTATTTCTCTTGGTGTTATAACATTTAATTTTGCGTTATTTATTTTATGTTCTTTTAGCTTAACTTGAATAAGCCCTATACTAAGTTTTGCTCCGTATACAGGTACATTTATCTTTTTAAGTATATATGGAAGCGCTCCTATGTGATCTTCATGTCCGTGTGTAATAAATATACCTTTTATTTTGTCCTTATTTTTTATTAAATAAGTTATATCCGGTATAACAATATCTACCCCTAACATATCCTCATCTGGAAAACTTAATCCAGCATCTATAACGATTATTTCGTCTTTGTACTCAACAACTGTCATATTTTTCCCGATTTCGTTAAGCCCACCTAGTGCCATTATCTTTATTTTATTGGCATTTTTCTTAAACAATTGTATCATCTCCTTTACGTCTATTCAGTTTTTTTAAAATCCAAACACGTTCTATAGTTTAAATAATATCAAATCTCGCACTCTTTACCAGTTATTATTATTGTACCATAAGTTAAGCTATAATTTAAGTCATATTTATAATACAGTTACTGTATTATTTTGACAAATTTATCCTCTTCTGTTATCCTCTGAGTATAAAATACAATATTAGGAGGATGCATGCGTGGAAAAACCCATTGTACCATAGGTGTTTTAAGTGTTATTCAAGCGTCTTTGGTCTTAAATATACCTATTTCTATTTTCAATATTATGTTGTCTGCATTTTTTGCAATACTTCCAGATTTAGATGAATCTAATTCCACAATTTCTGATATGTTATTGAAAAAAGATGTATCTAAATTTATATTAAAAGCAACCATTTATCTAATTAATATAGTAATTTTTTTTGTATCTATAAAAATAAATGATAATTTTTACTTAAGTTCATTAATTACATTTATAACAATTATAATTATCGAGTCAAAATTAACTCATACTTTTTTGAGAAAAGTTTTTTTATCTTTGATATTTATATTATTGGCAATATGCCTTTATTTAGTAAATGTAAAAATATATTTTTCAATTTTTTGTATAATGTTGTCCACATTTCCTTGGCTTAAGCATAGAAGTTTTTCTCATAGCTTTTTTGCAACAGTCATAATATATTTTTTATTAAAACAAATAGAACTAATAACTAATATATCAAATTTAGCTTTTTTGGGAACTCTAAGTTACTCAAGTCATATATTTTTAGGAGATTTATTTACGAAATCAGGAATACCTCTTTTTTATCCAATTAGTGATAAGAAATTTTCTTTAGGATTTTTTAAAGTGGGAAGTTTTTTTAGTAATATATTAGAAATATTATTTATACTATTATTAGTATGTTTAATAATTTACTCTATAATAAAAATATAAGTCCCTAGGGACTTATATTTTTATACATCTACTTTGAACAGTTTTCACATAATCCATAAAACTTAACATCATGATCAAGTATTTTAAAATTATAAAGTTCTTGTATTTCTTTTTCTATATTGTCTAATAAATCTTCTTTAGCTTCCATTATTTTTCCACAGTTTTTGCAAATAAGATGATGGTGATTATGACAATCTTTGCTATTTAAGCTTATTTCATATCTTATACACCCATCGTCTAGGTTAAGTTTTGAAATTACTCCAACTTCATCTAATAACTGCATAGTTCTATATACTGTTGCTAATCCAATTTCTGGACAGTCTACCCTTACTAAATCATATATTTCTTCACTACTTAGATGTTCACTTTTATTTTTAAGAAGTATATCTACTATCGCTCTTCTTTGAGGAGTAACCTTAAACCCAGTTTCTTTTAATATATCCATTGTATTCATTCTAATCTCACCCTTATTTTTCAATTGATAATCTTTATTAATCATTCTAATTTATAATAAAGCTTTTGTCAATATTTTAGTTAAATCTTTTAACTTTGTTACCTTCCATATATAAACTCATGTAATACTTTTAAATTTTCATCTTCTTTCCATCTAACTACATATAGCCCGTCTCCATTTATTCTTCCTTCTTCTCTATATTTTTCTAGAGGAAATTGTAATTGTTTCATATCGTAGCTAGCTAGTTCATGAGATAAAAAAGCTAATCTAGTTATTTTATCTAATGAAATATTAACATCTACATGTTTAAGTACATTTTTAACTATAGCTGGATACTTAGTTATAGATGTATTTGACAATTTAGTTGCCACGCTAGTTAAAATTTTTCTTTGTCTTTCATCTCGTTTATATATAGTATCTATTTTTCTTATTCTAGCATATGCTAGCGCTTGATATCCATTTAAACTTTGATTTCCAGAGTTATTTACATATTTTATTTTACCCTTATTTTCATCATTCAAACTATAACAAGTTTTTATAGTTTGATTTAAGTGCTTTACTTCTTTTTCATTTACATCTACATCTACTCCACCTAATATATCTATAATTTCTACAAATGATGTAAAGTCAACTACTGCGTAGTCTTTTATATCTAATTTAAAATTTTGATTTATTGTTTTTAAAAGTAACTTTTCTTGACCATAAGCATATGCATGATTTAATTTTTCTTGACCAATATTTGGTATATCAACTAATGTATCTCTAGCCAATGAAGTAAGCTTAAGCGACTTATTTAAATTATCTACAGTTAAAATTATCATAGAATCTGATCTTGCGGGTCCTTTTGATTTTAAGCTATCTCTGCCTATTAATAGTATGTTATCCACTTGATTTTGCTTTAAAACTTCATATGATGTGTCATCTTCTAAAGCGTATATATTTGGAATTAATATTAGTGTTATTAAAATTGATAATAAAATCGGTATTAATTTTTTCATTTTATCACGCCCTTTTAGGTTTTATTTATTATATATTTTTTCCTTATATTTAATAAATTACACTATATATTTCAACTAGAATCATTTACTATAAAAGCATTTTTTAACAAATAAACATGATTTATATTGTAATATAAAAAAACTACCTATTTCTAGGTAGCTTTTATTTCTTATTGCTCGTCTTCGTCGAAATTTAATCCTTCTTCTTCCATTAATGTATTATATACATCAACAACTATTTCATATTCTGCATCATCTTCTAGCGGAACTAATATTTCGCCTTCTTCATCTTGGTCTATTCTGAATATTAAAGCCTCATCTGCTTCTTCTTCCTCTACAGGAACTAATATAGCATACTCTTTACCTTCAGCCTCTAATGTTAATATTATTTCAAATGCGCTTTCCACACCATTTTCGTCTATTAAGTTTATTATATTTTCTTGCATATACGTCACCTCTAATTTTTTATTTGTTATTTACATTATATATCATAAATATATAATTTTATAGGTATTTTAGAAATTTCTTTGTCTATCTAAATATCCTTGTAATATTATTACGGCTGCTACCATATCTATTACACTTTTTCTATTTTCACGTCTAACATTTCCTTCGATCAAAGTTCTCTCTGCTGCTACTGTTGATAATCTTTCATCCCAGTATTCTACTTTAATACCCGTTTGTTCTTGAAGTAAATCACAAAACTTAATTACTTTTTCGCCTTGTGGTCCTAATGTTCCATTCATATTTTTAGGTAATCCTGAAACTATTTTATTTACTTGTCTCTCTGCTATTATTTCTTTTAGTGCTTCTATGTCTTTTTTCTTTCCAACTCTTCTTACTGTCTTAACACCTTGTGCTGTAAGTCCCATTAAGTCACTAACTGCAACTCCAATAGTTTTATCCCCTACATCAAGTCCCATTATTCTTCCGTCTAACATATTGTTCTCCTTAATCATATCTTCGTATGATATTGGTGTGGATTTTACCTAACCAATTTTATTTATTATTTGTATTTTATATTTTAGTATTCTTGCTTTTCAAATATTATCATGTTTATACTTATTATTATTATAGGTATAAGTATATAAATAGATGCTGTTGCTGCTGCAACTATTCCAGAATCATTCACTAAAAGTGTAATTATACATCCAACCATAGATGATACAAACCCTTTAAATAAAACTGGATATTTTCTAGCTATATCTCTAAAATGTTTTGATGGTCTAAATATAAATATTGCTATTATACCAATTCCAGCAAGTAGTATATTTACCCATACACTCGTTTGTGCTAACTTTATATTCATTTGTATTTTTCTACCAAATGTTTCAAATATCGCGCTAGGTCCATTTAGTAATATTTGATTAACAAATACACTTAAATGAGATTCACTTCCTGACACTATATCTAAAACTGCAAATGCTGCAACTACTCCTACTGCTACAACCCCTAACATTAAAACTTTTTTAAAGTCAAGTTTTACATCAAATATTAATAGTATAAATAGTAAATATGCTACACATTCAGATATAGCACCACCAACATTTGCACCCATTGATGGGTAAGCACTAGTTATCAATATTATTATAGATAATATTGGTACAATCCATTTTGGTATTTTATTATAAGTTACAAGCGTTGCAAGTGCAAATATAGCACAAGCTATTGTAACGCCTTCATACTCATTTCCTATACCATAATACCTTGCACCAATTATAGCATCATAACTCATTATATTATTTTGCATTAAATAAGTACCAAATATAGAATCTATAGTTATAACAAGTATTGTTATAAATGCAAAGAATCCCATTTGTTTTATATCATCTTTAAACAACTTTCTACCAATCAAGTAAAGTACTAATGTTGTAAGTAATATTCCACCCGCTATCGCTATTGGCTGTTTAAAATTAAATATCGGCGCTATTAAGAATGATAGTGGCATTATTATTCCTAGTTTTATAAATTCCTTTAAAACTATAAACACCTTTTCTTTATGTGCGAAGTGATTTCTAAGCAATATAGCAATCATACCAATTATCCATGATATTGAAATCACACCTACAAAGCCATTTACAACAGTTGATCTTATATCTGATACCGATACTATTTTTTCATATTCGTCTAATACATACGATACATTATCATCTTTCTCCACTAAATTATAACTTCTACCAAGCATAGCTTTATTTTCAAGGCCAAACTCATTTAATATGTCTACTCCGACATCTAAATTGGCAACTATACCTTCTCTCCTTGTTGTTGCTGAGCTTAATATACCTTTGCCTTCACCTTTAAATTTGATTATTGGAGATAATCTTCTCTTATTCTTATAATCTAAATCACTTGGAAAAGCACTACTTATATAAACAGTATCATTTTCACCCACCATAGCTAATACCTCTTTTAGGTATTTATCTATGTGATTAGATATACGTTTTTTCATAGAAGCATATGTTTCGTCATTTAAATTTAATCTATAATTGTCTAATCTATATGTGTCACCTAAATCTACAAATACAACATCAGTTTCTTTATAGTATTTTTTAGTTTCTTTTATCAACTTATTATAGTCAGTGCTTATTCCAAATGGCATATTAGCATCTTTAATATTGATATCATCAATATTACCAGCATCTATTCTTCCATATTGGTCCATTGCAACTAATCCTATATTTCTATTTTTTGTAAGTTCTCCATTTTCTATAATATCACTATTTCCTAAAACTGATGTTTTAAGTTTATTTTGTGATAAAGTTTGTCCAAGTGCTCCTAGTGTAGAACCATATTGACCATTATCTACATTTTCATTTATTGATTTATTGATGCTTAAATCACTTATTATTTTTGCACTTTTACCTGTTGTTGCTTTAAATAATTTTTCAGTTTCTTTATTTATTTTTTCAAAATTGATGTTTTGCTCAGTGGATACATTGGCTCTCCCACCGGCTCCCATACTAGCATATGATCGTCTATCATCTGTACCTTTATCTCCTCTTATGTTCATAAGCCCTACATAACCTCTATTTTGTACTTCATGTTCTAATGTAGGTATATGTAGCATACTTACTAAGTTAGTTCTATTCATATTAATAAATATAACTTTGCCTTTTTCATCGGCAAAGCTATATTTAGGAATAGAAACTAGAAGTATCAAGGCTGCTGCTAATAACGATACAATCTTCTTTTTCATAAGATTGACCTACTTTCTATTTAAATAATTTGTTATTACTTCTTTTACTACATTTATATAAGATTGGTTAGGATTTTTAGTGACTAATCTTATTTATTATTTTTGTTTTAATTTTTATTATCAAATATTATCATATTTATACTCACTATCAATAACGGTATAAGAATATAGATTGAAGTAGTAGCCGCCGCCACTATTCCTGAGTCATTTACTAAAAGTGTTACAGTACAACCTACAATACACGCCACAAATCCTTTGAATATATATGGAGATTGCTTAGCGATATTTATAAAATGTTTTGATGGTTTAAATATAAATATTGCTACTATGGCAATTCCAGCAAGTAAAATATTTACCCATACACTACTTTGTGCTAATTTTATGTTCATCTGTATTTTTCTTGCAAATGTTTGACTTATTGCACTTGGTCCATCTAAAAGTATTTGTCTTACAAATCCAGATAAGTGAGATTCACTCCCTGATATTATATCTATTGCAGCGAATGCAAATACTACACCTACCGCTGCTAACCCTAATAATATAACCTTTTTAAAATCAAGTTTAACATCAAATACCAGTAAAATTAATAGTAAGAATGCTACGCATTCTGATATTGCAGCTCCCACATTAGCACCCATAATTGGTGATGCTGTAGTCATTAATATGACAAAACATGCAACTGCAGCAAGCCACTTTGAAATCTTCTTGTACTCTAGTAATATTACAAGTCCAAAAATAGAACTTCCTATAACGATACCTTGATATTCATTTCCCATTCCATAATATCTTGCACCAATTATAGAATCATAACTCATGATACTATTTTTCATTAAATATGTTCCAAATATTGTATCTATAACTATTGCTACTACGGTTATTACAGCAAAGAATCCCATATTTTTTATATCATCTTTAAATAATTTTCTACCTAAAGCGTATAGTAATAATGTAGTCATTATTATACCTCCAGATATAGTTTCTGGAGTTTTAAAGTTAAATATCGGTGCTATAAAGAAAGCTATAGGTAATATAAATCCTAACTTTACAAACTCTTTTAATACTTTAAATACTTTTTCTTTATGTGGTATACGATCCTTAAATAAAAGTAAAACCATAGCTATCACCCATGAAGCCGATACAACTCCTACAAATACATTTACAACATTTGATCTTATACTAGATATTGATACTATTTTTTCATATTCATCTAATATAAAGTCCACATTATCTTCTTTATTTATTAGACTGTATTTTTTACCTACCATATTGTCATTTTTAAGGCCGAATTCATTTAATATATCTACTCCAACATCTAAATTAGTAACTATACCTTCTCTTCTTGTTGTTGCTGAGCTTAATATACCTTTGCCTTCACCTTTAAATTTGATTATTGGAGATAATCTTCTCTTATTCTTATAATCTAAATCACTTGGAAAAGCACTACTTATATAAACAGTATCATTTTCACCCACCATAGCTAATACCTCTTTTAGGTATTTATCTATGTGATTAGATATACGTTTTTTCATAGAAGCATATGTTTCGTCATTTAAATTTAATCTATAATTGTCTAATCTATATGTGTCACCTAAATCTACAAATACAACATCAGTTTCTTTATAGTATTTTTTAGTTTCTTTTATCAACTTATTATAGTCAGTGCTTATTCCAAATGGCATATTAGCATCTTTAATATTGATATCATCAATATTACCAGCATCTATTCTTCCATATTGGTCCATTGCAACTAATCCTATATTTCTATTTTTTGTAAGTTCTCCATTTTCTATAATATCACTATTTCCTAAAACTGATGTTTTAAGTTTATTTTGTGATAAAGTTTGTCCAAGTGCTCCTAGTGTAGAACCATACTGACCATTATCTACATTTTCATTTATTGATTTATTGATGCTTAAATCATTTATTGTTTTTGCACTTTTACCTGTTGTTACTTTGAATAATTTTTCAGTTTCTTTATTTATTTTTTCAAAATTTATGTTTTGCTCAGTGGATACATTGGCTCTTCCACCAGCTCCCATACTTGCATATGATCGTCTATCATCTGTACCTTTATCTCCTCTTATGTTCATAAGCCCTACATAACCTCTATTTTGCACTTCATTTTCTAATGTCGGTATATGTAGCATGCTTACTAAGTTAGTTCTATTCATGTTAATAAATATAACTTTGCCTTTTTCATTGGCAAAGCTATATTTAGGAATAGAAACTAGGAGTATTAAAGCTACTGCTAATAATGATACAATCTTTTTTTTCATAAGATTGTCCTACTTTCTATTTAAATAATGTGTTATTACTTCTTCAAGTATTTCGTCTCTTTCAAATTTCTTTATTACAGTTCTTGCATCTTTATAACTAGTTATATAACTAGAGTCTCCAGAAAGGATATATCCTATAATTTGATTGATTGGATTGTATCCTTTTTCAAGCAATGCTTCATATACAAAATCTATACTTTGTTCAACACTCATTTTTTCAGTTACTACACCTTCAAATTTCATAGTATAATCTAATTCTTGATCCATATTAAAAACCTCCTTGAATAAATTATTTTACTTGTGATTTTACAACTTCACTAGCTGCATTCAATGCGTCATCAACCTTAAGTACATCTGGTGCTCCAGCTTGAGCCATATTAGGTCTTCCTCCACCTTTTCCACCAGCTATAGATGAAATTTCTTTAACTATGTTTCCACAGTGTATTCCTTTTTCTACTACATCTTTAGTTGCCGTAACTACAAAGTTTATTTTACCATCAGCTACATTAGCAAGTATTACTACTCCAGAAACTAATTTATCTCTTAAGCTATCTGCAACTTCTTTTAATGTGTTCATGTCCATTCCTTCAAACTTAGAACAAACTAAATCAACTCCATTTGCATCTATCTTAGAATCTAATACTGAATCCATTGATTGTAAACTCATTTTAGTTTTAACATCATGTAATTCTTTTCCTAAGTTTTTGTTTTCCTCTAATAAAGATGTAACTCTTAAAGCTAGTGTATCTTCTTTAACTTTTAAATTTGAGCAAACATTAGATATAAGTTCTTCTTTTTCTTTTAAATAGTTGTATACAGCTCTACCTGTTATAGCTTCTATTCTTCTTACACCTGCTGCTACTCCACCTTCAGATAATATTTTAAACATACCTATTTGAGAAGTGTTAGTTAAATGTGTTCCTCCACAAAGCTCTATTGAATAGTCACCCATAGAAACAACTCTTACGTCATTACCATACTTTTCTCCAAACAGAGCCATAGCTCCTTTTTCTTTAGCTTCATTTATGTTCATATTTTCGCAATTTATTGTATATGCCTCTAATATTGCGTCATTTACCTTATCTTCTATAAGCTTTATCTCTTCTTTTGTTATAGCTTCGAAATGAGTAACATCAAATCTTAGTCTATCAGGAGTAACAAGTGACCCAGCTTGGTTAACATGATCTCCAAGTACATCTTTTAATACTTTGTGAAGTATATGTGTAGCACTATGATTTCTTGCAGATGCCATCCTTACTTCTTTGTTTACTATTGTATTTAATTTTTCGTGAGTATTTATCATTCCACTTTTTACAATACAAATATGTTTTATAGTATTATTTGCACCTTTTTTAGTATCTATCACTTCTATTATTATGTCTTCATTTTTATTAACTAATAATCCAGTATCTCCAGATTGACCTCCGCCTTCTGGATAGAAAGTTGTTTTATCTAAAACTATAACAACTTTATCGCCAATAGTGGCAGATTCTACTATTTCATTATCTTTTACTATTGCCTTAACAGCTCCATCATTTTTTAAATTATCATATCCAATAAATTCAGTACTAACTGAAGAATCTAGTTTTGATAAAGGATCTTCTTTCCAGCTTTCTCCATCCATATTTCCTCTAGCGCTTCTTGCTCTTTCTCTTTGCTTATTCATTTCGTCATTAAAAGCACCTTCATCTATTAAAAGATTTTCTTCTTCTAATATCTCTTTAGTTAAATCTATTGGGAATCCAAACGTATCATATAATCTAAATGCATTTACTCCACTTAAAGTATTTTCTTTATTTTTCTTTAAATCAGCTATATAAGAAGCTAATATTTCACTTCCTTGGTCTATAGTTTCATTAAATTTTTCTTCTTCTATTCTTATAACTTTTTTAATGTAACTTTCTTTTTCGACTAGTTCTGGGTAAGCTTCCCCACTTACTTTTATAACTTCATCAACTAATTTAAATAAGAAGTTTTCTTTAACTCCTAATAATTTACCATGACGTGCAGCACGTCTAAGTAATCTTCTAAGTACATATCCTCTTCCTTCATTTGATGGAAGTACACCATCTGCTACTAAGAAACTTACAGCTCTTATATGATCTGTTATTATTCTTACTGAAGTGTCTGTTTTATCATTAATTCCATATTCTACTCCTGCCATTTTTTCAACAGAGTTTAATATATGCTTTATAGTATCTACATCAAATATAGTATTAACTCCTTGCATTATACAAGCGATTCTTTCTAATCCCATTCCTGTATCTATGTTTTTATTTTCAAGAGGAGTATAGTTTCCTTCTTCATCTCTATTAAATTGAGTAAATACATGATTCCAGAATTCTAAGTATCTGTCACAGTCACATCCTGGTTTACAATCTGGATTATCACATCCATATTCTGGTCCTCTATCAAAGTGTATCTCTGAGCAAGGTCCACAAGGTCCTATACCTATTTCCCAGAAGTTGTCGTCTTTTCCAAGTCTAACTAGTCTCTCTTCAGGGAATCCCATTTCTTTTGACCATAGATCATAAGAATCGTCATCTTCTTCATATACAGTTACCCATATTTTATCTTCAGGTATATTTAAATGTTCTGTAACGAACTCCCATCCCCATTTGATAGACTCTCTTTTAAAGTAATCTCCAAATGAGAAGTTTCCTAACATTTCAAAGAAAGTAGCATGTCTAGCTGTTTTTCCTACGTTTTCTATATCACCAGTTCTTATACACTTTTGACAAGTGCTCATTCTTTTACTTGGAGGTACTTCTACTCCAGAAAAATAATTTTTAAGAGGCGCCATTCCAGCACTTATAAGTAATAAACTTTTATCATTTTGTGGTACTAAAGAATAACTCTCCCTTACATAATGATCCTTAGATTTAAAAAAATCTAAAAATCTACTTCTTATTTCGTTTAATCCCATTTGTTGCATTTTAAAATTCCTCCTACATTATGTAATTTCATTTATTTTAAACAATAAAATTTTTTCACAAATTAAATATAAATTTCTATCTTATATAAAAAACCTCGCGCCTATAAAAACTTATAGGGGCGAGGATTACTTTCGCGGTACCACCCTAATTATCATAATAAATTATGACATCTTCGGAAAACCTTAGCTATAACGTTACTACCGTCAACCTCTACTAAAATTTCAAGATTGATACTCAAAGACTGCTTCAATTATTCTATTCTAAGGGCTTCCACCATGTCCCTCTCTCTATAAGATATCAAATAACTTACTACTTCTTATCACTGTATTAAATTAATTAAATTTTATATTACATTATATATTTTATATTACTAAATTTTATATAATTAATCAATACCTAATCTATTATTCCGCCACCAATTACTACATCTCCGTCATACATTACAACAGATTGACCTTTAGTTATAGCCCTTTGTGGTTCATCAAAAACTATTTTTATAGTATTTTGTCGAATTTTATATATAGTAGCTGGAGATGGTTTTGCTGAGTATCTTATTTTAGCTTGTACTCTCTTAGGCTCATCTATATCATCAAATGGTATAAAGTTCACATCTTTAGCTATAAGTTCTTTATTAAATATATCTTCATTGTCTCCTAATACTACAGTGTTTCTCTTAGCATTTATATCAACAACAAACATAGGCTTTCCAAATGCTATTCCAAGACCTTTTCTTTGACCTATAGTATAATTTATTATCCCATTGTGCTTTCCTAAAACATTACCTTTAGTATCGACAAAGTAACCTTCTTCAATTCTTTTTTTGGAATGTTTTTTTACATATCCAGCATAATCATTGTCTTTTACAAAACAGATTTCTTGGCTATCTGGTTTATTATGAACGTCCATTCCCATTTCTTTTGCTATTTCTCTTACTTTGTCTTTTTCATACTCTCCTATAGGAAGTAGAGTATGTTCTAGTTGCTCTTGAGTTAAGTTATAAAGTGCATAAGTTTGGTCTTTTTTATCTGTAACTGATTTTTTAAGTAAAAATCTATTATTTTCTTCATCTTTTTCTATTTTAGCATAATGTCCTGTAGCTACGTAGTCACAACCTATTTGACGAGCTTTTTTAAAGAAATCATCAAATTTTATATGTTTATTACAAGCTATACAAGGATTAGGCGTTCTTCCATTTAAGTATTCATCTATAAAAGGCTCTATTACCTTTTCTTTAAATACATCACTAAAATTTAATACATAAAAAGGTATACCTATACTATCTGCTACCTTTCTTGCATCTTCAACTGCAGCTAATGAACAACATCCACCTTCATTTTCTATTAGCTCATCGTCATCATCTTGCCAAAGTTTCATAGTTACTCCGATTACATCATATCCTTGTTGCTTTAAAAGATACGCTGCAACAGAACTATCTACTCCACCACTCATACCGATCATTACCTTTTTTTTCATGTTGTCACCTTCTTCTTATAAATTACATTTATCTTACTATTATATATATAATATACTATTTTTTAAAGAATAAACTTTTATTTTTGAAAATAGATACTTAAATTACAATATCCCTTTTAAGTATACTACCTAAAAGGGATATTACAATTTAATGAATAACTTTGTATTAAGCTTCTTCTACTTCTATATCATCATGATGATCATGATCATTGTCTATAACAACACCATCTAATTCTGGTATATGAACATTATTCTTCTCAGCATAATCTATTAACGCCGCTTTTATAGCTTGCTCAGCAAGCACTGAGCAGTGCATTTTTACTGGTGGTAAACCATCTAATGCTTCTGCAACTGCTTTATTGGTTACAGCTAGTGCTTCGTGTATTGTTTTTCCTTTAACCATTTCAGTAGCCATTGATGAACTTGCTATTGCAGATCCACATCCAAATGTCTTAAACTTTACATCTTTTATTATCTCATTTTCAATATCAAGATATATTCTCATTATATCTCCACACTTAGCATTTCCTACTTCACCTATTCCACTTGCATTATTTATCTCCCCAACGTTTTTTGGGTTCATAAAATGTTCCATAACTTTATCACTATATGGGTTCATATCTTTTTTCCTCCTAAATATCTGTTAGTTTTTATTATTATTTATTTTTCATAGCCGCGTCATAAAGAGGAGACATACTTCTCAATCTCTCTATTATTGCTGGTAATTGTCCTATTATATAATCTATATCGTCTACTGTTGTAAAATCTCCTATTGATAGTCTAAGTGATCCATGAGCTATCTCATGAGGTAGACCTATAGCCATTAAGACATGAGATGGATCAAGTGATCCTGAAGTACAAGCTGATCCACTTGATGCAGCTATACCTAACATGTCTAGCATTAGAAGAATTCCTTCTCCTTCTATAAACTCAAATGAGAAGTTTACATTTCCTGGTAATCTATCTTCCATACTACCATTTACTCTTGTGTATGGTATTTTCGCTAATATTCCATCTATTAATTTAGCTCTTAAATTAGTAAGTGTCTCTATATGATTTTGCATGTTAGCTTTAGCAATCTCTGCTGCTTTTCCATATCCCACTATTGATGGTATATTTTCAGTTCCTGCTCTTCTTCTTTTCTCTTGTGCTCCACCATGAACAAACGTATGAAGTTTAGTTCCTGTTTTTATGTATAATGCACCTATTCCTTTAGGTCCATATATTTTATGTGAAGACATACTCATTAAATCTATATTTAATTCTTTAACATCTATTGGTATATTCCCTGCTGCTTGAACTGCATCAGTATGGAATAATATTTTATGTTTTTTAGCTATTTCACCAATTTCTTTTATAGGTTGTATTGTTCCTATTTCATTATTAGCAAACATTATACTTATTAATATTGTAGTATCTTTTATTGCAGCTTCTAAATCTTCTATTCTTACTTTACCTTCACTATCAACATCTAAGTAAGTTACCTCAAACCCATGATGTTTTTCTAAATATTCACATGTGTGAAGTATACCATGATGTTCTATCTTTGATGTTATTATGTGGTTACCTTTTTCTCTATGTGCATAAGCTACACCTTCTAGCGCCCAGTTATCACTTTCTGTACCACCAGCTGTAAAGTATATTTCATTTGTTTTTGAATTTACAAGGTTTGCAACTTGTTCTCTAGCTTTATCTAAAGCACTTTTTGCTTCTCTACCAAATAGGTGAAAGCTTGATGCATTCCCAAAATAATCTGTTAAGTATGGCATCATTTCATCTAGCACTTCTTTTTTTACAGGAGTTGTCGCAGAATAATCCATATATAATCTTCTTTTTTCCATTTTTATTCGTCTCCCTATCTATTTTATAATTAAATTAGTTATATCATTTTCTAGTTTGTTTTTATTGTAATCATTTATCATGTCTTGAAGAGTAATCGAATCTATAACTTCTTCTATACCCTTTTTAATTTTTTCCCAAACTACTTTTGTTACACACACACCTGAATTTTCACATATATCCTCATCTAATACACAATCTGATACAGAAACAGGACCCTCTAATACTGTTAAAATATCTCCTACAGTTATATCTTTTGGTTCTTTAGTTAATAGGTATCCGCCTTGGGCACCTCTTACACTTTTTACTAAACCAGATTTTTTTAAAGATGAAAATATTTGTTCTAAATATTGATCCGATATACTTTGTTTTTTAGCAATATATTTTAAGGGTACCGGACTATTTTTTTCATTTAGTGATAATTCAAACATAGCCTTAAGTCCATATCTACCTTTAGTTGATAGCTTCATATTTCATCACCCTTTACTTTTGAAATCTAATCCCTACTATTTTGATATGAATTACTTTCAATATTATTTTATTATACCCTAGTAATTTTGTCAACATTAAATTCATACTGTTTTACTAGGAATTAATTTATTTTTATATTACTTTATATTCAACGTATTTTATACCCTTAAAATATAAATTATAATCAATTTTTAAATTATTTCAGCTTCTTCTTTTTATAAAAAAAAGTACTCTATTGCACGATACAATAGAATACTTTTTTATTTTTAAAGAGCAGAAGCACCTAATATACCTGCATCATTTTTAAATTTGGCGATTACAATTTCACCAATATTACTTTCTTTAAACGGTAGGTGTTGCTTAACTTGATCACTTAATCCATCTAAAATCACATCACTGGCATTAGAAAGCCCTCCGCCTATAGATATTACTTTAGGATCTATAAAATTCACAATGTTTGCAAGTCCCATTGCTAAGTATTTTTTAAATCTATTAACAATTTCTATTGCTACTTCGTCATTTTCTCTATAGCAATCAAATATCATCTTTGCAGTTATGTTGTTTATATCATTCTCTGATTTTTCTATTATTGAAGTCTTAGCACCTTCTAAAACTTTTTTTTGAGCGTATTTTATTATTGCAGTAGCTGAACAAAACGTTTCAAAGCATCCATTATTACCACAGTTACACTCAAAATGGTTACTAGATATCATCATATGACCTATCTCAGCTCCGATTCCATTAGCTCCAGTTATAAGCTTGTCATTTATAACCACGCCTCCACCAATACCAGTTCCTAGAGTTATCATTACTCCACTATCAAATCCCCTCATACTTCCATATGAATATTCTGCAAGAGCTGCAACATTAGCATCATTTCCTATACAAACTCTAATTCCTTCAAACTTTTCTTCTAATGCAGGTGCTATCAAAGAGTTATTTAACCCTAAATTTACACATGTAACAGCTCCATCATTAGTTACAACACCAGGTATCCCTATACCTATATTTTTTATTTCTTTTATGTTTATTTTCTTTTCTTTTAAAAGTTCTTGAACTAAGTTTTCTATATCTTGTACTAATACTTCTACTCCTCCACGACTTGTTTCTTTACTTAAACTATGAATAATTTCCCCATTTTTTACAATGCCCGACTTTATGCTCATACCACCTACATCTATTCCTATACTATACATAATACTCCTCCTAAAATTGCTTTTTATATTTTCTACGATTTAACTTACATATGTATTCTTAAATAGTTTTAGCTGAAAAAGGTTTCCTTCAATACATAAAATTATACATTATATAGATATTTTTTTCACCAAGTTTTTTCATAAAAAAATATGCTTAATAGTTTCCAAATCTACTAAACATATTTTATCTTTATAACTATTTATAATATATACTCCATTTTCCAAGTTCTTGAAAGCCTAATTTTCTATATATCTTGCCTGCCTCTTTATTATCATAAAATAAACAAGGTATTTTATTTTCATCTAAGAGTTCTCTACAAACCTTAATCATACATTTAGTTGCATATCCTCTGTTCCTATGATTAGGATGTGTCCCAACACCAACAATCATTGCATGTGTGTTAGTTTCTGCAGTACTCTTTGCCATGGCTATTACTTGTCTATTTTTTTCTATGCAATATCCTCTACCACTTTTTAGTCCATTTTTGACACTCTCTGATGTAGTGTTGTCAAATTCATCTATTAATTCATACAGTTTAACAACTTTATTTATATTTCCAAATCCTATTTTTTTAATTTTTATATTTGTACTACTATTTTGTAGATTATCTTTTCTATCTAACTTACAAAAATTCACTACTCTTCTTTTTTTAAAATTCAACTTAGTAGCCAGTATATCTAAACTCTCAGATTTTCCACTTATCTCTTTATATTTCAATTTATTTATAAGTCGTGCAAATTCATTTACTTCAAATTTATTATATGAATAAAACATAATAAACTCAAAATATTTAAATAGAACTCCCTCTATATTTCCTCTTTTATCAATACCTGCCCATATATTCAAAAAATAATTATCATATCCATATCTTTCTATATCCCCTATTATAGATAAATTAAATTCAGGCTCTTTTTTTAAATACTCCATAACTTTATTATGATGACTATTATTAAGCTTTACAATCATAAAACGTCCCCCTGATATAAATTTTTCGCCTTTATATTGTGCCAATGTAATAACGATAATTTAAAGTTTTATAATAGTTTATTCTAAATATATTGTATTTTATGTGTATTTATATCCAAAATTATTTTTGTATTTTCAAAATAGCATAAATTACTACTCACCCTTTTTTATACTGTTCCAATATTGCTTAAACGCTATTTCATTTTTATTTTCACAAGGTACATAGTAATTTTTATCCTTTATGGGGTCTGGCAAGTATTGCTGTTTAACATAGTGATTCTCATAATTGTGCGGATATTTATAATCCAACCCCCTACCTAAATCTTTAGCTCCACTGTAATGAGCATCTTTTAAATTAAATGGAATATCTCCTATTTCTATATTATCTAAATCTGATAATGCAACATCGATAGCTTTAATAACCGAGTCTGATTTTGGGCACTGTGCTAAATATATTGTAGCTTGTGCCAGGGGTATTCTAGCTTCTGGAAAACCTAATTGCAATGCTGATGCAACGCATGCTTGTGTTATTGTGATAGCTTGTGGGACTGCTAATCCTACATCTTCACTTGCAACACATAATAATCTTCTAGTTATTCCTTGTATATCACCAGCCTTGACAAGCCTAGCTAAATAATGAATAGAAGCGTCTGCATCAGAACCCCTTAGTGATTTATGAAATGCAGACATTATAGAGTATGCATCATCTCCACCTTTATCATAATTTAACATCTTAATACTAGAACATTCCACAACGTTCTCTAGCGTTATATTTACAGAGTTAGAAGCAATATCTATACCCGTATTAAAAACTAGTTCTAATTTATTTAGAGCACTTCTCATATCTCCATTACAAGTTTCAGAGATATATTCTAAGGCCTTTTCTTCTACATTAATAGTTTCATATGTATATAGCTCTTCAAACTTATCTACTGCCCTTTTTAAGCCTTTAAATATATCTTTTTTTTGTATAGGTTTAAACTCAAATATAGTACTTCTACTTAAAATAGCTTTATATACTACAAAATATGGATTATCTGCTGTACTTGCTATTAATGTTACAGATCCATCTTCAATAACTTCAAGTAATGACTGTTGTTGTTTTCTATTTAGCGCTTGGATCTCATCTAACATTAAAATTATCCCATTATATGAAAATAAATCTATTTTAGTAGCATCTATCACTTCTTTTATTTCTTTTACTCCACAATTTACAGCATTTAACTTAACATATTTTTTTCCGGTTATAGCAGCAATTATATTGGCTAATGTAGTTTTACCTGTCCCTGGTGGTCCAAATAAAATCATATTAGGTATAGATTTATTATGTATAAGCTTATTAAGAATTTTGCCTTTGCCTATTATATGTGATTGACCTACCATGTCATCAATTTGTTGTGGACGTAGTCTATCTGCTAATGGTTGCATAGTTCCTCCTCCTTTTTTATAAAATAAAAGGTATCTATGCAATATAGATACCTTTTGTATATTAATGAATTAATTGTTAGTGATTACTTTTTAATTTTTTTAATTCTTCTATAAGTTTATCATTAAGTATCTTTATATGAGTACCCTTCATTCCTAGAGATCTTGACTCTATAACTCCAGCACTTTCAAACTTTCTTAATGCATTTACTATAACTGATCTTGTTATTCCAACTCTATCAGCTATTTTACTTGCAACAAGTAATCCTTCTCTTCCCTTTAATTCTTCAAATATATGCTCTACAGCTTCAAGTTCTGAATAAGATAATGTTCCTATAGCCATTTGTACTACAGCTTTTTTTCTCATTTCTTCTTCTAGTTGCTCCCCTATTGATCTTAATATTTCAAGACCAATTACTGTTGCACTATATTCAGCTATAACTAAATCATCATCTGTAAAAATTTCATCATATCTTGAAAGAACTAAAGAACCAAGTCTTTGTCCACTACCAAGTATTGGAACTATAGTAGTATTTTTTTCAGTTCTTTCTTGCTCATCTGGGAATACTTTTAATAACGCTTCGCCAGTTAAGTTTTCTTGTGTTTCTGAAATTTTCAACATATTTTTGTTGTATTCACTAGGAAATTTCTTTTGATTAGTTCCTTCTTCTTCCATTGCTGAACTATCTTTTTCATTGCTAAGATATAATCCTAAAACTTTACCTTTAGAACTTAATACGTATGCATTTGAATTTAATACTTCTCCTAATGCTCCTGCTAATAAATTGAAGGATACATTACTTCCACCGCTTGTTTGCAATGTTTTGTTTATTCTTCTAGTTTTTTGTAATACTTCACTTGCCATTTATAATTCATCTCCTCATGTAAATTCTGCCTCTACAAGCCCTTGTCTTTACATTATCTATTTTCAATATTTTTCCCTATTTTATGCTAATTTGTGCAATTGAAATGTTATCACAAATCTCTGCCTTTTTCAATAGAATTGTTATTATTTTTTTAATTTTCGCTATTTTCCTGCAAAATATCTTTATCGGTTTCTTTGCCTGATTTTTTGTCTATGTCTTTATCCATATCTTTCCCATTTTGTTTATGGCATTCTTTATCTGAACAAATAACCTTAGTATCATTTTTTGTTATTTTTTCAATCATGTAAGAACCACATTTATCACAGATTTCTCCTGTTGGTTTGTTCCACGTTATAAAGTCACACCCTGGATAATTAGAACATCCATAAAAAACTTTACCCCTTTTAGATTTTCTAAGTATTATATCTCCATCATGGCATTTTGGACACTTTACCCCTACTTTATTAACAAGTGGCTTTGTAGTTTTACATTCTGGGTAATTTTTACAAGCCATGAATTTTCCAAACCTTCCATACTTGATAACCATGTTTTCTCCACAAGTTTCACATATTTCATCGGTTTCTTCATCCATGTTAATTTTTTCTATGCTTTCCATAGCTATCTCTATAGCTTCTTTTAAAGGTTCGTACGCTTCAGATACAACTGATTTCCACTCTGTGTTACCTTCTTCTATTTCATCTAACTTATTTTCCATATGTGCTGTAAAATCAACATCTATAAATTTTTGAAAGTTATTTTCTAATATGTCAGTTACTATTATTCCTAATTCAGTTGGGCATAAACTAGTACCTTGTTTTTCAACATATTCTCTATTTAATATAGTACTTATAGTTGGTGAATAAGTACTAGGTCTACCTATTCCTAATTCTTCTAACGTTTTTACTAAACTCGCCTCTGTAAACCTTGCTGGCGGCTGAGTAAAATGTTGAAGTGGTAATGTATTTTCAAGTTTTAAAATATCACCTTCATTAATTACTGGTAAAATTTTATCTTCTCTATCCGTAAAATTATATATTTTAGTATATCCATCAAACTTCATCTTAGATCCAGTTGCCTTAAATACATAGTTGTCTATTCTACATTCAACGTTTAAAATGTCAAACACTGAATCTTCCATTTGACTTGCTACAAATCTTCTCCAAATTAAGTTATATAACTTATATTGATCTCTAGTTAAAGAACTCTTTATGCTATCTGGTGTTTTATCTACATAAGTTGGTCTTATTGCCTCATGTGCATCCTGAACTTTTTTTGTTTCTTTTTTCTCTTTTTTATCAGCATTTGATTTATAATAGTTTTCACCTATCACATCTAATATGTAGTCTTTTGATTTTTCTTTAGCTTCATCAGATATTCTCTTAGAATCGGTTCTTATATACGATATAAGACCTACTGTTTCCTTATCTATATCTATACCTTCATATAACTCTTGTGCTACGCTCATTGTCTTCTTTGTTGTAAATGACAACTTATTTGCAGCTTCTTGTTGCAACATACTTGTTGTAAATGGTTTTGGAGCTGATTTTTTTCTTGACTTAGATTCTATAGACACTACATCTAAATTTTTATCTTTTATATCATTTAATATCTCGTTTACCATTTCTTCATTTTCTATTTCTAATTTTTGATTATCTTTTCCATAAAACTTTAAACTTATATCTTCATTAGAATTTGTTTTAGCTTCTAACTCTATACTCCAATATTCCTTTGGTATAAATGCTTTTATTTCTTTTTCTCTATCACATATAAGCTTTGTTGTTACAGATTGTACTCTACCAGCACTAAGCCCTTTTCTAACTTTTTGCCAAAGTATTGGACTTATTTGATATCCTAACAATCTATCTAATACTCTTCTTGCTTGCTGAGCATCTACTACACTTAAATCTATATTTCTAGGATTTTTTATAGCTTTTTTAATGGCATCTTTAGTTATTTCATTAAACTCGATTCTACACTCTTCAGTTTGATCTAGGTTTAATATATGAGCTAAATGCCATGATATAGCTTCACCTTCTCTATCAGGGTCAGTTGCTAAGTACACTTTTTTAGATTTTTTCGCTTCTTTTTTCAATTCCTTTATTACATCGCCTTTGCCTCGTATATTTATATACTGCGGTTCAAAATTGTTTTCTATATCTACACCTAATTTACTTTTAGGTAAATCCCTAACATGTCCTACAGAAGCTTTTACTGTATAATGTCCTTTTCCTAAAAATTTTTCTATGGTTTTAGCTTTCGCAGGCGACTCCACGATGACTAATGTTTTGGCCATAAACCCACACCCCCACTATCTATGTTATTTATACATTTAAACTGTATGTTTTATTATTCATCTCTACTAATACATCTTTTAATACTAGCTCACTCAAAATTGTATTCACAGATTTTATTTCCATTCTAGTATTATCACATATTTCATCTATATGCAAGACACCTTGCTTTTTTATTGTATCGATTATTACGGTACTTTCTTTGCTTAAGTTCATATTATCATACTTTTTTAAATTTTCTCTACTTTTAATATTAACTATTTGGTATTCGTTTAAAATATCCTCTATATTGTCTATTAATTTAGCACCTTCTTTTATAATTTGGTGGCATCCCTTACTCATACATGAGTTTATATTTCCTGGCACTGCATATATGTTTTTACCTTGTTCTAGACCAAATTCAGCAGTTATTAACGCACCGCTTTTTTTAGCAGCCTCCACTACTATTACGCCTTCACTAATTCCACTTATTATTCTATTTCGATTTACATAGTTGCTTGGAAAAACACTTGAATTAATATTATAATCTGAGATTATCAATCCACCATTTTCTAATATCTTATTTGCTAAATAAATATTTTTTTTGGGCAACACATTATTTACGGATGAACCTAATACTGCAATAGTTTTCCCTAAACCTTCCATACACCCCATATGTGCATATGAATCTATTCCAAAAGCCAAACCACTTATTACATTGATTCCTACATTAGAAAGACTTTTGCTTATTGAGGTTGCACAACTCATTCCATATTTTGTAGCTTTCCTTGAACCTACTACTGCTAACCCAATGTTTTTGTTTATTATCTTTATATCGCCTTTATAAAATATAATATTTGGTGCATCATAGACATATTTCAAATTATTTGGATAATCATTTTCCTCAATACAAATATAATTTATATTTTCCTTAATATTTTTCTCTTTTATTTCATCTAAATATGAAATACTTTTATATTTTACTATATTTTCCTTAATATTTAAATTTATATTTTTTAAATTATATATTTCTTTATCGCTAAGATAAATTAATTCTTCTATATTTAAATCATTATCGTTTATTTTATCTATAGTTTTATTAGTTACTCCATTTATTGAATTTAACCACAAATATGCATCTTTCTTTTCCATGATTTTCTCCTATTTGAAATAAGTATAGTAAGCTTTTCTAAATGAAAAAGCTTCCATAATATGATTTGAATCTATATTTTCACTACTTTCCAAATCAGCTATAGTCCTAGCTACTTTTAATAATTTTGTATAACTTCTATTACTCAGTTTATACTTATTCAATATTAATTTTGTAGTATTTAAAGCTTGCTCATCTAGTTTACAGTAGTCTAGTAACTTAGATGATTTTATTTCGTCGTTTGTTTTTATATTTTCATTTTCAAATCTTATACCTTGAATTTTTCTTGCATTTTCCACTCTATTTCTAATTACCTCTGAACTTTCACAATTAGTATTATTATTTAGCTCTTCATAAGATACAGAATTAACTTGTATAAAAATATCAAATCTATCTAACAAAGGTCCTGATATTTTATTTATATACCTGCTTATCTCAAAACCACTACATTTACATTCATTATCTGATAAATAATATCCACACTGACATGGATTCATAGCTCCTACTAAAAGTAAATTACACGGATACTGTATATTTTGCTTTACTCTAGATATATTTATATATTTATCTTCTATCGGCTGTCTTAGTGTTTCTAATATGCGTCTATCAAATTCTGCTATCTCATCTAAGAATAATACCCCTCTATGAGCTAATACTACCTCTCCAGGTGTTGCATTAGCTCCTCCACCTATTAGAGATTGCCTTGTTGAAGTATGATGAGGTGATCTAAATGGTCTTTTGTAAATTATGCCTTCATTTTCATTTATAAGACCTGATGCACTATATATTTTACTAACTTCTATCATTTCATCTTTTTCTATTTGTGGAAGTATTGTTCTTATGCGTTTTGCAATCATAGTTTTACCTGACCCCGGTGGACCTATCATAAGTATATTATGATTTCCTGCTGCAGCTATTTCTGCACTTCGTTTGACAAAATAATTACCTTTTACATCTTGAAAATCTTCATCGTAATATTTCTCATTTACTTCATTTATACTAAATCTTTTGTTTTCTAAAATTTCATTGCTTTCTATTTGCAAATTATCATTTAAAAATTCAATACATTCCTTTAAACTCCCTAAAGGAACTATTTCTATATTATCTACAAAAGAACTCTCTACTATATTTTCTAATGGTACAAATATTCTTTTTATATTTTTATTTTTAGCACCTATAACTATCGGTAGTATTCCCTTTACCTTTCTTATTTTTCCATCTAATGATACTTCACCTACAAACATACTTTCATTTAAATAGCTATCATCTTTTTTTATAAATCCTCTTAAAATTCCAATAGCTATAGGTAAATCAAAAAAGGAACCTTCTTTTTTCATATCAGCTGGGGATAAATTTATTATTATCCTAGAATTTGGAAACTTAAATCCACTATTTATTATTGCCGATTTCACTCTATCTCTAGATTCTTTTATTTCAGTACTAGCAAGACCAACTATATTAAAACAAGGCATTCCATTGTTTATATCCACTTCTACCCTTACCAGAAATCCTTCTATTCCTATTAAATTACTACCATTGATATTACTAAACATAATTCTCCTTCCTAAAAAGCATTTACTATATGATTGACTTTATTCTCATTTAAATAAACTTCTATAACGTCAAATCTAATTGGTACATTATTTAAATTATTTTTTAAAATATAATACTTTGCAGTATCTGTTATTTTTTTAATTTTTCTATAATTAACAGCTTCACATGGATATCCATATTTTATATTACTTCTTGCTTTAACTTCTACAAACACAAGTTCATTTTCTAATTTCGTTATTATATCGATTTCTCCAGTTTTTATTTTATAGTTAGATTCTAATATTTGTGCACCTTTATTCAATAAATATCTAGATGCTATACTCTCACCTAAGTCACCTTTTTGTTTATTATTCATACTATCTCCTATTTTTTAACTTTTTTGTAATTATTACCTTTTTAATATTTATATATACAATATTTATCTTTGCAATATTAATTTGTTAAAATTAATTAGTTGTTATTTAATTTATATATAACATAAAGATAAAAGCCCTATGAAAATTTTTCATAGGGCTTTTATCTTTATATTATGTGTACTCCCTTATTATCTGGCATACTTTTATAAATTACTCTATCATTTATATTTTTTATAGATTGGCATCCAGTTAATATCATAGTTGAACTCAATTCATTTTTTAATTTATTTACATAAGCCTCTACGCCTTCAGTTTGACCACCAAATGAAGCTGTTATAAATGGTCTTCCTATTAATACTGCATCTGCACCTAATCCTATCATTTTAAGTACGTCTACGCCACTTCTAATCGCTCCATCTACAAGTATAGTCACTCTACCTTTTACTGCTTTTGATATTCGAGGTAGCACCTCACAAACACCCGGTGTACAATCTAACACTCTACCTCCATGATTGGATACTACGATAGCATCAGCACCACAATCAGCTGCCATCAATGCATCTTGAACTGTCATTATTCCTTTCACTATGAATGGTAGTTTAGTAGATTGTTTTAATTCTTTTAGTGCTTTCATATCCTTAGGTTCTACTGTTTTTCCATGCATTGATAAGGTAACTAAACCACATGCGTCTATATCTACTCCTACAGCTATTGCACCACTGTCTTCTGCTAACTTAATTTTCTTTATTATGTCATCATTTTCCCACGGCTTTATAAATACTATTCCTTGACCATTATTTTCTTTTAAAACCTTTAAGTTTTCTATTAAAAATTCATCTACGGCTGTATCTCCTACCATTGCAAGAATACCACTATTTGCACAACCCTTTACAACAGGCTCTATATATTCTCTTTCAGATACTTGACCACCCATATTTAAAGTAGTACCTGTTATTGGTGCTGCAAATATAGGCGCCTCCATATTTTGTCCAAATAATTCAACACTCATATCTGGATTAGATACATTGTGAATTACTCTCATATTTATTTTTACAGAGTCCAAACTTTTTCTACTTTCAATAAATGAAGATCCACTTCCTTTTCCACCCATTCCAGGAACCTCACCTGCACAAGCTACACCATTACATACTTTACAAACTTTACAACTTCCATTTAAATTTTCTCTTGCTTTTTTTTCTAATTCTTTAAAGTCCATCATAGCTTCCTCCAATTTATATTTGTTTCAAATAATGTATATTGTAATAACCTATTAACTTAAAGCAGCTGTTTGTATTTTATAATATATTTTTCAAGAAACTCTTTCTGTGAATAGGTGTTATTCCTTGTTTTTCAATAGCTTCATAGTGCTCTTTAGTTCCATATCCTTTATGTGATTTAAATCCATATCCTGGATATACTTCATCATATTGATACATTATACTATCCCTTGTAACCTTAGCTAATATACTTGCTGCTGCTATAGATATAGATTTTAAATCACCTTTTATTATAGGATTTTGTGCTATATCTACCCCTGGTATTGTTGTAGCATCTATTAATAAATAATCAGGATTTTTTTCTAAACAATTTACTGCCTTTTTCATAGCCATATAAGTAGCATTTAATATATTAAATTTATCTATTTCCTCATTGTTAACTATCCCTATTCCGTAATCTAGAGCTTGATCTTTTATTATATCAAACAATTCATCTCTTCTTGACTCACTTAGCTTTTTAGAGTCATTTACGCCTTCTATCTTAGTATTTGGTTTAAATATTACTACAGCAGCTACAACAGGTCCTGCAAGAGGTCCTCGTCCAGCCTCATCTATCCCCCCAATATACATATATCCTTTGTTGTATCCTTCATTTTCAAATATATTTATAGCTTCTAGCCTTTCATCTTCCCTTCTAATAGAATCTAATTTCTTTGCCATTTTTACAGCTATATTTTGAACTGATTTTCTCTCATCAAGTCTTAATATATCTATATATTCTAAGTATTTATCAGAACTTAAATTATCTATTATTTCTTTAATTTCTTTTACATTTTTGTCTTTCATATTTTTTCTCCTTAACATTATGTATTATTTATTTTACTAAATATCACTACAATTTAGTATACCTTATACACAGTAATTATAAAATCATTACAAATAAAAAATCGTTGATAAATTAATATCAACGATTTTTATAATACTATCCAATTATATAATAATTTCTAAAAATATTAGTTTTTAAAAATATAATTTAATCTTTAAAATGTAAATATATTATTTACTAATTAACCAACTTTATCAATGTCTATTCTTGTTTGTTTATTAGTTGAAGGTATAAAGTTACCTACTATACCTGCTATTAAAACTGGTACTATCCAGTTAAATCCTAATGAGTTAAATGGTAATTTAGTAACCATTGGTATAGATACTCCTAAATTATTTGCTACAGTTAATACACTTACTATTAAAGCCATATAAGTTGCGCCTTTAAATGCATTATCATTTTTAATTTTAGAACTAAATAATGTCATTATTACTAATACAACTGTTGCTGGATATATTATATCTAATATAGGACCAGAGAATTGTATTATTGTACTTACTCCGAAGTTTGATACTATTGCACTAAATATACAAACTGCTGTAACTATTGTTTCATACTTTACTTTTCCATTTGTAAGCTTTGAGAAGAATTGTGCTGTTGCGGACACAAGACCTATAGCTGTTGTTAAACAAGCTAACCCTACTATTAAAGCTAATATAATTTTTCCTGGGTGACCAAGAAGTGATGCTGTTATTTCTACTATTAATGATGTTCTTACTACATCTTGTCCGTATATTTTAGATACTGTTGCTCCTAGGTATGTTAGTCCTCCGTATACTAAGAACAATCCTATAGCAGCAACAATCCCTGCTTTCATAGTTAATTTAACTTTTTGATTTTGATCAGTATAACCTTTGTTTGTAAGTGATGTTATTATAACTGTTGACAATGCAACTGCACCTAATGCATCCATTGTTTGATATCCTTGTTTAACACCTTCTGCAAAGATATCGTTTATCATTGGTTGTGGGTTTATTTCTCCTAGTGGAGACATTATACCTTTAACTATTAACACTCCTAATGCAATTAATAATGCTGGTGTTAAATATTGTCCTATTATATCTACAACTTTTGATGGCTTTATAGTTAATATAAAAGTTAATGCAAAGAATAATATTGAGAATAATATCGGATTAAATCCATTAAATATTGGTGCTACACCCATCTCAAAAGTTGTTGCTGCTGTTCTAGGTATTGCTAAAAGCGGTCCTAGGCATATCATTATTGCTGAACCTAATATTAAAGCTAAATTTTTTCCTGCTCTTCCAAGAATTTGACTTATTTCTCCATTACATTTAGCTGAAGCTGCTACTGCTAATAATGCTAAACCAACATCTGCTAGTAAAAATCCACCAAATCCGGTTATCCAGCTTGAGCCAGAAATCACTCCTAGAAACGGTGGGAAAATTAAGTTCCCTGCTCCAAAGAACATGGCGAACAGTGCAAATCCAACTATCACTACATCTTTATTTGTTTTATTCATATTATTGCCCCCTTAAAAATTCATGTAAATCTAAATAATTATAACTTCAAAATATCAAATTATTTTTTAATTTAATATTTTGAATTAATTATAACATCTATATTTTCAAAAGGTCAATAATATTTAAAATTTATTAAACTTTCTGACAATTCTATTTATGAAATCATTTTCTTGTCGCATTATGGAATAACTTAAGTCTAAGCATTTCATTTCATTATACTTTTTTTTATATTTTTTCATATTTTTTATTTTTTATTTCATTTTTCATATTAAAATCCAAGAAAACTTCTTCCTATACAAAACAAAAAAAAAGCATAGATAAGATCTATACTTTTTTAACTTTTATGCCGTTAGTTTTTTTTCATTTTTTACAAAATCATCTTTTTTATAACTTCTTAATTCTTTAACTAATATAACTACCGTAATTGCTGTAGCTAAAAAATCCGATACCGGTTGAGCATACCATACACCATCTAATCCAAAGAATTTTGGCAATATAACAATCATAGGAATCAGTAGTATAACTTGTCTTAGTAAACTTAACACCATTGCTATTTTTGCTTTTCCTACTGATTGAATATAGTTCGAACCAGTTATAGACACACCTATTATAGGTAACATAAGTAAGTATATTCTAATTCCATTAACTGTTATTTTCATAAGTTTTGGATCTTTGTTGAACATTCCAACTATAAGTTCAGGTACAGTTTGAACCAATAACCATCCACTAGTCATTATTATAATTGATGCTAACGCTGATACTTTAAAAGCATTATTTGCTCTGTCATATTGTTTTGCTCCATAATTAAATCCAATTATAGGTTGTGCACCCTGATTAAGCCCAAATATAGGCATTAAAAATATCATAGATATAGATGATATAGTTGCCATAGCTCCTATTGCTAAATCTCCACCATATACTTTTAATGCATTGTTAGATATTACTTGAACCAAACTTGTAGCTATTTGCATCGCAAAAGGAGCTGATCCTATTGCAAATATTATCTTTACTAATGATTTATCTAGTTTTAAACTTGATTTTTCAAATTTAAGATTAGATTTTGCTTTTACATAATACATTAATGCCCATATTGCCGTTACCATTTGAGATATTACAGTTGCTATTGCAGCACCTTGTATACCTAATTTAAATACAAATATTAAAACAGCATCTAATACTATATTAGTTAAACACCCTACAACCATTATAGTTGCAGCAAGTTTTGGATTCCCATCTCCTCTTATGGTATTATTTAATGTAAATGCTAATATGTTAAATATAGTTCCTGCTAAAATTATATATATATACGATTGAGCATAATATAGTGTTTGATCACTTGCCCCAAATAACTTTAGTATACTATCTCCAAATATTATTCCTACTATACTTATAATTACACTTATGATTATTGATAATGTTATACCATTTCCTATAAGTTTTTGCGCTTCTTCTTTTTTACCTTGACCTAATTTAATTGAAATGTTAGTTGTGACACCTATCCCGATAAGCATTGCAAATGCTAATATTATAGTCATAATAGGCATTGTAACGCCAACACCTGTTATAGCTAACGGTCCTACATCAGGTATATTTCCAATAAATATTCTATCTACTACATTATAAAGTGCGTTAACTATCATTCCTATAATTGCCGGTATTGAATATTTAATTAATAATTTTCCAATTGATTCTGTTCCTAATACTTGCGAGTTTTTCATAAATTACCTCCTTATTTAATTGTGCACATTTTTCTAAGTAATAATATCATCGTTCTTGTTTCATCTTTAGTAAGTTTCGAACTTATGATATCTTCCCAGTTCATCATAACAGCATAAATCTCTTTTTCTAAATCCTTACTCTTTTGAGTTAAGTAAACTTTATATGCTCTCTTATCATTTTCATCTTTTACTCTAATTAAGAAATTATTTAATTCTAATTTTTTTATAGCTCGTGCAGTAGTTCCTTTGTCTATATTAAGAATATCTGAGAGTTCTTCTTGATTTCTTCCATCTTTTCTGTAGAGTTCTAGTAAAAACATAACTTGGCCTGAACCTATTTCTAAATCGTTAAGTTCCTTAGATACAAATGAGCTGCCTTTTCTATACATTTGAGATATATATTTTCCGATGTATTCACAATTTTGTTTCATCAAGTTTCCAACTCCTTGTGGATATGTATAGTTTATTGTATACACAACTGTTTTAGTATACTTCAATTTAGTTGCATTTGCAACCATAGTTATATTTTTATTAAAGTTTAAAAGCTAGCTTAATATAAACTAAGCTAGCTTTTTCATTTCAAATTTTATTTTATTAGATTTAAGTCTTTTATTTCATTTTCTAACTGTGTTACTTTATTTTGCAATTCGTTTCTTTTATTACCAAAAGTTTCTTTTTCTTTTTTTATATTTTCTATATTTTTGTCTTTAGTATTTATTAAATTTTGAAGTTCCTGTGTGTAATTATCTTTATTTTTAATATATTTATCTAAGTCTGTTATTTTTTTATCTTTAGTATTTATCAGCTTATTTAATTTAGATATTTTATCTTCTTGCTGTTTTATTATTTTATCTATTTTATCTATTCTAATTTTCTTTTGTATTATTAAATCATCTATTTCTTTTATAGTACTTTCTTTAATAGATATTAAATCATCAAGTTTTCGTATCCCCATATTTTGTTCTTTTATTATTAGATCTTTGTTCTCTAAATCTTTTTCTAAATCTTCATTTTTTATTAGCAATGAAGTTAATCTTTTGTTACTTGTTTCTAATTTTTCATTTAAATTTTCTACTTGGCTACTTGTAGATTTAAACTTAACACCTAGTACTACTAATGACAATACTAATACTATACTTATAGCTGCTAATATGCTCATTTTTCGATTCATATCTCATCATCCTTTAACATTTTATTTTATAATATGTTAAAGGATTTATAAATTGTACTTATAAAATAATTACATTATAACATCTTTGGGTATTTTTAAATTTTCTAAAATTTCAAAGGCTCTTTCTTTAGTAGTTAACGTAAGCTTAGTATCATCGGTTAAACTTTCGCCAACATATTTTTTTTCAACAAAATTTGAACCATTCTTTATTTTTATAAAATATGGTTTCTTATAATTGGATTTTGTTATTGTACAATATGATATTATGTCTTTTGATTTATCATACGTCCACACTTGTAATGCTGTCGATATACTTTCCATAGATTCAAATTCTGAAATTATATGTACTTTCTCTACTTCCCCACTTATTAATTTTTTTATTTCATCTTTGCATAATCCCATAATTTTACCCCCTAATTTTTTGATTAAAACATATAATAATTATATCATTAATTTTTTATTTTAATTCTATATATAATAAAACAAAAAAGGTATTGATTTTTAAATCAATACCTTTTTGTTTTTTATTATATAATTACTTTTTTATATCTTCTGGAACTTCTAAGCTTATTCTACCTATTTTACCTTCTCTAAATTCGTTTAAAACAGTGGTAGCTATACGAGTATAATCAAGTTCTTTTTTACCTGTTATAAACCCTCTTTTACGACCTATCATATCCATAGTGTCTAATCCAGTTTCGCCTAACTCTTCTAACTTATATCTAGCTTTTAATTTCTCAGGTTCTATTACCATAAGTTTTTCTATAAGTCTTAAAGATAAAGTTTCAACATCTAATACTTCATCTTTTATAGCTCTACTAAATGCTAAGTTAAGAGCAACTTCTTGGTCTTCAAATTTAGGCCAAAGTATACCTGGAGTATCTAATAGCTCTAAGTTTCCTTTTAATCTTACCCATTGTTTACCTTTAGTTACACCTGGTTTATCTCCTGTTGCAGTACTTTTTCTACCAGTTAACTTGTTTATAATAGAAGATTTACCTACGTTTGGAACTCCAACTATCATAATTCTTATTGGTCTTTCTTTTCTTCCTTTTTCAATTAACGCATCCATTTTATCTTTAACTGCATCTTTACACTCATCAACTATTTTATTTAAACCTACACCTTTCATAGTGTCCATAGGTATAGCCTTAATCCCACGATCTTTATAATATTTTATCCATTTGTCTAATTTAGCTCTATCTGCTAAGTCAGATTTATTTAATATAACAACTCTAGGTTTGTCACCTGCAAGTTTATCTATATCTGGATTTTTACTACTAAACGGTATTCTAGAATCTAAAAGTTCTACTACCACATCAACTAACTTTAAGTTGTCTCTAACTAAGTCCTTAGTTTTTTTCATGTGCCCTGGATACCAGTTTATATGTAAATCGTCGTCTACAAGGTACTCCTCATAATTGACTCTCATTTTGTCGCCTCTTGCCATAATTATCACTCCTTTATATATCTAGTGTATTCTCTAAACTAATTCGCTCATTTTACTTTAACTTGTCTATTATACCATATTATTATTTTTTATGCTTGTCTAATATTTACCTTATTCACACTCTTTGTATACAAAAACTACTTAGTGTTATAACACTAAGTAGTTTTTATCTATTTACTTAATTTACTCATAAATTTATCCATTCGATTTAAAGCCTCAATTACATTTTCCCTTTGAGTCCCTAAGTTTATCCTTATATAATTATCTCCATCATTTACAAAATGACTACCCTCTTCTAATAAGACACCTACCTCAAGTGCTAATTTATTCGTTAATTCTTTAGAACTTATACCTAATTTGCATATATTTATCCAAGCTAAATAAGATGACTCCATTTTCATCATACTTAAATTGTCATACTTATTTATCCATTTTTCTAAAAGTTCATAATTTTGTTTTATATATTTATTAACCTCTGTTAACCAATCTCTACTTTCATTGTAAGATGTTATAAGCCCTATTATCCCAAATACATTTGGTGATGTTATAGAGTTTTGTTGCAACCTAGCTTTAAATATATCTCTTAATTCTTTATTTCTAATTATTGAATAAGAAGTTTTTAACCCTCCAATATTGAATCCTTTATTTGGTGATGTTAATAATATCACATTTTGTAAAAGTTCATCTTCTATTTTTAATATAGAATTAAATTTTCCATAATGAATATGCTCTGCATGAACTTCGTCGGCTACTAATATAACACTATTTTCCTTACAAATTCTTGCTACCTTATTCATCTCTTCAATACTCCATATTCTACCCGATGGATTATGAGGGGTACAAAACATCATTAATTTTGGCTTATGATGTTTTATTTGAGTTTCTAATTTTTTAAAGTTTATATAATATCTATTATCTACAGCATCTAAAGCATTGCTTATAACCTTAACTCCTTGTTTTTTAGCACTTGACTCAAATGGATCATACACTGGCGTATTTAATATTATACTATCTCCTTCCTTACAAAAAGCTTGAACTGTATAATGAAGTGTAGATACTGTTCCATAAGTTAAAGTTATTTCTTCTTTTTTAACTTCTACATCATGCATATCTCTTTGCCAATTTATAACTGCATCATAAAATTCATCATAGCAATAAGTGTATCCAAGCACACCTCTTTTAATTGTATCTATAAATTTTTTTTCTACTTGTGTAGGTATTTTAAAGTCCATATCTGCTATCCACATTGGTATAAAATCTTCACTAACATCTCCAAATTTTGCTCTTATTATATTTAAATCCCATTTTCTACACTTTTCACTAACTCTATCTGGTTTATAATCAAAACTATACATTATTATATCCTCTCTTTCTTATATGATGATAAGCATTTAGCTTTATGTTTTATAATATATTTATTAAGTCTTTTGTACTATTAGTAAGCCTTTTACAACCTTCTTTAGTTATTAAAACATCATCTTCTATTCTCACTCCACCAAGACCCGGTATGTATATTCCTGGCTCAATTGTAACTACCATACCCTCTAAAAGCAAATCCTTGCCCCCAGGAGCTAATATTGGATATTCATGAACCATAATTCCAACTCCATGGCCTAAATTATGACCAAAGTAATCTCCATATCCTTCTTTTTCTATTATATCTCGTGCTATTTTATCAACTTCTCCAGTAGTCATACCTGGCTTTAATAATTTTATAGCTTCTTCATTTGCACATTTGACTATGTTATAAATTTCATTTAATTCTTCATTTCCTATGCCCATGCATATAGTTCTTGTTATGTCAGAACAATAATTATTAAATTTAACTCCAAAATCAAATGTTACAAATTCATTTGCTTTTATAAGCTTATTACTTGCTTTTCCATGAGGAAGAGATCCTCTTACTCCAGACGCAACTATTATATCAAAAGACTCTTTTTGTCCACCTTGTTCTTTTATATATCTAACTATTTCATTTTCAACTTTTTTTTCGCTCATTCCAATTTTTATAAATTTAATTATATGATAAAAAGCTTTATCTGCTATTTCACATGCTTTTTTTATATATTTTAATTCCTCTTCGCTTTTTTCACATCTAAGTTTAGATAAATCAATCGATGTTAAGTTACAATTTATTTTTTCATCAATATTATTATAATCATCAAATGAAACTTCATTTCCTTCAAATCCAATATTAATTATGTTTTCTCTTTTACATATTTCATTTATTATATCAAAGTACGTTTTTTGTTTATCCATAAGCAACACTTCAAATTTTATATCTTTTTCTTTCATTTCTTCAAAGTATCTAAAATCAACTATTACATACTGATTTTTACACGTTATAAAAATATATCCTGATGAACTATACAAATCGGCACTATAAAACTTATTTTTTGAGCTATTTAAAAGCAAACCTTGTATATTATTTTCACTTAAATAGCTTCTTAATTTTTCTATTTTATTCATGGTAATGCTCTCCTATTTATATATAGTAAAAAATTTCTAAGATATAAAAGAAAGGGAGTTTTAATTTCAAATTAAATCTCCCCTTTCCTTTATATAATATTAGTCATTATTTACAACTAATTTACCTTCTTTTATTAACTTATTTCTGTATAATATGTTTCCTATTGCTACAAATAAAGCACCTACTGCTATTCCTACAATGTATCCTAATAAATTATTAACTAAAGGCCAAGCCCATATTGCAGACTCAGGGAACCATTGAACGGCTCCTAAAGTTATACCAGTCAATGCACCTATTATAGCTCCAACTATATTTAACGGTATAACAAACCCTGGTCTTTCAAGCGCAAATGGTATAGCACCTTCAGATATTCCCATAAACGCTAAGAATATTGATGTCTTTCCAGCTTGGTAAAATTGCTTGTCATAAACTCTTTTACCTACTAATTTTTTATCTAATAAAGTTGTTAATCCTAATCCAATTGAAGGTATAACTATTGCTATTGTTCTTGCTGTTATTGGCAGTACTTCTTCAGTTGTTAATCCAAGTGCAACAAATCCTGCTGCTTTATTTATTGGTCCACCTAAGTCAAATGCAGTTGCTGCTGCTAAAGCTGTTGCATATGCATATTCTCCAGCTGATCCTGCTGCTGTTAAGAAGTTTTTCATTCCTTCGTTTAACCATCCTCCAATTGGAGTTATTATAAATATCATTAATACCATACATGTTAATGATGCCAATAATGGTATTAAGAATGTAGTTTTAAATGCTAACCAATCATGAGAAACTTTTATAGTTTTGTTTAACCATTTTACAAAGTATCCTATTAAAAATGCTATTAATATAGCTCCTAAAAACCCTGATGCTACAGGAACTACTTCAGCCCATTTACCATCAACCATTTGTAATGTAGCAATTGGCTTGTTAGCTACATATCCACCTATGAATCCTGCTATAAGTGCAGTTTTGCCTCCTATAGAATTTGCACAAAATGCTGCAAATAAAGGTATCGCAAATCCAAACAATGTAAATCCGAAGTTAGACATTAATTGAGCCATATTTAATAATGTAAGTTTAAATCCAGCAAATTCACCTGAATTCATTGCATCGACTATTCCAATCGATGGATCAATTCCTAGAATTGCATATGGTATTAATTGAGATAGCGCTCCTATAAGTCCACCCATTACTAAAACTGGTATCATATATGATATACCTGTCATTATATGTTTGCTTATCTCTTTCCATTTACTATTTCCTTTTGATCCTTGTGGTTGTTTAGGTGAATTGTTAGGTGCTTGTGAATTCATACTAGATGAACCATTGCTACTTATAGTTTTTTTCTTAATTGCCATAATATTCGCCTCCAGTATTTTATATTATAGTCCTAAGTCTTCTTCTATTTCTTTTATTACTCCATCCGCATTCTTTATAGCTTCTTGTAATTCAACCTCATACACTTCACATCCTTCAAATCTTTCCATTCCTTCCGGTGTTATCGCTATTGCATGTATTATCATTGTTGCACCTAGTATATCATCTCTAGTTAATTCATTTTGTATCCCATCTGCACCTTGAGTTTCAACTTTAGCTTCATATCCCGCTTTCTTTGCTGCCTGTTCTATTGCTTCTGCTGCCATAAATGTATGAGCTAACCCCATTGGACATGCACATAATGCTACTAATTTTTTCATTGTATAATTCCTCCTAGATTTTTATTTTTTTTATAATCCTAATGCTTCACTTATTAAAGATGTTATTTCATCTGAATCATTGCTATTTAATAATGCACTTTTAAAATCTTCATGTATTAATTTTCTTGATAATGCTGAAAGTAATTTTAAGTGAGTATTTTCTTCACTTTGTCCTGGCATAAGTAAACTTATTACTAGCTTAATTTTTTCTTCGCCTTCATTCCATACTACATCTTTATTAAATTTCAAAACAAGAACTGCTGGATTTAGCACTGCATCATTTTTAGTATGAGGTATCGCTATAAATTCACCTAAATTAGTAGTAAACTGAGATTCTCTTTTCACTAATCCCTCATATACTCCATCAGCATCGTTAGTTATATTTAATTCCTTAGATTTTAAGCCTATGAACTTTAAAACTTCCTCTTTGGTTTGTTCCTCTACATTTAAGAATACATTTTCTTTTTTGAATACGTTTGCTTTCACTACAAACAACCTCCTTTAATCTTCAATTAATTTGATCAGCTTGTTAAAATCACAAATTTTTATTATACCTCTCACTCCACCTTCATCTTTTATAAAAGTATAAAGATATTTGAATATAGAAAAATTATGCTTTTCTTTTGGATTAAAAAACACCATAAATATTAATTGAACTTCTTGTTTATCCCAAATAATAGGATTTTCAAGTATTGCTACTCCTATTATAGATTTTTTATCGCCTTCTACTATCGTGTGGGGTATTGCTACTAGATTTCCAATTTCAGTTGAAGATATTTTTTCTCTGTCTAGTATGCTTTGTATTGCATTTTCTTCTATGAATCCTCTTTGCATAAGCTGGTTGCAAACATTGTTTATTATTTCTTCTTTTTCTTTGCCTTTTATAGTAAAAAATGCTTCTTCCTCAAACATATTATTTATTATTTTTCGTCTTTCTTCTTTTTCATAAAATGCCTTATTTACATTTGCCACTACACTATCATCAAATATATTTTCTATATATAATACAGGTTTTTCACTGTCTTTTATTTCTATAGTAGATACTATCAAATCTACATCTTGGCTATTTGCTATATCGAGGTACCTAACAGGATAAACACCTATAACATTTAGATCACTTATGCTTTGCTTTAATTTTTCTGAAAGAAGCTGACCTGTTCCTATTCCATAGTGACATACTATACAAATTTTCTTACTTGTATTTTTTTTATTTCTTTCATTTGCTGCTGCAAAATGTATTGCTATATATCCAAGTTCATCTTCATTTAATTTAATACTTAACTCACTTTCAATTTTATTAGCTAAAAATATAGCCAAATTAAATTCTATAGGAAACTTAGATTTTATTTGACTAAGAAGTGGGTTTTTAGACTCTACGTTAGCTTTTGATCTATTTATAAATCTCTTTATATGATCAAATATAGCGTCCATAAATTCTTCATCTTGACTATAATCTCTTGCCGATATAAGCAATATATCTTTTAATGCTTTATCTATTAGTTTATTTATCTTTTCTTGGTCTTCATTAATCTTGCTGATATTTTTGCTATAACTATTTGCAACAACTCCCGAATAGTTAGATATATAAAGAACTTCTTCTTCTAGTAGCTCACAATCTATCAACTCATACAATTCTTCCATTAAATCTTTTATAAACAAGTAATTATGAAGCCTATACTCTGTATCTAAATAATTTACTTTTTCGCTATTACCACTTTTACTTCTAAATATAGATACTATAATTTTTGAAACTAAAAGATTAAAATCTTTATCAGAAATTATTATTTCTTGTTTTCTTAGATGCTTTGCTAAAACATTTTCTATATTATTTATATCTACCTCACTTATATTTTCTATGTCTACCTTTATTTTATTTTTACCATCATTTTTTATAGCATAGTCAGTTATAAGTTGTCTGAAATTTATTTCTTCTCCATATATATAACTCCCATAATATGGCTTAGACTTAATTATCAAATCATATTTTTTTATTTGTTCTTTTATTTTAGTGACTAGTTTATTTGTGGCTCCAACACTTAAATTTAACTCTTCAGACATTTCTTCTACACTTATATAAGTTTTATTTATAAACCTACATATAGCATTACCTATCCGACTTTCATCAGAGTCATCATCCAAAAATCCATTTATATAATTTTCAGCTTCTTTTACTAGCCTCAATGTATTAGCTTTAGATCCACTTAGCTTATATCCTATACCTCTAGAAGAAGATATCTCTACATCATACTCTTTAACTATATTATTTAAATCTGATATATACCTTTTAATAGTCTTAGTAGACACATCTAGCAATCTAGCTAATTCATTAGATGTTACATATCCATCTTTATCATTTAAATATATTACTATAGTTGCATGTTTTTTAGTTATCACTGTATCACCTTCTTCTTGATTTAATTATACATATAATTAAATTTTATTTATATATATACTTTGTCTTAACAAGGGACATCTTATACTTTATTTAAATACTTATATACTATTGCATAAACAAACTATTGCTTCTGCATATATTGTTATTGCTAAATTTAACTTTTCTAAGCTAGCAAATTCATTTTCTTTATGAATATTTCCAAATCCACCATCAGGAAATTCGCACCCATAAATAACGGAGTTATTCATTTCACTTGCATAGCTTCCTGCTGATGTAACTCTTACAACACTCTTAGTATCTTTAGAATACTTTACATAAGTATTATGCAATATTTTTACTAATTCAGATTTTTCATCTATATAATTTGACTTTTTAACTTCTTTACCAGTTACATTAAATTTCGCCATATTATTTTGATGTATATATGTTCGTATAATTTTTATAATTTCCTCAAACTTTATATTTTCAGGATACCTAGTGTTCAATGTAACCTCTACACATCCATTTTCTACATTAATAATCGTAGGGACAATTGATAATATTCCACACTTACCTTCTATATCTAACCCAAATAATTTACCATTAACATTCTCCTCATTTATAAGCTTATATAAATCTATTATCCACTTTTCACCTAATTCTTCATATAAATTTATAAGAGCTTTAGGTATAGGATTTACAGAATCTTGTGGCTTAGAAGAGTGTCCTCCTACGCCTTTTACAATATATTTTTTATTTTCTTTTAAATTTATTATTGTTGCCTTAGATGGAATAGTGTTATTTTCTAATCCTCCCCTTAAAATCAAATCTTTATTTTCTATGTTTAACCTTAAATTTATATTTCCTGAGCCTTTTTCTCCATTTAATACAGGAAACTTTGCATCAGGGGTAAATCCACATACTCCATATGGTTCTTTTGAATAATAGTGTTTTATGCACTTAAATCCACTTTCTTCGTTGCCACCTACTATAAGTCTTACTTTTCTATTTAATTTTATATCTAAGTCTCTAATCATTTTTAGTGCTAAAAAACAAGCTATCATAGGACCTTTATTATCAGAAATACCTCTCCCTATTAATTTATCTCCATCAATCTTAAGTTCAAAAGGATTACTATCCCATCCTTCACATGCATTTACAACATCACAATGACCAAATATATCAATATGTTCATTTCCTTTTCCATATTCAATATATACTGCATGATTATCTACATTCCTAACAATAAATTCATTGTCTTTGCCTAAATTTTCAAACCAACATAAAGCATCCGACACATTTTTCCCAAACGGCATGCAATGACTTATTGTATATTCATCATATACAGATGGTATTGCAACCCACTCTTTTATTAACTCTAATAACTCTTTTTTATGATTTTGATTTGTATTTTTAAATTTATTCATATTATCACTCCAATTGTATGTCTATATGTTAGTCTAATTTTTTATTTATAACTTTATAATAATACACCTCTGCATATATATCCCTATACTTTGTGTCAATTTAAGGGACATTTTAACTTGTTTAATTATTATTATCTTGATTTTAATTAATTTTATAATATAATTGTTTATAGTATCATTAAATTTTAATCACAGCTTAGGAGGCAAATATATATGGAACCATTATTTTTAAACCCTTTATTCATGTATAGAATTTGGGGAGGAACTGCTTTAAAAGATAAATTCAACTATGAAATACCCTCTAATAATACCGGAGAATGTTGGGCTATAAGTTCTCATGAAAATGGTGATTGTACCATCTCAAATGGAAAATACAAGGGTATGACACTATCTCAATTATGGAATACTCATAGAGAAGTTTTCGGAAATGCTCCTGGTGATAAATTCCCATTGCTTACTAAAATTCTAGATGCAAACGATAACCTTTCTGTGCAAGTTCATCCTAATGACGAATATGCAAATGTAAATGAAAATGGAGAACTTGGAAAAACAGAATGCTGGTATATAATAGATTGTGATGACGATGCAGAAATGATATTTGGTCATAATGCTACTTCCCGTGAACAACTATCTCAAATGATAGCTAATAATGAGTGGAGTGATTTACTTAGAAGAGTTAAAGTTAAAAAAGGAGATTTCTTCTATGTTCCAAGTGGTACTATACACGCACTATGTAAAGGAACTTTAGTATTAGAAACGCAGCAAAACTCTGATACAACTTATAGAGTTTATGACTATGATAGAGTTGATGATAATGGAAATAAGCGTGAACTTCATGTAAATAAATCTATAGCTGTAACTACAGTTCCTCATATTGAAAATAATAACACTTACAATACAGCATCTACTGATAGTTTTAATCGTACTACATTTGTAAGTAATGAATTTTTTAGCGTTCATAAATTAGAGGTGTTTGGAAAATGTAATTTTAGACATGATAAGCCATTTTCTTTATACAGTGTATTAGATGGGAATGGTACTTTAACTACTTCTACATCTTCATTTGAATTAACTAAAGGCGATAATTTCATAATACCTTCAGATTTAGATGAATTTACTTTAGATGGTAACATGGAAATTATATATTCTCACATATAATATAGCATACAAAAAGGACTGATATAATCAGTCCTTTTAATTTATAGTAAAGTTTAATTATCTAGCAACTCTTAATTCTTTTATCTTAGCAGCTTTACCAACTCTACCTCTTAAGTAAGTTAATTTAGCTCTTCTTACTTTACCTTTTCTAGTTACTTCTATCTTATCTATTCTTGGAGAATGAACTGGGAAAGTTCTTTCTACTCCAACGTTGAAAGATATTTTTCTAACAGTGAAAGTCTCTTTTATTCCTCCACCTTGTCTTTTTAATACAAATCCTTCGAATATTTGTATTCTTTCTCTTTTACCCTCAACTATTTTAACGTGTACCTTAACAGTATCACCAGCTCCAAAGTTAGGTATTTCGTTCTTTAATTGTTCTTGCTCTAATGATTTTAATAATTCGTTCATTTTACGTCCTCCTAGTATCATAGACATTCTTAATTACCTCATTTGTGTAAAAAGAGGAATGCCCGTTTATTTTTTCAACATTTAAAATTATACTATATTTTATGTTTATTTACAAGCTTTTTTATACAAATCTGGTCTTCTTTCTTTAGTGATTCTAATAGATTCGTCATTTCTCCAATTTTCTATGTTTTTATGATTTCCAGATAATAAAACATCTGGAACTTGAAGATCCATAAACTCTCTCGGTCTTGTGTAATGCGGATATTCTAGCAAATTATCCTTAAAAGATTCTTCTTCAAAAGATTCATTTTGACTTAATACACCGGGTATAAGTCTAGATATTGAATCAATTAGTATTAAAGCTGGAAGCTCCCCACCTGTTAGAACATAGTCTCCTATAGAGACTTCATCAGTTACTATTAAATCAATAATCCTTTGATCTATCCCTTCATAATGCCCACATAAAAGAATAACATCATCTAATTTAGAAAAACCTTCTGCCATAGTTTGATTATGTACTTTTCCCTTAGGAGTTAAATAAATAACTCTTGGGTCTTTTATATTGTGTGTGTTTATAATATGCATATACGTGTCATATATAGGTTGAGGAGTCATTACCATACCAGCTCCTCCTCCAAACGGATAGTCATCTACTTTTTTATGTTTATTAGTAGAAAAGTCTCTCATATTATATATGTTTACTTCTATTTTTTCTTTCTCCACAGCCCTTTTCATTATACTCTCACTCATATATGAATTAAATATCTCTGGAAAAAGGGTCATTATATGAAATCTCATATTATCTCCTAGTCTAACATTCCCGCTATAGGGTCTATTATCATTTTTCTTTCACTCATATCTATTGTAGGCACAAACTTAAGCATAGCTGGTATCATATATTCTTTATTCTCTGCACCTTTTATAACATACACATCATTTGCAGCATATTGAAGTACATCATCTAATACCCCTACATGTTGTCCATCTACAGTGTATACATCTATACCTATCATATCAGATATAAAGAATTCACCTTCTTCTAATTCTCTACCTTCTTCTCTTGATACATACATAAATTTATTTTTTAATTTTTCAGCTTCTTCTACAGTGTTTATGCCTTTTATCTTCATTATTACCATGTTGCCCTTATATCTAACTTTTTCAACTATCCATTTATTTTCTAAATCTTTACCTAAATAAAAAGTCTCTAAATCATCAAATCTATATATATCATCTGTATAACTATATACCCTTACTTCACCTTTTAGGCCTTGGGTACTAACTATTTGTCCTATTTTAAAATGCGTTAATTTATTCATTATACTTCTCCTTACGCCTTAAATTAATCTTATTCTTTGTATAATTGGTATTTTTTATTCTTTGTACTTATATACAAAAAGGACTAGGTATATACCTAATCCTTTTATACTATCTCAAGAGAAACTTTGACGTTCTCTCTGTTTGCAGCAGATTTAACGACAGTTCTTATAGCCTTAGCTATTCTGCCCTGCTTTCCAATAACCTTTCCCATGTCATCTTGAGAAACACTAAGTTTTAAGATTATTTCATCTTTATCCTTTGTTTCTTCAACTACTACACCTTCTGGGTTATCAACTAGAGCTTTAGCTATATCTAACACTAGCTCTTTCATATACTCATCTCCTAATCAAAAAAAATTATTTTTTAGAAGCTTCGAATTTTTCCATTACTCCGTTATTAACTAATAAAGATTTTACAGTTTCAGTTGGTTGAGCACCGTTTGATAACCACTTTACAGCTTTCTCATCGTTTATTTTAACTTGCTTTGGTTGAGTAATTGGATTGTAAAATCCTATTTCCTCTATGAATTTTCCATCTCTAGGAGATCTTGAATCCGCTACTACTATTCTGTAGAAAGGTTTTTTGTTTGATCCCATTCTTTTTAATCTTATTTTAACTGCCATTACAGTCACCTCCGAAAATTTTTGTCTATTATTTATTTAAAGAAAGGAAGTCCGGCGAAACCGCCCCTTTTCTTCATACTTTTTTGTGAGCCTGTAAACATCTTCATCATTTTCTTCATTTCGTTGAATTGTTTTATCAGCCTGTTTACATCTTGGACACTACTTCCACTACCTCTAGCTATTCTTTTTTTCCTAGAAGCATTTAATATAGTAGGATTTCTTCTTTCTTCTACTGTCATAGATTGTACAATGGCTTTAGTTCTTTTCATCTCTTTACCATTTAAATCTACGTCACCAAGTTGGTCTTTAATATTTCCCATACCTGGCATCATACCTAATATTTTATCAAGTGGTCCCATGTTTTGAATTTGTTCCATTTGTTCTAAAAAGTCTTCAAAATCAAGTTCTTGCTTCTTAATCTTTTGCTCTAACTCTCTAGCTTTATCCATATCCATATTTTCTTGTGCTTTTTCTATTAAGCTTAGGATATCTCCCATACCTAATATTCTAGATGCCATTCTATCTGGATGGAACTGTTCTAAGTCATCTAACTTTTCACCCATACCTATAAACTTTATAGGTTTTTGAGTTACAGCTCTTATTGAAAGTGCTGCTCCACCTCGAGTGTCTCCATCTAATTTAGTTAATACTACTCCATCTACTCCAAGAGTTTCATTAAAACTTTCTGCAACATTAACTGCATCTTGTCCTGTCATAGAGTCTACAACTAAAAGTATTTCATGAGGTTTAACTTCACTTTTGATTGATTTTAATTCATCCATTAAAGCTTCATCAACATGAAGTCTACCTGCTGTATCTATAATAACTAAGTCATTATTATTTTTTAATGCATGACTTAATCCTGCTTTTGCTATATTTATTGGACTTTCCTTGTCACCCATGTTGAATACTGGTATATCTAATTTTTCTCCAACTACTTGTAACTGCTTTATAGCCGCTGGTCTATAAACGTCACATGCAACAAGCAAAGGTCTTTTACCTTGCTTTTTAAAGTATCCTCCAAGTTTACCAGATGTTGTAGTTTTTCCTGCCCCTTGAAGTCCAACCATCATTATTATTGTTGGTGGCTTAGGAGATATTACTACTTTACTAGATACATCACCCATTAAGCTTGTAAGTTCTTCATTTACTATTTTAATTATGTGTTGTGCAGGAGTTAAACTTTCCATCACTTCTTGTCCAACACATCTTTCTTGTACTTTTTTTATGAAATCCTTAACTACTTTAAAGTTAACATCTGCTTCTAATAAAGCAAGTTTAACTTCTCTCATAGCATCTTTTATATCTTTTTCAGTAAGTTTTCCTTTAGACTTTAACTTACTAAGTGCACCTTGTAGTTTATCAGATAATCCTTCAAATATCATTTTAACATCTCCCTACATATATCTTCTATATTTTCTAGCCTAGGGATTAAATTAGCACAATCTCTATTTTGCAATAAATCTTGTTTAATGTCAACAATTTTATCTACTATAACTTTGACGAATTTTTCTTGTTCTTGGAGTTTATATACTAATTTCAATTTATTTTCATAGTCTTTTAGTATTTTCTCTGAACGCTTTAGCGTATCATAGACACCTTGTCTAGATACATTAAAATTTTCACTAATTTCGCCTAAAGAATAATCTTCTTCATAATATAGAGAAACTATCTCTCTTTGCTTATCAGTTAGTAATTCTTTGTATTGTTCAAATAATAATCCAATTTCAACCATCTTTTCTATATTCATCTATTACACTTCCCAGTGACATACTGTAAAGGTTATTTACTTTACACATTGTATTTTATACTATATAGCACTTGTTGTCAATATAGAATTATTATTTATTTTAAAGTTATTGTAGTATATTATTGACACTTTATTTTTAATGCTAATTACTTCCCAAATAAAGCATCAGAAAATGCCTTTGCGTCAAAGTCTTGTAAATCTTCTACAGTTTCTCCTACTCCTATTAGCTTAACCGGAACGTCAACTTCACTTTTAACTGCTATAACAACTCCACCTTTTGCAGTACCATCAAGTTTTGTTAAAACTATTCCAGTTATCTGTGCAACCTCTTTAAATGTCTTAGCTTGAGATACTGCATTTTGGCCAGTTGTCGCATCGACTACTAATAGTACTTCTTTTTTAGCTTCTGGGAATTCTCTATCTACTATTTTAAACACTTTTCCAAGTTCATTCATAAGGTTAGCTTTATTGTGTAATCTACCTGCAGTATCACAAATTAATACATCCACATTTCTAGCCTTCGCAGCTTTTACAGCATCAAATATTACAGCTCCTGGGTCTGCTCCTTCTTGATGTTTTATTATATCAACATTACTTCTTGATGACCATACTTCTAATTGTTCTATCGCCGCTGCTCTAAAAGTGTCTCCTGCTGCTAATAATACTTTTTTGCCATCTTTTTTATATTTGTTTGCTAATTTTCCTATTGTAGTTGTTTTCCCAACTCCATTTACACCAACCATAAGTATTATAGTTGGAGAATGAGATACATCTAACTTTGAATTATCATTAGTTAGTATTTCTTCTACTATAGCTTTAAGTTCAACCCTAACATCCATTGGGTCTGTTATTCCCTTTTGTTTTATCTTAACTCTAAGTTGTTCTATTATATCCATAGTAGTATTTACACCAACATCTGCAGTTATTAATATTTCTTCTAATTCTTCTAATAATTCTTCATCTACTTTTGTATATGATTTTAATACCTCATCTATTCTATCTGTTATACCTTGTTTAGCTTTACTTAAACCTTGCTTTAGTCTATCAAATAAGCTAATTTTTTCTTCTTCTATAGTTTCTTCAATATTATTTTCTTCTTTATCATCTTCTTGTGATAATTCTTCAATAACTTCTATTTGTTCTATCTTATCTTGTTTTGGTTCTTCTTCAGCTTCAGACTTTGTATTTTCTTCGTCTTGTTTTATTTCTTCTTCAATTAGTTCTTTGTCTTTTTCAGTTATTGGTTCTTGTATATTTGTTTCAATTTTTTGTTCTTTATTTGTATTTTCTTCTTCTGTTATTTCTTTAGCTACATCATTTGTATCTTCAGTTTCATTTAATTTTTCTATTTCTTCATTATCATCTTTTTTCTTTCCAAATTTAAATAATTTCTTAAACACTATTTTACCTCCAAAGTACAATATTAGATTTATCATATAGATTTTAATAAATCTGTTTATATATTTATTTAGCAAGTAAAATATATTTACTTGCTAAATGGTTTTAAATTATGTCAGTTATATCTTGAGCTTGATTTAATTTTAAGCTTAAAACTTTAGATATTGCCTTTTCTTGCATAGTTACTCCATATATATAATCAGATGCTTCCATAGTTCCTCTTCTATGTGTAACTGCTATAAACTGAGTATCTTGAGATAATTCTTTTAAGAATTCTCCAAATCTAAATATATTAGCATCATCTAATGGAGCCTCTATTTCATCTAATATACAAAACGGCGTTGGCTTAGCTAATAATATTGAGAACAATATACTTATTGCAGTAAGAGCTTTTTCTCCACCTGATAATAAGTTTAAGTTTTTCATTTTTTTGCCAGGTGGCTGAGCTGTTATTTCAATATCACTTTCTAGTATATTTTGTTTATCTAATATAGTAAGTTCTCCATTACCTCCACCAAATAACCTTTTATATACATATTTGAAGTTTTCATTTATTTTTTCAAATTTAACTTTAAACTCTGCCTTCATATTTTCTTCTAGATCTGATATAAGCTTTTCTATCGCTTCTATTGACTGTTCTAAATCTTGTTTTTGTTCACTATAAAAATCATATCTCTCTTTTACTTCTTCATACTCTTTTATAGAGTCCATATTTACATTTCCAAGAACTCTTATTTCTCTTTTTAGGTTTTCTAGCATCCTTTTATCTATTTCTATAGTATCATCTTTAATTTCTACAGCTTGTTCTAAAGTCATTTCATACTCTTCAATCAATCTATTTTTATAAGTTTCTTGACTAGATTTAAATCTTTCTAATTTACCTTGTACTTTAAATAAACTTTCTTTTAAGTCTATGTACTGTCTATCTATAGTTTTTAAATCTTTGTTTAGTTCTTCTAATTTATTCTTTAAATCTTCTTTAGAAGCTTTTTTGTTATCTAAGTTTATAATATTATCAACTAACTGTTTATTTAAACTTACCTTTTCTGTTTCTTCTATAACTATTTCTTCTTCTAGTTTAGATGTTTGAACTCCGTGTATCTCAAATTCTTTTTGGATGCTGTCTAGTTTTTCTTTTAATTCTAGATTTTCTTTATCAATTCTATTTAATTCACTTAAAGTATTTGTATTTAATTGTTTATATTTCACTAAATCTATATTTAGATCATCATATTTTATCTTGTCAGTTTCATAAACTCCACTTGATTGTTTTAATACTATAGATAGCTCACCTATTTTATCCTTGTTATCATTATGTTTGTTATCTAATTCTAATATACTCTTTTTAACGCTTTCAATTTTTTCTAAAGTATATTTCAAGTTAGAATCTAAACTTTCTTTTTCATTTTCTAATTTAGCTGTGTTTATTTTTAAAGATTTTATCTCATCTTCTACTTTTCCAATGTATGAATTCTCAATTATTATAGTTTTATCAACTTCTTTTATTTGTTTATTAATTTCATTTATGTCACTTTGATAGTTGATTATGTCTTGACTACATTCTTCTTTTTGATTTGTTAACAATTCAATTTCTTCTTTAGCATCTTGAATTTTTTGAGAGTATTCATTTATTAACCTTTTTCTAGATAATATATTCCCGTTAGTTCTAAAACTTCCTCCTGTTAAAGAACCTCCTGGGTTTAGTATTTCTCCATCTAAAGTTACAACTTTATATTTATGGTTTGTTTCTTTTGCAAATTTAATTCCATTATCTATAGTATCAATCACTATTGTTCTTCCAAGTATATTCTCAACTATATTTTTATACTTTTCATCATATGATAATAAATCACTTGCTAAACCTATAAATTTAGTATTACATCTAATATTTTTCACATCTATTTTATTAGATTTTATAATATTTAATGGTAAAAATGTTACTCTTCCTAAATTATTTTTCTTTAAGTAGTTTATAGCAATCTTCGCACTAACTTCATCGCTAGTAATTATGTTTTGCATATATGCACCAAGTGCTGACTCTATAGCTTTTTCATAATTAGCATCTACTCCTACAAGTTGTCCTAATGCTCCATGTACACCTTGTAAGTTTTTATTTTTAAGAACTTCTTTTACCCCTTTATTAAAACCTTCATTATGATTTTCCATTTCAATGTAGATATTGACCTTAGAGTTATAGTCATTCAAACTGTATTTATTATTTTGAATTTGTTTATCTAAGTTATTGTTTACATTAATTAAATCAGTTAGTTTTTTATTCATTTCAATTTGTCTATTATTAAGTATATTTAACTCTTCTTTTTTGCGTTCATGTCTAAGTTTAGACTCATTTAAATCTACATTTTTTTCATTTATTTCTTTATTTATTTCTTTTATATCTAAATCTATACTTTCAGTTCTAGAGTTTATATTTTCCATATTAGCCGTAAGTGTAGATAATTTACTACTAGATTCTTGTTTTTTATTTAAAATACTTATTATATCGTCTTTTAAATTTTCTACATTATTATTTATATCTTCAATCTTACCTTTTTTATTAGTATTCAGTTCATCTAATAAGCTTATGTTTTCTTGTAAAGTAATTATATTTTCTTCATTTTTTAACTTTGTTTCGTTCAATTCACTTATGATTTCATTATTCTTTACTAATTTTTCTTTTATTTCATTTAATTCTTTATGATTTCTTTCTATATCACTTTTATGATTTTTTATTCTTTCATTTATAAGATTTACTTGAGCATCCTTTTGAGATATTACAGTTTTTATGCTGTTTATATAATCTTGAGCTTTATTGATGCTTTCATCTATATCTTCTATTTCTTTATTCGTTTCATTAAAACTTTTTTCTATAAGAGATTTTTGTTTTTCTGTTTCTGTAGAATCGCTTTCTAATAGTTGACTATGTTTGCTTACTTCATTTATTTCTATTTCTAATCCTTCTATCTCTCTTATATAACTATTTACTTCTATATTTTTTAGCTTTTTACTAAATTGTTCATATTTTTTAGCTTTTTCTTGCTGAGTAAAAAGAGGCTTTAGTTGATTTTCAATTTCAATATATATGTCATTTATTCTCTCTAAATTCTCTTTTGTGTTTTTTAGATTTCTCTCAGCTTCTTGCTTTTTATATCTGAATTTAGATATTCCACAGGCTTCATCAAAAACTTTTCTTCTATTTACAGGATTGTTACTAAGTATTTCATCAACTTTTCCCTGTTCTATAATAGAATACCCATCTTTTCCTATTCCTGTATCTAGCAGTACTTCTTTTATATCTTTAAGCCTACAACTTTTGTTATTTAGAAAAAATGCACTTTCTCCATTTCTATAGGCTCTTCTTTTTATAGTAACTTCATTAAAATCTAAATCTAGCTTATTATCACAGTTGTCTATTGTAAGGGCAACTTCACAATAATTCATTGCTTTTTTAGTGTCTGTCCCTGCAAATATTACATCTTCAAGTTTGTCACCTCTAAGGCTTTTTATACTTTGCTCCCCTAAAACCCATCTAACAGCATCAGATATATTACTTTTACCACTACCATTAGGACCTACTATTGCAGTTATACCCTCTTTAAATATTATGTCTGTTTTTGTAGGAAAGGATTTAAATCCTTTTAGTTCTAATCTTTTTAAATACACGTTTCTCTCTCCCTTCAATGCTAAAACTAAAGGTTGTAAATATTATATAAAGTTGCATAGATACTTTTAAAATCAATCTTAACTATTTTATCATTATCTAACACAATTTCTAATTTATCTATATCAATATGTTCTTCTTGTGTTTTTAAGTTTACACTTAATTCATTTTTCATATAAATACTATTACACTTTTTATTTCCTATTATTTTAGATATATTTTTTTTATTTGTTTTTATTAATACACTACTTGTAACTTTATTTTCTATAACAATATGTTTTAGGTAGTCTTTTATCATATTACCTTCAACTAATTCTCTAAATGCGGGATGATACGGACCATCAACTACGGCCTTTCCTAATTGTATATCATCAGTAGCTTGTAGACCAACTCTTATTACGTTTATATTATTAACATAAAATAAAGCTAAAAGTTTCTTTACTATCTCAATACTTTGTTCTAGAGAAAATGGACTATATTCATTTTTGTTCAATAAATCTTCTAACCCCGTTTCTTTAACCACTAATGTAGGATATATTCTTACACAATCTGGGTTCAAGTGTATAAAATGTCTTGCTGTATCTATACATTTTTGCTCACTATCTGATGGTAGTCCAACCATCATTTGAAGACCTAATTTTATATTATTTTCTTTTATAAGTCTTGAACTTACGAACACTTCGTCTGTATGGTGACCTCTTATACTATCTTTTAACACATCTTCATCAAGAGATTGTACACCCAATTCAATTATGCTAACTTTATATTCTTTTAACATAGAAAGTATCTCTTGGCTTATACAGTCAGGTCTTGTAGACATTCTAATATCATGCACTACACCTTTATCTACATACTCTTTTGCAACAGACAATAAAGACCTTTGTATATCTACATCTATCGCTGTAAAACTGCCTCCAAAGAATGCAATTTCTACCATTGCATCTTTATCTATCGTAGTTAAATATTCTTCAACAATACCCCTTACATCGTCACTTGTCATATCTGTGCTTACACCCGTAATTTTTTTTTGATTACAGAATATACAGTCATGAGGACAACCTTGATGAGGTACAAAAATTGGAATTATTCTTTTTTTCATTTAATGTCATCCTTTTGATAATATTTATTTGATCTATATGTTATTTTTTAGTGCCACCTTTGCAGCTAATTGCTCTGCTTCTTTTTTGCTTTTTCCTTCTCCTAAACCTAAAACTTCCTCATTTGTACCAACTTGCATAACAAAGCTCTTATTATGGTCTGGTCCTTTTTCTTCTACTAGTTTGTACCATATATTATTTTCACCTTTACCTTGTAGTACTTCTTGAAGGTGTGTTTTATAATCTCTAAATATTTTACCTTTTCTAGAATCACATATTATATCTTCCATATAGTTTAGTACAAATTTTCTAGCACTTTCTATACCACCATCTAAATAAATGGCTGCTATAACTGCTTCAAATGCATCTGCAATAATCGATATTCTTTTTCTTCCTCCAGTAGCTTCCTCACCTTTTCCAAGTAACATATGTTCGCCAAGATTTATTTCATTAGCTGCATCACTTAATGACTCTTCACATACTATATTTGCTCTTAATTTAGTAAGTTCCCCTTCTGGAAGGTTTGTTTCTTTTTTAAATAGATATTCACTTACAACTATACTTAAAACTGAATCACCTAAAAACTCTAATCGTTCATTAAAATTATAATCTTTATTTTCATTAGAATATGAACTATGAGTAAGAGCTTCTAATATGTATTCTCTATTTTCAAATTTATAGTCTATTATATTTTCAAACTTATCTATAGTATCAGATATTTTCTTATTTATTTTCATACTACTACCTCCGAGTTAATTATCTCTAGATTATAGTGTACTATTTTTCTAGAAGTATTGCAAAATAAAATTCATTTATATTCTATTCCCCTTTATATCCCTTCTTTCATATACAGAAAAACCTATGAGATTTAAATCTCATAGGTCTCTATTCTTTGTTTAGTTTTCGTCTAAATCTATACACATGCAATCATCATTATCATCTGCTGATAATATAATTGCCTGGCAATTAGGGCAAACTACATCTACTTCATCATCGTATAGTAATTCTTCATCTACTTCTACCAAATCTCCACAATTGGGACATTCCATTTCTATGAAGCTAAGCTCTTCTTCGTCTTCGTCATCACCATCTTCGTATATATCGTCTTCTATATCTGATAAATCTTCGTCAATAGATTCTACATATTCTACTAAATCAGCTTGTTCTTCATCTAACTCCACTATTGCATCTGCAAAACTTTCTAATACGTCTACTATTTTATGTATTATTTTGCCTTCTTTGCTTTCAGTGCTTATTTCTAGTCCTTCAGCTAATCCTTTTAGGTATGCAACTTCTTCATATAAATATTTCATAGATACCCCTCTCTTTCTTTTTATATAAATTAAAAGCCCGTACATCTTTATTATTAAGATATACCAGCTTTTTATACATAGATTCTTAAACTCTTGATAAATAATCTCCAGTTCTAGTGTCTATCTTTACTTTGTCTCCTTGATTTATGAATAAAGGAACTTGAACAACTGCACCAGTTTCTACTGTAGCTGCTTTAGTTACGTTATTTGCAGTATCACCCTTTACTCCTGGTTCTGTTTCTACAACTTCTAATTCTGCAAAGTTCGGAGCTTCAACTTGGAAAGCTTGTCCTTGGTAGAATCTTATAGTAGCAACTTCATTTTCTTTTAAGAACTTTATAGCTTCTTCAACTTGAACATAGTTTAAAGGAATTTGGTCAAATGTTTCTTCATCCATAAAGTAGTATAAATCTCCATCACTATATAAATATTGCATTTGTCTTGTGTCTATATGAGCTTTAGGGAATTTATCACTTGGGTTAAAAGCTTCTTCTCTTATTGCTCCATTCTTTAAATTTCTGTATTTAGTTCTTACGAACGCTGCACCTTTACCTGGTTTAACGTGTTGGAAATCAACTATTAAACATGGTTGTCCATCTTTTTCAAATGTTACACCTTTTCTAAAATCACTTGCTGAAACCATCTTTGTTCCTCCATATAAAAATAATTTTATTTTATTATGGTTTGGTGATACTCATTATTAAATAATTCTATATTCTTTTGCAATCTATGCATATGTATATATATCACCATACCTTTTTCAATTATATATCCTATTGTAATCTTGTCAAGTTCTATTGATATAGTTTGAGTTAATATAAAATCTTATTTTGATTCATTAAAGCTCTTATTCCAAATATGTAACTATCAAATCCAAGTCCAGATATTTGACCTATACAAGCTTTTGCTGTAACGCTCTTTTGTCTAAATTCTTCTCTTTGATGAATATTAGATATATGAACCTCTACTACGTCAATATCTATAGATTTAATGGCATCATGAATAGCATAGCTGTAATGGGTAAAAGCACCTGGATTTATAACTATTCCATCATAAATACCCATAGCATCATGTATTTTATCTATTATACAACCTTCATGATTGCTTTGAAAAAAATCTATACATAAATCATTTTCCGATACTTTAAACTCTTCTTTTATGTATGTCTCCAAATCACTTAAAGTATTTTTTCCATATATACTCTTTTCTCTTTTCCCTAACATGTTTAAGTTGGGTCCATTAATTACTATAATGTTCATAAGCACCCCCGACAAATTGATTACAAATTTTACTACCTTAATAATATCATATATTATCCAATGTGAACAAGTATTTCACTAACTACTTCATTTATATTTTTATCATTTATGTCTATTTTTATGTTATAAGTATCATTATATTTATTTATTCTTTTTTTCAAAAGATTATCTATAGTTTCAGCTATATTTTCGCTTTGTTTAAGTAATGGACGTTTATTTATCTCCTTAGATACATTCTTTTGTATTGTCCATACATTTGCATCTAAAAAAACAACTTTTCTTTCTTGTTTTAATATATCTATATTTTCTTGTTTTGTAATTATTCCACCGCCTGTTGAAATTATAATGTTATCTTGTTTTACTAACTCTTTTAATAAATCATTTTCTAATTTTCTAAAATATTCTTCTCCAGATTCTTTAAATATATCAGATATAATCTTATTTTCTCTTTTCTCGATTTCATTATCCATATCTATAAATTTGATACTAAGATTTTTAGCTAATGATTTTCCTACTACAGTTTTTCCTACTCCCATAAAACCAATTAATATTATTCTCATATCTGCTCTCCCTCAAAGTTTCTTATGTTTACTTTAAATTCTGTTTGTAATTTTTCATTATTTTTAGATAGTTCTAACTTTATTTTTATAAATTTACCTTGCTGATGCACAGATACATACATATTATCTATGTAATCCCCTATTTCATATCCGCCTTGCTCACTATTTCCACTATTGCTTAAATTATTTATAAAAAGTTTATTTAAGTTTTGCTTCAAACTAATTTCTTTATCTTTTATACTATTTATGTCATTCTTATATCTACACTTTATAGATGTTGCATCTATTATAGAATCGCCATAGTTTAAATCTTTAGAATTTATACTAATCAATCCTTTAGAATCCCCTATGGTCTCTTCTATATATCTACTCATTTCGTTAGCTTGTTGTTGCAATTCTACTTTATCTTCAAGCTTAATTTTAGTATTATACGAAAAAAATAATAAATAATAAAGTATAGATATTATTATTAGTATAACCGATAAAGAAATTATACTCTCTAAAAGCAAATATCCTTCTTTACGTTTCATACTTCCCTTCCTTTAAAAGCACTCTTCCGCTTACAGGTACTACTGTTATTTCTTTTTTAGTTTTATTGTCATAAACCCTTATGGTTTGGCCTTTTGGATCTGGTGATCCATCTCTTTTAAAAAACATCTTCTCTTCAATATATTCTAAATTTACATTATTAGGCAATTTAATTTCTTTAATATCTTTTCCGTTAGATCTTAGAACATAACTAATAGCATCTTTATTTTTCTTATAATATATAAATGTATTAGAATCTCCTAGCATATTCGTTTTTCTTATATATCTTATGTCTGAACAAAGTTGTTTTGTAAATAAATTTATTTGATGCTTAGTTATATCTTCTTTTGAAAAACATAATGTTGATATTAATAGCATTACACTTATGGTTATCACTAATTCTACTAATGTCACATTCCTTCTCTTTTCATAATTTATATCTCCTTGTAATCATATACTTTTACTATTTCTTTTATATTATATTCTTTTATGTCAGTTTCAACATTATCATCTTTGTCTTCTTTTAAATTTTCATCAAAATCTTTTACCGAGTTAAAAAAAGGATTGTTTATTTTTACGCTAGCCTGAAATTTTTTACTATATTTATTATCTACTACATCACTAATCACTTTAAATTCTAAAGTTCCACTTGTATTGTCTATCTTTATATTACTTGGCACATTTATTGAAACTCCTTTTAATTCACTTTTAGTTATATCTTTTATCTCAATTAAAAAGTTATTTCCTAAGAAATAGTTATTAAATTCATCTTTATTAGACGTGTTTTTTAGTATGTATTGAACTGATTCTAATATGTTGCTATTAACTATCTCAATAGCTCCATAACCAATTTCAGTCATATCAGTTTCTTTATATTCCAAATTAAAAATATTAGAATTAGTATAATGTAATCCTATACAAGTCATAACCATTGTTAATATTATAGAAAATATTATCAATGTAGTCACTAATATAGATCCTTTATTATTGTGTTGCATAGCTATTAAGCCTTATATCATGTTTTTTATTCGATACACCTACATTAATTTTATAGCATTGATAGTAATCTCTATCTTTTTGTATAGTTGTATCTATTTTATACCCATTTTCACATTCTACATCATAGCTATTTTCTACTATTTTTAATCCACTATTTTTAACATAATATTTAGCATCTTCTATTTTAGACTTAGCTATATTTAGCATTTGGAATTGTTCTTTATTGTAGTTTATAAAACAATAACTACTATATAAAGATGTCGATATAATATATATTCCAATACATATTATAGAAATACTCATTATACATTCAATGGATACAAAACCATCTTGTTTTCCCTTCAATTTAAATCTCCTTAATAATTAATTTCAAACCACAAATACATTATATATGTTGTATTAATTTTTAAGTAATAATGCAGATAAGATTATAAATATAAGATTTTCTATTCAATAGTTTTTTTATAAAGATTTTTTATACATTCTTCATCTTCTTTACTTGGTTCAATTCCTGTCCATATGTAAAATGCATGTAGTGCCTGATTTATAAGCATATCTATTCCATATATAACTTCTAATTCATTTCTTTTTGCCCATTTTATAAATGCTGTATTATGCGGTTTGTATACTATATCACAAACTAATATATCTTTGCTCAAACTTATACTTTCACTTATAGGGCATAAATCAGTTTCCATACCTATAGGTGTTGTATTTATTAATATATCTATGTCATCTAAATCATTTTCTTTTATAATTTCTGTTGAGCATAAAATCCTTGTACTAAAATTATTCTCTATTGTTCTAACTATTTCACTAGCTTTGTTTATGCTCCTATTTCTAATTTCTATAGATAAAACACCTTTCGAAGCTAATTCTACAGCTATGCTTCTACATGCACCTCCTGCTCCTATTATCATTATTTTTTTATTTTCTAAATCGTAACCTTTACTTAATATAGCTTTTACGAAGCCTGATCCATCAGTATTATATCCTTTTAAATTTCCTTTTTCATTTTTTACAGTATTTACGGCTCCTATTAATTTTGCATTTTTATCAATATTGTCCAGATGAGTTATTATATTAACTTTATGAGGTATCGTAACATTACAACCTTTGATTCCTAAAGCTTTTATACCTTCTACACCTTCTTTTAATTTGTCTTCCTCAACATCAAAACAGCAGTAAGCACTATTTTGATTATACTTTTCAAATAAGTAATTATGTATATCTGGGGAAAAGCTATGTTTAACCGGATGTCCTAAAAGTCCTATAATTTTAGTTGTTGAATTCATTTTTGCATATACTCCTATCTATTTTTATTGTCATATATTTGTTAATTTATACCATTTTATTTATAAATTGCACATTCTTAAATATTCTGTGTAAATAAATTCATCTCCATTTGACTTCGCTCTTTTTTTATAGTTGTCAATTTCTTTGTTTACCTCTATTTCCACATTAATCTCAATATCCTTTTTAGATCCTGTTTTTATATCTATACTTCCTTTATATAATTCCATCATTGATTTAGCCACAGCTACTCCAATATCTAAACTTCTTCTCTCTTGATCATTTAGGTATCTATTGTAATCATATCCACCTTTATTTTTGATAGTTATCTTAGTTTTATTTTCATAGCTGCTCAAATCAACACATATAGTACTATGTTTATATGAATACCTTATAACCATCGATAATAATGTCAAAACTATTTTTTCAATATCACTTGGGTCTACATTAGCAATTCTTTCTTCTTCATCAGTATCAAATAAGATTTCTATATCATTTATTTTTACATGTTTATTGAATTCTTCACACACATCTTCTATAACACTAACTATATTATAGTAGTCCATTTTTGATTCATGAAATTTCGATTCTAATTTAGCTAAGTCTATTATATTATTAATTAACCCCATTAGCATATATGAATGTTTTTTTACTATCTGTACAGATTTAGAAATTTCACTATCAGGGTTTTTGCTTATGTAATCTTTATTCATAATTTCTAATAACTGATTTGATGAAGATATTACGTTTAATGGTGTCTTTAATTCATGAGATATGTTTACAAAGAACTCTGTTTTTATCTCATTTTCTTTTTTCTTAACTTCAATTTCTCGTTCCATATCTTCTGTTTTTACTTGTTCAGTTATATCTCTTATAATCCCCACTGTTTTAATTTTGTTGTTTACTTCTATTAGCATTTCTCCACTCTCAACGTTAACTATTTCTCCATATTTATTTGTTATAATTTTTCTCATAAACTTAAAGTTATCGTTGTTTTTTCCTAACGTTATAGTACTATTTTCAATTTTATTTAACCCATCTTTATCTATTAATCTTGAAAACATTTTATTAGAATAAGTAATTACTTTATTGTCATAATTTGATAAGTATATGCCCTCTGGTATTACATTTACTAATGATTCATATTTTTCTTTGCTATATTCTACATCTTTCAGTATTTTTTTGTAGTTTGTTATATCTCTTATAACCACTAAATTTTTTTCACTTTCTATATCATCAAAACTTACCCTATCAACATTTAAGCACACTTCCTTGTTATTTTTACAAGTATAGTTTAATTCCCCACTTGTATATGCATCCACTATAATATTTTTTATATCTTCATTGTAAAAATCTATTTCATCATTTTTATTATTATTATAGAGTATGTTATTTTCATGTGTAATTAATATAGAATAAGGTATATTATCTACTATTTTTCTATATTTCGTATTATTTTCTTTGATTTTTGTTTCGCTATTCTTTTTATAAGTAATATCTTTCATCGAACATATAACGCCTATATTTTTATTACTTATTATAAATGGTGCATATGTGCATTCAAAAAATTCGCCTTCTTTTCCTCTAAGTTCACCATGTACCTCTACACCCTTTTGCTTAACTTTATTTATACTTTTTATAAAATCATTTGTATTTTTTATATTGTTGTTTAGAAAAGCATTTAAATTTATTTTATAGTTATACTTTGAATACTTCTTCCACATTTTAGAAAAACTATTATCTTCATTTAATATATACCCTTCACTATCTATTATAAATGTGCATCTATTATACTCATCTACTATAGTTTTCATTAAAATTTGCTTCTTAGATAAGCTTTCATTAATCATATTGCTTATATTTCTATTAACTTCTAAATTTCCAAGGTTAATTTTTTTTGTTATACTTGCTTTGTTTAATTCACTTTTCATTTTTAATTTTCTATTATTTGCATCTACAATATCTGCTTTAAATATGCTTAAAAATACATACATAGAAATTGTAATATCTACTATATTATTTGTGTACAAATAATTTGCTCTCTCTTTAACTAATATAAAAGTAAATAAATCTAGATATATTAAAGTTAGCAATAGAGTTTCTTTTGCATTAAGCTTTTTCACATATATTACGGTAAAGCTTAAGCATAAAGCACTCATTAATAAGTAAGAACCTATTAATATAGTGTCTATATTAGTATTATAAAACATCGTAATATATAAATTAATAATTCCTAACATATAATTTATAAAAATCAAAGCTCTAGGTATTTTATTTTGGCTAGCCCTTATGTTTATCTTTATTATCAATAATACTACCATTACTTTATATATATAATTTAAATTTAAAGCCCCTTCATTCATAGTTATATATAAAATTTTAGAACTTACTATGGTTACTAATATTCCTAATAAAATTCCATTTCGTTTTGTCTTGTTTATACTCCAACTTGCCCATAGAATATACAAACTCATAAGAAAAATTGATATACTAAATACATTTATATATTTGTACATACCGTTACTCCTTTTATATATATTTATCCATTAATAGCTGTAATTAAAATATATGTCTGAAAATTCTATATCTATTTTTTCATTATCACTAAAATCATATCCACTAGATACTTCACTAGCCAGTTGTTTTTGATGTATATTATCTTTTAATATAATAATAAACTCACTACCTTTATCAACTTCACTTTTTACACTTATACGTGCATCTTGTGCGTCTACAAGTTTTTTCACTAGCGATAGCCCTATCCCACTGCCCTCTGCACCTCTAGATAGAGTTCTATCTACTTGTTCAAAGCTTTCAAATATAAGATCTATCTTATCCTCTGGTATACCTACACCTGTATCTTTTACATAAATTTTTAATTCTTCATCTTCACTAATTACTGAAATAGTTATCTTTCCTCCTTTTTCAGTAAATTTAATTGAATTTGATAAAAGATTCAATATAATCTTTTCTATTTTTTCTTTGTCTATAGCAAATATTTTTTTCTCTACATTTGATTTAAATTTAATTTCTAAACCTTTCTCATTTGTATATTTTTTAGATTTTTCAACTAAGTCTTTTACTAATTTTATAATGTCATATTTTTTCAAATCAATTTTATACATTCCATTTTCTAAATTTCCTATTTCTTGAATATTGTTAAGTAATCTCATAAGCCTATAACAATTTTGTCTTACTAATCTAGTATAGTTATCTATATACTGTGAATCATATCTGTCTTTATTTAAATAAAGTATCTTATTAGTTTCAAATATAGTATTTATTGGTTTTTTTATATCATTAGATAAATCGCTTAAAAATTCAGTTTTAAATCTATATTTATCACTAATTTGTGCTAATGTTTCTTTCATTTTTTCTGCTTTTTGCTTATCATCTAATAATCTTACAACTACTACAAAAGTGTTTTCTTCGCTACTATTTATTATCGCTATATTAATATCTCTTATTTGCCCATTATTTACAGTAAACTTTTTAAAACTTCCATTTTCATGTTTGTTCAAATATTTTTTTATTATATTGTTTAGATTATCTACGCCTATATCCTTAAGAATTTTAATCATAGCTTTATTTCTATAAATATAGTTATTAGTTTGTTTATCTATTATTATTATTCCCTCTGGTAAAGTTTGTAATAATAATTTATATGTTTTTTCACTTTGCTCTATTTCAGTAAGAGCATTTTCCAAAATACTTATATCAATTGCTATGCTAAGCAACATCTTTTTATTGTTTAAAACTATGTTTGTTGTTATGAATTCTACAGTTTTACCTTCTTTTGTTTCTATTTTAGTTGTAGATTTATCTTTTTTGCCAAACTGAACTAAGTTTATGTTATCAATAAATTTTTTTCTAAATTTTTTATTTATATTTGCTTCTACATTATCTATTAAAACTTCTGAGTGTGAATTTCCCTCTAGTTCAAATAACTCAATGGCTTTATTATTTATATAAGTAATAGTATTTGTATCGTGAATCATTACACCATCATTTAATATATCCATTAATTTTTTGCATCTCTCTTCACTTTCTGCTAGTTCATTTTGTATCATCATACTTTCTGTTATATCATTTAAAATACATATTATTATATTCTTGCCTTCTATGATATCTCTTTTACTTATGAACTTATATATCCTTCCATCATATGATTTAACAATTTTACTAGAGTTTTTATTTATTCCTTTAATAACCTCATCACTATTTGTAAATTTTAAATTTAAGTATAAATATATATCAAATTCATATTCATTTAATTTATCTAGCTTTATTAATTTTTTAAATGATTCATTGCTATAAATATAATTTTTAGTATTATCTAAGATAAATATAGGATTGTCTGATTTTTCTATAGATTGACTTATTTTAGTATTTAATTCTAAAATTTCATCTTTATATTGACTTTGCAATCTACACTCTAGATCTATTTCATTGGCAGATGATGATATGTGTTTTTTATATAAGTTTAATTTTTGTTTGTCTATTTTCAGTTCCATTGTGAAACTTTTTATGTAATTAAGAATAACTATATTGATTATAGTTAAATTTATTATTATATCTAAAATTAAATTGTTTTTATATCCATTTGCTAAATTAAAAAAAGCTATAATATTTAGAAATAATAAAAAAACAATTGAAAACTTTTTTATTTTAAATTGTTTTTTGTTTTTTATAATTAAGAGTGTCTTAACTGTAATTAAGGCTACTAAGCAGTAGGAAATTTTTGTATCTATTTTACTTTTATTTATGTATAGCATTACTTCACTACCATACATAAGTAATAACCAAAGAAAAAATTTATTTTTAGATATTTTATATAAAGCAAAGGAAATAAAAGGTATAGAAGCAATAATAATTAAATTCAATAACTCTAAATTTTCTATATTCTTATATAAATCTATCACAACATCCACCATCCTTTTTTATTTTACTTCTTTAAAATATAAAATTTTTATATTTCTTTTTAATTATGATATATAGATTTATAATAGTATTTTTTTTTACTATATATGTTATGTTAGCATACTATTCAGAATTTTTTTGTCAGTTTTTGATTCGTTTCAAGTAAAATTATTTGCTATAAATTATTGTTTTTTGTTATTAAATCGCATAAAAAATACTTTTTTAGAAAATAACATAAAATATTTAATTTCTTTTAGCTAATTAGTACGCTTTATGAATAAATATCAGTTAATAACAAAACAAAAAAAAGCCTATGATAGGCTTTTTTCTGGTTTCAACTCTTTTTTAAGTTTTTTAAGAGCTCTCTTTTCAATTCTAGATACATACGACCTAGATATATCAAGTTTTTGTGCTATTTCCCTTTGAGTTTTATATCCGCAAGTAGTTAATCCATATCGCAGAAGCACTATTTCTTTTTCCCTTTTAGTCAATATAGTTTCTAATTGCTCATATAATTTCCCAATTTGAACTTTTAATTCAACTTGGTCTATTATATAGTCAATATCTGTCCCTAATACATCAATTAAGCTAATCTCATTTCCTTCTTTATCCATTCCAATAGGATCTTGAAGAGATACTTGAACTTTATTTTTTTTATTAGTTCTTATATTCATCAATATCTCGTTTTCTATACATTTTGATGCATATGTTGCTAATCGCGTGCCTTTGTCTACATTATAGGTTTCTATAGCTTTAATTAAACCAATTGTACCAATGGATATAAGATCATCTTGATCTTCACTAGAATTGTTATACTTCTTAGCAATATGCGCTACTAATCTCATGTTTCTTTCAATTAAAACGTCTTTTGCATTTTCATCTTTATCTTGTTTAAATTTTGTTAGATAAGTAACTTCTTCTTCAGGGGTTAATGGTTTTTCAAACGATTTGAGAATAGTCAACGAGCCACCCCCTCTTTCTGATGTTTCATTTTAAATTATATGAAGGTGGCCGTATTAAATTGCTTGTTTTATAAATATTTATTTTTATTTATTTGCTTAATTTCATGCATATTTCTTTAAAAACAGGTAAAGCTGGCTTACTTTTTTGTTCTGTACCTTCTACTAACACAGTTATAGCATACTTAGGTCTTTCCTCAGGATAAAACCCTGTTATCCATCCATGATTTACATCTTTTCCATTAGATACACTTTCTGCTGTTCCTGTTTTAACTCCACAGCCTCCATTTATATCTTTTAAATTTTTTCCCGTTCCATCTTTGGATACACCTTTCATAAGTTCTTTAACTATAGTTATAGTGTATGGTGATATAATATCCTCTTTTTTAGAACTTCTAAAATTTTTGATTATTTTTTTATTATTATCTACTATGCTATCATATAAATATAAAGGCTTGTAGGTTCCATTATTGGATATTATTTGAGTCATTTGATTTATTTGTAGTGGTGTAAATCCAAGACTCCCCTGACCTATAGCTAAATTACGTATAGGTATGTCAGTAGGGATTTCTCTAGATTTTTCTTCATCCAGTCCTATGTCTACGAGTTCGTCTAGTTTAAGCTTTTTAGCGCATTCAATTATTTTATCTTCTCCAACTTTTTGTGCTATATCAAAGAATGCTGTATTACAAGAATTAGAAAATGCCTGTTGTAATGTTTGTATTCCATGCCCTTCTTTTTTGTTACAATTTAAAACTTCTCCATTTTTTCCTACTTTAGTTTTACCAGTACAATTGTAAGTATAGCTTTCATCTATTACGCCTTCTTCTAAAGCTGCATATAGTACCACTATTTTAAATACTGATCCTGGAGGATATATACTTTGAATAGCTCTATTTACTAGCTCGCCCTTTTGGCTTTTATTATATTCAAACACATTGTTTTGATCAAAATTTGGTCTTGAACTCATAGATAAAATCTCACCAGTGTCTACATCAGATACCACTACTGCTGTTGGATTTTCCTCTTTATCTACTATCTCTTCTATATTTTTTTGAATTTTTTTATCTATTGTTAATTTTATGTGTTTTGCATTTTCAACTTTGTTTACAGTTTTTATACTCCCTTTTAATATGCTTAAATCTTGTGTATTTCCTGATGCACCTGCTTTAAATGCAGACACATATTTTTCATTTGATTTTTTTAATACATCATCCATTGATTTTTCTATTCCTGATTGACCCGATTTATCTGAGCTTTTTATATGCCCAATAGTATGTGACAATAGCCCTTTTGATGGATATCTTAATGTTTTTTCTTCTACTATTATATTTTTTTCTAATAATTTCTTTTTCATATCGTCACTTAAATTTTCTACTTTGATTTCAAACACTGATGAATTTAATTGTTTCTCTATATTTAAATAAATATCTTTAACTTTCATTTTGCTACATTCTTCTACTAATGATCTAATCTCTGAGTCATTTATAAAGCTCTCTTTTTCTACTATCATTACTTGCTCTTTTACAGTATCTGTTAATGGTTTTGAATTTCTATCATAGATAATACCTCTTCCACTATTTAAATCTACCTTTTGAATACTTTGCATAGCTGCTTTTTCTTTATATTTATCAGCTTCTAAAATTTGTATAGTTACTAATCTATAAATTAAAAAAGAATATGCTACTATGCTGCACCAAAATATAATCCATACACGTCTTTTAATTACTTTAGATATGCTCTCTTTATTTCTTGACATAAAATCACCCCTTAGATACTTGTCATTTTTGACAATTTCTAAGGGGTTAATACTAATTTTATAAATTATTCATATTATTTTTTATAATCTAGTCCAGTTGAGTTCTGATCTTACTTATAACTATATCTATAGCTACTTCATTTTGACCACCTTCAGGCATTATTATATCAGCATATTTTTTATATGGCTCTATAAATTGATCATGAGCAGGCTTTACTGTAGCTAAATACTGTTCTATAACAGAATCTACAGTTCTACCTCTTTCTTTTATATCTCTTTGTATTCTTCTAAGAATTCTTATATCATCTTCTGTATCTACATATATTTTTATATCTAGCTTGTCTCTTAAATCTTCATCTTCCAATATCATTATCCCCTCAACTATTATTATATCTTTAGGGGCTATATTAACTATTTCATTGTCTTTTCTTGTATGAAGCTCATAGTCATATATAGGCTTTTCTATAGCCTTTCCTTCACATAAATCCTCTATATGCTTTATAAGAAGCTTATTATCAAAAGAAAGCGGATGGTCATAGTTAGTTTTTAATCTATCTTCAAAAGTTAAATGAGTTTGATCTTTATAGTAAGCATCTTGCTCTAAAGTTGCTATATTTTCTTCTGGTATGTTTTCTATTATAGCTTTACAAACTGTACTCTTTCCTGAACCTGTTCCTCCTGTAATTCCTATTATTAACGGTCTTTTTTTATTTTTCATATTGTAGTACTCTCCTTACCAAATCAAATGCTTATTTTTATTTTTCATCATTTGGATTGTTTAAATAGAATCCAGATGTAAATTCTCTATTACTTATTTGCTCTAATTCTTCTAGCCATATTTTATTAAATTTCCATTCATTTGGATTTTTATAAAATGTATCTATAGCTACTCTATAAGCTTTAACAACTTTTTCTATATATTTAGAGTCTTTCATTTTGCCTTCGATTTTAAAGCTTGTTATACCTGCTTTAACTAGTTCAGGTATATATTCTATCATACATAAATCTTGCGAATTAAATAAAAATGTTCCTTTTTCATCTTCATAAACAGGGAAATATTCTCCAGGTCTTTTTTCTTCTACTAGACTATAGCTTCTTTTGTTTATTTTTTCATCACAATTTTGACCATTCATATAATTACTAATTAAACATCTTCCCGAATAAGATAGAGTCATAACACCATGTACAAATGCCTCTATATCCATTTCTAAAGGTGTTTTAGCTCTTATTTGTGCTATTTCTTCACAAGACAGTTCTCTTGATACTACAACTCTTTTTATTCCTTGCTCAAACCAAAATTTAGCTGTGACATAGTTTGTAGTATTAGCCTGGTCACTCAAATGAATTTCCATATTAGGTATAGTATTTTTTACAATAGTAAGCATACCAGGATCCGATATTACAATTGCATCTACTCCAATTACTTCTAGTTCTTTTAAATATGACTCAACTTCTATAAAATCTTCATTGTGAGGTATTATATTAACTACTACATATACTTTACTTCCTCTTTTATGGGCAAATTCTATACCTTTTATCATATATTCTTTAGAAAAGTCATCCTTTTCAGTTGGCATACCAAATACTTCTCCACCTATATAAATAGCATTTGCTCCGTTACTTATATTTACTTTTAGTTCTTCTAAGTCTCTAGCTGGTGCTAAAAGTTCTACTTTATGCATTTATGTCACCTCTTTTACCTTGCTTATAGCTAAGTGCTACACCATCACCTATTGGTATTAGCGATGTCTCTAAATAGTCACAGTTACATATATAATCTAAATAATTTCTCATTCTTTTAACTATAGTTATTTTTCTTCTTATAACAAAATCGTCATGGGCTACCATACCTTTGTACAGTATGTTATCTGAAATTAAAAGACCATCTACTTTCAATTTATCTATAACCATATCATAAAATAACTTATACTGACCTTTAGCTGCATCTAAAAAGATCATATCAAATTCGCCTTCAACTTCTTGAAGTTTTTCTTTTGCATCACCTTCAAGAATAGTTATTTTATTTTCAAGCCCTGCTAATTTTATATTCTTTTTAGCTTGTTCTATCATTTTTTCATTTCTCTCTACTGTTATTATTTCAACATCATCTCCTACTGTTGATGCAAATAATATTGAAGAGTATCCTATAGCACATCCGACTTCTAATATTCTCTTTGGTTTTTGTATTTTAAGTAATACTTTTAATAAATCCGATACCTCTTTGTGTACTATTGGCACATTATGCTCTACTGCATAATCTTCTAATTCTTTTAAAAGTCCCTCTTTTTCTTTTAACGTATTTCTTATGTAATCTTGTACTAATTCATTAACTATATTACTCATTAAACTCACTCCTTAAGTGCAAAAAAAATTAATAGCAGATTATGCTTTTAGATTTCAAAGCATAATCCTTGCTTTTAGATAATTTTTTAATAACGTTTAGCTTATTTTATTTATTATTATTTTGGTTTAACTTCGCTCTTTCATCTTTGTACTCTTTTACAGATTTAAGATGATCTTCATATTCCACATTATAACTATTCCCACCATTCATTTTCGCAACAAAGTATAAATATTCTGTATCTTCAGGGTATAGCGCAGCCTCTATAGACTTTATCCCTGGATTTGAAATTGGCGTTGGAGGTAATCCTTTGTTTTTATAACTATTATATGGAGAGTTTATTTTTAAATCGTTGTATGTCACTATCTTTTTTCTCTGTGGAAAAGCATATTGTATTGTAGCATCTGATTGTAGTGGCATGTCAATTTTAAGTCTATTATAAAACACACTTGATATTATAGTTCTATCTTCATCTAAAACAGCTTCTTTTTCTATAACAGAAGCTAAGTTTACAATTTGTTGAAGACTCATATTTAGTTCTTTTTGTCTATCTTTTAATTTATCATCATAATTTTTGTCAAACGCTGATAACATTTGGCTTATCACTTTTTTCTCAGAATCATCTTTATTAAAATAATAAGTTTCTGGGTATAAAAATCCCTCTAAAGATGTTATATCTTTTTCCTTCAAATATAAATATTGGTCATAAAATTCTTTTGGATTTTGTACTAATTTATTATATACTTCTTTGCTACCAAGCTTTTTTGATATAAGTATGTCTATTATTTCTGTAGATGTAGATCCTTCTGGTATAGTTATTTTAATTCCATCTTGATATACTTTGCCTGAAGCCAAAATATTTATTATATCATTGTTTGAATATGTTTGGTTAAGTAGATATTTGCCTGCCTTAATTTTCGGCACATCATTACTAACTTTCGCAACTACTTTAAACAAAGTTTTATTCTTTATCAACTTGTTTTTATATAATATATCTGTTATTTGGTTAGAAGTTGATCCTGAAGGTATTTCAACTACTATGTTATTTTTATTATTTTTATTGTATGGACCTATCTCTGTAAACATAAAAATCCCTATCGAAACTACTAATACAATAGAAGCTAACATCATTATCTTCCATTTGTTTTTATTAAAATCCATCGGGCTATCTACTCCTTATATATATTTATATCTTTTATATTATAAATCTAAGAATGAAAATTTTCAATGAAATTGTCGAATAAATTTACTTGTTGACTGTTAAGTATTCTTTTATCTCATAATTTCCATACTATTAAGATGAATAATTTACCATTTTTCCTTATTTAAAAATAAAAAAAAGTCTAACGTTATTGTTTACACGTTAAACTCTTTATAATCATATTTTTAGAATTTTTTTATTTCATCTTTAGTTACAACACCATACACTAGCCTTTTAGGTTCTACTTTTTCTTTTACTATTTCATATGCATCTACAAGTCTTTCCTTAGCTTGCTGTAACTTTTCTTCTTTATTAAAATGCATAAAGGCTAATGTATCACCTTTTTCTACATAATCTCCAACCTTTTTGTTAAGAACTATTCCAGCTGATAAATCTAGTTCATCTTCTTTAGTTTCTCTTCCTGCGCCTAATATCATCGCGCTAACTCCAACCTCTTCAGCTTCTATCTTGCTTATAAATCCACTTTTACTGGCTTTTATTTCTACTATTTTAGATGCTTTTGGTAATAGCGAATAATCATCTACTATTTTCTTATCTCCGCCTTGATTTTCTATAAACACTCTTAATTTATCAAGTGCATCGCCTGATTTTATAGATTCTCTAATTCTTTGTATACCTTCGTCAAAGCTATTTACAGTTTTAGATAAAACTAACATATACGCACCTAAAGTTTCACACAACACAACAAAGTCTTTAGGTCCATTTCCCTTTAGAGTTTCTATTGCTTCTATAATTTCTAGAGAATTTCCTACTGCAAACCCTAATGGCTCATCCATATCAGTTATAATTCCTATAGTTTCTCTATTCATTTCAGATCCAATATCAACCATCGCCTTTGCTAAGTCAAAAGAATCATCTAACGTTTTCATAAAAGCTCCATCACCTGTTTTAACATCAAGCAATATTGCATTAGCCCCCGAAGCTAGTTTTTTACACATTATGCTTGCAGCTATAAGAGAAATATTATCTACGGTTGCAGTTACATCTCTTAATGCATACATTTTTTTATCAGCTACTGCTATTGATGCCGTTTGTCCACATACAGCTATATTATGTTTATTTACAGATTCAATAAACTTATCAGCTTGCATTTCTATACAAAATCCAGGTATAGCTTCTAATTTATCTAAAGTCCCTCCTGTATGTCCTAATCCTCTTCCAGACATTTTAGCCACAGGAGCTCCACATGCAGCTACAAGAGGTGCTAATGCTATCGTAGTCTTATCTCCTACTCCACCTGTACTATGCTTGTCTACTTTAACTCCTTTTATACCTGATAAATCTATTACATCACCTGAATTCATCATAGCTTCTGTAAGATATGCAGTTTCTTGCTTATTCATTTTATTTAAATATATAGCCATTAATAATGCTGAAGCTTGGTAATCTGTTACTTCACCTTCACAGTATTTTTCTATAAAAAAGTCTATTTCTGCTTTACTTAATTCATAGTTATCTCTTTTTTTCTTTATTATATCGTATATTCTCATTTTAACTCTCCTTAAATAAGTTTGTATTAACTTTACTCATGAAAATTTATTAAAAATACATTAGCTTAACTTTTTGTGAATTTTAATAAGCTTAATATTAATTAATATTAAGCTTATATTTAGAAAGTTCTTTGAAACTATATTTTATTAACTACAGCTTTTACTAAACTTAAAAACTCAGCTTTTACCTTTTGTGTAGTTTCTATTACTTCTTCATGGTCTAGAGGCTGGTTTAATATTCCCGCTGCCATATTAGTTATACAAGATATACCCACAACGTCCATTCCACAGTGAGAAGCTACTATAACTTCTGGTGCTGTAGACATTCCAACTGCATCTGCCCCTAATATTCTAGCCATTTTAACTTCTGATGGAGTTTCATATGTTGGACCACTAAAGAATGCATAAACACCTTCTTGTATTTTCATATTTAATTCTTTTGCACAATCCTTTACTAAATCTACGTATTTTGGCTTGTAAGCTGTAGACATATCAGGGAATCTTGGTCCAAATCTTTCATCATTACTTCCTATTAATGGATTATTTCCACTTAGGTTTATATGATCTTTTATTACCATTAAGTCTCCTGGATTAAATTCTGCATTAGCACCACCTGCTGCATTTGTTACAACAACAGTATCCACACCTAATGCCTTCATAACTCTAACTGGGAATGTTATCTCTTGTTGAGAGTATCCTTCATAATAGTGGAATCTACCTTGCATTGCTACTACTTCTTTTCCTTCTAAGTTACCTATTACAAGTTGTCCAGCATGACCTTCTACTGTAGATACTGGGAAATTTGGTATCTCGTTATATTTTATTTTGATAGGATTTTGTATTTCATCTCCTAATACACCAAGACCTGATCCTAATATTAATCCTATTTTAGGTGATACTTTGCTTTTGTTTCTTATAAATTCTGCACTTTCTTCTACTCTGTCAAACATCTTATTCATTACTTTTCCTCCTAGTTATTTACTCATCTCATCTTTAAAACTAATACCATTTTTAGGCATCTCTACATTTAATATATCTGTAACTGTTGCTCCAATATCTGCAAAGCTATTTCTTATTCCTAGATTCACACCTTGCTTTATATTTTTTCCATAAACTAGTAAAGGTATATACTCTCTAGTATGGTCAGTTCCTTTATAAGTAGGGTCATTACCATGATCTGCATTTATTATTAAAACATCATTATCATTCATAGCTTCTATGATTTGTGGTATCCTAGCATCAAATTCTTCTAAAGCTTCTTTGTATCCTTTAGTATCTCTTCTGTGACCGTATTTAGAATCAAAATCTACTAAATTAGTAAATATAAGCCCCTTGTTATCTTTTTTAATATAGTTTATTGTTTCATCCACACCATCCATATTATCTTTAGTATGGATAGCCTCTGTTATACCTTGTCCATTAAATATATCTTCTATTTTACCTACTCCGATTACATCTAGACCAGATTGTTTAATATTATCAAGTACAGTTGGTTCAAATGGGTTTAGTGAGTAATCTCTTCTGTTGGATGTTCTTGAAAACTCACCTTTCTTTTTGCCAATGTATGGTCTTGCAATTATTCTAGCAACTGCGTTGTCTCCCATCATTATCTCTCTAGCTATTTTACACATTTTATATAATTCATCTAAAGGTATTATTTCTTCATGGGCTGCTATTTGGAATACACTGTCTGCAGATGTATACACTATTACATCTCCAGTTTCCATTTGGTGTTCTCCATATTCATCTAATATAGTTGTTCCTGAAGATGGTTTATTCCCAACTACTTTTCTTCCTGTTCTTTTTTCAAACTCATCTATTATCTCTTTAGGGAATCCATTTTCAAATGTCTTAAAAGGTGTTTCAACTAAAACACCTGTCATTTCCCAATGTCCTGTTGTAGTATCTTTTCCTTGTGATACTTCACTGCATTTTCCAAATGCAGCTATAGGATTTTTTTCACTTTCCATAAAATCTACTTCATTTATATTTCCAATACCTAATTTTTTTAGATTTGGAATTTTTATATCAGTAAATGATCTAACTATATTACCTAAAGTGTTTACACCTTCATCTCCAAATTTTTTAGAGTCAGGAAGTTGACCTATTCCAACACTATCAATTACCATCCATATTACTCTATTCATTTTTTTGTCCTCCTTTTAATAGTTTATCTCCTAGGATGTTTTTCTTTTATTTCTCTTCTCATATTTTTATTTATATGATTTAAATATGATTGCAAACTAGACAAGTTAGCATTTCCTAATATTTTACTAACTACTGCAATATTTGCACCTTCATTTAGCAAATGAATTGCAAAAGAGTGTCTAAGCATACTTGGATTTATATTTTTATTTATATTAGCTAAGCTAGCATGTTTTTTTATTAGCTTCCATAAACCTTGTCTAGTAAACCTTTGCCCTAGAGAGCTTACAAAAAGCGAATTTTCACCTTCATTTGCTAGCTTATATCTTGATTCTTTTATATATTTTTCTAAATATAATTTAGTTATATCACAAAGTGGTATAACTCTTGGATTTTTATTAGTACTACAATATATGTAATCCATATCTAAGTCTACACTGTCTAGATTCATTTCAACTAATTCAGAAACTTTTATTCCAGTTCCGTATAATACTTCAAATATAGCCTTGTCTCTTATTTGCTTAGGTGTTGTTAATTTAGGGAAATTTAACAACGCCTCTATTTCTTCTTCTGTCAATATATCTATATCATTTTTTTCTACTTTAGGCTTTCTTATGCATTTTGCTGGATTATTCTCACTTACATGGCTTAGCAATAAGTAATCATGAAAAGATTTAATTGAAGATATCATCCTAGATACTGTAGCTACTGATACATTATCTTTTTCTAATTTTATAACATAACCAATGATATCATTTTCTACTACATCATTTATTTTTATTTCGTTTGTTGTTAAGTACTCTATATACTTTTTAATATCAATAAAATAAGATGATACAGTATTGTCTGAGAGTTTCTTTTTATCTTTTAAATAACTTATATATTCCTTTACAACTTCCATAGTAAACTCCTTTATCTGACTAGGAACTTAATAATACTTATACTTATTGTATTTAGTATTGCTTGTAAACCAACTGTTATAGCCAGTACAATTATGGCATTTAATAAATATCTTTTTCCTAAAAATAATATATTATCTTTTTTTCCCTTTTTTAACTCGTATATTGTCTCTTTTAAATAATTGAATGAAATTAATGCTAATATAATTGCACCTGGGATAATTATTAAGTTTTTAAATAAAATAATAAATATCATTTTTGTAGCTTTAAATTTTAATGCTAATATAGCACTATTTATAGTATAGCCTATTGATAAACCTTTTAGCATAAATATTATTAATATGATAGGAAAAGTTACAACTAATAATGTGAATATACTTATTGCACCCATAAATATTAAATCTGACTTTAAGTTAGATGTTATTGCGTCTTTTATGCCTGTACTTAAATTATAATACTCTATAGCTGGATTAATATTGTCCATTATGTTGTTTTGAGAACTTGGCCATATTTTATTCAAATACGTCCCAAGTACTATAAATGCTATAAATATAACTCCACTAACTATTATTTGTTTGTTTAGTTCTTTAAAATTCCCTTTTCTATATGTTCTTCTCAAATTTATAACCCCCTCTTATACCTTACAAAATAGTATGTACAAAAAGAGGAGGTTATGCATTTTATATTAATTCTTTAGCTAATAAAATTCCTATTGAAGTTTTTGCATCTTCAATTTCATTTTTTATAACCATGTTATAAGCATCTTCTAAGCCTATTTTACAAATTTCTACGCTTTCATTATCAATCTGATTATCTTCAAGCGTAAGCCCAGTTGCTAAATATATATATATTTTTTGATTAGAAAATTCTGATGAAGTAAAAAATTTATGTATTAATTTTAAGTTTTGTGCATTATATCCAGTTTCTTCTTTAAGTTCTCTTATAGCACATTCTTTAGGATTTTCTCCAACCTCTAATTTTCCTGATGGAAGTTCCCAAATAACTTTTTCTATAGCTTTTCTAAATTGTTTGATTAATACAATTTCATTATTTTCATTTATAGCAACTATTCCTACTGCACCACCATGTTCTACTATTTCTCTTTTTTGGTATCCTTGTCTTTCGACTTCAACAGTGTCTACTCTTAGACTAATTATTTTACCCGTATAAATTTTATCACTACTAATAGTTTTCTCTTCTATTAACATCACAAACCTCCATTAAGTAATATGCAGCTGTGCTGGCAGCTTCAAAGAATTCCTTATCTTGTTCGTAATTTCTACCCATACTTCGTACTTTTAATCCAAAATAATCTAAATCTAGTTTAGTGTTTTTGTTATCTATAATTGTTATATTATGCTTATTTTCTAATTTATTTTTTTCTATTTGTGATTTTACTACATTTATCTTTTCATCTTGATAATTTGTTATAGGTATATTAACTTTAACATTTACAATATCCTTAAATACAGTAATACTGTGATGAGATATACCTACATGCCTATCTCTTTTATCTGCAAAACTAACTCTAGGGATAGCTATAGGATTACCACCTAACTTATAAACTGCATCTAATATTGGTCCTTGTTCTATACCTGTAAATCCATATTTAGTTCCAGTCCCTGCAATTCCTGGACCCATACTTACAAATACACAGTCTGCATTTAAAATTTCTTTTGCTGTTATTAATGCAGTATATATATTTATACACTCATGGTCTCCTCCAAAAGCACTACCTATAGTGATAGTACTATCTATCAATCCCTTACTTTTTAATGTATATACATTTTTGCTTAGGTATATCGGAAGAGCTGCTCCATCAGTCATTATATATACAAGTTTTTTGTTAGGATTATTTTTTTTATATGATGCTACAAATGGAGTTAGCATACTGTGTAGTGTTCCAACTACAACCGGCATATCATCTAAACTTTTAAATTTTTCTATCTTATCATGATAAATACTTTCTTGTTCTTCTACAGAATCTACTTTGACTTGAAATGGAGTATATCTTAACTTCATTATATGTCCGCCCTGTGTTAAGTCAGATTCTAAATTATTTAAATTTGTTATTACAAAATGATATCCACCAGTCCCTAAACTAAGTTCAACTGCAGTAGTATTTAAAACTACCTCATCACCTACATTTATTTTACCAGTCATTTTAGAATAATTATAAGCCCTTTGTATGTCTCCATTTATGCTTACTCTTATATCATCTAATCCTTCGTTTTGATCTACTATAGATTCAACGACTCCTACTCTTTTACTTATCATAAGTCTACCTTCCTAACTTATCTATAAAATTCAAGAATTTATTTTTTTCTATTATTTGGGTTAATGAATATTTTTCTGTAAGTATATGTATTAATACTAAAAATACTAACCACCCGATTCTAATTTTTATTGAACATCCCATGACAATAAGCATACCCACTGATATACCTAATACATTAGATCCTGTGTCTCCCATCATTGCTCTTGCCTTTAAGTCATAATTAAAGTACGCAAGTACATTTGGAACTATAAGAAGTATTAAAGACTTTACATAGCCAGTTAAAGTTAAAAATAAAACTGTAGATATAGAAATATATACTTTTATAGCCCTCCCTGGTCTTAAATCCAATAAATTCATTAAGTTAGTTGATAAAGCAATTATTAATGTGTTTACAATAATATCTCCTAAATTCTTAGATATTGCAACAGATATAATAACCCCAACAAATCCACCGAATAAAGCTTTAAATCCACCTGTAGTAAGGCTTCCTTTTAACAAACTTTTGAAGTGTCCTTTTAGCCCACTTACGTCTCTATTTCCTATAATATCATCTAATACACCTGCAAAAAACATAGATATCATACCAAATATAAACATAAATAAGTATAATAGATTTTCATGTTCTACAGTAAAAAATGCTAATATTATACCATTTATGATTATCATAGGTAAAAAAACTATTCCCATACTTACAGGTATCATATCTTTTTTATAGTTTGGCCTTAGTATATTACTTTCTATTAGTAAATTTTTAAATAAAGGTATTATTGCGTATGTACCCAATAATCCTGTTAATAGTAAAATAGTATAAAGTATATAATTTTCCACTTACATACTACCTCCATTCTTTTCTTTTTTGCTTTAAAACTTTCTTTATGTGGTAGTATTGTTTACCTCTGTGAACAAATCCTTTTAAATTTCTTCCTGTTTCAGTATGTGTCATATCAACCAATACTTCTTTTATTTTATAACCGTGTTTTAACATATCTATAGTCATACCTACTTCTACACCATATCCAAATGGAATCTCATCAAATCTTTCTAATACTTCTTTTTTGAATATTCTTTGACCTGATAAAGTAGCATCTAGTTCTACACCTGTCATATCTAATACAGATTGTTTAGCTAATCCTTTTACAAAGCCTAGTCCTCCTTTTTTCTTAGCTGGAGGGAACTTAGCTATTATTACATCAGCTTCATCATTTAATATCGGAGTTATAAGTTTTTTTATTTCACTAGATGAACTTCCTAAATCACCATCTAAGAAACCTATAATATCTGCATTTTTCATAGATATTTTTAATCCATAATTTAGCGCATATCCTTTACCTCTATTTTTATCTAATTTAAAAACTTTAACTTTATCATTTTTTATATTTGATGCAATCTCAACAGTATTATCGCTTGATCCGTCATCTACTACAATAATTTCATTTATTTCATTTATATCTATAATATTTTCTAAAGTATCTTTTATCTTATCAGCTTCATTATAAGCGGGTATTATTATACTTATATAATGATTCATATATTTTCTCCTTTTACTTATTTGTTATATGGTAACAAGCTTTTTGCACTTTCTAATCTTCCAAAGTCACCAGTTATACCTTTGTCATTTAATAATATTACTAATGATACTTGTCCTATACCTTCATCTATATTATCAATGCTTGTAACCTTGTTTTTAGAGTATAAATCTATATAAGAGTATTTAGTATTACGCTTTTGTACCCCAACAATATTTTTATTTTGTTGTTTCAAGCTAGTTATTAATGATTCATCTATTTCCTTTAACTTTTTAGCTTCATCCTTAGTTTCACTACCACCGGTTAAAACTATAGACTCACAATTTAAATAATCATTTGAAATAGAATTTATTTTTATCAATTCTATACTTTGAAGAGTTTGTAGTTTAGTTAAACCTTCTTCATTGCCTAAGCATTCTCCTATATATTTAACTAAATCTTGTTTAGTTTTGAATTCTGTTTGTAACTTAGTAGATGCTTCCTCTAATTTTTCTTTATTTGATATATTGTTATTTAAAACTATATTAAAAGATAATTTTGCATTAGCTTTATCTAAAGTTTCTTCTATCTCATTGTTGTAATTATTGCTTTCATTAGTAGATATTATTCCTATATTTTTTTCTGATAATCCATCTACTAATAACTTATCGCTATTTTTATTTATAAATTCTATTGTCTTATCATAACTTGAATTTAAATTTGATAAGCTTTCTTCTAAATTATCGTTAGTAAGCTTTAAATCTTCAAACTTACTATCTAAGTCATTTATAATATTTGCCTGTTGCTTACTAAGTTCTTGGTCATAGTTAAAGTTAAATCCAACTAGCATACCTATGCCTAGAGCTATAAATATAGCTCCTATGGTAACTATATAATATTTCATATTTATATGCATTTTAATCCTCCTAAATTTACATCTGTAATAAGAATCTAAGCTTTAATTGCATTAAGTGTATAAATTGCTGCGCACTTGGTGTAAAAGATATAAGTATTAACACGGGGAATAATGCCGTTGCTATTAATGCTCCTATATATTTCATCTTAAGTTTGCTTCTATATAATAAATTAACACCTTTAGCATCTATTAACTTAGAGCCTATTTTTAATCTTACTAAAAAAGTACTTGCCATACCCTTTCGTCCTTTTTCTAAGAAATCAATCATATTTGAATGTGTCCCTAGAGCTACTATAAGTTCAGCTTTATATTCATATGCTATAAGCATAGCTATATCTTCACTTGTTCCCGGCGCAGGAAAAACTATAGCATCTAAACCTAAGTCTTGTACTCGCTTAAGTCCTGGTGCTCTTCCATCCGTGTATGCATGAACTATTATCTCTTTTGCCTTTTTTAAAGCCTCATCACTTACACTATCCATATCTCCAACAATTACATCTGGAGTATATCCAAATTCTAAAAGTGCATCTGCTCCTCCATCAACTCCAACTAATATTGGTTTCATTTCTTCAATATAAGATAGTATAGTACTTAAATCTTGTTTGTAATCTTGTCCTCTTACAACTATTAAAACATGTTTATTTGCATAGTTTGTACTAACCTTAGGTATTTCAATTTCACCTAGTATAAATCCTTTTTCTTTTTTAGCATAATCTATAGTATTATCTATAAATCTATCTAGTTCTACAGATAAGTTTTCATATGCCTTTTTTAATCTAATATCTACTTCTTTTTTTCCTAAGACTTCGCCTTCTCCTAAAAGTTCGCCATCTCTATATATCTTACCATCTATAACCTCGATTATTTGACCTTCTGATAATTCATGGAATAATTCTTCTCCTATATTATCAACTATAAGGATATTTTTTTCAGTTAATATTCCAGGTCCTTTATTAGGATATCTTCCACTTATAGAAGGAGATGCATTGATTACAAGTTTTACCTTACCTTCTACTAACGAATTTGCAGCAACTTCATCAATATCTATATGATTTATAACTGCGATTTCTTTACCTGTAAGTCTTTTTGCAAGCCTTTTTGTTTTTCGATCTACCTTAATAGGGGCTTCGACTCTCATATTTTAAACCTCCGATATCATTTATAAAATCACATTCAATTATAGCATTATTTAGCAATAAAAGAAATGTTTAAAGTTTGTTTTGTATATTTAGGAAAATTTTGTATTTTGAGTACTAATTTAACTATTAATATGATAGGTAGCATATATAATTTATATTAGTAAATTAATTAATTTTTTTTCTTCATTTAATTTAGGATTTTTAATAACTTCTTCTAGTAAGTATTCTAATTTTTTACCTATTTCTGCTCCACTATATCCTAATTCTTTTATTATTTTTCCATTTATCTTTAAGTCTTTTATCTTATAGCATTCTTTATTTTTTTCTATTTCTATTATTTGATTAATAAATTTATCTAAAATATTACATCTAATCTCATATTCTTTATTATATATAATATTTAGTTTATCTTTATAATATATTTTTTTTAAAGTGAAAATATTTATTAAATTTTCACTACCTATTTTATTTAATATTTGTTTTATTTTTATTGAATTTATATTTATTTCGTCTATAAACATATATTCTATTAATAAATTACAATTGTTTATTATAGTTTTAGAATATTTCAATTTATTTATTATACTATTTTCTTGAATATTTTTTTCATTTGTTAAATATAGCAGCATTAGCAATCTTTCTTGTAAATTTTTTCTACATTTATTTAATATATTTAAATTTTTTTCAAAGTTATTATACTCATTTTCATTAAAATAACAGCAAATTCCTAAATCTTTAAAAATATTTGTTTTATATAAAAGAATAAGTTTATCTGGATTTTCACTTAGTATTATTTTATTCACCTCTTCTGTTGTTCGTTCTTTACTTATTTTTTTTACAATATGTGCATTTTCATATATACTTTTTAAAGTTTCATCTTCTATCTTAAAGCCTAATTTACTGCTAAATCTTATCGCTCTTACTATTCTAAGCCCATCTTCATTAAATCTCTCATCTGGATTTCCCACTGTTTTAACTATTTTTTTCCCTATATCACCTACTCCATCAAATACATCGATCAATCCCATTTTATAATTATAAGCAATGGCATTTATTGTAAAGTCTCTTCTTTTTAAATCCTCCATGATATTTGATGTAAATTGAACATCTTTAGGCCTACGATTGTCCTCGTATTCACTTTCAATTCTATATGTTGTTACTTCATAAATATCATTGCCTATAACTATACCTACTGTTCCATGCTTTATTCCATGATCTAATATCTTGTAGTCTTTAAATATTTCTATTATTTGAATTGGTTTAGCATTAGTTGTAATATCATAATCATTAGGCTCAATGCCTAATATAAAATCTCTTACACATCCTCCAACTATAAAAGCCTCATATCCATGTTCATATATTTTATCAATTATAAATTCAACTTTTTTAGGTAATTTTTGTTTCATTGTATATATCCTTTCCATTTCTTATAAATCATAGTTTAACTATCAAATTTATAACTAATACACAATACTTTAATATTTTTATATTAATACTTATTAAATTCATAATTTATTAAATATACTATGTCATATAAAAATAAGCCTTCTTTTATTTGAGAAGGCTTACTTTTGCATTAAGTATATATTTATTTAACCATACTATGTTCTAATCTTAATTTATCTGCAATCATTGCTATAAATTCAGAATTTGTAGGCTTTCCTTTTGTATTATGAACTGTATATCCAAATAATTGATTTATTGTATCAACTTTACCTCTACTCCATGCTACTTCTATTGCATGTCTTATAGCTCTTTCTACTCTACTTGGAGTAGTATTAAATTTCTTTGCTATACTAGGATATAATTCTTTTGTTACAGCTCCTAATAACTCTACATTTTCTATAACCATCTTTATAGCTTCTCTTAAATATAAATATCCTTTTATATGAGCCGGAACTCCTATTTCATGGATTATATTTGTTATTTCTGTTTCTATATTACCTACATTTTTTACAAAATCACTTCTTGTCATTTGTATATCTGCATGTGTTCTTGGTCTCATTTCTATATGGCTAGTTCTATTTGAAACTAGTTCTCTTATTCTATTTATAAATATTACAAAATCAAATGGTTTAACTATATAATAATCTGCCCCTAAATTGATTGCACTTTGTGTTATTTTGTCCTGTCCTACTGCCGATAATACTATTATCTTAGGCATTTTAGGGATATCCATTGCGTTTAGCTTTTCTATAACACCTAAACCATCTAAATGTGGCATTATAACATCTAAAACCAATAAATCAGGTTGTGTTTTTTTGACTAAATCTAATGCCTCTATTCCATCTTTTGCTATACCTAGTATCTCTATATCACTTTCATTAGATAGGTATTCCTTAAGTACTTGACAAAAATCCTTATTATCATCTGCTAAAACTATTTTAATCTTTTCGTTCACTAAAAATCCCCCCATTAATAAAACATCTTCTTTTTTATATAATAATATCAAAAGTTTTTCATATTAAGCATATTCGACACGCTAAAATTATATTCCTTCAATTTATTTAAATATATTGAAATTTTATTTAAATAAATATTAATTTTTTAATATCACTTACCTAATTCTACCATCTCATCTATAAAAATACCATATCCTTTTTTAGGATTGTCTTTAAATACATGCGTTACTGCACCAACAATTTTATTATTTTGTATTATAGGAGCACCGCTCATACCTTGAATTATACCTCCTGTATAGTTTATTAAATCTTCGTCAACAACTTCTATTATCATATTTCTATCGTTTTTTTTATCGTCTACAAAACTATCAATCTCTATATCATAACTTGTTGCATTTCTACTTTTATCTTCGAAAATAATAGACGCTTTTCCTATACTTACACTTTCTTTTTTCCCTACTTCTACTAATTGCATATTTTTATTTATTTCACCTGTCATATTCCCACTTATTCCAAAGTTTGAGTTATTATTAAAATCACCTATAGATTTTTCTGTTTTAAAGTCGCCTTTGATGTGTCCTACTTTACTGTCATTTGCCTTTGTTATTTCAATACTTATAGGGTTATATATATTCCCTTGCTTTATTTTTAAGAACTCATTTGTGTCTACATCTGTAATAGCATGTCCAATTGCTTTAAATTTAGAGTTTCCTGGGTCGTAAAATGTTACAGTTCCTACCCCAGATATCTTATCTCTTACCCATAATCCAAGCTTTGCTTTACCATATTGTTTCTTTATTTTTATTGTTTGTGTATTATACTTACCATTTCTTTCAAATGTTACATCTACGTTTTCTTTTTCCAATTGATTTAAAATATTAGTTGCATCTTGCTCATTATTTATTTTCTTTCCATTTATCTTAACTATATTGTCACCCTTTTGTATTCCACCTATATATTCTACATTATCTTCTTCATAACCTACCACTAAAACTCCATCTGTCGTCGCCTTAACGCCTACTACCCTGCCTAATGGATAAACATATTTTATTTCATCCTCTTTATTGTTTACCATAACCTGTGTTGACAGTTCTTTATAGTTTCCCTTTATAACTTTTACACTGATTAGTAATAAACTCATTACTGATATTATTATTACTATTTTTTTATTTTTAATGTTTTTTATCACTTTACTGCACTCCCTACCTATAAACTATATACTTATAGTTCCTTTATAGGAAAAATTTATTCTCATTAGCTTTATAAATTCCATATAAAAAGAAGCCTTATAGGCTTCCTTTAGCTAATTCTATTATTTCATTGGCATGTTCTATTGTTTTTTCGGTTATATTGCTTCCTGCTATAAGCCTAGCTATCTCATCTCTTTTTTGACTATGGTCTAGCTTTTGTATAGTTGTGAATGTTCTTTCATTTGATGTACTTTTTTCTATACAATAATGTGTATCTGCATTAGCTGCAATTTGAGGTAAGTGAGTTATACATATTATTTGTTTTTTCTTTCCTATATTGCTAAGCTTTTCACCTACAATTTGGGCTGCTATACCACTTATACCTGTATCTATTTCATCAAATACTAGTGTATCAATTTGATCTATATCTGCGAGTATTGTTTTAAATGCTAGCATAAATCTTGACATTTCTCCACCTGATGCTACTTTATATATAGGTTTTATATCTTCGCCTAAGTTAAATGATATCATAAATTCTACATCATCTTGTCCTTTTTGCATAAATTCAACTTTTTCAAATTTGACTTTAAATACTACATTTTTCATATTCAAACTCTTTAATTCAATGAGTAAAATTTCTTCAAGTTTAGCTGCCACTCTTTTTCTTGCCTCTGTCAAGTTATCAGCTTTAATAGATAATTTTTTTTCGAATTCAAGAATTTCACTTTTTAATTTTTCTATTCTTTCATCTCTGTTTAGTATTTCATCTAGTCTAGACTTTATTTTATTATAATATTCAAATATATCTTCTATAGTTTCGCCATATTTTCTTCTTAAATTATTTATCTCATCTACCTTAAGTTCTATTTGTTCTAATTCATAAGGTTCAAAATTTATATTTTCTTTGTAGTTTCTTATTTCTCTAGATATGTCTTGAAGTTCATACATTATTCGCTCTATATCATTATTATAATTACTTAAAGATTCATCATATTCAGCTATAGAACTTAATTCCCTCACTGCATTGCCTATTAAATCTACTGCATTAACTGAACCATCATATAGATGTTGATAACTTAAGTTTAAATTACTATAAATTTTTTCGCTATTCCTATAAACATCTCGTTGTTTAAGTAAGTCTTCATATTCATCTTTACTTAAATTAGCTGATTCGATTTCATTTATTTGAAATTTCAACAAATCTATTTCCCTTTGAATTTGCATGTCATCTTTATTTTCTGTTATCATACTTAGCTCTTTTTTTATTTCACTGTATTTTTCATATATAGTTTTATATTCTTGTTTGTATTTTATTAATTCATTTTCTCCAAATAAGTCTACAAATTCTAAATGAGTTTCTTTATTAAATAAAGCTTGTGTTTGATGTTGGCCGTGTATATCTATTAACCTAGAAGCTATCTTCTTTAAAACACCCATTTTAACAGTTCTACCATTTACTCTACCAACACTTTTCCCATCAGCATAAATAACTCTAGTAATTACTAGCATATTATCTTCATCTAATTCTAAATCATTTTCTTCTAAAACTTTATTTAAGTAATTACTTTTAGAATAAAATACAGCTTCAACTAATCCCTTATCTGTACCTTTTCTTAAAAATGATCTATCATATTTTTCTCCTAAACATAATCCTAAAGCATCAATTATTATAGATTTTCCTGAACCAGTTTCACCTGTTAATATATTTAGTTTTTCATCAATATTTAACCTTAGTTCTTCTACTAATGCACAGTTTTTCATATATAACTCAAGGATCAATTTAAATCACCCTCTTTTTATCTAAAAATTCGAACTATAAACATTATCTATTTAAATATTAAAATATAAAATCAAACTTATTTACTTAAATTATGAGAATCTTCAACTACTTTTACTATTTCTTTATTGTGCTCTTCTTCATTGAATGTATATCCTTCGTTTCCATTTTTTAAGTGAATTAGATATTCTATATTACCTTCTGGACCCTTTATAGGAGAATAGTCTAATCCTAATATTTCAAATCCATTTTCTACTGCAAACTTTGATATCATATCTATAACTTCAATATGTGTAGACTTTTCTCTAACAACACCTTTTTTACCAACTTTTGCTCTTCCTGCTTCAAATTGAGGTTTTATTAATGCTACTATTTCCCCATTTGGACTAACAAGTTCCTTACATTTTGGAAGCACTAATTTTAAAGATATAAATGATACATCTATAGATGCAAAGTCTGCAAATTCCTTTGTTTGTTCTATGGTTACATATCTTATATTAGTTCTTTCCATACAAACAACTCTTTCATCTTGTCTTAGTTTCCAAGCAAGTTGACCATATCCTACATCTATTGAAAATACTTTAACCGCTCCATTTTGAAGCATACAATCTGTAAATCCACCAGTAGACGAGCCTATATCCATACATATTTTTTTATCTAAAGTTAAATCAAAGTTTTTCATAGCTTTTTCAAGTTTAAGTCCACCTCTACTAACATATGGTATTGGATTTCCTTTTACTTCTATCTTAGCCTCTTCTTTAACCTCTACCCCAGGCTTGTCACATCTTTGATTATCAACAAATATAAGACCTGCCATTATAGCTTTTTTTGCTCTTTCTCTACTCTCAAAGTGACCTTGCTCTACTAATAATACATCTATTCTTTTTTTCATAAATTTACCTTTCTTGTTTATAAACTTTTTATTTTATCTGCTATTTTACTTGGTGATAAGCCTATACTTTCATATATCTCCTCTGTACTTCCATGATGAACAAATTCTTCTGGAAGAGCTATATTTACTACTTTTATATTGTGATTATTATCTATTATAAATTTATTAATTCTACTACCAAATCCGCCTGTTATAGTATTATCCTCTATGGTTACTACATTTTTATATTTCTTAAATAAATCATTTAACAAATTTTCATCTATCGGCTTTAAAAATCTAGCATTAACTATAGCTGGATTTATATTATTGTCTAGTAAAATTCTCTTAGCTTCTATCGCTTGTTTTACCATGTTTCCTATAGCTAAAATAACAGTATCTTCTCCACTAGACAATACTTCATAGCTACCTAAGTCTATTGGCTCATATTCGCCGCTTTCTAAATAATAACTATTGCCTCTTGGATACCTTATAGCTACTGGAGAATTTAATTTTAGAGATAAATCCATCATTAAATTTAGTTCCTTAGTATCTTTAGGAGCCATAACTACTATGTTTGGTATCAAATTTAAATAACTCAAATCAAACATACCATGATGTGTTTCTCCATCATTTCCGACAATACCAGCTCTATCAATAAGGAATGTTACTGGTTTTTTAGTTATACATACATCATGTATAATTTGATCATATCCTCTTTGTAAAAATGATGAATAGACTGCAAAGTATGGTTTCATTCCATTTTTAGCTAACCCTGCTGCAAATGTTGTAGCGTGTTGTTCTGCTATTCCTACATCATAATATCTATTTGGATAAGCTTTTTCAAATAAGTTAAGACCTGTTCCTGATGGCATAGCCGCTGTTATAGCTACTACTCTATCATCTTTACTTGCCATTGAAACAAGTTTTTCTCCTACTGATGCTGATATAGATTTGCTTGATCCACTTTTGACACCTTCTTTTATATCAAACTTTGATACTGCATGATATTTTTGTGGCTCATTTTCTGCATATCTATACCCTTTTCCTTTTTTAGTTATTACGTGCAACAACACGGCGCCTTTTTTGTTTTTTGCTTTATTTAATATCTGTATTAATTCTTTGGTATTATGTCCATCTATTGGTCCATAATACTTTATTCCTAATGAATCAAACAACGCACATTCTTGTGGTATAAATTTACTAACAATAGTATCTTTTACTTTGTTTGCTGTTTTTGATATTAAATTGCCACCTGGTGCCACACTTAATATTTTTTCTACTTCATCTTTTACTTTATTTGCTGTTGAATTTCTTATTATGTTAGACAGATGTCTAGACATACCTCCAACATTTTTATCTATCGACATTTCATTATCATTAAGAATCACTATCATATCAGTGTTTGTATAACCTAAATGATTTAGTGCTTCAAGAGCCATTCCTCCAGTTATAGATCCGTCTCCTATTACTGCGATAACACTTCCATCTTCTCCTTTTATATCTCTTGCGCAAGCTATCCCTTGTGCAACTGAAATAGAAGTACTACTATGGCCAGTATCAAATATATCATGAGGACTCTCATTTTCCTTTGGAAATCCACTTAACCCATTAAATTGTCTTAAAGATACAAAACTATCTTTTCTTCCTGTAATTATTTTATGTACATAAGATTGATGCCCTACATCCCATACTATTTTATCTTTAGGACTTTCAAATACTTTATGTAGAGCTAGTGTTAATTCTACTACACCTAAATTAGATGCTAAGTGACCTCCAGTTTGAGAAACCGATCTTACTAAAAATTTTCGTATGTCTTTTGCTAACATATCCATTTCTTCAGCATCCATAACTTTTACATCTTTTGGAGAATTTACTTTATCTAAATACTTATACATATTATCCTCACCTTTTATTGTGTAAATTTTTATTTATTCTAATTTATAAAATTGGCTTAGCTTCTCTTGCCAATAACTTCAATATATAAAAAATGAATATATCTTAGTATTGACTAAGTTATATTCATTTTATAACTATATTAAAACATTTACTTCCTCGATATCGTGGATATAGTTTCTTGAAATTTATTTTACTAATTAAAAATTACAAGATATTTACTTATATTGTTTTTTAATAGAAGTTATCAATGATTACTAACTTTTATAATACTTTGATAAATAAAAATTATACCATATACTACATTTTTTTTCAATTTATCGCAAAGTTAAGGCAGTTATAACTCCTAGTACTGCACCAAATAAAACTTCTTTTGGAGTATGGCCTACTAACTCTTTTAATCGTTTTTGTTCTATAGGCTTTCTATGGTGTAAGTCATCTAACATTTGATTTATTATTGCCGCCTGTTTTCCTACAGAGCGCCTAACTCCAGTTGCATCATACATTATTATTAATGCAAATACACATACTATTGCAAATTCGGTTGAACTGTATCCCTTTTCAATTCCAACTAAAGTTGCTAAACTTGTAACAAAAGAACTGTGAGAACTTGGCATTCCACCAGAAGAAAACAGCCTCATTAAATCAATTCTTTTCTCTTTTCCAGTAAATATTTTTATAAATTGCGCTAAAAAACAAGCAAACACACTTATGCTTAAAACTTGGTTGTTAAAAATTTGTGAAAAAACGTTCATTGTTCCTCCTTAATATTCTCTATCTATTATATAATCAGCTAATCCATTTAAGAAGTCAACATGCTCAGAAAGTTCATTTATATTTTCTTTAGCTTCATTTATTAGTGTTCGTGCAATTTCTTTTGATTTTTCTAAGCCTAATAGTGATGGATATGTAGACTTATTGTTCTCTATATCACTTCCAACTTTTTTTCCTAATTTAGACTCATCTCCTACTATATCTAATATGTCATCTACTATTTGGAAAGATAGCCCTATATTATTTGCGTATTTTGTTATTTTATCTAACTCTTCTTCATTAGCATTTCCTATTATAGCTCCGGCTCTCATACAACCAATCATAATTGCAGCTGTTTTATTGTTGTGTATATAATCTAATTTTTCTTTAGGTATTTGTTGATTTTCACTTTGGACATCTACAACTTGTCCACCTATCATTCCATATATACCTGATGACTTAGCTATTTCATTTATTGCTTTTAAATATTTTTCTGGATTTTCTTTTCCTAGTGAATTTGAAAGCATAATCTCAAATGCATAATTTAAAAGAGCATCTCCAGCAAGTATAGCCATATCCTCTCCATATACTATATGATTAGTTTTTCTTCCTCTTCTTAAGTCGTCATTATCAAGGGCTGGTAGATCATCATGTATTAAAGAATATGTGTGTATCATCTCTATTGCTACTGCAAAAGGTATCGCATCATTTTCATTTCCACCTACTATTTTACATGCTTCTAAAGTTAATATCGGTCTTAATCTTTTTCCGCCTGCACTTAAACTATAGTTCATAGCCTCCATTATAGTTTTTTGATAACCTTCTTCTGTTGGCATATATTTATTTAATAATTGTTCTATATAATTTGCTTTTTCCTTCAATACTAATTTAAATTCCACTTTTATTCCTCCCTAGTATTTAATTCTTCTTCTATACCTAATTTAGTAAATTTGCTAATTTTTAGCTGGGCATTTTCTAAAAGTTTATTACAATGTTTGTAAAGACTTATTCCTTCTTCATACAAACTTAAAGATTCATCTAAGCTAGCACCTTTAGATTCTAATTTTTCTAATATATCTTCTAATTTTTTATAGGCTTGTTCATATGTTAAATTCATACTTATACCTCTTTATTTTTGATTTTTTCTATAATACACTCAATATTTCCATCTTTAAGTACAATATCTATATTATCTTTTAAATTTAGATTTTTAGTACTATTTACAACTTCTCCATCTTTTTGGACTATGCTATAACCTCTATCTATTGTAGCTAGTGGACTTAGGTTGTGTAATATAGTGCCCATACTTTGAAGTCTTTCTTTTTCTCTGCTTATATTGTTTTCTGCCTCAGAATTTATTTTATCATATATTTTATCTAATTGTACAAATTTATCTTTGATTGTATATGAACCTAAGTAGTTATTTATTTTATCAATTGTATAGTTTAATTTATATTCACTAACTTGTAATGTATTAGCCATAGACTTATTCATCCTACTTAATATATTTTCTAATTTATAGTTAATATCATCTAATGATGGCGTTGCTATTTCTGCTGCTGCTGAAGGTGTGGGTGCACGCATATCTGACACAAAGTCACATATAGTGAAATCAGTCTCATGACCTACTGCAGATATTATAGGTATCTTAGAGTCAAAAATAGCTCTAGCTACAATTTCTTCATTAAATGACCAAAGTTCTTCTATAGAACCTCCACCTCTTCCAAGTATTATAGTATCTACATTATGAATCTCATTAAAAAATTTAATTCCATCACAGATCTCATCCTTAGAACTTTTTCCCTGAACATTTACAGAATAAAGTTTTATATTAACCTTTGGATATCTTCTTTTTACAACATTTATTATATCTTTTATAACTGCACCAGTTTGAGAAGTTATAACTCCAATTGATTTTGGCATTTTAGGTATTGCCTTTTTATATTTATTATCAAATAGACCTTCTTTGCTTAATTTTTCTTTTAGTTTGTTAAACTCTATATATAAATTTCCGATTCCTTCTATTTCTATTGAATTTATATATAGTTGATATGATCCATCCCTTTCATAAACTGATATGTATCCACTTGCTATAACTTTAACTCCGTTATCTAATTGTAGGGATTCATCAAAGTTATTTTTAAAAATTACACAGTTTATCTTGGAACTTTCATCTTTTAATGATAAATACACATTTTTACTACTATGTATTTTGAAATTAGATATTTCTCCTTTTACCTTTAAGTTATACAATATAGGGTCATTGCTTAAAATTCTTTTTATATATGAATTAGCTTCACTAATTTTTAGAGCTCTTATTTTCAAATTTATTCACTCCTATTAACGCACATCCTACACCATTATCTGTACAATACTCAGGATCAGTAAAATAAGCATTTATTTTATACTTTTTAAGCTTTAATATTAACTCCTTTGATATATATTTACTAGCAGACACTCCTCCTGCAAATACAACTTCATCAATATTATGCTTTTCACTTAGATATATAATACTTTTAACCATATTTCTAACAACTGAGTCTAAAATCAATTTACAAATATACTCTTCGTCTTTTTCATTTAATATTTTATTAATTTGATTCTCTAGTCCTGATAAATTCATATACCCTTCTTTTACAGATGTTTTTAATCCTTGTTCTATTTTCTTAGTACAATTTATAGCACTTTCATCTACATATTTACCTGCTGGAAATCTATACCCCATTTTAACTCCAACTCTATCTATAAGTTGCCCAAAACTTATATCTTTACTTCCTCCAACTATTTCTACGCTATAGTTAAGATCATTTTTATTACTTTTGCATAACAGTATTTCTGTAGTTCCTCCTGACATATGAACAGACAAAAAGCTTTCCTTATTTTTTATATTATTAGTAAACAAACTCGCTTCTATATGATTTTCTTGGTGAGTAGTCTCATATAACTCACATTTCATCATAGTTGAACAAAGCTTTGCGAAATTATGTCCTACTGTAAATACTGGCATATATGAATTTTCTATCGGCCTAGGCTTATTTGATACACATATTGCAACTATCTCATAATTTTTTATTATCTCTTTTATTTCTTCTTGTATTGCCCCTAAATTTTTTACATGTTGAAAAACAGCCTCACTTTGCCTTAAGCCTTTGCTGTCTTTTTTCACCTCTAGCATAATCTTTTTATTAAATATAACATTTTTGCCCAAAGATATAGCTGCTATAGAGGTTGTATAGCAGCTAGTATCTATTCCGATTATTATATTATTTTCCTGAAAGCTCATTAACTACGCTTCCTAATATTCCGTTTATAAATTTAGGAGTTTTATCATCACAATATATTTTTGCAATCTCTATAGCTTCATTTATAGAAACTTTATTAGGTATATCTTCTACAAAAAGTATTTCACATATAGCTACTTTTAATACAGCTAAATCTACTTTTGGCATTCTTTCTATCGACCAGTTCTTTGCATATTTGCTTATTAATTCATTTATTTTTTCGCTATTTTCTTTTAATGCAACACACATTTTATTCATGTATTCTTTGTCTACAACATTATCTATTTCTAAATTTTTGAGTTCTAAGTTTGGATTATCTGAGTATTGTAATCTAAGTTCTTCGTATCTATTAGATATATATTCAAAATTATTGTTTAAAAATGTATCTAACTTCCCTTCCATACTTTCTTTATTTATATCCGATTGGTATATCAATTTCATCATATACTCTCTGCTTGTCACTTTTTTAGCTTTATCATTTTTCATTGGCTATAATCCTCCTTGAATTCTTATTATTTGCACATTAAGCAAGAAAAAACCCTCTGATTTTTCAGAGGGTATATATTAACTTTTTTTGATTTGCTTAGCTTCTTCCTTCTCAGCTTTTTCTTTTTTAAAGCTGATTCCTTGAACATGTATATTCACTTGAGAAACGTTCAATCCTGTCATTGTTTCAACAGTATTTTTTACATTTTCCTGAATTTTAAAAGCTACATCTGGTATAGATATTCCGTAATCTATCATAACCATTACATCTAAGTTAACTTCCTCTTCTTCTATTTGTATTTTAACGCCGTTGTTTTTAAGTAATTTATCTGTGAATGTCGTATTTGTTTCTACACCTTCAACTTCTAATGCTGCAAGTCCTGCTATAGTAGCTATTACTTCATTAGATATTTTCACTTGTCCAAAATTGTTGCTTTCCATGATAAATTCTACCCCCTTATTTTAAGGAACTATTTTTATTATTATAATAATACCAAATATAAAAGAACTTTGCAAGAAAATAACCTCAGTTAATCTCTGAGGTTTAATAAAAAATAAATTTATATTGAATATTTTCTAATAATTATATGATTTAATAAAATATTTATATAATACTTTAATTTTTATAGTTTAGATTTATTAGGTTGCATCAGTTTTATATTCTCATATTTTACTTTTGCTTGTTCTGCTACTAAATCAAATACTTTTGCTGCATCTGCTTTTTCTAATTTTTCTTCATTTACTACTACATTCACACCACCATTACTTATGTAAACTAACGCATCTTCAAACCCCTTAGTACTTAAAAGGTTTTCTATCTTAAGCTCAGTCTCTTGATCTTTCACTAGTTGTAATTTCATTGAAGAAGCTTCTTTTCTAGACTCTTCTGCTGTAGATGGATTATTTATCATTTCGTTTAAATTTTGAGCTAACTCATTTCTTTGCTTCTCTCTAGTCATTTTCATATCTAATATGTACGTAGCTTTTTTCATATTTTTTTGTGAAGTTAATTGATTTTTTATTTCTTTACTAGTTTCAGTTACCTTTTCATCAATATCAGTAGTCTTACTATCAACTACCTTTATTTCTTCTCCTTTATTAGCTTCTTTTTTATTATCAGTAGCTTCTTTTTTATCATCATTTTTTTGCATCTGAGTTTGTTCATATGCTTTTAATTCTTTGCTTGTTTCTATTGCTGATTTTTCACTTAATTTATAATTCACAGTCCCTACTACTACTAACATTGTTGCTAAAGTTAATACTACAAATCCTCTTCCCTTATAATTAAATTTCATTTTTATCCCCCCAAGTTTAATATAGTTATTTAGTATATATCTCTACTTGATGCCCTGATATTTGAAGTGCTGTTTGTACCGCGCTATATAGCGTTTCTTTAACTTGTGGATCACTTGCTCCACTCGCTACTACTATTACTCCTTTAATTTTAGCTTCATTAGTTTTTATTACTACTGGTTCACTTGACCCTGATGTTATCATTGTTTTATTTTCACTTGCTGTTGTAACTGTTCTTTCTCCACCTTTAGTATCTTTTTCTTGTGTTTTTTCTGTTGTTGAATTAGTATTAAACGCTGGCTGTATTTCCTCACTTGATTCAAATGTTATCATTACATCTAGTTCTCCAGCTTTATCAATTTGAGATAAAATACTTTTTAATTTTGCTTCTAAAGGCTCTTTATTTTCTGCCTTTACCACTTGAGTTTGACTATCAGTACTGGATTTTTTTGGTTTACTTTCTTCTTTAGATAAGCTTGGAATTGCTATAAGAGCTATAGCACAAACTATTCCTAAGGTTAATAGTGTGTATATCTTTTTCTTGTCTTTTTCATTTAAGTTTTTAAACATTTACTCAACCCCTATTAATCAATTTCTACAGTTTCAATTGATACGTCTAGTATTTTAACTAAGTCTTCTTTAAGTTTATTTTCATTTAAGTCTAATTCATACTCTTTTTCTTTATTTTCTTTGAATGCCGGCTTTATATTTTCTTTTTCTTTAGATTGTATGTCCTCTTTTTTATCTTTATTACTATTTTTTTCTTTAACTTTTATATTTCCTATCTCAGACCCATCAAACTCTATATCCTCTAATTTATATCCATACTCATCTAACTTTAGCTTTAGAACCTCTTGTAATCCATTTTCATATCCTTTTGTTAGGCTATTACAACCTGTCTTATCGGCTAAAGCATTAGTACTATCTACATATTCTTTATTGTATTTTCCCATTGATTTTAATATAGTATCTTCAAGGCTCATATCCTTTGAGAATAAACTTATAATAGGGGTCAACACAATAAATACAAATATAAAATTAAGTACAAGATTTACATACGGTTTCATTTTAGAAGAAGGTAATATCATATCAACTATATTGACTATAAATGCTCCTACTAATATTGTTACAATCCAAATTTTTATATTATCTAACATATCACACCTCTTATCCTTGAGATACTACACTTATTGATGTTAATATTGCTACTGTTACAAAAAACATTATTGTTATTGCTATTATAGCTGCTAGCATTAGCACCATTAAATTTGCAACTTCATTTAAAAAGCTAGATATACCTTCTTCTCCTATAGGCTCTACTACTATTGCAGATACTTTATATACAACTACTATAGATAAAATTTTTATAACTGGTATTAAACATATACCAACTAATAAAACTAGTCCTATACCACCAAATACTCCTTTTATAAGTTGTGATGATGATAAAAGTATATCAACAGAATCTGATACAAATCCTCCTACTACTGGTATAAAATTACCTATTGCAAATTTGGCCGTTTTAACAGTGAAGTTATCAATATTTTTAACATATAATCCTTGCATCGATACAAGTCCTAAATAAATAGTAAACATCGCACCTAACGATACTAAGTTTATGTGCTTTATAAATGATGATAATTTTTTTAGCCTGATATTTTTTGATAAATTATTTATGACAAGAATTGCAAAAGCAACTGCAATTGATACAAATAAGAAATTTTTAAATACAACATTTATAAATGTTACTCCGCCTATAAATATCGGATTTAAAACTGTTGATGTGATTGGGAATCCAATTAATACCAATAATGTTATAAGTACTGGCATTATTACTTGCATTAAACCTACTGTAGAATCTATGGTTGTATTGCATATTTGTAGTACATCTTTAAATCCAACCAATGTTAATGAAACCATCGTTATAAATATTATATAAGTGGTTATTTGACTTACTGCTCCTGATGAAAACGAATTATCTAGACTTTTTAATACAGATGATAAAAGTGCTAAAACAAGTATTATTACAGCTACCTTTAAGCTAGATTTAACTTCATCAAACAACATAAGCTTTATACCTTCTTTATTAAATAAATCCAATATTGTTTTTTCTCCGCTAATGAGATCTTTTATAAATGTTTTTAGGTTCACATCATGTAGTACTTGGGAATTTTTTACAAACCCTTGTATTTCATCTATTTTTATTTTTTCTAATTGACTGTCTATATAACTATTTATACTTTTCTTAGTATCATCGTAGTTTTCAGCTTCTTTACCGTCGTTACCAAAACATACTACGAAAGATCCTAATATTAATAATAAGGTTAATATAGTTCCTAAAAATTTTTTTTTCATACGTTATCATTCTCCTATGGGATAATATTTATTATCATTTCTACAATGGATAAAAGTATAGGGAATGACATTGTCATAACTATTATTTTGCCACCAAATTCTAATTTAGATGCTATATTTCCTTCCCCACAATCTTTGCAAATCTGTATAGCAAATTCCATAAGATATGCTATCCCAATTAATTTTATTATTAGTGTTATGTACATAGAAGGTATGTTAGCTCTTACTGCTAAGTCTTGTATACTCTCTACTATAAAATTAAGCTTAAATATTACTGATAGTAATATTGTTATTCCTGTAAGTATTGCTATAAACATTGCTATTTCTGGCCTGTCTTTTTTTATTACCAAACAGAGTGTTGTTGAGATTATTGCAATCCCTACTAATTGCATAACTTCCAAGATATCTCCCCCTCTTTAGTAAAGTTGAAACATTGTTCTTACTGTATTAAATAAATCACTTATTTCTGTTAATACCATACCTAAAACAATTATTACCCCTGCTAATGTAGTTAGAGATGCCCAATCTTTTCTATCACTTTTTTCCAACAACATATTAAGTACTGATATTAATATTCCTATACCCGCAACCTTTATTATTAAAGATATATCCATACTCATCCCCCCCTATATCAAAATTATTCCTATTACTAGTCCTATTACTGTAGATAACTTTCTATAGACCATACCTTTTTTATCTATATCTTCTTTTGTTTCAGATGTTAATTTTTTTAGATTTTCAATAGACAAATCTATCATTCTTGTTTGAGATTCTATGTCACTTTTACCCAATGTAAGTATAAGTTTTTTTATTTCATCAACCTCCTTGTTTTGTAAATAAGTTTCTTTTGTTAATAAGTACATATTGTCATTTAGAATTTCATCTAAAACTTTAGCTTGATTATTATGTAATTCACATTCTATTTTTTTAAAGAATTGAGAAGTACAGTATTCCTTTTTATCTCCTACCCTTTTAAAAATTTCTTCTAATGTATACATACCAAATGATAAATCCATCCTTATTATCTCTAATATTCTTATGAGGTCATTTAGTTGTTTATGCCTATTTGTATAAGCTTTATAAATATATTCACCTATTAAATAACTACAAGCTACCAAAACCCCTATTATCATTATTTTAATTTGCAAAATACCATCTCTTTTCTTCCAAATCATATATTTTCTCTATTGTTCCTGGGCCTTTTTTCGCTGATAGTATAATTACTTTTTTAAATAAGTCTTTATCTAATAAATTGCTCATTTCTTTCCTATTTTTTATATCTTCAATAGAATCCCCATGAACAGTTGTGATTAAGCTTACACCACCATTTAAAGCCGTATATAGAGCTTTTATTTCATCTAAACTACCTATTTCATCTGTTACTATTAAATTAGGGGACATAGATCTTAAAAGCATCACAATTCCCAAATCTTTTGGGCACGTTTCTATTATGTCAGTTCTTATCCCTACATCCATTTGAGATGATCCTAAATAAGAACCTGATATTTCATTACGTTCATCTATCAATGCTACTTTTATACCTTTAAATCTATATTCCTCATTCCCATTACTTAAATTTCTTACTATATCTCTAATTAAAGTTGTTTTACCACACTGAGGTGGTGAAATTATCAGTGTATTATTTACCTGATTATCTCCTTTTATTACGTGCTTTAAAATTTTATCAGAACATCCTATGATTTCTCTTGATACCCTTATATTTAACGAAGATATATGCTTTATGTTTTTGACTTGTCCATCTTCTACTATTACCTTACCAACTAGTCCTACTCTGTGCCCTCCTCTAAGAGTTATGAATCCTTTTTTAATATCATCCATAAATGAGTGAATAGAATATTTACATATTATTTGAAATGTCTGTTCTATGTCTTCTTTGCTAACTATATATGGAGAGTTCATTCTTTTATCTAGCTTGTTTGAATTAATATTATAAAAATAGTCTTTATTGTTTGCATTTAATATAAGTGGTTTTTGAGAACGAAGTCTAATTTCTTCTATGTTTATATCATCTTTGCAAACATTTTTAATTTTTTCTCTTAAATTAACTGCTAACGAATTAATTATTTCATCGCTAAGATTATTCATACCTTGTCCTCCTCTTTTGTTTATATAACTATTGTATTAATCAAAAATCAAAAATATTACAAAAAAAAGAAGTCATTAGACTTCTTTTTGTATAATAGAATTTAGTTTTTTAAATAAAAAATAATCCCCTTATTTAAATAAGGAGATTTTTTTATATAATTAATATTTTTTTAATACTAAAGTTGCGTTGTGTCCACCAAATCCTAAAGAATTTGACATTGCATATCGAACTTCTCTATCTCTACCTTTATGTAGTACATAGTCTAAGTCAAGCTCTTCATCAACTTCTTGAACATTAATTGTCGGAGGTACAAAATTATCTTTTATACTCATCGCACAAATAACAGCTTCTACTGCTCCTGATGCTCCTAATAAATGTCCTGTCATAGATTTTGTAGATGAAACACATATATCATATGCTCTCTCTTCAAATATATTTTTTATCGCTTGAGTTTCTAGTCTATCATTATAAGGTGTAGATGTTCCATGTGCATTTATATAGTCAACTTCGTCTAATGGTACATTACCATCTTGTAGGGCCATTTTCATAGCACGAGTTGCACCTTCTCCACCTTCAGCTGGTGTAGTCATGTGGTACGCATCTGCTGTTAATCCATATCCTACTACTTCTGCATATATCTTAGCATTTCTTTTTAATGCATGTTCTAATTCTTCTAATATTACAATTCCAGCGCCTTCTCCCATTACAAATCCATCTCTGTCTTTGTCAAATGGTCTTGATGATGTTTTAGGATCATCATTTCTAGTAGACATTGCTTTCATATTACAGAATCCTGCAAACGCAAGAGCTGTTACAGGAGCTTCACTACCTCCAGCTACCATAACATTTGCATCTCCTCTTTGGACAAGCTTAAATGCATCTCCTATTGAATGTGTTCCAGATGCACATGCAGTACATACATTAGTATTAGGACCTTTAGCTCCTAAGAATATAGATACTTGACCTGCTGCCATATTACCTATCATCATAGGAATAAAGAATGGGCTTACTCTTTTATTACCTTTATTTAAAAGTGCTTTATGTTGTTCTTCTATAGTTTCAACTCCACCTATACCAGAACCTATTATAACTCCCATACGATCTCTATCAATAGACTCTAAATCTATCTCAGCATCTTCTACTGCCATTTTTGCAGAGGCTATAGCGTATTGAGTAAACTTATCTAATCTTTTTAACTCTTTTTTATTTATATAATCTTCACCGTTAAAGTTTTTTACTTCTCCAGCTACTTGTGTTTGAAAAGTACTTGCATCAAATCTAGTTACAGTGTCTATTCCACATACACCAGCTTTAATATTTTTCCAAAATTCATCTTTACCATTTCCAACAGGTGTTACACATCCAAGACCTGTTATTACAACTCTCTTTTTCATAGAGAATACCTCCACTATTTATTAGCTTCTATATATTTAACTATGTCACCTATAGACTTAAATTTTTCACCTTCAGCATCTGGTATTTCAACATCAAATTCGTCTTCTAATGCCATTATTATTTCTACAGCATCTAATGAATCCGCTTCTAAATCTTTCATTAAAGAAGTCTCCATTGTTATTTCTTTATCCTCAACACTTAATTGCTCTCTTATTATTTCTACAACTTTATTAAACATATTTGTTTCCTCCTAAATTTTTAGTTATATTTTTATATTTCAAATCTGTTTTAAACTTAATTAATCTTATTGCATTACCATTCCACCATCTACATTTATAACCTGACCTGTAACATAGCTTGACATATCACTAGCTAAAAATGCTACAACATTAGCTACATCTTCTGGATTTCCAAAAGCATTCTTAGGAATGTTATTTAACATATTTTGTTTTACATCATCACTTAATACTTTAGTCATATCTGTATCTATAAATCCTGGTGCCACTGCATTTATATTTATATTTCTTGATGCTAACTCTCTAGCTGTTGATTTAGTAAATCCTATTACACCAGCTTTAGATGCACAATAATTAGCTTGCCCTGCATTTCCTATAACTCCTACTACAGAAGCCATATTTATTATTTTTCCATATTTGTTTTTCATCATTAACTTAGTTACTGCTTTGGTGCAGTTAAATACACCTTTTAAGTTTATTTCTATAACCTTATCAAAATCTTCTTCTTTCATTCTCATAAGTAAACCATCTTTAGTTATACCAGCATTATTTACTAATATATCTACTTTTCCAAACTCTTTAACTGCAGTTTCTACCATTTGGTTAACTTGTTCTGATTTTGATACGTCACATTTCACACTTATACACTTTACTCCTAAAGCTTCTATTTCAGCTTTAGTTTTTAAAGCTTCTTCTTCTTTTGAAGTATAGTTAATAACTAAATTAGCTCCAAGTGTTGCTAGTTTTTTAGCTACTTCTTTACCTATACCTCTAGAACCTCCAGTAACTATCGCTACTCTATCATTTAAATTTATCATATAACCTCTCCCTTATTATAAGTTTCTACAAATTCATTTAATGATTTTGTGTCCTCTATATTATAAATATTTACATCAATATTTTTGCTAGAAGAAATCTTTTTTATGAAACCTCTTAATGTTTTTCCTGGTCCTATTTCTATAAAAGTATCAAACCCTTCAGCTAAAAGTTTTTCTATAGAATCTTCCCAAAGAACCGATGAGCTAACTTGCTTTATAAGTAAATTTTTTCCTTCATCTTCATAGTAGTTTGCACTAACATTTGAAACTACATGAACCTTAGGTTTGCTCAAATTAATCTTATCTAATTCTTTAGATAATTTATTTCCAGCTTCTTTTAACATTGACGAATGAAAAGGTCCACTTACGTTTAATTTAACTGTTCTTTTAGCTCCACTTTCTTTTAACATGGTCATTACTTCATCTATTTTATCATTTTCTCCTGATATAACTATTTGACCTGGAGAGTTGTAATTTGCAACTTCAACAATACCACTATCAATATTGTTTATAACATTCTCTACTGCGTCTCTATTTAATCCAAGTATTGCAGCCATAGCACCTTTTCCTACAGGAACTGTGTCTTGCATGAATCTACCTCTTTTTTTAACTAAAGATACAGCATCTTTAAACTCAATAGCATCTGCTGCAACTAAAGCACTATATTCACCTAAAGATAAACCTAGACATGCATCATATTTTAAGTCTATTTTTTCATTTAAAGCTTCTAAAAGTGCTATACTATGAGTTACTATAGCAGGCTGAGTATTTTCTGTTTTTGATAACTCTTCATCGCTACCTTCAAACATTATATTTTTTAGATCTAAATCTAAAACACTACAAGCATTATCTATTACATTTTTAGCACTTTCATTGTTTTCATATATATCCTTAGCCATTCCTACATATTGTGATCCTTGACCAGGAAATACTAACGCTATCTTTCCCATAGAATAACCTCCTAGTTTATAATTGTATGTTAGGCATTATGTTTTTCGCTTGACTTATCATTTCTTCAATAATCTCTTTGCAAGGTTTTACATCCTTTATAATTGATGCTATCTGACCTGCCATAAAAGATCCATTATTTATGTCTCCTTCTATGGTAGCAATTCTTAAAGAGCCTATACCTCTTTTATCTATTTCTTCTGTCGGTTGACCTTCTTTTTCCATGTTTAAAATTTCTTTAGATAGTTTATTTTTTAAAGTTCTAACTGGATGACCAGTAGTTCTACCTGTTACTATTGCATCTCTATCCTTAGATTTTAAAACCATATTTTTATAATTTTCATGGACATTGCATTCATCACTACATATAAATCTAGTTCCTATTTGTACACCACTTGCACCTAGTGCAAAAGTTGCAACAATTCCTCTTCCATCAGCTATTCCTCCTGCTGCTATAACAGGTATATTAACAGCATCTACTACTTGAGGAGTAAGAACCATTGTAGTTAATTCTCCTATATGGCCACCAGCTTCTGTTCCTTCAACTATTACAGCATCAGCGCCTAACTTTTCCATTCTCTGAGCTAAAGCTATACTAGGTACAACTGGAATTATTTTAATACCAACTTCTTTTAACCTATCTACATACTTTGCAGGATTACCTGCTCCCGTAGTTATTACCGGAATTTTTTCTTCTATTATTAAATCAATTATATCGTCTGCGAATGGAGACAATAACATAACATTTACACCAAATGGTTTATCTGTTAGTTCTCTACATTTTCTTATTTCTTCTTTAATAATTTCTTTTGGTGCATTTCCTCCTGCAATAAGTCCTAATGCACCTGCATTTGAAACTGCACTGGCTAGTGATGCATCTGCTACCCAAGCCATACCACCCTGAATTATAGGGTATTTTATGTTTAATAATTCACAAATTCTATTCATTATTACCTCCTTGTGTGCTCCATTTAATTACTGAAGCTCCCCAAGTTAGTCCGCCGCCAAATCCTACTAATACTACATTATCACCCTTATTTATCTTGCCTTGTCTATATGCTTCGTCCATTGCTACTGGAATTGACGCTGCAGACATATTTCCATATTTATCTAAATTAACATAAACTTTATCCATATCTAATTTTAATCTTTTTGCTGATGCTTCAATTATTCTAATATTAGCTTGATGTGGTATAAGATAGTCTATTTCATCAGTAGATAAATTTGCCATTTCAAGGGCCTTTAAAGATGATTCACCCATTATCCTTACTGCAAATTTATATACATCATTTCCTGCCATCTGTATATTATGTAATCTATTCTCTACTGTATTTTTACTCGCCGGAAGTCTAGAACCTCCTGCTGGTATCTTTAGAAAGTCTTTACCTCTTCCATCTGAACCTAGATACGTAGATAATATTCCACCTTCATCAACATTTCCTATTACAACAGCTCCCGCGCCATCTCCAAATAATATTGCAGTAGATCTATCACTATAATCTAAAATTCTAGACATGACCTCGGTTCCGATTACAAGAACATTTTTGTGAATTCCACTTTTTATAAATTGTTCTCCAATAGAAAGACCATATACAAAACCAGAACATGCTGCCGATACGTCAAATGCTACTGCATTATGCGCTCCTATGTTTGCTTGTATCAGGCACGCTGTTGATGGAAGAATCATATCTGGAGTAGACGTAGCCACAATTATCAAATCTATATCTTCAGGACTTAATTTAGCGCATTCTATTGCTTTTAATGCTGCTTTAGTTCCTAAATCTGAACTACTTTCATCTTCCTCAGCCATTCTTCTTTCACTTATTCCAGTTCGAGCTTTTATCCACTCATCACTTGTATCCATTATCTTTTCAAAGTGAAAATTATCTACTATCTTTTGTGGTAAATAACTTCCTACTCCTAATATACCAGCATTTTTGTTCATATATAAATTAAACCTCCAAAACGAGTTTATTTTTCTTCTTGATCTTCGTTATTTTTTATAAATTCTTTTATATCTTCAACAACATTTCCTTGTGTAAATTTAATGCCTTGATTTATAGCATTTTTTATAGCTTTAGAGTCAGAACTTCCGTGAGCTTTTATAACACCTCCATTAACTCCTAAAAGCGGTGCTCCTCCATACTCAGAATAATCCATAAAGCTTTTTAGCTTTCTTAAATCATCTTTTAATAGTAGTGCTCCCATTTTACCTTTTGTACTAGATAAAAATGTTTCTTTTAGTAAGCTCATAACAGACATCGCTACACCTTCTGCCGACTTCAATAATATATTACCTGTGAATCCATCACAAACTATTATGTCCGTATACGCATTTATTACGTCTCTTGCTTCTACATTTCCTATAAAATTCAAATCTATATTTTTAAGCTCATCATAAGCTTTTTTTACTAAGTCATTTCCTTTGCCTTCTTCTGTACCTACATTGGCTAAGGCTACTTTTGGACTTTTAATATCCAAAACTTTTTTTGCATATATATTACTCATAGCTGCAAATTCTACTAAATTTTTAGGCTTGCAATCTGCATTAGCTCCACCATCTGCTATAAGAGTCATACCTCTTTTTATATTAGGTATAACAGGACATAAACAAGGTCTATCTATACCTTTTATCCTACCTACTACAAATAATCCTCCTGCAAGCAACGCTCCTGTGTTTCCAGCCGATATAACCGCATCTGCTCTACCTTCTTTTACAAGTCTTAAGGCAACAACCATAGACGAGTCTTTTTTAGATCTAATAGCTTTAACAGGCTTATCTTCATTTTCTATTATTTCACTGGCATGAACTATTTCTAGCTTACTTCTATCAAATTCATAATTAGAAAATTCCTTTTCTAAAGTATCTTTATCTCCAGTGATTATTAAATCCACATTATATTCTTTTATAGCGTTTACAACGCCCTCTACATTAGATTTCGGTGCATTATCTCCACCCATACCATCTATTACTATTTTCATAACTACTCCTCCTAATCTAATTCTTCAAATATAAATTTTCCTCTAAATATTTGCTCTTGTGCTTTGTTATTAACTACAACTTTTACATAGTGCTTTTTATCAGCTTTTTTGTAAATTTCCGCCTTAGCTATAAGCCTATCTCTTTGTTGTATTAATTTCAAGCATTTTACATTTGCAAATCTCATAATTACCTTTGGCGCGTCAATTATCGCCATAGCTAACGAGTCTGCTAGAGAAAATATATATGCATCCTTTAAAGTATTAGTTTTAGAATAAAGCATATCATCTGTAATTTCTAACATAGATATTCCTAGCTGCCCTACCGATAAGTCAATTATTTCTCCTGTAATTTCCTTAACTCCTAACGTTTTAACTTTTGAACTTTCTGTTTCCGCTATAGACTTAACTCTTTCTCTTAATTCCGGTATATTTAAACTCATTCTATCTAGTCTTATCGTTTGAATACTAACTTCAAACAAACTAGATAATTCTTCATCTGTATAGAAAGGATCGGCCTGTAGCATTTCAATAAGCTCTTTTTGTCTTTGGGCTTTACTTTTCTTTTTCATGTTACCTCCAAATTTTTATAGCTGCAATTAGTACCAACTACTAATAGTAGTATATAATAACGCAATAAAATTATCAATACTTTTATTATTATTTTTTAGAATTGATATTAGGCTATGCATTTTATTTATTTAATATTTCATTTTATTATCTGTTTTTTCCTTTTTAAACAAAAAAAACATGTAGAGTAATCTACATGTTTTTAGAAGTTATTAGTTAGATACAACTTCTTTACCTTTATAATATCCACAGTCTGGACATACTCTATGTGGTAATTTTGGCTCATGACATTGTGGGCAACTTACTATTCCAGTTGCTACCATTTTTGAGTTAGCTGCTCTTCTCATTTTTGTTTTTGATTTAGATGTTTTACGCTTTGGTACTGCCATTTACGCCACCTCCTTAGTCGTTTTTAAATATATCTTTTAATTTAGCAAAACGGGGATCTATAATCTCCTCGTCGTTCGCGATTTTATTGCAAGAACAATCTTGTTTATTTAAGTTTGCTCCACATTTTGTGCAAAGGCCTTTGCAACTTTCATTACAAAGAACTCTTGCTGGCATTTTGAAGTCTAATGTTTGCTCTATTATATTTACAAGGTTTAATACTTGTCCATCATAAATAAATGCATCATCATTTTCAAAACTATTTTCGTCAAAGTCTTCTTTGACTAAGAAACCTTGTATAGAATATACTATTGGTACTTCTACCTCTTCTAAACATCTTGAGCAATTGTCAAGAACTGTAAATTCCACATCTACATCTAAGTACAAACCTGTTTTAGTAGTTGAGACTTTACCGTTTATACTAACAGGTGAAGCTAATTTATAATCTATATCACAATAATTAATAGTATCAATTTTTTGACAAAAATTCAAGTCTATTTTGTCAGTTTCTCTTCTAGTTAATCTATCTAGACTTATTTGCATTAAATTCACCTCAATACATTACCAATTTATTATACAAATTTGAAACTTGTTTGTCAAGTATTTTTACTTGATAGATATATCAAAATAAAATCTATTATAAATTAGACATAATTTAAGGTAGGTTTTACCCTACCTTAAATGTATTATATCCATTTATAATTATTTTACTAAAGCTAATGTATCTCTAGCTATAACTAATTCTTCGTTAGTTGGTATTAATAATATCTTAACGTTAGAATCTTCTGTAGATATTACTCTTTCTTTTCCTCTAACATTATTAGCTTCTTTATCTAACTTCATTCCTAAGAACTCCATGTTAGAAGCTATGTCAGCTCTCATACCTATACCATTTTCACCTACACCAGCAGTGAATACAACAGCGTCAACACCGTTCATTTCTGCAGCATAAGATCCTATATATTTCTTAACTTTTTGAACATAAGCTTTTAAAGCTACTTGCGCTAATTCATTTCCAGATTTAGCTCCATCTTCTATATCTCTAAAGTCACTTGATATACCAGTCATTCCGTATACACCTGACTTTTTGTTCATTAAGTCTGATAATCCTTTAGCATCTAATCCTTCTTTTTCCATTAAGAATGGTAATATAGCAGCATCTATATCTCCACATCTAGTACCCATTATTAATCCTTCTAATGGAGTGAATCCCATAGATGTATCTACACATTTACCACCATCAATTGCAGCTATTGAAGCTCCATTTCCTAAGTGACAAGTTATTATTTTAGTATCTTCTATGTTTTTTCCTAACATAGCAGCAGCTCTTTCAGATACATATCTGTGAGAAGTTCCGTGGAATCCGTATCTTCTTACACCGTACTTAGTATATAACTCATGAGGTAAACCATATAAGTAAGACTCTTTAGGCATTGTTTGATGGAAAGCAGTATCAAATACCCCTACCATTTTTACACCTGGAAGTATAGCTTCACAAGCTTCTATTCCCATTATGTTAGCTGGATTATGAAGTGGTGCTAATTCAACACACTCTTGTAATGCACCCATAACGTCGTCAGTTATTAAAACTGATCCTGCGAATTTCTCTCCACCATGAACAACTCTGTGTCCTACAGCTTCAACTTCGCTTATTTCTTTAACTCCACCAAATTTAGTATCAACAACAGCTTCTAATACTAATTTGATAGCATCTTGGTGATTGTTCATTGGTTGTTCTACAACTAATTTACCTTCAACACCGTCTTTTTCTTGCTTAAGTATAGATCCATCTATACCTATTCTTTCAACTAATCCAATACATAAAACTTCTTCATTTGACATATCTATTAATTGATATTTTAATGAAGAACTACCACAGTTTAATACTAATACTTTCATTAGTATACCTCCTTAAAATTTTATGAATAATATGTAACAAGCCTATTAGGCTTAATATTTACAAAGTATTTTACATTGTATACAGTAAACATGTTTCAACATAAATTAATATACCACTTTTCTTTATAAAAGTACAGTATTTAATATATTTATTTGAATAAACATTATTTTTTTATTAACATAGATTATTTTTCTTTATTTGTTATAATATTATAATATAATCACTACATTTATTTATGTTTTGCTAAATATATAATCAATTTTATTATATACTTAATAAAACACATATTTTGAATAAACCAAAGGAGAAATTTCATGAATATATTAGGATTAATAGTTGAATACAATCCTTTTCATAATGGACACTTGTACCATTTAACTAAATCTTTAGAAATAACTAAAGCTACTCATAGTGTAGCTATAATGAGCGGTAACTTTTTACAAAGAGGTGAACCTGCTTTGTTTGATAAATATACGCGCGCAGAAATAGCCGTAAAAAATGGTGTCGATTTAGTTATAGAATTGCCAACTATGTTTGCATGTCAAAGTGCAGAATTTTTTGCCCATGGAGCTATCACTACTCTTAATTCGCTAAATTGTATAAATTCTATCTGCTTCGGTAGCGAAGAAGGTAATGTTGATGTTCTTTATGTAGTTTCAAATATATTAGTTGAGGAACCCAAAGAATTCAAAGATTCCCTAAAAAATCACTTGGATAAAGGCATGCTCTATCCAACTGCTCGAAGCCTCGCACTATTTGACTATATTGATAAATACAAATTGTTAGATATTTCAAAAGAAAAACTTTTATCATTATTAAATTCCTCTAATAATATTTTAGGCCTAGAGTATATAAAATGTCTACTAAAATTAAAAAGTAATATAAAACCTTTTACAATCTCTAGAGTATCATCTTCATACAATTGCGAAAATATAGATAGTGATATTTGTTCTGCAACTGCAATAAGAAAATCTTTAAAAGATTTTAATGATTTGTCTCTTATTAAAGATGTTATACCTTATATCACTTATAGTTTCCTAAAATCTAAATTAAACTCTAATTTTTTACCTATGTTTGATGATAAATATTTTGATTTAATTAACTCTATAGTTCTTAGAGATTGTGATATTTTAAATAAATACTTCGATGTTAATGAAGGAATTGAGAATAAAATATATCAAAATGTATTTACATCTACGTCTCTTAAAGATTTACAGTTATCTGTAAAATCAAAAAGATACACATTAACCAAAATAAAACGTACTCTTAATAATATTTTACTAGGCATAACAAAAGATGATATGAATCTTGTTAAAAATATAAATAATATGCCTTATATAAGAGTTTTAGCATTCAATGATAAAGGACGCGAAATTTTAAAAACCATAAAAAGTAATTCTGATATTAATATTATCAATAAGTTTTCAAATATATCCTTTAATATGGATGATGATGTATTTAAAACTTTAATAAATTACGATATAAAAGCTAGTAATATCTACAATATGGTCTACTATCAAAATAATAAACATTTACTAAAAGGTCCTATGGATTACTATACTACTCCTATTTATGTTAGAAATACTATAAAATAATATAAATTTACCTTTAGTATAAACAGAGCACAGCTTAATAACTGTGCTCTATTTTAATTTCATTAAAATTTTTAATATATTTTCCCTGGATTTAAAATATTTTTAGAATCGAATACTGATTTTATATTTTTTATTAATCCCATATACGCTTCACTTTGAGATTCATGTAAATATTCTTTTTTAGCGTATCCTATACCATGTTCTCCTGAGACTTGGCCTCTAAGTTCTCTTGATTTTTTATACATATGATCAAAAGTCTCTTTTAACTTCATTTCCCATTCTTTATCGTTCATGTCATCTCTCAATGTGTAAACATGTAAATTTCCATCACCTGCATGACCAAAACTCTTTATTCTTACATTTAATTTATTTTGAAGATCATGAGTGTATCTTATAAACTCTGCAACCTTATCCCTAGGTACAACAACATCACATTCATCCATTTCTGTTGTAGATGCCTTTATAGCCTCTAGAAAAGCTCCTCTTGCAGACCAGATAGATTCATTTCTTTCTTGTGTGTCAGATATAAATACATCGTATGCTCCGTTTTCCAAACAAAGGTGCGCTACATTTTCATATTCCTTTTCAATCTCTTCTTTACTATTTCCATCAAATTTTAATAAAAGATATGCATCTGATGTATTATCCGGGAATTTTTTCCCTAAAAATTCTTCTGCTGCAAGTATTACATCTCTTTCCATAAACTCTATCGCAGTTGGTATAGATTTTGATTTTATTATTTTAGGTACTGTTTCTATAGCCAAAGATAAATCTGGGAAAGGTATTAATAAACTTATATCTTTTTTAGGAAGTGGTAGTAATTTAAGCATAGCTTTAGTTACTATTCCTAAAGTCCCTTCTGATCCTACTATTAAGTCTTTTATACTATAGCCAGAACTATTTTTAACTACTTTACCTCCTATATTTATAACGTCACCATTAGGAAGTACTATTTCTAACCCTCTTACATAATCTCTTGTTACGCCATATTTAACCGCTCTCATACCACCTGCATTAGTATTTATATTCCCTGCTATTGTAGCACTTTTCTCTCCTGGATCAGGTGGATAAAATAAGTCTCTTTCTTGAACATACTGACCTATTGTCATAAGTAATACACCTGGTTCTACTGTCAATGTTAAGTTTTCTTCATCTAGTTCTAATATTTGATTCATTTTGCTTAAATTAAGCATTATTCCTCCATGAATTGCTACTGCTGCTCCGACTAACCCTGTTCCTTGACCTCTAGGAGTTACTGGTATGTTATTTTCATAAGCATATTTCATTATTTTAGATACTTGTTCTGTATTGTGTGCATATACAAGTACTTCTGGATATTTTTCAATTCCACCTAATTCATCATGTGAAAAATCTTCACTTATGTTTTTTCCTATAATTATTTCTTCTTCTCCACAAGTGCTTATTAAAAAATCTATATCATTTTTATCAATTTTTTTATACATTTTTATCCCCCCTATTCTTCTACTGTTAATGCCATCTCTAATTGGTTTTGCTCTATTTTTTCTATTATTTTAGGAATTATCTCATATAAATCTCCTACTAAAGATACGTGAGCCACATCAAATATCGGAGCCTTTTCATCTTGATTTATAGCTACTATATAGTCTGAACCTTGCATACCTGCCACAAATTGTACAGCTCCAGATACACCACAAGTTATTATAAGTCTTGGTTTTACAGTTCTTCCGCTAAGACCTATTTGTTTCCTTGCATCTATCCATCCTGCTTCTATTAATGGTCTTGTTCCTGCAATTTGTGCGCCTAATACATCAGCTAATTTATAAATCATATTCATGTCATCTTGTTTTTTAATTGCTCTACTTGCTACTACTATAACTTCTGCATCTTCAAGACCAACCTCTTTAGTTTTAGCCTTTATATCTAATACGTTTATTTTAGAAACTAGATCTTCTTTTTTAATATTACATAAAGTAACTTTTCCAGTTGGGTCTTCAACTTGTTCTGGTGCTGAGAATATTTTATATCTAACTGTTGCAAATTGTGGTCTATTATTTGGTGTATGTATATGAGCCATTATATTACCGCCAAAGGCTGGTCTAATTTGATCTAAGTCAGTATTTTCTTGTATATCAAGTATTGTACAGTCTGCTGTAAGACCTGTTTTAAATCTAGCTGCAAGTCTTGGAGCAAGAGATCTTCCTAAAGTAGTTCCCCCAACTAACATTATTGTAGGCTTTATATTTTCTATAAAATTTTCTACTGCTTTAGTGTATGGTTCTATTCTAAAGTCTTTAAATTCTATATCATCATAAACAAATACTTCATCCACTCCATAAGACAATAATTTATCGCACTTATCTTTTATATTGCTTCCTACAAACACACAATAAACTGGATGATTTATTTTTGCTGCCATCTCACGAGCTTTACCTATAAGTTCATAAGTTACAGGGTGTATTTCACCTTCATGGTGATCTACATATACAGTTATTCCCTTCCACTCATTTTTATCTATTTCTATTTTTTTATCTTCTATAAATTCAAATACTCCTTTCGGACCTTTTTTGACACATAATTTACACATCTTACATCCAGCGTTTATTTCTAATTTATCATTAACCACTTCTATTGCATTAAATGGACATATTTCAATTGCTTCTTTCAAATCTTTTACTTTATCGTGATTTATAACTATTTTAGCCATTTGTTACTCCCCCTTACACTAATTTTAAATCTTTTAGCTTCCCTACTAAAATATCAGTTGTTTCTTCTGCACTTCCTCTTAAAATTTCCTTTTCATTATTTGAAGCAGGAGGGAAGATTCTTAAAACTTGAGTTGGCGAACCATTTAGCCCATAATTATTTTCATTTTGATCTTCAAAATCTTTTAGACTATACATTTGTATATCTCTGTCTTTTGTTTTTAATCCTAATTTAAAAGAAGGAAGTCTTGGTTGGAATATTCCTTTTTCAACTGTTATTAAGCATGGATATTGTATTTCACAAACCTCTAATGTGTTTGGCATATCAACCTCTACAACTATAGCTTCATCTTTAACTTCTATTATCTTAGTTACATTTGTAACATGAGGTATATTTAAAAACTCTGCTATTTCTGGACCAACTTGAGCAGTATCTCCATCTGTTGTTTGTTTTCCACATATTATTAAATCAGGGTTTCCTGCCTTTTTAATTCCTTGTGATAATGTGTATGATGTTGCAAGTACATCAGCTCCCGCAAACTTTCTATCACTTACTATCGCGCCTTCATCGACTCCCATCATAAAACTTTCTTCGATTATTTGTTTAGCTTGTGGAGGTCCCATAGTTATTACCTTTAAAGTAGCACCTTTTTCTTGTTTTATTCTAAGAGCAGTTTCTAGTGCATATAAGTCATATGGGTTCATCTTAGAATCTACACCATCTCTTTTTAATACACCTGTTTTTTCATCAACTTCTACTTCACTAGTTCCTGGAACTTGTTTAATACATGTTAAAATCTCCATAGTTTTTCCCCCTTATCTATTTTACTATCACAGATACTCCATCTGGAATAACCACGACTTTTGAGTCTTTCCCTTTAATCTCTAAAGCCATTTTTAAAGCTTCGTCAAAATTATATGCATGCTTCATATGCATATTTTTTATCATTTCAGGATCACATTGGTCTGTAACCATTATTACTGTATGTTTTTCTAATATTCTAGCCAGTATTTGGAATTCCCATTGATCTGGAGATGTATTTCCTCTTCTAATTTTTCTTACAGATTCTAATATAGCAGTTGGTGATTTTGCATTAGCTATGTTGTCATAAAAAGATTGACCTCCATGACCATCATTGCATGCAGAAATCATTATTATAACTCCACCCTCATTACATGTAGCTTCTGCTGCTGTCATCCCTTTTACTGATTGATATATATTTTGATCTAGAGGATAACCCCCATTTGTACTTACCACTATATCAGCTTTATGAGAATCTATTTTAGATAACTCAGTTACGAATTTACAACCTCTAATATGTGCATCTTCTACATCTCCAGCAAAAGATGCTATGACTTTTTTATCTTGGTCTATTACAACATTTACTATAAATGCTAATTTAGCAGTTTTAGCCGCATATACCATATCTTCATGTATAGGGTTATTTTTTAAAGTACCTGTTCTTGCATTTTCGCTATCTATAAAATCACTACAATGGTTATACATTATAGTTTTTGCTGATGCTATACCTGGAAGTATACTTTTTCTTCCACCTGAAAATCCTGCAAAGAAATGAGGTTCTATAAATCCTTCTGCTATTAGGAGATCTGCTTCATATGCAAGTTTATTTATGTAAAAATCTCCTCCAGATGGTAATATCCCTGCCTTAATCATCTTGCTATCATCTGTAGATATATGCATTACAATTTCTTCATTATTTACTATTTCCTCACCCATTTTATAAATTAATTCTTCTCTTGTACTAGGTCTATGAAATCCAGTAGCAACTAGAATTTTTATATTTATATTTGGATTTGATTCCCTTAGTCTTCTTAATATTATTGGCATTGTTATTTTGCTAGGTACTGGTCTAGTATGATCACTAGTTATTATTACTACATTTTTTTTACCCTTTACTAATTGTTCTATATGTTTTGAACCTATTGGGTTATCCATAGATTGCTCTACTATTTCTTGTTGCGTTTTATCTACTTTATAGTTATGTGCTTTTGATTGTAATATTTTTGATAAATTCTTATCTTCAATATTTAAAATCATTCCCTCTTTTGAATAAGGTACTTTTAAAGTAGCCATTTTTCCACCCCCTATGTATTTGACTAAATTGTAAAGAAATAACTACCAAAATAAACTAGTATTCCTAATATAATTACATATCCTAAGCAGAATTTAACTGTTGAGCTAAAAATCTTACCTTCTTTACCTATAAGACCTGTAGCAGAAGCAGCTATAGCTATGCTTTGAGGAGAAATCATCTTCCCAGCAGTTGCTCCTGCAGTGTTTGCTGCTGCTATCCAATACGGGCTTATTCCTAAAGACGTAGCTGCCTGAGTTTGCAACCCTCCAAATAATATATTTGCTGATGTATCACTACCTGTTACAAAAGTTCCTATAGAGCCTAATAATGGCGATATTATAGGGTAAAATGATCCTGTTGTTGCACATAGCCCAAAAGATATTGAACTTGTCATTCCACTGTAAGACATAATTTTTGAAATTGCTACTATAGATGTTATCGTTATAAACGATTTTGTTAATTGTTTTATTGTTGATATAAATACGTTTAACATGATTGAAATTTTCACTTTTTGAATTAATCCAGCCATAAAAGTGGAAATTATGATCATCATTCCTGGTGTATTTATCCATATAAACGATGTCGCTTTAGCTCCTTCTCCAGTATAAACTTGTATTTCACTGGTAAATTTCGCTAAAAATTCATTAATTGAGGGGAATAAAGGGCTAGCTATTAGTATTAAAATGCATAGAAGTATGTATGGAAGCCATGCTAATAACCCTTCTCTAAATGTTACTTTACTTTGAGCTACTACGTCATAAACTTGTGATTCTTCGCTTTCTATTTCTAATTTAGATTGATTTTTGTTCATAAATTTTGCCATAATTACCGTAGCTAACATACTACATAAACTTCCTATTAGCGCAGGTAATTCAGCTCCTAAATATTTTGCAACAAATATCTGTGGTATAGCAAATGCTAGACCAGATACTAAAGTTATCCAAAATACACCTTTTATAGCTTTAAAACTTTTTTTAGTTAAGATTACTAATGCAAATGGTATTATTATTATGAATGGTGCTAATTGAATTGATATTAAGTAACTTAACTTCATCACATCTAAACCTGTAACTGTAGCTAATGTAGTAACAGGTATTCCTATTGCTCCAAACGCTGTAGGTACAGTATTTGCTATAAGGCATATTATTGCTGCAAATATGGGATTAAAGCCAATTGAAGCTAGTATACTCGCTGGAATTGCAACAGCAGTTCCATAACCTGCAACAGCTTCTAAAAATCCTCCAAATCCCCAAGCTAATATAAGCACTTGTATTCTTTGATCTGTGGTTATACTAGATAACATTTTTTTCATAGTATCCATACTCTTTGTTTCTACAGCTAAATTATAAGTAAATAACGCTGCAACTATAACTAAAAGTATTGGCCATAGGGCCACTAAAATACCTTCTATAGATGCTGTGACTGCATTTAAAAATGATATTTTCCAAAATACAAGAGCTATTATAAATGTAAAAATAGCAGTAAAAATGCACGTCTTATGTGCTGGAAATTTTAAAATACCTAAAGATACTATTAACCATGCAATAGGAATAATCGCTATTGCGAATAATAGATATTCATTCATCAAGCTTCCTCCCCTTTTTTATTGTTTTATGATGGTCACTTGAATGATGGTAAGTGGTATTACCACTTTTATCTTAATAGTATTCTACAGTATTCTATAGCGCAACTATTGTTTGAAAATTAACAATCTTCAAACAATGTAGCTTCCATATAGCTTTTACCTATAATTTCCATATGCTCTTTCATTTTTTCATAAGCCAAATCTGGATTTTTATCTCTAATAGCTTCATATATTGCGTTATGTTTTTCAAATAAAATTTCTTTGCTCCAATATTTACTTATTATTTTATCTCTTGCATCTTCTATGAAATTTTCAAATAACTTTGATGACATAAGAAAGAAACTTTCAATAAGATAATTTTTACTTATTGATACTAATTTATTGTGAAACTTTTGATCTAATAAAACCACTATTTTTTTATTATAAGGAATTTCCGTTTCTTTTCTCATTTCATCTATTATAGACTTTAGCTCCATACAATCTTTTTCTGTAGCTCTTAAAGCTGCAAGCTTAACTATTTGTAACTCAAATACTTCTCTTAATTCTAAGATATCTTTCCAAGTACCATCATTTAGCTTAAATATCATAGACAATGGCTCTATTAATGATTTATCTATATTGCTACATATAAAATTACCTTCACCTTGCTTGCTATCAATTACTCCCATAGTTTCTAATACTCTAATACCTTCTCTTATGGAGGTTCTACTGACATCCATCTGTTCTGATAATTCTCGTTCTGATGGTAACTTGTCCCCTTTTTTGAGTTCGCCGTTTAATATCCTTTGTTGTATTTGTTCAATCACTTGCTCATAAACTTTTTTACTAGAAATACTGTTAAACATTTTATTCCCCCTTAATAAAACCTTAGATGTCTATCTATATTATAGCGCTTTAAACTTTTCATTCATATATATTTTATTAATTTAATATAATTATCTTATACTATAAGTTTATTAGGTGGTAATTATGAAGAAAAGTAAATTAGTAATTTTTTTTATGCCTGTATTCATTGTTTTATTTTTAATCTTAGGAATAATAATTTTTCCTAATGAATCTATAATAGCTGCAAAAGAAGGTCTAAATATTTGGACTAGTGTATTAATTCCATCTCTTTTGCCCTTTGTAATTGGTGCTAACTTAATTGTAGATTTGAAAATAGTAGATATAATCGGTTTTATAATAAACCCTATTACAAGATTTATTTTTAATGTGTCAGGCAAAAGTGCTTTAGTTTTTGCAATTTCAACTGTTTCTGGTTATCCAGTAGGTGCAAAGCTTGCTTCAGAACTTAGAAGCAGTTCTCAAATTTCTAAGTACGAAGCTCAAAGATTGGTATCATTTTGCTCCACATCTGGTCCACTATTTATAATCGGAGCAGTCGCTAATGGAATGTTTGAAAATGCTTCATTAGGCTATTTAATGATTATTTGTCATTACTTAGCTGCTATATCTGTTGGTTTGTTTTTCAGAAATTATGGAAAAGAGCTTATTGCTAGACCATCTAATTCTTTGAAATCAAATATCAAGAATGTAATAAATACTAGATATTACAATAACCAAGGATTCTTTGTTTTATTTGGGAATGCTGTTTTTAATGGTGTAAATACATTATTAATGGTAGGTGGGTTTGTAATTGTTTTTTCAGTTATTTTTAAAATACTCTCTTTATTTAACATTATATCTTTGATGTCATCTATATTATACATTCCATTATCTTTATTTGGTGTTACAAAAGAACTTTGCTATGCTTTTATTAGTGGGCTCTTCGAAATGACTATAGGGTGTAATAAAATAGCAGGTGTTACGTCTGCACCACAAGTTCTAAAAACGGTCTTAGCAAGCTTTTTAATAGGCTTTAGTGGTTTATCTATATTAGCTCAATGTTGTAATTTTTTAGCTAAAACAGATATTAATGTTAGTTTATACATATTTAGTAAGTTTTTACATGGTGTTTTATCAGGATTATTCACATTCTTATTATATCCACTATCTAAATCTACGGCCTTAGTTTCTAATTTTTCTAGCTTATATGATGTGTTTTACAATAATCTAATCTGGAACTATTATATTTCAAACTACAAAATATTACTTCCCATTTTTATAATAATCTATGTATTATTGTCTTTAATATTTATAGAAAAAACTAGTTATAAAAGAAAAAAAGAAAGCTAATGCTTTCTTTTTTATCTTTCTGGATTTAATTCTGCTTTATCCCTTGCAACTTCTTCTAAAACACCTTTTAAATTATATTCAACACTTGATAATATATTATCTGCATATTCTATAGAACCTAATCTTATCTCATTTGCTACTCTTTCAGCTCTATCTATTATAATTTTTGCTTGTTCCTCTGCTTGAATTACTGGTTCACTTGCTTCTACATATGCTTTTACAACATCTTCAGAGTTTTTCTTTAATTCTTCTATATTACTATTATATTCTTTTCTTACTCTTTCGGCTTCTTTATTAGCTTGTGCTACCAATTCTGATGCCTCTTGTTTTGCATCATTTATTATTTTATGTCTCTCTTTATTTATCCAAGTAGCTTGTTTAACTTCTTCTGGAATTAATGCTTTTATCTCTCCTATAATTCCCAATACTTCACTTTTATCTATACCAGATTTTTGTGAAAAAGGTATTGAAGAAGCATTATTTACTACACTTTCTAATTCTTCAAATAACTCAATCATTTCTAAGTCTACATACATTTTTAGTTCCCCCTATTAGCTTTTCTTTTTAGTTCTTCTAAAACAACTTTTGGTACTAGATTTTTTATATTTGCATCAAAATTTAATACTTCCTTAATTAAAGATGAACTTATAAATGAGTACTTAGTTGCTGTTGGCAGTATAATAGTTTCTATATTTGGATTTAACTCTTTGTTCATATGAGCCATTTGTAGTTCATATTCAACATCTGCTCCACTTCTTATCCCTCTAACTAAAGTATCAATTCCATTTTCTTCGCAATAATTTACTAATAGACCATTAAAACTTACTACTTTTATATTATCTAAATGGCTAGTACATTTTTCTATAAGTTCTGCTCTCTCTTCAAAATTAAACATCCCACTTTTATTTGGATTATAAAGTACCCCTATTTGAAGTTCATCAAATATTTTCGATGATCTACAAATTATATCTAAATGTCCATTTGTTATTGGGTCAAAGCTACCTGCAAACATAGCTTTTCTTATTTTCTTTTCCATGTTGTTTTATGGCCTCCACTTTATAAAATTTCACTTCTCTAATAGAGATGCGACTTAATCTATATAGCCAATTACCTTGTCTTTTAAAATTAACATTTTACAACCTATAATTTATAGAATGTTAAAGTTGTATTTCCATATTTTTTAACCTTATGCTTTTCTAATCTTTCTATTTTTTCAGGGAAATTTTCCTTACTGTCATGCTCTATTACTATTATTCCTTCTTCTTCTAATAAATCTGCATTATCTATTTTTTCTAAAGCATCTATAAACATATTTTTATAATATGGTGGGTCCATAAAGATAACATCAAATTTATTTTGTTGAACTTTTAGTTTGCTTATAGCATCTTTAAAGTCTAAATTTAAAACCATACTTTCATTTTCAACTCTAGCTTTTTTTATATTTGAGTTTATTATTGATACACTTTCTTTACTTACATCTACAAAAACACATCTTTGTGCTCCTCTAGATAAACATTCTATACCTAAAGAACCTGTCCCTGCAAATAAATCTAAAACATTACTGTCCATTATATATGGGCTTATCATATTAAATAAAGATTCTTTTACTCTGTCAGTTGTAGGTCTCACATCTTCATTTTTAGGTGTATTTAATTTTAATCCTCTTACTTTTCCTGATATTACTCTCAACGTATCTTCACCTCATTGTATATTTTAACATAATTTTAAATTAATTTAACGAAATTTCTTTTACTGAATGTTCAAATTTCTCTATAATTTCTTTTTTTAATATTTTATTCTCTAAATTTTGCAGTTTATGGTCTTCGCACACTATATATCTAGCTTCTTGCTGTGCTAACTTTAATATCTTCATATGCTTAAATATATTAGCTACTTTTAGTTCAGGTAGACCATGCTGCCTTGTTCCAAAAAATTCTCCTGGACCTCTTATTTCTAAATCTTTTTCCGATATTTTAAATCCATCATTAGTTTCTTGCATTATCGACATTCTTTGTGTACAAACTTCAGACTTAGATGCATATATTAATATACAATAAGACTTATGTTTACCTCTTCCTACTCTTCCTCTTAACTGGTGAAGTTGTGCTAAACCAAATCGTTCTGCATTTTCTATTATCATAAGAGTTGCGTTAGGAACATTTACACCTACTTCTATAACTGTTGTAGATACTAATATATCAATTTCTTTATTTTTAAAGCTTTTCATTATAGCATCTTTTTCGCTACCTTTCATTTTTCCATGTAAAAGCCCAACCCTAAGGTCAGTAAAATATTCAAGCCTTAATTCCTCTACTAATTCTACAGCAGCCTTTGCTTCTATAGCTTCACTTTCTTCCACTAATGGGCATACTATATATACTTGTCTGCCTTTTTCTACTTCTTTTCTTACTAATGAATTATATGCTCTATCTCTTTTACTTTTATCTACTGCTATTGTTTCTATTGGCTGTCTTCCTGGAGGCAATTCGTCTATTATAGAAATATCTAAATCACCATAAAGTATAAGCGCTAAAGTTCTAGGTATTGGCGTTGCTGTCATTACTAATATATGTGGATTTTCTCCTTTTTCCGATAGTTTGCTTCGTTGTCTAACTCCAAATCTATGTTGTTCATCTGTTATTACTAATCCTAAATTATCAAATTCCACTTTATCTTCAATCAAAGCATGAGTACCTATCAATATATCTACTTCGTTGTTTTTAACTTTTTCTAATACTTTTTCTTTTTGTTTTTTAGTTAGACTACCAACTAATAATTCTACCTTTATTCCAAAGCTCTCTAATGTCTCTGTAAGAGAAATATAATGTTGTTCTGCAAGTATTTCAGTTGGAGCCATTAAAGCCCCTTGATACCCATTTAAAGCGCAATTTGCAAGTGCTAACAGTGCTACAACAGTTTTACCAGAACCTACATCTCCTTGAACCAATCTATTCATCGCCTTTTCACATTGCATGTCATCTATAATCTCACTTAAAGCTCTATCTTGGGCACCTGTTAATTTAAAGGGCAATGACTTTAATATACTATTTAGTTTTTTGCTTTCTTCAAATTTTATACCCTCTGCTTCATTAGCTCCATTTTTAAACATGAATAATCCTAATTGTAATATTAAAAATTCTTCAAATACAATTCTATACAAAGCAATCTTTAATGCTTCTTTGCTACTAGGTGAGTGAATATTTCTTACTGCATAGTCAATACTGCACAATTTATATTTTTCTATTATCCTTTGAGGAAGGTACTCTTGTATTTTAAGTTCCTTATCACTAAGAACATTTTTTATTATGCTTATAATTTCTTTATTGCTTACTCCATATGTAAGAGGATATATAGGCATAACTTTACAAGTATTTTTAGGAAAATTAGTCAAATGTTCTACTTCACAACAGCTAAGTTCAACATTCTTAAATTCTTTCTTTATTTTTCCAAAGACTAATATCGTATCTCCACACTTAAATGTGTTTTTTATATATGGCTGATTAAAAAACACTAATTTTGCATATCCAGTTTCATCTCTTACATCTACTTTAGTTATATCCATACCTTTTCTAGGACTAGATGTACTTACACCCGCTATTACAACTTTTATTGTAGCTTTTTCATTATTTCCTAATTGAATTATCTTTTTTAAATTATTTCTATCTTCAAATTGTCTTGGAAAATAATATAATAAATCTTTCAATGTAAATATATTTAATTTATTAAGTTTTTGAGATTTTTTAGGTCCTATACCTTTTACATACTGTATATCTTTATTTAAATCTATCATTTTTATCACCTATTAAATAAAAGTCCTGCATAATTACCCCTAAAAAGTAGTAAAATTACACAAGACTTTTAAAATTCACTTTGGTTTAGTTATGTTTTTACTAAGTTACAAATTTATTATTCAACTGAAACTAAGTAATAATAAAGAGGTTGACCTCCATAGTATAACTCTACATCTATATCTTCAAACTTCTCTTCTAATTCATCACGAAGTTTATTTGCTTCTTCTTCATTTACATCTTCTCCGTAGAATAAAGTTATTATAGCACTATCTTCATCTACTAATTTCTCTATAAGGCTAGAAGTTATTTCATCAACTGTATCTCCTGCACCTGATAATTTTCCTTCTGCTATTCCTATTATATTACCTTCTTTAACCTCAACATCATTCATAACTGTATCTCTAACAGCAAAAGTTACTTGACCTGATTTAACTAATCCTAGAGACTCCATCATAGCTTCTTCATTTTCTTCTATGCTAGCATCTCCATTAAAGTTTACTAAAGCAGTAAATCCTTGAGGAGTATTTTTTGTAGGTATAACAATTATATTTTTATCACTTAATTCTTTTGCTTGGTTTGCAGCCATTATTATATTGCTGTTATTTGGGAATATAAATATATTTTTAGCACTTATATGTTCTATAGCCTTCATAAAGTCTTCTGTGCTTGGATTCATAGTTTGACCACCTTCTATTATGTGATCAACTCCAAAATCTTTAAATATTTTTGCAAGCCCCTCACCCATAGATGTAGCTATAAATCCAAATTCTTTTTCTTCAGCTGAAGAAGAAACTTCATCTTGAGATTCTAATACTATGTTCTCATGCTGAACTTTCATATTTTCTATTTTTATTGTTACTAGATGTCCATATTTTAAAGCATCTTGTAATACTAAGCCTGGGTCATTAGTATGAACATGTACTTTTATTACACCCTCATCTCCTACTACAGCTAAGCTATCTCCATATTTCATCATCATATCTCTTATTTGAAGATCATCAATAGTTTTACTTTCTAATATAAATTCTGTACAGTAACTAAATTTTATATCATCTGTATTTATTGGATTAGATGAAACTTCTACACTAGATAAATCAACTGGGCTGTAGTCTTTTATATCTATTGGATTGCCCTTTAGAGCAGCATGCATTCCTTCATAGATTAAAACTAAACCTTTTGCTCCTGAATCAACTACACCCGCTTCTTTTAATGCTTTTAGAAGTTGTGGTGTTCTATTTAAAGATTCATTAGCTTCTTGTATTACCATTTCTAAGAACTTAACTAAGTCACGTTCTTTCTTATAAGCTTGTACAGCATATTCTCCACTTTCTCTAACAACTGTAAGGATTGTACCCTCTACAGGCTTTATAACAGCCTTATATGCTGTGTCAGAACCATTTTTAAATGCTTTAGCTAGGTCTTGTGTATATATCTTATCTTTTCCTTCTATAGACTTTGCAAATCCTCTTATTATTTGTGATAATATAACTCCTGAATTTCCTCTTGCCCCCATCAAAGATCCTTTTGACAATGCTTTACCTATATCCGTTATGCTACTATCTTGTGACTTAGATAGTTCTTTCATTGCATAAGATATAGTTAATGACATATTTGTCCCTGTATCTCCATCTGGAACTGGGAATACATTTAGCTTGTCAACTAAATCTTTGTGATTTTGAAGATTATTTGCACCTGATACAAACATCTCCCTTAATTGTTTTGCCTCTATATATTGAATCATTTTTTTCCTCCTAGTTACTTAACTCTAATTCCTTGTACATTAATATCTATTTTACTTATTTTTATTGATGTCATATTCTCAACTGTATATTTTACTCTATCAATCATATTGTTTGCAACTGTAGATATATTAGTTCCATATTGTAATATAACGTATAATTCTATAGCTATAGTATTATCTTCAAGTTCTTCTACTAAAACACCTTTAAATGCGTTCTCACCCTTTAATATTTCTACTATACCCTTAGATTTATATGCTAAACCTACTAATCCATAACTTTCCATAGCTGCTCTGTATGCTATTTGTGATATAACTTGTTTATCTATTTCTATACTTCCATATTGATTATTTACTTTCGCACTCATGGTTTACCCCCTTAAGTTCATTTTTTATTATAGTTTACTTTTCTTAATAATTTACTTAACTCAAAAAACTTTAAATTTTTCTATTTTTTATAATGCCAATAAATTGTAAATTACACCTTTATGAATAATAACACCTAAAGTAACAATAGAACAAATTTATCATTTGAAAAGCCTTTAAAATAAGATTTTATTTATTTATAGAAATTTATATATCCTATAATACTATAAATATGATATAATTTAAACCTACCCAAATTTGTTTCAGTAAATATTTTGTTAAATTTGGATAATTTAAGAAAAGAAACTATTAGTATTTCTTTTTTTAATATTTACTTTATACAAAATTATATATATAATTTTATATGATAACAAGAAATACTTCAACATATGTAATGCAAATATATATTTCTATTGCACGTTTTTAATATTTATGTTAATATAAATATGTTTTTAGTCTTTAATTTTAGTTATCATTTTAAGGAGGTGTGCGTAAATGGCAAAGATATGTAGCGTATGTGGTAAAGGTAAGGTTTCTGGAAACCAAGTATCACACTCAAATAGACATAGCAGAAGAACGTGGTCTGCAAACTTAAGAAGCGTTAGAGCTATAATAGATGGTACTCCTAAGAGAGTAAAAGTTTGTACTAGATGTTTACGTTCTGGTAAAATAGAAAGAGCTTAATTGCTTTTTTAAAAGCCTACTTTATAAGTAGGCTTTATTTTTGTTCTTTATTTATTATTTTTTCATAAAACGTAAAACTATATTAGACATCCATTTCGGTAATTTTATTGTTACCATTTTCATAATATACTCCCCCTATAAATTTATTTTAATTCTACTTATAAAATATATTTTTCTATGGTAAAAAATTTATCCTCATTTGTTAGTATTTAAACTAATATTTAATTATAATAGCTTTTACTTTATATTAATTTTAATATAAGAAAAATAATACCCCACATCCAATAAGAACTAAAGCTGTAGCTGTTGTCCATATCCATCCAGGCAATATCATTGATAAAATTACAGCTGACCCTGTAGCTAAGCATAAAACACCCAATAAGCCTTTATTGTTTTTCATTAAAAACACCTCCCTGTGTGCTTTTATTAATCTATTCGTTACTTTCTATACTTTAAATTTATGCAAAATAAGATATATTTAGACCTGTCCTACTTTTTTTTTAAAAAAAAAGATGTATCATAGATACATCATACTTAAACTATATATTTTTTACTAAGATATGTATAGATTTTTTATCACATAAATCTATTAATTTATCAAAACCTTCTAATACTATTTTATCCTCATCTGTCATATCCGTAATATTTTTTTTAGAGATTCTACTTTTTAACCCCTTCATTAATACTTTGTCTATTAAGTTTAATTTACTATAATCAAACGCTCCTATAAAATTAAATAGATTTATATTATTTATCATATCTTCATCAAAATTCATATCTAAGGTTTTTTTATTTATATCTATGTTATTTGATTCCATTCCAACGGCAAATACTATTATTTTTTTATTTTTAATTTTTTCATAATTATCGATTAAAAATTTTATTCCATTTATTTTGCCTATATACAAACCTCCCCCATATATTATCGTATCATAATCATCTAGGTCTCTAACCCTTATATCTCTTACCTCGTATAAATCCGCATCTAACTTTAGTGCTATCCACCCTGCATAGCGTTTAGTACTACCATATTTTGATTTATATATAACAACTGTTTTTTTATTCATAAAATACCCCCTTAATTAAGTCTTATATATATATCTATATGACTAATACATTGATTTTCCTTTTATATTTTGTTTTATTTAAATAAAAAAGATGGCTTATAGCCATCTTTTTTTACTTTAAGTATTTCTTATTATAATAAGACTTCCATCATCTACTTTTATTTTACATTCTTTATTTAACATAACGTTAGATATGCCTAATGGCAAATAAAATTTCATCTCATAATTATTCAAAGGATATTCTAAATTTGTAAGTGTTACTCCTTTTGCATTTCCATTTGTAGGTATAACAGAAATTGTATCACCTTTATCTCCATTTATTATTATCTCTTCGTTTATAGCTATATATAGTTGTTCTTTTTCAGAGATAATTCTAGGAATTATATTTTTTAGTCTTACATAATATAACAAGTTTATATTGGCAATAGTATGGTCAATTCTTCCACCTAAAGCCCCTATAAAGTGAATTTCTTTTGCCTTTAGTTTATCTGCTAAATAAATACATAACTCAGTGTCTGTCTCATTTTTCTTAGTTGGAAATTTTTCAAATTTAACTTTACGATTTTTATAATAATCAATTATTTCACTCTTAACAGAATCTAAATCCCCTACTATATAATCAGGAATAATATGCATATTGTACGTATGGTTTGCTCCTCCATCAGCACATATTATGTAGTCATATTCTTCTTTTATCAAAGAGTCTTTTACTTTTTTATATTCTTTTATTTCTCCATTTAATACAATACAAACCTTCATTTTCATTTCCTATAAAGATGATTTTTTTCTAAATAAATCTACTGTAGATTTTATATCATCGCTATTAAATATTGCTGAACCTGCTACTATTATGTTTGCTCCTGCTTTAACAACTTTAGCTACATTTTCAGGTTTTATCCCTCCATCAACTTGTATGTCTACATTAAGATTTTGGCTGTCTATAAGACCCTTTAACTCTTGTATTTTAGGTATCATACTTTCTATAAATGATTGTCCTCCAAATCCTGGATTTACAGTCATTATAAGTACCATATCAATATCTTGTAATACATGTTTTATAGTTTCTATAGGTGTTGCAGGATTTAATGCTACTCCAACTTTTATTCCATGAGACTTTACATTTTGTATAGTTCTATGTAAATGTCTACATGCTTCTTGATGTACTACTATTAAGTCACATCCTGCATCTACAAAGTCTTTTACATATTGGTCTGGATTTTCTATCATAAGATGTGCATCAAATACCATATCTACATCTTTTCTTAATGATTTTACAATTGCAGGTCCTAAAGTTATATTAGGAACAAAATGTCCATCCATTACATCTATGTGTAAATATTCACATCCTGCATTTTCTACTTTTTTTACATCCTCTAATAATCTTGCGAAATCTGCTGCTAATATTGATGGTGCTAACTTAATCATTTTAGTATCTCCTTTTCCCTTGTCTCATTTCATTTAATAGCTGTATATAACTTTTATATCTTTGCTTAGATATTTCTCCATTTTCTACAGCTTCTTTTACAGCACAACTAGGTTCATTTTCATGTATGCATCTTGATCCAAATTTACAATCATCAAACTCATCAAATTCTATAAAGTATCCTTTAAGTTCAGTTTCTCCTATGTCATCAAGTGTTAAAGAACTAAATCCTGGTGTATCTGCTACCATACCTCCGCATTCTAGCTTTAAAAGTTCAGCATGACGAGTAGTATGTTTACCTCTTTTTATTTTATCACTTACTTCACCTGTTTGTAGCTTGAAATTTTTATCTATTTCATTTAATAAACTTGACTTACCTACTCCTGATGGTCCTGCAAAGACTACTACATTGTCTCTCAGTTCATCTTTTATCTTATCTACATTTAATTTTGTTTCATTACTTACAGGAATTACCTTATATCCACTCAGTTCATATATTGTTTTTAATTCATTTAATTTATCATCGTCATCTAAATCTACTTTAGTAAGAACTACAACTATCTCTAGATTCTCTTTTTCTGCTAATACTATAAATCTATCTAATAGAGATAAATTAGGCTTTGGATTTTTTATAGCAAATACTATAAGTACCTTATCAACATTCGCTATAGGCGGTCTTACAAGCTCTGTATCTCTCTTTTTAATATCCTCAACAACACCTTTTTTAGTTTCTTCATCAACTACACTTATACTAACTCTATCTCCAACTAAAGGAGTTACTTTTTGTTTCCTAAATATTCCTCTAGCTCTACACTCATAAAGTCCATTATCTGTATCTACGTAGTAAAATCCCCCTATTCCTTTTATAATTTGTCCATTTAACATTTATTACCTCCTCTAAATTTTAACTAATATAATATTAGTATCTTATTTTTATATAATATCATAATAGCTTTATAATTAATCTAATTTATTTTTATTATACAAAAAAGCCCACCTAATTTAATTAAGTAGGACTTTTTTATTATTGTTGAGATTGCGTATTTTCTGTTGCTGGTGGTTGACTATTAGAGTCATCCGGATTCGTTGTTGGTTGTTCTGGTTTTTCTGGTTTTTGTTTCTCTTCTTCTTGTTTTTGTTTCTCTTCTTCTTGTTTTCGTTTTTCTTCTTCTTGTTTTTGTTTTTCTTCTTGTTTTCGTTTTTCTTCTTCTTGTTTTTGTTTTTCTTCTTCTTGTTTTTGTTTTTCTTTTTCTGCATTAACATCTATCTCTTGTTCTTGCTTAGGAGGCCTTACAACTTCAGCTCCTTTACTTACTACTACATTCACTTTAGAGTCTTGATTAAGGCTATCTGGTCCTGATTTAGGGTCTTGGCTTAGAACTACTCCGTTATTAAAGGAATCACTAAACTCATAGCTTATATTGCCTAGCTTCATTTTATTTTCTTTTAAAATGTTTTCAGCTTCTTGTAAGCTTATTCCAACTATATTAGGTATTTCAGATTGTTGTGCACCTTTACTTAGTACTATGTTTACAGTATCTCCTGCTTTAAGCTCCGTACCCGCAGCTGGTGTCTGAGATATTATATAATTTTCCTTTACATCCTTACTGAACTCTTCACTTGATATTGCTACTTTCAATCCTAATTTTTCAAGTTCTTTTTGAGCATCGTCTAAATAAGCACTTTTCACATCTGGTGTAGTAACAGATTCTACATTATCACTACTGTTGCCAAAGAATTTAAATGCTAAAGCCATTTGTGTCACAAGAATAACCACTAACAACACTGCAGCTACTGTCAATACTTTTTTCATTTTAGGGCTATCTTCTTTAGACTTTTTTTTCTTTTTCTTATTTTTTCTCTTTTTCTTAGGTTTTTCTTCTTCGAAATCATCATCATCTTCGTGTTCCATATTAGGAACAATAGGAGATTGTTTCATAGATTTATTTAATTCTTTTTCATCTATTTTTTGTGTAGCATAATTATCATATTCTTTTATAAAATCTAAATCTATATTTTTTTCTATATATTCGATATCTTCTATTAATTCTTCTGCAGTTTGATATCTGTTAACACTAGATTTTTCAGTTAATTTTTTTATTATAGTCCTTACACTTTGAGGTATACTTATTTTTTCCTCGGGTGTAAACTCTATCTCATCATTTATATGTTGAAGAGCTATAGATATAGGGCTGTCACCTCTAAATGGAACTTTTCCTATTAGCATTTCATATAAAACTATTCCTAATGAATAAAGGTCAGCATTACTTGTTACAAATTTTCCTTTTGCTTGTTCTGGAGAAAAATAATGTACAGAACCTATTATACTACCTATATTTGTCATAGTTGAATTTGATACAGCTTTAGCTATACCAAAATCTGCAACTTTAACTATTCTGCCTTCGTTAGATATAAGTATATTATGAGGCTTTATGTCTCTATGTACAATTCCTTTTTTATGAGCTGAGCTAAGAGCCATAGCTATTTGCTTAGTTATATCAAGTGCTGTATATTCGTCTAAAGTTCCTTCATTTTTTATTATCTCTTTTAAATTTTGTCCATCTATAAACTCCATAACGATATAGTGAACTTTACCATCTTCACCTACATCATATACATTTACTATGTTGGGATGAGAAAGGCTCGCTACGGCTTCTGCTTCTCTCTTAAACTTCCCTAAAAACTCTTCATCATCTACAAACTCTGGCCTAAGAACCTTAACAGCTACAGTTCTATTTAACAATCTATCTTTGGCTTCATATACAAAAGCCATTCCTCCATCACCAACTTTTCTGATGATTTCATATCTATTGCCTAAAACAGTTTCTCCCACTTTATCACCGTCCTACTTATCTTCTATTAATATAACTGAAATATTGTCTTTTCCAGCTATTTCATTAGCTTTATTTATTAATTTCTTAGTTAAATCTACCACAGGCTCTTTTTCCATTATTATTTCTTTTATATTTTCATATTCAACAAATCCTGTTAGCCCGTCACTGGCTAATAGTATTTTATCGCCTCTTTCTATTTTATGCTTAAATATGTCTACTATTACCATTTCATCAGTGCCCATAGCTCTAGTTATATGATTTCTTCTTGGGTGATTTTTTGCTTCCTCTTCAGTAATAACTTTGGCTCTGACAAGTTCCTCTACTATCGAGTGATCTATAGTAATCTTAGCAAATCCATTTTTATCTAATAGATAACATCTACTATCTCCAACATTTGCTACATATAAATTATCCTTATATAGTATAGCTGTCGTTAAAGTAGTTCCCATGCCTTCACAGTCAATGTCATTTTTAGATTTTTCATAGATAATACTATTCACACTATTATAAGCTTGTTTAATTATATCATCAACATAATCTATTTTTATGTTATGACTTTGTAATAAATTTTCTTTTAAAAATGATATAATATTTTCTACAGCTAGCTCACTCGCAACTTCTCCCTTTTTATGGCCACCCATTCCATCAGCTAAAGCAAATATTCCTATAGATCCAAAATCTGTATCTATAATCTCCCCCTTACAATAGTCTTCGTTATTTTTTCTAACCTTTCCTATATCGGAGGCACAACTATAAATCATACGACTTCCCCCTTACAGCTACTTATGTTTTCTTCTTAATTGTCCACAAGCTCCACCAATATCAGAACCCATAGATATTCTTACTGTAGCTGGAATTTTATTTTTTTCCAAAACATCTCTAAACTTGTAGATATAAGCTTTATCCGGTCTTTCGAAACTTCTTTCTTCTACCGCATTTATCGGTATTAAGTTAACATGGCATAGCATTCCTTTTAATAACTTTGCAATGTCTAAAGCTTCTTGTTGTGAGTCATTAACACCTTTTATAAGCGAATATTCAAAAGTTACTCTTCTATTCGTCTTTTGTATATAATAATTACATGCATCTATTATATCTTTTACTGAGTATGCTTTTGCAACTGGCATAATTTCTATTCTTTTCTCATCATATGGTGAGTGTAGTGAAAGAGCTAAATTTATAGGTAGTCCTAAGTCTGCCAATTCCCTCATCTTTGGGGCTATTCCGCAAGTTGATAATGTTATGTGTCTATATCCAATATTAAGACCATTTTCATCATTAACAATCTTTAAGAACTGCTTAGTATTTTCAAAATTATCTAATGGTTCTCCGCTTCCCATTAAAACAAGATTAGATACTCTTTTTCCAGTATCCTCTTGTATTTTTAGAATCTGGTCTAGTATTTCCCAAGGCTCTAAATTTCTTAATAATCCATCTATTGTAGATGCACAAAATACACATCCCATTCTGCATCCTACTTGATTAGAAATACAAACCGTAACCCTATCTTCATAGTCCATCATTACAGTTTCTATTATATTACCATCATTTAATAAAAACAAATACTTTTTAGTTCTGTCAACTTTAGATTCTAACTTTAATTCAATTTCAATATTACCAATGTAAGAAACTTTTTCAAGTTTTTCTCTTATTGACTTTGGTATATTTTTCATATCGTCAAAGCTTTTAGCTCCTTTATATATCCATGAAAAAATTTGAGTACCTCTAAAAGCTTTTTCACCTATAGTTTTCATGAATTCTTTCATTTCATCTTCTGTAAAGTTTTTTAATGCTACTTTGTTTTGATTCATATTATCACTACCTTACTCTTATTAATTTAGCTATAAAGAAACCATCCATGCCATGTATATGTGGATATATTTTTAAATATCCTTTATCTTGATTGTCTACATCTACATTTACTGCATCTATTGGAACTAGCTTGAAATTATCATTTTCCTTAAGGAAAGCATTGATTATATCTATATTTTCAACATCTTGAATAGTACAAGTACTATATACTAAAACTCCATCTATTTTAACATATTTTGAAGCATTTTTTAATATTTTACTTTGTATAGATGGTAATTCTTTAAGGTCTGCTTTTTCTTTATATTTTATTTCTGGCTTTCTTCTTATTATACCAAGACCTGAACAAGGAACATCAGCTAATACATAATCAAATTTATCTATATTATCATTGTCTAATACAGATGCATCAAAACACTGAGCTTCTATGTTTGTAAGGCCTAGTCTATTTGCAGTCGCGTTTATAAGCTTTATTTTATGTTCAAATATATCTCTAGATACTATATGTCCAGTATTGTTCATAATAGTTGCTAAGTGAGTAGTCTTTCCACCTGGAGCACTACATATATCTAATACACGTGAATTTTCTTTAGGGTTAACTATTTTCCCTACAATCATAGAACTTATATCTTGTACCGTAAATAATCCATCTTTGAATAATTTATTGTTTTCTATATTTTTAAGGTTTTCTACTCTTATTGCTTCTTCTAATGTAGATATCTTAAAGCATTTTATATTCATATCTGATAACTTACTCATAAGTTCTTCTCTAGTAGTTTTTAAAGTATTTACTCTTATGTAAATACTAGGTTTTTCATTATTTGCATCTAATAAGTCTTCTGTAAATTCTTGTCCAAATTTTTCAACCCAATTTTTTATCATCCATGGTTTATATGAATACTTTGTAGATAAATACATTATATTATCAGTGATATCTACTTTTGCTATAGTTTCTTTTTGTCTTATTACATTTCTAAGAATTGCATTTACAAATCCTGATGATTTTTTGTCAAATCCATTAACTAAATTTACAGTTTCATTTACTGCTGCATAATCTGAAACACTATCTAAAAACAGAATTTGATAAATTCCCATTTCTAAAAATATCCTTACGTGCATTTGCATTTTTTCTGCTTTCATTTTTGAAAGTTTATTCATAACATAATCTAAGTAGTTTCTATTTTCTATAACTCCATATATAAGCTCAGTTGTGAATCCTCTATCTTGATCTTTTATTTCTAATTCTTTAAAATGTTTGTTTATTGACATATTAGAATAATTTTTATTCTTTTCTATATCGCTTAGTACTTTAAATGCTATTTCTCTTGCGTTCATATAATTTTCTCCTCGAATGTCTATATTCTATTTAGATTTGCGTAGAAAAAGTCCTAGAAACACTAGGACAATCTCTGTTAATCATTATCTCTATTTGCTATTGCTAATAATCTTAACAATTGAAGAACTGATGTAAGAGCTGCTGCTACATATGTTAATGCTGCTGCTGTAAGTACTTTTCTACTTTGGCTAGCCTCTTTACCTTCTACAATTCCTAAGTTAGAAAGTTGAGCTACTGCTCTATTTGATGCATTAAACTCTACTGGTAAAGTTATTATTTGGAAGATTACAGATAATGAAAATAGTAATATTCCTATCTCTAAAAGAGGTCCTCTACTCATAAAAAATCCTAGTGCTATTAAAAACCAAGATATATTTGATGCAAAATTTACAACAGGAACTAAAGTACTTCTTAATTGAAGTGGTGCATAACCTTTAGCATGTTGAATTGCATGACCACATTCATGCGCTGCAACTGATATTGATGTTATAGAAGTTCCATAGTATACATCCTGCGACAGTCTCACAACGTTACTTCTAGGGTCATAATGATCACTTAAACGACCTTTAACCATTTCTATTGATACATTGTATAAACCATTAGAATCTAATATTTTCCTAGCTACTGCTTCTCCACTATATCCTCTAGCTGAATTTACTCTTAAGTATCTACTTGTTGTAGAAGTTACTTTAAACTGAGCATACATTGTAAATAATATTGCTGGCAGTAATATTATCATGGTAGGATCCCACATAAAATATGGATACATATAAAACACTCTCCTATACAAATTTAATTAGATGTAAAGAATTTTATTGCTTCTTCTATTTCTTTAACATCTATGCTTGTATCTACGCAAGGTCCATTGGGCCTTTTGTTAAATACACCTAAAACTGGTATCTTTCTTACATCTTGTACCCCAGCCGTTAAATCTCTTTCACAAGCTACTGCTATAATGGCTTTAGGCTTGTTATCAATAATAATTTTTCTAGCCAAAGTTCCTCCTGTAGCTACAAAAATATTTACATTTGTTTTTTCTTTTAGTTTAACTAAATCACCTATATTGCATAAACCACATTTAGCACAAGTTTCTATATTAGTTGTTACCTTCAATTTACAACTATTCTTTTGAACACAGTGTGGTATAAGTATAAGTATCTCTTCATTTTTAATATTATATTTATTACTATATATATATTTGTTATTTAGCTTTACATATACTTTTCTTATTTCATTTTTTGATATTCCTACTGAATCAGCTACAAAAGTTATCATAGGAAATAATAAGCTAACTATTTTAAAGTTAATTTTCATACCTAAAACATTAACCTTTTTATCTTTAATAACTTTGTTAGTAATTAATATAGAAAATATTATTGATAATGAAATAATTGCTGCTATCATATCTATAAATATAGTAAATATACCTGTTAAACTAGATATAAAAATATTAATAGTTACTACACTTACTATTAATATTCCTAAAAGTATGCATATTGTTGTCATATATTTTTTTGAATCTATCATATATTTCACCTAGCCTAGTATTTTTCCAGATTCTATACTATTTCCTTTTATATATTCTGATACTAGTACTCTTTTCTTCCCTGGCATTTGTAATTCTTCTATTAAGATAATATTCTCTTTAGTGCTTACTCTCATTCCTTCTTTATCTACTTTAAGCACAGTTCCACAAGGTTTATCACTAGTTTCACTTAACACTTTAGTTTTCCACACTTTAATAGTTTTATCGTCATATGTTGTATATGCACTTGGCCATGGATTTACACCTCTTACAAGATTATGTATTTCTTTGGCACTTTTGTTCCAATTTATATTTCCTAAGGCTTTATTCATCATCGGTGCATAAGTGAATTCTTCATGATTTTGTTTTTCTCTAGGTGCACACCCTTTTTCTATTAAATCTAGAGTTTCTTTTAGTGTTTGTGCTCCTATTTCCATCATTTTATCATGAAGTTGACCTGCATTTATTTCATCATCAAGTTTAAATTCTGTTTTTAATATCATATCTCCAGTGTCTAAACCTTCATCCATGTACATAGTAGTTACGCCAGTTTTATCTTCTCCATTTATTATAACCCAATTTATAGGAGCTGCTCCTCTGTACTTTGGTAATAATGAAACATGAACATTTATACATCCTAACTTAGGAATGTCAAGTATAGCCTTTGGAAGAATTTGGCCAAATGCTACTACCACTATAACATCTGGATTAAGCTCTTTTATAGTTTCTATAAAGCTTTCTTCTCTAGCTTTTAGTGGTTGATATACTGATATATCATATTTTAGTGCAAGTTCCTTTACAGGTGGCATCCCTAATTTTTTACCTCTATTTTGAGGTTTATCAGGTTGAGTTACAACACCTATAACTTCATGTTTTTCATCTATTATCTTTTGTAAACATCCAGTTGCAATTTCTGGAGTTCCCATAAATACTATTTTCATATTTTCAACTCCTATTACTTTTGTATTTTATCTACAAACAATACTCCATCTAAGTGATCTATTTCATGGCAAAATGCTCTTGCTAAAAGTTCTTCGCCCTCTATTTCAAATAATTGACCTTTTCTATTAAACGCTCTTACTTTTACTTTGTAAGGTCTTTTAACTTCTCCAGCTTCACCTACAACACTTAAACATCCTTCGTCATCTATTTGTTCTCCAGATGTTTGTATTATTTCTGGGTTTATAAGTTCTATTATTCCATCACCTATATCTATCACAGCTATCCTTTTAAGTATTCCAACTTGAGGTGCTGCAAGTCCTACTCCATCGAAGTGATACATTGTATCAGCCATATCTTCTAATAATTGTATTATTTTTTCATCAACTTTTTCTACCTTCTTTGATTTTTTTCTTAGTACCGGTTCTCCTATTTGAACTACTTCTCTTAATGCCATTTTAAATTCCTCCTACTTTTATAATACGCTGTTTGGGTTAATATCTATTGATACATTAACGTCTTTATTAAATACAACATCTCTCTTTGTTATACATATATATTTTATTATACCCTTTAATAAATTTATTTCAATATTATCATCTTTAAATAATATTTGCCATCTATAATTTTGGTTTATTTTAGCTATTGAACAAGGATTTGGTCCTAATATAAATTCAAAATCATTTATTCCTCTATTTTTTAATAAGTAAATAATAGAATTATACATATTTTCACTGTTTTGTTTTACAACTTTTTCATTTTCTCCACTTATAACTACACTTATCATATTATTAAATGGAGAATATCCAAAAGCTTTCCTAATTTTTATTTCATCGCTATAGAAGCCTTCATAATCATAATTTATAGCTCTTCTTATTGCATAATGGTCTGTATCATAAGTTTGAAGTATTACTTTTCCTTCTTTATCACTTCTCCCTGCACGACCAGAAACTTGCGTTATTAATTGGAAAGTATTTTCAAAGCTTTTAAAATCAGGAAAATTCAACATCATATCTGCTGATAAGATACCTACTAAAGTAACATTTTCAAAATCCAATCCTTTACTAAGCATTTGTGTTCCTATTAATATATCTGCTTCTTCATTTTTAAACTTATTTAATATTTCCTCTAAAGATCCTTTTTTAGATGTAGTGTCCTTGTCCATCCTAAGAATTTTAGCATCTGGAAATATAGTTTTTAGTTCTTCTTCAATTTTTTGAGTCCCAACTCCAAACGGCTTTATATACTTACTGCCACAGTCTGGACATTCTTTTGGTATTTCTTTTTCATATCCACAATAATGGCATCTCCCTATATTTTTGCCTTTGTGATAAGTTAATGATATATCACAATTTTCGCATTGAAAAACATATCCACATGCTCTACAAGATACAAAGCTTGCATATCCTCTTCTATTTAAAAATAGTATTACCTGACTTTTATTTTTAATAGCTTCTTGTATTTCATTTTGTAAAGGGATACTAAATATACTTTTGTTTCCATTGTTCAATTGTCCTTTCATATCTATAACTTTTATTTTAGGAAGTGGTTTGTTGTTGGCTCTGTTTTTTATCTCTATAAGTTCATATTCATTATTTTTAACTTTATAATATTCATCTATTGGAGGAGTTGCTGAACCCAATATTAAAGATATATCATTTTTAATGGACATATATTTAGCTATTTCTATTGCACTAAATTTAGGGTTTTTTTCTGATTTATATGAAGTTTCATGAAATTCATCTATTATTATAACACCTAAACTATTAAATGGTGCAAATAATGCTGATCTCGCTCCTACTAAAATTCTAATTTTACCTGCTTTTATAGCCTTATATACATCATGTTTTTGACCTTCTGATAATTGACTATGAAATACTCCTACGATATCTCCAAATCTATTTTTAAATCTAGATATAGTTTGTGGAGTAAGTGCAATTTCAGGAACCAACACTATACTATCTAAGCCTTGCTTTAGGGCATAGTCAATAACTTCCATGTAAACTTCTGTTTTCCCACTACCAGTTATTCCATGCAGCATATACGGCTTTTTATTTTCCTCAAACATTTGTGATGTTATTTTATTTATTGCATACTGCTGTTCATTATTTAAAATTATATCTTTGTATGAAGATTTATAAATGCTATTGGGGTTTCTATAATAATCTTCTAGTTTCAAAGTAATTAAATTTTTATCATATAATGATGTAATACTTTTTTTAGAAGCATTTAACAATTCCATTAAATCATTTATTTCTATATTGTTATTATTTTTTAGAAATTTAACTATTTCTTTTTGTTTACTTCCTAAATTTATTTTATTATCTTTTATATAATCATCAAGTTCATCGCTATCCATTGTTAATGATATATAACATATTTTTTTCTCATTTTTGTGGTCTTTATATTCCCAATATAAGTTTATAATTTGTTTTTTAGCCATTCTATCTAACAAACTATTAACATTTTGAATATCTTTTATTTTTTCAACTTTTATTTTTCCTTTATTGCTTATTATAAGTTCTATTACTTTAGTTTGATTCTCATTTAATGTTAATAAAAATTCTTTAAATTTATGCTCACTTAAATTATCAATACTTTCATTTAATGTTACTACTTTATAATTATTTAATTTATATCCTTTTGGATAAATTAAATTTATACAATCTATATATGTGCATAGATACCTATTTTTCATCCAATTTACTAATTCTAAATCTTCAACTCTAAATATTGGTTTTTCATCTAGCACATCAACTATTTCTTTTGTTTTTATATCTTCATCTAAGTTATCTATAATTTCAAATACAAAAGCTTCTGTTGGCTTATTTCCTCTTCCAAAAGGAACTAATACTCTGTGCCCTATACTCAATTCATTTATTAAAAAGTCAGGTACTTTGTATGTAAATAAATTATCTGTGTATATAGTGTTACTTCTTACTACTAATTTTGCATATTTCTCCATATATATAACCTCTGTTTTTACAAGTTATTTTACTCAGTGGATTTTTAATTTGATATCCTTCAATTCAAAAATAAAGCATCTATATTTAATAGATGCTTATCTTTTAAGTAGCATTGTTATTTTATCTAAAATAACATTTGCTACCTCTTCTTTTTTCATTTTAGGATATTCTGTAATATTTCCTTGTTTATCTATGATTTTAACTATATTAGTATCAACGCCAAATCCTGCGCCTTCTTTAGTTAAATCATTTGCTACTATAAAGTCTAAATTTTTCTTTTGAACTTTACCTTTTGCATTTTCTATAAGATCATTAGTTTCAGCTGCAAAGCCAACTAATATTTTATCTTTTTTTATTTTTCCAATTTCATAAGCAATATCTTTATTTCTATCTAACTCTATAGATAAATCATCATTAGATTTTTTTATTTTTTTATCAGAATAATCTTTAGGCTTATAATCTGCTACTGCTGCACTTTTTATTATAACTTGATTTTCATCAAAGTTTTCTATAACTGCATCATACATATCTTTAGCACTTTCTATCCTAACAAGTTTTTTAAGATTTTGTGGTGGTGTTAAGTTTGTAGGTCCAGATATTAAAGTTACGTCTGCACCTCTATTTATAGCTTGAGAAGCTATTGCATAACCCATTTTTCCACTTGATCTATTGCTTATAAATCTTACAGGGTCTATACTTTCCATTGTAGGCCCAGCTGTTATTATTATGCTTTTTCCTTTTAAATCTTGTTTAGTACTAAGTAACTTAACAACTTCATCAACTATAGTCTCTGGAGTAGCTAATTTACCTCTACCTATATCTCCGCAAGCAAGTCTTCCGCTTTCAGGTTCAACAAAATTATATCCAAGTTCTTTTAATGTATTTATATTCCTTTGAACTACAGGATTTTCATACATATTAGTATTCATAGCTGGTGCTATTAAAACCTTAGCTTTTGTAGCCATGACTGTCGTTGTAAGCATATCATCTGCTATACCATTAGCCATTTTACCTATAACATTAGCAGTTGCAGGTGCTATTAAAAATACAGCTGCTTTTTTTGCTAAAGATATATGTTCTACATCCCAAGTCTTAGGGTCTTCGAACATATCACAAACTACATAATTTTGGCTTAAAGATTGAAATGATAATGGAGTAACAAACTCTGTAGCAGATTTTGTCATTATAACATTAACATTTACTCCTAGTTTTTTTAATCGACTTATAACATCTAAGGTTTTATATACTGCTATACCACCGCTTACGCCAATTACAACAGTTTTATCTTTAAACATATAAAATTACTCCTGCTCTATAGTTTTTTGTTGCTCTGCATGATGTCTAGCTTCTGCTATTTCTATTTCCTCTTCAGTTAATAATCTATAGCTTATTTCTCCGTCAACAACTTCTTGAGTTGCTAAATTAACTGGCTTAGTTTCTTTGTTTGAATTTGCAACATAAGTTTCAGCACCATCTATTAATTCTCTTGCTCTCTTTGAAACAGTCCCAACTAAGTAGTATCTGTTGTCTATTTTGTCTAGTACTTCATTTATTGATGGTTTTAACATATTATAATTCCTCCTTGAATTTATCTATTATATTATTTTTGTATCTAGTGACTTTGTTCTTTTCAGATAATATTATACTTTCTACTTCTTTAGCTGATTTAGCTACATCACCATTAACTACAAAATAATCATAGTTTACTATCTGGTTTATTTCTTTAAATGCACAACTGAATCTTTTTTCTATTTCTTCTTTAGTTTCAGTCCCTCTTCCAACTATCCTATTTTTTAATTCTTGTAAAGATGGAGGTAGTACGAATATAAATACACCTTCTGGATATACTTCTTTTATTTGCACTGCACCTTGCATTTCTATCTCTAGTATAACATCTTGCCCATTTTCTAAGCACTCTATTATAGCTGCCTTAGGAGTTCCATAAAAATTATCGTAAATTTGAGCATATTCTAAAAACTCACCTTTACTTATCATATCTTGAAACTTTTCTTTCTCTAAGAAGAAATAATTAACTCCTTCAACTTCACCATTTCTAGGTTTTCTAGTAGTGGCTGACACAGATAATTTTATTTGGTCATTTTGTTTTAATAGTTCTTTGCATATTGTACCTTTTCCAGCACCAGATGGTCCTGATACAACTAATAACAGCCCTTTTCTCTTAAGCATTATTATCTTCCTTTCCAATTATAAAAATGTTTATTATTTCACTTAAACTTATGTTATATTTTCTATTCTATATTTTGAATTTGTTCTCTTATTTTTTCTAACTCAGATTTAACTTCTACTACTAAATTAGTTATGTTTAAGTCTGAAGATTTTGATCCAATTGTATTTGTCTCTCTGTTCATTTCTTGAATTAAGAAATCTATTTTTCTTCCTATAGATTCATTTTTTACAATAGTTTTTTTAAGTTGTTGTATATGACTTTCAAATCTAACTATTTCTTCAGTTATGCTACTTTTATCAGCATACATTGCTACTTCTTGAGCTAATCTATTTTCATCTACTAAACTTGGGTTTTCTAGTATCTCACCTATCCTATTGTTTAGCTTTTCTTTATAATCAATAACAACATTATAAGAGTACTTTTCTATTTCTTCAATATAATTTTTAAGAAGATCACATCTCTTTATAACATCTTGTGCTAATTTTTCACCTTCTTCAGATCTCATCTCTTTTAACTTACATAGAGCTTCTTCTAAAGCTTTTTTAAGCATAGACCATAAAACATCTTCATCTTCTTCTTTTTCTTCACTTTTCACGACATCAGGAAACTTAGCTATATTCATAACACTTATATCATCTACTAAATCAAATTTATCTCTTATTTGCTTTAATATATCTACATATTGACTAGCTAAGGCCTCATCAAACTTTAAGTTTACATCCTCATCACCTAATACGTCAAGCTTTATGTATAAATCTACTCTTCCTCTTTTTACATAATCTTTTATTAAATTTCTTGCTTTATCTTCTAAAAATGATATTTTTCTTGGTAGACGAATATTTATATCTGCGTACTTATGATTTATAGTTTTACATTCTATTAAAAAAGAATACTTATCGTCTTTATACTCTCCTCTTCCAAAACCTGTCATACTTATAGCCATATTATACCTCCAAAGTTTCTTCATATATTTTTATAGCTAGTCCTATCATAAATAAAACCGTCTATATCTATTTTTACACATCCATCTTATGATGCTATATTTACATTTTTTTCTATTTTAATCTATATAATTAGATAATACTTAAAAGATATTATTCTTACTTACATAGGCGACTTCTAAATTTTCATAATATCGCCATTTTAAATTTAAATCCCTAACTTAATATTATACAATATATTAGTTAGAAAAGGAAATTATATAATATTTTTTTTATTTTTTTTTATAAAAACTTGATTAAGTTAAGCTACCTATTCACATTATATATATTATATGTAATAATTAATTTACTTACATTTTTATGTAAAAGAAAGGAGTAATTATTATGGCGTTAGATGGTTTAGTTATACATTCTATAGTTGATGAATTAAATTCAAAGCTTTTAGGTGGTAAAATAGATAAAGTTCATCAACCTGAAAATGATGAAATGGTTTTACATATACGTAACAATCAAGAAAATTTTAAGTTAATTTTAAGTGCTAGTGCTTCAAATCCAAGAGTTTATATAGCAAACAACTCTAAAAAGGAAAATCCTATCAATGCACCAATGTTTTGTATGTTATTTAGAAAGCATATTCAAGGTGGTAATATAGTAGGTATTTGCCAAGTTGATTTTGAAAGAATTATAAAAATTAGTGTTGAGTCTTTTGATGAACTAAAAGAGAAAACTACAAAAGACATTATTATAGAAATTATGGGAAGACACAGTAATATAATTCTTACTCATACATCTGATGATAAAATAATAGACTCTGCTAAAAGAATCCCACCTAGTATAAGTAGGGTTCGTCAAATACTACCGGGAATGAGCTACACATTACCTCCTGAACAAGATAAAATAAATCCACTTGAAAATATATCTATAAACGAATTTATAAGCACTTTAAATACTTTTGATGGAAATATTTCTAAAGCTATTTATTCTAAATTTCTCGGCATAAGTCCAATTATTTCCAAGGAAATTTGTTTTAGGGCTAATGTTGATGAAAAAAGTAATATAAAAGATATGTCAGATGATGATTTTAAATGCTTATACAATGCTTTTTCTACTTTATTTGACGACATTAAATCTAATAACTATTCACCATCCATAGTTATTGATGAAAATATAGATAAAGTTGTAGATTTCAGTTGTGTTAATTTAAGCTTATTTAGTGGTTTATCATTCATAAATAATGATAGTATGTCTAAAATACTAGAAGATTATTATAAAACTAAAGATATAAAAGATAGGATTCATCAGCGTTCTTCTGATCTTAGAAAAAGTATATCTATAAAGTTAGATAGACTCTATAACAAATTAAAAAAACAACAAGAAGAACTTGCAGTTTCTAATAGTGCCGATAAATATAAAATTAAAGGTGAATTACTTACATCATATATATATATGGTTGAAAAAGGAATGGAAAATATCGAAGTTTCTAATTTCTATGACCCAGAATATAAAAATATAACTATAGCTTTAAATAAAAATCTTACACCTTCTGAAAATGCACAAAAATACTTTAAAAGATATTCTAAAATGAAAACTGCTAAAGTAGAATTAACTCATCAGATTCAAATAAGTGAAGAAGAAATAGATTATTTAGAAAACATTATTTTAAGTATAGAAAACTGCGAAAACCTAGCTGAACTTCTTGATATAAGAGAAGAATTGGGCAAATTTGGATATATAAAAATTAAAAATAAGAATAAAAAAGAAGTTAAATTAGCTGCAAAACCAAGTAAACTTACTACAAAACCACACGAATTTATAAGTTCTGATGGGTTTAAAATTTTAGTTGGTAAAAATAATAAACAAAATGATTTCCTTACTTTAAAGATTGCAGAAAATAACGATATATGGATGCATACTAAGAATATTCCAGGCTCTCATGTTATTATAAAATGCGAAGGAAAAGAAGTTCCTGATCAAACTATATTTGAAGGCGGTATGCTTGCTGCTTACTTTAGTAAAGGTAAGTTATCATCTAAGGTTCCTGTTGATTATACTAATAAGAAAAACATAAAAAAACCTAACGGATCAAAACCAGGTATGGTAATTTATGATACTAACAGTACAGTTTATGTAGATCCAAATGAAGAATTAGTTGCTAAATTAAAAATCAAAGAATAGAGACAAAAATGCTGTAGAGAACTTATATAAAACAATTTCTCTACAGCATTTTATTTATTTTGATAATTCTTTGTATTCTTTTTCATTCTTTGGAACTTTTATCTCGCCACTTATTACTTTTTCAGCTTCTTTATTAACATAATCTATTATCTCTTTAGGTACGTGGTTATTAGTGTTTTCTGATATACCTACTGCGCCTTCTTTTAAGCCATATACCTTTTCTACTCCACCCTTATAGTTTCCTTCAACTAATTCTTTAGCTAAGTCATAAGATGCCACGTTTAACTTCTTTAAAGCTGATGTTATTACATTATCTTTTGCTAAATAGCTTTGATCTCTATCTACACCTATTGCAAATTTATCATTTTCTCTTGCTGCTTCTATAGCACCTGTTCCTACATCTCCTGCTGCAGATAATATTAAATCTGCATTTGATGAATACATTTGTTTAGCTATTGATTTTCCTTTAGCTTGATCACTAAATGAGTTAGCGAATTGCTCTAATACATTAATTTCTTTATTTGTAGATTCTACTCCATACTTATATCCATTTTGATATTTAACTACAGATGGTGCTGGTAATCCACCTATAAATCCAACTGTATTAGTTTTAGTCATTTTAGCTGCTAAAATTCCTGTTAAGTATGCTGCCTCTTCTTCTTTAAATACTACTGGTACTACATTTTCTGGTATTTTATCATATGTTTCATCCATTAATGCAAATTTTTGGTTTGGATAATCTTTTGCTGATTCTTCTATAGAATCTTTTAATTGATACCCTACCCCTATTATTAAATCGGTTTCTTCGTCTACTAATGTTTCTATATTTTGTATGTAATCTGATTCTTGTTTTGACTCAAAGTATTTTACACTTATACCAAAATCTTTTTCTGCTTTTTTTAGACCTTCCCATGTAGATTGATTAAATGACTGATCATTTATACTACCTTCTCCTAAAACTATACCTATAGACATAGGTTCTTTTTCACTACTTTTATCTGATGAACACCCTGTTAATACTGATAAACATAATACTGCTGACACTGCTATTGATATTAATTTTTTTAACTTCATTCGTTCCTCCTAAAATGTCATTACATTAACTTTTTATTTCTTGACGACAATTTTTTATTGTACAAGATTTCCATATACATGTCTATAGTTTTTGTATATAAAACAACATAAAAATCCCTTTATTAGATTTATACTTTCAATCTAATAAAGGGTTCTAATTTCTTTTTAATTATACTGTTGTAGTTTGTGGAGTTATTGATTTTTTTTCTTTTTCTAATTTAAACTCCTTATTGTTTAAAACTCTATTTAATAAAATACCCACTATCGCTGCTAAACTAAGTCCTGTTATTGTTACACTTTGCGTCACAGGTATTCCTATTACAATTCCTTTGTTACTTAAGTATGTTGTTCCTAATCCAATAATCATTATAGTAACTATGATAATTATATTATTTTTATTTTGTACACACTCACTGTCTTTTATAGTTTTAAATCCTACAAAAGTTATCATAGAGAATAATAATATACTTATTCCTCCCATAACCGCTACTGGTATACTTTGTAAAAATCCACCAAACTTACCTATACATGCAAGCCCTATCGCTAGCACTGCTGTACGTCTTAATAATGATGGGTCATAATTTTTAGTTATTGCAAGTACTGCTGTGTTTTCTCCATAAGTAGTATTTGCTGGTCCTCCTAAAAATCCTGCTGCTATCGTAGCTAATCCATCTCCAAGTAAAGTTTTGTTTAATCCTGGGTTTTCTATGAAATTCTTTCCTACAACCGCTCCGTTAGTAGTCATATCACCTATATGTTCCATAAATACTGCTATTACTACCGGTGCTATTAACACTATTGCTTCTAAGCTAAACTTAGGAAGTGTGAAGTTTGGTATTTGAAAGAAACTAGCTTTTGTTATTGTACTAATATCTACTAATCCCATTGATAAGCATATTGCATATCCAGAAAATACGGCTATCAATATTCCTAATTGCTTTATAAATCCTTTACCGAACTTATTTATAGTAATTGCTATTGCTAAAGTTATTATTGATATTAATATATTTGATGATGCCATATCAAATGCAGTTGGTAATAAGTTTAATCCTATAACACCTATCATTGCTCCTGTTACTTGAGATGGGAAGTATATTTTGATTTTATCTACTCCTACTATTTTAACTGTAAACGACATAGCTACATATAGTAAGCCAGCTACCATAATTCCACCTTGAGCATATGCTAAGTCTCCATTGAATGCCTCTTTAGCCGCTAATATAACTGGAATAAATGCAAAACTTGATCCTAAAAATACTGGTACCTTTCCTTCTGTACAAAAGTGGAATATTAAAGTTCCAAGACCAGAACAAAATATTGCTACTAATGGATCAAACCCTGTTAATATTGGAACTAATACTGTAGCTCCAAACATCGCTAGTAAATGTTGTAATGACATTATTGTTTTTTTCATAAAAAAACCTCCCTTGATTTTTTAGGGAGAAATAATTCTCCCTTTCCCAGCATCTCTGCACTGGATTAAAAGGTGCTATATATCTTATATAGTGTACGTTACTACTCTTTTATTGTTACTGAATCTTCGCCATCTGTTTCTAATAATTTAACTGATATAATTTCATGTTTAGATGTTGGAACATTTTTACCTACGTAATCTGCTCTTACAGGTAACTCTCTGTGACCTCTGTCTACTAATACTGCAAGTTGTATTGATTTAGGTCTTCCTATATCAACTATAGCATCTAGTGACGCTCTTACAGTTCTACCTGTATACAATACATCGTCTACTAAAATAACTATTTTATCATTTATATTAAAATCTATATTTGACCCATTAAGTACTGGATCTATATCTATTTTTTTTAAATCATCTCTATATAAAGTTATATCAACTTCACCTGTATCAATTTTACTACCTTCTATTTGCTCAATTTTTTTAGATATTCTATTTGCAATAGGTACTCCTCTAGTCTTTATACCTACTAAAACTATATCTTCTATACCTTTATTTTTTTCTATTATTTCATGACTAACCCTTGTTATTGCTCTTGATATTGCTTTTTCATCCATTAATTGGGCTTTTTCTCTCATGGGCAACCTCCTAATATATATTAAGTTTATTAATCTAAAAAGCTCCTTATCATAAGACAAGAAGCTTGTATGTACTAAAATTTAAAACTCACTTTATAAGTAATAATACTTATGGCAAGTTAATTTATGCTTTTGCCTTATGATATCGCTGTATCACTTAAAGGTATTTTATTTAGTTGTTAGAAACATTATATACTTTTATGCTAGTTTTTGCAATGCTTATTTAAGTTTGTTGATTATATCTTGAAAATAAGTAGGCAATTGTGAATCAAATTCTACATATTCTTTACTGCTTGGGTGTATAAATCCTAATTTCTTAGCATGTAATGTTTGACCATTAGTTTTAAATTTATTATTTTTAGGTCCATAAACATTGTCTCCTAAAAGCGGATGATTTATAGATAACGCATGCACTCTTATTTGATGAGTTCTACCTGTTTCAAGTCTAGCTCTCATATGTGTAAAGTTTTCATATCTTTTTACAACTTCAAAATGAGTAACTGCATTTCTACCATCTTTTACTATTGCCATTTTAAGTCTATCTTTAGGATTTCTTCCTATTGGTCTGTCTACAGTTATTTTATCTTCTTTCACGACACCGTGACATATAAACTCATACTCTCTAGTTATAGAATGGTCCTTTAACTGTTCTGCTAAGCTATTATGAGCGTTGTTATTTTTAGCTATCATTAATAACCCTGATGTATCTTTATCTATTCTATGCACTATTCCAGGTCTTATAATTCCATTTATAGATGATAAATTGTCTTTGCAGTGATATAGTATTGCATTAACTAATGTATTTTCATAATTTCCTGGAGCTGGATGAACTACCACGTCCTGTTGCTTATTTACTATAAGCAAATCACTATCCTCATAAACAATATCTATTGGTATGTCTTGAGGTGTAACTTCTAATAATTTAGGCGCTGGTATTTCTATTACTACCTTATCATCTTCTTTTACTAAATATTTTCCTTTTTGTTCTTTATTATTTACTTTTACTTTTTTCTCTTTTATTATCTTTTGAATGTAGCTTCTTGACATATCTCCAAGTTGAGATGATAAATATACATCTAATCTATCTCCTTCTTCTTCATCAATAACTAAAAATTCTCTTATCTCGTCCATTACTTCACCTGCTTTTCTTCCTCAAAAAATATTATATATGCACACAGCATTATCGTTCCTACTACTACAAAAATATCTGCTATATTAAATACATATTCCCAAATAAATCTAAAATCAAAATAATCTACTACAAATCCAATTCTTATTCTATCTATAAGATTTCCTATTGCACCTGCTATTATAAGTATGATGCTGACTTTTCCTAAGAAGTTTACTTTTTTAGTATGTAAATAGTATAATCCAAATACTGAAGCAGTTAATGCAACTATTATAAATATACTTTGATTATTTTGCAACATTCCAAATGCTGCACCTCTATTTTCTACATATGTAAGATGAAACACATTTTCAATTATAGGTATACTTTCCATTTCTTTTAACGAATTTAATGCCCATATTTTAGAAGCTTGATCTATTCCTATTAATAAAACTATTATCAATTCGTATAACAATATTTTTTCCTCCCAATTTATTATATAATACTATTATACAAAAAAAAGCTTCCTAATTGGAAGCCTGTTATTATTTATATAATTTTAATTTTTTATTTTTGAGTAGGTTGGTCTTTATCTATTTTTTCCATAAGCTGAGATACTGTTACAAATTCATATCCCATCTCTTTTAATTTAGGTATTATAATATCTAATGCTTGTATAGTTTGAGACTTTTTGTTTCTTAAATTATTATAATCATGCAAAAGGACTATATTACCATTTTTAACTTTTGAAGTTATAGTATCAACTATATAATAAACGCCTGGATTTGACCAATCTCTAGGGTCTAGGTTAGACCACAAAATTATGTTCATATTTTTATTTTTAGCAATACTACACATATCTCTACTTATAGCTCTATATGGAGGTCTAAATAAATTCGGTTCTCTTCCTATAACCTCTTTTATTGCCTTTTGAGTATCACTTATTTCTTTTTCTATTTCTCCATAATTTCTTTTGGATACATTTATATGAGTAAATGTATGATTTCCTATTTCGTGACCTTCTTCATTTTCTCTTTTCAAAAGTTTGGGATTCCATTTCACTTTTTCTCCAACAACAAAAAAAGTTGCTTTAACATCGTATTTTTTTAATATATCCAGTACTTGTGGTGTAAAGTCTGCATCTGGTCCATCATCAAAAGTTAGAGCAATTATCTTTTCATCATCATTGCCCTTTTTTATTATTATATCTTCATAGTCACTTATTATATCTTCCTTTGTATTCATAACTTCATTATCACTTAAGTTTTCTTTATTATTATATGAATATACTCCTATTGCTAAAAATAACACTATAAGTGATATATTTAATGAGTTTTTCACATTTAATACCTCTTTTCTTTATCAATCTAATTCAGATTCATCATTAGGCATTTTATTCATTTCTTGAAGTTCTAGTAATACTTCATCGTAAAATCCAGAGCCCTTATTTATAAGATTTTGATTGAACTCTCTACTTGTTATATGCTTTTTTGGCTGATGTTTTGCACAATCGCTACATAAATTAGTTTCTGGGAGTATATCTAGTCTTTCTTCATCTATTTGTTTTTGACACTCTTCACATATACCATAGTTTCCGTTTTCTATTTTAGATAGTGCATTTTCTATGTTATCAAGTTTCCCTGCTTCATGAACAGTTAAACTATTTTGCATATCTTGCATATAAACTTCTGTACCTATATCAGCTGGATGATTATCATAGCTTGATAATTCACCTGATGTATATTTTTCACTAGTATGATCTGTCGTATCTCCAAAGACTGTATTATCCTTCATTTCAGAAATCAACTTACTTAATTTTTGTTTTTCTTCTAACAATTGTTTTTTGTATTTATTAGCGTCCATATTTATCTACCCTTTCTATATTCATCTACAATATTCATTAATTTAGCTATATACTCTCCTATTACAGGTAAATCAACCCAACTACTCATCATATAAAATAATAAACCTGCTAAAAAAGTAAAGCCTATAGCTTGACCAAATCCTTTCCCTAGTCCTGCTACGAAATTTATTAAAAATAACCTTCTTTTGCTATCCGTTAACATCATATAATCCCTTATTCTGCTTCTTTCTATAGTTAGTAAAAGTCTTTCTAAATATCTTCTCATTAAGCCTAAATCTTCTGACGTTTTTTCACATAAATTTAACTCATTCATAGCACGATCAAGATCTTTCATATTCACAGGATTTTGATTATTTAGGTTATTTTCTTCTTTATATTTAATATGCATCACTTCCTTTTGTGAAAAGCTAATACAAAAATAGTATGTGAAGAAATTAATCGTTGTATGTGCTATAATGTAAAAAAGTAAGGAGGTTTTTTGATGTTTAATTTAGAAGATTGTGTTTGCTTTATAAGCAACAAATGTAATAAAGAAATAATAGAAGCTTTTAACAATAGTTTATTGCCATATAATATTACAAGACCTCAATGGATTGCTATTTATTATATACAAAAAAATGAAAGTATAACCCAAAAACAACTTTCTAATCTTATAGATTCTAAAGAATCTACTATAGTTAGATTAATAGATAGAATGGAAAAAGAAAACTTAGTTGAAAGAAAAAAAGATCCTAATGATAGGAGAATAACAATGCTTTGCTTAACATCTAAAGGTAAATCTACATACAATGAGATACTACCTATTTCAATAAATTTTTCTAAAAATATTATAAAAGACATAGATGAAAATGACTTGATTATATTTAAAAATGTGTTTAATAAAATACTAAAAAATAGTAAAACTCTATAATAATAGTTGATGTTATTATAGAGTTTTGTTATAATTATTTTAAATAGTTGCATAGCTAATTATTAGCTATGCAATATACATATTTCAAGGGGGTATTTTACATGTATAATGTACGAGAAATGTTAAATTCATTTTCACAAGGTTTAGAGAAATTAACAGAAACTAATAAACAAAATGTAGCTGCATTTAGTAGACTTTTAAGTTCAACTTATAAGCCAGGGGCTTTAGACACTAAAACAAAAGAATTAATGAGTGTTGCTATTGGGGTTTATAGTCGTTGTGAATATTGTATCGTTTATCACTGTTATAAGGCTTTAGAATCAGGCGCTACTAGAGAAGAAATACTAGAATCTGCTATGGTTTCTGTAGCTTTTGGTGGTGGTCCTTCTATGGCTTACACGTCTACTCTTTTAAGTGAGTGTTTAGATGAGTTTGAAAAAGATTTTAAATAAAAAACAAAAAAGGAGTTAATTTCAACTCCTTTTTTTGTTTAATCTATAAAAATTTACGTTCTATTAATCCTACTTTTTTGTATACTTTTCTTAATGTTTTTCTAGCTTGTTTTTCAGCTTTATTTGCACCTAGTGCGTATACATTTTCTAAATAATCTTTATTATTTAAAAGGTCATTGTATTTTTCTCTAATAGGTCTTAAAGTTTCTACAATCACTTCAGCTACATCTTCTTTAAATACTCCATATCCCTTACCTTCATACATAGATAATAATTCTTCTATCGACTTATTGTCTAGTTGAGAATAAATGTCTAATAAGTTCTTTATTCCTGGTTGTTCATCTGTATAATTTACTATACCTAGTGAATCAGTTACACTTCTTTTTACTTTTCTTCTTATTGTATCTGTATCATCAGCTAAAAGTATAAATGAATTTTCATTAGAATCTGACTTACTCATTTTTTTAGTAGGCTCTTGTAAACTCATTACTCTTCCTACCTCTTTTGGTATATATGGATCTGGTATCTTAAATGTTTCAGAATATCTATTATTAAATCTAGCTCCTAAATCACGAGCTAGTTCTAAATGTTGTTTTTGGTCTTCTCCAACTGGAACTAAATCAGTTTGATATAAAAGTATATCCGCTGCCATAAGTACTGGGTATGTGAATAATCCTGAATTTAAGTTAGCTTCACTTTTTTGTGATTTATCCTTAAATTGAGTCATTCTACTTAACTCACCCATATAAGTCATTGTGCTTAATATCCACATAAGCTCAGTATGTGCACTTACATGAGATTGTATAAATATAGTATTTTTTTCTGGATCTAATCCACACGCTAAATATTGAGCAAGTAATTGCATAGTATTAGCTCTTAAATCTTTAGCTTCTTGAGGTACTGTTATAGCATGTAAATCAACTACACTGTAAAAACAATCATACTCATCTTGAAGCTTAGTCCAGTTTTGTATAGCCCCTAGGTAGTTTCCTAAAGTCATTTTTCCAGATGGTTGAGCACCACTGAATATTATTTTCTTTTCACTCATTTATATCACCCCTATATCGATTTTAACATGTTAACTACTATATCTTTAGAATTATGAGCTGCATCTTGAACAAATTCATCATATGTTATATCAGCAGTTCCATCAGCTTTGTCAGACATCGCTCTTATTATTACAAATGGTGTAGCATTTAACGAACATACATGAGCAATAGCAGCCCCTTCCATTTCTCCACAATATGCATCAAATTCATTTACTAATTCATCTTTTAATTCTTTAGAGCTTATGAATATATCTCCTGATACAACTCTTCCTTTAACTACTTTATGAGTTTTAGTTTCTGCTACTGAAGACTCATAAGCTGCTTTTACAAGTCTTTCATCTGCTACGAAAGTTGAACTCTCCATTCTTGGTATTACACCTTTTTTATCTCCAAATACAGTTGTATCAAAATCGTGTTGTATTGCATCTGTTGATATAACTATATCATATACACCTAAATCAGCATGCAATGCCCCTGCAACACCTGTATTAACTATTGCATCTACATCAAATTCACTTATTAATATTTGTGTACATAATGCTGAATTTACTTTACCTATTCCACATCTTACTAAAACTATTTCTTTTCCTTCTAATATTCCTTTGTAAAATTTCAAACTAGCCTTTTCTACAGTTTCCCTAACTTCCATTAGTTGTACTAATATATCTACTTCTTCATCCATTGCTCCGATTATACCTATTCTGTTCATGAGAACCTCCTATGTTTTCAAATATTAAAAAATCCGCCCTATATTAAACTATAGGACGGATATATTTCCGTGGTACCACCTAAATTATATATGCTTAAAGCACATATCACTTAATATCTGCTGTAACGTGCAGTCACGATATAAGCTACTCTACAAATGTATTTCACTTTATTCCTCCAAGGTCCATTCGCTAAATTCTTTATGCTAAGTTCTCAACATCCTTAACTCTCTGTATTAAAGTTTTTTTAGTTACTAATCCTTTTCTTAGGATTTAATTATTAATTTCTTATTTTATAATATGCTTTGCATTAAAATTTGTCAACTATATAGTATAGTAAATATTCATTATATAAAGTATTTACTAAGCCAATGCCTTAGATATTTCTGTGTTCTTAGTCATAAATTTAACCAATATAGGTATAAAAACTATCTGCACTATCATTCCAGGTATAGCTTTAGCTAAACTTCCAAATACAAACATCAAAGGACTAACTTGAGGAGCTATAGTAAGTGATACTAAAAATGCACCAACTACAGCAAATAACCTTCCACCTATCATAGCACCTACTAAAGATATATATGTGTTCTTTGTTTTGCCAAATAAAAATCCTGTTATAATTCCATACGCACAAAGTTCAAAAACCATTATAGGCATAACAGGAACTAACGGTGGCATTCCTGTCATAAAACTACTTAATATAGGAGTAAGTGCTCCAACTATTCCACCATATAATGGTCCTAATAAAAATCCAGCTATTAAAACCGGTATATGCATTGGTAAAAATATTGATCCTGCTAAATTAACTGTATGAAATATCATAGGAACTATTATACCAAATGCTATAAACAACCCTGACAAAACTATTTTCTTATTTCTCATAATCCAATCCCCCTAAATTATGTATTCTAACTTTTACTTATAACTAAGTAGTAAATTTCATCATTTTCAAAAGCATCTACTACGTTCAATCCTACTTCTTCAAATAACAGCTTTTGCTCAATAACTGGAATAAGAATATCTTTGCTAACTCTTTCATCTTTTTCTTTATGCATATTATTTAAGAAAAATCTGCTATTAGAATGAGCTATTATTAGTTTTCCATTTTCTTTTAAGTTCTTTTCAACTAAAAACTTAATTGTAGATGTTTTGTCTTTTAAATGTGGAAACATAGAATAAAGAATTATTTTATCATAACTTTCATTAATCGTAGATGTTTCAATATCTACCAGTTCAAAAGTTACATTATCTATATTTTTGAATTTTTCATTAGCAATATCAAGCATTCCCTGTGAAATATCTATTCCTTTTATCCCCCCGTTAGGATTTATCTTTTTCAAGAATGGAATTAAAACTCCCGTTCCAGTACCTACATCTAATATACTAGTATTATCTTTTATGTTTATTTTAGATAAAAGAATGTTTATTTTTTCTTCATTCACTTCTATAATAGTATCCCATTCTTTTGCTATAGAGTCGAAAAATTCTACTTGACCCATAATATATCTCCTTTTTTATCTTATTGCAATGCATGTTCATGGTAATGTACATGTTCACCACTAAATCCATCTTCATGAATATGATCATGTCCTACCCCATTAATGTGTTCATGAGTATGCATGAATGAAACTTGTAGTTTTTTATTTATAGGATTTATTCCAACATAAGCGTTAACTCCAAATACCTCTTTTAACATTTCTGATGTTATTACTTCTTCTACAGTTCCAAATTTTATCACTTGTCCCTTTTTCATTACTACTATATAGTCACAATACATAGATGCTATATTCATATCATGTATAGCTGACAAAGTTGTTATATTAAGACTTTTAACTAAATCCATAAGTTGTATTTGATACCCTATATCTAAATGATTTGTTGGTTCATCTAGTATTAAAAAATCTGTGTTTTGAACCAACGCTCTCGCTATTAATGTTCGCTGTTTTTCTCCACCCGATAACTTTGAAAAACTTCTACCACTGTAATCATCTAGTCCTACCTTTTTTAGCATATCTTTAACCATTTTCAAATCATTTTTAGAATAGTCTTCAAACATAGATTTATACGGATAGCGTCCCATTTTTACTATTTGTTCAACAGTAAAATCAAATTGAGAGCTTCCTTCTTGAGCTAATACTGCAATTTCCTTTGCACATTCTTTATCTTTCATTTTAGATAATTCCTTATCATCTAATATAATACTCCCGCTAGACGGTTTGTGAAGTCTATATATATTTTTAAGTAAGGTAGATTTTCCACAGCCATTTGGTCCTATAACTCCTATAAACGATCCTTTAGGAACATCAAAAGATATGCCTTTTAATATTTCTTTTTTATCTATACTAAATCTTAGATTTTCAACTTGTAATTTTTTCATTAGTCCTTTCCTCCGAATTCATAATTTTTCTTAGAAATTAGATATAAGAAGAATGGTCCACCAACTAATGAAGTTATTATTCCTATCGGTATTTCTATTGGAGGGAAAAGCGCCCTCGCCACAACATCTGATAGTATTAAGAATATTGACCCTACTAAAGATGAAAGTATTATAAGTTTTTTATGATCGCTTCCTCCTATAGTTCTACATATATGTGGAACTACAAGACCTATAAATCCTATCGCACCAGTTATTGCAACTAATGTTGATGTAAGGAATGTAGCTAGTATTAATATTATTGATTTTACAAGTTTTACATTTATACCAAGTATTATCGCATTGTCATCTCCAAGAAGCAATATATCTAGAGATTTAGACATTACAAATGCTATTATCATAACTATAACTAAAACAATAAATGGAAGCAATAATACATCCCACTTTGCGCCTCCTAAACTACCTATCGTCCAAAACAATGCGTTTTTTGCTTGATTAGAATTATCGGCTGAATATATAAGTAAGTTAGTAAGTGCAGAAAATATTGTTGATATAGCCATTCCAGAGAGTACCAGTCTTGTTGTAGACGTTGATTTACCCATTTGAGTACCTATTGCAAATACTAAAGCTCCAGATATCATAGATCCAACAAATGCCCCAGTAGTTATACTATTTATTCCAAGTGTTGATATTCCACCAAGGACTATAACTCCAACAGCTCCACAAGATGCACCAGAAGATATACCTAATATATAAGGTTCTGCTATTGGGTTTTTTGTTACACATTGCATAAGTACACCACAAATAGCAAGTCCTGCTCCACATATTGCTCCTAAGAGAACCCTAGGAAATCTAATTTCCCATATTATATTTTCAAACATAACATTCCAATTTATTTCAAATATACTTCCATTTGACAGCTTATTAAGTAATACCTTGTAAACTACTCCAGGTTCTATATATGTACTACCTACAGCTATTGCACATATTATTGCAGCTAGTAAAACAATGCTAAGTGCTAAAGTCCAAAAGAAGAAACCTTTCTTTTTAGAAAGGCTCTTAGTGTTTTGTGCTACTGCTTCCATTACTTATTCTCTCCAAAGAAATATCCATGCATTTTTTCTACAAGATTAGCATTTCTAATACCTGGAGATAAATCTGCTAACCCTACAACATATATTTTATTATTTTTTATAGCATCCACATTTTTAAGAGCTGGATGACTCTTTAAAAAGTTTATTTTATCTTGAACTGGTTCTCCTGCCATAAAATCAGTCACTAAGATAACCTCTGGATTTTGAGCTACTATACTTTCCCAAGAAACATTTATATAAGGTTTTTTAGCATCTTTACCAAATACATTGTTCCCTCCTGCATGATTTATCAAGTCATTAGCCAATCCTGATCCAACTACCATAGCATCTTTTTCACCTGAGTCGTAAACCATCATCTTTGCTCTATCTTCTTCTTTAATATCTCCAACTTTATCAGTTACAACTTTTATATCACTTTTCATTTTATCTATAACTTCTTTAGCTTTGTTCTCAACTCCAAATATCTTTCCTAATAACTCAAAATCTTCATAAACTGTTTCTAATTTTGCATCTGGTGCGTAAGATTTTGCCATAAATGGAGTTATATCTTTTTTTATAAGTTCATCAGGTGCACCTGTAGTTTCAGCACTTATAGAAGAGTCCCATCCACTAACAAAGTCTGCACCTGTAGCCATAAATCCTTCCTTTGATACAGAATGATTTTCTCCTATTTCAAGTTGAGGTATCTTATCGTATTTTTCTTTAAATTCTGGCAATATTGGATTATCTAAAAGTGCAGTTCCAGTTATTCTATCCCCTAAATCAAGTGCAAGTAACATTTCAGTCATAAATTGTGATAATGTAACTGCCTTTTGGCGTGGAGTTTCAACTTTAACATTATAATCTTTTGCTGCATCTGAGTATACAAACTCTACTGGTTTGAAGTTACTTGCTTCAACCTTAGTTTGTGCCTTATCACCATTTTCTTTGTTTTTAGATGAACATCCTACAACATTTAAAGTTAACCCTGCTATACCTAATACTACTAAAAATCTTTTTAAACTTTTACTTTTTACCATAATATCTTCCCCCTAAAATTTTCAAATTAATTATATTTATACAAAATAAAACCATGAAGTTATATAAGAGCACAATAAATATACCTCTTAAAATATAAACCTTCATGGTTTTAATTTAATTTCTTAATTAAATTATTTTTATTATTTAATTCTTATGCATGAGTGTGGTCATGGTCATTTGTATGAGCATGTCCATGTTCATGTGTGTGTCCGTGGTCATGACTATGAGTTCCTGTGAATCCATCTTCATGGTTGTGGTCATGTCCTTGACCATTTGTATGATCATGTTCATGTCCGTGGTCATGTGTATGTGCATGTACATGATCTTCATGATCATGACTTCCGCAACAATTTTCTCCCCCACTTCCACAACATCCATTTATATGTGGATTATGATGAAATCTAAAATTATTTATCCCTAACATATTTATCCTCCTATTATGCAACAATCTACTTTTTTGTCCCTTTTCATTTATAATATTACATTATTTTTACATATTTTGTAAATGATTAAGTCATTTTGCAGAAAATTTAGTTTTATACAATATATTTTATTTTATTACATTTTTTTCTTTTCAAAATTCAATTATACGTTTTGCGTCATTTTTCTACTTTTTTTCATTTCATATATTGCATATTTCATATATTGTATATACAAAATTAGAATTTCATTTTAATATATTTTTGATAACAAAATTTTATTCTTAAGCTTTGTATAATTTTCTACATTCTATAAAAATAGAGTATAGCAGATTTATATTTAATCTACATATACTCTATTTTTAAATGCATAATTATTTAATTTTTATAAAAATATAACTTCCGCAACAATCTTATCCCCCGATTTTGCATATATATTTATATGCTGATTGTATCGAAACCTCAAACTATTTTTCCCAATATATTACATACCCCTATATGTAATTATTATTTACCTCTTACTCTTTAAGTATATATTCTTATATATGTCTTGTAAAGGTTTTCTTACGTTTACAGAAAATTCAATTTAAGCTATTTTTCTACCTTTTTCTACATTTTAAAATACTATAAGTTCATATAAAATAATTTTATCGTATTTTTAAATTTATATTATATAAAAAATGATGCTCCCAGTCCTATTAAAATTCCAGCTAAAGACCCTATTATAGCAACTGCTGATAATACCAATGCATAAAAATAACCACCTATCATACTAAAAATGTATAATAGGTGGTTTATTTTATTTATTTTCTTGTAACTTTTATTCCAGTCATATGATCATTTAAATTATGTTTTTCTAAACTTTCATCTTCAACTCTATTTATTTCTAAAGCTAAAGTCTCAGTTTTTATATAGTCATTATAATTTTCTACTGCTTTTGCTATTTCATCATCAGCACAGAACTCTATATCTATGTTATCTAATACTTCAAAATCACTTGCTTTTCTTATTTGTTGTATTTTAGATATAAATTCTCTCACATATCCTTCTTCTATTAATTCATTAGATAATGTAGTGTCTAATATAACAAATAAGTTATTTTCCATAGATACATTAAATCCATCTTTAGCAGCTATGTTAACTAATACATGTTCTTTATTAAATTCAAAGTCTTCTCCATCTATTAAAACAGTTAAGCTCTCTCCATTTTCTAATTTAGGTACAACTTCACTTGAGTTTAATTTATTTAATGCTCCAGCAAAGAATTTCATCTTAGCACCTAATATTGGTCCTAAAACCTTAAAGTTTGGCTTTAAGCTAAAGTTCATATACTCGCCTAAATCTTTAGCAAATACTACTTCTTTAACGTTAAGCTCTTCTTTTATTAAATCAACTACATCACTTATAATAGTTTCAAATTTACCATCTACTAATACTTTTTGTATTGGTTGACGTACTTTTATTCTAGTAGCTTCTCTTGATGCTCTACCTAAAGTAACTAAGTTTTTAACTAAATCCATCTTCTCTTCTAATTCAGCATCTATTAACTCTAAATTAGCTTTTGGATAAGAACTTAAGTGAACTGATACTTCATCAGTTAAGTTTCTGTATATCTCTTCTGCTATATGAGGAGTAAATGGAGCTATTAACTTACAAAGCTCTGTTAATATTTCATAAGTTGTGTTATAAACTGATTTTTTATCTTCTGTTAATTCAGTTGCCCAGAATCTTCTTCTTGAACGTCTTATATACCAGTTAGATAAATCTTCATTTATAAAGTCTTGTATAGTTCTTACTGTTTTATTTAATTCAAATATAGCTAAGTTTTCTTCAACATCTTTCTTTAAGTTATTAAACTTTGATAATATCCATCTATCTAATTCTGGTCTATCTTTGTATTCTACAAAGAAATCTGATGGATTTACTTCATCCATATTTGCGTATAATGTAAAGAAGTTATATACATTTTTGATAGTTCCTAAGAACTTACTTTGAACTTCTTTTAATCCATCAACGTCAAATCTAGTTGGAGTCCATGGTGGAGATACGTATAATAAGTACCATCTTAGTGCATCTGCTCCGTGTTGGTCAAATAATTCAAATGGGTTTACAGTATTTCCTCTTGATTTACTCATTTTCTTACCTTCTTTATCTAACACAAGGTCATTAACTAAAACCTTTTTGTATGGAGCTTTGCCCATAACAAATGTAGATATTGCAAGTAATGAATAGAACCACCCTCTAGTTTGATCTATACCTTCACAGATATAATCTGCTGGGAATAATTCTTCAAAGTTTTCTTTATTTTCAAATGGGTAATGATGTTGAGCAAATGGCATTGAACCACTATCAAACCAACAGTCTATAACATCAGTTACTCTTGTCATTGGCTTTCCACAACACTCACATTTTAAATGTATATTATCAACATACGGTCTGTGTAATTCTACAGTTTCTGGATTTACATCTTCTATAGCTTTCTCAGCAAGTTCAGCTCTTGAACCTACAGAATCTTTATGACCACATTCACATCTCCATATATTTAAAGGAGTTCCCCAGTATCTACTTCTTGATACTGCCCAGTCATTTAAGTTTTCTAACCAGTTACCAAATCTACCTTCACCTACGAAAGCTGGGTACCATTCAACAGTTTTATTATTTGCTATTAATTGATCCTTTAACTTCGTCATTTCTATATACCAACTTGGCTTAGCATAGTATACAAGTGGAGTTTGACATCTCCAGCAATGTGGATAGTTATGAGCTACTTTTTCTTTGCTGTGTAATTTATTTTCAGAATGTAACCATTTGATTATTTCAACGTCTAGTCCATCCTCCATAACAAATTTACCTTCCCAAGGAGTAGTAGTAAATTTACCACTTTCATCAACTGGTTGTAATACTGGTAAGTTGTATTTTCTACCTAAATTGTAGTCATCTTCACCAAATGCTGGTGCAGTATGTACTATACCTGTACCATCTTCAGTTGTTACATAATCTCCACAAGTTATGAAGAATGCTTCTTCATCAGTTTCTACAAATGGCATTAATTGTTCATATTTTATATGTTCTAAATCTTTACCTTTCATCTCATCTAACACTTCATAGTCTTCACCTAATACTTTATTAGCTAATGCTTTAGCTACATAGTAAACTTCATCATTTTGCTTAACTTTTATATAGTCTACTTCTGGTCCTACTGTTAAAGCAACGTTTGAAGGTAATGTCCAAGGAGTAGTTGTCCATGCTAAGAAATATTCATTCGCATCAGCTCTTTTAAATTTAGCTACTACTGTATTAGTCTTTACTTCCTTGTATCCTTGAGCAACCTCATGTGATGCAAGACCTGTTCCACATCTTGGGCAGTATGGAAGTATCTTATGACCTTCGTATACATATCCTTCTTTATTAAACTTATTTAATATCCACCATACTGACTCTATATAGTTATTGTCTAATGTTATATATGGGTTATCTAAATCTATTTCATAAGCCATTCTTTCAGTCATTTCTCTCCATTGCTTTTCAAAAGAGAATACTGATGATCTACATTTTTCATTAAATTTATCGATTCCATAAGCCTCTATTTGTTGCTTATCTGATAATCCTAACTCTTTTTCTACTTGTATTTCAACTGGTAATCCATGAGTATCCCATCCAGCTTTTCTTTTTACTTGGTATCCATTCATAGTTTGATATCTACAAACAGAATCTTTTAGAGTTCTTGCTATAACATGGTGTATTCCTGGATTTCCATTCGCTGTTGGAGGTCCTTCAAAGAATACGAAATTTGGATCGTTTTCACCTTTTTCTAAAGTTTTATTAAGTATATCTATTTCATTCCAATACTTTGAAACTTCTGCTTCTGCTTGCTTAACAGAACTGTCTACTAACTGTTTAAACTTAGCCATAATACCACCCTTTCATATAATTATATATTATGATTTTTATCTAAATTAACTTAGGCTACAACTAAATAGCTAAATAATTTTTTACATTAAAAAACTCGCCCCCTAATAAAAAGGGACGAGTATTAATCGCGTTACCACCCTAATTCTATATACACAAATTTAAATTTGATTAAAGTATATAGCACTCCATAGTATAGTTTAACGGCACTAACCGGCTCAGCTTAATTGATATTTATCTTTCAGCTTGCAGCTTAGGAGTGATCTTCGACTTTATAAATTTATTGGTTCTCAGCTTACCCAATTCTCTGTAAAATTATTTAAAGCTTACTGTCTCCATCATTGCTTTTTGATTTTTTAATTATAATATGAAATTTTATAACAAATTATTAGAATAGTCAATATATTTTTGTATAATATTAATCTATTGTAACTGCAGCTTCTGATTCTTTTTGTAAATTATACATTGTTTTAGTTTCAAAATCACTTACGTTAACATCATCTACATTATAAAATATTTCGTCTATGTTTCTTATTTCATCTTCTAATAATGATTTGAACTTATTTCTAAATATCTTAAATTCCTTAACCATTGTATCGTATTCTTTTCTTATTTCTATAACACGATTATTAGCTATCTCTATAACTTGTCTTGATTTTAAATCAGCTTCTTCTACTATTATTTTAGCTTTTCTATTTGCTGCGCTACAAGTATCTTCTGCTGCACTTTGGGCACTTATTAAAGTAGCTTTTAGTGTTTCTTCTATGTTTTCATATTTATTTATTTGGTCTTGATATAACTTTACCTTTTCTTTAAGTTCTAGATTTTCTCTGTATATATGTTCAAAATCTTCTTTTACTACATCTAGAAACTCATCTACCTCTTCTTCTTTGTATCCTCTTAAACTTTTTTTAAATTCTTTGTTTTCTATTTCAATTGGAGTTAGCATATATTTTCCTCCTATACTATTAGCTTAGCTTGAACTTTTATTCTGCCCTTTTTTGTAATATCTCCTATTTGAATAACTCTGCATCTTCCTCTACCTCTAACAGAAATTAAAGATTCACTTTTTATTTCCCTAGATGGTGAAGTTATTTTTTCATAATTTACAAATACTTTCTCTCCATTTATGTACTTTATGCTTTCTTGTCTAGATATATTATATATACCACTTATTATACAATCTAATCTACCTGATGATATAGTAAATGATACATCTTTATAATTTGGAGGATTGTATATAATTTCACTTTTAGAAATTTCAGTTATACTTACATTATTTTTACACACTTTATTTAGATTCATGCTTATAAAATCACAAATATCATTACTTACTATAACTTGACAGAAGTTATCATGTATAATAATATCTCCTACTTTTTCTCTTTTTATTCCTAAGTTCATAATTGCTCCTAGATAGTCCTTATGAGAAATACTTTTAAATTTAAAGTTCCCTTCTATTTTTATAAATCTAAGATTACTTTCTATTTCTTCATATTCCATATAATATGGATATATAAATATAGCACTTCTTTCAGGATCACTATATCCACCATCAACAGTGTATTTTATATCACTATTTGAATTTAGTATATCTATAGCATTTTTTACTTCATAAGGATTAAGAAAATCAGTTATTTTAACATCGTAATTTTTTATAACACTATTAGCCTTGTCTATAATTTTAAACATTTTATTTTTCAAATCTATATCTTTGATATGATTAGTTAATCTTAATTTTTCCATTTACTTGCACCTACTGAAATATCATTAATACAACTCTTTGTAATAGCATCAACACTAATATTGCTATCATCGGAGAAAAATCAACAGGACCACTGCTATATTTATACATCATAGATCTTATAGGAGATTCTATCGGATCTGTTACTTTGCATAATAAATTATATATATTGTTTCCTGCATCACTTGACATCACACTTGGAAACCAAGTCATAAAACTCTTTATAATTATAACCCACACCAATACATCAAATAATTTGTACAAAGCAAACCCTATAGTACTTGTACTCATCTAAAAACCCCTTTACTAATTTATATTTTATTACTTGCTATTTTGCCAAGGGAAGAGCGTTTTACTGTTTTCTAATTCTTTTTTTATACTTGCATCTATATCCACATTGTTTGGTGCTAATATAAATATAGCCTTTGATACTTTTTGTATAGTCCCATCTAACACGTATACTGCTCCATTCATAAAATCAAATATTGATTTACGAGCTATTGGATCATTTAAATTTTCTAAGTTAACTATAACTGCTCTTTTACTTTTTAAATGATCTGCTATAGTTGTAACTTCATCGTATTTCTTAGGCTCTACTATTACAACCTTCATTTGAGATGTAGTATGTAATTTAACAATGTTACTATTTCTAATTGCATTTCCAATTTCACCATCTACTTCACTTTCATCAACAGCAAATTCTTCATCTTCTTCAATATAGTCTTCCTCTTCTTCTTCAACCATCCAATTTTTAAATTTAGATAATAATCCATCTCCCATTATTAACAGCCTCCTTAATATTTATTTTAAAATTTATTATTTGTATTCTCTTTTCCCAAATATCGACGTTCCAACCCTAACAATATTAGATCCTTCTTCTATTGCTATTTCATAGTCATTACTCATTCCCATAGATAAATACTCCATAGACACATTATCTATATTCATTTTATCTATTTCTATAGATAATTGCTTAAGACCTTTAAATACTTCTCTTACTTCTTCTTTATCTTCACTAAAAGGAGCCATAGTCATAAGACCTTTGATTTTTATGTTTTTATAGTTAGCGGATACATGTTTGATAAAATCTACAACATCACTTTCATAAATTCCATGCTTGCTTTCTTCTTTTGATATGTTTACTTGAATTAAGCAATTTATATTTTTATTTATTTTTTCTGCACGTTTTTGTATTTCTTCACACAAAGCTTGTCTATCTAGCGAATGTATCATATAAACCTTATCTATTATATACTTCACTTTATTCGTTTGCAAACTTCCTATTAAGTGCCATTTTACTTTATTTCCAATTACTTCATATTTTCTAGCTAATTCTTGTGGCTTATTTTCACCTACATCTGTCACTCCATTATCTATAGCTTCTAATACTGCATCTACATCTACAGTTTTGGTAACTGCTAATAAAGTAACTTCTTCTTCACTTCTATTTACCCTTTTTGTACAATTTTTTATATTGTCCCTAATACTACTTAAATTTGCTTTAATAGTATTCATTTTCTCACCTACTTTATTTTAATGTTTTTATTTATATTATTAGGTTTTAAAATAATTTCATCATATAAACTAACAGTTTCTATCCCTTGTATATTGTTGGTATAATAGTCTATAAATACAAATTCGTCATTTTCATATCCTATTCCTTTCAATTCAATAAATTCTATATCTTGTGTTTGTTCATTTACTGAATATACACCCTTTTTATTTCCCACTTTTTTTATAGAACTTTTAGGTATTTTTAAACCTTCCATTTGCTTATATATTATATCAAATTCTTCTACTCTTGTATCGTAAATTCCTATATTTTGGTTAGTTATTTTAAATATAATTACAATATTTGACTCACTTTTATATATTTTATATACTTTTGCATCCAGTTGTAGATTATTAGAACTTATTTTAATGTTATTTCCCAGTTTGAAATTTTTAGCTTGTTCTTTGTCTACACATATCGCTAAGTACGATTCATAGTTGTTTATTATTTTTGCAATAGGTTCTTCATCTTTTATATTGTTATTTTCTTTAGTCATATCCTCATAATTATTACTTGTATTTTCTATATCATCTTTAGTTATTTTATCTAAATTTTCTAGATTGTATTTTTCTTCATTTCCATCAAATTTATATGAAATAATTCCTGATATATCTGTTTTTAAACAAGATGTTATTTTTTCTTTTTCTACCTCTAGTATTTTCTTTTGTTCATTTTTTGTTTTTATTTGATTCTTAGCTAAGTCTTTACTTAACTCATTAGATTTTTTTTCTAACTCTGCCTTACTTTTTTTTATTTCTTCACTTAAACTTTTTATTTGTAAATTTATTTTTTCAATCTTATCATCCTTATATACATACGCTACGTCTTCAGCTTTTTTTACTTTTTCTCCTTCTTTATATATTGTATCTAAAACCCCTTTTTCAGTTGATTTTACAATGTGTTCTTCTCTTATAAAAAGACCTTTAGTTTTTATTTTAGCATTTAACTCTTCTGATTCTAGTGCTAAAGTTTCTGTACTTTTACTTATAAATAATGATCCGACCTGAAATACAATATATACGAATACTCCTAATATTAAAATTCTTGAGCGTTTTATTTTTTTCAATTTTATATCTCCTTTCTGCAAATATTCCTATATACTATTTCTGCAAATTGTATTCTATTTCCTTTTATTCTACTTTACAAAAACAATACATACTTTTTATATTTTTATCCCAAAATGCCTTGTATTTACAGTATCTTTCATAATACAATTATATTTTTATCAATTATGTTTAAAATAAAGAATGTGTCCCTAATTAATTTATAGGGACACATTCTTTGTTTTATTAATTTAATTCATCAAATTTGCTTTTTATTTTTTTCTACCCAGAAATCAGCATTTTTTATTCCTAATTTAATAGGATCAAATTTAATATTTTCTCTTGGTATTTTATTTTTCTGTTGCTCTTCATAGTCTTTCAATGCTATTAACGCTGGTTTTGCTATTATTAATATAGCTATTATATTTAACCATGCCATAAGACCTACACCTATATCACCAAGTGCCCAAGCTAATGTTGCTGTCTTTATACAACCATAATATGTTGCCATTAATAATACACATTTTAATCCTAATATAACAAACTTTTTAGACCCTTCTTTTCCTTTTAGTATTTTTTTATATAAATATGCTAAGTTAACTTCAGCAATATAATAGTATGCCATTAATGTAGTAAATGCAAAGAAGAATAATGCTACTGCAACAAATGATGAACCAAATCCAGGAACTAATGTATCAACTGCTGTTTGAGTAAATGCTGGACCAAATTCTACACCTGGTAAGTTTTCTACTATCATTTTGCCACCATTACCTAATACATTATAACTACCTGTTATTAATATCATAAATCCAGTTGCTGAGCATACAAATAGTGTATCTACATATACTGAAAAGGCCTGAACAAATCCTTGTTTAGCTGGATGACTTACTTCTGCCGCTGCTGCTGCTTGTGGTCCTGTACCTTGACCTGCTTCATTTGAGTAAACCCCACGTTTTACTCCCCATGCTATTGTTGAACCAAGTATACCTGCAAATGCCTGTTCTCCACCGAATGCTGATCTAAATATTAATGATAATACATCTGGTAATTTTTCTATATTAAAAGCTATTATTACTAGTGCCATTATTATATACGCAGCTCCCATAAATGGAACTATTAGTTCTGCTGCAGAACTTATTCTTTTTATACCACCAAATATTATTAGTCCTAATAATGCCACTACAAATATCCCTGATATCCAAGTATCTACTCCAAATGCATTTTCTATTCCTATTGCTATTGAGTTAGATTGTACTCCTGGTAAAAATATACCAGTTGCTAAAACTGTTGCTACTGCAAATAAACATGCATACCATTTTAATCCCATGCATTTCTCAATATAATACGCTGGTCCTCCACGATATTGACCATCATCTACTTCTTTATAAATCTGAGCCAATGTGGATTCCACAAACGCCGAACCTGCTCCTAAAAATGCTATTGCCCACATCCAAAATAATGCTCCCGGTCCTCCCATAGCTATTGCAGTTGCAACCCCAGCTATGTTTCCTGTTCCTATACGACCTGCTAATGCTGTACATAATGCTTGAAATGAAGATATTCCTTGTTCTGATTTCTTTCCTTTTACTAAAAGAGCTACCATTTCTTTAATATGCCTAACCTGCAAAAACCTTGTTCTAAATGAAAAATACAATCCTGTTCCTAAGCAAAGTATTATTAACCAATTGCTCCATATTACACTGTTAATGCCATTCACTACATTTTCCATAACTTTTCCTCCCCCATATTTATTTAGGATTTTAACTCCTTAATTCAATAAATATTATTCTCTAAGTACTTGGAATATAGTCCCCTAATAGATTATATTTATAGTTAAGAATTTTAATGTGTTAAGTTTTCGTTAAAAATATAAATAAAAATGACTCCTCTAAAGGAGCCATTTCATTTACTAGATCTTATTTTTATTTTTTTGTACCCAAAAATCAGCATTTTTTATTCCTAATTTAATAGGATCAAACGTAATTTGTTCTCTTGGAATTCCTGCTTTTAATTGACTTTCATAGTCCTTAAAACATTTTATTGCTGTATTAGATAAAAGAAGTATTGCAACTATATTAAGCCATGCCATACTCCCAACTCCAATATCTCCTAGTGTCCATGCAAGGGCTGCCGTTTTTATACATCCAAATGCTGTCATAAATAATAAAACTATTCTTAATAAATTTACAGCTATTTTATTTATGTTCTTTCCCTTTATTTTTTTACATATATAAGTTACATTTACCTCAGCTATATAGTAATATGCCATTAATGTAGTAAATGCAAAGAAGAACAATGCTATTGCAACAAATGCTGCTCCAAAGCCTGGTATTAAACTATTAACTGCTGTTTGAGTATAAATAGGTCCTATCTCTACACCTGGTAGATTTTCAACTATCATTGACCCTCCACTACCCATTACATTATAACTGTCTGTCATCAATATCATAAATCCAGTTGCTGAACATACAAATAATGTATCTACATATACTGAAAAAGATTGAACTAAACCTTGTTTAGCTGGATGACTCACTTCTGCCGCTGCTGCTGCTTGTGGTCCTGTACCTTGACCTGCTTCATTTGAGTAAACTCCACGTTTTACTCCCCATGCTATCGTTGAACCAAGTATGCCTGCAAATGCTTGTTCTGCTCCAAATGCTGATTTAAATATTAGTGCTAAAACATCTGGGACATGACGTATATTAACAACTATTATTACTACTGACATTAATATATATATTCCACCCATAATCGGAACTATTAATTCTGCAGCTGAACCAATTCTCTTTATACCTCCAAATATTATAAGAGATAATAATACTACTATAACTGCTGCTATTATTGAAGGACTTATTCCAAATGCATTATTTACTGCTACTGCTATAGAATTTGATTGAACTCCAGGCAAGAATACTCCTGTTGCTAATACTGTAGCTACTGCAAATAGTATTCCATACCATTTAGAAAATTTTGTATTACCTAGACCTTTTTCAATATAATATGCTGGTCCTCCACGATATTGTCCATCGTGTTCTTCTTTATAAATTTGAGCTAATGCAGACTCTGCAAATGCTGAACCTGCGCCTAAAAATGCTATTGCCCACATCCAAAATAGCGCTCCTGGACCTCCCATAGCTATTGCTGTTGCAACTCCTGCTATATTGCCTGTACCTATACGACCTGCTAATGCCGTACATAGTGCTTGAAATGAAGATATTCCTTCTGCTGATTTTTCACCCTTAAAGAGTAACGTTACCATTTCTTTTATGTGTCTAACTTGAGAAAAACGAGTCCTAAAAGAAAAATAAATACCGGCTCCTAAACATAAGTATATAAGCCAGTTACTCCAAATTACATTATTAATTGAATTAACAATTCCCTCCATAAAACGCCTCCTATAAAAAATAAAATATAATATAATATAATAATAAATATGAGTTAAATGTTTAATACATTTAAGACCTATTAACTATTATTTCAACAAAAAAATTAATTATCCTTCTTTTATTTTCTGAATATTCTAAATATATTAAATTCAAAAAATAGAAGAGTTAATTTTGTACAATGTATAAAATTAACTCTTCTTATTTTATTCTATAATAAAATTGTTATTATATTCATGCTGCCTTCATTTATAATTTTTTGTAGAGTTTTTTGAATTTTAACTCTTATTTCTTCTGGCATTGTATATAGTTTACTTTGCAATTGTTCTTTAACTAAATCGTGTAAAGATTTTCCAAACATATTTGCTTCCCATATACCATTAGGGTTTTGTTCTAATTCATCTTGTAAATACTTAAGCATTTCTTCACCTTGATTTTGATTTCCAGCTATAGGGCAAATTTCTGTAGATATGTCCGCCTTTATTATATGAAGTGATGGAGCATTTGCTCTTATTTTTATACCGTATTGTTTTCCTTGTTTTGTCATTTCAGGAATCTCTAAAGTAAGATCATTTAAAGATGGAGCTACCATACCATAGCCTTTATCCTTAGCTTCTTCTAGAGCAAGTTCTACCTTATCATATTCAGTTTTAACTCTAGATAATTTAGTAACAAGATTTAGTAACTGATGATCTCCTTCTATTTTAAATCCACTCTTTTCTTCTAATACATTGTAGAATAGTCCTTGTTTTGCAGTTAAGTCAATGCTTATAACACCTTCTCCAAGTTCTACATTATCTACCTCTGTATCTTCTAAAAATTCTAGTTCAGAAAATCCTGCTACAATGCTATCTATATCCCTTATTTTTCCTATTTCTTCTACACTTTGTTTTAGTGTAGATATTATGTTATTTTTTATCCAGTGATTTCTTTCTAATCCTTCTACCCATTGTGGTAAATTTATTCTTATTTCATTTAATGGGAAATCATAAAGCACTGTTTCCATCACATTTTCAATATCTTCTTCGTCCATAGCTAAAACATTTAACGGAACTATAGGAGCGTCATATTTTTCTTCTAACTCAGCTCTTAACATCTCTGTTTGCTCGCTATCTGGATCTAATGTATTTAATACGATTGCAAATGGTTTATTTAATGATTTTAATTCATTTATAACTCTTTCTTCAGCTGAAAGATAATTTTTTCTATCTATTCCAGTTACAGATCCATCTGTTAAAACTACTATTCCTAATGTTGAGTGGTCTCTTATAACCTTTTTAGTTCCTATTTCTGCAGCTTTTTCAAATGTCATAGCCTCTTGTGACCAAGGAGTAGAAACAAGTCTTTGCTTGCCTTCCTCTTCATGGCCTAAAGCTCCATCTACTATGTACCCTACACAATCAACCATTCTAACTTTTAGAGATACATTTTCTCTTATTTTTATTTCTACACCATCAGCTGGAACAAATTTTGGTTCTACTGTCATTATTGTTTTTCCTGATCCACTTTGCGGTATTTCATCTTGTGTTCTCTCTCTTTTAAATTCATTTTCTATGTTTGGTAATACCAATTTTTCCATGAATTTTCTTATAAATGTAGATTTACCTGTTCTCACGGGTCCTACTACACCAATATATATATCACCTTGTGTTCTTTTTGCTATGTCTTCATATATGTTGTTCATTAAATTCCCCTCCTGCATATAGTTTCTTAATAAATTATATTTAGGATTTTAAATTATTATTACTAAAATTTAATTTTGTTTTGTATAATAAAAAAAGCTAGGATTAAAATCCTAGCTTATCATCTACTACTTCTTCCATTTCATGAGTCTTATTTCTCATCATTAATTCTATTACTACTTCATTTGTACTACATCCATTATGTAATACAGAATATATAGCATTAGTTATAGGCATGTCTATGTTTAACTCTTTTGCTACTTCATATGCTACTTCAGTTGCAGTTATACCTTCAACTACCATTTTTACTTCTTTAAGGGTCTCATCTAAGCTTTTACCTTGACCTATAAGTATCCCAGCTCGTCTATTCCTACTGTGCATACTAGTACAAGTAACTATTAAATCTCCAATACCTGAAAGCCCTGCAAATGTTGAAACATTTGCTCCCATTGCACTTCCAAGTCTTCCGATTTCTCTAATTCCTCTAGTCATTAGTGCCGCTTTAGCATTGTCTCCATAACCTAGTCCATCACATATACCAGCACCGAAAGCTATAATATTTTTTAAAGCTCCTCCAAGTTCTACACCAACTATATCAGGATTAGTATAAACTCTAAATTTAGGACTCATAAATACATCTTGTACCGTTTGAGCTACTTCTAAATCTTTTGATGATACTACTACTGTTGTTGGTATATCTTTTGCAACTTCTTCTGCATGAGAGGGTCCAGATAATGTTACATATGGGTTATTAGGTAACTCTTGTTCACAAACCTCTGATAGTCTAAGACCAGTTCCTTTTTCAAGTCCTTTTGCTACATCAACAAGTATCTGATTGTCTTTTACAAAAGGTTTTATTTGCTTAGACACACTTCTTATAGCCTGAGATGGAACTGCTAAAACTATTATTTTACTATCTAATACGGCTTTTTCCAAATCCGTAGTTAATGTTATATTATTTGGAAATAAAACTCCAGGTAAATAATCTGTATTTTCTTTAGTTTTGTTTATTTTATTGGCTTGCTCTTTATTTAAGGTCCACATGATTACTTCATAGCCTTTTTTCGCTAGAACCAGTGCCAACGCACTTCCCCAGCTTCCAGCTCCTAGTACACATATTTTTTCCATCTTAAACACCACCTAACCATTATAAAATTTATTGTTTATTTTGACCTATTTTTCTTTCTGTACCTTTTATTAATCTCTTTAAGTTTTCTCTATGAGTATATATAACTGATATAGCTAAAAATAGTGTAACGAATATACCTTTTTTATTTTGAATAAAGATCATAATTATAGGAGATATAGATATACCAAGTACAGATGCTAGTGATACGTATTTTGTAGTTGCTACTATCAGTAAAAATATCCCAAAGCATATTAGTGCAATTATAGGGTTTACTGCTATCATAGCTCCAAGTGAAGTTGCAACACCTTTACCGCCTCTAAAGCCTAAAAATGCTGGCCAATTATGACCAGAAACTACACCTACAACAGCTACATATCCAGCTGTAACTACATCAATACCTGCTAATTTAGCTATAATTTGAGCTATAACTACAGCCATGATACCTTTTAATACGTCTCCTAAAAATGTCATTGCTCCTGCCTTTTTACCAAGGGTTCTAAGTACATTTGTAGAACCTGCATTTCCAGATCCTTGAGTTCTTATATCAACCCCAGTTAATCTTTTAGCAACTATATAAGACGTTGATATATTTCCTAAAAGATAGGCAATTATAATAATTATTATATAGCTAAGCATATTGTTCCCCCTTAAGAAGTACTATTATTTTCTAATTTTTTCTCTGTACTCAAATTGTACAGGTGTTCCTTCAAATCCAAAGTTTTCTCTTATTTTATTTTCAAGATATCTTTGATATGAGAAGTGAGTTAAACTCTTGTTATTTATAAATAAAGTAAACTTTGGTGGTTTAACTCCAGTTTGAGATCCATAGTAAATTTTTAGTCTCTTACCTTTATCTGATGGTGGTTGATTTAACATTACAGCTTCACCTATTACATCATTTAACGCTGATGTTGAAACTCTCTTAGAATGTTCACTAGCTACATATGTAGCTACTTCTAAAACTTTGTCCATTCTTTGGTTAGTTTTAGCAGAAATAAATATAACTGGTGCGTACATCATGAACGGGAACTTTTCTTTTACTTCTTTAGTGAAATTACCTAAAGTTTTGTTGTCTTTTTCTATTAAGTCCCACTTATTAATTACAAATACACAAGCTTTACCTTCATCATGAGCTATACCTGCAACCTTTGTATCTTGCTCTGTAAACCCTTCTGCTGCATCTATTACTATAAGTACTACATCTGCTCTATCAACAGCTGCCATAGATCTTATTACGCTATATTTTTCTACGTTCTCATATATCTTACTTTTTCTTCTTAAGCCGGCTGTATCTATAAGAAGATATTTTTGTCCATTTTTTTCTACATAAGTATCGACTGCATCTCTAGTAGTTCCTGCAATAGGACTTACTATAACTCTTTCTTCACCTAGTATCTTATTAAGTATAGAACTTTTTCCTGCATTTGGTTTACCAGTTATAGCTACTCTTATCATATCTTCGTCATACTCAGTGTTTAATCCTTCTGGGAAATTCTGAATAACTTCATCTAATAAGTCTCCAAGACCCATACTATTAGCACTTGAAATTGCAAACGGAACTCCAAGACCTAATTCATAAAAATCATAAACATTATCAAACTGACTTTGACTGTCTATTTTGTTAACTACTAATATTACTGGTTTTTTAGTTTTTCTAAGTATTTGAGCTACTTCTCTATCAGCAGGAGTTAATCCTGATTTTCCATCAACTATAAAAAGTATAATGTGAGCCATGTCCATAGCAAGCATTGCTTGATTTCTCATATGAGATAATATTATATCTCCATTTTCAGGCTCTATACCTCCTGTATCTATTAATGTGAAGTATCTGTTTAACCATTCTACCTCTGTGAATATTCTATCTCTAGTTACTCCTGGAGTATCTTCTACTATAGATATTCTTTTTCCTGCTAATTTATTAAATAATGTAGATTTTCCAACATTTGGTCTTCCTACTACTGCAACTATCGGTCTATTATCGCTCATAATTATTTCCTTTCTTATTTTAAAATTTTATCAACAAAATCGTGCCCTTCATTTAAGCATGGTACGATTTCAATTTTCATAAGTTCTTGCAATTTTTCTAGTGTTATATTGTCTAAGAATATATCCTCATCAGCTTTAAGCATACTTCTTGGAATGTATAAAGTTTCGCCTAGATCTTTATATTCTAGATGTTGCATTATATCAGTTGCCGTTATAAGACCTGACACAGTTATTGTTTCTCCAAAGAAGTCGTTAAGTATTTTATAAACATTTATCTCTATACTCGGGCATACATCCATTATCTCTTTAGCCATTTTTTTTATAAATTCAAATGCTGAATGTCCTGTTGCTATAGAAACTTTTTTATTTCTTGAAATTTGATCCTTCGATAATGTTTTTAAATGATCTTGTATTTCTCTTTCTAACTTACTTATCATTCCTACTCCATTTTCAAATTGTATGAAATCTTCATATTCATCGTATTCTAATAGACTTCGATTCGCAATTATATAAAATTCATCCGATAAAAATGCAAATCTAGTTCCTATTTTGTTTAAATACTCATTTTGAATTTGATCTATTTGGTCTATGGTTTCATTAGCATCTTTTTTACTAAATATTTCTAAATTAGGTAAATGAGCTCTATGCTTAGTTATTCCTACGGGAACAATCGCCGCACTATTTACATATGGATATAAATTCGATAAATCATTTATTGTTCTTGTTAATTCTTCTTTGTCATTGTATCCTGGACATAATACTATTTGACAATTCATCTGAATTTGAGCATCAGCTAAACGCTTCATTATACTATACAGTTTACCTGCAAACTTATTTTTAATCATAGTTTGTCTAAGTTCTGGATTTGTAGTATGTACAGATATATTTATAGGACTTATCCTATATTTTATTATGTTATTTATATCATCTTCACTCATATTTGTTAAAGTTACAAAATTTCCTTGTAAAAATGATAATCTTGAATCGTCATCTTTAAAATAAAGAGTTTCTCTCATTCCTTTTGGAAGTTGATCTATAAAACAAAATACACATTTATTTCTACAGCTTTTAGCTTGATCTATTATAGGATTTGTAAATTCAATTCCTAAATCTTCATCATAGTCTTTTTCTATTTCGTATACGTATATATCTCCGTCAATCTTTTTTATCTCAACCTCTAAGTATTCATCACTCAATAAAAATTTATACTCTATTATATCATGTATTGCTTGATCATTTATAGAAATAAGTAAATCTCCAACTTCTACACCTATTTCCTCTGCAATACTGTCTTTATATACTTTATTTATTATGTTATTTACGTTTTTAACATTTACTTCCATAAATTATCACCACTTTTCTTTAGTAAACACAATCATATTATAATACCATGTTTTGATAAAAATAGTCAATATTCCCTATAATTCAAAAGGCACCCTTGGGCACCTTTTAATGTTTTACTATACTTTTAATGTTTGACTATAATTAAAGTTCCTGGTGTTATTTCATGAACCATTCCACCTACACATTTAGACGTGAGCATTGCTTTATTTTGTAATTCTTTATTGTCTTTTGCGTAAAATACTGGACATCCACCACTTTTGAGATTTGTGTTAGTTGTAATTATAGCTAAAGTATACTCATTTATTCCAATGTTCATCCCCATATTTAAGCACTTCCTTTCTTACCTATTGGATAATTTTTAAGTGATAAATTTTTACCTTTAGCACTAGAAAGAATAGGACATGATTTAACTGCTTGTATAAGTTTATCTATATCTTTTTCAACTGGTATATAAGCTATAACTAAACTTTCTTTTTTAGGGTTTCTTCTTGGAAGTGGATAAAAAGATGGCTCATCTTTTTCCTTAAGTATTCCTAGCCTAGAATATATATTATAAAGTATAGTTTGTCGTTGACCTGGATCCATTAATATACCTGCATTACTATAACTTTTATCTTTCGGGATTATTTCTATACCCAATCCCTTAGAAAGATATCTATCTCTATCAGCTTTTAGTCCTACATTTGTTATTCCCTTTAATTCCCCTACTTGCATTATACATTCATCTACAAAAGTTATTTCTACAGGTACTACGTCTGCTATATCTCCTATACTTTCCCTTTGTAACATTTTTTTAAGTATAAAAGCTAATAACAATCCGCAACAAGCACTTATTATCAAGCTAATATTTGAATTTAATTTAAATTCTGAAATAATTAAATAATGTAGCCCAACTGTTGATAAGGACGTTATTATACACATATAGTTTCTAACCTCATACGTTCTTGCTATTTCTTCTATAAATGCTTCTCCTCTTTGTACAAGTTGAACATCTTCTAAATTTTGTAATGTATTTCTTCTATTTTCTCTTACTTGCCTAAATTGTTCCGCAGCTAGTGATAAAAACGTTATTGATGTATATGAACGAGCTCTTAAAGCTGGTACAAGTAATGCACCTAAAGAAGATGCTACAAATGCTAACACTAACTGAGATAATAATATATTTGGTTGTGTAGGATATTGTCTTTGGTCTAAGTTAAGCATTATTATCCTAGACAGCAAACCTATTGTTAACCCTACTAAAAATATTTTATCCACTATATCACCTCTTTTATTTATGATTTTTTTATTTTATAAGCACTTTGTTTTCCTTTTGATGTTTCTACAATAGGTGTACTTTTAACTACTTCTATCATTGAATTTATATCTTTTAGTATTGGTATAAAAGGTATAACAACAGTATTTTTTTCTAAGTTAGTTTTTGATATTGCTAAAATATCTTCTTCATCTACATCTTTATTTATACCTAAATGTAAAAAAATATTATGTAAAATAGCATCCCTTTGACCACTATCATTTACTATTCCAAAATTCCCTATACTTTTAGGTATAATCTCTATTGCTATCCCTTCTTGTAAATATTTTTTTCTACTGTCTTCTAAACCAATATTAGTTATTATAACTTCATTAACTTTTAAAAGAGGTCCTTCAAAATTTATCTTTGCTTCTACTACATCTGCTACATCACCAATACTATTTCTTCTTAGGTATCTTCTAAATAAAAGTCCTACTATTGCTCCTCCTACTACTGCTCCTGCACTACATCCAAAGAATCCTACATTATACTTTTTTGCTAAATATATATATATTATTGAAGCCGCTAAAGATGACAATAGACTTATATAACTTCTTGACTCATATGTAGCTGCTATTTCTTCCACATATGCACAACCTTTTTGTACCATTTCACTTTTATCAATATTTTCTAATGTTATCCTTTCTTGTTGCGCTAATCCTTGGAACTGCTGTATTGCTACTGAAAAAAATGTTAAAGCTGCAAATTCTTTGTCTAGTAAAGCTGGAAGTGCTATTGCACCTAATGATGCTGATAAACCTGATATAATTATTTGTTCTAAATAATCTTGGGGTCTAGATGGGTATTGTTTATCAGTTACTCTTAAAACAAGCCCTCTACAAACTATTCCTATAATTATTGTTACTATAAAGGCTCTTCTAAATACTTCCTCATTTAAAAAGCTCTCTTCCATTTTCTCACTCCTTTTGTGTAAACTAACTTTAATTTCTTTATATTTTTCACTGTAGTTAGTTTATGCAAAAACAAAAAAAAATCTCCTTTATTAAAGGAAATTTTTTTGAGGTATAATAACAATAAATTCGCTACCTTTTCCTAATTCACTTTTTACGTTTATACTTCCGCCTAAAAATTTAACTATATGCTTTGTTATAGCTAATCCTAAACCGGTTCCACCTACATCTCTACTTCTAGCTTTATCTACTCTATAAAATCTTTCAAATATGCGTTCTCTATCTTCTTGTGGTATTCCTACACCTTCATCTTTAACACTAATTATACTTTTACTTTGTCCCACACTAACCTTAATATGAACATTTTTGTTTTCTGGTGTATATTTTATTGCATTGTCTATTAAGTTTAAAAATACTTGTTTTATATAATCTCTGTTTAAAAATAATACTGCACTTTTGTCGCTAAATTCATACGTTAGATTTATATTTTTTGATTTTGCTAGATAGCTAGTCATGTCATATATCTCTATGAAAACTTCATATATACATACACCATCTACTAATACATTATCTTTATTTTCTATAAACGATAATAATAATATATCATCAATTAACCTCTTTAGCCTGTTAGACTCACCTTCTATGATGCCTAAAAATCTATTTCTTGTATTTATGTCTATATTTTCATTTAATTTTAAGGTTTCTACAAAACCACTTATTGATGTTAAAGGTGTTTTAAGTTCATGACTTACATTTGCTACAAAATCTGTTCTCATATTTTCTAGTTTAACCTTTTCTGTTATATCTTCTATATTAATAATAGATCCTATTATTATGTTGTTAATCCCTTGAAGATATATTGGATCTAAACTAATTTTATATACTAAATCCTCATTTATTCTAAGTTCTTTACTTTTATTTTTCTTTGATCCTTTAAAAGATACTATTTCTTTAAGTAGTTTTTCTTCATTTATCAATACATTAACATTTACACCTTCTATTGGTTTTTCATAGTTACACTTTAGCATTCTTCTAGCTTCTTCATTTATTAACATTATATTGCCATCTATATCTACAGCTAAAATTCCATGAGATATACTCTTTAATATCGATGTCATTTGAAGATGGTTATACTCTACTTCGCTAATTGTACTATCCATTATTTCTATCATCTCATTAAAGTTTTTTGCCAATTCACCTAGCTCACCTTTAGCTGATATGTTTAATCTAGAATGAAATTCTTTGTTACTAATCTTTTTAGAAACATAGATAAATTCTTCTAGATATCGTCTTAATCTTAATGTATATCTAATAGATAATATTGAAACTGTTACTGATATTAATATAATGAAAAAGATTATAGTTGTTAGTTCTTCCATAAAATAGTTCTCCTAAATCTAATTATTCTAGTCAATTTTATACCCAACACCTCTTATAGTTTGAATATATTTATCTGTATTGTTGTGTCCTTCTATTTTTTTTCTCAAATATCTTATGTGTACATCTACAGTTCTAGTTTCACCATAGTATTCATAACCCCATATTTTATCTAACAAATGATTTCTAGAAAGAACTTTTCCCTTGTTCTCTAACAATAGCTTTAGTAGTTCAAACTCTTTAAGTGTTAGTTCTATTTTCTCTGACCCTTTGTATACTTCATGTTTATACAAATCTACTTTTAAATTTCCTGTTGTTAATATAATTTCACTAGGATTAGCATTTATATTACATCGTCTTAGTATTGTGCTTATCCTTGCTAATAATTCTTTTACACTAAATGGTTTTGTTATATAATCATCTGCACCAATTTCTAATCCTTCTACTTTATCATTTTCCATGTTTTTTGCAGTTAACATTATTACAGGTATTTTATTTAAAGTTTTATCATTTCTAATTTTTTTTAATACATCGATCCCACTTATATTTGGTAACATCCAATCTAAAAGTATTAAATCTGGTTTAATCTCTTTAGCTTTTATGTAGCCATCTATTCCATCATACGCATATTCAACTTCATAATCAGAAATTTCTAAGTTGAATTTAAGAAGCTCTACTATATGTACCTCATCGTCTATAACAAGTATTTTAACTTTCATCTTTGATTAGTCTCCTATCTATTTTATCTCTAGTATCATACCTATTCTCTTAGGTGTTTTATCATGTTTCCTGTAAGAGTGGAATTCATTACACCTACAACTAGTGCATATGTTTAAATTAATAATATTTTCCTCTTTAACTCCTGCACACTTTAATATATATTCATTTATTTTCCATAAGTCCAAATAATATTTTTCTTCTTTTATTATATAGAACTTTTCTTCTTTATTTGTAACAATTGTGTTAAATTTTTCAATCAATTCTTTTGATACTTCATAGCAACATGGGCCTATTGATGGGCCTATTACACATACAACATCTTGTGCATTAGTAAAATAATTATCACTCATTAGCTCTATAGTCTTTTGAGCTATTTTATCATATGTTCCCCTCCAGCCTGCATGTGCTATACCTATAGCTTTATTTTTTTTATCTATAATAGCTATAGGAACACAATCTGCTGTAAATATTAATAGTGGAACATTTTTAATATTAGTTATTAATGCATCTCCATCTACCTTTTTGCCTATATTATCCTTATCTATTACGTTAACTATATCCGAATGTATTTGGATATTGCTACTTAAATTTTCAAAATTAAAGTTTCCTGTATTACAAACTCTTAACATGTCTTTTTTTAATTTAGCATCTATATCTTTAAGTGTAATAGCTAGATTTATAAAATCTATATTATCTTTAATATCTTTAACATTTATAAAATCATTCATACTAATCACCCTTTTCCATAAGTATGTTTTTTAATTCTATTACAAATGTATTTATGTCTTTAAACTGTCTATATACAGATGCAAATCTAACATATGCTACTTCATCTACATCTTTTAGTTTATCCATAACCATCTCACCTATTTTTTGTGTTTCAATTTCGGCTATATAAAATTGATTTATTTTATTTTCAATGTAGGCTACTATCTCATCAATTTGTTCTAGTGATACTGGTCTTTTTTCACAAGACTTTAATATTCCACTTTTTATTTTTTCACCGTCAAAATATTCTCTACTATCATCTTTCTTTATAACCATCACTGGTGTTGTTTCTATTTTTTCGTATGTTGTAAATCTTTTTTTACATAACTCACATTCTCTTCTTCTTCTGATAGATTTACTATCTGTATGTCTTGAGTCTATTACTTTAGACTCTTTATAATTACAATAAGGGCATTGCACTTTTTATTCCTCCTTACGTTAGCTATATATTAAATTGGTCTACGTTAAGTTCTGAGCCTATATTTACTATTATAGTATCACATCCTATTTTTAGTATATCACTAAAGAATACAACTTGTCCTTCACCATTTCTAGAAAATAATCCTCTACCTCCATCTCCAGTTATGGTAAATGACATTATCTTCCCTTCATTTATATCCATATCTATATCGGTTATGAATCCCATTCTTTTTCCATTCTTAACATTTATTATTTCCTTTTCCATTATATCAGATACTCTTATCATTATAATCCCCTCCCTTTAAAAATAGATATGTGCTTGGACAAAAAAAAATGACCTTTTTGGGTCATTTTATATATATCTAAAAATTTTCTTTGTATTTTTCTAACATTTCTATAAATATTTCAACTAACTCAGGGTCAAATTGAAGTCCTGCATTTAATCTTAATTCTTCTATTCCCTCTTCATGACTTTTACGAACATTGTATGGTCTATTAGAAGTCATAGCATCAAAACTATCTGCAATAGTCAACATTCTAGCTAAATAAGGTATTTCTTGACCTTTTAAGCCATCTGGATAACCGCCGCCATCGTATCGTTCATGATGATATTTTATAAGCGGTACAAACGATTCAAACGGTTTTATATTTTGTATTAACCCTACGCCTACTTCAGGATGATCCTTAAACATTTGAAACTCCGTATTCGTAAGTCTTCCTTTTTTATTTAATACTTCTTCTGGTATTTCTAATTTACCTATATCATGTAAATAAGCTGCTATTTGGATTTGGGCTTGATCTTCTTCTTTTAATTTAAGCATCTGAGCAAACCATTTTACATATATTACAACTCTCTCAGTATGACCATAAGTATATCTATCTTTTAAATTTATCATATTAATAAATGTTTTTAGTGATTTTATAGTATCTTCTTTTATATCCATTCGTTTGCATAAATCATCTAAAACACTATGATATGATTCTACTCTATTTTTATTAAACGACTTAGCTCTATATAAAGCGTCGTCTGCTGTATTTATAAGTTGATGCTTACTTATTGCTCTTGTAGGATATGATGATACTCCAATTGATATAGTAATATTTTTATTAGGCTGATTTTCTTGCCCCACAAATTCTGTGTTTTGTATGGCAGATCTAATTTTTTCACCTATCTCTATAGCATTTTCTTCGTCTGTATTTGGAAGTATAGCTGCAAATTCTTCGCCTCCATACCTAGCCACTACATCATTTTCTCTTATGCTATCTTTTAAAATTTTACCTATTTGCTTAAGTAGCAAATCTCCCGATTGGTGCCCGTTTATATCATTATAATTCTTAAAATAATCTATATCCATAAATAATAAAGATACTTGTTTATTTTGCTTTTGTGCATCTTCTAAATTATTTTGAAGATAATCTTGAAAATACCTATGATTATAAAGACCTGTTAACTCATCCTTATTAACTAATTCTTTTAATTCTTTACTGTGCTGTCTCTCAGTATCTACATACATACCCAGTATAAACGCAGTCATAAATAAAGCACTTATTAATACTAAGTCATTTTCAAAATATTTACTTAATAGTTTCATATTTGGAGAACTTGCTACAATGTCTATAAACAATATAGATAATGAAGAAACCACCGCCAATGCTATACTATAGTTTTTTCCAAATTGTATAGCACCTATTAAAACTATAAATATACTTACAAGTTTATAATAACTTGCTTGAGCTCCTGTACTTACAACTGCTACTACAAATATTACAACTAAAAATATAGTTTCTATTATGTCTATTAATTTAGGGGAATTATTAATATAGTCTTTCCTATAATAGTATACCCATGAAAAGTAAATAATTATAAGCAATGATATTATACAAGTTCCAGCATACATTATTATTATATTTTTAATTTCAAGGGTTAATCCATTGTTGCTAACTACCGAAACTATACAAAGTAATATATAAACTACTTTTAATGATATTATAATTTCAGAAACTTTTTTATTTCTTGTTTTTTCAAAATTATTCATTATTATCACCTAATATATAATTTAATTAAAACCATAGGGACATGTCCCTATGGTTTTAATTATTTATTATTCTTCTCTTAATGATTTTGGTACCTCTGGCTCGAAAAATACCATTACGCAGAATGTAGAAGCGCCTTGTGAAACGTTTGATATCATATTAGATATCGCATCAAATAAAAAGTTCATTTTAAATCCCCCTTTTAACAAAATTTTATTAATTTATCTTAAGATAATTAACTTATCTTAGAATACAGAGTTATGATATTTTCAGTTTTCCTAACATATCATCTAATACGTCTATTAATTTTTGTCCAAATTTGGTAAGCATTGAAATTTGTAATAATAAGCCTAGCCACATACAGCTTATTATATCCTTTAATATATATATATCTTGCTTTTTATATATTAAATACCCTGCTAATATAGCTATTGAGTATAAGTTAACCAATGTAAATGCTTTTTTTCTTAATTTTTTTCTAGTAGATTCTTTTTTTAATGGTTTGTTTTTAGAACCTACAGGACATTTATAATAAAGTACTATATAAGATACTATAATACCTATCAGCAATATAAGTAATAACATATTATCTTCTAATAAAATCATTCCTGTTTTGTACAGGAAACATAATGTAAGTGATACTATTATTCCTATTAATAAGCACCTATTTGGTGTGTTTGCATGAACGCCACCTGAATACCTTTTCAACCACGCTGCTGAAAAGGTTATTGTCATAATTTCAATTGCCATGCCTGTAACTAGACCCGCTATAAATGTTAAAACAATAGACAAGCTAGTATGTATTATTATAAATAAGCCATAATTCAAAACAGCTTTTTCTTCTTCAGTTTTATCTAATCTATTCCCTAATTTTTCTGATACACCTTTTGATATATTATCTATAGCCCCCATGTTACTCTCCTACTATACAATTTCAGTATTTTAACTTTTCTTTTAATATTTTTTTTGTTTTATTTTGTATCTTATTAAATAATAAAGATAATCCTAAAAATATTACTAAAGATGGAAGTGTTGTTACAGCTCCTTTTATACCTATATTATTTGTTAAAACAGCAAATGGTATTTTTATAATTTTAGTAGCTATCATTATATATATTGCTTCACTCAATGACAATGCTATCCAAATTTGACATGTTGCTATAATAGAATTTAAAAGCCTATCTTTTGATACCATAAATAATATTGCACCAACTATTATCATAGACAATACTGTATGTATTCCAAAGCTAATTGGTAATTTTCTTATTATAGATACAATAATTCCCAATAAAATTCCTTTTTTTAATATATATAATTTATCTTTTTTTATACCTAATAAAATAAATCCAGAAAATATTATCATTATACTTTCTGGAATTGTTCTTAATATAGTATAAATAATGTCTGAATTAATCATAATTTTTCTCCTTGAGTAAGTTTCTCATATAATAAATTATACCATATTTTGCCGTTTTTTTACAATAATTACAAAAAAATAAAAATCGTTGATATAATTTTATATCAACGATCAATTCTTAGCTTTCTCTACATGTATTTTTTCATATTTTTTAAAGCATTTTTTTCAATTCTTGATACTTGAGCTTGAGATATTCCAATCTCATCTGCCACTTCTATTTGAGTTCGCCCTTTATAAAACCTTAAGTCTAGTACTAGCTTTTCTCTATTGTTCAACTTTTTAATTGCTTCTTTCAATGATATTTCTTGTAACCAATTTTCATCTGTATCTTTTTTATCTTGTACTTGGTCCATTACAAATATAGCATCTCCATTGTCTTGGTACACCGGATCAAATAATGATATAGGATCTTGTATTGCATCTAATGCCATAACTACATCTTCTACCGCTAGTTCTAGTTCCTTTGCTATCTCAGACACTGTAGGCTCTTTTGAATTAGCTCGTACTAGTCTTTCTCTAACTTGTAAAGCTTTGTATGCTACATCCTTTAATGATCTACTAACTCTTATAGGATTATTGTCTCTTAAATATCTTCTTATTTCACCTATAATCATAGGAACTGCATAAGTTGAAAATCTTACATTTTGGCTTAAATCAAAATTGTCTATAGCCTTTATTAGACCTATACATCCTATTTGGAATAAATCATCTACATTCTCTCCTCTATTATTGAACTTTTGTATCACACTTAAAACTAGTCTCAGATTTCCTCTTACAAACTGTTGTCTTGCCTCTTCATCTCCGGCTTTTATTTTCACAAAAAGCTCCATCATTTGCTTATTTTTAAGAACTGGAAGCTCAGATGTATTTACACCACAGATTTCAACTTTATTTATTTGCATACATTTCAGTCCTTTCTTAAAAGTTTTATCTATATGAAATTATTTACACATCATATATTTTTATACTTTTAAGAAGAAATTATTTATTTATACAAATTTTTTCATTTCTTTTTTTAATCTAGAAATTATCTTTTTTTCGAGTCTAGAAATGTAAGATTGAGATATTCCAAGCATATTCGCAACTTCTTTTTGAGTTTTTTCTCTTCCTCTCGTAGTTAATCCAAACCTTAATTCCATAATTTGCTTTTCTCTGTCTGACAACCTATCAAGTGCCATAACTAATAAATCCTTATCTATCTCTTCTTCTATTATTTTATATATCTCATCATTTTCAGTTCCTAATACATCTGATAGTAAAAGTTCATTGCCGTCTAAATCTACATTTAAAGGTTCATCAAAAGAAACCTCAGTTTTCTTTTTATTATTTTTTCTAAGATACATTAATATCTCATTTTCTATACATCTTGAAGCATATGTTGCTAATTTTATATTTTTATTTAACTTAAATGTGTTTACAGCTTTGATTAAACCTATAGTTCCTATAGATATTAAATCTTCTACATCAATACCTGTATTTTCAAATTTTCTAGATATATATACTACTAATCTTAAATTTCTCTCTATTAAAATAGTTTTTACACTTTCATCATGTTCTAGTTTTTGTAATATCTCATTTTCTTCATCTGGTTTTAAAGGTGGTGGAAGTATATTCACTCCACCCATGTAATAAATTCCTTTTGGCTTTATTATACCTAACTTAATTAATATAGATATAAATTTGTTAAATACTTTGGATATTAATGATTTCATTTTTATCTCCCCCTTTAATTTATATATCTAAACTTCTGACAATAAACACGGATTTAATATTGCATTGTACTCACAATCATTAAAATTAGAAATACCTAATATTATATTGCCTATTTTATTTTCATCTACCTCTATGTAATCTGCTTTTAGGCCCAATATAATACTACCTTTGCTGCTTCCTGCATGTTTGTACGGAATCAATCTTATTCTCGATGAAATTTCATCATCTAATAAATTTATAAGTTCTTCTGCCTTCATCATATCTATATTTTCATAATCATAATTAATAAGAGCTTCTGGCAATACATCTTTCAATGCACTTGATTTAACAATAACAACATCATTATTGCTCATAGGATCTTTTAATAAATTCCCACTATCTAATAGAGCTTTGCAACTACATCTTTTATCTAAAAAATTTATATTTACAGTCTTTGTAAATTCTTTAAGCTGCTTAATAGTCTTTATATCGTTATATATGTACTTTAGTAGTTCACAACTTACATATGCACAAATTATTATAAAAGATATTTTCATATGATCTATACCTGTAAAATAAATTATAAAAAAAGTAGTTCCAGATATAAAAATATTTACTAAATAAAAAACAAGAACTATGCTCATATACTCTTTTTTATTTTTATATGTAAATGCTAAAAGAGTTATAATGGTCATAATTAATATTTTAAATGGTATAGTAAACAATATATCTAGTTGGGGATAAATATATGCTATAGAGTAAATAGCCCCTAAAGACGCACCTATACATTTTTTTTTATTGCTATTATATTTTTTTGTTAGAATAGAAGTACAACTTATAATAATATAATTTATTAATAGGTTTTCTATAACGTAGTATTCCATATACATTGCATAGTCCCCCTTTTACCTTTGCTTATATTATAAATTAGTAGTCACAAAATTTTATGTCATTTTTAATGGTCGAAATGCATTTATTTTACTGTAAGAAAACACAAAAAAAGAAAGCATTCAGCTTTCTTTTTAATTTCTAAATTCACATTATATTTTAAATATATTTTTTTAAATGGCTATATTAGAATGTTTCTTTATAATATTTATTCAATAATGTCCATTTTTATACCTATATTTCAACTTTTTTTATTTATACTAATTTGTAGAAATTGACCTCTACGAGTAATATTTACGCTTAATTTAGTGCATAAAAAAAGAAGCCATATAGACTTCTTTAAGTTTATCTTCTTCTTCTTAAAAATGTTGGAATTTCCATATCGTCTTCTTCAACAACATTTACTTTTTTAGGTTCTTCTCTTGTCATTATTATTTCTTCTTTTTCTTCTGGTTTTTGTATTGGTGCTGTATTTAAAGTAGGTCTTTGTGTTACCTTTGGCTTCTCAGCTATATCAAAGCTCATATCTTTATTATCATCAAATCCTGTAGCTATTACAGTTATCTTTATTTCTTCACCTAAATCTTCTCTTATAGATGCTCCAAATATAATATTAGCTTCTGGGTCACATGACTCATTAACTAAAGTTGATGCCTCATTTATTTCTAATAGTCCTAAGTTAGGGCCACCTGTTATATTAAGTAATACACCTCTTGCTCCTCTTATCGATGTTTCAAGAAGTGGTGATTGTATAGCTAGTCTTGCTGCTTCAAGTGCTCTATTTTCACCTGATGCGCTACCTAGTCCCATATGTGCTAGTCCTTGTTCTTTCATTACTGAAGTAACGTCAGCAAAGTCTAAGTTTATAAGGCCTGGAACTGCTATTAAATCTGATATAGATTGTATACCTTGCTTTAATACATCATCAGCTATAGAGAATGCATCTAGCATAGATGTATTTTTTTGTACTATCTGTAAAAGTCTATCATTTGGAATAGTTATTAATGTATCAACTTTTGATTTTAATTCAGATATACCACTTTCTGCATTTTTCATTCTAACTTTACCTTCGAATACGAAAGGTTTAGTAACTACCCCTACAGTAAGTATTCCCATTTCTTTTGCAAGTTGAGCTATAACAGGTGCTGCTCCTGTACCTGTTCCTCCACCCATGCCAGCAGTTACGAATACCATATCTGCTCCTTGAAGCACTTTAACTATCTCATCTTTACTTTCTTCTGCGGCTCTTTTACCAACTTCAGGATTTGCTCCTGCTCCAAGCCCTCTCGTTAATTTCTCGCCTATTTGAATTTTATATTCAGCTTTTGATGTAAGTAAAGCTTGCTTATCTGTGTTAACGGCTATGAATTCAACACCTTGAAGTTGAGCTTCAACCATTCTATTGACAGCGTTGTTTCCTCCGCCACCTGCGCCTATTACCTTGATTTGAGCAAGACCATCTGTTTCTACGTCAAAGTTTAGCATCTATTAAACCTCCTTATTTTATGATTGTAAATAAATATATGTATTAATTATATCATTTAATCTTTTAATTTTGTTAATATTTAACTAAGTTATTCCACAAAAATATTCATTTTCCTCTTTTTTTATTCCTCATATTTGTAACAATATATCTCCTAATTGTGGATAAATTGTCAAATATTCTCGATCCGAATACCAATATGGCGACATAATAAAGCGGTATACCCAGTCTATCACCTATATATGTCAGTATCATAGCTAATAGTGCATTGCCTATGAACCCAGTTAAAAATATTATATTATCATATTTGCTTTTAAATCCTGATTTAACTGCTCCAAATATAGAGTCCATAGTTGCAAGTATTGCTACAGACATATATAATGAGTAATCTATAGGATAAGTAAATGGAATATAATATCCAACTACGACTCCAAGTGCTAAGCCTGCTAATATCCATATCAAAATAATCACCTTCTTTATTTTACTTTGAAACCCCTACATTTTTCAAGGCTTTTAATGTTTTTTATATAGATTTTTTATATGAGTTTATTGTCATACCATCTTTTTGTTCAACTTTTATATAAATTCCATATCCATCTTTTAACAAATTTGCATAAGATTGTGGTGAAATCATTGATGCCATTAAGATATCTTTATCTCCTATGGCACTTATAATAAAGGGTTGTCCATATGTTTTATCATTTACAGTTATAGTAGCTCCAGAGCATTTTATTTTACTTAAAGGCAAGAGCCTCTCTCCATTTATAGATAATGCTTTTGCTCCAGATTTTTTTAAATCGTTTATAACTCTTATGATATCTATATCATGAACAATTAAATCATTTGGATTTTGGCCACTAGCTAACTCTTTATCACTATCCTTTATAGTAATTATAGCACCATCTCCGCTTACTTTTGACATTCCACTCATTTCTTTTAAAAATTTTAATTCTTCTTCCATTAAATCTGGAATAGATTTATTTTCATCATCCATTACTTCTTCATAATTTTCTAATTTTTTTTCATAACTTATTTTTGTTTCTTTTAGTTTATTTACTTCTTTTTTAGTTTTTTCTATTTGGCTTTCAATCTCTTTTTTGTTTTCTAAAGTAATATACATTTTATTAGAATCTAAAGACTTTATATATGTTGATATTAAAATACCAAATATAAATGCACTAAATATAAATATTTTTCGCTTTATAATTTTACGCATAATTTACCTCTTATCCGCACTTGAATCTATCAATTTACTATGCCCATTTATCTCCATTTTTGTTTCTTTTTTTATCTCAATTTTACAATTATAATACTTCTCCATCTCCCAAATGATACCATATTTAATTTGTAAAGCTGAAGCTAAAGTATCTGGATCCCCAATTGCTTTTATTATTATTGGTTCATCTATTTTTATATCATTTATAAATAAGCTATCACCCTTTAAATGTATATATGTATTAGAAACAACTCTTTCTCCATTTATTGATATTGCATTTGCTTGTGCTGAATTTAGTTTATTTATCATAGATAATATTAAATCATAGTTATATATTATACTTTGATTACTATTTGATTTTGCACCTAAATTTTGATTAATATTAACTTCTATCCCTTTTCCAGATACATTAGTGTACCCAGCTAACATTTCATATTTGCCTATTTCAGCTTCAAGTTTATCGTCACCTTGATCGCCTTTATACTTATTTATTTTATCTTCTATAGCTTTATTTTCAGCTCTAAGATCGCTTTCTTCTTTTTTTAATCCTCTCAATTCTACAGCTAATTGTTCTCCTCTTTTAGAAGTTGTCATTCCATTATTTTCTGTATCTATAGTTTTTAACTGTAAACTTATAAGAATACCTAGTATTATACTGCAAATTACTAAGCTTTTATAAGCCTTTTTCTTTTGCAACAAAATCACCCCTTATCTAAATTACTATTTAAGGTCTATATATAGGATTACTTCCAGAAATAAAATCTATCGTTCCTCCATTTACATGTTTTCCTTGTAAATCTGACAAAATAGAACTTATCATCGCAATATTATACTCTATTTTTTTATCATTAGGTAATATTATTTTTATATCATCTTTTGTGTACATATTTATAATATCATTTTTTTGCAAATTAATTTTATTTATTTTTTTGTAAAGATTATTTTTCTTCATAGATTCTAATAAATATAGTAACCTTTTTTTAGTTTCTTCATTCTCAAAATCTATGCTTTGATCATCATTTAATTTATATTTTATTTCTACAACAACATTTTCTTCATTTCCATCTAATTTTTCTATTTTTTGTATTGAATTTCCTTTAGTGTCTATATAACAATAGTTTTTCTCATCTTTAATAGTTGCAGCTATCTCTTTTTCTATAATTAATATTTTTAATTTATTAGGGATGCTTCTTTTTACTTTTACACTTTCTATGTATTTATTTTCCATCAAAGACTTTTCCATTTCTTTTGCATTATACATAAATATATTTTTATCTTCTTTTATGTCTAATACTTTTATTATTTCGTCTTTTTTGACTCTTTTGTTACCTTCTATCTTTACATTTGTGCTATTAAATAAATTGCTATTTAAAGTTATATATATAAATATTATTATCATTAACATAAAGCTTAGCAAAATCATTAATTTGCTAGTATTATGTTTTTTATATTTTTTCATGTTTATACTCCCTCTCTTATTTTTTTATATAACTAATAAATACAACTAAATATGCACTTTTTCCTTCAAAATAATAAAAGGCTTAATAGCCTTTTATCACTTCTATATCTTCTGCTTTTACTATATCAGCACCTAATTCTCTTAATATACTCTCAATATTTTCATATCCTCTTTCAACATGATATATATTTGAGATCTCAGTTTCCCCTTCTATTGCTAATGCAGCTAATATAAGAGATGCTCCTCCTCTTAAATCTGGAGATGAAACATTTGCATTATAAAGCCTATCAACACCTTTTACTATACACATTTTTTCCGTTATATATTTAATATCTGCACCTAATTTAGCAAGTTCGCTACAATGCATAAATCTATTTTCAAAAATAGTTTCATGGAATATAGTACTTCCATTAGATATTGACATAAGTGCCATTAATTGAGCTTGCATGTCTGTTGGAAATCCAGGGTGTGGAGAAGTTTTTACTAAATCTATAGCTTGTATAATCTTTGGTGGTTTAAGTTTGAGACCTTCCTTTGTATATTCTATTTCACATCCAGCATCTCTCAACTTATCATTTATAGGCTCCATATGAGTTCTTACTACCTTATCTACTTCCAAACACCCTCCAGTCATCGCAGAGGCCACCATATACGTTCCTATGGCTATTCTATCAGGGATAACATTGTATTCTACTTCGTGTAATGAATCTACTCCTTCAATTTCTATATAACTAGTTCCTGCCCCTTTTATTTTTGCTCCCATTGCATTCAAAAAAAACTGTAAATCTTCTATTTCTGGTTCTCTTGCTGCATTATATATTTTTGTTATACCTTTAGCCCTAACTGCAGCTAACATTGTATTTTCTGTGGCTCCAACACTAGGAAACTCCAGATTCACAATATTTCCCACTAATCTATCTCTAAAGCATTTTATGAAGCCCTCTTCTTCTTGTATCCTTATTCCTAGTTTCTTTAAAGATTTAAGATGCAAATCTATAGGTCTTGCTCCTATTGCACATCCCCCTGGATGGCTTATTTTTATATAATCAAGTCTTCCTATCATAGCACCCATTATGATTATTGAAGATCTCATTTTTCTGACATACTGTTCTTCTATTTCCATAGAATTTATATTTGAACTATCTATAATTAATGTTCCATTATCATAACTTGTATTGCATCCAATGCTTTCTAATATTTTTATCATAACGTATACATCAGATATATCCGGTACATTATGGATTGTGCTTATACTTTCATTAAGTATAGTTGCTGCCATGATAGGTAATATGGAGTTTTTAGCTCCTCTTATTGATAACCTACCCTCTATTTTGTTTTTACCACTAATTATATACTTAGACAAAGTTAACCCCCCTAGTGTTGTATATTAAATCATAATGCCTATAATTTAAATATTATGTACTAGAGGGGTTATATGTTACTTTTTCTTTATTCCTATTACTTTAGGTTGTTTTTGTGCTTCTATATTGTTTTCACTGTTTTTTATTTCTTCATTCTTTTTAACTGTCTTATTTTCTTTGTTTGATGATTTTTTTTGATTCTCGTTATATATTTTCATAACCTCAGCATATATAAGATCTATTGCTTCTGGCTTCCCTATTTCTTTACTTGCATTAGCCATATCCATTAATTTTTCTTTATCTCCTAAAAGTTTAAATACTGCTTCATTTAATTTTTGTGGAGTTAAATCTTTTTCTAGTATAGCTACTCCACCACCTTGATTTTCAATACTCTTAGCATTGTACTCTTGATGGTTCTCAGCAGTATAAGCTTTAGGTATTATTATAGACGGCTTACCAAGTGCTGTTATTTCAGCTAAAGATATTGCACCAGCACTACCAATTACTAAATCACTAGCAGCTAGCGCATTAGCCATATCCTCTAAATACGGAACAACTCTTTGATATGGTTTTAGAGATATGTTTGATATACTGTTTGAAAATTCTTCATAGTAGTATTTTCCTGTTGCAAATATAAATGCGACATCATCTTTTACCATGTTTTCTATTACTAATTTCATAGCATTATTTATATCTTCACTTCCTCCACTACCTCCGTAGCAAAGTACCATTTTTTTATCTTCGCTTATACCTAAAGTTCTTCTAGATACATTTTTTCTAGCATTTAATATTTCTTTTCTAACTGGATTTCCTACAAGAACTAATTTTTCTCTGCTTCCTTCAGGGAATCTTTCATGTGAATCTTCAAAGCTTGTTAAAACTCTAGTTACCATTTTAGACAATATTTTATTAGTAACTCCTGGGAAAGAGTTTTGCTCATGTATAACAGTCGCTACCTTATTCATAGATGCGTTAAATAATACAGGTCCACTTACATATCCCCCTGTACCTATTACGATATCTGGTTTAAATTTTTTAACTACTTTTCTAGATTGTTCTAACCCTTTAAATAATTTAAAAACTCTTTTTACGTTATCAAAATCTATTTTTCTTTTAAATCCTTGTACTGTAACAGTCTTTAATTCATATCCATACTTTGGAACTATTTCTGATTCTATTCCTTTTTGAGTACCAACAAATACTATTTCAGCATCGGGATGTTCTTCTTTTATTCTGTTTGCTATGGCTATGGCTGGATAAACATGACCCCCAGTTCCACCGCCTGATAATAAAACTTTCATTGCATTTTCTCCTGTTAATTAATTTTGACATGTTTTGATATATTTAATACAATACCAATCGCACTCATAAATATTATAAGGGATGTTCCTCCATAACTTATAAATGGCAAGGCAACACCTGTAACTGGCATTGAAGAAGTTGATACAGCTATATTTAAAGCTGCTTGAATTCCTATTTGAGCACCGATTCCTATAACTACCATACACGCAAATATATTAGAACATTTTAAAGCTATTCGTATACATCTGTAAACTAATATTACAAATAACATTATTACTACTATACATCCTACAAGACCTAGTTCTTCGCCTATTATGGCAAATATAAAATCATTTTGTGGTTCTGGTATGTAAAACCATTTTTGTTGGCTTTTTCCTAATCCCATTCCAAATAATCCACCTGATCCAAGTGCATAAAGCCCTTGTATAACTTGGTATCCATTACCTAGAGGGTCTTGGAATGGATCTAAAAATGACAATATACGCTTTAATCTATATTCAGATGTCAGTGCTAAAGCTAGAAATAATGCAACTCCACTACCAAACATAACACCTACAAATTTCATATCCATACCTGCTACAAATATCATAACAAAAGTTACTAATATTATAGTCCCAGCTGTAGACATATTAGGTTGAAGCATTATAAGAATAAAAAATAATGCGGGAATTATCATTAATGGTAAAACACCCTTTGTCAAAGATTTTATATCATCATATTTTTTTTCTATTAATTTTGCTGTAATGATTATTGTTGCAAATTTTGCAATCTCTGCCGGTTGTATAGTAAGCGCACTATAACCTAACCATCTTCTAGCTCCATTTGCTTTTATTCCAAGTGGTGTTAAAACCAATATTAATAGTATAAACGCTATAATCCCCATATACTTAGCATTTTTCTTCCAAAAGCTATAATCAATATTAGATATTGTGATCATACAAATAAAACCTAATATCGCAAAGATTACATTTTTCTTTAAAAAATGATAAGCATCATGGTGTTTAAACGAAGATTGAACAAAACTTGCGCTAAATACCATGATGATTCCTATAAATACTAAAATCATAGTAGTATAAAATATTACACTATCAAACTCCATCTTTGTTCCCTTATCAACTCGTTTTTTTAATACTTCCTTGGGCATCCGATAGACTTACCTCCATTCGTGAGGTAAGAGGTTATTTTAAATTGTGTACATTATCTTTGAAGTCGTTACCTCTTACTTCAAAACTTTTATACATATCCCAGCTTGCACAAGCTGGAGAAAGAAGTACAACATCTTCTTTATTTGCTATTTTATAAGAAATGCTAACCGCTTCTTTCATATCTTTAACTTTATAAATCTCTTTAAATCCTTTTTCTTTTGCAATAGTTTGTATTTTAGAAGCAGTTTCTCCTAAAAGCACTAATGCCTTAACATTTTCTTTTGCAACATCTAAAAGTTCATCAAAATTACTTTGCTTATCCATTCCACCTGCTATTAATATTATCGGTCTCTTATAAGACTGAATTGCCTTTATAGTTGAATCTGGATTAGTCCCTTTAGAGTCATTTACAAACATTACTCCATTTAAATTTTTTACAAATTCTTGTCTGTGTTCTACTGCTGCAAAACTTTTTAATACATCCTTTATAACTTCTATATCTACATTAGATACATATGAGATACCTATTGCTGCCATACAGTTTTCTAAGTTATGATTTCCTGGTAAGCTTAGCTCTTCTTTATTTAAAAGAACTACTTTATCATTTATATCTATAACTATATTATTGTCCTTATTTAAATATATTCCTTCTTCAAGTTGTTTTTTTCTAGAAAAGAATATTTTTTTAGCTTTTATATCTTTACTTATCTCTCTTACTACTTCGTCATCATAGTTTAGAATACAAAAATCTTCGCTATTTTGATTCATAAATATTCTAGATTTTGCTTCTATGTAATTTTCCATAGTATGGTGTCTATTTAAGTGATCTTCTGTAAAGTTTAGTATTGCACTAACCCTAGGTTTAAACGTATCTATACTCTCTAATTGAAAACTACTTAATTCAGTAACTAAAACTGATTTTTCATTTGCAACTCCTACAGTATCTATAACTGGATTACCTATGTTTCCAACTATATAAGTATCTACATTAGATTTTTTAAATATTTCTCCTACTAAGCTAGTTGTAGTTGTTTTACCATTTGTACCTGTTATTCCTATAAATGTAGGATTGTTAGATAGCCTATAAGCTAACTCTACTTCACCTATTATCTCTATGTTTTTTGATTTTAGTTTTAATATAAAAGGTAAGTCTAATGGCACGCCTGGTGATACCACAGCCATATCTATATCATCAACATTTTCTGGATGATATCCTAATATATATTCAACATTATCTAAATTTTCTAATTCTTTAAGTATATCACTTAATTTTTCTTTATCTTTTATGTCATTAACTATTATGCTTTCACCTAGTTTATCTAAATGTTTAATTGTTGATATACCAGTTTTTGCAAGACCTATTAATAGAATTTTTTTATTTTCTAGGTTCATTTTTCTACCCCCAAATTTAGAATATTGCTATTATACCTATCCATGCTAATACTACGGTAGTTATCCAAAATACAAATACTACTCTAGTTTCAGGCCATCCACATTGTTCAAAGTGATGATGAATTGGAGCCATTTTAAATATTCTTTTTCCTCTTAATTTGAAAGACCCTACTTGAAGTATTACAGATATAGCTTCTGCAAAATATATTCCTCCAACTAATGGTATTAATAAAATAGAGTTTGTTAATACAGAAAATGCAACAACCGCTCCACCTAGAGCCATTGAACCTGTATCACCCATAAATACTTTTGCTGGATATGAGTTAAATCCTAAGAATCCTAAGCAGCCTCCTACCGTTGCTGCCGCTAGAACTGCTACATCTGTGTTAACAGTTACTGTTGATGCAAGTAACATAAAGAATGTAGCAACTATTAAAGTTACTCCTGATGCTAATCCATCTAATCCATCAGTTAGGTTTACCGCGTTAACAATCCCAACTATTATAAATGTCATTATAGGAATATATAATGCTCCTAAATTTATAACTGCATCTGTAAATGGTATTATAAGCTGTGGTGCACTAGCTGCTGATGTATATTGATAATATGATATATATAAAGCTAGAGCAAATTGAAGTACTATTTTTTGCCATGCTCTTAATCCTAGCGATCTTCTTTTCTTTATAATTATAAAGTCATCTATAAACCCTACAAGACCAAATCCTACTATAGACATTAGACCTATTACCATATCTGATCCAACTTTACTTCTAGTAAGTCCCGTTATAAGGATTGCTACTATCATTAATATCCCACCCATAGTCGGTGTTCCATTTTTTGCTAAATGTGTTTTTGGCCCTTCTTCTCTAACTGTCTGACCGAATTTGAATTTTGTTAACATAGGTAAAAATATTGGTCCTAATATAACTACTATTAGAAATGAAATCAATGCTGTATAAGTAAGTTCTGTTATTCCTAACATAATATATCTCCTCTCCCTTGCTGGCTATCTCTTTAGTTTTGTTATTTACTAAGATATTCTACTATTTTTTCTAATTTCATACCTCTAGATGCTTTAACTAATACGATATCTTTTTCTTTTAATAAGTTATCTATTTTATTAATAGCATCTTCTTTCGTATCAAAATGATGTATATTTTCTTCATCAAACCCTAAGTTTAAGGCTTCACTTCCTATAAATCTAGAATTACATCCTATAGTTATTAATAAATCAGCGTTATTTATAACACTTTCTCCTACTAATCTATGACCATACTCTGCATGAGTTCCCATTTCAAACATATCTCCAAGTATTGCAACCCTTTTATTTTTATATCTTCCTAAAATTTTTAACGCTGCTTTCATAGAGTCTGGGCTTGCATTATATGTATCGTTTATTATTGTTAATTTATCAGTTTTAACTATATCCAGTCTCATACCAGTTGCTTTAAAGTTTTTTAAACCTTCTTTTATTTCATCTAAAGAAAGTCCTAAACTCATACCCACTAATATAGCACCCATTGCGTTATATATATTATGTTCACCTACTGTAGGTATAAATATTTCTTCTTTTTTATTGTTTATCATACATACAAATGTTATACTTTCTTCATTCATATCATAGCTACTACAATAAATATCATTATCTTCATTAAATCCAAACGTCTTTAACTTATATTCGTGATTTTTATTTTTTAAAGTAGATAAAAATTTATCATCTCCATTAACTATTAATGTACTTGAAGAATCAAAATTTGATGTTATTTCCATCTTAGCTTTTAAGATTCCTTCTTGCGAGCCTAAGTTTTCTATATGAGATAATCCTATATTAGATATAACTCCTATTTGAGGGTTTACTATATTAGCTAAATATTTTATTTCGTCAAACCCAGACATACCCATCTCAATTACACCACATTCATGAGATTCATTTAAGTTAAATAATGTTAGTGGCACTCCAAGCTGGTTATTTAAATTACCTTCATTTTTTAATGTGTTAAACTTTGCTGACACTGTAGCATAGATCATATCCCTAGTAGTTGTTTTACCAACACTACCCGTAATTCCGATATATGGTATATTAAATTTCGATTTATAATATTTTCCTATATCTCCCATAGCTATCTCTGTATCTTTAACTTCTATTAAATTTATGTCCGAACTATCTAATTTTATGCTATTACTTTCGTTTTTCATAAAATTTCTGCATCCATTTTCATATGCAGATTTAATAAATTCATGTCCGTCTAAACTTTCTCCAACTATAGCTACAAATATATTTTCTTTATTTGCAGATCTGCTATCTATAATAACGTCATTTATACGGTCATTTTCGTTCCCAGCTATTAGTCTACCTTTCGTTGCAAGTACTAACTCTGATATCGTTAGACTGTTCATATTCATGCCTCCTTTAAGTCCTTTTTCTATTGTTTATATAAATTTCCAATAAAAGGCAATGTATATCCACATATACATTGCCTGCTACTAACCTTAACTTTATAATTATATACTATATTTTTGTTTTTTTGAAGGTCTTTCTAAGTATATGTTAATAATCTGTTACTTTTTATTTATTTGAAATATAACATTATACTAGACCCTTCAGCTATTTTTATACCAGGTTTTGGGAACATATCTGCAACCTTAGTACCTTTATCTATTTCTATATCTGTATCTAAATTCGGTTTTAACTTCGCTTCTTCCAATACTTTAGTAGCTTCTTCTATTGGTAAGTTTCTTACATCAGGAACACTCACTTGTTCTCTTTGGAATTCTTCTTTTTCTTTTTCACTATATTTTGGTTCTACCCCTAAATATTTTAAAGAGTCATTCATTATTTCTTTTACTATAGGTCCAGCTGTTGTACTACCAAATGCCATTACCCCTGTTGGTTCATCTACTATAGCAAGAACTACTATTTGAGGATCATCACATGGAGCTACACCCATAAATGAACATATGTATTTTCCTTGAGCATATTTTCCATCTACAACCTTTTGAGCTGTACCTGTTTTTCCACCGATTCTGTATCCTGGTATATATGCAGCTTTACCTGACCCTTCGCTTACAACAGATTCTATTATGTCCATCATCTTTTTAGATGTATCACTAGATATTACCTGTCTTACTACCTTAGGAGGGATTTCATCCACTATATTCGCTTGATTATCTGTATATGCTTTTACTATTCTTGGTGCCATTAAATTTCCATCATTTGCTATTGATGATATTGCACTTATAAGTTGTATAGGTGTTACTGATATTGATTGACCAAAAGATATTGTAGCAAGTTCTACTGGCCCTACATTTTTTTCATTATATAAAATACCCTTAGCTTCTCCAGGTAAATCTATACCTGTTTTATCCATAAATCCAAAAGCTTCTATATAATCATACATTTTTGAAACTCCAAGTCTACTTCCTACTTCTACAAAAACTGGGTTACATGAATTTTGGACACCTTGTTTAAATAATTGTGGTCCATGAGGTCTATAATGTCTCCAACATTTTATTTTTCGGCCTCCTACAGTTACACTTCCTGTACAAGTGAATTTTTCATTATCCTTAATTACATTCTCTTCTAATCCAGCAGATGATGTAATTAATTTAAAAGTTGATCCCGGTTCATATGTATCACTTACTACTGGATTTCTCCACATTTGATAATATCCTTTTAATTTATCTTTATCCTCATATTTATCTAATTCTTCTTGATAGTATGGGTACATTGGAGTTCTCGGGTCATTAGGATTGTAGTCTGGTTTTGATGCTAAAGACAATATATCCCCTGTCTTTGGATCCATTGTAACTACACTAACTCTTTTTGCATTATTAAGTTCATATGCTTTTTGAACTGCTTTTTCTGTATAATGTTGTATTACCTCATCTATTGTTGTAACTAATCCATCCCCTTGAGTTGGCTCAAAATATTTTTCCATACCTCTTGGTATTTCTCTTCCTGATGCATCAGTACTTACTATTAGTTTTCCAGACTTTCCTTTTAAGTGTTTGTCATATTTCATTTCAATCCCAGCTATACCTTGAGAATCTGAAGATGTATGTCCTAATACATAAGGAGCAAAGTTTCCATATGGATAATATCTTTGATTATCCTCAGCAACCCATATACCTGAAATTTTAGCTTCTCTTATTTTAGTTGCTTTATCATCATCTATCCATCTTTCTATTTTAACTAATGCCATGTTCTTTTTACTTACAAGTTTTTGAATATCCTTTTGTTCTTTACCTAATATTTGTGAAACTTTTTTTGCAGCTTCATCTTTATCTTTAACCTCTACAGGCTTACACCATACAGTATATTTGGTAACACTCACTGCAAGTTCTTTCATGTTTTTATCATATATAGTTCCTCTTTTAGGTTCTATAGGGATTTCTCTTGTTTGTTGGTCTGTAGCTTTAGTACTTAGCCAATCACCCTTTATCAATTGAAGATATCCAGTTCTAAACGTAAGCCCTAAAAACAAAGCACAAGCTAATACAAGAACCATTACTAATCTTTTTTTACTTACTCTTTTTATCTTTTTGTTCAATTTTTCCCCCCCCTTACTTTTCAACTTCTATGTATCTTGTTTGACTCTTTGTAGGATAGTCCATACCAAGTTCTTCTTTAGCTTTTTTTTCTATTTCTTGTATAGATTTATCAGTATCTACTTTTGCCTTTAATTCTTCTAATCTAACTTGTTCTTTACGCAAATCTTGCTTTAAGTAATGAATGTCGTACTTAAGGTCAGATACAACTGTATACCCACACATACTTCCTATTAGAATGCCTACTATCGAAATAGATATTAAAGATATAAATATTTTCTTTTTAAATTTTACATTTCGTTTCTTTTTATGCTTATTCTTTTTTCCTTTTTTATATTCATTCATGTTTTTTATTTTTTTATTTTTTTTCATATATGCCACCTTCACGCTTTATTAAATCTCTATATTATATTTGTGATTTGTTATCAACCTTCCTTTAAACTTTCATCGTAAAATTAATACACTAAATAACAATTTTTTTATTTTTTTGTGTTAGTACCTGTATCTTTTAATAAATTAATAGATAATTTTTTTGTAAAAAAACCTCTCTAATTAATATAACTAAAGTTATAAACACACAAAAAAGACAGATTAATTTTTGAAATTAATCTGTCTTTTTTATTAAATAACATACCTATTACTCTATAACTTCTATTTTGTCCCCTGGTATTATCTTTCCAGCTTTTAAAATTTTAGTAAATATTCCTTCTCTAGGCATTACACAATCTCCAACTTGAGATTTTATAGCACAACCTGCATGGCACTTTTTTCCTATTTGAGTGACTTCTTGAATAGTCTCACCTATTTTCAATTTAGTTCCTACAGGCAATTTGTATAAGATTATATCTTTAGTAGTTATATTTTCTGCAAATTTACCACTACCTAAGTCATCAATACCCATTGCTCTTATCTTATCTATACTTTCATCTCCTAGTAAGCTTACTTGTCTATGCCAGTCTCCTGCATGAGCATCTCCTACTAAACCATGGTTTTCTTTAAAGAAACCTACTTCTATAGGAGTTTTTATAACTCCTTTTTCTTTGCTTATATTAATTGCTATTACTACTCCTGTTTTATTCATATATGAACAACCTCACCTATCTTGTCAAATTCATAGCCACCAAGTTTTTCAACTTCACTCTTAAACTCTTCACTTTTTAATATATCTATAAATTTTTTAATTTTCTTGTCTTTTAAATTTTCTTCTCTAATTAAGAAATCATAACTTTCATATCCTACAGAAATAAAATCTAAATCCATAGCTTTAGCAACAGACATTACTCCAAGACCAGTATCTGCACTTTCACTTTTAACTGTAACTGCTACTGCCATATGAGTATTCATTTCTCTTTCATAACCAATAACTTCATCTACGCATATATTTAATTTATTTAAATTATAATCTAATAAAAGTCTAGTTCCTGCACCTCTTTGTCTATTTATATAGCTAACATCTTTGCTTATCAAATCTTCAAATTTTTGTATGTTCTTAGGATTTCCCTTTTGAACTATAAATCCTTGAAGTCTTCTAAGTCCTTTTATTAAAGCCATTTTTTCATCTTTAAAATATTTTTTAACATAACTTACATTATATTCTCCAGTATTCATATCTAATAAATGTATTGGGGCAATATGAGCTTCATCTCTTTTAATTGCCATAATCCCACCCATACTACCAACATGACCTGAAGATAAATTCATTTTGTTTGCCAATATATCCATGACTATATCATGACTTCCTATAGAAACTAATGAATTTTTTATTTCATTCATAGGTTTTAAAATTTTAACTTTTACAGTACTTCCCGCTTCTATACCTTCATAGTTTCTAGGTATTTCTAGTAGTCCGTCGGCTTTAACTAAACTCATAGTAACTCCTGCACCTCTAGTTAGTGGTGTAGCTACTAATTTTTCATTTATATAACCTAAGTTAACTCTAACTATTTCTTTGTGTTTTAAAGACGAAACTAATCGCTTAGAAAGTATAGCATCATAAGTATCTTCTTGTTCTTTATCTAATCCACTCCATTTTAATATTATTCTTTTAGCAATTTCTTCAAACACTATGTACGCTGAAACTGGATATCCAGGTATTCCAACTACAGGCTTATTATTTACTATCCCAAGTATAGTTGGCTTTCCAGGTTTTAAAGCTATTCCATGAACTACAACTTCCCCAATTTCTCTTATAACTTTAACTATAAAATCTTTACTTCCTGCTGAAGTTCCTGCATTTACTACTACTAGATCACTATTTTTACTAGCTTCATCTATAGTGCTTTTTAATTTTTCATAATCATCTCTTTGTGGTGAGTATCTATTTGAAATTCCACCATACTTATTTACTAAATTTTCAAAAACCCTAGAATTAGTATCTAAAATTTTACCTTTTTCAAGTTCATCTATATTTTCTATTATTTCACTACCTGTAGGTATTATAGAAACTATAGGTTTTTTAAATACTTTTACTTTTGAAATTCCTCCACTAATAAGTGCACCTATGTCTATAGGGCGTATTTTATGATTAGAAGGCAATATCATCTCTCCTGCTACAATATCCTCACCAATAGGTCTTATGTGTTGCCAAGGGTATGCAGGCGCTATTATTTGAACTTTATCATTTTCAAGTTCCATAACATCTTCAATCATTATTACGCCATTATAATCATCATTTATTACATTCCCAGTATTAACATAAATAAAATCTTTATTTAATTCTAATATTTTAGGATTTACTTCACTTGCTCCCATCGTATTTTGTGAAATAACTGCAATTCCATCCATTGCAGCACTATTATAATGAGGTGAAGAGTTTTTAGCAAAAATGCATTCAATAGTTACTCTATCTAAACAATCATAAACATCTATTTCTTCATAAGAATTATTTTCAAAGTTTATCTTTTCAAAATAACTATCTATAGCTTCATCTAAATCAATATTTGATATATATATATTTCTATCTTCTTTTTTCATAGCGCTCCCCTTATAATAAATGAACTTTTACTTCTTGTTCTTTATATAGACCTTCACAATTTTCATCTATAATCACATATCCACAAGATTTTGATAGTAATGTTATCATGGAAGATTTTCCAAACATAGGTCTAGCATAATACTTATTATCAACTTCTTCTAAGCTTACCATTTGATAAGTTCTTTTTCCCGGTGAAGAATGTAAATTTTTATCTATTATCGCACTAACAGTATATTTATTTATATTAATATCTAGTATTTCATTAACTAAATACTCTATAAATATCTTGAAAACTATTATGGCAGATACAGGATGCCCCGGAAGACCTATGACAGGTTTATTTTGACATTCTCCTATTATAGTTGGCTTGCCTGGTTTTAGAGAAATTCCATGAACTAAAACGCCTTGTCCATCAAATGAATTTATTACATCATAAGTATAGTCTTTAGTTCCAACGGAGCTACCTCCTGAAATCAATACTATATCACTACTATTTATTCCATTTAAAACTTCATCTCTTAATAAATCATATTTATCTTTAACTATAGTTCTTTTTACAATACTTCCACCTAAATTTTTTATAAGTGAATAAAGTGCATATCCATTTATATCTCTAATTTTTCCAAACTCTAACTTTTCATCTAAATCTATAATTTCATCTCCACTAGATATTATAGTGAATTTTATAGGCTTATAAATCTCTACTTCATTAACACCAAGTGCTGCTAAAACGCCTATATCTTGAGAAGTTATTTTTGTTCCTTTACTTAATACTTTTTCGTTTTCTTTAATATCATCACCTTTATAAACCACATTTTCTCCAGTTGATATAGGCTTATGAATTGCAATAGTATTTTCATCTAGTTTTTCAACATGTTCTATCATAATAACGCAATCACTGCTTTTAGGAATCATGCCTCCTGTTGGGACATATATGCACTGACCATTGTTTATATCAATGTTTACAGCTTCTCCCATTCTAACTTCTCCTAAAACATCTAAAAAAGAAGGCATAAAATCGCTACAACCATGGCTATCTTTGCTTTTTATAGCATATCCATCAACAGTTGAACGATTAAATTCAGGGACATTAATTTGAGATATTATATCTTTACTTAAAACTTTTTCATAAGAATCTAAAATGCTTACTTTTTCAGTTTCTATTTTTATATTTTTAAAATTCTTAACTAAAATATCTTTAACTTCATCAACAGACATCACATTAAAAAAGTCCATTTAATTTCCCTCCTGTTTATCTAAAAAAATTACATTATCACATAAAGATTTTATTTGTTCTTTATCGTGAGAAACTAATATAATTGTATTATTTTCATTAGTATTATAATTAACAATAATCTTTTCAATAGTTTTTTTATAATCACAATCTATATTTGAGGTTGCTTCATCTAACATCAATACTTTTGGTTTAAATATTAGAGCTCTAGCTAATGCAACTTTTTGTTGCTCTCCTCCAGATAATTTAGTAGCCTTTTTATCTTTTAAATTTTCTATTTCTAAAAGTTTTAATATTTTTTCAATTTCATTTTTTTTATCTTCTTTTTTAATTTTTCTAAGACTTAATGGATAAGATAAATTTTTATAAACTGCACTATTTAAAAGCCTTGGTTTTTGAAAAACCAAAGTGATGTTTTTTGAAATTTCATTATTTAATTCTTTATCATTATAGTAAATTTTCCCACTAAAATTTTTATCAATTCCACTTATTATATTTAATAAAGTGCTTTTGCCACATCCATTTTCTCCAACTATTCCAGTTATTTCATTTTTTTTAATTTCTAAGTATGGTATATCTAATATCAACTTATCTTTATAGTATTTTTTTAAATTTTTTATCACTATATTCATACTTAATCCTCCATACTATAAGTATAAGTTATGTTATTAATAATAAATGATATCAAAAGTAAAACTATCCCCAAAGCTATTGCCATAGAATAGTCTCCCATAGAATTATACATAGCTATAGATGTCGTCATAACTCTTGTGCATCCTTTTATATTACCACCAACAACCATAACTGCCCCAACCTCTGAAATCGCTCTTGAAAATGCAGTTATATTATTCATCAACATATCTTCTTTTAATTCCTTAATAACAAGGATTACAATTTGTAATTTATTAGCTCCAAGTGTTACACCCATCTCTTTTATATCCTTACCCCTAGATTTACTAAGGTTATATGTAAGACCTAAAATTAAAGGTGAAATTAAAACACTTTGAGCTATTATCATTACATAAGGTGTATACATCAGATTTAAAAAACCTAGTGGCCCATTTCTAGTTAGTATTATAGAAATTACAAGCCCAACTATTACAGATGGAATACTCATAAATGTATATACTAATCTAGAAAATAATGCTTTAAACTTAAAGCCAGTTATACCACTGTATACACCTAAAGGAATCATAATTATAGAAGATATAAAAGTAGCAATACATGAAACTTTCAAAGATAAAAATATTATATCGTATAAATTTTTATCAAAGCTTACTAATAGTTCAATACTATTTTTAAATCCTTCTATTATATAATTCATATAAATCTCCTATTTAGCATTTGGATTGAATAATGATTGTCCGTACTCTGCTTTTTTAAACTCACTTATATCCTTTTGAGTTTTTTCGTTTAATATCCACTCTTCAAACTTTTTAGCATCTTTAGAGTTTATATTTTTAAATTTATCTGGGTTAACACACATTACTCCATATTGATTCTTTAAATTTTTATCGTTTTCAACAACTACATCTAAGTTTAACTTGTCTTTCATAGCTAAGAAAGTTCCTCTATCTGTTATAGTATATGCTTGCTTTTCGCTAGCCATTTTTAATACTTCGCCCATTCCAGACCCTGCTTCAACATACCAGTCTCCCTCTGGTTTTAACTCAACACTTTTCCATAATTTAAGTTCTTTTTTATTTGTTCCTGAATCATCTGCTCTTGATATGAACATTCCCTTATCTTCATATATTTTCTTTAAAGCATCTTCAGTTTTATTTTCACCTGTAATCTCTTTTAATTTTAATGGATCATTTTTAGGTCCAACTATTATAAAATCATTGTACATTACATCATGTCTTTCTTTAGCAAATCCATCTTTAACAAATTTTTCTTCAGATTTAGTATCATGAACTAACAATACATCTGCTTCACCTTTTTCTCCCATTTCTATTGCTTTACCAGTTCCAACTGCTATAGTTTTAACTTCAATATTAGTTTCTTTAGTAAACTTTGGTAGTAAGTCATCTAAAAGACCGCTATCTTGAGTACTAGTTGTAGTTGCTAATATTAAATTAGAACTTGGTTTTGTTTCTTTAGTTGCTTGATTTTGATTTTTATTTGTACAAGCTGTAATCGATGTAGCTGTTAAAAGTGCTAACGTTAAAATACCTATCTTTCTTTTTAATTTCATAATATTTCTCCTTTTATTTAAATATATTTATTGTAGACATTTAATCTGTTACCTCTAGCAAATCCAATTATTTCAATGTTTAGTTTTTTACCCATATCTATTGCTAGATTTGTAGGAGCAGATCTTGAAATTATACATCCAATTCCAAGTTTTGCGCATTTTAAAACTATTTCAGAAGTAATTCTTCCGCTAGTTATCACTATTTTGTTTTCTATATTTATATTGTCTATTAAACAATTTCCAATTATCTTATCAAGTGCATTGTGTCTTCCTATATCTTCTTCAAAATATAATATATCATCATTATCTATTAACCCTACGCTATGTACACCGCCAGTTTCAAAAAATAGTTCAGACTTTTTATTAAATATTTTCATTATTTCTAGTATTTTTTCATATTCTAAATCCATCTTATTATCGTTTTTCTTACATTTTAAAGAATCTATAACATTGTAAAATATACTTCCTTTTCCACATCCAGTAGTTATAGTTCTTTTGCCATATAGGTTTTCTACGAATTTATTTATATTGTATAATTTAACATGTGCATATCCTTTTTCTTCATCAATTCGTATATTTTCAATATCATTCATAGACTTTATAATACCTTCTGAATGTAGAAATCCTATAACTAAATTTTTTAAAGATTTTGGAGAACATAGTAATGTTATAAAATCATTTCCATTTAAAAACAACGTAAACGGATATTCTGTTACTACTATATCTTCTTCTTGAAATACTTCTTTATCTTTATATTTTTCTATAATATATTTTTTAGTAATATCCATTTTTTTCACATCCTCTACATATTTATACAATATATTTTGATAAAATCCTCTTTATTTCCTCAAAATAAAATATTATATACTTATATAAAAAAATAATTATATCTTTATATATTCATTTAAATAAGCCTACTTTTAATAGTAGTAGTGCTTAAAGCACTACTACTATTTTTCACTTATTTTAATTTTTCAACTTTTATAGCACATAACTTTAAATCTGGTATTTTACATATTTCATCTAATGTTGTATTACTTAAATAGTTTGCTGCTCCATCTGCAAAGTGGAAAGGCATAAAGAATATGTCTTCTTCTACTATATCTGTTATTTTAGCAGTAGTTTCTATTTCTCCTCTTCTTGAAGAAATTTTTAATCTTTCTCCATCAGCTATTTTTAATTTTCTAGCTGTATTTGGATTTATTTCTATAAATGACTTGCCGCTTAATTCGTTTAATTCATCAACCTTACCAGTCATAGTTCTTGAATGGTAGTGATATAATACCCTTCCATTTATAAGTAAGTATGGGTAATCACTATTTATTTCTTCATAACTTTTTATATAATCTGTAGGTACAAAAGTTCCTTTTCCTTTAATGGGCTTGTCAGCATGAAGATATTTAGTTCCTTCATGATCTTTAGTTGGACAAGGCCACTGTAATGTTTTCTTTTCTAATCTTTCATAACTTATTCCTCCATATTGAGGTGTAAGTCTAGCTATTTCATCAAATATATCTGATGGTGAATCGTAGTTTACATCATACCCTAATTTGTTCATAACTTCAGTAAGTATAACCCAGTCAGGCTTAGAACTACCTACTGGTTCTACTGCTTTTCTAACCCTTTGAATTCTTCTTTCAGTGTTTGAGAACGTGCCATCTTTTTCTGCAAATGATGCACCTGGTAAAACTACATCTGCAAATTGAGCTGTTTCTGTTAAGAATAAATCTTGAACAACTAGGCACTCTATAGTTTCTAGTGCATGTTTTATATGATTAGTATCTGGATCTGTTATCATTGGGTTTTCACCCATTATGTATAAGAATTTTATCTTTTCTTCTTCTACTTCATGCATTATCTCAGGTATAGTTAAGCCGTCTTCTCTACTTAAGCTAACATTCCACTCTTTTTCATATTTTTCTATTACTTCATCAGTGTATTTTTGGTATCCAGTTAATACGTTTGGAAGTCCTCCCATATCACAAGCACCTTGAACATTATTTTGACCTCTTAATGGATTTACTCCTGCAAATTCTTTACCTATATTTCCACAAAGTAATGCTAAATTTGAAACAGCTATAACATTATGAGTACCATTACTATGTTGAGTTATTCCCATACAATAATAGATGGCTGCTTTATCTGAAGTTGCGTATATTCTTGCAGCTTTTCTTATATCATCAGCACTAACACCACATATTTGTGATGCTTTTTCTGGAGTATAATCTTTAACTAATTCAACTAAAGCTTCATAATTTTCAGTATGTTCTTTTATATATTTCATATCTTGAAGATTTTCTTTTATTATTACATTCATCATAGAATTTAAAAGCGCTATATTTGATGCAGGATTTAATTGGAAATAAACATCTGCATAATCTGCTAACTCTATTCTTCTAGGGTCTGCTACTATAAGTTTTGCACCCTTTTCTAAAGCCATTTTCATCTTTGCACCTATTACTGGGTGATTTTCTGTTGTGTTTGAACCTATTACAAAAATCACATCATTATTCTCTGTTTCATCTATACTATTTGTCATAGCACCGCTACCTAATGTAGTTGCAAGACCTGCAACTGTAGACGAATGTCATAAACGTGCGCAGTGATCAATGTTATTGTTGTTCATAACTACTCTAACCATCTTTTGGAATAAGAAGTTTTCTTCGTTAGTACATCTTGCTGAAGTTAAACCTGCAAAAGCACTAGATCCATGTTTTTCTTTTATAGAATTAAATTTATTTGCTATAAAATCATAAGCTTCTTCCCAAGTAGCTTCTTCAAAGTTTCCATTTTTCTTTATTAGTGGAGTTGTTAGCCTCTCTGGATGATTTACAAATTTATATCCAAATTTCCCTTTAACACATAGTAACCCTTTGTTAGAATCACCATTAGCTGGCTCTACTCCAACAATAATATTATTTTTAACTTTTAAGTCAAATTGACATCCTACCCCACAATAAGGACAAGTTGTTCTAACTTTTTTTGTATTATAAAACTCACCTTTTTTAGGTGTTAATGCTCCTACTGGGCAAACTGAAACACAGTTTCCACAAGAAACACACTCAGGCTTTCCTATCTTTTCTATAAGTTCATCTCTTCTATCTATTTGATATCCTCTTAAGTCACACTCTATACCATGTGTACTTTGAAGTTCTTCACAAACTCTAAAACACTTTTTACATTTAATACATTTATTTGGGTCATATATAAATAAAGGATTGCTGTCATCGATTGGCAATAATTCTTTTTTAGATGATTCACTTTGGACTCTTTGTTTGTCTATTGAATAAGAATATTCATTTGAATAATCTTGTAATTTACAATTACCTGTTCTTATACAAGTCGTACATTCAAGTGCATGGTCACACATAATATTTTCTAAAACCTTAGCTCTTGAACTTCTTACTTTTCTACTATTAGTATTTATTTTCATACCTTCTTCAACTTTTGTTGAACAAGCGTGAACTAATTCATTTTCACCTTCAACTTCTACTACACAAATCCCACAATAAGCGTGCGGAACTAATCTTTCATCATAACAAAAATTTGGTATTTCTATATCTATGTCTTTACAAGCTTCAAGTATAGTTAAATTTTCATTAACTTGAAGTTTTGTACCATTAACTTTGATGTTTAACACTTAAATCACTCCTAAAGTATTGTTTTTGATATTGAATCTTAAAGTCTTGAATTTTGTATACAGTTTTTAATTTTTGTAGTATACTTTCTTTTATATTAGATTTTATTTCACAAATATAAAATATCATAATATAGGAGCTAATACAATGAGTTTTATTAATATATTCATAAATGATAGCAACGTTAAAATCGATAATAGCAACACAATTCTTGAAATAGCAAAATCTTTAAACATAGATATACCTCATATATGTAGTTTAAGATTTAAAGATATAAATATAGACGAATGTGCGTCATGTGGCGTATGTAAAGTAGATACTAATTTAGGTTTACTTAACTCATGTTCTTCTTACCCAGTTGAAAACATGAGAATATACACTCATTCTGAAAAATCTAAAACTGCTCGTAAAAAAGCTATAGAAAAAATATTAGAAACACATCCACAAGATTGTTTATTATGTGAAAAGCATAATGATTGTGCCCTACAGTCCATAGCAGCTGACTGTGGAGTGAGAAATTTAAATGTAGTTAAACCAAAATTAAGATATGAAATAGATAATTCTAGTAAATCAATAGTTAGAGACCCTGAAAAATGCATACTTTGCAGAAAGTGTGAAGTTATGTGTAATAAAGTCCAAACTGTTAATTTATTAACAGAAATAGATAACGGATACAAAAAAGTTATAAGTTCTACCGAAAAGGATTTAGAAAAAACATCTTGCACATACTGTGGTCAATGTGTTGCAGTATGCCCAACTGGTGCATTAACAGAAGTTAACAACATAAAAAATGTATGGGATGCTATTGATGATGATAATAAAAAGGTTGTTGTTCAAATAGCTCCTGCAGTTAGAGTTGCTCTTGGAGAAGAATTTGGCATGGAAATTGGTTCTATAGTTACTGGTAAAATAGTTACTGCACTAAGAAAATTAGGATTTGATATGGTGTTTGATACTGACTTTGCAGCTGACTTAACTATAATGGAAGAAGCAAATGAGTTTATAGACAGATTACAATCTGGTGAAAACTTACCTATACTTACAAGCTGTTGCCCTGCATGGGTAAAATTTATAGAACACCAAAAACCAGAACTTTTAAATCATCCATCATCTTGTAAATCTCCACAACAAATGTTTGGGGCAATAGCAAAATCATATCTTCCTAAAAAGCTTAACAAAAAACCAGAAGATATGTATGTAGTAGCAGTTATGCCTTGCGTTGCTAAAAAATTTGAAGCATCTCGTGAAGAATTGTCAGTTGACAATATTCAAGATGTTGACACAGTAATAACTACTAGAGAATTAGCAAGAATGATAAAAGAAGCAGGTATAAACTTTACTAATTTAGAAGAAGATGATTTTGACCATCCACTAGGAGAATCTAGTGGAGCATCTGTAATATTTGGTACTACTGGTGGAGTTTTAGAAGCTGCTCTTCGTACTGCTTATGAATGGATAACTAAAGATACTTTAGAAAAAGTTGAATTTAAAGAGTTAAGAGGAATAAAAGGTATAAAAGAAGCTACTCTAAATATAAACTCAATTAATGTAAATGTCGCAGTTGTATGTGGATTAGGAAATGCAAGGAATGTATTAGAACAAATAGAAAATGGTACTTGTAAATACCATATAATCGAAGTTATGGCATGTCCTGGTGGATGTGTTGGCGGTGGCGGTCAACCGTATCACAATGGTGATTTTGATATAATAAAAAAACGTGCTCAAGGGTTATACAAAATAGATAAAAATAAACCTTTACGTAAATCACATGAAAATCCATCGATAATAAAATTATATGATGAATACTTAGAATCTCCAGGTGCTCATAAGGCCCATCATATACTTCATACTCATTTTGTAAAAAGACAAAAATAATAAATTTAGGCTCTTGGAAATATTCCAAGAGCCTTTTGTAATACTATAAATATAAATCTCTTTTACCTTCTTTTAAAGAAGCTATATTATTAATTACTATATTTTTTGTATTTTCATTTTCTATTTTATCTATTTCTTTAGCAATAAATTCTTCTCCCATTAATTTTAATTCTTCATCACCATAATCTAATAAGAATTCCATTAATGTTGTAAGTGCGTTTGGAGTACAAACATTATGTATTTCTCCACTTTTAGCTAATTTCATAAATCTATCTCCAGTTCTTCCCATTCTGTAGCATGCAGTACAGTAACTAGGAATGTAACCGTCCTTTATAAGAGATTTTAAAACCTCTATTGGCGTTCTATGATCTTCTAGCTTAAACTGGTCAACTTCTTTTCCGTCTTGTTCTTCTTTATATCCACCAACACCTGTTATAGATCCAGCACTAACCTGAGATACTCCATATTTTAATAGTTCACGTCTCATAGTTTCACTTTCACGAGTAGACATTATTATCCCTGTGAAAGGTACTGCTAAACGAGTTATAGCAACTATTTTTTTAAACATTCCATCATCAACTAAATAAGGGAAATCTTTTAAGTCCATACCCTCAGCTTTTTTTAATCGAGGGAACGATATAGTATGGAAACCTACTCCAAATTTTTCTTCAAGATGAGCATTATGCATCATAAGCCCTAGTACCTCAAATTTAGGGTCAGCTAATCCAAATAATACACCAGCTCCAACATCATCAACACCAGCTTCCATGGCTCTATCAAAAGCTGTTAAATGATAATCGTAGTTATTTTTTACACACTTACCATGTACTTTTGTAAATGTAGGTTGATGATAAGTTTCCTGGAATAATATATAAGTACCAATTCCTTTATTTTTTAATTTTCTATAGTTTTCAACTGTAGTTGCTGCAATATTTACGTTTATTCTTCTTATACTTGAATTTTCACTACATGTAGAGTAAATAGCATCTATAGAATCTAGGATATATTCAATAGAACAATTAACAGGGTCTTCACCAGCTTCTAGCGCAAGTCTTTTGTGACCCATTTTTTCAAGTATCATTACTTCTTCTTTTATCTCATCCATTGTAAGTTTTCTTCTTTTAAACTTGTTACATCTTTTATATCCACAGTACTCACATTCATTAACACAATAATTAGATACGTATAAAGGAGCAAATACTACTATCCTATTTCCATAAATTTCATTTTTTATTTTTCCAGCTATTTCATACAACTTGCTCAATTGATTTTCATCACTAATTTCAAGAAGTGTCGCTATATCCTTGTAGTCTAATTGCTCTCTATTTAAAGCTTTCTCTAATACCTTTTCTATATCTTTATCTGTAGCATTTTTAGCTTCCTTTAATAAGGAATTAATAAGTTCATGATTTATGAACATTTAAATACGCCTCCATTCAATATTGTCGCCTCTTGAGTAATCAACTAAAAGGCCTAGTTGTTTTATACTAACTTCCAAACTTTTATGATATTCACATGCTTCTTCACCAGCTGAGAGTTTATTATCATAAAGAGAATAATCTTTTCTAAATTCATGTGGAGAAAGATTTGGCATAATAACATTACATCCTGCTAATAGCCCTAGATTTCTTCCATTTTCACTTATTGATGCAAGTGCTGTTGTAGCAGGTAATAAACACTTTGGTAATAAAAGTCTAGTAAGTGCCAGGATTATAATACTTTTATCTAAATCACCATGAGGAAAATCTTTAAATTTAGTATCATGATGAGGTATAAAAGGACCTATCCCTACCATATGAGGATTTAATTCTTTTAGATACATCAAATCACGTACAACATCCTCATTAGTCTGAAAAGGTGATCCAACCATAAAACCAGCACCCACTTGATAACCTATTTCTTTTAAATTCTTTAAACAATCTTTTCGATTTTTAAGACTTAAGTTTTCTGGATGCAATTTTTTATAATGACAATCAGTAGATGTTTCATGTCTTAATAAAAATCTATCAGCTCCACTTAAAAAGTATCTTTCATACGAATTATAATTTTTTTCACCAATAGACAACGTTATAGCACAATCTGGATATTTTGATTTTATACTAGATATAATATTACACATTATATCGTCATTTAAAAATGAGTCTTCTCCACCTTGTAATACAAAGGTTCTGTATCCAATTTCATATCCTATATCACAACACTTTAAAATTTCTTTTTCTGTTAATCTATATCTAGTTATATTTTTATTTGAACATCTTATACCACAGTAATAACAATCATTTTTACAGTAATTTGAAATTTCTATAAGACCTCTTAAAAAAACTCTATTTTCATAGTGTTTATATCTTGTGTTTCTTGCTTTTTCAAAAAGGTAATCTTTATCTTCTTGTTTAGATATATTTTCTATTATATATAGTAATTCATCAAAAGATAGAGAATTAGTTATGTATAGTTTATTAATCAAATCTTTAATATTCATCATAATTTAAACGGCTCCAAAGTTCTATCTAAAATTCCTTTAGTGTAAGCTATTAATACTCCATAGTTTACAATAGGAACATTTAAAGATTTAGATTTTTCTATTCTTGAAAGCATTGCATTTCTATTCATCATACATGCACCACAATGAACAACAAGCGCGTACTGAGTTATGTCTTCTGTAAAAGTTGTCCCTGATGTAAATTCAAATATTATATTTTTTCCACTTCTTTGTTTAATTAAGTTTGGAATTTTAAATTTACCTATATCATCACTTTGTCTGTGATGAGTACATCCTTCAGCTATAAGAACTTTATCGCCATCTTTTAATTTATCAATATAATAAGCTCCATTTATAAGTTCATCTAGATCACCTTTTTGTCTAGCAAACAATATAGAAAAAGAAGTTAATAATATGTCTTTTGGAACATCTTTATTAACGCTTTCAAAAACTTGAGAATCTGTTATAACAATACTTGGCTTTTTATTAAGATTTTCTAAAGTATCTTTTAGTTCATCCTCTTTAACAACTATTGCAGTTGAACCACTATCTAATATATCTCTTATCACTTGCTGTTGAGGAAGAATCAACCTTCCTTTAGGAGCAGCCTTATCTATAGGTACTACAAGTACCACAAAGTCTTTTGGTTTTATTAGGTCTGAAACTAATTTTAAATCATTACTACTTTGTGGCATAACATTTATAATTTCTTTTTTTAATTCTTCTATTCCAACTTTATCCCTAGAAGATACACATATCATAGGGGCATTACTTTTATTTTTAACATTTTCTATTAGTTTAGATTTATCATAAATTTTATCAACTTTATTTAAAACTAAAATATATGGTATTTTTTTTAATTTTAATTTTTCAGTTAAAATTAAGTCCTCTTCACAAATTCCTATGCTACTATCTATAACAATTAGTGCTATGTCTGTTTTATCAAGAACATCCATGCTTTTATTTATGCGAAGTTTTCCAAGTTCTCCTACATCATCTAATCCAGCTGTATCTATAAGAACGCATGGCCCTATTGGAAGTATTTCCATTGGTCTAAATACAGGGTCTGTAGTTGTTCCTAAGACATCTGATACTATCGCAGCTTCTTGATTTGTTATAGCATTTATTACACTAGATTTACCAGCATTTCTTTTACCAAATATTCCTATGTGAACTCTTACTGATTGTGGAGTAGAGTTTAAACTCATAGTAACGCCTCCTAAAATTTAAATTCGCCTGATTTCCCACCAGTTTTTTCTATTAAATGAGTATTACTTATAACCATTTTTTTATCTATTGCTTTACACATATCATAAATAGTAAGTGCTGCTATAGAACAAGCTGTTAGTGCTTCCATTTCTACACCTGTTTTCCCAAGTGATTTACATGTTGCATATATTTTTATTGATGAAGTTTCATAGTCCATTTCAAAATCCAAATCGCATCCAACTAAATTAATTTGATGACACATAGGTATGTTTAATGATGTATTTTTCGCTCCCATTATACCTGCTACTTGAGCTACAGATAAAACATCACCTTTTTTTATTTGTCCTTGTTTTATTTTATCTAAAACTTCTTCACTCATTGTAATTGTTGATGTTGCTATTGCAACTCTTTTAGTATCGTCTTTTTCACTTATATCTACCATTTTTGCATAGCCTTTTTCATTTATGTGGGTTAACATTTTTTGCCTCCAGTTTTTATATGTATACATATAATTATATACTATTTTTGTATTTTAGTAGCACATTCTGTGGCTTGTCCACTTAAAATTTCTATACCATGAGGTAGGATATCAATAACAAAATTAAGATTTTCTATTGCACCTTTAGGGCTACCTGGTAAATTTATTATTATCGAGTTGTTTCTTATTCCACTTACACCCCTACTTAAGATTGCTCTTTTAGTAATTTTAGATGATTCCATTCTCATATATTCGCTAATTCCTGGAATTTCTCTTTCTATAACTTCTTTTGTTGCTTCTGGAGTTATATCTCTCTTTGAGAAACCTGTCCCTCCATTAGTAATTATTAAATCTGCTATGTTGTTATCACAAATTTTTATAATTTCATCTTTTAGCATATCTTTATCGTCTTTTATTAATTTATATGAAACGACTTCATATAGGTTTGTATTATTAAAAAATTCTACTAATGTTTTTCCTGTTACATCTTCTCTTTTACCTTCATAGCCTTTATCGCTAAGAGTTATAATTGATACTTTAAACATTTGAATGTCTCCTTTAAATATTTTTTATATAAAAATTAACATCTCCTTGATAGATAATATATCACAACAGATATTAGTTAACAAGTTTTGGTAAGCTTTGATTACGTTTGCATTTAAATATAATTTTATATGTAATACAAAATAGCTATAACACCAAAATAAGATTAATTTTAATGTTATAGCTATTTTTATTTTATATTATATTCTCTTTGCAACTCTTAATTTTGCACTTCTACTTCTTGGATTAACTTCTATTTCCTCATCAGTTGGTAATATTGGTTTTCTACTTATAACTTTTACAAGAGATTCTTTATCACACTGACATATAGGTAAACTTGAAGGACATACACAGTCTAGTGCTAAATGTCTAAATGCATTTTTTACTATTCTATCTTCTAAAGAGTGGAATGTTATTATGCATATTCTTCCGTCTTCATTCATTATAGATACTGCATCTTCAATCATATTAGTTATTACACCAAGTTCATTGTTCACTTCTATTCTTATAGCTTGGAATGTTCTCTTCGCTGGATGTGGACCATCCATTCTAGCTTTTTTAGGAACAGCTTTCTTAATTACATCTACAAGTTCTCCAGTAGTCTCTATTGGCTTTTCAGCTCTTAATTCCACTATAAACTTAGCTATACGTTTAGCCCAGTTATCTTCACCGTAGTCTTTTATTATTTTAGCTAATTCTTCTTCACTATATGTATTTACTACATCATATGCAGAAAAATCACATCTTACATCCATTCTCATATCAAGAGGTGCATCTTGCATATATGAAAATCCTCTTTCAGCTTCATCTAATTGGTGAGATGATACACCTAAATCTGCAAGAACTCCATCTATTTTATAAACACCTATATTAGCCAATTCTTCTTTTATATTTTCAAAATTACTATGAACAAACTTAACTCTATCGCTATATTCACTTAATCTTTCTTTAGCAGTTTCTATAGCATTTTTATCTTGATCAAATCCTATAAATAATCCTTTTTCTGAAAGTCTTTTTACTATTTCCTTAGAGTGTCCTGCTCCACCCATTGTACAGTCTACATATACGCCATCTGGCTTTATGTCTAAATTATCTATGCACTCATTTAAAAGTACGGATACGTGATGAAATTCCATTTTATTTTTCTCCTTAGTTACTTTTTGTCTTCTTCTATTTTACTTTGTTTATTTCTCTTTGACAAATATATATGTGCAATTATACCACCAACTACACCTGCTAAACTTATAACTTGAGCCATTCTAAGTGGCCCTATCATAAGACTATCAGTTCTAAGTCCTTCTATAAAGAATCTACCTAGAGAATATAGAGTTATGTAGTATACTATAATTTGCCCTTCGTATTTCTTTTTCTTTCTAAGCATCCATAAGATTACAAATACACCTATGTTCCATATTGATTCATATAAAAATGTTGGATGAACTCTAACTCCATCTACAACTATCGCCCATGGTAAGTTTGTAGGTCCTCCATGTGCTTCTCCATTTATGAAGTTTCCCCATCTACCTATTGCTTGTGCAAGGGGCATACCTATTATAACAGTATCAGCCAATTTTAAGAAATCTATTTTTTTTATTCTACTAAAAATATACCCTGTAAGTATACCTCCAATAAGTGCACCATGAATAGCCATTCCTCCACCTCTAAAGTTTAAAATCTGAGATGGATTTTGGAAATAATATTCCCAATTAAAGATAACATAATACAATCTTGCACTCAGTAACCCTACTGGTATTGCAATTATTGCTAAGTCTAGGATATCATCTTCCTTTATTCCTACTCTCCTAGCTTCTTTAAGTGCTATTAAAGTTCCTAAAATCATACCTGTTGCCATAAGAATTCCATACCACATAACATCTATTCCAAACACGCTAAATGCCACTCTGTCCATACTATCACCTCTTATTTTTAATATTTTTTATTTATATAACTTTTATTTTGTCTATCTAATGTTTAGTACATATCTACAATTTATATTTTTTATGAAGTCTATTGTAATATTATAACAGTTTATAAATAATAATATATATTATTTATAAAATCTAAACAACAATGTATTTCAATTTTATTAGTTTTAACAATGTAGACATATTTATATATAAAGTATAAAATAATATGTGCTAAAGTATATATTTTAGGAGGAAAAATGGAAAAGAATTACTCACTACCTATATATCATAAGATTGCCTTAGATATAGCTAACAAGATAAACATAGGTGAAATACAAGAAGGAACTTTACTGCGTGGAAGATCTTCTCTAGCAGGTACATATAATGTATCTCCAGAAACAATAAGAAGATCGATGAAGATACTTGAAGACTTAGAAGTGGTTTCTAGTGTTAAAGGGAAAGGAATTTGGGTTTTATCTTCCCAAAAAGCATTATCTTTTTTGAATAAACATCAAAATATTACCAACATATCTTCATATAAATCTAATTTAAATAACTTATTAATATCAAGATCAAAATTAGAAAGTGAAATTATTGATAACATAAGTAAGATAGTGGATTATTCTAGCCGATTATCTAATATTAACCCACTTATCCCATTTGAATTTGAAATTACAAAAGAGTGTAAATTTATAGGTTCAACAGCTAGTGACACTAACTTTTGGCAACATACAGGTGCAACTATAGTTGGAATCAAACGTGATGGCGAACTTATAGTATCCCCTGGACCTTATATTGAGTTTAAAGAAAATGACCTCCTTTTAGTAGTTGGAGATAGCAGTATTCATCATTCAGTACCTGCATTTTTATACTAATTGGACATAAAATTCCATGTGTTTATTAGTGCAATTATTTAATTTGAAAAGCAAAAATAGAATGCTAAATTAGTAATTCATCACTCTGTTTTTGCTTCTTTATTGTATATTATATTTTTGTTTTAGTTTTTTTTAGCCCATCTTACTTATAATGCATTCTTTTGATAAATCTTCTTCAGTATCTGCTAAGGTCTTTTCTGATTGCTTAACTTCTTCTCTAAGTGCCTTAACAATTGATACTATACTTATATTAACTATTATAGCAAATGGGAATGCCGATACTATAGAGACCATCTGCAGTGTTTGTAATCCACCTGATAATAAAAGTGCTATTGCTAATCCCGCTTGAACAATTCCCCATATTATCTTTTTTTGATTGCTTGGATTTAAATCCCCATTAGATGTAAACATTCCTAATACATACGTTGCTGAATCTGCTGATGATACAAAGAATGTACACAATAACACCATTGATACTACTGATAATATATTTCCAAACTGGTAATTTGAAAATACTTTAAATAATGCAGTTTCTGTTACTGATGTCGCATTGCTTGCAAACTCAGCTCCTAAATTTATTCCCAATGTACCAAATACAGTAAACCATATTATACACGCTAATGCAGGAACTAAAGTTACACCTATTATAAATTCTCTGATTGTTCTTCCTTTAGAAATTCTTGCTATAAATATACTTACAAATGGTATCCAAGCTATCCATAATGCCCAATAGAATACTCTCCACTGACTAATCCAAGCCTTACTTGGATCAATATATAAACTTTGTGATATAAACTGTGTTAAGTAAGCAACTCCACCATTTCCTAAATTTCGTAACATGTCTAATTTAGGTCCTATTAATATAGCTCCTATTAATATAAATGCTGCTAGACTTAAGTTTATATTAGATAATGTTTTTATACCTTTATCTAAGCCACTTGTAGAACTTAATGTGTATAAAATAGTTGCAATTGCTATTATTAATATTTGTATTTGTATGGTATTTTCTATATTAAAAACATATTCTAATCCTCCTGCAATTTGCATAGTTCCCATACCTAATGATGTTGCTATTCCTGTTACCGTTGTAAATACTGCTAATATATCTATTGTTTTTCCTATTGGACCTCTTACTCCATTTTCTCCTAATATAGGTAAAAATACACTACTTATAAGACCTGGTGCATCTTTTCTAAATTGAAAATATGCAAGAGCTAATCCCATTATAGAATAAGCTGCCCATGGATGAAGACCCCAATGTATATATGACTGTTGCATTGCAAAAGTTACAGCCTCACTAGACCCCGGTTGAGAACCTATTGGTGCAATAAAATGCTTCATAGGTTCTACTGCTCCAAAGAATACTAATCCTATACCCATTCCAGCTCCAAATAACATAGAAAACCATGAGAGATTACTAAATTCAGGCCTATCAGTATCCTTACCAAGCCTTATATTTCCATATTTACTAAAAATTAAAAATACCGCAAATATTACTAATGCAAGCATACCTATTGTATATATCCAACTGAAATTATTTATTATCACCTTAAACATAGAATTTGATATTGTTTCAAATATGTCTGGCGAAATAATTGCTGTAATAACTACTATACTTGTTAATATTAAAGATATTATAAATACATAATTTATTTTATTTTGTTTTATTTCATTATTCATAATTAATTCCCCCTTATTTTATAATTTTTTAGGTATATTTTTCAAACAAACAACTTTGTTTTTTTTTCAAGTTTTTTCTATCTACAACTTTATTTTAATTTGAAGTTGTATGTTGTGTCAAGCAAGTAATCATTTTGGTAGCGTTTTTAAATATGTATTAGGCATTGATATATCAAGTATTTTTTAAAATCAAAATATATTTTTAATATATTATATTTTTCATTTTATTTTCATACAAATAACCTTATCTACAATAAAATCGTAAATGAAGTTTTTTAAACAGATAGTAATTTTTTTAATGTGTGAATTTCACTAAAATAATTTAAATTTATACAAAAAAGAATGCCTCTTAATGATTGAATTCATTTTGAGACATTCTTTTTATGCTTTTAATTATATGCTTTATTTTTCAATTGGTTCTACTATAGATATAACACAGTACTCTTCTTTTAGGTGAGAATTTAATCTCTCTTGTACTTCTTCAAACTTAATATCTTTTAGTACCTCTAAATAATCTAATAGATTTATTCCTTTAAAATTATAAGTTATAAAATTATTAGCTATGAAATCTACTGAATCAAAATATTTTAATAGGTTTCCTATTTTTTTCTTTCTGATTCTTTCAAATTCTTGGTTGTTAAGACCTTCTATTTTATATTTTTCTATATGTTCTAGTATTATTTTTTTAACTTCTCTAGGATCTTTAGAGTCGCCTCCGATTATAGTAAATCCATAATCTATTTGAGAAGAGAACCCTCCTCCAAAGCTATCATTTATAAGACCTTTCATATATAAATCTTCAAACAATCTACTACCTCTTTTAAAAATCATATCTATTACTATTTCTGTTACTATTTCTTTTCTTAAAAGCTCATTTCCTTTTATACCTACTTTATTATCTTTAAAGGCTATATTAAATGTAGGCATTGATATAGGGAATTTAGCTACAATTTCTTTTTCATTAACGTTATCTGGTTCATTTGGATAAAATTTTTGTATTTCATTAGATAATTTATCTACATCATAATGGTTAGCTTTTTTAGCTATATCCATAACTTTGTCACAATCCAAATCTCCTACAACAAATAATGTCATATTTCCCGGGTTATAAAATGTATTATAACATTTATATAGCTCTTCTTTTGTTATTTTATTAATACTTTCCACACTTCCTGCTATATCAACTTTTACAGGATGATTTACATATAATGCTTTTAAGCAGTTAAAATAAACATTCCAATTAGGGTCATCATCATACATTTTTATTTCTTGCTCAATTATTCCTTTTTCCTTTTCTACGTTTTCGTCTGTAAAGTAAGGAGTCTGTACATAGTCTATTAAGTGAGCTAAACTATCATAAAAGTTTTCAGTAACTGAGAATAAATATGCTGTCATTGTAAAATTAGTAAACGCATTTGCACTTGCTCCCCATTTAGAGAATTTATCAAATGCATTGCCTCCATCTGGTTGTTCAAACATTTTATGTTCTAGGAAATGTGCAATTCCTTCATTAACTCTGATTTTTTCACTTTCTCCAATTGGAATAAATTCTAGTTCATTGGAACCATAGTTAGTTGCTAAAACTGCATATTTTTTAGTAAATCCAGTTTTGGGCATAAAATAAACATCTAGCCCATTTTCTAATTTTTCATAATAAATTTCTTCTTTTAATACATCGTTAGTTATCTTTTTCATATATGCCACCTCACTTAGTTTCTTAAGAAATAAACAGTATCAAGTTCTATTGATTCAAAAGCTTTAACTATATCTTCACTTTTAACTTTATCTATATTTTGTATGATATCTTCTATCGTAGAATTTGTTTTACTCATACCTTGTGCAAAGTAAAAATCAGACATTCCACCTATACTATCAGAAAGTGACTTCATTGAGTTTATTAATCCACTTTTACTATTTTCTATTTCATCTATTGATATTTCTCCACTTTTTATACTTTCTAATTGCTTTTTAACTAGTTCTGCAGTTTTTTCATAATTTTGTACTTCTATGCCTGATGATACAAACAATATTCCTTTGTATTTTTCAACTGATGAGTAAATATAATAACATAAGCTTTCTTTTTCTCTTATGTTTACAAACATCTTAGAATGAGGTCCTCCACCTAATACATTGCATCCCACTACTAGTGGATAATATTTATCTTCATCTCTAAAGTCTACATTAGTTCTATATCCCATAACTAATTTACCTTGAGTTATATCCATTTTTTCTTCAATTACTTTTACTTTTTCTATATTTGCTTTATATTCTTCTCTAGGGATTTCTATTATTTCTTCTCTTTCAAAAGTAAAGTTTTTACTTATTATATCAACAACTTCATTTTCATCAAAATCACCTTCTACAACTATATCTATAGGAGAAGTTTTTATTATATGCTTGTAGTGTTCATATAAGTCACTAGGGCTTATTTTATCTAAGTCTTCTTCATAGCCTATTTCACTTATACTGAATCTTTCACCTTTACACATTTCTTCAAATGTTCTTTCAAGTGCATATCTGCCTTTGTCATTTATTTTAGCTTGAATTCTATCTTTTAAGTTAGTTTTTTCTATATCTAAATACTCTTTGTTAAACCCACCATCTACTACTAAAGGTTTATTTAAAACTTCATTGAAGAATTCTATAACATCTGTAAATATTTTTTCATCTAAATACTTTTCATTAGTACTTATTATTTTAAATGATATTACTTGACGTTCTCCTCTTTTAGAAACATCTCCTATCATAGATGAACCATATAAATCGTCTAATTTATTCGATGTTTCTCTTAAACTAGGATACTTCTCACATCCACTAGTTATTATAGTTGGTAGTAATGCATTTTTTGTAGCTTCTTCTTTATCTAATAACCTTTGTATATAAATACTAACAAGATTAGATTTAAACTTTTCAGCACGTATTAATGTTAAGTTAATATTTTTACCTAAGTTGATTTTTTTTATATCTTTTTCCATTTTATCCTCCTACTTATTTCTTAATGATATTCTTGTAAAAAGCTCCTCTACTATAGCGTCCTCTTTTTTGTCAGGGTCTATATAATAAAATTTAGTATTTCCCATATCTAAGTCTTCAAGTATACTCTTTGCTAAATGCTTAGTATACATAGTGTCAATTGTACATGTTGGAGTAACAACATACAAGGTATGTATCCCATATTCTAGTAACTCTTCTCCTGATTTTATTATATCTTGTTTATTATTTTCTAAAAGAGGTAATTTTATTTGAATATCTATATTTTTTTCTTCATACTCTATGTATTCTTTTATTTTTTCTCTAAATAATATATCTTGTTCTAGATTATTTTTGTCATATAATCCTATTAATAGTACACCTGCATCTTCACCTAAATTTCTAACATTTTTTAATATTTCATCTTTATAAACCATTGCTAAATTATTTGATTTATAAAACGGTTCTAGTATTTCTATTTGTTCTAAGTCTAATGGTAATAAATTTAATTTTTCATATCTTTCTTTAAATACCTCATAGTCTTTCCCTTCTGTCATAAAAAGAGGGCAAACTATTATTTTCTTGTATCCTTTTGAAATAACATCTTCTAATGAATTTTCAAAGTATGGCTTAGTATACATATACGAATTAACTATTTTATACTTTTCTCCTAGCTGATTACTTAGTTTTGTAGCAACTTCATTTGCTTCATCTTTAAATGTACTGTCTTCTAACTGATTATAGTATGTTTTGTAATCATATAATGATTTTATACCACTTAATATAGATTTATATCCATTTTCGTAATTTATTTGAATAGCTCTTTCCTTTATGTCATAATGTTTAGCTTCTCCTTCTGAAACTAATAGTATTAATGTTTCTTCTTTATCTTCCCCTACTTTTACATCTTTAAAACTTATTTCGTCTTTAAAGCTAAATGCTATTATTAAATTAACTGAAATAAATGAAATAATAAAAGCATAAAGCATATATTTATAATCTTTATTTATTATTACTTGCTTATAAATTATTAATGTTGCCAAGACTATAAATATGTTTTCCATATATCCCTTAAATATAAAACTAAAAGCTATAGATATAAATAAAAGTATTGAAAGTAACATAAAATCAACCCCAATATTTTTTTTAATGTAAATGTGTAGTTTACATCTATTATATATATGAGGTATAATCAGTATGTATGTCTATAATAGAATCTTGTAAATTTATAAAATTGGCTTTTTAGCTCAATTTGGCGCCTTGATAGGTTGTTTAAATTTATAATATATAACTATGACAAAAGAGAGGACGATGACTATGAAATTAGGTATAGTTGGTTTACCAAATGTAGGTAAAAGTACACTATTCAATGCAATAACTCAAGCAGGAGCAGAATCTGCAAACTATCCATTCTGTACAATAGAACCAAACGTTGGTGTTGTTTCTGTTCCAGATGAAAGGCTAGAAAAATTAAAAGAATTATATAATTCTAAAAAGGTAGTTCCTACTGCTATAGAGTTTTGTGATATAGCAGGACTAGTTAGAGGTGCTTCTAAAGGTGAAGGTTTAGGTAATAAATTCTTATCTCACATAAGAGAAGTTGATGCTATTGTTCACGTTGTTAGATGTTTTGAAGATCCTAACGTTGTTCACGTTGACGGTTCTGTTGATCCTTTAAGAGATATGGAAACTATAAACTTAGAATTAATATTCTCTGATATAGAGATATTAGACAGAAGAATACAAAAAGGTTCTAAAGCTGCTAGAGCTGATAAAGCATTAGCTTCTGAACTTGAATTCTTAAAAGAAATATTAGCTACTTTAGAAGACGGAAAATGTGTTAGAACTATGGAATTTAATGATGATCAAAAGATTTTTGTTGATTCATTAAACTTACTTACTTCTAAGCCTGTAATATACACTACTAATGTATGTGAAGATGATTTAGCTGATGAAGCACAAAACAATGCTTACGTTAATATAGTTAGAGAATTTGCTTCTAGTGAAGATGCTGAAGTTGTTGTTGTTTGTGCTCAAATAGAAGCAGAAATAGCTGAACTTGATTCTGATGAAGAAAAGCAAGAATTCTTAGAAACTCTAGGTCTTGAGCAATCAGGATTAGATAAATTAATAAGATCTTCTTATTCATTACTTGGACTTATGTCTTACTTAACAGCAGGTCCTCAAGAAATCAGAGCTTGGACTATAAAGTCTGGTACAAAAGCACCAGTTGCTGGTGGAAAGATTCACTCTGATATAGAAAGAGGATTCATAAGAGCGGAAACTATAGCATTTGATGACTTAATTGGCGTTGGTACTATGAGTGCTGCTAAAGACAAAGGTCTTGTTAGACTTGAAGGAAAAGAATATATAGTTAAAGATGGAGACGTTATATTATTCAGATTTAACGTATAATATAAAAAAGCTTCTATCAATGAAATTTTTATTGATAGAAGCTTTTTTTATTACATTTTTTATTTTAAGCTATTTTTTTATCAGCTACATTTTCTACTAACTTATTTTTATTTATCATAAATAGTACAAATAATATTGCTGCACTAAGTACTCCTACCCAGTTAGAAATATTTGCATTTAATCTAAATCCTTCTGGTGCTTGTAATATATATGCCATACATACAGAAGTCATAAATGTTGCTGGTATTAAAGTCATCCAGTAATTTGATTTATTTTTAAGTAGATATACAGTTCCTGCCCATAAGAATATAGTCGCTAAAGTTTGGTTAGACCAAGCAAAGTATCTCCATATTATATTAAAATCTATTGTAGTTAATGCTATACATATTGCAAATAGTGGTATTGCTAATATAAATCTATTTTTAAATCCTTCTTGCTTTATTTTAAATGCATCAGCTATCGTAAGTCTAGCACTTCTAAATGCAGTATCCCCACTAGTTATAGGACAAGCAACAACACCAAGTATTGCAAGAATCGACCCCATTGGTCCTAATAATCCCTTAGATAAAACACCTACTACCCCTGATAGTCCATTATATTCTGTTAAAGCATGTTGTATAGATAAAGTATCTCCAAAGAATGCGATTGTAACACCACACCATATTAAAGCTACTATTCCTTCTACTACCATTGCTCCATAGAAAACTTTTTTACTTTCAGATTCTTTATGAAGGCATCTAGCCATCATAGGTGATTGAGTAGCATGGAATCCAGATATAGCACCACATGCTATAGTAGTAAATAAGAATGGGAATATAGCTAATCCATCTGGATGTAAGTTTTGTAGTGTAAGTTCCATCATTGGTCTAGTTCCGTTAATATGACCTACAAACATAGCACCACATAAACCTATCGCCATAAATAATAAAGCTGCTCCAAATACAGGATATATTTTACCTATAACTTTATCAACTGGTAAAACTGTAGCTAACATATAATATATTATTATTAATACTACCCAAATATTTTTATCTATTCCAGTCATAGATGTTAATAATCCGGCTGGAGATGTAACAAATACAGTCCCAACTAATATTAATAATATAACTGAGAATACTCTCATAACTATCTTCATTTTATCGCCTAAATATATTCCAACTATTTCAGAAACTGAAGTACCATCATGTTTCATAGATATAACACCTGATAAAAAGTCGTGTACTCCTCCTGCAAATATAGTTCCAAATGTTATCCATAAAAATGCAACAGGTCCAAATAATGCTCCCATTATAGCCCCAAATATAGGACCAGTTCCTGCTATATTTAAAAATTGTATTAAAAATACCTTATGCCATGGCATTGGTACATAATCTACACCATCTTGTAATTTTACTGCTGGTGTAGAATTTGAATCATCTAAACTCACAGATCTTTCAACTACATTTCCATAGACAAAATATCCAACTATAAGAAACGTCAAGCATGCTAAAAATGTTATCATATCGTTTTCTCCTCCACAATATATTCTTGTGTTAATATTTATTATTTCAACAATATAATAGCTTTTTTTGACATTAAATAGATTTAGTTTTGCATGAAATGCATAATTTAGTGTATAAAGTGCACTTATATATGCATCAACTTTCTAAAGTTTTTTATTTTACTTCTACTTACTGGTATATCGCATTTTTTATATTTTAATTTTAAGTTATATGTATTGTTAAACCAAGGTATTATTTCATTTATTTTATTGATATTTACTATATAAGACCTATGTGTTTTAAAAAATATATTATCCGGTAAATTTTTTTCAAATTCAGTTAAGCTACATTTTACTATATATTCATCATATTTTGTGAACACATACGTTTCTCTTTCCCTAGCTTCACAATAATATATATCTTTTGTATTTATTACCATTAATTTTTCATTTTTCCACAAACTAACACTACTTACTAAATTTTCATTATGTAATAATTTATCATCTAGATTTTTTTCATCTTTAATTTTATTATTCTCATCAAATAATTTAAGTTTATTTAACATAGAAACTATTCTTTCTTCTGAGTAAGGCTTTAGTATATAATCAAAAACCTCAAGTTCAAAAGCATCCACTGCATGTTCTTTATAAGCTGTAATAAACACTATTTTAGGACTTACTTTGAAATTTTTTATTGTTTTTGCAAGTAACATCCCATCAAGTAGCGGTATATTAATATCTAAAAAAATCACATCTATATTATTTTCTTGTATAAATTTTAATACATCTATCCCATTATCAAATTCACTAACAATTTCTATATCACTAAAATTTTTGATAAAATATTTAAGTTCTTCTCTTGCAGGAAATTCGTCTTCAACTATTATTGATTTCATTATATCCTCCCTAACAAATATAAAATTCTATTTTAGTTCCAGGGCTTAATCTAAGTATGTTAAGACCTCGTCCATAAAGCAATTTTAATCTTAAATGAACATTATAAAGCCCTATTTTATTTTCTGGCATATCATCATTATATACTTTTTCAATTATATCTTCACCTATAGTTATACCATCATTTTCTACCCAAATTTCAGTTTTGTTCTCATACTGCTTTGCACCTATTATTACAGTTCCATAACCACCATTTTTTCTTATTCCATGTATAATTGCATTTTCTACTAATGGCTGAATTATAAGGCTCGGTATTTTTACATCTATGTTTTGATCTATATTATAAACTACATTTAATTTATCTCCAAATCTTGCTTTTTCTATTTCAACATATGCTTTTACTTGTTCTAATTCTTTTTGTATGTCTATAAGATTATCATTTACTTCTATGTTATATCTCATATATGTAGATAAATTTATTATAAGATTTCTTGCTTTGTCTGGATCTATTCTTATAAAAGAAGTTATAGTATTTAATGCATTAAATAAAAAGTGAGGATTTATTTGAGTCTGAAGTGCTTTTATTTCTGCTTTATTCTTTGCTTCTTTAATTTTTTCAATTTTAGATATCTCCATTAATGTGGATATAATATAAGACAATCCTATAGCTAAAGATTTTTTTGAATAACTCATTTCATATTGTTTTATATAATATATTTTCAAAGTTCCCATAACTCCTTGAGAATCTGTCAATGGTATAATCATAGCTGTTTTTAAACTTACTTTTTTACTTAAAGAATATTCTTCATTCTCTACTTTTATATTTAATATTTTATTTTCCCTCATTGACTCTTTAGTTGTATCACTAAGCTCTACATTAGGTTTGTTAAATACCTCTTGCCCAACACCTACATAAGCTAGTACTTTTTCACTATCTGTTATTGCCACTGCATCTGACTTTATTTCATCTTTTATAATTCCACATATAACCTTTAGTGATTCTTCATTTATAGACCTAAAGTATGGTAGAGTTTTATTAGCTATATTTAATGCTAACTTTGACTGAAATGCAGCTATCTCTTCTTTTTCTTTTTTTATAACATTTACAACAGATACTAAAAAACCTATTCCAATTTGACCAACTATCATTGGTAGATATATTTTATTTATAACTACTACCGCTGTGTTATGTGGATATGACATTAAAAATATTAAAAACATACTAATACTTTCAGATGCTACTCCACACATAATTCCATAGAACCACTTTTGCTCATCCTTAACTTTTTTACTTACATACCCTGATAACAATCCTGCAAATATACTAGATATGAAGCAAGGAATACTTGTAATACCGCTCATATCAAGCATATATCTATGAAAACCAGATACAAATCCAGACGTAAAACCTACTAATGGTCCAAACAATATACCTCCAGATACTATAGCAATTATTCTTGTATTAGCTAATGAGCCATGTACGCTAATACCATTATAAGTCCCAAGCATTGCTAATAAACTAAATATTATAGATATAATAAATAAATCACCTATATTATGATTTTCTTTTTGAAATATATATTTAAATCCTTTTATCTTAGTGATCATAATAAATAAAACTATTATCAAACTTGATTTCTCAAGTAACGATAAAAATATTTCTCCTTTGTCCATAAATTCACCTCTATCTGTTTTTTATTATTATAAGTAATTTTGTTTTTACATACAGAAAAGAGAAGTAATAAAACTTCTCTTTTCTAACTTATTATTAACTTAATTGCTAAGCTTTATATATCTATATTTATTATGAAAGTTGTTTTTTACCTTTATTTTCCATAATTCTTTTAGCTGCATTTATAGCTACTTCTGTTTCACTAAAAGGTAGATTTTCCCCTTTTATAAGTTGATATTCTTCATGCCCTTTTCCTGCAAATACTATCATATCACCATCTTGAGCTATCTCTAATGCTTTTTCAACAGCTACTTTTCTATCAGGTTCTACTATATAATCACATTCTGAGTTTTTAAATGAATCAGCTATATCTTTTATTACATCCATTGGATCTTCAAAATCAGGATTATCACTTGTTAATATACATAAATCACATTCTCTAGATGCTACATCTCCAAGTTCTTTTCTTCTTAATTTTGTTCTTCCTCCCACTGATCCGAATAAACATATCAATCTATTGTGATCATATTCTTTTAATGTTTGTAATATATTTTCTAAACTTACGCCATTATGAGCATAGTCTATTATTACAGTTGCATAATCAAGAACTGGTAACACTTCTACTCTTCCTTTTACTTTAGCACTTTTTAGAGCATCTAACATTGTATTTTGGTCAATTTGTAGATATCTACAAACTGATATAACAGCTAGTGCATTATATATACTAAATGTCCCTGGTGAGCATATATATGTATTAAATTCTTCATTTTGAGTTGCTACATCAAAGCTTACACCTAGTGAATCTAATTCTCTAGAATATTCTATGTTCTTTGCTACTATATCACCTTTGTTTTCTATTCCAAAAGTATCTATATCACAAGTTGCTTTTTCTATTATTTGATTTGCATATTTATCATCTATATTTACTATACCATGCTTAGCTAAAGTAAATAATTTAGCTTTGCAGTCTAAGTAATTTTCAAATGTTGGATGTTCTTTAGGACCTACATGGTCTAGTGATAAATTAGAGAATATTGCTACGTCAAAATTAATATCTTTAACTCTATCCATCATTAATCCACCTGATGATACTTCCATTGATACACATTTAACTCCACTATCTAGCATATCTCTAAATATTCTGTGTAACTCATAACTCTCTGGCGTTGTATTAGCTGTTCTTTCTTCTTTTCCATTATAGAAAGTTCCATTAGTTCCTATCACACCAGTATTTAATCCAGCATGGTTTAAAACTGTACTTAAATAATTTGTTATAGTAGTTTTTCCTTTTGTACCTGTAACTCCTATAATTTTTAATTCTTTAGAAGGATTACCAAAATAATTTGATGAAATTTTTGATAAAGCTATTCTGCTATCTTTAACGAATAATTTTATAGCGTCTTCATTAAGTTTCACATCATCTTGTAATATAAATACTCTACATCCTTTTTCATATGCATCTTGTGCATATTTATGACCATCTAAGCTTTCACCTTTTATAGCTATAAACATATATCCATCCCTACATTTAGAAGAGTTATATGCCAAGTCTTTCACTTGTGTATTTTTTATTTTATCCCAAGGTTTATTAGCATTAAATACTACTTCATTCATCATCTCTAATAATCTCATAATCTAATCCTCCTGTTTATTGCTTTTAATTATGTAGTATAACATAATATTTTTTATTTTTAATTGAATATTCTTACCAAGTATACAAATATTTTTATAATAATTTTAGAAAAATAGAGTAGTTTTACCTACTCTATTTTTTGTTTACTTAGAATTTTTGCCACATAAATTTATAGTTTTTCTAGCTAATACTTCTAAAGAATCTATATAAAATTTATTGTCTAAGTTATTATCATTTTTTAAGATAGAAAGTTCTGTACATCCAAGTATTGATCCATCACAATTGTTTTCTTTTAAATACTCAACAATTTTATTGAATTTTTCCATATCTGCACTTTTTCCGCTCTTTATATCTTTATAAATAATATCCATTATATGTTGTTGTCTTTTATCATCTAATACTAAATAGTCTATTCCATACTTCTCGCACATATTTTGATACAACTTTGTTTGTATGTTTCCTGTTGTAGCTAGTATTCCAAGCTTATTGTACCCTTTTTGTTTTGCATATATAATAGTCTCTTCTACTATATTTACAACTGGTATCTTTACACTTTCAGCTATTTTTTCATGAAAGTAATGTGCTGTATTACATGTAAGTACTAAAAAATCTGTCCCATATTGTTCTAATTTTTTAGCGTCTTTTACAAGCACATCGACAGGATTCTTTGGAGACTTTCCAATTATATAATCAGTTCTATCAGGTGTTGTTGCACGATTAGTTATTATCATATCAATATGTTCTTGATCAGATTTTGCATCTGTCATTCTAACTATCATATCATAAAAATAAACGGTAGCCATAGGACCTAATCCACCCATCACTCCAACTGTCTTGTTAGTTTCCATAGTCATCTCACCAATCTATTTGCAGTATTTTTTAAACTTTTTCATTTGATTTATACTGTATAAAAGTATATACCAACGTCTCTTAAAGTTTCCTTTTAAGTCTTTATCATATCCAAATGATGTAGCACTATTTCCTTGACTAACTAAAGATTTAGCTTTATTTACTAAAGATGTATCTTTTACATATTTGTAAACAACATTATTTGGTATAACATGCCAGAAAAATTCATCTTTTTGGATTTTTAAGTCTAACTCTTTATTGTATACTCTATCTTCTACTATATACTTAGCTATATTATTTCCAGAGCTTGTTACATAGTAGTTACTTCTACCTTGTCTTAGGTTTATTTCAAATACTTTGTATGTATTATCTCTAGTATCAAACTTTATGTCAAAGTTTGAGTATCCAGTATAATTTATATCTTCTAAGAATGTTTTAAATTTTTCCATTAAAGGTCCATCATACTCTGTTATTATAGCAGCATGATTTCCTATTCCTTTTGGAGTATGCTCTTCTAATAATACATGTCCTAAGCACATCATCTTTACTTTTCCATGTTGATCTGAATAACAAGTTAAAACTCTCATATTTGAGTCATCACCTGGTATAAAATCTTGTATTATTAAATTTTTATCATATTTGCCTTTGTATATTGTGCTAGTTATTTCTATAAACTCTTTTTCATTATTAGCTACATATGCTTTTTTCATTCCTTCAAATGGGAACTGCCAGTATAATACACTGTCTGAAGGTTTTATTATAACTGGATAATTAAATCCAAAATGCTCTATTTTATCACCTTTTGAATATATGAAAGTCTTTGGATAATCTAATCCTTTTTCTTCACACATTTGATAAAATAATTCTTTTTCTATTAATTTATTTTTTAATTCACTATTTATATAAGGAACTATATATTTTTCTTTTAGTACATCTCTATGGTCAATTATTAGTTCTGCATATTCGTCAGTACATCCCATTAATATTAGTTTCTTATTAGGTGCTGCTAATTCATCTGCTGTTTTTAATAAAACTTCTATGAATTCTTTTTCTTCTGTTATTTTTGGATCTATTCTAAAATCAATTATATTACTATCTTTAGTTGCTCCTAGTGCATATCTTCCAAATGCTATTGACTTAACACCATAAGCCTCATGATATGCTCTTGCAACAGAATAGCAATTTATATCTCCACCAACTAAAACTGGTTGTATTATTGTATTTTCCATACTTTTCACCTCTTAAAACAAAGTAATTTATATCACTAAATTCATCTTATAATTATACTCCTATTTCTGTTAAATGTCAAAAACCTAGCGAATACGCTAGGTTTTTGTGTTGTTTTATATTAATATTAGTCTCTTCCTAATATTTTGTTTATCTCATGTTTGTATGCATCTGCTTTAGCTCCAAAGATTGCTTGTATTCCATTACCAACCTCTATAACTCCTACAGCACCTAATGCTTTAAGTTTAGCTTTGTCTACTTTAGATTTATCTAAAACTTCAACTCTAAGTCTAGTTATACATGCATCTATTGAGACAGCATTTTCTCCTCCGCCTAATGCAGCGATTACATGTGGAGCATTTTCAACTATTTCATCTTTAGCATTTGATCCTTTAGTTGCATTAAAGTCAGCTTTAGAGTAAAGTTTAGCTTCTTCTTCGTCTCCCTCTCTACCTGGAGTCTTTAAGTTTAATTTTAATATTAAGAACTTGAATAAGAAGTAGTAAACAACTGCATATCCTGCTCCAACTGCTAATACCATAAACCATTTTGTTGGAACTCCAGCTCCTGCAGGAAGTAATCCAAATAATGAGAAGTCTATAAATCCACCTGAGAATGTCATACCTATAAATACATTAAATATGTCCATTAAGAAGAATGAAAGACCTGCCATTAAACAGTGAACTCCATATAATGCTGGTGCAACAAATAAGAATGTAAATTCTAATGGTTCAGTTATACCTGTTAAGAATGATGTAAATGCTGCTGCAACTAATAAACTTCCAACAACTTTTTTCTTGTTATCTGCTGCTGTATGATACATTGCAAGTGCTGCTGCTGGTAATCCAAACATCATGAATGGGAATTTACCTGCCATAAATCTTGTTGAACCTGCTACTATTTTTGACATAGTTTCTGGATCAGCACCAACTAAATCTTTCATATGACCTAATTGAGCAAAGTATGCATAGTTAGCACCTTGTACTGTTTGCCAAGCTCCATCTGCTAAAACTTGTCCATCTACGAAAGAACCAAACCAGAATGGAGTATAGAATACATGATGTAGTCCAAATGGTATTAATGATCTTTCGATTACTCCGTATAAGAAAGTACCAATTGGTCCCGCATTTTTAACAAATAAAGCTATTAAAGCGATTCCATCTTGTACAAATGGCCATGCGTAAGCTAATATAACACCTGTAACTGCCATTGCTAAAGAAACTACGATAGGTACAAATCTTGAACCTGAGAAGAATCCTATAACTGCTGGTAATTGTATTTTGTAATATTTATTGTGTAATGTAGATGTTACTATACCTGTTATAATACCGCCGAACACTGACATGTTAAGAGTAAATATTCCTAGTGTTTTAGTTACATAAGTTGCATATTGAGCTGGTACTGCATCTGGTGTTAAAACACCTAGTGGAGTAGCACCTAAGCCTAGTAATATACTTATAACCTGATTCATTATTAAGAATCCAAATACAGAAGCAAGTCCAGCAGTACCTTTATCTTGCTTAGCAAGACCAACTGCAGTACCTACTGCAAATAGTAATGGTAAGTTACCAAATACTATATCACCGATACCTTGCATTAGTTTTAAAATTATTGTTATTGCTTGGATATCAACAAAAGCTATTAACGGCTGATATATTGCTGGTGCATCAGGTAAGTTCGCTATGTTAAGTAGCGCTCCACCAACACCTAGTAATATACCTGCAACTGGTAGTGCTGCGATTGGAAGCATTATTGCTTTACCAATTCTTTGTAAGTATTGAAGCATATTATTATTCCTCCTATTTTGTTTAATTTTGTAAAAACGTTTTTACCGACTACACAGTTTTATTATTTTCATTTATGTAAAAGATTATTAAAAATTTTAAATCACATTACATAACTTCCCAATAAAAAAGGGCTAAACAATTTATAGTTACACAAGGTATCTATAAATAACTTAGCCCATGCCTGCATTACCAGTAACACGCTATACTTACTTATTAATTTATTTAATTCCTGTCTAAAGTATAACATACGACAAATTCTTTGTAAACATTTTCACAATATTTTTTATATTTTTTTTATTCAAATTATTTTATTATTTCTATTTTATTTAATTCTCCAGCAGTTGCACTACCTTCTTGTATTTTTACGCTCTCTGATGCATCTAAATTAGTAAATATTACTATAGGCATAGACGATTTAGCATTTTTTTCTATGAATTCAACATCCATCTTAACTAATTTATCTCCAACTTTAACATCTTGATTTTCTTCTACGAAAGATTCAAATCCTTCACCTTTTAGTTTTACTGTATCAACACCTAAATGTATTAAAACTTCTCTTCCATCTACAGAGTTTATTGTTATAGCATGTTTAGTTGGGAATACACTTCCTATTTTACCAGCAACTGGAGATACTATTATTCCATCAGTAGTTTTCATAGCGAATCCGTCACCCATCATTTTAGTTGAAAATACTTCATCTGGAACTTCAGTTATTGAAACTAATTCTCCATTAGTTAATGCTGCTATTTGTTCTTTCTTAACTTCATCTTTATTTCCTTTGAATATATTCTTGAAAAAACTCATATTATTTGTCTCCTTCTATTTGTTGTATAATTTTTTTTATTTTAATATATAAAAAGACCTAAATCTATAAAAATATAATATTATACAGATATAAATATCAATCTTAAAAAAAGTATTGTTATTATTTATACCTATTACATATTTTCATAAACCTAAGTCTTGCCTGCCCAACCAGTAACAATTTTAGATAGCTTGTTTTGTATGTATTAAATTTTACGTTATAGCTGATATAACTTTATTAATGTGTAATGTAAGGTATAACAGTTCGTCTTCACTCACTATATACTCATTATTATCTTCTATAAATTGTTTTATTATGCATGAACAATCATAGGGTTTTCTATATTGTAACTTTATTATATTTATAAGTCCATTATTTTTATCTTCTATATGTTCTTTTTTTATTAGTCTCTTTGCAAAGAACTTTAGATGTGTAATTAATCTATCATAATTAAAATCATCTTCTGCAAACTCAATATTGTAATAAGATTTTATTATATCAAGTATTTCATTGACAATGTTTGTCATTAAAAATGACTCACTTATATTATCTTTATAATTTGCGTTTGCTAAATGCATCGCTATAAATCCTGCTTCATCTATTGAAAATTGAACACCAAATTCTTTATTTATGTATTCTATTGCCCATTTTCCAACTTCAAATTCTCTTTTGTGAATTCTCTTTATTTCATATAATAAATCATTTTTTATTTCTATATTCTCTTCATGTCTTTTAAATGCAAATGCTATATGATCTGTAAGAGAAGCGTATATATAATCATCTAAATCTGATGATAAGTATTCTTTTGCATAGTCTATTATATTAGAACTTAAGTTAAATATATTTTCGTCAACTTCACTTATCAATTTAGTTATTTGCTTTTTTAATGTTTCATTTTCAGTTATAAACTTTTTTTCTACTTTATCTTTTTCTACTTCTTCTCCTACTTTTTTCTGAAATCCTATTCCACAGCCAGTGAGTACTAGTTCCTTTTTACTTTTTTTATCTATAACCAATACTACGTTGTTGTTATAAATTTTTTGAATAATCATGTCTATTTACTCACACCCTTACTTGAAATTTTATTTAATAAATCATATAAAATATAAAATACCTAAATTAAGATACAAAAATAACTTATATCCTAATTTAGGTATTGCCTGCTCTATCAGTAACAATCCATTTTTCAAATTTATTTTAAAGTAGATTTTTGTATTACCCTTTTATAGTAGATGTTTATATTACTATCTTATAGGATTAATTTTATAATAATTGTATAATCCTGTCAAGTGTTTTGAAAACTCTTTCTTTATGTATTTTTATACGATAAATTATTTTTTAGTTTTCAAAAGGTGATTTAGAATACAATATAAAATAACCCTGTGGATGAGAACATACTGGACAATTATTTGGTGCTTCTTTGCCGCTGTGTATATGGCCACAGTTTAAGCATATCCATTGTTCTTCTTCAACACTTTTGAATAACATATTAGATTCTAACTTTTGTGCAAAATCACCAAATCTGTCTCCATGAGTTTTTTCAATTTCTGCTATTTTTTCGAAGCTATTTGCTACTGATACAAATCCTTCTTCTTTAGCAGTATTTGCAAAACTTTTGTACACTTCTTCCCATTCTTTGTACTCATCTTGTTGAGCTGCTCTTAGCGTTTGTATTATATCATCATATATTTCTACAGGATATCCTCCATCTATATGTATAGTTTCACCTGAAAGTTCTTTCAAATGATCATAAAATACCTTTGCATGAGCTTTTTCTTGGTCTGCTGTATAAATAAATGCTTGTTCTATTAGTGCCAATTTTTTATTCTTAGCTTGAGATGCTCCAAAAGTGTATCTGTTTCTTGCCTGACTTTCTCCTGCAAAAGCTCTCATTAAGTTTAATTTAGTCTTACTATCCTTTAGCGAGTTCATGTTATACCTCCTCTACAAAATTAGTTATTATTAATAATTCCCTAATTTTATAATTTTATACAAAAAAGAAGTCTTTCGACTTCTTTTATATTTCTTTTATAATACCTTTTTTATATGCCATTAATAATAGTTTTAAATCTTTCACTTCTTCTTCTAGTTTCTTTCCTGCATCTGTATCTCTTACGGTTTTTCTTTTAGCTTTGTGCTCTACTATCTCTGTTGTAGATAATATGTCACTTTCATTAACTATCGCTTCTTCTGCACAAGTAAATGGATCATGAGATACTAATTGTAAACTATATGAGTTATATATTAAGGTGTATCCAGCTATACCAGTTTTCTCTTGGTATGCTCTTGAAAATCCACCATCTATTGCTAGTATTTTCCCATTTGCTTTTATTGGACTTTCTCCGTTTTTACTTTCTACTGGTACGTGTCCATTTATTATGTGTGCATCTTTACTATCTAAATTAAATTCCTTAAATATTTTTTCACACATATCTTCATCTTCTCTTTGTTTAAAATATGGATTTTTGTTTTCTTTATGAGTTTCTTTTTCTCCTATAAAGTACCTCTCAAATGTTGTCATATCATCTTTTCCAAACAACGATGAACATTTTCCATTCCAAAGATACCACATCATATCCATTCCATATTGTTTTTGGATACTTTTTTCTTCAAAGAAATAACCCTCTCTAGATAAAGACTCCATTTTATCCATCAATGCTTTTCCCCTATATTCACTTCCTTGTAACTTCATACTCATAAAATCATAATCTTTATTTAAAGGTATACATCCATGAATTAATAGATTTGAGTTAGCTGTTAAATAGATGCTTCCTTTAGAAAATAAAAATGAAACATGCTTTTGAAGTTTTTCACTGTTTTTAAAACAAGATACTATTTTATCCATTACTATTTCTTCTTCTTTTGTAAACTTGTATGGATTATTTTTATCTATAGTTGGGAAGTTTGAATCTTTTAATTTGTAGTCTTTCCCTTTTAAATTTATAGTTTTATCTTCATAATTTATATTATTAAGCAATAATCTATGTTTCATGTCAAACTCTGGTCTTCTATTTATTATTTCTCCTTCTAGCTTAAACTGAATCACACTTATTGCTTTGTGCATTTTAGCTATTAATGATTTTTCTTTGGTAGATACATCCTGGTCACTTATTTTTGGTATAAAGCAATTGCATGGGTCATCTTTATAAACTTCCATTGCAAATGTAGCTAGTGGCAATAAATTTATACCATATATATCTTCGATAATATCTAAATTTGCATATCTAGCAGATATCCTAAGTGCATTTGCTATACATGCTTTTGAACCAGATGCAGCTCCCATCCAAAGTATGTCATGGTTTCCCCATTGTATATCTACACAGTGATAGTCCATTAAGGTATCCATAACTATATCAGGTCTTGGCCCTCTATCGTATATATCACCTATTATATGTAGTCTATCTACTACTAGCTTTTGTATAACTTTAGATATAGCTATTATAAATTCTTTTGCTCTATCTATTTGTATTATTGTTTCTACTATACTTTTATAATAATTTTTTTTATGTTCACCATCTATATTTTCATGTAAAAGTTCTTCTATTATATATTTAAAATCATTTGGAAGTAACTTTCTCACTTTTGATCTAGTGTATTTGCTAGATGCGTATTTGCATAATTCTATAAGTCTATATATATTTATTCTATAAAAGTCATCTATATTTTCTTCTTCTTTAATTATTAAGTCTAATTTTTGCTCTGGATAATAAATGAGAGTTGCTAAAGCTTTTTTTTCATTATCTCTCATAGTACTTGAAAATACTTCTTCTATTTTTCTTTTTATAACTCCTGAACCATTTTTAAGCACATGAACAAATGATTCATACTCCCCATGTATATCGCTTATAAAGTGTTCAGTTCCCTTTGGTAAATTTAGTATTGCTTCTAAATTTATTATTTCAGTACTTGCTTTTGATATACTCGGATACTGCTTTGATAATAACTTTAGATATTTTATTTCGCTTTCTACAGTTTTCATTTTGCCCCTCCAAACTCATACTTCTTATACTCTTATTGTATCATATTTTTAAATAGTATACACTAATGCACTTATATAGTACATTATATATTTTTTTCAAAGTCTTTATTTAATAGCATAAAAAAAGATGGACTTTTGAAAAGTCCATCCTTAATTTAACTCTATTTTAAAATTAGAATTGTTCAGCTAATCTTTTGTATCCATTGTATCTTTCAGTAGCATTTTCTTCAGCCATAGTGAATAGATCATCAGCTATGTCTGGGAATTGCTTAGCTATTGCAGAATATCTTACTTGTTTTAATAAGAACTCTCTAAAGCTTTCAGTAGGTTCTTTAGAATCTAGAGTGAAAGGATTTTTCCCTTCAGCTTTTAGAGTTGGGTTGTATCTGTATAAATGCCAGTATCCAGCTTTAACAGCTTGCTCTATGTTTGCTTGAGCTCTTCCCATTCCTTCTTTTAATCCATGAGATATACATGGAGAGTAAGCTATTATTAATGATGGTCCGTCATGCTTTTCAGCTTCTATTACTGCCTTGATTAATTGGTTCTTATCTGCACCCATTCCAACTTGTGCTACATATACGTTTCCGTAAGTCATAGCCATCATACCTAAGTCTTTTTTCTTAGATCTCTTACCTGCTGCAGCGAATTTAGCCATTGCAGCAACTGGAGTTGCTTTAGAAGCTTGACCTCCTGTATTTGAATAGATTTCTGTATCAAATACTAATACATTTACATTTTCTCCTGAAGCTAGTACATGGTCAAGTCCACCGTATCCGATGTCATAAGCCCATCCATCTCCTCCAAGTATCCATTGAGATCTCTTAACTAAGTAATCTCTTCTTTCATCTATTTCTTTGATTAATGCTTTTACTTCTTCACCTGAACAATCGCAAGTACCATCTAATACTTCTATTACCTTTTGGCTTGCAACTTGTGAAGCTTCTGAATCATCCATTGCCTCTAACCAAGCAGTGAATGCTTCTTTAGCACAACCACATATATCCATTTTTAATAATTCATTCATATTATCAGCTATTTTGTTTCTCATTTGTTTAACAGCTAACATCATTCCGTATCCATATTCAGCATTGTCCTCAAATAATGAGTTTGCCCAAGATGGACCTTTACCTTCATGGTTAGTTGTGTATGGAGTTGTAGGAGCTGATCCTCCCCATATAGAAGAACATCCTGTAGCATTTGCTATCATCATTCTATCTCCAAATAATTGAGTTACTAACTTGATGTATGGAGTTTCTCCACAACCTGCACAAGCACCTGAGAACTCCATTAGTGGTTGTCTAAATTGACTTCCCTTAACTGTATTAGGAGCAACTACATCTACTTTTGGAGATACTTTTTGTGTATCAACTGCAAACGCCCAGTTTTCTACTTCAACTTCTTGAGTATCAAGAGGTTTCATAACTAAAGCTTTTTGCTTAGCTGGACATATGTCAGCACAGTTTCCACATCCAGTACAGTCCATTGGACTTACTTGTATTCTATATTGTAATCCTTCTAATCCTTTACCAATAGCTTTTTTAGTATTGAAGCTTTCCGGAGCATTTTTAGCTTCTTCTTCATTTACTAACACTGGTCTTATACATGCATGAGGACATACATAAGCACATTGGTTACATTGGATACAGTTATCTACTATCCACTCAGGAACGTCTACAGCTATACCTCTTTTTTCGTAAGCAGCTGTTCCACAAGGGAATGTTCCATCTTCTATTCCGTTAAATGCACTTACTGGTAAGCTATCACCTTCTTGTGCGTTCATTGGTCTTAATATATTTTTGATGAATTCTGGTTCAGCAGAATCTGCTGCCATTTCTAATTCTTTAGCATTTGCCCATGCAGCTGGTGCATCTATTTTAACTGATGCATTCATACCTGCTTCAACAGCTTCAAAGTTCATTTTAACTACTTTTTCACCTTTTTTACCGTAAGCTTTAGTTATAGAGTCTTTTAAGTGACCTATAGCTTGTTCTGTAGGTATTATTTCAGCTAATTTGAAGAATGCAGATTGCATTATCATGTTTATTCTTGTTCCAAGACCTATTTCTTTAGCTATCTTAGTAGCATTTACAGTGTAGAAGTTTATATTGTTTTTAGCTATGAATTGCTTCATTTTAGCTGGCAAATTAGCTTCTAACTCTTCATTGTTCCAGATAGTATTAAGTACGAATGTACCACCATTTCTAAGTCCTTTTAATAAATCATATTGGTTAACATATGATTGGTTGTGACATGCTATATAATCAGCCTCATCTATTAAGTAAGTAGCTCTTATTGGAGTATCTCCAAATCTTAAGTGAGACATAGTTATACCACCAGATTTTTTAGAGTCATATGCAAAGTAAGCTTGAGCATATTTATCTGTATGGTCTCCTATTATTTTTATAGCTTGTTTGTTAGCTCCAACTGTACCGTCAGATCCTAATCCCCAGAACTTACATCTTATAGTTCCTTTAGGAGCTATTTTAACTGGCTCTGATGGAGTTAATGATGTATTAGTTACATCATCTACTATACCTAATGTAAAGTTATTTTTAGGGTTCTCAGAAGCTAAGTTATCAAATACAGTTTTTATTTCTGATGGAGTAACATCTTTTGATCCTAATCCGTATCTTCCACCTATTATCATTGGTTTTTTATCTAAATCATAATATGCAGAACGTACATCTAAGTATAATGGTTCACCGATTGAACCAGGTTCTTTAGTTCTATCAAGTACACATATTCTTTGTGCAGAAGCTGGTATAACATCTAATAAATGCTTAGTTGAGAATGGTCTAAATAAATGAACTTTAACTAAACCGAAACTTCCACCATTAGCATTTACAAAGTCTATTGTTTCTTCGATTGCTTCTGTAACAGATCCCATAGCTATTACTATGTTTTTAGCGTCTTTTGCTCCATAGTAATCAAATAAACTATGAGGTCTTCCTGTTAATTCACTCATTTGATCCATATATTTTTCAACTATTCCTACGATATTATCATAGTACTTATTAGAAGCTTCTCTAGTTTGGAAGTATATATCTGGGTTTTGAGCAGTACCACGAGTAACTGGGTGGTTTGGAGATAAAGCTTTATTTCTGAATTCTTGAACTGCTTCCATATTTAATAAGCTTGCATAATCTTCAGTTTCTAATAATTCAACTTTTTGAATTTCATGAGATGTTCTAAATCCATCAAAGAAATGTATGAAAGGTAATTTACCTTCTATAGCAGCTAAATGAGCTACTGGTGCTATATCTGCAACTTCTTGAACTGATCCAGAAGCTAATAATACACATCCAGTTTGACGAGCACTCATAACGTCTTGGTGGTCCCCAAATATAGATAATGCTTGAGATGCAAGAGCACGAGCACTTACGTGGAATACTCCTGGAAGTAATTCCCCTGCAACCTTGTACATGTTAGGTATCATTAATAATAAACCTTGAGATGCAGTAAATGTTGTAGTTAAAGCCCCACCTTGTAGAGAACCGTGGAATGCTCCAGCAGCACCTGCTTCTGATTGCATTTCTACAACGCTAACCTTTTGTCCAAATATGTTCTTTCTTCCTTGAGCTGACCATTCGTCTACTACCTCTGCCATATTTGAAGATGGAGTGATTGGGTAGATAGCAGCTACATCTGTAAATGCATAAGCAACGTGTGCTGCAGCTGTGTTTCCGTCAACTGTTTTCATAAATTTAGCCATAATTGTATCCTCCTTGTATATTACTCATATGTACTTAAATTGTTTAAACATAAGTAAGTTAGTATTATTGATACAATGTGCATAAAAATACATTGTATCTTATTAATACATAAATTATTACGTAATTATAAATATTACATAATAAACAAAATATTCTATACTTCGATACAAAATACCTTCTTTTTTGTTTATATAAATAATATATTTAAGTATTTCGAGAAAAGTTTTTATAATTTAATATCATTATCATTGTTTTACATCTTTGTTTTATGTTATATACCCATAAAACTTCAAATTAAATCAGTAAACCTAAAATTATTTATTAATAGTCGCTTTTTCCTTCTTCACCTATTACTATTGCAATAGATGCACTTGCTCCTATTCTACTTGCTCCAGCTTCTACTATAGCTATTGCATCTTTTTCATTTCTAACTCCACCAGAAGCTTTCACTCCTATGCTTTGTCCTACAGTTTCTCTCATAAGTTTGATATCAGCTGGAGTTGATCCTCCAGTTCCAAATCCTGTTGAAGTTTTTACAAAATCAGTACCTGCTTTAACTGCTAATTCACATGCTTTTTTCTTTTCTTCATCAGTTAAGTAGCAAGTTTCTATTATAACTTTTACTAAAGCTTCTTTGTTAGCTGCATCTACTACTGCTTTTATGTCCTTTTCAACTAACTCGTAGTTTTTGTCTTTTAATGCACCGATATTTATAACCATATCGACTTCATCTGCACCTTTAGCTATCGCATCTTTAGTTTCAAATGCCTTAACCTCAGAAGTATTAGCACCTAATGGAAATCCTATAACTGTACAAACGGCTACGTTGCTTCCTTTTAGTTCATTTTTTGCAAATTCAATTTGTGCTGGATTTATACAAACAGAGAAAAATCCATATTCTTTTGCTTCACTACATATCTTTTTAACGTCTTCTTTAGTTGTTACTGCCTTTAATACTGTATGATCTATCATATTAGCTATTTTATTATTCATTTATGTATACTCCTTTTTTCTAATTAAGTTTATATTATTCCATAATATGTTATCATATTATAAAAACTATAGAAACTTATTTTTTCCTAGAAAAGTTTTAACATTCATGCTTTTGCTAATTTATATGTTTAACTTGTTTGTAATTACATTTTTATAATAAACCTTTATTTTTACATTCACAAGTAGGCACTTTATTTATATATAGTATACAAAAGGATACTGTCTATTTTTCGCAATCTCTGTGATATTATTACTTAATTAATATTTTTTTTATGGTATAATTATATTTAATAATCCCACTTAAGGAGAGATGTGAATATGGACAAACCTATAACTTCCCATAATAAGTGTCATATGAGTAGTCGTTGTGCTAAATACAGTACCTGCCCTATGATTTTATTTCATAAATTAGTTTCGGGAAAATGGAAGATTTTAATATTATGGTATTTAAGTAGTGGATGCCTTAGATTTAGTGAAATCAAAAGAAAGTTACCTGATGTTACTCAAAAGATGTTAACAAATCAATTAAGAAGCCTTGAAGAGGATGGACTAGTGCATAGAGAAATATACCCTGTTATTCCTCCTAAAGTTGAATATAGTCTTACTGAAATTGGAGAAAAAATGATTCCTTTGCTTGAACAAATGTATGTTTATGGAATTGAATACGGAGATGTAGTTGAAAAAGTAATTGAAAAAGTTGATTAAATACAAAAAAGGTATGTGAAATTCACATACCTTTAATTTATATATAATTATTGAGCTATTAACTCAACTTCTTGACCATTTCTAACTCCAGCAGCGTTTCCTTCTTCAACGTCTACGTGCATTTCTAAAGCAAAGTTTGCGTTTGCTCTAACTAATACATTTTCAAATACTACAGCTCTAGGTCCGAAAGTTCTAACCTTTACTATTTGCTTATCAGCTACTCCAAATTGTTTAGCGTCATCAAGACTCATATGTATATGTCTAGAAGCAACTATAACACCTTCTGCTAATTCTACTTCTCCAGCTGGTCCTACTAATTTAACACCAGGAGTTCCTGCTATATCTCCAGATTCTTTTATTGGCGCTTTAACACCTAAAGCAAACCCGTCTGCTAAAGATATTTCAATTTGTGTATTAGGTCTTGCTGGTCCTAAAACTCTAACACCTTTTAAAGTACCTTTTGGTCCTACTAAGTCAACTTTTTCATCACAAGCAAATTGTCCTGGTTGAGATAATGGCTTGAAATGAGTTAATTGATGTCCTGCTCCGAATAAAGTCTCTATGTCAGCTTGGCTTAAGTGAACATGTCTGTTAGATAATGCTATTGGTAATTTCATAATAAAATTCCTCCTAATTTAATTTTGTATACAACATACAATTATACATAATATTCGCTATTAAATCAAATTCTTTTAATAAAATTTGATTTAGCGTACCCATTTTTTTACTTTAATATCATATTTCTACTAATTTTTCAAAAATCCTTTATGTTTTTGTTACTTAGATAATTCTTTTATCAGTTTTGTGTATCCTGGAAAAGATACATCAATACACTTTGTATCATCTAATTTAACATCTCCATCACATACTAAATCTGCAATAGAAAATGCCATAGCTATTCTATGATCTTTGAACGTTTGTATATTTGCGCCTTTTAAAGAACTTTTTCCTTTTATAATCATACCATCTTCTAGTTCTTCAATATCTGCGCCCATAAGTTTTAAGTTATCCACTACTACTTTTATTCTATTACTTTCTTTTACTTTTAACTCTTTGGCATCTTTTATTATTGTAGTTCCTTCACATTGAGTTGCAAGTACTGCTATTACTGGTATTTCATCTATAAGTCTTGGAATTATATCTTTATCTATATTTGTGGCATTTAAATTAGGGCTATATTTTACAAGTAAGTCTCCTACTATCTCTCCACCTACTAGCCTTTTATTTAATAAATCTATATTTCCATTCATATTTTTTACTACATCTATTATTCCTGTTCTAGTTTTATTTAATCCAACATTTTTTATCATAACTTCTGAACCTTTAGTTATTAATGCTCCAACTATTATAAAAGATGCTGATGATATATCTCCACAAACGTTTATATCTTGGCTAAATAATTCTTCAACAGGATTTATGTTTATACTTAAATCATCTACATTAATATCTGCTCCAAAAGACTTTAACATTATCTCTGTATGATTTCTACTTCTTACTTTTTCGTGTATAGTACTTTTTTTATCAGCATAAAGACTTGCAAGTATTAGCGCTGATTTTACTTGTGCTGAGGAAACTGGCATTTTATAATCTATACTATGTAAATTCCCACCATAAATTTTTATAGGTGTATAATTTGCATCGTCTTTGCCTTCTATCCTACATCCCATAAGTCTAAGTGGGTCTGTTACTCTTTTCATAGGTCGCTTTCCTATTGATTCATCCCCAATTAATGTAGACTCAAATTTATTACCTGCTAATATCCCACTTATAAGTCTTATTGTTGTTCCTGAATTTCCTACATCTAATATATCTGTAGGTGCTTTTAATCCATGTAATCCATTACCTTTTACAAAAACGTCACTGCCTTCTATTTTAATATCTACGCCCATTTTTCTAAAGCAATCTATAGTACTTAAGCAATCTTGTCCCATTAAAAAATTACTTATTTTGTTATGACCCTTTGATATTGCTGAAAACATTATCGCTCTATGAGATATAGACTTGTCCCCTATAAGTTCAAAATTTCCTTTAAGCATTTTTGCACTTCCTTATTATATGTAGTATTTTTTCTTCTTCTATGTTATCTATAATTTTAACTTCACCTAACTTAACTGGTAAAACTAAATTTATTTTACCAAAACTATTTTTTTTATCACTTTTCATTATATTTAAAATTTCATTTATTAAAATATCTTCATCTTTATCTAAGCTACATTCTTTAAAGCTATCATTATCAAAGTCTTCATAATAATCATTTGTATCGCTTTTGAAATTAAGAGGAAGATTAAATAAATTAGAAACTTTTATAAACTTTTCATAATAATCATTTAATATTAATTTTTCATCTAAGGCTAACTTAAACGCCATGTTCATACCTATGTTAACTGCATCTCCATGACTTATATTGCAAAGTTTTTCTACTCCATGCCCAAAGGTATGTCCAAAGTTTAGTATTTTTCTAAGTCCGCCTTCTTTTTCATCTTTTTCTACTACTTCTACTTTTATACTTGCACATTTTTTTACTATGTAATATAAACATTCATTATCTCTATTTAATATAGCTTCACTATTTTCTATTAAATAATCTAAAAACTCATAATCATAAATTATAGAATATTTTATTACTTCAGCCATTCCACTTATAAATTCATTTTGCGGTAAACTCTTTAGTGCATCTACATTTATATATGTAAGTTTAGGTTGATAAAAAGAACCTATAATATTTTTTACTTTCCCTAAATTTATACCAGTTTTTCCACCTATTGATGAATCTACTTGTGCTAGTAAGCTTGTTGGGACTTGTATAACATCAATTCCTCTCATATAAGTAGATGCTATGTATCCAGCTAAGTCTCCAACAACACCTCCACCGACTGCAATTATAACTGATTTTCTAGATAAGTTTATTTTTACACAGTAATTCATTATTTGCTCATATACATCTAAACATTTGGAATTCTCTCCTGGCATAACTATATACTCATATATAAATTTAGCTTTTATACTTTCAACTAATTCATCTACTACATTGTTGTATACATTTTGGTCACTTATTATTAAGATTTCATCATATATATCATTTATATTATAATTTATTTTATTGTGAAATATACTTAAAGCTTCATTAAAATTTCTATAGCTTTTGTCTATAACTACATTACAAACAGAATTTGTTATTTTTTCCATCCTCTTTCACCTAACCTTTTTAGATATGAATCATAGTTTGACTTTAAGTCATTTAAATTATCTCCACCTATTTTATCTAAGAAATGCTTACAAATAACAAAGGCTACTACATTCTCACAAACTACACTACACGCTGGTACTGCACAATTATCAGACCTTTCAATACTTGCTACATAACTTTGTAGAGAATTTACATTTATTGAATTAAGAGGCTTATATAAAGTAGGTATTGGTTTCATAGCACATCTAATTATTATTTCATCCCCTGTAGTCATTCCACCTTCTATACCACCTAGTCTGTTAGTACTCCTTTTTATTCCAGCTTCTTCATTATAATAAATTTCATCCATAACCTCAGATCCTGGTAAACTACTAACATCAAATCCTATTCCAATTTCTACACCTTTTATAGCTTGAGTTCCCATTAGATGCATTGCTAGTTCTCCATCTATTTTTTTATCAAAGTGAGTGTATGAACCTAAACCTGGAATAACATTTTTTACTCTTACTTCTATCACGCCACCTAAGGTATCTCCTTGAGCCTTTACTTTATCTATTTCTTTTATTATTTTTTCTTCTAAACTTTTATCTACACATCTAACTTCACTATTATCTACGTTTTCTTTTATATAATCAAAATTATATACATTTTTATGTGATACACTTCCAATTTGTACAACATGAGATGTAAAGTTTATATCAAAGTTTTTAAGTATTTGCTTACAAATAGCTCCTATTGCAACCCTACTTGCAGTTTCTCTTGCACTAGATCTTTCAAGTACATTTCTAGCATCATCAAAATCATATTTTAGACATCCAACTAAATCTGCATGACCCGGTCTAACATTGTCTACTTTCTTGCTTTCAAAGTCAACTTCTTCCATTGGATTCATATACTTTGTCCAATTTTCATAGTCTTTGTTTTTTACTTCTATACTTATAGGTCCACCTAAAGTTTTTTTGCCTCTAACTCCACCTAATATATTTATTTTATCTTGTTCTATTTTCATTCTCCCACCACGACCATATCCACCTTGTCTTTTCTTTAGCTCGTGATTTATTTCATCTATATTTAATTCAATATTAGAAGGTACTCCATCTAATATTGATATTAAACTTTGTCCATGTGATTCTCCACTACTTAAATATCTAAGCATTTTATCCTCCTATACAAAAAAGCCTGATTAATCAAGCTTTTTTATATCTTTTATATAATTTTCTAAGTTTTCACTTAAAATAGTTTTAAACTGTTCATTTTCTTTGTAATTTTTCTTATCAGTATTATTTAAATGAAGATTGTATAACAACTTGTTGTTTATACTTTTAAAGAAAAAGTCCATTACTATTTGTCCACCCATAAATTGAGTTTCATAAGGTGTAGACCCACCTACTGCAATATACATTCCTATACGTTTTTTGTTTCTATCTATAGATGATTTGTTTAATACGTATTTACTTGCATATATAGCTTGAGTTCTGTCTACAACTGTTTTTACTTTAGCTGATACACAGTCAAAATGTACTGGGCTTATAACTATTACCCCTTTTGCTTTATCAAACATATCATACATTTTAGTCATATCATCTTTTATCTTGCAATAACCTGTTTTATCACAAAAACCACAAGCTGTACAATATTCAATATTCATATCGTATATATCAAATGTTTCACTACTTATGTTATTTTCACTTAGCTTATTACTTATTTCACTGCATAATTGAAAACAGTTTTTATTTTTTCTTGGGCTTCCATTTATTATTAAAATCTCTTTGTTCATTTTATCCCCCCTACTTATCTTTTAACATTACAACTAATATATCATCTTCATAATTATCAGTTCCCGAAAATTCTTTTAGGTCTATTTTTAAGTTTTCAAGCACTGCTTGTTTAGTGAATCTAAAATTATTTTGTAGGAATTTTTCTAGCCTATCTATTCCATACTCTTCTTTTTCTTTATTATTTATCTCAAGTATCCCATCTGTATACATACAAACCATTGGATAATCTTTTATTTCATGAACATTATTAACGTAATCAGAGTCCTGTATTATCCCTATTGGTATTCCTTTTTTACAGTTTAAGTTTTCTACCAAAGAACCATCTTTTCTTACCATTATAGGACTATAATGACCTGCATTTGATGTTATTAAAGTATTTTCTTTTGTATTAATCATACTTATTAAACAAGTAGTGAAAACTCCCATTTTATCAAACTCATCATATAAAATTTTATTTAAATTGGTCATTATTTCACCTGGTGTTTTAAATTGATGACAAAGTACTTTAAAAGCACCTTTTACCATAGCTACTACATAGTTTGATACCATACCATGCCCCATAACATCAGCTACTATATAAACTATGTTATCCTCATCAACTCTCATAGCATAGTAAAAATCTCCGCCTACTACTCTTGCTGGCTTATGATAATAACTTAATTCCTTTTGTTCATTACATTCCATTTCACTTTTATCCATTATAAGTTTTTGCTGTTTATTTAAAAGATTAAGCTCATTTGCTAACACCTTATGTTTAACTTCTTCAACATTGTACTTATAAAGTTGCATACCTACTGAAACTTGCTTGGCTAATACACTTAATATATTTAAATCATCATTAGTGTAGTTTTTACTGTTTGCACATACTATACATCCGATAGTATCATTTTTATCTTTTAACTTATAATATATATAGCTTTCTAACTTATTTACATCACTATCTTTATTTTCTATATTGTTTAAGTAACTACCCATATCATCTTTAGATAAGATGTCCTCTATTATTGGATATACATTTATTTGGTTTTTTTGCTCACTATTGTAACAACTTACCGCTCTATTTTTATATTCTTTTTCATTTATAACTATTATAGCTTCTTTACTATTTGTAATATTACAAGCTTGTTTACTTAAATGCTCTAAGAATCCATTTATATTTTTATTAAGGTATAGCTTTTTTGTGGCTTCATTTATAGAACTTATAGCTCCTCTTAATTTATGAATTATAAGCTGATTATTATTATTTTTGTTAGTTATATCTATTGATAAACTTATTAAAGATGATACAGAAGATATAAAGTCTATATCTGGTTGTGTTAAAAAGTCTTCTTCAGTTAAAAAACAAGTCATAAATCCTACAACTGCGTTATTTATAACAAATGGGAAAATAATCCTTCCTACATATCCTTCAGCTTTAGCTAATTCTCTTTCTTCTTTAGCTCTATCATCTTCAAATATATTCTCTATATATACTATTTTTTTATCTTTAACAGCTTCATGTATATAAGCAGGATAATCGCTAAAATCTATTTTTACACCTCTTGGGCTATTCATTGGAAATACTTTTGGTATATACTCTAGTGTTTGTGAACACACTAAATAGGCATGTTGGTAATTATTTTTATAAAATAAATTTACACATGCCTTAGTTGGATGGACCATTTCAAGCATCTTTTCTACTATTTTGTCTTTTATAGTAAAAAAGTCTGTTGATTGTGTTACCATAGTAGATATATCTACTAAGTTTTTCATTTTATAATTGTCATTGTTAGAATTACTCATTTAAGTCCTCTCCCCCTAATTTATCAGTTTATTTTATATTACTATATATGTCTTTTATAGTAAATACAAAAACCGTGATAAAACTAGCAACTATTATTATGTTAAATTTAGTTATTAATCCAATTAACAAAAGTGTTACAAGGACATTTAGCCCTGATTTGCTTTTCTCACTAACTGAGTCCATTTTAGGTAACTCTATATTATTTTTTATATTTTCGATACTTTCTCTAACTTTATTTTCTAACTTTATTTTGTATGTTATGTAAGCTATCTCTAATAAAAATGTTCCTATACCGAATATGGTATTTACATTAAAAGCTAACATAAGTATAATCATAGCTATTATTAGTTTAATAAATTTTAAAAATATGCTATCTATTTTTAAGGTAATGTTTCTTATTTCCTTACACTCATCCCTTAGTTTATACTCTGAACTTGGCATTCCTTTCATTTTTGTTTTTACTATTTCTGAGTAAAACAACTTAATTATCCCGTTTATCATATTCAAATCACTCCTTTTACATATATTTGTAATTTTTACAATTATAATATTTTTTATACTTGTCAATACTAAATAAAGAGAAAATCTTTTAAGATTAACACCAAAGGAGTGGTTTTTGTGCAAATTGAACAACTTGATCTAGAAACTCGTAGTAAAATATATGGTTATACCAAAAAGGTTCTTCGTAAATATCAAAAGGGTATCGTCACAGGTAAAATAACTGCTGATAAGTTCGCGGAAAATATTTTATCTGATGGAATGATTGATGATTTCTTAGATGAAAATACCTTAACTCAACAAGACTTTAAGTTATCATATATTGACTACATTCAGACATTAATACATATGCAAAATGAGGATTTATCAAATGGCAAAAAGAAAAAAAATAAAACTATTCCCGAAAAACCAAGTATTCCTCAAAAAATTCAGCTTAAAAATTTATTAGCTTCTAATGATTACAGTCTATATATACCTTATCAATACTTAACAGCTAATGATGTAGATATATTGATAAAGTATATAAGTACAGGAGCTATTGATTTAGGAAACGAAAGAATTTATAACTACGTTAATAGACCTAAACCAAATTAAAATTTAATTTTATTAACTTGTAAAAAAATAATAAGCTACCTTAATAGGTAGCTTATTATTTTATCCTAATGCCTTTTCTAATTTAGATAAGTATTGTATTGGATAGTATTTTAGTAGTTCTTTAAATTCAGTTACTGACAATCCTTCTGTTGTTGTATAAATACGAATCTTTTCATCTAAGTCTGCATTTATAAATTTAGTTTTTACTTCTTCAAAGTTTATAGTAGACATATGTATCACTCCTTATATAATTTATTCTTATTTATTTTATCCATCTATATTTTTTTTATCCAATCCTGTGTTTTAAATTCCACATTTTTTTCAATAAAAAAAGTGTATTTTAAGTTACCTAGATAACTTAAAATACACTTTTTTATTTATTTAATAATTTACTATTGTTGTTTTCCAGCCATTTGTTGTTCAGCCATTTCAACTAATTTTTTAGTCATGTATCCACCAACATAACCATTCTCTCTAGCAGTAAGATTTCCTTTGTCTGCTTCTTGATAGTTTTGCATACCAAGTTCATTAGCTATTTCTAATTTCATTTGGTTTAAAGCTTGTTTAGCTTGAGGTACTGCTTTTTTATTGTTAGTATTTGTCATTGTTAGTTACCTTCTTTCTGATATAATTTTGTTGCTTGATAGTATTATATGAAGTTACAAAATTTTAATCCTCGGTAATATTTACCACAAACATAATGCTTTATCTAACAATAATATCCTGCTAAATATCCTGTTGAAAATGCTATTTGAAGATTGAATCCTCCAGTATACGCATCAACATCTATAACTTCACCAGCAAAGAATAATCCTTCTACTAATTTAGATTCCATAGTACTTGAATTTATTTCACTTACCTTTATTCCACCAGATGTTATTATTGCTTCTTCTATAGGTCTATATCTTTTTAATGTGAAAGTGAAGTTCTTTAATACATGTACTAATTTTTTTCTTTGTTCTCTAGATATTTGATGTACTACAAGTTCTTTATCTATCTCACTTAATTTTATTATTATCGGTATTAATTTTTTAGGTAATAAGTCGTCTAAAGCTTTTTCAAATTTCTTATTTGTATATTTTTGGAAGTCTTTCTGTATTCTTCTGTCTAACTTTTCTTCGTCTAGTGCAGGTTTTAAGTCTATAGCTATTTTATAATTTTCTTTACTAGTATCTTTCATTCTGCAACTAGCTGATTTAATTACTGGACCATCAAGTCCATATTTAGTAAATTCAAGTTCTCCAAAATCATCGTATACTTTTTTATTTTTACTATTATAAACGCTAATAGCTATATTTCTAAGCGATAACTTTTCTAGTTCTTCTATAAATTTTTCTTGAACTTCCATGCCTATTAATGATGGTTTGATATCAGTTACTGTATGACCCACAGACTTAGCAAACTTATATCCATCACCAGTAGAACCTGTAAGAGGATAACTAAGTCCTCCTGTAGCTATTATTACAGATTCACATTTTATTTCTTTTTTGTTATTTAAAATAACTTTTTCTATTTTATTATCCCTACATACTATTTTATCTACTTTTGCATTTAATATTATATCTACTTTTTTATTTTTGATTTGTTTTTCTAGTGCATTAGCTACATCATGTGCTTTATCACTTTCTGGAAATACTCTTTTTCCTCTTTCAGTTTTTGTTTTTACACCAAGATTTTCAAACATAGATATAACATCATCATTTGTAAAAGTATAAAATGCACTATATAAAAATTTACCATTAGTAGGTACATTTTCTATTAGTTCCTCTATTTCACAATCACTAGTTATGTTACATCTACCTTTTCCTGTTATTAAAATTTTTCTTCCTACTCTATTATTTTTCTCAACTAAAGTTACGTCTAGTCCTCTATCCGCTGCTACAGAAGCTGCCATCATACCTGCTGCTCCTGCTCCTATTATTACTACTTTTTTCAAAATCGCACCTCTTTTAATATTTTTTATCTAATTTAAATAGTTTAAATAATGCTGGAACACCTGCTACTCCATAAAATACAAGTATTGTATATCTTATGTAATTAAATATGTCATCCTCCGGCATAATATATTTAAGCCCTAAATACATCGCACCTAGCGTTATTATCCCTATCAAAAATCTATATATATTTATTTTTATTATATTATTTTTTTTACTACTAAAATTAATTTTACCTTTGTTGTTATCATTAGTTTCAAACTGTATAAAATTATCTTCAACTATATATCCTAATACGAATCCACTTAATAATCCAAGCACTTTTATATAAGTTTCACTATTTACTAAAAATAATCCTAGTGCAAATAATCCTACTATTAAAAATAAAATCCAATACTTTTTATTTTTATGAACATAATCAAATATTTTGCCAAATAAAATAGCAACTATTATCCCAAATATCCATCCACAAAACACATCTATAGGCCAGTGTACTGCTAAGTATAATCTTGATATACCAACACCTAAAATCATTGTAATACCAATTAAAGTTACCCAGCTTGTTTTAAATATTGATATTAAACTCACCCAAAAGGAAGTAGCACTTTGAGTGTGTCCACTTGGAAAAGAATATCCTGTTGCAGTTGATACCCTCATAGATTTTATGCCTTTTGTTCCTATCGGTCTTGTAGCTTTAAAAAATTCTTTTATTCCTGTATTTACTGTTATATTGCCAATTAGTGAAAATAAAATTTTCTGACCATATTCTTTATTTAAACACCAGTACATTAATGTAGTAATCAATACAATAACTGGTAATTCGGTGCTTATTGTAAATATTAAAAATATAGCATCTAATATCGGAGATCTTACACCTTGAAAAAATTGTAATATACTTAATTGAATATCCATTTTTTTGCCTCCCAATTTTTTGTCTCTTATGCAATTATACCTAAATTTTTTATTTATTTATACATATTTATTCAACTTATATCAAATAAAAAAACGCTAATATTTAAATTAGCGCTTTTAGAGATTGTATATTTAAATTTATTCTTGCCCTACTATACCTATGTAAGGTAAGTTTCTATATTTTTCTGCATAGTCTATTCCATATCCTACTATAAATTTGTCTTCTATAACAAATCCTACATAGTCAACAAATATGTTTGCTTTTCTTCTTTGTGGTTTGTCTAATAGTGTACATAATTTTAATGACTTAGGGTTTCTAGTTTCAAGTGCTGCAACTAAGTTGCTTAAAGTTAACCCTGAATCTATTATATCTTCAACTATTAATACATTCTTTCCTTCTATATTAACATCTAAGTCTTTTAGTATTTTTACAGTACCTGAACTTTCTGTGCTGTTTCCGTAGCTTGAAACACTCATAAAATCTATATTAACATCTAAGTTTATTTTTCTTATTAAATCAGCAACAAATACACTTGCCCCTTTAAGTATACCTACTACTAATAGTTCTTCACCTTGGAAATCTTTTTCTATTTGCTTAGCTAACTCACTTACTTTCGCTGCTAATTGTTCTTCAGATATCATCACTTCTGTAACTTTGAACATATGAATCCTCCTAATTTTACGTATATTATTATAAAGACAGTATAACATAGAACTTAAAATATTAGAATATTTTTATTAAATTTTAAAAAATAATTCGTTTATATTGATAACATTCAGTTTATTCAATTCTATTTTACCCATAAATCAACTTATTCTTTATAAAAAATATAAATTATTAATAATTTGTATTTCTACATACTAATAAAAACTCTATTATATCTAAACACAAAAGTAATATGTATATGGTTATACATATTTATAAATTGTCTAAAGTGGATATAATATACCTATAAATAAACTATCAACAAAAATTTATTTGTATTATAATCTAAGTATACAAACTAATTGAGGAGGTAACTTTATGAGCATAAATCATGGCGCTAATTTATATGACTTGTCTAAAAAATATGGTTTTTCTAAAGATGAGTTTCTAGATTTTAGTTCTAATATAAATCCATTTGGAGCATCTACGCTTGCCAAAGAAACTGTTATTAATAACATAGATCAAGTATCTATATATCCTGACCCTAATTACATAAATTTAAAAAATTCTATATCTAATTACTGTAATTGTCTACAACAAAACATAATCTTAGGAAGTGGTGCTACAGAATTAATTTCTTCTTTTATAAAAACTATTAATCCTACTAATGCACTTTTACTTTCTCCTGCTTATTCTGAATACGAAAAAGAATTAAGCAAAATAAATTGTAAAATAGATAAATATTATTCTAAACCAGAAAATAATTTTAAAATTGATGTAGCTAACCTTATTAACACTGTTAATAAAAACAATTACCAATTAATAATAATATGTAATCCTAGTAATCCAACTGGATTTACCTTTACAAATACTGAAATTGAATGTTTATTAAAAAGCACTAATGCTTTTGTTATGGTAGATGAAACTTACATTGAATTTACTGATAATGCTAAGTTTTCATCTACTAAGTTAGTTGATAACTACAATAATCTATTTGTTATAAGAGGTACTTCTAAGTTCTTTTCTACTCCTGGTATAAGACTTGGATATGGATTAATTTCTAATGAAAATGTTAAGAACAGTATTAATTCTAATTTAGATTTATGGAATATAAATATCCTAGCTTCCTTGATGGGTGAAGTTATGTTTAAGGATAGCGATTTTATAGATAATACTGTAAAAGTAATGACAGATCAAAGAACTTTATTATTAAAAGAACTAAAAAAATTAAAAGACTTAAAAGTTTATGATAGCCAAGGCAACTTTATATTATGCGAGATAACTTCAAAAGCTTTAACTGCAAGTGAAATTAGAGAAAAATTAATACCTCATAAAATAATAATTAGAGATTGCTCTTCTTTTGATGGGCTTGGTGAATATTTCTTTAGAGTTTGTATTTTAAAACCTGAAGATAATCAACTTTTACTAAAATCATTAAACACTATTTTAAAATAAAAAAGCATATATTTATAAAACAATAGTACTACTTTAATATTTTATAAATACAAGAAGATTTATAAATATAAAAAAAGAAAAATATTTAATATTTTTCTTTTTTTATATTTTATATTTTATATTTCATATTTTTTTATTTTGTACAAACCTTTTACTTATAAAACAGTAAAATTCTTGTATTCTCACCTTTGCCTATAAATTATTTATTTAAAAAATCCATAGAACCTTGAACAAGTACCGCACATCCTTTATATAATACATCCTCATTTATTTTAAACTTAGAATTATGAGGTGGATATTGCATTTCACCTTCGACTATCGTGTTTATTGCATAATATACTCCTGGAATTTTTTCAAAATAGTATGCTGCATCTTCTGAACCCATAGCACCCTTTGGCAATTCTATCATAGAATTTTCACCAAGCATATTATCGCAAGTGTTTTTAATGAAATCTACCATATCATTATTGTTGTAAAGTGCTGGGTATCCATAACTATATTCATACTCATATTCTCCACCCATAGTCATTGTGACGCCTTTAACTATCTCTTCTATTCTTTTATTAACAAAGTCTCTTGATACATTCTCTAAGCATCTAACTGTTCCAAGTATTTCAACATAATTAGGTATTATATTATAAATAGGTGATGCAGGCTGTTCACTCTTTATATTTGCTATACTAATAACTACAGGATTTTGAGCATCATTTTCTCTAGTTAATATTCCTTGTATCATATTTATAATTTGATTTGTCATAAATATAGGATCTTTTGTAATCTCTGGAGTTGATGCATGTCCACCTTTTCCTATTACTTTTATATAAATTTTATCTGATGATGCCATCATTCCACCTTTTTTAACTACAAGCTGACCTGGATTTAAGTGTGGAATTGCAATTACATGTTGAGCAATCATTGCGTCTACTTTAGGGTTTTCTAAAACTCCTTCGTCCATCATAACTTTTGCTCCACCGCCAACTTCTTCACCTGGCTGGAATATAAGCTTAACCCTTCCATTTAACTTATCTTCATTTTCTTTTAAAATTTTGGCTGCACCAAGTAACATAGCCGTATGTGCATCATGTCCACATGCATGCATATTTCCATTAGTTGATTTAAATTCAACATCAGTTTCTTCTTTTATTGGTAGTGCATCCATATCTGCTCTTAAAGCTATTACTTTTGTATTTGTATCAGTTCCTATTATAGCCGAAAGACCTGTACAATTTTTAAATTCCTTAAACTCTATATTCATCTTAGTTAACTCATTTTTAACATATTCTACTGTTTTTTCTAAGTTTAATCCCGTTTCTGGTATCTGATGTAATTCCCTTCTACACTTAACTATATAATCATTTAATTGTTTTGAATGTTTTAGCACTATAGTTTCCTCCAGTATTTATATACTAATATCATATTAAATAAGCTTGATATGATTTATACTTAATCTATAATTTAAATATTACTACTTATTACATTATTTTATAAATCTATATTATTTATGCATATCCATAAATATTTTTTATATATAATTATTCGTATTATTTAAGGAGGTATAAAATGAAACTTGAACAGATCATTTATTCATTAGAAATAGCTAGAGTAGGTTCTATATCAAGAGCTTCTAAAAACTTACTTTTAACTCAACCTAATTTAAGTGCTAGTATAAAAAATTTAGAATATGAACTTGGATTTAAAGTATTTGAACGATTACCTAGAGGTGTTATACTAACTTCTAAAGGAGAAGAATTTTTAAAATATGCTGAATTAATTTATAAAAATATAGAAAATATAAATTCTATAAATTCAAATAATAAATCTTTAATACCTTTAAATTTTTCATTATCAACTCAGTCCTTTTCCTTTGTTATGGATAAATTTTTAAGCTTACACTCTCATTATAAAGATTCATCTACTAACTTTAAAATTAAGCACTCTCATTATTTTGAAGTATTAGATGATGTAGTTAGAAAAAATGCCGATATAGGTATTGTTTCTATATCTAACAATCATGTGAATTTATGGGAGAAATTATTCAGTTCTAGAAATATTGAATTTAACCCAATTGTATCTGGGCAATTGAAAGGTTATATACTAGATAATCATCCTTTATATTCTAGGGAAAATATAACCTTAGAAGACTTATTTGATTATCCTTTAGTTACATGTAACCATGATGATTATAATTCTTTATACTCTAATGAAATTTATAAAGATGAATTATTGTCATTTAAAAACAGCATATTAGTTTCTGATTATGGGGCACTGGTTTATACTATGGAATCTATAAATGCAGTAACCCTAATAGTTAAATTAGACAATAGTAAAACAAAATTATCTTTTAACAATACACATACTGGTAGATATATTCCTATAGATAATCTACCCAAAATAACTATGGGCTGGATAAAATTAAAAGACTCTATACTCTCCTTAATATCATCGGAGTTCATAAATATACTTACTAAACAATAATTTAAAACATTTACTATACAAAAAAGCCTTTGAAAAAATTTAATTTTCTCAAAGGCTTTAATTTTCTTTAATTTAATTAATTAAGCTGATTTCTTGTTTGATTTTTTATTCATCTTGTTGTTTATATGATCAACAACTGCTGCGATTGCGTTATCCCCTGATACGTTAGCTGCAGTTCCAAAACTATCTTGAGTTAAGTATAGCGCTATCATTAAACTTGCAAGTCCACCATCAGATGGTATACCAACCATTGGTAAGAATGGAAGTGCACTCATTATTGCTCCACCTGGTGCTCCTGGTGCTGCAACCATTGCGATTCCTAGCATTAATATAAATGGCATCATAGTAGCAAAACCATAATCCATACCATTCATCATAAGTACTGCAACAGCAAATGATGTAACTGATATTATACTTCCAGATAAGTGAATTGTTGCACATAAAGGTACACAGAATTCTCTTATTTCTTTACTTATTCCATTGTTTTTAGCACATTCAACGTTAACAGGTATAGTCGCTGCTGAAGATTGAGTACCTACTGCTGTTAAATATCCTGGTATTTGGTTCTTTAACATCTTTATAGGGTTCTTTCCAGTGAAAGCTCCTGCTGCTGTAAATTGTACTACAAGATATATTAAATGTAGAGGTATTACTACTAAGTAAACTTTCCAGAATACTCCTAATATATCCCAAACTTGACCTGCATAAGTTATATTAGCAAATGTTCCTGCTATATATAGAGGTAATAAAGGTATTATTGCTGTAGATAAAGTCTTTGTAACTACTTCTTGGAATTCTAAAGCCATCCCATATAAAGTCTCACCTTTACCTTTGTTTCTTAAAGCTGATATTCCAAGACCTAACATAAATGCAAATACTATTGCCGCTGTTACATCTACCATTGGCTCTAAAGGTATACTAAATATTGCTGGTACCATACCTGCCTCTGGATCACCTATTTGTGCTGCAACACTTGCATCTATAAATGATGGGAATATTGTTGATGCTACTAAAAATGCTATTGATCCTGCTATTATAGTAGAACCATATGCTATCCCTGTAGTTATTCCCAATAATTTTCCAGCTCCAGTCGCTAAATCTGCTATACCAGCTGTAACAAATCCTATAATTATAAATGGTATAACGAATTTTAAGAAAGATGAAAATAATGAACTTGCTGTTACTAAAATTTGCACTATTAATTCTGGTGCAAAACTACCGATTAATATACCGGCTATGATACCCATAATCAATTTTGGAACTAATCCCATTTTTTTCATGATAAATCCTCCCTGTTATATTTTATCTGTTAAACTATATGATAGGGTATTCCCCTTAATCCGTCAACGTTTTCCTTTGTTTTTCACTAATTAAACTTTATTTATTACTTTTTTTGATACTTTTTGATTTATTTTTTTAATAATTTTTTAAATTTTCTCAACTTTCTTTATCATCAAAAGATTGTCAAATATAGTCGATTTTTGTTTTTAGAAATCGATTTTCCATTTTTTTAACACATTTTTAACATAAAAATAAATAGTGATTAAACATCACTATTCATCTTCATCTTTTATGTCGAATTTTACGTCATCTATAATATTTTTATTTATATTTTCATTTTCTTTTAATTTTTTTTTATATTTTTCAATTTCTTCGTTAACAATACCCAAACTCCAGACAAGTACGAATATGTCATCTATGAATCCAAATGCACCAAGTATCATCTCTGGTATAAAATCTATTCCAGATATAATATATAGCATTGCAGTTCCTAGGGAAAATGCTACTTTGAATTTACTTATTATATTTACATCTCTATCGGTAAAAAAATCTGGTAATTTAAATATATTTACAATAAAAAGTAAACCAAATTTAGCGTCTCTAAATCTTACTAATACTTTTTTAAATTTATCCAGAAAAATATCTATTACCTTCACTGAATCTTTCATATTTATCACCTCTTAAGTTTAACTTAAATTATATTATAACCTATATGAGTGTTTTGATAAATATATTAAACTTATTTTAATTAAAGTAAATGTATTCCACTTTCACCGCATTTTTCAATCATTTCTTTTGACCATATTCCAACTTGAACTTCTCCTATATGTGCTTTGTTTAAGAAATACATACAGATTCTTGATTGACCAATACCTCCACCTATAGTGTATGGAAGTTCTCCCTTTAATAATGCTTTGTGATAATCTAGCGTTCTTCTATCATCACAACCTGATGCTTTTAATTGTCTATCTAGACTTTCTTCATCTACTCTTATTCCCATTGAAGATAATTCTATAACATTATCTAATACAGGGTTATAAAAAAGTATATCTCCGTTTAATTCCCAATCATCATAATCTGGACTTCTTCCATCATGCTTTTGACCACAACTTAATTCTTTACCTATTTGCATTAAGAATACTGCTCCATTTTCTTTAACGATTTTATCTTCTCTTTCTTTTGGAGTTAAGTTTGGATACATATCTAATAATTCTTGGCTAGTTATAAAAGTTATATCCTTTGGAAGTATTTTTTTTATTTGTGGATATATATTGTTAATGTGCTCTTCTGTTGATTTAAACACTTCATATATATTTGTAACTACACTTTTTAAAGTTTCTAAATTTCTATCATCTTTGTCTATTGTAAGCTCCCAGTCCCATTGGTCTACATATATAGAATGTATGTTATCTAATTCTTCATCTTTTCTAATAGCATTCATATCTGTATATAGTCCTTTACCAATATCAAAACCATATTTCTTTAAAGCCATTCTCTTCCATTTAGCTAAAGATTGAACTATTTCAGCACTTTTACCTATATCTGGTACTTGAAAACTTACTGCCTTTTCTATTCCATTTAAATCGTCATTTGTACCACTTTCAGGTAATACAAATAATGGCGAAGATACTCTTGTAAGCTTTAGAGTTTCTCCTAATCTATTTTCAAAAAAATCCTTAAGGTCTTTTATTGCTTCTTGAGTTTGTATAACTCCTAAACTATTTTTATATTCTTTTGGTATTATTAAGCACATTTTTATACTCTCCTTATATTTTAGTAGTTTCGATTTTTAAAGTTAACTTTATAATTTGAGTATGACGTCATACATTTTTATTCGGTCTGGCCATGACCTTTTATACAAAAAGTTTAATTGCATAAAAAAAACCTTTCGTCTCTATATTTAAAATATAGGGACGAAAGGTATAATTTCCGCGGTACCACCCTGATTAACTTGAAAAACAAGTTCTCCTTATAATGTAGCGAATTTCTTCAGTACATTCCAACTTTATAACGGATTGGTTCCGTCTAAGCCTACTTTTTTAATAAAATTTCGGTTAGCAACTCCAGGAGGTTCTTCAATATAGACTTCGTGTTGGACTCTCACTATCACCAACTCGCTGAGACTACATACTATATTTACTCTTCCTTTCACAGTCTTTAGGGTTTATTTTTGTTTGTATTTTATAGTTATATTAATGCATTAAATGGATACTGTCAATACAATATTTTTTTTTACTATCTTCATAGCTTTTAATTATTATAGTTATTTTGTGAATTTTAATTCATTTATATTTATATTTAGGGTTATTTCTTTACTTTATTAGTTAAAATAACTAACACACTATATTTTATAAAAATTTTCTTAAACTATATGCCCATCATCATCATGGTCATCTCTTCTTATGGTGTTTCCTCTTATTTCATCTGCTGTTATTATTTTGTAGTTTTTAAATATAGCATATCCTATAAATGCACCTATCACACTGACTACTATACATCCAAGCGCTGCTACTATTACTTTTCCTGCTGGGTTATAAGCAAACATTATAGCCAAACCTGCTATTGGTGTTGCTGTACCTGGAGTGTTATTTATAAGTTGCATATAAGCTACTATTACACCAGACATTGCCCCACCTATAAAGTTTGTAACATAGACTGGTATTGGGTTTGCAGATATTATATCTGACTGAGTAAGAGGTTCTATTGCTACTGATATATTATCTTTTTTGGACCCAAATTTCATTTTTGTGAAGAATATATAGTTCATAAAAGATGATCCAAATACTGATAATGCTCCTATTGCCATTGGTAATCCTGTAAGCCCTATAATAGATGTAAGCGCCATTGAACTAAGTGGTGCTGTTGCTACAACTGTTATAAGTCCACCAAGTATTATACCCATAACTATCGGAGAAGCATCTGCTGCTTGTATTAAAACTTGACCTATTCTAAGTAATGTATTATTAACAATTGGATCCATTCCCATAGCAATCGCTCTTGCTAATGGTGCACCAATTATTATTATTACAATTAAGTCAAGTCCTGCTGGTACTTTCTTTTCAAAGAATTTAACTACAAAAGCTGCTAAATAACCTGCTATAAATCCAGGAAGTATACCAAATCCTGATACTGATAGTCCTACTAAAACTGCATAAACAGGAGATACTCCTAATGCTAGTGGAACTAATATAGCTGCTGCAACTCCACCTAATGAACCATTGGCAGCTCCTACACTTTCTAAGAATTTAAATCCTAAAACTTCACCAAAGAAAGAAAAATGGAAAGCTTCAACTAAAAAGCTGGCACAAGCAGCACTTGCTAATGCTCCCATTGCCTTCATACCATGTGGAGCTTTGTAACTAAATAGTGTAAACAGTGCTAAGACTAATAAAAGTAGTGCTGTTCCTGTTAATATTTGTATCATAAAATTTGCCTCCTATAAATGTCACGTTTGTCTTACTTTAGTTTCTACACTATTTCTTTACTTATTCATTTTTAGGTGAATTTACAATTTAAAAATTAAAATACATAAAAAATAGGACTCAATTGAGTCCTATTTATATATATCTATTACATATTAAAAGTTTTATCTACGTGATTTTTTATTTCTTCTGCAGTTCCCATAGTTAATACTTCATCTGCAAATTTTTTCATATCTTCGTAATTAACAGACGTTATGAATTTTCTAGCTGGAAGTATAGATATTGGACTCATTGAGAATTCATCAAGACCCATACCTAAAAGTATTGGTATCATTCTAGCATCTCCTGCTGATTCTCCACACATTCCTGCCCATTTTCCTTCTTTATGAGCATTATCTATTACCATCTTTATAAGTCTAAGCACAGCTGGGTTAAATTGATTGTAAAGATAACTTATCTTTTGGTTCATTCTATCAACTGCACAAGTATATTGAATTAAGTCATTAGTTCCTATTGAGAAGAAGTCTACATGCTTAGCTAATATATCCGATATAACAGCCGCTGATGGTATTTCTATCATCATACCAACTTCTACATCCTTAGCGTAATCTAAGCCCTCTGCATCCATCTCAGCTAATACTTCTTTTATAACTGCTTTAGCTCCTAATAACTCTTCTAGGGAGGAAATCATTGGGAACATTATTCTTAATTTTCCATGTACACTCGCTCTATATAAAGCTCTTAATTGAGTTTTGAATATTTCAGTTTTATCTAAGCATATTCTTATAGCTCTATATCCTAAGAATGGATTCATTTCTTTTTCCATCTCAAAATATGGTAATTCTTTATCTCCACCTATGTCTAAAGTTCTTATTACTATAGGTTTACCACCCATTCCTTCAAGTACAGCTTTATACGCTTCGTATTGCTCTTCTTCAGTTGGGAATGCATCTTCTTTGTCCATATATAAGAATTCTGTTCTATAAAGTCCAACACCTTCAGCATCGTTGTTTATTAATCCTTCTACATCCTTAGGACTTCCTATGTTTCCTGCTAACTCAACATGTCTACCGTCTAAAGTTAGCGAAGCTTTTCCTTTTAGTTGTAATAACGATTTTCTGTACTCTTCAAATTCTTGTTTTAATACTGTATATCTAGCTTTAGTTTCTTCATCAGGATTAACTATAACTTCACCAGTATCTCCGTTGAATACTATGTAGTCTCCATCTTTAATTTTTGAAGTTGCATCACTAAGACCTACAACTGCAGCTATTTCTAAAGTTCTAGCCATTATAGCAGTATGAGAAGTTCTTCCTCCGATGTCTGTTAAGAACCCTAATACCATTTTTTTGTTCATTGTTGCAGTATCTGATGGAGTTAAATCATGTGCTATTAATACTACTTCTTCTTCAAGTCCAGCTAAGTCAACAACCTTAACACCTAATATATGTCTAAGCACTCTGTTTGTAACGTCTTTTATGTCTGCTGCTCTTTCTCTCATGTATTCGTTATCCATAGATTCAAACATAGATACAAACATTTCTTTTATTTCATTTAAGGCAAAATCTGCATTTATTTTTTCATCTCTTATTTTAGCTATAGCAGAATCAACTAACTCAGGGTCATCTAAAACTAATAAATGAGCTTCAAATATTTGCGCTTCATGCTCCCCTAATTCCTTGCAAGCTTTTTCCTTAACCTTAACTAACTCTTTTCTCGATAGTTCAACAGCATTTTGTAGCTTTACTATTTCTTCCTCGATGTTTTCTATGTTTTTCTTCTCTATAACAAGTTCACTGTGTTCTACAACTAATGCTTTTCCTAGAGCTATTCCAGGCGATGCTCCTGTTCCTTTGTACATTGGTCTTCCTCCTATATACTTTAGTTATTTTAAGATTTTAATTATATATATTAAATGTCGTTTATACCAAACAAAACCTCGGCATAAACCGAGGTATATTTTTTTAGAATAAATTATTATTCTCCAAATCCACCGTCAACTAATTCAACTAATGCAGCTATAGCTACTTCTTGATCATCTCCATTAGCAACTATAGTTAACTCGTCTCCCTTAGCTAATCCTAAACTCATTATTCCCATTATAGACTTAGCATTTACAGTTTTTCCTTTAGCTAATACTTCAACTGTAGATTTGAATTCAGCAGCTTTTTTAACAAACATACCTGCTGGTCTAGCGTGTAATCCGCTTGCGTTTTTTATAGTTATTAATTTTTCCATTTGTAAAACCTCCAATAAATTTATTCTTAAAGTATTTTATTTACTTTATCAGCTAATATTTTTTCCTTAAATTTCTATTTTTGGTGGGTTGTTCCATTTATGTCCAATGGTGCAATTTTTGTCCCACTAAAAGAATATTTAACTAACTTTGATTTTTGAAATCTTTTAAGAAACAATTTGTCAAAATTTTTGACATTTTATTTTTTTGTAAAGATATAATTGGTTTAACCTCAAAGTTTGACGACAAGTTTTTATTATTGTGTATATTTTTATTTACAGTGTCTACAACTTTATTAAAGTCATATAATTGTATTCTATTTATACTGTTTTCTTCAAGTTTTTTTTCATATATACCATAAAATAAGTCTTTATATGAAAACTCTTTGTTTAAGTTTAACATTTCTCCAACTTTAGGTACTATATTTTCCAATAATGTTCTAAGGTTTGGGTCTTTTTTTATACCCAGCAAACTAGAAATGTTTTCTATACTTTCTTTATCCATTCTTATAAATTTATCAAAACAATATTGTTCATCAAACTTATAATCTGCATTAAAGTAATATTTATTACCTTCATATCTATCATACGCTTTCATAGCATCTAAATAACCTAAATGTATGTTTTTTTCAACATTATCTTTATCTTTATTCAAAGAGCCACCTAAATACTCTGAAGGTATTATAGTTTTTACATTTATTTCTTGATGTTTATTTAGATTTAACTTTCCAAAAAAGTCATCTACTAATCTAATTACAACAATATCACTATAACCTTTATTTTCTAGTAAAGTTACTGGCATATTATCAAAGAACATTCCATCTAAGTAAAGTTTTTCATCCATTCTATCAAGTTTAAAAATTGGCAAACTTGAACTGGCGATCAAATAATCTATAAGTCTACCATTAGGTATATCTTCTATATATAGCGGATGTGGATTGATTCTTTTATCCCAATAAACAGTTATTAGCCCAAAGTCTTTATTGGTCTTTCTTATAACTTCTTCATTTAGAGTATTTTCTAACAACGTTCTTAATGGGCTTATATCAATTCCTTCATTTTTTCTAGCTTTGTTTATAAGTCCTATTACATTGTTAATATTTTTGGCTGTAAAATCTATATTTTTATATTTTTCGTAATTCTCTTCATCAATATTCATAAAATGAGTATAATCATAGGTTAACCAAATATCTTCCATAACTTCAATATCATTTTGTAATATATAAGCACCATTTAGTGCTCCTATGGAAGTTCCTGTTACTCCCTGAAACTCTAGTCCTAAATCTCTTAAGGCTTTGTAGGCACCTATTTGATATGCACCTTTTGTTCCTCCACCTTCTAATACTAAACCCTTAATATTTATCACCTCTCTTAATACGAAAGATATATACTTTTATGTTAGTCTAGTAAATATATTTTTTAGAAATTCGATTTCCTAATGTATAAAATCATGAGTCTTTTTATTACTAACTATACATCAAATTTCCTTTATTAAAATATATTATATTTTGTGTCGCTTTTCAAGTCGAAATATAAGTTTTTTTCAAATCAGATTATATAATTTCGAATTTAATTTGCTCAAATTTAAGTATATTTTATCATAAATTACAAAAAAAAAGTATATATCTTTCAAATTTTTTATCTTACATCATTAACTGAGGCTATTACTTTAACAGATTTATTAAAAAACTTTTGCTCTATTTTCCCTAAATTCATATTTCCCATTATATAGTTGCCTGGATCTACTAAGTACATTTTCTTATATCCATTTTTAAAGAAATACATACATATTGATCTTATATCTTCGTTGTTTTCACACTCGAATACAGATGGTGTTACTACTAATTTATATTGAGAAGGTTTGATATTTCTTGTCATTTTTTTATAATTATTTAAAAAGTTTTTAGCATCATTGCTAGTTATATAGCCACTTACTTCTACATATACAATTTTTTGAGCGTCTGACATATTAATATTAATCATACTTTACCCCCTTAAAATATCTTTTATATAATTATATGATATTGGGGCTATATTAGTGATTGTACTTGTAGCGAATCCTCTATTAATTTATCTATTTCATCTTGTGATTTTTGTACGTTTTCGTATTTATTTTCTTTTAATTGCTTTATAACAAACTTAGATAGACTTTCTATTTTGTTATAATTATAATCTTTAAATATTCCTATTTTCATAACTTTGTTTGGATAATAATCATAATTTTTTTTGCTAATTTTTTTAGCAGTTAGCTTAAAATATTTATTATATATCTTAGAATTTAAAAGCCCGACTAAGTATTCATAAGAAAATTCATCTTTATAATTCTCTTTTATGATAAAAGAATAAACATCAGCACTACAAAAATTATGGTTATAGTCTATCGCAAATCTATTCTCCTTGCACTTATAAGGATACATTATTTTTGTCTGTTCAAATAAGTATTTTTCCCTTCCCCATTGAAGTTCATACCATTTTCTTATTTCTTTTTTACATTCTCTTCTATTACATAACTTTTCTTTATATATACCTATAAATTCATTTATTTCAATAGGATATTTTGCTTCATCATCTATATCATTTGAATAAATCAGTTTATATTCACTGTCGCTTACTATGTATTTATTTATGTGTTTATTTTTTACCCAAGGTTTTAAAAGTTTATCATCTATATTTTTTATTTTTTCATTTTCTTTGTTTAATATAAACGCCCTATCGCATCCACTTATTATACCCTGAAAACTTATTGCTATATCTTTTAGTTTATAATTACATTTACTTTCAATTTTTTTGTACAATTGTTGGTCTTTTTTATTTACTATTAGCCAATCTTCACCTAATGCTTGTTGATTTATAGTAAAGTTTTCAAATTCATTACTATTTACTAAATATCTTATACTTTTTGTATTTTCTATATTTGTATCTTCATTTATAATTCTAAAAATATTTATACTATTACCTAATGAATTTTTCTTTAGCGTAACTATGCAAGCAGAAATACCTATGTTTTTAAATATATTACATCCTAAAAAATCTAGAATTTCATCTATATAAATATTTTCTTTAATATAACTTCTTAAATATTTTCCTGATGGACTCTCTAAAAAGTATCTTGGTGTTATAATGCTACTTACCCCATCTTTATTTAAAAGTTCTATTATCTTTTGATAAAAACAATAATACAAATCTGACTTATCTTTATAAACTTTACTATAATTTTTCATCAAGAAATTTTTATACTCAGTCGGTAATTTTTTCTGTCCTACATAAGGTGGATTTCCTATTATATAATCAAACTTTTCTTCCCAAGTTTTTTTAAGGCTATCACAGTGATACAAGTTAAACTTTGTATGTTTAAAAGTATTATTTTTTTCTTTTAAACTCTTTTTTAAGATTTCTATAGCATCTTTATCTACATCAGCACCATAAATACAATTGCTTATTATATTGTTGTGAATACTATCATCGTCCCAATATTCTTTTATATATTTTTGTTTCAATTCATGTATATTTTGCTTTATCAAATCATCTATTATGTCATATGCTTCTAATAAAAAATTACCACATCCACAAGATATGTCTAATACTTTTGGATACGGATTTTTTACTATATCATGTTTTTTTAAAGTGTTTTCCATAATATATTGTACTATGATTTTTGGTGTATAAAAAACACCACTTTTTTGTTTGGTTAAAATATCTAAACTATCCTCATAATGTTTTGATATTTGAAAATTATCTTCTTTAATTATTCCTAAGTCTAATCCCATATTTTCCCCTCCAAATATGATAAACTTCTTATCCCAATGTTAATTATAGCATATATTATTATTCTATTTATTCCATTTTGATTCTATCCACGCTAGATCATTTTCTATATCATAGCTTTTAGATAATTCTTTCAAATAACCTAAAGCTTCACAATCATCCATTCCTATATTTCTCTCAAGTCTTGGGTCTATTCTTCTATAATTATCATCTAAAAGCTTTTTAGAAAATATTTGACTCACATAACCATTACCATCAAGTGTCATAGATATGATTGGAAAGTCTGGATTTTTACTAATTATCCAATCTATTGCACCCCAAGATGTTGTGTCTTCTTTTATACTACTAAAATTATATCCAGTACCCATAGACAACAGCCTTATATCATCACAGCTTCTTCCTATCTCATCTCCCATTGCATATATAATAGAAGCTAAGCTAGGATCTGTTGCCACTATACCTCCATCTATATGATTTTTATATGGCGGAAAAAATATAGGCGCTGCACTACTAGACATAGCTACATCTATGACTCTAGCATTTTCGGTAGGTGAGTTAGGCATATTATTATAAAAAATAGGTTTCCAAGAAGTAGCTTCGTCCCCTATATAAAAACTAGGTATTACAACTAACTTGCCTAAATCTTTAAGCCTTAAATTTTCTGGAAATATACCCAATAGTACTTCTTTTAAATTATCATTATCATACTTTGGTCTTAGAATTTCAGAATGAGGCTTCCCAAATATATAATTTGAATTTTCTATAGAATATAACTCTTTTATTTCATTACAACTTATACCATAAGCTAGGCCTAATGCTATCAAACTCCCTGTTGAAGTCCCACCAAATAAGTTTGTTGTTCTAACTAAATGAGGAAATTCTATTTGTAAACGCTCAAAAATACCAATACTCAAAGCTCCCTTTAATCCACCTCCATCAAAAGTTACAATATTAAAAGTAGATTCTTCCATAATTTCACCTCACAGATAAGATTACATACTAGATTATATTTATGCATAAAAAAATAGGATGTTCCCATCCTATTTATATATGTAATTTATCTTTTTGCATGCTGGTCTAAAAATGATAATACTCCCTGTGCTATACCTTCTGCTAATTTATCTTGATATTTTTCGTCTATTAACTTTTGCTGTTCTTTAGGATTACTTATAAATCCACATTCAACTAATACTGCAGGAACACGAGTATCTCTTAATACTTCTAGTACTTGCTGTTTTACACCTCTATCTCTAATTGGTATATACGAAGCAATACTTTTTTGTACATACTTTGCAAGTTCTAATGACTTATCACCTGAATTATTTTCCATTCTGTAATAAGTTTCTGTACCATAAGCACTATCGTCACCTAATTGTGCATTCATATGTATTGATACAAGTGCATCTACATACGGACTTTGAGAATTTATCATTTTAACTCTATCATCTACGCTTACAGATTCATCATCTGACCTTGTTAAAACAACTTGTATATCATTTTGTTTTGACAATATACCTGCTACTTTTTTTCCGATTTGAAGATCTAGGTCTTTTTCGTATACTGTTTTTTTAGAATCTCCATCTACTGCATAAGTTCCTAAATTACCTTTGTCTTTTCCACCGTGACCTGGGTCTATTGCTATAGTGTATTTTTTATTTAATGCATCTTTTTTCTCATTTTCTAAATTATATTGCTTTTGAGCTTCTATAGCTTTTTGTTTCTCAACTTCTTGTTTTTTCATATTGTCTATATTTTGTGCTACTTTAGAAATACCAAGTGTCGCTCTATTTATACCGAATATAAATATACATATAATACAAATTAAAAACACTAGTCTCTTCTTATTTAATTTTTTCTTTTTCAATTTTCTTCTAGTTGTTCTTCTAGTATTATTTGTAGTTTTCTTCGTTGACATATTTATATACCTTTCTCACGTTAGTTTAATTATATCAATAAATTTATTTTAACATCCAAAAAGGTTTTTTTCAATATTTACCAATACACTTAGTTATTTTTTTATCCTCCAAGCGTAACATCTTGCTTATCATACCAATTAAATGCATCACATATATGATTTTCATTAAATGCTGGCCAATAATCATCTATAACATAAAAATCTGCATAAATAGATTGAACAGGTAAAAATCCACTTAAACGTCTTCTTCCACCCCATCTTATTATTAAATCAAGTCTTGATATATCAAAAGACTGTATGTGTTGTTGTATATTATTTTTATTAACTTTTTGTGCATCAGCTAAAGTATTTAAATCCCAATGCCATCCATAGTTTACTAATAAATTAGCTTTTATTTGCCCAGGCTTAGATTGCGACCTTTGTGTATATGGTAACAATTCTTTAGGAAACATTGGTGATTTTGTATTTCCTATTACAAGTAATGCTGCCCCTTCTTGTACTAGCATATTTGCGGCTTCTACACACGCTTTTGTAAATGCTTGTGTTTGGTCTGCTGGTCGCTTTGTGTTGTCTGTAGTAAATCCATAAAACGTTACTTCGTCTACTCCCATATCTCTGCATTTTCTATATGCATCAAGTCCTGGGTCTAGTCCTTTATCATATCCTTTGTCCTTTGTCATTCCTTGGTTTTGTGCCCATCTTCTATTTCCATCAGGTATGATTCCAACATGTTTGGGTACTCTCATATACGTTTCCACCTTTCTATCTTCTGTATATATTAATTATTTACATTTTTTAGGAATATTAGTCCTCTTTTATCAAATAATATTGTAGGAAATAGAAAGTTCAGAGATATTTACATAAGTAACAATGCTAGATTTATGGAACAATTTATATTTAACAAAACAATCTATAAAATAAGCTTTATTAGTTTTATAGATTGCTTTGTTTTTCAATAATTATAATAACCAAGTATTTTAATATATATTTTTTCTCCTTCTTTTAAACTTAATGGATAGTCCAATAGATTATAAGTATGTTGGCATATTAAATAATCATCTATATACTCTCCATCTAACAATATATCTGTAACTATCATAGTATGGTAAGCCCCTCCTTCATAAACTAATTGAACAATATCACCTAGTTCTAATTCATTGTATTTTGCTAATCTTGCATATACTCCAAAATTTTGAGTATCACTTTTATTATTACCTATTATATATCTATAAAAAGGCTCTGCAGCAGTCCAAGTTGGTGTTCTAGAATTGTCACTATACCAGTACCATTTTTTAAGTACATTCTCCCCTTGAGTGTCTAGTGGTATCTTTCCAGCTTTTATACACTGCGATATATAATTTGTGCAGTCTCCTCCATAATCTGAATAATTAGCATAAGAAGGATTATATGATAATGCCCACTTTCTAGCATATTCTACTGCCTTCTCTCTATCATATTCTTGTAATACTTTCATCTCACACCCCCTTAATTTGTAACTTTATCTCTATTTTTCCATATATTATTGATAGTGTATTTACTTAAATAATCTTTGTAATCAGAAAACAAAAGCTTAATTTCTATAAAATGAGGTATATATTTACTCATTTCATAGCTAGAAAAACATATTACTACCCCATCTTCTTCTATATAAAAATCTTGATCATCGTATATATTTTTGAATTTATTTGCTTTATCATAATCTTCATAACTATTGCAGTATTTATTTGTAATAATGTTAATTTCATTTGATATATTTTCATTTATTATATCTCTAATATTTGTAGTAGTATCAAAAATATCTCTTAAGCTAATATACTGACCTAATCCTATATCATAATTGTAACAATTTACATAAGTTATATCGTATAATCCTATTAATTGTGAGAATTCTATAGGTATACTTATAATATCATTTTCATTGAATGCTATTTTATATTCACTAATTATATTAAATATGTCATTGAATCTACACTTACTTAAATCATCATTCATTACATTTTTAAACGATATTACATCTTCATATATTAATTGATTTATTACCGATATTATCTTTTTTTTATATTCTTGTTTTTTTATAAATGGATAGTTTAAATTACACTTTACTATTTCGTTATTTTCTTTTATACTTTTGCTGTTAATGTATAACATAAAAATCCTCCTTTTTAATTTATATATATTATTTAATATGAATTTAAGTCATATTTTGTTATATGTTATTAATCAAAGTTATGCTAGTGTTTTTTTTGTAATGATTATACTATTGAATATATTTCAATACTACAATATAATAAGTATATTATTTTAAAAAAAATAAGAAAGAAGGTATTAAATTGTCGACATTAAAAAAGATAGTTATATTTTTGACTATACTAGTCATAGCCTTTCCTGCAGCGGCATTTGGTTATGTTTATTTTAAGTTAAATGGAATACATGATTCTAGTGTAGATCAAAACATATTAAACTCTACAGACTATAAGTCTGAAAATGGTATCACTAATGTGCTTTTAATAGGTACTGATGGTAGACCTGACGAAAAAGTTTCAAGATCTGACTCTATGATGATACTTACTATAGATGGTAAGAATAAAAGCCTTAAGCTTACATCTCTAGCTCGTGATACTTACGTTGATATTCCTGGTCATGGAAAGCAAAAACTTACTCATGCTTATGTATATGGTCAAGAAAACTTATTGATTGAAACTATAGAAAAGAACTTTGAGCTAGATATTCAAAACTACGCTAAAGTTGATTTCTTCTCATTCATGGATATAGTTGATGCCCTAGGCGGAGTTACTGTTGATATTCAACAAGGTGAGATAAATGAAATGAATAAATTCATACCAGAAACTTATTCATGGAGTAAAAATCCTGATAAAGGTGAAATCCAATATATGGAAAAAACTGGTTCTCAAACATTAAAAGGATATCAATTATTGTCATATTCTCGTATTAGACATAATGACTCAGCACTTGAGAGAGATAGAAGACAAAGAAATGTTATAGAAGGTTTAATCAATGGAGTTAAGGATTTATCTGTTACTAAATATCCTAACTTACTAGATACTATACTTCCATACATCAAAACTAATATGAAGCCTACTCAGATTCTTGCATTAGGTGGTAAAGTTTTATCACTTGGAGATCTTACTTTAAAACAAATGGAGTTCCCTATAGATGATGAGGTTCACAGTACAGGTCATATAATTAATCATAAAACTGGATGGGTGTTAGAATTTGACCCAGATACTGTAGACATATTACATGATTTTATATTCTTGAATATATTACCAGAAAACAATGAAAAATTAAAACAAACAAGTCAATATCAACAAGATAACCAAAATAATTAAAATAAAAGACTATAGGAGTTACGACTCCTATAGTCTTTTTTTATAGTTTTATTTTAATAATTCTAAAGTTTTATTGAAAGCTGTTTGATTTATTCCTCCACCAACTTGATATACTAAAGTTGTGTTTTTCTTATCTAGTACACTATTTTGAAGTGGGCTTACTTTATTTCCTAATATAACTATTGGAGACTTTAATTTAGCTGCTAAAGGTCCTGCAGTTAATGCATCTACCAAAGGGTCACTCTTTGTGACTAATACAGAACTATATTTGCTATCTGTATAAAACTTTTCTATAACTTTAGCATTAGTTTCTTGTCTATTTTCACCAAATACTCTATTATTTGATACATTGTTAGAAGTTAGCGAGTTTATTTTTTCTATTACTTTATCTGATAAAACTTGGCTTCCTCCTATAAAGTAAGCATCTTGTAAGTTTTTAGTTTTTAACCAGTTATATGTATCGTTATTAATACTTTCTTTTTCTGATAATATTATTGGTTGCTTTTCTTCTCCAGCTTTAGATGCTATAGAAAGTGAATCAGCTTCACCATAACCACCAGTTACGTATACTTTATTTATAGGTGATGCTATTTCTTTCGCTATTAAAAGAGACGTTTCATATCTATCTATACCACCTATTCTCTTCACTTGAGCGCTTGGTAATATAGTATTTAATTCTTTTAATGCATTTTCATCAACTACTGTAGTTCCACCTATTACTACTATATTTTTAGGATTTAATCTTTTTAACTCAGCTTTTGTAGCTTCTGGAATTTTTCCTTTTTCTGTAAGCAATATAGGAGCATCTTTAGAAGTAGCAAGAGGAGTTGCTGTAACACCATCTACTACAGAGTTTCCATTTGTTAATACAACGCTCTCAGATCCATTTTTCCAGCCTTCTTTACTTACTTCTACAGCTGTATCATATCTTTCATTTCCTCTAAGATTTCTTATAGCTATATTGCTAAAATATAATTCTTTCATGTCACTTTGAAGTTTAGTATTTCTTGTAATATCTCTAGCTGAGAAATACATACTTCCTTTTATTTCACTGTACTGTCTATTTAAATTTATCTGGTCTTTTATTTGGGCTGCAATATTTTGATTACCATTGCTAGATTCACCTTGCTTATATACGCCTTGACCTATGTATAAGTTAACATTAGTTCCTTTTACTTCATTTGACCACCAACTAACTAGCTTTGAATAGTCAGCAGCTGAAAATCCTATTGGCCAGTAAACTTGAGGTACTATATAATCAACAAGCCCTTGTTTTATCCAAGCTCTACTATCTGCAAATAGATCTGAATAACTTTCTTGACCCCTAGTATCAGATCCAGTTGGATCACTTGATTTATTTCTCCATATACCGCTTGGGCTTACTCCAAATTTTACATTTGATTTTATACTTTTTATAGATGATTTTACTTCTCTTAATAAAGTATTGACATTCTCTCTTCTCCAGTCACCTTTATCTTGTCCGTTTCCATATTTTTTGTATGTTTCATCATCATTCATACCATCTCTATAGAAATAATCATCAAAATGAACACCATCTATATTATAATTTCTTACTACTTCACTTACAGAGTCCACTATATGCTTTCTAACCTCTGGCAAACCAGGATTGTATGCTAATGCTTGATAAGCACCATTTTTATGCTCTATTACCCAACTTGGATTACGTCTTGCTGGGTGATTTTCTGATAGAGTATTTAAGTCTGTAGTGCTTGTTGTAACTCTATAAGGGTTAAACCATGCATGAAATTCCATACCCCTTTTGTGAGCCTCATCTATTAGAAATGGTAGTGGATCATATCCTGGATCCTTACCTTGAGTTCCTGTTAGATACTCTGACCACGGATTTATGCTTGATTTATATATAGCGTCTCCTTTAGGTCTTACTTGTACGACTACTGTATTTATACCAGATGCCTTTAACTTATCTATTAAATCTATGTATTCTTGTTTTTGTTTTGCTTGATTATTTTTAGTACTTGGCCAGTCCATGTTATAAACTGTAGATATCCAGGCTGCTCTCATTTCTTGATCATTACTTAAAGCCGATACATTCAAATTAAATGTTGTAAATATCATCATAAATGACAATACAAATACTTGCAATTTCTTCATTTTTTCCCCCTAATTATTCTATATTTCACAATTTTTCTACAAACTGCTACATTACAAAGTATACATATTCATACTATAGTAGTCAATTATTAGAGATAAAAACAAATTTTACCACTAATATAATCTTTTGTTTGCATAAAAAAAGCAGTGAATTTTTTATTCACTGCTTTGTATACTATAATATAGATTTAGCTGTTACATAAGTTCTTGAATAGTATGATGAATTTATGTTATCAATTTTAACATTTTCACCTGGTTTTGGAGAATGAATCATCTTCGATCCTCCTATGTATAATCCAACGTGAGTTATTCCTTTACCTGTTGATGAAAAGAATACTAAGTCTCCCGCTTTTAAATTGTTTTTACTAACTGTTTTACCAACATTAACTTGCTCTCTTGAAGTTCTTGGAAGATTTACACTAGCTGCATTTTTATATACATATGATGTAAGGCCTGAACAGTCAAATGAATTAGGACCATTAGCACCCCATGAATATGGCTTCCCTAATTGTTTATATGCTAAATCAACTATCTTTTTTGATTTATCACATACTTGATTATTGTTATCACCTTGCATTTGTACATAACTTCCATTTACCCAGCCTATTGTTCCATTTGCTGGCTTTATTTTATACCAACCGTTGTTGTTTTTTTCTAATACTTCAACAGTGTCATTAGTATATACTTTTGTAACTACTGAATTTCTAACACCTGCTCCACTTCTTACATTTAAAAAGTCACAAGGTTTTATTTTTCCTACTTGTATATTTGCTCTTCTATATGATTGATTCATCTCATTATTGTTTTCAGCTGCATATACTTCTTTATTGCTTCCCCCTGCGTAAACACAAGTTAAAAGTATAGCTATAGTTACTACTTTAGATAATATATTTAATCTCTTATTCCCTACTCTCATAATTCACCCCATCTAATTTTTATTCGTTTAAAACTTCTTTGTAATCTTATTGTAACACTTTTTACCAAATTTTACAAATTTCATTTACAAATTTGTCATTTTCATATATCCAAAAACTTAAATTTAGTCTATTAATTGAATTTTTAATAGACTAATCAACATTAAATATAGTATGTTTCTTTATCTCCCTATAGAGTAATACTCTATACCTATATTAGACATATCTTCTACTTTATAGCAGTTTCTTCCATCAAGTAATAATGGATTTTTCATCTTAGATTTATAATTAGAAATATCGTAATTTACAATTTGACTCCATTCAGTCATTATAAAGCAAATTTCAGAATCAGAAATAGCTTCATCTATAGAAGTTGCATACTCTATGCTATCTCCAAAAATCTTTTTAGTATTTTTTACTCCTACAGGATCATAAGCTACAACATTAGCTCCTCTTTCTATTAAGTATTTAATATTAGGTATAGAAGGAGCCTCTCTTAAATCGTCAGTATCAGGCTTAAAAGTAAGTCCAAGAATTGCTACTTTCATTCCTTCAAAGCTTTCTACTAATTTAGATGCTTTTCTAACTAATCTAAGCTTTTGAGATTCATTTACTTCTATAGCAGCTTTTACTGTTTTTAGTTCATATCCATTGTGGCTAGATAACCAATGTAGTGCTTTGGTATCCTTTGGGAAACATGAACCACCGTATCCAATACCAGCTTTTAAAAACTTTGAACCTATTCTATCATCATAGCTCATACCTTTAGCTACATCTTCAATATTTGCACCTACTATTTCACAAAGATTAGCAATATCATTCATAAAAGATATCTTAAGTGCTAAGAAATCATTTGAAGCATATTTTATCATCTCTGCACTATTTCTATTAGTTACAACTATTGGCTGATTAAATGGTTTATAAATTTCATCTAGTATATCTTTTGCCCATTCACTTTCAACACCAACAACTATTCTTGATGCTTGTAGTGTATCAACTACTGCGCTTCCTTGTGATAAAAATTCTGGATTTGAAGCAAGTTCTATTTTAACATTATTTTTTAAATTATTTCTTATATAGCTTTCTATCTTATCGTTGGTACCAATAGGCACTGTTGATTTTATTACTATCAAAGTATCTTTAGTTATAGTTTGAGAAATTTGTTTTGCTACTTGTTTTATATAATCTAAGTTTGCAGAACCATCACTTCTCTCTGGCGTCCCTACAGCTATCATAATTACATCAGCATCTTTGTATGCACTTTTGTAATCTGTAGTATAATCAATTCTTCCTAATTGATAATTTTTAATCATCAATTCTTCTAAATTATCTTCATGTATAGGTGAAACTCCAGCTTTCATAAGATCTACTTTTTTATCGTCTACATCAACACATACCACATTCGTGTGACCTACTTCAGCTAAACATACCCCAGTTACTAAACCTACATATCCAGTTCCAGCTATAGCAATCTTCATGACTATCTCCTCCAATTAAATCTATTTAACTACGCTCATATCCTTTTCTTTATAGCGTTAAATACATAAAAACAAAAAACATAAGAAGTTTTAAATATGTTTAATTTTTCTACATTTCTATAAGTATTCCAAGTTCTTTTTAGAGCTTTTACTTTATTGCTTGATAAAGAATCTCCTACTAGTCTATAGTTAACTAAATCTTGTTCTATTCCATAAGCATATTTTTCATTTCTTAATATCTTTAACCATGTAGCGGTATCTTGTCCTCTTCTAACTAAAGGCATTTGAAAATCCCCAATAATATTTCTATCTACAGCTACAGTAGAACATCCTATTATAGTATTTTTAAGAAGACCATCGTAATTTATTTTAGATGGTGCCTTTGCTACTTTATTAGTTTTATCTCCGTTTTCTTTCATATATCTATACGATGTAAAAGTAAATCCTACTTTTTCTTTTATCATATGTTTAATTTGAACTTCTAGTTTTTGAGGTTCCCATAAATCATCACTATCAATAAATGCAACAAATCTACCTTTTGCATTTGAGATACCAGTATTTCTAGATACTGAAGCCCCAGAATTTTTTTCAAGCTTTATATATTTTATTCGGTCATCGCCTTTTGCAAATTGTTTTATTATCTTCGCTGAATCGTCCTTAGAACAATCATCCACTAATAAAAGTTCCCAATTACTATAAGTTTGACACTTTATTGACTTTATCGTCTCTGATAAAAACTGTTCTGCATTGTATACAGGTGTTATTATCGATACTAAAGGTTCATTCATAATTTACATTCTCCTTATATAGTAGCTATCAATTTGTTACTATTAATAAGTTTGTTTATTTTACGTGTTTCTTTTGTTTTAAATACTTGTAGTAACCCAGTGGGAAACATACACCATACATAAATTTATCACCAAACTTATTGATTTCTTTATAATAGCTACTTTCAGATAACAATGAATATCTAGCTAAGTTTATATAATTTTTAACCCACATATATGGATATCTATCTATAGGATAAGTATTTTGGTTTGTCAAATATAAATATTCTAACGCTCTTCCTCTTAATGAACTTTTTTTGAATTTATTCATAGTTAACCCATCTTCTAGATATTCTACAACTCTTAATGGTTTATTAGTACATAGCATTTTATAATCTTTAGATATTTCATTCCAAACAATGCTCTCAGGTAAAAACTTTATTCCGTCTCTTTCTGGGAAAGGATACTTTCTTAAAATATCTGTAAGAAACACTAATGTTTTATCACCCTTCATACCTAATTTATAATATAAATCTGAGAGATGATATGAACTTTTATCTTCTGGTATATCTGTTCCTACCACGTCTATATTTTTATAAACACATAATCCCATAACTCCGCACAAACCGTTTTTATCATGTGATTTTCCCCATGTTTCATTAACAACTTCTAAAGAATCATTTACTAATCCGTCATCGCTATCTACTATAAAAAATAATTCTCCTAAAGCTTTTTCTACACCTAAATTTATAGCGGTATGCTTACCACCATTTTCTTTATATATATATCTTATAGTTAATAAATTTTCATTTTTAAATTTATTAACTAAATCTTTTGTATCATCTGTGCTTCCATCATCTACTATCAACCATTCAAAATCTTTAAAAGTTTGTTCTTTTAAATCATTGTATAAATTTTCTAAAATATACGATCTATTATAGGTTGGTGTAAAAACAGTAAACTTATACATTTAGACTCCACCCTTTCTTTTTAACTTTTTTTTATCCCGTTTATACTATAATTCACAAAATAGTATACAGATTTGTGTAATGGCATCTTTTCTATATTTCTATATATGTTCCACGTCCACATAGCAGCTTTTATTTTGTTTCCACTAAGTGATGTGCTCGATTTTCTATAAAGTGCCAAAACTTCATTTATACCATATGCTATATTACCTTGTTTTAGGATAGAAAGCCATAGTACATAATCTTCATGCCTAACTCCACTCATTTTTATATCAAAATCTAACCTCGATTTATCAACCACTACAGTAAGACATCCTAATACATTACCTTTTAGTAAGGTAGTATAATCAACTTTTTTAGGTACTTGTATTATTTTACCAAGACTTTCATTATTTTCATCCATAAGCTCATATGATGTAAAAGTAATTGCACAATTATTTTCTATCATAAAGCCTATTTGTTTCTCCAATTTATTTTCATTCCAAATATCATCACTATCTAAAAATGCTATAAACTGCCCTTTAGCCTTATCTAGTGCTATATTTCTAGCACATGATACACCTTTGTTAGATTTAGCTCTTATATATTTTATTCTAGGATCAATTTCTACATAAGGCTTAACTATATTAGGACTATTATCAGTTGAACAATCATCAACAATTATCATTTCCCAATCTTTATAAGTTTGATTTATTACAGATTTTATAGTTTCCTCAATAAATTTTTCAGAATTATACATAGGAGTAATTATAGATACTAAATTTTTTTTCATATTAGTTTCCTCACTATTTATATATTATTTAATTTTTTTAATATAGAATTATAAATTCTATTACAATTTCCATTATCATTATATCTGAAAAACTTATTTCTTGCATCTTCTTGATTTTTTTTAACTTCAAATCCACTCTCTATTAATCTTATTAATTCATCTACTGCTTGGTCTTTATTGTAAGCTATAGAACCAAACATTTCATTATCTAAGTCTATATATGAATCCACTTCTTGTTTATATTTTTCTTTGTCAAATTGATAAAAAAGTATCGGTCTATCCATATATAGAAAATCTACAGCCACACCTGAATAATCTGTTATATTAGCTATTGAAGATGTTATTTCATCTGCCACTGTGACATCTTTATCTAAGAATATTATTCTTTTTCCAGTTATATTTTCTTTTATATCATCAATAAACCCATGCATTAAATGATGCATATAAAACTTTATATTAACGTCATTTTTCTCTAATATATCATTTAATCTTTCATCATTTAAAAAGTTCATTATATTTATAAAGTATTGAGTTTCTGTAAATTCACCTGAACCAAACTTAATCCAATCTCTCCAAGTTGGCATATATAAAATATCTCTATTTTTAGATTTTTCATTTAAAGGAAGATTGTCATGTCTTGCACTACCAACTACACATACAGCATCTTCACTCATTTTCCACTCATTAACCATAATATCTTTTTCAAACTCAGATATAGCAGTCGCCATATTATAACTTCTCATTAAATCATCTATCAATTTTTTAAGTTTAGCATTCATAGGCTTTCTTTTCTTAAAGCTTATCGAACCATGATTTAAAAATACCTTAAATACATTTTCATGGAATTTATTTAATATTGGAATAGCAAAATTGTAAGGAGCTATATCTGCTGATGGTGCATGAGAAAATACTATTACCTTTGCATTGTAGTAATATAAATAATTTTCTATACTTCCTTTTATTAAAATTTTTCCTGGTATTTTATTTTTAACTTTACTATCTTCATTTACAACCCAATAAATATCTACATCCTTATGATTATTTAATATATATTCATAAAGGAACTTAGAATTATCATCATATATATCCCCAGCATGTCCGCCTATAAGCCAAATATTTCCATTCTTAAATTCTGTTTTTTTGAATGGATATATTATAGCTGCTAGAGTCATATTTACTAATGCATTTATTTTACTCATAAGTGTTGTCCTCGCTATGTATCTATAATTTATATTTTCTAAATCCTTCGATTCTTCCCTTTATTGTAGCATCATGATAATCTCTATCTTTGTTTAGAATAATACCACCAATATTTCTTACTATTTTATAGCCCATTACTTTTATAAACTTATAATTTTTTCTATAAACTATTTCTTTTTTACAAAGCGCTCCGAAACCTCTACCATAGTTAAAATCTCTTTGATATTTCTCTTTTGATTTAGAGTGTTTTTTTGCTGGATGATAAATTATATTTTCACCAAAATATCTTCCTTTATATCCCTTGCTAAGTAAATCTAGTACATAGTCTATTTCTTCTCCAGAACCATACTCTCCACCAACACCTAATTTCTCATCAAATCTAGTATAATTATCATTTTTAAAATTTATAAAAAATGTTATTGATGTTAAAGTATCCATTATATTAGTACTACTTATTTCACATCTTCCATCATACATTTTCTTAAAACAATCAACTTTATTTGCATCCATAGTCTTACAACTATATAATCTATAATTATCATTTTCTTCGAAGAATTTTATAACCTTTTCTAAAGTATCATCTTCGTATACACAATCGTCATCAGGAAATGCTATTATTTGGCCTTTAGCCATTTCTATTCCTATATTTCTATTATAGCTTAATCCTATTTTGTCACTTTTTATATATTTTACAACTATCTCATCTTTATATTTATTTACAATTTCTTCTACCTTATTATTATCATTTTGATCTATAACTATTAATTCAAAGTTCTTGTAAGTCTGTCTTTGTAAACTCTGCATTAATAAATCTATATCATCATATCTATTTAAGGTTGGCATTACTAATGATACTAACATTTTGACCTCCCGATTTTTTAAACTTTTCTTTTGAAAATTTCATAAATATTTATCTCTCTTTTATCATTTAGCATAACTTCTTTTATAACCAGTATAATCCCAAAACTAAATGCAGCCTCAAGTAATAAATTTTCTGCAAAACAATAAATCAAGAATATAACAATTACTGATAAATATTTTTTCTTATCTTTTTCTATAAAGCTTTTTATTCCCTTATACATTATATATGCAAATAGTGCAAATGCTACTAAACCTAGCATACATACTATATATACATATGAATTATCTAGTGGATTGTTAGATTTTATAACAGAACTATAAACATTACCAAAAGGCTTTAAAAAGTTACCTTCTTTACTTAAATATACATTCCAATACTTAGGTCTACTTGCTAAAAGTCTATTTAATGCACCATTTTTATAAAGTACAGTTCCCATTATTACACTTACAACAGTAAGTAATATAGGTGATATTTTCGCTAAATAAGAAAGTGGCTTTATCTTTTTTATATCTAAAAATCTTATTATTTCTACAAAAGCTAATCCTGCTACAACAGTATAAAAACCTGTTCTACTATAAGTATTTTGATATATTAAGATTGATGTTCCAAATAAAAGCAATCTATCCCAGTTATTGTATTTCTCAAATCTTAAGAATATATATGCAGTATAAATAGTTACCATATGATAAAACACTGCATTTGGATTACCTAATCCATAGTCAAGTCTAGGGACTGAAATATCTAGTGCATCTATATATCTATAGTGAACTTCATGGTTAGATTCTAACCACGGAAAAAGGTTAAATATTAATATACTTATTATCAAGAAAATAGCTGATATAATAAGGTAATTTTTAACTACGTACTTATCATCTATATTTTTTGCAGCAACAGCTAATAATACAATTAGCAATATTGCACCTTCTCTATTTATTATATAAAGAATACTACAACCACCTACTAATAAAATTTCTGTGATACTTTTTTTACTATCTAATAAAAAAAGTATCCCTAATATAGCTATTGCACCATAAAATAATAATGACTTAATCAACCCTATATTTATGCTAGGGTCTACAAAAGATATCATATATTTTCTTAAAATAATAGAAAATAATACAAGAGTAAAAATCACATTTTTTACATTTGTTTTTTTACTTAAACTATTCATATTACTTTCTCCCTTTTAACTTTAGTAGAGTGTTACTTGCAAATATTTTAGAACACTTAAATGCCTTATCTGTACCACTTAGATGTTTGCTCTCTAAGAAATAATCTCTTTTCTTAGCCCAACTTTTGCCCCACCAATGTATTCCGTAAGTATCTTCTTTTATACATTCATCATAAAAACTTTCTTTATAACTAAATGGGTAAAAATATCTTTCATCATAAAGTGCTATATTATCACTATAATTATTTCTATCTATTTTTGTATATTTAGTTTCTATAATATGAGTTATAACTTTTGGTATTGTGAAAAAGTCACAACTTAAAATTTCACTTTCATAAAAATCTAGTAAATCTTTAAGTAATTTATGACCTTTAACAGAACCTATTATAGCTCCATTTACATATTTTTCACATTCATATCCCATAAATATTTCACTCTTATCTAATAGCGGTGTTATGTCCTTTAGGATTTGCATATCAGTGTCCATGTAAACTCCACCATGTTCATATAAAGACTTTAGTCTTATATAATCAGATATATAAGCCCATAATTTTTTCTTATAACATTCTTCTAAGAATTTTTTACCTTTTATTACTTTTTCTATATCAACATTTTTTTCATTCCACTCTATTATTTCATAATCTGGAAGTTTTTCTTTCCAAGAATTAATACATATATTTTCTACAGTGCCTTTTGCACCACCAATCCAAACATAGTGTATCTTTTTAGGTATCAATAAAATCACTCCTTAATATTTATATAGAATTAACTTTCTCTGTCATAGAAGACATTAATTTAGATAATTTAGATTCTACTTCTTCTTCATTATCAGAATTCACACCAAAGTAAAACTTAATCTTAGGCTCCGTACCAGATGGTCTAACAGCTATCCAAGACCCATCTTCTAGTATAAACTTAAGTACATCAGACTTAGGTAAATCATCAACACAATTATTATAATCAAGTATTTTTAAAACTTTTATATCACTTATACTCTCTATATTAGTGTTTCTAAAGTGGTTCATAATTTCTTTTATTTTTTCTATTCCTTCTATACCTTTTAAAGTTATAGATTTTAAATCTTCTTTGTAGTATCCAAACTTATTGTAAGTATCAACTAATCCTTCATATAAACTTAGATTTTTAGACATATAATAAGCTGCCATTTCACATATCAATAAAGCTGCTACAACTCCATCTTTATCTCTAGCATGAGTTCCTACTAAATATCCGTAGCTTTCCTCATAACCCATTATGAAACTTTTGGCATCTTCACTTTTATCATTTTCAAACTCATTTATTTTTTCGCCTATAAACTTAAATCCAGTTAAGGTATCTAGACAATCAACACCATAGTGTTTTGCAATTTTTCCTCCAAGTTCTGAAGTAACTATAGTTTTTACTATTGCAGGATTTTTAGGCAATTTATTTTTCTCAACTAAACTTTCTATTACATATCTAACAAGTAGTGATCCTACTTGATTACCATTTAAGACAGTGTACTCTCCATTTGCATTTTTAACAACAACACCAACTCTATCACAATCAGGGTCAGTACCTATTATTAAATCAGTTCCATCTTGTTTTGCCATTTCTATAGCTATGTTAAATACAGACTTTTCTTCTGGATTTGGATATTGTACAGTTGAAAAATTGCAATCTGGCATTTCTTGTTCTTTAACAACTTCTACATTTTTAAATCCAGCTTCTTTTAATACTTCTCTTACTGGTATATTTCCCGTACCATGAATTGGTGTAAATATAACTTTTAAATCTTTTCCGTACTCATCTATTATATCTTGTCTTAATATTTGAGATTTAACTGCCTCTTTAAAAGCTATATCTACTTTAGAATCTAAATTCACTATAAGATTATTTTTTACAGCTTCATCAAAATCTATAGTTTTTATAGTACTATAATCATCTATTTTATTAACTTCATCTATTATAGAATTAGCCATATCTATACATACTTGTCCACCATCTGGACCATATACTTTATAGCCATTGTATTCCTTTGGATTATGGCTAGCAGTTATAACAATCCCCATAGCACAATTTAAATATCTAAGTGCAAAAGAAAGTATAGGCGTTGTTCTTAAATCATCAAATATATATGCTTTAATACCATACACTGCTAAAGTTTTTGAAACTTCTATACAAAATTCTCTAGACATATATCTACTGTCATGAGCTATTACAACACCTTTGTCTCTACCATTTTGCCCCATATTATTTATTATATAATTTGCTACACCTAAAGTAGCTCGTCTAACAGTATATATATTTATTCTGTTAGTTCCAGCTCCAATGATACCTCTTAGCCCACCAGTACCAAACTCTAAGTTTTTATAAAATCTTTCTTGAATCTCTTTATCATCATTTTTTATCCCTAATAATTCTACTTTTGTATCTTCATCAAAATAAGGAGAGTTTAACCACGCCTCATATGCTGCTTTATAACTCATAGTCTCTTCCTTTCTTTTACTACCTTTTTAATAATTTATTTTTTGTTTTTTTAATCATATCGAAAATTAAATCTAATTCTTCTACTTTTAATATCATTATTAACACTGTATAAACTAGTGCTCCTAATAAAACAGCTACACTTGTAGATACTATGTCGCCTAACTTTCCAATTCCCATAATCGCGCTAATATTCTTGAATACAAAGAATGCTACAGCTCCCATAACCATAGATGAACCAAAAGTCTTTAGCACGGTTTTTACTATCTTATCTCCTCCAAAGTATCCCACTTTCTTTTTAAGTGATCCAAATAGTAGTATAACTGTAACTACAGAAGAAATACTTGTTGAAAGTGCAAGTCCTATATAATCTAAACTTCCTATTAACGCAAAGTTTAATACTATGTTTATAAGTAGTGCAATACTTCCATTTATCATAGGAGTTTTGGTGTCAGATATAGAATAGAAAACTCTATATAAAACATCTCTTATTCCACTAGCTAACAGTCCTATAGAAAAGAATCTTAAAGCCATAGCTGTCATATTAACAGACTGTGCATCAAATGCTCCTCTTTGAAATATTATTCTAACTATCGGGTCAGCTAAAACTATTGCACCTATAGCTATTGGCATAACTACTAGTGTTATAGAGTTAGATGACGTAACAATAGTGCTTACAAATCCACTGTTATTTTTAGTATTTGACATCTTAGCTAACTTAGGGTAAATAACTGTTACTATAGATGTAACAAATAAAGCCATAACAAACTCATTTAATTTTCCAGCATAGTATAGAGCTGACAATTTTCCATCTGATAAAGTTGTCGCTAATGCTTTATCTACAAATGTATTTAACTGACCGATTCCAACACCTATAAGCATAGGCATTACTAAAATTGTCAGTTGTTTAACTGTTTCATCTTTTACATTTAAATACGGTTTATATTTAAAGGACTTTTTCATTGCAGAAGGTATTTGGAAAAACAACTGACTCGCCATAGCAATTAATGCACCTATAGCTAATACACGTATGTTTGTTTTAGTACTTATAACAACAGCTATAATTATTATTATGTTGTATGGTATACCTATAAGCCCTGGTATTACAAAGTTATCATTAACCTGTAAATATGAACTAAGTATCTTACTTACTCCTAAGAATAAGACTCCTGATATCATGATTTTTGTAAAGTCTACTGCTAAATCAAATTTATCACCACTAAATCCACCAGCAAATATTTTTACAAATTCTTCAGTAAACACTAAACCTAAAATTGCAATTATAACAGTTATAATTGCACAAATATTAATTATGTTATTAGTAAATTTTAAGGCTTCTTCCTCACCTTTTTTCTCTTTCAATTCAAAATACAAGGGTATATAAGTAGTGGCAATAGCAGAACCTACTACGGCAACAATTATCCCAGGTATATTTAATGTATATAAAAATACATCTGAAAGTTTTCCTGTTCCATAAAAGTTTCCAATCACAAGTTCTCTAAATAATCCCAATACTTTAGAAAGCATTGTGGCAATCATAATCCATAAAGCTGCTTTAGCTGTTTTTGACATTTTATTTTCTCCTTATTTTAAGTAAACTCTAAAACTTGTTTTATGCTTTGTTTCTAAATGATCTAAACACCATTATTGTTAATAATAAAATTAATAGTATACTAGATAAAAAACTTTTACTCATTATAGTATCTAACATGCTATAATCTTTTATATTTGAACCAACTTGGTTAAGAGTATCTACATTATTGTCATCTAAAAACTTTTCTTGAGGTTTATTTAGCATTTCATCACCTATCAATATAGGTATATTTTGCTTAGCTGCAACAACTCCTAGTGAAATACATTCTATACTTTGAGAATGATTTCCATATTCCAAGTTTACAGTATACATGCTGTTAAATTTGTTCTTTTGTAATTCTTTTATTATCCCTATATTAGCATCTGCTTTATTTGCTTCTTCTAAGACTTTAACATTTCTAATATTTTTTTCAATCACATCTGTATACTTTTGTTTATCACCAATAGTAAATACTTTTTCTATTTTATTTTTTTTTATATAAGATTTAGACAGACTAAAATCCTCATCATCACACCAGATTATTGGCATATTATTTTGAGCGGCATAAGAATATACTCCTAATGCATTTTCAAAACCCGACTTTGAGTTAAGCAACATTACACTTTTCACTTTATTAATTTTGTTCATTTCATTAGCTAACTTTATACATGTCTTGTATCTATTGTCTCCACTTATTCTTTTAACTTCATATCCCAAGTCTTTTAGATACATTTCACTAGTTTTAGATACATTTTTTAAACCACCTATAATTGTTATCTTTTCTACACCTAATGTTTTTAGGTAATTTTTAGTTTCTTTATCTATTGATTTCCACTTAACTGCAATAATAGGAGCATTTTTAGCATAAGCCAAAGGTGTAGTACTTACACCGTCTACAAGCGCTTCTTCATTTATAAGAATTGCTTCTTTTGACTTTTTAAACGCACTTTTATTAAGCTCCATAGATATTTCCATAGGAGTCCCTTTTATAACATTTCTATTGTACTTTTCATTTGCATAAATATCTAATTTAGTTGAAGTAAAGCACAACAAACTAATAGATAATATAGTTGTAATTTTCTTTATCATATGCAATCATATCCTTCTCAAATTTTTGGTAATATAAACTAAAAGGGCTCTTTATAAAGAGCCCTTTTAGTGGTTAATAATCTAATTTTAAAAAATTATCTAGCTCCGTCTCCTGTTAATACGACCTTAACAGTTTTAAAGAGTATCTTAAAGTCTAATAATATACTCCTATTTTTAATATAGTACATATCCTCTATTAGCTTTTCCTTAGGATTGATATCATAACCACCATTAACTTGTGCCCAACCTGTAAGTCCAGGCTTTATAGCAAGTCTATTGATAAATCCAGGTATATCATTGTTGAATTCTTCAGTAAAAGATGGTCTTTCCGGTCTTGGTCCTATAACACTCATATCTCCCTTTAGTATATTAAATAATTGTGGGAGTTCATCAATTCTAGTTTTTCTAATAAAATTACCAACTTTAGTTATTCTAGGATCATCCTTTGTTGCCCATTGAGCACCAAATTTTTCAGCATCAGTTCTCATAGACCTTAATTTGTATATATCAAATCTACTTCCGCCTTTTCCCATTCTTTCTTGTTTATAAGTTATCGGTCCGTTATCTTCTATTTTTATAAGTATTCCAAATATAACTATTATAGGTAAACCTATTACTAATCCTATTAATGATAAAACTATATCTAATAATCGTTGATATAGGTTAAAAAACATTGACCCTTTAACAGCACTATAATCAATATTCTCTAATAATTCCATATTATCTTTATACTCAAAACTACTCACATTCATTTTTTTGCATCCTTCACTAGTATAATCAGTCATAATTGCCTCCATTTTATTAAGATTCTTGGAAATGTAATTCGACTTATTTCTATATTATACTCAATATTAGTTAGATTATCAATAAAATAAATGTTACTTTGAGTAATTCCTCCTTACGGTTACAAGTATCGGTATAGTTGGTAAATTGTACATTTTTTATTTTTATAAATAAACAAAATTAATTTTTTACAGTTTTTTCTATACCTTTACCTATTTGGATTCCTAGATTTTTTCTTTTTTCAAGAGTATTTACAAGTAATTGGTCTTGTTCACTATCTATAAATGAAGATTCAACTATTACAGAAGGTGCAACACTCTCTCTTATCATATGATAATAATCAGCTCCCGAGTCCGCAGTTCTAGTCTTTATACCTCTATTAGAGAAATTGAATTTTTCTAATATGCTATTTAATATGTTAGTTGCTGCAGTTTTACTAGTTCCACCATTTCTATCTTTATACTTATAATATATTTCGCTTCCCTTAGCTTGTGTATTATATGAATTAAAATGTACACTTACAAGTAAGTCTGGATTTATTGAATTTGATAAGTCAGTTCTAGAACCTAAAGCCGTAGTAACATCTTTATCTCTAGTAAGTACGACATTTACACCACTATCTCTTAAGTACTGTGCTGATGCTAGAGAAGTGTCTAAAGTATAATCTTTTTCTTTTATGTTTTTATTTGCTTGGTTTAGTGCACCAGAATCTGCTCCTCCATGACCTGGGTCAATTACAACTGTATGATTTCCTAAGTTACGCTCAGATAATTTATATGCTATATCATTTATAACACTGTCCTTTATTCCTCCACCAACTTGATATACCAACTTAGCACTTTTATTGCTTAAGTTGTCTTGATGATAATTTGATACATAAGTTGTAGGGTTTATAAGTATTGGAGAGTTTAATTTAGCAGCTAATGGTCCTGCCGCTAGAGCATCTACTAATACATCTGATTTAGCAACTAAAACAGATTCTAAGTCTGCTTGAGGATAAAATCTTTCTATAACCTTAGCATTTGTTTCATGTCTATCAGTTCCATACACTCTATTTCTATAAACACTTTGACCAGCCGCTGGTTTTGTTATCTCTGCTATTTGGTGTATAACATCTGTTGTTATAACATTTTCCCCACCTATAAAGTAAGCATCAGTTAAGTTTTCATTTTTTAACCAATTGTAAGTTGAAGTTGGTATATTAGTTTTTTCACTTAATATTATAGGTTGCTTATCTTGACCTGCTTTTGCAGCTATAGTAAGTGCATCTACTTCGCCTTTATATCCATTAGCTATGTAAATTTTATTAACATCATGATTATTGTCTATCTCTTGAGCTATCTTTAAAGATGTTTCATATCTGTTAATACCCGCTAAACGTCTAACATTGTTTGTAGATACATTCTGTTTTAAATTATTTATAGCATTGTTAGATATAACTGACTCTCCTCCAACTACTATTATTTCACTTGGATTTAAACGAGATATTTCTTGTAGTGTACTTGCTGGTATATTGTCTTTATTTACAAGAAGTATAGGTGCATCATAAGTTGTAGCTAGTGGTGTAGCTGTTATACCATCTGCTATTGCATTCCCATTTACTAATATTACTTTACTTGATCCATTTGCCCATCCTTCTTTACTTATCTCAACAGCAGTATCTTGTCTATTATCCCCTACAAGTTTCTTAACTGGTGCTGCTGATTTTTGAAGATATGTTGCAAGTGACTTTGGAGTTGTAACTATATATTCTTGTGTTACTTTATAATCATCTAAATTTAATCCTAAGTTTTGTAAATCAGTACTGCTTAATACTTTTTCAGTATCTGAATTTATAGTTATATTTTCAATTTCCCATACATTTAAGTATTCTGGATCTTTATTAAAGTTTATCTCGCCCTCATATGAATCAGTTTGTTCATTATAATTTAGAGTTGTACTAAGTGGCATGTCATAACATAAATAATTTAATGTTATACTGTTAGCGTTTTGCTTTTCTTTAAAAGATACGCTTATTTTAGATTTATCTCCCAATAACACAGTTCTTTTCTCTAGATTTATGTTAATATTTGAATTGTTTTCTATTTTTTCAGTTGCCATTGCAACATTTGGCACAACTAAAGTTATTGCCATTCCTGTTGTTGCAAGCATTTTCGTTGATTTTCTCATAAAACTCCCCCTTTTTTTTCATTCGCAATATATTATAACATATATAGAGTTTAAAGGACAATTTTTGTAATTTTAGGTAAATTTTTCACAAGTCATATTTTTCAATTTTTTTGTTACTCTTTTTTTGTTGACTATTTTGAATTCATTATTTTTTCATATTTATTTAATTTTATATTGCTCGACTTTTGTCAATTTATATAGTATAATTTTATTAGAAAAAAGAATTTTAAACATCTCTTTTTTCGGTATTTCTCACAGAAAAGACCCTATGCATTTGTATAGGGTCTTTTCATTTCAATATAATATTTCATATTAATTAAATTTATATAAATACTTTATAGTTTCTGTTCTAATATTTCTATTTAACTCTTCAAACATATCATATCCCTGAATAGCATATTCTTTTACAGGATCCTTTTGACCAATAGCAGCTAATCCAATACATTGTCTTAGCTGATCCATAGCATCAATATGTTCTATCCAACGAGAATCAACCACTTCTAATAAAACTCTTCTTTCTAAGTTTCTTAATTCTTCAATTCCACAAACAATTTTTTTAAAATCGTAAACTCTTTTCGATAAATCATAAGTATATTCTATAATTTCTTCTACGCTCATTTTATCCATATCAGGAATTATTAAAGCTTCTTTTGGCATAAATTTATTGCATATGCTATTTAAGAATCCATAATAATCTTTATTCTTTTTAAGGTATTTTTGTGCTGTATCACTTATAACATCTTTAACCACTTTTTGAATTTCTTCTTCTAAATCTAAGTTATCTAATACCTTGTTTCTTTCAGCATAAATAACTTTTCTTTGTTCATTTATAGTATCATCGTATTTTATAACGTTCTTTCTTATCTCGAAGTTACGTCCTTCTATTCCTCTTTGTGCTCTTTCGATTGCTTTCATTAAATTCTTACCTTCTAGTGCAGAATTTTCATCAGCATTCATTCTTTTCATTATCTTTTCTATACTTCTTCCTCCATATAGTTTTATAACTTCATCTTCTAAACTAACAAAGAATCTTGAAGTACCAGGGTCACCTTGACGACCAGAACGTCCTCTTAACTGATTGTCTATTCTTCTTGTTTCATGTCTTTCAGTACCTATAACATAAAGTCCACCAAGTTCACATACCTTAGTTCCCTCTCCTTTATCAGAGTCTCCTAAAGATATATCAGTTCCACGACCAGCCATATTAGTAGCTATAGTTACAGAATTTAATTTACCAGCTTTTTTAACTATTTCTGCTTCTTTTTCATGATTTTTAGCATTTAATACTTCATGTTTTATTCCTTTTTTCTTAAGTAAACTTGATAAATATTCTGACTTATCAATAGATACAGTACCAACTAATACAGGTTGTCCACTTTCATGTATCCTTGCTATCTCTTTAACTACCGCATCATATTTCGCTTCTTCAGTTTTAAATACCAAATCATTTAAGTCTGCTCTAAGTATAGGCTTATTAGTAGGTATAGTAACAACATTCATACTATAAGTAGATTGGAATTCTCCTTCTTCTGTTTTAGCAGTACCTGTCATTCCTGAAAGTTTAGAATACATTCTAAAGAAGTTTTGGAAAGTTACAGTAGCTAAAGTCTTAGATTCTCTTTTTATTTCAACTTTTTCCTTAGCTTCTATAGCCTGATGAAGACCATCTGAATATCTTCTACCATCCATTATTCTTCCTGTAAATTCATCTACTATCATTATTTCATTATTTTTAACTACATAATCTACATCTTTATCCATTAATTTATAAGCTCTTAGTGCTTGATTGATATGGTGACATATTTCTATATTTTCTATACTATTTATAGATTCTACTCCAAAGAAAGACTCAGCCTTAGTCATACCATCTTCACTAAGTGCTATAGTATTTTCTTTTTCATCTAATTCATAATCATCTTCTACTAAAGTTTTTATAAAAGCATCTGCTATATCATATAATTTAGTACTTTCATCTCCGCTACCAGATATTATAAGTGGAGTTCTAGCTTCATCTATAAGTATAGAGTCAACTTCATCGACTATAGCATAGTTTAATTTTCTTTGTACTTTCTCTTCATTTCTAGTTACCATGTTATCTTTTAAATAATCAAATCCATACTCATTGTTAGTACCATAAGTTATATCGCACTCATATTGAGCTTTCCTCTCAGTAGGATCTTGACCGTTTACTATAACCCCTACACTCATACCTAAAAATTCATACACAGGTTGCATAAGTTCTTTATCACGCTTAGCTAAATAATCATTAACAGTTATAACGTGAACTCCCATACCACTTAGTGCATTTAAATAAACTGGAGCAACAGCAACTAAAGTTTTACCTTCTCCAGTTCTCATCTCAGCAATCTTACCTTGATGAAGTACAATCCCACCTATTAATTGTACTCTGTATTGACGCATACCTAAAACTCTCTTTGAAGCTTCACGACAAACTGCAAATGCTTCGATTAAGATATCGTCTAGAGTTTCACCGCTATTTAATCTCTCCTTAAAAACATTTGTCATGTTTTTTAATTCATTATCACTTAATTTTTGTACAGACTCTTCTACTTCATCTATTTTATCAACTATCTTATTTAATATATTTATTTCCGCTTCGTCTGACTTACTTAGTATCTTATCTAAAACTGACATGTAATTTCTCCCCTTACTTATTTTACTAATTTTATTATACATTAATTTACATATTATTTGTAATTAAATGTAAGTTTAATTATGCTATATTTTGTATATTTTATAGACATATCACAGCCATTATTGTATAATGATATTACTAAAAAAATGAAAACATCTCTTTTTTTAGTATTTCTCACATTAAAAGGAGCTAGAATTTTTCTAGCTCCTTTTTGCTATCTCTTTACTTTTTTAACCTTATTTTTTATCATGTTAGTTATAACATTAACTTCTTCAATTTTGAATAAAATAACTAATGATCCATAAACAATAGCCCCTAATCCAATAGATGTAAATAAGCTAATTGCCTCGCTCATTGATCCGACTCCTAACATACTTATCATAACTTCATATGCAAAGTATGTTGTAACTCCCATCACAATCGCAGCTATTAACGATTTAATAGTAGCCTTTATAATTTTATCTTGTCCAAAATATCCAATCTTTTTTTTCAAACTATTAAACAATAAGAATATACAAATAGTAGATGAGATACTAGTGGCAAATGCAAGTCCTGCATACCCCATAAATTTAGATAATACTAAGTTCAATATTATATTTATAATAACAGATATAATACCATTTATCATAGGTGTTTTAGTATCTTGTAGTGAGTAAAATACTTTTCCTAATATATCCCTTAGTCCAAATGCAACCATACCTAATGAATAGAAAATCAAAGCAATAGCTGTCATATGTGTATCTCTCTCATCAAAAGCCCCTCTTTCAAATAAAAGGCTTACAATAGGCTTTGAAAGTACTATCGCACCTACAGATACTGGAACAACTAATAAAATCGCACTATTTACACTTTTAACAATAGACTTTGAAAAACCTTCTTTATCATCACTTGATAAACAATTAGATAATATAGGGTAAACAACTGCTGCAATAGATGTTATAAAAAGCCCCATTACAAATCCATTTAATTTATTTGCATAATTTAAAACAGATACAGCACTACCCCCTCCAATATTTGTTGCAAGTGTTCTATCTATAACAGTATTCAACTGATTAAAACAAACACCTATAATAACTGGCCCTAATAGCCATATCATTTTTTTTACATACTCATCTTTTACATCTAAAACAAACTTATATTTATACCCTTTTTTCCGTGCAAAAATATATTGAAATATAAACTGACTTGCCATAGCAAGTAAAGTTCCAATTGGTAATATATATATATTAACCTTCACACTAAGCATAATAGAAGTAATAATTATTATATTAAAAGGAATTCCTGACATTCCAGATATAGCAAAACTTTCTTTAGCTTGTAAGAATGATGCCATTATCCTACTAAGAGCTATAAACAATCCTCCAAAAATCATTATTCTTGTGAATTTTACTGTTAAAGCGAATTTTTCGCCTTCATATCCCATTGCAAATATTTTTACAAGTTCATCTGTAAATACCATTCCTAATATTCCGATTACTATTCCGATTACCACTACTATATTTAATATATTACTTGTAAACTTATTTCCTTGTTCGTCATTACCCAAACTGTAATTTTCAAAGTATAAGGGCATAAAAGTAGTTACTATAGCAGTAGCTATTATAGTAAATAAAGTTGATGGTATACTCATAGCTGATATATACGCCTGGCTATATATGCCTGTCCCATAAAATGCAGCAAGTACTAACTCTCTCCCAAATCCTAAAAACTTAGACAACATGGTAACTATCATAAGTGCCAGTGTTGCTTTTGCCATTTTACTCATATTTTGCTCCTTTATATACATTTATTTCATCTTGTGCAACTATCTCCCATGTGAAATTAGAATGTACTCTTTTTATAAGCTTTTCCTTTTCATAATTAGAATTTAAAACATCACAAATTTTGTCAGCAAATCTTTTTTCAAAATCTTGCCCACTTTCAACAAGCATATCTTTATTTCCAATTGCTTCTTCTATTCCGCCTACATTACTAGCTACAACTCTAGTTCCACAAGCATTAGCTTCTATTATAACACATCCAAATCCCTCATTTTCACTTGGCAATACCATAACATCCATTATATTCATTAGTCTTCTAACTTCATCTACATCTACATTACCTGTAAAAGCTATATTCAAATGTTTAAGTTTAGAATCATTTATCATACTTTGCTTTAACGGACCATCACCAGCTATTACAAAGCTAATTTCTTCATCAATGTTTTTACTAACATTATCAAATATCTCTACAAGCTTATCAGCTCTTTTGATTTTGTTTAAGTTGCCTACAAATCCCACAACTTTACCAGTTAAATTTAAATCATTTTTAATTTCATTTTTTTCTTTTTGAGTTATTTCATAAAACTTATCAAAATTAACACCATTTTTAGTTATTACATAATTTGATTTATCATAACCAAGTTTTGTAGCATCTATATGTAGCTTATTACTTACAAATATATTTTTATAAGCATTCTCCATTACACAAATTACTTTTCTTTTTATATGAGAACTTTTTACTGGCATTGTATGAACATCACTTCCATGATAAGTAACTATATATTTTTTCTTATATATTTTCCCCATCCAAAAAGCAATTCTTCCATGAGGATACCCCCAATGACAACTTATCAAGTCCGATTGTTTTATAATATTTTTATATTTTATTAAAGTCGGTAAAAAGTTCAAAACATCTAAATTTAAAGCTTCAAATATTTTATTAAAAACTCCAACCTTTATGTATATTTTTTCATACGTTATTCCTTCATATTCAAAATGATTGGCACCCTTATTTCTAATTTCTTTGTTTTTTATCTTTTTTAAAAGTTTCATTAACCCAGCATCACAAAACTGAATAGAATATACTTTATATTCATCTATATCATCATGCTTAATAATTTCCTTTAACTTTTCATGCGTTGCAGTAAATAACCCTTTTCTATTTTTTTCATTCATATTTACTAAATATAATATATTCATAAACTTACCCTTCTCTTAAAAATCCACATTATTTTTTAGAATAAATATTTACATATTCTTTAGCGATATTTTTCCATACAAAAGATTTTTCTATTTCAGGCTTTAATTGTTCAAATTTCCATACAGGTTTATTGATAATATCTATTACTTTTTTAGATATTTCATCTACATCATCATACTCTACACTATAGCCTACTTCCCCTTCTTTAAAATATCCATCAAATCCTTGATTTTTTGTATAAATCACAGGCAAACCTTGACTAATTGCTTCTATATATACAAGTCCAAAAGTTTCATACTTTGAAGGCATTATAAATATATCACTTTTTCTATATAAATCTAAAATTTGCTCTTTGTTCATAAAACCATGTAATACTACAATATCTTTGTATTGTTCATCAACTAATTTAGTTATATCATTCATCAATTCACCATCACCTACAATGTCTAATGAAGCTTCATATCCTAAATCATTTAATTTTTTTACAACATTAATAGAAGTATATAAATTTTTATTTTTGTCTAATTTTCCTACATATATTAACTTTATTTTTTTATCATTAAATACTTTATCGTTCATATCTAAATTATCAAACCAAAACTTATCTATTCCATTTGGAATAACAACCGATTTTTCATATATCATTTCTTGAAATTCTTTAGGTACATAATTTTCTATTACAGAACTTTTATACTTTGATGATATAAAAATAACTTGTTTTGCATTTTTCATTATCTCAACACCAATTTTTCTTAAATGAATCATTTTTTTGAAAAACACATTAGCATCTGTGTTTCTTACTGCAACAATATAATCTATATTTTTTTCTTTTTTAAGCTTATATGCTGCGTATCCGTTTACAAATAAAGAATGTGCATGTACTACATCTACACCTTCAAAATCAATTTTAGTTTTTAAGTCATCATATATTTTTTTATTTTTCAATCTAAAGCTTACTCTATCAAACTTATTAAAGCACTTAGAATAAATATAGTTAGTTTTTTCATTATTAACACCTGCAAATTTATTCATTAAGCTCTCACTACAAACAGGTATATATACATCATTATATATACCTTCTTTTTCTAAATTTTCTACTAAGTTCCTATATAATTTTGATGTTATATAATAAGAACATATATGTAATACTTTCATAAATTTACCTCACTATAATCTCCAGTATATTAATCCTCTATTTTGAGCTTCAACTTTATCATAAACTCCTTTTATATCAATTAAAACCTTACTGCCTTCATTATACATACCTTCTAATTGCTCTAAATTAATTGACTTTAGATTTTCATGAGCCACAGCACATATAACAGCATCCACATTTTTCAAATCGTCTTTAGAATTAAGCTTTATACCATATTCACTAAATGCTTCATCAGAATCTGCAACAGGATCATATATAAGTACATCTACACCATAATCTTTAAGCTCTTCTATTATATCAACAACCTTAGTATTTCTAGTATCTGGGCAATTTTCTTTAAAAGTTAATCCCATAACTAAAACCTTAGCGCCTTTTATTTTTTTATCTGCTTTTATTAAACTCTTTATAGTATTTTCTGCCACATATTTAGCCATACCATCATTTATTTTTCTTCCTGCTAAAATTATTTGTGAATGATATCCTAATTCTTCAGCTTTATACACAAAATAATATGGGTCAACTCCAATACAATGCCCTCCAACTAAACCTGGCGTAAAGTTTAAGAAGTTCCATTTAGTGCCAGCAGCTTTTAAAACTTCTTTAGTATCAATTCCCATTTTATTAAACACCATAGCTAATTCATTCATAAAAGCTATATTTATATCTCTTTGAGAATTTTCTATAACCTTAGCAGCTTCAGCCACCTTTATACTCTCAGCTCTATAAACTCCAGCTTCTATAATTAACTCATATACCTTCGCTACAGTATCTAAAGTTTTCACGTCACAACCAGACACAATTTTAACTATAGTTGTAAGTCTATTTATTTTGTCGCCTGGATTTATTCGCTCTGGAGAATAACCTATCTTAAAGTCCTCACCATATTTAAGTCCAGATATTTTTTCTAATATCGGTATACATATCTCCTCAGTAGTACCAGGATATACAGTTGATTCGTACACAACTATAGAACCCTCAGTAATGTTCCTAGCCACCGTTTCAGTAGCTCCTATAACAGGTCTTAAATTTGGTGTCTTATCACTATTTATTGGAGTAGGCACTGCTACTATATAAAACTTAGCTTCTTTTAACTTATTTTCATCAGTGGTAAATTCTACAGAAGTGTTTTTTAAATTTTCGTCCCCAACTTCTTTAGTAACATCATATCCATCTATATAAGAACTCACTTTTTCTTCATTAATATCAAAACCTATAACATCAACATGCTTAGCAAATTCTACTGCTAAAGGTATGCCTACGTACCCTAATCCTACCACGGCAATTTTTTCTTTTCTATTTAATATATCATTATATAAATTCATAATAGTCCTCCCCGTCTTTAAATATTCTATCTTATATATTATACCAATTATCGACTATTTAAAATAAAAATCTGTTTATAAAACAAAAAAAGACTGTTTCCGTTACAGTCTTTTTTAATAGGGAGATTGAGAGTCCAAATACAATTCAATTGAATTGAGATAGTATTTTTATCTATTTAAATTTAATAAGGAACCTTGAGCTAAGCTCCTTTTTGTTATATTTTGTCTCTTCAAGTTGTCTATATATAAAATATAACATTATTTTACACAAAAATCTATAATAAAAATACTTTTTTATAAAAAAATATCACTTTATTTTTTTATAAAATCCCAAATAAAATTTAATTATATCATTCTACAAATTTGCACATTTTTCACTATATTTTTCTTTAAAATAAATAATAATATTTTTTCTACTTCTAAGATTTAACTTAAGTAATATACTACTTATATGCTTTTTAACAGTATACTCAGTTATGTATAAGTGCTTGGCTATTTCCTTATTACTATATCCCTTTCCAACTTCTTCTAGTATTTCATTTTCTCTATTTGTTAAAGTTTCACACTCAACATACTCATCTTGCAATATATTTTGTAATAAATCTATATCATAGAATTTTTTTCCCTTTTCAATAATACTATTTACCTTATCCATAAATTCTTCTTTTTCTGCTATATTTAATATATATCCATCTACCCCCTGTTTTATAGATGTTGCACATACTTCTTTACTTCTATGTAAATCTAGAACTACTATTTTATTTTCACATATATCATCCTTCATAAATTCTATATATTTCATATTTTCCTTTTCTATATCTAATATCATACAGTTAACTTTAGATATTTCAATTTTTTTTAAGTTTTTCTCTAAATCTAAAAAATTTGATGCCAATATTTTAGTTTCCATTCCATACTTCTTATTAAACATATAATATAGCGCATCCCTTACTATAAATGAATCTGATACTATTAATATTCCCATTTTTTAATACCCCCATGATTTTTCAACCAAATAATATTTCAGACTACAAAAAACCGGCAATCCCCCTTTTTAGAGATGCCGGTTGCACTACTAACTTCATATATCCCAAGTGCCCATATACAGGATATACTTCATAGTTTCATTCTTTCTTATATCATATATAATATCATATCAACCGTTTTTTTTCTGTTTTTTCATACGTCAAATTATCTTATTTTGTATCATTTTTCTTGCTTTTTTAATTTATACTTCCATCTTTGTATCTTATTATTATGTCCTGTCTATTTTTTAAATTCAACTTATTAAATATACTACTAAGATGCTTTTTTATAGTAAATTCTGTAACACTTAAATTTTTAGCTATTTCTCTATTATTTAATCCCTTTGCTACTTGAGCCACAACTTCATTTTCTCTATTTGTCAAAGCATCATTTGTATTTAAATTTTTACTACTTAAAGTCTTTTGTATTATAGAAGCATCATAATATTTTTTCCCCAACATAATTTTATGTAATATATACTCAAACTCATCATTATCTTCTAAATCAGTTATATATCCGTCTACATTTAGCTTAATAGCTTTGTTACACAGTTTTTCATTTTCTAATAAATCTAATACTATTATTTTTAATTTACTGTTTATTTTTTTGTACTTTGTTGCAACTTCAACTTCTTTCATTTTATCTTCATTTATATCTATAAATATTAAATCAAGTGATTTTAATTTTTCTTCAACAGTATTTATGTTTTTAGTAGCTTCTATGTAGCTACTGCTAAACGTATTTCTAAATAAACATGATATTGCTTCTTTTACTATAAATGACTCTGATATAATTAATGTATCCATAACTATTCCCCTCTATAATATACCTTTTTTAAGATTTTACTTATTTTATTAAACTCTAGTGTATTACACCATTCACTTTTAAAATAATAATTATAATTAAAATTATAATTTTCCTTTTATTATTAACCTGTGTGTTCCCAAATATTTTGGAGTACAAGTAATCAACGTTATAGTTTTATCATTATCTTTTGAATTTAACACTTCTACTTTATCTGGAGTAACAACTTCTAAACTACATACTGTATATGTATAAGCATCATCCTTAGTAATCACCTTTATCTTATCTCCATCTTCAAGCTTATCTAAGTTGCTAAAAAATTTATTGTAAGTGTAATTTCTATGACCCGCTACTGCAAAATTTCCAATTTCTCCAGGCATTACACTTTCTTTGAAATGGCCTACTGCATAATTCAAAGTTTTTTCATCTGTACCCTCTTGTACTGCTACTTTTATATCAATCTTAGGTATTTCTAAAATCCCAATTATATTACTTGGTATATTTTCATTTATATTATTTGGTGTTTTTTTATGTTCTTCTATATAAGAAGATTGTATTGCTTTTTCGTATTTGTCCACTATTTCATTGTTAGATTTTTTTACGTCATAACTTAAATAAGTTGTCGCCGATAATATTAATATCCCTGTTAATATTAAACACTTTGATACTATTTTTCTCATTTAGTTTCCTCTTTTTATAAATAATTAATCTCTGTTATACAACAATATTATTATTGCCCCTAACATTAGCTCTATCGCAATTACCATTGGCTTAGCTAAAAACTGTATTATATATCCTGCATTTGGTATATCAAATAAAACTTTTCCTATTATATTGTCGTTACTTACTGCAAAGGAATCTGCTGCGTTGTTATTATCGCCTTTTGTTATATATCCTTCTTGTGTTTTATCTATTATTCTATGAGTTACTATTTCATCATTATCTCTAAAAGTTATAATATCCCCTTCTTTAATATTTGCTCTATTTTTATGAAGACTTACAACTAAATCTCCAGGATAAAACTCTGGCTCCATACTCCCTGATAAAACTGTATAGCTCCTAAATCCTATTAACTTGTATACAGCTTCTGATCTTGCTGATAAAGTGTTTAACACTAAAATAATGCATGCTATAATCGAAAAATAATATATAAATGTTGATATTTTTTCTTTTGGAGTGCTCTTTGATTTACTTATATTTGCTATATTCATGATTCTCCCCTTTTATAGTTAAAAAAGAAGGATATAACTATATACTTCTTTTTTAACAACATTTTATAATTATATTTGTTCTGTACTTTCATCTTTTGGTACTTCTGGTGTTACTTCAGGCTTAACTTCTGGTTTAGGTTCAATTGGTACTTCCACCTCTGGTTTTTGAGTTGGTTTTTCTAAAACTTCATCAGGTTTTGATGGAGTTTCTTCTGGTTTAACTTCTGCTTTAGGTTCAATTGGCTCCTCTAGTTTTTCTACACTAGGTGGCTGTGCTTCTAAATCTTCCTCTATAGTAAGTGACTTACTATCAATCATTTGCCAGAATGCATATAAATCGTCATGCCCCTTAAACTTTTGTGTCAATGAAATTTCATAAGTATCTTCTCTATCTTTATAATTTATCTTTATTGTCACTCTGTCTTTTGATGGCATTTGAGTAGATATATTTTTTATTTTTATATGCTTATTAAATCTTATTTGTATTTCGTTATCATGTTTATCTTTATCTACTTCAGCTGAATATGAGGTTTTATTAAATTCACCACTACCAGATATAAATTCAACACTTTTAATATCCGATTTCTTTATACCAGTATTTTCTAATTTAAGTTCTAGCTCTTTGCCATCGTCAATTTCTGCTTCTGTTTCAATTGTTGGTTGTGGTGGTTTTTCCTCTACCAATTTGCCAATTTTTAATACATTAGATTTAGTAGCACTATCTGAAAAATAACTATAACCTAAGCAACTGCCAGTAAAAAATATCGATATACCAAGTCCCAAAGCAATAAATCTACTATTAAATTTCATTATTACTGCCTCCCTTGCTGTCTATTTGAATTGCATCTACCTCTGTATCAAATTCAAATTGTTTTTCTTGAAGGCTTTTCATTTGTTCTTCTGATAATCCATCTTTTATAGATATACTAACCGTACAATTTAGTTCTTTGTTTGGGTCTAATGATACTAATGTTTTCCCATTGCTATAAACCAATTCTTTATTTTGCATATTTATAAGGTCATTAAAGGTATTTATGCTATATCCTTTTGGTATAACAACTTTGCCATTATAACTTATGTTCAATGTACAACTAAGATTTTCTAATTGTGAAGCATTCATACTATTGATATTTTTATAAATGCCTAAAGCTATATATTCCTTAAGACTTCCGTTATCTTTCATACTATTTTTAGAAAAACCTAAAGCTACATTTTGCTTAAGGCTTCCATTATTTTTTATGTTAAATGTTTTCGTAACGCACTTATTATCCTTATCTAAGCCCATATCTAAGCTACCTTCTATGTCTGTATTTAAGTTGCCCATAGTTATTACTAAATCATTTTGGGCCTTTGCTTTATCTACGAAATAAGCATAACTTCCCATACTACCTACTGTACCTATAGTCAAAGCTAATGCTAATCCACCTATAGTTGCTTTTACTTTATCTTTAGATTTACGTCTATTTGACTTTAACTTCACCATTCTACTCATCAGATTTGCCTCCTTTATTAGAAGATTTTCTATCTAATGCTATCCCTAATCCAGCTACAGCTATACCTAAAACAGTAAGAGTAGTAGAGTTTACTATACTACCTGTTTGAGGCAATTTATCAGTCAATCCACCTACATTACTTCTATTACTGTTGCTTAGCTTATGTGATTGACCTGGCTTACTTGGATTTACTGGTCTATCCGGAAATATTGGTTTGTCTGGCCATGTTGGTTTGTCTGGAAGTATTGGCTTATCTGGATCAATTGCATTATCCGGGTCTGTCGGTTTATCTGGGTTCGTTGGTTTATCTGGATCTGTTGGCTTATCCGGGTTTGTTGGTTTATCCGGGTCTGTTGGTTTGTCTGGGTCTGTCGGCTTATCTGGGTCTGTTGGCTTATCTGGATTGGTAGTTCCGCCCCCGCCTCCAGTACTTGTTAGATTGTATACAGTCCCTAAGCTAAATACTTTTGATAATGATTGTGCATCATTTCCAATAGCCTCATTCATATCTATAGTCATATCAAATGCTTGCTCTTTACCTGGATATATAGACACCTTATTTTTTAAATTAACACCATTTTTTTCGCCTAACATATCTTTTAATCCTGATTTAACTTTGTTTGATTCATTTCCTGTTTGCTTTATAGTTATATCTGTATATTTAGCCATTTCTTCAAAACCCTTTGATAAATCAGGCTTTTCATCAACAGTCTTTGATTTTTCCATCATATATATTTTATCTACAGTCATCCTTTGATTTGTATTATTTTTTATAACAAATTTTATTATTTCTGACGATCCTGGCTTTAATAAATTATTTGGTTGCTGATATATTTGTATAGATACATTTTGTGATGCAAATGATGGAACTGTAATACTTATACAAACAATACAACTTACTGCTAATAGTTTCATTACTCTTTTTATATTTTTCATTTAACCACCTTTTTAAAAAAAGCATCCTTATATAAGAATGCCTTTATTTTATAGAATAACGTTACTTATTTAGAACCTTTTATAGTCTCTGGAAGTATCTCATCTGGAAGGTCACTAGGTTTTTCGTTAGTTTGAGTTGCTTTTATTTCATATTTTTGAGTTAATTTGTTAAAGTCAAAGCTAGGCTTGCCACCTGTATTTTGGCTACCCTCTTTGTTAAATTCTCCAAGCATTTCTGGTGTTACAACAACATCTATATATGTATTTACAGATTCATCTTTTGCTAATACTTTCCCTTTTAATAATTGGATTGTATCACCAACTAATATTTCCTTTGGATAGTCAGCTGAAGTTCCTGTTCTTTCTATATCTAATTTTTGATTAAGTGATCCATTATTTGTTACAGTAACTTTCTTTCTGAATCTATCTCCTGGTTTTACATTAGTAATATCTGATGCCTTTTGAGTAGTTTCTGTACCCGTATCAGTTGAAGTTATTATTTTCCATTCATCTTCTTTTGTGTTTATATCTAAATTCCCCATAGTTATTACTAAATTATTAGTAGCTTCTGCTTTATCTGTAAATAAAGCTTTAGTTCCCATAAATGTTCCACCTACTAGTAAAACTGCCGCCATCATAAATCCTATTGTTTTGTTCTTTTTCATCCCTTTTATCCCCCTAATATTTTATCTTTGAGCTGTCATCTCTCATTTGCTACAATTAATATAATAGTCTACGGTAAGGGAAAAATATATTAACCAAAAGAACCATCTTTTAGGCTACCTAAGTGATGACATTTGAGTAATATTTTTTACGGTATTTAAGTGCTATTAAGCAATACTAAAATGTATTCTATTTTATACTATGGTGTAATATACTTTTTCTATTTTAAACATAAAAAAGCTATGAGTTTATACTCATAGCTTTGGTAACACAATTATATTTTTTTCCATTTAGCATTTCTGCCACTACCAACAACCTCTATCTTTTTATCATTCTTTAACTTATCAAAAACTCTATTTACAGTAGCCTGAGCAACATCTGGACATAAATTTCTTATTTGTTCCTTAGTAAAATAACCTAATACACCTTCAATAGACTTTTCTACTCTTTCACTTTTACTGCCCTTAGTATTTATAACTAAGCCTACTCTATCTTCAAGTTCTTTGTAAGACCTTAATATAGAACCTAAAAAATACTCTAGCCATATATTTATATTATGCTCTCCCTCATGCCATAACATAGATGATTTGTTAAGAGATTCATAATAAGTTTCCTTACTATCCTCAATTATTTTTTCGATAGATATAAATCTACCAACATCATATCCACTTCTATATAAAAGAAGTAATGTTATAAGTCTAGACATTCTTCCATTACCATCATTAAACGGATGTATACATAAAAAATCCAGTACAAACAATCCAATTAAAACTAAGGGCTCTACACTTTCTTTACTAACTTCATAATTATAAAGATTACACAACTGCTCCATATACTCACTTGTATAAAACATATCTACAGGCTTAAATCTTATAAATTTACTTCCATCTTGCAAAATCTCTTCTATTATATTGTTTGAATTTTTATAACTACCACCTGTCCCCGGAGAAAACTTATACAAGTCTCTATGTAACTGAAGTATAACACTAGAATTAATAGGTATCGCATCATATGCACTATGTATAGTATTTAACACATCTCTATACCCTGCTATCTCACTTTCACTTCTATCTCTGGGTTCCACCTTATTACTCATAATTTCTGATAACCTTTTATTTGAAGTGTAAATACCTTCTATTCTATTAGAAGACTCCGTACTTTGAATCACAGATACCTCCTTCAAAGTGTTTAATATTTGTGGTGACTGCTGCTTGTATAAATCTTGTTTTCCCTTATACTCATTTATTGCTGTTAGTAGCCTTACTATATTCATAGGTAAAGCTATATTTTGTAATTTATTATATTCTATAGATTTCATCTTATCACTCCGTTTTATATTAATATTATCATTTTACCACAAACGTACTCATTTATGCACAAATGAGTACGTTTATTCAAAATTATCATACTAAAATACAAATAAACATACTCATTTAACTATAAATGAGTATGTTTATTTAAATAAGTTTATATTAATAGTTTCACTTTTTAATAGCTTAATGCAAGAAGAATCATATTTATACATCTCCATTAGCTATATTCTTAAGCTGATTCACACTAATACCATACTCACAGGCCAACCCAACTGCATTTACACCATTATATCTTTTTACAATATCCCTATTTCTGCTACTTCTAATAGCACTACTATATGTAGGTATGTACACATTGTTTCCACCATACAGCTTAGTAACCTCCAAAAACTTATCCTCACCAATAATATCAAGTAAAGCATCTAACTTATCACTAACCTCTAAATTTTCAATTTTCATAACTAATCCCCCCTTATATCTTAATAATATCCCTCCTACAAACTAACTTTCTACAAAACCATTTTTAAAAATACTTTCATCATAAACATTGAACAATTTCTTTAGCACTACAGATTAAGCCTAGCTAGTACTATATAACTATAGAAAGGCAAAAGCCTTACTAAAAAATTAAAAAGGGGGAATTTAAAATGTCAGTAGTAGTAACTAAAAATCCATCAGGATTAAAAATGAGATTTGAATGTGGGGAGGATGAATTAACAGGTAAGCTTAAAATGAGAAACAAAACTTATCCAAATATAAAAGCAGATGCAACAGATGAAGAAGTACATGCAGTAGGACTTGCACTATCATCACTTCAATCAAACAACTTAGTTGAAATATCTAAAATTGATAACTCAACATTATCATTATAAAAATTACTAAAAATAAACTTATAAAATTAAAGGGGGATAAATTTCATGGAAATGAAAAAAAGATTATTAATGACTTTTAAAACTACAGGAGACAAAAAAGTATCTATAGGGGTAGACTCACCTAAGGATGATCTAAATGAAAATGATATAAAGGTAGCTATGGAAACTATACTTTCAAATAACATATTTGCACCTGGTGGAGAAAGCTTAGTTTCATTAATTGAAGCAAAAGTTGTTGTAACTAACACTACTGAATTTGACTTAGTATTATAATATAAGGATATTATTATGAATGCTAACTTACAAACTCTAATAGCAAATGTAGGCTTTCCAATCACTCTGTCTATGTACTTACTAATTAGAATAGAAGGAAAACTATCTAAGCTAACAGATAGTATAAATGAGCTATCTAAAAATATATTAAACATTAAGTAACAAAAAAGGAGTATATTAAAATGGCTTTAATCATTTTAATATACTCCTTTTATAATCCGCTCAATTTATCTATATTTATTGCATTAATTTCTTCATATCTATTATATCGTTCCAATTTTTAGCAGTTATACCTTCAACAGCATTTAAATTAACTCTTATATTTTTAACTTCACCATTTAAATGTGCTACGTCATTTTCTATTTTATCTAATTTAGCAAAATGTACATCTTTAGCACTTTCTAGAGCTCTTAATATTTGAGTATTTTCCTTTTGTTGAACATCTATAGTATCTACCTTTATCTCTAAACGATCTACCTTATCTGTTAAATTATCCATTTTCGAATTCATTTGTTGTAATAATTCTAATATCTTATCATCCATTTATAATATCTCCCTCTAAACTTAATAATACCTTAATTATATCATTATAAATTCCAACAAACAACATTTCCCATTATATCCCATATTTATAACTATTCCTTTATGATATTTTTTACTTGCTCTCTTGTAATACCAAATTCCTTAGCAATATTCTTTATATTATATCCATCATACATAGCCCTAATCTTCCTGTTTCTACTACATCTAAGTACACTGCTTTTCTTTGGAAAATAAATAGAATCTCCTCCAAACTTATCGCAAATATCAATAAATTTATCTATCCCTATAAAATCCACAAAACCAACTAATTCCTCCGAAAAATCCTCTAATATAACATCTTCATACATAAAAAGCCCCCTTAATAATTTATATATTGAAAATGTAACCTTGGACCATTATAACAATAATGCCTAAACCCAGTTTCCCCGTCCCTACATTTAGCAACAATCAAATCAACCAACTTAACACCCTTTTTCTTAGCACCTAATATACTTTCCTTGCTCTTATTTATATCCTTAACCGCCTCATCAAAATCACCAAACACAGGCTCATGAATATACACAACATTATTGCTATCATGAAAAATTGCCTTACTATCTCTCATAGGTCTCTCACCCCATGGTCTCAAATCCTTCATCTCATCATTTAACTGACTAAGCTGAATAAGTGGAATATCAAAGTCTAGTGTAATATTTTTAAGCTCCCTTGATAAAGTAGCCACTTCTCTTTCCCTGTTTTGCATATTTCCCTCAACACTCATAAGTTGAATATAATCAACAATAACCAAATCAGGCTTTAATGTCCTAATTCTCTTTCTAAGCGCACTAATAGTACTAATCCTATCATTGATATAAATCAAATTACTACTATTAAAATCAGCCATAACCCTTAAAATACTCTGCCAACTTTCTTCATCTAAATCCTTATTTTTCATAGACTTTGTACTTACGCCAGTTCTTTTGGTGATATTTCTCATAAAAACTTGTTCGTTACTCATTTCCCTACTTATAAACAGCACTTTCTTCTTTTGTTCCATACAATTTAACATAATCTGCAAAGCCAAAGCAGTTTTTCCCACTCCACTTCGAGCAGCAATAGTCGTAAGTTCTCCCTTAAACAAACCACCTATTATATCATCTAAAAATTTGACACCAAACCTTATTCCGATTTCTTCATTATTTCCCAAGAAATCTAATATTCTTTCACAAATAGAAGTTACACTATCATCATTTTCTACATAGCCCTCATTCAAAATCTTTTGCATCCTATTATCAAAATTGTATATTATAGAGTTGATCTCACCTTCATCACCCAAAGCTTGAAAAAGACTAGTACAATTCTTAATAATTTCACGTCTTAAATACTTATCTTTTAAAATTCCTATATGAGTATCTATAGATAAACACTGGCTCATCGCTGCTAGATTGCTCAAATAACTAACATTAATACCACTATCCTCACTAATTTTAGCACTTATAGTTTGAATATCTAAACTCATCTTTTCTTTATGTAAATATTTCATAGTATTTAAAATATGTTTATTGTAACTAACAGTAAACATATCATCCCTCAACTCATCAAGCTTATATCCCAAAGACTCATCAAATATGAAACTTCCTAATATACTTTGTTCTATATTTATAGCCTCAAAATTTTTCACAGTATATATTCCCCTTAAACTAAATTTATAATTTTATGGTAGATGGTTAATTATAAGTTTTGTTTAAGCTACCTATTTTTAATGATAATACTCTTTGAGTGAACTTTCAACGTTTTTTAATAATCTTTTTTAGAAATCAAATTTTATGTCCCATATTTCAGATGTTTCCTCACTTTTTATAACTACTTCATTCAAATATCCCTCAAACTTATTGCTAAATAAAGTTTCTGGTCTTAAAAACTTTTGCATATCAGTATACATCCATTGAGAAACCTTAATATCTATCACATTATAAAAATCTTTTTCACAAAATCCTTCCTTAAGCCTAGCATTGATAAAACTCTTAGTTTTTTGAGTAGTCGCTTTAAAATTCTTATTTGTTTTTTTATTTAAATAATCAACTACCACACCATATATATTTTCTTTGTTTAATTCTCTTTTTGTATTCTCTTTTTTAGAATTATCAATATCCATACCAGACTTAACTTCAATCACATTACCACTATCTGTTTCATCTATATTACAATTACTATCTTTTGCTATATCATAACCTATATCATGCTCTATACCACTATCCTTATCATATTTCCAATCATCATTTGTAATATATTCATATATAGAATACCCCCTAGCACAACTTGCCTTACTTATACTTTTTATAATACCAAGCTTTTCAAACTCACTTATCATCCTTTGAGCCTTCCCATGCGATAAACTCAAATCCTTCATAACAGTACTCACAGTCAAACTAAATTGATTCTTTGGAAACTCATTTTTTATTCGGTTTAAATTCTCTCTTCTCATAACATAATGATTAAACCTAATCCTATCAATATCCTTATCAATATCAAACTTTAACACCTTAGTATTCATTTTATTAAAACAATATCCCATATAAATCCCCCATAATATAAATCTAAATTAATATTTGTACCTCGATACTATCAATATTAATTCACATCAAATCAACTTTCAAGACTTATTAATAAAATTTATCTATAATTTTCTTTTTTAGTTTACTTTTACAAAACATTGTACTATACTTTAGTTGTGGTTAGATGGATTAATTATAGTGGGGTGAGTTAGTTATGATTTTTGGACAAAGATTTAAACAATTAAGAATTGAAAAAGGATTAAAACAACAAGAATTAGCAGATGATTTTAATAAGATATATGGACATACATTTGCAAAATCATCAATATCACAATATGAACATGGAAAAAGAAGACCAGAAACTGAAGCACTTAAGAATTTCGCATTATATTTTAATGTTTCTATAGATTATTTACTTGGAGTAAGTGAGGATAGAGAGATTTCTTCACCTGATAAAAAACCTGATTTACAAACTGAGGTTATGACTTACGTTGATAATTTTTTTGGTGATGATAGTATCGATCGAGATAAAAAAGACGAGGTTTTAAAAAAAATACTACAAATATATACTTCAACATTATAGATTAATTTCATTTCATAGATATTTATTATATTTCTAACATATTGTCAAAATTGCAGTAATATATTGTATTCATTCCTTTATTAATTTAATTTTTTATTTTTACGTTCATTTATCATTTATATATAACTTTATAGTTGCCTATTACTTTTATAGGGGGTATTATATGATATATAATATATTAGATAGATTCGACATAGAGAGTAACAAGGGGAAGGATTGTTCTAATATGGACCATTGTGATAGAGTAATTGCACTAGCTGATAGTGTGCTGACAAGCGATAAAGTTAGTAGTTTAGAGAAAAAAACTCTTTGTCTTAAAATTATTAGCTCTTCCGAAAAATTTGATAAAGAGATTAAATAGATTTAATTTTAAAATAGCCCTTCATATATTGAAGGGCTATTTTGCTTATCTACCTGCCTTCTTAAATGCATAGCTTATTTCAAATTTATTAGTTTCCTCATATATATCTTCTTTTTGTCCACCTAATAATATTCCTCTTAAATAAAAATCTCTCAAATTATTATTATTCTTTACATTAGCTAGCTTTATATATCTATTTAATGGGTTAGTAGTAGTAAAAACAATACATTCCTTATTTAATTTTTCTAAAGCACGTAAATTGTGAGAAGTAAATATTAGCTGACCTTTTGCATTTTCTTGTATAACTTCTAATATTTCACCTAATAGATATTCAAAAACACCTGCATCTAATTCATCTACAACTACGCAAATAGTTCTGTTGTTATACATAGCTATTAGTGCACTTAATATTGATACAATCTTTTTTATACCATCAGACTCATATTTCAAAGGAACTTTATTTTTATCCCTTACAGATAATAACTCTATTTTTGTTCCTTCAGCTCCATCTTCTAATAATTGGTCTCCATAATTTTTTATATCAATTCTTAAATTAGGTATGATTGCATTTACAACAATATTAATCTGATTTATTATTTTATTTAAAACATTAAACTTTGCCTTATCTATAACAGATACATCAAATAATTTAATTCCAATCTCTCCAGTGCTAACTTCTTCATCACTTTCTATTCTAAAACTAAAAGGCATTATTTGATTAGTATTTATAGCACCTAAATATTCATTCTTTATAACAAATAAATTAAGCCTTATAAAATAAATTAAGCTATCAATTATCAATAAATTATCACCAATAAAGCTACTTTTAAATATTTTTAAAGAATCCTCACTAAATATAAATGACTTTCTTTCTTTTTTTGATAATGCCTTTGCAACACCTAAATTAATAATATTTTCTTTATTACAATTTATTACCTCATCATATTTAGACTTAGGTCTAAAAGTTTGCATTCCAAATTCAATATCATAATCTATAATCTTAATCTTATTTTTCCATTTATCATCAACTAGCTTAGAATAGCTTATAGTTTCCTTACTAATATCTATACTATTTTCATTATTTACACTTATTTCAAAACTATAATAAACTAAAAATTTATCATCTTCTATCTCTACCATAAATACATATTCTAATACACATTCATTGCTATCATGTAATATTAAGTTTTTTACACTATTATTTATACTAACTCCAGATACCATATCCTTTAATATACCTAATGAATCCACAACAGCAGTTTTTCCTGATCCATTTTGACCGTATATGCCCATTATATCTGTATTATTATGAAATACTTTATTTTTTATATTATTATAACTATTAAATGAAATAGTTCCTTGTTTTACATTTTTAAATTTATTTAATTTTATTTCTTGTATACGGACTACACTTCTTCTCATAAATACACCTCCTATATAATATATGTATACCATTATATGCTATATTTTTCAATATTTTTTTGATATATGAAACAAAATGTTCCTTTTTTAATATATATTAAAGTATTTACTATTATATATTACTTATACGTATTAATTAAATACTTCCTAATTATTAACATATTTTAGGTTTGAATCGCATAAAAAAAGCCGAAATATTATAATTTCGACTTTTACATTTGTTATTGATTTTTTACTTTATGATTTTTGTGTCTAAATATTAAATAACCAACAAAAACTACACCTAGTATAACTATCAATACATTAGAATAATTTTTTAAAATCGTAGATATTAAGCTCATATTGTTCCCTAATATATATCCGATAAATATAAGAATAGTATTCCAAATCGCTATACCGATTCCTGAATAAACCGAAAATTCAACTACATTCATCTTGGTTACTCCCGCTACTATTGATATAAATGTTCTTGCTAATGGGACTAATCTAGATAACATTACCGATATCTTCTCATATTTTGCTAACCATCTATATGACGCTTTTATTGATTTTTTAGTCTTAGGATATTTATTTTTTATTAGTGCTAATAATGGTTGCCCAAACTTGTACCCCAAATAATAATTAATTATAGATCCAAATAAACCACCTAGTATTGATGCTATTATTACTAAACTTAAACTCATGTCAAATTTAAGTGCTAATATTCCTACTAGCGGTAGCACTAGTTCACTAGGTAGCGGAGCATTTGCATATTCTAGCGCAACTATTATAAATATACTTACTATCCCGTAGTTTTTTATAAACTCTTCTATTAATAAACTTATTTCCATATTCTTATCCCCTCTAACTTAATTCTAATTTTATCTTTTGAATAATTTAGATAAGAAACTTTTTTTAGTAATAACCTCTGTACAATCTTTTGATAAAACTATGTCTTTATTATTTATAATGCTATCTGGATTATCTAAAAACAACATCTTTGCTCTAGACTCTCCATACTTTTTATAAACATATTCATGTGCATCCTTAATCAAAGGTCTTCTTCTATTAGATCCATGAGCATCACTACCTACAAAATGAACCATATTGTGTTTTAGTAAAGCTTCACAAACTTTGTTGCATTGACTTGGCCCTTTTCCTAATACACTAGATGCATTAACTTGAATAAGTCCACCTTCATCTATAGCTTTATTTATAAGATTCGTGTTTACTTCACTATATCTTTCAACATGAGCTAGTATAGGTATGTATCCTCTTATTTTAATCTCATATACTATATCACATAAATTTTCAGGAAATCTAGTAGGCGAAAACTCTATCAATATGTACTTACTATTATTTAATGTAAAAAATTCTTTTTTATCCATGTATTCTAATAAATCTTCACTATAATAAAGTTCATTTCCTATTAAAACATTAACATTTATATTGTTTTCTTTCAACTTATTATTAAAATTATTTAATTCTTCTAAAAGCTTATCTCCTACCACATACTCAAAATCCGGATGATAATGTGAAGTATTGATTATAGTTTTTATACCATCACGCTCAGCAATTCTTGCCATTTCTAATGACTCATATAAATCTTTTGCACCATCATCAATACCAGGTAATATATGGCAATGTATATCTATCATTTTTTATTCCTCCTGTAGCATTTATCTCGTATTGAAAATTACTTATTATCTATTTTTTATAATTTACATAATCAAATATAAATAACCAAATTCTACTCATAATAACCCCCATTTAATTTTGAAATGTCTTTATTACTTTAATCTAAATATCCATACTATATTTTACCATATTTATTTATATAAACCTAAAAATATCTAATATTTATCTTACAAGGTTTTTAAGCTCCTAGTTTTACACACTTTTTCTTTTTCATTATATATTCCTTAAGTATATCTCTTCACTTTTTAGTTCATAATGTATTAGAAATCAAATTTAGTAAGGGGTATCACATTGATAATAGAATTTTCAAACTTAATATTTTTCGGATTAATATTTTGCTATTTAGCAACTATAATATTATTTAATTACATGAATGATTCACAAATAAACTATAAAAAGGAATTCATAAACCTTGGTTTACTTTTATCAGTACTGCTGATAATATCTCAAACAATATTTCCACTAAGGCTTGGGTACAAATTTGAAGAATTTGAAATATATAACCTAATTCCATTAAAAGTTTCAATTATGATGTTTACACAATACAGCTTTGGATACTTCCTATATCAAGTTTTAGGTAACATAGCTTTATTTGTTCCACTTGGATTTTTTATATTTATAAAAACTAATAAAAATATAAAGAAATCATTAATAATTATATTTTCAATAACTTTAGGAGTAGAAATAATCCAAGGCTTTATACCATATAGATTCTGTGAAATAGATGATTTATGGCTAAATACTTTAGGTGGATACATAGGACTAACAATTTCATCAATAATAAATAAAGGATATGTAAAAGCTTCGAACTAAGCTTTTACATATCCTTTATTATTCTATTTTCATCTGATACACTCTCTTATACCACCTTATTAAACATATCTACCGCATAATCCTTTATATCTAAAAAAGTAATCATATTGTACTTTGCTTGAATAATATTGAAATAATCTTTAATACTATCTAACTTTTTTATAATTTTTGTATTTTCATCATCAATTGCTTCAACAAATACTTCATTATTACATACATCACAATATTCACAATATACATTTTTTTCATATCAATCTTAATCCCGTTGCCAAAACCTTATAAAACTTTATAAAGTATGTTTAATTATCGTTTCAACGTGTCTGATTTTGCAAGTCAAACTACAACAAGCTACTTTCATTTGATATAACACTCCGCAATCGTAAATTCCCATACAACGAATGGTACATATTAGCACTGTCTTGTTGGTGATGTTATGCTAATTTATAGTTTGAAAGATTAATACTTGCATTTAAATATCTATCAATAGTAAATCCACAAGAACACTGGTAAATTCTATTTTTAAGTTTTAAATCAGTTTTAATTTCTCCACATTGACTACAAGTCTTTGATGATGGATACCATCTATCTGCTATAACTAACTCAATCCCTCTGAATTTACACTTATATTCTAATTGTCGCCTAAATTCATAGAAGCCTTGTTTTGATATAACTCTTGATAAATGTTTATTTTTCATCATATTAGAAACCCCCTCGAGATATGTATTTTATCTATTACCTTTTCCATAAATGTACCCATGGCTCTTTGTTTTCATCAGGATAGTGAAACGACATTACAAATGTTTGAGTTCTATTTTCTTGTTTACGTAACTTAAACTTATATGGAAGAAAACAATAAATAGTATTTCTACTTCTAATAAAACCCTTAATTTCATGCATAAATTTTTTTGTCATTTTCCTCCTTAAATACAGTTATGTATTTTTTCCCTTTCACTAATCTATATTAAGTTATTAATTTCCGCTATACTATCTAGCATATTAAATGCTAGATAGTGAAAAGTTTTTTTAAAGTAACCCTTTTGTCTAGATTTATAGTATCCTGAAAGTTATCATAAATTCTATTCTAGGCATCAATTTTTTACTTTATGATTTTTGTGTGTATATATAATATAACCAACAAAAACTACACCTAATATAACTATTAATACATTAGAGTAATTTTTCAAAATAGTAGATATTAAGCTCATGTTATTCTCTAATATATATCCGATAAATATAGGGATAGTATTCCAAATCGCTATACCAATTCCTGAATAAACCACAAATTCAACTACATTCATCTTGGTTACTCCCGCTACTATTGATATAAATGTTCTTGCTAATGGGACTAATCTAGATAACATTACCGATATCTTCTCATATTTTGCTAACCATCTATATGACGCTTTTATTGATTTTTTAGTCTTAGGATATTTGTTTTTTATTAGTGCTAATATTCCTACTAGTGGTAGTACTAATTCACTAGGTAGCGAAGCATTTGCATATTCTAGCGCAACTATAATAAATATACTTACTTTCCCGTAGTTTTTTATAAACTCTTCTATTAATAAACTTATTTCCATACTTTTCTCCTTGATAACTCTATACTATATTTAATAAAAAAATTAATAACTTCAATTAAAAAATAGCTAAAGAAAATAACACTTTAACTATTTTAATGTAATTAATTTTTCAATATTATATACACATCTATCAATAAATTCATCAAATTTATCCTCATCAAATAAATCAAAATAAGCATCATTGAACTCTTTAAAATTTGGACACTCTGATTCATTATCTTCAGGTAAATACTCCCAATATATCCACCAACCGTCAATCTCAGGCTCATAGTTAGGTAATACGTCTCTTATCTCATCATTAGCTAGCATTTTACCATTAAACACATTATTACAAGGTGTACAAAATCCTACAAAAAGTACACTATCTATTTCAATTCTTAACCATAGGTCAATATCATCTTTTATATTTTTTATATAGTAACTAATTCCAGGATAACTTGAACCCTTTTTATCGTAATACACATTAACTAACTTAAAATCATTGTAATCGTAACTATTGGCATTATTTAAGTTAGCTTTATCTATACGTTCTTCTATAGCATTTAAGACCTTTTTAATCATCTTTATCTTACAAGCTTTCAAGCTCTTTTCTATCTCTATAGCACTTTGCATATTTGATTTAGATGATGATATAATATTTGAAATCTCCACTTCTTTATCCTCCACCAACAGGTTAGTAATTCTTCTTATAACTAAAATTAACTGTAATATAATTTCTCTAATAGATGCTATTCTAATAGTTTCTTGTTGTTCAAGACATCTATTTAACCAACTAAGTATATCATTTTCAAATGACAGTTGTACTATCTCCTCATAGCCTACAATACATCTATCATTATAAATAGGAGTAAGGCTTCCTGCACTTTGAGAACTTGGAATACTTCCATGTAGTGTCAGATAAAACACTTTTGAATTCTTAGCTTGATTATAATAATCAAAACATTGGTTATTTTGATCACCTGCATAAATTTTCACTTCTATTGGTATTAGTTCATCGTTACTCTCAATTACTAAATCTATTCTTCTATTTCCTAAAATAATATACTCTCTATGTACTCTTACATTTTTATAGTCCGATTCTGTAAAGTCTAGGTTTAAAACATGTTCTACAAACAATCTTAAGTATAAGTCGCCTTGATAGTGACTACCTTTAGGGTCTAGCAACTCGTGTATTACTCTGCATATTGTTACTTCGTCTGTAGATATGTTAGCTATGTCAAATATATTGAAATAGCTTCCTGTTTTTTGATTTATTAAATCGTATTTATTCGATATTTCACAAATTTTAGTTAGTAATAATTCTATGTTCATATATTTTCGCTCCTATTATTTTGTTATATACCTATAATAGAATTTAATTAGTATACAATCGAGCCTTCAATGGACTTTCACCTTCAAGTTGTTGCCCATACCAAGGACACATAAAAAATAGATATTAAGTATATTACTTTATTGAATTAATGAACTCCGCAACTAAATTAGATATTCCATACCCTACTTGAATCTTATTCTTCTTTGAGTTTAAGTCATGCAAAGTATCTCCTTGCTCTTCACTTAGCGAATCAGTCGCAAGAAATACAGGTGCATTCATCTTAGCCCCTAATACCCCTGCAGATAAAGAATCTACAAATCCCTTGTTATCAGATTTAGAAATTATAAGCCCTCCATTATTATGTAATTCCTTACCATTACTATAAAATTCCTTTATAATTGCTGCATTTGTATCTTTTCTATTCTCTCCGTATATTCTTCTAACACTCATATTTATATCTAGTATATCTTCATCTACAGAATTAGATATAATATTTCTTCCACCGAGTATGTATGCTTTATCTGCATTCTCCATTAAAAAATACTTATTATCATAAGATAGACCTTCTTTTTTAGTCAAAATTATAGGAACTTGTTTTTTGCCTGCTACTGACGATATAGACAATGCATCTGCCTCTCCATTGCCTGCTACTATAAAAGTATCTACTTTATGATTTACTTTTCCTACAATCTCATTAGCTACGGCTAAGGAAGTTTCATATCTATCTTTCCCTGATATTCTTTTCATATTTTTACCATAATGTGTTTTTAGTTTATCATATACTTGTTTAGAAACTGCATTTTCTCCACCAATTATATATATATTCTTAGCATTTAGCCTATCTATTTCTTCTAGAACTTCATTTGGTATCTCATCCTTTTTGGTTATAAGTATCGGAGCATCTAAACTTGATGCTAATGGAGTTGATGTTAGACCATCTACAAGTGAATTATCCTCACCTGATACAAGCACTACATTATCAGTAGTATTTTTATATGTATTTCGGCTAACCTGTACTGAAGTTTTGTATCTATCTAAACCTGCATATATGTTTATCTCTATTTTTTCTTTCATTAATTCAATAATATTGTCAAGTTCTACTTTTTTCACAGGCTTTATTATAAGCTTGTTTATTCTATATTTATTATCCATTGTAGTTTCTTCTATTATAATGTTTATACTTGATAAATCTTTATAATTTACTTCTATATTATTATCAACATATCTTACAGCTATATTGCTACTGTCACTTTTATCAATATATATTTCTCTTGGTTCATCTGTTATTTTATCAATAGCTTCAAACCTTATTGTGTATTGAGATTTATTCATTTCATTTATATTTTTTAATAACTCATTTCCTCTTATAGTCAATCTTCCTGAGTTTACTTCATATATATCATCTACTTTTAGTTCTTGTGTACTTATTTCATCTGCATCTTTTACTATTGCATCTGTATTTTGAATTATATCTTCTTGTCCTAAAGCTACTGAACTATCTTGGTAATATCCATCTATAATTCCATTTTGTAAACTTACTTTAGTTTCTATTATATTTTTATCTACTTTTTTAATAGGATTCTCATTAATATCTATATAGTAACCATTTTTCTGTCTAAAAGCAGGCTTATTTATATCCAGCAAGATATCTCCAACATTTACATATATAAATCTAGCTTGTTCTGTAGTTGTATCTGGTGATATTGGTATTTTACCTTGTTTATTACCATCTGCTAGTGTCTTCCATATTACGTTTTTCTCGTTCCCATTATATTTTAGTTCCTTGTAGTCTACTAATTCTTCATTTTTCAATTTTCTACTTATTGTGGAGTATTTTACCACTATCTTTTGATTGTATTTTAAATTTGAATATTTCTCATTAAATAACTCATCAAACTGTGCATAGCTAGTTAGGTACTCTTCTTTATCTAACGCTTCTAGATTATCAGCTATTTGTATTTTATATGCCGAACACCCTCTTTTGTTGGGATCATTCATATAGACTTTATTTGTAGTATATTTTGTATTAAACAATTGATATGTTTGTTTTTTTAATTCCAATATCCTCTGTTGTTCCTCTGAATCTATAACTGCGTAATGTTCTGCTGTGGCATAGCTAGATGGTGTTGTAGCTACTATTCCTACTATTGTTAATATGCTTGTGTATTTATACTTACTCATTTGCTCCTCCGAATATCTCTCATATTCGTATTTCTCACGTTTGTATAATAACATATATTTTTTATAAGTATATGTTTTATATAATAAAAAAGGTGTTGATATATTTAAATACCAACACCTTTTATTTATCATGCTAATTTATATAAAATTCAAATCTAAATTAATATATCTAATTATAATTTTACTATAGATTTTACAAACTTAGCTACAGCTTGAGATACTCCGTATCCTACTTGAACTTTTTTACCAGCAGCAGCAACCTTTACAGTAGCTAATACATCTTCTTGATTATCAGATAAATTTTCTCCTGATAATACTACTGGAGTATTTCCTTTATCAGCTGATAAAGCTCCTGCACCTAATGCATCTACTAAACCTTTATTATCAGCCTTAGCAACTATCATATTATCAACTGTAACTGGTGCAGCTACTGTTGCTGATGGTGCATAGAATTCTTTTATAACAGCAGCATTTGTATCTTGTCTTCTTTCCCCTGCTACTCTCTTAACATCTGCATCTATAGTTAATAACTGATTGTAAGCATTTTCACTTACTACAGTTGTTCCACCTATTACAGTTATATCTTTTGCACTAGCAGTAGGATTAACCTTAGTGTTTAAGAATAATTCTACATCCTTATTTATTCCTTCTGCTGGAGTTAATAATATTGGTGCTTTTAACTCTCCAGCTATACCAGCTGCAGATAAAGCATCAGCTTCACCGTGTCCACCAACTATGAATGCTTCTTCTGCATTCGCTGTTTTAGTAAATTCTTTAGCTACAGCTAATGAAGTTTCATATCTGTTATCTCCTGCTAATCTCTTAACTGTTATTCCGTATGTTTTTTGTAATGTATCAACAACGTTTTGTGATACTACTGTTTCTCCACCTACTATATAAACAGTTTTTGTTTCTAATTCTTTTAATTGGTCTATTACTTCTTTTGGTATTTCATTTTGCTTAGTAAGTAATACTGGTGCACTTAATTTTTTAGCTAAAGGAGTAGCTGTTAAACCATCTACTAAAGATTTTTCTTCTCCTGATACTAATACTACATTTGCAGCTTTGTTAAATGCTTTACTTACTTCTACAGCAGTCTTGTATCTATCCATACCAGCTGCAGTATATATATCTAATTTCCCTTTAACCATATCAAGGATATGAGATAATGGAGCTTTTCTTTCACCTTTAACAGTTACTGTAGATACAGTTTCCCATTTAGTATTAGCTGGAGTAGCTTCTACTTTATCTGTTTTTTGGAATGTAAACTTAACATTTGAAGCATTTGCTTCAACTAGCTCATTAGCAGCTACAGTTGCATCTACAAATTTTCCACCTGTATAAGTGTACTCAACTCCATCTTTATCAGTTGCAGTTATTACAACATTTTCTTTATCATCATCATGGTCTCTTTGATTCATGATAGTTTTCGCAAGTTCATTACCATCTACAGTAAGTCTTCCTGTTTCAACTTCATATATATCACTTACTACCATGTCTTTGTTTTGTACAGATGATGCATCTTTAAGTATAGCATCTCTCTCTACTACTGCATCTGCAGGTGTTGTCATTGCAGCTTGATATCCTTCTATAACACCATTTGCTAATACTGGTGTTGCTATTGTATTATCAACTTTAGCTATAGAGTTTCCATCTTTATCTACGTAGTGTCCATTTACTTGTTTATATACAGGCTTATCTAAATCTAATTTAGCATCTCCTGCCTTAACAGTTATATATCTTTTTTCGTCTTTATTATCATCTGATATTCTTATCTTAGCGATTGGAGTTCCATCAGCTAATTTATCAGCCTTGAATGTTCCAACATCTGTTCCTTCTGTGAAACCTAATTCATCTGCAGTAACGTCTGCTAATTTAGTTTCTTTCCAGTCAACTATTTGTCCATCTGTTAATTCTCTACCATTGAATGTAGATGTTACTAATATTTTTTGTCCTTCTTTTAAATCAGCAACTAACTTATCAAGTTCTTTTACGAAATCTGCATAATTAGTTGGATTTACTGCACCTCCTATTGTTACATTTTCTAATGTAGCAACTTGTAATTGTACAGTGTATGCATTTGTTCCAGCTTTATTTACAGTTTGTAATGAATTCACATTCTCTGTAAATTTCTTTTGGAACATTTTGTATGCTTTTTCTTTCATTTCATTTATTGCTGTTTCATTTGTAGAATCTACTACCGCTCTGTGGATTGGTGCTGCAAAAGCTGGTGCAGCTGTAGTAGCTACTGTTGCAACTGCCATTGCCATTGCTATACTTTTTTTCTTTGACATAATTTTGTTTCCTCCCCAATATTATATGAATTCATCTCTTCTATGTAAACCGTATTGGCATTTCATTTCGTATTTCTCACATTATTAATATTATTCTATCTCCAATGTATTTTCAATGGTTTTATACCTTTCTTGGCGAACTTTCGTTCGTCATAATATTACATTTTTTTACATTTTTTTAATATTTATTCACGCATTCGACATATTATTATTTTTTATGACAGTTATTTCATTATAATTATATTTTTTAGACATTTCTTCAATTCTTTACATATATATGAATTTTTTTCTAATTTTTTATTTTTATTTTGTCGAATTAATGCTATAATAAAAATACGTTAAAAAAATAAAAATTTATTCTCTTTAACGTATTTCTCACAAAAAAGACTTGGTCATTTGACCAAGTCTTTTTACTATTTTATAATAATTATTTTGCTTCTGTTCTTGTTGTTTTACTTATACTCATAGCAGCAACTTTTCTAGCACTTAGTTTAGAATCATCAGCTCCTATAGAATCTGTATCTCTTATTGCATTTATTTCATTCTTTATTTCTAAAGTAGCTCCACTATATTGTGAACCTAATATTTCTTGCCATAAAGTATCACTTGCAACAGTACTTGCTGCTACAGTTATTATTACTTCTTTTGAATCATTTGCATTAACTACTGAAGTACATGCATAATCTGGAGTTGGATTTGTATATGTTTTACTTCCATATTTAATTGCCATATTGTCTAAGAATGCTCCTAGTTTTAAATCAGTTCCACTAACTTTAACTGGCTCATCAAACATTAATTTAAACTCATAGCTATCAACTTTGTTATTATCATTACTATTTTTTACAGTCTCAAGTTTTGCTGATTTTAAAGTAGGTGCTGCGTTATCTACTAATGCTATAGTTCTAGTATTAGTATTTATAGTCTTGTTAGCATCAGATAATTTTAATCCTGATACTTCTAACATATAGTTTCCTGTACTCTTAACGTAATCTTCTGGTAATGTTACTTCTATTTGTTTGTAAGTACCATCAGTAAATCTTATATTTGATGTTTCTGGTATCTCTTTTCCATCTATTTTAAAATATTTATGTGGTGTTGTTCCTGAACCAAACATTTTGTAATCAAATGCATCTTTTGATACAATTACAAACTCATTGTCTTCTATTGTAACGCCAGCTGGTAATGTAGTACCACTTGGTAGAGTTTCTCCTTTTGCTAAAACATCTACATCTAATGGAGTGCTTGGAGTACTAGTTCCTGTTACTTCAACTATAGCTGAGTTTACAGAATTTATTCCATTGTTACTTAAGTCAGTTATAGCATTAGCTGCAAAATAAGCTCTGTAATTTCCACCATTAAGTCTTCCTTGTGATGTTTCACTAGATGATTTTATTACTAAAGTCTTTTCATTTTTTATTTCTATATCACTTACAGTTACTTCTACAGTATTTTTCATTAACTTTATGCTAGTGTTTTTATCTCCATCAACTAAACTTGATGGGTCTATAGCCTCACTAAATGTAACTTCTATTGCATCTTTTCCTGAGCTTAATGCTGTTGAAGTTATTGTTGGCTTAGTTTCATCTTTGTTTATAGTTACTGACTTAGTAAGTGCTGGTATACTTAAATCAGTAGTATCTTGATATGCATCTTTTGTTATAACAACGTTTAGACCTTGACTTCTATTAGTACTTAAAACATCATTTAATGTTATATCATACGTTCTTCCTGTAGAATCAACAGCTGTATTTTGAGAAATATTATTTACATAATTATGTTTAGAACTAGATGTATCGTTTGATTTATTTACAACTAAGCCTTGTTCACTTTCTATCTTTGATTTTGAAGCTGCATTTAATGCTTTATTAAACTTTATACGTATTTTATTGTTAGCTACAGCTATTGGATTGTCTATTGTTAAATCCATTTTTGTTACTGATACAGTAGTGTTTTTAGATTGCATTAAGTTTCCTGATGCATCTCTCATTCCAGCTACATATACTGGTACTGATGAAGTTCCTAATGAAACTAATGCATTTGTTCTTGGTACTATTATTTTATTACTCGGGCTTTTTGGGGCTTGTGATGCACTATCTGCATTTCCTAATATTGCAGTATTTTCTACTGACACGTTGTTTATACGAAGCACTAAACCATCTTTTTTATCTATTGGCTCTGATAAAGTTACTTCAAAGTTATTTGTATCTTGGTTAAATAATACGCTTGTTACTTCTGGAGAAGTTTTATCTTCTGTTTTTAATGTCGTTCTATATGTATCTAATACTGTTCCATTATTTCTTATATTTGATACAGTTAATCCATTACTGCCTTTAAAGTATTTATTTATTTCGGCTTTTATAGTCATACTCATTCTATTTTCACTTAATTCAGTTGTAAAATCACTATTAGTTATCGTTGCTCCATTAGTTGTTCCTATTGTAAATATTTCTCCATCCATTGCTATAGTTGGAGTTGTATCTACGGGTCTACTAAATCTTACTATTATTTCTTTTCCATTTTGAGCTACTACTTGAGAAACTGGCTTGCTTTTATCTAAGTTACCTATAGTTCCACTAACTCCACTAAAATCAGTATCTCCTTGTGCATTTAAAGTTGTTATATTACCACTTCCACTAACAACAACACCTTGTGCAACTATATCTAATGTTGTTATTGTTCCTCTATTAACTATTGAAGCATTTCTAGCACCTGATCTTATTTCCATTTGCTTAACTGTAACTCCACTATTAACATTTATGTATTTAGCTCCGTCTACAGATACTTTGTTTGATATATTTCCGTTTATATTTAAAGTTCCGTTACTCATATTTGAAGTAACAGCACCACTATGTGTTCCGCATAAATTAACAGTGATATTTGATGAAGTGCTTAATGTTATATTTTCTGATACAGTAGATGTAGGTCTAAAGTTTATAACATCACCATCTCTAGCACTTGACATAGCACTATTTAAAGCTGATACAGTTGTAACTTCTTTAACACTGTTTTGTGTATTTCTTATAGCTTCTATACTCGCACTTGGTACACCGTCTCCTATTTGAGTTATTCTTGAGAATGACTTATTCTTTAATAAGTTTTCTTGAGAATAATCTAAAGTTTTTCCAACTATCATAACTGGAACATCATTTTTAGCAGCTAATACTCCTACTGCAAGTGCATCTACAAGTTCATCAGATTTTTCTACTTGCCCTGATTTAGCTACATATATGTTGTCTAATGAAGTAGACTTATAGAATTCGCTTATAACTTTTGCATTAGTTTCTTGTCTTCTCTCTCCACCAAGTCTTACCTTAGTTCCTGGTAATGAGTTCATTACAGAATCTGAAACAACATCTGTTTGACCAACTACATATGATTTGTATATATCTTCTTTGTTTATAAATTCCTTAGAATCAGCTAGTCCATTGTTAGGATTTGATAATATTATTGGCATTTTATTATCTGCTGCTGGTGCTGCTACACTTACTGCATCAGGAAGTCCTGTTGCACCATTTACTACTGCTACTTTAGATACATCAGATATTTTGTCCATAGCTTCTGCTACTGCTACACCTGTTGTGTATCTATTTGTTCCACTTATTCTATTTACTGAAATGTTCATAGATTTTAATTCTTTTACTACGTTTTCAGATACAACTGTTGTTCCACCCACTATATCTACAGTTTTAACACCTAACTTAGTTAATCTAGCTTCTGTCTCTGATGTTAATGTATCTTTTTTACTTACAAGTATTGGTGCATTTTTAAGATTTGCGTATGGAGTTGCTGTTAATGCATCTACTAATCCGTCATACCCATTAATTATTACTGCGTGTGTTGATGAACTCCACCCATTTTCACTTATCTTTACAGCTGTTGCTTGTCTATTACTTCCTGCTAAAATACTACTCGACACTGCTGCAGATCTTGGCTCTAGTGCACTTGCACTTATTGGAAGTGTTGTTGCTAGCGTCGTAGCCAACATTGTTGTAGCCATTACTTTTGCTATTATTTGCTTTTTTCTCTTTAACATATCTCTCACCTCATGTTATTCTTAGAATATAATTTGTTAATATATTCCTATTATTACATCATTGTACATTATTTTTAGTTGTATATCAATACATCTTAATTTTAGCTTTCATTTTATTTTTGTATAAAAAAAGACAATCATATATTTTGATTATCTTTTTTGTCTTTATCTTAGATATAATGCTGATGTTATCTTTTTAGTATCTATACTATAGCTTATAAACGCAAATACTGCATACAGAGTTATACTTAAATTTCTATAAGTAAACCAACAATGTACTTGTGAATGGTTTTTAAGTATTATATACCATACAAATGGCATTAGTGCTATTAACAGTATTGGTGTTATTGTTATTATTTCATTTGTATGTTTTCTACAAAGTATCATAGCTATTATTCCTATTATCAATAAAGCTATTACTATTTTAAGAGTAAAGTCTGTAAACATTACGCTAGTAGTAGCTTTTATTACACTATTTACTGTAAATGCTGTATCTCCACCTGGGTCAGATGTTCTTACTAACATTTGATTTAGTGCATCTGTTATTACATTTTGTTTCAATACTATACTGGCTATTACCCATTTACTAGCCCAAGTCATACCATAGCCTAATCCCCACATTATACTATTTTTTATTACTTCTATAATGTTATCTGCTATGTATTTACTACTAATATTATTTATTGCAATTCGTGAGTTTTGTTTTATTTCATTATTTTGTATTAACAATATGTAAGTTACTAATGGTATTCCTAAACTTATCAGAGGTGCTGTTAGCAAATCTAAGAAGCTAGTCATACTTCCTATTATGAAAAATAAACATATGGCTAATTTATTTTCTTCTATTTTTCGATGATATAGTAATACTACTATCATGCTTATAAACGTTACATAAAACATACTTGAAAATTGTAGTGACATTGTAACTATTGGAAACATTACCATCATCATTGATATGAAAAAGCTTATCATAACTTTTGTTCCAAGCTTCTTTTTTATTAAGCTATTTACAACTATAAATAACATAAATAATGCACACATATTCATAAATCTTATTTCTGTATAACTAAAAAATATTAATAAAGGTCTTAGTATTCCTAGATATCCATGCCAGTATCTACTGTATGATGATGTTGTTTTAATATTTTTCTTGTCTAATGATAGTTCTAAGTTTCTTATTTTATCAATATTATCTTCACCTTGTTTTTGTGCTACTCTATGAGGAACTTGTAGTGATGATTTTAATGGATGTTTATTATCTGCACTTATTGATATGTTTAGCATCCATGCATCAGTAAAATTATCTAATTGTGATGACGCTGTATTAAAAAATGATCTTGGATAAATTCCTTCTGTCTTTAGTTGTTGTATTGATTCACTTACGTGCCAATTTATTCTTTTATTTGGTATTTTATATGAACATGCCATTATTAATACAAATACAACCATCATAGATATATATATTGTTGCTAAACGAGTGCTTTGTTTTTTTATATTATTAAATTTCATTTTTACGTCCCCTAAATTTTATTTTCACATTCACTTTTGCCATTTGGTTTGTTCATTTCTAGCATATTAAGTGAGATTTCATAAAATTGGTCTGAATGTTTCTTTACTGTATCTAATATAAGTCCACATGCTAATGATACTAATGATGACGTTAAAAGTCCTATAGCTACTATTAATGTTGGGAATTTTGCTACTAAGCTAGTTCTTAAATATCCTGATAATACAGGTATCATCATTGCTAATCCTATTATACAAAGTATCCCTGATATTAGTCCAAAGAATGATAATGGTTTATAGTCTTTATATAAATTTAGTATTGTTTTTAATACTCTAAATCCATCTGAGAAAGTATTTAGCTTTGATTCACTACCATCTGGTCTATCTCTATAAGCTATTGGTACTTCTCTTATTAAGAATTTTTTATCTAATGCATGTATACTCATTTCTGTTTCTATTTCAAATCCTTTTGATAATACAGGGAAAGATTTTACAAATGTTCTATTAAAAGCTCTACAACCTGTCATTATATCTTTTACTTCACTTTTGAATATTTTATTTATAAGTGTCCTTACTAATTTATTACCTGTATTGTGAAAAGGTCTTTTGTTTTCTGTAAAATATGTACTTGATAGTCTATCCCCTATTGCCATGTCAGCTTTGTTTTCTAATACTAGTTGAGCTACTCTGTATGCATCTTCTGCTGGATAAGTGTCATCACCATCTACCATTATATAGCAATCGGCTTCTATATCTCTAAACATACTTCTCACTACATTACCTTTTCCTTGACGGTATTCTGGTACTACTATTGCTCCAAGTTCTTTTGCTATTTGTGCTGTATTATCTTTTGAATTGTTATCGTATACATATATGTCTGCCTCTGGTATTACATTTTTGAAGTCTTTTATTACAGCTTCTATTGTTAGTTCTTCGTTATAGCACGGTACTAATACTGCTATTTTTTTCATTAGTTGCCCCCTTATTTCTATTTAATTCTTTTTATATAAGATGTAGAGATAATGCAGATACTATTATCCCTGCCATCATATTACCTAATAACACCCCTAAAAACGCATCTTTTATTCTCATTTTTAATATAGATGCTACTGCTGCTGCTGTCCAGGTTCCTGTTGTTGGGAGTGGCACTCCTACAAAAAGTATTATTCCTAGTATTGATATATTTTTTAATTTTTTCATTCCCGAAGCTATTTTTCTATCTACTTTTCTTACCAATCCTTCACACATTTTAATATCTCTTAAAAAATGTATTATGTGTCTAAATGTTAGTATTAATGGTATTGATACTAATGTTGAACCTACTACACTTGCTATATATACTCCTATTGGGTTTAGCCCAAGAGCTATTCCTATAGGTATCGCCCCTCTTAATTCCGTTATTGGAATCATTGATAAAATCATTATTTTTAAATATGCCAAATTTACCTCCTATTTATATTCTCTTTTCTTAGCTGTTTTTTTTAACCTCTTAAGTATATCACAATATTTTCCTATTTTCGATATAAGACGACTTTTTATAGGCCCTTTCAGTTTTAATTTAATACTAGATATGGTATACTAAATTGAATTATTTCAATACATATATATACTAAGGAGGTAAACATGGGCAAATTATCAGTGATAATACCTTCATATAATGAGGATAAAATGATTTGTAACATTTCAAGTGTAGTATCTTCGCTTTTGAGTGATGAAAATATTCCTTATGAAATCATTTTTATAAATGATGGTTCTAAGGATAACACTTGGGAAGAGATTGGCAAAGCTTGTGATAAAAACCCTAATATAAAGGGTTTTAATTTTTCAAGAAACTTTGGCAAAGAGGCTGCTATTTTTGCAGGTCTTACTTACGCAGTGGGCGACTGTTGCGCAGTTATAGATTGTGATCTTCAACACCCGCCTGAGGTTTTGGTAAAGATGTATCAAAAATGGAAAGAGGGATATGAAGTCGTAGAAGGTGTAAAAGCTTCTAGAGGTAAGGAATCATTCTTACATAAATTTGCTGCAAAGTCTTTCTATTCAATTATTAGTTCAGCAACAAAGATTGATATGTCTAAAGCTTCTGATTTTAAATTATTAGATAGAAAAGCCGTTGATATACTTAGATCTATGCCTGAGAAGCATATATTCTTTAGAGCTTTATCATCATGGGTTGGATTTAAGACTACATCAATTGAATTTGATGTTCAAGAAAGAGAAGCTGGAGATTCAAAGTGGTCTACAATATCTCTTATAAAGTATGCTATTACAAATATAACTTCATTTTCAACTGCACCTATGCAAATAGTAACTTTTACAGGAATTATATTCGGACTTTTTTCAATTATATTAGGTATACATTCAATTTATATTAATTTTATAGGAAAATCTTCAGAAGGATTTACAACAGTAATATTATTACTACTTATAATAGGAAGTATTATAATGTTAAGTTTAGGTATTATAGGATATTATATTTCAAAAATATATGAAGAAACTCAAAATCGTCCAAGGTTCATTGTTTCTGAGTGCGAAAATTATGATGAGTTAGCTTATAAAAAGGGAACGGCATAAAATATGAATAGTCTATTAAATGTTTATACTAAATATAAGGAAGTTATATTATATTTAGTCTTTGGAGTGCTTACAACTATAGTTAGTTTTGTAAGTTATTATTTTTGTAGTGACATTTTACAAATCCACTACCTTATAAGTAATATTATATCTTGGGTATTGGCTGTTGCTTTTGCATATGTGACTAACCGCATATGGGTATTTGAGAGTAAAAGTAATAGTTTAAGTGCGATGTTAAAAGAGATGTTTACTTTTGTAAATTGCAGATTACTTTCAGGTGTTATAGATATGGGCGTTATGTTTTTACTTGTTGATGCCCTACACTTAAATGATTTATATGCAAAACTTTTCACTCAGGTTATTGTAGTTGTATTAAATTATATATTTAGCAAATTAATAATATTTAAAACATAGCACTAGCTAAGTACAATATGAATATTATTATTGGACAACTGTGCCACCTAATGAAAGTTACGTAAAAACAAATTAGATATATCTTTTTTCATAAAATATATATCTTAATAATATTAAATTAATAAAAAGAAGGTGTCTCAAAATGATTTCTAAAAATCATTTTAAGACACCCCATTAAATTTACTAGTAATGTACATATTCCAATACATATCTACATTATAATTTATCTATTATTCAAATCTAATAAATATATTATTATCTAATATTTTTATTGAACCATCATTTGGATATTTATCCATTTGTTCTATATCATTCTGATATTTTTTGTACTCTTCACTATCATTTTCAATTTTAGCAAATGAATATCCCAAATAATTTTCTATAGTTGAATGTCTAGAATATGTATTTAATGGAGAACCATTGCCCCCATATTTAAAGGGTGTATTTTCCCATTTGAAATTACTAAATGTTTTATCATTAATATCACTTCCTACAAAGTAAATATTCATATCTTGTTTATAACCTTCTGTAGATTTAATTCTAGTGTATAAAGTCTGATAATAATTTTCCAACTGTCTATTATTATAGTATAACAATCGATAATTTCCATTAGTTTGCCATGCATAGTTTAATATAGACGTTAGCACTATAACTATTGTAGAAACTAATAATACTTTATTTAGCTTAAATTTATCAAGTATTACAAGTTTATTAGTTGATAAATTAATTTTGTCTAAATTATCTATAAGTATAATTACTAGATAGAATATACATACAAATCCCATTTGCATTATAGTATATATATATCCATTAGGTACCATTACTACTACAAAGTTAATAGATATAAATAATAATACTATAAACATTAATAATAATATAAATTTAAGTATTGATTCTTTATTTAACATATTCTTTATTGTTAGCAATATTAGTGTAATAAAAGTTATGATATATAAGCCTAAAAATGAATGTTGTATTATTTTTGTTGCACTTATTGACATGTAATCATCAAAAGTTAATTGCAACATTGAATTAAATATTTCTTTGATTTTTGCTGGTAATGAATAAACATCTATTTTACCCATTTGATCTATACCTTTATACGAACCTAATTGTATATTATCTATGTATAAGTAATATTTTAAAAACAACTTATACAGTATGTATCCTAGCGCTAAAGAAAATAAGAACTTAAATCCTGTTACTATTATTTCTTTCCATGTAGTTTTTGAATCAATACACATCTTTATTAATATTAGTATAAATATAGATGCACATAAAGGATAATATGCTTGGTATGTCCCTAGAGAAAAAGAGAATAAAAGTGACCCAAATATAAATCCTAAAATCTTACATTCTTTTACTAAAAAAGTTCCTAAAACAACAAAAAATATTGCTAATGCATAGTATCCAACTGTATATGAGAAAAACATCGCACTTGCTATAGGTGGAAATACTACTGTAATTCCTCCTATTAAAATACATAACCATTTATTTTTTATTTTGAAAATTTCAACTATTATACAAGATGTAACTGCTAATATAAGTATCGTTAGTATTCCATTGAATATAGGAATATTATAATTCCCCCACAGTTCTCCTATCCAATCTCCAAATTCGCCTAAAAACCATCTTCCACTACTTGTTCCTGTTCCATATCCAACTGGTGTAACCGATATATTATCATAGTTATTTAAATTATTTGTAAAGAAATATAAATATGATAATAATCCGAAAAATAATGATGAAAGAAAACAATAAATCACATTTCTACTTCTAATAAAACCCTTAATTTCATACATAAATTTTTTTGTCATTTGTCTCCCTTCACGAATCTATATTACTTTATTAATTTCCGCTACATATTTTAACATATTAAGTAAAACAAGTAAAGTATTAGTCGTTATATTCCGATAAATCTCGTCAATATAGCATTTATATAAAAAATAACTATCATAAATTTATCAGCTAAGTTATAGCTTCTAAAATTAGATAGTTATTTATTATTAAGCTCCTTCTCCCACGCTTGTTACTATTCCATTTTCATCTATTTCTATTCCATCTTCTACTACAGTATCTCTTGCCATCTTACCATCTTCATAGAAGTAATACTTATTACCATCTATGTCTTGTAATCCTACTTGTGCTACTCCATCATTATTGAAGTGATATGCTTCTCCATTTATCTCTTGCCATCCACTTCTTATTCTTCCGTCTTCACCAAAGTAATAAATACTACCATCTAAATTCTCCCATCTTTGTTGCATTGATCCATCACTGTTAAAGTAGTATTTACCTCCGTCTATGTCTTGCCATCCTGTTTTTACTATTTCATCACTTCCAAAGTAATACTTATTACCATCTATTTCTTGCCAGTATCTAAGTGCTACTCCATTACTATTATTTAAGTAATATCTGTTACCGTCTATATCTTGCCATCCTGCCTTCATAGCTCCATCACTTCCAAAGTAACTTCTTCTACCCTCTACTACACTTTGCCATCCGGTTTGCATTACTCCATTTTTATCAAAGTAATATTTATTTCCATCTATTGTTTGTAAGTTTGTTACCTTTTGACCTTTTGAATCATAGTAGTATTTCTTGCCATCCTTAGTTTCCCATCCTTTTTTAGCTGGAGGATTTGGTTTATCTGGTGGCTTAGGTTTTGAATTATCATCTAATGTTATTTTGTATCCTGCTGCTATTTGTTTAAAACTTTGATCTGTATATTTTAATATTACATCACTTTTATTTGGTATTTGATCAAATAGCCATCTTACATCATTGTTATGCATTCTTATGCACCCACCTGATACGTGTTGGCCTATAGAGTTTTCATTATTGTTTCCATGTATCCCATAAGTGTCTCCATATGATCCTTTTAAGTTTAGTCCTAGCCATCTATCCCCTAATGGATTTCTAGGATCTCCTCCTGGTATTCCTCCAGAGTAGTAAGGTCTATTTTTTATTTTATTTACTATTGTAGTTTTTCCTGTTGGTGTTGGTGTATTCGATTTACCTGTTGCTACTCTAAATTCTTTTACTAACTTATTGTTAACATAATACCCCATTGTATTTTTCTTAGTGTTTATAATTAATAGGTGTTTAGTCGCAGCTTGTGATAACACACCCGTACTTCCTATTAGTAGACACATTGTTAGCATTGTTGCTAAATATTTATTTATTTTTTTCTTCATTTATTTCCCCCCCTATGATAGTTACTATTTAGACTAATAGCTACCTGTTTCCTTTAGTTTTATTCACCCTATATCCCTGCAAATACCCCATTTTCTACCCATTTTCAACTTTTTAGAAAATATTATTTGTTGTAAAAAAAATAAGCACCTCGCAATGAGGTGCTTTTTAGAAAAAAATAAATACTATATTCTATTTTTTAATAACTCTAATTGTTCTATATTTCTTACAACTTGATCAGTTGTTCCGTCTAACTTTCTATTTACTTGCATAATCTTGCCTTCTATACAATGTAATCTTATGTCAACTACATCAAATCTTTCGTTCATCTCTTTTTTTATACTGTTTACTTCTTGCTTAAGGCCAGTTACTTCTTCATTTATATTACTAACCTGTTCTTGTATTCCATCAACTTTATTATTAACTTCATCTATACTTAATTGCATTTTCATTAACATATCTATTATTTGTTTTTCCATAAGCTCAACTCCTTCAATACATTATATCACAAATATATGCTCTACTATTATTACACTATTTGCCATTTTTGTATCCGTCTGGGTTGTTGCTTTGCCATCTCCATGAGTCTTGGCACATTTCTTCTATTGTATATTTAGCTTTCCATCCAAGTTCTTTTTCGGCTTTTGATGGGTCTGCATAACAAGTCGCTATGTCGCCTTCTCTCCTTGGCGCTATTTTATATGGTATTTCTATATTATTAGCTTCTGAGAATGCTTTTACTAATTCTATTACACTATATCCTTTACCAGTTCCTAAGTTATATGTAACTAATCCAGGTTTTTCTGATAATTTTTCTAATGCCTTTACATGTCCATGAGCTAAATCAAGTACGTGTATATAGTCTCTTACGCCACTACCATCTGGTGTATCGTAGTCATCTCCAAATACGTTTAAGTGTGGTAATTTACCTACAGCTATTTTAGTTATATATGGCATTATATTATTTGGTACTCCGTTTGGCTCTTCACCTATTTTACCGCTTTTGTGAGCTCCAATTGGATTGAAGTATCTAAGTATTGCTACATCTAATGATTTGTCTGCATAGCATATATCCCTTAGCATATCTTCTATTATCAGTTTTGTTCTTCCATAAGGATTTGTAACTGATAATGGGAAGTCTTCTAGTATAGGGCATACATGTGGATCTCCATATACTGTTGCTGATGAACTAAATACGAATTTCTTGATATCATATTTTTTCATAAGTTCAAATAATACTAAAGTACTTATTAAGTTATTTGAATAATATTCTACAGGCATATTAACAGATTCTCCTACTGCTTTAAGTGCTGCAAAATGTATTATTGAATCTATCTTATTTTCTTTAAATACTATTTCTAAGTCTTTCTTATTTGTTATATCTATTTCATAAAATTTAGGAGCTTTCCCTGATAACTCTTTTATTCTATCTACTACTATTTTGTCACTGTTACATAGGTTGTCTACTATAATTACTTCATGATTTGATTCTAAAAGTTCTATACAAGTATGACTCCCAATATATCCCGCTCCTCCAGTTACTAAAACTGCCATAAATTTCACACCTTCCTATAATATATATTTTATCTTATATTATTGCTTATCTATCGCTACTTCTTGTACGTAGTCTCTGTCATTTTTTTCTTCTTTTTCTATTACTTTTTTCATATAAGCTAATAAATCATCTTTTAAGTTATCTCTTTTTAAAGCAAAGTCTATAGTTGCTTCTAAGAATCCTAATTTATCTCCAACATCATATCTTCTACCTTCAAAGTTATATGCATATATTGCTTCGTTGTTTCCAAGAGTTTTAAGTGCATCTGTTAATTGGATTTCTCCACCTTTTCCAGGTGCTTGGTTTTCTAATATGTCAAATATAGCAGGTGTTATTATATATCTACCTAATATTGCTACGTTTGATGGTGCTTCTTCTATTGCAGGCTTTTCTACCATATCTTTTACTTTGTATACTCTATCTTCTATATGTTTAACGTCTAATATTCCATATTTGTTGACATCTTCTGTAGCTACTTCTTGTACCCCTAATATACTTGTTTTATACTCATCGTATGCAGTTATTAATTGCTTTAAACAAGGTTTTTCACAATCAACTATATCATCACCTAATAAAACTGCAAAAGGCTCATTCCCTATAAAACTTTTTGCACAGTGTATAGCATGTCCAAGTCCTTTTGGCTCTTTTTGTCTTATATAATGTATGTTTACCATGTTAGATATATCTCTTACCATTTCTAACATTTCTGTTTTCCCTTTTTGCTCTAGTTCTAATTCTAACTCAACAGATTTATCAAAGTGATCTTCTATTGATTTTTTGTTTCTTCCTGTTATTATTAATATTTCTTCTATTCCTGAATTTATAGCTTCTTCTATTATATATTGTAATGTTGGTTTATCTACGATTGGAAGCATTTCCTTTGGTTGTGACTTTGTTGCAGGTAAAAATCTAGTCCCTAGCCCAGCCGCTGGTATTATAGCTTTTTTTACTGTCATATTTTATTTCCTCCATAATTTTATACTATTGTCTATTTAATATACCATATTTATACTTTTTCTTCAATTTTCACAATAAAAAAACACTAGAGTATCTAGTGTTAGTATCAAAATATTGAGCAAGTCTATAAGCGGAGTTCTGTATTAGATAATCATCTTTCTAGGTCTATTGTCGCCAATAGACTCAAGCGACCTACCTACCGGAGGATGCGAGCTACATCCTTTTAGCCCTATCTTGGTCTTGCTCCAGGTGGGGTTTACACATGAAACTAGTCACCTAGCCCATAGTGAGCTCTTACCTCACTTTTTCAACCTTACCACTTGCGTGGCGGTAATTTTCTGTTGCACTTTCCTTAGGATCACTCCCACTAGGCGTTACCTAGCACCCTGCTCTATGGAGCTCCGACTTTCCTCACGTAGCAATGCTACCTGCGATTATCTGGCTTACTTAATATTCAATTGACTTCTACTATTTTAGCATAACTTTAAAATTATGTCAAAAGTTAATTTTAACTATGTATTTTAATTTTATCCAAAATATTTAATTTATCTATTTATAAAATATGTTTCATTTCCTTTAAATAACTTGTTGCTCTCTTGGTCTAGTATAATCTGTGCATTTGCTATAACTTTTATATCTTGAAGTTTCCAATCATCACTTACTCCTGCAACGTTATCTTTTTTAACCCAAAACTTAGTTATATCATTTAGGCTTACACTTGAACCATCTTTTATTTTTAATATATAGCTATCTTCTTGCCCTTTTTCAAAGTCATTTCCTGCATTATCTAATAACCATTCGTATTGTTTGCCATCGGCTGTTTCAAGTCCAAAGTATACATTATTATCTGTACCTGCATAAGTTTCATTTCCAGTTTTTATTAATACATTAAATTCATTTATTTTACTCATATCTGTATTGTTTTCTACTGTACCTGATACTTCATTTAAAAATCTATATATAAATCCTGCTGTACATACTTGAGAATTTTTCATAGATTCTTTTGCTGAATATTCCCAATCTTCCCAGCTATTGCTCATTGTAGAGTGGCTATAGTATAATTTTTTTGCTTCTTTAGCATATGTTGTAGAATTTTGAGTCATCCAATTATTAAAGTCTTTATTTTGTAGTGCATCTGCATATACTCCCTCAAGAGTGTTATAATCCATAGAGTTTAGCGCATAGCTTTCTTTCCTCTCTTCAACATAAGTTTCAAACTTAACATGCCCGGCACTATCAATAGCAGTTACGTTAGCTGCATGATATGGATTGTTTAAGTCACCTAAGTAATGTAAACCTTGTCCTAATAAAAATGTAGCTTGTTTATAATTCCCTTTTGACCATTCATTTTTAGCTGATGCTGTGAATTTTCTAACTTGTAATTCAGCAGTATCATATATAGCTGGCCCTACATACCAAGAATTATCTATTGTAAAATTATTCCCTGTATCTGGGTCCCAAAAGTGATCTTGATATAAATCATACGCATTTGGATTATAATCTGGATAAGTAGAACCCTCTTTTAAGTCTTGTAAATATGTTTTTAGAGTATTTATATTATCTCTAACTATTTGTGGCTGTGATTCATCTAAATCATTTTCTATTATTTTTACTGCTTGGTCAACAATTAAAGCATGTGTACCTGTTCCATCTTTTTTACCATCCCATGCATTAGATGTACATCCCATTGATACAAAAATCATCCCGAATAAAAATGTACTTAACGCTTTCTTAAAAAATTTACACCCCATTGTTTAACTTCCCCCTTAAAAAATTATAGTAACTTTTTTAATTACTACCTATATTAATTACATTAATATAAGGAAAAAACAAGTACTATGGACTAAAATGTCTATTTTAGGGACTGAAATATGTTTTTTGAGGCTATACTATATGTTTTTAGGCTTAACTACCTATTTTTTACAAAAATAATAAGAAAGATAGTTTACTCTTTATAAAGAGTAAACCACCTTTCTTATTTATATATTATTAATCTTTTGTTTTATAATCTAAATATAATCTAGCTATTGATTCAGCCGCTGCCCCAAGTAAAAAAGCCACCCAAGCATAATCCCATCCATCAAATATAAACCCAATCATAAAGAAAATAGAAGTAGCTATTAACCAAATAATATTTGATATAGGAGAGTTTACCTTATGGTTCTTACTACTCTTTTGCTCATAACTTATATCACGTTCATCCATACATCCTAAATATACATACATACCAACCGAAATTATTAGACATACGAAAAAGAATATTAATCCAATTAATCCGTCACCTGCAAGTGCATCATCTACAATTAGACCTAACACACCTATAAGTATTAACATTGTAGCTAAAGAATACCCTATAGCTCTCTTTTTACGTTTATTATCATCCAATATAAACACCTCGACTTTATAAAATACTTACGTTTCATTATATGCATAAGTATTTAAAATAGAGATATGAAAATAATATATTTTTGAACGCAAAAAAAAGATTACGTGGCTACGTCTTACTCTCCCAGGCAGTTGCCCACCAAGTACCATCAGCGCTAAAGAGCTTAACTTCTGTGTTCGGAATGGGAACAGGTGTATCCTCTTTGCTATAATAACCACATAATCTTTATGTTTTAATTAATTTCTTAATTAAATTTTAGAGTTAATACTCTGAAAACTGTATACATTTAGGTTTTAATCATTTAAATTTTTAGCAACTGTTTCAGTTGCGATATAAAATCGTTAGATTTTATTTTGGTCAAGTCCTCGACCTATTAGTATCGGTAAGCTAAATACATTACTGCACTTACACCTTCGACCTATCAACCAGGTAGTCTTCCTGGGGTCTTACCCTTACGGTGGGAAATCTTATCTTGAAGTCGGCTTCGCGCTTAGATGCTTTCAGCGCTTATCC
>NZ_JASKYM010000001.1 GCF_030131845.1 Romboutsia sedimentorum | reverse complement strand
ATACACCTGTTCCCATTCCGAACACAGAAGTTAAGCTCTTTAGCGCTGATGGTACTTGGTGGGCAACTGCCTGGGAGAGTAAGACGTAGCCACGTAATCTTTTTTTGTATGCAAATATACAAAAGAATTCTTTTTTAGAACCTTTTTCTTTATTTTATATATAATAAAATAAAGGAAAATTGAGGTGATCATATGCAAAAAGCATTTGATGTAGGAGAGAAATTATTCTTTGACGTATTAATTATATGCCTAATATCATCTATTTACTTTAAAATAGTTCCTATGAATGAAATAACATTTTTCATTGGAATCTTAATTTGTACAGCCTATTTTGGAGTGAATTTTTATGTGGGATATAAATATGATTTAACAACAACACAAGCCTTAATTACAGGTATTATTGGATGCGGAGTAGGGTTATTCTTATCTTTATTTGCACTATATGTGCATTTTATTTTACAAAATCCAAGTGGTGCAATATGGTTTATAATGCCTTACTTAGCACCAACCACTCCAATAATTGATTTACTTGTCAAAGATCTAAGTCTACTGTATTTATTTGAATTGATGCTTATAAATATAGTATTAGTTACTTTGGGATCTTTTGTAAAAAAAATTATGAAAAAATTAATGAATTAATCTAAATAATTACAATATAGTTTTAATAAAAAGCAGCCAAGAGCTGCTTTTTATTATGTCAAAAAGAATGCAAAAACGCTAGTGTGATATAATTAATATATAAATACAATTAAAGAAAGGATTTTTATGAAGCACTTATTTGAAGAAAATAATATTAAGTACAAACAAAATAAGATTTTAAATGCATACATGAAATTATTAAAAGAAAATAACTATAAGTCTAAAAGTATAATGCTTTTAGTACCTAACAATAATATAAAGTTAAATTATGAAAGTAAAATAGATATAGAGTTTAGTGAAGATTTAAATATTATAACTTATTTAAACTTTGTCAAAAAAGAATTAGTTAAGTTTTGGCCAATTGTAGAACAAAGTTGTGAAAGAATAAAAAGAGATGTAATATCACCTATTTTTATAAATAGTAGCTTAACTGACTATATAATAAACAATAAAGTAAAAACTAAGAGAAACTTAGATGGATATTTTGAAGATATTACAGGCACCAATAAAAATATTTCAATTAGTATAAATACTAATATAAATAAAGCTGCACTAAGTTTAATTGATTTTAATACTATAGGAGAAAAATTATATTTATCTAAAAAAAATAAAGATAGTTTAAATAAATTTTCTTATAGCCAAATGAATGAAATTATAAATTATTATATAAATAAATTATTAGAAAACTCCATGATAGATAATTCACTTTGTATATATTTATATAATAAGTATTTATTAAATAATGCAATTTATAGAGCTTATTTAACAAAAGAGATAAATTATCTTATAGTTGATAGCTTAGAATCATGCAGTAGCGCAGAAGTTGATTTTATAAAGTTGGTACAAGACTATGCAAAAGATACATACATTTACTTTAACAGCACTAGGGACTACTCTGTATTTAATAATATAGACATGGAATACATATATGAAAATCTATTGAAAAACTATAATATAGATGAAATCAAACATGATAGTAATCAAATTACAAATATACTTTTGAAAAATGAAATGTCTATAAAAGAAATTTTTGAAAATAAAATAGGTATGCAAGATATATTCTCATTGCCTGTTAATATGCATTTGAATGAATGTAGTCAGCTATACAATGAAATGATAGGAGAAGTTTGTAATAAAGTTTTAGAATTGGTTGCAAATGAAACATCACCGAAAGATATAGCTATAATATCACCTATAAACAATACTATATTAGATTATCAAATAAAAAATAAATTAGAAGATAGCAACATAGAAGCATTCAACACTAAGAAAGATAAAAAAATAATTGATTATCCGTATTCAAATGCATTGGTAGTAGCATCTTGCATTTTTTATGATTATAAAGAAATTATAAAAGACGAAGAGTATATAAGCTTTATAGAAATACTACTAAATGTAAATAGAATACAAGCTTTTAAGATATATAAAAATAAAGATGAAAGCGAAGAACTTAATGAAGTTTTAAAATATATATCAAACAAAAAAGATGAAAAGTTAAAAATAAGCGAATTTTTAATGAAATTTTATATAGATAAAATGCTTAACCTTAAGCATGGCAAAGAAAATGTGCATATATGTAAACAAATAATACACGAAAGTGAAGTGTTTACAGAAAATATTAGCTTACTAGGTTTAGATAAAAGCAAAGACAAAGAAAAAATATTTATAGATGCTTTAAAAAGTACTATAAATGATTACTTTTCTATAGCAGAATTAAGAGAGTTAAATGAGTGTGATAAGGTAGTAATAACTACTCCATATTCTTATATATCATCAATTATGGATAGGCCTATACAACTATGGGTAGATATAGGTAGTAATGCTTGGAATATGAAGATAGAAAAAGATATAAGTAATATTATAGTACTTAGAAAATCATTTAAAGAAAATAAAGTTTATAGCGACCAAATGGAAGAAGAATATAAAAAATATTACTTATATAATATGATATACAACTTATTAATAAACGCAAAAACAGTCTATGCATATAAAAGTGAATATACGGTAAACGGGTACATTCAAGAAAGTATATTATATAGTTTACTATTAAAGATAGTGGATAACGGAGGCAACTTCTATGAACAACATTAATTATAGAGAAGATCAATTACCAATAATAGGATATGAAAATGGAACTATGGCAGTTCCAGCAGTTCCTGGTGCAGGTAAAACTTTTATAGTTACAAATTTAGTAGCAAAACTTTTAAAAGAAAAAAAACATGATAATTCAAAAATATTAATACTTACTTATATGAATAGTGCAGTTAACAACTTCAAAGGAAGAATAAAAAAAATATTACAAGATAATGAGATAAAAGAAGAAAACTCTTATGAGGTAATGACAATACACAGTTTAGCTGTAAAAATAATAAAAGAAAAACCAGAAGTTGTTATGTTAAGTGAAGAATTTAGCATTGCTGATGATTTACAAAAAAGCATAATATTGAGTGATTGCATATATAAATTTAGAATGAGCGGTGGAGAAAGAGCATTTCAATGGTTTTTAAAAGACCAAAAAGATGGTGAGTGGAGAGAGCGAATGGTCAATGCTTGGGAGAATGGATTTTATGAACTTGTAGGAAATGCTATAGGTGAACTAAAATACAAAGAAATTTCTCCAGATCGATTAGAATGTATAGTAGCAAATGACTATAAAGGTATTTTGAAAATAATACTTCCTATATATAAAGATTATGATAAAAAATTAAAACAAAATGGCTTGCTAGACTATGACGATATTTTAATACTAGCATACAGAGCCTTAAGATTAGATGAAAATTTAAGAATGAAATTCCAAAATAAATACAAGTATATATTTGAAGATGAGTGCCAAGATTCAAATGAAATACAAGGAAAAATTATAAAACTAATATCTAAGGAAAATAATAATTTAGTTAGAGTTGGAGATATAAATCAAAGTATTACAGGCACATTTTCATCATCAGATCCAAAGTACTTCAAAGAGTTTATAGAAGAAAGTGATAATTGCTATAGGATGGATATGTCTAATAGAAGTTCTAAGGATATATTAGATTTGGCTAACAAACTAGTGCAATATGTAACTACTGAATTTAAACAAGAGGAATGTAGACAAGCATTAGAAAATATGGAAATAAGAACTGTTCCAAGTGGTATGGGATATAGGGAAAATCCTAAACCAGATGTGTATAGTATAAATACTAAAAGATATGAAACTTGGGAAGATGAAATAATAAAGACCGTAAAATATACAAAAGCAATAAAAAAGAAATATCCAGATAAAAGTATAGGAATTTTAGTGCCTTTTAATGACCAAATTACACAGACAGCAAGAGTGTTGATTCAAGAGAATATGGAATTTGAAGAGTTAGGTCCAAATTCATTAAACAAAAGAAAAATACTAAATAATATGGGGTATATAATTGATTTTATAATTAATTGTGATGAAATAGAAAAACTTATATTAGCTTTAGATAAAGTATTTATACATACAGACAATGAATTAGGTAAAGCGGATTTTCTACAAATGATTGCAAAGTACAATGTAGAAGACCTTATGTATAATGAAGAAAAAAGTGAGTCTATTATAATAGACAAAGATTACGATATATATAAAGGGTTTCTAAACGGATTAAAAGTTTTAAAAGATATACTACAACATCCTACTGTAAGGTTAGATATACTAATTTTATTTATAGGTGAAAAATTAAATTTAGAAAAAGAAGATAAAGCAGTTATAGAATATTTATCATTTTATATAAAATTTATATCAGCTGATAATGTTAATACAAATTTAGTAGATGTATATAACATATTGTTTAATACTAAAAATAAAGTATTTAACCATATTATAGAGGTAGTTTATGAGATGAATGGATATGAACCACAACCTGGAAGCATAACTGTTTGTAATTACCACAAATCAAAGGGAATGGAGTGGGATTGCGTATTTTTGCTAGGCCTTGTAGAATATAATTTTCCAGATAATATAAATCAAAAATTCCAATGTGATAAATGGTATCTAAAAGACAAGTACAAAAACCCAACAGCTATAATTAAAAGTGAAATAGAAACTATTGCAATGGGAGTAGAACCTACAAATTATGTATATAAAAGTAAAATAGATTTAATAAATGAAAAAATAAGATTATTATATGTGGGTATGACTAGAGCTAAGGAAATGCTAATACTTTCATGTAGTCTATATAAAGATAACGCTGATGTCGGTAAGAAAAATAAAATGCAAAAACCTTCATTATATATAAATGAATTAGAAAAACACATAGAGAAAAGGAAAAAGGAAGTGATTATAAATGAATAAAAAATTAAATCATTTTAGATATAGTCAAAATTCAATAAACACATATAAATCATGTCCTTTTAAATTTAAGTACAAATATATTGATAAAATAAATTGGAAACATGATGATATACAAAGTAGAGAATACTATGAAAGCTTAAAAAGTGGTAGCGAGTTTCATTTGTTATGTGAAAGGTATTTTAGTAATATACCACTCGGAGTAAACGATAATACAAAACATGATTTTGTAAGATGGATAGAAAAAATTAAAGACTTGATACCTATATCAAGTGAATATACTTATTTACCAGAATATGAAGTAAGATTGAATCTTAATAAAAGTATAATACAAGCAAAATACGATTTAGTAATAATAAAAGAAAATGAAATTGAAATATGGGACTGGAAAACAGAAAATAAAAAAGTGGATTATAAAAATGCAGAAAATAGAATGCAAACTATTGTTTATATGCTTTTAGCTAAAGAAGTAATACCTAAATTATTTGATATCAATATAGATACAAAAAATATAAAAATGAAATATTATCAGCCTGAATTTGATACTGATTGTGTTAGCATTTCTTATAGTGATGAAAAACACAATATAAATAAAAAAAATATAATAAGTTACATAGATAAAATACAAAATACTAAATATAGTGAAGAACAAGAAACTTACAAATACGATTTGATAAAAAATAAAAATCATTGTCAGTTTTGTGAATTCAATAAGTTATGTAATGGGCTAGACTTAGATTATAGTATTTTTGAGGAGGAAGTTTATGGGCGTTAAATTTGTGTTAGGCAGAGGTGGAAGTGGAAAATCTACTTATATGCTTGATGAAATAAAAAAAAGAGTACAAGATGATGAAACATCTCCAGTAATACTATTAGTTCCAGAACAGTATACATTTGAGATGGAAAAAAGAATGAGTAAACTCTTTTTAGGAAAAGAAAAAGATAAATTTTTAAGAGCTAGAGTTCTAAGTTTTAAAACTATGAGTAGTATAGTTTTTTCTTATGTAGGTGGATTAACAGATGTTAATATAAATTCAAGTGGTAAAGCGATGATGACTTACAGAGCCATAGAAAATGTAAGTAGTGAATTAGATATATTTTCAAAGTCAGCAGCACAATCAGGTTTTGTAAGTTCAATAGCAGAGATGATATCAGAATTAAAGCAGTATAATGTTAGCTATGAAATGTTAGAAAATATATCTGGTGAAGTAGAAAATGAAACTTTAAGCTTAAAGCTAAAAGATGTAAGTAAAATATATAAAGAGTTTGAAGAAAAATTACATGAAAATTATGTAGATTCTCAAGATATGCTAAGATCACTAGCTGATAAATTAGACATATGTGATTATTTTAATGATGCATATATCTATATTGATGAATATACAGGTTTTACACCAAATCAGTATAGAGCATTAAAGTCAATTTTTCATAAAGCTAAAGAAGTACATATATCACTAACAGTAGATAACCCAAGTAACATTACATATAACAAAACAGATGCTTTTTCAAGAACTAAATTTACTTATCAAAAGCTTATTAAGCTATGCAATGAAGAAGGGGTATCATTACTTCCATCAGTAAATTTAGATAACAATGTAATACCAAGATTTAAAAATAGTGAAGAACTTCAACATTTAGAAAAATACTATCATTCATATCCTTATAGGGTGTATGAAAAGAAAACTAATAATATAAAAATAAAAGAATTTAATAATTTATATTCTGAAGTAGAAGAAATTGCAAAAGAAATAATAAGCTTAGTAAGAGATAAAAATGTTAGATACAGAGATATAACAATAGCTACTAGAGATTTAAATAAATATGATTTTTTAGTAAACTCAATATTTAATGAATATAAAATTCCAAACTTTATAGACAAAAAAAGAGAAGCTAAAAGTAATCCTATAATAGTGCTTATAATATCAGCACTAGAAATGAAAAATAGAAGATATAGCTATGAAACTATGTTTAGATATTTAAAAAGTGGACTTATTGGTGTAAGCAATGAAGAAATTAGTTTACTTGAAAACTATGTACTTGCAAATGGAATAAAGGGTAAAAAATGGTTTGAGGAAAAGTGGGAATATAGAATAAATCATAATATAGTTAGTGATGAAAAAGAACATGAAATAGCTATAAGAGAAAAAGTTAATGAAATAAAAGATAAAGTTTTAAAACCTATAATAAAATTACAAGAAAACTTAAAAGGAAAAAATAAGGTAGAGGACATATGTAAATTTATATATGAATTTTTAATAGACATAGATATGCCAACTACTATAGAAAATCTAATAACAAATTTTAAAGATAAAGGTGAATTAGATATAGCAAATCAATATTCTCAAGTATGGAATATAGTAGTAGAAACTTTTGACCAAATGGTAGAAATAATGGGCGAAGAAAAGATAGCTTTAGATAAATTTGTAAAGCTTATTGGATTAGGATTTGATGAGTATGAACTTGGATTAGTACCTCCAAGTATAGACCAAGTACTTGTAAGTAGTGTTGATAGAATGAAAAATGCTAATACCAAATATCTTTATTTAATAGGAACGACAGATGGAACATTCCCTCTTATAGCAAAAGATAGTGGTTTGCTTAGTGATAGTGACAGATCAAATTTAGGCAAAAAAGGCTTAGATGTAGATATAGATAGTAAAACTAAAACATTTGAAGAACAATACTTAGTTTATAAAGCACTTACTTCAACAAGTGAAAACTTAACAGTAAGTTATCCTATTTCTGACCACGAAGGAAAAACTATAAGACCATCTGTAATAGTGTCTAGACTTAAAAAAATATTCCCAAACATAGATAACCAAAGTTATTTAGTAGAAATAGATGCTGAAAGTGATGAAGAAATACTTAATAAAATAACTGTAAAATCTCCAACTTTTAATTCACTTATTAATGAAATAAAAGAGTTTGATGATGGTAAAGAAATAAACAATATATGGTTAGATGTTTATAGATATTATTGTAATGATGAAGAATACAAAGAAATAGCTAAAAAAGTTATAAGTGGGTTAAATTATACAAACCAAGTTCAAAAAATAGAAGAAGAAAAAATAAGAAGTTTATACGATACTAATTTAAGTGTTTCTAGGTTAGAAAGATATGCGGGGTGTCCATTTGCGTATTTTATTCAGTATGGATTAAAAGCAAAAGAAAGAAAAGAATATGAATTTAGTGCACCAGATTTAGGAACATTTATACACAATATATTAGACCAATTCTCAAAACAGTTAAGTGTAGATAATTTAGACTGGAGAGATATAAATTATACATATATACAAAATAGAGTATCTCAAATAGTAGATGAAATAGTATCTAAAATACCAGGATACATATTACAAAGTTCAGAAAGATATAGATATCTTGCTTATAGACTTAAAAATATGCTTATATCGGCAATAAGTATAATAAGTGAACAAATAAAACAAGGTTCATTTGACCCAGTTGACTATGAAGTTGACTTTGGAAGTAAAGGAAAGTATCCTCCTATAAAAATAGTTTTACAAAATGGAGTAGAAATAAATTTAAGAGGTCAAATTGATAGAATTGATGAATTTGAAAATGAAGAAGGTAAATATATAAGAATAGTTGACTATAAATCAGGAAAAAAAGATTTAAGTTTAACAGATATATATCATGGACTTCAATTACAATTATTAGTTTATTTAGATGCAATACTAGAAAGTGGAAAAGAAAATGCTAAAAACTTAAGTCCAGCAGCAATATTATATTCTAGAATTGATGACCCTATAATAAAAGCTGATGAAAATAAAGAAGACGAAGAAATAAGAGAAGAAATATTAAAAAATCTAAAGATGCAAGGTCTTTTGATTAAAGACTCTAATATAATAAAGCAAATGGACAAGTCCCTAGCTAGTGGAGAGCGAACTACATCTTTAGTTATACCAGCTAATTTAAATAAAGATGGTACCCTAGGTAGACATACAAAAGGTGTAACAAATGAAGAATTTGAAGTAATAAGAAAGTATGTGAAAAGCCTTATAAAAGAGCTATGTGAAGATATGTTAGGTGGAAATATAAGTATAGCTCCATATAAAAATAAAGATAAAAATTCATGTGATTTCTGTAATTATTCTTCAATATGTCAGTTTGATACAACATTAAAGGATAATAAATATAAAATTATAAATAAAAAAAGTGATGATGAAGTAATAAATACAATGAGAGGAGAGGTGAAATAATGAGTTCTCCTAAATGGACAATTGAACAGCAAGCAGTTATAGATAGTAGAGACTGTAACTTGCTTGTAGCCGCAGCGGCAGGTTCCGGAAAAACAGCAGTACTAGTTGAACGTATTATACAAATGATAACGGATAGGGAAAATCCTATTGATATAGATAAGTTGCTTGTAGTTACATTTACAAATGCAGCATCATCAGAAATGAGAGAAAGAATAGGGGATGCAATAGGTAAGGCATTAGATAAAAATCCTGAAAATAGACATCTTCAAAACCAGCTTGTACTTTTAAACAAAGCAAGCATAACAACTATACACTCATTTTGTTTAGAAGTTATAAAATCAAACTTCCACAAAATAAACTTAGACCCTAATTTTAGAATAGGTGATAGCACAGAGTGTACATTACTAAAAGCAGAAGCAGTAGAAGAAGTATTTGAACAACTTTATTTAGATAAAGACCAAGGATTTTTAAACTTAGTTGAAAGTTATGCAGAAAAAAGAGGCGATAATAACTTACAAGATATCATTCTTAGTATATATAATTTTGCAATGGCGTCTCCTGATCCAAAAGAATGGCTAGAATTTTCAGCACAACAGTTTAATATAGATGATGATTTTGAGTTTTCTAAATCTATATGGGCAATGGCTATACTTGATACTGTAAAGATAGAAATAAGTGGTATGGAAGTAAGTATGAAAAAAGCCTTAGAGGAACTTAATGGAATTGAAGAACTTGAAACTTACACTGATAAATTTAAAAGTGATTATAGTTGTGTAATAAAAATATTAGATGGATGTAATAATTCGTGGGATCAAGCTTTTAGTGCAGCAACATCTGTAAAATTTGAAAATTATGTAAAGGGAGTAAAAAGACTTCCAAAAGATGTACCGTCATATATAAAAGATATAAAAAATAGAGCTGATGATATAAGAAAGAAAGTAAAAAAATCAGTAGAATCAATGTTAGATTCAACATTTAGTATGGAAAAAGACGATATAAAAGAAGAAATTAAATATTTATACAATGTAGTAAAATCAATATCAGAAACTGTAATAAAGTTTGAAGAAGCTTATCAAATTAAAAAAAGGGAAAAAGGAATAATAGATTTTAACGATATAGAACATTTTGCATTAGAAATATTAACATCAAAAGATGAAGAAGGAAAAGTAATACCATCTGATATAGCACTTACATATAGAGATAAATTTTATGAAATATTTATAGATGAATATCAAGATAGTAACTTAGTACAAGAAGTGCTGCTTAGTACAATTGCAAAGATTAAAACTCCAAATAGGTTTATGGTTGGAGATGTAAAACAAAGTATATATAGATTTAGACAAGCAAAACCAGAAATATTTTTAAAAAAATATGCAGACTATGATAATGAAAAAGGATCATTATATAGAAAGATAATGCTATATAAAAACTTTAGAAGTAGAGCTGAAGTAGTAGATTGTGCAAACTATATATTTGAAAATACTATGAGCAAAAATATAGGAGAAATTAATTATACAGAAGAGGAAAGACTTAATTTAGGAGCAATTTTTAAAGAAAATAATGATGAAAATACTATTGTAGGTGGACCATCTGAAATACATATAATGCAAACTAAAGCCAAAGCAGAAGAAAAAGGTAAGGAAAAAGAAGCTGAAAATAATACAGAAGAAGAATCTGAAGAAATAGATAATATACAACTTGAAGCTAGAATGGTTGGTAATATAATAAAAGATTTAATGAATACTAAAAAAGATGAAAAAGTTCAAAAGGTATATGATAAAAGATTAGATGATTATAGACCTGTAGAATTTAAAGATATAGTAATTCTATTAAGAGCAACATCTGCTTGGGCACCAGTTTTTGCAGATGAACTTATGAATATGAACATACCAACTTACGCAGATACTGGAATTGGATACTTTGATACTATAGAAATAAAAACTATAATGAGCTTACTTCAAGTAATAGATAATCCAATGCAAGATATACCATTACTGGCAGTGCTTAAATCTCCAATTTGTGGGTTTACTCCAGAAGAATTAATAGATATAAGAATAGAAGATAATCAAAAAAGCTTTTATGAAGCATTAGAAATATTTAGTGAACATGAAGATGAAAAAGGCAAAAAATCTTTATCGTTTATAAACAAATTAAAAGACTTTAAAGAAAAATCACTATATATGAGTACTGATGAATTTTTATGGTACTTATACACTAAAACAGGATATTTTGCTTATGTAGGTGCATTGCCAGGAGGTTCACAAAGACAAGCTAATCTAAAAATATTATTTGAAAGAGCAAAGCAATTTGAGGAAACTAGCTTTAAGGGAATATTTAACTTTATAAACTTTGTAAGTAAACTTAAAAAATCTAATACAGATATGGGTAGTGCTAAAACTCTTGGAGAAAATGCAAATGTAGTTAGAATAATGAGTATACACAAAAGTAAAGGACTAGAGTTCCCTATTGTTATATGCTCGGGTATGGGTAAAAACTTTAATACTCAAGATTTTAAAAAGAATATATTATATCATCATAATTTAGGATATGGACCTCAAGTAGTAGATTATAATAGAAAAATATCTTACCCAAGTATAGCTAAAGAAGCTTTAAAAAATAAAATAAATATAGAAAACTTATCTGAAGAAATGAGAGTTTTATACGTTGCATTTACAAGACCAAAAGAAAAGTTAATAATAACAGGTTCTACGAGAAACATAGAAAAAAGTCTAAAATCATGGTCAAATGGCATAAGTGGAAATGAAGTTGTATCACAATATAAAATTTTAAAAGGCAGAGGATTTTTAGATTGGATAATGCCATCAGTTTTAAAACATAGAGATTTAGAAAATCTAAGAGAATTTGCTGACATAGATTTAGATAGTATAGATGATCATTCATCAAAATGGAAATCTAAATTATGGTACAAGGAAGATGTAACACTTGATGAAAACGAAGATGAAGAAAAAGATAGTATAGGATCTGTTTTAGAAAATATAGATATAAATACCCCAGGTACTGAGTATTATGATGTTATTAAAGATAAATTAGATTTTAGTTATCCATATGAAGCATGTGTTACAAAACCTGCAAGTATATCAGTTACTGAAATTAAAAAAATCCAAAATACTCATGAAGAAAATGAGCTAACAGAACAAATATTTAGTAATAAGATAACCTTAAAGAAGCCTTTATTTATGCAAGAAAGCGAAAATAAAGATAAAATAACTGGAGCAGAAAAAGGTACTATAGTTCATTTAGTTATGGAGTTACTTGATTTTAATAAAATAAATAGTGTAGATGAAATACAAGAACAAATAAACAGCTTTGTAAAAAAAGATATAATGACACAAAAACAAGCAAGTGTTATAAACATCTATAAGGTATATAAATTCTTTAAATCAAGCTTAGGTCAAAGAATGTTAAAATCAAAGTTTGTAAAAAGAGAGCAAACAATTTATGCTCAAATAAAAATGAAAGATGTATATATATACGAAGACTTAATCAAAGAAGACAATACTGAAAAATATAATGACGAAAGTCTTATGTTAAGGGGTATTATAGATGCTTACTTTGAGGAAGATGAAAAGATAGTCATAGTTGATTATAAAACTGATTTTGTAAATGAAGAAAATAAGGAAGAAGTTATAAATAGATATAAAAAGCAATTAGATTTATATTCTAATGTAGTTAAATCACTTACAGGAAAAGAAGTAAAAGAAAAATATGTTTACTTATTTGGAATAGATGAAGGAATTTCAATCTAAATTTAAATTAATTATAAAATAAACCTCATTAATTTGTAGTTAGAGATGATATTATTAATGAGGTTTGTTATGTATTAATTAATATTTGCTATAATAAGTATACCTATAAAAAAATAATTAAATATATTACTTAGAAGGGAATAATTAAATGAAGAGATTTGAGAGTAGTAGATTAATTTTAAGACCTTGGACAACATATGATTTAGAGGATTTACATGAGATTATGTCCAATAAAGAAGTTGCATACTTAGCAGGATTTAGTCCAAGAATTAATTTAAATGACAGCTTTGAAATTCTAAAAAAGTTTGTTAAAGAGCCACCAAATTCACTATGGGCAATTGAACTTAAAGAAACAAACAAAGTAATAGGATGGATTGAATTACATAAACCAATAGAAGATATATATAAAGGTTCAAAAGAAATAGGTTTTGTTTTATCGGAAATTTTTTGGGGACGAGGATTGATGATTGAAGCAATAGAAAAAATTCTTATTCATGCATTTAAAGAAGAACAAATAGACTGTATTATATGTTCTCATTTTGAAAATAATACTCAGTCTAAAAAAGTAATTGAAAAGTGTGGCTTTAAGTACAAGATTAAATACAATAATAAAAACTATTATTATTTGAAACGTATAGAGTAAAGTGAAATTAAGATAAAGATGACCTAGAAATTTATAGGTTATCTTTTGTGTTAAAACAAGATTATAATTTAGTTCATTTTTTAGCAATAGTATTTGATTGTTACTAAGTCTATAATTAAATTAAAATATATAAGTACTAAAAGAGGGAAGTATTTAAAAATTAGGAGGTAGGAAATGAGTAGATTAAAATTAATTTTACCAAAGATGAAACACAAAGAGAATATTATGAACTATAAAAAAGAGTTTATTGAAAATGGAGATAGTATGCATGGTTCAGCTGGATTAAGTGATGCTGAAAATTTCGAAGAGTGGTATAGGGCAAATCAAGACAATTTAAAAGAGGAAACTGTAAGAGATGGGTTAGTTCCAGCAAATACATACCTTGCTTTTGATAATGATAAATTAGTCGGAATGATTGATATTAGACATAGATTAAATGATTATTTATTAAAATTTGGTGGCCATATAGGCTATAGTGTTAGAAAGTGCGAAAGACAGAAAGGCTATGCAACTGAGATGCTAGGATTGGCACTAAAAGAATGTGAAAAGCTAGGGATTAAAGAAGTTTTAATTACTTGTGATAAAGATAATATTGCATCAGTAAAAACTATTATAAATAATGGTGGCAAAATAGAAAATGAAATTACTGAAGGGAATAGAACAACACAAAGATATTGGATTAATTTATAAGTGAAATAGGCTAATAGATTAATTTGCATATTATATTATTATGAAAAATAGAAAATGACCTATACATAGTAGGTTATTTTTTGTTTTTGAAAATTATGCCTCTATTTAAATAATAATTAAATCTAGTATGACGGAGCTTTTAATTAAAGAAATATCTTATTAAAGTTGTCATGCAAACGTGACATAAAAATATTAAATAATGTCACGTTTGCGTGACAATTTTTTTATTGAAAATGTGTACACAGAAGTTAAATGAAAAATATGGAAAATAATTATGGTATAATTAAATTGTTAATATAAATTAGTTAAAGATCAACAGGAGGGGCACATATGATAAGAATTGCTATATGTGAAGATGAAGTAAGCCAGCAAATACAAATAAAACAATTTTTAGATAAAATATTAAACAATATAGAATATGAAATACTAATGTTTAATTGTGGGGAAGAATTAATTAACAATTATCCAAAAGACATAGATATATTTTTATTAGACATACAGATGGACAAGATTAATGGAATGGATGTAGCTAGGAACATAAGAAAAATTGACAAAAATAGTGTTGAAATAATATTTACAACTTCTGTAGTAGAATATATACAAGAAGGCTATGAGGTCAGGGCTTATAGATATTTATTAAAACCGATAAAATTTGAAGAACTTAAAAAACATATACTAGCTTGTATAGAAGAAATACAAAATAAGAAAGACCAATATTTAATAATAGAAGGAAAAGGTGAAATATATAAAATAGACATAAATAACATAACTTATGTTGAAGTTCAAAAAAAAGATATGATTGTACACACAGTAGAAAGAGACTATGAAGTGAAAATGAGTTTAGAAAAAATAGAAAAAGAACTAAGCAATTATAAATTTTTTAGATGTCATAAAAGCTTTTTAGTTAACCTTAATTATATTGAAAATATAAAACAATATATAGCTATACTTGAAAATGGAGCTGAAGTTAGTGTTAGTAGGCACCGATTTAAGGAATTTAAAGCTGAATTTTTAAACATACTAGGTGAAGTAATATGATAGATACTGAAGTTATTTTTCAAATTACTAGTATAGCATCGATAATATTACTGTGTATAACTTTCAATATAATAGTTAAGGAATTTAAAGAATCAGACAAAAGCAATTTATTTAAAAACATATTATTATCTACGACGATTATTATTTTAGTAACTATAGATGTACAACAAGGTTATGTTTTTAGTTTTAGCAAAGCAATTTGTATTATAGGGATGTTAGCTATATATTGTAACATTGTTTATAATGTAAATTGGTTTGAAAATATAATGTACACATCAGCATATATCTATCTTTATGATATTATAAATTATAGCTTATATTGGATAACATTAGGTTTTGAAAAAGACTATGACGCTGGGTATTTAGATGTAAAGACATTTATATTAAGTACTGTATTTTTAGTTATATTAACAAAAGTTATAAGGAAATTTAAGAATATAGAATCACATAAACTATATTATATATTTATAGCTGTTGCAATAATGGGTAATTTAATTACTATTGGCTTCACAATGATGGTTGGAAAGAGTGTTTTTTATTCTAACAATACATTTTTGAATGTAGGTGGAAATGCAATTAATGTTATGTTACCTTGGATAATGATAGTTTGTAATATAGCCTTAATATTAGTAGTTAAAAAAATAATAAATGATGTAAATGTAAAAGCTGAAAACAAAGTTATAAAAGAAAAGATGAATATGCAGTATAACTACTACTTGGGGTTGCAGGAATCTCAAAATAAAGTTAAAAGGCTATATCATGATATAAATAACCATATGATATGTATGAAAAATATATGTGAAAGTAAACATACAACTGATGCATACATAGAAAGTATAAATAAAGATATCAAGGATTATAATAGTATGTTTAATACAGGGAATATGATTTTAGATATTGTATTAAATGAGAAAAAATTTATATGTGAAAACAACAATATTCATCTATTTTGTGATATGAATTTTTCAAAATGTGACTTTATAGAAATGATAGATGTTTGTAGTATATTTTCTAACATATTAGATAATGCAATAGAAGCTTGCAATAAAATAAGTGATGTTAAAATAAGTAAAAGTATAAAAATTAGAGGTACTATTGTTAAAAAATACTTTGTTATTAAATGTGAAAATAGCAAAATAGATAAAGTAGTTGTAAAGAAAAATAAACTTATAACAACTAAAAAAGACAAAGAATTTCACGGTATCGGGATAGAAAGTGTAAAAAATTCACTTAAAAAGTATGATGGTGAATTAGAATTTAAAGATTTAGAAAATGAATTTATAGTGAAAATTTATATACCATTGCAAGAAAACATGACAGTTGGGGAGTTAAAACGACCACTTGGGTCAAGCGTATTGAAGAAAATAATTTAAGGTGCTATCTTTTAAATATAAAAGGTAGCGCCTTTTTTTATTGCAATTAAAGGTATAGAATAGGAGGGAATTATATGAAAAAAGCCATATATTTATCAATTCAATATATGAAAAAACAAAAAGGTAGGACATTTGCACTAATAACAGGTATTTCACTAGCAGTAATGTTAGTATTTTCATTAAATGTAATACCAGAAACTAAAAGTAAGCTAGATATACAAAAGGCATACGAAACATTTGAAGACTATCATGTGGAGTATAGTGACTTAGATAAAACAACATTAGATAAGTTAAAAAAAGATAAAGAAGTAACCAAGATGGAGAGTATAGTTAACTTAGGAGATGCTATATACAAAAATGGTGTGGCTATGGGATTAAATTCTTATAATGATGGTTTTAATGATGAGTTTGGATATAAGTTTGTAAAAGGAGATGCTCCTAAAAATAAAAATGAAATAGTTTTAGAAGAAAAAGCACTCAAATCAATGGGGTTAAGTGATAAGTTAGGTCAAAGCATAGATTTAAATATTGAGAAAGAATACAAAGACAAAAGCAATTCAAGTCAAATATTTAATAATAAAGCAACATTTAAGTTAGTAGGAATTGTTAAAAAACCAAATGATTATTATAAAGAGAATGAGTATTATAAGGTAAGAGCTTTTACTTATTATAAAGAAGGAGAAGGTAGCTTTATACCAAATGAATTAATAAAGTACAATGGTGTCTTAAATTTAAATACTAAAACACCTGATTTTGCAAAGATACAAGGTATCGCAGCTAAATATAATATTGATGAGTCAAGTTTTAATCCTAACGTATTTTTGGTATATGCATTAGATGACTACAAAATGTCTAAGGAAACTAATTTTAGTATAAATAACAAATTATTACCAATGATTGCATCAGTACTACTTATATACAATGTGTTTAATATGATACTTGTAGATATGACTAATCAAATAGGTATGTTAAAAGCAATAGGGGCATCTAAAAAACATATACGACTTATAATCGGTTTTCAAAGTTTTGTGGTGCTAATACTTGGAAGCTTAATAGGATTTATATTAGGCATCATATGTTCATATATTGGATTGATGGGAGTCTTTAATGATAAAGTCAGTTTATATATAAGTAAAAGCAGTATATTAGAGCCAATGATTATGGCAATTATAACTGTTATTTTGGCAAGTATAGTACCGATATATAAATCAGGTAAAATATCTCCAATAGAAGCAATTAGAAAAACTGATAAAAATACTAAAAGACGAAAAAATAGATTTTATCACAAGATGATAAGAAAGATATTTGGAATTAGTGGAGAAATGGCATATAAAAATGTTTGGAGAAATAAAACTAGAACTATTTTATCAATTTTGGCAATAAGCTTAGGTGGTGCATTATATATAGACAAGATGTCTGTATACAATAGTCCTAGTGATAATATAGATTCAACGGCTTTAAGCATTATGTCAATGGGTAACAGTGATATTAATTTAAGTCATAATTCAATGAACACAGAAAATTTACTAGTTGGTTATGAACAAAAATACATAGATGAAATTTCTAAAATTAAAAATGTTAAAAATGTAAGTCTTAGTATGGATACATATGGATTTTTAGAAACAAATGCTTTGAATTTAGACAAGAAATATATAGATGCTCAAAGAATAAAAGCTAAAGATAATAATATAGAAACTGATTTATGTGTTCAAGGATACGGGAAAAATGAATTTAAAGATATTGATAGCTATTTAGAAAAAGGCTCATTGCCAAATAAAAATCAACAATACAAAGAGGCTGTAATATATAATAATTTTTATTATATAAATGAAGCTGATCATGATAATAAAATTCTTAAAAAAGCTAATATAGGAGATTTAATAGATATAAAGATACCTGTTATTAAAGATGGTAAAAAAGTATATCAAAAAAACACTGTAAAGGTATGTGGAATTTTAAATAAAGACTTTGGAAAAGACAGACCAGGAGGATATGGTGGAACTTTTAAAGTTATATTAAATGAAGATGAATTTAAAGATATAACAAATAGAAATTCATATAATAATATATCTTTACAAATAGAAAAAGATAGCGATAAACAAGTACAAAAAGATTTAGAAAAAATCTTAAAAGATAAGCCTTTTAGTGAAATTGAGAGCAAGTATAAAAATAGAATGTTTTATACAGATCAAGATGTTAAATTAAAAAAAGAAATATTGTTAGTAGTAACTTTAATAGCAATAATTTCATCAATAAATATATTTTGTACTATAAAAACTAATTTATTAATACGAATCAATGAACTTTCGACACTAAGATCTATTGGTATGAGTATAAAACAAGTAAAATCAATGATAGTAAAAGAAAGTCTTATTTATGGAATTACGAGTATGATTATTGGGGGTATAGTAGGAACCTATAAATATTATGATTATGTAAGTATGGTAAATAATATATATAAAGAAGGATTACAAATGGATAGCGTTATTAAATTTAATATACCAATAGTTGAAATACTTGAGTATGGGGCGGTATGTATATTAATTTGTATAATAGCAGTTTATCTTTCTAAGAGAAAAATAGAAAAATTAAGTATATCACAAGGGTTAAGAATAACTGATTAGTAGAGGGGATTAAATATGAAAATATTAAAAACTATAGATTTAAGCAAAACATATGGAAAAGGTGAAAGCAAAGTAAAAGCTTTAAAAAATATTAATATAGAAATAGAAAAAGGAAAGTTTACATCAATAATAGGTCCTAGTGGTTCTGGCAAGAGTACATTGCTACATTGTATGGCAGGACTTGATGATATAACTAGCGGAAAAGTGCTTTTAGATGATAAAGATATATCAACTTTAAGTGAAGAAAAACTTTCACAACTAAGAAGACGAAAGTTTGGATTTATATTCCAAAGTTTTAACTTAATACCGGTAGTAGATGTATATGAAAATATAACATTACCAGTATCGCTAGATAGCAAGAACGTAGATAAAAATTATGTATATGAGATAATAGAAATTTTAGGGCTTAAAGATAAAATTAAAAAATTTCCAAATGAATTAAGTGGAGGACAACAGCAAAGAGTAGCAATAGCAAGAGCGTTAGTTAATAAGCCGGATATAATATTTGCAGATGAGCCAACTGGAAACTTAGATAGCAAGACAACACAAGAAGTTATAAATCTATTGAAACTTTGTGTAGAAAAATTTGGACAAACTTTGATAATGATAACTCATAATAATGAGATAGCAAAGATGGCAGATGTTTGTATAAAAGTACAGGATGGAAAAGTTTTAGAGCAATAAATTAAGTAGTTTTTATTTAACTTAATACACAAGGACTAACAAATGCATATTAATTTATTAACTAAATTTGTTAGTTCTTTAGTTTTAGTATTAAAAATTAAATACTATATAGAAAGGACAAAACTAATGATTTTTAAATTATTAAAAGGTTATATAGTAGAAAATAGAAAAAAGATTTGCATATTAATATTTGCTGTAGCGATAGCTAATATGGTTATATTTGCAAACAGTACTTCTAAAAAAAGCCAATCCAATTATACAATAGATACTATTTATAATCAAATGCCAGCTTATCAAGCACAAGCATTCAATGTAAAAACTAATACACTTAACGAAGTTGTTAAAAATAAAAATGTGAAATCATGTGAATTTCAAAAATATTTTGGGGGAGTTAAATATGCACAAGATTCATATAAATTAGGATCATATAATGATAAACACTTTGAAACATTTAAAAATAAGCTTATTGTAGGTAATAAACCTACTAAACCTAATGAGATTATTCTACCTAAAGTACTTTACGATGAAGTAGGTAAAGATGATTCATTTAATATATCAAAAGATTTAAATGAGTTTAAACCTTTTGACATTTCATTAAGATATGTTAAAGAATATAAAGATTCAAATAATATACAACAAATTGTTGATGAAAATCAAAGCTTTAAAGTTGTAGGAGTATATGATATGACTTAGGTAATGAAGTCATATTATCCTGTTTCATCTATTTTTGTTTCGGAAAACTTTGATTATCCAGGGCAAGCTATTACATACGATGGAATTATTTCATTAAAGACTGGATTTAGTAACACGCAAAATGAAGTTTCAAAATTAAGTAGTAGTTTAGGCGAATCAAGTGAAAATATATATCAAAACAGCGAAATGGAAAGAGCTCTTGAAGAAAATGCCTCATCTGGTAGTGATTATGATTCATTTGATAAATCTATATTAATTGCATCTGTATTTATGATTTTTAATGTTTTCAATATTATGTTAAAAAGCATGATAAAAGAAATTGGTATGATTAGAGTTATTGGTATGTCAAAGAAAAAATCTTTAACTTTTTTCTTAATTAAAATTGCTTTTATATGGTTAGTTGGTTCTATTTTAGGATTAATAGGAGGTTATTTTTTATCTAGTGTAATGATAAAAAATTTCATTTATACTGTTGGAATATTAGATCCAAGAGTAGCACCTGTGTATTTAAGCTTTACAATTATCAAAAAAACTTTAATTACAACTACAATAACAGTTTTAATTTCAACAATTATTCCTATAGTTGTAACTATAAAAAGTTCTCCAATCGAACTTTTAAATGGGTCATATAAAACATTTGCAGGTTTAATAAAAGAAAGAAAAAACAAAAGAAACAAAAAATCAATTAAAAATAAAAAACACTTTAAATTTAAAAAATTAATAAATAAAACTCAAGAGAATATTTTTAAAAATAGCTTATCTGCAACTATGGCAATAAATAATTCAAAAAGAAACTTTATATACATATTAAGTACTGGAATCATTGTAGGTATGGCAGGGGTAAGCATCGTTTCTTTATTTTCTGATCAGAAAAGTACATTGTATAAAGATAACCCACTAATACTTCAACTAAATGGTTATGATATAGATTTAACCTATAAAGGTGAGAGTAGTTCAAAAAATAATGGGATAAGCAAAGAATGTTTAGATGAAATTTCTAAAATTGATGGAGTTACAGACATATATACATATAAAAAAGAATTTGGTTATTTAAATTTAAAAGATTCTGAACTATCTGAAGGTTATAGAAAAGCAAGTTATATAAAGTCCAGTGAAAAAACTAGAGATAATATGGTTGAAGTAGTATCTATACCCCAAAAAGATATGAAACAAAATATATCTAAAAATAAAAATCTTTTAGAAGATGGTAGGTTATTTAATAAAGACTCTGATGTTCTTGAAGCTGTTGCATTTAACAAATTTTATGATTTAGATTCAACGCACGATTATCAAAAATATTCAAATAACTTAAGGGTTGGAGATGTTGTAGATTTAAAAGTATCTATAGAAAATAATAATAAGCTTGAATATAAAAGTATTAAAGTTAAAATAGTAGGATTACTAGATGCAAATTGGGGTAGTATTACAAGTACAAGTGGTGCTATGCCTGATATAGTTATTGACACAGAGGATTATTATAAGTTTACAGGAAGTTCAAATTTTGAACAAGTTAAGATTAAAGTTGATCCAAATACTAGTCAACAAGTTAAAAATGAAGTAAAAGATAAGATTAATTATGATACAAATATAAAGTATGATGATAAAGATACTTTATATAAAGAGTTTGCTAAATATAGATATCAAGCAGTAAATCAAAGACTTATGGAAGCAATTTTATTAGGCTTTGCTGCATTTATGAATATTATATTTAGTATTATAACAAGTATAGAGGTAAGAAGCAGAGAATTTGAAGTTATGAGATGTGTAGGATTATCTATTAAAGATTTAAAAAAGATACTTTTAAAAGAAGGTTTAATATATGGAATTGTAAGTTCTTTAATAGGATTTGTATTTATATTTAATTATGGTGTTAAGTTGTCATATATGTTAAGAATGGGTGCTAAATACAAAAATATACCTTATACAGGTTCTTGGTATGTTATACCTATAATACCTACTTTGATATTTATATTAATAACTATTGTTGCATGTTTGTTATCTGTAGCATGTACTTTTAAAGCTTTAGATAAGCCTATCATAGCTGAGAAAAATAAAAATTCATAAAATTCAATCTTAAAGGAGATATATGAGATAGCAAAGATGGCAGATGTTTGTATAAAAGTACAGGATGGAAAAGTTTTAGATGAAACTATTGAAGCGTAATTATATAAGAAAATAGACATTCTCCTGTTACTTGATTTTTTCTAAAGTTTTTATTGAAAATATTAAAAAATATAGAGTATTATAAGAAAACATGACAGTTGGAGCGTTTAAACTACCACTTGGGGTAAGTGTATTGAAGAAAATAATTTAAGGTGCTATCTTTTAAATATAAAAGGTAGCGCCTTTTTAATTACAATTAAAGGTACAGAACAGGAGATAAATTATGAGAGTAAGTTTTAGATTAGCTATAGCATACTTAAAAAAACAAAAGGGAAGAACTTTATCATTAATAATTAGTATTGCATTAGCTATTATGTTAGTATTTACACTTAATGTAGTACCAGAGTCTAAGAATAAAAATGATATAAAAGAAGCGTATAAAAACTTTAGTGATTATCATGTAGAATACAGTGATATTAACTTAGAAATTGTAGATAAATTAAAAAATGATAAGACTATAAAAGTTGTCAATGATGTTATAAATCTAGGTAATGTGGTGAGTGATAAAGGGGTATCTATAAGTTTAAACTCTTATAGCAAAGGTTTTATAGATTCTTATGGTTATAATATTATAAAAGGTAATGAACCTAAAAATGAAAATGAAATAGTTTTAGAAGAAAAAGCTCTTAAAGAGATGGGCTTAAACGATAAGCTAGGTCAAAGTATTGATTTTAATATTATTAAAAATTATATGGATGAAAATAATCAAAATCAGATTTATAGCAAAAATAAGTCATTTAAGTTAGTTGGAATAGTAAAAAAGCCAGATGCATTTTATGAGGGAAATTTATACTATAAAGTTAAAGCATTTACTAAATACACAGAAAATCAAAGTATTTTACCTAAAGAATTAGTAAACCACTCAGGTGTATTGAAGTTTACAACTAGCGTACCTAGTATATCTATGGCAAATAAAATAATAACTAAATATAAATTAGATAATAATAAATTTATGATAAATGTACAACTAAATGAAGCTATACAAAATTATGATATGTATAAAGGTGAAAGGATTAAGATTAGCAATAAGTTGGTTCCTATGGTTGCAGCTACACTAGTTATATATAACATATTTAATATTATATTAATAGATATGACAAAACAAATAGGGATGCTAAGAGCAATAGGTATGACTAAGAAAAATATAAGGTTCATGGTATGTATCCAAAGTTTTATAGTGTTACTTATCGGACTAGCAGTAGGGTTTTTACTGGGAACACTAGTGTCATTCATAGGTGTTAGAAGTATATACAATGAATATATAAGTGTTTATATAAGTAAAAAAAGTATAATAGAGCCTACAAGTATGGCAGTAGTTTCGGTAGCGATAGCTAGTATTTTTACTATTTATAAGTGTGGAAAGATATCTCCAATAGAAGCTATTAGAAGTACTAATAGCTCAAAATCAATAAAAAAAGATAGCTTTTATCATAAGTTAATAAGAAAAATATTTGGGCTTACAGGATATATGGCATACAAAAATATATGGAGATACAAAACAAGAACAATTTTATCAATACTTTCAATAAGTATGGTAGGTTTTTTATTTATAACTAATATTGTTGGATTTAATAAATATGATGAGAACGTAGATAGTCTTAGTCCGCTTATTACGGCTATGGGAGAAAGTGACATAATACTTAGCCAAAATTCTAATAACTCAAATGAATATTTTAATGAATACACAGAAGATGAAGTAAGTAAGATATCCAAGATAGATGGAGTTAGTGAATTAACTAAGAGTACGAATGTTACAGGATACTTAAACTCAAACAAAGAAAATATAAGCGATGTTTATAAACAGTTTATTGCTCTAGATAGTGATAAATCAAATTTAGAAATAGGAACATCTATAAAAGGATACGATAAAAGTACTCTTAAAAAACTAGAAAAATATCTAGAAGATGCAAAAAACATAGATAATCTAAAAGAAGAAGGCGATACAATAAGTGCAATAGTATCTAATCATTTTTATTCAGGTTCAGCAGTATCAAATGATGCAAGTACATTAAAAGATCTAAAAATAGGAGATATCATTGAAGTTAAAATTGCGGTAACTAATGATAAAGAAGTAAAATATGTTAATCAAAAAATTAAAGTTAAAGGACTATTAAATACTGACTATATTATAAATGCTGAAGGTGGAATGGACTCAAATTTCCAAGTGATATTAGATAAAAATAGTTTTGAACATTTAACAGGAAAAAAAGGCTTTAATAATATGTGTATAAAATTAAAAAAGGATAAAGAAGAAGAAGTCGTTTCAAAGGTAACAGAAATAGTAAATGAAAATGGATTTAAGGAAATAGAAAGTAAATATGATAATAGAAAGTTGTCTACTAACGGAAATGAAAAACTTAAAAAAGAGGTATTAGTGAGTGTAGTACTTACAATGGTTATATCATCTATAAATATAGCTTGTATAGTTATAACAAATATAATGATTAGAGTTAAGGAAATTTCAACATTAAGAGCTATTGGAATGAGTATGAAAAATATTAAGAAATTGATACTAAAAGAAAGTATTATATATGGCGTTTTAAGTTCAATAATAGCTGGAGTATTTTCTAGTTACGATACTTATAAACAGATGCAAAGAGCAAATGAAGTTTTTTCTCAAGGTATGGGAATTAAACAAGCATATGAATTTAAGGTGCCAGTAGTAGAAATACTTCAGTTTGGGGTAGCGGCAATACTTATATGTGTAATTGCTGGATATTTAGCAAAAAATAGAATTTTAAAATTAAGTATAATAGAAGGTCTTAGAAATGAAGCGTAAAGGTGAGATTGAGATAAACATGTTAGATACAATAAATGCCCAATTATGTAAGGTAATATTATACATTTGACTAAAACTATTTTCTTATTATGAAATCTTATACAGTTAAAAAATTACTATCTTTTAAATATAAAAGATAGTACCTTTTTAAGTTATGAAAAATATTAATGAAAAAATGTGTTAAAGATAAAACTTTTTATAGAGAAAACTAGTTTTATAAATGAAGTGAATTATAAATTTACAAAAATAAATATTAAATTATAAATTTGTTTATTACAAATTTATAACAAAAACCATTCTTTATTAAGAATATATAACAAAAAACGCACAATTAATTTAAAAAAAATATTTAGATAAATTATTGATATACACTTAATTTATACATAAATATGAAGGGGGTATTATATGATTTTTAGCAGTTTAGTGTTTTTATTTTTATTTTTACCAATAGTACTTATATTTTATTATTTAGTTAATCAGAAACTTAAAAATATCGTATTATTGATTGCTAGTTTATTTTTTTATGCTTGGGGAGAACCAAAATATGTATTTTTAATGTTAGGATCAATATTTTTCAATTATATATTTGGGCTTAAAGTAGCTTCCAATAATAAAAAAGAAAAGAAAATATGGTTAATAATATCAATTATTTTTAACATTTCAGGATTAGTAATATTTAAATATATCAACTTTTTGGTAGATAATGTTAATAATTTACTTAACATTAATATAAACATACCAACAATAGCACTACCTTTGGGAATATCATTTTTCACATTTCAAACAATGAGTTATGTAATCGACGTGTATAAAAAAGACGGAAGGGTGCAAAAAAATATATTTGATTTAGCACTTTATGTAAGTTTGTTTCCACAGCTTGTAGCGGGTCCTATCGTTAGGTATCAGACAGTAGACGAACAAATAAATAAAAGGACTCACTCTTGTGAAAAGTTTGCAGAGGGCGTAAACCGATTTGTATGTGGACTAGCAAAAAAAGTTATTTTATCAAATCAACTTGGATTAATAGCTGATGGTGTATTTTCAACAAATATAGCTAGCTTGTCTATATCAGAAGCTTGGCTTGGAATGATATGTTATTCGCTTCAAATATATTTTGATTTTGGTGGTTATAGTGATATGGCCATTGGTCTTGGTAAGATATTTGGATTTGATTTCCTTGAAAATTTTAATTATCCATATATTTCTCAGTCTGTATCTGAGTTTTGGAGAAGGTGGCATATATCTTTGGGAAGTTGGTTTAGAGACTATGTTTATATACCTTTAGGAGGAAGTAGAGTTTCTAAATTTAAGTTATATAGAAATCTACTTGTAGTGTGGTTTTTAACTGGGTTTTGGCATGGAGCTAGTTGGAATTTTATAATATGGGGTCTTTATTTTGGAATTTTCATAGCTTTAGAAAAGGCATTTTTAGAAACTTTATTATATAAAGGTCCAAAGTTTCTTAGACACGCATATTTGTTACTTATAGTGGGATTGGGATGGGTGTTCTTTAGAGCGAGTAATATACAACAAGCTATTGATTTTATAAAAGTTATGTTTGGATTTGGAGCCAATTCATTAGTAAATACTACTTTTAGTACTTATATAATTGATTATTATTATATAATATTTGCAGCTTTAATACTGTCAACACCAATAGTTAAGGCATCGAAATCATTTTTGTACAAATTAAATAAAAATATTATTAATAATAAGTTATCTTATATGATTCATGGGTTATTATTATCAACTTATATGTTTGTAGTGGTAATTATGTTGTGTAGCTCAAGTTATAATCCATTTTTATATTTTAGGTTTTAATAAGGGGGTTTAATTATGAATAAAAAAAAGTCAAAGTACATAATAGTACCATTTTTAGGAATTATATTTGGATTTTTTGTAATTAATATATTAAATCCAGACAAACATTATAGTCTTGCTGAAAATAGAAATCTTGAGAAAAAGCCTACTATAGAAAGTATAAAAAAAGGAACTTATTTTTCTGATTATGAAAAATACTATAATGATAAATTTCCCTTGAGAGAGGAAATGATAAGCATTAACAATAAATCACAAGCTGCTTTAAATAAAACACAGGTTGGAAATTATTATTTAGGCGAAGATAATTGGATTTTAGGTAAGTTTCCTAGAATATTAAGTGAAAAACAGTTAACACGTTATTCAAATACTATAAATGGATTATCTGAAATAAGTCAAAGTTTAGGTAAGGATGTTTATTTTGCAATGACACCTCATAAAACTAATATTTTAAAACATTTATATCCTAAATATGTAGATAATACAGAAAATATAGATACTAATATAAATAATTTTAAATCAACTTTAGAAAGTGACCTTATAAATTATATAGATATGGATGAGTATTTTTTAGATAACTTTGATAAAAAAGAACTAGAAAAATTATATTTCAAAACAGACCATCACTGGAAAGGGATAGGTGCTTTTGAAGGATTTAAGATGATAGCTAGTAAAATGGACTTAGGAATATCTGAAAATAAACTTAAAAATCATTTTGATAGATATAAGACTACTACATCTTCTAAAAAGAAATTTATAGGAAGTTATAATCAAAATCTAGATATGATAGTGGATGAAAATGAATACCCTAACTATGCTTATATAAAGGGGGGTAAATATGAATTTTCATTAAATGGTAAAAATAAAAAAGAAGAAGATATAATAACTACATGTAGAGACAAAAAGGAATGGGATTATGGTGGAGCATATACTAGAGGATCAGAAACTAATATGTTAGAAATTAAAAATAAAGATGCATTGATAGATAAAAAAATACTTGTTTTTAGAGACTCTTATCAAGCTCCGACTACTTTGATGTTTGCAGATTTATTTAGCGAAGTTGAAATGATTGACCCTAGAAATATAGATAATATTAATAAAACATATGAAGAAATTATAAAAGAAAGTAATTCAGATATAGTAATGTTTATGTACAATAGTTCTGGATTTGATTCAATGATTGATAAAATGATTGAAAAAGGAATCAAGTAAGTACAAAAAATAGAAGCATAAGTTTATTTTTTTATTCATAGGGGAAGCTAATTATATCATAATTAATCTAAACTAAAGGAGTAAATAGATATGAATAAACTTAAATATATCTCGGTATTTATTTTATTATTAGTAATGTTGTTTCCTATAATTAATAAAATAAGTGATGCTAATAATATAAACTATACAGACAAAAGTGCATTTAAAGAGGAATATACAGACACTAGTCAACCTAAAAAAACTTTAAATAAGCAAACTAAGGGGAATTATTATTTAGTAGAAGATGATTGGATTTTAGGCAAATTTTCAAAAATAATACCAAAAAATGAAATAAAGAAATGCTCAAAGGCTATAAATGAATTATCAAAGATTAGTGAAAATTTAGGTAAAGATACTTATTTTGTATCAATGGCACATAAAACAAATATGTTAAGACATTTGTATCCAGCGCTTGTTGACAACAAGGACAATATAGATATAAATAAAAATGCTTTAAAAACTAATTTAAATTATAATAATATATCATTTATAGACTTAGATGAGTATTTTCTAAATAACTTCACAAACAAAGAGTTAGAGTCATTTTTCTTTAAAACAGACCATCATTGGAATGGATTAGGTGCATATGAAGGTTTTAAATTTATGGTTAAAGACTTAGACTTAGATTTATCAGATAAAGAGATTAATAAATATTTTAGTGAATATAAGACCGTAATTAGTGATAAAAAAGATTTTATAGGTAGTTACAATAGTAAGTTAGGTTACCCAGTAAAATATAAAGATTTAACAAGCTATGTTTATTTAGAAGATGCAAAATACAAATATTTTATAAGTGACACTAAGAAAGATACTAAGATAAAAGAAGAAAAAATAATAGCTTCATTTAGAAATAAAGATAAATGGGACTACGGCGGTGCATACATGAGAGGTACAAATTGCAATATATTAAAAATAAAAAATAATAAATCATTAACAGATAAAAAAGCTATAGTTTTTAGAGATTCATACCAAGCACCTATGACGTGGATGTTAGCAGATTTATTTTCACAAGTTGAAATAGTTGACCCTAGATATATAGAAAATCTAGATATGACATATGAAGATATTATTAAAAGAAGTGATTCAGATATTGTGTTATTTATGTATAATAGTTTTGGATTTGAAGGCATGATTAAAGAAATGATTGATAAAGGAATAAAATAAACAGAAGTAATAAACATAGATATTTATAGTAAAGTAGCTAGATTACAGAAAAAGGAAGATGTTTAGACATCTTCCTTTTGTGATATAATCAAACTATAAAATAATATGCTAAATTTACCAATAAATCTTCTAAAAAGAATACTAAAGAAGGTTTATTTACACATGGAGGTAACAATGAAATTTATTCATACATCTGACTGGCACCTAGGAAAAAGCCTAGAAGGCAACTCAAGAATAGAAGAACAAATAAAGTTTTGTGAAGACTTTATAAAGGTAGTAAATGAAAATAATATAGATATGGTAATAATTGCAGGTGATATATACGACTCAGCAAATCCACCATCACATGCAGAAAAACTATTCTATAAAACAGTTTCAAGGCTTGCAAACAATGGAAAAAGATGTGTTCTTATAATAAGTGGAAACCATGATAACTCAGAAAGGCTATCAGCAGTAACACCTTTAGCACATGAACAAGGAATTATAATACTTGCAGATCCATTAAGTAGCACAGAAATTTCAAAATATAATGGATTTGAAATAGTAGAGGTTAAAGAGGGCTGTATAAAGCTAAAAATCAATGATGAAAAAATAGTAGTAATAACACTGCCATATCCAAATGAAAAAAGACTCAATGAAGTGATACTAAAAAACAGTGAAGAAGTAGAGCAAACTTATTCTCAAAAAATTGGAGCTATATTTGCAGACTTAGAATCAAACTTTGAAAAAGATTCTATAAATATAGCAGTATCTCATATTTTTGTAAGCGGTGGAGAAAGCACAGATTCAGAACGACCAATAGAATTAGGTGGAAGTTTGGTAGTTGAAAAAAATAATTTACCAACCAAAGCTCAATATATAGCGCTTGGGCATTTACATAAACAGCAAAAAGCATCTCATAGAGTAAATGCTTATTATGCAGGCTCGCCTATACAATACAGTAAAAATGAGAGAACTTGCAAAAAAGGTGCGTATATAGTAGAGATTAAGGCAGGGAAGAAGCCTAATATAGAAGAAATATATTTTGAAAATTATAAACCAATAGAAGTATTTAAATGCAGTTCAATAGAAGAGGCTTTAAAAATATGCGAAGAAAATAAAAATCGTGATATATGGTCTTATTTTGAAATAAAAACAAATGAAACAATATCTCCGTCAAGCATAAAGAAAATGAAAGAAACTCTAAAAGACATTATAGAAATAAAGCCAATAATAACATCACAATATGAAGAAGGTCACATAGATAATAAAGAAAAATCTATGGGAGCGATGTTTAAAGAGTTTTATGAATTTAGTAGAAACCTAGAGCCTAAAGGGGAGCTTATGGACTTATTTTTAGACATAATAAATGAAGAAGGTGATAGTGAAAATGAAACCAATTAAATTAGAATTAAGCGGATTAAATAGTTATATAGATAAAGCAACTATAGATTTTGAAAAATTAACAGATCGAGGTTTATTCGGTATATTTGGAAATACTGGTAGTGGAAAATCTACTATACTTGATGCGATCACTATAGCTATGTATGGAAACATATCAAGAGATACAAAGGAATTTATAAATAGCAGTTGTGAAAGAGCCATAATATCATATGAATTTGAAATAGGAAGTAAAAACAATAAGAGAAGATATATAGTAGATAGAACAATTGTTAGAGATGACTCGGCTACTAAAACATTACATGCTAAACTAGTACAAATAAATAGTGATACTACAGTAGTTGTACTTGCTGATAAAGTTTGTGATGTTAATGAAAAGATAACTCAAATTATAGGACTAACTGCAAATGATTTTACAAGATCAGTAGTACTTCCTCAAGGAAAATTTAATGATTTTTTGAAACTAACAGGATCAAAAAGACGTGATATGTTAGAGCGAATATTTAATTTAGAAAAATACGGTACAGGATTAATTGATAAAGTAAGAAAAAGAAAAAATACACAATTACAAATTTTAAGAGACATAAAAACAAAACTTAGTCAATATGGTGGTGTAAGTGAAGAAGCTTATAATAATGTAGAAAAAGAGTTAGAAGAACTAAAAAATTTAGAGGTAGATAATAACAAAAGATTAGAAATAGAAGAACAAAATTATATACAAAGTAGTGAAATTTACGAAAAGCAAACAAAATTAGATTCTTATGAAAAAATAAAAAGAGACTTAGATTTAAAAAGCGTAGAAATAAATGATAAAGCTATACAATTAAAAAATGCTATAAATGCTGAAAAAATAAATCCATATATAATTTCTGTTCAAAGTCTTGAAAAACAAGTAAGTGAAGATACATACAATAGTGAAACTATAGAAAAAAAATTAGATATTTTAAGTAAAGAACTTTTAATAACAAAAAATAAGTATGAAGAAGCTTATTTATTAAAAAATGAAAAGATGCCAAAATTAAGTGAAGAAAAAACTAAGGTGCAAAGGGCATTAAAATTAGAAGAAGAATTAATATTACTTGACCGTGAATTAAAAGAAATAAAAGAAGAAGGTAATAACTTAAATAAAGAAAAAGAAATTTTAGAAAAAACTAAAAATGACTATGAATCAAAAAAAGATATAATATCTAAAAGTGTAAAAGACTTAGAAATTCAAATAAATAGCTTGAAAATTGGAGCAGATTTAAAGCAAAAAATATTTTTGGCTTATGAAAAAGAAAAAGAACAGAATAAGCTTATAGAAGAAAAAAATATAAAAAGCGATAGATTAAGTGAGATATCTAAAAATTTAGACGAAGTAAATTTAAAAATAAAATATATACAAAGAGATAAAAACATAATACAAAGTAAATTAAATGAAATAGAAATACATGAAGAATGTTTATTAAAAAAATCTCCAGGAGAAAATAATGAGATAATAAATAAAACAGAATATATAACAGGATTAAGATCTAGGGTAGAAATCACAAAAGAAGATGAAAATAAAAAAAATAAACTACAAATGGAATTAAATAGCTTATTAGAAAATAAGTATCATATTGAAAGAGAAATAAATATATATATTGATAAGCTAGAACATACTAAAAGAAATAGGCTAGATTTAGAAAAAGAAATAGATAAATTAAGATATTTAAACTTAGCATATGAACTTAGAAAAGAATTAAGAGAGAATATGCCTTGTCCAGTTTGCGGATCAAGACATCATGAAAATTTAGATGATAGCAATAATAACGATGCAAAAATAGAATTTAGAAAATCTAAACTAGAAAAAATAAAAATAGAAGAAGCATTTATAAAAAATAATATAGAAGAATTAAAGGCTAGAAATAGTGAACATCTGTCTGCTGAAAAGATAAAAATGAAAGAGATGGAAGAATTAAAATCTAAGATAGGTACAAATAAATCAATTGATTTAACAAAAAAATTAGAAGATGAAAGCAGAAAACTAGAAATACTAAAATCAAGTGTACAAAGATGGCAAAAAGACAAAGATGAAACTGAATTAAAGCTTAAAAAACTAAGAGAAGAAAAAAGCTATGTAGAAAGAGAAGAATTGAAATTACAAGAGAGCATAAACACATATAAAAACTCAGTTAAAGAACTTAAAGAAGAGTTAGAAATATTACAAAATAAAATTAGAAAAGTAAAAGAAGAATATTTAGGTCTTAAAGCTATAGTTAAAATACAAGATTTAGGTAGTAAGGTAGAAGAAATAAATAAAAATGAAAAAAATATAGAAGATTTAAATAGTGGATATTTAAATATAGTACAAAATAAAGATGAGATAGAAATAGAAATTAAAAAATATCAAAGCTGCTTGCATGAAACTGAATTACAATTAATGAAATCTAGAGAAATGTATAGCGAAAAAAGAAAAGTAAGAGAAGAAAAAAATAGTGATGTTTTAAGCATTACAAAAGGTGAATCTTCAAAAATAGTTTTAGAAAACCTAGAATTAACTATAAATAGATTAATAAATCAAGAAGAGATTACTAAGAAAAAGTTAGAAGAACAAAGAGTGGAATGTGATAAATATATTGCTGAAAAATCAAATATTGATGGAAGATTAAAAACAGCAAGAGAACAATATAAAGCACAGTTTGCTACCTTAAATCAATTACTTATAGAAAATAAATTTGACAGTATATATGTTGTAAAAAGGTCATTACTAGAGCTAGATCATGTTAGAAGGCTTAGTGATGAAATAACTGAATATGAAGAACATGAAAAAACATTAACTCTAAAAATCACAGATTTAAGAGAAAGTCTATGTGGTAAAAGAGTAAAAGAAGAAGATTTTAAAGAACTAAAAAATAATATATATAACTTAAAAGTAGAGATAGGGCGTATATCAAAAGAGATAGGTGCTAAGCAAAATATACTAAACACATTAAAAGAATCTTTAGTAAAAGTAAAAGATTTAAGCAAAAAACTTAAAGCTGTTTCACATAAAGTAGATTTACTAGAAGACTTAGATGAAGTAGTAAAAGGTAATAGGTTTGTAGAATATGTAGCAACTAATCAATTGAAGTATATAGCATTAGAGGCATCAAAGAGACTAGAAGACATAACTAAGGGTCGATATGCTTTAGAAATAGATTCTACGTTGAATTTTGTAATGAGAGATAATTTTAATGGAGGTCAAAGAAGAAGCATAGATACTTTATCTGGCGGTGAAACCTTCTTAACTTCATTATCATTGGCATTAGCATTATCATCTCAAATTCAATTAAAGGGAAATGCACCTTTAGAATTCTTCTTCTTAGATGAAGGATTTGGTTCTCTTGACAATGAATTATTAGAAGTTGTTATGCAATCTTTAGAAAGATTACATAGTAATAAATTAAGCGTTGGAATAATAAGTCATGTTGACGAACTTAAAAATAGGGTTCCAATTAAATTAGTTGTATCAGGTAGTAGCGCTGGAAGTGGCTCTAAGATTAAAATAGAGTATAGTTAAAATAAATAAAAAAAGCCACCTATTCAAGGGGGGGGAAGAATAGGTGGCTCAAATGGGGGGGGATTTTTTTTATATCCGATCATTAATTAGAATATTAACAGGAGTTTTTATATTCATATTATTTTGTTAAGAGAAACTTTTTTTTATTTTTAAGCTTCTCTTAATATAACATATGTAAAAAGTACAAAAAGTGACACAATATAATTAAAAAATTTTAAAAAAAATCTAAAAAAGGAATATTATGACGAATATTATATATTTACGTAAAATACAGACTGTTTATCCTATATATAACAAATAATCATGTAAATATTTATAATGGTTATTAGGGAATAATATTTAATGAACTATAATTTATCAGTTGATTGTATTATTTACCAACAATGCTTAAATGTGCTATAATGTATTAACATAAAAGACATAAAAATAGGGGTGTGGTAACGGTTGGAATCGGCCAGTATTATGATTCAAATTATAATTTTAGTGGTATTACTTATAGCTTCAGGGTTTTTCTCAGCATCTGAAACATCATTAATGTCACTAAGCAAGATAAGAATAAGGTATATGAAAGAAGATGGAGTAAAGGGTGCTAAGTTAGTAAGTGAGTTAATAGAAAATCCAAATAAACTATTAAGTTCAATATTAGTTGGTAATAACGTTGTAAATATAGCAGCAACATCTATATCTACATCATTATTCATAAGTTTAATGAATGGGCAACAAGGTGTACCTGTTGCAACAGCTGTTATGACTGTATTGGTACTGATATTTGGAGAAATTACACCAAAAACTATAGCGGCTAATAATTCAGAAAAAATAGCTATTTTAGTATCTAGACCAATTAAGTTAATTATATTTTTATTAACTCCTGTTGTATGGATATTTAATATAATTACAAATGTCATATTTAAAATATTTGGAATTAAAAGCAAAGGTACTCAACCATATATAACTGAAGAAGAACTAAAAGCTATGGTTAATGTAAGTCATGAAGAAGGAGTACTACAAATAGAAGAAAGACAAATAATAAATAATGTATTCCAATTTGGTGATATGCAAGCAAAAGAAGCTATGGTACAAAGATTAGATATGGTAGCTATAGACTTAGAAGACTCATATGATCAGATAATACAAATGTTTAAAGATGAAAAACTAAGCAGAATGCCAGTATATAATGATTCAATAGATGATATTATAGGTATACTTAACATAAAGGATGTAATATTTCTAACTGATGAAGAAATAGCTAATTTTAATATCAAAGACTATATAAGAGAACCATTCTTCACTTATGAGTTTAAAAAAATTACTCAACTTCTTGAAGAAATGAAAATTGAAAAAAGTCAAATGACCATAGTTGTAGACGAGTATGGAGGAACAGCTGGTTTAATAACTATAGAAGATTTAGTGGAAGTAATAGTTGGAGATATAGAAGATGAATTTGATGAAGAAGAACAAGACATTATAGTTATAAAAGAAGATGAATATATTGTTGAAGGTAGTATAAAAATTGCTGATGTAAACGAGCTTATAGGAGTTAAACTAGAATCTGAAGAATTTGATTCTATAGGTGGATTTATAATAGGTCACTTAAGAAGATTACCTGAAGAAAACGAAGTAATTGAAGTTGACAATATAAAGTTTTGTATAGAAAGCTTAGATAAAAATAGAATAAAGAAAATAAGAATTTTCACATAAAGCAAAACACTGTTAATAACAGTGTTTTGCTTTATTTAAAATGAAAATCATGCAAATATACTTTAATAAATTAAATTATATTAGAAAATAGTGTATATATATAAGGATGATATTACTATTTTGATAACGATGTATACTTTAATATTGTTTTGTAATATAATGGAATTAATTAAATGTAATATAATATTTACTAACGAACAAAACAAAGGAAAGAGGTAAAGATTATGAGAGAAAAAGTATCAGAAAGATTTTTAAAATACATTACACTTGACACAACAGCAAATTCTAAAAATGAAAACTGCCCATCAAGTGAAGGACAAAGATTTTTTGCTAACTATTTAGTGCAAGAATTAAAAGAGTTGGGATTAACTGATGCAAATGTAGATGAAAATAGTTATGTTATGGCTACATTAAAAGGTAATACTGAAGGTGTAGATACAATAGGATTTATATCTCATTTAGATACAGCACCAGATGTTAGTGGAAAAGATATTAAACCTAGAATAGTAAAAAATTATGATGGAAAAGACATAGTATTAAATGAAAAATTAAACGTAGTTACTAAAGTAGCTGATTATCCAGAAATTGCACAATTTGCAGGGGACGATTTAATAGTTACAGATGGTACTACATTATTAGGTGCAGATGATAAAGCTGGTATCGCGGAAATCGTTACTGCAATAGAATATCTAATAGAAAATGCTCAAATAAAGCATGGAGATATAAAAATAGGATTTACTCCAGATGAAGAAATAGGAAGAGGAGCAGACTTATTCAAAGTTGAGAAATTTGGAGCTAAATATGCATACACTATAGATGGTGGCATAGAAGGAGAACTTCAATACGAAAACTTTAATGCAGCAGCAGCTACAATAACTATACAAGGTAGAAACGTGCATCCAGGATCAGCAAAGAATAAAATGGTTAATGCACTACATATAGCAGCAGAAATATCAAATATGTTCCCTGCAAGCCAAAGACCAGAGACTACAGAAGGATATGAAGGATTCTATCACTTAAATGATATAAATGGAAATGTTGAAAATGCTACTATGGTTTATATAATAAGAGATCATGATAGAGAAAAGTTTGAATCTAGAAAAGTTTATATGCAAGATGCTATAAATAAGTTAAACGAAAGATATGATGGAAGAATATCTTTAGATTTAAATGACCAATACTTCAACATGAGAGAAGAAGTAGAGCCAGTTAAATTTATAGTAGATATTGCAGAAGAAGCTATGAATGAAGTTGGAATCAAGCCACTTATATTACCAATAAGAGGTGGTACAGATGGAGCTAGATTATCATTTATGGGACTTCCTTGTCCAAACATATTTACAGGAGGATTAAACTTCCACAGTAAAAATGAATGTATACCAGTAAAATCTATGGAAAAATGTACTCAACTTATAGTTAAGATAGCACAAAAATACGCACAAAGATAAGCATATATAAAATAATAAAAGAGGTTATCTAAAATTAAACTTTAGATAACCTCTTTTTATAATATTAAGTAAATTTTATTTTTATTATTGCTCATTATTGATAGATATAATTTCTTTAGTATTTATATCTATTAAATTAAAGTCCATATCAAGTTCGTCTTCAGTTTGTTCTAAGTCTATTATTGCAACCGAATGAGTTTTATCCTTAGGGATAGAAGTACTTCCTGGATTTAAAACTACTAAATTTTCATCACAGTATAATTCTTTAACATGAGTATGTCCAAGTATAAGTATATCAGCACCCATATTTTTAGCATTTTTTATAGTATCCTCTTTAGAATCTGTATATCCATGAGTCATAACTATTCTAACCTCACCAAATTGACTCATAACATAAGGGCTTTGTATCGGATGATTTATAACCATTTGGTCTACATCAGCGTCACAGTTTCCTCTAGCTATAAGTATGTTGTTAAGACTATTTAATTTTTCAATAAGACCTTTTGGATTGTAACCTTCAGGGATATCATTTCTTGGTCCGTGATATAATACATCACCACCATGTAAAATAACGTCACACTCTGAAAGCGTATCTAAAGCTTTTTCAAAATATAATAAACTTCCATGAGTATCACTCATTACACCTATTTTCATATAAATTCCTCCTACATATTATAAAAATTTTTCGGAAACTCTACTCCAAAATTCATAGTCTGACATTCTAAGTAAATTCATCCTTATATGAGATACAAATATTTTTATATCACAAATTTGGCTATATCTATGTTCAACACCATCTACAACTATTAATATAGAATTTTCAAATCTATATTCAGGAGCTATAGTTATTATTGATTCACTAGAAAAAATAATGCTTGAAGTAAAACTTCTATAAGCATTTGTATTTATAGGATAAAGTGGAGTAAGCTGCATAAGGTTTATGCTTGGGTCAACAATACTTCCTCCAGCTGCATAATTATAAGCAGTGGAGCCGGTAGGTGTAGATATAATCATACCATCGCCACTGAATTTTTGTATGTGTTTATCATTTACTTTTAAATTAATGTGTATAGTTCTAGATTTATCACCTTTGACAACTACTTCATTGACAGCAAATACATCTAAACAATGTGTATTAGTACAAACGCTAGCACCTATAAGAGGTATGTTTTGTATAATATAATCTTCTTTTAAATAAGCTTCAATAAATGCATCTATGTTATCGGGAGAAATGTCTGGAAAAAAACCAAGGTGTCCTGTATTTATTCCAACCACAGGGACTTCAGGAAAATCAAAATCATGAATAGTCTTTAAAAAAGAACCATCCCCACCTATTGATATAATAAGTTCTGCATCTGGATGAAAATCATAGCTTACTTCAAATCCCACATTTAATAGTTTCTCAGTTAGTAGTTTTTTAGTCTCAAGAGACTTATGAACTTGGTTTGAATTTACAGTTATAATTCTTTTCATATTTGCACCCCTTTATACCTTGTATTATAGCATAATTCAGCAAAATTATTTGCAATTTATTAAACACAAAAATAGTGTATAAACTAAAAAGTATTAGGTATTAAACTATTTTAAAATTAAATGAAGAAAAGTCCTTATCTATTATTAAAAAATAGTATAAAATAGATAATGTTATTATTCAAAAGAAAGTAGGTGCACAGTTGTTTAAAAAAGAAAATCAAAAATATAACCTTATATCATACACTAGTAATGAGGATTCAACATTAAAGCAAATATTGTTAGATAAATTAAATTTTTCAGTAAGATCTTTATCTAAAATGAAAAGAGAAGAAACTGTATTAGTTAATAAAGAATTTAAAAAAACTAGTACTAAAATAAAAATTGGCGATTTGATAGAAGTTAAAATAGAAGAAGATATGGCTAACTTTGAGCCTCAAGATTTAAATTTAGAAGTATTATATGATGATTTTGATATAATAATGGTAAATAAACCTCCATTTATGGTAGTTCATCCAACTAAAAGTCATTACAACAATACAATAGCTAATGGAATAACAGACTATATTATAAAAAAAGATGAGAAAATTAAGGTCAGATTTGTAAATAGATTAGACATGAATACATCAGGTCTTGTAATTATTGCAAAGAATGCTTATGCACATCATATATTATCAAAAGATATGAGTGATGATAAAGTACAAAAGAAATATATAACAGTTGTTAAAGGTATTGTTAAAGATGATAAGGGAACTATAAATCAACCAATATATAGACAAACAGAAGATAGTATAAAAAGAGTAGTAGACGAAAGAGGACAAGCCTCTGTAACGCACTACAAAGTCTTAGAAAGACTAAATGATGCAACTGTATTAGAAATAAAGCTAGAAACAGGCAGAACCCATCAAATAAGAGTTCACATGGAATATATGGGTCATGGTATAATAGGTGATGAACTATATGGGTATGTAGATGAAAATCTTATAAATAGACAAGCACTTCATGCATATAGCTTAGATTTTAATCAGCCTAGAACTAAAGAAAACTTAGAGTTTATAGCTAAGTTGCCTATGGATATAGAGGAATTAATAGAAAAATTAAAGTAAATAATACATTATAAGGAGAAAAAAATGATAATACATAAGTTTATAATACATGTACTAGATAAAAATAGTGACGTTCCAATACTAAATGATTATGAAGGAAAAATAAACCCAGAGGTAGATAAATTTTTTCAAAAGGTAATAAAAAGAGTCACTAAAGATGATGATTTAAGAAAAGGTGTTTTCAAAAATTATAATAATAATACTATAAAAAATTGTTGTGAACAAAGTATATATGATGAAAGTACTTTTTTAGAAAACTCTAAGGAGATAGCATCATATCTATTTGAAATTATGAAAATAAATGGAGAAATAGATTCTTGTGATTTAGCTATTTGTTTATATACTGTTAAAGATGAAAAATATATAGCTATATTAAAGTTAGATTATAAAAAATTATATACTCATTCTATTGAGTTTGTAGATGATAAATTTAATATACAAATGATTTCAAATGAAATAGGAATACCTGAAACGGGTAGACAAAAACAATGTGCAATAGTCGGTATTAGTGGAGTAAATGATGAGTTTCATTTAAGACTTTTAGACAAAGATTGTGAAAAACAAGAAAGTGAGTCTAAATTCATAAAAGAATTTTTAGATGCCCAAAGAATAGATGATGATAAGCATAAAACTAAAGTATTTAAAAATAGTGCAGAAAATTGGATAACAAATGCATTAAGCGAAGATATAAAACAAGCTGAAGATGTTAGAAGCATATTAAATTATACTTTAAAAGAAAAAGAAGCAATAGACATACATGAATTTGTTGAAAGTTCTATGAATGATAAAGACTTAAAGGATAGTTTTAAAGAGCATATGGAAGATAAAGGATTAGAAGAAGGATTTAGTATAGATAAAAAATGGGTAGAGAAAAAACTTAAAAAAAGAAGCATAAAAACAGATAACGGATTTGATATAAAAGGTGATTTAGAGAATTTTGAAGATGCTATGAAATATAGTGTAAAACAAAACCCTGATGGTAGTATAGATATAACTATTAAAAATGTTAGATTTTATGAAGAAAAATAAGTTATACAAGCACTATAATTAACAAATAGTCATATATATATATTAGACTTTCAACTGTGACATAAATAAGTTAGTAAAATAATGTCAGGAGGCGGTTTAATATATATGGAACAATTAAAAGGACTTTTTAGGGGGTTTGATTGTATAGATGATAACCCAATTATGTTATTTTTAATAATAGGAGCAGTAGTTTTATTATTTATGAATAGTAATGGTGGATTAGAATGTTTCTTTGATCAAAATAATTCATTGATTTGGATAATACTTGTAGTATTTTTATTATTTATGTTCAACAATAATAATGATTGTTGTGATGATGATGACTTTTGCTGTTAAATAAAAAAAGCCGAGCAAACTAATGCTCGGTATTTTTATTTGATTTCTTCTATATATTTGAAGATATCTCCAATTGTTTTAAAGTTTTCAGCTTCTTCATCTGGTATTTCTATACCGAACTCATCTTCAAGAGCCATAATAACTTCAACCGCATCTAAAGAATCTGCTTCTAAATCATCTATTAAAGATGTATTCATAGTAATTTTATCTAGTTTATCTATCCCTAATTGATCTGCTATTATTGATTGTATTTTTTTAAACATAATTTTACCCTCCTAAACCGTTTTCTAAATTTAATAGTAGTTTAATATAATATCGAAAATATTTCAATATTAATATTAAGAAAAAGTAATAAAGTTTGAAAAAAAGAATATAAATTACTATATAAGTTTAAACATAGGAGGAAATGTTATGAAATATGTAGGTTTACTAATATCATCTGTAGCTGTATTTCTAATAATAATAGGGAATTTTTACTATAATTCGGTAACGTTAGATATGCAAAAGATTAAAGATTATGTGGTTGAAAGTAATATTATATTAGAGGATGTAGTAGAAAAACAAGACCAAGTTGCTAAAAATAAAGACGAGTATGTATCAAGATTAGTGACATTGAAAAAAGGAATAAATAATTCAAAAACAACATTTTTAATAAGTGGTTACAAAGAGTATAAAATAAAATCAATAGATGGTTTGATGGATAGTATATTGGCAGAAAATGATAAAGCTGTTTATTTAGAAAAAGTAAGTAAATATAATGAATTGTGTGATGATGAGATAGATAAATTAATAATTAACCAAAAATTTATATAGGTAACTTATTTATTTATAAACATATATATATTTAATAAAAGGCATTTTAAACTTAAGGGGGTAAGGTCATGGCAAAATTAGAAGATACATTATCCCGTTTTTTAGGAGGTAATGATGGCCTTTTTAGCAATGGGATGCTGATAATAATAGTATTAGTATTTCTTGTGCTATGTACAGACATACTAGATAATTTTTTAGAAAATGACAGTGCCTGGATATGGATTATATTAGTTATACTTTTATTATTTAATTTTGATGATAGTTGCTGCTAATAAATCTTTTGAAGAAACCTAACTAGGTTTCTTTTTTTTGTCTAAAACTAATTTAACTCTTATTAAAAAATAGATGATAAAAAGATGAACTATAAATCAATAATATGTAACAATATTACATATTACTACATATTATTTATTAGGTAGATGATACAAGTGTATACCTATAAATATAGAAGGGGGCATAAAAATGTCAAATGAACAAGGTTTATCTCGTTTATTCGGAGGATGCTTTGGAGAAGGTCTGCTTGGTGGAGGTGGACTAATAATAATATTAATAATAGGAGCCATTCTTTTATTAGGAGAAGATTTACTTGAGTGGATATTCTGTGATGATATGTCACTAATATGGATAGTATTATTAATTTTACTTTTAACTAATTTTGATTTTGACGGTGGATGTGGATGTGGTTGTTGTTAATAATTTAAAAGAAGCTCAGTTTTGAGCTTCTTTTAAACTAATAAAAAATGTTACAAAAAACAAAAAATAAAAATAAAAAAAAATAATAAAAATAATAACACTTTTTATTATTTTACATATTATGTTAAGGAGAGAGCATAAGAAGCTCTGAAAATACATCTAAGGACCGTCGTAAACAAATTATATTTAGGAGGGGATTTGTTTGAGTAGCAAATTAACTAGAATGTTTGATTGTTTTGGTGGAGGTGGATGGTGGATAATAGTATTATTCTTCTTATTCCTAGTTTTCCAAGAATGTTGGAGTGAAATATGTATAACTGATTGGATTCCATTCTTAATATTATTATTAATTGTATGTTCATGTGGACAACAAGGGGATGGAGATTGTGGATGCTTAGATAATAATTTTGACTGCGGATGTTAATTCATTAGGCTAAGCGATATAAAAAAGGTGCGCACTGCACCTTTTTTAAATTTAAAATTAATAAGTTTTCTAAAAAATACTAAAAATTAATATCACAAATGGAGCTAATTGCATACTATAGGTTAAGAGCGAAAGCTCAAAATTAAATATCAACAGGAGGTAGCAAAATGAGTAAAATGTTAGATAGATTCTTTGGTGGATGTGGCTGTGATGAAGGATTTGGAGGAGTTTGGTGGATAATAATATTATTCTTCTTATTCGTAGCATTTGGAGAAGGCTGGTGCGATATAGATATAATGTCATGGATACCTTTCCTAATTGTGTTATTGATACTTTGCAGCTGTGAATCTTGTTTTAATTAACAAATTTTAAATTATATAATTGTTAAAGCTAGAAAATATCTTAATGGGTAAAAATTATTTAAAGGGAGGACTTTATTATGTTAGATAGATTCTTTGGAAATTGCGAAGGTTTTGGAGGAACTTGGTGGATAATAATACTATTTTTCTTATTCTTAGCATTCGGAGAGTGCTGGAGTGAAGTGTGTATAACAGATTGGATTCCATTCTTAATATTGTTATTAATAGTATGTTCTTGTGGAGAAATAGGAGACGATGATTGTTGTTGCTAAGAAACAATCTACAAGAAACGTCGGTGTGATAATACCGACGTTTTTTTTATTGCTTGCAAAAATAAATTATATAGATTTTATATGAACAGATTTATTTTTTATTGAAGCTATCCAGTAAAATGTTTTAGAAATTTTCCTTATAGCAGATGTAAAAAATAGTGAATAAATTAAATACATAATGAGACTCTTTTTCTAATTGTTTTGATAATTAATATCAATAAAGCTTTATCATAATAAAATAAAGAAGTCTATATTTATTTTTTATATAGAATTAGTCTAGAAAATAAAATTAATTTAGTATATTATATTGAATAAAAATATAAAATAAGTACATAACTTAAAATAAGAAAGATTTACATAATATTTGAGTTATATGTTTATATAATCAGAAAAATATGATAAAATAGAATTTTAATGAACAGGAAAACAGGAAAACAAATTTAAAATAAATAAAAGAGAAGGCAAGGAGGGATTTGACATGAGAAATAACATAACTATAAAAGATGTAGCAAAGCAAGCTGGAGTTTCTATATCTACTGTATCTAGAGTTATAAATGATTCAAAACCAGTAACGGACGAAGTAAAACAAAGAGTTTTAGATGTTATAAAAGAAACGGGATATATTCCAAATCCGCTTGCAAGAAGTTTAGTAACAAAAAAGAGTAAGCTTATAGGAGTAGTAGTACCAGAATTATCAGATTCTTTTGTAAATGAAATATTAAACGGAATTGAAGAAATAGCAAAAATGTATGATTATGATATTTTATTAGCTAATACTTATTCTAATAGAGAACAAGAATTAAAAAGTATAAACTTACTAAGAGCTAAGCAAGTAGAAGGTATAGTAATGATTTCTTGGAAAGTAGAAGAAGAGCATATAAACTATATTCAAAACTGTGGAATACCAGCAACTTATATAAGTAAAACAGCTAGAAACTATGACATACACACAGTAAGTACAAGTAATAAAGAAGCTACTTATGATATGACTAAGTATCTTGTAGGCAAAGGACATGAAAAGATAGCATTTATAATGACAAGTGAAGATGATACTGTTCTAGAGATGGAAAGATTATCAGGATACGAAGATGCTTTAAGTGAAAATAATATAAAACTAGACAAAACCTTAATCAAAAACGGTGGAACTACTTATGAAAAAGGTTATGAAAGTATGAAAGAATTGTTAGATGACAACATAATACCAGATGCAGCATTTGTAACTGGTGATGAAGCTGCAATAGGAGCTATAAATGCAATTTGTGATGCTGGATATAAAGTTCCAGAAGATATATCTGTAGCAGGATTTAATGATGTTAAGATAGCTAAAATGTATAGACCTAAATTAACAACAGTATACCAACCGCTATATGATATGGGAGCAGTTGCCATGAGGATGGTAATAAAAATGATAAATAAAGAAATATTAGAAGAGAAAAAAATAGAATTACCATATAGAATAGTTGAAAGAGAAAGTGTTATAGATAGAATATAATATATTAAAATAATAAAGGTTGAACTATTAATAGTTCAACCTTTATTATTTACTTTAGATTTAAATCTATAATAGCATTGCTCCTATTGTACCAAATATTAATAATGGTATATTGTAGTGAAGGAAAGTAGGAACACAAGTGTCCCAAATATGGTCATGTTGCTTATCTGCATTAAGACCAGATGTAGGTCCTAGTGTACTATCTGAAGCTGGAGAACCAGCATCTCCTAGGGCACCTGCAACACCTATTAATAAAATTATAGCAGGAACACTAAATCCTAATTGAAGTCCTAGAGGACAATATATTGCAGCTATTATAGGTAATGTTCCGAAAGAACTTCCTATACCCATAGTAACTAATAGTCCAACTAAAAGCATAAGTAAAGCACCAACTAATTTACTATCACCAACCACTGAAGATACAGATATAACTAGAGATTCTACAGCACCTGTTTCTCTTAAAACGCTACCGTATCCAGCAGCTACGAGCATGATAAATGCTATAAGACCCATCATCTTTACACCACCATCTACTAAATCATCTATATCACTAAATTTAATAGCTCTAGTTACAAGCATTACTATAATAGCACATAGACCACCAAGTGGTAGAGAACCTGTAAGTATTTGAACTACAAATGCAGATGCAGCACCAACAAGTGCACACCAATGTTTTGTAGTCATTTTTTCATCAACAGTGACAGAAGTAGATCCATTTGAAATATCATTTTCAGATGAGTCTAAACCTTCTATAGCTAAATCCTTGTATTCTCTTGGACCTCTGTAACTTATAAATACTGCAACTAATAATCCTAAAAACATACCTACAGCTGGAATCCACATTACGCCTGTAACCATTTTAGTGGTTGTATCTATTCCATTGGCTATCATTTGATCTCTAATTAAATTTTGGAATATAAGACCAAATCCAACAGGAATAGCAATATAAGGAGTCTTTAATCCGAAGGTTAAAGCACAAGCAACAGCTCTCCTATTTATTTTTAATTTATTCATAAGTCCTAACAAAGATGGTATTAATATTGGAATGAAAGCTATATGTACTGGGATAAGATTTTGTGAAAAACATGAGATGAATGCTATTAATAAGATTAGAGCAAGCTTTTTCCCTTTAACTAGTTTAGCGATTTTTCTTGCAAGTATTGAAGCAAGACCTGTTTTACTAACTGCTATTGCTAAAGTACCAAGTAAGATATAACTCAAGGCAGTTTCTGCGTTGCCCCCCATGCCTCCTACTAAGACAGACATAGTATCAGCTATTGACATACTAGAGCAAAGCCCTGCAACTATTGCTGATACAAGTATCGATAGTAATACGTTAAACTTAAGTAAACATAGTACTATCATTACAACAATAGAAATTACAACTGGATTGAATATTGCCATTTTAAATCCCCCTTTTATTTTTTTTAGTTAAAATTGTTTGAAATTTATGATTTGTTATAATTGTACGATAATATTTCCAACAAATAAACAATTTTTTTTACACAGATAAAAAAACAATTTTTTAACAAAAAAACGTTTTTCAAGGAGGAATTACAATTTATTTGTAGAAAAGTAAATAAATATGGACAACTATAGTTTACTCATAACATAAAAAACTAACTAAAAAGGAGTTCAGAATATGAAAAAAGTATTAATCAATAGTCAAGACTTAACTATCGAAGATGTAGTTAATATAAGTAGAAATAATTATGAGGTAGTTTTAGGTGAAACTGCTATAGAAAAAGTAAAAAGAGCCAGAAGTATAGTAGATGAAGTAGTAGATGATGAAAAAGTATCTTATGGTATAACTACTGGATTTGGTAGATTTTCAGATGTATCTATATCTAAAGAAGAATGTAGACAACTACAAAGAAATCTAATAATCAGTCACTCTTGTGGAGTAGGGAACCCATTAAGTGAAGATGTAGTAAGAGCAATAATGGTATTAAGAGTAAACAACTTATCTAAAGGACATTCAGGGATAAGAATGGAAACATTAAATACTATTATAGAAATGATAAACAAAGGAGTACATCCTATAATACCAGAAAAAGGCTCATTAGGAGCATCAGGAGACTTAGCTCCATTGTCACATATGGTATTAACTATGTTAGGTGAAGGTGAAGCTATATACCAAGGTGAAAAAATGGACTCTAAAGATGCTATGGAAAAAGCAGGAATAGAAGTATTAGAATATCTATCAGAAAAAGAAGGATTAGCATTAATAAACGGAACTCAAGTAATGACAGCTGTAGGTCTTTTAACAGCTTACGATGCTCAAAGCTTATTAAAAACAGCTGATATAGCATGTGGTCTTACTATGGAAGCTTTAAATGGCATAACTTGTGCTATGGATGAGAGAGTACATGCAGTTAGAGCTCACAAAGGTCAAATGAATACTGCTAAAAACATCTTAGACTTAGTAGATGGAAGTGAAATGACAAGTAAACAAGGTGAAATAAGAGTACAAGATGCATATTCATTAAGATGTACACCACAGATACATGGGGCTAGTAAAGACGCTATAGAATATGTAATAAGTAAAATAAATATAGAAATTAACTCAGTTACAGACAACCCAATCATATTCCCAGACCAAAAAGACATAATTTCAGGAGGGAACTTCCACGGACAACCAATGGCATTAAGCTTTGATTTCTTAGGAATAGCACTATCAGAGCTTGCAAATGTATCAGAAAGAAGATTAGAAAAATTAGTTAACCCAGCAATAAATCATGGATTACCAGCATTCTTAGCACAAAATGGTGGTGTAAACTCAGGATTTATGATAGTTCAATATAGTGCAGCATCATTAGTATCAGAAAATAAAATTTTAGCACATCCAGCAAGTGTAGACTCAATACCATCATCAGCAAATCAGGAAGATCATGTTTCTATGGGTACAATTGCAGCTAGAAAATCAAGAGAGATATTAGAAAACGTAAGAAAAGTAATATCTATGGAAATATTAGGAGCAGCTCAAGCTATAGACTTAAGAGGTAAGAAACAATTAGGTAGAGGAACTGAAGCAGCTTACAATGTTGTTAGAGAGCATACGTCTTTCATAGATGTAGATAGAGTTATGTATAAAGAAATAAATATAGTTGAAGATGTAGTAAAGCAAAACTTATTAGTTGAAGCTGTAGAAAAAGCTATGGGAAAAGAATTATTAACTAACGAAGAAGCGGTATTAGCAGAAGCTTAATATAAAATTTAATCAAAATTATGGAGGGAATAGTTATGAACAGTATGGTTAAAGAATTAAATTTTTTAAATAAAGATATATCAGAGTCTATGACTATAAAAATAACAGAAATACCATATCAAATACCTGCATTTAAAGAAGGTATAAGAAGAGCTCCAAAAAGAGAATCAAAATTATCTGCATCAGATATAAAATTAGCATTAAAAAATGCATTAAGATATATACCAGAAGAATATCATGAACAATTAGCACCTGAATTTTTAGAAGAACTTAAAACTACAGGTAGAATATATGGTTACAGATTTAGACCAGATACAATGATAAAAGGAAAACCAATAACTGAGTATGAAGGAAGATGTATGGAAGGCAAAGCTTTCCAAGAGATGATAGACAACAATCTTGATTTTGACATAGCTTTGTATCCTTATGAACTTGTTACTTATGGAGAAACAGGACAGGTATTTCAAAACTGGATGCAATATGTTCTAACAATGGAGTACTTAAAAGTATTAACACATGATCAAACGCTAGTACTTCAATCAGGGCATCCATTAGGATTATTTAAATCTAAGCCAGATGCTCCAAGAGTAATAGTTACTAATGGTTTAATGGTAGGTATGTTTGATAATCAAGAAGATTATAAGAGAGCAGCAGCTATAGGTGTAACTAACTACGGACAAATGACAGCAGGTGGTTGGATGTACATAGGTCCTCAAGGAATAGTTCATGGAACTTATTCTACACTTTTAAATGCAGGAAGATTAGTGCTTGGGGTAGACCAACATTCAGACTTAGCAGGAAAGTTATTTGTAACTTCGGGATTAGGTGGAATGAGTGGTGCTCAGGGTAAAGCAGTTGAAATAGCAGGTGGAGTAGGGATAATTGCAGAAGTTGATTATTCAAGAATAGAAACTAGACATACTCAAGGATGGGTAAGTAAGGTTGCAAGAAGTTGTAAAGAAGCTTTTGAAATAGCTAAGAAGTATATGGATGATAAAGAGCCTTGTGCAATTGCATATCATGGTAACATAGTAGATTTATTAGAATATGCAGTAGAGAATAATATACATATAGATTTACTTTCAGACCAAACATCTTGTCATGCAGCTTATGATGGAGGATATTGCCCACAAGGAATAACATTTGAAGAAAGAACTAGATTACTAGGTGAAGATAAAGAGAAGTTTATGCAATTAGTAGACCAAACTTTAATCAGACACTTTGAAGTAATAAAAGAACTTCATAGCAGAGGAGTTTACTTCTTTGACTACGGTAATAGTTTCATGAAAGCTATGTATGATGCGGGATGTAAAGAAATATCTAAAAATGGAGTAGATGAAAAGGATGGATTTATATTCCCATCTTACGTTGAAGATATATTAGGACCACAATTATTTGACTATGGTTATGGACCATTTAGATGGGTATGTTTATCTGGTAAAGAAGAAGATTTAGAAAAAACAGATAAAGCTGCTATGGATATAATAGATCCAAATAGAAGATATCAAGATCGAGATAACTGGGCGTGGATAAGAGATGCAAAGAAAAATGCACTAGTAGTTGGAACTCAGGCTAGAATTCTTTATCAAGATGCTATGGGAAGAACAAACATAGCACTTAAGTTTAATGACATGGTAAGGAAAGGTGAAATAGGACCTGTAATGTTAGGTAGAGACCACCATGATGTATCTGGAACAGATTCTCCATTCAGAGAAACTTCTAATATAAAAGATGGAAGTAACATAATGGCTGATATGGCTACTCATTGTTTCGCAGGTAACTGTGCAAGAGGAATGAGTTTAGTTGCACTTCACAATGGTGGAGGTGTTGGTATAGGTAAATCTATAAATGGTGGATTTGGTATGGTACTTGATGGATCTCAAAGAGTTGATGATATATTAAGAACTTCTATGCCATGGGATGTTATGAATGGAGTTGCTAGACGTGCATGGGCTAGAAATGAAAACTCTATAACTACAGTAATGGAATACAACAAATGCTGTGAAGGTAAAGATCATATAACACTTCCATATATAGTAGATGAAGATTTAATAAATGAAGTAATAGAAAACGGAAATATGTAATTTGAACAACAATATATTTTAGGAGGACGTAAGGATGGCAATAGTTCAATGTGTACCAAACTTTAGTGAAGGTAGAGATTTAGAAAAAATAGAAAAAATAGTTACTCCATTAAGAGGTAAACAAGGAGTGAAATTGTTAAACTATGAGGCTGATGAAAATTATAATAGAGTTGTAGTTACAGTAATAGGAGACCCACAAAAAGTAAAAGATGCAGTACTAGAAGCAATAGGAATCGCAAAAGATGTTATAGATTTGAATACTCATAAGGGACAACATTCTAGATTTGGAGCTACTGATGTATGCCCATTCATACCTATAAAAGATATGACTATGCAAGATGCTATAAATTTAGCAAAAGAGTTAGGAGAAGAAGTATCACAAAAATATGAAATACCAGTATTTTTATATGAAGAAGCTGCGACTAGACCTGAGCGAAAAAATTTAGCTACAGTTAGAAAAGGTGAGTATGAAGGATTGGATAAAAAGTTTGAAGATGAAAATTGGGCACCTGATTTTGGAAAAGCTAAAAAACATCCAAATGCAGGGGCTATAGCAATAGGAGCTAGAAGCCCTCTTATAGCTTATAATATAAATCTTGATACAGAAAATTTAGATGTAGCAAGTAAGATTGCAAAAACTATAAGATTTTCAAGTGGTGGATATAGATATATAAAAGCCGGTCCAGTAGAAATACCTGAGAGAAAAATAACTCAAGTAACTATGAACTTAACAGATTATACTAAAACAAGTATGTATAGAGCGTTTGAAACTGTAAAAATGGAAGCTAAACGATATGGAGTAAATGTTACAGGAAGTGAAGTTGTGGGGTTATGTCCAATGGAGGCATTGATAGACGTAGCAGGATACTATTTAGGATTAGAGAATTTTAGCTTAGACAAAGTACTAGAAACTAGTTTAATGGAGTAGATAATATGAGAGTAGACTTAGTTATAAAGAATATAGGGAAGCTTGTTACATGTAAAGGACTAGGAAGACCTAAAGTAGGTCAAGAAATGAATGAAGTCGACATAATTGAAGATGCATATATAGCTATAAGAGATGGCAAAATCATAGAAATAGGAATTAAAAATGATTATAAAAAAATAACAAATAGTTACACAAAAATAGAAGATGCAAAGGGTCTTTTAGTAACACCAGGATTAATAGATTCTCATACACATTTAGTACATGGTGGGTCTAGAGAAAATGAATTTTCTAAAAAATTATCTGGAGTTCCATACATAGAAATATTAAATCAAGGTGGGGGAATATTAAGCACTGTTAATTCTACAAAAGAAGCAAGTAGTGAAGATTTATATGATAAAGCTAAAAAAAGCTTAGATAGAATGCTAGAATTTGGAGTTACAAGTGCAGAAGCTAAAAGTGGATATGGATTAGAACTTGACACAGAAATAAAACAACTAAATGTAGCAAAGAAATTGGACAAAGACCATCCAATAGATTTAGTTCATACATTTTTAGGAGCTCATGCAATTCCTATTAAATATAAAGAAAATCATAAAGAATATATAGATATAATAGTTGAACAAATGATGCCTAAAGTTAAAGAATTAGGATTAGCAGAATTTTGTGATGTATTTTGTGAAGAAGGTGTATTTAGCATAGAAGAAGGCGAATACATATTATCTAAAGCAAAAGAAATGGGATATAAGTTAAAGATTCATGCAGATGAGATAGTATCGTTAGGAGGAGCACAGTTATCGGCTAAACTAAAGTGCACATCATCAGACCACTTAATGGCAGCAAGTGAAGAAGGATTAAAAATGATGGCAAAAAACAACGTAGTAGCAAATATACTTCCAGCAACATCGTTTAATTTAAATAAGTCATATGCTAATGCAAGGAAAATGATAGATTTAGGTGTAGCACTATCTTTATCTAGTGATTATAATCCAGGAAGTTGCCCAAGTGAAAATTTACAATTCGTAATGCAATTAGGTTGTTTAGGACTTAAGATGACGCCAAATGAAGTAATAAATGCAGTTACTATAAATGCAGCCTATGCAATCGATAGACAAAATGAAATAGGATCTATAGAGATAGGGAAAAAAGCTGATTTAGTAGTGTTTGATGCGCCTAATGTAGAGTATCTTATGTATCACTTCGGTGTAAACCATGTTGATAAGGTATACAAAGAAGGGGTACTAGTAGTAGAAAACAAACAGGTAATATATAACAATATATAAATAAAATGGAGAGGAGAACTATTATGAAATTAATAGATATGAGTATAATTGAATTTTGTGAAGAAGTAGACTCTAATTCGCCAGCGCCAGGTGGGGGCTCGGTAGCAGCATTAGCTAGTGATATAGGTATAGGGTTAGCCAGGATGATGGCACATTTAAGTTTTGGAAAGAAAAAATATGAGGGACTAGATGAAGATATAAGGGCAGAATTTGTGGATAGGTTCAACAAACTTGGAGATATAAGACAAGAATTAGTAGAACTTATTGATAAAGATACGGAATCTTTTAATGAAGTTATGAAAGCTATGAGGATGCCAAAAGAAACTGAACAAGAAATAAAACTTAGAAAAAATGCTATTCAAGATGCTACTTTATTTTCAATAGATGTTCCTTTTAAAACAGCTAAGTTATCTCTTAAAGCATTAGAACTATTACAATATTTAGTTAAGCATGGAAATCAAAATGCAATAACTGATATCGGTGTAGGTACACTTATGCTATATACAGGGCTAGAGGGTGCCATACTCAATGTAAAAGTAAATTTAATGGGGATTGATAACAGGGAATTGCATGATACGTATAGCGGTAGTTGTAAACAAATATTATCAGATGCAAAGATTATAAAAGATAAGTTGATTGAAGATATTCATTTGAAATTAGAAAGCTAAAATAATATAAATTATAGAAAATATAGCTAGAGTTTGCATAAACTCTAGCTATATTTTTAAATAAAAGATTAAAAGCAATAATTATTCATCTTGTTTTAATCTTTTAATTTTTTTTGTAACTTTTTTAGTTTTTTTGTTAGGCGTAGAAGACTTTGTATTTTCATTTGAAGAAGACTTACCTTTAGACGATTTAGTTGTTTTGCTATGTTTTTCAGTTGTATTTGATTCATTTGCTTGATTAGGTGATTTAGAAGATTTTTTTTGTTTGCTTTTTTTACTATCTAATTTAGTTTGGATTTCGGCATCAGATATTTTATTCATTATAACATCTAATTTTTTACGCTGATCATCATCTAAAAAAGTTTTGAATTTAGAAATAACCTCATCTTTTCCTTGTAGATTTTTACCTATGTTAACCAATTCATCCATAAGCTCATTTTCTGACTTACCTTTATAATCGTTAGCAATTTTTTCTATCTTATCTTTGTCTATATTTTTCTCCTTAGCCATTTTTTCTAATGCCTCTGTGTTTAATTTTTTCATAAAAATACTCCTTTCTATAATATATATTGAATTTACCTCATAGTATTTATATATAGAAATAATTTATAAATTGTGAAAGATACATTTAAATAGATAAAATTTCTTATAGATAATGTATATGCAAAAGAATTAAAAAAAAGTAACACTAATAATAAAGAAAACATACTTTATATATGAGGGAGAAGTATATTTTAAGGGGTGACGATAATTGAACAATATACTGTTAATACTTGGAATGATTGCATTGAGTAACGGAAATATATCATTAGGAGACCTATCGTTATTTGATAATAAAAATAAATCAAAGAAGGTAAGAACTGATAAAACTGGAAATTCATCAACTAAGAAACAAAAAACAAAAAAAGGTGATTTTACAAAAATAAAAACGTCTAAAAAAATTAAAAATAAAAAAGATGCAAAGCGAAGTGAAAATATGTTTGGGTTTAATATGGATGATATAAATAAAGGTATAAAGCTAATGGATCTTAGTGACGAAGATTTAGAACGTGGAATGGAGATAATAACAAGAACTAAAAAATATATGTCTATGGATGAAAAGAAGATATTAGTAAAAGTTGAAAGTGTATTAGATTTAGTTAAAGGAATTAAAAAGCTTAGTAGTATAGAGGATATGCAAGAAGAAGAAACAAACTTTTTTAGAAGTATGGACGAAGATGATAAAAAAAATATGATGATAAAAGAAATATTAGAAGTGTTCCCTGAAAAGAGAAAGGGATCAATTGAAAAAGCAATAGGTATGAAAAAGAAAATAGATTTATTTGCAGAGTTATTTTTACCGGATGATTTTGGAGAAGGTGGTTTTAGTTTAAGCTCATTAGCAAATATAAATAATTTAGGAAGTATGAGTAACTTAAAGTTATTAGGTAGTCTATTAAGGGTAGATGACAATGATAGTGAAGAAGAATATGAAGACGATGATGAATACGAAGAAGAATATGAAGATGAGTATGACGATGATGAATATGAAGATGAATACGAAGAAGAGTATGAAAATGACGAAAATAGAGACTACATAAATGAAGATGATGATTAATGTTGAAATAAATATGATAATTCCTATATAAAAGTACTTTAAAAATATTTAGTTTTATTATATAATAAGAATATGAAATCCTGAAACATACGACAAGGCTTATTTAAATTCAACCGACAAATGTTGTTCGGGAGACTGAGTTTAATAATCGATAACATGCCTATACATTTTTATAGGAAGTTAAAAATTATTAGCAGGTCACCCACCTGGGAGTATCTCGGGTCTGAATTTACGTGAGCCACCGGTGTTTTGGGATTTTTTATAAGAAAAGTGTTGCTAAATTTAGCAACACTTTTTTTAATTAAAACCTAATATTCCAACATCATTACATGTTGTAAATAAAGACGTAGAGTTATAAGGCAAATCATCTTTGTAGTTAGATACAAACTTTGCTCTAGTAAAGTCTTCTTCTATACTAAATTCATCTACAATATGTTCACTCCATGTTTTACCAAAGTCAGTAGATATTGAAGTATTTAACCTATTATAATTAATCCACATCAAATATAAGGAAGAATCATTTTTTATTAAACTAGGATACATGCAAGTAGATGGTCCAGTTATATAAGTAGAAACACCTAAATCTAGTTTATCATCCATTAAATATCCATTTATATATTTTACGGCGTATCCATTATCTATATTTTCGCAGAAGGTTAAGTGATAAAAATTCATACTATCTTTTAGTACGGATAAATAAATTTTACTTTTATTTGAATTAGTTATTTGGATAGGTCTAGACCAAGTTAAAGTATTTAAATTAAACATAGATGAGAATATTTCTTCACATCCATTAACTAAATTAAAATAAAAAACAATAGGAGAATGTTGAACCCACAACACAGTGAAGTTATCTAAAACGACATGATTAATAAAGTCTATTTTATTTTCTAACCATACACCGTCATGACGATAATGATGGAACAAAGCACACTCATTAGTTGCAGTATTGTTATATACATAATAAAAAATATGAAGATCATCATTAATTTTTTTGATATAAGGAAATACAATATTAAAATTTTCATAATTATAAGTAAGAATATTTCTTTGAATAAAATCACTACTTCCTTTAGGAATTTCAAGTAGTTTTAATACATTATCCGTATATACTCCATACAAAGAATCATTCTCGTCTAAGGAAAAATAAGAAGTAGTAAAATCAAGAGGTGAATCAATTATTGAAGTAGAAAAAATCAAACTACCTTCTTGATTAAAATAGTCATAACAAAGCTTTTCATCTAAATAAAAATTAAACATATCTTTAGTTGAACGTCTAATAATTGTAGAACAGTTATTAATAAAACTCATATATATCCTCCTTATAAAATTGTTTGTAGTAAATATATATTAATTTTAAAAAAATATATTCTATTTTGCATTAAAGCAAAGTACAAGTAAGTAACAAATCTTAATTTAAGTGCATAGTATTAATTAGGCTAGAAAAAGCCAAGACACATATAAGAATTCATTTAAGGGGAGGACAATGAGATATGCAAGATCTTAAAAAAAATAAAAAAAGAATAGCAAATCATCAAAATAAACAAATGGATAATAATGTAATTGAACAAGAAAAACATGAAGAAGAAGAATATGATGAGTTAAACAGGGGTTGCGGATCTAAACAAAAATCACAATGTAGCAATAACAATAACAATGGATGCAATACAAATCATAATAATGGATGTAATACAAACCATAATGATTGTGATTGCGACTGTGATTGTGGATGCAATACAAATCATCATAATAACTGTGGATGCAATACAAAACCAAAATGTGAGCCATGTGAAGCTGAAGAAAAAGATTGTGTAGATAATAAAAAATGTGGACCAGAATGTGGGAATCCTCTAGTAGCACCAAAATTCTCAACAGCAAATAGTGTACCATTTGCAATCGAAGCAAACAGAGTATTTGATACTATGATGTTCCAAACATTTACAGATGCAATAGCTCCAAATGGAGAAGCATTAAGCTTTGAGTATGATGTAGTTGAAGTAAGAGGACGTATCCCTAGATCAGGTCAAGTGAATGTTACTATAGAAAAAATATGCATGAACTATAGTGGCGTAGTAATAGACCCAGGATGTACTACACTAGAAGATTATGATTTACAACCATTAGACCCAGAAGTTGGTAGACCATGTGAAACTAATTTTGAATATGCAGTATGTGGAGAAAAAAATATTAAATGTTGTAATCAAGGAAAAGGAAAAAATGTAGTGTACAAACAAAGAGGTTTAACTGTAACAGTAGAAGATTTAGTATTAGAATTAAGAGGTAAATGTGGATGTACAGAAATTACAGTATTTGCATATCCAGCAGTTAGAGGCTTAGGTGGTCAAACAAGAAGATGTGAAGATGTTGAATTTATATTCAATACATTATCAGCACCTATATGTTTACCAGCAGATGGAAGAAGTGCTACATTAAGACAAGATTTCCAAACTGATTTAACAGTAGACTGCATAGGTAAGGCAATTTTAAAATGCGTAGATGATGATCCATGTGAGAGCTATTATGATTTATGCATACCAAACGATATAGATTTAGTATTATGCTTACAATGTGTAGTTAGTACTTTAATAAACGAGCAAATAGTAGTTTTAGGATCATCTGATCCAGTTAAACCAAGATTAGTAGATACTTTTAATAAAGTATGTGATTTTAAAACATGTGGACCTAAAAATGATGCAGATAATAATCATAATGGAGGCTGTGGATGCAGCAGATAATTAAGTAAGCTAAAAGGCTATCAATATTTTGATAGCCTTTTTAGTGTTATTTTAAATTATATTAAATAGTTTAGAGTTTATACTTTATGCTAGAGCAATACTTAAATATATCACTTTTTATATCAAAACTAGATTCATTATTTAAAGTATTTGGATTTGACCATAATCTAGAAATACTATCAAATACAATTTTGTTTTCAGTAGTATTTCTAGATATAGTATTTGAAATGTTATATTCAAATATGATATTTGACATTTCATCAATATTTAATTTATAAATATATTCATTTCCTTTATAAATATTATTTATTGTATATCTAGAAATTTTATAATTAGATGGATTAAAATTAAAATGAGAAACTTTATATAAATTATCAGATATAGGATACTTTTCAACAATAAATACATTTAAAAAATCATTGATAATATATAACCTCATATCTTTAATATTTTTTATACTATTAAAGACTTTTATGATAACTTTTTTTCGCCAATGACCATCAGTATTAAAGAAATGAGTCAATTTGCCATGACTATCTAAGCCACATATATGTATATTTTCATTATCATCAATATTTGCAGAGTATGAAAATATATTATTTGCTAGCTTCTCTGTCTGTTCATTTATATTTTTTATATATAGACAACGCTTATCTGTGTATATATAAAAAGGTTTTATATTTTTATTATTCATAATTTTATCCTCCTAATGTTTAAAAGCTTTCAAAGCTTTAACAAGAACTATGATATGTAGTAAACATGTAAAAAATGAAACTATTGTAACAGTATAGATATAAGCATAGATATTTATGCTTGGAATTGGGATTAAGAAATATATTAATATTAACTGAATAAGCATAGTAGTAATTGTAATTATACTAGATGTTACTTCTTTTCTTATTGAATGTAGTATTCCTGATAATGTTTGATTTAAAGACATAAATAAAGGAACTAAAAACATTGCCTTTAAATAAGTTCCAGCTAGAGCATTATCAAATATAATTAAGCACAATTTATCTCCCAAAATATAAAAAAATAAAGAAGATATAGCTCCAACAAAAAAAGTAAGCAGTAAAGCATAGTTAACCTTTTTTATGACTATTTTATATCTACCTAAGGACATCTCTTGAGAAATACTAGGTATTAAATTAACAACTAAAGCTGAACCTAAAGTAAAAGGTAGAAAAATAAAAGGCATAACCATACCACTTATAACTCCATACATACCCAAAGCTTGGCTATAACTAAGCCCACATAAGACTAGCCGAGATGGAACTATCATAGAACTAATTGAATGAAGCAATATATTAGACATGCGATTACAGGTTATAGGTATAGACATTTTTATTGTCTCTATAGATGCACTATAAAAGTCTTTTATTTTTATTGTATAGTTATTATGTAAATTAGAATTTCTATATAAACAAGCGCTTATAAATAATATATTTACGGCTTCACCAATTGAGATACCCAAAAGAGCAATATAGCAGTTCATAGATTTATTATTTACATACATAATAATTAAAAATACAAATATAATTCTACTTAACTGTTCTAAAAGTTGACCTATAGCAGGTACTACTACATCCTTAAGTCCATAGTAATAACCTCTTAAGACATTAGATATGGTTATTACAACTATAGCAGGACATATTGCCAGTATAAAAAGAGTCAAATTATTATGCTTTAACAGTTTGATTGATAAATAACTAGAATTAAAACCAATAAATAGTGATATAACTAAAGAAATAAAAAAAGCTACATATAAAGTAGAAATAAAAAATACATTGCTACTATGCTTGTCATTTAAAGCCTTTTTGTTTGCTACAAGGCAACTAAGTGTAGTAGGAATACCAGTTGTAGTTAAAGCCAAGCAAATCATTAAAAAATTAAAAAGAATGTGATATACCCCAAGACCTGCTTCTCCTATAACTTTAGATAAAAATATTTTATATATAAATCCAAGTACTCTTACTATTAAATTAGACAAAAATAAAATTATAGTAGAAAATACAAGGTTGGGAATTTTCAATAAATCACCCCCTTATGTTTAAATATATTCATAAGGGGGTGAAAAAATAATTATATCTTTATAAATTCTGGTTTCATTTTGTTAAATTTACATACATACTTAAACCCACTATTTTTTAAGTAAGAATAAATATAGTCAAATTGATATGCGACCTGAGATGGATTGTGAGAATCTGATCCTGTAGTTATTATTTCTCCACCTAAATCTTTATACATATTAAGAATTTGTCTAGATGGTGTTAAATCAGGAAGATTATATCGATAGCAAGATGTATTTAGTTCAATACCCTTACCATCATAGATAGCTTGTTTTAATATTTCTTCAATTATATCTGAAAATAAGCTATCTTTAAGTAGATTATCGTAGTTACCATAGCGTTTGATTAAATCTAGGTGACCTAAAATAGAATAATCTTTATATTTTTTTACAACTGTATAAAGTTCATTAAAATAAGCTTCATAAGCTTCGTGTTGAGTTTTACCTTTGAAAAACTCACCTAAGTACAAATCCGATTTGTTTATAGCGTGAATAGAACATATTATAAAATCAAATGGATATTTATGTGCATCTTCACTACATTTATCGGTTATTTGTTTTTGAAGCCCTAACTCAATTCCTTTTTTTATTGAAATTTTATCTTTGTATTTATTTTGCAAGAAGTCAAGTTTTTCAAAATACTTATCGTAATCAATACCCCAATCAAAATCGGTATCTAGGTCATAATCTACATGATCTGTAAAACAAATTTCTCTAAGTCCTAAATCTATGGATCTTTTTATCATATCCTCCATGTCAGTTTTACTGTCATTGGAAAAATTAGAGTGCATGTGATAGTCATAAAACATAAATAGTTCCCCTTTTTATTAAAATTTTGGTATTATATATACATACTACATATTAGCAAATATAAATATAACCATCAAGGAATTAATGAAAAGTACAAGTGGTGATAAAATGGAAAAATATAATATAACGTTGAATAAAGAAACTGTTAAATATCTGCAAATCTATAATCATATAAAAAAGATTATAGTTGAAAAACAAATAAAAGAAAATGAAAAACTGCCTCCAATAAGAAAGTTAGCTCAGCATATAGGAGTAAATAACACTACAATTGTGAAAGTATATGAGTTATTAGAAAATGAAGGATACGTATATAAAACTGTAGGAAGTGGAACCTTCGTGTCTATGATTAAAACTAGTAAAGATGAAATTATAGTTAAAAAAGATGGAGTTATAAATTTTGAGAGTGGAAATCCTTCAACTGAAATATTTCCAATAGAAGATTTTAAAAGTGCAGTAAATATGGCATTATCAAAAGATGGAAGCTCTATATTTGAATATGATGAAGGACTTGGGTCAGAGGACTTAAGGCAAAAAATAGTTTATCATCTTCAAGATAAAGGTATAAAGACTACTAAAGAAAACATTCAGGTGATATCTGGGGCACAACAAGGAATTGATATTGTTTGTAAAGGGCTTATAAATTATTGTGATGTTGTATTTGTAGAAGAGCCAACGTATAGCGGTGCAATAGAAGTATTTAAAAGTAGAGGTGCAAAAATAGTATCGATTCCTATGCTTGATGATGGTATTGATATAGGCATATTAAAGTTAAAACTTGAAAAAATAAAACCTAGATTAATATATACAATGCCTAATTTTCAAAATCCTACAGGAATATCTTATTCTACATATAAAAAGAAAAAATTAATAGAACTAGCGGAGAAGTATGATTTTTATATAGTAGAAGATGATTTTATAAGTGATTTTAAGTTTGATTCACATGACAATAAACCTCTAAAAAGCTATGATGATAAAAATAGAGTAATATATATAAAAAGTTTTTCTAAAATTTTAATGCCAGGCCTTAGAATAGGAATTGTAGACATACCTAGTGAATTATTAAAAAAGGTATTATTGGCAAAACATTCATCAGATATATCAACACCAGGGCTTATTCAAAGATCAATGTATTATTATATGGAGTACTTTAACTGGAATAATTACTTAGAAAGTGTAGAAAAAATTTATACTCAAAAATATAAATTTACAAAAAACTTAATTAATGCAAAGTTAAGTGATAAACTAAAAGTAAGACAAAGTAATGGGGGGATAAACTTCTTTTTAGAACTACCCCGAGGATATTCATCTTATGACTTTACTAGATTTTTATTAGAAAAAGGAGTATCAGTACTCCCAGGAACATATTTTTTTGATAATATAGTTGATGATAGATTTTTCAGAATAAATATAGCAAAGTCGAGCATACAAGATATAGAAAAGGGAATATCTATAATAAGTGATAACTTAGAAGAATTTTTAAGAGAATATAAAAATAAACTTAAAGATTTAAAAGAAGATTTTTTTATTAAACTATAAACAATAAGAAAGGAGAATACTTAAAATAGGCGTATATATTTTAAGTAGGACAATTAAAATGTTTGATCAAAAGAAATTAGATAGAATAAATGAATTAGCTAAAAAAAATAAAGCTGAGGGATTAAGTGATGCAGAAATAAAAGAAAGAGAAGGATTAAGAAAAGAGTATTTAGATAACTTTAGAGCACACTTTAGATCGAGATTAGATAATGTAAAAGTAGTTTCGCCAGAGGAATATGACGAATATATGAAAAATAATAAAGAAAACAACAATGAAGACAATAATAAAGACAATAAGTAATTAAGAATATATTAAGTTAATTAAATTTAAATAACTTAATATTTAAATATAATATAAACTTAGGAGGCTTATTATGGAATTAAAGCATGAATTTAAAAATGCATGGGAAGTAGAAAGAGAAAACAATAAGTTAGATGACATTACATCTTATTCTAAAGGATACATGAACTTTTTAGATAGTGGTAAAACTGAAAGAACTTCATGTAGAGAAGTAGTAAAAATAGCTAAGGAAAATGGATACATATCAATAGAAGAAGTAATGGAAAAGGGTAGTGTAGGTGCTGGAGATAAAATTTATGCAGTAAATAAAGATAAGGCAGTAGCTTTATTTATAATGGGGAAAAATTCATTAGAAAAAGGAATGAAGGTTGTAGGTGGACATTTAGATGCACCAAGAATTGATTTAAAGCCTAATCCTTTATACCAAGAAGCTAATTTAGGATTTTTCAAAACTCATTATTATGGTGGTATAAAAAAATATCAATGGACAGCAACACCACTTGCTATACATGGAGTAGTTATACTAACCGATGGTAAAAAAGTAGATATTTGCATTGGAGAAGATGAAACTGATCCAGTATTTTGTATAACTGATTTATTAGTTCATCTTTCAGGAGATCAAATGCAAAAGAAACTTGCAGATGGTATAACTGGAGAAGGATTAAATATACTAATAGGTCATATGCCGCTAGAAGGTGAAGACAAAGAAGCTATTGAACAAAATATATTAAAAATATTAAATGATAAATACGGTATGGTAGAAGAAGATTTCTTAAGTGCTGAAATAGAGATTATTCCAGCTGGACGTGCTCGTGATTTAGGATTTGATAGATCAATGGTTCTAGCTTATGGTCATGATGACAGAGTATGTTGCTATGGAGCAGTAAAAGCTATCATTGAAACTAAAGACCCAGAATACTGTGCAGTTGCATTATGTGTTGATAAGGAAGAAGTAGGTTCTCAAGGAAATACAGGAATGCATTCTAAATTCTTTGAAAATACTGTAGCAGAATTAATAGCACTAGAAGGAAACTATTGTGAACTAAAAGTTAGAAGAGCAATGGCTAATACTAAAGTTTTATCTGCTGATGTATCTGCAGGATATGACCCTAACTTCCCAGAAGCTTATGAAAAAAGAAATTCTGCATATATGGGGCATGGAGTAGTTTTAGGTAAGTACACAGGATCTAGAGGTAAAGGTGGATGTAACGATGCTAATGCTGAATTTATGGCAGAAATAAGAAGAACATTCAATAATGCAGGAGTAGTATGGCAAACAGCTGAACTTGGAAAAGTAGACCAAGGAGGTGGAGGTACTATCGCCTATATTTTAGCTAACTATGGAGCTGAAGTTATAGATTGTGGTGTAGGAGTATTAAACATGCATGCACCATATGAAATAGTTTCAAAAGTTGATATATATGAAATGTACAAAGGATATAAATCATTCTTTAATTTAAATTAATAAAAAACAAGCCCTATACTTTAAGTATAGGGTCTATTTTTCTACATTGAAATAGTTGCATATATTATTTAGAAATTTATCTTCTAAAGGATTGAAAATTTTCTTTTTAGAATATATAAAATAAAACTTTCTTTTGAAATTAATATCTTTTATTTTATAAAACTTTATTTTGTTTGAATGTAAATAATCAATACAAGATGTATAAGATATGAAAGAAACTCCAAATCCAAGTCTAACCATTTCTTTTATAGATTCATTTGATTCTACATGAGCTAATATATTTAACTTATCTACAGTGAAATTATTCTTTTCAAGTGTATCTAATATTAAATTTCGAGTTCCTGATCCTTCTTTTCTCATTATAAAATTAAGGTTATAAAGTTCTTCTAAATCTATAAAACCATTTTCATTTTTTATATTTAAAGATGAAGGAGCTATAAGAACTAATTCATCATCAATCAAATCGATGTATTCTATTTGATGATTGTTAATTTTTGAACCTACTAAGCCAAAGCTTATTCTTTCATTCAGAATTTCAGATATTGCAAGTTGAGAATCGTAATGGCTTATACTAAATTTAACATCTGGATAAGTACCAGAAAACTTTATTAAAAAATCTGGTAGTATATAAGTCTCAGGAATAGAGCTACAAGCTATATCAATAATTCCTTCTATCTTACCTGCATATTCTTTTATATCATATACTGCTTTTTTACAGTTATTTAGTATATAAATAGCATGATCATAAAGAATCTCTCCTGATTTAGTTAAAGTTATATTTTTATTATTTCTATTCACTAATATAGTATCCAATTCTCTCTCTAAGTTTTGAATATGAGAACTTACAGTAGGTTGAGTCAAAAATAATTCTCGCGCAGCTTTAGAGAAGCTTTGATGTTTAGAAACAGCAACAAAAACTTCCAATTGTTTAAAATCCATTATTAATCTCTCCCTTTAATCATTATGAATATATTATAACATATATATAATTTAAAGCTAATTACTTCTTTAAATGAGAAATTTAAGTAAATATTAATGTAACTTTGCCTATTTAAAATTATTCTGATATAATACTAAAGTAATTAAACTTTAATTCCTAAATTTGGATTTGTATAATATTAAATTAGAAAAAATATCCTGTTACAGAAATATTACAAAGTAGCATTATATCTATAAAATTTGAAAAAATAGTATATAATCTATAATAACAATTAAAAAAGTATGGATTTTAAATTAAATAGTAAATAAATATTGAAGCTAATGGAAGGAGGACTAATTTATGAATTTAAAAAAAGTGTTAGCTAGTACTTTAATATTGAGTATGTTTGTTGTAGGCTGCAATAAAACAAATATAAAAGGAGAATCACCCATAGCAGATGAAGAAACTCAACAAAAGACTATGACAAAGGTTCAAAACGATGTTAAAGTAATAATGGGTAAAGACTATGAATATGTTCTGAAAAATATGGGTACTCCTTACAGTACTACATATTATATAGATAAAGATAGTGAGGATATATTAGATAAAATTGATGACAATATTAATATGGTTTTAACTTATCCTAAATATACTTCAGATAATGAATTAGATGGTAGTGCGTTATATATAGAACTAGAGGGAAATAAAGTAACAGATGTTCAGACGTATGAATTTTCAAATAATAATATAGAAACGAAACCTACAGGACGCGATGTAGATGTAGTTGTAGAAAAGTATAATGAAGAACCAGGATTGTCATTAGACAAAATAGAAAAAATCAAATTTAGTGAATATATTGGAAAGACTGAGGATGATTTATATAGTATCATTGGAGATAATACACCTAATTTAGAAGCTTATGATAAATCTAATCATCAAAAGGTCAAAGCATTCTTCTTAAAGGATAAAAAGAATGAGATGTCTAAGATATTAGTTATGTTAAAAGATAAAAATAATATTAAAAATATTACAATAGTTGATAAAGATGACGTTATGAATTTAGTAGGGCAATATTTATATGAAGATTAATACAAACATAAAAAAGTTATAACTAATTAGTTATAACTTTTTATATGTAAAAAATTTATTTTTAATAATATTATTTTTCTCCAGCGCCAGTTTTTTTCATACTATTAATTGCATTTGAACTTTGTCCAATATTTTTTACTGATTTAATATTGTTTTTTGAATTAGAACTTTTAGCTTTCTTTGCATCTATAAGTTTTTGCATCATTTCTAAATTTTTATTCATAATGAATACTCCTTTTTATCATAATTTATTTTATTGATAAGTTTACATTATAAGCCTTATTTAAAACTATATCAATAAAATTAATTATTTTAATACAAATAAAAAGAGTTCAAGCTATCTAGCTTGAACTCTTTTGAATAATTATTGGTGCCGGATATCGGGGTCGAACCGATACGGTATTGCTACCAACGGATTTTGAGTCCGTCGTGTCTGCCATTCCACCAATCCGGCAAAATATTGAATATATGAATATTATACCAAGATATATAAACATTTGCAATATATTTAATATTAATATACTTTTGATATTGTGGTAATATTAAATAATAGAGTATTGGTATATAATAACTATAAGTAAAACTATAGAAATAATAGGAGAGATGAATTTGGAAAATAAATTAATTATAATAGATGGAAATTCAATAATAAATAGAGCTTTCTTTGCACTACCAGATATGAATAACAAAGAAGGGTTAAAGACAAATGCTATTTATGGATTTACTACAATGTTGTTTAAAATTATAGATACATATAAACCTACTCATATAAGTGTAGCTTTTGATAGAAAAGCTAAAACATTTAGGCATTTAGAGTTTGAAGAATATAAAGCAGGAAGAAAGAAAATGGCAGATGAGCTTAGAGTACAATTTGAGCCTCTAAAGGAACTATTAGACAAGTTTAATATAAATAGACTTGAAATCGATGGATATGAAGCGGATGATATAATAGGAACTGTTTCTAAATTAGGCGAAGAAAATGGATATAAGGTATATATAGTTACTGGAGATAAAGATGCTATTCAGCTTGCATCTCAAAAAACAACTACCTTAATAACTAAAAAAGGTGTTGGAGAAGTAGAAGAATATGATTTTGATTCTGTTATGGAAAAATATGAAATGACTCCAACTCAATTTATAGACTTAAAAGGGCTTATGGGAGACAAATCAGATAACATACCAGGAGTACCAGGTATAGGAGAAAAAACAGGTATAAAACTTATAAAAGAATATTCTAGTATAGAAGGTATACTTGAAAACTTAGAAAATATAAAAGGTAGCGCTAAAAAGAAAATAGAAGAAAATAAAGACTTAGCTATAATGAGTAAAAGATTAGCTACAATAATAAGAGATGTTCCAATCGATATAGATTTAGAAAGTATGAAATATGGAGACTTTGACAAACAAAGTGTTGTAGAGTGCTTTAGAAAATTAGGATTCTTAAGTTTGATTCCTAGATTTATAGATTCTGACCAAGAAAAAGAAATAGGTGAGATGTTAAATATAAATAAATTAGAAGATATAGAAGAATTTATTGAAACTGTTAATGAAAATAAAAAAATAATATTAAAAACAGTTAGTAAAAAAGGAAATATATTAGATAAAAATATAATGTATATGTTCGTAAGTGTAGATGGAACAAATATATATTATATAGAAGAAGATGATATAAGTAAATTAGAAACTATACTTTCTAACAACGAAATAAGAAAAATTGGATATAATCTAAAAGATGATTATATAGCTTTGAGACCATATAAAATAATATTAGAAAATATGAACTTTGATATAACTATAGCTGAATATTTAATAGACTCAACTTCGTCAACGTCTTATGAATGTAGTGCAATAGCTATGAAATATCTTACTAAGACAGTAAAATCAAAAGAAGAACTGTTAGGTAAAGGTGTAAAGATAAAAGGATATGAAGACTTAGAATTTGAAGAATTGAAAAATCATATATGCACAGTTATAAATGCAGTGTATGATGTATTTCCTATTATGGAAAAAAGCCTAAATGAAATGGATATGGATGGTCTGTTTTATCATGTTGAGATGCCATTAGTAGAAGTTTTAGGTGATATGGAATATGAGGGAATAAAAGTAGATAAAGAAAAACTGTATGAACTAGGTAGTGAATTTAAAAAAGTAATAAAAAGACTAGAACAAGAAATATATATAATTGCAGGAGAAGAGTTTAATATAAACTCTCCAAAACAATTAGGCGTAATATTATTTGATAAATTAGAACTACCTGTAGTTAAAAAAACTAAAACAGGATATTCAACTAATGCAGATGTATTAGATAAACTAAAAGATAAAAGTCCGATAATAGATAAAATAACAGAATACAGACAAATAGTTAAACTAAATTCTACTTATGTGGAAGGTTTATTAGGAATAATAAATCCAATAAGTAATAGAATACATTCTTCATTTAATCAAACTATAACTACGACAGGTAGGATTTCTTCTACAGAGCCAAATCTTCAAAATATACCTGTAAAACTTGAAATGGGAAGAAATATAAGAAAAGTATTTATAGCAGATAATGGATGCGAATTAGTAGATGCAGATTATTCACAAGTAGAACTTAGAGTATTAGCTCAAATGAGTCAAGATGAAAATATGATAGATGCATTTAAACATAAAGAAGATATCCATACAAAAACAGCATCTCAAGTCTTTAATGTTGACATGGAAAATGTTACAAGTGAATTAAGAAGTGCGGCAAAAGCAGTAAACTTTGGTATAGTATATGGTAAGAGTGATTTTGGATTAGCAGATGATCTTAAGATACCAGTTAAGCAAGCTAAGGAATATATAGAGAATTATTTTAATAAATATAATAAAATAAAAGAATACATGGATGAAACTATAGAAAAAGCTACAGAAAATGGATATGTAACTACTATATTTAATAGAAGAAGATACATACCAGAAATAAAATCAAGCAACTTCATGGAAAAAAATCGTGGGAAACGATTTGCTATGAATGCTCCAATCCAAGGTAGTGCTGCAGATATAATAAAAATAGCTATGGTAAATGTGTATAAAAAATTAGAAGAGAAAAATTTGAAATCTAAACTTATACTACAAGTACACGATGAGCTTATTGTTGAAGCTATAGAAGAAGAAGTGGATATAGTAAGTACTATAGTAAGAGAAGAAATGGAAAATGCAGTTGCAATGGATATTGATTTAGATGTTGACTTAAATGTAGGATATTCATGGTATGAAACAAAGTAGGTGAAAATATGTTGATTTTAGGTGTTACAGGTAATATAGGTTGTGGTAAAAGTAGTTTATCTAACATATTTAAGAAAAATGATATTGAAATAATTGATGCAGATAAAATATCTAGACAAATATTTGCAGATAAAAATCTTTTACAAGAGGTTTTTGTTAATTTTGGGGAAGGCATAAGAAATACTGATGGAAGTTTAGATAGAAAAGCTTTGGGGAGAATAGTATTTAATAATGAAGATAAACTTATAGAATTAAATAACTTAACTCATCCTAAAATTAAAAATAAAATATTAGAAAAAATAAATAAAGCAAAAAAAAATAATGAAAAAATTATAGTTATAGATGCAGCTCTGTTAATAGAAGGTGGATATACAAAAATAATAGACAAATTGTTAATAATAACTTGTGATGAAGATGTGCAAATAAAAAGAATAGTAGATAGAGATAATTGTACAAGGGAAGATGCTATAAGTAGAATTAATTCTCAAATGAGTCAAGAGGAGAAAATTATATATGCAGATTATATAATAAATAACTCCTCGACACTTGAAGAATTAAATATAAAAGCAAAAAAATTTATTATGTATATGAAGGAGAATTGGTGTGAGTAAGAAAAAAATACTAATAATTCTATCTATTGTAGTAATTTTATTTACATCAATTTTAATTGAAAAAAAAACAATACATAAATTGATTTATACTAAGAAATATTCTGAGTATGTGATAAAATACTCTAAAGAATTTGATTTAGACGAAAATTTAGTACATAGTGTAATTAAAGCAGAAAGCAAGTTTAAGCCAGATGCAGTATCTCATAAAGGGGCAAAAGGGTTAATGCAAATAAGTGATATAACTAGAGATTGGGCAAAAGAAGAGTTAGCATTAGACGATGTAGATGTATTTAATCCTGAAATAAATATAAGAATTGGATGTTGGTATTTAAATAAGCTTTATAAAGAATTTGGAAAACTAGATTTAGTTATAGCAGCATATAATGGTGGATCTGGTAATGTAAAAAAATGGTTAAATAATAATGAATATAGTAAAGATGGTGAAAAATTGCATAATATACCATTTGAGGAAACCTCAAACTATGTAGAAAAAGTGAAAAAAAATTATATCAATTACAATAAGTTATATGGCAAGAAAGGAACAAACCAATGAAGAGATTAAGAACATTAATTATAGTACTAGCAATATCGGCTGTAGTAGTTGGATGTGATAGTAAAAAAGCAAGTGAAAATAAAGAAGAACAAGGTAAAAGTGCTATAAATTCAGAGTACATAAATTTAAGTATGGTAAAACCAAAAACAATAAATCCTTTGTTAAATAAGGATAAATCTGTGGGATATATAACTAATATGATTTACGATGGGTTATTTACAATAGATGAAAATTACAATGTAGTACCTCAATTAGTTGAAGAATACGGAATAGCACAAGATGGTATGAGTATCGATATTAAATTAAAGGATGCAAAATGGCATGATAAAAAACCAGTGACATCTGAGGATGTGAAATTTAGTATAGAGTTAATACAAAAAAATGCAGAAAGTCCATATGATTTTTCAGCTAAAAATATATCATCTATATCTATAACTAATGATCGCGAATTTACAATTAAATTTAAAGAAAAGTATGCATTTTCATTAGAAACATTAATATTTCCAATAGTATCTCAATCTAAATTAGGATCAGCATCAGATAAAGAAAAATCAGAGTATAAGTATAATCTTATAGGTAATGGACCTTATAAGATAGAAAAGTATGAAGAACGAGATGGAATGATATTAACGGTAAATGAAGACTATTATGATGAATCTACAAAGACCACAAAAGATATAAAAGTAGGTGTCGTACCAGATGAAGAAACTCAAATCTCTATGGTTATGGCATTAGATAGCGATATAGCGGGAGTATCATTAAATGATTTAAGTAAGTTTTATGAAAAGGAATTTAATATAACAAAGTATGAAGGCAGAGATTATGAAAGCTTGATTTTTAATTATGATAATGAATTCCTTAAAGATATTAACTTTAGAAAAGCAATAGCATATTCTATAAATAGAAAACAAATAGTAGATGAAGGATATATGGGAGATGCTAAGCTAGTAAACTTCCCTCTTAATTCGAACTCAAAGTATTACAATAAAGATATAGCATCGGTTAATTATAATAAGGAAAAATCAAAGCAATACCTTGATAAAGTTGATTTGAAAACTGACCCAAATGCAGAAAAAGAGAAAACAAATGTTAAAGAAGATAAAACTAAGGTAGAAAAAGAGAAAACGGATGCTAAAGAAGATAAAGCTAAGGCAGAAAAAGATAAAGCAGATATTAAAGCAAAAATTTCTAAATTGAACTTAAAGATTGTTGTTAACAAAAACAACACAGAAAGAATAAAATCAGCACATATAATATCGGAAAACTTAAAAGCTATAGGCATAAAATCAACTATAGAAGAATTAGAAGGTAAAGAGTTAGAAAATGCTATAACTTCTAAGAAATATGATTTAGCATTAGTTGGATGGGAATTATCTAGTGTACCAGATGCTAAAAGTATAATTGAAAATTCAGGGTATAGTGACAAAAAACTTAATAGTTATTTAGAATCTTTATATGTAGCACCAACAGAGTCACAGATAAAAGGTATATATAAATCAATACAAAAATATATAAATGATAATGTAATATTTATGAGCTTAGCAATTAGGGATGATTATATAGTTACGAATAGAAGACTCGAAGGAAAAGTTTCGCCAAATGATTTTGATATATATGAAGGGCTAATAAACTTAAATATAAAAGATAAATAATAAATTTATTGACTTATAAAGTTAAAATGCATATGCTTTATAGTATAAAGCATATGCGGGAATGGCGGAATCGGCAGACGCACTATCTTGAGGGGGTAGCGGGTGAATACTCGTGCGGGTTCAAGTCCCGCTTTCCGTACCAAATAAAAATGGGTTTGATTTAAATCAAACTCATTTTTTATGCCAAAAAACTAGAAGGTATTTAATATTGAATGCTTACAATAAATATAGAGAAAAATAATGTAAAGAGTTTATTTAATATGATACAATACCCTTATAGGGTATATAAGGAGGTATGAAAATGCAAAAAAAATTATTAATAGAAGGTATGAGCTGTGGGCATTGTGTGAACCACTTAAAAACAGCACTTACAGAAGATATAAAAGGTATAAAAGTATTAGATGTTAATTTAGATAAAAAGTATGCAATAGTTGAAATGGAAGACAGTGTAAATGAAACTGAATTGAACTTAGTAATAGAAGAATTAGGATTTGAACTAAAAGGAATAGAGTAATGAAATACCCCTCTAGGCAATATCTTTATTAAGGATTATTTAGAGGGGTATTTTTATGCAAAAATATAAAAATGGCTTCTATTGGGGGAAAATAATAGAAGCCTAAATAGGGAGATTGAGTATGTTTGATTTTACTTTAATAGTATCCCCGTATTTAAAATATATATACAATTAACAATAAAAAATAATATGTCTTAAATTATGAAGATATATTTTTATATTGTTTAATTTGGCCAAGAAGGTAACTCACACTTTTTTACAAACTTGAATATAATATAAGTAACTAAGGGGGGAGTATCGTGGATGAAAGAGGATACAAGGAAAATTTAAGAAAGATGATACTTGATATGGCCCAAAAAGAACTTGACAGTTATGTATCTCAAAAGGGAGTCCAAAAGTACTTTGAGGGAAATGTTGATAAAATAATAAATGAAAATATTAAAAAAATAACTCAAGGTATGGGCGTAAATAAAACATATTCAAGAGTTTTAAAAAAAGGTGCAAACCAAGATAATATTTCCTCAATTGCAAGAACTATAAAATCTGAGGAAACATTTAAATCAAAGAATGAATTAGTGAAATTTGCAAAATATTTAGGTATAAATGTAAATACAAAAAATTCATACAATCAAGTATTAAGGAAGGTGTCTACACACATATATTCTAACAAAGGTGAGTATTCCCAAAAGTATTTTTCATATAAAAGAGGAGAAGATGAATATATACTAGAACCAGAAAGAATAAAAAAAGATTTAGTAGAAAGTTATAAATCAAAAACAAGAAATGATATGAGGTCTATAGCTAGGCTATTAGACTTACAGGTAGAGGATGAAGATGGAGCTGAAGAAATAAGAAAAAAAATAATTAATTATATAATGAAAGAGAAGCTTTCTAAAAAATAAATATAATAATATAGAATTGAAGACGCTTATAAAGCGTCTTTAATTTTTAAAATAGCATATAATATAAAAGAAATCAAACGAGGAGTTGATGGCATATACGTACAAAAAAAATAGGTCTGATAATAATAATAATATTTTTAATTAATATAAGTTTTATGGTAGAGATGAAGTGTTTTTCTCCCAAAAAAGAAATAAAGATAGTTAGTTATAATATTCACAGTGGGTTAAACAAAGATATGTTTCCTACTCTTTTTGATATAATCGATTTTTTAAGAATTTCAAATGCAGACATAATATGTCTTCAAGAAGTTAACGAGTCAGCTAAGGCAGGATTTCAGGTAAGTAGCTTTAAAGAAGAACTAAATATGTACTCCCATTTTGGAGCCAATGTAGTAGATTTAGGGCTAAATTATGGACTTGTTACATATTCAAAGTATCCTATAAAGAGGCAAGAACATATTTATCTTCATAGTGAAAGAGAACAAAGAGGTATGCTACATACTGTGGTAAATGTTGAAGGTAGAAAATTAAATGTTATAAATGTTCATCTAGGGCTTGGAGAAGAGGAAAGAAATGTACAACTAAATGAACTTGCGGATTTTGTAAGTGACTTAAATAATGAACCATATATAGTAGTTGGAGATTTTAATCAAGGTAATATGGAGTTAGATAATAATATTTTAAAAGATGCAGCTAAAGAATTAGACAAATCAAATATATTAACTTTTGCAACTGGTCTTGATAGAATAGATTATATTTTTATATCTCCACAAATAGAAATTTTAGATTATGAAGTTTTAATAAAAAATATGTCTGATCATTATCCAATAATAGCAAAAATAAAAATATAACAATAAATAATCATAAAGTAACAAGTTTTCAAATATATATAAGTAAAGAAAACTTTTAGGGGGGACAAACTAATGAATAAGAGGAAAACAATATACAGGGGATTTAATAAAAGACGCAAGAATAATAAAATAAAAGTACTTTTAATTATGGCAAGTGTATGTTTGATTAGTGGGTATGGATATACAAAAATTAAAGATAGCAACGTCATTGAAAATTTATCTCAAAAAATATCATTTTTAAAGCTTAATAATTTTTTAGAAGAAAAAGTAGATTTTAAAAGCTATGATGAACTTGGTTTAAAAGATGATAAAAAAGAAAAAGATGTACAAGTGCAAAAAGAAGTTAAAGAAAAACCAGCACAAAAAGAGACTAAAGAAAAAAGTGAAGATGTAAAAGTTGCAGTGGTAGATTCATGGAACATTTATACTATTCAAGTAGCTTCAGTTAAAAATGATAAAGATATGAATAAAGTAGAAACAAAGCTAATAGAAAATAAAATACCTTTTTCAGCAGTAGAAATGGATGAAGCAAAAAAAGTACAAACATATGCGTTTTTTGATAAAGAAGTAACTAAAACACATATGGAACAAATAAAAAATATATTCCCAGATGCTTTTGTATCAGAGATGAAAGTACCTGTATTGTCATTAGAATATACTAGCAAATATTCTTATATAGAAAATATATCAAAAGATTTAAAAACATTAATCAAAAACTTTGATGAAGAATCTAAATTTTGGGCAACAAATAAAGAAGACATAGATTTGAAAGCATATAATAATATTTTGACAAATAGAAAACAAATAATATCAAATATAGAAAAAGAAGCTAACAAAATTGATTACTCAAATATGAATGTATTTAAAGACAATTTAATGAAATATACAAAGGATGTAAATGATAAAATTGAAGTATCATCAAAGGCAGCAAATGAAAAAAATTATAATATAAGTGAGAGTTTATATCTATCTTCTATGCAAGGATATTTCTCATTTATTAATTCTATGAAGAACGCATAAAAGAGGCTGTTTTATAACAGCTTTTTTCTTATTTTTATAATAGAAATAAATCTTACCAATTGTTAAAAAACGGATATTTTTTTAACAATTGTTAAGTTTTTATATCATATATAGTATACTTGTATTAAAGTTCAAATAAAGTGTTTTAATTTAAAGAAAAGGGGGTAATAAAATGAAACTCTTAACTTTTAAAGGCGGTATACATCCTCCATATAGAAAGGAGTACTCTAACCAAAAGCCTATTGAGAGGGCAGAAAATCCTAAAATAGTGTATATACCTCTTCAACAACATATAGGTGCTCCATCAAAGCCAATAGTTGAAGTTGGGGACTTAGTTAAAGTAGGGCAAAAAATAGGTGAACAGCAGGGATTTGTATCTTGTAATGTACATTCATCAGTATCAGGAAAAGTTATAGCTATAAAAGAGCATGAGGTAGCTGGAGGAACAGGTACATGCATTATTGTTGAAAACGATTTTAAAGAAGAGCGACATGAAAGTGTTAAGCCAAAAGGTGTATTAGCAGATTTAAGTAAAGAAGAAATAGTAGGGATAATCAAAGAAGCAGGAATTGTTGGAATGGGTGGTGCTACATTTCCAACACATATAAAACTATCACCTCCACCAGATAAAAAAATAGATACGGTAATATTAAATGGAGCAGAATGTGAACCATATTTAACAGCGGATGATAGGCTGATGGTTGAAAATCCTGAAGAAGTTGTATTTGGATTAAAAGTGTTTATGAAAGCCTTAAATGTGTCAAAAGGATACATAGGTATAGAAGTTAATAAGCCAGAGGCGATTGAAGCTATAAAGAAAGCTTCCAAGCCATATTCAGATATAGAAGTAGTAAGCCTTGAAATTAAGTATCCACAAGGTGCAGAGAAGCAACTTATATACGCATGTACGGGAAGAGAAGTACCTTCTGGGGGACTACCTATGGATGCTGGAGCTGTAGTAAATAATGTTGGAACAGCTGCACAAGTATCAAAAACTATAAAAACTGGAATGCCGCTTATTGAAAGAATCACTACGGTAACAGGAAGTTGTATAAATGAACCTAAGAATCTAATAACAAAAGTAGGAACAATAGTATCTGAAATTATAGATCAATGTGGGGGATTCAAGGAAAATAAAAATGTTGGAAAAGTTATAATGGGTGGGCCTATGATGGGAATAGCACAGTATACAATAGACATTCCAACAAATAAAGGAACATCAGGCATATTATGTTTAGATGAAAGTGAATCTCGCACGCCAAAACCACAGAATTGCTTAAGATGTGGAAAATGTTTAAGTGTGTGTCCTGCTTTTTTACAGCCACTATATATAAGTGCATATTCATTGAAAAATGATTTTGAAAATGCACAAAATCATAGGGCGCTAGATTGTATAGAGTGTGGATCTTGTTCATTTGTATGTCCAGCAAGCAGACCATTGCTTCAATCGATTAGAAATGCAAAAAGAGAAATAATAGCAAATAAAAGAAAAGAATCAGCTAATAAATAAGGGGAGTTAGGAGGACTAAGAATGGATAGTAAATTGATAGTATCATCTTCTCCTCATGTGAGAAGTAATGAAGATACATCTTATATAATGAGACAGGTTATAATAGCGCTTCTTCCAGCTACATTAGGAGCATTATACTTTTTTAGATTAAGTGCATTAAATGTAATATTCTTTTGTGTAATTGGAGCAATAGGTGCTGAATTTTTATATCAAAAAATTGCAAAGCAAGAAAGTACTATAGGTGATTTTTCAGCAGTAGTAACTGGGTTGTTGTTAGCATTTAACGTTCCAGCATCACTTCCATGGTGGATGTGTATATTAGGTTCAATGTTTGCAATAATAGTAGTTAAGATGTTGTTTGGAGGAATTGGTAATAACTTTGTCAATCCAGCACTTGCAGCTAGGGCGTTTTTATTAGCTTCATTCCCAGTAGCAATGACGGCTTGGACTAAAACTGGAGTTAATTGGGTAAGTAGTGGAAATATAGATGCGTATACAACTGCAACTCCTTTAAGTTTCTTGAAGCATGGAGTACAAGGAATATCAGAACTGGCTAATAATGGAATGAGCATGACTGATATGATGATAGGAAATATAGGAGGATGTATAGGTGAGACATCAGCTATATTAATTTTAATAGGTGGACTTTATCTAATGTATAAAGGGGTAATTAATTATGTAATACCTGCATGCTATATAGGTACAGTATTTATATTATCATTTATATTAGGTGGATTTGATCTTAATTTTGCTATATATCAATTGTTAGCAGGAGGGCTTATGCTAGGAGCGTTCTTTATGTTAACTGACTATACAACATCTCCTATGACTACTAAAGGTCAAATTATATATGCGATAGTAGCAGGTATAATAGCTATAGTTATAAGATTGTATGGAGGATATCCAGAAGGAGTATCATATTCAATATTACTAGTTAATGTTATGACACCACTTATAGATAAATATGTAAAAAATAAAGTCTTTGGGGAGGTGGCTAAGTAATGAAAAATATGGTTAAATTAGGGCTTACATTATTTGCTATATGTGCAGTAGCAGCCTTAGCATTATCACTTACCAATCAAGCAACAGCTCCTGTAATAGAACAATTAAATATACAAGCTAACAATGAATCAAGACAAATTGTATTACCAGAAGCAACCGAATTTAAAAAACTTGAAAATAGTGTATTTGAAGGTGTAGGAAACATAGATAAAGGGATAATAGCTGAAGTTTATGAAGGTTCAAATGCATCAGATATAGTAGGATATACAATAAAAACACTTCCAAAAGGATATGGAGGAGAAATAGAGCTTATAGTAGGTATATCAAAAGATGGGAAGGTAACAGGTCTTAACATAGGCAATATGACTGAGACTCCAGGACTTGGGTCTAAAGCAAAAGAACCAGGATTTAAAGATCAATTTAATGAAAAGCCAGCTCAAGAACTTAAAGTAGTTAAAGGTAAGGCTTCAGGAGACGATCAAATACAAGCAATATCAGGGGCAACTATTACATCTGCAGCTGTTACAAAAGGTGTAAATGCAGCTATAGAGGTATTTAATAGCAGCCTTAATAAATAGGAGGGGAACTTATGAAATTAGCTAAAATATTTAAAAATGGGCTAATAGATGAAAACCCAACATTTGTACAGATAATAGGAATGTGCCCAACTTTGGCAGTTACTACATCGGCTATAAATGGTCTAGGAATGGGTCTTTCAACTACTGTAGTTTTAATTTGTTCTAATATAGCTATATCTTTAATGAGAAAAATAGTACCAGATAAGATTAGGATACCAGCATTTGTTGTTGTTATAGCGACATTTGTTACCATAGTAGGAATGCTTTTAAAAGCGTATGTACCATCACTTGACAGTGCACTTGGTCTATTCATACCACTAATAGTTGTTAACTGTATAATATTAGCACGTGCTGAGAGTTTTGCATCTAAAAATGGTCCTATAGAATCTGGAGTAGATGGATTAGGAATGGGTCTTGGATTTAGTATGGCACTTACAATATTAGGAGCAATAAGAGAAATACTTGGAAATGGTAGTTTATTTGGATTTACTTTATTTGGAGAATCATTTCAGCCAATATTGTTATTCATATTACCACCAGGTGCGTTTTTAACATTAGGGTTCCTTTTAGCAGGGTTTAATAAGTTAAGAAGTAAGAAAGCATAATGGGGGTGTAATAATTGAATTTAGTACTTTTATTTTTAAGTGTTGTTCTTGTTAACAACGTTATAACATCTCAATTCTTAGGTATATGTCCTTTTTTAGGAGTTTCTAAAAAAGTTGATACAGCTGTAGGAATGGGAGTTGCGGTTACATTTGTTTTAACATTAGCATCTTTAATTACGTATTTTATACAAAAGTTATTAATAGTAACTAATGTTGCATTTTTACAAACTATAGCATTTATATTAGTAATAGCATCTATAGTTCAGTTTGTTGAGATGGTAATACAAAAGATGAGTCCATCTTTGTATCAAGCTCTAGGAGTATTCTTACCTCTTATAACTACAAACTGTGCTGTACTAGGAATAGCATTAGTTAATGTAAACAACGGATATAACTTAGTAGAAACATTAGTTAATGGATTCGGAGCAGGAGCAGGTTTTACATTAGCAATAGTATTATTTGCGGGAATAAGAGAAAGATTAGAATTAGCTGATATACCAGAAACTTTCAAAGGATTTCCTATAACGCTTATATCAGCAAGCTTAATGTCAATAGCATTCTTAGGATTTGCTGGACTTATAAAGCTATAAAATAGGGGGTGAGAAAATGAGTACACTTAGTTCAGTTTTAGTTTTAGGAATTTTAGGGCTTATATTTGGAGCAGTACTTGCATATGCATCTAAAAAATTTGCTGTAGAAATAGATGAAAGAGCAGAAAAAATACTTGAAGTTCTTCCAGGTGCAAACTGCGGAGGATGTGGATTTCCTGGATGTGGAGGTCTTGCAAGTGCAATAGTAGAAGGAAAAGCTCAAGTAAATTCTTGTCCAGTAGGCGGCTCAGAATGTGCATCTAAAATAGGTGAGATCATGGGAATTAAAGCCGAGGAAGGTGAAAAAAAAGTAGCAAAAGTAATATGTAAAGGAAACTGTTCAAGTTCTAAAAATAAATATGAATATGAAGGAATACATGACTGTAGATCTGCAAATACTTTAAATTCAGGAGCTAAATCTTGTAAATATGGATGTTTAGGATTAGGAACATGCAAAGATTATTGCAAATTTGGAGCAATCTCTATAGTAGACGGAGTAGCTATAATAGATGACCAAAAATGTGTAATGTGCGGCAAATGTATTGAGGTTTGTCCAAAAGGGATAATATCTCAAAAACCAGTTAAGCAAGAAGTAGTTGTAGAATGTAATAGTAAAGACTTCGGAAAGTCAGTAAAAGAAAAATGCAGTGTAGGTTGCATAGGTTGCGGATTATGTGCGAAAGCTTGTAAATTTGATGCTATAGAATTTGAAAATAAAATAGCTAAAATCAATTATGATAAGTGTGTACAGTGTATGGAATGTGTGTTAAAGTGTCCAACAAAAGTTATAAAAGGAAATTTAGAAAATAAAAAGAAAGTCACTATAGATGAAGAACTTTGCATAGGATGTACTATTTGTAAAAAGCAATGTAAATTCGATGCTATAGAAGGCGAATTAAAAGAAAAACATAAAGTAGATGAAAGCAAATGTGTTGGATGTCATTTATGTATTGAAAAATGTCCTAAAAAGGCTATTAAAACTATATAATATGGATAATATAAAGGTATGGGGCTCCATACCTTTTATTTTATTTAAAATTAATACCATTTAAGGTTGAAGTTGCCAATTACATATAATAAAAATATGCTGAAAATTAAAGTTAAATTTGTATTTGAAATTATGTTCCAATGCTAGCGAATAAGTTATTACAGAGCTAAAAAAAAAAATCAATGATATTTACAGGCTATAATGTGGAAATATAACAATAGTGTAACAAAATCGTTCGACATTTGTGTTGAATTTTTTACAATATAATGATAGACTAAATAAGTACAAATTCTAAGTATCAAATGAGGTGAAGAAATGAAAATAATATTAGCGTCATCATCTCCTAGAAGAAAAGAAATTCTAGAAAATGCAAATGTTAAATTTGATATAATAAAAAGTGAGATTGATGAAGTTATATTAGATAATGAACTACCATCTCAAGTGGTAATGAGGCTTGCATTTGAAAAGTGCATAGATATAGCTGCTAAACATAGAGAAAGTTTGGTTATAGGTGCAGATACCGTTGTAGTATTAGACGATATTATACTAGGTAAACCAAAAGATATCGATGAAGCTATAGCTATGATTACACAATTATCAGGCAAAACGCATCAGGTAATAACTGGTATAAGCTTGATAAATTTAAGTGCAAACAAAAAAATAATAGATTATGTAGTTAGTAATGTTAAATTCAAAGATTTATCTGCAGAGGACATAAAAGATTATATACAAACTAATGAATCACTAGATAAAGCCGGAGCATATGGAATACAAGGTTACGGAGCGTTATTAGTTGAAGAAATACAAGGTGATTATTTCAACATAGTTGGCCTTCCTATATCTAGATTAAGTGATTTATTAAAACAGCATTTTAGTATAAATATTTTTTATGGAGGGTGATTTATCTGAAGGATTCTTTTAATGTGGTTATGAAAGTAAAGGAAATGGCATTAGAAGAAAGACCCAGAGAGAAGATGCTTGCAAATGGAGAAAAAAATTTGTCTAATGCAGAGCTATTAGCAATACTTCTTAGAACGGGCACTAAACATAAAAATGCTATAGAATTAGCTAACTATATTATAAATAAGGACATACAAGGACTAAGATATCTACAAGATATGACTATAGAAGAATTATGTGAAATAGACGGAATAGGACTATCTAAAGCAACTATGATAAAAGCATCCTTAGAGCTAGGACATAGAGTTGCAAGTATTAAACCACACAAATACAAGGTTAAAAATCCTTGGGACATATATAAGTATTATATGGACAGCTTAAGGTATAAAAAACAAGAAATTTTTAAGGTAGTTCTTTTGAATACGAAAAATGAAATTATAGCGGATGTAGATGTATCTATAGGAACTTTAAATTCATCATTAGTTCATCCAAGAGAAGTTTTTAGAGAAGCAATAAAAAGAAGCACAAATAAAATTATTTTAATGCACAATCATCCATCAGGTACGATAGAGCCATCAACGGAAGATAAGAATGTTACTTCTAGACTTATTAAGTGTGGAGAATTAATAGGAATAGAGGTTATAGATCATATAATTATAGGAGATGGATTGTATTTTAGTTTTAAAGAGAATATGATGTTTTGATTTGATAGAGCAGGAAGGAGCAGTAATATGGCTAAAGAGAAGAAAGAGAAAAAAGAAAAAAGAGGACTTATGTCAATGTTTGGATTTAATAAAATGACAAAGGATATGGGGATAGATTTAGGAACTGCAAATACATTAGTTTATATAAAAGGGCAAGGAATAGTAGTAAGAGAACCATCTGTTGTAGCAATAAGAGATGACAGCAAAGAAGTTCTAGCAGTAGGTGAAGAAGCTAAGAAAATGATAGGTAGAACACCTGGAAATATAGTAGCTATAAGACCTATGAAAGATGGAGTTATAGCTGATTTTGATATTACTCAATCTATGTTAAGTTACTTTATACAAAAAGCAGCATCTAAAAAAGGAGTTGTAAGTCCTAGAATAGCGATATGCGTTCCTTATGGAGTTACTGAAGTAGAAAAAAGAGCAATAGAAGAGGCTGCTAGACAAGCTGGAGCTAGAGATGCATATCTTATAGAGGAACCAATGGCAGCGGCTATAGGAGCTGGTCTAAGAGTTGAAGAACCAGAAGGTAACATGGTTGTAGATATTGGTGGAGGTACTACAGAAATAGCTGTAATATCTTTAGGCGGTATAGTTACAGCTAAATCAGTAAGATTAGGTGGAGATGAGTTTGATGAGTCTATAGTTAGTTATGTTAAAAAAGAGTATAACTTATTAATAGGTGAAAGAACTGCGGAAGATGTTAAGATAAGTATAGGGTCAACATTCAAAGATGACCAAGAAAGCAATATGCAAATAAGAGGTAGAGATTTAATATCTGGATTACCTAAAACAATAGAAATAGGATCTGTAGAAGTTAGAGATGCTTTAAAAGAACCTATAAATTCAATAATAGAAGCTATAAAATCAACTTTAGAAAAAACACCACCAGAATTAGCATCAGATATAATGGAAAATGGAATAATGTTAACTGGAGGGGGAGCATTACTTAGAGGGCTTGATAAATTAGTTAAGCAAGAAACAGGAATGCCAGTACAGATAGCTGAAAATCCACTAGATTGTGTTGCCTTAGGAACAGGAAAATCAGTAGAAGATCAAGAAATATTTGAAAAAGTATTAATGATGAACGCTAGAAAGTAATTAAAAAGTTGGTGATATCTTGAAATTTGATAAAAAGGAAAAAAAGAGGATTAATATTAAAGTGATAGCAACAGGGATTGTTGCTATCACTTTAATTGGAATTGTAGGAATATCAATAGGCAAATTTTCTGGAGCTAATCCTGTGGGTCCAGGAGTCTTACTAGATGGAATAACAGTAGTAGAGAAGAACTTTAATAAAGGCTTTACATTTTTAGAAGGTAATTTTAAAGAATTAATAAGTTACAAGAAAAATGCTAATAAAATAGCCCAAATAGAAAAAGAAAATGATAAATTAAAGCAAGAGGTAATCGATTTAAATAAGCAAATAGATGAGGTAGATTCTTTATCAAGCTTAAAAAAATCACTTGATTTTGTTGACGAAAAATATAATGCTAAAAGCATATCAGCTACCGTAGTTGGTAAAAATGATGGAAACTGGTATGATAGTTTTACAATCGGAGCCGGGAGTAGTGATGGAGTTAAGAATGAAAGTATAGTAGTCAATGGAAATGGATTAGTAGGAATGGTATACGAAGTTTCTAAGAATTATAGTAAAGCTATTTCTTTATTAGATACAAAGTCGTCTGTGAGCTTTAAGCTTCTTAAAGATGATAAATTTAAAGGAGTTATAACTCAAAACTCAACATTGGAAGATAAAGAAAATTATAAAAATAAAGGGCACTTAAATGGATATATGTTTGATAATTCTTATGATGTATTACCAGGGGATGTAGTTGTAACTTCTGGATTAGGATTATACCCTAAAGGTATACCAATAGGAGAAATTGACAAAGTTATAGATGATAAAAATAAATCTATGAAATATGTGGTTGTAAGACCATATGCTGATTTTAAAAATATAGATGACGTTAAGATTATTGAACCAAGGAATATAGGATAAAGGAGACTATTAAATATGAAAAAAGTTTTACTTTGTCTTTTAGGTATTTTTTTAGTAATGATAGAAAATAGCATTACTAATTACTTAGGTATACTTAATATAAGTTTTAATATAGTTATTATATATATGACTATTATTTCACTTTATGTTGATGAGTTCGAAGTTGGTGTAATTGGTGCAATAGTAGGTCTTGTAAAAGATGTAGCTGTAGGAGGTATATTTGGAGTTAATGGTTTGATTTTATTTGCAATAGCATATTCAATCAGTCACTTAAGAGACAAAATATACAAAGAAAGTAGTATAACTATATTTGCACTAGTGTTTATAACTAGCTTATTTGACTCTATGGTAAATATAGCTACAGTTAGTGTAGTTTATCATACCTATGGATTGCTAAATTTGGCTATAAAAGGTATAGTTATAATTCCACTAGCAAATAGTTTATTGAGTGTATTTTTATATAAAATATCGAAGAAATCTGTATTAAAACTTAAAGAAGATTAGTTGGTGATTATATGGAAGAAAATAAAAAAGTTGACAGATTGTTGATACTAAAAAATATTATAATAGTAGCCTTTGTAGTTATTTTATTAAAAGTAGTATATATGACAACATTTAAACATGAACATTATAATGAATTAGCAGAAAATAAAACATACAAAGAACTACCAGTAAAGGCCCCTAGAGGTGAAATTAGAGATAGATATGGAAGATTATTAGCTGGAAATAAAAACTTATTCACAATTCAGGTATCTGCAGATGGGATTAATAAAAAAAATTCAGACAATAAAAGCATAGCAAATGAAATATCTCTAAAATTAATAAATCTTTTAGAAGATAATAAGGAAACGTACATAGATGAATTCCCTATATATTCTGTTAAAGGAAAGTATTTTTATACATTTGATAAAAAGATAAGAGACTTTAAAAAAGAAGAAAATATTCCGCTAGATTTAAATGCTAAAGAAAGTTTTTATTTTATAGTGGATAGATTGATAAATGAAGGTGTACTTACAGAGGAAGATAGAAAATTAGAACCTGCTAAACTTCAGAAAAAATTAAATGAAAATGCTGAATATCCACCTATACTTGTAAGTAAGTGGATGTTTACAGAAGAAAAAAATAAAAAAGACTGGCTAGAAGGTTATAAGATTGAAACACCTAATATAAATGCAAAAAATGCATTTAAAGAACTTAGAACTAAATATGAAATTGACAAAAGCTTAAGTGATGAAAATGCAAGAAAAATACTTATTGTAAGAGATCTTATAAAGTCACAAGGCTACACACAATATAAACCTGTAACTATAGCGAGAGATATTAGTGAAGAGACTATCTCTCAAATAGAAGAAAGTGCTATGGAATTGCCTGGAGTAGCTGTAGCTGTAGAACCAGTAAGAGATTATCCAGAAAAAACTTTAGCAGCTCATACTATAGGACATATGGGCAAAATGCAATCAAGTGAAGAAAGTAAATATCTACAAAGAGAAGAAGGTAAGAAGTACTCAAAAGGTGATACGGTAGGTATGTCAGGTATAGAAAAAAGTTTAGAGGAAGAATTAAAGGGTGTTGATGGATATAAAAGGGTTCAGGTAGATGCATCAGGTAGAATTACTAAGGAACTTGAAGTCTCAGAACCTAAGTCTGGAGATACAGTATATCTTAGTATGGATAAAGATTTACAAACAGTAGCTGAAGATGCATTAAAAAGAACAATAGATGCAGCTAGAACAGGTGGAACTTTCCAAAGTAAATTTGGAAATAAAAGTTTCTCAAAGCCAGCACCAAATGCCAAATCAGGAGCAGTAATGGCTATAGATGTAAAAACTGGAGATGTTTTAGCTATGGCGAGTTATCCTAATTATGACCCTAATAAATTTTCAAATGGAATATCATATGAAGATTTCCAAGCTCTTCAACCTGAAAATAAAAATGATGTATTAGCACCAAATCCTCAAGTTAACTTGGCGACACAAGCTCTTTTCCAACCAGGATCTATATTTAAAATGACAACTGCTATGGCAGCTTTAGATAATGGATTAGACCCGAATTATGCAATAAATGATACAGGTGTAATTAATTTAGGTGGACGACCATTTGCCGATTTAATATGGCATAAGTCTAGAACTAACCATGGATATACTAATTTATATAAAGCCATACAAGAATCTTGTAATATATATTTTTACACTATAGCAAGTGGTAAAAATTGGATTGGTGGAAAAGATCCTAATGCAAAAATTGGACCAAATGATATATTAGAATACGCTAGATTATTTGGATTAGATAGTTATACAGGGTTAAATAAAGAAATAGACGAAAGAAAAGGTAAAGTACCAAGTATAGAAGCTAAGTTAGAATCAGCAAAATCTTTATTAAGAACATTCCTTAACAAAGAAATGGCAAATGCATTTACTGACATAACTAAGATTAAAGATGAAGCAAAATATGAAGAAAGAATAGAAGAGATTGTTAAGTGGGCAGAAGAAGACAAAGCTATCGGTAGAGTTGAAGCTATGGAAAGATTAGCTAAGATGAATGTTAAAGAAGATAAGGTTGAGTACTTTGCTGATAAAATAGTGTTTGACCATTTGAAATTTTCAAAGTGGAGTACAGCAGATACATTCAACTTAGCAATAGGGCAAGGGGAAAATCAATATACACCAGCACAAATGGCAAGATATGCTGCTGCGATAGCTAATGGTGGAGACCTAGTTGAATTATCAGTTGTAGACAGAGTTATATCTAGTGACTATGCTTCTGTAGATATTGATGAAAATACAAAAGAAAAAATACCATTTAACGATAGTGAAAAATTAAAAGAAATAGTAGAAGGTATGAAAAGGGTTATTACTGAAAGTTCAGCTAAAAGCTTATTTGCAAATTTCCCAGTTAGTGTAGCTGGAAAAACTGGTACTGCTGAAAAGAGTGGTAAAATACCTAATGAAGAAGAATATGAATATTTAAAAAATAATATGCAGTCATTTGGAGTTTCAGGCCCAGAAGCTATTAAACTTTCTGAAAAAATGAAAAAAGACAGAGAAAAAGAATTATCTGAGCAAAGAGAAAAAGAAATTAAAGAAGAATTAAAATCTAAAGATATAGATGATAAAAAGAAAAAACAATTAGAAGATGAGCTAAAAGAAGGTGTCAAAGTTAAATTAGAAAATACAGACAAGATGAATTCTGCTTATTTAAGAAAAGCTATAAAAGAATTAAATTCTAAAATTACGGATGAAAAAATAGATGCATACAAGCAAAGCTATCAGCCTTTTGCATGGAGTGTTGGATTTGCACCTGCTGATGACCCTGAAATTGCAGTAGTAGCTATGATTCCACAAGGAGAAACAGGTTCGACAGCCATGGTGCCTATTAGAGAAATAATAGGAAGTTATTTAGGGTTAAATGAAAAAAAATCAGATTCTCAAATAGATAAAGTTAATGAGGGGAAAGACGAAGAAAGTAATAATAAATCGAAAAATGAAGATATAAATTTTGTATCACAAATGAAAAAATAAGAGGAATCAAGGTTTTTTTGCAGAATATATAAAATTATATATCACTCTGGAGGTTGTTATGTCTTTGAAAGAGTTTAATACCAAAGGACTAGTTGAGTTCAAAGGTAGTAAAAGAGGGATAATAGTAAATATTAAAAGATTTGCGTCTTTTGATGAGATAAAGCAAGGTATAATAGAGAGGCTAGAATCATCAATAGGTTTCTTTAATGGAGCTAGAATTTATGAAATCAACTGTGATTATTTAAGTGATATACAAATTATAGAAATAAAATACGATATTTCATCAAGATTTGATGTTGAGTTTGTTGAAGACTATGAAAAAAAAGAAGTTTGTAACTTTCAAACTAAATATGTTAACAATCTTAGATCTGGAGAAAATATTGAATTTGATGGTGATGTAATTGTAATGACGGATATGAAATCTGGTTCACAAGTAAGTTCAACTTCAAATGTAGTTGTAATGGGAAACATAGAACCTGGTGCAAGAGTGATGGCTAATGGAAATGTAGTTGTAATGGGTAGTGTAAAGGGATTTATACACGCAGGCGCAATAGGCAATGAAAATGCTTATGTTGTTTCTAATAATCTTAATGCACGAGTATTGCAAATAGCACAAAACATAGCCGAAGCCCCAGAAGACGAAGATTATGAAGAAGAAAAATCAATCATCCCAGAGATAGCCTTGGTGAATAATGGAAGAATAGTTGTGGAGAGTTATTCACCTAAAGTAATAAAATAATAAGGATGAATCCATAGGGGGTAGTAATATGAGCGAAGTTATAGTTATAACATCTGGCAAAGGTGGAGTTGGAAAGACTACTACCGCGGCAAACTTAGGAACTGCTCTAAGCCTGGAAAATAAAAAAACAGTTATAGTAGATGCAGACATCGGACTTAGAAATTTAGATGTAGTTATGGGTCTTGAAAATAGAATTGTTTATGACATTGTAGATGTTGTCGAAGGAACTTGTAGATTAAAACAAGCATTGATAAAAGACAAAAGATTTGATAACCTATACTTACTACCAGCAGCTCAAACAAGAGATAAAAACGCAGTTACAGTAGAGCAAATGGCTGACTTAAGCACTCAGCTTAGAGAATCATTTGATTATGTATTAATAGATTGTCCAGCAGGAATAGAACAAGGGTTTAAAAATGCTATAGCTGGAGCAGACAGAGCAATAGTAGTTACAAATCCAGAAGTATCTGCGGTAAGAGATGCAGATAGAATAATAGGATTGTTAGAAGCTAATGAAATTAAAGACATCCAGCTAATTATAAATAGAATAAGACAAGACATGGTAAAACGTGGAGACATGATGAATAAAGAAGATATCATAGAAATCTTAGCTATAAAATTATTAGGGCTAGTTCCTGATGATGAAAGTATAATAGTATCAACAAATAAAGGAGAACCTGCTATTTTAGATTCTAAGTCTAGTGCAGGTCAATCTTATAAAAATATTGCTCAAAGAATATTGGGCAATGATGTACCATTAGAAGAGATACAAACTGATAATAATATATTTATTAAAATCAAGAAAATGTTTGGTATGGCCAAGTAGCAAAGGGGGATATATCCGTGTTAGATTTATTCAAAGTTTTTTCTAACGAATCTAGGACTAGCAAATCTGTTGCAAAAGAAAGATTGAAATTAGTCTTAGTACATGATAGAGTGGATTGTTCTCCACAACTTTTAGACATGATAAAGGCAGATATTCTTAAAGTTATAGCAAATTATGCAGAAATAGAAGAAGATGGTCTTGAAATAAAAATGTCTAAAGTAAGAGGGGATCAAGACTATATGCCAGTGTCTGCGTTAGTCGCGAACATACCGCTTAAACATATAAAAGATAGAAATATGTAAAAATAGTTAAAGGGGGAATAAAATCCCCCTTTATTTTGATTATTTTAAAAACAACATTTTAAATGCATAAGGTAAGGAAGATGGTGAAAATATGATTGAATATAAATCGACTGTTAAATTAATAAAACAATTAGATTGGAAACTTATAATTATTGTTCTAGCTATATTTAGTTTTGGATTATTAGTTTTAAGTAGTGCTACTCATGCACAAATAACAGGAAATTATGGACAAATATACAAGCAATGCATGGGCTTTGGGCTAGGGATTATTATGATAATTGGTATACTTTTATTTGATTATAATTTCTTAGGTAAATATTATAAAGCGTTGTATATAATAAGTTTATTGATGTTAGTGATAGTTTTAATTCCGGGAATTGGATCTTCAAGAGGTGGAGCGAGATCTTGGATAAGCTTAGGGCCATTAGATTTTCAAACTTCAGAATTGGTAAAGTTAACATTTATATTAAGTTATGCAAAAATAGTAGAATCTAAAAGGGGCAAGTTAAATACTATCAAAGAAATAATACCTGTAGTAATATATGCACTCCCTTTTATAGGGTTATTATTTGCACAACCTGATTTAGGAACAGCAATAGTCTTTAGTTGTATAATAGCTTCTATGTTATTTATATCAGGACTTGATATAAAATTAATAAAAAAAGTTATAATTATAGCCTTAGTGTCATTACCTATTATGTATATGTTTATGGCAAGTCATCAAAGAGAGAGAATAGATGCATTCCTACATCCTGAGGACGCTACACTTAAAGGTAATTATCAAGTAATGCAATCTATGATTGCAATAGGATCTGGAGGAACAACAGGAAAAGGGCTATATAATGGTACTCAAAATCAAGAGGGTTTTTTACCAGTTCAAGAAAGTGACTTTATATTTGCAGTTATAGGAGAAGAGTTAGGGGCGCTAGGAATGGCAACGGTAATAGCTTTATATGCTTTGTTTTTAACTAGGATGATAGCCATAGCTAAAGAAGCTAAAGATTTTTATGGTACTCTTATTGTAACTGGAGTTATGGGCATGTTTGCTTATCAAATTATTCAAAATATTGGTATGACAGTAGCCTTAATTCCTGTAACAGGTGTAACATTACCATTTATAAGTTATGGAGGTAGTTCCTTATTAACATCGTTAGCAAATTTAGGACTAGTTTTAAATGTTTGCATGAGAAGAAAAAAAATAAACTTTTAATAAATTCGGAGGGGAATATGAATATAGCATTAATTGCACATGATGAAATGAAAAACACAATGATTGGATTTTGTATAGGATATGAGGCTATATTAAAAAAATATGGAATTTATGCAACTGGAACTACAGGTGAAAAAATTATGGATGCAACTGAATTAAAAATTAATAGAGTTGCATCAGGTCCACTTGGTGGAGACCAACAAATCGGTTCATTAGTGGTATCTCAAGAGATAGACTTAGTTATCTTTTTAAGAGATCCACTTACATCTCAGGCTCACGAACCAGATATACAAGCACTAATCAGACTATGTGATGTTTATCATGTTCCTGTAGCAACTAATTTAGCTTCAGCAGAAATATTTATAAAAGGTTTGGATAGAGGAGAACTTTCTTGGAGAGAAGTTAGAAAAACTAATAGTCAGAGAAGTTAATATTACAAAAAAGAGTATCATGTTTATTTACATGACACTCTTTTTTTATAAAATAAATATAATATAGTTAAAAATAAATATTTATTATGATTGCATTATTTAATTAATTCACCGTATTTAGCACCAAATTCAAAACATTCATTTAAAGTATCATCGCTTGGGAAGAATTTCTTTTTTAATGTCTCAACAGGCATTTTAAATGACATTGATTTTAATAAAGTTTCAGCCATAGTTATACCTTCGCCACTCCAACCGTAAGAACCAAACACACCTGCTATCTTGCCCACATTAGCCATAGGATCTATTACAGAGAACAAGTCCCACATAGGTTTAACCATACTTCTATTTATAGTTGGAGAGCCTAATAAAATAACTTTAGACATTACAACAGCATCATGCATTTCTTTTAAACTAATATTTTCTAAATCATATAGCTTAACTTTTGCACCTTTTGAAAGTAATCCTTCTTCTATTTTTTTTGCCATTACTAATGTATTGCTGTAAGCTGATAGGTAAAATACTGCTACTTGGTTTTGATTAGTAGTATTTACAACTTCAGTTGACCAATCTAAATATCTTTTAACTGCTGCCATAGGGTCTTTAGTAAGCATTGGTCCATGAGAAGTTAATATTGTGTCAAAATCTATTTTTAAATCAACTACTTTATTAATAGCATTTAAAACGTGTTTAGCAAAAGGCTTAACTATGCAATCATAGTAGTGTTTAGATGACTTTAGATAATCTTCACTTTCTACAGCATTTGCATCAACGTTAGCAAAGTGACATCCGAAAGCATCGCAAGTAAATAAAGTTTTGTCTTCTTCAACATAAGTAAACATTGTATCTGGCCAATGTAAAAATGGTGCAGTTATAAATTTAATGTTTCTTTTACCTATATTTAAAGTTTCTCCATCTTTTATAACGTGGCATTTAAATGGCTTATTGATTTGCTCACTTAAGTATAGTTTTGCAACACTTGTACAGAAAACTTCTATATTAGGATTTAAATCTAAAAGATACTTTAAGCTACCAGCGTGGTCAGGCTCAGTATGATGGATAACAACATAATCTATATCAGCTATATCTGTAGCTTGTGAGATATTATTTAAAAATTCATCTTTAAAGTTTGGTTTTACAGTATCGAATAAAACTGTTTTCTCATCTTTAATTAAATAACAGTTATAAGTAGTACCAAACTCTGTTTCCATTATTATATCAAATACCTTTAAATCTTTGTCTACGACTCCTGTAAAGTAAATATCTTTTTTTACTTCAAATACATTACTCATTATAAATCCTCCTAAAAAATAAAATTATATAAAGATTATACCCAAATAATATATATCAAAACAAAATACAACAATATATTATTAAAAATATGCGTACAAATATAATATAACACACTTCAAATAAAAAAATAATAATAAGGGAACTTAAAAAAATCGAATTCAAAATAAAATATTAATTTAAAAAATAGTTAAAATAGTAATTTGAAATAAAAATGCCATCATTTAATATAATAAGGAAGTACATTGGAGAAACTATATCTAAAATAGTTAATAATATTTTGATACATAATATCATATCGTGTATAATAATACGTATGTCTAGAAAATAATAAACTTATTGGAGGTTTTACACATAGATGAATAAAGTAGACTTAAAAAGAATTTTAAAGAAGGTTGAAAAGCCTGCTAGGTATCTTGGAAATGAGATTAACTCAGTACACAAAGATACGTCAAATGAAAACCTAATAAGATATGCTCATTGTTTCCCAGACTTATATGAAGTTGGAATGAGCCACTTAGGAAGTCATATATTATATGATGTAATAAACAAAGATGAAGATGTATTTTGTGAGAGAGTATATTCTCCAGCAGTTGACATGGAAAATATAATGAGAGAAAAAAATATACCTTTATTTGGTTTAGAATCAAGAGAAGCTATAACTAACTTTGATTTTGTAGTATTTACACTTCAATATGAGTTATCGTATACAAATATTTTGAATATATTAGACTTAGCTAATATACCATTACTAAGAGAAGATAGAAAATTAGATGACCCATTTATAATGGTTGGAGGACCTTGTGCTTATAACTGTGAACCATTAGCTGATTTTGTTGACATAGTAATATTAGGTGAAGGTGAAGAAGTAAACTTAGAAGTTGTTAATGCTTATAAAGAATGGAAGAAAAATAAAACTACTAGAGCAGATTTCTTATATAAAATATCTAATATAGAAGGTGTTTATATACCAAGCTTCTATGATGTTACATATAATGAAGATAATACAGTTAAATCTGTGTTACCAAACAAAGAAGGAGTACCAGCTAGTCCTCAAAAAAGAATAATTAAAGATATGGAAGAAGCGCCATATCCAGAAAAGCTAATAGTACCGTTTATTGATACTGTACATAACAGAATAGTTTTAGAATTATTTAGAGGATGTACAAGAGGTTGTAGATTCTGCCAAGCAGGTATGATATATAGACCTATAAGAGAAAAAAGCGTAGAAAGACTTAAAGAAATATTAGAAAATCTAGTTAAAAATACTGGGTATGATGAGATATCATTATCTTCATTAAGTACAAGTGACTATAGCCAATTAGAAGAACTTACAGACTACTTAGTTCATGAATACACTGATAGAAACATTGGGATATCACTGCCTTCATTAAGACTTGATAATTTCTCTATGGAAATAGCAGAAAAGATTCAACAAGTAAGAAAATCAGGACTTACATTTGCACCAGAAGCAGGAACTCAAAGAATGAGAGATGTTATAAATAAAGGTGTAAGCGAAGATGACTTAGAAAATGCAACTAGAAAAGCATTTGAAATGGGATGGAACCGTGTCAAGTTATACTTTATGATAGGGCTTCCAACAGAGACTTATGATGATTTAGATGGTATAGCAAACCTTGCATACGATGTTATAGATACTTATAGAAATGTTCATAATGGAAAAATAAAAAGAGATTTTGGTGTTACAGTAAGTACATCAACATTTGTACCTAAACCATTTACACCATTCCAATGGCATGGACAAGATACTACAGAAGAAGTAGTAGAAAAACAAAGACATTTAGTTAGAAAATTAAAAAATGGAAACATAAAATATAACTATCATGATTCTAAAACTAGTTTAATGGAAGCTGTTGTAGCTAGGGGAGATAGAAAATTAGGTAAAGTTATATATGATGCATTTAAAGCTGGAGCTAAGTTTGATGGATGGTCTGAACATTTTAATTTAGATACATGGAAAGAAGCTATGGAGAAAAATAATCTTTCTATAGAGTTTTATGCAAATAGACAAAGAAACTACGAAGAAGTATTCCCTTGGGATCATATAGATGTAGGTGTAACTAAGCAATTCTTAGTTAGAGAAAATGAAAAATCAAAAGAAGATACAATTTCTCCAGATTGTAGACATAAATGTAACGGATGTGGAATAAATACACATGACATCGGAAGGGGGCTTTGTTAATTATGAGTAAGATAATAAGAACTAAATACAATAAAGAAGGCGATATGATATATATATCACACCTTGACTTACAACAACTATTACAAAGAGCATTTAGAAGAGCTGATATAGAATTAGTTCACTCTCAAGGTTATAATCCTCACCCTAAGATAAGTTATGGAAATGCATTAGCTTTAGGAACAGAAAGCCAAGGAGAGTATGTAGATGTTGAAATAGAAAATGACTTAAGTGTTGAAGAGTATTCAAGTAGAATGAATGCACAATTACCAAAAGGTATAAAGTTTATAAAGTCTGTAGAAATAACTAAACAAACTCCATCACTTGCATCAAACATAGAATATGGAGAGTATATATTTACTATAGATTTAGAGAAACCTTTAACTAAAGAATTTATAAAGTCAAAAATGCTAGAATTTATGAGTCAAGAAGAAATAATGATAACTAAGAAAAATAAAAAAGGAAAAATGGTAGAATTTAATATAAGACCTATGATAAAGCAGTTTGATGTATTAAATTTAAGTGATACATGTGTAACTCTTGAGGCTATGGCTGCTACAGGTTCTAAAGCAAATTTAAATAATTCTATATTTGTTCCTAAAATATTAGAAATGTTAGAATTAGACATGGACCCATTAGATGTAGATATATTAAGAAGAGATTTATACGTAGTAGAAGATGGACAATTAGTATCTCCTATGTAGATTAAAAAGGTGGGTAAAACCACCTTTTTTCTATGTCACGATATTGTGAAATAAAAATATTTATTAAAGGAATAATTTAATGAAAAAAATAATAATAGAAAATTTAATATCATCTCAAAAAACTGCTGTGCTTGAAGATGATAAATTAGTAGAGTTATTTATAGAAGATAATAAAAAAAATAAAATAGTTTCTAACATATATAGAGGTATTGTAAAAAAAGTACTTCCAGGAATAGATGCTTGCTTTATAGATGTTGGGTTTGATAAGTTAGCATACCTTCAATTAAAAAAAGATACTAATATAAAATGTGGACAAGAAATATTAGTTCAAATAAATAAAGAAGAAATAGGAACTAAGGGAGCTAAGTTAAATCTTGAAATAAGTTTAGCTGGAAGATATTTAGTTTATATACCATCAAATAGTAGAACCACTATATCAAATAAAATTACATTAGAAAAAGAAAGATTTAGATTAAAGAAAATTGCAAAATCTATAAACGAAGAAAATGTTGGTTTAATTATAAGAACGGAAGCGATAGGTTGTAGCAAAGAAGAATTACAAGAAGATATAGAAGAATTAAAAAATCAATATGAAAATATACAAAAAGAATACAAATTAGGAATGGGACCGAAACTTTTATATAAAAGTCTAGATTTTTGTACTAAATATGTAAAAGATAATGCAAATGAATATGTAGATAAAATAATAACTAATGATAGTATAAAGTATGAAGAACTGAAAATAATATTAAAATCTATAAAAAAAGAATATGTAGAAAAATTAGTATTAGAAGAAGACAAAGATATATTTGATTTATACAAAGTAAACAATCAAATAGAAAAATGTTTGAATAAAAAAGTATGGTTAAAAAGTGGTGGATATTTGATAATAGAAAAAACTGAAGCCCTTACGGTAATAGATGTTAATACGGGGAAATTTACTGGCAATTTAAAGCTAGATGAAACTGTATATAAAACAAACTTAGAAGCTGCAGTAGAAATTTGTAAACAATTAAAACTTAGGGATATAGGTGGGATAATTATAATTGATTTTATAGATATGCATAAAAATGATTATAAAGAAGAACTTTTAAAGACACTACAAATACAATTAAAAAAAGATAAAAGAAAGTCTGAAGTTTTAGGTATGACGAAACTTGGCTTAGTAGAAGTAGCTAGAAGGAGAGAAAAAGATTCTATAGATAAGTATTACTTAGATGAATGCATAAAATGTGATGGTAGGGCTTATAATAAATCAGTTAATTACTTAATAGACACTATAGAAAAAGAAATTATTAGGATTAAGGTACATACATCGTATAATAATATTACAATAATGTTAAATAATGATTTATATAATATAATAAATAAAAATTATAGAGATATAATTGAAAAAATTAGCGAAAAATATGGTATAATAATATCGTTAGATAATAGCAGTGAATTAAATTACGAAAAAATAAATATAATTTATAATACTTAGTTGACAAATGCACAAGTAAGTAGTAATATTAATAACTGTAATGCCGCACAGACAAGGTTACAAACTTCTTTAATGAAGTACCTATATGGCGAGTTTAAGACCGAGGAGGTGTATTTTAATGTACGCTATAGTTAAAACAGGTGGAAAGCAATATAAAGTTGCTGAAGGTGATGTATTATTCGTTGAGAAGTTAGAAGCTAACGCAGGTGATGTTATAACTTTAAACGAAGTATTAGCTTGTACTAAAGACGGAGAGTTAGTAGTTGGAGCTCCAGTAGTTGAAGGTGCTTCTGTTCAAGCGAAAGTTGTAGAACAAGGTAAAGCTAAGAAAATAATAGTTTTCAAATATAAGGCTAAGAAAGATTATAGAAGAAAGCAAGGACATCGTCAGCCATACACTAAGATAGTTATCGAAAAGATAAACGCTTAATTGTTGGTATAAATAATGATAAAAGTAAAATATTATTACGATGATGAGTTTTCACTAAAAGGATTTTGCTTAAAGGGTCATGCTGATTTCGCTGAAATAGGCTATGATATAGTATGTTCTGCGGTTACATCTAATGCTATTGCAGTCATAAATTCTTTAGACAAATTAGTGAAAGTTGAATTTGAAAGTGTAATAGGACAAGAAGGTCATATAGAGTGTATCGTTAAAGATAATTACTTAAAAGATTCTCAATTACTATTAAATCATTTTCAATTATCTATTGAAGGAATAAAACGGGAATATCCCAAAAATATAAAAATCTTAAAAAAGTAGGGGGTGACTCCATATGTTAAACATGAACTTACAGTTACTTGCATCTAAAAAAGGGGTAGGATCTTCTAAGAATGGTAGAGATTCTATAGCTAAAAGATTAGGTGTTAAGAGATTTGACGGACAAGTTGTAACTGCTGGTAGTATAATAGTAAGACAAAGAGGTACTAAAATACATCCAGGAACTAACGTAGGTATAGGTGGCGATGACACTTTATTTGCATTAGTTGACGGTGCTGTTAAATTCGAAAGAAAAGATAAGAAAAGAAAAAAAGTAAGTGTATACCCAGTATCAATAGCTGAGTAATATACAAAGAAGGAGTGTTAATACACTCCTTTTTCTTGTAAATAGATATTTATAGAATTGTATGTATTTATTTTGGAAAAAATAATAATGAAATCTTTTTTTAAGATTTTAAATAATAATTTTGTTAAAATACTATCTTTAAGAAAAATTATCCGACGTGGATAATTTCTTATTTATTAGTGTTATAAAAAAGTTTAATCAAGTAGGTGATTAATATGTTTATAGATAAGGCAAGAATTTTTGTTAAAGCTGGAAACGGTGGAAACGGTACGGTAAGTTTTAGAAAAGAAAAGTATGTTCCAGCTGGCGGTCCAGATGGTGGAGACGGTGGACATGGTGCTAGTATAGTGTTTGAGGTTGACTTAGGTCTTAGAACATTAATGGATTTCAAATACCAAAGAAAATACTCTGCAGAACCAGGTGGAGACGGATCAAAGAGTAGAAGAGCGGGTAAAAATGGTGATGATTTAACACTTAAAGTGCCTGCAGGAACAATAATTAGAGATGAAGCAACAGGTCTTATATTAGCAGATTTAAAAAACGAAGGCGATAGAGCTACAGTTGTAAGAGGTGGTAGAGGTGGAAAAGGAAACCAACATTTCGCAAATGCAGTAAGACAAGCCCCAGCTTTTGCTAAATCTGGTACTGAAGGTCAAGAAAGATGGGTAACTTTAGAGCTTAAAATGATAGCAGATGTGGGTCTTTTAGGATTCCCTAATGTAGGTAAATCTACATTCTTATCAGTAGTTACTAAAGCTAAGCCAAAGATAGCTAACTATCACTTTACAACTTTAACACCTAATTTAGGTGTTGTTCAAACTAAGTTTGGGGATAGTTTTGTGTTAGCTGATATACCTGGACTTATAGAAGGTGCAGCTGAAGGAGTCGGACTAGGTCATGATTTCTTAAGACATGTTGAAAGAACTAAAGTTTTAATTCATATAGTAGATATATCAGGATTAGAAGGTAGAGATGCTTTAGAAGACTTTAACAAGATAAATGATGAACTTAAAATGTATAACGATAAATTATCTTCAAGACCACAAGTAGTAGTAGCTAATAAAATGGACATATTAGAAGATGAAAGTGTATTTGAAGATTTCAAAGATGAGTTAGAAGGTAGAGGATATAAAGTATTTAAAATGTCTGCAGCTACTCGTCAAGGTATAGATGATGTAATAGCTTATGTATCTCAATTATTAAATGAAGTTGAAGATGTAGAGTTAGTTACAGAAGAAGAAATGTACAAACCAGAATTAGACGTACAAGAAGACGAAGCTTTAACTATAGAAATCGAAGATGGAGTATATGTTGTTACAGGTAAAATGCTTAGAAGAATTTTATATTCTGTTAACTTTGATGATATGGAATCTCTTCAATATTTCCAAAAAGTTATGGAAGGTCAAGGCGTATTTGACCGACTTAGAAAAATGGGAATTGAAGACGGAGATACTGTTAGAATTTACGAGTTAGAATTCGAATTCTACAACTAGAATAAAAGAGGTGGAAAAATGTTAAAAGGAAAACAAAGAGCGTACTTAAGATCAGTAGCAAACACATTAAAGCCTGTTACTCAAATAGGTAAAGATGGCGTAACAGAAAGCTTTTTAGAGCAACTTGACAATATGTTAAGAAGCAGAGAAATAGTAAAAGTAACAATACTTGAAAATGCAGGTATCGATACAAAAGAAACTGCAAATGCAGTATGTGAAGCTTTAAGAGCTGAATTTGTTCAAGCTATAGGGTCTAAATTTACTATATATAAAAAGAATTTAGAAGAACCTAAAATAATATTCCCAGGACATGAGCAAGCTAAAGCTAAAGTTAAGCTTGAAAATGTTACTAAAAAAGGGAAACCAACAAAGAGATCGGAAAGAAGATAGTTAAATTTGAGCACCTGTTAAATACAGGTGCTTTTTATACTTTAATTTAAATAAAAAATGTTGATATATTAGCCACATATGGGTATATAAGTAATGTATATATGAAAATATAAACTTAATATATAATATTTTAGGAGGGTCAAATATGAGAGTTATAATAGTAGGGGCAGTTGCAGCTGGTATGAGTGCTGCTGCAAAATTAAAAAGAATGCAACCAAACTATGAAGTTGTAGTTTATGAAAAAACGGATGTGGTATCATTTGGAGCTTGTGGATTACCATATTTTGTTGGTGGATTCTTTGATGACCCAAATAGCATGATAGCAAGAAGCGCTGAAAAATTCAGAGAAACTGAGATTGATTTAAATACATTTCATGAAATCGTTAATGTCGATGTAACTAATAAAAAAGTTACAGTTAAAAATATAAAAACTAATGTTGAATTTGAAGATTCATATGATAAATTAATGATAGCAAGTGGAGCTAGTAGTATAATACCTCCTATAAAAAATGTTCAATTAGAAAATGTTTCGACATTAAAAAGCATGGAAGATGGAATAAAAGTAAAAGAACTATTTAATAGAGAAGAGAATAAAAATATTGTAATAATAGGTGCTGGATTTATAGGCCTAGAAGCAGTAGAAGCAGCTAAAAAGCTAGGTAAAAATGTAACTGTATTCCAATCTGGCAACAGAATATTAGAACAAGTTTTTGACAAGGAGATAACAGACGTATTAGAAGAAGAAATAAGAAAACATGATGTAAACTTGAGACTAGAAGAACTTGTATCAGAATTAATTGGACAAACTAAGGTAGAAAAAGTTATAACTAATAAAGGGAAAGTTGATGCGGATGTAGTTATAATAGCGACTGGTGTTAGACCAAATACATCATTCTTAAAAGACAGTGGAATAGAAATGTTGCCAAATGGTGCAATAATAGTTGATGAATTTGGTAAAACATCAATAGAAGATATATATGCAGCTGGAGATTGTGCAACTATACAAAATATAGTTACTGGTAAAGACGCTTATGTACCACTAGCAACGGGAGCTAATAAATTAGGAAGAATAGTTGGTGAAAACCTAGCTGGAGCCAATAATTCATTCCAAGGTTCGCTAGGTTCAAGCTGTTTAAAGGTTATGAATATGGAGGCTGGATCAACAGGCATTACAGAAATTCAAGCACAAAAATTAGGACTAGATGTTAAAATTAAGTTTATATCTGACTTTAACCAAACAAATTATTATCCTGGTAGAAATAAAATATATGTAAAACTTGTCTACGATGCAAAAACAAAGGTAATATTAGGTGGTCAAGTAGCCGGATATAAAGATGCAGTTCAAAGAACGAATGTAATAGCAACTGCTATATTTGCAAAGTTAACAACTAGTCAGTTAGGTATGTTAGATTTGTGTTATGCACCACCATTTGCAAGAACGTGGGATGTGTTAAATGTAGCAGGAAATGTATGTAAATAATAAATGATAAAAGCAAACGATAATATTTTGTTTTATTATAGTTTGCTTTTTATTAATACAAAATTATTATAAAAATTTGAATTTAACTACTCTTTAAAGTTTAAAATAAGTTCCAATCTATCATATCCGATTATTGTATTTTTAAACACGCTAGTAGCATTATCGATATAACTATTAGGATCTTCAAGAGAAGGGCTAAAGTGTGTTAAAAGTAGTTTATTAACGTTGCCTAACTTTGCTAAATTTGCAGCTTCTTTAAAAGTCATATGACTATTCTTAATAGCTTTAGAAATATCTAAATTATCTCCATACATAGCCTCACAAACTAATAAATCGCTATCTTTTATAAATTCAGGAATTGAAAATATAGGTCGAGTATCTGTTATAAAACTAACTTTAACACCTTTTCTATCATCTCCTAAAACCATTTCGGGCTTATATTCAACTTCATTCACTATAATACTTTTGCCTGATTGTAGTTTTTGCCATAAGATAGTAGGTACATTATTTAAAACTGCTTTATCTTTATTAAACTTTGGTCTTCGGTTAAAGTATAAGCTATATCCTAAACATTCTGTTGAATGTTCTAGTTTAATAGTTGAAATCTCAATATCATTTAAATACTCATGGCATAAAGAAAAAGATCCATTAGGATTCTCAATAACATTTAAACTATATGGCAAGTATCCAACAAGTACTTTAACGGCGTCTAAATGTTTCTTGATTCCAAGTGGTCCGATTATAGTTAAGTCTTCAGTTCGGGAACTATTGGCGATAGTAGATAAAAGTCCTATAAGTCCATTAAAATGATCTCCGTGGAGATGTGTTATACATATTAAATCTATATTCTTAAAACCGCAATTCTTCATTTTCATAGAAATCTGAGTTCCTTCACCGCAATCTATAAGTATCTTTCTGCCCCTATAATTTATAAATAAAGAAGATAAAAACCTATTAGGCATAGGCATATTACCTCCACATCCAAGTAAAATTAGATCTATCATAAATCTCTCCTTATATATTAGTAGTAAATATAGTATCTGCATTTTAAAATACAATTATTATAATTGTTTCTAAAATAAATTTTGTAATGCATGAAGTTGTTGTTTATGAATTTAAAAATTAAAGATTGTATAAATTAAGAATTAAAAAATATTTTATAGCAAAAAAAAGAGATTATTATTTAATAATCTCTTGAAATTTACTTTATGCTATCTTGTTTATATAGTTGAATAATGTTATATATTCCTATTCCTAAGGCAACCGCAGCTATTATCAATCTTTTAACTTCACTCAAAATAAATCCTCCTATAAGAACTAATAAACGTATTACATATTAAATTCGTCATCATTTAAAAGTTTATTTAATACTCTTTTTATAATATCATAATTAAATCCTTTATAAGAAAGATGTTGAGAAATTTTTTGATATATTTTTCTTTTATCTTCATTTTTAACTCTTTCATATCTTTTTTTGCCTAAATAAAGTGCATTTTCAAACTCAACATCATTATCTATATCAGATATAGCTTCGTCAATAGACTCTTTATCGATACCTTTATTATATAAATTTTGTTTGATTTTATTTTTACCACATCTATTTAAATTAACATTAGTATTAACTATTTTTTGTGCTAATAAATCATCATCAATAAATTTATTTTTCTTTAAAAATTCTATAACCATATCTATTATATCATCTTCAAAATCTGTAGATAATTTTTGCTTTATCTTTTTTTCTGATTGATCTGCTTTAGCTAAAATGTTTAAAGCTTTATTTTTAGCTTTAATATACATTTCTTCATTTAATATATTTTTTAAATTTTCCTCTTCTATAGTCATGCCCTTTTTCAAATTAAAAGTGTATACTAGTTCAGCAAATATAGCCATAAAAAATTCTTCGTCTACATAAATATTAACTCTGTCATCACGTTTTTTCTGTGCTTCTATTTTAGTAATTATAGCCATTAAAAATCTCCTTTGTATTGTGTATAATTATAAGTATATACTAAAAAACAATTTATAACCTTTAATATTATAAAAATAATGATACAATAATAATATAATTGCTGTAGAGGAGATTTAAAATGAGTATTGGTAATCTAATTAAGGAAGCAGAGATAAAAAATACTATTAAATTAGAAAAATTTAAAAAAGATTGTAAGAAAAATAAGATAGGCATAATGGGTGGAACTTTTGATCCAATCCATTATGCACATTTGGCTACTGCTGAATTTATTAGGGATAAATATAAATTAGATAAGATTATCTTTATACCATCAGGAAAGCCACCGCATAAGTTAGGTAATATAACTGACAAATATGATAGATATAATATGGTTAATCTTGCAACTTCAAGTAATGACGATTTTTTAGTTTGGGATATAGAAATTAAAAGGGAAGAAAAAACATATACAGTAGATACATTAAGATATCTTAAAAAAGCTTATAATAATATAGATATATTTTTTATAACAGGGGCAGATGCTATATGTGATATTGAGACATGGAAGAATGTAGAGGAAAATTTCAAATTGGCTACATTCATAGCAGCAACTAGACCGGGGATAAGTTTATTAAGAGCTCAAGAAAAAATAGAAAAATTAAAAAATAAATATAATGCAAAGATTATAAGTGTTTATGTTCCATCTCTAGATATATCTTCAACATATATAAGAGGTCAATTAAAGGAAAATAAATCAATAAGATATTTAGTACCTGAATATGTTGAAAATTATATATCTAGGAATTCTTTGTACAAAAATGAATAAAAATAAATGGAGAGAAGTAAATGAATTTAGATGATATTAATAAACAATTGGAAAAAATGTTACCTAAAAAAAGATTTAAACATTCTTTAAACGTGGCTAATACTTCAATTAAACTTAGTAAAATATATAATTATGATGAAGAAAAAGCTTATTTAGCAGGAATGATTCATGATTGTGCGAAATATTTAAACAAAGAAGAAGTAAAATATTATGTAGCTAAATATAAAATAGAATTAGATGATTTAGAAAAAAATAATTTAGCATTATCTCATAGTGTAATCGGTTGCTATATTGCTAAGTATGAGTTTAAAATAGAAGATGAAGAAATTATAAGTGCAGTTAAATATCATACTACAGGAAAAGCAAATATGAATTTATTAGAAAAAATACTTTATATAGCAGACTTAATAGAAGAAGACAGAAGTTTTCCTGGTGTAGAATTGTTAAGGAAATTAATTTATGGAGGTAGTTTAGATGAAGCCTTACTAATTTCTTTTAATAATACTATAAAATTTGTTATAGATAATGAGCAACTAATTCATCCAAGAACTATAGAAGCTAGAAATTATCTTATGCAACAAAAATCAGTATTAAGGTAATAATAAACTTAAATATTAAAATAGCATAGTCTATAAATCAATATTTATGGTATAATAGTTAAATATGTTTGAAATTAGGAAAGGAAGGAAAAAATATGACTAATAATATGACAGTAGAACAAATTACAAAAGTTATATATGATGCAATAGATGATAAAATAGGACAAGATATATCTATAATAAAAATAGGAGATATGTCTAGCTTATGTGATTATTTTGTTATAGCTACAGCTGGATCTCAAAGACAAGTTAAGGCTATAACTGACAATGTTGAAGATGAATTAACTAAGTTAGGAATAGAACCAAGAGGAAAAGAAGGACACGGAGCTCAAAATTGGATACTTCTTGACTATGGCGATGTTATGGTTCACGTATTCGATGAGGAAAGTAGAGAGTACTATAAGTTAGAAAAATTATGGGCTGACGCTCCTCGTATAGATGTTGACACGCTAGTATAAAACTGATATTATAATTTAAAACTTAAAATTATTAAATAGACTAGAGTAGTAAAAGAATGTGTTTTTTCAGAGAACTAGTGGTGGTGTGAACTAGTAGAATATATCTTTGAACTTGCTAGAGAAAATCTATTTGGCCGTAGTTGGCATAAAAACTATCTAAGAGAGTCTATAAGTAGGCTAATTAGGGTGGTACCGCGAATATAATCCTCGTCCCTAAACGTATGTTTAGTGGTGGGGATTTTTTTATATAAAAATACATAGGAGGTAGTTATATGAACGTTTATAAACCGAATGAAGTTGAAGCTAAATGGCAAAAAACTTGGGTACAAAATGAACAATATAAAACTAATACACAAGATTCATCAAAACCAAATTATTACACATTAGAGATGTTACCATACCCATCAGGAAAGATACACATGGGACATGTAAGAAATTATTCAATAGGTGACGTTATAGCTAGATTTAAAAAGATGGAAGGGTTTAACGTTCTTCATCCAATGGGATGGGATTCATTTGGTCTTCCAGCAGAAAATGCAGCTATAAAGCACGGAATACATCCTCATAAGTGGACTATGGAAAATATAGAAGATATGAAGGGTCAATTAAAATTATTAGGACTTAGCTATGATTGGGATAGAGAAATAGCTACATCTACACCTGAATACTATAAATTTACTCAAGAAATATTCTTAAAATTCTTAGAACATGGATTAGCATATAAAAAGAAATCTTTTGTTAACTGGTGTCCATCTTGTGAAACAGTTCTTGCTAATGAACAAGTTGTTCAAGGAGAATGTGAAAGATGCGATTCTGTAGTTGTTAAAAAAGATTTAGAACAATGGTATTTTAAAACAACTCACTTTGCAGAAGAATTACTAAACGATTTAGATACTTTAACTGGATGGCCAGAAAAAGTTAAAACAATGCAAAAAAACTGGATAGGAAAAAGTACAGGAGCTGAGATAATTTTTGATATAGATGGAATTGATAAATCTGTAACAGTATTTACAACTAGACCAGATACTACTTATGGCGTTACTTATATGGTTCTTGCTCCAGAGCATGAATTAGTTAAAGAACTAGTAAAAGGAACAGAATATGAAGCGCAAGTTGATGCATTTGTAACCAAAATGCACACTATGACTGAAATAGAAAGAACTTCAAGTGATGTAGAAAAAGAAGGAATATTTATAGGTAAATATGTTATAAACCCATTAAACGGAAATAAAGTTCCTCTATGGATTGCAAACTATGTTCTTGCTGACTATGGAACTGGTGCAGTTATGGCAGTCCCAGCTCATGACGAAAGAGATGCAGAATTTGCTGCTAAATATAACTTAGATGTAGCACAAGTTATAGATGAAGATGAAAATATGATTAACTCTGGAGAATTTGATGGTTTAGAAGTGTCAAAAGGATTTGAAGGAATAGTTAATAAAATAGAAGAAATAAAAGTAGGAAAGAAAACTGTTAATTATAGATTAAGAGACTGGTTACTTTCTAGACAAAGATACTGGGGATGTCCTATACCTGTAGTTTACTGTGAAGAGTGTGGTTTAGTTCCAGAGAAGAAAGAGAATTTACCAATATTATTACCTACAGATATAGAATTTACTGGAAAAGGAGAATCTCCTCTTACGACTTCAAAAGAATTTATGAATGCTATTTGTCCTTGTTGTGGAAAGCCAGCTAGAAGAGAAGTTGATACGATGGATACATTTGTTGATTCTTCTTGGTACTTCTTAAGATATGTAGATCCTAAGAATACTAATGAACCATTTGGAAAAGATGTAGCTAACAAGTGGATGCCAGTAGACCAATATATAGGTGGAGTAGAACATGCTATAATGCATTTACTTTACTCAAGATTCTTTGTTAAAGCATTTAATGAAATGGGAATGATAGACTTTAATGAGCCATTTAAAAACTTACTTACTCAAGGTATGGTACTTAAAGAAGGAACTAAAATGAGTAAGTCAAAAGGTAATGTTGTTTCACCAATTGAAATAATAAATGAATTTGGAGCAGATACAGCTAGATTATTTGTTTTATTTGCAGCTCCACCAGAAAGAGATTTAGACTGGTCAGAACAAGGTGTTGAAGGATGCTTTAGATTCTTAAATAGAGTTTATAGATTAGTTGATGAATTATCAGAAATAGCTAAATCTGATGTAAAAATAGGTGAATTAACTAAAGAAGATAAAGCTATGAGATATACTATAAACGCAACTCTTAAGAAAGTAACACAAGACTTAAGTGAAAAGTTTGGTTTCAATACTGCAATATCTGCTTTAATGGAATTAATAAACGAAATGTATAAGTATAAAGAATTAGAAAATAGAAACGAAGGCGTTATAAAAGAAGCAGTAGAAACAATAGTTTCGATAATAGCACCATTTGCACCTCATATGGGTGAAGAGTTATGGACTATGATAGGTAAAGAAGGAAGTATATTCAATATATCTTGGCCTAAATACGACGAAACTGCATTAGTTAAAGATGAAGTTGAAGTTGTAGTTCAAGTAAATGGGAAAGTTAGAGGTAAATTAAGTATAGGAGCTAATATTTCTAGAGAAGAAATGCAGGAAGCTGCTATGAATGATGAAAAAATAAAAGCTTTAGTTGAAGGAAAAACTATTGTAAAAGTAGTTGCAGTTCCTAAGAAGCTAGTTAATATAGTAGTTAAATAAATTTTTGAATATGAAAAGAAGAGAATTTTACAATTCTCTTCTTTTTTTTATAAAAAATAAAATTATAAAATACAAAATATTGGTTATAATAATTATAAAAAACAATAAAATTTTATAAAATTAAAACTAAAATTTCGTTAAATTAAAATTAATGGATTATAAATTTCAAAATACATTAAAATACATTGAAAACATTATAAAATAAGATAGAATATGAATAAAAATTTAACAATTAAAGCAATTGATTAAATTGTATTAATTTTACATTGAATTTAGAAAAATAAAAAAATTATGAAAAAGCGATTTCCTGTTGATTTATGTAAAAAAAAAGTATAGAATAGAAATTGTTAGAAATGAAATAATTAACTTTACTATAAGGGAGATAAATAAAATGACAAAAGTTACTTTACAAGATATAAAAAATGCTAGAGAAACTATAAAAGATATAGTAAAAAAGACAGATGTACTAGAGAGTGTTAAGCTTAGCACTATGACAGGGGCAAATGTTTTCTATAAATGTGAAAACTTACAAAAAACTGGTTCTTTCAAAGTAAGAGGAGCTTGTAATAAAATAGCTAACTTAACTGAACAAGAGAAGGCAAACGGTGTTATAGCATCAAGTGCTGGAAACCATGCACAAGGTGTTGCACTAGGAGCTAGAATGAGTGGAATAAAAGCTACAATAGTAATGCCAGCTACTGCACCACTTGCAAAGGTTACTGCAACTAAGGGATACGGAGCAGAAGTAGTATTAAACGGATTAGTATATGATGATGCTTATGCAAAAGCTGTTGAATTACAAAAAGAAAGTGGAGCTACTTTCTTACACCCATTCAACGATAAAGAAGTTATAGCAGGACAAGGAACTATGGCACTTGAGATATTTGAACAATTAAATGATAAAGTAGACACTATATTATGTCCAATCGGTGGTGGGGGAATAATCGCTGGTGTAGCTGTAGCTGCTAAAGCTTTAAATCCTAACGTAAAAATAATTGGAGTTCAAACTGCAAATATACCTTCAATGCAAGAATCATTTAAAAATGGAAAAGTTACTACTGCATTTAAAGATACCACAATAGCAGATGGTATAGCTGTTAAAACTCCAGGGGACATGACTTTTGAAATAATAAAAGAATTAGTTGATGAAGTTGTAGTTGTAGAAGAAGCTGAAATAGCACAAGGGATGTTATTCTTAATGGAAAACCAAAAAGTTGTAGCTGAAGGTTCAGGGGCAGTAACTACAGCAGCTTTATTAAATAAAAAATATGTACCTCAAGAAGGGGAAAACGTAGTTTGTATAATATCTGGTGGAAACGTTGATGTTAATACATTATACAGAGTAATAGGAACCGCTTTAGCTAAAGAAGGAAGAAGATATGCATTTAATACAGTAATACAAGATAAGCCAGGCGGACTTGCTGAATTAACTAAAATAATAAGTGAGCATAATGGAAATATATTAAGTGCTAACTTAGCTAGATTATCAATAGGTGGAGCATTAGGTAAACAATCAGCTGAGATTGTATTAGAAACATTCACAAGAGAGCATATATCTGAAATAACAGAAGCTGTTAAAAATGCAGGATTTGAAATAGTAGAAATATAATATTTTATAAAGAAATTGAAAATTAAATACAGGTTAAAGGTAAAATATAAAAAAAAATATATTTTTAGCCTGTATTTTAAAAAAACATGTGCATAATAACTTAGATAATAGTATAATAGTACTTGAAAAAGATAACATATAAAAGGAATTACAAGGAGGAGTTATAAAATGAAACATCAAATAATAAATACAGACAATGCACCTAAAGCTATAGGACCATATTCTCAAGCTGTTAAAGCTGGAAATATGTTATTCGTATCTGGACAAGTTCCATTTGTACCAGAAACTATGGAAGTAGTTGAAGGAGATGTTAAAGCTCAAACTGCTCAATCTTTAAAGAATGTTAAAGCTATATTAGCACAAGCTGGATTAGATTTTTCACACGTAGTTAAATCTACAGTATTCATAAAAGATATGAATGAATTTGGAGCTATAAACGAAGTTTATGCAGAATATTTTGGAGAAAATAAACCTGCTAGAGCTTGTGTAGAAGTTGCAAGATTACCAAGAGACGTTAAAGTTGAAATAGAAGTAATTGCTGTAATATAATTTTTGAACGTTATTGTAAAATGACCAGGCATATAGCTGGTCATTTTGCCGTTTAACGAAAAAATTGGAAAAAATTTCATTTGTAATAATTTATATGTTAATTTAAACAAGACATTTAATAAAAGAAAGAGGTAATATAATGGCTAAAGATTATAGTGTATTTGATATCGTAGGTCCTAATATGATAGGTCCATCTAGTTCCCATACGGCAGGAGCGGCTAGACTTGGAAAAACTGCTTCTAAAATAGCAGGAAAACCTGTAAAGGAAGTAAAATTCTTACTTCATGGCTCCTTCGCAGAAACTTATAAAGGTCATGGTACTGATAAAGCGATAGTTGGTGGGATATTAGGATTCCAACCGGACGATGCTAGAATAAAGAATTCTTTTCAATTAGCAGAAGAAGCGGGTGTTAAATTTGAATTTATAAAAACTGATTTAGGTGATAGCGTGCATCCTAATACAGTAAAAATAGAAATGGTTTTAGAAGATGGATCAAAATCAACTATAATGGGTGCTTCTATAGGTGGAGGGAACATAAAGCTTACAGAAATGGATGGATTAGCATTAGACTTCAATGGATCAAGATCAGCCGTAGTATTAGAAATAAAAGATATACCTGGTGCAGTATCATTCGTGACAGGATTGCTTGCTCATAATAATAAAGATATAGCAATGATGTCAACAAACAAGCCAGCTAGATCTGAATATACATTTGTTACAATAGAAACAACTGATAAATTAGAAGCAGATCTTATAGATCAATTAAGAAAATTTGAAGTAATAGCTAAGATTATAGTTTTAGACAAATTCTAATTAGTAAGGAGAAATAAAAAAATGAAATATAACTTCACAAGCGGAGCAGAATTATTAGAAAAATGTAACGAATTTAACATGTCAATGCATGAAATATGTTTAGAGAGAGAAGCTGAACTTTCAGGATTATCTAAAGAAGAAGTAAGAGAAAAGATGAGAGTAAGTTTAAACATAATGAAAGCAGCTACTGAAAAGGCTGTTGAAGAAGATATAAAATCTATGGGTGGACTTATAGGTGGAGAAGCTAAGAAATTAACTAAATACAGAGGATTATCAAGAAGTGTATGTGGAGAATTAATGAATAAAGCTATGGTTGCTGCTATGGGAACTATGGAAGTTAATGCTTCTATGGGATTAATAGTTGCAGCTCCAACAGCAGGCTCGTGTGGTATACTTCCAGGAGCAGTTGTTACTATAGGTAAAGAGTATGGATTTAATGATGAAGAAATGATAGATGCTTTATTTGCAGCTTCTGCAATAGGTGTTATAATAACAAGAAATGCTACAGTATCTGGTGCAGAAGGTGGATGCCAAGCTGAAACTGGAGCAGCAGCAGCGATGGCTTCTGCTGGTGTAGTAGAAATGATGGGTGGATCTGTAGAGCAAGCTATACATGCTGCATCTCATTGTTTACAAAATGTTATGGGACTTGTATGTGACCCAATAGCAGGTCTTGTTGAGGCTCCTTGCCAAGGAAGAAATGCAATAGGTGTTGCAAATGCTTTAATATCAGCTGAATTATGCTTAGCTGGAATATTAAACATAATACCATTTGATGAAACAGTAGCAGCAATGTATAAAGTTGGTAAATCACTTCCAATGGAGTTAAGAGAAACTGCATTAGGTGGAATAGCTTCTACTTGTACAGGATGTTCATTAACTACAAAGATATTTGGATAATATTTATATATATAAAAACTGGCTATGCGAATGCAAGCCAGTTTTTTTTATATATAAATATATTCAGTTAAATATAAAAAATAGAAGGGGATATTAGAAAAATATCGAATTGTATTAGATGGTGTATAAGTTAAATCAACAAATTAAAAATGGAGGGGACATTTTGAATAATGCAAATATAGGAATGAAAGATTTGATAAAAGAATTGGGCATAACCAAAAACAAAGTAGAATTCACAAATGATTTAAACTTATTCTTGAATATATCAGCATTTGATGAATCTCAAGGGGAATATTATGATATTATAAAATCAAAATTTGATGAAAATATGGGGAAATGGAATATAGATATAAATGATAACTTCAGCATTATATCTAAATATATAAAATGTAGGAAACTTCCATACAAAATAGTAAAAGATGAAGGATTTGAAATGATAAAAAGTGAAAAATTTGTCGTATCTATGCTAGTGGAATTATACGCTATGTATATTGTTATCAATAATGATGAAGTGTCAAAAAATGAAATGATTAAATTTATACATAATGAGTTTAAGCACAGTGGGTTAAATATATATGAAAAAGATATAGTATTAAATGACTTAGAATATTTATTTAGAGATAAAAAGTTAACTTTAATGTGTAAAACTAATTTAAATAATAAAAAAATAGAAATAAAAAGTTCTTTAGATAAAACAATACATGCAATAGAAAAAAGAAAAAACATAAAATTAAATTTAAATAAAACTATATCAAATAAATCTCAATTTGAAGAAACTAAAAATGATGTTCAAAGTGATTTAGAATTGAAAAATATACAACTAAAAAAATCTATAGATAAATTAAGGGAAGAGGTAGAAATAAATAAGCATATTATTAATGAATATATAGATAAAGAAATAGTTTTACAAAATGAAATAACTAAATTACAAAAATATAATATAGAACTGATAAGTTATGGGAAAGAACAATATTCTAAAGCCCTAGTAGATTTAGTGAAAAATATGAATGATGATACTAATGGAAATATATTAGATAGATTATATTGCTACTCAAAAGGCGAACAGGAAAAAAATTTAATGTTTGTAGCAACTAATTTATTTAATGTGTTTAGACAAATGGGAATATCTCCTAGAGAAACAAAAAAGATAGGAACTAATGTAGATATAGGAGAATATTCTTTTTATAATTATAGATTAAATAAAGATATATCAGATATTAAATTATCAAAAGGGGATGTTTTATATCCAGCATGGTTTTATAATGGGGTGGAAATATTAAAGCCGTATGTAAATATAAAGGGGGAATAATTTAATGAGTATGGAAACAGTAAATGAGACCTATTTTGGAGTTGATTTAGGGACTACTAATACAGTTGTATCTAAAGGCAACTTATTATTTAATGGATTAATTCAATCACAGATAATCCAAGTAATGCAAGTCGATGAAAATAAATGCTCTACAACTGAATTTATATTACCGTCAGTACTGTATGCTGATGAAAATGGAAAAGAGTATGTAGGTAAAATAGCAAAAAATATAAAGTCGAAGGCTTCTAAAAAAGTATTATATAACACTAAGCGATATATGGGGAGTAATAAAGTTTGGAAGTTGGGTAAAGTCGAGTATACGTCTAAGGATGTAGCAAAACATATTTTAAAGACGTGTAGAGATTCTATGAAAAGATATAATCAAGGCAAAGATGTAGAAAGCGTAACTATAACAGTTCCAGCATCTTTTAATACAGATCAAATAAAGGATACAAAAGATGCTGCTTTAGAAATAGGATTTAAAAATGTAAACCTTATACCTGAGCCTACTTCAGCTCTTATCGATTTTATAAATGAGCAATCTAATTTAATAGAAAGTCAAAGACAGGTAAACCTTAGTGAATCGACTAGGATATTAGTTTTCGATTTAGGAGGAGGTACTTGTGATATAGCTATAGTTGATGTAATTCAAAACGGAAGAAAAGTTGAATTTACAGAAGTTGCAATTGGTAGGTATGATGAACTGGGTGGAATTGACTTTGATAACAAAGTAGCGTTAGTAAAATTAAATGAATTTTTAGAAAAATACAATTTGGATTATAGTTCTATAGATAAAGAAGATAGAGAACATATGGTTAGGCATTTGAGAATATTTGCAGAAAAAGCCAAAGAGAGAATATCTTCAGACGTAGAAATGAATTGTTATTTTGGTGAAAGTTTTGATCATTATATTATGAATTTTTATGGAGAGGATCCAGTTCAATTTTGTATAAATAAAGAAGAGTATGATGAGGCGATAAAAGATTTCTTTATAAAATCAAACTTAAGCAATAAACGTTCAGATGAAGAAATGCAAAAGAATATTGTTGATCCAATATTAAATACATTTAGAGATTATAATATAAAAAAAGACAGTATAGATTATTTATTCTTAACAGGGGGAATGACTAAATATAAGTTAGTAAGAGATAAGATAAGAGGAATTTTAGATCTTAAAGAAAATCAAATAATAAACTCTACTGATCCTCTAAGTTCAGTAGCTAAAGGGGCTGCTATATATGATTATTATGAGACTATAATAAACAGAGACCAAGTTTTAGCAAAAGAAATACACTATGAGGATGAAGTAAGTGTTACAGAAGATAAAAAATTTGAATTAACAAGAGTTTTAGCAGAAGCAATAATGATAGATGTAAAAGAAGGATTACCTGTAGTTATAATAGATTCAAATCAAGAAGTTCCTTATGAAGGCAAATTAAAAGGAGCTCTTAGGACAACTAGTCCATCGGGAGTAGAAATTAATCTTTATGCAGGGATAGATCAATATGATTCTAAAATGAGAATACAGAGAAAGTATAAAGCTTATTTTAAAACTCCTAAAAAACCAGGAACAATAATAGACATAGATTTTTCTATTGATAAAGACAAGTACTTAAGACTATCTGTTGATGTAGGTGGGGAGAAGATAGAGCTTAAGCAAGAAGTAGATCTAAAAGAAAAAGAAACAATATAAGGGGGGATTTTTGTGATATTAAAAAGCTTAGAAGACCTAGAAAATTATAAAAATAGTATAAGTATCCCAAAATCTTTCATTAGCTTAAAGGATATAAATGAAGTTAGCGAGGGTGGAGGAGAAAATACTAACGATTGTAATAATAAATTATTTTATTGGAATTTTGATCCGTATTATATAGAAGAGTTGGTAGGGATATATGAAAAATTTAGTTCAGAAGGAATAAATGGTGGAAAACTTCATGAATTGGAATTAAATTTGAAATTTGTGTCACAAGAGATGATGAATGAAAATACATGTCCTATAGAAGCTATACTATATGCTTCAAAAGTTATAAATAACATATTAATAAAAAATAATTTAGTAATAGAAACTATAGGTAAAGTTATTGCAGATAGTTATAGTAGAAATTCATCTGAATATAAAGAAACTATTAAATTTATTTTACAAGAGTGGTCATGGGACATTCAAATTATGATTTTGATAAATGCATGTGGGAAAATAAATGATATGGACTTTTTAAATATAATATATGATAAACATACAAAGGGGGATACAAAGCTACAGGCACTTAAGGCATTTATGAGTGGAAAAAGCGATATGTGTGTAGATTATACATTGAAATTAATAAGTTTAAATCAAGAATCTGATAATACTGAAGTTCAAATGGCAAAGTACTTTATACATAATTATGTAAAAAGCTTTGGAAAGGATGCTATAAAAAAAGCTGAAAGTTACTTAGATATTCCAAGTATAAATAAGCAAGCACGAAAAATAATAAGTAGGGTAATACCAAGTTGTAAAAAAAATGAAAATGTAACGCTAGATACGATGATAAAAAAAGCTAAAAATTGGGAAGAAGAAGAGGATTTTGAAAATAGCTTTTTAATATGGATGAATAATAATATAACTAGAAAAAATGCTTTTTTAGCTATAAGATATTCTAATTCACCTTTAGTTGAAGAAATGATAGTAAATATTTTACAAAGATATCAATGTAATTCTATAGAAATTGGAACTGCATTAGTAACATTAGCGCAGTGGGGCTCTAGAAAAGGGTCTAGTGAACAATTTCTAAACCTAATAAATGAAAATAAGCATGATACAACTAAAAAAGTATATTGCAATGCTGCTATGTGTAGCCTAGGATCTCAAAATGACTCAATAGAGTTAGTAAAAGAATTTTTAGAAGAAAGATATTATGATAATCGTCAGATATTTTCAATAATAAGAGACTGTGCATATAAAAGTAGTCAACTCTTAAGATACGCTATAAAAACAGTTTATGATGAATATTTAAATAGCAACAATGAAGAACAAATTATTAAAGCTATAAATGGAGCTTATGAACTTTGTGATAAACCTAAATTTAATTTTAAAGATATTACATTGCAGTTAATAAAGGATGCTATGGGGATAAATGGTGTTGTAAGTAAGAAATTTTCTGATAACGTGTACATAGCATTAATAAACTTAGTTGAAAGACTACTTAATGATAAAAATAAAGATGAGTTTATAGATATACTATTTTTTATAATTGAAAATGATGCTTGTAGTGCAAAAATTAAATTTAAGTCTATATCAATGCTTAAGAGATTAAAAGTAGATCCTCCTAAGTAGCGATGTATAAATACAAAGATATTATAGTAACAGAATCTAATGTTGAAAAAATAGAAAATGATATAATCTATACAATAGAAAATTTTGATATTGAACAAATAGAAAATATAAAAGAAATAGATTATTTTATAGAAAATGTTTCGTATATACAACAAGGTAAAAAAGAATTATTAGAATTATTGTCATATACAAAATATAAACTAGGAGAATATCTACTGTCTTTTCAATACGGTTTTGAAAGTTTTAATTTTAACAAAAATAGTACGGGGATAATATACTCTATATTGTCTCTATTAAACTTAAATTTATATGAACAAGCATATTTTATTTTCATTAAGAACAAAGAAACAATAATAGATATAATAAACGCAGATAAATGCAATGCAAATGACGTTATAAATATACTTATATATTTTAGTATTGATATAACTTTAATAGATAACGTAAGCAGTAAAATCGAAGAATTACTAGATAAAAGAAAAAAATATATATATATTTTAATGAACTTAATAAGAGATAGAAAAAAAACTATTTTAAAAGAAATAGATTATAATAATGTGAACTATGAAGATCTAAATATGTATAAAGAAAAAATGTCGGATATACTTAGTATGTTAAGAGATTTAGATTTACATCAACTATCAGATTTGTGTAAATTAAAATTAGAAAACAGCTGTAATGACAAAGATATCTACAACATGCTTCCTTGTGATAATATAGAAAAATATATAAGCAAAATTTTATTAGATGAAATAGACTTAACTAAAAAACAGAAAAACTATATACCGTCTAAAATAAGCAAATATGACTTTGAAGATGAGAATATAAAGATAATAAGTTATAAATCTAAAAATTTAGTTAGTATGCATTTTATAAAGCTTAAAGATGAATATTTGATAATCGATTGCGGTGCACAAATATCAAATATGAAGGTTCAAAAGATAGACATAGAAAATTTTTTATTGGAAAATGACATAGCAATAGATAAAATAAAGGCAATTATAATAAGCCATGCACATTTAGATCATTATGGAAGTTTGGATATAATGCAAAAATATGTTAGTGAAATTTATATGACTAAAGATACACATCGTATCATAAATATTGTAGGAAAAAACATTGAAATAGACAATGATAAGTTAAGATTAAAAAAGGATAATGATGAGTTTTATATTGGAGATTTAAAAATTAAATTTTTTCAAACTAATCATATAAAAGGATCTATTGGAGTTTTTATAGAAGCTTTTGGAAAAAAAATAGTGTATACAGGAGATTTTTCTTTTAACAGACAATCTACAACTCAATACATAAATGAAAATGATTTTTATGAATTTCAAAATGCAGATTATCTTATAATGGAAACTACATGTGGTTATAAAAATATTGAATTACCTTATATTTATAATAAAAAACTATTTAATTATTTTATAAATTTATCATTGAAAAATGATAAAAAAGTAATTATTCCATCGTTCTCGATTGGTAAGGCTCAAGAGTGTTATGACCTAATAACCAAAAGTACGATAAAAGGAAATGTATTAATGGATGGAAGTGCTATAAAAATTAATGAATATTATAATAAAATTGAAAAAAACATAATAGCTAATAATGAATTGAAGTACAATAAACATAAGACAATTGAAAAAAAATATTATGAAAATGACATAATAATAGTTAGTGCTGGACTAATAAAAGATATAAGTTTAGCAGAAAAATATTATGAAATGGCACTAAAAGATAAAAATATGGTGACTATTTTAAAATGTGGGCCAATAGATAAATATACATTAGAACGAAAATTAAAACCTTATGACTCTGTTGATATAAATTTAATAGATATTAGCTTATCGTCTCATGCACACTATGAAGACTTAATTAAAACTATAAATATGATTAGGCCTAAGAACTTAATAATGGTTCATGGAAAAGGAATAAAGATGTATGATTGAGGAGAAACCTAAAATATAAAATCCCCCTTAGAGTAGAATGTAAAAGTATCTACTTTAAGGGGGATTTTATATTTTATTTTTTTCTATTTTTAAAACGACGGTTTTTATTAGAATAAATATTCTTAGTATTTTTTCTTCTTCGTTTAGTTTTTTTTCTAACAATAATAAATATAATAAATATTATTATGAATGATAAAGCTGCAATACCTATTTTAATAGCTGCCATTATTGATTTGTTTTCAGTAACAGAAGCAAATATACTGTTAACATTATCTTTAGCGATTAAATTTATGGTATGAGTAGCTTTATTTCCCTTATACACTTCTAAAGTACCTACTTTATCTCCCTTTCGAATAGGTAAATTAATGTTATCTAATTTTATTTTTGTAGTATATTCATTTTCTTTAGTTCCTTTGGGTAATACCAATTTATAACTATATTCAGGTTCATAAATTAATTCCTTTTGCTTACTAAATAAAACTTTTTTATTCTTTATGTAATCTTCTTTGTTAACTATAGTAGTAGAATGAAAATTATCAAATCCGTAATCTAATAAAGTTCTAGAATCTAGATATAAATCATTCCCGCTAGACTTAAATACTGATGAAATTAATCTCATGTTATTTTTAACTCCACTAGATAAAAGACACCTACCTGCATCATCAGTATAGCCAGTTTTTATACCATCAATTATATCGTAATTGATGTCTATTTGCTGACCGTTATAGTTAATCTTTTCATTTGAAGTTAAAAACTTATTAGTGTTTACAAAATACCTTTCATAAGTATATGCTTCACTAGGCTTAAAAGTTATAGATTTAGTTTTAACAATATTTCTAAAAACTTCACTATTCATTGATTCCCTTGACATAAGAGCCATATCGTATGCAGTAGTATAATGTTTTGCATCTGGTAGTCCGTTGGGATTATCAAAATTAGTGTTTTTAGCTCCGATAGCTTTAGCCTCTTTATTCATTAACTTACAAAACTCATTCACAGACCCACTAACATAATTAGCTAAAACAACAGCTACATCGTTAGAGGAATGTACTAATAAACCTTCTAATAATTGCTTAACAGTGAAAGATTCACCATTTTTTAAGTACATACTAGAGCCATCTATAGGTGGCAAGTCTTTTATTTTAACTACTTGATTTAAATCCGGGACATGTTTTATAACTAAATAAGCTGTCCAAGCTTTAGTAGTTGAAGCTGGATAAAGTTTGGCATTACCGTTTTTGCTATATAAAACTTTTCCAGTTTCATAGTCCATTAAAACTGCATATTTAGCAGTTAAATCAAGTTTTGCATCATCAGCAAATGACTTATCCGTAGTACCTAAAAAAGAGGTAAATGCTATCAGAAAAGCTACTAAAAGTGATAGAATTTTTTTCATTTGATACCTCCAAATTTAAAATTTATATTTTAGTATAACATATTTTCGTCAATAATTGAAATGAAGGAGTGATTTAGTTTTGAATAAAGTTAATAAGATTACGGTGTTTTTAGCAATAATTATAGTAAGTTTAGCTACAATTTTATTGAAACAAAATATAGGTGTTAAAGAAAATGTGCATGTGGTTAGCAAAAGTGAAGAAGAAAGAAAAGATACACCTCAAAATCAAAATTTAAAAACAAATGAACAACAAGTTAAACCGAAAAAAAAAGAAAAGGAAAGTACAAGTAACGAAATGATAACAATATTTATAAGTGGTGAAGTTAAAGAACCAGGTGTTGTAACAATAGAGGGCAATAAAAGACTGTCTGATGCCATAGATAAGTTAGGTGGGTTTACAAGTGAAGCTAACTTAAATAAAATTAATTTAGCTATGAAAATTGAAGATGAGAAACACTATATTATACCTAAAATAGGTGAAGATGTTGAAAATACACCAAAAGACATAGATGAATCAAAATCAGTAGAAAGTAAAAGTGAAGATTCTAAAATAAATATAAATACAGCAAATATACAAGAATTAGATGAATTGCCAGGGGTAGGGGAAGCAACAGCAAATAAAATAATAAGTTATAGAGATGAAAAGGGTAAATTTAATAATATTGAAGAAATAAAGAATGTAAATGGAATAGGGGATAAAAAATATGAAGATATAAAGGAAATGATTAATATAAACTAAAATACATGTAAATCAAAAGTAAATAAATGAAAGAAATATAGTAAAATATGATATTATAGGTTTATGTAAAACAAAGGTCAAGGAGAAATAAAAATGGAAAATTTAAAAAAACTTACAGATATGACAACTTCAGGTGGATGAGCGGCAAAAATAGGGCCAGAGGTTCTGGCTTCAGTGTTATCTCAATTACCTAAAAATGAAAATAATGATAAATTATTAGTAGGATTAGAAACTTCAGATGATGCAGCAGTATATGAATTAAATGAAGAAACTGCATTAATTCAAACATTAGATTTTTTTACACCTATGATAGATGACCCATATATATTTGGGCAAATAGCAGCATCAAATGCATTGTCAGATGTTTATGCTATGGGAGGAACTCCAATAGTGGCAATGAATATAGCTTGTTTTCCAGCATGTCATGATATGGATGTGTTAGCAAAGATATTAAAAGGTGGATTTGATAAAGTAAAAGAAAGTGGAGCTCTTTTAGTAGGAGGACACACTGTAGATGATAAAGAACCTAAGTATGGGTTATCTGTTTCTGGATTAGTTCATCCTAAAAAAGTTTTATCTAATGCAACAGCAAAGGTTGGAGATAAACTAGTTATAACTAAGCCGATTGGTGTTGGTATATTAAACACAGCCATGAAAGAGGGACTAATAGAAAAGTGTTTATCAGACAAGGTTATAGAAGTTATGATTCATTTAAATAAATATGCAGCTATGAGTTTTAACAATATAGAGGTTAACTGTGCTACAGATGTAACGGGTTTTGGGCTTTTAGGGCATGCTCTAGAAGTTGCAAAAGCATCCAATGTAAGCATAGAGATAGATTCAAAAGAAGTTCCAATATTAGAGGGTGCTGTTGATATGGCGCAAATGGGAATTATACCTGCGGGAATGTATAGAAATAAAGAATATGTTGGTAAAGATGTACAAATGAAGGATATAGAGACGTTAGTAGAAGATATATTATATGACCCTCAGACATCAGGAGGACTATTAGTATCAGTTAATCCTGACTTAGCAGATATGCTTGTTGAAGATATGAAAAAAAATGGGTCAATAGAAGCTAAAATAATAGGTGAAGTAAAATCAAGGGGAGATAAATACATTACTGTTATTTAAAATTAAAATAAGAAAGAGTGATTAACTTGAATAAAAGAGAACTATTTGCTATGTTACCATCAGTAGATGAAGTAATAGGGGATAAGAGGATAATAGATATATTAAGCAAATTTCCTAGAAGTTTAGTTTTAGAATCGATAAGACAAGTAATAGGGTTAAAGAGAAGCGAAATTTCAAATTTAAGCAATGATAATGAAAAAGTAGACATGTCATTTGATACTATAGTAGAGGATTGTATAAATAAATCTAAAATAAGTTATTCTTTATCGCTAAAGAAAGTAATAAATGCCACAGGAACAGTTGTACATACAAATTTAGGAAGGTCATTACTTAGCGAAAGTATAAAAGATGAATTATGGAGTTCTGCATCTAGATATTCTAACTTAGAGTACAATTTAGAAGAAGGTGAAAGAGGTTCTAGATATACTCATTTAACAGAAACTATAAAAAGACTTACAAAAGCAGAAGATGTATTGGTAGTTAATAATAATGCAGCAGCGGTTCTTCTTGTTTTAAATACATTAGCTAAAGAAAAAGAAGCCATAGTATCTAGAGGTGAACTAGTAGAAGTCGGAGGTTCATTTAGAATACCGAGTATAATGGAACTTAGTGGAGCTAAGCTAGTAGAAGTTGGAGCAACTAACAAAACTCATTTAAAGGACTATGAAAACGCTATAAGTGAAGAAACAAAAGTATTAATGAAGGTACATACGAGTAATTACAGGATATTGGGATTTACAGAAAATATAGAGATAAAAGAACTATCAGTACTTGGTAAAAAATATAATATACCGGTTATAGAAGATTTAGGTAGTGGCATTTTCGTAGATTTATCAAAATATGGTCTATCATATGAACCAACAGTACTGGATTCTATAAATCAAGGTGCAGATATAGTTACTTTTAGTGGTGATAAAATGCTTGGGGGTCCTCAAGCAGGTATAATCGTAGGTAAAAAAGAATACATACAAAAAATGAAAAAAAATCAGCTTACAAGAGCCTTAAGAGTAGACAAGCTTACTATCTGTGCTCTAGAGGCAACTCTTAGAATGTATCTAGATGAAGAGAAAGCTATAAAAGAAATACCTACATTGAGAATGCTTACATATAAAATTGAAGAGCTAGAAGAAAAAGCGAATAATTTACTAAATAAAATAAAAATATTGAATCTAAGTGCAAATATTAATATAGAAGATGGATTTTCTCAAGTTGGCGGAGGTTCTATGCCTTTAGAAACAATAAAAACAAAGGTGATAGCAATAACTCCTAACAATATGAATGTATCTAAACTAGAGCAAAAGCTACGACTAAGTGAATCGCACATAGTAGCTAGGGTATATGATAATAAATATGTACTTGATGTAAGAACCATATTTGAAGATGAATACGATGATATTGTAAATGAACTAGAGAAAGCTTTTAAATAAAAAGCTTTGATAGGGGGTTAAACATGAAAAACATAGTAATAGGAACAGCAGGACATATAGACCATGGTAAGACAACTCTTATAAAAGCACTTACAGGAAGAGAGACAGATACTTTAGCAGAAGAAAAAAAGAGAGGTATATCAATAAATCTAGGATTTACTTATTTTGATTTACCTAGCAATAAAAGAGCTGGTATTGTAGATGTTCCAGGACATGAGAAGTTTATAAAAAATATGCTAGCAGGTGCATCGGGATTAGATATGGTGTTGTTTGTTGTATCGGCAGATGAAGGTGTAATGCCTCAAACAGTTGAGCATTTAGATATTTTAAGTTTTTTAAATATAAAAAATGGAATAATAGTTTTAACAAAATGTGATACAGTAGATGATGAATTTATAGAATTAGTAAAAGAAGATATAAAGGAAAAAGTGAAAGGAACTTTTCTTGAAGATGTAGATATTATAGAAGTTGATTCTGTATCTAAAAGAGGTATAGAGAAGCTTATTAATAAAATTGATTATATTAGCAATGAAATAGAAGAAAGTAATGAAAATTCTCCAGCTAGGCTTAATATAGATAGAGTATTTTCAGTAAAAGGATTTGGAACAGTAATAACAGGTACGCTAATAGAAGGAAAAATTAGCATAGAAGATGAACTTGAGATATATCCTAAAGAATTAAAAACTAAAATTAGAAGCATACAAGTACATGGAGAAACTGTTAATACAGCTTATGCAGGCCAAAGAACAGCGATTAATATTTCTAATGTTAAAGTTGATGAAATACAAAGAGGAGATGTGCTAGCATCTAAAAATTCACTAGAAGATGTAATGATGATAGATGTAAAAATATCTTTAGTAAATCATTCTGATAAAACTTTAAAGCATTGGGATAGACTTAGATTGTACCATGGAACAAAAGAAATACTTTGTAGAGCAGTTCCTCTAGATAAAGAAATAATAGAAACTGGAGAAAGTGGATATGTTCAGTTAAGATTAGAAGAAAAAATAGTAGTTAAAAAAGGAGATGCATTTGTAGTTAGATGTTATTCACCTATGGAGACTATTGGTGGGGGTATTGTTATTGATACAGCACCTAAAAAACATAAGAGATTTGATGAAAACGTAATAAAAGCCCTTAAAGTGAAAGAAAAGGGCGAGCTAAAAGACATATTGGAAGAGTACCTAAAAAGAGGTATTAATTTCTATCCGACAAAAAAAGAAATAATGGCTTATAGTGGAGATAGTGAAGAAAATATAAATAATGCATTAGAAAAATTAATTAAAGAGGAAAAAATTATACTAATTAATAATATATATATGCATATTAACCAATATAGATTATTAGAGGAAAACTCTATAAAACTTTTAACTGATTATCACAAAAAACATAGACTTAAAAAAGGTATATTAAAAGAAGAATTTAGATCTAAAATAGAAAGTAAATTTAAAACAAAAGAAATAGATATATTAATAGATAAATTAAATAATGAAAAGAAAATAAAGCTAGAAGCAAATTTAGTTTCATTATATGAATTTAAAGTTGTTTTAAATGATAGACAAAAAGAAATAAAAAATAAAATAAGTAATATTCTTAAAAAAAATGCTATGGACTCACTTTTAACCATAGAGGAGATATGCAAAGGCGATCATTATTATCAAGAAGTTATAGAGTCAATGATAGGTTATGATATTGAAAAATTAGATGATACATATATAATGGACAAACAAATATATCTAAAAGTAAAAGAAGATTTAATTGAATATCTAAAAGTAAATAATGAAATAACATTAGGTGAGTATAGAGATTTGGTTAATTCAAGTAGGAAAAACTGTATGATTATATTAGAGAATTTTGATAGAAATAAGATAACAAAAAGAAATGACAATAAAAGAATATTATTTTAGAAAAAAATGTAAAAAAATAAATAAAAGTGATATAATGTAGAGGTAAAATACCAGGTTAAGTATAAATAATTAATAATATACATAACTTGGTATTTTATAGTTTAACACTAAATAAAGGTGTTGAGTAATTTGGAATAAAAGGGAGAGATAAGGAGTGGAGGTTACAACACTTAGTATAAAAAGGGAAAGTAATAAAGAAAAATTAAGTGTTTTATTAATATTTTTTATATCGATAGTAGTTTTATTTTTAATAAAAGATGTAAAAAAATACAGAATTTTTGTACATGGAATATATGCAACATTTTTAATAGCTATGGGGATAATTGTGTTCAACACAATTAAATTTAATGTGAACAGGTTTTCTATATTTTTAGGTAGTATAGTTGCGCTAACTGGGATTTTAGAAATTATATATGTATTTATTTGCTTAAACAGTTCTGATAATATATATTATTCTTTTGATTTTATGATGTTATTAGCTATTGCTACAGATTTATTCCCAATAATAGGGATATATATGAGTATTAAATATATAAGACAAAATAAAGAGATTTCAAAAAATACAATATTAACATTTTTAATGAATGTAACAATTATAAGTTTACTAATATTGTCTATAAAAGTTTTTAAGCTTATGAATAATATGGCAATGGATATGATACTGTTTTATATAGAAGGCATAATAAGTTTATTTATATTATTTATTGCAATTCTTATAAACAAAAATATAAATCAAATAGGAACAGAACTTGATGATTATGAAAAAAAATTTTTAAAAAAAATAATAACTATAATTGTTTTATCAAGAATTCCTGCAACAGCACATATTTTCATACGAAATTTTTATGTAGAAGATATGTTAAAGCAAGTAATGAATAATTTTGCTATATATTATTTATACAAATATATAGTACATACAAATATAAAAAAGCCATATCTTAAATTAAATCAAATAAACACTCAATTAATTCAAAAATCTAATATTTTAAGACATAAAAATCAAAATTTAATAAAAGAAACGTGCAATATAGAAAAATTAAGAAATATGCTTATATATAAAGAATTAAAGTTACAGTCGACTTTAGACTCAACTGAAAATTGTATAATAGTTTTTAATGATAAACAAGAAATAGCTTATGCAAATAAAACTTTTGTGCAAACCTTTAAAAAGGATAATCTAGATGAAAATTATAAGATAGAAAGAGATATTAAGCCTATAATTAAAAATTATTGTGATTTTATCAAAAATATAGATGATTCATTTAAATTTAATAAAAATATAGAAGATATGATTTTTACAGAAGACAATAAAGTATTTCAATCTATATTTACACCGCTGGTGATAAAAAATGAAACTCAAGGTACTTTATGTATATTGATAGATAAAACTAAGAAAAAAGAATTTGAAAAAAAGATAAAAGAAGCTAACACAAGATATGAAAGATTCTTAGAAAGTATTGGAGATGGAATTGTAGTTATTCAAAATGACAAGAAAATTTATGTTAATAAAGCTTGTAAAAAAATATTTAAAGACAAATTAAATGAAATTAAGTTTGATATATATTCTGAAAATGACAATTTAGAAGAATGTTACGAAATTGATGGCAAAATGGTATATGTAGAAATGAATTTTTCGAAATATACAAAAAATAATGAAGACAAAATAATAATAGTTATAAGAGAAATAACAAATAGAAAAAAAGCACAATTAAAGCTAAAGGAAAATCAAAAATCATATGCAAAATTTATAGATATATTACCTGATGGAATTTGTTTAGTAGATAAAAATTTAAAAATAAGTTATGGTAATCAATCTTTATTAAATATGCTACAAATAGAAAGTATGAAAACTATAAAAGGTCTAAATATAAATAAAATAATAAGTTTAAGCATAGAAGATGAATTTTTATTTGATAGTAAAATGAAGAAAGTAATGCATGAAAATAAGTACATGCTATTGCTTGAGCATGAGTTAATAAAATATGATAAAAATAAAATACAAGTAGAAGTTAATGCGCTGCCTTTTTTTGTGGATGAAAATAAACATATAATGCTTATAATAAAAGATTTAACGTATAAGAAAACATCTCAGATGGCTGAGAAAGAAATATTAGATAGACTTAAAACAGATAAAATAAAAACTGAATTTTTTGCTAATATGTCTCATGAATTAAAGACACCATTAAATGTTATATCAAGTTCAAATCAGTTGATAGATGCTTTACATAAAAACGGTAAAATTGAAGATTATAATGATAACATGAAATCACATATAGAACTGGTTAGACAAAGTTCTTATAGGTTACAAAGACTGATTAGTAATATAATAGATTTAACAAAGATGGAATCTGGACTTTATAAATTAAAATTATCTAAACATAATATTATAAGTGTTGTAGAAGATCTATTTATGAAGGTTGATGAATATGCAAGAAAAAAAGATATAAGTATTATATTTGATACTGATAATGAAGAAATAAACTTAAGTATAGATAAAATTGAGATAGAAAGAATTATGTTGAATTTATTGTCTAATTGCATTAAATTTACAGATAGAGGTGGCTGTATATGTGTAAACATATATGATAAAAAAGATAGCTTAATGATATGTGTAAAAGATAACGGCGTTGGAATACCTGAAAATAAAATAAATATAATTTTTGAAGAATTTGCTCAAGTGGATAAGACGCTTTCTAGAAAAACAGAAGGAAGCGGAATAGGTCTTTCTATAGTTAAAAATTTAGTGGAATTACATCAAGGAAGTGTATCAGTTAAGAGTAAAGAAGGAAGTGGAGCTGAATTTATAATAATAATTCCGATAGAAAATATAAGTAATGGAGACTATAAAGAAGATAAAAGAATTTATAATATTGATGAAAAGATAAAAATGGAGTTTTCGGATATATATTATTAAATTTTATATTTAATAATATATGTATTAAAGTTATTAGTTAAGAAAAAATATTTATAAATAAAAGTAGGTGGATTTATGATTAAACTTAATAATGATTGGGATGAATTACTAAAAGATGAATTTGAGAAGACTTATTACTTAAATTTAATGGAATTTCTAAAACATGAGTATAGTGAAAAGACAATATATCCTAGTATAAATAATATGTATGATGCATTAAAGAAAACATCATATAAAGATACAAAGGTATTAATACTTGGGCAAGATCCTTATCATGGAGAAAATCAAGCTAATGGATTAGCATTCTCAGTACAGCCTGGTGTTAGAACTCCACCATCTTTGTTAAATATATACAAAGAATTAAATTTAGAATTAGGATGTTTTATACCTAATAATGGGAATTTAATTCCATGGGCAAATCAAGGCGTATTATTGTTAAATACTGCGTTAACAGTTAGAGCTCATGAAGCAAATTCTCATAAAGGACAAGGATGGGAAATTTTTACGGATGAAATAATTAAAATATTAAATAAAAGAAGTGAACCTTTAATATTTGTGTTATGGGGAGCTAATGCAAGAAAGAAAAAAGAATTTATAACATCAAAACAACACTATATATTAGAAGCACCTCACCCAAGTCCATTGTCTGCTAGAAGAGGATTCTTTGGATGTGGACATTTTTCTAGGATTAATGAAATACTTGTGGGCTTACAAAAAGATAAAATAGATTGGCAAATACCGAATATATAGTAAAATAAAGAATTAAAATAGGTACAGCATTTTGCTGTGCCTATTTTAATTCTTTATTAAAGTGACATTAATAGATAGGAAATACTAAAATAACAAACAGTTTGTAACTCTTTGTACAACCTTTTAATAGGATATATTAAAAGAAAAGGAGGATAATTATGAAAATTACTACATTACAAGCTAAACAAGTGAAAAAAATGATAGATAATTGCGAATTCGACTTAATTATAGATTTAAGAACAGTAGATAATTATTTAAAAGGTCATATTCCAGGGGCTATAAATATACCTATAAATGAGATAACTGATAAATTAGAATTTTTAAGTGAATACAAAGATAAGCACGTTATTTTATATTGTGGAATTGGTAGTCAAAGTAAAAGTGCCTGTAAAGTTTTAGCGTTAAATGGCTTTGATAAACTATATAATTTAGCAAATGGAATGAAAACGTATACGTATGATTTAGAATCATAAAATATTACAGAAATGTAACTAGTATGAAATATGCTGTAAGTGTTGAAAATACATGTTGAGCATATTTCATTTTTTTTGTCAAGTTGACATGTGGTATCAAAAAGGTTACAATTTATACATAAACAGTAAATAAGAACTAATCTTAAAATAAATTTTAAAAAATCGATGGAGGAGGCAATTATGAATTTAAAAAATAATAAGAAATTGAAATTATCTATATTTACAGCTATATTATCTCTTGGGATTTTAGGTGGAGGTTACTTTATATTAAATAAAGAAGTAACATTGGTAGTAAAGGGTGAAGAACGTGTAGTATCTACATTTAAGCCTAACGTTAAAGAACTATTAGACGAACAAAATATTAAATATGATGGAAATGACATAATAAATTTATCGTTAGACAGTAAACTAACAGATAAATCTAAAATAGAAGTCATAGATGTTAAGGAAGAAACTATAAAGGAAAACAAAGAAGTTCCTTTTGAAGTAAACATAGTTGAAGATAAAGACTTAGCTAAAGGTGAAAGTGAAATATCTACAGAAGGTAAAACTGGAAAAAATGAATTAGTTTATAAAGTAACTTATCATAATGACAAAAAAATAGAAAAAAAATTTATTGAAGAAGTAGCATTAGCTAAGCCTATAGATAAAGTTGTTAGAAAAGGTACTAAGGTAGAAGTTAAAGAGGAAGTTAAAGTAGCATCATCTAGAGGAGAGAATATAAGAACTAATTTGCGTTCAAATGATAATAAATCAGAATCAAGAAGTACTGCGTCAAATAATAACTCAAACAATAATTCAAATAGTGATGGAAAAAGAATGCAAGTTGTAGCGACTGCATATACAGGACACAGTATAACTTCTACAGGAACAACTCCAAAATGGGGGACAATAGCTGTAGATCCAAGTGTTATACCTTATGGAACAAAAGTATATATACCTCAATTTGGTAGAACTTTTATAGCAGAAGATTGTGGTAGTGCTATAAAGGGAAACAAAATAGATGTATATATGAATGATGAAAGTTCAGTTTATAGCTGGGGAAGAAAAACAATAGATATATATATAGTTGGATAAAAATAAAAAAGTAGCTTAAAGCTACTTTTTTTATTTTAAGTTTAAAAATTAAAATTGTTAATCAATTTAAATATAAAATAAAAATTAAATTTATTGACAAATCATATTGAAATTATAATGTAAAGATGATATTATAGAAAAAGAACGACATATATGGGAGTGGATGGGTGCTGGTGTGCCCTCTAGTCTTCAAAACTAGTATGAGGAGTTAAGAGCTTCTTAGGTGGGTTCGACTCCCACGCATTCCCGCCAATATAAAAAGAACTCCAATGAGTTCTTTTTTTTGTATGTTTAATTGATGTTTGTTTATAGAATTAGAATGCTATATTAAGTAGTATTTAGGAGGGATTTAATGTTTTCTATACCCAATATAAAAAAAGCAAAAGAAGTAATGAATAATAAATTTATTATTTTAAAGAAAGATAACAAAGTAGGTACTACTATAGATTTACTTATGAAAAGTAATGAAAGAGAAGTAATAATTGAAGGTGACGATGGAAAAATTGAAGGTATAGTGTCTTTAACTGATATTTCACATGCGTCAAAAAATAATAAGAACTATAAAGAAATGATGCTCTGTGAAGTTATGGCAAAGGATATAATATATGCAAATAAAGAAGTTAGATTAGATGAATGTAGAGATATAATGATAAAAAATAATATTGGTATTTTACCAGTTTTAGAAAATGGAAAGATCATAGGTGTAATAAACCAAAAGCACATAAGAGATTTCTTGTATATGGAAGTTGAAAACTATGGCGTGAAAATTGAGTGTATAATAGGTCAAATCAAAGAAGGAATATGTGCGCTGAATAAAGATGGAACTGTTGTCCTTTGGAACAAATTTATGGAAGAGCGATATGATATAAGTGCAGAAAAAATATTAGGTGATAAAATAGATAACCATCTTAAAGATACAATTTCATATGGAGTATTAGCTACCAAACAAAGAGAAAGTGGTGTATATCAGGTTAAAGGTAAGGAAGTGTATGCTGTTGTAGATGCAAATCCGATGTTTATTAATTCTGAATTTGTTGGAGTTGTTTGTACAGAAGTTGATGTTACGGAAGTTAAAAAGTTATCACAGAAACTGAGAAATACAGAAAGTAAATTAAGATATCTTGAAGATGAAGTTAAAAACTTATCTAATACAACATTTAAGAATATAATAGGAAAAAGCTATAAATTAGAAAAAGCAAAAGAAAAAGTTAAAAAAGTTGCTAATACAACAAGTAGTATATTTATTTTTGGAGAGAGTGGTACAGGTAAAGAAGGATTTGCAAGAGCTATACATGATTATAGTAATAGACAAGGCAAATTTATACCTGTTAACTGTAGTGCGATACCATCAGAATTATTTGAAAGTGAGTTCTTTGGATATGAGTCGGGGTCATTTACAGGTGCTAATAAAAATGGTAAAAAAGGTATTTTTGAGTTATCAGAAAAAGGAACTATATTTCTAGATGAAATTGCAGATTTACCTTTAAGTATGCAAGCTAAATTACTTAGAGTTCTTGAGGAAAAAGAAATAAGAAGAATTGGCGGAGAAAAAATTATAAATGTGAATTCTAGAATTATATCTGCTACTAATAAAAATTTATTAGAATTGATTAAACAAGATAAATTTAGAGAAGATCTATATTATAGGTTAAATGTAGTTCAAATTGATTTGCCTCCTCTTAGAGAAAGAAAAGAAGATATACCTATATTAGTTCATAAGTTTATACAAGAAATATGTAAACAAAATGGAAAAGAAACACTTGATATAAGTAAAGAAACTATGAAGGTATTGCAAATGTATTCTTGGAAAGGTAATATAAGGGAATTAAAAAATACTATGGAAAATTTAGTTATATTGTCTAGAGGAGATACTATTGAAATAGATGATATACCAGAATATATATTAGAATCAAGCAAAAAAATAGATCTAGGTGAAGATTATACTATGGACTTAAACAAAGCTATTGTGAAGGTTGAGGTAAATGCGATAAAAAAAGCATTGTCTATAACTAATGGAAATAAAGCTAAAGCCTCTAAAATTCTTAACATACCTAGAACTACATTATATTACAAAATGGAGCAATATAAGATACAAAATGTCGAAAAATAGACAATGGTCGAAAATTCGACATTTTGTATTAAAACTATTAAATATCCTTAAACTAACGTGTACTATCTATAATCAACAATAAAAAGCTATTGATAAACAAAAAAACGTCAATTTACTGACGTTTTTATAGAAAAAAACAATTTCCTATATGTTTAGTATAGAAAAAAACTATGTTATTTTAAAAAAATATATAAGATATTTACATGTAATTTGTCTAAAAAACACTGTTTTATAAAATAATTCTAAAAAAAATCATAAAAAAGAATCGATTTTGAAAAGTTGGCATAAAATATGCTTATATAAATAGTGTGAAAGAAAATAGTCACGGGGTGAAAAATTATGAAAATAAAAATAGAATTAAAACAGCACGTAGGTGTACCTTGTAACCCTATTGTTGAGGTTGGAGAAAACGTTAAAAAAGGACAACTTATAGCGCAACCTCAGGGATTAGGAGCAAATATACATGCAAGTGTATATGGTAAAGTTAGTGATATAACAGAAACATCTATATTAATAGAATCTGATGAAAACCAACCAGATGAGTATGTGAAGTTAAAAGACACAGAAAATCACTTAGAAACTATAAAAGAGGCTGGTATAGTTGGAGCAGGTGGAGCAGGTTTCCCAGCACACGTTAAATTCAATGTGGATCTTAGCGGAGGATACGTTATAGCTAATGCAGCAGAATGTGAACCTGTTTTAGGTCACAATGTAGAGCTTATGGAAAGTAACCCTGAAATTTTAGTTAAAGGATTAAAATATATCCTTGATATAACTAAAGCTGATAAAGCTTATATAGCTATAAAGCCAAAATATAAAAAAGCTATGATAGCATTAGCAAAGGCTTGTAAAAATGAAGACAAAATAAAACTTAAATATTTACCAGATATGTACCCAGCTGGAGATGAAAGAGTTATAATAAGAGAATTATTAGGAGTAACTCTTGTGCCAGGTCAACTTCCAATAGAGGCTAAAGCTGTTGTTTGTAATGTAGAAACTATCAAAAGGGTAGTTGAGGCAATCGATAACAGAAAACCTTTTATAACTAAAGATATAACTGTTGGAGGAAGAGTAAAAGGAGCAGAAAATAATGGTAGAGTATTTATGGATGTTCCAATAGGAATGCCAATTATTAACTTTATTGAACAATGTGGTGGATATGTAAAACCTTATGGAGAAATTGTTTTAGGTGGACCTTTTACTGGTAGACACGGTGAAGAGGAAAGTCCTGTAACCAAAACTTTAGGAGGAATATTAGTATCAATGCCATTACCTAATGAAACTAAAAAATTAGGTATAATTGCTTGTGAATGTGGAGCCCAAGAAGATAGATTAAAGGAAATCGCATCTTTAATGGGAGCTGAAGTTGTAGCAGAAGAAAAATGTAAGAGAATGGTTGAAGTAAATGGCAGATTCAGATGTGATTTACCAGGAATATGCCCAGGACAAGCAGAAAAAGTATTGAAGTTAAAAAGTCAAGGAGCACAAGCAGTATTAATTGGAAATTGCGAGGACTGAACTAACACAGTGATGCAAGTGGCGCCTAGGTTAGGAATGCCTGTATACCATAGTACTGATCATGTTTTAAGAGCTTCGGGACATAAAATATATAGAAGAAAAAAATAATGCAAGGAGGTATTTGTAATGTCAATAACTGTAGAAACAGCTAAAGCTCATGCTAACGATCCAGCAATATGTTGTTGTAGATTTGAAGCAGGAACTATAATAGAACCATCAAACTTAGAAGATCCAGCAATATTTGCTGATTTAGAGGATTCTGGATTATTAACAATACCAGAGAATTGTTTAAAGATAGAGCAAGTTTTAGGAGCTAAATTAACTAAAACTGTAGATGCACTATCACCTTTAACAGCAGATTGTTTAGAGGGAATAGTAGCACAAGAAATTAAAGAGGAAGTTAAGGAAGAAACTAAAGAAGTAGCACCTGTAGCTCCAGTAGCGCAAGTAGCACCTATTAGTGCAACAACTGGACAAACAATAAAGATACATATAGGTGAAGGTAGAGATATAAACTTAGAAATACCTTTATCAGTGGCATCTCAAATGGGTGTAGCTCCAGTACAAGTACAAGAGCAAAATTCAGTAGCAATAGAAGCTACACAAGCTAATGCTGAAGTTGAAGTAGAAGCTAAACCATTAAGACAATTAACTAAGAAACATTTCAAAATAGAAAACGTTGAGTTTGGACCAGAAACTAAAATAGAAGGAACAACTCTATATATAAGAACTCCTGATGATTTAACTAAAGAAGCTATAGACAGCCAAGATTTAGTAGTAGATCTTAAGTTAGAAATAATAACTCCAGATAAATACAACACTTACAGTGAAACTGTAATGGATGTACAACCAATCGCAGCTAAAGAAGAAGGCGAATTAGGTAGTGGTGTAACTAGAGTTTTAGATGGTATAATAATGATGGTTACTGGTACAGATGAAGATGGAGTTCAAATCGGTGAATTTGGATCTTCTGAAGGTGTATTAGAAACTAACATAATGTGGGGAAGACCTGGTGCTCCTGACAAAGGTGATATATTCATAAAGACACAAGTGACAATAAAAGCTGGTACTAATATGGAAAGACCAGGACCTTTAGCTGCGCACTGTGCTAGTGATTATATAACTCAAGAAATAAGAGAAGCATTGAAGAAAGCTGATGAAGCTTTAGTAGTAGATACTGAAGAATTAACTCAATATAGAAGAACAGGTAAAAAAAGAGTTGTAGTTATCAAAGAGATAATGGGTCAAGGTGCAATGCATGACAACTTAATATTACCAGTTGAGCCAGTTGGTACATTAGGAGCTCAACCAAATGTTGACTTAGGAAATGTTCCAGTTGTATTATCTCCACTTGAAGTATTAGATGGTGGTATACATGCATTAACTTGTATAGGACCTGCATCTAAAGAAATGTCAAGACATTACTTCAGAGAGCCATTAGTAATAAAGGCTATGCAAGATGAAGAAGTAGATTTAGTAGGTGTTGTATTTGTTGGTTCTCCACAAGTAAATGCTGAAAAATTCTATGTATCTAAGAGATTAGGTATGATGATAGAAGCTATGGGTGTTGATGGAGCTATAGTAACAACTGAAGGTTTTGGAAATAACCATATAGATTTCGCATCTCACATAGAGCAAATAGGTATGAGAGGTATTCCAGTAGTTGGTATGTCATTCTCAGCTGTTCAAGGTGCTTTAGTAGTTGGTAACAAATACATGAAGTACATGATAGACAACAATAAGTCTAAACAAGGTATAGAAAATGAAATATTATCAAACAATACATTATCTCCAGAAGATGCTGTAAGAGCTTTAGCAATGCTTAAGTCTGTAATAGGTGGAGAAGAAGTAAAAGCTCCAGAAAGAAAATGGAATGCTAATGTTAAGTTAAACAACATAGAAGCTATAGAAAAAGAAATAGGACAAAAAATAGTATTAGAAGAAAATGAGCAAAGTTTACCAAAGAGTAAAAAGAGAACAGAAATATACGAAAAATAAAAAAATGCCAAGTTGAAAGAGGTAAATAATAATGGATAGATTAAAATATATCTCTACAGAAAGAATGTATGAAGGTGTTATAGTTGAGCTTACAGATGGTGGAGTTACTATAGACCTAAAAGGAAGACTTGGACAATTTAAGATACCAAAAAGAATGCTTATAACTGACTACGAACTGGAATTAGGTCTAGAAGTTGGATTTTTACTAAGCTATCCAGAGGTGTTAAGTCCAATACCTAATGCAAATTATGTAGAAAATATAAGAAGAACTGAAGAAAAGATACAAAAAATAAAAGAAAACTCTGAAAAATAGAAGGGAGAGGAAACACATGAGCCTTACAACAATAAAAGGACTTCAATCTGAAATATTTGTACCAATAACACCTCCTCCAGTATGGACTCCTGTAACTAAAGAATTAAAAGATATGACAATTGCTTTAGCTACAGCAGCTGGTGTTCACTTAAAATCTGATAAGAAATTTAATTTAGCAGGAGACACTACATTTAGAGAAATACCAAATACTGCTACAGTTGACGAAATGATGGTTTCACACGGTGGATATGATAATGGAGATGTTAATAAAGACATAAACTGCATGTTCCCAATAGATAGATTACATGAATTAGCTGCACAAGGATTTATAAAAGGTGTTGCACCTGTTCATTACGGATTTATGGGTGGTGGTGGAGACCAAACAGCTTTCACTGAAGAAAGTGGACCTGCTATAGCTCAAAAATTAAAAGAAGAAGGCGTAGACGGCGTAGTCTTAACAGCTGGCTGAGGTACTTGCCATAGAACTGCCGTGATCGTGCAGAGAGCAATAGAAGCTGCTGGAATACCTACAATAGTAATCGCAGCTTTACCACCAGTAGTTAGACAAAACGGAAGTCCAAGAGCAGTTGCTCCTTTAGTTCCAATGGGTGCTAACGCTGGGGAACCAAATAACATAGAAATGCAAACTAATATATTAAGAGATACTTTAAAGCAGTTAATAGCAATACCATCTGCTGGTAAAATAGTATCATTACCATATGAATATAAAGCTCATGTTTAAAATATAGCTTTTACTAAAACCCTTCTTCTTATTTAAGGAGAAGGGTTTATAAAAAGGTGGTAATTATGGAAGAGAAGATATTAAGAAGGCTTGTTATAAAGCCGTTTTATATTAATGAAGTTAAAATAGAATCTAAAACAATAATAAATAAAAATTCACTTTGCTTAGACGCATCAAAAATCCAATTAATAAAGGATCAAAGTGATTTAATATCAGATATAAAATTAGACATAATTAAACCTGGAGACTATGATAGAGATATAAATACTATTATGGACATCATTCCAATATCTACTAAAGTGTTAGGCAAGTTGGGAGAAGGAATAACTCATACTTTGACTGGTGTATATGTTATGTTGACGGGTGTAGATGAAGATGGTAGACAGATGCATGAGTTTGGATCTTCAGAAGGTGATCTTAAAAACCAAATTAAATTTGGAAAATATGGAACACCTTCAATAACAGATTATATTATACATATAGACGTTACTGTTAAGGGAGGGCTTCCATACGAAAGAAACCTTCCATTAGCAGCATTTAAAGCATGTGATGATTTTATACAAGAAATTAGAAATGTTTTAAAAGAAGAAGATGGCAGAAATGCTACACAAATTAGTGAATATTTTGACAAAATAAAGCCTAATGCAACCCAAAAAGTAGTTATATTAAAACAAATAGCAGGGCAAGGTGCAATGTATGACAATCAATTATTTCCAAATGAACCTAGTGGTTTAGATGGAGGAAAGTCTATAATAGATATAGCAAATGTACCTATGATTATATCTCCTAATGAATACAGAGATGGTGCCCTTAGAGCTATGACTTAGAAGAGGTGATATTATGGGAATAGGACCATCTACTAAAGAAACATCCCTTCATCATTTTAGGGATCCATTATTAGATATTGTTAGTGATGATAAGGATATCGATCTTTTAGGGATTATAGTAGTAGGAACACCTCAAGATAACAATGAAAAAGAATTTGTTGGTCAAAGAAGTGCCGCATGGATAGAAGCTATGAGGGCTGATGGTGTTATAATTTCATGTGATGGTTGGGGTAATTCTCATGTGGATTATGCTAATACTATTGAAGAGATTGGTAAAAGAAATATTCCTGTGGTAGGTCTTGCATTTAATGGAACACAAGCCAAGTTTGTTGTTACAAATAAATATATGGACACTATAGTAGACTTTAATAAGTCAGCTAAAGGAATAGAAACTGAAGTGGTCGGTGAAAATACCGTAAACCAACTAGATGCTAAAAAAGCACTGGCATTACTTAAACTAAAAATGAAGAAAAATAAGTAATATTAATAAATAATATGAGGAGGGTACATAATGAAATTTTCAAGAAGTATAAATGCGATAGATTCTCATACAATGGGGGAACCAACAAGAATAGTAACAGGTGGAATTCCTAACATAAAAGGAAACACTATGGCACAAAAAAAAGAATACTTAGAAAAAAACTTAGATTACTTAAGAACTGCTATAATGTTAGAGCCAAGAGGTCATAATGATATGTTTGGTTCTATATTAACTCAGCCAGTTAATGATGAAGCTGACTTTGGAATAATATTCATGGACGGTGGCGGATATTTAAATATGTGTGGTCATGGTTCAATAGGTGCAGTAACTGTAGCTATTGAAACAGGAATGGTAGAGAAACAAGAGCCTATAACTAAAGTAGTTATGGATACTCCTGCTGGAATAGTTAGAGCACAAGCTAAAGTTGAAAATGACAGAGTTGAAGAAGTTTCTATAGTAAATGTACCTGCATTTTTATATAAAAGAGACGTTAAAATAGAAATGCCAGAAATAGGAACTGTAACTTTTGATATATCTTTCGGAGGAAGTTTCTTTGCTATAGTTAATGCTAAACAATTAGGATTAAAAGTTGAAACTAAAAATACTCAAAAATTAACTGAAATAGCTTTAGAAATGAGAGATATAATAAACAAAACTATAGAAATACAACATCCAGAATTAGCTCATATAAACACTGTTGACTTAATTGAAATATATGATGAGCCAACTCATCCAGAAGCTACTTACAAAAATGTAGTTATATTTGGTCAAGGTCAAGTAGATAGATCTCCATGTGGAACAGGAACAAGTGCTAAACTTGCTACTTTATATTCTAAAGGTGAACTAAAAGAAAATGAATTATTTGTATACGAAAGTATATTAGGAACTTTATTCAAAGGAAGAATAGTAGGTGTTGATAAAGTAGGAGACTATGAATCAATAATACCTGAAATAACAGGTGCTGCTTATATAACAGGATTTAATCAATTTGTTATAGATGAGCACGACCCAGTAAAACACGGATTTATACTTAAATAAAACATAACATGAATACTAGTGGATTTTAATATTATTATATTTAAATCTGCTAGTAATATATTGGGAGGAATAATAAATGATAAACATAGTAAGGGTCTTGTTAGTTGCATTCACTTCAATCTTTGGATTTAGTTTCTTTAGAGATATTGCAAAAGCAAAAAGAGAAAACAGCTTTGAAGAGGTTTCAGCAAAGAAAGCTTTTGCAACAGGTTTTGCAACGGATTTCTTTGATACATTAGGAATAGGTTCTTTTGCACCAACAGTAGCAATGATGAATATTTTAAAAATGAATGTTTCAGATAGGTTAATACCAGGTACATTAAATGTATGTCATACAATACCAGTAGTAGTTGAGGCTCTTATATTTACTACAGTTATAAAAGTTGAACCAATTACACTAATAAGTTTAATTGGTGCTGCAGTTGTAGGGTCTTATGTAGGTGCAGGAGTTATATCTAAGATGGATGAGAAAAAAATACAATTAATAATGGGATTTGCATTAGCAATCACTGCAGTATTAATGTTATTAGCTCAATTAGGTTTAATGCCAGGTGGAGGAGATGCAATAGGACTAAGCGGAGTAAAATTAGCTATAGGTGTTGTTGGTAACTTTATATTAGGTGCATTAATGACAGCTGGAGTTGGATTATATTCTCCATGTATGGCTATGATATACTTCTTAGGAATGTCTCCTGACATTGCATTCCCAATAATGATGGGATCTTGTGCTATGTTAATGCCAATAGCATCAACTAAGTTTATAAAAGAAGATGCTTATGCAAAGAAAACATCTTTATTTATAACTATAGGTGGAATCATAGGTGTATTCATAGCTGCTTATATAGTTAAGAGTATGCCAATGGATATATTAAAGTGGGTAGTTATAGTAGTTATAGCTTATACTTCTGTAACAATGTTAAAGAAAGCTTTCAATAAAGAAGAAATAAAATAAATATCTAAAAAAACTATAGAAACACCAAATAAGATTTAGAATAAATCTTATTTGGTGTTTTTTATGTATTATGATAAATATTTTAGGTTTAAATAGGATTGTGCCTTGAAAATATAGTTTAAATTAGGATATACTAACTATATTAAAAATTAAAGGAGACAAAACTAAATGGAAAAAAACTTCGCGACAAGAACGAGCCTAATAGTAGGAGACGATGGTATAGAAAAACTTAAAGACTCAAATGTAATTATATTTGGTGTAGGAGGGGTAGGTAGCTTCGCAGCTGAGGCAATTGCAAGAGCTGGTGTAGGTAATCTTACAATTGTAGATTTTGATGATATTGATATAACTAATATAAATAGACAACTCCCTGCACTGCATTCTACTGTAGGAAAATATAAAGTCGAAGTTATGAAAGAAAGAATACTTGATATTAATCCTAATATAAACATTAAAGCTGTTAGAGATGTGTATAATAAAGATACAAGCGAACAGATATTATGTGAGGATTATGATTACGTAGTAGACGCTATAGATATGGTTACATCTAAAATACATCTAATAGAAACTTGCAAAGTCAAAGGGTTGGAAATAATAAGTTCTATGGGTATGGGGAATAAGTTAGACCCAACTAAAATAGTAGTTACAGACATACATAAAACTAGTATGTGTCCACTAGCTAAAGTAATGAGAAAAGAACTTAAAAATAGAAGGATAAAAAAATTAAAAGTTGTTTACTCAACAGAACAACCAATCGAATTAAAAAAGAAAATTTTAAATGGCAAAAAAATCACACCAGGAAGTACATCGTTTGTGCCTTCTGTGGGAGGTTTAACAATAGCCTCTATAGTAATAAATGACTTGCTTAATAAATAAATAGATAAACTTTAAATAATGAATAAGAAATGATTTAAATCATTTCTTATTCATTATTTGTATATATTATATCTCCATCGCTTAAAAATACTAAGTCTCCAGATAAATCAGTTCTATAAGTAATAATTTCATTATTTGATAAATTATCTAAAGTACTTTTATGAGGGTGGCCATATTGGTTTTTATAGCCGCAGGATATAACAGCTACATCAGGCGTTATTTCATTTAAAAAATCTATACTAGTAGATGAACTACTTCCATGATGACCTACTTTTAAAAAGTCCACATCTTCTAAATCGAAAGAATTTATTATATCATTTTCATTTTCAAGTTCGGCATCTCCTGTGAATAAAAAAGATTTGTTTTTAAAATCTAGTTTGAATACTATTGAATTTAAATTATTTTTTTCTTGAATGAAAGAAGGGCTCAAAACTAATAAGTCAATATAATCCTCAATTTTTATCGTATCACCTTTGTATAAGTAATTTATATTTATATCTTTGTTGCTACAAGCACGGATTAAATTTTTATAAGCTGAAGAATCTATACTTTGTTCAGGCATATATACTGAATTAACTTGAAATTTTTTAATGATGCTGTCAAGTCCTCCAATATGGTCTGAATCAGGATGTGTAGCGATTATGTAATCTATAGATTTCACTTTATGTTTTTTTAAATAACTTTTGATTATATGTTCACTATCATCTGTTCCTCCATCAACTAAAATATTTTTTGAATTAGGTGTTTGTATTAATATACTGTCTCCTTGGTCTACGTCAATTATATGGATTTTTAAATGGGAATTTTTGCTACATCCACTTAAAAATGATATTATAATAATTATTAAACAAATAATTGATTTTTTCAATTAAGTAATCACTCCGTTCGTTATATGTTTATATAAATATAATATGGGTAAAATAAATTAGTGGTTATTGTTATATCTTAGATTTTATACAAAGTAACAAAATGTAATTCAAAAAATAAAAATAAATAAATTAATAACATAAAATAAATTGAAAAAAGATATTTAATAAATTGAAATATACTAAAAATTAACGCATAATAAAAGAAACAACAGGAGGATTTATGATTTTTAAAGAAATTAATATAAATTCAAAAGAGGAGTTAGATCCGTATTTTGATATGATAGATTATGAAGCTTGTGAATATTGTTTTAGTACACTGTATATGTGGCAACATGTTTATAAGACAGGATATTATATAGGTGAAGATTTTGCAGTAATAGTAGGTGAATATGAAGGTGATAGTTTTTCAATACTTCCCCTAGCTACTAAAGACAAATTGCCTAAGGTGATTGAATTTGTATTAAAGTATTTTGAAAAAGAAAATAAGAAAATTTACTTTAGAGGTATAACAGAAGAAGTAGTAGAATTTTTAAAGAATAATTATCTTAATAGATTTGAATATACACAAGAAAGAGATTTGTTTGATTATATATATGATGGAGAAAGTCTAAGAAGCTTACAAGGTAAAAAAAATCAAAAGAAAAGAAATCATATAAATTATTTTTTAAAAGAGTATGATGGAAGATATGAATATAAATTATTAGAAAATGATGATTTTAAAGAATGCTTAGATTTAATGAAAGAATGGACTAGTAACAAAGAAGAAAATGATGAATTTGATGAAGGTATGGATGATGAACTTTCAGGAATAAAAAAAATATTTAATGATTATGATATATTAAAAAATAAAGTAAAAGTAGCTGGAATATATGTAGATAATAAACTAGAAGCATTTACGATAGGTGAACTTTTAAATGAAAATATGGCTTTAGTTCATATAGAAAAAGCAAATCCTAACATAAGAGGTTTATATCCTTATATAAATCAACAATTCATAGTGAATGAATTTGAAAATGTTGATTTTGTAAATAGAGAAGAAGATTTAGGTATAGAAGGTCTTAGAAAAGCTAAACTTTCATACCATCCATGCAGATTTGTTGAAAAATACACTGTTAGGGAGGCTAAAAATGAAAATTAGATATGCTAAAGAATGTGAAATTAAAGATATAAAAGAAATTTGGAATTATTGTTTTGATGATGGTGAGAAATTCGTTGAATATTATTTCAAAAATAAATATAGAAAACAAAATACAGTAGTAGTTGATGAAGGAGAAGAGATAGTTTCTTCTCTTCAACTAAATCAATATAAATTAAGATTGAATAATAAAATATATGATACATCATATGTAGTAGGAGTTTCGACTTTTCCTCAAGTAAGAGGAAGAGGATACATGAAAAGTATAATGAAATTTACACTTAAAGAATTGTATAAAAAAAATCAATTGGTATCAATTCTTATGCCGATAGACTATAGACTTTACAGAAAATATGGATATGAAAATTGCTACGATCAATTAGAATACATCATAGATATAGAAGATTTAAGAAGGTTTAAAATAGATGGAAGAATGTATAAAGCAAATGAGTTTAATATAGAAAATCTAGTAGAGATAAGCAAAAAATTTTTAGAAGATACAAATGGTAATGTAGAAAGAGATGAAAAGTATTATTTAAACCTAATAAAAGAAATAAAAAGTGAAGATGGACACATATACATACATGAAAATAACGGATATCAAGGATATATAATATATTTTTTAAATGGAGAAAATATGTTTGTTAGAGAGATTTACTATAAAAATATAGATTCTTTAAAATCTATGCTGAAATTTATATATAATCATAACACTCAGTGTAATAAAGTAACTATTTCAGCACCTATAAATGATAAAATAAGATTTATACTAGATAACCCTAAAACTTGTGATATTAAGATAAAACCATTTATGATGGGAAGGATAGTTAATTTAAAAGGATATTTAGAAACGCTAGAAATTGATAGTAAATCAGAATTATATACAAATGTATTAGTACAAGATGAATTTATAAATGAAAATAACGGTGTATTTAAGATATCTTTGAAAAACAATAAATTAAAAGTACAAAAATGTGAAGAAAAACATGATGTACAATTTAATATAAATACGATAACTCAACTAGCTTTTTCATACATAGATATAAATGAGGCATTATTATTAAATGACACAACTATAAGTAAAGATGCATTAGAGCTATTTAAGATAATCTTTAATAAGAAAAATAATTATATAAATGAATATATATAAGGGACGCAAATTATGCGTCTCTTTTTTATATTTACTTATAAATGTTTAAAAATATAGAGTTTGAAAATAATTAAAAGTAAAAAGATTATTTGGAGGGATTATGAGAAGGCCACTTTTTATAATATTTATATTTATAATGTGTGTATCGTTTGTATATACAAAAAATAAAAATTTAGATAAGTCTTATAATAATGATAACGTAGAAATAACGGGCATTGTAAAATATAAAAAAGAGAAGCAAAAATACGATGAATACAAAGTAGATAAATTTTTGATAAGAGATTATTCTAGAAAAAAAGATTTAACAGTTGGGATGAAAATAAAATTATCTGGAAAATTTAAAAGTCTTGATGATATGAATTATGAAGATTTTAATTATGGAGTATATTTGAAAAGTTGTGGTTACAAAGGGCTTATATATATAAATAATTATAAAATTATAAGCAAAAGCATTTTATATGAAAATCTAGGTAAAATTAAGGCATACATAAGAAGCACAAACAGATATTTATATAAGGAAAATTCAGATTTTATAAATTCTTTGATTTTAGGAGAAAAAGAACAGCTTAAACAAGAAGACAATGAAATGTTTTCTAGAACCGGAACTAGCCATATTATAGCTATATCGGGTCTACACACTGGAGTATTGTGTGCCTTGGTTACATTTACTATTGGCGGTATAAATAAAATTTCTAAATTACTGATTTTATTTATAACTATGTCTCTATATTGTATAATGATTGGGACAAGTCCATCTATAGTAAGAGCAATAGCATTTACAATGATTTTATATTTAGCTATTTTCTTTGATAGGAAAATAGATGGAATAAGCACATTATCATTAATTGGCACATTTTTAGTGATAAATAACCCTTATATTCTATATAATATAAGTTTTCAATTGTCTTTTCTCGCTACATTGTCTATAATATATTTCTATGGTTATATAAATAATGTTATAAAGCTAAGTTTAATATCGTTAACTTTAGCTTCAAATATATTAACTTTACCGATAATATATTATAATTTTAAAGGGATACCAATAATTTCTGTTATTAGTAATATGGTAATAGTGCCTTTTATAGGTATTATAATGTATATGAGTATTATAAGTATATCTATATTTAAAATAAATATAGGGATTGCAAAATTTATAGCGTATTTTAATATGATAATAATAAATAATATATATTTTTTATTAGAAAAAATGAGTAACTTAGATTTTGCATACATAGAAATAGATAATCCAAACATGATTTATGTAATAATTTATTATACAGCAATATTTTTATATATGATTTATAAAGAACTAAAGGTTATGAAGGAGCAAAAAAATGAACTACAAGGATATTATAACTAATCTTAAAAATAAAAAATTTGAAAATGTGTATCTCTTTTATGGAAGAGAATATTACTTAATAGAAAATACGATAAAGGTATTTAAAGATAGTTTAAATGAAGGTATGATTGATTTTAACCTAGACATTATAGATGGAAAAGAAACGGCACTAGATCAGCTTATAAGCTCTATAGAGACACTTCCTTTTATGGATGATAGAAAAATAGTGGTAGTGAAAGATTTTGAACTATTAAAAGGTAAAAAAAAGAACTTTAGTGATAGCGATGAAAAAAGTTTAATAGAGCATTTAGACAATATACCAGAAAGTACAATTTTAGTTTTTATAGTTTATGGAGACGTTGATAAAAGAAAGTCCTTAGTGAAAAAAATAGATAAAAAAGGCATAGTATTTAACTGTGATAAATTATCAGATATGGACTTGTTTAAGTGGACAAAAAAGAAGTTTGAAACTAATGATGCAATTATAGAAAATACTCAAATAATGTACTTTATAGACCAAGAGGGGTATAGAGATAAAAGCAGCGAAAAAACACTGTCAGATTTAGAAAATGAAATAAATAAAATAAGCTCATTTGTAGGAAAACAAAACAAAGTAACCAATGAAATTATAGATAAGCTTTCTCAAAAAAAGGTAGAAAATGATATATTTAAATTAATAGATTATATAGGAGAACAAAATGCTTCTAATGCTATGAGAATATTAAATGATATGATGCATGAAGGAGAATCTGTTCTTGGAATATTTGCTATGATAGCTAGGCAATTTAAGGTGGTTATGCAAGTTAGACAACTACAAGTACAAGGTCATACTTCAAAGACTATAGCAGAAAAATTAAAAATACATCCATTTGTAGCAGGAAAAGCACTAAAACAATCTAATAATTTTTCAGATAATATAATAGTGGAAATATTAAATTATATATTAGAAAGTGATTATAAGATAAAAAATGGATTAGTTAGAGATACTTTAGCTTTAGAAATACTCGTAAGTAAGTATTGTCAAAGAAAAATAAGCTAAAATATAAAAGCCTTAGATAAAGATCGTCCTTTATCTAAGGCTTTTATAGCATTAAGCGCTTTTATACTTAAATGGATAATAAAAAACCCTTGATTAACAACCAAGGGTAATATCTATTAAGCTTAAACGGTTAATTAAGCGTTCATTCCGTTTAACTTTTGAGCTAATTTAGCTACTTTTCTAGCTGCAGCGTTCTTGTGTATAGTTCCTTTAGAAGCTACTTGGCATATTCTCTTTTGAGCGTATTGGAATTTTACAACAGCTTCTTCTCTATTACCTGCAGTAACAGCTTCTTCGAATCTTCTTATTGCAGTTTTAAGTTGAGATTTTCTAGCTTTGTTTAAAGCAGTCTTTTTCTCGATAACTTTTATTCTTTTCTTAGCTGATTTTATGTTTGCCACCGTGTTCACCCCCTCGTGTGTGTTTTATTATATTCATCGTCAACATATTAGATTTTAACAGAAATAAATCTAAAAATCAAGGATAATTATTTATAATTTTTCATATAATATCTTTTTGTTTTGACTTTTTAGATTATAACTCATATAAAAATAATTTACAACATCGAAATTAATTATTCAAAGATTTTAAAAATAAAAATTTAATATATTTAAACAAAATAAAAATTTAAGTTTTTAAAAAAAATTGTTATAAAATACTAAAAACTGTTAACACTTATAAATAGCATTTAAATTGTACTTGGAGGTTTACTATGATTAGTATAAGAACAGACTTAGCCCTAGAAGCTAGAGAAATGTGTGAAGATGGTCAATCTTCTAAAGAAATACCGGGTGTAAAACTTGAAAAAAAAGAATTAGAAAATTGTATAGTAACAAAAGTTGAAATTATAGATGAACAAGGTTCACAAATAATGAATAAGGGAATAGGCAAGTATATAACATTAGAAAGTAACCTTATGAAGTTTGATGATGATGAGTCTAGAGAAGAAGTAATAAGTTACTTAAAGGATGAATTAGTTGAAGTTTTAGGAACTGATAAAACTAAAAAGACTTTACTTATTGGACTTGGAAACTGGAATATAACATCTGATGCATTAGGACCTAAAACAATATCTAAAAGCTTGGTGACTAGGCATATATTCAAAAATTACAACAAAGACTATGATGATGATTTTACAGAAGTAGCAGGTTTGAGTCCTGGAGTTATGGGACTTACAGGAATTGAGACTAGTGAAATTGTAAAATCAATAGTAGATAAGATAAAGCCAGATAGAGTAATAGCAATAGATGCCTTAGCTTCAAGAAAGATGGAGAGGGTAAATTCAACTATACAAATATCCACTGCAGGGATAGCACCTGGAGGAGGGGTAGGAAACAAAAGAAAAGCACTAAACAAAGAATATTTAGGAGTAGATGTAATTGCTATAGGAGTACCAACGGTAGTAGATGCAGCAACACTTACTAGCGATGTGCTAGATTTGGCTATTGATAACTTAATGAGTCAATCTGAAAATGGGGATAAATTTTATGATATGTTAAAAAAATTAAAAGAGGAAGAAAAGTATCATTTAATAAAGGAATCATTAGACCCATATGATAAAAATTTAATAGTAACACCTAAAGACATTGATGAAACAATTGAAAATTTAGCAATAATAATAAGTGAAGGATTAAATAGGTCTCTTCATCCGGGTAGGGTCACCAAATAAGGAGGAATAAACATGTTAAAAAAACGCATTAAGGCATTAGTCATGTCCTGTGTGTTAGTTTGTATTTTACCTGTAATGTCTTATGCCATGGATAAGGATGAGTTTCTAAAGTTTTTAGTGAATTCATCATATCCGGAATCTAAGGTTGAAGATACACAAAAAAGTGAAAAGAAGAAAGAAGTAAATACAAATAACGATAAAAAGGATAAAGAGTATATTAAATTTCATATAGGAGAAGAAAATATACCTACTATAAATAATGAAGCAAATACAGACACTAAAAAAAGCAATGAAGAAAGTATAAATGTGAGTAATTATAATTACGAAAATAATATAAGAGTTACTAAAGAGAGTCCAAAAATACTTTTATATCATTCGCATGCAGGAGAAACATATTCTAATGCACCAGCAGGAAACTATCACTCACAAAATGCAGACGAATCAGTATTAGCAGTTGGAAAAATTGTAACAGAAGAATTAAATAAAAAAGGATGGGGAGTAGTTCATAGTACTAAATATCATGACTATCCAGACTTTACGGAATCATATGGTAGTAGTTATAAGACATTACAAGAATTATTACCAAAGTATAAAAGTGTAGATATAGCTGTAGACTTACATAGAGATGCAAGAGACCTTAAAACTGAAGCTGAGAAAAAATCAGAACATGAAAGAATGACTACAACAATTAATGGAGAAAAGGTTGCTAAGTTTTTCTTTGTAGTTGGAGCTAGGAATTCTAATGTTAACGAAATAAAAGCGTTAGCTCAGGATATAACTAAATTTGCTCAGGCAAAATATCCAGAATTAGTTAAACCTATTATAGTAAAGCCTAAAGGAAGATATAATCAATCTGTAGTTAAAAACCATATGCTTATAGAGGTAGGTAGTAATGGGACAACTGCTGATGAAGCTAAAGCTAGCGGTAAATATGTTGCACAAATATTAGATGAGTATTTTAAAAGTAAGAACTAGACAAATTAGCAGGAGAAACAAATGAGTAGATTAGAAAAAACTATACAGAAAAAATCAAAAGGTAGGAAAAGAAGATTTGTAAGTAAAGTACTATTTATTTTGTTTATGATTGTGAATTTGATGGTATGTATATTTATAGTAGATAATAGTGCAAAAATGATGCTAGGCGAACAAGCATATAAAGTAGAACCTGCTATAAAAGAAATACAAACTTTTATAAATGAAAAGGTTGTATATATAAGTTCGACTACTAAAGAAATGCTGGGAAAATTTAATAAATAAGAATAAAAAATAAGACTTATTAAAAAGATAAGTCTTATTTTTTATTCACTGTATTTACATCAAAGAGGATATATTATAAAATGAAAGTTATGATAAGAATAAAAAGGAGGAACAAAGGTGGACAATAAACAAAGTAGAACGAGAAATTTTAGTATAATAGCGCATATAGATCATGGTAAGTCTACCTTAGCTGATAGATTAATACAAAAGACAGGACTTGTTAGTGATAGAGACATGAAAGCTCAGTTATTAGACAACATGGATCTTGAAAGAGAAAGAGGAATCACTATAAAGCTTCAAAATATAAGATTAGTATATAAAGCTAAGGATGGAAATGAATATTATTTAAACCTTATAGATACACCGGGTCATGTAGACTTTACATATGAGGTTTCAAGAAGCTTAGCAGCATGTGAGGGTGCCCTACTAGTAGTAGATGCAGCTCAAGGTGTTGAAGCCCAAACTTTAGCTAATGTTTATTTAGCACTAGATCAAGACCTAGAAATAGTACCGGTTATAAATAAAATAGACCTTCCAAGTGCTAGACCAGAAGAAATAAAAACAGAAATAGAAGATATAATAGGAATTGATGCAAGTGAAGCACCACTAGTATCAGCTAAAAGCGGATTAAATATAGAAGACGTACTAGAAGCGATAGTAGAGAAAGTACCAGCTCCAGGTGGAGATAAAGAAGCACCTTTAAAGGCTTTAATATTTGACTCATACTATGATGCGTATAAAGGTGTTGTAGCTTATGTTAGAGTATTTGAAGGAAGCGTTAAAAAAGGTATGGAAATAAAGATGATGAATAGCAACAAGAAGTTTGAAGTAACTGAAGTTGGTGTTATGGCTCCTGGTCAAACAGAACTTAATGAACTTTGTGCTGGAGATGTTGGATATATTGCTGCTAGTATAAAAGATATAAGAAGTTGTCAAGTTGGAGATACAATAACTAATGCACAACACCCTACTGATGAACCTATGCCTGGATACAAAAAAGCTACTCCGATGGTTTATTGTGGTATATATCCTGGAGAAGGAGAAAAGTATGAAAATGTAAGAGATGCTCTTGAAAAATTACAAGTAAATGATGCATCTTTAGAATTTGAAGCTGAAACATCAGCAGCACTAGGATTTGGATTTAGATGTGGATTCTTAGGACTTTTACACATGGAAATAATTCAAGAACGATTAGAAAGAGAATTTAATCTTGATATCATAACAACTGCGCCATCTGTTATATATAAAGTTACAAAAACTGATGGAGAGCTTGTGATGATACAAAACCCTGCTAACTTACCAGAGGTATCTGAAATTAGGATGGTAGAAGAACCCATAGTTAAAGGGGATATAATAGTTCCTAAAGATTATGTAGGTATTGTTATGGAACTTTGTCAAGAAAGACGTGGAAACATGATAAACATGGAGTACATAGATGAAAAAAGAGTTATGCTTCATTATGATTTACCATTAAATGAAGTTGTTTATGACTTCTTTGATGCATTAAAATCAAGAACTAGAGGATATGGTTCACTAGATTATGAAGTTAAAGGATATGTTGCGTCAACTCTTGTTAAATTAGATATACTAATAAATAAAGAACAAGTAGATGCGCTTAGTTTTATAGTTCATGAAACTAGAGCTTACACTAGAGGTAAATCTATGTGTGAAAAATTAAAAAATGAAATACCAAGACACCAATTCCCTGTACCAATACAAGCAGCGGTTGGAAACAAAGTAGTAGCAAGAGAAACTATAAGTGCACTTAGAAAAGATGTTCTTGCTAAGTGTTACGGAGGAGATATATCTCGTAAGAAGAAACTTCTTGAAAAGCAAAAAGAAGGTAAAAAACGTATGAGACAAGTAGGATCTGTTGAAGTTCCTCAAAAAGCATTCATGTCAGTATTAAAATTAGATGAATAATCAACTTTAAATAATAAATAAAAAAGTCAAAGGTTTAGGCCTTTGACTTTTTTATGTGCAAATACTTTATGACTATTGTTTTAATTTAAAGTCAACTATGTAGTTAAATATTCTAAAAATGGACTTAACTATATATAATACTAAAATTTAATAATTGATTTAAACTTGGGAATACTAAATTTATAAAAGTACGTATATATATTTTTTTATGTACTCATGCAATAATAAGGAGGAAAGACATGGGTGAACAACTAAAAAAACACTAGGGTTCCCAGCAACAGAAATTTCAGCAGCTATACCAAGAACTGGTGGAATGATGGTTTATATCGAAGAAATATATGGAAATAAGCTTGTTTTTTTAACTGGATGGATGCAAACAGTGCTATTTTTTCCAGGGACAGCTGCTGCACTAGCTGAGTTGTTAGGTTACAACTCTGACAATATGATGGTTGAATAAATGTAGGAACTATAGTTGGAGGATTATCTGTAGCTATGGCAGTATACATTGCGATAAACCTAGCATACTTATTGGTTGCACCTGCTTAAAAATTAGCAAATGCAACAGCTCCAGCGGCACTTGTAGCTACAAAAATATTTGGATCTATAGGAGGTGAAATAATAACTGTAGGTATACTTATATCGGTGTTTGGAGCTTTGAATAGATACTTACTTACAGGTCCAAGAGTTCCATATGCTTTGGCAAAACAAGGAATGCTCCATAGGAAGCCAAGTGTTTTCTAAATTAAACAAAGGTGGTGTTCCAACTAATAACAGCGACTATGATAGCTCTTGCAGGAATATTAATAACTTTAATAGGCATACCAGTATATTCGTACATGAGCAAAAAATAGTTATTAATTTTTATGTATAATTTAAAAATCTCTGTTCAAGAAGAATAGAGATTTTTTACAGCGTATATGAAATTGTATTTATATAAATAAAATGGAGATATAGAAAAATTATGATTTATTAATATGATTTAGTATAATCTAATATATAAAATAAAAACAAAGTGCGAAAAGAGGAAATTGAATGTTAGGATTATATATACATATTCCATTTTGTGTGAGTAAATGTAACTACTGCGACTTTAATTCATATAAAATAGATAAAAATAGTAAAGAGAGATACTTAAATGATTTAAAAAAAGAAATAAATTTGTATAAACAAGATATTCAAAAAGAAGAAATAACGAGTATATTTTTAGGTGGAGGAACGCCAAGCATACTTACTGGTGAAGAAATAAAATTTATATTCAAACAAATAAAAGATAACTTTAAAATAAAAGAAAATGCAGAAATAAGCATAGAGTGTAATCCTGGTACGTTAAATAAAGAGAAACTTATAGCTATGAAGGAATCTGGAATAAATAGAATAAGTATAGGCTTACAAGCTGTACAAGATTATCATTTGAGTTCTATAGGAAGAATACATACTTATAATGAATTTGAAAAAAACTATAAAGAGGCTATGGAATTAGGATTTGAAAATATTAATGTGGACTTAATGTATGCACTTCCTAATCAAAAGTTTAAAGAATGGAAGGAAAGTTTGCAAAAAATTGTAGCCCTAAATCCATCACACATATCAGCATACTCACTTATATTAGAAGAAGGAACAAAGCTATATGAGATGTATGAAAATAATGAATTTAAAATGATAGATGAAAATACAGATATGCAGATGTATAACTATACGATAAATTATTTAAAAGAAAATGGGTATAGTCAATATGAAATATCAAATTATGCTAAATCTGGATTAGAGTGTCAACATAACATACTATATTGGAAGTGTGATCATTATATTGGTATAGGAGCAGGGGCTTCTGGATATTTAAAAGACTATAGATATAATAATGTAGAGGATTTACAAGATTATCATGAAAAAATAAATAAAAATGAAAAGCCAATAGAAAATATAGAAAATTTAAGTGTAGAAGATAAAATTCAGGAAAAAATATTTATGGGACTTAGAATGAATGAAGGAATAAAATTTGAAGATTTCAAAAAACAATTTAATCTAGATTTTAAAGAAAAATATTGTGAAATAATAAAAGAATTAGAAGATGGTAAGCTTATAAATCAAACTATAGCTGGGTTTAGCCTTACTCAAAGAGGAAGAGAAATATCGAATAGTATTTTTATAAAATTTATAAATTAGCTTGAAAGTGTTGACAAATATAAAATATAATGATATATAATATATATGATCTTTTTAGCACTCGAATATAGTGAGTGCTAACAGTAAGGAGTGAAAGTATGGAATTGAACGAAAGAAAACTAAGTATCTTAAATGCTATAGTTAAAGACTATATAGAAACAGCAGAGGCTGTAGGGTCAAGAACAATCTCTAAAAAGCATGACTTAGGTGTTAGTGCTGCTACGATAAGAAATGAAATGGCTGACCTTGAAGAACTTGGTTATCTTATTCAGCCACATACTTCCGCTGGTAGAGTTCCATCTGAAAAAGGTTATAAGCTTTATGTAGATTCATTAATGAGCCAAGGCGAATTAAGAGAAGAAGAAAAAATATTAATACAGCAATGTGTGCAAAATAATGTTAGCCACATAAAAGATTTAATGAATGAAACTTCTAAGTTATTATCTAAGCTTACGAATTATACTACAGTAGCTGAAACTAAGAATTTAGTAAATCAAAGTGTAATCAAACATATACAATTAGTAGAGATGAATGATAATCAAATATTACTAATTGTTGTAACACATAAAGGTGATATAAAAAAGGCTAATCTCACAACTAATGTTTATTTAGATCAGTCTAAGTTGAATTTGATTTCTGATAATCTTACTAAAAAGCTTGCAGGAAAAAGTATCACAGACTTAGATGAAAGATTAATAGCTTTTATAAAATATGAAATAAGTGAATACTCAGCGCTTATAGATGAACTTGTAAGTGCGTTGAATTTTGATATGTCAGAAGAAGACTTTTCAGTTTCTTTAAATGGAGCCACTAACATATTTAGTTATCCGGAGTTCAATGATGTAATAAAAGCTAAATCTTTCTTAAACATGTTAGAAAAAAAAGAAGTTATAGCTAGTATGATGAAATCAAAAGGTATTCAAAAAGATAATATAAATATAATTATTGGTAGTGACAATGATTATGAGCTGGCCAAGGACTGTGGTATAGTTACAGCCACATACAATATTGACAAAGATTTAGTAGGTCGTATAAGTTTTATAGGTCCAACTAGGATGGATTATTCTAGGATTTATGCAATAGTTAATTATATGAGCTTACTATTTAATAAAAAATAAATTGAGGGGTGTAATGTCTTGCAAGAAAAAAACATAGACCAAGAAGAGATAATAGAAGAAGTAGATACATTAGAGGATAGAGAAATATTATCTGAAGATATAGATGAAGAAACTACAGAAGATAATGTTTCTGACATAAATGATAAATTACAAGAAAAAAAATTACAAGAAGAAATTGATACACTTAATGATCAATATCAAAGACTTCAAGCTGAATATTCAAACTATAGAAGAAGAACTCAACAAGAGAAAGAAACTATGGGAGTATTTGCAAATGAAAAAATATTAAGTGAGTTAATACCAGTTATAGATAACATGGAAAGAGCTCTACAAGTTTTTGAAAACAAAGAAGATAGTGTATACCAAGGAATAGACATGGTATACAAGCAACTTCAAAGTACTTTAAACAAATTTGGAGTAGAAGAAATAGAAGCTTTAGATAATGATTTTGATCCAAACCTACATTTAGCTGTAATGCAAGAACCTGTAGAAGGTGTAGATGCTAATAAGGTAGTTATGATACTTCAAAAGGGTTATACATTAGGAACTAAAGTACTAAGACCTAGTATGGTTAAGGTTTCTTGTTAAACAAGTTAATATTAAAAATTAAAATAAAAGATTAATATAATAAATCAATTTAGGAGGAATTAGTCATGGGAAAAATAATAGGAATAGATTTAGGAACAACTAACTCATGTGTAGCAGTTTTAGAAGGTGGAGAAGCACAAATAATAACAAATGCAGAAGGTATGAGAACTACTCCATCAGTAGTAGCATTTACTAAAGATGGAGAAAGAATAGTAGGAGAGCCAGCAAAAAGACAAGCAGTTACTAATGCTGATAAAACAATAACATCTATAAAAACTCATATGGGAACAGATTATAAAGTTGATATAGATGGTAAAGGATATACTCCTCAAGAGATATCTGCTATAACTTTACAAAAATTAAAAGCAGATGCAGAAAGCTACTTAGGTCAAAGTGTAACTGAAGCTGTAATAACAGTTCCAGCATACTTTACAGATGCTCAAAGACAAGCAACTAAAGATGCAGGTAGAATAGCAGGATTAGATGTTAAGAGAATAATAAACGAGCCAACTGCAGCAGCTCTTGCTTACGGTATGGATAAATTAGATCAAGAAAAGAAAATATTAGTATTTGACTTAGGTGGAGGAACATTTGACGTTTCTGTACTTGAAATAGGAGATGGAACATTTGAAGTTTTAGCTACTGCTGGTAACAACAGATTAGGTGGAGATGACTTTGATCAAATAGTAATAGATTATTTAGCTGAGGAATTCAAAAAAGCTGAAGGTGTAGATTTAAGAAATGATAATATGGCTCTTCAAAGATTAAAAGAAGCTGGAGAAAAGGCTAAGAAGGAATTGTCTTCTACAATGTCTACAAACATAAACTTACCATTCATAACAGCTACTATGGAGGGACCAAAACATTTAAATATAGATTTAACTAGAGCTAAGTTTGATGAATTAACAGCTAACTTAGTAGAAAAAACTATGGAACCAACAAGAAGAGCATTACAAGATGCAGGACTTTCTACTTCTGACATAGATGATGTATTATTAGTTGGAGGGTCAACTAGAATACCAGCTGTTCAAGAAGCAGTTAAGAAATTCATAGGAAAAGAAGCTCATAAAGGAATAAACCCAGATGAATGTGTTGCTGCAGGAGCTGCTATACAAGCTGGTGTATTAACTGGAGAAGTTAATGACTTATTACTTTTAGATGTTACTCCATTATCATTAGGAATAGAAACTATGGGTAACGTAATGACTAAAATAATAGAAAGAAATACAACAATACCAACTAAGAAATCACAAGTATTCTCAACTGCTGCTGACAACCAAACTGCTGTTGATATACATGTATTACAAGGTGAGAGAAGTATGTCTTATGACAACTCTACTTTAGGTAGATTCCAATTAACAGATATACCACCAGCACCAAGAGGAATACCTCAAGTAGAAGTTACTTTTGATATAGATGCTAATGGTATAGTTCATGTTACTGCTAAAGATTTAGGAACAGGAAAAGAGCAAAAGGTAACTATAACTTCAGGAACTAATTTAAGTGAAGATGAAATAGAAAAGAAAGTAAAAGAAGCTGAAATGAATGCTGAAGCTGATAAGCAAAAGAAAGATAAAATAGAAGCTTTAAACCAAGCTGATTCTACTATATACCAAACAGAAAAAACTTTAGCTGATCTTGGAGATAAAGTAAATGCTGAAGATAAAAGTGCTATAGAAGCTGCAATAGTTGAGTTAAAGGCTGTTAAAGAAAAAGAAGAAGCAACTGCTGAAGAAATAAAAGCTGCTATGGATGAAGTAATGAACAAATTCCATAAAGTATCTGAACAAATGTATCAACAAGCTCAAGCTGATGCACAAGCTAATGGTGGTGCAGAACAAGAAGCTCCAACAGATGATAATGTAGTTGATGCTGACTTTACAGAAGTAAACGAAGAAAAATAAGTTACACAAATAAACATATTTGTATATAATTAATATAGAGTAAAAGAAAAGAATATCTTTTCATAAGCATAAAACCATTATAAAAATGAAGATCATATGCTTAAAATAATGATAATAGCTTGTAGTATGATATTCTACAAGCTATTGTTTTGTAATATAAAGGCGGTGGCACAATTTGAGTACTAAAAGAGACTATTATGATGTGCTGGGTGTTGACAAAAATGCAGATGCTCAAGCACTAAAAAAAGCTTATAGAAAATTAGCAATGCAATATCATCCAGATAGAAATCCTGACAATAAAGAAGCAGAAGAAAAATTTAAAGAATTAAGTGAAGCATACGAAGTCTTATCAGATGACACTAAAAGACAAACTTACGATCAATTTGGTCATGCAGGAATGAATGGTCAAGGCGGATTCGGAGGTCAAGGTGGATTTGGTGGTCAAGGCGGATTCGGTGGATTTGAAGATATATTTGGAGATATGTTTGGAGATATATTCGGAGGCGGATTTGGTGGCCAAAGAAATAGAAGAAGAGCTCCCGAGCGCGGAGCAGATATAAGACAAGATATAGATATAACTTTTGAAGAAGCTGCATTTGGTAAAAAAGCGTCTATAAAATTGACTAGAAGTGAAGAATGTAGTGAATGTAATGGATCTGGTGCAAAGCCAGGAACAAGTAAAAAAACTTGTCCAACATGTAATGGTGCAGGTGAAGTTAGAACTGTTCAAAGAACTCCGTTTGGAAACATAGCAAGTTCAAGACCTTGTAGTGCGTGTAATGGAGAAGGTGAAGTTGTAGAATCACCATGTAGCAAATGCCATGGTCAAGGAAGTACTAGAAAAGTTAAGACTATTGAGGTTGATATACCAGCTGGTATAGATGATGGTCAAATGATAAAATTATCTAATCAAGGTGAAGTAGGAAGTAAAGGTGGACCAAGAGGAGACTTATATATAGTAGTTAATGTTAAATCTCATCCATTATTCACAAGAGAAGGAAATGATATATACTTTGATATGCCAATAACATTTGTTCAGGCAACATTAGGAGACGAAATAGAGGTTCCAACTTTAGATGGAAAAGTTAAGTACAGTGTACCAGAAGGAACTCAAACAGGAACTGTATTTAGATTAAGAGAAAAGGGTATACCAAGACTTAGAGGTAATACTAGAGGAGATCAGTATATTAAAGTTGTAGTTGATACTCCTAAGAAATTAAATGAAAAGCAAAAGGATTTATTAAAACAATTTGCCCAAGAATGTGGAGAAGAAGTTCATGAAAAGAAGAGAACTTTTGGCCAAAAGATAGAAAATATGTTAAAAAAAAAGTAAAAAAAGACTCTAGGATTTTTTCCTAGGGTTTTTTTACTTAAAATAAATATAAATTAAAAAATTGGTAGCTATTTATTAATATGATATGATTATAGGCCATTATAAAATTATAAAGGAGAATAATTATGAATACATATTTTACAATTGGTGAAATATCAAAATTTTTTAATATTTCTATAAAAACACTTAGATACTATGATGAGATAGGATTATTAAAGCCTGCGTATATAAATAAAGATAATAATTACAGATATTATTCTGTAGAGCAGTTTATAAAAATAGACTTAATAAAATATTTTAAAATTACAGGTATGTCTTTAGATGTTATAAAAGATATTTTAAGTTCAAAAACTTCAATACAATTCATATTAGAAAATATCAAAAATCAATCCAAGAAGCTAGAAGAAAAGATAGATGAATTAAGTGCAGTAAAAAAATATTTAGATAATCTAGAAAAAAATATATCTCAAAATATTGAAGAGGGAATTGATGAAGTATTTATAAAATATAATAATGAAAGACAATATATGAAATATGAAACAATATCGAAAAATGTAGAGGAATTAGATATAAATTTAAGACCTATAATATTAGAAATAGAGAAAAATCCAAATGAAATTTATTCCGACCTAGGAGTAACTGTTTCCTATGAAATGCTTATAGAGGATAACAAAATAATATATAAGGAATTTAAAGTTTTCTGTGAAGATAAAATTAATATTAATATTTTGCCAAAAGGTGAATATGTAACAATAATGTTTGAAGATAATTCAAAGAATAGCATTAAATATTATAAAAAAATATTAGAGTATATACAAAAAAATAGCATTAATGTAATAGGGGATTTTCATGAAACTTGGATAATGGTTAAGGTGGATGATAAGTCACAAGAAAAAAGTTTGGTTAAAATAGAAATACTTAAAAATGAATAAAAAAACATTGACCCTCCACTTGCTGGAGGGTTTAATATTATAACATAATATATAAGGAGGAGTAACAAATGGTTAAACAATTTTTAAGTTATGCTATACCGTCAGCTCTAGCTATGTGTATAGCATCGCTAAATACGATAATAGATGGGATATTTTTAGGAAATGGAATAGGTGATCAAGCATTAGGTGCTGTAAATATTGTTATGCCAATTACAATAGTATTTTTTGGGCTTTCAACTATGATAGCAGTAGGTGGAGGAGCACTAATATCAAAATATTTTGGAGCCAATGAAGATGAAAAAAGTGTAAGTGTATTTAGGCAGGTCACTTATATCTTGATTATTATGAGTCTTAGTTTAAGTGTATTTTGTGTTATATTTGCAGATCCAATAGTTAAAATAATGGGAGCAACACAAGGATTACAAGCATTAGCAACCGAGTATTTAACATATTATGCAATATTTTGTTTACCAAATTTACTAGGAATTGCATTCAATAGTTTTCTTAGAAATGATAATAAACCAAAGCTTGCTATGATAGCTACAATATGTGGAACGATGAGTAATATAGTTTTAAATTATATATTTATATTCCAATTAGGATTAGGAATAAAGAGTGCAGCAATAGCAACAGGTTTAGGTCAAATAGTAACGCTTTTAATAGCTCTACCTCATTTTATGATGAAAAAAGGAAAGTTAAGTTTTGGAAAGCAAAAGTTAGAACTAGACAGTGTAAAAGAAGTTTTAAAAATCGGTGTACCATCATTTTTCGCAGAATCAGCATTTTCGGTTATAATATTTGTTCATAATTTAGTTTTAGTAAATACAGTAGGTGAAACTGGAATATCTACTTATGCAATAATAAATTATATAACTAGTAACATATATATGATTCTTCTAGGGGTTACGTTAGGGGCTCAACCACTAATAAGTTATAACTATGGAGCAAAAAATAGTGAAAATATGCTAACGTTTTATAAGCTATCTAATAAAACAGCACTTATTATAGGAATATTTTTTGCTATAATATGCTTAATATTTGGTAAGGAGATAATATCTGTATTTACAAATGACAAAACCCTTATAGAAATATCTTATGTTGCAGTAAATATAAATAATCTTGCCTATTTATTTATAGGAAAAAATTTAACAACAACAATGTATTATCAAGCTATAGAAATACCAAAATATTCAAATATAATATGTGCAATGAGATCTATATTGATTTTACCTATAGTATTGATAGTATTATATAAAGTATTTGGAGTAAATGGAATATGGATTAGTATGGCAGTTTCAGAATTACTAATTATTTTAATTGTAGATAAATCGTTTAAAATAAATAAGTGCACTCAGAGAGCATTATCAGAAGTGATTGCTTAAAAAATGACTTATAAAAAGTCAATTTATAAGTAAATAGGAATAGACTTTACTATTTTGCAATATATCTAACAAAAATACCCTAAGATAAAGATTTTACTTATCTAGGGTATTTTTTAGTATATTGATTTGTTTACATTGATATTATAGACAATGTTTTTATTTGGCTAAGAATAGCTTGAGACAAATTGTTTCTTTTTTTATTTTCTATATCCATATCTTTTAAAGCTAAGAAAGTCATAAAAGAATTTACTAATATCTTTTCATAAATATATAAGTATGTATTTTTATCTTCTAAGTATTCTTTATTTTTTATAGATTTATTTATAAGAATTAATTCATCAACTGTAGAAAGCATAACGGCTTTTATAGTAGTAGATTCTATGTCTATAGCGCTGTTTTTAACAAATAAATATTTATCATAAGCTAAGTTATTAAGGTCAGTAAGAGCTTTATAAATATCTTTAGAACTTGCATTTCTAAGTTCGTCTCTAGTTTGTTTTGAAACAAAGTTAGATTTTTCTTTTATCTGATCTATACTAGATTTATAAAATTCTAATAATGAGTTTAATTTTTTATTGTCTTGTAGTTCCTTCTCAGTGTCTTTAAGCTTCAAAGTAGTGTATTTTGTTGAAACTAATTGTAAATCTTGGAACAGTTTTAATGGTTCAAGATTGTTCATAACAAATCCCCCCTTAGTTTATTATGTTTATTTATTTTAATGTAATAACTTTAGTATAAAGCATTAATTTAATATAATAAAGATAATGTTTTCCTTATATATAAAAAATTTTATTATAAACTTAGATATTTATACTTTTACTATTAAAAGCCATGAGATAATATATAAGTTAAACAAATACTTATAAAAAGAAATTAAAATTAAGATAATTACAAATAATTTAAAGGAGATTAATTATGTATTCTGTAGGAGTAGATATTGGTGGGACTGGTGTTCAAGCTGGTGTTGTGAATAAAGATGGAAAAATACTATTTAGAAAAGAATGTTTTACAAATGTAGATAGTGGATTTGAGCGTGTGATGGACGATATAAATAATTTAGTTAGAGATTTATTAAAAGAAAATAATTTGGAGATTGAAAATATAGAATCTATAGGATTTGGTGTTCCAAGTTTTATAAATAAAAAAGGTTTAGTAACATGTGTAAATTTAGGATGGTATGAAGTTGATTTTATGAGAGCTTTGAACAATCGATTTAAAGAAAGTAAAGTCTATGCAGAAAATGATGCAACAGTTGCAGCAGTTGCAGAAGCTAAATTTGGAAGTATGAAAAACAAGGATATTGCTGTTATGTATACTCTAGGAACTGGAGTAGGTGGAGGAATAATAATAAATGGAAAATCTATTACAGGAGCTCATGGAATGGGGTCTGAAATGGGTCATACTATCATAGGAGAAAATTATTTTAATTGTAACTGTGGAAATAATGGTTGCTTAGAATCGTTTTGTTCGGCAACTGCGATTATAAAGCATGCACAAAAGCTAATAAATGAAGGAAATGAAAGCATCATACTAGATATGGTAAATGGGAATGTAGAACAAATAAATGCTAAAATGATATTTGATGCTTTTAGAAAAAATGATGAGGTTGCAGTATTAACTATAAATAGATTTAAATCTTATCTAGCAAAGGCTATGGCGAATATGATAAATATTTTAGATCCAGATGTAATATCAATAGGTGGTGGAGTATCTAGGGCTAGTGATATAATACTTGATGGGCTAGAAGACTTAACAAGGGATTATATTTTATATAAAAAAGAAGAGTTTGCAAATATAGTTTGTGCTACTTTAGGCGCTCATGCAGGTATAATAGGTGCAGCATTTTTAAGATAAGAAAGCTGGTAAATAAAATATTGTAAAATTTTATAAAATTATATTAGCGCTAGGCGAATTTCCCGGGGAATGAATGAAATTTGTAAAAGAATAAAGTGTATTGCCAGTTTATAAAAAATAATATTCCTTTTTTTATATTTAAAAATAGAGCATATTTAGAAGGATAAAGAAAATTCAAAAAAAAATTAAAGTTTGTAGGAGTATTGCTAACTCGTGTTGAATAATTATGTAAGGTTAATCCACATTAATCCACTGAGTAAATGAATTTTTATAAGCTGATACATTTTATGTATCAGCTTATAAACTTGTGTTAAAAAATAAAGCTAATTAAAAAAGTGTTGATATATAGAATTAATTTTAATATACCAACACTCTTTTATATATGTAGATTTCAAAATTATTTTTTTAAGTCTATTACATTTTGAACAAGAGCTTTACATCTACCACAACCAGATCCAGCACCTGTAACTTTTGCAACTTTATCAGTTGTATCAGCACCACTTTTAACAGCGTTAACAACATCTTCAAGTGAAACATTCTTACATCCGCAAACAGAAGCTAATATTTTTTCTATTTCACCAACACATCTACCGCATCCAGTACCAGCACCAGTTTGTTCTTTTATTTCATCTAAGCTACGAGCCCCAGCTACCATTGCTTTTCTTATATCTAAGTAACTTACTTGTTTACAGTGACAAATTATTTTATCTCCAGCCATTTTATATCTCCTTTTAATTAAAATATATTTTTATACATAATGCATAATCAATATCAATTATACCCAATATTTACAATATATAAACGAATTGTTATGAAAAAATAAATTGATATACTTTTTATGTTTCTGTAGTAATGAAATTGTAGCGTATAAACTATTGTAAAATAGATTAAACAATGGTATTAATGAGAATAATTATGATATAATAAATCTTATGAAAAATAAGAAAAATAAACATAAGGACGGTGCTTAACATATGAAATGGTCTGAAATAACTATAAAAACTTCAACAGAAGCAGTTGAAGCTATAACTAATATATTGTATGAACAAAATGTAGGTGGAGTAAGTATAGAAGATCCTAAAGACTTCAAATTCCAAAAGAAAAATGATTATGATTGGGATTTTGTTGAAGAAGAAATTTTCAATAGTGGATATGACGGAGTTATAATCAAAACTTACATAACAGAAGAAAGAGATGTAACAGAAGATATAAATACAATAAAAGAAAAAATACAAGGATTAAAAGAATTTGGTATAGATATAGGAGAAGCTATAGTTGAATTATCTCAAGTAGATGAGCAAGATTGGGCTAATGAATGGAAAAATTACTATAAGCCAGCTAAATTAGGTCAAAAAGTAGTAGTAAAGCCAACATGGGAAGAATATGAAGCTAAAGATGGAGATTTAATCATAGAATTAGACCCAGGAATGGCTTTTGGAACAGGAACTCATGAGACTACTACTATGTGTATAAGAGAACTTGAAAACTACGTTAAACAAGATTCTAAAGTGTTTGACATAGGTTGTGGAAGTGGAATACTTGCAATAGCTGCTGCAAAACTTGGAGCAAAGGAAGTATTAGCTGTTGATTTAGATGAAGTAGCTGTAAGAGTATCTAAAGAAAACATAGAATTAAACAACGTAGAATCAAATGTAGTAGCTAAACATGGAAATTTAATGGATGTTGTTAGTGATAAAGCAGACATAGTAGTTGCAAATATAATAGCTGATATAATAAAAATATTAGCAAAAGACGTTCATAACTTTATGAAAGATGACGCAGTATTTATATCTTCAGGTATAATACATGCCAAAGTAGAAGAAGTTAAAGCTAGTTTAATAGAAAATGGATTTGAAATAGTAAAAGTTGAAAGTCTAGGCGAATGGAACGCTATAGTATCTAAACTTAAGTAGGTGAAAAAATGGATAGATTTTTTGTAGAAAAGAAAAATATTAATATAGAAAACAACACCTGTATTATAGAAGGTGAAGATGTTAAACACATATCTAAGGTATTGAGATGCAAAATCGGTGAAGAATTAGAAATATGTGATAATAACAACAATGAATATATATGTGAGATAACTGATATAGACAAAAGCATAGTAAGTTTAGATATATTACAAAAAGTGGATGTGAAAAGAGAATCCGATTTAAAAATCAAATTATATCAAGGTCTTCCAAAAGGGCCAAAGATGGAAATGATACTTCAAAAACTTACTGAAGTTGGTGTAGATGAAATAATATTAGTTCAAAGTAAAAGAAGTGTAGCTAAGGTTGAAGATAAAAAAGAAGATAAAAAAATTGAGCGTTGGGAAAGAATAATATATGAGGCTGCAAAACAAAGTAAAAGAGGTCAAATCCCTAAGTTAAGAGGAGTTTTAAGTTTCAAAGAAGCTTTAGATGATATGAAACTTAATGACTTTAACATAGCTCCATATGAAAATGAAAGAACAAAATCGATTAAACAAGCTATAAAAGGTATAAATGTAAATAATGTAGGTATTTTTGTTGGACCTGAAGGTGGATTTGATGAAAGTGAAATACAAGTAATAGAAGAAATAGGTGGGCAATCAGTATCTTTAGGACCTAGAATATTAAGAACAGAGACAGCATCAGTTGTCGCTTCATCTATAGTTTTATACGAATTAAGCGACTTAGGAGGACAAGAATAATATGAAAAAGGTAGCTTTTTACACATTAGGATGTAAAGTAAATCAATATGAAACAGAAGCTATGATTGAGATGTTTGAAAAAGAAGGATACACTCAAGTTGATAGTGAAGAATTTGCAGATGTTTATGTTATAAATACGTGTACTGTAACACATATGAGTGATAGAAAATCTCGTCAATATATAAGAAGAATGAAAAAGAAAAATCCGGATGCTATAATAGCTGTTGTTGGATGTTATTCTCAAGTATCTCCGGAAGAAATACTTGAAATAGAAGAAGTAAATTTAGTAATGGGAACAAATGAAAGAAGAACTATAGTAGAAGAAATAAAAAAAATAGATTCAAGCAATAAAGTTAGTACAGTCGATGACATAATGAAAGTAAGAGCTTTTGAAGAAATAGAAATTAGCCAAGCTAATGGAAGAACAAGAGCGTTTATGAAAATACAAGATGGATGTGATAGATTCTGTTCTTACTGCATAATACCTTTCGCAAGAGGTGGCAAGGTAAGAAGTAGAAGTATGGACTCTATACTAGAAGAAGTTAATAAATTAGTTTCTAATGGATATAAGGAATTTGTATTAACAGGAATACACGTTGCATCTTATGGAAAAGACTTAAAAGATGAGCAAATTACTTTACTAAATGTAATAAAAGAAATAAATAAAATAGAAGGCGTTAAAAGAATTAGATTAAGTTCTGTTGAGCCTATTTTATTTACTGATGAATTTGTAAGTGAAGTTTGTAAAATGGAAAAAGTATCTCCACATTACCATCTATCTCTACAAAGTGGATGCGATGAGACTCTAAGCAGAATGAATAGAAGATATACTACAAAAGAATATAAGGAAATAGTAGATTGTTTAAGAGAAAATATACCTAATGTAGCAATAACTACTGATGTAATAGTAGGGTTCCCAGGGGAAACTAATGATGAATTCAGTAAAACATATGAATTCCTAAAAAATATTGAGCTTTCTCAAATGCATATATTTAAGTATTCACCAAGAAAAGGTACTCCAGCAGCTACTATGGAAAATCAAATAGATCCTCAAATGAAACAATTAAGAAGTGATAAACTTTTAAATTTAAGTAAAGAAAACTTTAATAAATTTGCAACCAAATTTATAGGCGAAGAGCTAGATGTTTTATTTGAACAAAAGATAGTAGACAATAAATACGAAGGTTTAACGCCTAATTATATAAGAGTTGTAGTAAGTAGCGACAAAGATATTCAAGGTGAGATACTAAAAGTTAAAATAACTGATGTAAAAAATGAATATGTAGAAGGTGTTTTAGTATAGTATCTAGAAATAAACTTTTGTATAGGATAGGGGGTGTTAAATATGAGTTGTTTATTTTGTAAAATAATAGATGGAGAAATTCCATGTACCAAAGTTTATGAAGATGATAAAGTATTAGCGTTTAATGATATAAATCCAATAGCACCATACCATATATTAGTTATACCTAAAAAACATTATGATAGTATAATAGATATAGATGAAAAAGATATGGGAATTGTTGCACATATTCACACTGTAATTAATAAAATATCTAGTGAGAAAGGTTTTGATAAAACGGGCTTTAGAATCGTAAATAACTGCGGCGAAGATGGTGGTCAAGAGGTTAAACACATTCATTATCACGTTTTAGGCGGAAAGAAATTACCTGTTTATGAAAATGATGGAAAATAGTTTTAATTCAAAAAATAACTTTCTTATTTAACAAAATACTTGAAAAAAGTTTAAGATTAGTTTATAATAAACAAAGTGTGAGGTTGTAATGCATTTATGCAGATATAATCGTAGTTACAGTCCCAGCATAATTCGCGCTATCGGAGGGAGGGAAAAAGAAATGTCAGAAGTAAGAGTAAGAGAAAATGAAACATTAGACAGCGCTTTAAGAAGATTTAAGCGTTCATGTGCAATGTCTGGCATCATGTCTGAAGTTAGAAAAAGAGAGCACTATGATAAGCCAAGCGTTAGACGTAAGAAAAAGGCAGAAGCAGCAAGAAGAAAAAACGCTAAGAAATAGTAAAAAAGAGTAAAGAGGTGAAGGGAAATGTCCCTTAAACAAAAGTTACAAGAAGATTTGAAATCTTCAATGAAGAACAAAGATACAGTTAGAAAGTCTGTAGTAACTTTGATAAGAGCATCTATAAAGCAATACGAGGTTGACAATAGAGTTGAACTTGAAGAAGATGGTATTATTGATATAATATCTAAGCAAATGAAACAACGTAGAGATGCGTTAAGTGAATTTGCTAAAGCTAATAGAGAAGACTTAGTGAGTGAAACAGAAGCTGAAATCGAAGTTTTAAAAGAGTACCTACCTCAACAGTTAAGCGAAGAAGAACTAAACGAAATTGTAAAATCTACTATATCAGAAATAGGAGCAACTTCTATGAAAGATATGGGAAAAATTATGTCAGCTATAAAGCCTAAAGTAAAAGGCAGAGCTGATGGAAAACTTATAAATGAGTTAGTAAAAAATAACTTACAATAGATTAAAAACCTAGAGAGAAATCTCTAGGTTTTTTGCGTTCAAAAACTTGTCATAATAAAATAATCTTGTACATATTTATTAATTAAAGAATACAAAAGGAGAAAGAGGGGGAAAAACTTGATTATATCGTTAAAAGAAATTAAAAAATTCTTTATAAGTATACTGATACCATTAGTTGTAGGATATGCTAGTAGCTTTATAGCTTCACTACTTGCAGGGGGAAGCATGTCTGAATACTATTCACAATTGATAAAGCCTTCATTTGCACCGCCAAGCTTTATATTCCCTATAGTTTGGACAATACTTTATGTATTAATGGGAATATCAGCATACATAATTATGAAAAAAGGGTATGAATCTCCAAAAGTCAAAGATGCTATGTTCTACTATTGGTTACAGTTGGGTATAAATTTCATATGGAGTATTTTGTTTTTTGGTTTGGATTTAAGATTCACAGCTTTAGTTACATTAGCAATATTATTAATAGTAGTAATAATAATGGTTATAAAATTTGCTAAATTAGATAAAAAAGCAGCTTATTTGAACATACCATACATAATATGGCTTTTATATGCGTTGGCACTAAACTATTTCATATGGATGATAAATAGATAATATTATTAAATTTAAATATTCAATATAAAAATACTGAGGCCTATTTCTCAGTATTTTTACATTGAATAAAATTATTGTTTTAAAATAAAGAAATTTCTTCAATAAATAAAGTTGTGGGATTGATAGTTATATAAAATGCTTTATTAAAATTTGTTTTTCCTGAGTTTTCTTTATAATTATATTTAAATTTATAGCCTTCAATTGAATTATCATAAGTGTAAGTGTTTAAATAGTTTTTATCATATAATAGATTTTCAAATTCATCAATAAACTTTTCTTGTAAATAACTATCGATAAATGTTTTTGATTCTTCTTTACTTAAAGGCGGACTAATTTTTATATCATCTGTATGGCTTTGGTATAAATAAAATATTTCTCCACTTTTATATAAAACTCTTATTTTAAAAATTTTATCATTCGTTTTGAAAAAATATTGATAAAATTTATTTTCAAAATTATTTTCAAAAAAAACTTCATAATACTCATCTATAATTTTATTATCAACTAAAGAATAATTGAAAAAAAAGTCAATTGCGTTTATAGAAATTTTACGTATATACTCTATCGACGCTTCTGTAGAAAGACTTTTTGAAATATTGCTGTCAGGTAAGTTGAAAAAACGAGTTTTATTGTAATTTGTTTTTTTATCTGGAACTATAGCATAAAAGTATTGAATGGAAGATACAAAGTTAAAATAACTATAAATTAATGCTTGTAAAAGTTTTAAATAATAAACATCAAATTTGTATTTTTTTAGATTCTCTAAATCAGACAAAATATTTAAATTAAGCTGAAGTAAATAATTAAAATTGTTTTCGTATTTTTTATCAATTTCAATAGAATCAACATCTTCAAGCAATAAATCTTCTTTAAATGTATAGTTATAAAGATAGCAAATGAACTTAATATTTCTTAAGTTTTCAGTTTTGATAGAAGATAAAAAACTTAAATCTTGATAGGGATTAGAACTAATTAATGCATTAATTAGTAAATCTAAACATATACATTTTTGAACTAAATTTATAAAGGTATTTTTCATATAATCTCCTTTCTTAAAAAATATAGTTGTATGTAGATATTTTATTCTAAATATGATTATAAGTTTACACACATATATAAATAAAAGAGTATTATAAAATATATTAATTATTTAAAAACGAACAATATAAAAATGTAATTTAAGTACATTATTAACATAAAATATATTAAGGGGGTATACGTATGATGGATATATCAACTGACCTGTTAGTAAATCAACCTACAGTAACTATTATAGGAAATACATTCATAAGTATAGAAAATTATTTAAATATAATAACTTATGAAACTGATTTAATAAAAATTAAAACAAAGGTGAAATCAATTAAAATATCTGGGGACAAACTTTCACTAAAATATATTACTGATGGGGAGATAGGTATAAAAGGAATTATATACACTGTAGAATACGTAGATTAGGAGGAAATACGAGTGATAAGTTATATAAGGGGATACTATATAATAACGGTAGAAGGCATAGGAATTGAAAGATTTTTAAATCATCTTATAAAAAACAACATAAGAGTTTATAATGTTAAAAGAGTAAGCAATAGTAAGATAGAACTTAATATAGAAAAAAGGGATATGAGGGACTTTAAACGAGCCTATAGAGGCAGTAATTTTGATGTTAAAGTTAAGCAAAAAACTGGTATACCTTTTATTTTAAAGCGAATATACAAATTAAAAGGTATGTGGATTTGTGCATTAGTATCTTTGACATTATTAATGTTAACATCTCAATTTATTACAGATATATATATTCAAGTACCAGAAGGTATAAAAAAAGAAGCAATTAGAAAAGAGTTATATAATGCAGGCCTTAAGCCAGGAGTATATAAGAAAAACATAGATAGAAAAGAAATTAGAGATCATATAATGTTGAAATTTGATGAAGCTGCATATGTATCTATAAATGTAAAGGGTACTAATATATTTGCAACAGTAACTAAAAAAGCAGAAACATTAAAGTCAACAGAACAATCAAATTATTGTAATATAATTGCAGAAAAAAATGGTATAATAGAAAGAGTAATGCCAAGAAGTGGAAATCAAATTGTAAATGTTGGAAAAATCGTTCAAAAAGGTGAAGTACTAGTAAGTGGAGCAAATACAAAATCAGTACCAGAGGTATGGGCAAGTACTTTTTATGAAGTATCTAAAAGTGCAAATTACGAAGATATTATAAAAAGAAAAACTGGAGAGAAAAAAAGAGTATATACAATGAGTTTTTACGGTAATAAGCACACATTAAGAAGAAACATAAAATATAAAGACTATACTATAGACAATAAAGAATATAAGCTATCTCTAGGAAACTATACGTTCCCTTTAAGAATAAATATAAGTACATTTAATGAAGTCAAGGATGTGAAAATAAAAAAAGATAAAGAAAAACTTAAACGTGAATTATCAGAAAAATCATTAAAAAAGTTAGAATACATAATGCCGGTATCAGCTAGAGTTGTTAATGTGGAACATGATTATAAAGTTAATAAAAATATGTTAGAATATATAGTAACAGTGCAAACATCTGAAAATATAGCTCAGGTAGACCATCTTAGTAAAGCTGAAGCACAGCAGCTGATAAATGAGCAAAACACTCCTAAAGAAGGAGAAGAGGCAATTCCGCAAAATCCTAGCAAAAGACCGATAAATGATATCAGGAACGAATTTGAAAATAATAAAAATGATACTGATAAAAAAAAATAAAAAGACAATAATATATATAAATACAAAGGAAGAAGTGAATAATATGGAACTTATAATAGATAATAGACAAGATAAAATGGATGTAACTGAAGACTTAATAGAGAAGATAAAAGATATAATATTAGAATGTTTAGATTCTGAAGGATACGACGATGATTATGAAGTGAGTTTATCTTTTGTAGACAATAAAGAAATACATGAACTAAATAGAGAATATAGAGGTGTAGATAGAGCTACAGATGTATTATCATTCCCTATGTTAAGTGATGAGTTTGACATTGAATTAGAAGAAGAAACGTTAGGAGACATAGTGATATCTTTAGAAAGAGCATTTGAACAAAGTATAGAATATAACCATAGCTTTGAAAGAGAAGTATGCTTTTTAGTTTGTCATAGTACATTCCATCTCTTAGGATATGATCATGATACTGACGAAAATACAAAAGAAATGAGACAAAAAGAAGAATACATATTAAATAAGTTAAACATAACAAGGGAGTAAGCTTTATGAAGGAAAAGAAAAAACGTCAGGGCATAATCCAAGCATTTAATGCTGCTATAGAAGGTATATTATATACTTTTAAATCAGAGCGGAATATGAAGATACATTATTTTGTAGCTGCAATAGTGCTTGTAGCAAGTTTGTTTTTCGGCTTAACTAAACTTGAGATGATAGTACTTATATTTGCTATAAGTTTAGTTGTAATATCAGAGATGTTTAATACTGCTATAGAAAAAACTATAGATATGGTAACTGAAACTTATCATCCTCTTGCAAAAATAGCTAAAGATGTTGCAGCGGGAGGCGTTTTAATTGCAACTTTAAATTCAGTTGTAGTTGGGTATATAATTTTTTATGATAAATTAACAGATGTATCTGATTCACTAATATATACGATTAGACAGTCAAAGCTTCATGTAACGTTAATTTGTATAGTTTTGGTCCTTATAGCGGTTGTTGTAGTAAAAGCACTAACTTCAACAGGAACTCCTCTAAAAGGAGGCATGCCTAGTGGTCATGCAGCGTTGTCATTTGCAATGGCTACAGCTATAACGCTTATTACAGCTGGACTTGTACCATCAACATTAGCCTATCTTATGGCTTTATTGGTTGCACAAAGTAGGATTGAAGGGAAAATACATACATTTTGGGAAACAGTAGCAGGTGCTTTATTAGGGGTGTTAATAGGATTATTAATTTATCAAATTGGAAATTTTTATTGATGATAAAATAATACAAAGGGATGTGGGTTTTATTAGCAGACCTTATAAAAAAAGAAGTCTGCAAGACTTCTTTTTTATGTTATAATATAACGTACTAAACAAATTTTTAAATAATAAAAGATATTGAAATAAGAACATTTATCATATATTATTTATAATACTAAGAAATTAAAAATTATCAACTTTTAGGCAAATATTCTTGAAGATAGTATTAAAACAAAAATATTATTATCTCTTAAAATAATATTTTGTTCTAATATAAATTTATAGAAATAAAGTAATTAATAAGGCACAATAAAATAAAACCTAGGAGGCACATATTATGAACAATAAAGAATTATTGAAAATAGCAGAAGATGCAAGAAAATATTCTCACTCTCCATACTCAAATTTTAAAGTAGGGGCAGCTCTTTTAAGTAAAGATAATAAAGTCTATACAGGATGTAATATTGAGTGTGCATCTTTAGGAGGAACTAATTGTGCTGAAAGAACAGCTATATTTAAAGCTATATCAGACGGTACAAGTGATATAGAAGCAATAGCAATAGCAAGTGATAATTCAGAAAAAAATGAGCCTACATATCCATGTGGAATATGCAGACAAGTAATAATAGAATTTGGAACTGATATAAGAATAATAACAGGATATTCAGAAGGTGAAATACAGGAATGTAGAATAAAAGATTTAATACCTAACTATTTTACTGGAAGTGACTTTAGAGAAACAAAATAAAACAAAAGAGATCGATAGGAGAAATGACAATATGTTTAAATCAGGATTCGTTAGTATAGTAGGAAGACCAAATGTAGGTAAATCTACTCTTATGAATAATGTAGTTGGAGAAAAAATAGCAATAATGAGTGATAAGCCTCAAACTACAAGAAACACAATACAAGCAGTATATACAGATGAAGAAGGTCAAATAGTATTTTTAGATACACCAGGGATACATAAACCTAAAAATAAATTAGGTGAATTTATGGTGAAATCAGCTACAGATGCATTCAAAAATGTAGATGTAGTTCTATTTGTAGTAGATGACTCTAAAAAAATAGGGCCTGGAGATAGAATGATAATAGAAGATTTAAGAAAAATCAAAACTCCAGTAGTTTTAGTTATGAATAAAATGGACCAAATAGAAGAACAAGATTTATTTGATATGATGAAAATGTACCATGCTGAAGGTTTATTTAAGCAAATAGTACCAATATCAGCATTAAAAGGAAGAAATGTTAAAGAATTATTAAAAGTAATACAAAATCATTTACAAGAAGGGCCTAAGTACTTCCCAGACTATATGATAACTGATCAACCAGAAAGAGTGTTAGCATCAGAATTAATAAGAGAAAAAGTACTTCACTATATTCATGATGAGATACCTCATGGAGTAGCTGTTGAGATAGAAAAGATGAAATCTAGAAAAGATAAAGCAATAGTTGACGTATCTGCTGTTATATACTGTGAAAGAGATTCACATAAAGGTATAATAATAGGTAAAAATGGTAGAAAACTAAAAGGAATAGGAAAATCAGCAAGAGAAGATATGGAATTACTTTTAGGTTCTCAAATAAATCTTCAATTATGGGTTAAAGTTAAGGAGAACTGGAGAAATCTTCAAAGTTCTGTAAGTAACTTTGGATATACTGAAAAATAAGGATGGATTATATGGATAGGAAACAAGACGCTTCCCAGGATTTATTAAGTGAAGTCAAGATATTAATTGAAAATAGTAAAATATTAGAACTAAGAGAGTTACTTGAAGAATATCATATAATAGATATTTTTGATATAATGGAACATTTAAATGAAAGTATGAAGATTAAATTATTTGAAGTACTTCCTCTAGATATGGCAGCGTCTATACTAGAAGAAAGTGATGCTGAATTTTTTAGTAAAATATTATCAAAAATAGACATAGACCATAGAAAAAATATATTAGAGTTAATGTCTCTTGATGATATGGCAGATATATTAAGCCAGCTAGAAGAAGATGAACGAGACAAAGTAATGGAACTTTTAAGTCAAGAGGATGCACAAGACGTAAAAGAATTATTAATTTATGAAGAAGAGTCTACTGGTGGAATAATGACCACTGGATATATAGAAATAAATAAAGATATGACAGCTAAAGAAGCGATTAAGCATATGAGAGAAAATGCTCAAGATGCAGAAACTATATATTATATATATGTAGTTGATAATGAAGAACGCTTAGTTGGAGTATTGTCTTTAAGAGAGCTTATAACATCTAGGGATGCTAATATAGTAGAAGATTTGATGAGTGAAAATATAATATCTGTATATGTAGACGAAGATAGAGAAGAAGCTGTAAGATTAGTTTCTAAATATAATTTAATAGCAATACCAGTAATAGATAGAGGGCAGAAACTAAAAGGAATAATAACTGTAGACGATATAATTGATGTTATGGAAGAAGAAGCTACTGAAGATATGTACAAATTTGCAGGTACTTCAGAACAAGAAAGAGACTTTGTAGAAAAAGTAAACCCAACATCAAGAGAACAAATTGTATCGTCGGTTAAAGCTAGAATTCCTTGGCTTTTAATAACCTTAATTGGTGGGTTACTATCGACATTAATACTTTCTAATTTAGACTTTATAATGAACCCTACGTATAGAGTATTAGTATTTTTCATACCTGTTGTAATGGGTATGGGTGGAAATATAGGTACACAATCATCAGCATTAACAGTTATGGCATTATCTAATAAAGATTTAGAGTTTAGTAATGTAATAAGAGAGGGTATGGTAGGCTTTATTACAGGAATAGTTTGCAGTTTAATAATCGCAGTATTAACATTTATTTTTATAAAAGATATTAACATTGTGCTAGTAGTATCGATATCTTTATTTATAAATATGATTGTAGGTGCTATGATAGGTGCATTTATGCCAGTTTTATTTAAAAAATTAGATGTAGATCCATCTATAATTTCTGCGCCTGTTATAGCTACAGCGCTTGATATAACTGGGATAGCTATTTATCTTGTAATAACAAGTATATTATTGTCAAAAATTGTTTAATAACTTAATGTATTATTTACCCTCTTCTTAGTAAAAATATAACTAGAACCGTAAGAAGGGGGTTTTTAAAAAATGAACAATTTATGTTGGGAAGTTTTTAAAAAGACGGGTAGTATAGAAGCCTATCTGTATATACAACATGGTAAAAATATAAGTGCAGAAAACCAAGATGTAAGGGAGATAGATACCGACTATGATAATCTTGAACACCCAGGGGATAGTACTTAGAGCAGTAAGGTACGAAGAAAATGATGTGATATTAACTTTGTTTACAAGAAAGCTTGGAAAAGTAGCTGCACTAGCAAAGGGAGCAAAAAGAAATAAAAGCCCTTTGCTTTCATCTTCACAGCTTTTTTCCTACTCAAATTACACCTTAAAAAAGCAAGGCAGTATGTATAAAGTAAATCAAAGTGACATAATAAAAAGCTTTTATGATATATCTTACGATATAGAATCTTTTTCATATGCAACGTATATTATAAAATTAGTAGACGGTTCTACCTTTGAAAATCAAACTAATAATAGACTATTTATATTATTGGCTCAGACATTATATTTGTATACACAAAAAGACGTAGACAAAGAATTTGTGACTCGTGCTTTTGAACTTAAATTTTTAGACTACATAGGATTTAAACCCACTATCAACAGATGTTGCAATTGTGGAAGTGGAAATTTAAAAAATTCTAAGTTTAATGTATATGAGGGTGGCGTAGTATGTGATTTGTGTAGTGAAAAAACAGAAAATAATTTAAGCTTTGATATAACAACTTTGAAGCTTATGGAATATATATTAAGTAATGATATATTGCAGTGTAGCAAAGCGAAGGTATCAAAGTATATAACTTATGAACTAGATAAAATTCTAAAAAAATATTTACATGTTCATGTTGACAATGTTAATTTAAAATCATTAAACTTATTACAAGATATACAAAAAAATAAGGGAGTTGATAAGGGTGAATAACAATATAACTATTGAAAAGTTAGATGCTGTAATAGAAAGAGTTAATAGTGCAACTTATGCAGAAGCAAAAAAAGCTCTTTTAGATTGTGATGGAGACGTTATAGAAGCTGTTATATTATTAGAATCTGTAAAAGGTTTTGGTAGTAAAACAAAGCAAGCTAAGAAAACAATGGAAGGTGTTCTTTCTAAAGATAATGAAGATATTAAAGAATTAAAACTTCAAGTGAAAGAACTTCTTAAAAAAAGCAGTGTAATAAGAGTTATAGTTGAAAAAAATGAAAAAACAGTAATGAATATACCTTTAACAGTAGGAGTAGTAGGGTTAGCTTTAGGGCCATTAGTTACGTTGGTAGGACTATCAGCAGCAGTTATAGGTAAGTATCAAATAAAGATACAAAATGAAGATGATGGATCTATTGTTGATTTAGGAGAACTAAACGAAGAAAAGCTAAGCATGTTAAAGCAAATGTTAACTAGCACAGCAAAAGAAGTAAAAGACGTTGTAGTAGATCATAAAAAAGACAATGCAGATACTAAAGATATAACTGACGAACTTATTGAAGAAGATGAAAAAATAGACTTAGATAAAAAATAGTAAGAAAATCATAGTATTCAGTATTGAGATTGACAAAAATTGTAGAATTTGATATTCTAAAAACTAGAAATGAACTATTAAAAGGCCTTTCGTATAAACGAAAGGCTTTGTTAGATTAAAGGAAACTATAGTTTCAAACAATAAACGATGACGAAGTCGTAAACTTATAGGAGGTATTCGTATGAATTTTCAGAATATGATACTTACATTGCAAAACTACTGGGCTAAACAAGGATGTATTATGATGCAACCTTATGATGTAGAAAAAGGTGCGGGGACAATGAATCCTAATACATTTTTAAGATCTTTAGGGCCAGAGCCTTGGAAGGTTTGTTATGTAGAACCATCTAGAAGACCAGCAGATGGTAGATATGGTGAAAACCCAAATAGATTATACCAACATCATCAATTCCAAGTTATATTAAAGCCATCACCAGATAATATACAAGAACTATATCTAGAGAGTTTAAAACAAATAGGTATAGATCCAAATGAACATGACATAAGATTTGTTGAAGATAACTGGGAAGCAACAGCAGTTGGTGCTTGGGGACTTGGATGGGAAGTTTGGTTAGATGGTATGGAAATAACTCAATTTACATACTTCCAACAAGTTGGAGGAATAGAGTGTGAACTTGAAACAGGAGAAATTACATACGGATTAGAAAGACTAGCTATGTATATTCAAGAAGTAGATAGTGTTTACGATTTAAAATGGAATGATGAAATAACTTATGGAGATGTATTCCAAAAGGCTGAATACGAAAATTCAGTATATGCTTTTGAAGAGTGTGATGCAGATATGTTATTTAACTTATTTGATGTATACGAAAAAGAAGCATTAAAGCTTATGGAAAAGGGACTAGTAGTTCCATCTTATGATTATGTACTAAAGTGTTCTCATGCATTTAATACACTAGATGCAAGAGGTGCTATAGGTGTTAGTCAAAGAGCATCATTTATAAGTAGAGTTAGGAACATGGCTAGAAATGTTGCATTAGCATTTGTAAAACAAAGGGAAGAAATGGGATTCCCACTTTTAAAGGAAGGTGACAAATAATGAGTAATTACCTTTTATTTGAGATTGGTGTTGAAGAACTACCAGCAAGGTTCGTATCATCTACACTAGACCAAATCAAAAATAATTTAACTAAGCTATTTAATGAAAAAAGAATAAGTTTTGATAACATACAAATACTTGGAACTCCAAGAAGATTAACTTTTGTAGTAGATGGTATAAGTGAAAAGCAAAGTGACTTAGAAGAAGAAGTAAAAGGTCCTGCTAAAAAAATAGCACTTGATGCTGATGGAAACTTTACTAAGCCAGCGCTAGGATTTATGAAAAGTAAAGGTCTTAAAGAAGAAGATGTAGTATTTAAAGTTGTTGGAAAAGATGAATATATATTTGGAACAATAAGACAAGCTGGAAAAGAAACTAGTGACGTTTTAAAAGAAGTATTACCACAAGCTGTAAAAATGGTTGTATTCCCAAAGGCTATGCGTTGGGGTGGAAAGAACATGAGATTTGCTAGACCAATAAGATGGATGGTAACATTATTAAATGACAATATAGTAGAAATAGATTTAGAAGGTATAAAATCTTCTAATATAACTAAAGGTCATAGATTCTTAGGTGAAAGCGAATTTGAAGTTAATTCATTACAAGATTATTTTGCAAAATTAGAAGAAAACTATGTAATATTAGACCAAGAAAAAAGAAAAGAACTTATAAAAAATCAATGTATAGAAGTTGCAAAATCATTAGGTGGAGAAATAGAATTTGATGAAGATTTACTAGAAGAAGTAACTCATTTAGTAGAATATCCAACAGCATTCTATGGAGAATTTGATGAATCTTATGCAAAACTTCCAAAAGAAGTTGTAACAACTCCTATGCAACAACATCAAAGATATTTCCCAGTATTAAAGGATGGAAAATTATTACCAAACTTTATAGCTGTTAGGAATGGAAATGATTATAGAATAGACAATGTAAAAAAAGGTAATGAAAAAGTATTAGAAGCAAGACTTGCAGATGCATTATTCTTCTATAAAGAAGATACTAAAAGAGATTTAGAAAGTTACACAGAAAAATTAAAAAGTGTTGTATTCCAAGCTAAATTGGGAACAATTTATGATAAAAGCATAAGAATAGAAGAACTAAGTGACAAAATATTAAAATTATTAGGACTTGATTGTGAAAGTGAAGATACAAAAAGAGCTGCTAAGTTATGTAAAGCTGACTTAGTTACAGGAATGGTATTTGAATTTACTGAACTTCAAGGAATAATGGGTAGAGAATATGCAAAAATTGGTGGAGAAAATGAAGTAGTAAGTGAAGCTATATTTGAACATTACTTACCACGATTTGCAGGAGACATACTTCCTAAGACTAATGCAGGTGTAGCTTTATCTATAGCAGATAAGCTAGACTCTATAGCAGGGTTCTTTGCTATAGGAATACAACCAACAGGTTCTCAAGACCCTTATGCTCTAAGACGTCAAGCTTTAGGTATAATAAACATACTTATGGATAGCAAGCTAGATGTAGAATTAAAAGAATTAGCTTTATTAGCATTAGAAAATTATACTAATATAGAATTTAATAAAGAAGAAGTTTTGTCTCATATGATGGAATTCTTCAAAGAGAGAATAAAGAATTTATTTAGAGAGTTAGGAATAAGATATGATGTAATAGATGCTGTGTTAAGTTCAAAAATAGATGATATATCAGATATGTATGCAAGAGCAATAGAACTTAATAATTGGTTACAAAAAGATGAGTTAGTAGAGATGCTAACAGCATTCAATAGAGTTTCTACATTAGCTCAAAAGTCAATATCTAGCACTGTAGATAAAGATTTATTAAAAGAAGAAGCAGAAATAAAGCTATATAATGAATTTAATGATACAAAAGATAAAGTAAAAGAATTATTAAATCAAAAGAAATATAGTGAATCGCTAGATTGCTTTGCATCACTTAGACCTTCTATAGACGCTATGTTTGATAGTGTTATGGTAATGGACAAGGATGAAGCTATAAAGAACAATAGATTAGGATTACTTAAGCAAATATACGATACAATGTTAAGTATATGTGACTTATCTAAGATAGTTTATAAGTAGTATGTATGGGGCTAAAAGGGTGTTAACCTTTAGCCCCATTATTCTTTTTTGAATTTTATGTGAAAATTAATTTAAAAATAGTTATGTAAGGCAATATTATATTATAATAGAGTTTAGTATAAACAATTTAGCTACATTATTTAATATATAACCCCCATTAATGTATATTAAATATATATATAGTATACAATTGAAATAAAAAGTGTAGCACATATATAACAAAAGTGTTTACAAACACATATATATGTATGTATAATATACTATATAAGATAAAAGTTTAAAAAGTATGGCATAAATGAAGGAAGGTGAGTATTATTCAACTTAATCAAAGACAATTAAAAATAATTGAAATAGTAAAAGCTAATGAACCTATAACAAGTGAAAATATTGCTTTTAATTTAAATGTAACTCGTGCTACATTAAGATCTGATTTAGCCATATTAACGATGACAGGCATATTAGATGCAAGACCTAAAGTTGGATATTTTTACTCTGGAGTTAGTGAAATTAACTTAATTAGCAATAAAATAAAAGATAAAAAAGTCAAGGATATAATGAGCATGCCTATACTCGTAAAAAAAGATCTGAGTATATATGAAGTTATAGTTACTATGTTTTTATCTGATGTAGGAAGTATATTTATTATAGACGATAAAGAAAATTTATGTGGAATTGTTTCTAGAAAAGACTTATTAAAAGCTACTGTAGGCGGAAGTGATATAAACAAAATGCCTATAGGAATGATAATGACTAGAATGCCAAATATAGTAACTATTAACAAAGATGATGATATTATATTGGCAGCTAAGAAAATAATAGACCATGAAGTTGATTCTATACCTGTAATTGAATACGATGAACATGATAAAAATCAAATAAAAGTTATGGGTAGGATGTCTAAAACTAATATAACTAAGTTATTTTTAGAGTTAGCTGGCAATTAAGGAGGAATATATGGAAAATTTAATTATATATGTAATATCAGATTCAGTAGGTGAAACAGCTCAACAAGTCACAAAAGCGGCTATATCTCAATTTAGCATGAGTGATAATTATGAAATAAGAAGATTTCCGTATGTTGTAGAATCAAAATTTTTACTAGACATACTACACAGTGGAAAAAGCGAAGGTGCAATAATAGTTTACACTTTAGTTGATAAAATATTATTGAATACAACTAAAAAATTCTGTGAAGAGGAAGGGCTAAGTCACATAGATTTAATGACACCACTTTTAAGAGAAATCGCAAAGAAGACAAATATAAAGCCGAGAAGAGAGCCTGGAATAATAAGAAAGTTAGATGAAAGTTACTTTAAAAGAGTTGAAGCAATAGAATTTGCTGTAAAATACGATGATGGAAAAGATCCAAGAGGTATATTAAAATCGGATATAGTTTTATTAGGGATATCAAGAACTTCTAAAACTCCTTTAAGTATGTACTTAGCAAATAAAAATATTAAAGTAGCTAATGTACCATTAGTACCAGAAATACCTATACCTAAAGAGGTATTTGAAATAAATCCTAAAAAAATTATGGGTCTTACCAATACTCCAGAGAAGCTTAATAAAATAAGACAAGAAAGACTTAAAGCACTGGGGTTATCGAGCAATGCAAGTTACGCTAATTTAGAAAGAATACTTCAAGAATTAGATTACTCAGAAACTATCATGAAAAAGGTTGGATGTCCAGTAATAGACGTATCTAGCAAGGCAATAGAAGAAACTGCAGGTATAATTCTTGACATTATGAAAGAAAATGGGTTAAAAGTATACAAAGATGGCGATAAATAAAATTCGCTAAAATAAATTAATGGGGGTTTTAAATGATGGAAGCTAAATATGTTTATGGTTTTAATGAAGGTAATAAAGATATGAAATCTTTACTTGGAGGTAAGGGTGCCAATTTAGCAGAAATGACAAAAATAGGATTACCTGTCCCTCCTGGATTTACAATTAGTACAAGTGCATGTAATGACTATTATGATAATAGTGAATTAATAAGAGATGAAATAATAAAAGAAATAGAAAATTACTTAAAAAGCTTAGAAGAAAATTTAAATAAAAAATTAGGATGTAGTAAAAACCCACTTTTACTATCAGTTCGTTCAGGTGCAGTATTTTCAATGCCAGGTATGATGGATACTATACTTAACTTAGGACTTAATGATAGCAGTGTGCTAGCTTTAGCAAATGCTACTCAAAATGAGAGGTTTGCATATGATAGTTATAGAAGATTTATACAAATGTTTTCTGATGTAGCTATGGGAATACCTAAATATAAATTTGAAAATGTATTAGATGATGCAAAAGAGAGCAAAGGATACAAAATTGATACAGATTTAAACAGTGAAGATTTAAAAGAAATAGTAACAAAGTATAAAGCTATATATAAAAAAGAAATAAAACAAGATTTCCCACAAGAACCAAAAGACCAATTAATGCTTGCGATAGAAGCAGTATTTAAGTCATGGAATAACCCTCGTGCAGCTGTATACCGTAAATTAAATGATATACCTCACAATTTAGGAACAGCAGTAAATATTCAGTCAATGGTATTTGGAAATATGGGAGAAAGTAGTGGTACAGGAGTAGCATTTACTAGAAATCCATCTACAGGTGAAAACAAACTATTTGGTGAATTTTTAATTAATGCTCAAGGAGAAGATGTAGTTGCAGGAATAAGAACTCCACAAGATATATCTTCACTTAAAAATGTTATGCCAAAAGCATACGATGAATTTGTGAAAATTACTTCTATTCTTGAAAATCATTACAAAGATATGCAAGATATAGAGTTTACTATAGAAAGAGAACAATTATATATATTACAAACTAGAAATGGAAAAAGAACAACTACAGCTGCTATAAATATAGCGGTAGATTTAGTAAATGATAATATAATAGATGAAAAAGAAGCTATAATGAGAATTGAGCCTAAACAATTAGACCAATTATTACATCCAAGCTTTGAAAGTAAGGCATTAAAAAATGCTACAGTTATAGCTAAGGGATTACCAGCTTCGCCAGGTGCTGGAAGTGGTAAAGTATACTTTAATGCACAAGATGTTGTAGAAGCTAAAGGTAGAGGAGAAGAAGCAATACTTGTAAGACTTGAAACATCTCCAGAGGACATAGAAGGTATGGTTTGTGCACAAGGAATACTTACAGCTAGAGGTGGTATGACATCTCATGCAGCTGTTGTAGCTCGTGGTATGGGGAAATGCTGTGTTGCAGGATGCTCACAAATAAAAGTAGATGAATACAATAAAGAAATTAGAAGTGATGACTTTGTTATAAAAGAAGGCGAGTATATATCATTAGACGGTTCTAGTGGATGTGTTTATATAGGTAGTGTCAAAAAGACTGATGTAGCACTTACTGGTAGCTTTGAAAAACTAATGAACTGGGTAGATAAGTACAAAGATATAATAGTAAGATCTAATGCTGATAACCCAAGAGATGCAGCTATGGCAATAAAATTTGGAGCACAAGGAATAGGATTATGTAGAACTGAGCATATGTTCTTTGACGAAGATAGAATACCAGCAGTAAGAGAGATGATATTATCTAACACTTTAGAACAAAGATTAGTAGCATTAGAAAAGCTATTACCAATGCAAAGAGAAGACTTTGTAGCGATGTTTAAAGTTATGGATGGAAAACCGGTAAATATAAGATTATTAGATCCACCTCTACATGAATTCTTACCTCATGATGATGAATCTATAAATCATCTTGCAAAAGTTATGGGATTACAAGTAAGTGAAATAAAAAGAAGAATAATTGATTTAGACGAATTTAATCCTATGTTAGGACATAGAGGATGTAGACTTGCAATAACTTTCCCTGAAATATATGAAATGCAAGCTAAGGCTATAATACAAGGTGCTATAGAAGCGAGCAAAGAGGGAATTAAAGTTACTCCTGAAATAATGATACCATTAGTTGGAGAAGTAAAAGAATTAAAAGTTATAAAAGATATGATAAAAGAAACAGTAGATAATATAATAGCTGCTGAGGGTGTTAATATACCTTATACAATAGGAACTATGATAGAAATACCTAGAGCATGTCTAAGCGCTGATGAGATAGCACAAGAAGCTGATTTCTTTAGCTTTGGTACTAATGACTTAACTCAGATGACTTTTGGTTATTCAAGAGATGATGCAGGGAAGTTCTTAGGAGAGTATGTGAATAAAGAGTTACTAGAAAAAGATCCATTTGAAGTACTAGACCAAAAGGGTGTAGGTAAATTAGTGAAAATGGGTGTTCAATTAGGAAGATCTAGTAAGCCTAATATAAAATTAGGAATATGTGGAGAGCATGGTGGAGAACCATCTTCAATAGAATTTTTCTACAATTTAGGACTTAATTATGTTTCATGTTCACCATTTAGAGTTCCAATAGCAAGACTTGCAGCAGCACAAGCGTTTATAAAAAATCCTAGATAATATAAAGTTAGTATAAAATAGAAACCTCCTTAAGTAGCTAAAAAGTTATTAAGGGGGTTTTTATGATTTTTACAATCACATCTATAGAAGCTTTATCATAACATATATTGATATTTTAAAACTAAGGTGGGGTGAGCAATATGACAAAATGTCCGAGATGTGGAAAAGATGTATCGTCAAGACCAGGAACTATATGTCCAAGATGTGGGCTTAAAGTATCTGAAGTAAACCAAAAAACAAGATGTCCAGAACCTAGCTGTAGGGCACTAATATCTAAGAAGTTGGAATATTGTCCTAAGTGCGGATGTAAACTTAAAAATTATAATTTTTCAGATTTTATAAAAATGGCAAGATGTAAAATAGATGAAACATTAAATGAAAAAGAATAAAGGTTGCTAATTTAAGCAACCTTTTAATTTATATACATTTGAAATTATTTTTCTATCTCGATATCCCATCCGAAATAACCATTTTCTTTTTTATGATATTTTAAGATGGCATCAAATTTATTTCCTTGTTTTGAAGTTAAGGACTTAACTTTACTTTGTCCATTTTTTAGTATGCCTTTAACCATAGTTTTATTAGGTTTTTTCTTATAATATTCTAAAAATTTATCGTTTTTCCAAATTCCAAATTTACACTCTTTATAATTATTACAAATATATCCTTTTTCTATTTCAACAACATCACCTTGACAGACAGGGCATTTACCAAGGACTTCATTTTTAGAATTAGATTCATTATTATTATTTGAAGTAGATTTAGATGAAGATGACTTATTGTTACCTTTACAACCTTCTTTAGTATATTTTTTAGTTTTAGGATTATATATGTAATTTTCTGTGCTAATATTTTTAGGTAAATCTCTTTTTATTAAATGAACATTTTCATAAATAAAATTCATTATATTAGTTAAGTATTCCTTTCTAGTAAAAGTACCTTTTTGAATATCACTTAAACTTTTTTCTAGTTTACCTGTGTAGTCAACGTCAAATAAGTCTTTTACAGGAAAAACTTCAACTAGATTTTTTCCTAAATCAGATATAAAGTATGATTTACCTTTTTTACCAACATAACCAACTTGCATTATTTTTTTTAATACATCAGCACGAGTAGCAGAAGTACCTATAGAGTACCCTGATAAAACAGCAATATCATCATCTGAAACATTTTTACCACAATTTTTCATAGCCTTAAGCAACGTATCCTCTGTATATGGTTTTGGAGGCGTAGTTTGTTTTGTTAAAGGCTTTATATCTAAAACATCTACAATATCATTGTTATTAACCATAGGCAATAAATCGTCTTTTTCTTCTTTTTTATAGACTTCAAGATAACCCCTAGATTTAAGTACTTTACCTTTAGTCAAGAAAATATGACCATCAACATCTGTTTTAATTTCTGTATTTTCATATTCTGCAGGTGGCATAAAGTTAGCTATAAATCTATCCTTTATAGCATTGTAAACTATAAGCTCATCGCTACTTAAATTATTAGGAATAATATAAGTTGGGATAATAGCACTATGGCTATCTACTTTAGATGAATCAAATACTCTTTTAGTTTTAGCGAATTTAATCATATTTTCATAAGGTAGTCCTAATTTTAATTTATCTAAAGTTTGAGATACTTTTGAAGTTAAACTTTCTTCTAAATAAATAGAATCTGTTCTAGGATATGTTATACAACCACCTCTACCTTTTCCTTCATAAAGGGATTGACACACGTTTAAAACCTTATCTGAAGTGAAATTTGAGTATTTAGAAGTTATATATCCTTGTAATGAAGTTAAACTAAAAAGCTTTGGTGCGTATTCTTTTGACATACTAACTTTTTTGTCTAATACTTTACCTGTATTAGAAGTTATAGTATTTATTACTTTCTCAACTTCTTCTATAGTATCAAATTTACTTTCTTTTCCTTTTGTATACTTTCCTTTATATACTCCGTTAGCACATTTAAAATTACCTTCGATTTCGTAATAAGTTTTAGGTACAAAATTTAAAATTTCCATATCTCTATCATAAACTAATTTTACAGTGGGTAAAATTACACGACCTATGTTAAGTAGTTTACCATTGCCATATTTTAGTGTGGCGGCAGAAGTGAAATTTATTCCAATAAGCCAGTCAGTTATAAGCCTTGTATATCCTGCAGCCTGTAAGTTTCTCATTTCAGAGTCATCTTTTAAATTATTAATACCTCTTGTAATATCCTCTGGAGTCCACTCATTAACTAAAATTCTCTTTACTGGTTTTTTATTTTTAGCTAATAAAAATATAAGGAAGGAAATTAATTCTCCTTCTCTATCATTATCAGTAGCATTTATAATATATTCAATGTCATCTCTATGTAAAAGATTTTTAACTATATCAAATTGTTTTTTCTTAGAGCTATCTACTTTAAATTTAAATTTATCAGTAGGTATAAAAGGAAAATTGTCCATTCTCCAAGAACCTGAATATCTATCCTTATCGTAGTCTTTCATATCGTATAAACCAACTAAATGACCGACTGCATAGGTGATTATATATCCATTGCCTTCAAAATATCCATCGCCTCTAGTTTTAGCACCTAAAAATGATGCTATAGTTTTAGCAACTGATGGCTTTTCGGCTAATATAAGTTTCATAAAGAGCCCCCCTTTCAAAGTGCTTAAATATTTAGTTGTAACCTTAAATATATTATCACAAAAAAAGAATAGACTGCAAGGAAGTCTATAAATTATAGTTAAAGTTATTGTTATTATTAGTCAAACCCTTTAAATATGTATCAAAATAGTTGTTTGCTGTAATATCATCCATTAAATTTATAAATGAAATGTGATCTATATCATTAGGGTTAGGGCTTTTTATATGATAATTTAATGTAGGCCCAGATATAGTACAAGATGTAGCTGGATTTATACAAATTCTTTGAGTATCACATAAAGATGTGAAAATTTCATAGCACTTAGAGTCATCTATTATATATGCAAAATCAATCAATCCATTAAGTTCAGGAAATTGTATGTATAAATCAGCTATATGATCTAACTCATTAGGGCTAGTATTATTTTTTAGGTATCCTCCTAATATAATATATATATTTTCCTTAAACAATGATTTAAAAGAAAGTATTAGATTTTTAATAAAAGGATCCATTTCGATAGGAAGATATAAGTACAAAGTATTATTTTGGCATGGATTAATATTATAGTTATCTAATAAATCAAGTAAAATTGTAGTTGAAGTATCGGTAAAATTTTTAAAATTAAGGTCATTATACATCAAGTATAAATTACCATATAAGTTTTTCTCATAAATAACTTCTAGTTTTTGTTTCATCCAAGGTATAGGCAATAAATTCATGTTTTCCTCCTAAAATATTAAATTGGTTAGTAAAATTATAATAACTTTACTTTTAAATTATATATTTGGTATGAATCTATATTCTATATTATATGTATATATTCCTTCTAAAGTAGTAGACAAGCGATGTTAAACTTATGCTAGCTACATAATAAAATTTAAATATAAATTTATGTATAAATAACACCTACTATTGAAAATAATATATATAGAAACAAAAATCAGATATGAAATATAAGGAGTGCTGTCATGAGCGTAATAACTGATTTTTATCAATTTAAGTATACTAGAAGTGATTATTATATAGATTTATTTGTTAACAGATTTGCACTAATAAGTATTGAAGAAGCCTTAGATGAAAGATTAAGCAATATGCATATTAGTAAAGATTCTCAGTGTGCATATATGAGATTAAAAGAATTATTTCAATTATCTAGGATAAGAACAGATTCATTATATGTAGAGGTTAGAATTAATAAATGCTACCTAAAATATATAAGAAGTTTAGACTGTTATTTTAATGAAAAGACTGAATATAGCTCTCTAAAAATACTAAATGAATGCTTGCAAGCATTTTTAGTCAATGATATAGAAAACATATCAAGATTTAGTTGTTTAAATGAGGAGATAAAAATAAGGGTTTTATCTAACGTTTAATAGGGTCTGCCTGCGTTGTAGGAAAATTTTCTTTTTTTGAAAGTTTAAAAATAAAAAAAACAATTTTGTAATAATTGGTAATTTATATAAACAACTTGCATATATTAAATTAAATATGAAAGTTAGAAAATAAAAAAATCATATTTAATATAACAAAAAATTAGGAGGAACTATATATGGAAAACAATTTAGATTTATTATACCTTGATTATCAAAATGAAATAGAATATGATTACACACCAGATTATGATACAGAGTAAATGAATAAGTAAAAAGAATGTATTCATCTAAAATATGGAAATGATAAACCAACTATTGTTATATTGCGAAGGAGAAGAAATGTGTTTAATACAAAAATAAAAAGATGAAAAACTCTTACTAAACTATTGTAGTAAGAGTTTTTTATTTTTATTATATATTTATAAAAAATAAAAAACCACCTAAATTTAAAATAAAAAAGGTGGTTTGAAAATAAATTATTAATATTTTACTAAAAAATGCTTTGACCCTCTTCAAAATCATAAACATCCATTAAGGCCTCTCCAAATCGTTGATAATGAACGATTTCTCTTTCTCCTAAAAATCTCAATACTTCTATTATATCAGCATCATCTGTTAAATTAATAAGATGATAATAAGTTGCCAAAGCTTTTTGTTCAGCAGCCATATCCTCATGTAAATCAGTAACGGCATTACCCATAACAGCTATCGGTGCAGCACTAAAAGGTACCCCATTAGAATCAGATGGATAGATTCCAAATCCGTTTTGTGCATAACTAGATCCAAGCCCCGCAGCACGTAGTTGTTCAGGTGTAGCATCACAAGTTAATTGATAAACCATAGTGCCGATCATTTCCACATGAGCAAGTTCCTCGGTGCCTATATCAGTTAAAAGTGCACGAGATTTCCCTGTAGGCATAGTATATCTTTGGCTTAAATATCTTATAGCGGCACCTAATTCTCCATTTGGACCTCCAAATTGAGTTATTAGGTATTTAGCCATCTGTAAATCCCCATTTTTAAGATTAATAGGGTGTTGTAATGTTTTTTGATAAATCCACATAAAATTCTAACCCTCCCCAATAATTATCTAATCATTAAATTCTTTGTCCCAAGGCCAAGGATTTGAAACCCATTGCCAAGGATATTTACTTGGTGAATAACCAAAGTTTGTTAATGGTCCATATTTATTTTCATAAGCGTACCTAGCTTGCATAAACTGCGTACTTAAAGAATTGTAAGTATTAATTGCTTTTTTATCATCTGGATGATTATCTAAATATAAATTCATATCCAAGCATGCAAAACTAAGTTCTTGAACACTTCTTAAAAGTTCTTGTCTAGATTCTTTTCTCATTATCTTCTACCTCCATTTCTTTTTTTAGGCGTAGAATATAAATCTTTGTTGTACATTAAAGAATCAAGCAAAAATAATTCTGGAAAGATAGTACCATGTTTTAAAGCACTAGCTGTGTTATACATTTTAGTGAAAGTTTGATTGTTTACATATGGTCTAGCGAAAGAATTTCCAGAATCTTTTGTAACCCCTTTGTTGTTATTTTGCATTTATTAGCCCTCCTTGTCTAAAACTAGATAATGTCTATCTAATAACATGATATTCGTACAAGTAAAAAGCGTTCCTTAAAATAATAAAAAGTTGTACTATTAAAAAAATAATAAATTTATGTATTACTTGAATTATTAACGTTATTTATGATAAAATAATTTGCATGTTTGTATAAAAATGAGGTGAAAGAATGAGCGATTTAGCAGGAAAAGGCTGTGAAATTATAGTACCATTTGATGAAAGACAGCCATTAAGAGATATAGAAAAAAGTATAATAAAAAAATTTAGAAAAAATTTATGGTCAAAATTCATAAAAGCAATAAAAGCTTATAATTTAGTAGAAGATGGGGATAAAATCGCTATTGCTATATCTGGAGGAAAAGATAGCTTACTTATGGCTAAAATGTTTCAGGAATTAAAAAGACATGGTCAAGTTAAATTTGAAATAGAATTTATAGCTATGGACCCAGGTTATCATGAAGATATAAGAAAATTGCTTATAGACAATTGTGATTATTTAGATATACCTATACACTTATTTGATTCAAAAATATTTGAGATAGCAGATGAAATAGCAAAAGATTATCCTTGTTATATGTGTGCGAGAATGAGAAGGGGAGCATTATATTCTAAAGCTCAAGAATTAGGCTGTAATAAATTAGCTCTAGGACATCACTATGATGATGTAATAGAAACTACAATGCTTAATTTATTATGTGCAGGTAACTTTAAAACAATGTTGCCGAAGTTAGATTCTACAAACTTTGATGGAATAAAAATAATAAGACCTCTTTATTATATAAGAGAAGAACATATAATTAAATTTATACAAACTAGTGGAATATGGCCATTAAACTGTGCTTGTATGGTTGCAGCTAAAAAAACTGGTAATAAAAGATATGAAATAAAAGATTTAATAAAAAATCTAGGAACTAATTTTAAGGATGTAGAAAAGTCTATTTTCAAAGCATCTGAAAATGTAAATGTAGATTCCGTCTTAGGGTGGCAAATAGATGGAGAAAAACACTCTTTTATGGAAAGACATGAATAAATTATAAAAAATATACAAAAACCGATGATAAAATTTATCATCGGTTTTTATATATAAAAATTATCAAAAGTGGTAATTACATAAAAATATTTGAAATTTTATTAAAATATTTATGAAAAAATCTATAATAAAATGATAGACTATAAGTAGAGTTATTTAGAAGGGGATGGTTTATATTGAAAAAAATATATATAGACTTTGAAATGAATATGCCAAGTGCTAGAAATAAAAGGGATATGTTAAATGCAGATATAATAGCTATAGGTGCAATACAGTATGATACAGACACAGGGGAAATAGAAGAATTTAAATCTTTAATAAAGCCAGTAAGTAGTCAATATATTTATCCACATATACAAGCACTTACCCAAATAAATCAAGAGGATTTAGAAAAAGCACCTACTTATGAAGAAGTGATGAGAAAATTTAAAAAATGGCTAGGAATATTTTCTCAAATAGAAGGAATTTATACTTTTGGAAATTTAGATTTAACTTGTTTTAATAATACAGATAAAAAAAGTGCTAAAAAATATAATCATCCAAGATTTATAAACAACATTAAAAGTTTATTTGTAGATATAAAAGATAAGTATTTAGATTATGGAATAAAGTGTATGAATTATATATCTTTAAAAAATTTATTAGAATGTGCGAATCTAGAATTTAAAGGCGATGCACATGATCCATTATATGATGCTTATAATTTATATATTTTAGATGATGTTTTGCAAGAAAGTGAAGATATTAGAAATCTGTTGATAATTAAAGATTTTGTAAGAGCTCCATTTAGCACAATTAATGAAAACTTAGAAGCAAACTTTAAGAAGTATATAAATAATTTTTATGCAAATAAAAATAAATACAATGAAGAAGACATGTCTATAGAAGTGATAAAAACACTACGACAATATTTACAATCTATACAAGATATAGATATATATAATATAGATGTTTTGAGAGATATAAATAGAAAACTTGATACAATAGATAAAATTAAAAATTTAGAATGTGGCTATTTTTACTTAATAGAAAATTTATATTTTGATATAAAAGATTTACTAGAGGACTTGATGCTTTATAAATTAAATAAAGAAGAATATAAAGAAGAACTTAAAAATATAGTTACATTATTTGATGAAGATTTAAGTTATGAGAATATAGATCGTAGTTGTTTTTTAGAAAAAAGCTGTTGATATTTTAATATATTGATAGCTTTTTTTTGCGAAAAATAATACCTTATAAAAAAACTAAAAAATATATTTAATAAATTTAGAGTAATACTTATACATTTACGAATAAATATGATGGGATATAAATATAAATTAACATAAGTACTATGTAAGTGGGGAGAGATTACTATGGAGCAAATAATGAAGTATATTATGACAATATTAACAGTCTTTATATGCCTATCATCAATATTAATTTTACTGTTAATAGTAAAGTTTATTATTAGTTCAAGAAAAAGTAAATTTAAAAAAAATAAGTATTCAAGAAGCACATGTGACAAGGTAGATATAAATAACCGCGAAATTAATAATAAAAAGAAAGTAAACCAACAGACTTCTAATTTAAATGGAGAAAAAGTGCTCAAGTATGATAATGGCGACATGTATAAAGGTGAAACCATAAATGGAAAGAAACATGGATTTGGTGTATGCATATTTGCAAATAAGGAACGATATGAGGGACTTTGGAAAGATGACAAGATGCATAGCATAGGAAAATATATATATAGTGATGGATCAACTTATAGTGGAGATTTTAAAAACGGTACAATAGAAGGCTTAGGTCTTTATACATATAAAAATAAAGATATGTATAAAGGGTATTTTATAAATAATAAAAAAAATGGTAAAGGAGTTTTATACTATAAAGACGGAAGTAAATATAGCGGAATATGGGAAGATAACTTACAAAGTGGGGATGGAAAATTAATAAAATCTAATGGAGATATTTATGAAGGCGAATTTAGAGGTGGAAAGATTAATGGCAAAGGTGAGTATAAGTTTAAAGATGGAAGCAAGTATATAGGAGAGTTTAAAGACAACACATTTCATGGGCATGGATGCTATACAGACGTAGAAGGAAATATATATGATGGCGAATATAAATATGGATGTAGACGGGGAAGCGGTATAATTAAGTATAGAAATAAAGAGATATATGAAGGTGAGTTTAAAGACGATGTATTTGAAGGTGTAGGAAGGTATATATATTATAATAAGAATATTTATGAAGGTGATTTCAAAAAAGGGCAAAAAGATGGTATAGGAACATATACATGTGAATTATATAAATATATTGGGGAGTGGAAAGAAGATAAAAAAGGAAGGATAGGAACATATTATTTGATCTCTAGTGCAACATTAGATGTAATTATAGAAAATGAAAAAATAGTACAAGGTATATATAGAATAGATGATAAAGATGAAAAAAATATATATGATTTAGACATAAGTGGAGATAAAGAAAATTGTATATTGAAAGACATTACTCGCTATTTAAAAAAGAAAAGTAATCACCAAAATCATTTTGAATTTATATAATTAAATAGAAAGCAAATTTTGGAGTGATATTTATGAAAAATAAACAAAGTGATGTTAATGTAAAATTATTACCTTTTACATTAAATAGGCAATTTAGGAGTAAGGAATCAAAAACTCCATATGGAATCGAAATGATAAAAGCAAAAACTATTTGGGATGACTCTAATCAAGGCAATGGTATTAAGATTGCAGTAATAGATTCAGGATGTGATATAAATCATGAGAGTTTAAAAGATAATATTGTTGCAGTTAGAAATTTTACTGATGAAGATGGAAAAAGCCACAATATAGTTGTAGATAGAGTAGGGCATGGAACTCATGTAATAGGAACTATTGCAGCTAATGGTAAAAATAACACTATAATGGGAGTTGCACCTAAAGCGGATATATATGTATTAAAAGCTATAGACAGAACTGGCTCAGGAAAAGTAAGCTGGGTAGTAAATGCTATATATTATGCTATTGAGCAAAATGTAGATATAATATCTATGTCTTTAGGGATGCCTAAAAGTACAGAAAAGTTAGAAAAAGCTGTAAAAGAAGCTGTAAATAAAAACATACTATTAGTTTGTGCAGCAGGTAATGATGGAGATGGAAATGTTAATGACTTTGAATATTCATATCCAGCTGCATATCCAGAAGTAATATCTGTTGGAGCTGTAGATAAAAAAGGGGTTCCAGCAAATTTTAGTAATTCAAATTTAAATATAGATGTAGTGGCACCGGGAGTAGATATACTTTCAACGTACCCAGGAAATCAATTTGCAGTATTAAGCGGAACTAGTATGGCTACACCTCATGTAAGTGGGAGTTTAGCATTATTAAAAAATTGGTCAAAAGAAGAATTTAAAAGAAATTTGAATGAAACGGAATTATATGCTCAATTAATTAAACATACTAAATTACTACAGTATTCACGTGCAGTACAAGGTAATGGATTGGTTTATTTGTCACAAACAAAAATTAAAGGAAAATTAAAATATTGAAAAATCTCTTGTGTATCTAAACTACATAGTTTAGGTATGCAAGAGATTTTTAATTTTATTTGTAAAAATAATTATTTGAGTTACAAAAAGGTTACAAAAAAAGACAAAATTGTGTATAATTAAAAAGAAAGCAAAATGCTTAGATATAACTCAAAGAAAAAGAAAAGTGGAGTGATAAAATTGATTAAATTTACTAATGTAGATAAAATTTATAATGATGGCAACAAATCATTAGATAATATAAATTTAGGTATAAAACAAGGTGAATTTGTATTTTTAGTAGGTCCATCAGGTGCAGGTAAATCTACTTTGTTTAAATTGTTAACTAGAGAAGAAAAAATCTCAGCAGGTAGGTTATCAGTAGTAGGGCAAGAAATAACAAAAATAAAACCTAATAAAATACATAAATATAGAAGGCACTTAGGAATTGTATTTCAAGATTTCAAGTTGTTAAAAGAAAAAACTGTATTTGAAAATGTTGAAATCGCTATGAGAGTAGTAGGAGCAAATCCTAAAGACATAAGGCCTAGAGTTCTAGAAATTCTACATAAAGTAGGAATTGCAGATAAACACAATAAATATCCGTCAGAATTATCAGGTGGAGAATGTCAGAGAGTTTGTATAGCTAGGGCTATAGTAAACAAGCCGGCAATCATTATAGCTGATGAGTGCACAGGAAACTTAGATATATATAATTCTATAGGCATATTGAATATATTAAATGATATAAATGCAGAAGGTGTAACTGTGATAATGGCAACTCATGATATTGAGATTTTAAAATTATTTCCAAAAAGAGTTATAGAAATTCAAAAAGGAAAAATAGTGAAAGATACGAAGAGGGATTTATATGAAATTAATGTCTAAATTTTTATATAGTTTAAAGCAAGGGATTAAAGGGGTTTTTCATAATAAAACAATGAGTTTTATATCAATAATCTCAGTTACAGCATCATTAATAATACTTGGAATAGTACTTACTATAGTTTTAAATATAAATCAGTTTATTAAAGTTACAAAAGATGAAATAAATGAAGTAAGGGTGTCTGTAGAATCTAATATAGAGGATGACGCTAGAATTGAGCTAAAAAGTAATATAAGCAAACTGAACGGTGTAAAAAATGTAGAGTATAGAACTAAAGAAACATCTTTTAAAGACCTAAAAAAGAGCTGGGGAGAAGATGCATATCTTTTAGAAGGTGTTAATAACCCATTAGATGATTATTATGTTGTAACAATAGATAGCCCCAACAATATAAAAAATATATCTAATAAAATACTAAAGCTAGACGGAGCAAATGACGTAAAGTATGCTCAAGATGTAATGAAAAACTTTTTGAGTATTTCAGATACTATTACTAAATTTGGAACAGTATTTATAGTATTGTTATTATTAATATGTTTAGTTATAATCTCTAATACAATAAAAAGTAGGGTATACAGCAAAAAAGAGGAAATACAAATAATAAAATATGTAGGAGCAAGCAACGGCTTTGTAATAGCACCATTTATAGTAGAGGGATTTATTATAGGTATTATAGGGTCAGTGTTAGCGATAGGTAGTTGTATAGGAATGTATGGATATATATTAGAAAAAATAACAACTATTATAAGTTCTGTAATGGGAAATATTGTACTTCCTTTAACTAGTGTGTACATATACCTTATAGCTACTTTATTAGTAACAGGCATAAGTGTTGGTATTTTAGGTAGTGTTGTATCAGTAAAGAGACATTTAAAAGTATAAAAACAGGGGGAAATATAGTGAAAAAAACAATATCAATAATTACTACATGTGCAGTATTAATTAGTACAAATTTTATATATGCAGATGAAAAACAAGAAAATTTAGATAAAAAACTAATTGAAAATAGAAGTGAACAAACTACATTAGAAGAAAAAATTAAAGCTTTAGATTCTAATGTATCTGATATAGAGAAAAATATAGATGCTAGTAACGGTGAGATAGAAAAACTAGGTTTAGAAATAGATAAAACTAAGTCGGAAATCGAAACGCTAGAAAATAACATTAAAAAAAATGAAGAAGCTTTAGGAAAAAGATTAAAAGCTATTAATAATACTTATTCTATGGAATATATTAACGTAATATTAAGTAGCGATTCTTTGTCAGATTTTTTTAATAATATTTACATAGTAAAGCAAGTTGTAGAACAAGATAAAAAAATATTAAAAGAACTAGATAAAAATAAAGCTGAAGTTCAAAAAAAAGAAAAAGATTTTAATGATAAAAAGGATACACAGGAAAAGTTTAAAGTGACTTTAGAGCAAAATAAGGAAAAAGTTAAAGCTGATAAAAGTGAATTAGAGGCTCTAAAAAGAGAACTAGAAACTGAGGAAGATAGCTTAGAAAATGAAGTAGAGAAATTGGCGGCAGAAAGTGCGGCTAAGCAAGCACAACTAAATGCAGCAAATAATACTGATGACAGTTTAAATGGAGCAATAATATCTAGTGGATCTTGGCCTGTGCCTGGACATAGTACAATAAGTTCTCCATATGGATATAGATTACATCCAGTTTTAAATATACAAAAAATGCATACAGGAATAGATATACCAGCTTCAACAGGAACACCTGCAGTAGCTATAGACAGTGGAACTGTAACATATTCAGCAGTTCAAGGTACTTATGGTAATACAGTTATGATACAACATGATGATGGAAAAGTATCATTATATGCTCATAATAGCCAACTATTGGTATCGGTAGGGCAAAGAGTACAAAAAGGACAAGTAGTGTCAAAGATTGGTACAACAGGAAGATCAACTGGACCTCATTTGCATTTTGAGATAAGAATAAATGGAAAGCATACGAATCCAGTTCCATACATATAATATAAAATTATATTCAAAAAACTAAGTACCTGCTATATAATACTTTATATAGCAGGTACTTAGTTTTGTATTAAACAAATAATAAATTATTGAAAATTTAAGGAGAACTTTGATGAAGGAATATGTAGTTGTAGATTTAGAAACAACAGGCCTTGATCCATATAAAGGCTGTGAGATAATAGAAATAGGTATAACTGAAATAATAGATAATAAAATAATGAAAAACTATTCTAGATTTATAAAACCAAAAGGAATTATACCATACTTTATAACTAATATAACTAATATAACTAATGAAATGGTTGAAAATGAAGAAAGTATTGAAACTGTATTGCCTAGATTTAGGAATTACATAGGTGATAGAACAATAATAGCTCATAATGCAAAATTTGATTTAAAATTTTTAAATTACTATCTTGAAGAATTAAATTTAGAACCAATAGATAATCATATATGTACTCTAGAATTATTAAAAAGCAGTAAAACATACAAAGGCAAGAATAAAAAATTAGAAACGGCATGTGAATACTATAATATAGAAAATAAAAATGCCCATAGAGCTGATAGTGATACATTAGCAACAGCTAAATTATTCTTAAAAATAAAAGATGATAAATAAAATAAGTGTAAATTTTACACTTATTTTATTTTAAATAGGGGTAATATAGAATAAAAAATTACTTATATTTAGTATTTAAAATTAATATAATTTCATAATATATAAAAGACGTAAAAATCCTTTTGGGGGGTTGATATTATGATTTTTATAGATATTAATATTTTTATAGATAAATTAGAATTTAATATATTTGAGTTAACAAGTAATAACAGAAAAGAGATAATAAGGGATGAAATAATAATTCCTAAGTCTTTTGACATAGGAAATAAATTGAATTATTTGAGAAAATTCATGAAAATGCTTATAAACCAATATAATATTAAAAAAGCATATATAAATATAGAAGATTCTATAGGTGTAGATATAGTTGATATTGTTAAAATTGAAGGAATAGTTGAAGAAGTATTTTCTAATAGGGGGGTGAGTATATGCAAATAAGTCCAAAATTTAATCTTAAAGTAATAGAGAAAATAAATTCAGAAGGGGTAAATTCAGCACTATATCTTGTGGAGGATGCACAGCTATCTTCTAGATTTATTTTAAAGCAAATTGATAAAAAAAATTTTAAAGAAGTAGACAAATATTTTGAAGAATCTAAGAAGGTATATAACTCTAAACATCCTAATATTATAACTATAAATACGGCATCTTATGATGATGAGTATATATATATTACAATGCCATATTTTAAAAATGGATCACTGTATCATTTGTTAGAAAATACAAATCTTACAATAAGAGAAACAATAAAGTATTCGCTAGATTTTTTATCAGCTATTCAATATATTCATAGTAATGGTTTAATACATTGTGATATAAAACCAAATAACATATTAATAAGTGATTCTAGGGAAGCTGTATTAACAGACTTTGGATCTGCACTATATTTGAATTATCTAGGTAATGCTAGGTTAAAAAATGTATATTATAAGCATATAGCTCCAGAACAATGCACAAACTCTATTATAAGCAAAAAAATAGATATATACCAAATAGGAACTACATTATATAGAATGTGTAATGGAAATGAAGAATACAATAAGCAAGCTCGAAAATATAAGGATTTAAATTGTTTAAAGTTAGCATGCGCAAAAGGTAAATTCCCAATTAGAAAAAAATATCTACCTCATATACCTAAATCAATGATAAGTGTAATAGAGAGATGTTTAATGATAAATCCTCAAGATAGATATGAAAGTGTTTTAGAGATAATGAATGATATATCTAATATAAGTGAAAACTTAGATTGGAATTATACTAAAAGAGATAAAAATTATTTTACTTGGACATTAGAAAATAATTTTAAAAGTATACAAATAGCATTATACAAAGAAAATGAAACATGGAATATTATAAATGATGATAAAATAATTCCTTTTATAGAAAGTAAAGCAAAGGGTTATAGAGAAATAAGAGAAATAATAAAAAATTACGAAAAAAAATAGCCTTACTTTAACCGATCAAGTAAGGCTATTAAAAGGGGTAAAATATATTATAAAAAGGGGTTTATTAGGGAATATATTTTATTTGGGGAGTAAATAGTCGGTTATTAGGGGAATAACCTTAAATTAATAATAACAAAATTCGACAAAAAAATCAATGGAAAAAATAAAAAAGTTTTTATTAAAACAAAATTAAATAAAAATTAAATAAATGTTATAAAAAATATTAGATTATATGAATGAAAAATTTTCCTATGCATAAACTAAGAAAAAACGCTTAGGAGGAAACTATGAAAAGAATTAAATTAATAAGTATGTTTACTATTTTATTTATAGTACTTATGTGCAAGACCTCACTTTGTATAGATAAAGACGATGAGTATGGAAAAGACGTATGGATAAATAATATAAGTGACAATGATTTAAAAATTAGGGTAACTGATGTAAATATAATAGAAGAAAAAATTAATATAGATAATACTTATAATGCGTCGGCTATAATAACTATGAATGTAGCGAATAATGGTAGGTGTGACATAGAGTTATCGAATATAGATATTTATCCATACCAAGGAGGTAAGCCAACCAAATATTTTGTGAGTACATCAAAAGATAATATAAGCGGGTTTATAGGTAATATAAAGACTGGAGATAGCAAAAATATTAAAATCGGAGTAGCGTTACATAATACAAATGAAAATATAAAACTAGAAATGTCTAATATAGAAGATGTGGCAAATGAAACGGTAATAAAAAGTATAAAGGTAAAATAAAAAAGAAAAGCAATTGCTTTTCTTTTTTTATGTATTATTCTGGTTGTGGAGCGTCAACAGGGCAAACAGAATTACATGCTCCACATTCAATACATATAGAAGCATCTATAACATATTTTTCATCTCCAGCAGAAATACAGCTAACTGGACATTCAGGTTCACAAGCACCACAGCTAATACAAGCATCGTGTATAAAATAAGCCATTTTACATACCTCCTTAAATTATTATCTACATTATATAATACCCAAAGCTATATGTTTTATAACACTATAATAAAAAAAATAATAATCATAATTAATTTTTTAGATAAAAATACACAAAATACTATAAATTTAAACTTACAAATTTGTTCTTTGATTTATTTTGTATAACAATGTATAATTACCTTATATAATGAGGAGGAGTACATGAGCTATTATAATGATGATCAAAACAAAATAAGGCGAAAAAAAGTAAGTTCTAGTAATTCAAATAAAGAGCCTTTAAAAAATATTAAAAGTAATGATAAAAAAAAAGAAATCAACAATATAAAAAGAGAAAGACAAAGTGTAAATAAACCTAATAAAAATATAAATAAGAAACTAGATGCAAAACAAAATATTTCTAGACAAAATAAGAAACGTTTAAAACGAAAGAAAAAATTATCAAATATAGCTAAAAAAGTTTTAGTAATAGCATTACTTTTCTTAGTTGTATTATCAGTAGTAGGATCAGTGATTGTGTTTACAGTATTGAAAGATTCACCAAATGTAACAAGTGAATTGCTAAAGCAAAATTATATAAGCAGTGAAGTTGCTGCTGAGGACCGAATACCTAAATATTTGAAAGATGCAGTTGTCTCAATAGAAGATGAACGATTTTATAAACACAATGGAGTAGATGAAATATCTTTAGCAAGATCATTAGTTCATAACTTATTTACAAAGACTACCCAAGGTGGAAGTACTATAGAAATGCAAATTTCTAAAAATTTACTGACTAACAATGACAAGACTATAAAAAGGAAAATGAAAGATATTTACAACGCTACGTCAATGAATAAAAATATGAGCAAACAAGATATACTTGCAGTATATTTAAATAATATATATTTAGGAAAATCATCATATGGAGTTTCTAAAGGATCTAGGGCGTATTTTGGAAAAAATGTAAGTGACTTAAACTTAGCAGAGTGTGCTATGTTAGCAGGTATAACTAATAGCCCAGCGAGATATAGCAAACATACAGAAGCTAAGAAAAGACAAGAGACTATACTTTATAAGATGAAAGAATTAGGTTATATAAATGAAAAAGAATACAGTGATGCATTAATACAAGATGTACCATTTAAGTCTGAAATAGAATAACAGTGAGGTGTAGCATGAGTTTATACAAATTTAATTATCAAGAGAAAGAATATTTATTAACTACAGAAAATTGTAGTGACATAATAAATGATGAAGAAAAACCAGTAAAAGGAATAAAAGAAAAACATATATTAGAAATACTAAATTCTACAAATGGTGTAGATTTTGATATACAATATTATCAAGAGGCATGCCCTAAGTGTTTAGCAGGAGTAAAAGAAAAGCAAAAATTCTTTGGATTTTTAGAGTATCACTTCTATATATTTACTAAAAAAGGAGAATATGTAATAAGTGATATATGTAAAGAATATGAAGGATTATCTTTTAATAAATTATCAAGATTAAATAAGGTTGATGATAGTTATATAGTTAGTATAATAGTTTGTGAAAACTGTCAAGACTATATAATACAAATAGAGAATTGCATAGTATAGAAAATATAGCCTATTGATTTTTATATCAATAGGCTATATATATGTATAAAATTATTTGAGTTTTACTTAGTATGGATATGTAGAAAATGTAGCCTCAATCTCTGCAGTTATTTTAACTAAACCTGGTGATATTCCTTGAGCATAAGTGATTGAACTAGAATAATATGTAATAGAATATAGTGGGGAACTAGTTTCAACTATTTTATAAGGTATAGGGTTGTATTTGACTCCGAAATTTTTAGCTAATATATTAGCTTTGTTTAAAGCATCTTGTGTAGCTCTTTTTAAAGTTTTATTGTAGTAATGGTTAGGATTAGAAAGAATAAAATCTATACTAATATCATCATTGGCACCATTTTCTATAACTAATGAATATACATCATCTATCTTACTAAAATCATCAATCAATATAGTTATTAGCTGAGTTACTTTATAGGAAGTTAATGTATTAGTGTTATAATCATAATTTCTTATAACTGATAAATCTTCACTATGAATATTTTCTTTATCAATTCCATAGTCTGACAAACTAGATAGAATCCTTTTAGAAATTTCACTGTTTTTATCTTGAGCTTCCTCTAAACTTTTATTTTCGCTAGATACTCGTACATTTAATCGAGCTCTATCAGAATTTACTTCTACATAACTTGTTCCATGTACAGATAAAGAGCCTTTGTCTGTTGGAACATACATCTTAGAATTTCTGTATTGCATATTAAAAACCTCCTTAAAAAAATATCAACTTATAATAATGATATTCAATTAAATATAAAATTATGAAAATAAGGTAACATAAGAATAGAAAGTAATATTTAAATACTTTTATTTGGGAAAAACAGTATCTATGATATAATACAGATTAATAATATTAAGTTATTTTATATAAATAAAATAAGTAATATGTTTAAGGGAGAGATTGAATATTGAAAAAAGTTATAGGGATTATAGCGTCTGATTATGAGTTAAAAGAAAAAATAGAAAATCTTTATTCAAAGGATATAAAGAATGGAAATATTATAATAGATATTATAAAAGTAGATTTGTTGGAAGAGCAGGGGAAAATACTAGAAGATAAGGGTGCACAAGTTATTATCGGTAGAGGTGGAGGATATAAATTAATATTAGATACTGTAAATGTACCGGTAATACCTTTAAATATGAAAGTAATAGATTTATTAAAAGCAATAAAGATAGCAAGCACTTATTCAAAGAAAATAGTACTCGTCTTAGGATATGATGAAATTGATTTTGATTATTCTAGTTGGAAAAACATAATGAGTGTAGATGTTACTGAAGAATGGTTTAAATCAAAATACGAAATAAGAAACAGAGTTATAAAATACCTAGATCAAAAAGATGATGTAGTTATCGTTGGTAGTGGAATAGCATGCTCTTTTGCGAGACAATACAAAATGAACAATGTATTTATTAATGCAAGTGATGATTCTATAAAAGAAGTAATTGAGTATTCTAAAAAACTATTAGAATCATTAGAAGATGAAAAATTTAATAATGAAGTATTGAGAAATGTATTAGATGGTGTAAAAGATGGAATAATTGCGATTGATAAAAGAGGGCGCATTATACTATGTAATGCAAGTGCAAAAAAAATATTGAAATGTGAGAAAAAGGACGTATCAAATAAGCTAATAACAACTATATTTAGAAATATGGAGTGGCTATTAGGAGGATTAGATAATAGCATAGATAATAAACGTCAAATAAGGAATATAGGAGATTTAGTAGTAAATACAAGGTCAGTACCCATAAAAGTGGATTCAGAAATTCATGGAGTACTATGGATTCTTCAAGATATTACAAAATTGCAAAAATTGGAAAGAAACATAAGAATAGATTTAAATGAAAGAGGCTTATATGCAAAGTATACCTTTTCTGATTTTATACATAAAGACCCTGAAACTAAGGAGTTTATAGAAGAAGCTAAAAAAATTGGTAAAACTGATTATACAACTCTACTGTATGGAGAAAGTGGTTCGGGAAAAGAAATATTAGCTCAAAGTATTCACAATATAAGTAAAAGAAAAGACAAGCCTTTTGTTGCTATAAACTGTGCTACTATTTCAGAGAGTTTATTAGAAAGTGAATTATTTGGATACGAAGAAGGGTCTTTTACGGGTGCTAGAAAAGGCGGGAAACAAGGTCTATTTGAACTAGCACATGGTGGAACTATATTTTTAGATGAAATAAACAGTTTGCCTCTTCATGTTCAAAATAAACTTTTGAGAGTTATAGAAGAAAGGCAAATAATGAGAATAGGATCAGACTGTATGATTCCTTTAGATATTAGAATAATAGCTGCAACAAATGAACATTTAATATCTAAAATAAAAGATAAAACTTTTAGAGCTGATTTATTTTATAGACTAAGTAGTTTAGAAATAAATATACCTCCTTTAAGGAATAGAAAAAATGATATAGCATTTTTGTTTGAACATTTTGTAAAAACTATATTAAATGAAAACCTTTTAGGCAATTTAAACTCTATAGATGAACACTTTATGTTAAATAAAGATGAATTAATGAAATTAGAAAGTTATGATTGGCCTGGAAATGTTAGAGAATTAAAAAATGTTGCACAAAAATATGTTATAACAGGCAAGATAAAGACATCATCAATTGAAAATGAAGAAATAAAATATTTATGCTTAGATAAAGAAACTAAAGATAAAGTAGATAGTGCTGACTATAATGATTTTAATATTGATATGAAAGAGATTAATAGCTTTGTAGAAATTAAGATTATAGATATGCTATTTAACCAAGGACTTTCAAAAACTGAAGTAGCAAATATTCTTGGAATAAGTAGAACAGCTCTATGGAATAAGTATAATAAGAAAAAATAAAATGTTAATAAATATTAACGCTTGTTAATAAAAATGAACACTGATATAAAATAAATTATAAAATAAAAAAACGTATTCAATAAAAAATATAAAAGATAGGTTATGTTTAAAGCTAGCCTATCTTTTTTTAGTTATACCGATAATTTTATTAAATTAATAAAGTTTTTAAAAATATAGAATAGTGGCATAACTCTTGCTTTAAATAATAAGTAAAATTACTATTAGGGGTGATGATATGAGTCAAAGTATGGTGGCAAAGCATTCTATGTGGCCAAGACAAAAGGATATAATATTTAACTTATCAGAAAGAGCTCAAAGAGCGGAAAAGTCTATAGGAAAAGATAATGTTATTAACGCTACTATAGGTGCTCTTATGGATGATTATGGAACATTAATAACAATGGATACTGTTTATAATGAGTACAAATCATTAGATAATAAAGATATATCAGCATATGCTTCTTTAGAAGGTCAGCCAGACTATCTTGAAGCTGTCAAGAAAGTATGTTTCAAAGAATATATGCCAGATGGGTATATAAAAGCAGTAGCATCTCCAGGTGGAAGTGGAGCAATAAAGTTAGCAACTTGGAATTATACAGAAGAAGGAGACCAAATATTAACATCAGATTGGTTTTGGAGTCCATATGTAAGTATAACGGAAGAAACAGGAAGAAAAGTAAGTACATATCAGTTATTTGATGAAAATAATAATTTCAATTTTAATTCATTTAAAAAAGAATTTTTAAATATAGCATCTAAGCAGGAAAGAATCTTTACAATTTTAAATACACCAGCACATAATCCTACAGGTTATAGTGTATCAGACGATGAGTGGGATAAAATAATAGGTTTATCAAAAGAAGTAGCAACAAATCAAGATAAGAAAATAATATTATTTGTAGATATCGCATATATTGACTTTGCAAGTGATGATAATGCAAGTAGAAAATTCTTTAAAAAATTCTCTAATCTCCCTGAAAACATACTTGTAATAGTTGGATTTAGTATGTCAAAAGGTTTTACAGCATATGGAATGAGAATGGGAGCTGCAATATGTATAACAGCGAGTGAAAACGTTGCTGAAGAATTCTACTATGGATGTGTTCATTCATGTAGAGCAAACTGGTCAAACTGTAATAGAGGGGCAATGAAGCTACTATCAAATATAGTTCAAGATGAGGAAAAGTTTGAAAAGTATACACAAGAAAAAACACTTTATAAAGAAATGCTAAAAAGAAGAGCTAAGGTATTTGTTGAAGAGGCAGAAAAAGTAGGTCTTGATATATTACCATATAGAGATGGATTCTTTGTAAGTATACCATGTGATAATCCAAGAGAAGTGTGTGAAGAATTAACAAAGGATAATTTATATCTTGTACCATTAAAAGCAGGTCTTAGATTTGCAGTATGTGCAGTTAATGAGAATAAGTGTAAGGTATCTCCAAGTATTATAAAAAATGCGCTACAATATATTAAAAATCAAAAAGTAGTTGAGAAAAATTAAAATTTAATACTAAATTTTAAGATTACCATAGAATAGATTTAAACTAATATTATCATGGGGGAATTAAATTATGAAAAAATTAATGACAGGTAATGAGGCTATTGCTCGAGGAGCGTATGAAGCAGGTGTTAAGTTTGCATCTGCTTACCCAGGAACTCCAAGTACCGAAATATTAGAAAATGTAGCTATGTATAAAGGCGACATAGTAGCTGAATGGGCAACAAATGAAAAAGTTGCACTAGAAGCAGTAATAGGTGGTTCTATAGCGGGGGCTAGAACTATGGCATCTATGAAGCATGTTGGTATAAATGTAGCAGCAGATCCATTATTTACATTTGCTTACACAGGTGTAAATGGTGGAATGGTACTAATAAGTGCTGATGAACCAGGAATGCACTCTTCACAAAATGAACAAGATAACAGAAACTATGCTAAATTTGCTAAAATAGCATTATTTGAGCCAGCAACAAGCCAAGAAGCTAAAGATATGTTAAAAGAAGCATTTGAAATAAGTGAAAAATATGATACTCCAGTTTTATATAGAGTAACAACAAGACTATGTCATTCAAAAGGAATTGTAGATTGTACTGATAGAGTAGAAGTTGGTATAAAAGATTATGTAAAAAATCCTCAAAAAAATCTTACAGTTCCAGCACATGCTAGAATATTAAGAAATTCAGTAGAAGAGAGATTACAAAAACTTGCGGATTACTCTAATAATACAGATTTAAATACTTATGAAATAAATGATAAAAAAATAGGTATAGTAGCTTCAGGAATGTGTCATACATATGCAAAAGAAGTATTCGGGGAAAATGCATCTTATATGAAGCTAGGATTTACAAATCCAATGCCAATGGAAAAAATAAAAGAGTTTGCTTCTAAAGTAGACAAAATTTATGTTATAGAAGAAAATGATCCATTTATAGAAGATCAAATGAAATGTGCAGGAATAAACTGTATAGGAAAAGATGTATTACCTATAAGTGGAGAAATGACTCCAGATGTAATAAGAGAAGCTATATTTGGAAAAACAAATGATACTATAGAGTACAATAAAGATTTAGTAGTACCAAGACCTCCAGGTTTATGTGCAGGATGTCCACATAGAGGATTCTTCTATGAGTTAGGAAAAAGAAAGAATATAATGGTAACAGGAGATATAGGATGTTATACTCTTGGATTTGCGCCTCCTTATAATGCAATGGATACAGTAGTTTGTATGGGTGCAAGTTTAAGTACAGGGCATGGAGCACAAAAAGTGTTTAATATGAAAGAAGATAATGAAATGAGAGTTGTAGGAGTGCTTGGAGATTCAACGTTCTTCCATACAGGAATAAATTCATTATTAGATGTTGTATATAACAATGGAAATTCAATATCAGTAATATTAGATAATAGAATAACTGGTATGACAGGACATCAACAAAATCCAGGAACAGGATATACATTACAAGGTGATGTAACTAACGAAGTAGATATTGAAAACTTAGTAAAAGCTTGTGGAGTTAAAAATATAAGAAATATAGATCCAAATAATTTAAAAGAAGTAAAAGAAACTCTAGACTGGGCATTTGGTTTAGATGAGCCTTCAGTAATAATAACTAGATGGCCATGTGTACTTAAAAAATTCTCAAAACAAGATATAACAGAGTTTAATAATCCATTTACATCTAAGTGTGAAGTAGAGCATGAAAGTTGTGTAGGATGTAAAATATGTATGAAAACAGGATGTCCAGCAATATCATTTGATAAAGAAGAAAAAGTAGTAAATATAGATAAAAATCAATGTGTAGGATGTGGTGTTTGTTCTCAAGTATGTCCTAAAGAAGCAATAACTAATAGTGCTACAAGTAAGGGGGTAAATTAATATGACTAAGAGTATTCTTTTAGTAGGTGTAGGTGGTCAAGGAACTATACTTGCTAGTAAATTATTAACTACAGGACTTATGGAAGCGGGATATGATGTTAAAATGAGTGAGATACATGGTATGAGCCAAAGGGGTGGTTCAGTATCTTCACAAGTTAGATATGGAAATGAAGTATATTCACCAGTTATAGAAGTGGGTGGAGCTGATATATTAGTTTCTTTTGAAAAAATGGAAGCATTAAGATGGTTAAACTATCTAAAACCAGAAGGTAAAATAATATCAAATAATTACAGAATGGATTCTATGCCAGTACTTACTGGAAAAGCTGAATACAAAGAAAAAGAAATAGAAGAAGAACTAAAAAGATTAGATGCAACAATGTTAAATGCAGCAGATGAGGCTGTAAAACTTGGTAATGCTAAAGTTATGAATATAATATTACTAGGAGCTTTAGTAAAATCTATGAAATTAGAAGATATAAACTGGGAAAAAATAATAAAAGATAATGTAAAAGAAAAATTTGTAGATATAAACATAAAAGCTTTAAAACATGGTATGGAATTAGTATCTAAAGAAGCTTTAGCTACTAATTAATTTTTAAAAAGCTATTATGAACTTAGTTAAGTTCATAATAGCTTAATTTAAATACATATGGTTTTTAAATTGATAACATTGAGATTAAATTAAAGTTGAAAAGGGGCATAACTATGAACTATAGAATATTAGCTATAAATCCAGGATCTACATCTACTAAAATTGCTGTATATGATAATGACAAACAAATATTAGTAAAAGGGATAGATCATAACACAGCAGATTTAGAAAAATACGACAGAGTGCAAGATCAATTTGATATGAGAAAAAGTGAAGTTTTAAAAGTTCTTCAAGAAAATAATATAGAAATAAATACTTTAAGTGCAGTTGTTGGAAGGGGAGGGTTACTTCCACCAGTTAAATCAGGAGCATACTTAGTAAATGATCAAATGATAGATAGATTAAAAAACAGACCGGTTATAGAACATGCTTCTAATCTAGGAGCAATAATATCTTATGAAATAGCTAGACCATTAGGAATAAATGCATACATATACGATTCAGTAGCAGTAGATGAATTTAAAGATGTTGCTAGATTATCAGGAATAAGTGGAATGGATAGAGAAAGCCTAAGTCATGCACTTAACTCTAGAGCTATGGCTATAAAATATGCAAAAGAAAATAATACTAATTACAGCGATTTAAATCTAATAGTAGCTCACTTGGGTGGCGGAATAACTGTAAGTGTTCATGAAAAAGGAAAAATGGTAGACATAGTTTCTGATGATGAAGGATCATTCTCACCAGAGAGAGCAGGAAGAGTACCTTGTAAAAAATTAATAGATAGATGTTTCTCAGGAAACTATACTCATAAAGAAATGCTTAAAATGATAAGAGGAAAAGGTGGAATAGTTTCATACTTAAACACTGTAGATGTTAGAGCTGTTGAAAAAATGATAAGTGAAGGAAATAAAGAAGCGAAACTTGTGCATGAAGCAATGGCTTATCAAGTAGCTAAATCAATAGGAGAATTAGCTACAGTTGTAGAGGGTAGAGTTGATGCAATAATTATAACTGGTGGGATAGCATACTCTAAAATGATGACAGCTAATATTAAAAAGAGAGTAGAATTTATATCTAAGATAGAGATTTTGCCAGGTGAAAATGAATTAGAATCATTATCATTAGGAACTTTAAGAGTATTAAATAAAGAAGAAGAGGCAAGAGAATATCAAGAAGCAAGCTTAGCAAAAGCATAGCAGAAAAATGGAGCATATAGGTTGATTTAATAATCAACCTATATGCTCCATTTTTAATTATTTACATATAAAAGTTTCACAACTTGCATTTTGTGCATTTATTTGGACACTTGATGCTTTACAAGATCCGGAGTTATTGTATGAACACTTAGTTGCTTGACAAGCTATACTACCAGTTTTTGTACAAGTACATCCTTCAGAACCGCAATTGCTCATACTGCTTGATGATCTATCTTCAAAAGATGCACAAGTAGTTGAACCAGTAGTTGTAGCTTGAGTGCCAGCTACACTTATAGCACCAGCGTAACAAGAACTAGCATTATTATGAACACAATTAGTTGCAGAACAACTTAAATTACCATTTGACATATAAATACCTCCTAAGACTGTTTTCTATCTTAGTATGTGACAAATGTATAATTTTATGTATTTTAGAATATAACTACTTATGATTTTGAAATACAACTATTACAAATTAAAGTTACATCTTCTAAAGTTTCTCTTCCTAAATTTTTATTAAGGTGTACTACATTCAAATCCGTATTACATCCACAAATGCAACATTCATTTTCACTTTGTTTTATAACAGAGTCTTTAAATAATTGCCAATGAGTAGAATTTAAATATTCTTTATAATTTATCTTAATGCAAGACTCTAAAAAATTGTTATATAAATCATCTAAATCGCTACTTTTTAGATTTGAATGTTCTGTTTCGAAATAAGTACAAGAATCTTTGAATATTGGTAGTGAATTTGACATTATACACTTTATATTGTACTCATAATTCTCATTAGGACCCTCTAAAGTAAGATGTTTGCAAAAAGAACAGCATTCTTTAGGTAAATTTTCTTTTAGTTGCTCAATTTTAATATCCATAAATATCCTCCCAAAATCTTATATTCTAAATATTGATTATTTATAATATATATTAAAAAGGGTGTACAAGTATTCTATAAATATAGGATATTAATAAAAAATAGTTAGGATGAGATCATGCAACCTTATGAATTTTTAAAGATAAAAGAAGAAGTTAAATTAAATTTAAGATGTAGAAAAATAGAAAATGAAAAGGACTATATTAATAAAATTGATATATTACAAAATAATTTTTATATAAATCCACAAGTGATAAGTGGAAGTTCTAACATAGCTTTTAATGATATTTATAAAATAGAAAATGAAAGTAAAATAAAAGTAAAAAAAATAGATAATAAGAGCATTGGTGCATTTGATAAGTATAATCTAAAAATAGAAAAGTTAAAAAAAATAGAACTTGAATATAACACATTTAGCAATTGTAAATTCAATAATATAGAATTTTATAATTGTGTATTTTATGGAAATATATTTTCTAAATGCATTTTCAAAAATGTGAAATTTATTAATTGCAATTTTTATAATGAAAAAGAATGTATATTTATATTAAATGACGACACTGTGTTGATTGATTGTGAGTTTAAAAATTGTAATATGCAAAAAAGTATATTTGAAAATGTAGATTTTTATAATGTAAAGTTTGAACATACAAATTTGAAAGATGCTATATTAAAAAAAATATATATTAAAAATATTTGTATTACAGATTGTGATTGTAGATCTTTTAAAGCTATAGATTTAGAGGTGGGAAAATTTTTATTTGAAGACAATTATTTAACTAAATTTGATGAATATACTTTTATAGATAAAATTATAGTTGATAAAAAATATAAACAAAGTTACGCAGTAGCATCTAAGGTTTATAAAGGTATCGCTTCAAAATTTGAAGCTAATAACTTATTAAATAATGCTGGCGAATATTATTATATATCAAAATGTATGGAATACAAGTCTTTAAGAGGATTCAATAAAGTTAAATCAGCTATATTCTGGTTACTTTGTGGGTATGGAGAAAGACCTACTTTTGCACTTATAACTTCTTTGGAAATTGTTATGCTATTTGCAATAATATATATGATAACGGGATTGAGTGTGGGGGGGGATATAATAAATTATAAAGTTATTTTATCGCAGGGAATTTTATTTAAAAATTTAAATACATACTTTATGCAGTCACTATATTTTAGTATAGTTACATTTACTACTGTTGGATATGGGGATATAACCCCAATCGATTATAGTATATTGCTATCTGGAATAGAGATGTTACTTGGTGTAACTATGGTTGGAATTTGGACAGCTACTCTGGCTAGAAAGATAACAAGATAAACAAAACATCCCTTGAGTAAAAAGTAATTTACATTAAGGGATGTTTTTATTTTAGAAGTTGTTAAGTAGATTATTTATTTAATATGAATTTATTTATAACATGAGCAACTCCATGCTCATTATTAGTTTTAGTTATATAATTAGAAATATCTTTTATACTATCTCTAGCATTTCCCATAGCAACTCCAAGCCCTGCTAATTTTATCATGTGTTGATCATTTTCTTCGTCACCTACAGCAATAGTACTTTCTATAGGCATGTTTATATTATTACACAAAGCTTGTAGCGCAGTTCCTTTGTTTGCTGCTTTATTTAAAAATTCTAAGAAGAAAGGAGCTGATCTAACTACTGTGTAATTATCATATATTTCTTTAGGAAGGAAATCCAAGACTTCTTGTAATTTTTCTGGCTCATCTATAATCATTATCTTGCAAAATGTTACGCTATCATCTATTTCATTTTCATTTTTATAAACTACAGGGATTTTATTTATCTCTGCTTCATATAGAGTATATTTACTAGGCTCAATATGTGGAGTTATCACATTTGTTGGCGTATTTATATGAACTTTAGTATTAAGTTCTTTTACAATACTATATATAGTTTTAAAATCATCACAACTCATTTCGATATTAGAAATTACCTTTTGGCTTTTTACTTCTTGGACAACTGCCCCGTTAAAACATATAACATAATCACCATCATCAACAAGATTTAACTCTTCTAAAAGAGGAGTAACTCCTGGCAAAGGTCTACCTGTTGATAAAACCACTTTTGCACCATTTCTTTTTGCTTCTTGAATAGAGTTAAAAACAGGCTCTGTTATTTTTTTTTCACTATTTAATAAAGTACCATCGATATCTAAAGCTATTAATTTATACATAAAACCTCCCGATAATATTAAAATTTAAGACTGATACAATTATATCAATATATCTTAAATTAATAAACTAAAATAAATAAACAAATAGCTAGGAAATTTGTAAACAAAAAATATATTTATGGTAGTTAAATGAGAATGTCAATTAAACAATGAGATTTACTAAGTGTAAAGTGACCATTTTAACGATAAAGAATGTCAAAAAAATATGTGGTATAATATGGGTAAAACTAAAGTATTAGAGATATTGTATAAGAAGAACTATAATTGGTATATATAATAATACAATAAAAATGAAATAATTAAGGAGAATAAAATGAAATTTTCAGAATTTAAATATGAAAGACCAAACTATGAAGCAAATAAAAAACAAATTTCTATTATCGTTGAAAATATAAAAACATCATGTACTTATGAAGAACAAAAAAAACACGTAGATAGACTTAATGAAATACGAAATAATATAGAAACAATGTCTACATTATGTTCAATAAGAAATAGCATAAACACACAAGATGAATTTTATGAAAAAGAAAAAGCTTATTGGGATGAATGTTCACCATTGTATGAAGAAATAAACTCGGATTTTTATAAAGTGGTAGTAGATTCTAAGTTCAAACAAGAAATACAAAAAGACTTTGGAATGCAATTTATAAAAATAGCTCAGTATTCTTTAAAAGCTTTTTCCAAAGATATAATAAAAGAGCTTCAAGAGGAAAATAAATTATGCTCAGAATATACTAAGTTATTAGCTTCTGCAAAAATAGATTTTGAGGGTAAGGAAAGAAATTTATCTGGCCTAGGCAAATTTATGTTATCTAAAGATAGAGAGATGAGAATAAAAGCAAATAAAGCGTATTACACTTATTTTAAAAAAAATGAAGATAATTTTGATGATATATTTGAAAAACTTGTAAAACTAAGAGATAAAATAGCTAAAAAACTTGGCTTTGAAAATTTTGTAGAACTTGGTTATATAAGAATGATGAGAACTGATTATAACTCAGAGATGGTTAAAAACTTTAGAAAACAAGTGTTAGAACACATAGTACCAGTTGCAAGTGATCTTTACAAAAGGCAAGCTAAAAGGCTAGATGTAGATAAGTTGACTTATGTGGATGAAAATTTTGAATTTATAAGCGGAAATGCAACACCTAAGGGAGACTCACAATACATAATTGAAAATGGCAAAAAAATGTATGAAGAACTATCAAAAGAAACTAAAGAATTTTTTGAGTTTATGCTAGATAATGAACTTATGGATTTAGTAACTAAAAAAGGAAAAGGTGCTGGTGGATATTGCACTTACATACCTGATTATCAATCACCATTTATATTTTCAAACTTTAACCAAACAGCTGACGATATAGATGTATTAACTCATGAAGCAGGACATGCTTTTCAATTATATATGTCCACATGGATTAATATGCCAGAAATAAACTTCCCAACTTACGAAAGCTGTGAAATTCATTCTATGAGTATGGAATTTATAACTTGGCCGTGGATGAATTTATTCTTTAAAGAAGATGCAGATAAATATAAGTTCACACATTTATCTTCAGCTATTAAATTTATTCCATATGGGATAGTTGTAGATGAATTTCAACACAATATATATGAAAATCCTAATATGAGCAAAGATGAAAGAAAAAAAACATGGAGAGAATTAGAAAAAAAATATTTACCTCATAAAGATTATGAAGGATGTGAGTTTTTAGAAAATGGTGGATGGTGGTTTAAACAAGGCCATATATTTAAAAATCCATTTTATTATATAGATTATACTCTAGCTCAAATATGTGCACTACAATTTTGGAAAAGAATGAGAGAGAATAAAGAAGAGGTTTGGAAAAATTATCTAGATATATGCAAGGTTGGTGGAACTAAATCATTTTTAGAGATTGTAAGAATAGGCGATTTAAAATCACCGTTTGAAGATGGATGTGTAGAAAGTGTTATAGGTGTTATAAAAACATGGTTAGAAGAAGTTGATGATACAAAATTATAAATTAGATAATTACTTAAAAATAAAAATATATTTAAAAAATGATTTTAAACAAGAAGAAACGCAATATATTTAGTATGAATTTGCAAATAGAAAAGTATTTATTTTAAAACTTAATTATGCTACAATTTATTGGAAATTAGAGGGATTTAAAAAAATGAAACAGGGGGGATTTTATGAAAAATAAAAAACTGTTATCTACTATAACAGTAGGCGCACTATCACTTTATGCACTGACTTTGTGTACTATGCCACTAGAAGTAAAAGCTGAAACTATGCCAAAATGGAATGTGGAGAAGTATGGTGATCGTATTGATGTTGACAGTCAATTAAATCAATTATCTAAAAATCCATCATTTTTGAAGAATGCTGAAAAGGACATTAAGGAACAGGCAGAAAAAATTAATTTTAATGAAACTCAATCATCAAAAGATTTAACAAAAAATAGTTCATTTACCTATAATGGAGGAACAAAGAAATTTTTAAATAAAGAATTAAAATTCAAGGAATTTACTATGAGAAGTGCTGGAGAAAATATTGAAATTTGGGTAGCAAATGATTTATCTTTTCAACAAGGTGATCCTCGCCCAGCTCATGTAGTTACACAAGAACAGGTAGATAAACTTCGTGATGAATTTGATAAAAATATTTATCCAAAGGATACTGAATTTTTTGGAACACCAGATGTTCATAATGGATCAAAGTCTAGCTTAGTTGAATCGGGAGTTGTTCCCAAAGGTTATTATGAGGGAAGTGATAAAATTATAATGTTAGTAGATAACATTATAGATGATAATTACAAAGACCCAGATTATCCTTTCTTTGTAGCAGGTTTCTTTTGGAAAACACTTGAAAATTATATTGATAGAAATATTATAACAATAGATACAAGTAATTGGGAAAAAAATTTAGAGTCTACATTTTTTGGAACAACTATGCATGAACTTCAACATTTGATTCATGCAGACAATGATAGTTTAGAAGAATCCTGGATTAACGAAGGTATGTCTACTTTCTCTGAATACCTTGGTGGATATGGACACAATGAAGGTTCTGTTAATTTCTATTTAGATCACCCAGAGAATTCACTTGTTAATTGGGATGAACACAAAGTAACATCAACTGGACCTGAAACTATTGCTGATTATGGTCAGGTATACTTATTTACTTTATATATGAATGATAAATTGGGAAAAGATTTTATTAAAGACTTAGCATTAAATAAAAATCAAGGAATAAAGAGTATTAATGAGGTATTAAAGGCTCATGGATCTAACCTTACTTTTACTAAACTTTATCAAAACTTTATTACTGCATTAGCTTTAGATACTGATAGAGTAGGAAATAAAGTTTACAACTTTGATAGTATCAATCTTAGAGATATTGATATAGATAATAAGGGTACAAAACGTGGTATGACAGTAAACTATGAGAAAGCTTTACAGTTTGATAAAGAAGGTATTCCAGCTTGGGGTGGAGATTTTAAAATATTAGATTTTAAAGATAAAATTAGAAGTATTTCCTTTAATGGTGTAGATTTTCTTTCAACTCCATGGAAATCAGTAACTGATCCTAAAGATGAAAACAATAAAGTATTATGGAGTAATGAAGGTGACGAAGCAGATAATCCTTTAATTTTTGAAGCTGACCTTACTAATAAAAATACAGCAACTTTGAAATTTGATAATTTTATTGATATAGAAGAACAATGGGATTTTGGTGTTGTTCAAATTTCAACAGATAACGGAAAGACTTGGAAAAGTTTAAGTAATGAAAATACAAGTAGTGACGTTGTAGATAACGGATATCCAAAGATAAAAGAAAATCTTCCTGGATTTACGGGGACTTATGAAGGATGGAAGAAAGAAAGTTTTGATTTGAGCAAATATGCTGGTCAAAAAATACTGGTATCTTTCCGTTATTTAACAGACTGGGGTAACAATCAAGACGGCTGGTATGTAGATAATATTGAAATTCCTGAGGTTGGATATACCAATGACGGGAGTTCTATAGATAATTTTAAATCCTTTAAAGAACTAGCAGGTGAATATGTAAATTACACAGTGACATTTATTAATGAAAAAGAAGTTGGAAAAAATAAAGGAAAAAAAACAAATTATAAAGTTATTAATGTTGACCCATTTAATGTAACTCAACAAGATGTATTAACATTAAGACAGTTATTCCACGATGGAAAGAATTATATGATTACATCCTATGCAGCTCCTATAGATGATAAAAATCCAGTGGATTTTACGTATAAAATTAATTTTAAAACAAACAATTCAAATAAGAAATAACATATAAAATAAATGCTTAACACTTGAAAAAGTGTTAAGCATTTATTTTATATGTAAATATTTTAGATGCCTCCTTTCTAATTTAACTATATATAACTAGTTAGATTATTTATGTCTATATGACTATACGAACATGAACAGATACATATAATATTTTTGGAATTTCAGTATTATATTCTAACTTACTTGTGATAGTATTCTTAATATTTATCTTCCTAGTTACTTGTATAATTATACATTTATTGTTAAAAAAAGACAAAATAGTAGATTAATTTATTAAAAACTTGAAAGCTGAAATATTAACTCGAAAAATGATGAAAAAAACTTAAAAAAACTTGTTGAAAGTGCTATAGAAAGATTATATACTTAACTTAAATAACATAGAAAAAAAGTATAACAAAATTAAATATCCGAGTGAAGGGCATGGGAGACAGCTTTTGATATAAAAGCGACCGAAGGGACAAATTTAATTAATTACCTAAATTAAATTAAGTGAAATTCTCAGGTAAAAATACTATGTCTAGACGGACCTCTGAAAATAATATTAACAGAGAGAACAAATTAGGAATTTGTTTTCTCTGTTTTTTAGTTCTAAAAATATAAAGTTTTGAAAGTGAGGGGGATAAATGATAATAATCACGAATAATCCAATTGTTAAAAAACAACTTACTAACAAAGAAATTCTACAAAAAGACATTACATACATAGAAATCTTAAAAGAATGCAGAGACCTTATACATAAGGGATATGAACTTTTGTCTCATCCTCTTTATGGAAGTGTAAAGCCTAATGAAACACCATATAGAAGTGTAATCATGAAAAAAGGACATAATCTAGACCACAATTCATTAATATTAATAGAAGAAGCAATAGCAACTGCAACTAAATTCCAAAACAATAAAAAGACTCCAAACTGGACAGATCAAGTTATAGATGACTTTAGAGTTATAGATTTTGATATTCTAAATAATACCCTACAAAGAATTGAATATATAGTTTAGTATAAAAATTAATTTTAATATATTAAATCTATGAATAAATTAAAGTGTTAGCAAATAAAGTTTAATATATAGACAAGTTTAATAAAGGGGGAAAATAATGGAAAATTTATATGATTTAATCATAGTAGGATCAGGACCAGCAGGACTTTCAGCAGGACTTTATGGAGCTAGGGCAAAGCTTAAGACTCTTATATTAGAAAAAGGAAAAACTGGTGGACAGATAGTTACTACACATGATGTAGCAAATTATCCAGGATCTGTAGAAGATGCAAGTGGGCCAAAATTAATAGCTAGAATGGTTGAACAATGCAAAAGTTTTGGAGCAGAGATGATTAAAGATAATATTGTAGAAGTAAATATAGATGGAGAAATAAAAGTATTAAGGGGAGAAAAATCAGAATATAGATGTAAGGCTGTTGTAATAGCAACAGGAGCAACATCGAAAAAGCTAGGGGTACCAGGAGAAAAAGAACTTACAGGAAAAGGCGTATCTTATTGTGCAACATGTGATGGAGATTTTTTCACGGATTTAGAAGTATTTGCAGTTGGTGGAGGAAATAGTGCAGTTGAAGAAGGTATGTTTTTAACTAAGTTTGCTAGAAAAGTAACTATTGTTAATATAAGTGAAGAATTAACATGTGCTAAATCAATAGCTCAAAAAGCTATAGACCATAAAGATATAGAAATTATGTACAATACATCTATAAAAGAGTTACATGGTGATGGAATACTAGAAAAGGTTGTATTTAAAAACAATGTAACTGGTGAATTAAGAGAATATGAAGCCGATGAAGAAGATGGAACAATGGGAGTATTTGTATTTATTGGCCTTGATCCGCAAACAAGCTTATTTAAAGATAAAATAAATATGGACAATAGAGGATACATAATAACAGATGAGGAAATGAGAACTAATATAGAAGGCGTATTTGCAGCTGGAGATTGTAGAGTTAAAGCATTAAGACAAGTAGTAACTGCTACAAATGATGGTGCTATAGCTACAATAACTGCTGAAAAATATATTGAAAATAAGCTAGGTCATTTATCAGAAGCAAACGCATAAAAATTATTTTCAAAAAGGGAGTTTAATTAAAATCTAAAGGGGGATTTATAATATGGTAGTTTTAGATAAGAACACTTTTGAAGAAGAAGTTTTAAAGCATGAAGGTATAGTAGTAGTAGATTTTTGGAGTGAAGGATGCGAACCTTGCAAAGCATTACTTCCAGAAGTTGAAGAATTAGCTAATGAGTACAATGATAATTTTAAGTTTTGTAAATTAGATACTACGAAAGCTAGAAGATTAGCTATAAAAGAAAAAGTGCTAGGTCTTCCAACTATAGCTATATATAAAGATGGTGCTAAAATAGATGAAGTTACAAAAGATGATGCTACAAAAACTAACATAGAACAGATGATTAAAAAGTATATTTAATATTGTTATAAATTTGGGTAAATCTCAAATCTATATATAGTTTACATGACTAGCTTAATTTATAAAATGATACTAATAAGTAGTAAAAGTTAGAGGATTAAGCTAGTTAGAAATTGTTAAAAATTTAATAATTAAAAAATTGGGGGTGCCAGTATGCGTCTTGAGTTAGGAAAAATCTTTATAAAAGATATTCAATTTGCTGATGTTACTGAGGTAAAAGATGGAGTATTATTCATTAATAAAGAAGAAATGCTTGAAGAAATTGGTGGAGATGAGCACATAAAATCTATAGATATAGATTTAGTTCGCCCAGGTGAAAGCGTAAGAATAACACCAGTAAAAGACGTTATAGAACCAAGAGTTAAGGTTGAAGGTAGGGGTGGAATATTCCCGGGAATAATCTCCAAAGTTGATACAGTAGGAGAAGGTAAAACGCATGTACTTTCTGGATGTGCAGTTGTAACTACAGGTAAAATAGTAGGATTCCAAGAAGGTATAATTGATATGACAGGCCCTGGTGCTGATTATTGTCCATTTTCTACACTAAACAATATAGTAGTCATAGCTGAACCAGTTGATGGTTTAAAGCAACATAATCATGAAAAAGCTGTTAGAATGATAGGATTTAAAGCTGCAGCATACTTAGGCGAAGCTGCTAGAGATTTAACTCCTGATGAAGTTAAAACTTATGAAACTAAGCCACTTTTAGAGTCCATAGCAGAATATCCAAACCTTCCAAAAGTAGGATATGTATATATGCTTCAAACTCAAGGATTACTTCACGATACATATGTGTATGGAGTAGATGCAAAGCAAATAGTTCCAACTATGCTTTACCCAACAGAACTTATGGATGGGGCAATTGTAAGTGGTAACTGTGTTTCTGCATGTGATAAAAATCCATCTTATGTTCATATAAACAACTCTGTAGTAGAGGATTTATATGCACAACATGGAAAAGAAATAAATTTTGTGGGTGTAATTATAACTAATGAAAACGTATACCTTGCAGATAAAGAAAGATCTTCTAACTGGACAGCTAAGTTATGTAAGTATTTAGGATTAGATGCAGTTATAGTATCTCAAGAAGGATTTGGAAATCCAGATACAGATTTAATAATGAACTGTAAAAAAATAGAAGGTGAAAATGTTAAAACTGTTATAGTAACTGACGAATATGCAGGACGTGATGGAGGTTCTCAATCACTTGCAGATGCAGATGTATTAGCTAATGCAGTTGTAACAGGTGGAAATGCTAATGAATTAATAGTACTTCCTAAGATGGATAAAATATTAGGCCATATAGAAGTGGTAGATTTTATAGCTGGTGGATTTGCTGGAAGTTTAAGAGAAGATGGAAGCATAGAAGCTGAAATACAAGTTATAACTGGGGCTACTAATGAAACAGGATTTGGAAAATTATCTACAGTAACTTATTAATAATATAAGTTAAGTAGTGTATATAAATTAAGGGGGATAACTATGAGCATACTTGCTAATAAAAAGGTCCTTATAATAGGTGACCGTGACGGTATACCAGGACCTGCGATAGAAGAGTGTATAAAAGGTATAGAGGGAGCAGAAGTAATATTTTCTTCAACAGAATGTTTTGTCTGAACGGCTGCAGGGGCTATGGACTTAGAAAACCAAAAGAGAGTTAAAGAAGCTTGTGAAAAACACGGAGCAGACAATCTTGTGGTTTTATTAGGTGCATCTGAAGCCGAAGCTGCTGGACTTGCAGCTGAGACAGTAACTGCTGGTGATCCAACTTTCGCCGGACCACTTGCTGGAGTTGAATTAGGACTTAGAGTATATCATGTTGTAGAAGAAGAAATGAAAGCTGAATTTGATTCATCTGTTTATGAAGAGCAAATAAGTATGATGGAAATGGTACTTGAAGTTGATGAAATAGTAGAAGAAATGACTAGTGTTAGAGAACAATTCTGTAAGTTTAATGCTTAATTAAACAAAAAAGGGGTGAAAAATATATGGGAAAACTAAGAGTAGTTCATTATATAAATCAGTTCTTCGCTGGGATAGGTGGAGAAGAAAAAGCTGATACTAAGCCACATGTGGCAGAAAATTTACCTCCAATAAGTGTCCAACTTAATAAATTATTAGGGGAAGACATGGAAGTAGTTGGAACAGTAGTATGTGGGGATACTTACTTTAATGAGAATTTAGATAGTGCAAGTGCTGAAGTACTAGGAATGATAAAATCATTTAATCCTCAATTTTTCATAGCGGGTCCATCTTTTAATGCTGGTAGATATGGGGTTGCAGCAGGTGCTATAACTAAGGTAGTTCAAGAAAGCTTAAATATACCTGTACTTACTGGAATGTACATAGAAAATCCAGGTGCAGATATGTTTAAAAAGGATGTCTATATAGTAGAAACATCAGATTCTGCAGCAGGTATGAGAAAAGCACTTCCTAAGATGGTTAAATTTGCAAAAAAATTAGCTAGTGGTGAAAAAATAGGTTCACCTAAAGAAGAAGGATACATAGAAAGAGGTATTAGAGTAAACTTCTTCCATGAAGAAAAAGGATCTAAAAGAGCGGTTGATATGCTGGTTAAGAAAATCAAAGGTGAGGAATTTGTAACTGAATATCCAATGCCTGTGTTTGATAGAGTAGAACCAAGCGCTGCACTTAAAAATTTATCTAATGCAAAAATAGCAGTAGTTACTTCAGGAGGAATAGTTCCTAAAGGAAATCCTGATAGAATAGAATCTTCTTCAGCTTCTAAGTATGGAGAATACTCATTAGTAGGATTTGATGATTTAACTGAAGATTCGCATGAAACTGCTCATGGTGGATATGATCCAGTATACGCTAACTTAGATGCAGATAGAGTTTTACCAGTTGATGTATTAAGAGATTTGGTAAGAGAAGGTGTAATAAGAGAATTACACGAAACATTCTATACAACTACAGGAAATGGAACGTCAGTTGCAAATGCAAAGAAATATGCAAATGAAATAGGTAATAAATTAAAAGAAGCAAATGTAGATGCTATTATATTAACTTCTACATGAGGCACTTGTACTCGTTGCGGTGCAACGATGGTAAAAGAGATAGAAAGAGTTACTGAAGTACCTGTGGTTCACATGTGCACAGTAGTTCCAATATCATTAACAGTTGGTGCAAATAGAATAGTTCCAACTATAGCAATACCTCATCCACTTGGAAATCCTGCGCTTGATCCTGCTGAGGAAAAAGCATTAAGAAGGGGGTTAGTAGAAAAGGCGTTAGTAGCTTTACTTACAGAAGTAGAGGATCAAACAGTATTTGAAAAAGTAGATACTAGTATACTAAAGCCTAAATCTATGGCTTAAGTTATACAACATCAATTAAATACATAAAAAACAAATAGATGGGCTTTTGGTCCATCTATTTGTGAAAATGAGTATATGAACCAGCACCTCTTTAAGATTATGGTGTTGGATATATCTAAAAAATTATTGGGGGTGCGTTTATGAGTTATCCAGTATTAAAAGGTGCAAGTTACATACTTGTACATACTCCAGATATGATAGTACAAAATGGGAGTACTTGTAATGTTGAAAGAGCTACAAATCCAGATTCGGATTTTTTAAAAGAAATAAGTAATCATATAAGAAGTTATAACGATGTAGTTAATTACATGCCAAATCAAGTATACATAGGAAGTAATAGACCAGAAGAATTAAAAAACCTAACTATGCCTTGGTGTAATGAAAAAACAGGAGGAACTAGATTAGGAAAGCTAGGCGAAATAATGCCTCAAGATGAATTTTTCGCTTTAATGCAAATGTGCGATGCTTTTGACTTAGTAAAATTAAGTGAAGCGTTTGTAAGCATAGTAAAAACTAAAATTGAAAATAACTACCCTGAATTATCTGCATTTGTAGGAAAGTTAAAGGGTGATAATATAGAAGACGGTTTAGAGTTAATAAATACTCATATAGCAGAAGCGTTATACCATGAAGGGAAACTTGTTGGGTATATAAAAAGAGCACATGATGTAGACTTAAATTTAAATGCACACACTATGCTGGAAAATTTAGTAGTTAAGGCATCTGGAGTGTTATCATGTGTACATTTATTAAGAAGTAGTAAAATAAACGCACTGGATATAGACTATGTTATAGAGTGTTCAGAAGAAGCTTGTGGAGATATAAATCAAAGAGGTGGAGGAAACTTTGCGAAATCTATAGCAGAGATAGCCGGTTTTAATAATGCTACAGGTTCAGATACTAGAGGATTTTGTGCAGCTCCAACTCATGCATTAATTCAAGCAGCAGCACTTGTAAAATCAGGTATATATAAAAATGTAGTGGTAGTTGCAGGTGGTGCTAGTGCAAAACTTGGAATGAATGCAAAGGATCATATTAAAAAGGGCCTTCCAGTTTTAGAAGATGTAGTAGGCGGATTTGCTATACTTGTATCAGAAAATGATGGAGTTAATCCAATAATTAGAACTGATTTAGTAGGAAAACATAATGTTGGAACCGGATCTTCTCCTCAGGCAGTTATGACAGCACTTATAACATCAGGTCTTGATAGAGCAAACTTAAAAATAACAGATGTGGATGTATTCTCTGTTGAAATGCAAAATCCAGATATAACAAAACCAGCAGGAGCAGGAGATGTACCAGAAGCTAATTATAAAATGATAGGGGCACTTGCTGTTAAGCGTGGAGATATGGAAAAGAAAGATTTAAAAGAATTTGTAGCTAATAAAGGCTTGCCAGGATGGGCACCAACTCAAGGACATATACCATCAGGTGTTCCATATATAGGGTTTGCAATAAATGATTTAAGTACTGGGGATAAAAATAGAGCTATGATAGTTGGAAAAGGAAGTTTATTCTTAGGAAGAATGACTAACTTGTTTGATGGGGTATCATTTGTAATAGAAAGAAACAACGGAGCAAGTGAAGAGACTAGCACAGTATCTAAGGAAGAAATAAAGAAAATAATAGCACAGTCTCTTAAAAAATTAGCACTAGATATGATAGAGGAATAGGAGGAAAATATTATGGCTAAAAAGATAATAGGTGAAACTCTCCTAGAAATTGCTAATGCAATAGAAAGTGGGCAATTTACAAAAAAAATAAAAATAGGTTTAACTACACTTGGAAGTGAACATGGAGTAGATAACTTAGTGAATGGAGCACATTTTGCTAAATCTAACTTATTTGATATAGTTTTAATAGGACCTAAAGTAGAAACTGACCTTGAGGTTATTGAAGTTAATGATGAAAAAGAAATGCACACAAAAATGGAAGAATTATTGGAGAGTGGTTATATAGATTCTTGTGTAACTATGCACTATAATTTTCCTATAGGCGTATCTACAGTTGGTAGAGTAATAACACCAGGTAGAGGAAAAGAAATGATACTAGCAACAACAACAGGAACTAGTGCAACTAATAGAATAGAGGCTATGGTTAGAAATGCTATCTATGGAATTGCAACAGCTAAAAGTATAGGAATAAAGACTCCTAAGGTTGGGATTTTGAATGTTGACGGAGCTAGACAAGTTGAAAAATGCTTAAATGAGTTAAAAGATAATGGGTACGATTTAGAGTTTGCAGAGTCTGTAAGAGCAGATGGTGGATGTGTAATGAGAGGTAATGACTTATTAGTAGGAGCACCAGATGTTATGGTTTGTGATACTTTAAGTGGGAATATATTTATGAAGGTATTTTCTTCATTTACAAGTGGAGGAGACTATGAATCTATTGGATATGGATATGGACCTGGAGTAGGTGAGGATTATAATAGAAAAATACTTATATTATCAAGAGCTTCCGGAAGCCCTGTAGTTTCAAATGCTTTGAAATATGCGTATGATGTAGCAAAAGGAAATGTTAGTGAAATTGCTAAAGAGGAATTTATAAATGCTAAAAAATCTAAGTTTGACACTATAATTGAAAGTGTTACTAAAAAAGAAGCAAAAGTTAGTGAAGATATTAAAATGCCAGATAAACAAGTTGTTACAACTCAAATATCTGGAGTAGATATAATGGACTTAGAAGATGCAGTTAAAGAATTATGGAAAAATGGAGTATATGCAGAAAGTGGAATGGGATGCACGGGACCTATAGTTTTAGTAAATGATGCTAAAGGCAAGATTGCAGTAGACATATTATTAAAAGCTGGATATACTGCTAAATAGAAAAAATATTTGTTGAATAAAATATAAGGGTAATATATACTTATAGGAAATAATTAATATAATTACCTGTATATTTTTGATAATATGGATCAAACGTTTCTACCAAGCTGCCGTAAATTGCTTGACTACAGGAGTTTATAAGGTATCGTTTGAATACAGTAACACTATTTAAATATATACTTTGAATTTGACTTACAAACTCCTGTCTAGAAATAGACAGGAGTTTTTTATATGAAAAATGGAGGGTATTATAAATGAAATCATTACAAGATAAAATATTAAAAGAAGGTTGTGTTTTAGGAAATGATATATTGAAAGTAGATAATTTTTTAAATCATCAATTAGATGTAGCATTCTTAAATGAAATAGGTAAGGAATTTAAAAATAGATTTGAAAATAAAAAAATAGATAAAATACTTACAATAGAGGCATCTGGAATAGCTATAGCATCTATTGCATCACAACATTTTGGAAATGTTCCAGTAGTTTTTGCCAAAAAAGCAGAGTCTAAAAATTTAGATAAAGATGTTTATGAAACTAAGGTATATTCTTTTACTAAAGCTAAAGAATATAGCGTTAAGGTATCTAAAAAATATTTAAATGAAGGTGAAAATATATTAGTTTTAGATGATTTTCTAGCTAACGGAAGAGCTGCACTTGGACTTAAAGATTTAGTAGACCAAGCTAATGCAAATTTAGTTGGAGTTGGAATCGTAATAGAAAAAGGATTCCAAGATGGAAGAGCGCTTCTAGAAAATAAAGGCGTTAAACTAGAATCATTAGCAATACTAGATTCAATAGAAAATGGAACTATAAAATTCATATAGTAAAATACATGTATCTTTAAAGTATAAAGATACATGTATTTTTATGTATAAATAGCATTGAGATAGAGGAATATTGTATTTTATGTAGAATAAAGTTATAAATACACAAATAAAAAAGTTAAATAATAAACTAACATGAAAATAATTATGTAATATGGTATAGTAATAATCTAAGTTATATAACTTTATTATTAATAATTTAATAAGCATAAGCAAACACTAACCAGTGTTAGACAATAAAATAATTTATAATTACATAAAATAATTAAACTAGAGGAGATTTATAAAATGAGATTTTTTATAGACACAGCAAATATAGAAGAAATAAAAGAAGCAAATGATTTAGGTGTTATATGTGGAGTAACTACAAATCCATCTTTAATAGCTAAAGAAGGAAGAGATTTTATAGAAGTAGTTAAAGAAATAACTGAAATAGTAGATGGACCAATAAGTGCAGAAGTAATAAGTTTAAATCATGAAGGTATGGTAGCTGAAGCTGCTAAATTAGCACAAATACATAAAAACATAGTTATAAAACTACCTATGACAGCTGAAGGATTAAAAGCTACTAAAATATTATCAGCAAAAGGTGTAAAAACTAATGTAACTTTAATATTCTCTTCAGGACAAGCACTTTTAGCTGCAAGAGCTGGAGCAACTTATGTAAGTCCATTTGTAGGAAGACTTGATGATATAGGACAAAATGGATTAGAATTAATAGAAGAAATATCAGATATATTTAATGTAAATGGTATAGAAACTCAAATAATAGTTGCAAGTGTAAGAAACCCAATACATGTAGCACAAGCTGCTAGAATAGGTGCAGACATAGCTACAGTACCACTTAAAGTTATAAACCAAATGATTAAGCATCCTTTAACAGATAAAGGAATAGAAAATTTCATAAAAGACTGGGAAGGTGCTTCATTAAAATTATAATGAGCATTTAATAGTTTGATATAAAGGTATAGGCAAAATTGCCTATGCCTTTTTTGTGGTAAAATAAAGAGAGATATATAATAGGGGGAGTAAATTTGAAAAAAATTATAATAATTGAAGACGATGAAAAAATAAGAAAAGAACTAAGGAATTTTTTAGTTAATTATAATTATGAAGTAATAGTATTGTCAGACTTTGAAACTATAATAGAAGATACATTAAGTCAACAAGGGCATTTATTACTATTAGATATAAATTTACCTATATATGATGGATACTATATATGTAGAGAAATTAGAAAAAAATCAGATATACCAATAATAGTAGTAACAAGTAGAGATACGGAAATGGACGAACTTATGAGCATGAATCTAGGTGCTGATGATTTTATAACAAAGCCATATAACACTCAAATATTACTTGCTCATATAAATTCTATATTAAAAAGAATGTATAACAAATCATCCATAGAAATCCTTAAATATAAAAAATTAGAACTAGATTTAACAAAAAATAGTATTTGCTTTGATAATAAGGAATTAGACTTAACAAAAAATGAATTTAGAATACTTAATTGTTTAATGAAACATCAAGGCAAAATAGTATCAAGGGGAGACTTAATGGACTATTTATGGGATTTAGATTTGTTTGTAGACGATAATACCTTAACTGTTAACATAAATAGACTTAGAAAAAAATTAGAACTAGTGAATTGTAAAGACTATATACAAACAAGAAGGGGGATAGGCTATATAATGCCATAACTATGAATTTGAAAAATTATATAAAAGATAAACAGATATCTATAATTTTAAGATTGGTATTTTTAGTATTTATAATTTATATATTAAGTTTACTCCAAGTGGAAAATATAACTATAAACTTTATATTAATATTATGGATAGTGCTAACTACTATAGAAATGGCACATGAATATATAAAAAAAGCTAGTTATTATAATAAAGTTGTTAATATCTTAAAAGGAATAGATAAAAAATATTTATTATCAGTTTTAATAGATAACCCTGACTTTTTAGAAGGCAAAATATTTTATGAAGTATTAAGCATTACAGATAAAAGTATGAATGAAGAAGTAAATACATATATACATTCTCAACAAGAGTATCAAGAATATATAGATATGTGGGTTCATGAAATAAAAACACCCATATCATCAAGCAAACTAATAATAGAAAACAATAAAAATGAACAAACCTTAAGTTTGTTAGAAGAGATAGAGAAAATCGAGGATTTTATAGAACAAGTTTTATACTATTCAAAGGGAAATGAATTAGAAAAAGACTATATTGTAAAAGAAATTAATCTAAGAAAATGTGTAAACAACTCAATAAAAAGAAATAAAAAATTAATAAGAGAAAAAAACATAGCAATAGAAATAGTAGATTTTGAAAATAAAATTTACTGTGATAGTAAATGGTTAGAGTTTATATTAAACCAAATAATATCAAATTCTATAAAGTATATAACAAATACAAATGAAAAATTAGAAAGTAAAAGAAGTAAAATTAAGATATACACTAACCAAAATGAAAATGACATAGAGCTATTTATAGAGGACAATGGGATTGGGATAGATGAGAAGGATTTAAAAAAGGTTTTTCAAAAAGGATTTACAGGTATAAATGGTAGGAAATTAAAAAAATCTACTGGGATGGGTCTTTATATTTCTAAAAAATTAAGTGATAAAATGTATCTAGGATTGAGCATAGAATCTACAATAAATGAAAAAACAATAGTTAAAATTAAATTTCCAAAAAATAATATGACAAACATATAACTAAAACTTACATTATCGTAAGTTTAGTGTAAGGTTTAGTTATTAATTAAAACCTCTAAAACCTATAAGATATAAGTATAAAACAAATGTGGAGGTAGAGTATGAATACAGTTCTTAAAGTAAAGAATATAGAAAAATATTATGGGAATAAAAAAAATCTAACAAAGGCAATAAATAATATATCCTTTGAAGTTGAAAAAGGTGAGTTTGTTGGAATAATGGGGCCTAGTGGAAGTGGAAAGACAACTATCTTAAACTGCATATCAACAATAGATAAAGTAACAACCGGGTCTATTAAAATAGAAGACAAAGATATAACAACTTTATCTAGAAAAAATATAGAAAAATTCAGAAGAGAACATTTAGGATTTATATTTCAAGACTTTAATTTATTAGATACATTAACAGTATATGAAAATATATCATTAGCACTATCTGTAATAGGAGTAAAGGGAAATGAAATAGACCAAAGAGCAAAAGTAGTAGCAAATAACTTAGGTATATCAGATATATTAAATAAATTTCCTTATGAAATATCAGGTGGTCAAAAGCAAAGAGTAGCATCAGCAAGAGCAATAATAACTAAGCCATCTTTAATACTTGCAGATGAACCAACTGGATCTCTTGATTCTAAATCAGCAAGAGTGTTGCTTGAAAGCTTAGTTAGCTTAAATGAAAGTATGAACTCTACTATAATGATGGTAACGCATGATGCTTTTACAGCAAGTTATTGTAAAAGGATATTATTTATAAAAGATGGAAAGATTTTCAATGAACTTATAAGAGGTAAGGACGATAGAAAAGAATTCTTTAAAAGAATAATAGAAGTAGTTACGCTTCTTGGAGGTGACTCTGAGAATGTTATTTAAGTTATCATATAGAAATGTAAAAAGAAGTATGAAAGACTATAGTATATATTTTTTAACTTTGGCGTTAGGGGTTTGTATATTTTATATATTTAACTCATTAGAATCTCAAACAATAATGATGGATTTGTCACAAAATAAAAAATCATATGTAGAGTTAATATCAAAAACTATATCTGCTGTATCTGTTTTTGTATCTTTTGTTTTGGGATTTTTAATTATATATGCAAATAACTTTATTATAAAAAGGAGAAATAAAGAATTTGGGATTTATATGACTTTGGGGATTAGTAAAAATAAAATATCATTTATGCTATTTTATGAAACATTAATAATAGGAATTTTATCTTTAGCAGTTGGGATATTTATAGGTACATTTTTATCCCAAGGGCTCGCAAGCGTAACAGCTAGTATGTTTGAAGTGAACATGACTAAATATAAATTTGTATTTTCAAAAGAGTCTGCTTTCAAAAGTATACTTTACTTTGGAATAACGTTTATCCTAGTAATGCTTTTAAATTTTAAAGTTCTATCTAAATATAATTTGATAGATTTAATAAACAGTGGAAAGAACAATGAAAAACTAAAAACAAATAATTTGATCTTATCTGTATTTTTGTTTGTAATATCAATAATATGTCTAAGTATTGCTTATAAATTGATATTAGAAAATCAATTAATTAACATATCAAATAACAAATTCAAAATTTCTATAGCTTTAGGTATCGTTGGAACTTTTCTATTTTTTAGAGCTTTAGCAGGGTTTTTGATAAAAGCTACTCAGAGTAGTAAAAATTATTATTTGAAAAATCTTAATGCATTTACACTTAGACAGTTAAACAGCAAAATAAATACTCATTATATATCTTTGAGTATTATATGCATAATGTTATTTGTAGCAATAGGTATGTCCTCATCAGCAATTAGTATAAAAAATGCTATTGAAAAGACATCAAAAATTCAAACACCATATGATATGACAATTACAAAGGATGTAAATGATGAGAAAGATGTAAATGATAAAGATTTGAATGACAGCTTAAAAGGTCTAGGTATGGATATAAATAAGTACAGTGATGAATTTGTAAACTATAATTTATATGATTCGAAAGTTGAATTTTCAAGTATGTTTAAAGATACAAATGATAATTTTTTAAAACAACAAATGAAAATTTTGGAAAAGTTTAATAATCCTATAATGAAATTATCTTCTTATAATAAATTAAGAGAAATGCAGGGAAAAGAAAAAGTACAAATAAAAGAAAAAGAAGTTGTTTTGTTAACGGATATGAATCAACTAAAACCTGCAATTGAAGAATATATAAAAGAAAATGACAATATAAGAATAGATAAAGAAGATTTTAAAATCTGCAAAAACTATGAATGTATGCCAATAGAAACAGGAGTTATGGGTATGAACTTTGTAGTATTTGTAATTGATGATAAGTATGTTGAAAATTTTAATGAAATAAGGAATTATGTAAGTTTGAACTATAATGGAAATAAAGAAGATATAGAGAACAAGATAGTAAATGAGTTTGAACATTTAGAAAAAGATTCAAAACAATATGATGAATTAGGGATAAGTCCATATAGTAGAACTATGGCTTTTGAAAATAATATGGGAATATCAAGCGTATTTTTATACGTAGGAATTTATATAGGGGTAGTATTTTTAATATCAAGTGCAGCAGTACTTGCCCTTAGCCAATTATCAGGAGCTAATGAAAGTTTGGGTAGATATAAGGTATTAAAAAAACTTGGAGTAAGTACTACTATGATAAATAAATCTATATTTATACAAGTTTTACTATATTTTATTCTTCCTATATCTTTAGCTTTAGTTCATAGTATTTTTGGGATAAAAGTGGCAAACAATGTTGTAGCAATATTTGGAGATTATGATACGGTAGGAAATAATATATTTGTAATAGGTACTATATTATTAGTTTATACAGTTTATTTTGTAATGACCTATAAAAATTATAAAAGAATAGTTAATAAATAAAACATCCAATTGGATGTTTTATTTTTATATATATAATTAAAGTCTAAGAAGCTATTTTAGCAGTTTCTCCATAATACATAGATTTATCTAATTCGCCTTCCATGTTACTAACAACTAATGTACAAGCACAATCCCCCATAACATTAACAGTAGTTCTAGCCATATCTAGTAGTCTATCAACACCCATTATTAAACCAATTCCCTCTATAGGAAGTCCAACAGAAGTTAAGACCATAGATAAAGTTATCATACCAACCCCTGGAACACCAGCAGTACCAACAGATGCTAAAGTAGCTGTTAAAATAATTGTAAGTAATTCATTTATACTTAAATCAATACCGTACACTTGAGATATAAATATACAAGCAACGCCTTGCATTATAGCAGTACCATCCATATTAACAGTAGCACCTAATGGAAGTGTAAATGAAGCAACAGAGTTATCAACTCCTAATTCTTCCATAGTCTCAATCGTTAAAGGAAGAGCAGCGTTACTTGAAGCGGTAGAGAATGTTACAGCAGCTACACTTGCAAATTTCTTAAAGAAAGGTTTTAATTTAAGGCCTGTAGAAAATCTAACCATACCTGAATAAACTATGAATGCTTGTAAAACTAAAGCAAAAGACACACAAAACATGTACTTAAGTAATGAGAATATAGCATCAAAGCCAGTCGTAGCAAAAGTATTTGTTATTAAAGCAAAGACACCATAAGGAGCTAATAGCATTATTATACTAACCATCTTCATACATATTTCATTAGCTGATTCAAATAAATTCTTTATTGGTTGTGCTTTTTCACCAACAACACTAATAGATACACCAAGCAATAGAGAGAATATAATTATTTGAAGCATATCACCGCTTGCTAATGATTGAATAGGGTTTGATGGTATCATTGCAAGGATTATTTCTACAAATGACTTACTTTCACCTATAGTTGGTGCTTGGGTCATTAAACTAGACATATCAAGTCCGACACCTGGATTTACTAATTTACCAACTATAAGAGCTAAAGTTATTGCAACAGCAGTAGTTATTAGGTAAAAACCTAAAGTTTTAACTCCTATTCTACTAAGTTTTTTAACGTCGCCCATAGAAGAAGAACCACATACCAATGAAACGAATACTAATGGTACTACTAACATTTTTATAGCATTTATAAAGCCACTTCCCATGATTTTTAATGCTCCATCTAATAAGATTGCATTTTTAAAGGTACTGTCAGGAAGGCATTTTAATGTTATTCCTAAAATCGCCCCTAGAAGTATACCTATAAAGATTTTACTAGTTAGTCCTAATTTTTTTTTCATATACCCACCTCGAATTAAAATGTTGTTATTTAATATTTAAATAATAACATGGAAATAATACAAAATGCAAGAGTGAAAAATAAACTTGCATTTTAACGTATAAAACAAATATACTGACCTTGCAAAAAATACTAACTTAATATTGCATTTTAAATGAAAGTGTTAATAAAATGATGCTTGTACATGATTAGTGCTTAATAAAAGAAATGAAATTTAAAAAAAATAAAAATCATTTATTGATTTAAGACTTTAACATTAAAGCAAAAGAGTAACATCGCTGTAACTTAGTTTACGAATTTGTAATCTAAAGTAACATTGGTGTAACTGTTATATATAACCCCTATATGATAATATTAAATCATAGAAGAGATAAAACAAAACTAAGCAACATAGTATATAAAAGTAAGTAAATGAAATTATACATAAATATTACTAGTAGAGGATGGGATGAACATGAAAAGAGCAATAAAAACATTATCAGTATTATGTGGAGGATTATTATTTATAAGTCCTATTACAAGCACAATATTTGCACAAGGTACAAATGATAAACCAGAATCAGCATTAGTTGAAAATATAGATAAAACTACTAATAAACAAACAATGCCAAATAATGAGTTAAAAGTTGATAGAGTAAATAAAGAAGAAGTAGTAAAACCAAATATACCAAAAGTTGAAGTGAAAAATGAGACAACAAAATTAGAAACAAAAAACGAAGTAGTAAAACAAAAAGTAAAAGATGAAGTTACAAAACCACAAATAAAAGAAGAAACAATAAAAAATGAAGTAATAAAGAAAGAAGAAACACCAGTTGTTGAAAATAATAAAAAAGAAGAAACAGTAGAACAAAATACTGTTAAAGTTATAGATGTATTAAGCCAACAGCAAGCTAAAGAGTTATTACAAATGTACAAAAAAGATGCAAATTATGCATACCAAGGTGATGAAAATACATTTAACGTATTAGCTCAAAGAGGATTAAGTGGATATGTATTTTTACCAGACTATGATACAGACTTAGGATTTTTCGTTGATAAAAATACTGCAAATATCTACTACTTCCATCCAAGCGGATATCTTGAATTAGCTTTATAATATAATTGATATAATATAAAAAATGAACTCTAATAATTAGAGTTCATTTTTTATTTGCATAAATAAATTAATTTAGAAATTATTATATTTATAAAGTTATAAAATAGCCATCCGTATAATTAGAGTAATAAACTATTCGAGGTGAGAAAAAATGATTGATAGAATGCAATTATTAGAAATGACATCTAAACTATCAGCAGGAAGCACAAGTAATTGTGAGTGTAAATCTGATAGCGGTGTTTTTGATATGATAATGATAAGCTTATTAAAAGCAATTGCACAGAACAATGGAAATAATACTGTAAATATAAACATTACAAATCAAGAAAATAAAAAAGATAATGAAGAATTAAGTTTAAAGACGCAAAATAGTATTCAAAATTCAAATAAAATACAGTCAACGTCAAAAAATCCTGACACCAATAAAAGGATAGACGAAGCTGTTAGCATAGCCTCTAAAAAATATGGAGTAGATGAAAATTTAATAAAATCTATAATAAAGGTTGAATCAAATTTCAATCCGAATTGTGTATCATCAGCAGGTGCAAAAGGATTAATGCAACTTATGCCTGAAAACTGTAGGGATTTAAATGTTAAAGATCCACTTAATATAGAGCAAAACATAGATGGTGGAACAAGACATATAAAAGAATATCTAGATAAATATAATGGAGATGTAGAAATGGCACTTATGGCTTATAATGGTGGCCCAACTAGAATGGCAAAAAGAGGGGTTAAATCTATGGAACATATATATAAAATGCCAAGAGAAACACAAAATTATGTTCCGAAAGTAATGAAATATTATAAAGCATAAAACAGTTAATAAAATAATATAAAAAAGTATTCAAATGAATACTTTTTTATATTATTTTAAGCATAACTAATAATTTAGTTTTTAATAAATTAAACTTTTTTTTATCTACTGGAATTGCTTTAGAATTTATAATAACGGAATCTGTATTTAACTTACTTATTTTTTTTATATTAATTAAATAATTATGATGACATCTGAAAAATGTAGAGGAACACAGGCTTTTTTCTAATATATCAATGCTATTAGGAATTTCAACAAAAATATTGCTAGTATAAGCAATACAGTTTTTACCTATAGACTCTATAAATAAAATTGATGCTGAAGATAATCCGTTTAACACATGAAGTGTATTGTTATTAAATTGTGTTTTTTCAATATGGTTATCTGTAGTCATTAAATAATCAAGACAATCCAAAAGTTCATCTTCAAAAGCTGAATATTTTAAAGGCTTTAGAATACATCTAAAATCTTTCAGATAAAATCCATTAAGAACAAAATCTACTAATTCGGGTATGAAGATTATTTGAATATCATCGTATAAAGATTTAAGCTTTTTATAAATGTTAAAGGTATCCTGTTTACTATTTAAATTAATACTGAGTAATAAAATGTCTATATTTAGAGGGGGCTTATTAGTTAAATCATTAAAAGATTTAAACTTAGAAAGCTTATAGTTAAAGTCATGAGAGGAAGAAAATTTCATCAAATAACCATCCAAAGTATTTACTTGATTAGGTGTATCACAACATATAGTTAAATTAAGCATAGCATCTCCTTAAAAAAAATCGAATCATAGCAAATATCATTAAAATTTTAAAAATTGAAAATTATACCTAAAATATATAATTCTCCAATAATTTAAAGAGTCCTTTAATAAACACCGCTATATATAAAAGTATATATATATAATTAAAAATATATTCATCAAAAAATAAAATGATTTAAATTAAAGAAAACTTATAAGTGTACGTACAAAATAATTGACTAGAACGATAAAATAAAATTAAGAAATAAGGAATAGAAAAAAACGTGGGGAGACATATATATATGCATTTCAATGAAAAATTATTAAATAAAAATGAAAAATATAGATTCCTAATATCAAATTTAAAGATTAAAATAAATAAAAGAGATAAATTTACAGGCTTATACAATAGAAATTACTTTTTTTATTCTTTACGTACAAAGAATAATGGGACTTTAATAAAAATTAAAATTATGGGAATTAATTTTGTGAATTTGCAATATGGTGTAAAACAAGGTGATGAAGTAATAAAGTATATGGCTAAAAAATTTGAAAATATGCGTAGTGACTTAATTGTAGGTAGATTATCACCAATGAATTTTGCTATATATACAGAAAATACTGATATTAATTATATACATCAAATGATAAAGGATGTACTTTTAATATCTTCAAGTATAAAACAGCACGAAGAAAATATAAGTATATCATGTAATATTGCCTCAATTATATATAAAGAAGATGATTTTAATTTGGAAGATTGTATGAATAAATTAGAAATATCTATGTCAGACGCAATTAGAAAAGGTATAAATAGGTATGTGATATATAATGAGAAGTATGAAACTTATATAAATATAGCTGCTATTGAAAAAGCAATTGAAAATGGTGAAATGACTTTATATTATCAACCTAAAGTTGATGCTAAAACTGGTGAAATAAGAGGTGTAGAAGCCTTAATACGATGGTTTAATAAAGAACATGGATATATAACACCTGAAAAATTAATTGGATTTACAGAAAAATGTGGATATATAAATAAGCTAGGTGCCTGGATTATAAAAAAAGCTTGTGAAGATATAAAGCAAATAAATAAAGTATTAAATACAAAAATAGATTTATCTGTAAATATATCACCTTATCAGCTCGAAGATGAAAGATTCTTGGAAAAACTAGAGAACATATTGAAACAAGTGGGGTTTGAATATAGCCTATTAAACCTTGAAATAACAGAAAATGAAAATATGGAAGATATAGATAGAATACAGGACATATTAAAAGAAATAAAAGATACAGGTATAAAGGTATCTATAGATGATTTTGGGAAAGGGTTCAATTCCATTGACTATATAAAGAACTACAATGTAGATGAAATAAAAATAGACAAATCATTAGTAGAATACCTCAGTAATAATCCCATGTTTATACAAAGTCTAATTAGTATGATTCATACAACAGATACATCGGTTGTAGCCGAAGGTGTAGAACAGAAATCTGAATATGTAATACTAAAAAATATGGGTTGTGATTTAGTTCAAGGTTATTACTGTTATAAGCCTATGAATTTAGAAAATTTATCAACAATAATAAAAAATGATAATACATAAATTATAACTCAAGTAGTGTAAAATATAGCCGTAGTATTAATAAAAGAGTGAAATAGAAAAAAGATAATATTATAGAGGTTAAATATGAAAGTACAAAACATAGGATTAAGCACAGGGTTAAATATAGAAACTAAAAACACAAAAAATAAATTAGATTTTAGTGATAGTTTTAATCAAACTAACAAATCAAAAACAAAAGAAGAGTTAGATATATATGTAAATGAAATAAGAGAAACAGGAAAAAAATTAGTAGCAACTCAAAACTATACTGATGTTATAAAGTATAAACAGGTTATAAAAGGATACTTAAAATCAATAGTAGATTATGTTTATACATTAAACAAAAAGGATAGCTTTTGGGATAGAAACTATTTTACTACAGTAAAAACAGTTAATGAAAAATTAGAACAAGTAACAAAAGAATTAATATATGATCAAAAAGAAAATATCGATATTGCAGCTAAGATAGATGAAATAAATGGACTTTTAATAGATATATACATGTAGGGAGGAATAAAAATGAACTTGGCACAAAGTGTAGATGAAATATATGAAATACAATTGGAACAGCTAGTGGAAGGCGAAAAAGAAAATGTAGATGCTATGTCAGATATAATGAATTCACAAATGGATATAACCGTATCTATGGGGGAAACAAAAGCAACTATAGATAAAATAGTGAACTTAAAAATTGGTGATGTAATAACGCTAGATAAAAGTTTAGAAGAAGCTTTAGATATAAATATAAATGGAACTATAATAGCAAGTGGAGAAAGTATAATATTAGATAATAAGTTAGCGATAAGATTGTCAAAAATAAAAAATATAGATGGAGAGAACTAAAATCTAATTTATAATACAAAACACTAAGCTTAATATTAAGGAGGTATGTCAATGAATATAACTTCAGTTAACTTTAGAGGAATTGAAAATATGTATAAAAATAATAAAGTACAAGCAAAACCTGTAAACAATAAAATAGTGGATAGCGTTGAAATATCAGAATTAGGAAAGCAATTAAATAAATTAAATACCAATAAAGAAGATGTTAGTATAGATAAAATAAATGAAATAAAAACTAAAATAGAAAATGGAACATATAAAGTTGATTCAAAATCTTTAGCAAAAAAAATAATAGAAAGTATGAGGGGAGATAAATAATTGAGCCCAGAACTAAAGGTAGTAATATACCAAGAAAAAACTATATTGAAAAAATTACTTGAATTATTAGATGAACAGCACGAACTAATTATAAATAAAGATATTATGAAAATAGATAAAATAGCACAGGAATTAGATAGTACAGCGAAGGAACTTGCAACTACAGAAATAAAAAGAAGAAGCATAATGGGGAGTGAAAGTAGCATAAAAGAAACTATAGAAAATTGCAATGATGAAAATATAAAACAAGCATATATAGAAATAAAAAATCATTTAAAAATGATAGAAATACAAAAAGAATCAAATGATCTACTTATAAAGCAGAGATTGTTTTTTACAAAAAAAATGATAAATTGTATAAAGCCTGGTAAAGGTATAGGAACATACAATGCATATGGGCAAGTAGGAAAATAAATATAGGGAGGAAATATATGGCGGGATTATTAGGAAGTTTACACTCAGCAAAATCAGGAATGACTGTAAGTCAATTATCAATACAAACAACTTCACACAATATAAATAACATGAATACACCTGGGTACTCAAGACAAAGGGTAGAACAAAGTGCAAAAAGTGCATATAGTTACCCTGGATATAACAGTAGTATGGGGGCTGGACAATTAGGAACAGGTGTAGAGGCAACTGATATAATAAGAATAAGAAATACATTTTCTGATTTTCAATATAGAAATGAATCTCATAACTATGGAGAAACTGGTATTAAATATGAACACTATACAAATATGGAAACAATATTTAACGAACCATCAGAGACTGGAATATCTGCATCTATAAATAACTTCTTTACAAGTTGGCATGAATTATCAAAAAATCCAAATGACAATGGGTCAAAAGATATAGTAATTCAAAATAGTAAATATTTAGCTAACAGTATAAGCCAAATAACTAAAAAGTTACAAAGCTTAGGTGAGCAAGCAGAAAAAAAAATAGGCGAAGACGTCAGTGATATTAATTCTATGATTAATCAATTAAGAGACCTTGAAAAACATATTAAAATAGTTGAAGGTAGTGGAAAGAGCCCTAATGATTTATTAGATGAAAAGGATAAAATATTAGATGAACTTAGTTTTAAAATGAATATACAAAATGAGGATGTAAAAACGCTACTAAAAGATAAAATAGAAAATGGTGGAGATGTTACAGTAGATGAATTAAAAGCTATACCAAATATATCTGGAGAAGTAAAAGGTTCTTTAGATATGATAGATAAAATAAAAGAATATGTAGGAGATGTAAAGGAATTAGCTGAAGGCATATCAAAGTCAGTAAATGACACATTAGGAATTGATTTGTTTGAGTATGATGCTAGTGGAGATCCAATATTAAAATTAAAGGATGACATATTAGATGGTACTACAGACTTGAAAATAACAACAGATGTAGCTCAAGAAATGTACAAGCTAAAAGATAAAAAAGTTACTATTGGCGGAGAAGATACAACAATAGATAAATTTTATAATAATATAATTCAAAAACTAGGAAATGAAACACAAGAAGTAAGAAGAAATGAAAAAAATCAAAGTAAAATATTAAAAGAAATAGACAACGCAAGATCAAATGTGTCTGGAGTGTCACTAGATGAGGAAATGGTTAACTTAATACAATTTCAACATGCATATAATGCAAGTGCTAAGGTTGTATCAACTATAGACTCTCTATTAGATGTAGTAATAAATGGACTAGTAAGATAACCAAGGAGGTAATTATGAGAATAACAAATTCTTCAATGATAAGAAATCATATGTATGATACACAACAAAATTTACAAAGAATGGATAATATGAATAAGCAGCTTGATACAGGTAAAGTAATAAATAGAATATCTGATGATCCGCATAAAGCTATTAAAATAATGAATTTAAATAATGAAATAAAATATACTGAAAAATATAATTATAATATAGATGAAACAGTAGGGTGGATGAACAATACAGATTCATCATTAGAAGAAGTGGGTAGAGCACTTAGTGATATTAAAGAATCTATACTTAAGGTCGGAAACGGTACATATTCAGAAAATGAAATGAAAGCTATAAACGCAGAAATGAATGAAAAAATCAAAGAACTAGGAGAAATACTAAATGCTAGTCATGGTGGTAGATATATGTTTGGTGGAGATAGTGTTGATGAACCACCAGTTAAGATAATAGAAAATGCAGACGGAACAGTAAAATTAGAATTAAATGCAAATGCTAATTCAAAGGATTTGAAGGCCGACATATCAGATGGTATAAGCATAGACTATAATGTTTCAGCTAAAGAAATATTTGAACATGATGGTAAAGATTACATTAGTGAAATAAATAATTTATCAAAACTTATGAATAATATAGCTAATGGGACAGATGTTGAAAACAGTAAAAAAGAATTACTAGGGTCTGTAAAAGAGGATATGGATGGATTATTTAATCATTCTGTTGAGACAAGAACAACACTTGGAGTAAGGGTAAGTACAGCTGAAAAGTTGAAAGAACTTAATGATGAAAATATATTGAATATGAAGGGTGTATTATCATTAGATCAAGACGTAGATCATGTTAATAAATTTATAGAATTAAAATCAGCAGAAATGGTTTATCAGGCATCTATTCAGGTTGGAACTAAGTTAATACAACCAACAATACTTGATTACCTAAGATAATTAGGAGGATAATATGGAAATCGTATTTGACAAAGGAATACCTGGGTTTGAAGAGTATAAAATATTTACAATAAGTGATGTAGAAGAAAATTCGAAATATAAAATGGTAAATTGTAAAGAAAATATAAATATAGGATTTATAGCTATATCTCCTTTTGAAGTTGATAAAAACTATGAAGTGAATTTAAAAGACGAAACAATAAATGAATTAAAGATAGAAAACCCTAAAGATGTATTAATTTTAAACTTGATAACATTAGGAAAAACATTAGAAAAAAGTACAGTTAACTTAAAAGCTCCTATAATAATAAACATAAAAAATAATAAAGGGAAGCAATTAATATTACAAGATGATAAATACAACATAAAAGAACCTTTAACAGGGAGTGACGAACATGTTAGTAATTACTAGGAAAAAAGGTGAATCTCTATTAATAGGGGATGACATAGAAATAAAAATAACGAAAATCGAAGATGGAAGCATAAAGATAGCAATAGACGCACCTAAGGACAAGATTATACTTAGAAAAGAAGTATATGATAACGTTAAAGATGAAAATTCAAAAGCTATAACAAATAAAGATGATATTTTAAAGTTATTTAAGTAAACGAGCGAGGGAGAAAAAATGTATACATCAAATCCGTATAATACATATAAGCAAAATTCAGTAAACATGGCATCACAAGAACAATTATTATTAATGTTAGTAGATGGAGCTGTTAAATATACAAAGATAGCGAGGTTGGCTATATTAGAGAAAAATATGCCAAGAGCGCATAAAGAATTAGTTAGAGTTCAAGATATATTTTTAGAACTTATGATAACTATGGATAAAGATGCAGGTAGCTATATGCAAGATTTATATGAAGTGTATGAATTTATAAAAAATGAACTTATAAAAGCGAATATAAAAAAGGATGTAAAAATAATAGATAAAGTACTTCCTTTAATAGAAGATGTCAGGGACATGTGGCATGAAGCTGATAGAAAGATAAAAACTGGTAAATAAGGGGGGACGATTATGCCTAGCGTAAGTAGCGTAAGAATACCAGGGCTTGCTACTGGTATGGATACAGATACAATGATAAAAGAAATGCTTAAAGGAGAACAAAGTAAAGTAGATAAGGCTAAGCAAAAAGAACAGACTACAAAATGGCAACAAGAGATTTATAGAGAGATTATAAAAGATACTAAAGGATTTGAAGAGAAATATTTTTCGTTGTCATCAAAAAATTCCTTATTAAGTAGTAGCGCATGGAGTACATTAACTGTTACAAGTTCAAACCCTAATGTAATAACCGCAACAGGAAATGCTGGTGCAAACAGTATGAACTATGATTTTAATGTTATTAAGATGGCACAAGAACCTAAATTGAGTAGTAATAAAACATTAACAAATGAGTCTACATTAAAAGAATTGGGTTTAAATTTAGATGAAACGTTTGCTATTAGCTTTGGGAAAGATGGGAAAGGTTTATCTAAAGAAATTAATATAAGAACTGAACCGGTCTATGAAAAGGATGATTCAGGAAATGATAAGCTTGATGATAATGGGAATAAAATAATTAAAGAGCCAGCAGATACAATAGGTACTTTAATTAATAAAATTAATGACAGTACTTCTGGAGAAGTAAAAGCCTCATATAGTGAAATTACAGGTAAATTTACTATAGAATGTAAAGAAACTGGTGAAAAAAGTAAAATAGAAATAAAAAAAGGAACACCTAGCGTAGATGTTGATGGAAATACTACAGTTGTTTATGATCAGCCTTCTAATGCCTTAGATTTTGTGTTTGGGGTAAATAATAATAGTTCTATAGGTGAAAATTCACAAATTGAAATTAAGGATAAAGATGGAAGTGTTTTAAAAACTATAAATGAAGAAAAAAATATATTTACTATAGATGGAATAAATATAAATGTAAAAGGATTAGGAGAGACTAAATTAACATCAAAGCAAGAAGTTCAACCAGTAGTAGATAATATGAAAGCTTTTGTTGAAGATTATAATAAGATAATGGACAAGGTATATGATCTTTTAACAGAAAAGAAAAAAGTGGATTATCCACCTCTAACAGAAGCTCAAAAAGAAGATATGAGTGAAGAAGAAATAGAAAGATGGGAAAAGAAAGCAAAAGAAGGCATACTTAGAAATGATTCTGAAATGAGAAAATTTATGGATGATATGCAAAAATCTATATTTGGAGATAAAATGTCAATTCTAAATGACATGGGATTGACAAGTCATGATGATTATAATAAAAAAGGTCAAATAGCTCTAGATGAGAAAAAGTTTATAAAGGCTTTAGAGAATAATTCTGATAAAGTATATCAAATATTTGCTAAAGACGATTCAAGTGTATTAGAACGTATGAAGAGTACTATAAAGGATTATACAGGCGGTTCATCTTCTATTTTTGCTAGAAAAGCTGGATTAGAAAAAACTGCTTCAGCAGTAAATAACTTTTACTCAGAACAATTAAAAAGACAAGAAGAAGGTATAAAGAAGCTTCAAAGAAAAATGAGTGAAAGAGAGTCACAATTATACAAGCAATTTGCAAATTTAGAATCAAGTATGAACAAACTTAATTCTCAGATGAGTTATTTTTCACAAATGTAAGGTTAGGTGAAAACTATGATACAAAAATGTAAACTATATAAAGATATATCTATAAAAATAATTGATGACCTTAATAAAGGGAAATTAGATAATATAGAGCGTCTTTTAGACGAAAGACAAATATTATTAGAGAAAGAAGATAACTCAAGTGAGTTTAAAAAAATTTTAATGAATGATGGAATATTAGATATAGACAAGAATATTCACAAATTATTAAGTGAAAATATAGATAGAGTTAAGTGTGAAATTAGAGAGCATAAGAGGTCTGAACGTGCTAATAACTCATATATAAATTTTAATAAAGAAAAATTAAATATTTTCAATGAAAAAGTGTAAAGGTTTTAAAAACTATGCCGATATATATATTGTAAGCAATACTTGGCCGAGTATTTGTATATAAAAAAGACAAGGATGTCGTTAAAAAACTAAGGAGAGTAAAAAAATGAGAATAAACACTAATATGAACGCTATGATAGCAACTAACCAAATGGCAAAGAATACTGCTTTATCAGGAAATTCTATGCAAAAATTATCTTCAGGATTAAGAATAAACAAAGCTGGAGATGATGCAGCAGGTCTTGCTATATCTGAAAAAATGAGATCTCAAATAAGAGGTATGGAACAAGCTGATAGAAACGTACAAGATGGTATATCTATGGTACAAACTCAAGAGGGTGCTTTAGAAGAAGCTGGAAACATAGCTCAAAGAATGAGAGAGTTAGCAATTCAAGGTGGTAGTGAAACTCTAACAACTACTGATAGAGCTAAAATAAGTACTGAGTTAAGTGCTTTAAATAGTGAAATGGGCAAAATAGCTCAAGAAACTAAATTTAATGGGCAAAATATATTAAACACAGGATCTACTATAACTATACAAGCAGGAGCTAATGCTGAAACTAGAGATGTACAAACTGTAAACTTAGCTAGTATAAATACAGCATTAAGTACTTCTGTTAAGGTAGGAAGTAAAACTGAAGCTGCAGCATTAGTAACAGCATTAGATACAGCTTTAGAATCAATAAATACTGGAAGATCTAATTTAGGAGCTATGCAAAATAGATTAGAATATACTTCTTCTAACTTAACAACTTCAAGTGAAAACTTAAGTGCAGCAGAATCAAGAATAAGAGACGTAGACGTTGCTAAAGAGATGGTTAACTTATCAAAATTAAACATATTAAATCAAGCAGCTCAAGCTATGGTTGGACAAGCTAAACAACAACCAGAATCTGTAACTCAATTATTAAGATAATTATTGAATTTAAGACTAAAGGGTAAAGCATATGCTTTACTCTTTATTTTTAAATTTAATTATAAGGAAGGTATATTTATGTTATTAAGCATTACAATGATGGTTAGAAATGAAGAAAAATACTTAGATAAAACTTTAAGTTCATTACAACCTTTAATGAAGAATATAAATAGTGAACTTATTATCTTGGATACGGGTTCAAGTGATAAAAGTATAGACATAGCTAAGAAATATACCGATAAAATATATTGTACTAAGTGGAACAACAATTTTGCACAAATGAGAAATCAATCAATTAGTTATGCTAAAGGAGAATGGATACTAGTATTAGATGCAGATGAAGAATTATTAGATTGCAATAATTTGATTGAATTTTTCAATTCAAATTTATATAAAAAATATAATTGTGCATCTATAGAACTAAGAAATATACATTCGGAAGATGAAAAAGCATATAGCAAGGGATCTATTTTAAGATTATTTAAAAATGATAAAGGCTTTAAATATGAAGGAGCTATACATGAGCAGCCTACTTATAGAGAACCTATATATAATAATATAGCTTTATTTAAACATTATGGATATATGTATGTAAATGAAGAGTTAAGACAAACGAAGTTAAAAAGAAATGAACAAATATTATTTCAAGAACTAAAAAAAAATCCGAATGACCCATATGTAAATTTTCAATTAGGGAAAAATCATCTTGCATCGGATAAGCACCAAGAGGCGCTTGAATATATCAATAAAGCATATGTTGTTTATAGTAAATCAGGATATGTACCAATATATATTATCTCAAATTTAGCAAGATTATACATTTGTTTATCTGAATTTGAAAAATGTGAAAAATTATGTACTAATTATATGAAGAAAGATAATAAAAATATAGATATATGCTATTATTTAGGATTAACTCAAAAAACTTTAGGAAAATACAAACATAGTATAAAAACTTATCAAAGATACATATTTTTGATAGAAAATTATGATGTTTCTACACAAGCTAACAATATTGAATGTGATGGAGATACTTTGTCACTTAAAGAAAATGCCGAGATAGACATTGTTAATATGTGTTATGAATTAAAAATGTATAACGAAATTATAAAAAAAATAGACAATATGGAGATTGAACAAATAAAAAAAATATATTTACAAATATTTATGAGTTTATACAAATTGGGAAATATTGAAAAAATATTAGATATATATAAGAAAATATCAGATTCGATAGTTGAAAAAAATACCTTTAAGTTAAATTTAGAAACAATGATAACTATTATAAAAGAAGATGATAGAAGTAAAATTTATGAAATGTTTTCTATGATAGATGGAAATTATGCTGTATTAAATAATGTAAGAAACGGTGAAAAATTATCAATTGAAGAATTAAATCAAATTTTAAAAAATGAAAAAGAATCTTATTATTCAGACTTGATTTATTTTGGGCTTAATCAAGATCATAGTTTAACAGATCTATTAAATGGGATGAGCAATGTAAATATCCAAAATCATTTCGATTATTTGATTAACCATAGGAGAGATTGTATATTAGATTTATATAATTATTTATTAGAGGCTTCAAATACTTTAGATTTAAATAAATTAAGTATATATAGTTCTTTGTCAAAATCGTTATTGTTATATGGAAATTTAAAATATGAAAAATATGAAAATTTATTTTTAATGTATATAACATATAATTATGATTATTTAAGGCAAGCAAGCAATAAGGATTTAACGGATGAACAATTAATGATATTTGCTAAAAATGAAGAAGATGTATTCATTATTAAAATTACAATGATACAAAAAAATAAGGAATTCAATAAATTAAAATACATAAAAGAAATGAAAATATTGCTTATAGACAATCATCATCATAAAAAAGGAATAGAAATATTAATAGAAAAATTCAAAAAAGAACTTAATGAAAGTGAAGAAGTAAAAATACTTAACAGTAAATATAAAGCTATTATAGAAGAAAATATTAACTTAGGAAATATAAATGAAAGTATACAAATGATAAAAGAATATAAAGAAATATTTGATAATAATGAAACCTTTAATTTGAACGGAATTATAAACACTTGTTTATCAAAGTTTATGGAAGCTGATAAAGATTTCAAGATGGCATATATAAACAATAGATATGATGATAATGTGATTTTTAATATAGCATATGTAAAAGAAAAATTAAACGATTTTGATAATGCAAAGAAGTTTTACCTAGAGGCTGTAAAGTTGAATTGTAATTTAAAAGAAGAGGTAGAAGAAATATTAGACAAAATAGTAAAATAATGTTATAAATGTATAGCTAGATTAGAGTGTAATTACAAAAGATAGTGTGGTGAAAATTAGTACTTATATTTTTAGAGTAGGTATATATAGACATAAATCTCTGAAAAAATCATTAAATTAGGAAGAGGAGAAAATAATATGAAAATTGTAATACTTGCAGGTGGTTATGGAACGAGAATATCAGAAGAATCACACTTAAGACCTAAGCCTATGATTGAAATTGGAAATAATCCTATATTATGGCATATTATGAAGACGTATTCTTATTATGGATTTAATGATTTTATTATATGTTGCGGTTACAAAGGATATGCAATTAAAGAATACTTTGCAAATTATTATCTACATAGATCAGATATAACTTTTGATTTCACTAAAAATAATGATATGATTGTTCATTCGAATATTGCAGAACCATGGAAAGTAACACTTGTTGACACTGGACTTGATACTATGACAGGTGGAAGATTAAAAAAAATTCAAAAATATATAGGAAATGAAACGTTTATGCTAACATATGGTGATGGTGTATGCGATGTTAATATAAATGAATTATTAGAATTTCATAATCAAAATAATAAAATTGCGACAATAACAGCTATACAACCAGAAGGTAGATTTGGAATACTAGATATAGATAATGATAATAAATCAATAAACTCTTTTAAAGAAAAACATAGAGAAGATGGCGGTTGGATAAATGGTGGGTATATGGTTTTAGAGCCAAAAATATTTGATTATATAAAGGGTGATGAAATAATATTAGAAAAAGAACCATTAGAAATGTTAGCAAAGCAAAATATGCTAAATGCATATAAACATAAAGGTTTTTGGCAATGCATGGATACACAAAGAGATAAATCTTTATTGGAGCAATTATGGAGAAGTGATAATGCGAAATGGAAGGTGTGGTGATTATGTTAGAGTTTTATAAAAATAAACGAGTTTTGGTTACGGGACATACTGGATTTAAAGGAAGTTGGCTTTGTAAAATACTATCTATGGCAGGTGCTGAAGTAGTTGGAGTTTCTTTAGAACCAGATAGTGATCCATCTTTATTTAACATTTTAAATATTAAAAATAATATTAATTCTGTGATTTTAGATATAAGAAAATTAGATGAATTAAAAAGTGTATTTATGGAGAATAAACCGGAGATAGTATTTCATTTAGCAGCGCAACCATTAGTAGGAGAATCATACAATGACCCAGTTTATACATATGAAACTAATATAATGGGCACCGTCAACTTATTAGAAAGTATAAGGTTTTGCAATAGTGTAAAATCTGTTATAAACGTGACTACAGACAAAGTCTATAACAATAAAGAATGGGAATGGGCTTATCGTGAAAGTGATGAGCTGAATGGGTTTGATCCGTATTCAAACTCAAAATCTTGTTCAGAAATAATAACTAGCTCATATAAAAAATCTTTTTTTGATGAAAATATATCTATATCAACAGTAAGGGCTGGAAACGTCATAGGTGGGGGAGATTTTGCAAAGGATAGAATTATACCTGATTGTGTTAGATCAACTATAGATAAAAAGAAGATTATAGTTAGAAATCCTGAGTCTATTAGACCATATCAACATGTATTTGAGGCATTATCAGCATATTTGATTATTGCTCAAAAACAATATGGGGATAAATCACTTGAAGGTAGCTATAATGTTGGACCTAATGATGACGGATGTATTACAACAAAAAAATTAGTTAACTTATTTTGTAAGTCATGGAATAATGCTAACTGGATAAACAAAGATGAGCAAAATAGATATCATGAAAGTAATTTTTTAAAATTAGACTGTTCAAAAATAAAAAATACTTTTGGATGGAAACCTAAAATAGGCATAGAGGAAGCGATTAATTTAACTATAAATTGGAATAAATCGTATTACTCAAATGATGATATAAATGAAATTTCAAACTTACAAATAATAAATTATTTTGCTTAATAAAAAAATAAACAAGAGAAATCTTTTAAGGAAGGAATTAGTTATGAAGCAAAGAGTAGCAGACTATATAGTTGATTTTTTAGTAAACAAAGGAATAAAGGATGTATTTACTGTAGTTGGTGGGGGAGCGATGTATTTAAATGATGCTTTTGGAAGCAGTAAAAAAATAAATTGCACATACCATCATCATGAACAAGCAGCAGCAATGGCTGCAGAGGGTTATGCACGTATAAATAATAAAATGGCGCTAACTTGTGTGACGACAGGTCCTGGAGGGACTAATGCTATGACGGGAGTGTTGTGCGCTTACCAAGATAATATTCCAATGGTAGTAATATCTGGTCAAGTAAGATACAATACTACAGTTGAGAGTACAGGCTTAAAGTTAAGACAATTTGGAGAACAAGAATATACAATAGTAGACTCGGTAAAACCTATGACAAAATATGCGCATATGGTTAAAAATGCTAATGAAATAAAATATCAATTGGAAAAAGCTCTACATATAGCAAATTCAGGTCGTAAGGGTCCAGTATGGCTAGATATTCCGTTGGATATACAAAGTGCTATTATTGAAACTGATAACTTACAAAGTTATAAAGTTGAAAATGAAGAATTTAATCATTGCAAAGAGATAGAATTGATTATTGAAGAACTAAAAAAGGCTGAAAGACCAGTGATTCTAGCAGGGTCTTCTATAAGGACATCAGGGTCAAGGAATAAATTTTTAAATCTAATAAAAAAACTTAATATTCCTGTAGTAGCGGCAACTAGCATAGCAGATGTAATTAATAATGAAAATGAACTATACTTTGGAAATTTTGGAGTTTTTGGAGGTCGAAGTGGGAACTTTATTATTCAAAATGCAGATTTAGTTATTGGGTTTGGATGCAGGATGTCTTTTAAACAGACTGGGTTTAATTTTAAAGAATTTGCAAGTAATGCTAAAAAAATAGTTATAGACATAGATAAAGAAGAGTTATTAAAAAATACGATGAAGATAGACGTTCCTATATGTGCTGATATTTCAGAAATTATTGAAGAACTTAATGATTCAAATGTTGAAGCTTTTAATAACAAAGACTGGTTAAATTACTGTTCTAATTTAAAGAAAAAATTTAGTATATATCAGCCAAAATTTAAAAATAGCTTACAGGTTAATCCTTATTACTTTATAAATGAATTTAATAAAAAAATAAAAGATGATAGTATTGTAGTAGTTGGAAATAGCACTGCGAGTGTTTGCACGTTACAAATGGGAGTAGAAAAAGAAAATCAAAGGCTATTTGGAAATGTAAACTGTGGTACTATGGGGTATGATTTGCCAGCTTCAATAGGGGCATGTATAGCCTCGAAAAAAGAAGTTTTTTGTGTTACTGGAGATGGAAGTATACAAATGAATATACAAGAATTGCAAACGATAATACATAATAAGCTCCCTATAAAAATAATTGTTTTTAATAATAGTGGGTATCAAGCTATAGTAAATACACAAAATAATTTTTTCGAAGGTCGATTATCAGGATGCACAAATGATTCGGGAATAAGTATGCCTGATTTTTCAAAATTAGCGAATGCATATGGACTACCATATATTTTGATTGAAAATAATGAAAGTGTAGAAAAGGGACTAGATGACCTAATTAATATTGAAGGATTTGCTATTTGCGAAATAATTCAAGATGAACATCAAACTATAGAACCTAGAGTAAAAAGTAAAGAAAAAGAAAATGGAACAATATACTCACCTCCTATAGATGACTTATCGCCGTTTTTAAACAATGATGAATATATTCAATGTCTTTTTAAGAAAGGAAACTAAAATGAATAGTTTTAAAATAGAAAATATAAAAGTAGGAATTAATGAAGTTCCTTTAGTTATACCTGAAATTGGGATAAATCATGGTGGAAGTTTAGACGTAGCAATGAAAATGGTAGATTCTGCGCATAGAGCTGGAGCAAAGTTAATAAAACACCAAACACATATAATAGATGATGAAATGTCACCACAAGCTAGAAATGTTATACCAGGTAATTCTGTGAAATCAATTTATGAAGTAATGAAAGAGTGTTCATTAAATGAATGTCAAGAAAAAGAATTAAAGAGATATGTAGAAAGCAAAGGAATGTCGTTTATAAGTACACCATTTTCTAGAGCTGCGGCAAACAGATTAGAAAAATTTGAAGTATCAGCTTATAAAATTGGATCAGGTGAAATGAACAATTATCCACTAATAGACCATATTGCAAGTTTTGGAAAACCTATGATTGTATCTACGGGTATGAACTCTATTGAATCTATAAAAAAAGCTGTAGAAATATTAGATAAAAGGCAAGTTAAATTTGCTTTATTACATACAACTAATTTATACCCTACGCCTCCTAATTTAGTAAGATTAGGTGCTATGGTTGAAATGATGAATACATTTAAAGGCATACCTATAGGATTGTCAGATCATACGATAAATAATAATGCTTGCATAGCAGCTATGGGATTAGGTGCTTGTATTGTTGAAAGGCATTTTACTGATACGATGAGTCGAGAGGGAAATGATATAGTTTGTTCTATGGATGAAAAAAAATTAACTGAATTATTGCTAGCGGCAGATGAAATAGCACAGATGAAAGGTGGAAACAAGCTACCATTGAATGAAGAGCAAGTAACAATAGATTTTGCTTTTTCGACAGTAGTAACTATAAAAGATATAAAGGCAGGAGAAAAATTTACTAGAGAAAACATATGGGTAAAAAGACCAGGCACAGGAGAAATTAGAGCGGAATTTTATGAAGATGTGTTAGGTAAAATTGCCAATTCTGATATTTATGATGGAGTTCATCTAAATAAAGATATGATAAGGTAGGTTAAGTTATGAGGAAAATTATTTTTTTAACTGGAACTAGAGCAGACTACGGTAAAATGAAATCAATAATGCAGTCTATTGAAAGGTCTAAAGAGTTTGAAATGTTTATTTATGTCACAGGAATGCACTTACTTAAAGAGTATGGATCTACATATCATGAAATTGAAAAAGATAAATTTAAAAATATATTTATAGAAAAAGAAATAGAATTAACTCAAAAAATGGATATTAATTTAGGTAATACAATTATAAAATTTTCTAAATATGTAAATGACGTTAAACCTGATTTTATTGTTATTCATGGAGATAGAATAGATGCGTTGGCAGCATCTATTGTAGGAATACTAAATAATATTAGAGTTATTCACATTGAAGGTGGAGAGTTGACAGGAACAGTAGATGACTCATTAAGACATGCAATAACTAAGATGTCACATCTGCATTTAGTGTCTAACCAAGAATCAAGAATTAGATTAGAGCAACTTGGAGAAAAAAAAGAAAGTATAAAAGTAATTGGGTCTCCAGATATCGATATAATGCTATCTAATAGTCTTCCAAACATTGATGATATAAAACAACGATATAATATAGAATATGAAAATTATTCTATAGTAATGTATCATCCTGTAACTACAGAATTAGATAAAACAAAAGCAAATGTAAATCAAGTGTTTACTGCAATTACAAAATCAGAAAAAAAATATATTTGTATATATCCAAACAATGATCATGGCTCAAATGTTATATTAGAAAAATTAGAAAAATTAGAAAAAAATAAAAATATTAAAATTTTCAAATCGTTTCCTTTTGAGGAATTTTTAGTTTTATTAAAAAATAGCGACTTTATAATAGGTAATTCTAGCGCTGGGATAAGAGAAGCTTGTGTATATGGAATACCAAGTATTAATGTAGGAACAAGACAAAATAAAAGGTTTCCTAGAGGTGCAATTAAAAATATCGTGAATGTAGAAGAAGACTGTAATAAAATATTGAGTTTTATAGACGAATATAATAAATACAGACATATATCATACTATTTTGGTTATGGAAATAGTACTGAATTGTTTATGAAGGCTATGAAAAGCACTGAGTTTATAGAACAAAGAATACAAAAATCTTTTGTAGATTTAGAGGTAACCCAAACAAACATAGCTACATATATAAATGAAGTATGTTTTTAAAAGGAAGGTAGTATTATGAAAAAAATATTATTAATTGGGGGAACAGGTTATATCGGTAGAAATATTAAGGAATATCTAGAATCTCTTAATTATATAATTAAATCGCCCACAAGCAGTGAATTAGATGCAACAGATGAAAAAAAAGTAAGAGATTTTTTGAGTAAGGAATATTACGATGTAGTAATTCATTCAGCGGTAGATAATTCATGCACTAAACTATATAAAGATAATTCTAAAGTTTTGTATAATAGTTTGAATATATTTTACTCTTTTGAAAAAAATAAAAAATTATTTGGAAAAATGATCTATTTTGGTTCGGGTGCAGAGTATAACAAAGAAAATGATATTAAAAATGTTTCAGAAGAAGAGTTTGGAAATAGTATACCAAAGGACGAATATGGATTTGCAAAATATATTATAGCTAAGCAAATAGAAAATAGTGATAATATATATAATTTAAGATTATTCGGAGTATTTGGAAAATATGAGCATTGGAAAAGTAAGTTTATATCCAATGCATGTTGTAAAGTTATAAAAGGAATACCTATATCAATAAGACAGAATGTATATTTTGATTATTTGGCAATAGAGGATTTGTGTAAAATAGTTGAATGGTTTATAAATAATAAACCTAAATTCAATGTTTATAATGTCACAACAGGTAAAAGCATTGATTTATTAACTATAGCTGAAATGATTAATGGGTATAGTGTAGATAAGCTACCAATATATGTCTGTAAAGATGGGTTAGCTAAAGAATATACATCTAGCAATCAAAGAATGCTAAATGAAATAGGCTCGTTTGAGTTTACAAATATAGAAGATAGCATTAAAGAATTAATAGATTATTATAATGAAAATAGTGAAAGAATTGACATGTATTCGTTGTTATATTAAAAAATATACTAGAAGTAAAGTTTACATAGTAATATATTGAAAATAATTTGTAAGAGGGGTTAATTAATGAATAAAGAAGCTATTATTAATAGGATGTTTGAAAAGTTTTTAGATTCAAAACAAATAGTTTTATTTGGAGCAGGTAGAAGAGGTAAAGAGGTTGCAAATATTATAAAAAAAGATAAATTAGGAGAAATTGCTTTTTTTATAGATAATAGTATTGCTCTTAATAATATAGATGATATACACATATATAAGGGTGAAAAATTATTAAACTTAGATAAGCAAAAATATAAAATTATTATTTGTACGGATCTTATAGATATATATGAAGAAATAAAAAATGAATTGGTAAATTTAGAATATAAAGAAAATGAAGATTTTATAAGCAGTAAGATTTTAAGAAGCGAATTAATTAGCAATAAAGATAACCCATATGAAGATTATGATATAATTTCAACATATGCACCATGGTTATCAGATATGAAATTTTTAAATTGTTTTAATAAAATTAGAAAAAATACTCTTGTGGATATATATAGATGTTATGAACTTTGGACATTAGTTGAGCAGGCAAGTAAATTAAAAGAAGGAATATTTTTAGAAATTGGTGTTTGGAGAGGTGGAACAGGAACTTTAATAGCAAAAAAAGCTCAGTTAGAAGGATTGAAAGAAAATGTATATTTATGTGATACTTTTACAGGTGTAGTAAAAGCTACGGATAAAGATCAAATATATGTAGGAGGAGAACATTCAGATACATCACAAGAATATGTAAAGAAATTAGTAGACAAATTAGAACTAAAAAATATAAAAATTCTAAAAGGAATATTTCCAGATGAAACTGGGTTTGAAATAGATGAAAAGATTAGATTTTGCCATATAGATGTTGATGTTTATAAATCAGCTAAAGATGTCGTTAGATTTATTTGGGGAAATATGATAAATGGTGGAATTATTGTGTTTGATGATTATGGATTTAAAACATGCACAGGAATAACTACATTAATTAATGAACTCAAAAATGATAAAGATAAAATTGTAGTTGAAAATTTAAATGGCCATGCGGTTATAATAAAAATAGGATAAGGTAAATATAATGAGTATTTTGAATGATAAATTAAATCATATAATTTCACATTCTAAAATTAATTTTTATGAAAATGAAATTATAAAAGATTTAAGAGATAGAAAGATAAATGTAAATATAGCTGAAGAAATAAATTATATATGGAATAAAATAGACAAGAAATCTAGAGTTGCAATATATGGTGCTGGAAATCATACTATGAAACTATTTGAAATAGTGAATAGAAATGATAAAAATATTGTTTGTATTGTAGATAATTTAAAACCTGAAGGAAAATTTTTAGGATATCCATTAATAAATAAAGAAAAAATGAAAGACTATAATTTAGATGTAGTATTTATATCTACACTAGGATATGCTGAAGAAATAAAACAGGAAGTAAATGAGACATTTTCAAATATAAATGTAATTGATATTTATGAAACATTACAAAAGCTAGGGTATGATACGAATAAACCATTTTACTATAATAGAGATTCAGAAGTATATACTTCTATTTATGAGATAAAAAATATTTATAAAAAAAGTAAAAGTGAAAAATATTTATCAAATTTAATATATAGATATTTAAATGCTAAAGATTTTTTGAATTCATATAAATATATAGAAGAATATGTAGAAAAAGAATATGTTCAGAGTGAATTATTTAAACTTTTGTGTGAAAAATTAAATAGATTGATTAGTGACATAAAAATTAGCATCGAAAAGCAACAAAAAAAAAATGGATTAATATTATTAATAGATGCATTAAGGTGGAAAGATATTTATAAAATTGATAATATGAAATTTATAAAAGACATAAGTAAAAAAGGTATTAATTGTAATAAAGCATATACTCATGTTCCGTACACATCAATGAGTATATTATCTATGATTACTGAGAAAAAATTATTAGATGATAATTTAATAAATGAACAATTTCCTATACAAAATCAAGGTATATTAGCTAAAATAAATGAATTAGATTATAGGTTTAAATATTATGGAAATCAAGTTCAATTTTTCACAAAAGAATTTTGTAATCAAAGTAACAACAATAATATTGCACAATTATTATGGGACTATGTATGTGATACTTATGAGAATAGTCAAAATATTTCTATTATACATATAATGGAAGCGCACTCTCCGTATATAGCGGGAAATCACAAAGATAGACCTGTAGATTTTGAACCATATGCTAGTAGAAATCTTACAAAAAATGAAATTTTAATAAAAAAACAACAACGTGGTGAAGTGTTAGAATATGTAGATGAACAGCTAAAATATTATTTTGATTTTATAGACAAAAAGACATCTTTAATCATTACATCAGACCATGGAAATATTTTAGAATATGATCTGAATAATAAAAATGATAATTTTTATATTGAGGATTTAATAAATATACCATATATTATTTTAGATGATAGCATTTCACCGAAAAAAGAAGAACGACTAGTTAGTCATCTAGATACATCAAAAATTATATGTAATCTTATTCAACAAAATAAACCGTTTCAAGCTATTGAAAAAAGAGAATTTGTTGAAATAAATAGAGATTTTACTTATTCGAAGTTTCATATAAAAAAATTAAGTGGAATGAAAAAGCTACACTTAGGAAGAGCGTTTAAATGTTTTAGCACTAAAACAGAAAAATATATTATGCATTATGATGGAACAGAAGAATTTTATATTTTACCGAATGAAGATCAAAATTTTATAAATGATATTAAATATAAACAAAGAATAGAAGAAATAAAGAAAAAAATAAATAATAAACTACCTAATTTCAATGAAGAGAGATTTAAATATGCTAGAGAAATATTTAAAATAGAATCTTCTTATTAAATAGAGGGATGATAGAATATTATTAATAGATACTATCTTATAAGTATGAAAGGAATTTGTCATGAAAGGAACGGTATACTGGGTTACTGGACTAGCAGGTGCTGGGAAAACTACCATAGGTAAATTATTATATGAATCAATTAAATCTAATAAAGACAATGTAATATTATTAGATGGAGATAAATTAAGAGCATTATATGAATCAGATGATTACTCTTATGATGGAAGAAAAAAATTAGCTAGCAAATATTCTAGATTATGTAAAATGATATCGGGACAAGGAATAGATGTAATATGTTGTACGATTGCTATGTTTGATGAATGTAGAAAGTGGAATAGAGATAACATATTAAATTATAAAGAAATTTATTTGAAAGTTTCTATAGATGAATTAATAAAAAGAGATCAAAAAGGACTATATAGTAGAGCATTAAAAAAAGAAATAACAAATGTAATGGGTATAGATATTGACTTTGAAGAACCTAAAATGCCTGATATATTAATTTACAATAATGGTGAGATTTCACCAAATGATGTGCTAAATAATATTCTATTAAAATTGAATAAATGAAAAGAATTGTAATATGTGGAGGATAACAAGTGGATAAAAATTATTGGATTGATTACTATAAAAAAAATAAAGCACCAAAACAACCATCTCTATTTGCAATGAATATAATTAATATATTGCAACCACAAAAAAAATTACTTGAATTAGGTTGTGGTAATGGTAGAGATAGTATATTTTTTGCCAACAAAGGTATATTAGTAACAGGTATTGATCAAGCTGAAAGTTCAATCAGAAAACTTAATGAAGAACATACTGATATTACATTTTTACTTGATGATTTCGTAAATACAAATCTATTTAATGAAAACAATTATGATTATATTTACAGTAGATTTAGTATGCATTCAATAAGTCTTGAAGATGAAAAAAAATTATTAAATAAAGCATATAAATCATTAAAAAACGATGGCAAAATATTTATTGAGGCGAGAAGTATAAAAGATGACTTTTATGGTTTAGGTGAAAAAATTGGGAAAAACGAATATATATATGAAAAGCATTACAGAAGATTTATTGAGATTAATGAAACAGAAAAATATATGAAAGAAATAGGATATAAAATTGAATTATGTGTTGAAGATAAGGGATTTGCAGTATATAAAAATCAAGATCCAGTTGTAATTAGAATAATTGCAAGCAAATAAATAGAAGAGGCTGAGTATGATAAAAAATCAAATATTAGTTAAGCAGATGCTAGAAATTATAAATACAATGCTAGAAGCGTCGCAGCATTTATATGAAATTGCTATAAAGAAAGATTATAGCAATTTTATGGAAATAGTAAATGATATGAATAATGCAATAAATAGTATACATAGTAATATTGTTAATCTAAAAAAAGCTGAAAATATAACTATTAATGTAGATTTAGCTTGTGAAAATGCTAATTATTCATTAAATCGAATAGCTAATCTTTCAAAGTCAAGATCCAGAAATATTTTAGATAAAATTGAGTTTGAGTTAATACCGATATTAGAAGACATGTATTTACAATTATATTTTTGGGGAAGTATTTATCCAGATAAAGAAAAGATACACAATTATTATCAAAATGAGTTGATTCCTTTATGCTCTAATAAATATATAGACCAATCAGAAATAAACGGAAAATATAAATATGATCTTTCGGTAATAGTGGTTGGTTATAATAATCTAGAATATACTAAATTATGTATAGAGAGTATATTGAAATATGTACCAGATAATATTAATTATGAATTGATATTATTAAATCATGGCTCAATAGACGATACTAAAAAATATTTTGAATCTATTGCACCTACTAAGCAGGTTGATATTTTGAAAAATGGAGGGTCTCCTACAGCAGCTATTAGAACTATTGAAGGGAAATACTGCTTAACAGTTAGTAATGATGTTGTAGTTACTGAGAATGCTATAGTAAATATGATTAAATGTATAGAATCAGATGATAAGACTGCTTGGGTAGTACCTACAACACCAAATGTAAGCAATAATCAAACTATACCTGCAAATTATAATACCATTGATGAGATGCATGAATTTTCAAGAATAAATAATAAAAGTGATAAATACAGATGGGAACAACGCGTTAGACTGTGTAATCCAATTGATTTAAAGAGTTCGAAAATTTGGTTTTCATCAAATGGAATTGGGTGGGGAGGATATTTCCATACTAGCAATATTATGTCATTCCCCGATGATAAAGTATCTATGATTTTAAGAAGAAAAGGATATAAAATGATGTTAGCAAAAGATGCACATTGTTATCATTTTGGCAGTATTACATTAAAAGATGAAGTTAATAATTATAAGGATAAAGAAGGAAATGTAGGTTCTGAAACATTTTACACTGAAGGAAGAAAAGAATTTTCTGAATTTTTTAAAATAGATCCATGGGGTACAGGTTTTGGTTTTGATTTTAATTTATTTACACATCTACTATGTAATGATGATGGGCATGTAGATGTCTTAGGTATAAATTGTGGTATGGGTAGTAATCCATTAAAAATAAAAGAAAGTATTAAAGAAAATGTACATAATTTAGATGTAGAAATTTATAATATAACTGATGAAAAATGTTATATTGAAGATTTAAAAGGATCATCTGATGTAGTAGAATATACTGATGATTTCTCAATAGTAGAAAATGTTTTTGGTAACAAAAAATTTAATTATATTGTTTTTGAAAGTAAATTAGAAACATATGCAAATCCAATAGAAATTATATTGAAATTAAAGAAGTGCCTTGTTGAAAATGGTATTATTGCTATAAAAACTTATAATATAGATTTTAAAAATGAAATAAAAAATATAGATTCTAAATCTATAGAATCGGGATACTGGATTATTTTCAAATAAATACGGAGTGGATATAATATACTAGAAAAAGTAAAAGAATTTCATAAAGAAAATAATGTTGATAAAAAATTTATCAAAGGTGAAGCATATATACCAGTATCAGGTGAGCTATTAAATGAAGAAGATTTAAATAACTTAATTATTATGAAGATGAAATTAAAAGAGAATTAAGTTATCCAAAAATAAATACAAATATAGAGGAAATATAATATGTCTAAGAATAGATTGATAAAAGATATTTTGTATAGTGAGAGAGTACAATGAAGTGTATTATCTATGGATTAAGTACATGCAGACAACAAGTAGAATTATATTTAAAAGATAGTGTAACTATAGTGGGATATAGTGATAGCTTTTCTAATCTAGAATCATATAATGGGAAAAAATTTTACAAACCTAATGAATTATTAAACTTAGAGTTTGATAAAATTATAATTGCAATAAATAAAGTTGTAGATTGTGTTGAAGTAGAACAAAATTTAAGAAAATTAGGAATTAATAATGATAAAATAATATCTCTATATAAATTTCTAAAATATATTTATAAGCTAAAAAATAATGATAACCTTATTGATACAGCATTGGCAAATGAAAAATCAAAGTTAGAAGGAATGGTGTTAGGTTTATCTTATGGATGTATGGGAATAGTACCAAAATATCTAGATTTAAGTTGTTATAATTTTTCGAGGGGTTCACAAGATTTATATTATAGCTTGATTCAATTAAAATATATAAAAAATAAATACAAACATAAAATTTCTGATTTGAAATATGTAATATTAGATATGTATACATATACATATTTTAATTATGATGTTTCGTTAAGTAAAAATGCATTTGATTTTATATATTACAATGGATTTGAAAAATATCCTCATAACTTAAAGAAAAATATAAACTATTCTAATGAATTAATTGAAAAAATAACCTCTAAATTAACTAAACAAGAAGAAATTACATTTGATAGTATATTTAAAAAAGAGTATATAGTAAGAAAAGATATAAGATATTATTTTAATAAAGAAGAAATTAATAATGTTCTAGATGAAGAAGAAATCAAACGATATAGTATTAATTCATTAGGATATAGTAGTATTCAAAAGAACATATATACTAAGACTGAAAGAGAAAATATTGAAATATTCGAAAATATTCTAAAAGAAATATTGGACATAGACTTAAATATTAAAATATATCTAGTGTTAATTCCTAGATATAAACTCAAAGAAGATAAAATGGAGCAAGTGGAGTTAAAATGGAAATATAGATTTTATAATATACTAAATCAAACAAGCAAGAAATATGAATTTGAAATTTTAGACTTTAAAAATAATCAAGAAATATCAAATATAAGAGAAAATTATTCAGACTTAGAACATTTGAACTATAATGGAGCAATCAAATTTACTAAGTTGCTATCTCTGTATATAAAGTAGACTAAAAATATATACAAATCTAATACAAATAATATTGAGACTAAAGAATCATATTGTTGAAGATGGCATTATTGCTGCACAAACTTATAACATAGATTTAAAAAAAGAAATAAAAAATATAGATTCCAAAGCTATAGAATCGGGATACTGGATTATTTTAAAATAAATACGGAGTGAATATGATGAGTAATAGAAATGATATACTAGAAAAAGTAAAACAATTTCATATAGAAAATAATGTTGATAAAAAATTTATCAAAGGTGAAACATACATACCTGTATCAGGTAAGGTACTAGATGAAGAAGACTTAAATAACTTAATTGATGCATCTCTTGATATGTGGCTTACAGCAGGTAGATATGCAGATAAGTTTGAATATGAATTTTCAAATTTTTTAGGCATAAAATATTGTGCATTAGTTAACTCTGGTTCATCAGCGAATTTAGTAGCAATTACAGCCTTAACTTCACATAAACTAGGTGATAAGAAGCTTGTAAAAGGGGATGAAGTAATAACGGTAGCTGCAGGGTTTCCAACTACGGTTTCTCCAATAATACAAAATGGTTTAGTGCCAGTATTTATTGACATAGACCTAGAAACTTATGATTTCAATGAAGATATCATAGAAAAAGCTATAACAAAGAAAACTAAAGCTATCTTTATGGCACATACCTTAGGTAATCCTTTTAATATTGATAAGGTTATGAAACTAGCAAATAAATATAATTTATGGGTTATTGAAGACAACTGCGATGCACTAGGTTCAAAGTATAATGGTGAATTTACAGGAACATTTGGTCACATATCCACATATAGTTTTTATCCAGCACATCATATTACTATGGGTGAAGGAGGCGCTGTTATGACTAATGATGCCAACCTATTTAGGATTATAAAATCCATAAGAGATTGGGGGAGAGATTGTGTATGTCCTCCAGGAAAAGATAATATATGTAGCAATAGATTTAATCAGAAACATGGAGAGCTACCTACAGGATATGACCATAAATATGTTTACTCGCACTTAGGGTATAATTTGAAAATTTCTGATATGCAAGCTGCTGTAGGAGTATCTCAACTTAAAAAATTACCCATATTTATTGAAAAAAGAAAAGATAACTTTAGAAAATTATACAATGGACTTAGTGATTTAGAAAATTATATTATATTGCCAAAGAGTACAGAAAAAAGTGATCCAAGTTGGTTTGGATTTACTATTACAGTTAAAGAAAGTGATAAATATAATAGAGATGAGTTAGTAAATTTCTTAGAATTACATAAAATAGGAACTAGATTATTGTTTGCAGGAAATATAATTAAACAACCGGTATTTATTTCAAATGATTATGAGTATAGAGTAGTAGGGGAATTAAAAAATACTGACATAGTAATGAATAGTACATTTTGGATTGGGGTTTGGCCAGGTATAACAAATGAAAGTATCGAATATATAATAGATGTATTTAAATTATATTTTATAAATTAACTTTCTTTAAAATAGGAGTTTTAGTAATAACCTAGATATAAAATAAGTATATTTTATATCTAGGTTATTCAAATAAATAATTTTTTTTAGATTTCAATATGAATTTGTTTTATAACTTCATAAATACTATCTAAGTATAAGAAAAATTTATCTATACTTGGTATTAAAATCATTTTTGAGGTTTTTCTACATTTGTAGCGAAAATATATGAAATAAAAATAAAATTCAACAACATTTGAATAAGAAGATATGCTATAATATTAATAAGAAAAAATAATAAAAACTTAATAGGCAAAACTTGGGAAACCTAGTGACGCAAAACTATAGGGGCTAAAGTCAAACGACTATGCCAGCCAGCTGCCGAAGGGTTAATAAACTTTTTGTTATCATTACTGATATTAAATATTACTCTTTCAAGGGTATTTTTTTATGCATAAAAATAAATATTTCATAGGTGTGTCAGAAAATGTCGCAATTAGTCGAACGAATGTTGTCAGAAAATGGGAAAAAATATAGAATAATGTTATAAAACGTGTATAATAATGTATATAGTAAACTAAAAAGAATTTTAAATTTACAAAAAAGAAATTATAAAACGTTTAAGTAATTTTATATATGATTCTGTAGGGCAATATACCTTATGATTTTGTTTTGAGATTGCATAGAAATAATTAGCAATGATTTATAACATTATGAAAGTAATTTGAACTACTCTTTTAGGGTAGTTTTTTTATTGAAAATAAAGATTGGGGGAAATTATGGAAATATATAATTTAATGAAAATGGGATTAGATGCAACTGATTTAAGAGGTAAAGCTATAGCAAATAATGTTGCAAATATAAACACTCCAGGTTACAAGAGAAAGTATGTTACTTTTGAAGAAACCTTAAATAATAAGGAAAATAAACCTAAAATAGAAATTAAAACTGATTTAGGCTCAGAAATGAGAGAAGATGGAAATAATGTTGAACTAGAAAATGAAAAAGTTAATCAAGCAGCTACAACACTGGAGTACAATGCTTTAGTAAGCTTGACGAATATAAAGTTAGCTATGACAAAGAGTGTGATATCAGGGAGGTAAGTAAATGAGTGTTTTTAATGGTATGAGAATTAGTGCAAGTGGCCTTTCGGCAGAAAGAATGAGAATGGATACTATATCATCAAATGTAGCAAATGCTAAAACTACAAGAACTCAAGATGGTGGAGCATATGTACGTAAGGTTGCAACATTTGGTGAAAATTACGATGAAAAGTTAGGAATGTTGGGAGTAAAGACTATATCAATAGAAAAAGACAAGTCTCCAATGAGAAAATTATATGAACCAGATCATCCAGATGCAGATAAACAGGGGTATGTTGAATATCCAAATGTAGACATGTTAGTTGAAATGTCAGATTTAATAGCTGCATCTAGGTCTTATGAATCAAATGTTGATACTTTAAATGCACAAAAAAGTATGATATCTAAAGCGCTAGAAATAGGAAGATAATATAAAGGGGTGAATACATGGAACCGGTAACAAATATAGTATCAAAATCTAATATATTTACACAGGGCATAGGAAATATACCATTAGACAAAAAAATAGTAAGTGAAAGTGGTAATGAAGCAGAGAAGGTTGAATTCTCAGATATTATAAAGGATGCTATTAATAAAGTTAATGAAAAACAAGTGAATGCCAATGAAAATATAGAATCTCTGATAAAAGGAGAAAACGTAACGATGCATGATGTTATGTTATCTATGCAAGAGTCGCAAATATCGATGCAATTAATGTTAGAGGTTAGAAACAAGTTATTTGATGCTTACCAAGAGGTAAATAGGGTACAACTGTAACTTATTAACAAGGAGTATATAAATGAATGTAAAAGAAATTATGCAAAAAGCAAAAGATTTTATAGGTGATAAAAAGCAACAATTTAAGGAACTTAAAAAAGAGAAAAAAATAGCAATTATAATTGGTGTAATAGCAATAATACTGGCTATGGTGTTTGGGATTATATATGTACAAAATGATAAGTACAAGGTACTTTTTTCAGGATTAGATTCTAATGATGCGAAAGCTATAACTACAGAACTTGAAAGTAGAAAAATAGAGAGTAAGGTAGAAGGAAATAGTATATACGTACCTAAAGAACAAGTTGATAAACTAAGACTAGAATTGTCTAGTAGTATATCAAATGGATCAAAGGGCTTTGAAATTATGGATGAAGGATCATCTTTCGGAATGACTGATGAAGAATTTGAAATAAAAAAACAAAGAATGGTACAAGGTGAAATCGAAAAAACTATAAAAACTTTCCCACAGGTAGAAGATGCAAGAGTACATATTACACAAGGCGAGGAATCAGTATTTGCTAAAGAAAGTGTACCAGGAAAAGCAGCTGTTTATATCAATTTAAAACCTGGATCAAATTTAGAGCCTAGCCAAATAAGATCTGTAATGTCTTTAATTTCGGCAAGTACGCCTAATATACCAAAGCAAAATATTGAGGTAATTGATCAAAATATGAATTTATTATCAGAAGGATTATTTGATGAAAAAGGTAAGGTTAATTCAACAAACTCAAGTGCAGTTGATATAGCTAGAAATGCAGAAAAAGGACTTAGTAAAGATCTAGAAAAATCTATAGTAAGCCTTTTAGAACCTATATTTGGAAAAGGCAAAGTAAAGGCTACTGTAAATGCAGACTTGAATTTTGATAGTAGTGAAAAAACCGAGTTAATAGTCGATCCGAACAAAGTTATTAAAAATGAATCAAGATCTGATAATAAGTCTACAGAAGAAGGTAAAACTGGTGGTGCTGTAGATAACAATATGAACAACGTAGGAAATGGGCAAAAGGGAACAAATGAAACTAAAGAGGAAAAGATAGAGTATGAAGTAGGAAAAGTTGAAACAAAAACTGTAAAAGCTCAAGGTGAACTAAATAAAATTACAGCATCTGTTGCAATTGATGGAGATTTAGATTCAGGAACTATAAAAGATGTAAAAGATATGGTATCAAATACCATAGGTATGCAAAAAGATAGAGGCGATGATGTTGCTGTAGTTGGTATGAATTTCGGTATGAACGATAAACCTACTGGCCTTACAGAAAGTCAAAAAATGGAAAAAATGTTGAAAACAACAGCTTATGTAGTAGGAGGGCTTTTATTGCTTATAGCAATAGCGATTATGATTATGTTTATTATCAAGAAAAGAAATAAAAATAAAGATGATGAATTTGATGAAAATTCTGAAATAGACATGATAAATCAAAAGTTAGAAGAAATGGAAAATAATAGATTAAACAATATAGAAGAAGATGAAGAAAATATAACTTTAGAAGAAGAAGTTAAAATTTACGCTTCTGAAAATCCAGATCAAGTTACAGAACTAATTAATAGTTGGTTAAACGAATAGAAGGTGGTTGTTTATTTTGCAAAAGGAAATTACTAAAGCAGGAAATGCATTTGACTTAGGTGATATACCAAAGGTAAGAAAAGTAACTGGTTCAAGAAAAGCAGCTGTGCTTTTAATGACTCTAGGAACTGACGTATCAGCCGGTATAATAAAAAATTTATCAGATAAAAAAATACAAAAAATAGGTGTTGAAATAGCTAATATAAGTACTATAAATGCAAGAGAAAGAAGAGAAATTCTTCAAGAGTTTATAGAATTAAATAAAGGTAAAGAGTTTGTATTAGAGGGTGGTATAGACTATGCAAAATCTTTACTTAATGGAGCACTTGGAAATCAAAGAGCTAATAAGCTTTTAGAAGGAATTAAGTATGATGCATATACAAAGCTTTTTATAACTGCGAGAAAAGCAGAGCCAGAACAAATATTATCATGCATACAGGGCGAAAGTTCTCAAACTATAGCCATAATTCTTTCTCATATTCAACCAGATAAGGCTGCGCTTATTTTAGCTGAATTACCTACTAAAGTTAAGCACGAAGTATCTTTAAAAATAGGAAGCACTTCATCGGTATCTCCAAATGTCATAAAAGCTATAGATAAAGCTGTCGAGCATAAATTATCTAAGCTGGGGCAAAGAGAAATGGAAAGTTCAGGTGGAGTTGATAGCTTAGTAGATATATTAAGTAGTGTAGATAGAAAAACAGAAAAAAGTATCATTGGTTATATAGAAGAAAGAAATAATGAACTAGCAGAAGAAATTAAAGCGAATATGTTTATATTTGATGATATTGTTAGACTTGATAATATGGCTATTCAAAGAATTCTTAAAGAAGTTAATGTCAAGGATATTGCTTTTGCACTTAAAGGATCTTCTAAAGAAGTTGCAAATGCTATCTTTAAAAATCAATCACAAAGAGCATCTCAAGCCCTTAGAGAAGAAATTGAGTTATTAGGAAAAATAAAAATATCTCAAGTAGAAGAATCTCAACAGACTATAGTAAATATAATTAGAAGGCTTGAAGATATAGGTGAAATAACATTAACTAGAGGATCAGATGATGAGTTTATTATATAGTAATACTAAAATTATTAAGGCTGAAGATGTGATTTTTAAAGGTAAAAAAACTATAAAAATTAATATGGTTAATTCAAATGAAGAAATTGAAATACCTATGAATATAGAAGAAGAGCTTATGAAAAAAGAAGAAGCAATAGTACTAAAGGTAAAAGAGGCAGAAGAAAAATATGATGAAATTATTAAATCTGCTGAAGAAGAGGGCTTGAAAATAACTGAAACTAGTAAAAACAATGCTTTAGATATAGAAAAGAAAGCTTATGAACAAGGTCATAGCCAAGGTGTTCAAAACGGATATGAAGATGGATATAAAGAAGCTTATGAAGATAATATCGAAAAAGCAAATATAGAATGTAGTGAAATTATTCAAATGGCTAATGATACTTTATTTGATGCTAAAGAACATGTGGTATCTTATATAAAAGAAAATAAAGCACAAATCTTAAAATTAAGCATAAGCATAGCAGAACAAGTATTAAGAGAAAAGTTCAATGATGTATCTTCTATGGACAACATAGTGAACGATATAATCAAAGAATATGAGCTTAAAGAAAATTTTGTTATTAAAGTAAATCCTCTATATAAAGAAAGTCTAGATAAACAAATAATGGCGCTTAAAGAAAACTACAAAGTAAATGGTGATGTATTTGTTTTAGCAGATGAATCTGTAGAACAGGGAAATGCAGTAATTGATACTTTAAAAGGTAGATTAATAGTTGGAATTGATTGTGTCCTAGATAAGCTAAAAGAGGAGTTATTATGATTAATATAGATTTTGAAAAATTAATAAATCGAGTTAACGATATCCCATCTGCTATTTGTGAAGGTAAGGTTAAAAAAATAATTGGTCTTACCGTTGAAGTAGAAGGAGTAAAGTGTTTTGTTGGAGAGTTGTGCACTATATATAATCAATCAAATAGTCCTATTGATTGTGAAGTTGTCGGTTTTAAAGATGGTGATGTAATATTGATGCCACTTGGGGAATTAACAGGTATAGGAGCTGGATGTAAAGTTATAGCAAGAGGAATTCCTTTGAGTGTTAGGTGCAGTGATGAGCTTTTAGGAAAGGTACTAGATGGAATAGGAAACCCTATAGATGAAAGCAAAATACTATCAGGTGAGAGGTATAGTTTATCTAATCAACCACCAGACCCTATGAAAAGAAAGCGAATTACTGAGATTATGCCAACCGGAATAAGGGCAATTGATGGTTTTTTAACTTGCGGAGAAGGTCAAAGAATTGGGATTTTTGCAGGTAGTGGAGTTGGAAAAAGTACTACTTTAGGTATGATAGCAAGAACAGCACAAGCTGATGTTAATGTAATTGCTCTTATTGGTGAGAGAGGAAGAGAAGTTCTAGATTTTATAGAAAGAGATTTAGGAGAAGAAGGAATGAAAAAGTCAGTAGTAGTTTGTGCTACTTCTGACAAATCACCATTAGTTAGACTAAAAGGAGCATTGACTGCTACTTCAATTGCTGAGTACTTCAGAGACCAAGGAAAAAAAGTTATTTTAATGATGGATTCAGTAACTAGATTTGCTATGGCACAAAGAGAAGTTGGACTAGCTATAGGAGAACCACCAGCTCAAAAGGGATATACTCCATCAGTTTTTGCAATGCTTCCAAAACTTATGGAAAGAAGTGGATTATCAGACAAAGGATCTATAACAGCTTTTTATACTGTATTAGTTGACGGAGATGACTTTAATGAACCTATAGCAGATACAGTAAGAGGTATACTAGATGGTCATATAGTTTTATCTAGGCACTTAGCTCATAAAAATCACTATCCAGCGATAGATATATTAAATAGTGTAAGTAGACTTATGAATGAAATTTGTGATGAGGAGCATAAAAATAATGCATCTTTTGCAAGAGATATACTAGCTACTTATAAGGATGCTGAGGACTTAATTAATATTGGTGCGTATGAAGATGGTTCAAATAAAAATATAGATATGTCTATTAAATATATAGATAAAGTTAATGAATTTTTAAAGCAAAGGGTAAATGAAAATATACCTTTTGAAAGTAGTAAGCAGATGCTAAGTGACATATTTGACTAAAGGAGATTGACGTGAATGCATAAATTTAAGCTTCAAAAACTATTAGATATAAAAATAAAAGATGAAGATGAAAGTAAGCTGAAATATACTCAAGCCCAAAATAATAAAAATATAGTCGAAGAAAATTTGAAAAGTTTAGAGCAGAGTTATGAAAAATACTCAGATATAAGCAAAGTTTTAGATACAGTTACACAAAAGATAACAATTAATTATTTGTCATCACTTAATCATTCTATAAAGGCTATAAGCGAAGAACTTGTAATACAAGAAGTTAAATTAGATAAGGCTAAAATTGATTTAGTAGAAAAGCAAATTAAAAGGAAATCATTAGAGACACTTAAAGAAAATATGTTAGAAAAATTAAGAAAAGAAGAACAAAGGTTAGAACAAATAACGAATGATGAATTTGCACTATATGCATATATGAGAAATAGGGCAAGTTTATCGTAAAAGGGTGAGTAAATATGAACTTAAATATTTCAACACAATCTATCAATAATTTCCTAGGAAATAACAATATTAAAGATAGTATGTCAAATAAAAGTGAATTTGATGACGTTTTTGAGAACATAGGAGTTGCAGAAGAAGATAATAATTTTGAGTTGCTTCAAAATATATTAAATAATATCAGCATTATAGACTTTAGACAACCTGAGGATGAAAATAAATCTTTAGATTTACAAAGTGAAAATGTAGAGACTGAATTAGATTTATTAAGTCAAATAGGAGAAGCATTAAAAGAAAATGAAAATTATAAACAAATTTTAAATGATAACAACCTTAAAGCAGAAGATACTGAACCGAATCAAGCTATAAATGGCAATGTTAACTTAGAGAATAATCAACTTTATGATTTTATAAAAGAAGGTATACAAACAAAAGATATAGATATGTCAGAACTTATAAAACTAAAAGAAATATTAAATCAGAAAAATATGATAAAAAATCCTTCTGATTTAGAGGTAAAAGATGATTCTAACTCTATGATAAAAGATGGAGAATCTAAAATTGAAAACTTAGAGTCTAAAATCAATAATGAAGTAAATAAATTATTTGGATATAAGCAGTTAGAAGTTAGTAGCTTATCTAATAAAGCTAATATAGTAGAAAATAATTCATCAAACTTAGATAAAAAAGATAAGGATTTAAGTACATTAGAAAGTATTTTAGATGGGAATGATGAAAATAAATTTATGTTTTCAAATAATAACTTAAATGTAGGTACTTCACAAATTTCACAACAAAGTGCTTCAAAAGAAGTTCCTATAAGTAATATAAGGCAAGAATTTATAGGTGAGGATGTTGTAAAGACTATAAAATACATAAAGTCAAATGGGATTGAAGAAATAAAAATAAAGATAAGCCCAAGAGAACTAGGTGATATGACTATAAAACTTATAAAAAATCATGAAGAAACTAAAGTATTAATAACACTAAGTAAAGAAGATTCATTTGATATGGTAAATAAAAATATAGGAGATATAACTAAGCACCTAGGTGACATGAATATAAAAATCAAAGAAGTATCAGTTGAGGTAAAGACAGACAATCAAAAGCTTTTTTCTGATAATTTAAATCAAGAATTTGATAAAAAAAACAAAGAAAATAAAAAGAAAAGAAGCAAGTATGGAAATATAGGAATTGAAAACATAGAAGAAATAAAAGAAAAAGATAGGCTAGATGAAAATATAAATATATTGATTTAGAGGGGCAAAAATGAATAATTTGAAGACTGTTAGTAATGAAGCGAACACTCAAAGTACTAGAACAAGTGATAAAACTGAAAATGGAACTCCGATAATTATGCCAGGTAAGGAAACTGATAAAGATTTATTTTTAAAAATGTTAGTTGCTCAAATGAGTAATCAAGATCCATTTAATCCGCAGGATCCCACACAATATGTAACTCAGTTAGCTCAATTTAATAGTTTAGAGCAGATGATGAACCTTAATGATGGAATGGAATACTTAATGGGAATGACAAATGGATTACTTGTAAATTCAGCCATGAGTACAGCAACATCTTTAATAGGCAAAAAAGTGGAGGCATATGCTCCGATTGAAGAACCAGATGGAGAATCTAGTGAAGGTGACAGTAGCGAGGATTCAGATAAAAAAACTTTAACAGGTGTGGTTGAAGGGGTACATATGAAAGATGGAATTGTATATATGGATGTTAGAATAGATGAAACTAAAGAGCTAAAGTCAATTGAATATGCAGCACTTATAAAGGTAAGTGATAATAATACAAATACAGAAAAATAGGGGAGATAAAATTTATGTTAAGATCGATGTATGCAGGAATAAGTGGTATGAAAGCAAATCAAGTTAAGATGGACGTTGTAGGCAATAATGTTGCTAATGTTGGAACTACAGCTTATAAAAAAACAAATGCAAGATTTTCAGATGCACTATATCAAAATACTATATATGCAAGTGCTCCAGGTGGTGGAATAGGTGGAGTTAACCCAGGTCAAGTAGGTATAGGTACTAAAGTTAGTGGAATATTTAAAAATATGCTACAAGGCGCTATACAGCCTACAGGAAGACCTACAGATTTGGCAATAGATGGAGATGGTTTTTTCACTATTGAAGTATCCCCAGGTCAAAAAGGATATACAAGAGATGGTTCATTTAGTTTAGATATGAATGGGAATTTAGTAACAGCTGATGGATATAAGGTTTTAGGAAAAGATGGTAAAGCTATTGAAATACCTAAAGAAATGGATAATGCAGCTGGAGTTAAACAGAAGGTGCTTTCATTTAATATATCTAAAGAAGGAAAAATTTCATATCTTTTAGAAGATGGAACAAAAATGCCTGAACTTAAAGCAGATGGAACTCCAGTAGACCCAACTAAGCAACAAATTTTAGGAATAGCAACATTCCAAAATCCAGAAGGATTAGAATTGTTAGGTGGAAATGTTTATGGATTATCAGCTAACTCAGGAGCAGCGAGTACAAATGGTGTATTTGGTCAAATAAACCAAGGTGCTATAGAAATGTCAAACGTTGATTTATCAGAAGAATTTACAGAGATGATAGTTACAACTAGAGCATTCCAAGCATCAAGTAAGGTAATAACAACTAGTGATGAATTGTTACAAGAGATAATAAATCTTAAGAGATAGTAAGAGGGTGAAAATATGAAAAAACAAGATATCCTAACACCAATAGGATTAATCTTAGCAGTAGGGTTGATTTTATTCGGATCAATGCAAGGAGATACAAGTCTTTCTATATTCTTTGACCCAGCATCGATAGCTATAACAATAGGAGGCTCTTTTGCGGCAGTACTTATAACTTTTTCAAGTGAAGATTTAAAAAAACTATTTAAAATAATTAAGCTTAGTTTTACATCAAGCAATATATACAAAATGGACTTAGTAGATCAATTTAAAGAGTTATCAAGAAAAGTCAGAAAAGATGGCGTGTTAACAATAGAAGATGAAGTTTCTGAGATAGAAGATGATTTTTTAAGAAGAGGCTTAGAATTAGTCATAGATGGTATGGATGTAGAAACTATAAATGAAATATTAGAATTAGAAATGTTAGAAGTGGAAAATAGTTATGATAAAGGATCGAGAATTTTTAAAGTGTGGGGGACTTATGCCCCTGCATTTGGTATGATAGGAACTTTAATAGGGCTTATACAAATGCTAGCTGATATGGGGACACCAGATGTTATAGCATCTGGTATGTCAAAAGCACTTATAACTACTTTCTATGGAGCATTATTATCTAATATTATATTAAATCCAATAGGATTTAATATACAAAACAAGGGCCAAAAAGAAATTGATTATAGAGAAATGATGTTATGTGGAATTACAAGCATACAAAATGGAGATAGCACAAGAATAATAGAAGAAAAATTAATTACATTTTTAAATACAGAAGAAAAGCTTAAGTATTATGATAGAGTAGTTGAGGATAAGGACGGGGATAGAGATGCAGCGTAGAAAAAAAAGAAAAAAAGCAGAAGATGATATAAATCCTGATAGTTGGCTTGCAACGTATTCAGATACTATAACTTTGCTTCTTACATTTTTTATTTTGCTTTATTCAATGTCAGCTGTAGATAGTCAAAAGCTAAAAGAATTATCAGAATCTCTTAAACATTCATTAACAGGAAACACAGATATTGCAGAAGTTGAAGATGTTACAGACTTGAAATTTAAAACAGGAAATTCTGATTATGAAGATTTATCAAAAAAATTAGATAATACAATAAAAAGTAATGGACTAACAGATGTAATAAAAATTAGAGAAGAAGATAGAGGAATAGTACTTCAATTAGATGAGAGTATATTATTTGATCCTGGAAAGGCAGAATTAAAGGAAAATAGTAGAGAAGTTTTAGAGACTATAACTACTATAGTAAACGATACCGATAATGATGTCTTAGTTGAAGGAAATACCGATAATATACCAATGAATAATGAGGTATTTCAATCTAACTGGGAACTATCAACAGCAAGGGCAGTAAGTGTTGTAAGATATTTTGTTGGAAATCAAAGCCTTAAACCAACTAGATTTGCAGTTAAGGGCTATGGTGAATATAAACCATTAGTAGATAACTCAACACCTGAAAATAGAGCTACCAATAGAAGAGTAGATATCTTAATGGTAGAACAAAAGGAGAAAAAATAAGAAATATAATGGATAACATATTGCAGTATATAATCAATTTAATAGTATTTGTACCTTTTATTATAGTTTTAATAGTTGTATCTATAAAATTTAGCAAAATAAATTTATCAAATATGACTATGAATAAATATACTCAAATAATAGAAAGAACAAATTTAAACAAGGATACAGAAGTATTTGTTTTAAAAATAGGTGATGAAGGTTGTGTTTTAGTTTCATCACCTTCTAAAATAGAAAAGATAAAAGAGTTAAATAAATATGAAATATTAGAAATAGAAAATAATAAAAAAGAAAATCGAAAAAGAAAATTATCAAAATTTAGCAAAAATGAATTAGGATTAAAAAAATTAGAATTAAGCGAACTACAATTGAAAAAATTAGAATTAAAAAAATTACAATTAAAAAAGGTAGAATTAAATAAGTTGCAATTAAAAAAAATTATATTTAGGGAGAATGAACATGGAGACAGTAACTAATTTCATATCGAATAATAAAGAACTTACTCCTTTAATAAAAACTTTTATAATGTTAACTTTTTTAATGCTTTTACCTACTGCCATCTTTATGATGACAAGTTTTGTAAGAATAATTATTACATTCTCATTTATAAAATCAGCATTAGGAGCACAACAATCTATACCAAATCAGATATTGATTGGGGTGGCAATGGCATTAACTTTGTTTATAATGGCGCCAACCATAAATGATATAAATGAACATGCAATAAAACCTTATGTAGATAAAGAGATTAAATTTGAAGAAGCAATAAAAGAAGGAGAAATACCAATAAAGAAATTTTTATTAAAGCAAACTAGAGAAGAAGATATAAACCTATTTGTAGAAAACTCAAATATAGATAAAAAAGAGCTAACAAAAGAAAATATGCCTTTATATATTTTAGTTCCAGCTTTTGCTATTAGTGAGTTGAAGACAGCTTTTCAAATAGGATTTTTAATATACTTACCATTTTTATTGATAGACTTAGTGGTAGCAAGTACCCTTATGTCTATGGGGATGTTCATGCTTTCTCCGGTTATGATTTCTCTACCTTTTAAGCTTTTACTTTTTATAATGGTAGATGGATGGAATTTATTAATTAAATCTTTACTTTTAAGTTTTAAATAATGAGGAGAACATATTATGACTGAAAATATGGTGATGAGCGTAGTAAAAGAAGCATTATTTACAGGTATGTTAGTAGGAGGACCTATACTTATTTTATCTTTGGTGGTGGGATTGTTAGTAAGTATATTTCAAGCAACAACACAGATACAAGAACAAACATTAACTTTTGTACCAAAGTTGATAATAATAGCAATAACTTTAATCGTAGGTGGAAGCTGGATGTTAAATGAGATAGTTAAGTTTACAACTAAGATTATGAATATGATAGCTGTTATAAAAGGATAAGTATGATATTTGTCTTTATAAGATTAATAACATTTTTTGGATGTATAAATGTTATATTTCCAACGGGTACACCTAAGATGTTTAAAGTTGCTTTTTCATTATTTATGTCTGCAATAATAACTTTTACTATAAATATAGATGTAAATATAGTCACCACATTAGATTTAATTAATTATACAATAATGGAAACTACGACAGGCCTAGTTTTAGGATATATAACTAGTTTATGTTTTAATAGTCTAAAAATAGCAGGGGCTCTTATTGACCAGCAACTAGGTTTGTCTATGATAAATATATACGACCCGACTACTAAGGAACAAAATACTCTTATACAAAATCTAATTTACTGGATGGGTATAATAATATTTTTTAGTATGAACGGTCATCACAAATTAATTGAAGGAATACAACAAAGTTTCAAATTGATTCCAATTGGAGAATCAATTATTAGTAATAATTTTACATATATAATAAATGTTTTCGTAGAGTGCTTCGTTATAGGGTTTAAAATAGCTGTGCCTATAGTATTGGCACTTATCATAACTGATTTAGTAATAGGTCTTATATCAAGAAGTGTTCCTCAATTAAATGTAATGATTATTGGAATGCCACTGAAAGTGTTAGTAGGAGTAGTATTTTTTATAATAGCACTTCCATTCGTATTAAATGAAGTACATAACTTGATTAATAATATACCTGATATATTAGATGGAACCTTGAGTATGAGTAGTAGTATGTTAGGTCCATTAGGTATGATGTTGTCTACAGGCGATAAAACAGAACAACCTACAGGAAAGAAAAAAAGAGATGCTAGGAAAAAAGGTAATATAGCAAAAAGTAAAGAGGTAACTACTGCATTAACATTACTTGGAATTTTATTAATACTTTATACAATGTCAGATTATATAATTTTAGAAATTAAGAATTCTATAATAGATTTTTTGAGTAGCGATTTTAAGTCAAGTATAGATATTAATACGTTGCAGATGTTAATTATGAAATTGATGATATCTTTTATGAAGATATTTTTGCCTATAGGAGGCGTAATAATACTATTTGGAATTATCGGTAATATTATGCAATCAGGTGTATTACTTACAGGTGATGGTTTAAAACCACAGATGTCAAAGATGAATCCAATAAGTGGATTTAAAAATATGTTTTCTTTAAAAGCTTTAGGAAATCTACTGAAAAGTTTAGCAATAATAAGTGTACTTTCCATAATAGGATATTCATTTATCAAAAAAAACTTCGAAGGTATAATTAAGATAGGAGATATTTATTTTCCCTACCTGATATATACCGTAATAGATCTTATAAAAAGCTTATTAGGAAAGATATGCATAGCAGTAGTTGTTATTGCTGTTATTGACTTTGTATATCAAAAGTATACACACAATAAAGGCTTAAAGATGACAAAACAAGAAGTTAAAGAAGAATATAAACAAATGGAGGGTGACCCTCACATAAAAGGAAAAATAAAACAAAAGCAAAGGGAAATGTCATCTCAAAGGATGATGCAAGCAGTACCTTCATCTACAGTTATTGTAACCAATCCAACTCATATATCTATTGCTATAAAATATGAAAAAGGAAAGGATACTACCCCTAAAATAGTTGCAAAGGGTGCAGATGTATTAGCTTTCAAAATAAGGGAAATAGCAAAAGAACATGATATACCAATTATAGAAAATAAGCCATTAGCAAGACTTATGTACAAAGAAGTAGAAATAGACCAAGAAATCCCGCAAGAAATGTATCAAGCAGTGGCTGAAGTGTTAGTAGCTGTTTATAAAATAAATAATAGATATAAAAAGTTGTAAAAAGAGCTTTTAGAAGGAGAAATTAATTTGAAGAAAAAGTTTGACGTATTAGTTGGATTTGGAATTATTGGAATTGTATTAATGATAATAATTCCACTACCTCCATTTTTATTAGATATAATGTTAGCTATTAATATAGCTTTTTCAGTACTCATATTATTACTAACTCTTTTATCTACTAACATATTAGAATTAACTATATTTCCAACCATACTACTTGTAACTACTTTATTTAGATTAGGTTTGAATATATCATCAACCAGACTTATATTAGGTCAAGGATATGCAGGAGAGATAATACAGTCCTTTGGTAACTTTGTTGTTGGAGGGAATTATGTAGTAGGTGTAATTATATTTTTAATTATAATTATAGTTCAATTTGTTGTTATAACAAATGGTTCTAGTAGGGTATCTGAAGTATCAGCAAGGTTTACATTGGACGCAATGCCAGGTAAACAAATGAGTATAGATGCAGATTTAAATGCAGGTGTGATAGATGAGAAAACTGCTAGAAAGAGAAGAAGAGATCTTCAACAAGAAACAGATTTTTATGGAGCAATGGATGGAGCCTCTAAATTTGTTAAGGGTGATGCAATAGCAGGAATAATCGTAACAACTATAAATGTACTTGGAGGAATTATAATAGGTATAGTAATGCTTGATATGAGTTTTCAAGAGTCAGTGCAAACTTATATAAGTCTTACAATAGGAGATGGTTTAGTAAGTCAAATACCAGCACTATTAATATCTACTTCAGCAGGTATATTAGTAACAAAAGCAGGTGGTGATGAAAGTTTTGGTAATTTATTAGGGAAGCAATTAGTATCTATTCCAAAGGCTATAGCTATGACTGGTACAGTTTTAATAGTATTAGGATTTATACCAGGGTTACCTAAATTATCATTTTTCACTCTTGGAGTAGCAGCTATTATTATAGCTTATATGCTAAATAAAGGAGAAAAAGATGCTAAGGAACAATTGGAAGAAATAAATCAAAGACAAGAAGAGGAATCATCAGCTAATATAGAAACGGCTGAAGATGTTTCAAGTCTTATAAATGTAGAGCCAATAGAAGTTGAAATAGGATATGGACTTATTCCTTTAGCTGATGAAAGTAGCGGAGGTGATTTATTACAAAGAATAGTTTCTGTTAGAAGACAGTGTGCAATAGATATGGGGATTATTGTTCAACCAATAAGAATAAGAGATAATTTACAATTAAATCCTAATCAATATAGTATAAAGATAAAAGGTACAACAGTAGTAACTTATGATCTTATGCCAACTATGCTGCTTTGCATGAATCCTATGGGAATGAGTGCAGATATAGAGGGAATAAAAACAAAAGAACCTACTTTTGGACTTGACGCACTTTGGATAAATAAAGATAAGGTAGAAGAAGCTGAATTACATGGATTTACAGTAGTAGACCCTACTACAATTTTAGTAACTCATTTACTTGAAATAATAAAATCAAAATCACATGAACTTGTTGGAAGACAAGAAGTTAAGGCTATAATCGATGCAACCAAAGAAAGATATAGTGCAGTGGTAGAGGAATTAATACCTGACTTAATGACATTAGGTGAAGTTCAAAAAGTGTTCCAAAATTTATTAAGGGAAAAAATTGCTATAAAGGATAGAGTTACAATTCTTGAAACATTAGCAGATCACTCGAAAAATACTAAAGATATAGAGTTACTTACTGAATATGTAAGGATGGCAATGAGTAGAGGTATATGTTCTGAATTAGTAGATGAAAAGAATTCAATAACGGTAGCAACTTTATCTATGGAACTAGAAAATATGATAGGAAATAACCTACAAAGATCTATAAATGGAACCTATCCAGCAGTAGATCCAGATAGTACTAATAAAATATTTAATAGTATAAAAAGCATAACTGAAGATATTAATTTCTATAATAATAGGGCGATATTATTAGTATCACCAAAAATAAGAGCTCCATTTAGAAAATTAGTTGAGATGGTATTCCCAAATGTGACGATATTATCACTTAATGAAATACCAAGTGATATTCAAATAAAGGCACAGGGTGTAGTTAATATATAGTAAGGGGAGAGTGAAAATGTTGACTGTATATGAACAAGAAGAATTTATAATTAGCCATATGCCCCTTGTTAAGTATATGGCATCCAAATACTATACAAGTAAGATGGGAATGGAATATGAAGACTTGGTAAGCTATGGAGTTATGGGGTTGATAGATGCGGCTAATAAATTTGATGTTAATAGAGGCGTTAAATTCTCAACATATGCATCTATAAGAATATCATCTTACATAATTGATGAAATAAGAAAGCAATCACCTATATCTAGATTATCTGTAAATAAAATAAAAGAATATAATAAATGTGTTGAAATTTTGCAAAATGAATTTTTAAGAGAACCTAGCATAGATGAGATATCGAAATATATGGGGATTTCAAAAATAGAAGTAAATGATATAAAAATGAAGGTATTTAATTTAAGTACATCATCTCTTGATAATATAATATTTGAAGAAGAAAGTGAAGTTAAGCTTATAGATACAATAAAAGATAAAGATATAATTTCTCCAAGTGATATAGTAGAAAAACAAGAATTAATAGATGTAATGGCAAAAGCACTTGACATGTTAAATGAAAAAGATAGATTAGTTTTATCATTATATTATTATGAAGAACTTACACTAAAGGAAATAGGAATAATACTTGGAGTTTCTGAATCTCGAGTTTCACAGCTTAATAGTAGAGCAATAGTTAATTTGAAAAATAGTATGAAAAAACTAAAATACATAGATTAAAGGAGGTAGATTATGCTAAGAGGAATGTATTCATCAGTATCATCAATGTTAAATTTACAAGCTAGGCAAAGTGTAATAACTAACAATTTAGCTAATATAAACACACATGGATATAAAGAAGAAACATTAGTATCTAAGAGTTTTGATGAGGTGGTCTTATCTAACAAGGACGATTATTCAAATGGTATAGCCAGAAACCATACATTAGGATCTTTAAGCTTTGGAGTAAGTATTGATGATACGGTAACGAGCTACAATCAAGCTACTCATATTTCTACTGGAAACAATTCAGATTTCGCCCTAGATGGAAAGGGGTTTTTCCAGGTACAAGATGCAAGTGGAAATAATTTTTTTACAAGAGATGGATCTTTTAAGGTTAATAGCCAGGGATATCTTGTAAATAATGCGGGTCATAAGGTAATTGGAATAAACAAAGCTACTGGAGCTAATGAACCCATAAACATAGGAAATGATAAAATTTCAGTTACAGCAAATAATAATATAGTTGTAAATGGAGTAAGTAAGTATAGTTTTAATATTGTTGACTTTAATGATTACAATAGTTTAACAAAGGTGGGTGATAACTTATACTCTGGACAAAACCCAATTAAAGCTAATAATTTTTATGTTAAACAAGGATATGTTGAAGGATCTAATGTTGACTATATAAATACAACAGCTTTATTAATGGAAACTGTCAAAGAATTTGAGGCAAATCAAAAGGTTATACAAACTATTGATTCAACTCTTAGCAAAATTGCTAATGAAATAGGAACAGTAAGATAAGGGGAAATAAGAATGTATAATATAATGCACAATAGTAAAAGTGGAATGGCTGCGAGTCAAGGTAAGATAGATATAATATCTAATAATATGACCAATGCTCAAACCACAGGATATAAAAAGTTAGATGCAAGTTTTTTGGATTTATATACAGAGACACTAGATAGACCTTCGTATCCTAATAATTCAGATAGTGCTATAACAGGTACGGGTGTGAAAATATCACAATCAACTAGAAATTTTGAGCAAGGTTCTTTAAAAAATACGGGTATAAAGACTAATATGGCTATAGATGGAGATGGTTTTTTCCGTGTATTAAAGCCAGATGGAAGTCATAATTATACACGTAAAGGAGAGTTCAATCTAGATAGTAGTGGAAAGCTAGTAGATGATAATGGAAATATATTAGATATTCAATTTAACAATGGTAGAAGCTATAATAACACAGATTTATCAAATGGAGAATTAAGTATAAATAAATCTGGACAGGTATTTATTGATAAGCAGAATGTTGGTAAAATAGAGCTGTATGAGGCAACTGGAGATAATGATTTTATATCGATAGGGGATAGTTTGTTTGCTCCAAGAGATGGAGTTGGAGTTAAAGTTGTAAAAGATTCAAAGATAATGCAAGGATATGTTGAAATGTCTAATATAAGTATGGAAAGTGAAATGACGGATTTAATAATGACACAAAGGGCATTTCAATTTAATAGTAAAGGTATTAAAGCCGTAGATGAAATGTGGTCAATGATAAATAATCTTCAAGCGAGATAATATTTAGAAAGGTAACAGTAATTTATGAATCAAGAAGTAAAAGAGTATAACTTTAAAAAGCCACAAAGATATTCTATGGATAACATGAGATTCTTATCTGTAATAGCAGAAGATTTTTGTAAGGGCATCAATTTGTTTGTAGCTTATGAGTTAAAAAAACAAGATATTGTCTGTAAATTAGAAAAAATAGAACAAACAAACTATGAAGAGTTTATGGAGATGATTCATAGTGATTCAGTAATTGTTGAGCATGCAATACAGCCATTAGTTAAAGATCTTATATATCAACTTGATAAAAGTGTTGTACTTACTCTTATAGATTTAATGCTAGGTGGAGATGGTGCAATTGAAAATTATAAAAGAGAACTTACTGAAATTGATAGAGAATTAACTATGCATAGTTGTGACCAGTTTTTGACAAAATTACATATAGTTGAGAGTTGTGAGTATAGAGAAGTTTCTAGGGTACATACAAATATAGGTGCTAGTAAAAAATATCCCGTTAGTGAATCTGTTCTTATTGCGCATATGAAAATGATGAATGGAGATGAAGAAATTGGAAAAATGCGTTTTTGTGAACCTTATAGTTGTATGGAACCAATCTTAGAGCACTTAGAAACTAAAAAACTTTTTAAAAGCAAAAATAATGAATATGATTTTGAATTTACAAATGCAATATATAATAATGTTTGTGGCGCAAATACTGAGATAGTTGCAAGATTAGGAAGAACAGAAATAAGCGTAGAGGAGCTTCTAAAACTACAGTTAGGAGATGTTTTAACTCTAGATACTAAAATAAATGGAGATATAGACTTACATATAGGAGGTTCAAAATCATTTAAGTGTAAACTTGGACTTATAAAGAATAAAAAGGGTGTTGTTATAACAGATTGTATAAAAAAGGAAGTGTAGGCAGATGAGAGAAAACATTGATAGAGTATTAGAGATAGAATTAAAAGTTAGTGCAATCCTTGGACGAGCAAAGATGCCATTAAAAGAAATTTTTGAATTGGCAAAAGGATCTTTGATAGAATTAGATACTTTTGAAGATCAAGAAGTAGAGCTATTTGTAAATGGACAAAAAATAGCATATGGACAAGTTGTTATAGTAGATCAAAACTTTGGAGTAAGAATAACAAATATATTAGGTGAAGACGAGTTGGTAAAAACACTATCTTAAAAACATCTATATAGCAAGTGAGGTAAATTGATGTATGGCGAAAATATTAAGGAGTAAATATAATAGCACAGGAGAACGATGTGTAGATGCTTGCTTGAATTACGGTGAGCTAAGATATGTAAATGAAGATGGATCTCCTATAAGTATAGAAATACCTTGTGATAAATATGAGGAAGCAGCGAGTGATTTTGAAGATCGAATAAGGGAAGGAATAACTCAAAGCGCTATAGAGCCAAAGGAGATATTAAAAAGGGGAAGTTTAACTTATGCTCAAGCTAAAAACTTAGCTAATGAAGGCAGAATAAAAGGTCTAGATTTTTTTGAAATTGATGGAAGTGTAGAATGTGATCATATACTGGGGATTTCAGGAAGTGTAGAATATGCACTATCTGTATGGAATGGAGAATCAAAAAATGAATCACTAGTAAAAGCATTGGTTAGAGCTATAAAAGTTTATGGAGAAGAGTTTATAAATGGATTAGATTTGGACAATACAGTAGATTTAACTTCATACACTAGGTTTGCTAAGAATTTATATACTACAGGATCTATTGTAGATATAAATTTGTATAAGGTCAAAAACTATCATATAGATAATGAAATTCATATTGATGGATTAGACTTAAAAGAAAAATCTATTAAAAATATTGATCTACCTTTAGGTATAGCAGGGGCATTTTTAGGTTTTATAATAGTACAAATTTGCACTAATTATGGTGAAATTATAAATAATCGTATAATATCTGTTTTATTAAACAGCATAGTTATGATAGCTTTTGGATTGATAGTTATAAAAAGTAGTAGATATTTAACTGATAAATATGTAAAAAATAATACCCAAATAATTATGGAAATGTTTAATGAAGAATTAGAAAAAGCGAGTTATGATAATTTATTAACGGAAAAAGAAGCTTGTATAATATTAAAAAATATAACTAAGGGTGAGGTTTCAAGACTACTTCTTGATATGAAAGGTAGCGTAAATAAAAAAGTATCCAGCAGTAATATTGTAACAAAAGAAACTAAATTTATATTAGATGCGAGAAGAATAGTTATACTTCCAAGTGAGTATGAAATAAAAGAATCGCTAAATAGGTTAGTAGAAGCATACCAAGATAAATTATCTAATGAATACAATGTAAATAATATATAATTAAATTAAATTTAATTATATATAAATACATAAAAATACCCTATATAATGAACTATTAAAAAATTCATATATAGGGTATTTTTATTTATTTATATAGATAAAACACAACTATATACTTTATATAAAATCTAAAGTATATAGTTATCTAGCCGTATAAGCAAAAAGAGACAAATTATTTAGATAATAAAAATAATTTATAAAAAACAATTATTATAAATTAAACTAATAACATTAAAATGAGATTAAAGGGACTCAGTAATAGTATTTTCTTGTAAAGAGCATATGGCAGTGAAAACTTAAAGTTTTAAATATACTAATTAATTAATAAAAAGATATGATAAAAAATGTCGAAAAAAATAGATATATGATTTAAATATATCTATTAAAGTAATATAGCTCGCATTAGTAAAAACAAGATTGGTTATTTAAATTTATTATTTAAGTGAAAAAAATTTATTGTATGGTATATCACATATCATAACAAATTAAAATGTGGAGGAGAAATATATATGAACAATTTGAAAATAGGTAAAAAGTTAGGAGTATCTTTTATTATTTTAATTGCCCTTGCGGTATTTGGAAGTTTTTATGCTTTATCTAATTTAAAAAAAACAGGAGATTTAAGTAAAAATTTATTTGAGGGTCCTTATCAAGGAACAAGTGAGTCTATGGGAATTCGTAGAGATGTAGTTTATTCTGATCAAAATCTTATGAATGCAATTTTTACACCTAATAGTACTAAAGATTTTAAAGGGTTAGCTATGAAAAACTTTGACAGTATTATTAATGAAAGGATTAAAATACTTCGAGAGGATCCTTTAACAGATGAAGTGAAAATTAATAATCTTGAAAATTCGATAGTTGAGTTAAGGCAAGAATACGAAAAAATTTATGCATTTATAGAGAAAGGGGATTATAAGAAAGCACAAGAAGTAGGAACAAGTCCAGATAGTCAATATTACAAAGCGTATATGAAGGCTGAAGAAAATGCAACAGCTCTTTATAAATATGCAGAAGCTAGTGGTATTGAATTTAATAAAAAAGTGGAAGATACAGTATTAAAAGCAAGGGTGGTTTCTACAGTGGTAAGTATGTTTACTATAGTAGCTGGAATAGTTATATGTCTTTATATTACAAAAAAATTAACAAAACCAATTAAAGAAATAGAAGTAGCTGCAAATAAAATGGCTGTTGGTGACTTTGATATTGATATTGATTATAAATCAAAAGATGAATTAGGTGTTTTATCAGATAGTATACGCCAAGTTAGCAATAAAACTAAGGAAGTTATAAGCGATACAGTTCATGTTTTAGGAGAAGTTGCATTGGGTAATTTTGATGTGGAGCCTAAAGTGGAATATATAGGGGTATTTGAAGATATCGAGAAGTCTGTGGTTAGAATTACTAATGATTTAAGTGAGACGATGTCACAAATAAATTTAGCTTCAGAAGAAGTTGGGGCTGCATCAAATCAAGTTTCAAGCGGATCACAAATGTTAGCACAAGGTGCTACTGAACAAGCAAGTGCAATTCAAGAGCTATCGGCAACAATTATAGATATATCTCAAAAAATTAAAGATACTGCAAATAATGCTCAAGAGGCCAATACTTTAACATTAAGTGCAGGTCGTGAAGTTAAAGCTGGTAATGAGCAAATGGAGCAAATGGTTAAAGCTATGGATGAAATTTCATTTACTTCTAGTGAGATCGGTAGAATTATAAAAACAATAGATGATATTGCATTCCAAACAAATATATTAGCATTAAATGCTGCTGTAGAAGCTGCTAGAGCGGGTTCTGCTGGTAAAGGATTTGCTGTTGTAGCTGACGAAGTAAGAAATCTTGCTGCTAAGTCAGCGGAAGCTGCAAAAAATACTGCTATACTTATTGAAAATTCAATAAAAGCAGTTGGCAATGGAAGTAAAATTGTAGATAATACGGCTGAGTCACTTCAGAAAATAATTGATACAACTAATAAAACTATAGTATTAGTTTATGAAATAGCTAAAGCATCTGAGGAACAATCTAGTGCAATTGCCCAAGTTACATTAGGAGTAGATCAAATATCAGATGTAGTGCAAACTAATTCAGCAACATCCGAGGAAAGTGCTGCAGCTAGTGAAGAGCTAAGTGGACAAGCACAAATGTTAAAGTCTCTTATTGAGAATTTTAAATTAAAAAACTCGAATAATTCTAATAAGCATATGAATTTTAATAGTAGTGAAGTTAATTATTTTGCTATGAATGAAGTTGAATAATATAACAGTAATTTATTTAAGTTTATAATTTGAAAAATGGGAGCTTTTATGTTTTCATTTTTCAAAATTTAATCAAAAATATGAAACTACCAAGATATATTATAGAATGATTGAAATCAAGAATATATTTTATAAATTTAAAAATTGTTTTGAAATTTTAAAGCAATGCGTGTATAGTAAAATATTATAGTTGATAAAAATGGAGGAGATGTTATGAAAAGAGTATTAATAGTTGATGATGCAGCATTTATGCGTATGTCTATTAAAAATATGCTTTCAAATTATGAATTTGAAATAGTTGGAGAGGCAGAAAATGGATTAATGGCAATTGAGAAATATAAAGAATTGCAACCAGATATTGTAACGCTAGATATTACTATGCCGGAAATGGATGGATTACAAGCGTTAAGAGTAATTAAAAAACTTGATCCATCAGCATCAGTTGTGATGGTATCAGCATTAGGACAAGAAGCAAGAATGAAAGAAGCAATTATTTATGGAGCAAAAGGATTTATTGTAAAGCCATTTAAAGAGGAGATTATTGTATCTGCTTTGTCTAAATTATAATTTTAAAAATAGATAATTATATTAAAAAATAACACAAGTATTCAGTAAGACAAAAGGGAGATGTATATGCATCTTCCTTTTGTATTTTACATAAAATTAAATGATTATAAAGTAATTTAGAACGCAATAAAATATTTTATATAAAATCTAAAGTATGCATCAATTTATCCGTATAAACAAAATAAGACAAATTATTCGAAATGACGCTAATAGTATTAATTCACTCATAATTTATAAACATTTAAGTATAGGTAAATTGTCGGAAAACATTAAAGCTAGTTTAGATAGAAAGAAATAATATTAGAGGATGTAGCAAAAATTATAGGGAGGCAAGTACATGAAAAATCTAACAATAGGTAAAAAGCTAAGTATATGTTTTGTTGTTTTGCTTATGTTTACAACATTTGCAAATGGGAAGGCACTATACAATTTGAAACAATCAGGAGAATTAAATGATAATTTATTTAAGGGACCTTATCAGTCTACAACTCAAACTATGGGGATTCGTAGAGATTTAGTTGCTGTAGGAAGATATCTTGGTAATGCAATTATGGAAAAAAATATTACGGAATACAAACCTATGACTATGAATGAATTTGACAGTATTTATAAAAGAATCGAAGAAATTCAAAAGGCTTTTAGTGGAGACACAAAAAAAATTGATGATCTTAAAATATCGATAGATAAGCTAAAGCAAGAATGTGAAAAAGTTTTTGGATTTATAGAACAAGGTAAATATGATTATGCAATACAAATCACAGAAAGAAATACTCCATATTTTAATGCGTATAATGAGTGTGTAGCAGATGCAGACGCTATTTATGCAGATGCAGAAACTAGTGGAGTTACATTTGCAAAGACTGTAAAAGAAACTGTATCAAAAGCATGGATTATTTGTTTAGGACTTAATATATTTAGTATAGCATCAGGAGTAGCTATATGTATTTATATTACAAGAAACTTAAAGAAACCAATTGAGGAAATAGAGATAGCTGCAAATAAAATGGCTGAAGGTGATTTTGATATTAATATTAATTATGAATCAAAGGATGAATTAGGTGTTTTATCAAACAGTATGCGCCAAATGAGTGATAGAATTAATGAAATTATAAATGATACAGTTTGTGTTTTAGGAGAAGTTGCATCAGGTAATTTTAATGCGCAGCCTGAGGTAGAATACATAGGTGTATTTGAACATATAGAGAAATCAATGACTAGAATTACTAATGATTTAAGTGAAACAATGTCACAAATAAACGTAGCATCAGAAGAAGTTGGGGCTGCATCAGATCAAGTATCAAGTGGATCACAAATGCTAGCACAAGGTGCTACTGAACAAGCAAGTGCAATTGAGGAGCTATCTGCAACTATTATAGATATATCTGATAAAATTAAAGGAACTGCAGATAACGCTAAAGAAGCTAACGTTTTAACATTGAGCGCAGGTCGTGAAGTTGAAGTTGGCAATGATCAAATGAAAGAAATGGTTAAAGCTATGGATGAAATTTCATTTACTTCTAATGAAATTGGTAGAATTATAAAGACAATAGATGATATAGCATTCCAAACAAATATATTAGCATTAAACGCTGCTGTGGAGGCTGCTAGAGCGGGTTCTGCTGGTAAAGGATTTGCAGTAGTTGCAGATGAAGTAAGAAATCTTGCTGCTAAATCAGCAGAAGCTGCAAAAAACACTGCTACACTTATTGAAAATTCAATAAAAGCGGTTGGAAATGGAACTAAAATTGTAGATAATACGGCTGAATCACTTCAAAAAATAATTGATACAATGTATAAAACTATCGTACTAGTAGAGGACATAGCTAAGGCATCTGAAGAAGAAGCTAGTGCAATTGCCCAAGTTACATTAGGGGTAGAGCAAATTTCAGATGTAGTACAAACAAATTCTGCAACATCAGAAGAGAGTGCTGCAGCTAGTGAAGAGTTAAGCGGACAAGCACAGATGTTAAAATCACTTATTGAAAAGTTTAAATTAAAAGATTCACAAAATTCTAATAAAAGTATGAATTTTAGTAGTGATGAGGATAACTATTTCGCTATGAATGAATTTGAGTAATAGAATAGAAAGATATTAGAGTTTATGGTTAAAAAAATGGAAGCTTCTATGCTTCCATTTTTAAAGATTAGATATAAACATGAAATAGATTAAAACAATTGTATTTAATTAATAAAGGAGAAAAAATATGAGCGAAATAGATTCTTTAAAAGAATTTTATGTGCAAGAAAATATGCAATTACTAGAACAATTAGAAGAAATTTTACTTGTAGGTCAATCAGGTGATGGTAAGCTAGGAAGCGAAGCAATTGAAGAAATATTTCGTGTAATGCATACCATAAAAGGATCTTCAGCTATGATGGGATATGACAGTTTAACAAAGCTGACTCATAGTGTAGAAGATGTTTTTGATGAAATACGTAATGGGCTAGAACTTTCTCTAAGTAAGTGGGAAGAAGTTGTAGACATTGCACTAGCTACTGTTGATTTTCTTAAAGAAGAAGTTTTAAATGTACAAGATGGATTACTTCCAGAGGCTAGCATAGATGAGTTACATGATCGAGTTTTAAATTTATTACATGATGATGAAAATGTTAATGAGAATAATGAAGATGATAAATTATTAGAAATAAAGTTACCAAATGATTGTGAGAAAATTAAAAGTACACAAAAATCTGGAGAAAGATATCTTTGTATAAAAGTTATATTTGAAAGTGGATGTGGAATGGAAGGTATTCGAGCACTTGGTGTACTTACTATGATAGATGGCTTATGTTCAATTATGCAAACTAAACCTGAGGACTTAAATGTAGAATGTGATGATGAAATAATCAAAGATGGTTTTATAATGTATGCAAAGACAATGAAAGAACAATCTGAACTTGAGAAATGCATTGAAGAAACTATGCTTTTAAAGAGCTATGAAATTATTGATGTTATAGATGAAGCACAATTAGAAAGTATTTTTGGAATTGTTGCTTCAGTTGATGAAAAAGAAGACGAAAATGATATTCAAGACATTATAAATATTAGCTATGAAAATATAAAAAATGAAATAGAGAGAGAAGAAACTGAAAAAGAAGAAACTAAAAATAATGAAATAGAAAAAGATGAAATACAAAAGATTAATGAAGCGCTAAAAAAAGAAATACACAATGAACCAGATAAAAAAGGATCTAATAAGCAAGCCAATCAACCACATACACATAACAAAAATAATTATTTAACTGTTAACATTGATAAAGTTGATACTTTAATGAATTTAGTTGGAGAAATTGTTACTACTGAGTCTATGGTAGAAAAACAATCACAACTAGAAAATTTTGATTCAGATAACTTTGAAAAACAAGCAAGAAGGCTACATCAACTAACAAATGAACTGCAAGATGTAGTTATGTCAATTCGTATGGTTCCAATTTCTTCAACTTTTACTAAAATGCAAAGAGTTGTAAGAGATATGAGTAAAAAAACTGGTAAAATAGTAGATTTAGTATTAATTGGTGAGCAAACTGAAGTAGATAAGAACATTTTAGAAAATATTTCAGATCCTTTAATGCATATGATAAGAAATAGTATGGACCATGGTATAGAGATGCCAGATGTTCGTAGGGAAAATTCAAAGCCCGAAAAAGCAACTGTAACATTAGAGGCAAAAAACACTGGTGGAGATGTTGTCATCATAATTAAAGATGATGGTAAGGGATTAGATAAAGAAGTTATTGTCAAAAAAGCAATTGAAAAAGGCATAACAAGTAAAAGTATTGAAGAAATAAGTGATAAAGAGGCGTATAACTTTATATTAGCACCTGGGTTTTCTACAAATACTGCTGTAACTGAGTATTCGGGTAGAGGTGTAGGTATGGATGTTGTTCATACAAACATACGTAAGCTAAGAGGTTCTATTAGTATAGATAGTGAAAAAGGAAAAGGTACTATGATTGTACTTAGGATTCCATTAACATTAGCAATTGTAGATGGTATGAAAGTGCAAATAGGAAATGAAATATATATTATTCCATCACTTAACATAAAAGAAGTATTTAGACAGGGAGTATATGATATTGTTGAAAATCCAAATGGAGAAGAACATAGCATTATTAGAGGTAATTGTTATGAAATTCGTAGATTATCAAATATATTAGGAATAAATAATGCTAAGTCTGATGATGGAATCATGATTTTAGTTGAGTCTGAAATGGGAAATGCGTGCATTATAGTGGATGGAATTATTGGTCAACAACAAGTTGTAATTAAGCCGATACCTGCATTATTAACACAGTTTGAAAAAGTTCAAAATTGTATGTCAGGATGTTCTATTTTAGAGGACGGGTCTATTAGTTTAATATTTGATGTGAATTCCATTATAAATAAATAAAATGTAGAAGTTTTATAAATTAATATTAAAATCTAAAGATTAGATAGAAAGTTGGTAAATATGAAATTTGAATGTGATAAATTGAATGTGCTTCGTGAAATTAGTAATATAGGTTCAGGTAATGCATCAAATTCACTAGCTATGATGCTAAATGAAATAGTTGATATAGGTCTTCCTAAAAGTGATATGATTAAATTTTCAGATATAACTAATAGCTATAAATCTCCAGAAGAATTAGTTGTAGGGACTGTTTTACAACTCTCAGGAGATATGGAAGGTTTTATTATGGTTATTATGAAAGTTGATTCAGCACTTAATTTATTATCAAAACTTACAAAGAAAGAAATAACATGTGATAGAGATGACTATGATTCAGTTTGTGAAGAATTAAGTTCAATAGGAGAAATTTGTAATATACTTTGTGGAACATATTTGACTGCCATATCTGATATGACAAACTTAACTATAGATCCATCTATTCCATATTTTAGTGTGGACATGGTTATGGCAATTATGAATTTACCTATTTCATTATACGGTCCAGTATCTGATTCGATTTTATGTATTGAAACAGATTTTTTCACAACAGATTTAGAAGTTGAAGGAAAATATTATTTCATTCCAAAAGTAGAGTCATGTAAAAAATTATTAGCATCTTTAGGAATAGTTGATTCGGAGACTAACTAATGGAAAATGTAACAGTAGGTATAGCAGATTTTAACATTGTAAAGGCACCTAATCAAATTATGACGATTGGATTGGGATCTTGCTGTGGAGTGGTACTTTACGATGAAGTAAATAAAATAGCTGGGTTAGTTCATATTTTACTTTCGGATTCAATTAATGAAAAAAATATAACAAATAAAGCAAAGTACGCAGATACGGGTATTATTTTATTATATGAAGAAATGAAAAAAGTTGGTGCAAACCCTAGGTTTATGAGAGCGAAATTAGCGGGTGGTGCACATATGTTTAACTTTAAAAATACCGGTAATAGTATATTTACTATTGGAGAAAAAAATGTAAAGGCATGTAAGCAAACCTTAGCTAAATTAAATATTTCTATTGTATGTGAAGATGTATTAGGGTCTTGTGGAAGAACTATTATCTTTGATACTCTTACAAATAAAATGCGTATTAAAAGTACTGGAAAAGGTGAAAAAATTATTTAAAAGGAAGGTGTATTGTTTGTGAATACAGATGACGAAATAATCGAAAATAAAATAGACGATTTGTATATGGTGTTTGTTATAAATAATCAAAAATATGCATTATCATCAAAGTATATTATAGAAATTATTGAAATGTTACCCATAACTAAAGTTCCATTCCTTCCTAAGTATATGAAAGGGGTTATCAATTTAAGAAGTACCATTATTCCTGTAATGGATGGTAGGATGAGATTTGATATGGACCCAATTGATTATAATGAGAGAACATGTATTATTATAATTGAAAATAATATGGATAAAATTGGATTGATAGTTGATGCGGTGAATGAAGTTATCCATATTTCATCTAGTCAAAATATGAAAATAAGTTCAAATAAAGATGAATTTAAGCAAAACTTTATAAATGGTATAAGTGAAATAAATAATGAAATTCAGCTAATATTAGACTGTGACTCATTAATAGAAATTGTAGAGGATATAAATAATGGAACTAACGACTAAAGACTTTATAAGATTAAAGAATTTTATGTATAACAATTATGGAATAAATCTTGAAAACAAAAGAACGCTTATTGAAACAAGACTAGTACTTATGGTAAAACGATTAGGATTTTCTGATTTTAAAACTTATATAGATAGTTTAATGCAAGATAAGAGTGGAGAGCAAGTGTCTGTTTTAGTAGAAAAGCTAACGACAAATTTTACGTATTTTATGCGTGAAGATATGCATTACGAATTTCTAAAAGATGAGGTACTAGTACCGAGTTTAAAAAAATCACCAATTGGAGGGTTAAAAATTTGGTCTGCAGCGTCATCTACAGGAGAAGAACCGTATTGTATTGCTATGCTAGCATCATCAATATTTGGAAAAAACTCAAAATCAAAAGTGTCTATAACAGCATCTGATATTTCTAATAGTGTTTTAAAGCAAGCAAAGGCAGGAATTTATTCACAAGATAAAATATCTAAGTTGCCGCAATTGTGGGCAAAAAATTTTTTCCAACAAGTAAATGATAGAAATTATGTAATTAATGAAAATATTAAAAACTTAGTTGAATTTAAATATTTTAATTTAAATAATAATATAGGTTGGGAGAAATCTAAATATCATGTTATTTTTTGTAGAAATGTTATGATTTATTTTGATAATCCTACAAATCAGAAATTAGCTAAGAGACTATATGAGTCACTTAAGCCAGGAGGATATTTAATAATCGGAATGTCTGAAAGTTTATCTAATTTAACCACAGATTTTGAACGTGTAAAACCATCTGTGTATAGGAAAAAAATATAATTAACAAAATGGAGGAGATGTTATGAAAAGAGTATTGATAGTTGATGATGCAGCATTTATGCGTATGTCTATTAAAAATATGCTTTCAAACTATGAATTTGAGATAGTTGGCGAAGCAGAAAATGGTTTAATGGCAATTGAAAAATACAAAGAGCTACAACCAGATATTGTAACATTGGATATTACTATGCCAGAGATGGATGGATTACAAGCATTAAGAGTGATTAAGAAACTTGATCCATCGGCATCCGTTGTTATGGTATCTGCATTAGGACAAGAGGCTAGGATGAAAGAAGCAATTATTTATGGAGCAAAAGGATTCATTGTAAAACCTTTTAAAGAAGAAATTATTGTATCGGCCTTATCTAAATTATAATTTATTTCAAAAAAAGATTTAGATTTAAATTGTGATAGCAATAATTCGAAAGAAAAAGGGAGATGTGTATATATCTTCCTTTTTTAAATTGTGTAATTATAAGAAATGACATAAATAATATTAAACCTAGGGTATATGGAGGAATAGATATGAGAAATTTTAAAATTGGTAAAAAGTTAGGTATATCTTTTTTCGCTTTATTAATTATAGCAGCATTTGGAAATATTTATACAATATCTAATTTACAAAAATCAGGAAAGTTAAGCCATAATTTATTTGAGGGACCTTATAAGTTAACAAGTGAATCTATTTGGATTCGTAGGGATTTAGTTTCTATTGGAAGAAACCTTGAAAATGCAGTATTTAGAGCTGATAATAAAGAATATATAGATAAAGTTTTGAAAGATTTTGAAAGTATAGAGGGCAGAATTAAAATACTTCGAGGTTCTTCTATGACCGATAAAAATTTAATTGACAATTTTGAAACATCTTTAGAAAATTTAAGACAACAATATATGAAAATTTATGGATTTATAGAAAAAGGTGATTCGAAGAATGCAGCAGAATTAACAACAAAAACTAGTGAGTACTGGGAAGTATATGATAAATGTGCACAAAATTCAGTACTACTTTATGAAGATGCTCAATCTAGAGCGAGTCAGTTTGATAAAGATGCACAAAATACAGTATCGAAATCTCAAGTTATTTCTATAGCAGTGAGCTCATTCACGATGTTAATGGGAGTAGTTATATGCTTATATGTAACAAAGAGTTTAAAGAAACCAATTGAAGAAGTAGAAATAGCTGCAAATAAAATGGCTGATGGAGACTTTGATATTAATATTAATTATGAATCAAATGATGAATTAGGCGCTTTATCAAATAGTATGCGTGAAATGAGTAGTAGAATTAATGAAATTATAAATGATACAGTACATGTTTTAGGGGAAGTCTCATCTGGAAACTTTGACATTGAACCTGAAGTAGAATATATAGGTGTATTTGAAAATATTGAAAAATCAGTAGTTAGAATAACAAATGATTTAAGTGAAACAATGTCACAAATCAATATGGCATCAGATGAAGTTGGGGCAGCGTCAGATCAAGTTTCAAGTGGAGCACAAATGCTAGCACAAGGAGCAACAGAACAGGCAAGTGCAATTGAAGAACTATCTGCAACGATTATAGAGATATCTGATAAAATTAAAGGCACTGCAAACAACGCTAAAGAAGCTAATGTTTTAACATTGAGTGCAGGTCGTGAAGTTGAAGATGGAAATGAACAAATGAAAGAAATGGTTAAAGCTATGGATGAAATTTCATTTACTTCTAATGAGATTGGTAGAATTATAAAAACAATAGATGATATTGCATTCCAAACAAACATACTAGCTTTAAATGCTGCTGTGGAAGCTGCTAGAGCAGGATCTGCTGGTAAAGGATTTGCTGTTGTAGCTGATGAAGTAAGAAATCTTGCTGCTAAATCAGCTGAAGCTTCAAAAAATACAGCGATACTTATTGAGAATTCAATAAAAGCAGTTGATAATGGAACTAAGATTGTAGATAATACAGCACAATCACTTAAAAAGATAATTGATACAACTAATCAAACTATAGCTTTAGTTGATGAAATAGCTAAAGCATCAGAAGAAGAATCTAGTGCAATAGCTCAAGTTACATTAGGAGTAGAACAAATTGCAGATGTAGTACAAACCAATTCAGCAACATCAGAGGAAAGTGCTGCAGCTAGTGAAGAACTAAGTGGGCAAGCTCAGATGTTAAGATCACTTATTGAAAAATTCAAATTAAAAGGTAAAAATAATTCTATTGAAAATATAGATGTTAACAATGATGAAGTTAATCATTTTGCTATGAATGAATTTAAAGGATAAATAAAAACACATTATAACTTATTACAAAAAATGGAAGCTTTTAGGCTTCCATTTTTGATTTGAATATAAAATCTAAAGTCTTTTACTATTTATCCGTATAAATAATAAAAGGCTATACATAAATAGATTTATAATTTATATGAAAATAGTAAAACTACAATGAAAATTTATAACAGTAAGCTCATGTATATCTATATAAACTACTTAAATGTAGAATTACTTAGATTTTATTTACAAGAGTAAAAGCTAGCATTGATTATTTAAATTTATTATTAAATATAGATAATATTGTATTGTGTAATGGAAAATAAGATTTGGGGGAGGAATATATATGAAAAATTTAAAAATGGGTAAAAAGCTAGCGTTATCTTTTATTGTTTTGTTGACAATTACAATATTTGCAAATGGAAATACATTATATAATTTGAAGAAAACAGGAAAATTAAGTCATGACCTATTTGAGGGCCCTTATGAATTAACAAGCCAAGCTATGGGAGTTCGTAGAGATTTAACTTCAATTGATCAAAATCTTGCTTATGCACTTCTTGCACAAGATCCTACAGAATTAAGTTATAAAACTACGATTGCGAAAAATTTTGATAGTATAAATGAAAGAATTAAAATACTTCGTGAGGATACCTCTAAAGATGGTAAGTTAATTGATGATATTGAAAGTTCTACATTAGAATTAAAAAAACAATATGAAGAAGCTTATCAATTTATAGAAAAAGGTGACTATAAAAGTGCAAAAGATATGGTGTTAAAAGAGGATCTTGAATACTACAAAACATATGATAAGTGTATAAAAAGTTCAACAACACTTTATGAAAATGCAGAAATTATTGGCGTTAAGTTTGATGAGGGTGTAGAGGATACTGTATCGACAACGTGGGTTATTTCTTTAACAATAAATATTCTTAGTATAATATCAGGAGTACTTATATGTCTTTATGTAACAAAGAGTTTAAAGAAACCAATTGAACAAATAGAAACTGCTGCAAATAAAATGGCTGATGGAGATTTTGATATTGATATTGACTATGAATCAAATGATGAACTAGGTAACCTATCAAACAGTATGCGTCAAATGAGTGATAAAATTAATAAAATTATAAATGATACAGTTTGTGTTTTAGGAGAAGTTGCATCCGGTAATTTTGATGTAGAGCCTCAAGCCGAGTATATGGGAGTATTTGAACATATTGAAAAATCAGTAGTTAGAATAACCAATGATTTGAGTGAAACGATGCTGCAAATAGATATAGCTTCACAAGAAGTTGGAGCAGCATCAGACCAAGTTTCAAGTGGATCACAAATGTTAGCACAAGGTGCGACTGAGCAAGCGAGCGCAATTGAAGAGTTATCTGCAACTATTTTAGATATATCTGATAAAGTCAAAGATACTGCAAACAATGCTAAAGAAGCTAATATTTTATCAATGAGTGCAGGGCGTGAAGTTAAAGATGGCAATGAGCAAATGAAGCAAATGGTTAAGGCTATGGATGAAATTTCATTTACATCTAATGAAATCGCTAGAATTATAAAAACAATAGATGATATAGCATTCCAAACAAATATATTGGCATTAAATGCTGCGGTAGAAGCTGCAAGGGCAGGATCTGCTGGTAAGGGGTTCGCTGTTGTTGCAGATGAGGTAAGAAATCTTGCTGCAAAATCAGCAGAAGCTGCAAAAAATACAGCTTCACTTATTGAAAATTCAATAAAAGCAGTTGATAATGGAACTAAGATTGTAGACAATACAGCACAGTCGCTTCAAAAAATAATTGATACAACAAATCAAACCATTGCTTTAGTTGATGAAATAGCCAAAGCATCTGAAGAAGAGTTTAGTGCAATAGCTCAAGTTACATTAGGGGTAGAGCAAATTGCAGAGGTAGTTCAAACTAATTCTGCAACATCAGAAGAAAGTGCTGCTGCTAGTGAAGAATTGAGCGGACAAGCAGATATGTTAAAATCACTTATTGAGAACTTCAAATTAAAAGATAAGAATAATTCCAACAAAAAAATAAAATTTAATAAGGATGAAGTTAACTATTTTGCTATGAATGAATTTAAATAATACAATTAAATACGCTATAGTATATCAATAAAAAAATGGGAGTTTTGTACTTTCATTTTTTTATTGAACGATATATATAATATAAAATCTAAAGTATATATATATTTATCCGTATAAAAAAGTAAGAGAAGCTATTAAAGTGATAAAACATAATTATTAGAAGTTACATCAATATTCTTAAGGGGAGTTAAATTAAATTGTAGGGGGTAAAGATATGAAAAATTTAAAAATAGGAAAAAAGCTATTTATATCTTTTATTGTTGTATTAGTACTTGCAGGGGTTGCAAATTTTTATGCGCTATCTAATTTAAAAAAAGCAGAAAAACTAAGTGAAGATTTATTTACAGGGCCTTATGTAGTAACAAGCCAAACTTGGGCAATTCGTAGAGATTTAGCAAATATTGCTAGAAATATTAACAATACATTTCTTGAAAATAATCAAGAAAAATATAGACTAACAATTCTAAGTGATTTTGATAGCATGGATAAAAAAATTGAGAGACTTAGAGAGGCTTCTCCAGAGGATGAAAAAATTCTCGCTGAAATGGGAAGTTTGGCGACTATTTTAAGAGACGAATATGAAAAAATATATAAAATTACACAACAGGAAAATTTTAGTGGCAAGATAACAGATATAGATACTAGTGCATGGAGTGGAGCGCTTACTAAGATTGAAAAAATTATAATGCCTTTTAGTGAGGCGGCAGAAGCTAACGGGATTGAATTTAATAAAAAAGTACACACTACAGCATCAAGAACTTGGTTTATTTCTATAAGTTTAAGTGCATTTGTTGGAATAGCAGGGTTAGTTATAGCGTTGTATATTACAAAAAAATTAAATGACCCGATCAAAGAGATAGAAGTAGCTGCAAATAAAATGGCTGATGGAGAATTTGATATTAATATTGGTTATCAGTCAAAGGATGAATTAGGTATTTTATCAGATAGTATTCGCAAAGTTAGCAACAAAACTAAGGAAGTTGTAAATGACACAGTTCGTATTTTAGGTGAAGTTGCATCAGGTAATTTTGATGTAGAACCGCAAGCAGAATATATAGGGGTATTTGAAGATGTTGAAAATTCAGTGACTAGGATTACTAATGATCTAAGTGAAACAATGTCGCAAATAAATTTAGCTTCAGAAGAAGTTGGAGCAGCATCAAATCAAGTATCAAGCGGATCACAAATGTTGGCCCAAGGTGCTACTGAACAAGCAAGTGCAATTGAAGAGTTATCCGCAACTATTATAGAAATTTCTGATAAGATTAAAGGTACTGCAAAAAATGCTAAAGAGGCTAATACTTTAACATTAATCGCAGGACGAGAAGTTAAAGATGGTAATGAGCAGATGAAACAAATGGTTAAAGCTATGGATGAAATTTCATTTACTTCTAATGAAATCGGTAGAATTATAAAGACAATAGATGATATAGCATTCCAAACAAATATATTGGCATTGAATGCTGCTGTTGAAGCTGCCAGAGCAGGTTCAGCTGGCAAGGGATTTGCAGTAGTTGCAGATGAAGTAAGAAATCTTGCTGCTAAATCAGCAGAAGCTGCAAAAAATACAGCTACTCTCATTGAAAATTCAATAAAAGCAGTTGATAATGGAACTAAGATTGTAGATCACACGGCTCAATCACTTAAAAAAATAATTGAAACAACTAATCAAACTATCTTATTAGTAGATGAAATTGCTAAAGCATCTGAAGAAGAATCTAGTGCAATATATCAGGTTACATTAGGTGTAGATCAAATATCAGATGTAGTACAAACAAACTCTGCAACATCTGAGGAAAGTGCAGCGGCTAGCGAGGAATTAAGTGGGCAAGCACAAATGTTAAAATCACTTATTGAGAACTTTAAATTAAAAAATAGAAATAGTTCTATAAAATCTATAAATTTTAATAATGAGCAAGAAAGCTATTTAGTTACTAATGAATTTGAATAAGTTAATAATATATTAATGAAAAATGGAAGCTTTTATGCTCCCATTTTTTTATTGAAATAAAATATTAAATAAAGAGAAATAGTGGTAATACGTATTAAAGAAAATACTTTATATAAAATCTAAAGTATATATTTATTTATCCGTATAAAAAATAAGACAAACTATTTAAAATTATAAAAAATAGTTAGCTAGAAAGTGCATCATTAAAGAGTCTGCGTTATTAAACAAACTTAAATCTCTGAAAATAGCAATTTAATTATACGTTATAAAATATGCCTAAATTACAACATAATAAGGTCTACATATATACTATTGCATTCCAAACAAATATATTAGCATTAAATGCCTCAGTAGAAGCTGCAAAAAATACAGCTACACTTATTGAAAATTCAATAAAAGCAGTTAGCAACGAAAGTGAAATTGTAGATAATACGGCTGAGTCACTTCAAAAAATAATTTATACAACTAATCAAACTATAGTATTAGTTGATAAAATAGCTAAAGCATCTGAGGAACAATCTAGTGCGATAACTCAAGTTACATTAGGAGTAGATCAAATATCAGATGTAGTACAAACAAATTCTGCAACATCACAAGAGAGTGCTGAAGCCAGTGAAGAATTAACTGGACAAGCGCAGATATTAAAATCATTTATTGAGAGCTTTAATTTAAAAAATACACAGGGTTCTAATAAATTTGTGAATTTTAATAACGATGAATCTAAATATTTTGAAATGAATGAATTTGAATAATATATTTAATTAATAAAGGAGAAAAAATATGAGCGAAATAGATTCTTTAAAAGAATTTTATGTGCAAGAAAATATGCAATTACTAGAACAATTAGAAGAAATTTTACTTGTAGGTCAATCAGGTGATGGTAAGCTAGGAAGCGAAGCAATTGAAGAAATATTTCGTGTAATGCATACCATAAAAGGATCTTCAGCTATGATGGGATATGACAGTTTAACAAAGCTGACTCATAGTGTAGAAGATGTTTTTGATGAAATACGTAATGGGCTAGAACTTTCTCTAAGTAAGTGGGAAGAAGTTGTAGACATTGCACTAGCTACTGTTGATTTTCTTAAAGAAGAAGTTTTAAATGTACAAGATGGATTACTTCCAGAGGCTAGCATAGATGAGTTACATGAGCGAGTTTTGAATTTATTACATGATGATGAAAATGTTAATGAGAATAATGAAGATGATAAATTATTAGAAATAAAGTTACCAAACGATTGTGAGAAAATTAAAAATATACAAAAATCTGGAGAAAGATATCTTTGCATAAAAGTTATATTTGAAAGTGGATGTGGAATGGAAGGTATTCGGGCACTTGGTGTACTTACTATGATAGATGGTTTATGTTCAATTATGCAAACTAAACCTGAAGATTTAAATGTAGAATGTGATGATGAAATAATCCAAGATGGCTTTATAATGTATGCAAAGACAATGAAAGAACAATCTGAACTTGAGAAATGCATCGAAGAAATTATGCTTTTAAAGAGCTATGAAATTATTGATGTTACAGATGAAGAACAGTTAGAAAGTATTTTTGGAATTGTTACTTCAGTTGATGAAAAAGAAGACGAAAATGATATTCAAGACATTATAGATACTATTGATGAAAATATAAAAAATGAAATAGAAAAAGATGAAATACAAAAGATTAATGAAGCGCTAAAAAAAGAAATTCACAATGAACCAGATAAAAAAGGATCTAATCAACAAGCTAATCAACCACATGCACATAATAAAAATAATTATTTGACTGTTAATATTGATAAAGTTGATACTTTAATGAATTTAGTTGGAGAAATTGTTACTACTGAATCTATGGTAGAAAAACAATCACAGCTAGAAAATTTTGATTCAGATAACTTTGAGAAACAAGCAAGAAGACTACATCAATTAACAAATGAACTACAAGATGTAGTTATGTCAATTCGTATGGTTCCAATTTCTTCAACTTTTACTAAGATGCAAAGAGTTGTAAGAGATATGAGTAAGAAAACTGGAAAGATAGTAGATTTAGTTTTAATTGGTGAACAAACTGAAGTAGATAAAAATATTTTAGAAAATATTTCAGATCCTTTGATGCATATGATAAGAAACAGTATGGACCATGGTATAGAGATGCCAGATGTTCGTAGAGCTAGCTCAAAGCCAGAAAAAGCAACTGTGACACTAGAGGCGAAAAATACTGGTGGAGATGTTGTTATTATAATTAAAGATGATGGTAAGGGATTAGACAAAGAGGTTATTGTTAAAAAAGCAATTGAAAAAGGTATAACAACTAAAACTATTGAAGAAATCAGTGATAAAGAGGCATATAACTTTATATTAGCACCTGGATTTTCTACAAATACTGCTGTAACTGAGTATTCAGGACGAGGTGTAGGTATGGATGTTGTTCATACAAACATCCGTAAGCTAAGAGGTTCTATTAGTATAGATAGTGAAAAAGGAAAAGGTACTATGATTGTACTTAGGATTCCATTAACATTAGCAATTGTAGATGGGATGAAAGTACAAATAGGAAATGAAATATATATTATTCCATCACTTAACATAAAAGAGGTATTTAGACAAGGAGTATACGATATTGTTGAAAATCCAAATGGAGAAGAGCATAGCATTATTAGAGGTAACTGTTATGAAATCCGTAGGTTATCAAATATCCTAGGAATAAACAACGTTAAGTCTGATGATGGCATCATGATTTTAGTTGAGTCTGAAATGGGAAATGCGTGTATTATAGTGGATGGAATTATTGGTCAACAGCAAGTTGTAATTAAACCAATACCTACACTATTAACACAGTTTGAAAAAGTTCAAAATTGTATGTCAGGGTGTTCTATTTTAGAAGACGGGTCTATTAGTTTAATATTTGATGTAAATTCCATTATAAATAAATGATGTTAACATAATAGCATAGACATAATTACTATAGACAAGTTGTCCCAATTGCTGAAAAAATTAGGCTAGAAGCGTGTAGTAAGACAGTAGATATATTCAAAAGGAGAGAGAGTCTATGGCAGATGATAAAAAGATAAAAGTATTGGTAATTGATGATTCTAGCATGTTTAGGCGTATTATAGCAAAGTACCTTCAAGAGTATACAGATTTGGAAGTTGTGGGTACAGCTAAAGATACATATGATGCTAGAGACAAGATAATACAATTTAGGCCTGACGTATTAACATTAGATATTGAGATGCCAGGTATGAATGGAATTGAATTTTTAAAAATTCTAATGGATCAATGCCCTATTCCTACAATTGTAATTAGTGGAGCTGATGGTAGATGCTTTGAAGCTATAAGTGCAGGAGCGGTTGGATTTGTTGAAAAACCAACTGCAAGTACAATGAGCGAATTTTCCATTGATTTAGCATCTAAAATTAGAGAAGCTTCGGTTGCTAAATTAGATAAAACAAAGTATTCAAAAGGCAATTCTTCACAAGTTAATAAAGATGTACAAAAAAGAAATACAATTATAAATGATGATATAATAGGAAAAAATTATAAAGATATAATTGCGATAGGAGCATCTATGGGTGGTGTAGAGGCCGTTAGTAAACTATTAAGGCAATTACCTCTAGGATTACCTGGAATTGTAATTACACAACATATGCCACCAGTTTTTACTGAAAAATATGCAGAACGCTTAAATAAAGAATGTTTGATAAACGTAGTGGAAGGTAAAGATGGAGACGAAATATTAAGTGGATACGCATATATAGCCCCTGGAGCTTTACAAATGGGTATTGTAAGGAAAAATAATAAATATGTATTAACGGTTAAAGAAGGAGAAAAAATTAGTGGCCATTGTCCTTCTGTAGATTATTTATTTGAATCTGTTGCAAAAGAGGCTAAAGAAAATGCTATAGGTGTTATTTTAACTGGTATGGGCTCAGATGGAGCTAAAGGGCTACTTGATATAAAGAAAGCACGAGGATATACTATTGGCCAAAATAGAAATTCTTGTGTTGTATATGGAATGCCAATGGCAGCGATGAACCTTGGGGCAGTTTTAAAAGAAACTTCACTAGAGATGATTCCAAATGTAATATTAAATCAATTAAAGAGAAGAGAATTAATAGCAAAATCTAGAGATTAGATAGAAAGTAGGCAGATATGAAATTCGAGTGTGATAGATTAAATGTACTTCGTGAAATTAGTAATATAGGTTCAGGTAATGCATCAAATTCATTAGCTACAATGCTAAATGAGATAGTAGATATAGGACTTCCTAAAAGTGATATGATTAAATTTGCAGAAATAACTAATAGTTATAATTCTCCAGAAGAATTAGTTGTAGGAACTGTTTTACAACTCTCAGGAGATATGGAAGGCTTTATTATGGTTATTATGAAAGTTGACTCAGCGCTTAACTTATTAGAAAAACTTTTTAAAAAAGAAGTAACATGTGATAGAAATGACTATAATTCAGTTTGTGAAGAACTAAGCTCAATGGGAGAAATTTGCAATATACTTTGTGGAACATATTTAACTGCAATATCTGATATGACAAACTTAACTATAGACCCATCTGTTCCTTATTTTAGTGTAGATATGGTTATGGCAATTATGAATTTACCTATTTCATTATATGGACCAGTATCTGACTCAATTTTATGTATTGAAACAGATTTTTTCACTACAGATTTAAAAGTTGAAGGAAAATATTATTTTATTCCCAAAGTAGAATCGTGTGAAAAATTATTAGAATCATTAGGTATTGTCGATCCACAAAAAAGCTAATGAAAAATGTTATTTAAAAGGAGAGTGTATTATTTATGAATATAGATGATGAGATAATAGAAAATAAAATAGATGATTTGTATATGATGTTTGTTATAAATAATCAAAAATATGCATTATCATCAAAATATATTATAGAGATTATTGAAATGTTACCTATAACTAAAGTTCCATTCCTTCCTAATTATATAAAGGGAATCATAAACTTAAGAAGTATAATTATTCCTGTTATGGATGCTAGAATGAGATTTGATATGGAGCCTATGGATTACAATGAGAGAACATGTATTATTATAATTGAAAATAATATGGATAAAATTGGGTTGATAGTTGATGCTGTAAATGAGGTAATCCATATATCACCTAATCAAAACATGAATATAAATTCTCAAAAAGATGAATTTAATAAAAATTTCATAAATGGTATAAGCGAGATAAACAATGAAATTCAATTAATATTAGATTGTGATTCATTAATGAAAATTTTAGAAGATAAAAATTGTTTAAATAAAGAAACTAATTTATAATTTAAAAAATAATTTTGGGTAACAAAAGATTGTATTTGATGAAAATGGAGGAGAGATTATGAAAAGAGTATTAATAGTTGATGATGCAGCATTTATGCGTATGTCTATTAAAAATATGCTTTCAAACTATGAATTTGAAATAGTTGGCGAGGCAGAAAATGGTTTAATGGCAATTGAAAAATATAAAGAGCTACAACCAGATATTGTAACATTAGATATTACTATGCCAGAGATGGATGGTTTACAAGCATTAAGAGTTATTAAAAAGCTTGATCCATCGGCATCAGTTGTTATGGTATCGGCATTAGGACAAGAAGCTAGAATGAAAGAAGCAATTATTTATGGAGCAAAGGGATTTATTGTAAAACCATTTAAAGAAGAAATTATTGTATCAGCCTTATCTAAATTATAATTCATTTTTATAATCGATAATTAAACTTAGAAAATAATAGGAATAACTAATATTACAATAAATAAGATTTATGTATGCTTTTAAAAGCATACATAAATCTTATTTTATTGTGTGCAAGTATTTATTAAATAAATATTTGGACATAAATAAATCTGAGTAGGTATTTATTAATAAGTAAAATATTGGTAAAATAGAATTATAGATGCTGATAAGAAATAGTTTGTTTTCAAATATAAGTCAATAATATGCTAATATACATATATGAGAAAAAAGTACATAATAAACTAAGTAGTAATTTAGAAATAATTTAGTAGGTAAAATAATAATAAATACTTATATAGCAAGTGAGGGATAATGGTGTATGGCAAAAGTATTAAGGAGTAAATACAACAGCACAGGAGAACGGTGTGTGGATGCTTGCCTAAACTATGGCGAGCTAAGATATGTAGGCGAAAATGGGTGCCCAATGAATATAGAAATACCTTCTGATAAATACGAGGAGGCAACCCGTGATTTTGAAGATAGAGTAAGAGAAGGTATAACTCAAAGTTCTATAGATCCAAAGGAAATATTTAAAAGAGGGAGTTTAACATATACTCAAGCTAAAAAATTAGCCAATGAAGGAAAAATAAAAGGGTTAGATTTTTTTGAAATTGATAGTAGTGTTGAATGTGATCATTTATTAGGGGTTTCAGGTAGTGTAGAATATGCACTATCATTATGGAATGGTGAATCAAGAAATGAAGCATTATTAAAATCAGTAGTAAGAGCAATAACTGTATATGGAGAATCATTTATAAGAGGTTTAGATTTAGATAATACAGTAGATTCAACTTCATATAATAGATTTGCTAAAAATTTACATAGTATAGATACAATGGTAGATATAAATTTGTACAAGGTTAGAAATTATCATATAGATAATGAAATAAGTGTTGATGGATTAGATGTTAAAAAGAAAATCATTAAAATTATTGATTTACCGCTAGGCATATTAGGGGCTTTTTTAGGGTTTATAGTAATGCAAGTTTGTACTAACTATGGTGAAATTATAAATAACAATATAACTTCAATTTTGTTCAATGGAATATCTATGATAGTCTTTGGTTTAATAGTTATGAAAGGAAGCAGATCTATAATTGATAAATATGTTAAAAATAATACTCATTTGATTATGGAAATGTTTAATGAAGAATTAGAAAAATCAAGTTACGATAACTTATTGACAGAAAAGGAAGCCTGTATAATATTAAAAAATATAACCAAGGGAGAAGTTACAAAGCTACTTCTTGATATGAAAGGGAGCATAAATAAGAAAGTATCGAGTAGCAATATTGTAACAAAAGAAACTAAATTTATATTAGATGCTAGAAGGACGGTTATATTACCAAGTGAATATGAAATAAAGGAAGCATTATCTAAATTAGTAGGTACATATAAGGATAAGCTATTGAGTGATTATAATGTTAACAACATATAAATATAAAAAAATATTATAAAAAGGAACTTTACATTAAAGTTTCTTTTTTATGGAAAATAAAGTTTTTACACTTAGATATAAAGCCATACAAAAAATATTCTTTAACTTTGATTTCACAAAATTATATATAAAATTTTAAAAAAAAATAAGATAATAAATTGTTAATTAGAGATTTATTTTATGAAAATTTAGAGACTATTAAATTCAAAATTTAAATTTACTTAATGTTATTAAAAGGAAATATAAGGAAAATTTTAAAAAATTAAACTTCATTCAATTGACTGAAAATTTCAAAAAAATATAGCGAATAACAAGTATTGACAACGATTTCAAAAAATATATAATATAATAAGAGACAAAGTAATCATTTTTATTAAAAATAATTGGAGGAAAAATTTAATGCCAGATCAAAACAGAAATTTAAAATGGCAAAACATAGCCTTAATGGGATTTGTCATGGTATGGGGATTTGGGAACGTAGTTAATAACTTTGCCAACCAAGGACTTACTGTAGTATTTTCATGGATATTCATGATAGCACTATATTTTGTTCCATATACTTTAATGGTAGGGGAATTAGGTTCTGCATTTAAAGACTCACAAGGTGGAGTATCAGCGTGGATAAGATCAACAACAACACCAATGCTTGCTTTTATGGCAGGATGGACATATTGGGTTGTACATGTACCTTATTTAGCTCAAAAGCCACAAACGTTATTAATAGCATTGTCTTGGGCAATAAGTCCATCAGGAGAATTAGCTACAGTTTTAAAGGAATTAAATCCTATGATACTTCAAGGAATGGTATTATTAATATTTTTAGTGTTTTTATACATATCAACAAAAGGGGTTAAAGTACTAAAAGTTATAGGAAATGTAGCTGGTACGTCAATGTTTGTTATGTCTTTATTATTTATAGCTTTAGGATTAGCAGCACCTGCTATAACAGGACACGTAGAAACACCTAATATAACGCTACATTCATTTGTACCTAAGTTTGACTTTACATATTTAACAACTTTATCAATGCTAGTATTTGCAGTTGGTGGATGTGAAAAAATTGCACCGTATGTAAATAATACTAAAAATCCATCTAAAAACTTCCCTAAAGGTATGTTAGTATTAGCAGGGATGGTAGCAGTGTGTGCTCTTTTAGGATCTATAGCAATGGGTATGATATTTAATGCTAATGATATACCAAAAGACTTAATGATGAATGGCCAGTATTATGCATTCCAATTACTTGGAGATCATTACGGTGTAGGAAGCTTATTTGTTATAATTTATGCTTTAGCTAATACAGCGGCACAATTATCAGCACTAGTATTCTCAATAGATGCTCCACTTAGAGTATTATTAGGAGAAGCAGATGACAACTTTATACCAAAAGGGTTATCTAAGACTAATAAAAATGGTGTTTTAGTCAATGGGTATATAATGACAGCAGTACTAGTTTCAATTTTAATAATAGTTCCTGCATTAGGAATTGGTAATACGAATGAATTATTTAACTGGTTATTGAAGTTAAACTCAGTTGTAATGCCTATGAGATACTTATGGGTGTTCTTAGCTTATATGGGACTTAAGAAAGCTATAGGTAAATTTGATACTGAATATAAATTCATAAAAAATCCTAAAATTGGATTCTTAGTAGGACTTTGGTGTTTTGGATTCACAGCATTTGCATGTATAATGGGGATGTTCCCAACAGATGTTCCTGCATTTAGTTCAGAGTGGATATTTAGAGTTGGATTAAACGTTATGACTCCTATTGTATTAATGGGAATAGGTTTAATATTACCGTTTATAGCGAAAAGAACTAACAAAAATCAATCTATATCTAAATAGATTAATAAATATATAGACAACAAACGAGTGAAATACATTCACTCGTTTTTTTTATGCGCGCCTAGAAATTTTTTTAGTTAAGATATAACTAAATGCAATATATAGTATTAAATACGTATTCGTAAGAAAATCTTAAGAATTAAGTTAAGAATTTCTTAAGATTTTTATATTATTATGTAAGTATAGCTAAATCTTAAGAAAATTTACATAATTAACATAGTAGGAAAAAGGATGTGACTTTATTGTATAATAATAATGTGAACTATAAAATAGAAAGGTATTTGATAAATGTACAATATATTAGTGGTGGATGATGATAAGGATATAGTTGAATCTATAAATATATATTTAAAAAATGAAGGATATAAAATATATAAAGCATATGATGGAATACAGGCTTTAGATGTTATACAAAACAAAGAAATACATCTTATACTTATGGATATAATGATGCCAAATTTAGATGGAATAAAAACTACCATAAAAATTAGAGAAGATAAAAATATACCAATAATATTAGTTTCAGCTAAAAGTGAAGATACTGATAAAATAATTGGTCTTAATATTGGAGCAGATGATTATATTACTAAACCTTTTAATTTACTAGAACTTATAGCTAGGGTTAAATCAAATTTAAGAAGGTATGTTAGTTTAGGGAATTATAATAATACAAGCAGCGAAGTTTTAAAAAGTGGACAACTTACAATGAATTTATCTACTACAGAAGTACATGTAGATGGAGATTTAGTTAAATTAACTCCTATTGAATCTAAAATATTAAAGCTTCTTTTATTTAACAAAGGAGTAGTTTTTTCAATAGATGATATATATGAAAAGGTATGGAAAGAAGATAGTTACAATGCTGAGAATACAGTAGCAGTACATATCAGAAGAATAAGAGAAAAAATTGAAATAAATCCAAAAGAACCAAAATATTTAAAGGTGGTGTGGGGAGTTGGCTACAAAGTTGAAAAATTATAGTGGAAAGCTTATAAAGGAAAAAAGTCTGATTTTTAATATGGTGTTAATTTTAGCTATATTTATGGTATCTCAAGTTGCTGCAGTTTTATTATGTTTTAAGTTTTTTGCTCATAATTTATTGTTGACATTAATAAGCATATTCATAATAAATTTTGTCATGTATAAAATAATGAGAAAATTACTGATATTATAAGTGATTTATAAAGAGAAGAGGGAGTTGTATGAACAGTAATAAAATAAAAAATATACTTTTAACATTGTCTATGGCTTCATTAGCTGTTTTGTTAGTAGTAATTCCTGCTACATTAACACTATATGGAGAACACCAAGGTCTATGGACAAGTTATATGCACGAAGATAAAAAAATATTAGAAAAAGATTTTTATAAAAGTAATAAATTTGAATTTAGTATGCTTAGGCCGATATCTTATTTATTATCTGATAGTGTAAGTAATAGAGGTGAATCTAAAAAAGAAATTGAAGATATTAAAAAACAATCAAAGAATGAAATAAATAATTCTTATAAAAATATGAAATTTTTAGCAATCAATGTTGAAGACAATAGCTATTATAGCAATACAAAATATAAAACAGTAGAAGAATATAAGAAAAATATAGATGAATATCTTGATATAGAAATACATAAAACACCAATGGATAAATCCTATAGTAAAGATATAAATGGAAAAGTAGTAAAAAATAAATCTGATATAGAATATAAGTTATTAAATGCGATAGATATAGAAAATATGGAAATATATATATCATTACCTAATCCTAAAGAATTTAAATACAATGATAATATATATAATTTTTATAATTCTTACACACAAGCAACAAAAGTTGTAGAAAGTCTTATAGCGATAGTTATTACAAGTTTAGCAGTATTTTTAATATCAATATTTTCTTATAAACTTTGTAAAAGGAACACTCCGAATAAAGAGGGTAGAATACTTAAAATCTCAAAAAAGATACCACTAGAATTATGGTTGATGGGTATATTTGTTGGAGGAGTTTATTATATAGTTATTTCATTCTCGGGGTATTATAGTGGATACGACGATATATATACTTATATAGGTATGATGTCACTTGCTTTTATTGTCAATTTAATATTCATATTTATTATACATTTATTTATAAAAGTATTATTTGGCTTTGATAGTAAATTAGATTTGCTAAAAAATACTATAATATATAAAATATACAAATTATTAAATAAAATATATAAGATAATTAAAAAGAATATGGAAACTGTGTTAATTTCATCTAAGAAAATACCATTAATAAAAAGGGTAATAGGATTATCTGTATTGTTTATTGTTTGCAGTATAATTTTAGGATTATTTATAGATTCTATTTTATACGCTGGAGGAATTATTTTTGTAATAACTCCATTTATAGCTATGGGAATATTTACATGGTATATAGTTAAACAATTAACTTACTTATCTAAAATAATGGATGGAACAGAAAAAATAAAAAATGGGGAATTAAATTATAAGATAGAGACAAATGGTTATGATAATTTTACAGTTCTTGCAGAAAATATAAACAATATTGGAGATGGACTAGAAAAATCAATAGATAGCCAATTAAGAAGTGAAAGAATGAAGTCAGAACTTATAACTAATGTAAGCCATGATTTAAAAACACCTTTAACTTCCATAATAAATTATGTAGAACTTATTAAAAAAGAAGAAAATATCCAACCACAATATATAAACGAATATGTAAATGTATTAGAAGCTAAAGGTAAGAGACTAAAAGCTTTAATAGAGGATTTGTTTGAAGCAAGCAAGGCAAGTAGTGGTAATATTGAATTAAATATGGAAAAATTAGATATAAAGCAACTATTGAGACAAAGTATAGGCGAAATGGAAGAAAAATTAGGCAAGGCAAATTTAGACTTAAAGTTAAATATGCTAGACGATAAAGTGTATGTATATGCTGATGGAAGAAGAATGTATAGAGTATTTGAAAATCTTTTATCCAATATAGCAAAATATTCTCTAAATAACACTAGAGTATATATAGATTTAGTTGAAAATAATGAAAATATAAAAATTACTATGAAAAATATATCATCTTATGAACTTAATTTTGATGTAGACGAAATAACAGAAAGGTTTAAAAGGTCTGATGAATCTAGAAACACAGAAGGTAGTGGATTAGGTCTTGCTATTGCTAAGGACTTAGTTAAAATCCAAGGTGGTACATTTGACGTTGAGATTGATGGAGATTTATTTAAGGTAACTTTAGAATTTAAAAACATAATAAAATAAAAAGAAACTTAATTTATTAATTACCGATAAGATATATCTTATCGGTAATTTTTTTTGATAGTAGGATTAACAGGTGTTATAATAGCATTAATGATAATTGAAAATATATAAAAATTTTAAATAAGTTAAATAAGAGAATATAAAATAACAGCTATAGGAGGAAAACTGAATATGAGCAAAAGAGAAGATTATATAAGTTGGGATGATTACTTTATGGGTATTGCGTTATTAGCAGGCAAAAGAAGTAAAGATCCAAGTACGCAAGTTGGAGCTTGTATAGTAAGTGCAAATTGCACAGATGGATCAAACAGTAATACTATTTTAAGTGTTGGTTACAATGGACTTCCTGTTGGTTGTTCTGATGATGAATTTCCATGGGATAATAAAGGAGACTTATTAGAAACTAAGTATCCATTTGTAGTTCATGCAGAGTTAAATGCAATTTTAAATGCTAGAGGCAAATCCCTACACGGGTCTAAGTTATACGTAGCTTTATTCCCATGCAATGAATGCTGTAAAGCTATTATTCAATCTGGAATAAGAGAAGTTATTTTTTTATCGGATAAATATTCACAGACAGATGCAGTTAAAGCATCTAAGAGAATGTTCAGTGCAGCTGGTGTTAAATTAACTCAGCTAAATCCGCAGGTTAAAAAAATAGAATTATCTTTAGACATAAATACTATATAGTGAAAAATACAACTATGGGGGAGACTTAAATGATAAAATTTATAGCAACAGATATGGATGGAACTCTTTTAAATAAAAACAATGAAATACACGATGAATTTTTTGAAATATTTGAAAAGCTAGAAAATAAAAATATAACATTTGCGGCAGCTAGTGGAAGACAATATTTTAACCTTGCTAAGAGGTTTGAAGCTATAAAAGATAGGATGATGTTTATAGCAGAAAATGGAACATTCGTGGTTTATAAAGGAAAAGAGTTATTTGTAAATGCACTAGATAAAAACGTAGCAATTGAACTTATTGAAATTGGAAGAAAGATAGATAATGCTAATGTTATCTTATGTGGCAAAAAAGCTGCATATATAGAAAATGATAGTGTGGATTTTGTAAAAGAAGTACAAAAATATTATGAAAGATATGAAATAGTTAAAGATATTAACGAAGTAGAAGATGATATACTAAAAGTTACTATATGCGATTTTTCTGGTTCGCAAAATAATAGCAATTCTTATTACAATGACTATAGAGAAAAGTTGCAAGTTACTGTGTCTGGTGAGATTTGGCTAGATATTACAGCAAAAGGTGCTAACAAAGGTGTAGCAATTAAAGCATTGCAAGAAAAACTTGGTATAAATTTTGATGAGACTATGGTATTTGGAGACTATTTAAATGATTTAGAAATGATGGAAGTAGCATATCACAGTTATGCTATGGAAAATGCTCATGAGGATTTGAAAAAAGTGGCACGATTTACAGCTAAGAGTAATGACGAAAATGGAGTAGTTGAAGTTATAAAAAGTCATATATTTTAAATAACTACTAAACATAAAAAACTACTTAACGCTATAAATTAAAACATAGTATTAAGTAGTTTTTATATTATTCATAAAAAAAATTAAGGTGATGAATAGAATCAGACAATAAAATATTATTTAAATTTACCTAAAAACTATGTATAATTAAAGGGTAAACGTTGTTATTATATGTTGGGGGGCATTATTATGGAAAAAATATTTAATAAATTTAATAAATATATTTTAATTGTAGATAAGCAAGGGAATATAAAATTATGTAATGATAAACTAATATCAAAGTTAGGGTATAGCCAGTTTGAATTATATAATTCAAATATAAATAAAGTTATATATAATCAAGATGAAATTATAAAACAAATATTAAATATTAAAGAAGATATTGATATTATAGTAAATATAAATTCAAAGTCTAAAAATATAATACCTTTAAAATGTGAAGTAGCAATGAGCGAGTATAAGGGAGAAAAAGTATTATTTATAATAGGCGAAGATATAAACAAAAGTCTATATAATATTGATGATTTAGAAATATTACTAGATAGTATTCAAATGAATGCATGGATTAAGGATATAAATGGAAAGTATTTATACGTTAATAAAAGTCTTGCTAATTTAGCTCAAAAAGATAAAGTAAATATAATAGGAACTTATGATAAGGATCTTTGGATAGAAGATGAGTATAAAATTTATGTAAAAACAGATAAAGATATAATACAAAGCAAAGAAGGTAGGCTATTTAAAGATAAAAATAGCAAGAATGGTGATAAAAGATTATTTGAAACATATAAAGCTCCAATACTAGATGAAAAACAAGAGGTTAAGTATATTATAGGAATAAACAGAGATATTACATTAAAAAATAAAATTGAAAAAGAACTACAGAATAATTATGATAAATTAAATAACGTAAATGATATAATAAGCACCAAAAATGATTATAAAAATATACAAGAATTACTAAATAGTATATGTGATGATTTCTTGAAACACTTAAATGCAGACAGTTTATGTATTATAAGTTACAATCCAATAAAAAAAGAACTTAAGCGATATTTAGAAATTGGTTGCTCTCAAGACAGCTTTAAAGATTTGTATCGTGTGAAAATAAACAATGAAGAAGAAAAAGAACTTTTTGAAAAGGAAAGTGAAGGAATAAGAGCCATAAATGAAGTAGAGCAAATGAAAAATTATACAGGTACAGTAGATAAAGATATAAAATATTTAGGAACATATAATATAAAGTTTAAAGACGAGTTTTTAGGTTTACTATGTATATCATATAAAAATGGAAATAAACCCAAATTTAATCAAGATGAATTTATAAAGTCATCTTGTAGCCAAATTGCTGTCTTAATAAAAAATCATAGGCTTTGTGAGCAATTGAAGATAGAAAATAAAAAAAGAAGTAATACAGAAAATACACTAGAATTATTTTTAAGTACAGCAGCTGATATTATGGGTATAGTAAATTTGGATGGATATTTAAAAAAAGTAACTCCAAAATGGACTGAAGTTTTAGGATGGAGTGAAGCAGAGTTATTATCTATGCATTGCAGTAAAATAATACATAAAGATGATATGTTAATTGTTTTAAATACTATTTTTAAGGATGAAATTTCAAAATATAAACAAAATATAAAAATGAGATGTTTATGTAAAAATAATAGCTATATATGGATAGATTGGACTAGTAAATATATAAAACAGCATAATCATTTTATTATTACAGGTAAGGATATTACAGAAGAAAAAAATATAGAAGAGCAAAAAAATAAATTAGAAAAAGCTATTCATCTAGAAAGCATAAAAAATGAATTTTTTGCAAATATTTCTCATGAATTTAAAACACCTTTAAATATTATACTTGGGTCCATGCAATTATTAAATCAGAATATACAAAATGATAATATAACAATAGAGAAACTTAAAAGATGCTCAGGTACCATAAAACAAAATTCATATAGATTGTTAAGACTTGTAAATAACGTAATTGATATGAGCAGAATTGATACTGGATATTATGAACTACAACTTTCAAATAATAATATAGTTAGTATAATTGAGGATATAACTCTTTCAGTAGTAAACTATGTAGAAAATAAAAATATAAGTATTATTTTTGATACTGAAATAGAAGAAGAATTTATAGCTTGTGATCCAGATAAAATAGAAAGAATCATGTTAAATCTTTTATCAAATGCTATAAAATACACAGATGAATATGGAAAAATAAGTGTTGATTTAAAATCAGATAACAAAAATATAATAGTATCTGTAAAAGATAATGGAGCCGGAATGCCTAACAATAAGCTTGATATAATCTTTGATAGATTTGGACAAGTTAATAGCACATTAACTAAAAAATGTGAGGGTAGCGGAATTGGTTTGTCTTTAGTAAAGTCACTTATAGAGATGCACGGTGGTAGTATAGATGTAAAAAGTGAAGTTGGAAAAGGGTCAGAGTTTATATTTAAACTTCCTATTTTAAGAATACAAAATAACGAAAATATTGTTGCACATAGAGAATCAAAGCATACTCAAATAGAAAAATGTAATGTAGAATTTTCGGATATATATAACTTATAAAAAATAAAATTACAATAATTATAAAGGAGCTAAACATGAAAAAATTACTGGCATCAGATATAGATGGAACTCTTTATATAAACGATAGCATACATGAAAAAAGCATAGAATATATAAAAACTTTTAGAAAAAATGGTCATGCTTTCTTATTGTGCACCGGGCGAAACTTTGGAGGAATAAAGCATTTATTTGAGGAGTACGATATAGAAGTAGACGGTTATATACTTTGCAATGGTGCAGTAGTATTAGATAAAGATCTTAATGTAATATATAATAGGTTAATAAATGATGAAGTTATAAAGCAAGTTTTTGAATGCTCAAAAGATAATGAACAATATAATTTTTATTTTGCAGACAGTGAAAATTTATATATAATAGATGGATATAATAATCACCCTATGCTTAGTGCTGCTAATATTGATGAAAAAATGAGCATAATAAGGATAGAAGAAGAAGACTTTTATAAAAATAAATATAGCGCTAATATTATAGGGGTAGATATAAAAGACCAAAGCATAGAAAAAACAAAAATAAAAATTGATGAAATAGAAAATAAATTTTCAGATGTAGTAAGTGTATATAGAAATAAATATTTTATAGATATCGTTCCAAAAGATGCATCTAAGGCAGATGGAATTTCAAAGGTACTGAATACTTATGGCGTCAAAGAAGAAGATGTATTTGTTATAGGTGATTCATGGAATGATTTAAGTATGTTTGAAAAGTATAAAAATTCATATACATTTAATTATGTAGAGGAAGAGTTAAAGCCTCATGTTAATAACTTAGTAGATGAGTTTCATAATTGTCTAGAAATAATTTTAAAATGAAATATTTTGAAATAGCCAGCCTAAATTATAAAAATTAGGTTGGCTATTTTTGTTGAAATAAAAAGTAAAAGAATGTAAACATATAATGATAATTTGCATATTTTGGAGTATAGAGGCTAACCTCTAAAATATTAATTAATAAGGATGGTAATGATTGATGATATACAGAAAATATGACAATAAATATGATGGTAAATGTGATAATAGATGCAAAAGTAAAAACTGCAAACCAGAATGTGAAGTAGCTTACTATGAATGCAAAAACTCTAAAGAGGGTTATAAAAAATGTGATTGTTATATAGAAAAAACTTACGACCTTATAGAAGTGCTTGAAAATAAGAATGAAAAGTTAGAGGATGCTTTAGAAAAAGCACAAACTAATCAAGCACTAGCTAATACAAATATAGATGATGTAGGAAATGATTTAGCAGATATAGGTACTCAATTAGCAAAATTAGCTAATGATTTACTAGCGGCTCAAAGTGACTTAGCAGATGCAATAGAAAAATTAAATGAAGCGATACCACATCAAACTAAGGCTATAGAAGCCATAGATGATGCTATAAAACAACAAGACTATATAGAGGGTATCATAGAGTATTTAGAAGATTCATTTAAAGATACAGTAAAATGTTTAAAAGGGTGTGGCAGCAATAATTGCCCTATACTAATACCGATTACTTCAGATTGTGATGAATGTTGTGATAAAGGACATGATTGTTAATTATTATAAATAAAATGAAAATAAATATACTTTAATAAATTATAAAATTATATATATAAAGAACTTTAATTAACATATATAAGAAAACATGTTAAACTAAAGATAAATTTTAAAATATAGAAAATAGAGGTAATAAAAGCATGGATGGAACTAAAAGAAATGATATTAAAGTAGGATCTAGGGTTTTAGTAGTTCAAAAACAAGACCAACCTAGTGGTAAATTAACTGAAGGCATAGTATCAAGAATACTTACAAATTCACCTAATCACCATCACGGCATAAAAGTAATGCTTGAAAGTGGAATTGTCGGAAGAGTTAAGGAGATAAAGTAGGTAAAACTTTAAAATCTAGATTAGACGAAGCGCTTAAATACTATGAATTAAATAAAAGCGTAGATATTATAGTATCAGGTGGTCAAGGCAGAGATGAAATCACATCTAAAGCTTAGGTAATGTATAAATCAATGAATTTTACCTTTATAGGTCGATGCTCATAGCGAATATTTTAAATGTTAAAAATGAAGGATTATCATCATATACTCCTTTTAAAATTAGGTTCAATTATCTTTTAAGAGAATATACAACTATAATAATAGACATTATAAAATCAAATTTATATAAAGAGAAAACACACTAAAAAGCGTATTAATTTACGTTTTTTTAGTGTGTTTTTACTTTGTTAAGATATAAATTAAACTATCTATGCAAGTTTAGTAATCAATCATTTCAATATTTGACTATTTTTAAAAATTAAAAATATTCTTATAATATTTTTAACATAAATTTTACACACAAGTAGCATCAAAAAGTAATACAATTCAAAGTAAATATAAATTTAGGGAGTGAAAAATATGTATATCATAATAGCTGGATGTGGAAGAATTGGTTCAACTCTAGCACAAGAACTTATAGATGAGGGGAATGACTTGGTAATAGTAGACAGGGATAAAGGTAAACTAGATTCTCTTGGAAGTGGGTTAAACGCGACAAGGATATTAGGCATTGAATATGATATAGACATATTAAAAGAAGCGGGTATAGAACACGCAGATATGTTTTTAGCATTAACTCAAAATGATAGTGTAAATATAACCTCATGTCAGGTAGCTAAAAATGTATTTAACGTTAAAAAAGTTATAGCAAAAGTAGTTGATGCAAATAAAGAAAGAATATATATATCACTAAATTTGGACTATATAAATCCGATTAAATTAAGTATAGAAGATTTAAAGTCTAGAATTTAAAAAAATTATGATGTTAAAGAGGAGTAAGTTATGAAAGTTATAGTAATTGGTGGAGGAAAAGTAGGTTTTTATCTTATAAAAACATTAAAAAATAAAAAACACGATATAACATTGATAGAAAAAGATAAAAAATTATGTGAAAAGATATCAGATGAAATTGATATAGAAATAATAAATGGGGATGGTACGGATATAGAGGTATTAAAAGATGCAGATATAGATGTAGCGGATGTAGTAGCTGCGGTTACGGGTAAAGATGAAGAAAATTTAATAATATGTCAGGTTAGCAAAAAGAATTTTGATATACAACATACAATAGCGAGAGTAAATAATCCTAAAAATCAAAAACTTTTTAAACTATTAGGTGTAGATAGCACAGTATGTAGTACACAAGTAATAACCAACTTAATAGAATGGGAATGTGAAAGTGACAAGATAAAGATAATACAGACTTTTGAAAGAGGAGAAATGGTGCTTGTAGAGGTTGAAATAGATAAAAAGATTGTATGGTGTAATAAAGCTATAAAAAATCTTAAAATGCCAATTGATAGCGTTATAGTTTCTATATTTAGAGAAGGTCATGTAATATATCCAAAGGGAGATACAATAATACAAGAACATGACAAAGTAGTGTTAGTAACAGATAGTAAAAATATGGTAAATGAGAATAAGAAAGCATACTCAGTACTAGAAAAATATTTATTTAAAAATTAATAAATTTGATATAGAGTTGTTTTAATATAGTCAGCAATTAAAATTTAGTTGACTTTAAAATTAGGGGGATCCGATGTTAAAATTTAAAAACATAGTTAATGGTATATTTAAAGAAATATCATATATGAGCATATTAGTAGTAATTTTGTTATTTATGACAAATGTTATGTAGGTGGGGTAAATTATGAAAACAGCTAAAAGAAATATAGATGATTTAAAAGTAATAAGCTATTATACTGGATACATTGTTATAGGGACTGCGCTACTTATGTTAATACCTATAGTAATAGCTTTGTTTACAAAAGAATATGAACCGCTATTAGATTTTCTCATAAGTATGAATATATCTTTAATAATAGGATTTACATTAATGATACTAGGTAATGTAAATAAAGATAAATTGTATATGGAGTGGAAACATGGATTAATAATAGCATCGTTATCATGGATTTTACTTATGATTTTATGTGCGATACCATATTATTTAAGTAGCCATATGATGTCATTTGTAGATGCTTGCTTTGATGTAATGAGTGGATTTACAACTACAGGTGTATTTTTATTACAAGATTTAGATCATGTAAGTAGAAGTTTAAATATATGGAGACATATCTTAACATTTGTCGGTGGACAAGGCATGGTTGTACTAGCATTAACGTTTTTATCAGCAAAAACTCAAGGTGCATATAAGATGTACGTTGGAGAAGGAAAAGATGTTGAACTCGTTCCGAATGTAAAACACACAACAAGATTAATTTGGCAAATAAGTTTGTTATATTTTTTATTAGGAACCTTTATATTTTGGTTAAACGGAATGTATATAGGATTAAAGCCACTAAGTTCCCTATATCACGCGGTTTGTGTATTTGCATCAGCATGGAGTACGGGTGGATTTTCTCCAATGAGTCAAAATATGCTTTACTATCATAGTTTTTCATATGAAATAGTTACAATAATATTTTGTATATTAGGAGCATTAAACTTTGGATTCCATTATTCTGTATGGAAAGGAAATAAAAAAGAAATTTATAAAAATATAGAAATACAAAGCTTTTTTATAACAATAATGATTACATCATTTTTTATAATAAAAGGATTAACAAAACTTAGTGTATATCCAGATGCGTTATCAATTTTTAGAAAAGGTGTTTACGGATTGATATCTGCTCATACTACAACTGGATTTATGAATCTCTATGCAAGACAATTTTCATTAGAATGGGGGAATTTTGCTAATTTAATAATGATAATAGCAATGTTGCTTGGAGGTTGTGCTTGTTCAACAGCAGGTGGATTTAAAGCTCTTAGAATAGGTATTGTATTTAAAGGATTTATAGCAGAAATTAAAAAATCATTGATATCTGAGCGAAGAGTAAAGGTGTTTAAATTTCATAATCTAAAAGATCATGTGCTAGATAGTGATATAGTAAAATCTAGTGCATTAATAATACTTTTATATATTATATTGTTTGTGATAGGCACAATGATAGGTTGTTACTATGATTATCCAATTTTGGATTCAGCATTTGAATCAGCATCTGTAACTGGAAATGTTGGATTATCAATAGGAATAACATCTGTTACAATGCCACAAGTACTAAAGGTATTTTATATAATAGCAATGTATTTAGGTAGATTAGAATTTATATCAGTATTTGCTTTAGTAGGATTTACTATTGGGGGTATAAAAAAAGTATGTATGAGAAAATAAGAAGGAATTTATTAAGAGTAACTATTTTTGCATTTTTAATAGTACCTATAAAAATTAATGCACAAGAATCTAGTTTGAATAATTTAATTGAAAATGGAAAAAACTTTGATAAAAAACAAATAGTTGTAAAAGGTGAAGCTATTGGAGAACCATTAAGTAGAAATAATTATACTTGGATAAACATAAATGATAAAACTAGTGCAATGGGAATTTATATGAATAGTGAAGATGCAAAAAAAGTTGAAGCTTATGGAGGCTATAACAAGAAGGGCGATAGTATAAAAGTAACGGGGCAGTTTAATAGGGCTTGTAAAGAACATGGCGGAGATATGGATATACATTCAAACAAAGTTGAAATAATTAAAAAGGGTGAAACTTTGAATAATATATTTCCAAAATATAAAGTTTTCATATCGACAATATCATCAATAATAGTATTGGTTTTGGGATATATAATATACAAAAAGAAAAGAAAATAAGTATTCTAATATAGAAATAAAAGCATTTTAAGATACTTTACACCTATATAAATATGTGTTATATTTGGGACAATTGGGTATTATACCTAGTAAAAATATAAAAGTTAAATAATTACATAGGAGAAAATTATGGATATACTTATAACACAAAGCGCAAAACCAGAACTTGAAAAGTTAATGCAAAATAGTGAACATAAAAACATAAGAGTACGTACAAGATGTATAACTATGCATGATGATGCAAAACTTGATATTGAATTAGATGAAATAACAGAAAATGATGAAATATATGAAGTTGATGGATACAAAGTAGTAATAAGCAGAAATTTAGCAGATCAACTTTATAGTTTAGTAATATCATATGGAGGCTTATTAAGTAGAGATAAGTTTTCAGTAGATGCAGATTTTGGATTTTATCAGTATTAAAAATTGTAAATTAAATTAATATAAAAAATTATATAAATTATGAATTAAAACAATAAAAATGGTTAATATATTATTACAAAGTTAATTAAGATTAATTTTGTATCTAAATGCACTAGATAAAAGCTAGGCTATAACCTAACCTTTTACTAGTATCTATTGGGTGTTTAGGTGATTAGATATCTATTGATATCGTATTAGATAACTTATCTAAATTAAGATAACCTCATTTTAATTTATGTCTGCTAGCTTATAAGGTTAATTGCCAATAGGTAACTAAATGCTAGGTAGTAAATGTTATTTAATAAATCGAATAAGAGGTAAAAGCTAATTGTTTAAGATGCTTTGGTAAAAGACATTAGATTTGATAGTTATAACTATTAAATTTATTGTCTTTTATTTTGGCGTTTTTTAGTTGACAATAGAGATTAAAGTATTATAATGAAAGTATAAAATAAAATAAAATAAAAATAAGCTAGGGGAGCCAATTGGCTGAGAGGATAGACTGACCCTTATACTTGATCTGGATAATGCCAGCGTAGGAAAGCTTTTATATAAACTTAGAATATGAATATAACAATATTTGAATTTTAGCTATGTAAATAGAAAGCTATACCTAATTAGGTATAGCTTTTTTTATATAAATAAAAGATTATTAGGGGGAATAGAGATGTTTAAATTAATAAAAAAGGTAAAAGAATTAAATCCACTTGTACTTCATTATACAAATAATGTAACGATAAATGACTGTGCAAACATTACATTAGCTGTAGGTGCAAGTCCTTTAATGAGTTTTTCATACGAGGAAGTTGAAGATATTGTTAGTATTGCAAGTTCTGTTGTCATAAATATAGGGACTATGAATTCAGAACTATTAAATTTATATTTAATAGCAGGTAAATCTGCAAATAAATATAAGAAACCTGTAATACTAGATCCAGTAGGAGTATTTGCAACTAAAGCAAGAACAGAACTTACAAATAAACTTTTAAATGAAGTTAAATTTGATGTAGTAAAAGGAAATATAGCTGAGATTAAGTTTATTGGTGGATTTGATGTAAAAGGAAAAGGTGTAGATTCTTTTGATGACGATGACGATGCAAGTGAAATAATAAAAAAAGTTGCTAAGAAGCTAGAATGTGTAGTAGTAGCTACTGGAAAAACTGACATAGTAACTGATGGAGATATAGTTTATAAAATAAATAATGGGACTTCAAAACTAAAAAGTATAACGGGAACAGGTTGTATGAGCGCTAGTTTAATAGGGAGTTATATAGCTTGTAGTGAAAAAACGATAGAAGGTGCAACTATGGGGATGCTTACAATGTCTTTGAGTGGTGAATTAGCAAATGTTAATAATCCTAAAATCGGAACGTTTAAAGTTAATTTAATGGATGAGGTATATAGCTTAGATGAGAACAAGTTAAATAAATATGCAAAATTAGAAATGATAAAGGAATTATCAATCGTATAAATTATTTAAGTTTTACTTAAATAATTTTACTACTAAAATATTAAAATTTTATTTAATGAGGAGATTTGGAATATGAAATTTACAGATTATTTATTTGAGGCAAGTAAAGATATATGGCAAGGCTATTTAAAGCATCCATTTATAGTTGAAATAGGGGAAGGAACTTTACCTAAGGATAAATTTAAAGATTATTTAGTGCAAGATTATTTATACTTAAAGGAATTTGCAAAGGTATTTTCTATGGGAGTTGTAAAAGCAGAAACTATGGATGAAATGAAATTTTTCTATAATTCTATAAAAGGAACTATGGAAAATGAAACAGCGATACATCTACAATATATGGAAAAATTAGGAATTTTGGTAAAGGATGCAGAAAATCTTGATTATCATCTTGTAACAAATAGCTACACAAGCTACATGCAGGCAATATCTTTAACCGGAAGTTTAAATGAGATAGCAATGTGTACCCTTCCATGTACGTGGAGTTATTACTATATAGGTAAACACTTAAAAGAACAATATAATGATAGGTTGGAAAATAATTATTATAAAGAGTGGATTGAAATGTATTGTGATGAAGAGTTTTATAAATTTACAAAAGAATGGATAGAGTATGTTGATATAGCATGTAAAAATATAACTGAAAAAGAAAAAAATAAATTAACAGAAATATTTGTAAAAGCAAGTTTATATGAAATGGAATTTTGGCATATGGCTTACAAAACTATATAAGTAGGAGTAAAAATATGATTATATCAATATCAATAATAAGTGTTATATTGTTAGGGCTTTATGCTTTAGAAATGAAAAAGACTAAGCTTACGACTAAAGTTATGATTACAATATCTGTAATGGTTGCAATAGCTTATGTACTATACATGATTAAGTTCATAAGTTACCCTCAAGGAGGAGGAATTACATTATTCTCTACATTGCCAATTATGATGGTAGCATTAATATACGGAAGAGGTCCAGGTCTTACCGCTGGATTAATATTTGGAGTACTAAAGCTTTTAAATGGTGGTGTTATAATGCACCCGATACAATTTATACTTGATTATATATTGGCTCAGATGGCTTTAGGTTTAGCGGGAAGTTTTGGAAATGATAAAAAAAGTAAAATTATTTTAGGTTGTTTATTTGCAGGAATAATGGGAACTATTGTAAGTACTATATCTGGATATGTATTCTTTGGAATGTATGCACCACCAGGCATGAACCCTTTACTATACTCAATTGTATATAACTTCTCAAGTGCAGGTGTAGAATCTGTATTAACTGCAATTCTTATGGCATTAATACCTATGGAAAAATTTATAAAAGTTGCTAAATTAGGACATAATTAAATTTAAAAAAGATGTAGATAAATTATTTTATATAAATTTAGCTACATCTTTTTTTAGTATAAAATATTATTTTTAATATTAAAGAATTCTAATATACCTTATCTTTTTTCTACATTAAAATATATATAACTTATTATGACTAACTCCTTATGATTGTGTTTGTGTTGTATTTAATTATTGATATAAATAGTTACATATTAAGTATTGATATTACACATAACTATTAAAGAAAAATTATTTTTAAAGAAAAAATATAAAATTATTTATACTATATAAAAGAACATTAAAAAGCTTATAAAAAACGTTTTGCATAGAAATATTAAGAAAATGTAAGAAACTAAATAAATAATATATGATAAAATAAGGATATGTTGCTAAAAAAAGCAAAAAATAATGACACAAAATAGGGAGAATAATATTATGAAATTAAATAAAGATAAAATTACAAAGACATGTAAAATTTTATTTGCATTATTTATATTTTTTATAGTAATAAAAGAGTCTATAGGGGTAATTACCTCTTTTGATCTTAAGACATTTAAAACTTATGCAGATAAATTAACTATAATAAATATTTGCATAATAATAGGCTTAGGAATTATATCATATTTGCCACTTAGTCTGTATGACTTTGTATTAAAAAAGAGGGCAGGAATAGATTTAGACAATAAAAAATTATATAAGTTTTCATGGATAGCTAGTTCAATAGCAAGTGTAGCTGGTTTTGGAGGAAGTACTGCTATTGGATTAAAAAATAATTTTTATAAAGAACATGTAAAAGATAATAAAGTTTTAATTAAAGAAATATCTAAAATTGTAGCTTTAAACTTTACAGGTTTTTCAATAGTTTGTTTGGGCTATGTATTAACTAATCTTAGTGATTTGAAATTTAATAGCCTTATAAATGTAGTAACAATTTTAATAAGTTTATACATACCTGTTTTAACAGTATATTTAATTTATAAATATATAAAAGGTGTAGATGTAGAAAAAGTAGCTGTTAAAGATGCTGTTAAAATAATACTTATATCAACTGCAGAGTGGATAAGTACTTTAGTCTTAGTTTACGGGATATTAATTATATTAGATGTAAAAATAGAAATTTTTGAATTTATACCTATATTTATTATAGCTATTCTTGTAGCTATTGTAAGTATGTCTCCAGGTGGGATTGGTTCATTTGATTTAAGTTTGATAATAGGTCTTAGAGCTTTTGATGTACCTTCAGAAAAAGTATTGCTAGCTATATTTTTATATAGAGCATCATATTACTTAATACCACTTATAATAGGCCTTTTATTGTATGCACATGAAATGTGGCTGAAAATAGATGAAGATATTGCTGACATAATAACAACTGCTTTATCAAAAGCAGCGCATATAGGAATAATAATTTTAGTATTTTTATCAGGCGTTATTTTATTAATAAATGAAGCAATTCCGGATGTAGTAGATAAAATAGAAATTGTCAAAAAAGCATATTATTTATCCATAATGCACCCAGTGGACAAAGTCGGAATAATAGTAGGGTTTTTATTAATTGCTATATCTAGATTGTTAATTTATAAATCTAAAAAAATATATAAATTAACACTAGGTTTAGTTACATTGGCAATCTTAGTTACTTTTATAGGTGATGTAGACTATAGTAGAACCATATATCTAATAGGTGTAGGTACTTTACTTTGGATTAGTAAAAAACAATATTATAGAGAAAATTTTGTAATGAGATGGGGAATATTTTTCCAAGATATTTTAATACTGTTTTCTTTTCAAATATTATATTTATACACAGTATATGTTAATTTACATGGGATAATAGGAAAAATACCATTAACTAACTATAAAATACAGCACATTAAAAATTATGGAAATAGTATGTTGTTAATTAGTGCAGTAGGATTTATAGTATCATTACTATTTTTAGGTATTTTATATTATAAGAATAGAAAAAATGATTTTCCTAGAGTTAAATTAAGTGATTGTGAGGAAGATGTAAATTTAGTTTTAAATAAATTTGAAGGGAATTCTGTTATACATTTTGTTTATTTAGATGATAAATTTGTTTATTTTAATAAGGACAAAGATGTTTTTATGCAGTATCAAATTTATGCTAATAAGATTGTTATATTAGGAAATCCAGTAGGAAATAAAGAAAAGATATTTGATTCAATACAAGAATTATATGATTTAGGAGATAAATATGGATATACTCCAGTATTTTGTTCAATAGATAAAACGCTAATTCCATATCTTCATGAAACTGGATATGAATTCATGAAATTGGGTGAAGAAGCAGCGGTTAACTTAAAAGAATTTACACTTCAAGGAAGAAAAATGAAAAGTGTAAGAAATGCACTTTCAAGGGTAGAAAAAGAAGAATACATCTTTGAAATTGTTAAACCTCCATTTAGTGATAAATTTATTAGAGACATAAAAAGTGTATCAGATGAATGGCTAGGTGGTAGAAAAGAAAAAGGATTCTCAATAGGATTCTTTGATATAGATTACTTAAGCCGTGAGCCTATTGCGGTAGTTAAAAACAGTGATGGTGAGATAAAAGGATTTACAAATATCATGCCGATGTATGATGATAATAAAACATTATCAATTGATTTAATGAGGTTTTCACATAGTGCTTGTAATGGAATAATGGACTTTATGTTTGTAAGTTTATTTGAATGGGGTAGGGAAAATGGGTACTCTAGATTTAATATGGGTCTTGCACCTTTATCTAATGTAGGTAGATCAAAATATTCATTCTTAAGAGAAAAAATAGCATTCCAAGTATATTTACATGGGCAAAATTTCTATTCATTTAAAGGATTAAAGAAATTTAAAGAAAAGTACTGTGAATCTTGGGACGGAAGATATATGGCATATAGAAAAAGAACATCTCTGGTAATAACTATGACACAAGTAATACTATTGCTTTCAAAAGAAAATATATAAAATTTGTTGAATAGCAGATAAGAACAAAAAGGATTTATCAGAAATTATAAGATAAATCCTTTTTGTTATTAAAAAACATAGTTTACTAAATAACCTCTTTAGAAACACTAGAACCCTTATTAGATTTTAAATAGTCCATATAAATATTAGTTTCACTAACAACCACTGGCATAAGAAGTATTAAAGCTATTAGATTAGGTATAGCCATAAGAGCATTTACAATATCTGCAATTATCCAGATCATCTCTAACTTTAAGAAGGAACCAAGAAGTACCATTGATACAAAGACCACCCTATATCCATTTATTCCTTTAGTTCCAAATAAGAATTCAAAACATCTTTCACCGTAGTAACTCCAACCAAGTATAGTAGTAAAAGCAAATAAGCTTAAAATAAGAGTTAAAAACAGAGGTCCAACTACAGGAAGCACACTTGCAAAAGCAGATTGAGCCATAAGAGCACCATTTGTATCTCCTTGCCATACTCCAGACAATATAAGTGAAAAACCAGTAAGAGAACAAATTATTAAACTATCTATAAAAGTACCTGTCATAGAAACAAGACCTTGCTGAGCAGGCCAATTAGTCTTAGCTGCAGCTGCAGCAATAGGTGCACTACCAAGTCCTGATTCATTTGAAAATACACCACGAGCAATACCATTTCTAATAGCCATAGAAACACTAGCACCTAAAAAACCACCCATGGCAGAAGTTGGATTAAAAGCACCACTAAATATTAATAAAAAAGTGGCAGGTATTTTATCTGCAAAACTTACAAGAATTAATAAGCATATTGATATATAAGTAAAAGACATAAAAGGCACAATAGTTGTAGCAACTTTTGAAATATTTTTAATACCTCCGAAGATAACTAAGGCAACCAATAAAGTTAAAGCTATTCCAGTTAATCTAGGATCAATACCAAAACTACCATTAATAGAATCAGTTATAGCGTTGACCTGAGTAAATGTACCAATTCCAAGTAAAGCTACTAATATACCACTTACAGCAAAGAACATTGCTAAAGGTTTATATTTTTTACCCAAACCGTTTAATATATAGTACATAGGTCCACCTGAAACTTGTCCATTCTCATCTTTAGTTCTATATTTTATAGCAAGTACACCTTCTGCATATTTTGTAGCCATGCCGAAAAATGCAGCAATCCACATCCAAAATAGTGCTCCAGGACCTCCTACTTTTATAGCAGTAGCAACACCAACAATATTTCCGGTACCAACAGTAGCAGCTAAAGCTGTACATAAAGCTGAAAAACTAGAAATATCTCCATTACAATTATTATCAGATTTAAATATTAATTTTGCTGCTAGAGGAAGCTTGGTAATTTGCAAGAATCCAAGTTTAAAAGAAAATAAAATACCAGTACCAACTAGCAATGCTAGTAATGGTGGTCCCCATATAAATGAGTTAGCTTGATTTAAGATATCAATTAAATTCATAAAACACCCCTTAATTATCGTATTTATTAACGATTAAATTTTAGAGCTAAATAAATCCATGGAGTAAAATGAATTAATTGGCAGGAATGAATGTAGATTTTGAAAGTTTATCCAAATTTAAAATATAAAATAATAAAAGCTAAATCTAATTTAGATTTAGCTCTGGATAAACGACACACTATAAATAAGTACTCAAAAAAGCACTAAATAGTATATAATCCCTGTCCTTTTGCCTGAGAGATTGAGCGAAATTGCCTTGCCCCTTCGGCGCCTATAATAGGTCTCTCCAGAGTTCCCTAAACTTTACAGTCCTACTTATAAAAAAGTACCTGAGAGTGCGACTCCTTCGGTGTGTCATAATTTGACAGCTCTTCTATAAAGCTTCAATCGGGTATTGATTTGTATTAGCGTTATTTACATAATATTATATATATTTTGAAAAGTTGTCAACTAAATATTATAAAAATATATAAATAAAAATATATTTTAAACATTACCCCCTAGTTACTTTTAAAATATATGGTAATATTAACTTATAATATTTATTGAATTTATAATAAATATAAGATTAATGTACTTAATAGTATGTAATAAAATTTTAAAATGGCTAGATTTAGTTTAAAATATACTTATAGTATTTATTGTATTAAAAAATATAATATTAAGAATTAAAATAGATGGATTAAGAGAAAGGAAATAATATGAAGAAGATATTAGTATTAGCAGAAAAACCTTCAGTAGGAAGAGATATAGCCAAAGTATTAGGATGTAATAACGTAAAAAATGGATACATAGAAGGACCAAAATATATAGTAACATGGGCACTAGGGCACTTAGTGACACTAGCGGACCCAGAGAGTTATGGAGAAAAATATAAATCTTGGAATATAGATGATTTACCAATATTGCCAAAGTATTTAAAAACAGTAGTAATTAAAAAAAGCAGTAAACAGTTTAATGCAGTAAAATCACAAATGAATAGGGAAGATGTATCTGAAATAGTAATAGCAACAGATGCAGGGCGTGAAGGGGAGCTTGTAGCAAGATGGATAATTGAAAAAGCACAAGTTAAAAAGCCTCTAAAACGTTTATGGATATCATCGAGTACAGATAAAGCTATAAAAGAAGGATTTTCTAAACTTAAAGATGGAAAAGAGTACGAAAATTTATATCATTCAGCAATAGCAAGAGCAGAAGCTGACTGGATAGTTGGAATAAATGCAACACGTGCACTTACAACAAAACATAATGCACAACTTTCTTGTGGTAGAGTTCAAACACCAACTATAGCTATGATACTTAAAAGAGAAAAAGAAATAATGGAATTTAAACCTAAGAACTACTATGGAATAAATTTAGTAGCTAGTAAGGGAAATGAGCAACTTAAATTTATATGGCAAGATAAATTTAATTCAAGTAATAGTTTTAATGAAGAAAAAATAGATAATACAATAAATAAAGTGAAAAATAATGATATAAAAATAAATAAAGTTAATAAATCACATAAGAAAAAATATTCACCAGCATTATATGACTTAACCGAATTACAAAGAGATGCAAATAAAATATTTGGATACTCAGCAAAAGAAACACTTTCGATAATGCAAAAACTATATGAATATCATAAAGTACTTACTTATCCAAGAACAGATTCTAGATATTTAACTAGCGATATAGTAGAAACTTTACCAGATAGAGTAAAAGCAGTTAATGTAAGCGATTATTCTAGAGTTTGTAATAAGCTACTAAAATCAAAAATAAATGGGAATAAATCATTCGTAGATGATTCAAAAGTAAGTGATCACCATGCTATTATACCAACTGAAGAAAAAGTATTTTTAGGAGAACTAAGTGATAAAGAAAGAAAGATTTACGACCTTGTTGTAAAAAGATTCTTAGCAGTTCTTTGTCCACCATTTGAATATGAGCAAACTTCAATAACTGGTGAAATAAATGGAGAGAACTTTAGTGCAAAAGGAAATAAAGTAATAAGCTTAGGATGGAGAGAAACTTACAAAGATAGTGAAGATGGTGAAAGTTATGATAGCATACCTTCAGTTAAAGAAGGTGAAATATTAAACGTAGTTAAGTTAAATAAAACTACTGGAAAAACTAACCCTCCAGGATACTTAAATGAAGGAACATTGCTTACAGCTATGGAGAAAAATGGATTAGGAACAGTTGCTACAAGAGCAGATATAATAGAAAAGTTATTTAATTCATTCTTATTAGAAAAAAAAGGAAAAGATATTTATATAACTTCAAAAGGAAAACAATTATTAGAATTAGTTCCAAGTGAATTAAAAACACCAGAATTAACATCGTCTTGGGAATCTAAATTATTAGATATATCAAAAGGAAAATTAAATAAAAATAACTTTATAAATGATATGAAAAATTATTCACAAGATGTAGTTAAAGAAATTAAAAATAGTGATTCTAAATTCAAACATGATAATTTAACTAAAAATAGATGTCCAGAGTGTGGAAAATTCATGCTTGAAGTAAATGGGAAAAAAGGTAAAATGCTAGTTTGTGAAGACAGAGAATGTAATACAAGAAAAACTGTTTCACAAGTAACAAATTCAAGATGTCCTATATGTCATAAAAAGCTAGAACTTCGTGGTGAAGGTGAAGGAAAAACATTTGTATGTAGTTGCGGACATAGAGAAAAATTAAGTACTTTTAATAAAAGAAAAGCAGAAGAAAAAAATAAAGGATCTAAAAAAGATATAAACAAATATTTAAAAAATCAAAATAAAGATGAAGAAGTATTTAATAATCCATTTGCAGCAGCACTAGCAAAACTTAAAAAATAATTATTCTAAATAAGGGTGATTTTAGTGAAAACAAGTATAACTTCAAGACAATTAAATATAATAAAAACACTATTAAGTAGTACTGATGCACTAAGTAGTATAGCTTTAAGTCAAGAAATAGGATGTTCTACAAAAACTATTCAAAGTGAAGTTAAAGATATAAACAAAGAACTTAAAAATAGTAGAATAATTTCTATAAGAGGTGTTGGATATAAAATAGAAGGATATTTAGATGAATTAGATTTAAGTGATAATAGTTACTATGATATAGATAGAGTTCACTATATTGTGAAAGAAATGCTTAATTTAAGCAAAGAAAATGATAATGCAGTTAAGTTAGAAGACTTAGCAGATTCAATGTATATAAGTGTATCTACTGTAAAAAATGACTTAAAAGAAGTTAAAAAAATATTACAAAAGCATAATCTCAATATAGGTACAAAGCATAAACAAGGGATATTTATAGTTGCTCAAGAAGAAGATATTATAAAATGTATAATTGATTTGTGTAATAAAAAAGACAATGAACTAATTATAAATGATTTTTTAAGTGCAAAGGTAAAAGATAATGTATTTAGCATTAAAAAGAGCTTGCTAGATATGCTTAAGATAGAAAAGATAATTTTGACAGATATAGAATTTAAAAATATTTTAAATAAGATATTAATAAATTTAAGTAGAAATAAATATAAAGATAACTTGAATTATGAAAATCAATACATAAAACAATATTTATCAAATTACAAAGAAAAAAGAAATGCTATATTAAATAATGATGAAAATAAAAACATAATAATAGATTCTATAAAAGAGTTTACTCAAAATTTAAAAGTAGCAACATCTATAGACATTAGTAATGATAAAGTATTTGAAGAATGTTTGTATAATCATATAAACAACTTATATAAAAGATATAAATTAGATATAAATCAACAAACTATAAATAGTAATGATATAAAAATAAAATATCCATTTGCATTTGAGTTAGCTAAAATAGCAAAAAAAACTATACAACGAAATTTAAAAATGGAAATATGTGAAGATGAGGTTTCAAATATTGCTCTTCATGTTGGAGGAGCACTAGAAAGAGCATCTAAAAATAATGAAAAAAAAATATTAAAAACAATAATAGTCTGTACATCGGGTATAGGAACATCTATGCTTATAAAATCAAAATTAGAAAGTATATTTAAAGAAAAGCTAGAGATACTTAAAATAATACCTTCATATTTGGTAGATTACATAAATGCTATAGATGTAGATTTTGTAATATCAACAATACCTCTTAATTTAGATAATATACCTGTAATAAATGTATCACCAATGCTTAATGAAAAAGAAATAAAGCTTATAGAAAAATACATAGAAACTGAAAAAGTATATATGGATATAGAAGTTAAAAACTTACTGCAACCAGATTTGTTTTTCATAGACCTTAAAATGAACACTAAAGAAGAAGTTATAAATTTTATGGCTGACAAACTTATAGAAAATAATTATATAGATAGTGAGATGAAGCAATCTTATTTAGAAAGAGAAAAAATCGCAACTACAGAAATTGGAAATATGGTTGCGATTCCTCATGGGGCTAATGGAATAATAAATGAAAGTAAGATAGCAATAGGTATTTTAAAAAATCCTATACATTGGGAAATAGGAAACGTAAGATTAGTAATAATGCTATCTGTAGACAAAGATAAAATATTAGATTATGAAGAACTGTTTTTAAATATATACAAAAGAGTTGATTCAATAGCAAAAGTAATAAGTATATGTGAAAATAAAAGCTTTGATAAGTTTGTGAATATGTTTAAATAACTAAGGTCACTATACAATTAAATAGAATAACGATAAATTTCTCTTTTAACTAAGAGAAATTTTTTGGCTTTCAGGGAAAATGATTTCGAGGTAATATAAGTACATAAATAAAACTTACCAAGTTTAAAAATAAAAACAAGTAAATTATAAAAAGAAAACTATAAAAAATAGAGGTGGAAATTATGATATATACAGTAACATTAAACCCTTCGATAGATTACGTAGTTAAATTGGATGATTTAAAAAAGGGTGATATAAATAGAACTGTTGAAGAATATGTATATCCAGGTGGAAAGGGAATAAACGTATCTTTAATATTAAAAGAATTAGGATATGAAAGCTGTGCACTTGGATTTGTAAGTGGATTTACAGGAGTGTACATACAAAGTATATTAAGTGAAAAAAACTTAAAATCTGATTTTATAAATCTTGAAAATGGATTTACAAGAATAAATGTAAAAGTAAAGTCAAAAGAAGAAACTGAGATAAACGGACAAGGTCCTCATATTTGTGAAGAAAAGCTAAACATGCTATATGAAAAAATAGATAAGTTAAATAGTGACGATATATTAGTACTAGCTGGAAGTATACCATCTACACTTGATGAAAGACTTTATGAAAATATAATGGCTAGGATACAAAATAAAAATATAAAGGTAATAGTAGATGCTACCAAAAAATTACTTTTAAATGTATTAAAATATAAGCCATTTTTAATAAAACCAAATAATAATGAATTGGAAGAAATGTTTAATGTAAAGCTAGAAAGCATAGATGATGTTGTATTTTATGGCAATAAATTAAAAGAAATGGGAGCACAAAATGTATTAGTGTCTATGGGTAAAGATGGAGCACTATTAATTACAAAAGATAATCAAATATTAAGAAGTAACGTAGGTAGAGGCATTGTCAAAAATTCAGTTGGTGCAGGTGATTCTATGGTTGCTGGATTTATTGGAGGATATTTAAAAAATCATAAATACGAAGAGGCTTTAAGCTTAGGTGCAGCAAGCGGTAGTGCAACGGCATTTTCTTATGATTTAGCTACTAATGATTTTATAAAGATAATAAAAAGTGAAATTAAAATAGAAACATTAAACTAAAAATATTTCTAGAGAGGACAATAAAATGAGAATAACAGACTTGATAAATAAAAAATCTGTAAATTTAAATTTACAAAAACAAAATAAGTTAGAAGCAATAGATAACTTAGTAGAATTAGTAAATAATAGTGGAAACTTAAACAATAAAGAAGAATATAAAAGAGCTATAATAGCTCGTGAAAATATGAGTACAACAGGGATAGGTGAGGGAGTAGCAATACCTCATGCAAAGACTAAGTCGGTTAATAGTGCATGTTTGGCTGCTGCAGTTTGTAAGGACGGTATAGATTATGAATCTTTTGATGGAAGCTTAGCAAACTTATTTTTCATGATAGCAGCACCAGATGGAGCCAATGACACTCATCTTGAGGTATTATCTAGATTATCTACAATACTTATGGATGAAGATTTTAGAAAAAATTTAATGAATTCAAAATCAATAGATGAATTTATTAAATTAATAGACAAAAAAGAAAATGAAAAATTCCCACAAGAAGAAACTACAACACAAATCTCTTCTATAAGTACATCATCTTCAAACTATCCAAAAGTACTTGCAGTAACAGCTTGTCCAACTGGAATAGCTCATACATTTATGGCGGCTGAGAGTTTAAATAAAATGGGTGAGAAAAAAGGAATTTCTATAAAAGTAGAAACAAATGGTTCATCAGGAGCTAAAAATATATTAACTAAAGATGAAATAGAAAATGCAGATTGTATAATAGTGGCTGCTGATAAAAAGGTTGAAATGAGCCGATTTAATGGTAAAAAGGTTATTATAACTAAGGTTGCAAATGGAATACACAAAGCAGAAGAATTAATAGATAAAGCTTCAAAAGGAGATGCACCAGTTTATAATCACTCTGGAGGAAGTAGTTCTAGTGAAGAAAGTAGTGAAGATGAAACTGCTTTTAGAAAAATATATAAGCATTTAATGAATGGTGTATCAAATATGCTACCGTTTGTTGTAAGTGGAGGTATACTTATAGCACTAGCATTCTTGTTTGATGATTATTCAATAAATCCTAAAAACTTTGGTTCGAATTTACCCCTCCCAGCATTTCTTAAAGGAATAGGAGATTATGCATTTGGATTTATGTTGCCAGTACTTGCTGGATACATTGCATATTCTATAGCTGATAGACCTGCTATGGTAGTAGGTTTTGTAGGTGGGATAATTGCAAAAGAAAGTGGTTCTGGATTTTTAGGGGCTTTAATAGCAGGTTTTATAGCAGGATATATAGTAGTAGGATTGAAGAAATTATTTAGTAAGTTACCACAGTCACTTGATGGTATAAAGCCAGTACTTCTATTCCCGTTGTTTGGAACACTTTTAATAGGAATAGTTATGACATTTGTAGTTATACCGCCTGTAACAGCTATAAATAATGCAATGGTAGCATTTTTAAATGGTCTTGGTGGTAGTTCAAAAGTAGTACTTGGATTAGTGTTAGGTGCTATGATGGCAATAGATATGGGTGGACCTATAAATAAAGCTGCATATGTATTTGGAGTAGCTTCACTTGATGCAGGTCAGTTTGAAATAATGGCAGCAGTAATGGCTGGAGGTATGGTTCCACCACTTGCAATAGCTTTAGCTACAACATTCTTTAAAAATAGATTTACAAAAGAACAAAGAGAATCAGGTAAAGTTAACTATGTAATGGGATTATCATTTATTACAGAAGGTGCAATACCATTTGCAGCAGCAGACCCACTTAAAGTAATACCAGCATGTGTGGTAGGTTCTGCAACTGCAGGAGCGTTAAGTATGGTATTTGGGGCAGCACTTAGAGCTCCTCATGGAGGAATCTTCGTAGTACCAGTAGTTTCAAATCCACTAGGATACTTAGCTGCAATAATAATAGGTTCTGTAGTAGGAATGCTACTTTTAGCAGTATTAAAGAAACCTTTAGAAAAAGAAGCATAAGATGAAGCTGTCTCAATATAAATTGAGACAGCTTTTTTTATTATAAAATTTGCTTTAATTTGATATAATTAAATTAAGCTTTATTTTAAAATATAAGTTAGTTTTGTTAAAGTAATATATAAACTTGAAAGGAAAAGATTATTATGGATTATGGTTGGTCGAATATAGGAAGTCTTGTGCTTGGGTTAATTGCATTTATACTTCCTATTATTAATCTTATACGATACAATACACCTAATAACAAAAATTGGGTTGTTTTTTCTTTAATTAGCATTGGTTCCTGTACTCTTTCACTGTGTATGCAAATTTTTTATGTTAATCATCTTATGAATATAAAAGATTGGACAGCAATTGTACTGAGACCCAAAAGTTGGACTTTATACAGGAATGAATTTTCATTCCTGTATTTTTTACTTTATGCAACTTTAGATTCATATTCAATTCTATATTTAACAGGACTACGCCAATTTAATTTTTCTTTAATTCTTTTATTATTATAATAGTAAATATATTCTGTTATAGCTATCTCTAATTCATCGAAACTTTTATATATTTTTCCATAGTACATTTCTTGTTTCATTATTCCAAAAAAATTTTCCATAGGAGAATTATCAAGGCAGGTACCTTTTCGAGACATACTCTGAAATATTTTATTATTCTTAAGTGTTTTACTATATCTCTTCATTTGATATGCCCAACCTTGGTCTGAGTGGAAGGTTCTTCTATAAGGGCAATCCTTTGTAATATCTATAGCTTTGTTTAAAGCATCACTTATAGATTTAAAATTAGGTTTTTTCGATACACTGAATGATAAAACTTCACCATTAAACATATCTAAAAATGGATCAAGATACGCTTTTTTTATAATTAATCTTCCATTTTTATCAGTTGTATATATTTTAAACTCAGATGTATCAGTTGTTATTTTCTGATGAGGAATCGATGTTTTAAATCTTCTATTTATTTTATTATTTTCTATTTTTCCAATTGTACCTTTATATGAGTTATATTTACGTGATTTATGAGAAAAGGCTATGCATTTAAGTTCTAACTTTTTCATAATACGTCTAACTTTCTTCTGATTAATAACTATACCGATATCTCTTAGCGTAGCTGTAACTCGGCGATAGCCATACCTACCATTATGTTCTTCAAAAACTGATTTAATTTTTTCTTCAATATCTTTATCTGGATTTTCAATATCAAACCTCTTCTGCCAATACATATATGTTGATTTAGGAAATTTAGTAGCTTCAAGGAGAATTGATAGTTTAAATTCCTTACGAAGATCATAAATTACTTTTGATTCGTATTGGTTTTTAACCTTTCGGGAACATTCATCCTTGAAGCACGCAGCTTTTTTAGAAATGCAAGCTCCGCTTTTAAAAGTTTATTTTCATATTCTAATTCTTGTTCTCTTGTTAATTTTTTTTCTTCTTTACTATTTTTATTCATAGATGGTCTCCCTTTCATTTTAGACAAGGCATCGACACCACCATTTAAAAGTTTTTGTTTCCATGCTAATATAAGAGAACTATTGTTCATTCCAAAATGGTTAGCGACCTCTTGCACACTATATTTAGTTCTTACCATATAGTTTATAACATCTAATTTGAACTGTATAGTATAGCAAGTGTTTTTATTTTTTCTTTTTAGTCCATCTTCTCCTAATGTATTATATGCATTAACCCATATTCGAACTTGATTCTTGCTAGGAATTCCATATCGTTTTGATATTGAAAGAAATCCTCCTTCTCCATTTAAATAGGAGTTGACAACTTTTATCTTAAAATTAAAATCATATTTAGCCATATAAAAACACCCCAATCGTTAGATTTTGAGTCCAATAATTGGGGTGCAGTACAAATTATGGACACTTTGAATGTCGTAGCATTTGCATCAGCATTGCTTCTTGTAGTGACAATTATACTTAATGCTGTTACATGCTTTGCGTATATAGGAAATAGGAAAAAGAACTAAAATTAATAAATTTTAGTTTAATAGAAAAATTTTATAAAGGTAGTTTTATTATATGAAGCTAAGTGAGTAGTAATTTTAAAATTACTACTTTTTTAATTACAAGGGGATTATATTAAATGTTTCTAGATCAACTATATCTAGTTGGTAGGTTGATAGGAGCTACCCTGATTTAGAAAGTCTAGTTTCACTTAGTGATTTATATAATACTTCTCTTGATAAATTGCTAAGAGAAGATTCTGATATGATAAAAAAAATTTCACTCAATTCAAAAATAATAAATAAAATTAGTAAATTACTTAATTATTTGCCTATAATAAGTTTTATTGTTCTTTTATGTTCAATCTTTTATATAAATATAGGTAAGAGTACTTATAACAAATTAAGTGAACAAATGAATATTGAGATGAAGGCTCTATCACTAAAATATGATATGACTGAAGTAAGTATAAAAAAGAATTGGAGAGTATACTTAATAAAAATTAATTTAAATTGTTATATGAAACAGTGAATCCTAAGAGTAAAAAGGGAATCAACTTGTTAAAAAATTGTACTGGCATACTTTCAACAGATATTTTAGATAAGGACGGAAATATAGTTCATTACCAACCTTATACAAAAAATTATAATATATATGAAATAGAATTTTTAGCTTTAATTTCTGGAATTTTAGGCTTTATATCTTTATTAGTCAGTATCATCGTTAAGTTTAAAAATAATAAAAGATAAATCATATATTATTTTTCTAATACTAATACATAACTTATGAATTCATATGGAAAAGTCCTACTATTTATAGCCAGGACTTTTTTATATTGTATTTCTTTGTTATAAGCAATATACAAATCTTAAATTAACTTTAAAAATGTAAGATAGTTATCAAAGAATGCAACAAAACAATAAACACTAGATTATTAAAACTTGAAATAGCATATTAAAAATATGAAAAGAGGAGGAGGTATGAAACTTAATATTTTACTAGACAAACGTATAAATAAAGATGATTTAATAATTCAAACAAATCCTATAAATAGTGAAGTTACAAAAAATCTAAAAAATTACTTATAAAATGAGTTAAAATAACTGTTATTAACTCAAATAATGATAGAAAAATACAAGTAAATGTGCATTCTATTTTAGCTTTTTAATCAGAAGGTCATATGTGTTGTGTAAAATGAAATCTGGGGAACTTTACTTAATAAACAAACGTTTAAAGGAATTGGAAAATGTAGAAGAGAAATATTTTGTAAAAATAAATAATAAAACTATTATTAACATAAAGGAAATTGAAGAATTTTCATCAGCATCAAATGCACGATTAGAAGTGTTACTTAGTGATGATAGTATAAATAGTAAATAACTATATACCTATGTTAAACAGTAGTAAGATAGTAGCGGATACTGTATAGAAAGATAGATAATAGTAGATTGTAAGTACCATACTTAAATAAGATATAAATAAGAATTAATTACCATTAGTAAAATTTTTATTTCTTTGTCAATCAATTTGGTTGGAGGACTTAGTGCTGTTTGGCTGTTTTCTCCTAATATGTTTGAGTTCATTAGACCTTGGATTATATTAATAGCTATAGCTACAATAGTAGGTCATGTAATAGGATTTTATTTTTACTCGAACTGGGATAACTAAAAAAATTCTGATGATTTAAATAAACTTTAAAAAAATAAATTATATAAGTGCATTTCTAAATATATAGATTTACCTAAGAGTGATAAAATAAAACTAAAATTAGAATTATAAAATTAGAATAAATCATATAAAAACTGTATCTTAGTTTTTATAATATACACTAAGATACAGTTAAAAATTAAATACATATATTAATTTTTATTTTCAACGATCTTAATTGCGTTTGATGAGTTGATATTAGATTGTTATTTGGATAACTTATTAATTACCTTCCTTTTTAAAAACAGTTATAAAAGCATCATCAAAACCCAGTTTTTTAAGTTCTTCCAATCTTTCCTCAGCATAAACTTTATTATTAAAAGAACCACAAACTACCCTATAAAAAGTATCACTATCAACAACTGGTGGTTTAATATCAGGAAGTTCATGATTAGGTTTATACTCAATTCCTAAATATTCGCATACACCTTTAGCTATTCCAAGTGCTAAATCATCTTGCCTTTGAGTAAGTATCTTAGAATCTTCAACATTATCAATAAAAGCAAGTTCAATCAAGCAAGCCCTCATAGCAGTATTTCTTAAGACATAAAAGCTAGCAGTTTTAACACCTCTATTTAAAGTATAAGCTCCAGTATTTAAAACTTGATGATGAACTTTAGTAGCTAAATCAGACGTATTTGATTTGTAAGCAAAAGTTTCTATTCCCTTAGCGATACCATCAAACGCATTACAGTGTATAGAAACAAAACAATCAGCTTTCCAATTGTTTGCAATAGTGGTTCTATCATTAAGAGATAAAAATATATCACTATCTCTACTTAATTTAACATCAAGACCTTGTTTTTTTAATAAAGAATCTACTTTTTTGGCAACTTGTAAATTTATTGTTTTTTCAAGTAAGTTATTAACTCCAATAGCACCGCTATCCTTACCACCATGTCCTGGATCTATAAATACTTTTTTGCTCATGTTAACACCTCATTTATAAATTTTTAGAGAATCTATTTTAATATGCATATATCACATTAATAAAGTAATCTATTTTAATCTATTATAGAATTTGTAGCTTTGTTACAAAAATAAAAATGTAATAATATTATCGTTGGATATAATTGCACTTACAAATAATAATACAGTAGTCACTCCAAATATTAATATAGTATTCAAGAAAGAAAATCCTATAGCTCTTAAAAATTTATTACCTGGTATATTTATATCCTTAACTTCATTGTATTTAACTATATTTAAGTACAAATTAGCACTATATATAGAAACCACAATTAATAATAATCCTGCTATTAAACTACCATTTTCAGTTGCATTATCAATACTACTAAGAATTAATGAGATAACAGTAAATATAACTGGTAACTTCAAATTGCTTTTAAACTGCTTCTTTGATAAACTTTTAATTTTTGAAAAACTCTTCATAAATCCTTCTATGTTGTGTCTAAATAAAATTGAATGTAGTATATTATAAAATTGATTTTATATTTAAATTAATTGATTATAAAATAATCGGCATTATATAAATACTATAGTTTATAACGTATTTTTTTACAGTATAATAAATTTAAAAAAATAGCAATGAAATGTTAAGAATATGTAAAATAAATCAAATATAGTTGCAAAATATAAATCACATGCGTATAATTGAATTATAAATAAATAAGAATCCCTTGAAGGGGAGTAGCTTTCACGAAAGTGATAATCAGTCGTCAGTTCGGATTATATATCCCGGTTGATTAGCGAGTATATTAACTTGTTAGCAAGACCTTCAAAGTAAACTCTAATTAGAGTTTACTTTGAAGGTCTTTTTTATTTTATAAAAATTAAATCATCATCAAAGCATAGAGAATTTTAGGCAATTACATAACAAAGACAGACATCAAAAAATTCTAAAAACATGAATTGATAGTAGGTTTAACTTTAAGGAAGAGATTTAAATAATTAAAAGTGGAGGTAAGTATGTTTTATAAAAAAAGTGTAGAAGACGTAACCAAAAAGCTAAATACTAGTTTAAATGGTATAGCTAAGGAAGAAGTACAAGAAAGACTAGAAAAATATGGATACAATGAATTACAAGAAAAAGAAAAGACACCGACGTGGAAACTATTCGTTGATAGTTTTAAAGATCCATTAGTCATAATTCTTTTAATAGCAGCTCTTGTTCAAGTATTTTTAGGGGAAGTAGTAGAATCTAGTATAATATTTGCAGTATTAATATTAAATTCAATACTTGGAGTAGTTCAAACTAAAAAGGCAGAAGGTTCATTATCAAGTTTGAAGAAAATGTCAGTACCAAATGCAAAAGTAATAAGAGATAATATTAAAGTTACTGTACCATCAAGGGAGCTAGTTCAAGGTGATATTGTAATCTTAGAAGCAGGGGATTATGTACCAGCAGATGGTAGAATAATAGAAGCTCAAACTCTTAAGGTTGTAGAAGGAATGTTAACAGGAGAATCAGAACCTGTACTAAAACATCAAGAAACAATACTTGATGAATGTGCATTAGGTGACCAAAAGAATATGGTATTTAGTGGTTCTATGGTTGTTTATGGTAGAGCAACTTACGTAGTTACAGGATGTGGTATGAATACAGAAGTAGGTAAAATAGCAGATTTACTAGATAATGCAGAAAATAAAGAAACACCTCTTCAGAAAAAATTAGATGATTTTGGTAAAAAATTAGGAGTAGGTATAGTAGCATTATCAGCTATAATATTTGCAGTTCAAGTTTTTAGAGGCGATAATGTAGTTGATTCATTTATGTTTGCAATAGCGATAGCAGTTGCAGCAATACCTGAGGCTCTATCTTCAATAGTTACTATAGTTTTAGCAGTTGGAACAAATACAATGGCTAAAAAACAAGCTATAATAAGAAAATTACCAGCAGTTGAAACACTAGGTTCTACAAGTGTAATATGCACAGATAAAACTGGTACATTAACTCAAAATAAAATGACTGTAGTAGACACTTATATGTATGGTGTTAAAGAAGTAAACTTAGATAACAATAGTGGTGGATGCGAAGCGGCTTTAACTAAGTATGGTTCTGTTCAAGAAGAATATTTGACATTAGCATCTGTACTTTGTAATGACTCTGATATAACTAATGAAGGTGTTGAAATAGGAGACCCTACAGAAGTAGCACTTATAAATTACGCAGATAAAAATAGCTTAAATTATAAAGAAATAAGAGAAAAACATAATAGAATAAGCGAATTACCATTTGATAGTGATAGAAAACTTATGTCAACTGTAAATAAGATAAACGATAAATCTATAATGCTTACAAAAGGTGCACCAGATATAGTATTTAACAGATGTAAATATGCATTAGAAGATGGAGAATTAGTTTCTATCAATGAAGAAATAATAAATGAATACAAAAAAATTAATGAAGAATTTTCAAATAAAGCACTAAGAGTTTTAGCATTTGCAACTAAGAGTATAGAAAGTAAAAACTCTGATATAAATATAGAAGATGAAAAAGACTTAACACTTGTTGGTATAATGGCTATGATAGATCCTCCAAGAGAAGAAGTATATGAAGCTGTTAGAGATGCTAAAAAATCTGGAATAAAAACAGTAATGATAACAGGAGACCATAAAACAACTGCGAAAGCTATAGCAAAAGATATAGGAATAATGGTTGATGGTGACTTAGCACTTACAGGTCAAGAACTAGATGAATTAAGTGATACACAATTAGATGAAAATCTAGAAAAAATATCAGTTTATGCAAGAGTTTCACCAGAAAATAAAATAAGAATAGTAAAGGCTTGGCAAAGTAAAGGTAAGGTATGTGCTATGACAGGGGATGGTGTAAATGATGCACCAGCTTTAAAACAAGCAGATATAGGAATAGGTATGGGAAGTGGTACTGAAGTTGCTAAGGATGCATCTTCTATGGTATTACTTGATGATAATTTTGCAACAATAGTTAAAGCTGTTGAAGTAGGTAGAACAGTTTACGATAATATTAAAAAATCTATAACTTATTTATTTGCAGGAAACTTAGGTGGAATAATAGCTATATTATTTGCAGTATTTGCAGATTGGGCTAATCCATTTACAACGATACAATTACTATTTATAAACTTAGTAACAGATTCGCTTCCAGCAATAGCACTAGGTCTTGAAAAGCCTGAAAAAACTGTAATGAATAATCCTCCAAGAAATCCTAATGAAGGAATACTTGCAGGAGGAACTTTAAGAGCTGTAGCTGTTAGAGGAACTATAATAGGGGTTGTTACTATAATAGCTCAATATATAGGAACACAATATTCACCAGAATTAGGAACTGCAATGGCATTTGCTACACTTACATTATCTAGAATAATACAAACATTTGCATCAAGATCTAATACTGAAACAATATTTAAATTAGGTTTTGCTAGTAATAAATATGTTTTAGGTGCAGTTGTTATATGTTTAGCTATGTTTGGTATAACATTAGTTCCATTTATGAGAGAAATATTTGCAATACCAGAAAACTTTAACTTACAAAACTTAGGAACTTGTTTCGTGTTAGCTATAGTTGCTAGTTTAGCAATGGAAGGCAGCAAGTTCATAAATAAAAACTAATAATAAATTACAAAAAGTGTAGATAGATTTGTTTAAAAATAAATCTATCTACACTTTTTTATATAGCTATAATGGTTTTTATTCCATATATTTATAATCAAGTCTGATCATATATATAATATCATTTTCGCCTAACCAAAACTCTAAGCACCATTCTTTTTTCTTATCTATATAACCTATAATATTCATACCTTGCTCAATCCTTGTATAATAATTTTCTCCATAAAATTTGATTATTTGGTTTTTATCATCTCCAATATGTATTCCTCTAGATGTTTTTATGTTTTCATTATCTATAATAAATCTAATTATTTTATTATCATTCTTATTTGTTGCTATCTCAATGCCATCTGTTAAATTATAATAATTATATTCAACAATATCTTTACTAGGAGAAAGTACTTTCCCATACTTATTTTTTATTTTATATTGATCAATTGAATCACCTAAATACATTTCTCCCATATTTTCTTCACTTAAATTTATTGATTTTGTAAAGTAAAATCGAAGGGATTTATTTTCATTAATAAATGAAATTAAAAATATCAAAATAAAGAATATTATAAATAAGGAAATTAAGATTGATGATATTTTAATAATAAATTTATTTCTAATTAATATTCCTAGTATTAGCCCTAATAAGCACCCTAAAAATACAAAACTAATTATTATGAACAATCTCTAGCACCCCCTAAATAGCTGTCCTGTATAAAACTATAATTTTATTCATAAGTTATACTTGCATTTGTCATAGATATTTCTTTCATATCTAAAGAGTGAAGATACGAAACTGATAAAAATAAATATGAAACTGATAGTAATATAAGCGCTAGTGACACTCCAAATGCTATTTTATCTATCTTTGTTGGGTTGTGAAATAAAGCCAAAGTACTCATAATAAGTGAAGTAATAAGAGATATTGATATTAATAAAAAACCAGTTGGTATAAGATAAAATGGCTCACTTAGTGTACCGTCAGGAGCCACCCCAGATCCAATAATATTAAATGCAACAAAACATGATACTCCTAAAATAAATGGAATAATTGTAAATAAATATTTTTTCATAATTTTTATCATCCTTTTTTATAATAATTTACTTTTAGATTTAATTCTTAACTAGTTATCGAATTTATATTAAGAGTATAACAAGTATTTTATTGTTTTTCAATATATTTTTATTGAAAATAATATATTTTTTATAAAATACAACAATTCATCAGTATGGACGACGATGGAAACTGTTTTTTAAAAACATCACTATAAAGTGTGAATACTAATGGGTTATTTAAATATGCTTATATGGTAAATAAAAGTTAAAAGAAACATTTATATAAACCTAATATAACTATAATTATTCCTGAAACTAATCCTCCGTATTTTCCAAAAATTTTAGATAAATAACTGTTACCAATGGATAAATTAAAATCAAGTTGCAAATATTGGCTTATATTTTGAAAATAAACTAAACGAAATTAATTGTATATTTATATGTATTAAATAATTAGTGATAACTAATATCAATAAAAATAAAAAAGTAGTTGAAAATGATTATCTTTAGTGTTAGCATGTATATGAAGTGATAATTAATATCAAATAATAATGATTGTTAATAAAAATGGAGGAAATTAGATGACTGTACATGATTTAAAAATTGGTCAGAAAGCTATTATAAAAATAATTAATTCTGATGAAAAAATTAAAAAAAGATTATTAGCATTAGGGTGCGTAGAGGGGACAGAAATAGAAGTTAAAAAAATAGCACCGTTAAGCGACCCGATAGTAGTAGCGTTTAGAGGATTTGATATGGCAATAAGAAAAAATACGGCAAAAAAAATACAAGTAAAAACATTAAGTTAAGGGGGAGAAAAATGATAAACGTAGCATTACTAGGAAATCCAAACGTAGGAAAAACTACAATATTTAACGCAATTACTGGTTTAAATCAATATGTTGGTAATTGGCCAGGAGTAACTATAGAAAAAAGAGAAGGAAATTTTGGAAATGATATAAAAATAACTGACTTACCGGGAATATATGCAATGGATACTTTTTCAAACGAAGAAAAAATATCTAAAAACTTTCTAGAAGAGGAATCAGTAGATGTAATTGTAAATGTTGTTGATGCATCTAACATATCAAGAAATTTATATTTGACAACTCAGCTAATGAAGTATAAAAAGCCGATAGTTGTATTATTAAATATGATTGATAGTGCACAAGCTAAAGGAATAAAAATAAATATAGACAAGATACAAAATGAATTAGGCTGTATAGTAATTCCTATGGTAGCTAAAAAAGGAGTAGATTTAGACATCATAAAACAGGCTATAAAGATATCTTATAAAAAGCCCACTACATATAAATTATATTCTGAAACAGAATTAGAAACTTACGCTCAAATAGATGATATTTTAAAAAGAAGTACAACTATAATTAAAGATAGGAAGAAAACAATAAGTGAAAAAATAGATAATGTATGTTTAAACCCAATACTAGCGTATCCAATATTTATAGGACTTTTATATACTTTATTTAAGTTTACGTTTGACTGGGTAGGTGGACCATTACAAGAACTTAGTGGAGGATGGATAGAAACTTATATTCAAAGTCCAGTGAGTGATATGTTAGCAAATTCAAGTGAATGGTTCCATTCATTAATTGTAGATGGAGTAATTGGAGGTATAGGTGGAACTTTACCATTTTTCCCATTAATATTTACTTTATTTTTAGGGATAACTTTATTTGAAGACAGTGGATATATGGCTAGAATAGCATTTTTAATGGATAAAATAATGAGTAAAGTAGGATTGTCTGGAAAAGCTTTCATTCCTATGATAATGGGCGCTGGTTGTTCATCTCCTGCAATAATGGCTACAAGAACATTAGAAAATGAGCAAGATAGAAAAATAACAGCGCTAATTGCACCTCTTATGACTTGCGGAGCTAAACTACCTATATATGCGATGTTTGTATCTATATTTTTCCCTAATAATGAACCTCTAGTTATAATGTCTTTATACTTATTAGGTATAGTAGTCGCAATATTTGTAGCATTATTTTTAAATAATACTCAAAAAAATAAAGAACATGATCCATTTATAATGGAATTACCTAAGTATTCATTGCCAACAATATCTTCATTATTAAAAAATACATGGCAAAAATCAAAAGGTTTCTTAATAAGAGTTTGTACAATAATGTTTGCTATGTCTGTTGTAATATGGTCATTATCATCATTTAATCTTGGCGGATTTACAAGTGAAATAAACGAAAGTTTCTTAGCTTATGCGGGCAATATTGTAGCACCATTATTTGCACCACTTGGATTTGGAGATTGGAGAGCAGGAGTATCTATTATAACAGGACTTTCAGCGAAAGAGATAGTAGTAGCAACAATGGAAGTATTATATGGTGATTTAAATGCAGTTTTACCAACATTATTTACAGGTTTAAGTGCATATGGATTCTTAGTATTTAGTGCATTGTATACTCCATGTATAGCAGCCCTTGCAACAATGCAAAAAGAGTATGGAACTAAAATGGCTATAGCTTCATTTGTATATCAATTTGTATTAGCTTGGGCAGGTGCATTTTATGTCTATCAAGTTGGAAGTTTATTTACAGTAGGATTTAATATGATAAATATTATGAATTTAGTAATTGGAACAGTAGTGTTATTTATAACGCTAAAAGTAGTATACTCAAAATTAAAAGAATCTAATTTAAATGGAAAAGTAGAAGGTTATGAAAAGTTAAAAATAGTATCAAACAAGCTTTTATAGAATGTTTAGATAAAATAGACTCTTGTAATAAAGATTGTAAAAGTTGTAAATATAAAAATAATATTCAATAATTTTTTTTAGTACCTCACTTTAATTAAAATGAGGTACTTTTATGTATATATTAAGTTTTTTATAAAATATTATTTAAAAAATAATCATAGTCCAAGTGTTGGAAAATACACAGATAAGGAATATTTTAAATAATCAATTTTAAAAAAACAATTGACAATGATAATTTTTATCAATAGAATAAGGTTAAAGTGTTTGAGAATAAATATCAATGGGTATTAATTATCATATAACTAAAAAAGTAGGAGGCATTATGAAGAAGAGGCACTTAATAATTTTATTGATAGTATTATCATTAATATCCATTTTCATAGGAGTACATGATATTAAAATAGTAGATATATTGAAACTAAATAATGAGAAGTTAAATATATTGCTTATAAGTCGAGTACCAAGGTTAATAAGTATATTAGTTGCAGGTATGGGAATGAGTATATGTGGTCTTATAATGCAACAGATAAGTAAAAATAAATTTGTATCACCAACAACAGGAGCAACAATAGATGCAGCTCAATTAGGGTTAGTGTTTTCAATGCTTTTACTTCCTAAAGCTGGAATGGGTGGAAAGATGATAGTTTCATTTATATTTTCTCTTATAGGGACATTCTTATTTATGAATATCTTAAAGAGATTACAGTTTAAAAATGCAGTTTTTGTACCATTAGTTGGAATAATGCTTGGTAATATAATTGGTTCAATGACTACGTTTATAGCTTATAAAAATAACTTAATGCAAGACATATCATCATGGATGCAAGGAAATTTTGCTATGATACTTAAAGGAAATTATGAAATGCTATACATAACAATACCACTTATAGTAATAGCATATTTATACGCTAATAAATTTACTATAGCAGGTATGGGAGAAGATTTTGCAACAAACCTAGGACTTAACTACAATAAAATAGTTAATATTGGTTTAACTATAGTAGCAGTAGTAACATCGAGTGTAGTTATAACTGTTGGAAGTATACCGTTTATAGGTTTAATAGTTCCTAATATAGTATCTATGTATAAAGGGGATAACATAAAAGATAGCATCTGGCACACCGGACTATTTGGAGCAATATTTGTTTTAAGTTGTGATATATTCTCAAGAATTATAATATATCCATACGAAATACCAATAGGTCTTACAGTAGGGGTTATCGGAAGTGGAGTGTTCTTATACATGATATTAAGGAGGAATTTACATGCAAATTAGTTCTACAAATAAATTACATAGTAAAAACAACTTATATATAAATAAAGAGAATAAGCAAAAAAGAATACTTTATATATTAGGTGTACTGATATTAGTATTTTCAGTATTGTTTTTAACGTCAGATGTAAATCATAGCTACTTTGACTATGCAATGAGTCAAAGAATACCAAAATTAATAGCAATAATTTTAACTGGAGGATGTATAGCTTTTTCATCTATGATTTTCCAAACTATAACTAATAACAATATATTAACACCAAGTGTATTAGGTTTAGATTCATTATATGTGTTAGTTCAAACTATAATAGTATTTTTCGTAGGAGTAGAAAGTAATTTTGTAACCAATAAGAGTAGTAACTTTCTATTATCAGTAACAGTAATGGTTGTAGCTAGTTTTATTCTTTATAAAAAATTATTTGAAAAAAGTAATAATAATATATTCTTTTTATTACTAATAGGTATGATATTTGGAACATTATTTAAAAGTATGTCAACATTTATGCAAGTTATAATAGATCCAAATGAATATGCAGCACTTCAAAATAGTTTATATGCAAGCTTTGGAAACGTGAATACAGAAATTCTATTAATAGGATCTGTAATTATAATAGCTATGATTCCATTTGTCTATGATGATTTAAAGTATCTAGATGTTATAAGTTTAGGTAAAGACCATGCTATAAACTTAGGTGTAGATTATGACAAGATTGTAAAGAAAATGATAATAGTAGTATCTATTTTAGTTTCAGTTTCTACAGCTTTAGTAGGTCCTATAACTTTCTTAGGATTGATAGTAGTAAATGTTACAAAACAGATATTAAATACTTATAAGCATACTTATTTATTAACTGTATCTGTATTAGTAAGTGTATTAACACTAGTAAGTGGTCAATTTTTAGTGGAAAGAGTATTTAGTTTGAACACAACTTTAAGTGTAATTATAAACTTTATAGGTGGCATATACTTTATATACTTATTATTAAAGGAGAGTAAGGCATAATGATAGTAGTAAAAGATATAATAAAAAAATATTCTAACAAAACTGTTGTAGATAAATTTTCAGTTAATATAGAAAAAGGTAAAATAACATCTTTCATAGGTCCAAATGGAGCTGGAAAAAGTACTGCTTTATCAATAATAACTAGACTTATGAGAAAGGATGGTGGAAGCGTAATAATAGATGGAAAAAATTTAGATGAGTGGGATAATAAAGATTTATCTAAAAAAATAGCTATACTTAAGCAATCTAACAATGTGAATTTAAAACTTACAATAAGAGAATTAGTTAGCTTTGGTAGATTTCCATATAGTCAAGGAAGACTTACAGATGAAGATAATAAGTATATAGATGAATCTATTGAGTATATGAAACTTAAAGAAATAGAAGATAAATATTTAGATGAACTAAGTGGAGGCCAAAGACAAAGAGCTTATATTGCAATGGTTATAGCACAAAATACAGAATATGTATTTTTAGATGAACCACTTAATAATTTAGATATGAAGCACTCAGTAGAAATGATGAAAGTACTTAGAAATCTATGTGATGAATTAGGTAAAACAGTTGTTTTAGTTATGCATGATATAAACTATACATCTTGCTATTCAGATTACATAGTTGCGCTTAAAGATGGTAAAATAGCTAGTCATGGAACTCGTGATGAGATAATCAATAAAAAAACTCTAGAATCTATTTATGAAATGGAATTTGATATAAGAGAAATAAACGGAGAAAAAATCTGTGTTTACTTCTAAAAAATTTTATAAAATCATTGATAATGATAATCGTTATAAAAATGTAATATAAAATCGATAAAATATAATAAAAATAAGAGAGGATGAATAAAATGAATAAAAAAGTAGCATTAATATCAGGATTAGCAATAGTAGGTATAATTGGAGGTATGTTAGTATTTTCAAACAAAGGAAAAGAACAAGCGAAAGATAATACAAAAGAAGTAATAAAGGTAGAACATTCATTAGGAAGTACAGAAGTTACTGAAAATCCAAAAAAAATAGTAGTATTTGATTATGCAGCATTAGATGCAATGGAAGTTCTAGATATAGATGGGGTTGTAGGTGTAGCAAAAGGATCTACTATACCTAAATATTTAAATAAATATGAAGGCGATGAATATGCAAACGTAGGTGGATTAAAGGAGCCGGATTTAGAAAAAATAAATGAACTTGACCCAGATTTAATAATAATAAATGGAAGGCAGCATAGTTTTTATGATAAATTAAATAAAATAGCGCCAACAATATCATTATCTAAAGAAGATGGAAAGTATATGGAAAGCTTTACTCATAATATGGAAGTTTTAGGAGATATATTTGATAAAGAAGAAAAAGTAGATAAAGAATTGGCTAATATAAATGATAAGATAGAAAAATTAAACAAAGAAGTAACTGATAAAGGATATAAAGCAACTACTTTAATGGTTAGTGATGGAAGTTTAAGTGTATTTGGGCAAGATTCTAGATTTGGATTAATATACAAAAACTTAGGATTTAAAAATACTGATGAAGATGTTAAATCAGCAGACCACGGACAAGATGTTTCATTTGAATATGTAGCAAGTCAAGATTCTGATTATGTATTTGTAATTGATAAATCAGTTATATCAAGTGATAAAGAGCAAAAACCTGCAAAAGAGATATTAAACAATGAATTAATAAATAATACTAAAGCAGCCAAAGAAGATAAAATAATTTACTTAGATACTCAATCTTGGTATTTAAGTGATGGTGGGTTTATGTCTACAAATACTATGATAGACGAAATAAATGATGCAATAGATAATAAATAATAATAAATTTTAAAATTTGTATGATAATTATTAATAATTATCATACAAATTTATTTTTTTATGACGATAAAATAATATATGCATTTAAATTATACTTAAATAAAATTTGCATATACTTACTTTAGAAGATAAAATTAAGATAGCAATTTATACCATATAATTCACGCAAACGTGAAATTAATATATATGCTTATGTCACGTTTGCGTGACGATAAATTTATATATTATAGTTTAGTGAGAGTGATAAAAGTGTATATATATAAATAATGAATGGAGGTAGGATATGTTAAAAGAATTTATAAAGTATTATAAACCGTATAAAAAACTATTTATACTTGATTTGCTAGCTGCATTTACAGTCGCGCTGTGTGATTTAGTATATCCAATGATAACTAGAAGTATAATGGATGATGTTGTACCTAGTAAAGATTCAAGAATGTTAGTAGTATTTGCGATAACATTATTAGTAATATTTATTGTAAAGGCTGCTTTAAACTATTTTATGCAGTACTGGGGTCATGTAGTTGGTGTAAGGATGCAAGCAGACATGAGAAGTGATGTATTCACTCATTTACAAAGACTTCCTAATTCATATTTTAATGATAATAAATCTGGAGTTATAATGTCTAGGATAATAAATGATCTTATGGAAATTTCAGAATTAGCACATCATGGTCCAGAGGATTTATTCGTATCTTTAGTAATGTTAGTTGGTTCTTTCTTTATATTACTTGGAATAAATGTAGAACTTACTTTGATAGTATTTGCAATACTACCAATTATACTTTTTTACGCAATAAGCCAAAGAAAAAGAATGAGTAGAGCATTTAAAGAAACTAGAGTAAAAACTGGGGACGTAAATGCAACTTTAGAAAACAGTATAGCAGGTATGAAAGTTACAAAATCGTTTGGAACACAAAATGAAGAATTAGGAAAATTTAATAAATCTAATAATATATTTAAACATGCAAGAGAAAGTGCTTACAAAGTTATGGCACATTATTTTTCTGGAATGTTTTTATTAATAGATATACTAGAATTAATAGTATTAATAATAGCAGGATACTTTACTTATATGAACACTATAACTTTAGGAGATTTTGCAGCGTATCTTCTTTATGTAAAAATGTTTATACAACCAATTAGAAAATTGATAAACTTTACAGAACAATATCAAAATGGTATGACTGGGTTTGAAAGATTTAGTGAAATAATAAATGAGGAAATCGAAAAAGAAAAAGAAGATCCAATAGAAATTAAAAATATAAAAGGTAATATAGAAATAGAAAATATATCGTTTACTTACGAAGACAATAACCAAATTTTAAACAACTTAAGTTTATCAGTAGAAGCAGGTAAGAGTGTAGCATTAGTTGGACCATCTGGTGGTGGAAAAACTACATTATGTAATCTTATACCTAGGTTCTTTGATTTTAACGAAGGAGATATAAAGATAGATGGCATAAGTATAAAGGATGTAAGTTTAGATTCACTTAGAAAAAATATAGGTGTAGTAGCACAAGACGTTTTCTTATTTACAGGAACTGTAAAAGATAATATAGTTATAGGAAAATCAGATGCAAGTGATGAAGAAATAATAGATGCTTGTAAAAAAGCTAGAATTCATGATTTTATAATGACTCTACCAGAAAAATATGATACATATATTGGTGAAAGAGGAGTTAAATTATCAGGAGGACAAAAGCAAAGAGTATCAATAGCAAGGATATTTTTAAAAAATCCTCCAATAATGATATTAGATGAAGCTACATCAGCACTTGATAATGTTACAGAATATGAAATACAAAAATCGCTAGAAGAATTAAGTAACGATAGAACAAGTTTAGTTGTAGCACATAGATTATCTACAATTAAAAATGCAGATGAAATAATAGTTTTAACTGATAAAGGAATAGAAGAAAGAGGTACTCACGAAGAACTTATTAAAAAAGGCGGGGTATATAGTAAACTTCATAGAAAATAAAAAATTAAAACAGGTGTATTAAAAAATACTCCTGTTTTAATTTATTATATTTATCAACTCACCTCCATACTCAACACCTGTGCTATTGCCTATTCCTTTGTATATTAATTTTTTTGTTTTAGTATTTTCTAAAGTTATTTCAACAATACCATTGAGTGTTTCATTAACTAGTGGAATCATTTTACCATTTTTAGGACCCATACATAAAACAAAATCACTTTTTTTAGTTTTAGTTTTAAGTGTTAATTTTAAATTATCTTTTGATACTGTCAATTCAATATCATTACCAATACTTTTTAAATTTAACTTACTATTGTTTATAGTAGTAAAGCTAATAAATTTATTTTTTAATGTAAAACCTATTAAAAAGCCTTTGAAATCTTTAATAGGAAATGGAATAGTAGCTAAAGAACAAGTAACACTCACATTGTGCTCTTTAAAGCTATTACTTTGAATCCATACCCAAGATTTAGGGAAACTTTTGCCCCAATTTTTTTCGATATATACCTTTCCACCAGTAAAGTCTATTAACTTTCCATTAATATTTAACTTTCCTACAATGTCACCATTTACAGCGCATACTTGACTATAGCATTCCATAAAATTTAAATAATTATAAAACCCCATACTCCCAGGATTAATAAATGAATCTTTCCATTTAACGATGTTTTTGAACTTTAGACTCCCAATTATAGTGTTATTATCGTACTTTAAATTTAAGTTAATATTATTCAATGAAAAAGTATTAGATTTTATGTTTATCTTAAAATCATTGCTATTATTAAAATCAAAATCACTTTTATTAAATTTCAAATAATTGTATTTAATATTTAATCCATTTAATACTTGTATAAAACTATGGTGTTCGTTAACAGATTGTCCTAGGGAAATTCCAGGGATAAATGCAAATTTATTTAAATTGTTTTTATCAACAATCTTGAAATACCATCCTTCAAAAAAATTCTTTTCTTTCTTACTTCCATGATATAAATCAGGATTAAGTATAGTTTTCATTACTTTTCCTCCAATATGTAGTTATATTATAATAATTACTTATTTTGGTGGGAAGTATACTATATATAAAGAAATTTTACAATAAGGAGAAATAAGAATATGAATGAGTCATATTGGATTTCAAGTTCAAAACATAATAATTTTAAAAATTTAAAAATGAATATAGAAACTAATACCGTAGTAGTAGGAGGAGGAATTGTAGGATTAACGTGTGCTTATTTATTAGCTAAAGGAGGAGTCGAAGTAACTTTAGTTGATGCAGATAAAATAGGTCATGGAGGCTCTGGAAGAAATACAGGTAAAATAACTTCACAACATGAAATTATTTATAGTAAAATAGATAAAAAATATGGAATAGAAAATGCAAAATTATACTATGAAGCAAATGATAAAGCTTTAGATTTAATAGAAGAGATAATAATAAATAATAATATAAATTGTAACTTTGAAAGAACGTCATCATACATTTTTACAGAAAATGAAAATTATTTAGAAGACTTAAAAGATGAGTATGAAGTATGTGAAAAAATAGGAATAGACTGCGATTACCATGAAAATTTAGATTTACCATTAGATATAAAGGGAGCTATTAGCTTTAAAAACCAAGCACAGTTTAACCCTAAAAAGTATTTAGACAGTTTAGTTAAAATCTGTGCAAAATCAGGGGTTAAAGTATATGAGAACACTCCAATAGTTGATTTTGAAAAGGGGAAAATATGCAAGCTAACAACTAAAGATAATAAAAAAATACAAGCTACTAATGTAGTAATAGCATCTCATGTACCTTGGTACGATGGACTTAATTTTTATTTTGCAAAACAAAAATCAGATAGATCTTATTTATTAGGTGCAGTACTAGATAAAGATATATTGCCAGGTATGTTTTTAGGGGTTGAAGAATCTGGAGTAACGTTTAGAGTACATGATGATGAAGGAAGTAAATTATTAATTATAGGTGGTGGAGACCATAAAGTAGGTCAATGTAAAAATGAAGGAGAAATATATGAAAAATTAAAAAAATATGCAACACAAAAATTTGGAGTGACAAATTTTAAATATCAATGGTCAGCACAGGATTATATGAGCTTTGATAATGTACCTTATATAGGACATATAAATAAAAATATAGAAAATATATATGTTGCAACAGGATTTTCTAAGTGGGGAATGAGTAATGGTACAGCATCAGCAATGTTAATAAGTGATTTATTAATTAAAAATAATTCAAAGTATAAAGAACTTTTTAATCCGTCTAGAAAAGGAAGCTATTTGTCTGGTGACTTTATAAAAGAAAATATAAATGTTGGCATAAATTATATTTCTGGTAAACTTAAAATAGGAAGTGATGAATTCCCAATAAATAAAGGTGAAGGAAAAAAAGTAAATATTGAAGGTAGGAGATATGGTGCATATAGACATTATAATGATAAACTATATATTGTAGATATTAGTTGCACACACCTTGGATGTGAGCTTAACTTTAACTCAGCTGAAAAAACTTGGGACTGTCCATGTCATGCTTCAAGATTTGACTATGAAGGTAATATATTGGAAGGACCTGCAATTAAGCCTTTAAATAAATATGGAAAAGAAAAAAATCATATTGATATAAAATTAGTTTAGATAAATTACTGGGGGTAGCAATTATGGTTAAAATAGGTTATGACATATATGATTCTATTATAGGAAAACTATATGTAGTAGTTAGTGATAAAGGAGTAGAGCGAGTACTTTTAGACAAAGATGAATTTGATAATTATATACAAAAAAATGATATAAAGGAAGACAAGGATATATGTAGAGAAACTATAAGACAATTAAGTGAATATTTTAATCAAAGTAGAAAAGACTTTGATTTGAAAATTAATATAGATACTACTGAATTTAGAAAAAGTGTATACAATGAAGTTATAAAAATACCTTATGGTCAAACAAGAAGTTATACTGATATAGCAAAAGCTATCCAAAATGAAAAAGCTGTAAGGGCTGTAGGACAAGCAAATAGAGTCAATAACATAATAATAATAATACCTTGTCATAGAGTAATTGGAAAAAGTGGAAAAATGGTAGGTTATGCAGGAAATAAAATAGATATAAAAGAAAAATTACTTAGGTTAGAAGAGAGATTTTAGAATTTATCTTTTTTGTTTAGATAAAATATAATTTAGAATACTTGTAAGTTGTTGAAAATTATGAAAAATTAAACTTTATGAAAATTTGTTTACAAAGTGAAAATGGAGTGCTACTCTATTTTCAAGTGAGAGGAAAAGGTTTTTGAATGTTTAATAAAGATATAATATCTAGGGGGGAACTAAAATGAAAAATTTAGAAACTATGAGCTTCGCAACTAAAGCAATACACGGTGGACATCATAAGGACCCAGTATCAGGTGCATTAACAACACCTATATTCCAAACATCAACATTTGTATTTGATAGTGCAGAACAAGGTGGAAGAAGATTTGCTTTAGAAGAAGGTGGATATATATATTCAAGATTAGGAAATCCTACTAACAGTCAATTAGAAGAAAAAGTAGCTATGTTAGAAGGAGCAGAAGCTTGTATGTCTACAGCCTCAGGAATAGGAGCAATAAGTTCAGCTTTATGGACAGCTTTAAAAGCAGGGGACCATGTAGTAGCTAGTAAGACTTTATACGGATGTACTTTTGCATTATTAAATCATGGATTAACAAGATTTGGTATAGAAGTAGATTTTGTTGATGCATCAAACATAGAAGAAGTAAAAGCAGCTATGAAAAAAACTACTAGAGTAGTTTACTTAGAAACACCTGCAAATCCAGACTTAAAATTAATAGATATAAAAGCTATATGTGATGTAGCTCATCAAAATGAAAATTGTTTAGTATTTGTTGATAATACTTTCTGTACACCATTTATACAAAGACCGCTAGAATTTGGTGCTGACGTAGTACTTCACTCAGCTACTAAATACTTAAATGGACATGGAGATGTTATAGCAGGATTTGCTGTTGGTAAATTAGATTTTATAAATCAAGTAAGATTATTTGGAGTAAAAGATATGACAGGGGCTGTATTAAGTCCATTTGATTCATATTTAATACTAAGAGGTATGAAAACTTTACAAATAAGAATGGAAAGACATACGAAAAATGCTATGGAAGTAGCTAAATTCTTAGAAGGACATAAAAATGTTACAATGGTTAGTTATCCAGGACTTGAAAGCTTCCCTCAATATGAGTTAGCTAAGAGACAAATGGATATGCCAGGAGGTATGATAGCGTTTGAAGTTAAAGGTGGACTTGAAGCTGGTAAAAAGTTATTAAATTCATTAAATTTATGTACTCTTGCAGTTAGTTTAGGAGATTGTGAAACATTAATACAACATCCTGCATCAATGACTCATTCACCATATACTCCAGAAGAAAGAGCTGAAGCTGGAATAACTGAAGGATTAATAAGAATTTCTGTTGGGCTAGAAGATGCCAAAGATATAATAAACGATTTAAATGAAGGATTAAATAATTTATAGAAATAAGAAGTAAACCCTAACTAATAGGGTTTATTTTTTTGTTTAAAATTATTAATTTATTAGTAATAATTTGCGTATTATAATATTGACCTATATCCTAAAAATAGATACAATTAGTGAAATAGAAATGTAGTAATAAAAATGGAAACGGGGTAGCACTATGGATAAAAACAAACTTACAAAGTACATAACTTTGTTATTGTACATTATGTATGCTTTTTCAGCAGTAATAGTTATAAAAGAAAAAGAAGTTATAAATATTATTATAATAGTATTTTGTGTAGCCGCAACGATTGCATTAGTTATTATAAATAAGAAAAATAAAAAATTATTAAGTGATAATTTATATATAGTGAGTGCGTTATTTATAATGATTTCATCTTTATTAGGGTCTTGCTATAACTTTTATGATATAAGTCATTATGATGATTTTTTACACGTATGGTCAGGTTTAATAAGTTGTACTGTAGCTTTTTCATTAATAACGTTTTTCTATAATGAAAATCAGCTAAAAGATTTAAATAAAGTGTTTTTAATAATATTTTTATTTATGTTTAGTATGGGAGTAGCAAGTCTATGGGAGATAGCTGAGTTTTTCCTAGATACTTATTTTGGTATGAATATGCAAGTCGGCGGATTAAAGGATACTATTATAGATATGATAGATGCTTTAGTAGGAACGGTAATAATGATACCATTTATAATTAAAAATAAAAAATAATAATTAAAAAACACTACTCAATTAAATTTCAAATTGAGTAGTGTTTTTGTATCTAATTAGATGTTATAAATTGTTGCAAATATGCATCCATAGAATCACATACTCTCTTAGCATCAACAACGGCTTGAATTACAGTTCTAGCGCCATTAGTAACATCACCACAAGCATACACACCTTCTCTAGTAGTAAGACCTGCCTCATCAGTTAATATAAGGCCGCCTTTTTTTACATCAAGCCCTTTATTATTTATAACTATAGTATTTTTAGGAACTTGGCTTATAGCAATCAAAATACTATCACATTCGTATAATTTTTTACTATTAGGTATTGTAACTAAAGATGTAGAGCCATCTTCATTAACAATTTTTTTAGTATCTTCAAATATTATACCCTCATCAACTATTTCAACTGGAGATTTAAATGTTTTAAATAAAACTCCCTCTTCTTTTGCTTCACAAATCTCATGCTTAGTAGCAGACATATCTTCAAAATCACGTCTATAACATACAGAAACATCACTACAATTGTAGTACTTAGCACTTCTAGCAGCATCCATAGCTACATTTCCAGCACCTATAACAACAACCTTATTACCTAAATCAAAACTGTTAGGATTTCTTAGATAGTCTATTGCATAATGAACGTGTCCAAAAGTTTCACCTTTTATATTTAATCTTTTAGGATTCCAAACTCCAGTACCTATAAATATAGATTTATATCCATCTTCAAATAACTTACTTAAAGTTACAACCGGTCCTATTAAAGCATTAATTTTAATCTTAACTCCTAATTCTTTTAATCTTTTTTCTAATAGTGAAATATTAAATCGTGGTAATCTGAAAGCCGGAATACCATAAGTTAGTATACCACCTATTTTTTCATTTTTTTCAAATATAGTAACATCATATCCACGACTAGCTAAGTTTAAAGCTACAGTTATACCAGCTGGTCCAGAACCTACTACGGCAACCTTAACTCCATTTTTCTTAGTTTTTTGTAGTTTTATATTTTCTAAATACTTAGTAGAAATCTCATATTCTATATCATGGAAATGCACAGGTTCACCTTTAATTCCTTTTATACAATTTCCACTACATTGATCCTCATGAGGGCAAACTACTGCACATATAGATGATAGAGGATTATTATCAAATAGTATTTTACCAGCTTCTTCGAATTTTCCTTCTTTATATAAACTTATTATTTGCGGGATTGGAGTATCTATAGGGCAATTTTTTTGACACCTAGCATTTTTACAAATAATACATTTATTAGCTTCAATTAAATTAGTAACCATAACCTTACCACCTTTACGACTATTTTTTACAAAAAAAAACAACTTTTTTATATTATAGCAAAAAATTAAATATATATGTAACTATTATTACCACATGCCAAATAATATTTTTATAATAATATGAAATTTGAAAATAAATAAATAAAAATTTCAATTAGTTTACTAATACTCTAAATTTTAGTAATATAATATAAGGAATAATACATAAAAAACTTTAATATTGACTAGATTTAGGGAGGAAAAAATAATTGATAAAAAATTTTATTAATCGTGTGAAAAATTTAGTAGAACAAAATAAAGAAATTATAAAGCAAACTACTGTACCAGATGTATGTGAAGAAAAAACAATCAAAGAAAAAGTTGAATATATTAAAAAATGTAATCAAGAGGAAGTAAAATCTATAGAAGAAAAAATACAAGAACCTTTGACAGAAGAAGACAAAGAATACATAAAAGAGATAAAGATTAAAAGAGGACAAAGTATAAAGGCTATAGACGTATACACTAAAGAGCCACAAATTTTTAAAACACATAAAGAATGTAGTAAAAAACTTAAAATTCCTGTACAATATATACAAGAAAACCTAAAATATGGATATACAGATTATTTAGGAGAAGCTATAAATTATTTAAGTAAAGAACTAAAGTTATCAGGAGAAGAAGACATAAACTATTTAGAAAATACTAAAACACCGTCTCAAATTTTAAGTTTATTAAACAATAAAATATTTACAACTAAGATGTCGGAGTCTAAAAGAGACGAAATTTTATGTAGTGAAAAAATCGAACCAATAAAAATGCACTATACATTTGAATGTATAGATGAAGAATACGATGATTATTTTAAAAAATATAAGTCTATAATTAAAAGGGGTGGGAAGAAAAAGATAGAACTAGTAGATAAAAAGGGGGAAGTTATAGAGATATTTAAATCATTAGATGAATGTGCAACATTTATTAATAAAGAAAAAAATGAAGTAGTATATATGCTAAAGCATAATGATACTAAAGTTGGAAGAAATGAAATAAGATATAGTTTAAGAAATATTTAAATTCATATTAAATTCATTATACTTTCATTTTACATTCACACATTCAAAGTAAATATAATATAAAATAGAATTATAAAGTAAATATTAGGGAGGACATAAATGTCTGAAGAAAAAAAATCAAATCAAACAAATGAAGATGACTTAGTAAATCAGTTTATGAATGAAGAAAATGAAGTGAAACAAGAAACACAGCAAAATGAAGATGAGGGTATAAAACTAAATAAAAAATCAAAATTTAATATAAAGATGATAGCTATAACAGCAGTTGCTGGGGTATTATGTTTAGGTATTGGGTTTAGCGTAGGAAAAGATGCAGGAAGAAAGTTACCTGCAACATCTAAAAACTATAGCAGTAAGGTAATAGCAACAGTAGGGGATACTAAAATAACGGAAAAAGACCTTGAGAAAAAAATGGAACCTTTATTTTATATAAATGGAAAAAAACAATTAACGGATGAAGAAATAAAGACGTATGAAGAAAGTATGACAAATTATATAACTACTACAGAAGTGTTATATCTTGAAGCTAAAAAAGATAAGCTTGATGCAACTAAAGAAGAAATAGAAGCTGAGTATAAGAATTTAATGGAGAGCATGTCTCAAAATTTCACAATCACAGAGGAAGAATACTTAAAAGAATTTAAGCTGTCTAAAGAAGATATACAAAAAGACTTGAAAAAAGAATTGATAGCATCAAAATATATGGAACAATCTACACAAGTAAGTGATAAAGAAGTTAAAAATTACTATGATAAAAATAAAGATGAGTTCTTAAAAGTAAGAGCATCTCATATATTAATTTCAAATAAAGATGATAACGGAAAAGCTGTAAGTGAAGAACAAAAGAAAAAAAATAAAGAAAAAGCACAAGAAATATTAAAGAAAGCTCAATCAGGAGGAGATTTCGCAAGTTTAGCACAAGAATATTCTCAAGATGGTAGTGCTTCAAACGGTGGAGATTTGAATTTCTTTGCAAGAGGACAGATGGTAGAGCCATTTGAGAAAGTTGCATTTGCTCTTAAATCAGGAGAAATAAGTAAAGATATAGTAGAAAGTGAATTTGGATATCATATAATTAAAAAAACAGATGAGAAACAAGATGATTTTGATACAGTAAAAGAAGAATTAAAAACTAAATTATCTTACAGTAAGCAAAGTAATTTATTAGATAATTTATCAGAAAAATATAACGTAAATATAAAAAATGAGTAAATGTAATAAAGGATGTTCTAAGATTTTTTAGAACATCTTTTTTCATAAGTATAAACTCTGTTATAATAAATATAATGATTAAATTTTAGAACAATTGATTATAATTAAAAAGAGAATTTATAAAAATTAAAAATCATAATAATTAATAAGTCTAAATTATATTTAATTTATTAAATAGATAATACAAAATGAATAGTTTTATTTAGGAAGTGGTGAAATGAGAATTATAAAAGATAAAAAATATAGGAAATTTCTAATATTAATATCGATACCTATACTAATCATTGCCCAATATTACTTTTTTAAAGTTGGGATTTTAAGACCAATGGTAAAAGGAGTAGAAATTAAGATAGCAGAAGGTGACTATATATTAGATATAGATCAATTTGTAATGAAATTAAATGATAAAGCAACTTTATCAAGTGGAGAGTACATAACTATACCATCATATGCTAAGGATCCAAATATTTGGTTTAATGTTTTAGATAATAGTGGAGTCTTAAAAATAGAAAATAAAAATGAATTAGTAGCAACGAAAGAAGGTACATCAGCAGTTGCTATTATGAAGAACTCTAGGGTGCTGAGAAAAGCTAATGTAAAGGTTGTGGACCCAAAGGTTAAAGACATAATTGTAAAGTCTGATAATGACTTGAAATACGTTGGAGATGTTGCGAATATAAATACAACACTTAAAGTAGATTATGATAAATTTGAGAAAAAAGAAAAAGTTACATATAAAAGTAGCGATGAAAGTGTTATAAAAATTGTAGATAATAAAGTAGAGGCTATAGGCGTAGGAAGTGCCAAAGTTTACATAAAGGCAAAAAATAAAGAAGAAGTTTTAGAATATAATAATATAAAAGCTAAGGTTGCTAAAATAGACATAGCAACTAACGTAAAAATAGAAGTTGATGAAAGTAAGAAATTAGATCCTAAGATAACTACAAGTCCTAAAGGATTAAAACATCCTAAAGTTAAATATGAATTAGTTGAAAACAAACTATCAATACAAAGGGCAATAAGATTAGACCCTGATGGAACTATAGTAGGTATTAGAAATGGAACCGAAAAAGTAAGAGTTATATGTGACAATAAAAGCAAAATAATCACAGTTGAAGTGGTAGAAAAATCTTTAACTAATAATAAAATAGAAAATTTAAATGTAGATTATAATGTTATTGATAATAAGCTTAAAGTATCACTTACATGGGATTATATAGAGGGTATATTTGACTATGATGTTTATTTAAGAAATAATTCATTACAAGAATCTAAATTTAAAGTAGTTAAATCTGTAAATATAAAAGAGAAAGATGTTAAATCTTCTAAAAAAGTAAAAACTACAATAGAAGTAGATTTGATTGATGGAAAAATTCCAAGCTTGAGTATGTATGTATTAGGAAAAACTCAATCAGGATTGAATACTGATCCAAGTAATATTGTAAATATAGGTCCGCCTAAAGAAGATATAGATGATATAGCAGTTGAAAACTTACAGGCTTATATAAATGAAGAAAGTAATACTGCTAAGCTTAATTGGAATGCTATACCTATGAAAGATATTCAATATAGTATTTATGTAAAAAATAATTTAGCACAAGATAGTGGATTTACGTTAATTGAAAGTTCAGTTTCTGCAAATGAATATACAATCAACCTTGAAGATACAGATGTAGACCTAGATGTATACATAAAAGCAAAACAAGGAGATAAATATTCTAAAGATAGTAATATAATAAAAATAAAAAGAGAAAAAGTAACCGAAGAAAATAATCCGGAAACTTAGTAATAAACAATCCTAAAAACACATATAAGTAGATATACTGTACTTTAGGGGAGAGATTACTTTGAAAAGAAGATATGAACAAATAAATGAATCGTCCAAAGCATTAGCTTCAGAGGCATTTAAGGCTTATACAGGAAAAAAAGACTATAAAAGAGCTATAGAGATTTACAGTATGTTAGCAACTTATACATGTATCCCTGAGGATATATCAAATTTTTCTAAAAACATGGTAGGAAGACTTAGCAAAAAAATTGAAGAAAATGCTTAGCATTAAAAAGATTATCTCGACAAAGAGATAATCTTTTTTTAATACATGAAGTTATTAAATTTTAAATTGACATAACTTGAAAGTGATAAATATATATGATAAAATTAAAGTTAAAATAAATTAATTTGCAAGTTAAGATGCAAATAAGCAAAATAAATTTCTAAATTGGAAATTTACAGACTATTAAAAAACTAATCACATAAGTAAAGGAGGTAATATTAAGGTAAAAAAGCCTTAGTATACAACTTATGAATGAACAAACTAAAATTTCGCTAGAAAGAGCAAAAGAGCTTAAGTCAAGAATAAAAGATTATATAGATATAAAAGATTCTATTCCAAAGGGAATTGAGAATGAAAATGAAATAAATAAAAGAAAAGAGCATATATTAAATACATTAGGCGCAACACAAGAAAATTGGAATGATTATAAATGGCAATTATCTAATCGAATAAGCGATGTAGATACATTAGCTAAGTTATTAAAATTAACAAATAAAGAAATAAGTCAAATAAAACAAGTACAAAGCCAATTCAGATGGGCTATATCACCGTATTATTTAAGTTTAATAGATCCTGATGATATATATGACCCTATAAAACTAATGTCAATACCATCATATATAGAATTAGAGCATTCACAAGAAGACTTAGATCCAATGGGTGAGGAATTTACAAATCCAGCAGGCAGCATAACAAGAAGATATCCAGATAGATTAATAATAAATGTAACAAATGAATGTGCAATGTATTGTAGACATTGTCAAAGAAGAAGAAATATAGGACAAGAAGATTGCCATAGAAGTAAAAATGCTATAAAAGAGTCCATAGATTATATTAGAGATAATGAAGAAATAAGAGATGTGCTTATAACCGGTGGAGATCCGTTAGCATTAAATGATGAAATGTTAGAGTGGATAATAAGTGAAATCAGGAGTATAGAACATGTTGATTATATAAGACTAGGTAGTAGGACATTAGTTACAATGCCACAAAGAATCACAGATGAATTTTGTAATATGATAAAGAAATACCATCCAATATATATAAATACACATTTTAACCATCCGATGGAAATAACTAAAGAAACTAAAGAAGCTTGTACAAAACTTGCTAATAGTGGAGTTCCATTAGGAAATCAAGCAGTGCTTTTAAATGGTGTTAATAATGATAAATATGTAATGAGATGTTTAAATCAGCAACTGCTTAAAATAAGGGTAAAGCCATATTATATATTCCATAGTAAGCATGTAAGAGGAACTGCTCATTTTAATACATCAGTAGATGCAGGGCTAGAAATTATGGAGTATTTAAGAGGATATACTTCTGGAATGGCAATACCAACATATATAATAAATGCACCAAAGGGAAAAGGAAAGACACCTTTATTACCACAATATCTAATATCAAAAGGAACGGATTATATAATGATAAGAACTTGGGAAGGTGAAGTTGTAAAGGTAGAGGATAAGCCCGCTGTTGATATAAAAAGTATGATAGAAAATAGTATTAAATAATTTTAAATAAAAAGAGTTGTCTTTAATTAAAGGCAACTCTTTTGTAATATGTATAAAATTTTATTGCATATTAAGAATTAGTGATTAATTCAAGGTATCCACTTGGATGGAAGAAGTAAATATTACAATTAGTTTTGTCAACGAAATAACCAATGTCAGTTTCAACATCTGGTAAAAAAACATATCCTTGAAGTTTTTTATTTTTTAGTGCCTCAAATTGACTAGAATCTCCTTGATAGATATAGTCTACTTTGTTGTTATATTTTAAGAGAAGTTGTTTTGCTTGTTTTTGTGTCAGTTGTTTATGCTTAATTGAAACGCCTTTTGGATTAGTTTGAGCAAAGCTTAATTGATTTAGGGGTTGTACTAAAAGGAAGCTACAACATAAAACACATAAAACGATAATTCCTTTTTTCATAATGCACCATCTTTCGTAATTATATTAAAATATTATTTTAATATAATTATTAGCAAAAACTTAAATATTTATAAGTATTAGGACTTGTTATTTATAAAAATTTAAATTTATGCATAAAAAAACATTGTTTAGAATAAAAAAGATAAAGAGAATATAAGTATATACTTATATTCTCTTTATTTTAAAAAGTTTAATATTAAATAATGTTTTTATGTTTGTATTCAATAAATTCACTTAAATATATTTTTATAACTCCCATTATAGGAACTGATAAAATCATACCAGGAATACCGAAGAATCCTCCACCTACAGTAACTGCAAGTATAGTTAAAAACGGACTAAGTCCTAATTGACCACCGACTATTTTAGGCTCAATGACAGCTACTTCAATTTGTTGAACTAATATTAAATAAAGTAGTGAAAATAAAGCTATACGAGGATCATAATATAAGTTTATTAAAACAACAGGAGCCATACCTATTACAGGTCCGAAATATGGAATTAAATTCATAATACCAATTAAAGTACCAAATAATAATGAATATTTTGAACCTATAAAATAAAGTCCAATTGCAGACAATAGTCCAACTATAAATGAATCTAGTATTTTACTTGTAAAATACTTTCCTATATTTGTATTTAAAGTACACCCAACATCTAATGTTAATTTTGCATATTTTTTACCTAAAATAATATTTAATGATTTTTTATAAAAAGAAAAGAAACTTTCTTTTTCAAGTAAAATATAAAAACAAATTATGAACGCTAAAATAAACTGTACTATAAATTTAGAGATAGAAAAAGTAGTGCTAAAAATTTGTCCTAAATACCCAATAAGTAAATTACTAATTTCAGGCATTGCAGACATAGCTTTGTCAGCGAATTCTTTTAATGTATTTGGATCGATATTTTTCAAACTATCAGCAATGTCAAAAACAAAAGCTTGTGTTTTTTGAGCATATAATGGAAATTGATTTACCATATCAGCCAAATTACTTATTATTATAGGAGCTGTAAATAATACAAAAGAAGCTAACAGAAGTATTAAAAGCCCATATGTAATAAGAAGTGCAAAGATTCTTTTAAATTTTAGATTAACCTCTAAGAAATTAACAAGAGGGCTAAAAATATAAGCTAACACAAATGCAATTACAAAAGGCGTAAGTAGCGATAATAATAATCTAAGCACATCAAAGAAGTATTGATAGCTGTCTATAAATTTAATACAAATATAAGATAATACTATCGTAATCACTATACTTAGATGAAATTTTTTATCTTTCAATATAACACATCCTTTTCAAAATTAAATTAAATCAATATATGTATTATACAATAAAAGCATTGTTAATACATATATATATAGTGAAAATATTTAATATGATAATACTTAGCTAAAAAGGGGTGATTTAAATAGATTATGAAGTAGTAGTTAAATACAATGGAGATATATTAAAACTTGAAAGTTTATTAGGTGTATCTGTAGAAGTTCTAGGATATAACTATGCAATAATAACAGCAGATTCACCACAGCAAATAAAGAGTCTTTTAGATTATCCAGAAATAGAGTATATAGAAAAACCATTTATACTACAAACTCAAGACACTCAAAGTTTTTCAAGCTCAGGTATAACAAAATTCAAACAAAATAACAACTTAACTGGAAAAGGAGCAATACTTGGAATTATAGACTCGGGCATAGATTATAATTTGCCAGTATTTAAAGATGAAGATGGAAATTCTAAGATACTTTATTATTGGGATCAATCAATACCAGGAAATCCTCCAGACGGGTTTAAAGACGGGTCTTTATATACAAATAAAGATATAAATAGGGCTATAAATGGAGAACTTAAAATACCAATACCGATAACTAGTAGTCATGGAACTCATGTAAGTGGTATTTGTGCAGAAATAGCAAATGATGCGAGTATAATATTTGTGAGGGTTGGTAGTAGAGTTACTGATTCATTTTCAAAGAGTACAGAGTTTATGAGAGCTATAAAATTTGTATTAGATAGAGCCTTAGAATTAAAAATGCCAGTATCTATAAATATAAGCTATGGAAGTAATGAAGGCTCTCATACTGGACTATCATTATTTGAACAATATATAGATGAGATGTGTAATTTTTGGAAAAACAACATAGTAATAGCAGCAGGAAACAATGGAGATAAAGGTGGACATAAAAATATAAATATTAAAAGAAATAATAATAAAGAGGTAGACGTTGAATTTGTTGTGGGGGCAGGTGAAAAGTTGTTAAACCTAAATATATGGCCAGATTTCATAGATGATTTTAGCGTAAATTTAATGAGCCCATCTAATTTACAAACTCAGCCGATATCAAGAGAATTTCCAGAAGTTAGAAATATTATAGGCGATACGAAAATTAAAGGATATTTTTACCCAATAACACCTTATTCTTTAACAAGACAGGTAACTATTCAAATAAGCTCAGATACAAGTATTGCCCCTGGAATATGGAAAATGGTATTTACACCTAAAAATGTGATAACAGGAAATGTTGATATATATTTACCAACATCAGAACGTATTAGTAGGGATACTAGATTTTTAATACCAGATAGAGTGGCAACTGTTACTGTCCCAGGAACTGCTACAAAGCCTATAACTGTTGGAAGCTACAATTCAAGGACAGATAATGTGTCTATATTTTCTGGAACAGGTGATATAGAAAATGGTATATATAAGCCAGAACTATTAGCACCAGGAGAGGACATAGTATCAGTATTGCCAGGAGGAAATATAGGCGCACTAACAGGAACTAGTATGGCAACACCTCATGTGACAGGATCGGTAGCACTTTTAATGGAATGGGGAATAGTTAAAAGAAATGATTTATATTTATATTCTCAAAAAATGAAAGCATTACTTATACAATACGCAAGAAGAAATCCTAATTATACATATCCAAGTAATTTGAGAGGCTATGGTTTTTTAGATTTATCAAATATAAATTTAAATACGGTATTTGAAGAAATTCCAGCAGATATTTTTGTGAGAAAAATTAAAAAAAATACACACAGAGTAGAAAATGATTTAGAAGGTTTAGTACCAACACTTAATATACTTCATGGACCTAATTTTGAAGAAGAATTTAAAAACCTAAATACCCCATACAAACATTATAAAGTAGCTGATAATTTTAGTATTATATATACAAAAGATCAAAATATAAAAGTCTTAGAGAGCGTTTTAAATTTAAGATCAGTAATAAGAGGTCAAAGAAATGTGTGGGTAGCACCATTAGGAGAAGTCAGCCAGGGAACATCGGAAGGAGTAGTAGCAAGTGAAGAAATAGGAGCAAATTTTTTTAAAAATAATCCAAATGTTTCTATAACTGGAAAAGGGGTTGTAATTGGTATCGCAGACTCTGGAATAGATTATTTACACGAAGATTTTATATACCCGGATGGAACGTCTAAGATAGTGTACTTATGGGACCAAACAAAAGATGGCAATCCACCAAAGGGGTATTCTATAGGAACTGAATATACTCGTGAGGATATAAATAAAGCTATAGCAGCTAAAGATGATAGCTTATCAAAAGATGAAGAAGGTAGGGGAACTATGATAAGTGGGATATGTGCTGGGCTTGGAAATATAAATAAAGAATATGCGGGTGTAGCAGAAGAAGCAGAATTAATAATAGTTAAATTAAAAAAATTAAATGGTTTTTATAATAATGGATTATTATATGCAGCAACAAGTTATATACAAGATAAAACATATAGGTCTAATATAGCCGGTGTAGTTAATTTATCAGTAGGAAGTAACTCGATGTTAGGAGTAAGCTCTAGGGTTCTTTCGGAAAAATATTTTTTCAAAAGAGGAATATGTACAGTATCAGGTGTTGGGAATGAAGGTAATACACAAACACACGTATTAGGTAATGTTAACTTTAAGAATGAGAGACAATTTATAGAAATAGAGTTAGCAGAAGATGAAAAAGAGATATACATAGAATTATGGGTTGATAGACCTGATAAAATAAATGTTGCACTTATACCACCTACAGGAGATGTAAGTAAAGAACTTGATGTATCAAATCTTGGTTTAGTAGAGGGTTTATTTGATTTAGAAAGAACTAGATACTCAATACAATATATGTATCCAACCTCAGACTCAGGGCAACAACTAACAATTATAAGATTAACAAATGTTAAAAAAGGAATATGGAAGATACAATTAATTGGAAAATATATAACTACAGGAAGGTACAATGCATATTTACAAAATAGAGTATTCTTAAAACCAGGAACAAAATTCACACAAACTGACCCATCATATACTGTAAATTATACAGGGGTATATGAAGATGTAATTTCGGTAGGTGCATATGACACTATAAACAGTAGTATATGGTCTACTTCATCAAGAGGACCAAGTATAAGCAGTTTAAGCAAACCTGATTTAGTCGCTCCTGGAGTTAATATAATAGCTCCGTATCCAGGAAATAAATATGCAAAAATAACAGGAACAGCAGCAGCAGGAGCATATGTATCTGGAGCTGTTGCACTTTTTCTTCAATATATTTTAGTTGATAATAATTATCCAGATAAGGCATTTGTTCAAATGATAAGAACGTATATAAGTGCTGGAGCAAAAAGAGATTCACAAATTTTATATCCAAATCAAAGTTATGGATATGGAGAGTTAGATATAAGAGGAATGTTTGATCAACTAAAGTAGGCTCTAGCATGTATTGATATTTGAAATAAATATACTCATGGCACAATACTTAGTTAAAAAGGGGTGATTTAAATAAATTATGAAGTCGTAGTTAAATACAATGGAGATATATTAAAACTTGAAAGTTTATTAGGTGTATCTGTAGAAATCTTAGGATACAACTATGCAATAATAACAGCAGATTCACCACAGCAAATAAAGAGCCTTTTAGATTATTCAGAAATAGAGTATATAGAACAACCATTTATACTAGAGACGCAAGACACTCAAAGCTTTTCAAGTACAGGAATAATAAAATTTAGACAAAACAATAACTTAAGCGGAAAAGGAGCAATACTTGGAATTATAGACTCGGGTATAGATTATAATTTGCCGGTATTTAAAGATAAAGATGGAAATTCCAAGATACTTTATTACTGGGATCAATCTATACCAGGTAATCCTCCAGATGGTTTTAAAGAAGGATCTTTATATACAAATAAAGATATAAATAAAGCGATAAGTGGAGAAATTAAAATACCAATACCAATAACTAGTAGCCATGGAACTCATGTAAGCGGAATTTGTGCAGAAATAGCAAGTGATGCAAGTATAATATTTGTGAGGGTTGGTAGTAGAGTTACTGATTCATTTTCAAAGAGCACAGAATTTATGAGAGGTATAAAATTTATATTAGATAGATCATTAGAATTAAAAATGCCAGTAGCTATAAATATAAGTTATGGAAGTAATGAAGGTTCTCATACGGGACTATCATTATTTGAACAATATATAGATGAGATGTGTAATTTTTGGAAAAATAATATAGTAATAGCAGCAGGAAATAATGGAGATAAAGGTGGACACAAAAATATAAACATTAAAAGTGATAATAAAGAGGTAGAAGTTGAATTCGTTGTAGGACCAAGTGAAAAATTATTAAATATAAATATATGGCCAGATTTTACAGATGATTTTAGCGTGCATTTAGTAAATCCATCCAATTTACAGACTCAGGCAATATCAAGAGAATCTGGAGAAGTTAAAAATATTGTAGGTAGTACAAAAATCAAGGGATATTTTTATCCAATAACGCCTTACTCTTTAATAAGACGGGTAACCATTCAGATGAGCTCAAACACAAGCATTACGCCTGGAATATGGAAAATTGTATTTATACCTAAAAATGTGATAACAGGAAATATTGATATATATTTACCAACATCAGAGGGCCTTAGTAGAGATACTAGATTTTTAATACCAGACAGAGTAGGAACTGTTACTGTACCAGGAACTGCTACAAAGCCTATAACTGTTGGAAGCTACAATTCAAGGACAGATAATGTATCAATATTTTCTGGATCAGGTGATATAGAAAATGGTATATATAAGCCAGATATATTAGCACCAGGAGAGGATATAGTATCGGTATTGCCAGGAGGAAATACAGGAGCATTAACAGGAACAAGCATGGCAACTCCTCATGTAACGGGTTCGGTAGCACTTTTAATGGAATGGGGAATAGTTAAAAGAAATGATTTATATTTATATTCTCAAAAAATGAAAGCATTACTTATACAATACGCAAGGAGAAGCCCTAATTACACATACCCAAATAACTCGAGAGGATATGGTTTTTTAGATTTATCAAATATAAATTTAAACACAGTATTTCAAGAAATTCCACAAGATATGCTTTTTAGAAAAAAGAAAAAAAAAATATATAGAGAAATAGATTTTGAAGGTTTAGTACCTACACTTAATGTAGTTCATAGACCTAATTTTGAAGAACAATTTGAACAATTAAATACCCCATATAAATATTATAAAATTGCTGATGATTTTGGTGTTATATATACAAAAGATCAAAATATAAAGGACTTAGATAGTGTTTTAAATCTAAGTTCGGTAATAAGATCACAAAGAAATGTAGTGCTAGCACCACTAGGAGAAGTCAGTCAGGGAATATCAGGAGGAGTAGTAGCAAATGAAGAAATAGGAGCAAATTTTTTTAAGAATAACCCAAATATATCTATAACTGGAAGAGGAGTTATAATTGGGATAGCAGACTCCGGAATAGATTATTTACACGAAGATTTTATATATCCAGATGGAACGTCTAAGATAGTGTACTTATGGGACCAAACAAAAGATGGTAATCCACCAAAGGGGTATTCTATAGGAACTGAATATACTCGTGAGGATATAAATAAAGCTATCGCAGATAAAGATGATAGCTTATCAAAAGATGAAGAAGGAACTGGAACAATGATAAGTGGGATATGTGCTGGACTTGGGAATGTAAATAAAGAATATGCAGGTGTAGCAGAAGAAGCTGAACTAATAGTAATTAAATTGAAAAAATTAAATGGATTTTATAATAATGGACCATTGTTTGCAGCAGTAAATTATATAGAAGAGAAAACATATAGGTCTAACATAGCAGGTGTAGTCAACTTATCAATAGGGAGTAACTCAATGGTAGGATTAAGTGCTAGGGTTCTTGCAGAAAAATATTTCTTTAAAAGGGGTGTATGTACAGTAACGGGCGTTGGGAATGAAGGTAATACACAAACACATGCAATAGGAAATATTAGTTTTAAGGGCGAGACAAAAATTATAGAATTAGAGTTAGCAGAGGATGAAAAAGAGATACAAATAGAGTTTTGGGTTGATAAGCCTGACAAAATAAATGTTGCCGTTATAACTCCTACAGGAGAACCAAGCAAAGAAATTGATGTATCAAATTTTGGTGTAGCAGATGGCTTATTTGATCTAGAGGGAACTCGATATTCAATAAGCTACATGTATCCAAATGTAGATTCTGGGCAGCAACTAACAATTATAAGGCTAACAAATGTTAAAAAAGGAATATGGAAAATACAATTAACTGGAAAATATATAACTAATGGAAGATATAATGCATATTTACAAAATCGAGTATTTTTAAAACCAGGAACTAAATTTACACAAACTGACCCCTCATACACTGTGAATTTTACAGCTGTATATGAGGATGTAGTTGCGGTAGGTGCATATGATACTATAAACAGTAGTATATGGCCAACTTCATCAAGAGGACCGAGTATAAGCAGCTTAAGTAAACCCGATTTAGTTGCTCCTGGAGTTAATATAATAGCTCCATATCCAGGAAATAAGTATGCAAAAATAACAGGAACAGCAGCAGCAGGAGCACATGTATCTGGAGCTGTAGCACTTTTTCTTCAATACATTTTAGTTGATGGTAATTATCCAGATAAGGCATTTGTTCAAAAGATAAGAACTTATTTAAGTGCTGGAGCAAAAAGAGAGTCACAAATTGTGTATCCAAATCAAAGTTATGGATATGGAGAATTAGATATAAGAGGAATGTTTGATCAACTAAAGTAAGTACCAAGGAGGTTAAAATTAAAATATGGAACAATCTTATATTATAATATATCAAGGCGATATTAGTGATTTAGAAGATAGCTTAAGAAACAATGGTATAGAAGAATTTATTATTTTAAATGATCAACTAGCTAGTATATATCCTCCTTTAGGTTTTCAAGAAAGTAGATTAAATGATATAAAAGAGATATCATGGTGGGAAAGATCGTCTCCAATGAGTTCACTAATAAAAATAACAGATAATTTAAACGAAGGAGAAACTGTTAGAACGGCAGCAGGGACAGATTATATATACAAAAATCCTAATATTAGTGCATCAGGTAAAAAAGTAATAATTGTAATTATAGATTCAGGAATAGACTATTTACATCCTGATTTTATTAACAAAGATGGTACTAGTAAAATTGTGTCTATATGGAATCAAGAAAGTAATAAAGGAACTCCTCCAAAAGGGTGTGTATTTGGTAGTGAGTTTACTAGAGATGATATCAACAAGGCAATTAAAGAAAATGACCCAAGTTTATGTGAAGATAGGACTGGAACAGGTACAATGGCAGCAGGCATAGCATGTGGTAATGGAAACTTAAATTCAGCTTATGAGGGTGTAGCAATAGATAGTGAACTTTTAATAATAAAATTAAGGGAATATAAAGATACTTATAAAACTGGTAAAATAAATTATGAAATGTCAGATTTTTTAGCAGCTATTAAATATGTTGTAGATATTTATGAAGTAGCAGAAAGCTTTATGGTAATAAATTTAACTGTAGGTGCAAATCCAAGGGCTACAATAGTAGCAACAATGCTAGATTCTTTTGGTAGACTTAGTGACTGGGGAATCACTATAGTAGGTGGAGCAGGGAATGAAGGAAATACTGACATTCATTATGAAGGCAGAATAACTGATATAAATGAAACTCAAGATATACTAATTCAAGTGGGAGATCAAAAAAATCTTGAGATAGATTTATGTTTAAGTGGTCCAGGAAAAATAGGTGCAGGGCTAATATCTCCATCAGGAGAGGTGAGTTACACTATTAAATATGCCCCAGATTATTATTTATATAAAGGTAAGTTTAATTTAGAAAATACCCTGTATGAGATGAGAGTTATATATCCTTGGTTGCAATCTGGAACACAAGAATTAATAATAAACCTTAGAAACATAAAACCAGGGATTTGGACATTAAGACTTTATCCAGAATTTATTATAAGCGGAATTTATGATATTTATCTTCCTAACAAAGCCCTTATCTCTGAAGAAACTCGATTTATAGACCCAGTTTCAACAGCTACAATAACATTGCTTGCAACAGTTGATAATATAATAACAGTAGGTGGGTATAATGATAAAACTGACAGTATTTGGATAGGATCATCTAAGGGAAATGTAAGAACAAGGGCAAGCATGAATGTAGTAGCTCCTGCAGTTGATATAGTAGCTCCTGGGGTTGATATTATAGGCACTTATAAAGATAATTCTTATAACACAGCAACTGGAACAGGTGTAAGTAGTTCCCTTACAAGTGGAGTAATGGCTCTAATTATGGATTATATATATGTACAAACAGATTTTAGTAGAACCTCATTATTTACTCAGCCCTTAAAAACATATTTAATGCTAGGTGCTACAAGAAGTGAGATATATAATTATCCAAATATATCTCAAGGATATGGTAGGTTAAATTTACAGCAAACAATAATTCAAATTGCAAATAATCTAGAATAAATAGTATTTTATAAAATAAATAGTTAAAACTAAAGAAGAGGTGATAAATTTGCAAAGTAAAAAAGCAAAGGCTTTAAGTGGAGCTAATAACAAAAGATTAACAAAACACAAGCCAACAAACAATGCACAAAATGCTGCTTGGGCTGATATTGATAAACTAAAAGCACATAGTAAAGTATCAATACCTTCATTAAGTAGTGTTGAGGAAGCCAAAGAATGGGTTGATGATGGAAGCAAGTTATAAATAAAAATATGCCTTATAATAATTTTAAAATTATTATAAGGCATATTTTTATTTTATCTATTTTCGCATAACAACTGGAGTTATAAATGCTGCACCATCTAGAGATTGAAACACTTGAAAACTAGCAAAATTTCCTAAAATGTAAAGTGTATAAACTCTATCTCTATTTACAGCAAGTCTGTTACTTCTAAGGAGTCTATTATTTACAGAAAGCTCTACATCTATTTGGTAAAATTGTGATGGCATTTCTATATAATCTGTAACTTCTCTAAAGCTAACATCTGAAAACAAAAGTTTATTATTGGCAAGAATATTTAAATCTAAAACGTTTGGAGATAAATGAGCAACCCTAAGTTTTGAATCATTTTTAGATCCTACTTCTTTATCCTCTGGTATAAGCAATAGTTCAAGGTCATTATAATAACCAGTCATAGCAAGTGTGCAAAGTTCACCATCTTTGACCTGTATACTTTGACGAAGAAGTGGATTTTCTCTAGTCATAGTAGGAAAAACACTTACATCATAAGTTCCCTCAGGTACATAGATGTATGGGCTAAAATGTGTAAATAATATTCTGTTAAAGAATAAGCTACCATTTAAATAAACATCTACAGGAACACCTCTAGGAACCGCATGTAAAAACCTAATTAATGAATACTTGTCGTTAAATTTTTTCAATATTAATCTCTCCCATATTTATAAAAATTTTATAGTGCATGCAAAATTATATTCATTTTAAGATTATGTATAAATATAATTTTTTTTATATGTTTTAAAAAATATTACTTTAAATTATTAAATAATTTTTATTATATTAATATAATATTTATAAATTTTTTTTTTGCTACTCATTTATAAATTTAAAAATACAGTATTGGTATAAATATATAGTTTTTATATATTTATGTGAAATTGAAGCATATATCAAGGGGATATTGTAGAAAAAACTGTTAAATAATGCTATTATTAGTATGAATCTAAAATGTAACTAGAGAGGTAAAAATTATAGATGATGAGATACAACATTATTAAAATAATATCGGTTTTGACTGTTATTTTAATTTCAAAAAACAATATTGTTTATGGAAATGAAAAAATAAATTTCGATAAAATTTCAATTAAAGATGGTCTATCTCAGGGAACTGTAACATGCATGATGCAAGACAGTGAAAATATTGTGTGGATAGGAACTACAGATGGTTTAAATAAATACAACGGATACGGAATGGAAATTTATAAGCATGAGGAAGAAAATACAAATACTATAGTAAGTAACTACATAACAGATATAGAAAAAGATTCATATGGAAATATATGGTTATCTACGGATGGCGGAGTTAGTAAAATTAATGCTAAAGATTATACTATAAAAAATTATACGAATGTAGTAGATACATCCCATATGAATAAATCTAGCACTACTGATATTTTAATTACAAAAGATAAAAAAATAGTTGTTTCAACAACTCAAGGTATTAATGTTTATAATGAAAAAAAGGATAAGTTTGAAAAACTAGAAAATAACAATATTAAAAACAAATATGTATACTCTATGACACAAGATGATGAAGAGAATATATGGATATCTACATCACATGGATTAACTAAAATGTCTGAAAATTTTAAACTAATTAAAGAATTTAGCAATGAAGAACAATTAAATATAAACACTATAATTTGTAAAATTTATTATGATAAAAAAGGATATATATGGGGTGGAACTGTTGGTTGTGGACTTTTTAAACTTGATATTAAAAATAATAATGTAAAAAACTTTACAAAAAATAATAATGATAAAAAGGCATTACAATGCAATTATATAAATGATATTTTAAAAGATAAAAATGGTCATATGTGGCTATGCACGGATGATGGTATAGCAAGATACGATGAACAAAGTGACAATTTTAAAACTTATAAAAATAAAACTTACGATAATTATAGTTTGGCAAATGACAATACATTAAGCATATTAGAAGATAAAAGTGGGCGTATATGGATTGGTACAGATTCTGGGATTAGTATTTTTAATTATAACAATAATATAAAAACATATAGCCATGATGTATTAGATGACAATACAATAAGTGCGAATTCTATACAAAGTATTTATGAAGATAGTGATGGTCTATTGTGGATATCTACAGATAAAAAAGGAGTAGATATTATAAATAGAAATAAAGATACAGTAAAGCATATTACTTCAAAGGAAGTATCTTTTTTTAAAGATAATAATGTGAATTATATAACAGGAAGTTCTAATACCATCTATTTAGCAACACAAAGAGGGCTTTTAATAATTGATAAAAAATTGCAATCATTAAAGATATATACAAAAGATGATGGATTATATAATGATTTTATTACTACTTTACTTTTAGACAGTAATGGTTATTTGTGGATCGCTACAATCGATGGAATAAATATATTAAATACTAAAAACAACAAAATACTTGATATAAAAAAGGAATATATACCAAATAGGGTAGATGATAAAATTATAGGATCTATGTTTGAAGATAGTGAAGGTGATTTTTATATAGGGTATATAGGGAATGGTGGACTAGTTAAGTTAGATGTTAGTGAAAATACATATAAATATTATATGCATGATAAGGATAATAAAAATAGTATAAGTTGCAATTCAATATTTAGTATAAATGAAGATAAGGATAAAAATTTGTGGATTGGCACTAGCATGGGCTTAAATAAGTTTAGTAAAGACAGTGAAAAATTTGTTAAATATAATTCTAGTTCAGGATTGCCTAACGAGACTATACATGGAATATTAATAGATAATAAAAATAATTTATGGATTAGTAGCAATAATGGAATTTCAAATTTAGATAATAAAAATAATAAGTTGAAAAATCTTAGTGTATTAGATGGACTTCAAGGTAATGAGTTTAATCAAAATGCATATTATAAAAATGGTAAAGGTGAATTTTTCTTTGGAGGTACAAATGGATTAAATGTATTTAACCCTAATGAAATAAAATATAATAAACTAAAATCAAATTTAATAATAGAGTCATTTACTGTAGATGATAAAAAATATAAGACTATAGATAAAATGAACTTTAAGTATACACAAAATGATATAGATATAAATTTCTATTTGCCGAGTTATAAAAACATTAACCAAGTAAAATATTATTATAAATTACAAGGTCCAAATTATAATAAACAATGGAATAGTATGAATGAAACAAAACTTATATATAGTAATTTAGAACCAGGAAATTATACATTTAAGTTAAAAGCCAAAGATTATGATGGGGCAACTAGTAATGAGATAAAAGCTGAATTTTCTATAAAACCACCTTTTTATAAAAGTAATATAGCTATAGTTATTTATATATTAGTAATTTTGATATTAATATATAGACATAAAAACAAAGTTAAAGCTTTGGATAAATTGGTTACAAAAAAAACTAACACCCTTAAAAAAGAAATAGATGCTAACACTGAGCTTTTAAATAAAACTATTGAATTAGAACAAAATAAAAGTAATTATTTTGTAAACTTATCTCATGAGCTAAGAACACCTCTTAATGTTATAAATGCAACTATTCAATTAGCTGATGATAGTAGCAAGCGAAATGTAGAATTAGGCATGGATAAAGTAGAGTATCATATGAATGTGATTAATAAAAATTGTAAACAATTACTATCTTTAATTGATAATATAATTGACAGCAATAAGTTAGACCACGACACCTATGCAATAAATTTTGAAATTAATGAGATAGTTTCAATAGTTGAAGAAGTATCATTTAGTTTAAAAGATTATGTAGAAAGTAAAGATATATTATTTATAATAGACACAGACATAGAAGAAAAATTTATAAAATGTGATAGGCGTGAAATTGAAAGATGTATAATAAATCTTATTGGAAATGCTAGAAAATTCACACCTGCTGGAGGCTGTATCAGGGTGGATATAAAAGACTTGGGTGATAAAGTTGAAATTAGTATTAGTGATAGTGGAATAGGAATTGATGAGAAATATCTAGAAATTATATTTAATAAATTTAATCAAGTTTTAGATATGAAAAAAGAAGCTATAAAAGGTGGAAGTGGATTAGGGCTTACGATTACTAAGCAAATTATAGATAAGCATAATGGAACTATACATGTTGAGAGTGAATTAGGAAAAGGAAGCAAATTTATAATAAGACTACCTATAAATTAAAAACAAAGGCTATCAAGTTAGATTGATAGCTTTTATTAACTATATTAAGCTGAGGAGTATATATAAATGAAGGGGATGAAAATATCAATAAGTACTATATTTATTATAATTATGGCTTTAATAATTAAGTGTGACTTTGTATTAGCTAATGAAAAAATTAATTTTGATAGATTAACTGTTGAAGATGGACTGTCTCAAGGAACTGTAACTTCTATAGTAAAAGATAATAAAAATAATGTATGGATTGGAACCAATGATGGTTTAAATAGATATAATGGATATGATTTTAAAATATATAAACATGATGAAAAAAATAAAAATAGTTTGCCGAGCAATTCAATAAAGAAGGTTAAAGAAGATAATGATTCTAATTTATGGATACTAACAAATTATGGAATAAGTAAGATGAATATAGAAACTGAAATTATAACAACTTATGAAGATTTTGATATGGTAGATAATCTAAATAAAATTGATATTAATGATATCTTAATTACAGAAAATGGATCTGTTTTATTAGCTACTTCTAAAGGAATTAAAATTTATGATAAAAAACAAAAAAATATAAAAAGTTTATCATATGGCGAGCAAAAGAATATAGAAGAATACATATATTCATTAGAAGAAGATGATGAAGGTAATATTTGGGTATCTACACAAAGTGGTATAAATAAAATAGCTAAAAATAATAAAAAAATAGACTATTTTTTTGATTATACAGATTTAGATATTAAAGATGTAGCTCATCAAATCTATTATGATAAAGCTGGTTATATATGGTGTGCTACTTATAATTCTGGATTAGTGAAAATTGATAAAGATAACAATGTAAAAAAATATAAATCAGATAATAGTAAAAAATCTTTACCGAGTAATTTTATAACTTCGATACTAAGAGATGATTATGGTGTTTTATGGATAGGTACAAATAATGGGTTAGTTAAATACAATGAAAAAAGTGATAAATTTAAAGTGTACAAGAGTAAACCTCATGATAAAAACAGTTTATTAGATGATGACATATTAACTATTGTAAAAGGCTATAGTAAATCAATATGGGTTGGTACATATTTAGGAATTAGTTTGTTTCATACTGAGGATAAGTTTTATAATTATAGTCATGATGTTTTAGATAATAATTCAATAAGTAGTAACAAAATAAAAAGTGTTTATGAAGATGAATATGGATTTATATGGGTAGCTACTAATAAAAAATACATAGATATAATAGATAAAAAAAATAACTATATACATCATATAAATAAATTTAGAGATTTAACATTGACAGATAGAAGTGTTAATTATATTACAGGTAAAGGGTCATTAGTATATATTGGGACTGCACATGGACTGATTGAAGTTAATCTCAAAACTAATAAAGCAAAAACATACACAAAAAAAAGTGGGCTTTTGAGTAATAATAGCACTAATTTATTTTTAGACAGGGAAGGTTATTTATGGATTGCAAGTGAAAAGGGAATAAATCTGTTAAATAACAAAGACAAAACTATAATTAACTTAGGAGACTTCATAGATAAAAATATACTCAAAGATAAAAAGGTAGCATCAATGTTTGAAGATAGTAAAGGTAATTATTATATAGGATACTCTGATTATGGAGGATTAGTAAAAATAAATCCTAATAAAAATAAAGTTAAAATTTATAAGCATGATAGTAAAAATAAAGATAGTATTAGCTCTTCTTCAATAAGTAGTATAGATGAAGATAGAAATGGATCCTTATGGATAGGAACTAAAAATGGACTAAATAAGCTAGAGAAATTTAGTGAAAAATTTATTAAATATAATTCCAAACAAGGACTAATTAATAATAATATAGATGGAGTATTGATAGATAAAAATAACCAACCGTGGGTTAAAAGCAATAATGGAATATCGATTTTAAATATAAAAAAAGGGATTTTTAATAATGTAAATTATTTTGATTTATTAGAAAGCAATGAGTTTAGTAAACATGCACAATATATAAATAAAGAAGGTGAATTTTTAATAGGTGGAGAAAATGGGTTAAATATTTTTAATGCAAATGAATTAAATATTATGCCTTCAAAAAAAGAAATAATTTTTGATTATTTCAAGGTTAATGGAAAAGAATACAAAAACATAGAAAATATAAATTTAAAATATAATCAAAATAATATAGATATAAATTTTTATTTACCTTCCTATAAAAATAAAGGAATGAGTGTTTATAAATATAAATTAGAAGATGAAGACAATAAGGAAAAATGGTGTATAACCAACGACACCAAGGTTTCTTATAGTAATTTAGAACCAGGCAATTATACTTTTAAAGTTATGTCTAATGGTTATAATGGAGTAGAAAATAATGAAAATAGTGTTAAATTTAGAATAAGTCCACCACTTTGGAAAAGTAATATAGCAAAAATTATATACATGTTAATAATAGCAGCTATAATTTATATCAATGTTAAAAAAGTTAAAAAACTAAATGTTTTAGTTGAAAAAAGAAAAGAAGAATTACAAAATGAAAGAGAAGTAAGTGAAGCTTTATTAAAAAATATTATAGATTTAGAACAAAATAAAAATAAATGTTTTGTGAATTTATCATATGAACTTAGAACACCTATTACTTTAATAAATGCTACAGTTCAGTTAGTAAATAAAATAAATAAAATGCAAGATGGAATAAGTAAAGAAAGTTTGAGTTATCATATTGGAATTATTAATAAAAACTGTAAGAAACTTTTAGGCACTATAAATAATATAATAGATAGTACAAAGCTTGAAAATAATAGTTACATAATTACATTAGAAGAAAAAGATATAGTCTTTACAGTAGAAGAAGCGGCACTGAGTCTTAAAGAATATATTGAAAGTAAGGATATCGAACTTATCATTGACACAGATGTGGAAGAAAAAATTATAAGTTGCGATGAAACTGAAATAGAACGATGTATATTGAATCTTGTTGATAATGCTAGAAAATTTACGCCTAATGGTGGCTATATTAAAGTAGATATAAAGGATTTAAATGACAAAGTTGAAATTAGTGTTAGTGATAATGGTATAGGAATAGATAAGGAATATCAAGACAATATATTTGATAGATTTAATCAAGTTTTAGATATGAAAAAAGAAGCGTTAAAAGGTGGAAGTGGGCTAGGATTAACTATAACTAAACACATTATACAAAAACATAATGGTAGAATTTACTTAGAAAGTGAAGAAGGAAAAGGCAGTAAATTTATAATTACACTTCCTACAAATATAGATTAAGTAGTTTATATTCATGCAAAATAGACATTAAAAATATTTTTAATGTCTATTTTGTGTGAATTTTTAATTAAAATTAAAAATTCTATTCACTAGGAACCGTTAGATATTCTCCTGATTGTACTTGATACTCATCAGATATAACTTGTGGATTTTCTTTATAAATAACTTTTCTAAAGCTTTCTATATCATCAATGTTGGCATTATAGCTTTTTATAATATCATCTATGGTTTCACCTGATGATACTAAATGCTTTACAAAATATCTATTTTTCATTACTTTGTTATAAGACTTTTCATAAGTTAATTCTGACAACTTAGAAAAAGCTGGAACATTTTTGACTAAGTAATTTTTAGAATCATCTAAACAAGTTATATAATTATAAAATCCATCTTTAAAAACTTCAGAGACTGATTTATCATCTTGTACAGACGGAGCTATAAATGATAATACTATAAGTAACACTATTAAAAACTTCAAAATAAAACACCTCCTAATTAGGATTATTAATAAATTTCAAAATATTAAACAATATTAATAAAAATCAGTAACAAAATAAGCTATTTACACCTATAATGTATAAGGAAAAATAAATAATTATTGACTTAAATTTTATAAGTTGGTATAATTTTGTTAAATAATCGAAACAATATAAAAATAAAGACAGTGAAGAGAATAGTAGATATAAAAGGTAGTCTTAGCGAATTGAGGACGGTGAAAGCTCAATACGAAATTTATATTGAATAACATCTTGGAGTCTCTAACCGAAATCTATTAAGAGTGTAGGCTTAGACGGAAAGTCCCGTTACAGACTATAAGCAATAAGCTTAACTAAGAGGTCAATTTTGACAATTAGGGTGGTACCGCGATAGCAATAGTCTTTCGTCCCTTTTCACAGGGATGAAGGGCTTTTTTTAATTGAAATAAATAATATATAAAATAAATAGGGAGGAATAAAAATGCAAAAACAATTTATAACAGTAAAAGAATTATACAAAAGTAAAGAAGAATACATAGGAAAAAAGGTAGCAGTTGCTGGATGGATAAGAACATCTAGAGCATCTAAAAACTTTGGGTTCGTAGAATTAAATGATGGAAGTTTCTTTAAAAATATGCAAATAGTATTAAGTGAAGAAAACTTAGAAAACTTCAAGGAAATAACAAAGCTTCCAATAAGTTCATCAATAATAGTAGAAGGTGAATTAGTTTCTACAGAAGGTGCTAAGCAACCTGTTGAAATACATGCAACTAACATAGTAGTGGAAGGTGAATCAGATAGTTCATATCCACTACAAAAGAAAAGACATACTCTAGAATACTTAAGAACAATAGCTCACTTAAGACCAAGAAGTAATACTTTCTCAGCAGTATTTAGAGTAAGAAGTTTAGCAGCATTTGCTGTACACAAGTTCTTCCAAGAAAGAAACTTTGTATATGCTCATTCTCCAATCATAACAGGAAGTGACTGTGAAGGTGCTGGAGAAATGTTTAGAATAACTACTATGGATTTAGCAGATATTCCTAAAACTGAAGAAGGAAAAATAGATTACTCTAAAGACTTCTTTGGAAAAGAAGCTAACTTAACAGTTAGTGGACAATTAAATGCAGAAATAATGGCTCTTGCATTTAGAAATGTTTATACATTTGGACCAACTTTCAGAGCTGAAAATTCATTCACACAAAGACATGCATCAGAGTTTTGGATGATAGAGCCAGAAATATGTTTTGCTGACTTAGAAGACAACATGGAATTAGCTGAAGATATGATAAAATACGTTATAAACTACGTAATGGAAAATGCTCCAGAGGAAATGGAATTCTTTAATAGTTTCGTAGACAAAGGATTATTAGAAAGATTAAACAATGTAGTAAGTTCTGAATTTACAAGACTTCCATATACTAAAGCAGTTGAAATGTTAATAGAAAGTGGACACAAGTTTGAATATCCAGTTAAATGGGGAGACGATCTTCAAACAGAGCATGAAAGGTATTTAACAGAAGAAATATTTAAAGCTCCAGTATTTGTTACTGATTATCCAAAAGATATAAAGGCATTCTATATGAGAATGAACGAAGATGGAAAAACTGTTAGAGCTATGGACTTATTAGTTCCAGGAGTTGGAGAAATCGTTGGAGGTTCTCAAAGAGAAGAAAGAGAAGATAAATTACTAGAGAGAATATCAGAAATGGGATTAAACAAAGAAGATTACTGGTGGTACTTAGAACTTAGAAAGTTCGGAACAGCTACTCACTCAGGATTTGGTTTAGGATTTGAAAGAATCATAATGTATATGACAGGAATGTCAAACATTAGAGACGTAATACCATTCCCAAGAACTCCAAAGAACGCAGAATTCTAAGAAAATTTAAATATATGAAAAATACAGTGAGAAAATTCTTGCTGTATTTTTTTTAGATAGAATATAGTATTTTAATATAATAAGGTAGATGATTATTTTTTTACAAGTTATAATTTTACATAATTATAACTTGTAGTATACTATTAAATAAGGATAAACTAAAAACATAATTAAGGATGTGTTTATATGAATGTACAAAAATATGACTCTGAAAAACCAATGTTAGTTAACTCAATAGTGTGCGCTATAGACATATTAGGATTTTCACAAATGATATCACAGTCATGTAAAATTGGAGATGGCAATAGACTACTAAGGGAGATTAACTATCTGATAAATAAAAATAAAAAATGTATAATGCCAAATAAGTATAGTCATGGGAAAATAAAAATATTTACAGACAATATGGTAGTTGCATACCCTATAAAAGGAGATGCAGAACAAGAACTAGAGGAAATTCTAGAGAATGTATCAGAATATCAATTTAACTTAGCACTAGAAGGATTATTTGTAAGAGGTGGAATCAGTATAGGTGATTTTTACATAAACGAAGATATAGTGTTTGGATCTGCTTTACTTGAAGCTCATCACATTGAAAGTGAGATAGCTTGTTATCCTAGAATTATAATGGATCAAAATACAATAACTACTCTTCAAAAACATATAAAATACTATGATGTAGCACCACAAACTACAAAAGTATTAATTGATAGTGATGGACAATGGTTTTTAAATTATTTAAATACAATATTTAAATATTACATACAATGTAATAATCAATGTGAATTTGAAAGAATTCAACATGAACTTTTATTTAGGCATAAAAATAAAATAGAAGAATTGTTATTTCTTTATAAAGAGGATATAAGAGTATGGGATAAATATGTTTGGAGTGCTAATTATCATAATTATTTCTGTGATTTATATTTCCCTCATGTAAAAGAACTACAAATTTCTAAAAAATCATTATTATCTTGGCCTAGAGAAATTAAGTCGGGAGATTTATAAAAAAATAAATAATAATAATTATTAAAAAAATGTTTCATATGTACTCTTTCTGGATAAATATAGAATATACTACAAAAGTAGTTTAATAAATAGAAAAATCAGGAGGATTTAAAAATGAAAGCATTTGTGGATAAAGACGTTTGTATAGGTTGTGGAGCATGCACAGGAATATGCCCAAAAATATTTGAAATAGATGAAGATGGACTAGCAATAGCTATAGATTCTCAAATAAGCAAAGAACTAGAAGAATTAGCAGTTGAAGCATGTGAAGGCTGTCCAGTGGATGCAATAACAGTAGAATAATTTATAGATAATTACTATTATAAAAAAGTGAAAGTTTGGGAGACTAATTCCTAAAGCTTTCACTTTTTTTATTAGATTGATTATAATTTTACAAACAAAATAAAACATAATTTATGTTATAATTAGACATTATAAAGTAATAGGAGGAAGTATGACAAAAAATATAGAGATAATCATGATAGTAATAGACTTAATTTTAATTATGTATTTCTTTAATTATGCAGTAACTACTACTGATATGTTTACAAGGTTAATCAGTTGTGCTGCGATAACTATGGAAGTATTCTTCATAAGAAGACAATTTAAAATGATAAAAAAATCAAAAGAAATGAAACAATAATAAATCGAAAAATTTCTAAATATGATTTTATATATGTTGTTTAGGGTATAAATTCTAAAAACATATAGAGGTGAAATAAATGAATTATATAAATATAAATAATGAAAATTTAAAAGAATTAATCAAAGATGATATCTTATTATTAGATATAAGAACTAAAGAGGAATATGAAGAAAAAAACATACCAAATTCAATTAATATTCAACTAAATGATTTATTATATAATATAGATGAGATAGAAGAATATAAAAATAAAAAGATAGTAGTATATTGTAGAAGTGGCCATAGAAGCATAACGGCTTGTAATTTACTTTCTATGGAGGGATTTACTAATCTATATAACTTAGAAAAAGGAATAATAAACTACAAACTCTAGCTAATTGCTAGAGTTTGTATTGTATTTTCTCATAGAAAAGACAACAAACAAGGAAGGAGAAACATGGATAACAACAAATATAAGTATAAAAATTACTTTAAAGAGGATGGTAGAAGTGTACAAAAGATCGAAAATAATAAATATACACTAAAAAAATTAGAAAACTCAACTTGTGTAATTTGCAATAAAGAAAATAATAAACAAAGTAGTTATTGTAAACATTGTGGAAATAATTTGAGTGAGGTAGAAGAAAATAATTTAATAAAAAATGAAATTAAAGATTCAAAAAGTTTAAAACATATATTAAAAAATATAAACTTCAAAAAAGCATCAATTACTTCACTTTGTTCAATTTTAATTTTATTTATAGTAGCTCTAATATTTAAATTACTGATGGGGTTACAAATTAGAGAAATAGGCATGCTAATAAACCCAATACACATAGTTATGGGACTTAATTTAGGTCATATAGATATAAGTTCATCTGGTATGTTAGGTTCAGGCGGAATCAGTGCTCATTTAGGTATTTTAGTATTTCTTATAGCACCTATTTTAGCTCTTACAATTTCTAATTTATTGTTTATGAAAAAAGAAAATACAGATGCTAAAAGTACATTATTAAACTCAATAGGAGTAGGGCTTACATATGGATTGATGTTGTTTGTTTTAAGCATATTCACTAAAATAAAAACCAGCCCATTTGATATGATGCAGTATCAAATGAGTTTTGAGGTTAGTTATAGATCGTTGAATATGTTTTTTAATGGATTTATAATAGCATTTTTATGTACTTACCTAATCGGATTTAAGAAAAGTTATGAAAAAGATAATATACACTTAGGAATTATGAAAAAAGCAATAAGTACAGTATTTTTAGGATATGTAGTTGTATTTTTAATATTAACCGCAATAACGTTATCTGATAAAAGTTATTTATATGAATTTGGAATGTATGGTTATACAAAAGACATAAGTACAAGTCTAGTATTAACACAGTTAGCATCTTATATGTGGGGATTTGCAAATTTTATACCTTTAACAATATCTAGCTATACAATCTCAATATTTAATTTATTAGGGTCTGATTTATTTTTAAATACAAAGCTTATATTTATAGCTATGGTTGTGTTATCGTCACTTATTATTTTAGTAGTAGGGTGTAATTTAAAACGTAAGTATAAAGATGATAAAAAAAATGTAGTGCTGATTTTTAGCTTATACTATGCTTTATTTATGGGGATTGTAGCTTTATTTAGTAGTATATTAATAGGTGGAAATATATCTTCAATACAAATTAGTAATTATCAGGGAGCTATATCATTAGGACTGCCCTTAATATCAACTATAATAAGATCATTTTTATATAGCTATATAGTAGCAGGGATAGGGTATAAGTTATACGTATTTGAATAAGCGTAGGATGGAGTGAAACTATGAAAAATATACAAGAAAAAATGGAAAATAGATTTTCAAAAGTTCAAGATGGTATAGATAAAGGTAGAGGAAAAGTTGAAGAAATTAAAGAAAAAGCAAAGATTAACAAACAAATAGGTGAGTTTCAAGTACAAAAGAGTAATGTGTTATTAGACATGGGCATGTTATTATATGAAAAAATAAGAAAAGAAGAAATCCAAGATAATGATTTTGATGAGTTATCTTTAAAAATAATAGAACTAGATAAAATGATATATGAAAGTAATAAAAAAGTAAAAGAATTAGAAGAACTTCAAAGAGAAAATATTTGTGAATGTGGAAATATAATTAATAAAAATGATAAGTTCTGTGCATCTTGTGGAAATAAAGTAGAGATAGAAGAAGACATAAAGGAATACAATATTTGCAATATCTGTGAATCTGAAATAGATTTAGACTGTAATTACTGTGAATGTTGTGGAACTAAAATAAAGGAGCAAAAGTATGAATTATAAGATTAAAAAATTTAGTGAATTAGAAAACAGTGAATTGTATCAAATTTTAGAACTAAGGTGTGAAGTGTTTGTTGTAGAACAAAATTGTGCTTATAATGACGTTGATAACAAAGACCAAGACGCATACCATTTATTATTAGAAGATAATAAAAAGATAATAGCAGGCTTAAGAATATTAAAAAAAGGTGTTTCTTATGACCAAATATCAATTGGAAGAGTTGTAGTTAGCAAAGAGCATCGTGGACTTGGTATTGCAAAAGAAATGATGTTAAAAGCTATAGAATTTATTGAAAATGATTTAAACGAAAAAGAGATTAAGATTTCAGCTCAAGCATATTTGATAGACTTCTATAAAAGTATTGGATTTGTAGAAGTTTCACAAGTATACCTAGAAGATGATATACCTCATATAGATATGTTATATAAAAAATAAATAAAAAATAAGGATAGTAAACACACTATCCTTATTTTTTTGTGAAAAAATGTTAATATAAAATAGGAAAAATTTTACAAATAATAAAACTTTTTATAAAAACAACTCGTTATATAAGTGGAAGGGGGGATAAAGTTGGCACAAAGTGATGAAAAGTTAGTAAAACAGATATTGGTTGGAAATGAATCTGCAATGGAGATTTTAGTTAAAAGATATTATGATTTAATACATAGTTTTATTTATAGAAGTGTTAGTGATTACAATATAGCTTACGATTTAACTCAAGAAGTGTTTATAAAGGTTATTAAAAACATAGATAAATTCAGCTTTGAAAAAGGAAGCATTAAAACGTGGATGCTAAAAATAGCAGTTAATACAAGTAAGGACTATTTTAAAAGTACTACATATAAACAAAGAAATGAGATTAAAGATATAGATAATCATGAAATAAAAGATGATAAAAACGTAGTAGATATATTATCTAAAAAAGAAGAAGCTTTAAAAATAAAAAAAGCTATAAATAAATTACCTAATCTTCAAAAACAAGCAATAATTTTAAAATACTACAACGATTTAAAAATAAAAGAAATAAGCAATGTTACAGGAGATAATGAAAATACAATAAAATCTCGGCTATTCAATGGTATAAAAGGACTTAAAAAATTACTAGGAGGTGATATATGTGAAAAAGATGCAAAAGAAGATTCATACACTAAGATGTGAAAATGAATGCGATGAAGAATTTGAAAATTTATTAGAAGAAGATTTGTTAGATATAGAAGATTTTTTACAAAGTTATGTAGTTGAAAAAGCAGATGAGAGTAGTGTAGATGAAACTATTGATGTACTAAGATCATATATGCCAAAAGAGGCTAGTGAAAATTCTATCAAGAAAATATCAAATATTATAAAATCGCGATTAGAATTAATTAGATTTAATTTAAGTTTGGTTAGTAAATCATATTGGATATTTTCTTTATTATTAATACTTGGGGGGGTGGCTATTACTATCAAATCAAATGAAAATATATATGAAAGTATACTTATGGTATCACCTATACCTATATTACTAGGATTAATTGAATTAACAAAAGGAAAAGACGAAAATGTATGGGAACTAGAACTTAGTTATAAATATTCACTAAAAGAATTAGTTTTAGCTAAATTAGTTATAATAGGGGTATTTTCAATAGTTATAAGTATATTAATGAGCTTTATTTTAGTTGGAAATTATTGTGAAATTAATATGATGAAAATGATTAGTATATGGCTGATTCCAATGTTTATTACAGCATCAGTATCTCTATTTATAGTTTCTATATATAGAAATATTAATAGTATAGGATTATGTGTAGGTATATGGCTAATACAAGCAAATTCAATAAGCAGTAAAGATATAGAAAACTTAATAGCAACAAAGGAAGCTGTATTTTTATTTATTTTATGTATATTAATAGTGGTTATGACAATGTGTTTAAAATTATTTTATAAAAGAACTATAAATTATATAGATTATAAGAATTGTGATTTTTAGGAGGGGTAAAAATGATATTAACTATAAAGGGAATTAATAAAAAATTTAAAGATAAGATTGCAGTAAATGATTTTAATGCAACTTTAAACACAGGAATATATGGACTTTTAGGTCTTAATGGGGCAGGGAAAACTACTCTTTTGAGGATACTTGCAGATGTTTCAAATGAAAGCAGTGGATGTATTTTAGTAGATGGAAAAAACAAAAAAGATTTAGGTGAAAAATATAGAGAGCTGATTGGGTATTTACCTCAAGATGTAGGTTTTTATAAAAATTTTAGTGCAGAAAAATTTCTATATTATGTATGTGCTCTAAAGGGGATAAGCAAAGAAGAAGGTAAAATTAAAATTGATGAATTATTAAAATTTGTAAATTTAGAAAAAGATAGAAAAAGAAAAATAGGTAAATTTAGTGGAGGAATGAAACAAAGGCTAGGAATTGCCCAAGCACTTTTAAATGACCCTAAAATACTTATATTAGATGAACCAACAGCAGGTCTTGATCCTAATGAGAGGATAAGATTTAAGAATCTAATAGCTGATATATCTAAAGATAAAATTGTAATATTATCAACTCATATAATTTCAGATATTGAGTTTATCGCAAATGAGGTTTTGGTTATGAAAGATGGAGTATTAGTAGAACAGCTAACTCCAAATCAAATGATAGAGACTGTTAGAGGAAAGGTATGTAGTATAAATATCAATGAAGAAATGCTACATAATATTCAAAGAGAGTTTAAGGTATCAAATATAGCTAGGGAAAACGGAAAACTTGCAGTTAGGATAGTTGGAGATGAAAGACCTAATATATTAGGTACAGTTTGTAGAGACGAAGAGCCTAATTTAGAAGATGTATTTTTATATTATTTTAATGATGAAGCTAAACTTGAAGGGGGTATTTCAAATTGATAGAATTGATAAAATTTGAACTAGGAAAGATATTTTCTAAAAAATCAGTATGGATATTAATTTTAGCGGTCTTGTGGGCTGGAATATCTTTGGTGACAAGTCAGCACACAATGTTAAAATTTTATGGTATAGATGGGGTTAAAGAAAAACAAAAAATACTAGCGCCTTATGAGGGAGAAGTTATAACTAAAGAAAGCATTAAAAAGTTAGATGATTATCACAGAATAATTAGAAAAAAAGAAAAACCTTCAAAAGAAGAATTTTTAAAATCAGAGGAAATGAGTTTTGACTATACTGTAGATATTGATCCAGCTTATATTGTTGATAATCAAGAATACAAAGAAGCAGAAATGAGAGCACAATTAGATAAACTAAAAAAAGAAGGAAAAACTGATACATTTGAATATAAAAATCTTGAGTATATACATAATTTAGTTAAAGAAAGAGGAATTCCTACATATCATCAAAAAATGTCATGGAGTTATAGTACTGATTTCGAACAGATATCAACGTTTTTATCAACATTAGTTGCTCTAGGAATAGCAACTATATTCAGTAATGATTATCAAAGTAAGGTTGCATCAATAGTTTTAAGCTCAAAGAATGGTAAAAATAAATTGATAAAAGCAAAAATAATATCGGCGGCTATATTTAGCACTATTATATTTATAATTTCTAACTTATCGTTTTTAATTTATACTGCTATAGAAAACTTTAATAGTTATAATGAGCCACTACATTTATTGAGATATTTAGAAGCAACACCTTTTAATATTACTATATTACAGTTTTATATAAGAGCATTAGCAATAAACTTTATGGGGCTTATTTTATTTACTTTGTTAGCTATGCTTGTATCTTTATTTGTTAAAAATAATATGATAGCAACTATAATAACTTTAGTTGTATATCAGGCTCCTACTTTTATATGTGACTTTATGCCAACTGAAGCATTATATAAAATATTTAGACAGCTAAATATATCTGAACTTATGGGAGTAAAACCTATGTTTAGAAATACTGATACTTATAACATATTTGGAAATCCAGTATTGTATTCAAAGTTACTTATAACAATAGCGTTAATTAGTATACCGATAGTACTTTATATGACTGTTCATTTTGGTAAAAAGCAAACTTTATAAATTAAATGTGTCACGATAGCGTGAAAAGATAGTGTATATATTTTTTCACGCTATCGTGACTTTTTTATGAATATTTACTTTATATGTAAATACAATATTTTTAAAATAGTTATAATTGATTTATGTAAAAATATTTATACATTTAAAACCCTATTTAAGAAGTTTGCAGTTCTCTCGCTTTTAGGATTATTAAACACTTGATCAGGAGAACCATCATCTAAAATATGTCCACCATCCATAAATACTACACGATTTGCCACTTCTTTAGCAAATCCCATCTCGTGAGTAACAATTACCATAGTCATACCTTGCTTTGCAAGATTTTTCATTACTTGAAGTACCTCTCCAACCATCTCAGGGTCAAGAGCAGATGTGGGCTCATCAAATAACATTATATCAGGATCCATAGCAAGGGCACGAGCTATAGCTACCCTTTGCTTTTGTCCTCCAGATAAAGAGTCTGGGTAAGCATCTTTTTTATTAGCAAGACCTACAGCTTCTAATAGCTCGATAGCTCTTTTTTCAGCTTCATTTTTATCCATCTTTTTTATATCTATAGGTGCTAGTGTAATATTATCTAGCACTGATAAATGAGGGAATAAGTTAAACTGCTGAAATACCATTCCGATATGTTGTCTTACTTCATTTATATTAGTATTTTTATCTGTTAAATCAAATTTATCAACGATCACTTGCCCACTAGTAGGTTCTTCTAGTTTATTTATACAGCGTAGAAACGTACTTTTTCCAGAACCAGAAGGGCCTATAACACACACGACATCTTTTTCTTTAATAGCTACATCAATTTTATCCAATACTAAATGGTCACCATATTTTTTTACTAATTTATTAACTAATATTTTTGTCTCCATCTATCTAAATCTCCTTTCTAATATTTTTGCAAGTCTTGTAAGTAGTGTGATTATTACTAAGTATATAATAGCTGTAATCAAGTAGACCTCAGAACTTTGCAAAGTACGAGCAACTATAATTTTACTTACTTGTAGTAACTCAATAAGTCCTATAGCAGATAGTATAGTTGTATCTTTTAGTGAGATTACAAATTGATTTACAAAAGAAGGAATCATAATTTTTATTGCTTGAGGAAGCACTATTTTTCTCATTGTCTTTGTGTAAGAAAAACCAAGGCTTCTTGCAGCTTCCATTTGGTCAACCGGTACAGCACCTATACCACCACGGACAATTTCTGCAATATAAGCACTAGCATTTAGTGTTAATGTTATAATACCAGCTATGTATTCATTCATAGGCTTTCCAGTTATATTTGGTATTCCAAAGAAAATGAAGAAAGCCAATACTAGTAGAGGTATCCCCCTAACCACATCAACATAAAATGCAGATAACATTCTTAAAGGTTTTACAGGTGCAACACTAAATAATCCAAACATTATTCCTATAACCATAGCAAAAATAAATGATACAAGAGTTAATATAAGAGTTTTTTCAAGACCACTTAATAGACTTTTATAGTTATTTTTAATTAATCCAATAAAAGTAGATTCATCAATTGAACTAGCATCATTAGACTGCGATGAATTTGAAGTGTATTTAGCAATAATACCATCATATTCTTTAGTTTGCTTTAATTCTTTTAATCCTTCATTAAACATCTTAACAAGCTCTTGATTAGTACCTTTTTTTACAGCAAAGGCATAGTCACAACGTTCTTGTATATCACCAACTCTTTTTAAAGACTTACCTTTTGTAATTGAATAATCAATAATAGGATAGTCATCGAATATCGCATCAGCACCTCCGACATTTATAACATCATAAAGCGCATCTGCTGAATCATAAGATTTAACTGTAAATCCATATTTATCTTTGATTTTATCTACATAATTAGCGCTGACTGTTCCTGTTTTTACGGCAACAACCTTGCCTTTTAAATCATCATAAGATTTGATTTCAGTGTTATCTCCATGAACTGCCATAGATATGCCACCAATAAAATAAGGATTAGAGAAGTCGAAGCTCTTTTTACGTTCTTCTGTAACACTCATTCCAGCAATCATAGCGTTAACTTGACCAGATTGAACCGCTTGAACCGAACTATTAAATCCTAATGGTTTTAAATCAACAGTAAAATTTTGTTTTTTAGCGATTGTGTTTAACAAATCAATATCAATACCTATATATTCTCCACTATCATTTTGAAATTCAAAAGGAGCAAAGGTCAAATCTGTACCAACTTTATATACCTTATTCTCTGCATGTATTTTTTGAGAATTTATGCCCAAAAATAAAGTACATGCCATAAAGAATATAAGACTAAATATAAAACATTTTTTTTTCAATATGAAAACCTCCCTATTACTAATATCATTTTAACAAATTTTCTGAAATGTTTATAATTAAATATTAAACCATATTATATAATAAAACTCAATGAATTTTTAAATTGAAATTTTGTGACGGTTAAGAGGAATTGATGTGGATGTGATGAATTTATTGTCAAAATTAAGCATTTAAAAATAGGGTTGTATTATTGATTTAACTTAGTTTGATAGATATAATATAATTGTTAATTTTCGAATTTAAGCTAAGGGAAGTTTTAAATTTAGCATACCTTACTTTACAAAGATTTAACATTTTAGCTAAGTTATAAGTTTTAAATTTGATGTAAATATAAACGTAAAAATATGATGATGAGAGGTGTGAAACTTTCAAAATTTCGTAGAAGATATTACTAATATGCAATTTTGGGGTGAAAAAAATCAAGAAGATAAAGAGATTACAGAAGATACATTATTTAAACTTCATCAAAGTAGGTTGTGGAAAACACATAGCTAGAGAATTAGATAAAATAGGTTTCCATAATTCAGCAATAGTAAATTGTTGTAAAGGTAAAAGGAAAACTCATAAAGGATATAGGTGGCTATATAAAAGTGATATTCTAAGGCGTATTAATATTTTATTTATTAAAAAAACAATAGAGGTTATAATAATTACATCATAGATAAAATCTAAAAATATTATTAATAGTAAAGAAAATAAGCATTCGCATCATATTGATATATTATTAATATACACATTTAATGATATATAAGTTTAGCTAAGCTTATTAATGGCTAAATAAATTTATATAATTTGATTTTAATTGGATATCTTTATTATTTAAATTATCGACTTTATGTGGGATAAAAGCTACTTAATAGAAAACGTTATTTACATTTAACAAGGAAAGTGGCTTCAATTAATTGCATATTTAAGGAAACATTTCTTAAAAATATTCCTATTAGCAGTGTAATTTTAGTTCAAATCTAGGAGGAAAAAATGGAAAATAAAAGCTTAAAAAAAGAAATTAGTTTATTTATGGCAACTATGCTTGTTTGTGGGAATATGATTGGTTCAGGAGTATTTATGTTACCAGCTACATTAGCACAAATTTCAGGTCCATTACCAACAATAATAGCGTGGGTTTTGACAACAATAGGGTCTATATTAATAGCAATATCATTTGCTAACTTAGGGTCTAAATATACGGCTACAGGTGGAGCATATCATTATACTAAAGAAGCCTTTGGAGAGTTTTCAGGTTTTTTAAGTGCATGGTTATATTGGAATGGATCATGGATTGGGAATGCAGCAATAATAGTTGCATTAGCTAGTTATTGTTCAGCAGTTATACCAGCGTTACAAACACCTATATATTCAATAATATTTACTAGTGTTATTTTATGGATAGTTACTATACTAAATATAGTAGGAGTTAAACAAGCAGGTAAGATGCAGACAGTTGCAACGATATTTAAAATAGGATTTTTTGCAATATTCATAGTAGTAGCGTTTTTAAATTTCGATAAAATGAATTTGATACCATTAGTGCCACAAGGAAAAGGAATGAATACAATACCTTTAGCAGCAACATCAACTTTATGGGCATTTGTAGGTATGGAAAGTGCAACAGTTACAGCAGGAGAAATAAAAAATCCTGAAAAAAACGTTAAAAAGAGTACAATATATGGAATGATAATAGCATCTATCATTTATATTTTAATAAGCATTGGAAGCATGGGAGTTATGTCAAATTCACAACTAGCAGCAAGCTCAGCACCACTAACAGATATATTAGCAATTGCGTTAGGTAGTTCAGTTGGAAAAATATTAGCATTATCAGTTGTAATTTGTATATTAGGTACAACTATCGGTTGGATATTATCTACAGCAAGAGTTGCATATGCAGCAGGTGAAGACGGCGTATTCCCAAAATTCTTTGGAGAATTGAATCCTAAATATGGTACACCAGTAAATGCATTAATAGTAGGATCTGTACTAGTAAATATATTAATAATAATGAACTTCCAAAAAAGTATGGTTTCAGCATTTACATTTATAACTATATTGGCTACATTATCATTCTTACCAGTATATTTATTATCTACAGCAGCAGAAATGATGTTAATGTTTAAAGGTGAAAAACAGTTTGGTTTTGGTATATTTATAAGAAAATCAGCACTTCCACTTTTAGCATTTGTATATTCAATATGGACGATATATGGTTCTGGTTCAGAAATAGTAATGTGGGGATTTATAATGATGCTTTCAGGTATACCATTTTACATTTATAATTATCACAAAAATAAAATAAAATAAGCAGTTATATGGCACCTGTATTCTACAGGTGTCATATTTTTATGGATTTTTTTGATTATTTATATACTGTATCAATGTAGTATAATTGTTTATATTGCGTATTATAAATAATTAGAAATTATAAAATAAAGGTGAAAAAATGAAAAAAATTATGGAATATGACATAGAGAAAGTAGAAATATTTAAAAATATAAAACCACAAAGTAAAATAAAACTTATACAAACTGGAAAGCTAAAAAGATTAAATAAAAAATCAATTTTATTTCGAGACAAAGATAAAATAAACAAAGTATATATTTTAATAGAAGGTAAAGTTTCGATTTTCAAAATGAGCGAAAATGGAGAGCGAAAAATAATATTTATACTAAATCAAGGTGAAATGATAAATGAAATATTGATAAATGAAAATAATACTTCGACTGTTGCATGTGAAGCTTTTGAAAATTCTCTTATATTAGAATACAACACAAATGACTTTATAAATATAATAGAAAATGATTTTATATTAACTAAAAATATATTAAGTTATATGGAAAAAAGGACTAGAAGATTATATAGACAATTAAAAAATTCTATATCAATAAAAATGGATAAAAAGTTAGCTGCAAAGCTTTATAGGATAGGAAAAGAATTTGGAATATCAAAAGGGCAATGGACTTTTATAAATGTAAATGTAAGTATAACATATATTGCTGATATGCTAGGATGCAAAAGAGAAACTTTATCAAGGGCTATGAAAACTCTTCAAGATGAAGGATTAGTAAAAATAGAAGGAAAAAAGATTTATACAAAACAAAAAGAATTAGCTAAGTATTTTAAAAGTAATTAAAATTTGTGTTTTTTTATTTACAACTTCATTTGCCACGAATCTGTGATATTAATCACGGAAATTTGATTGATAAAATGTTAACATTAGATTAATAAGATATAAGAAGAGGTGGTTTTTATGAAAATAAAATTAGATGCACAAAAATTTAATGCAGGATTAAAAGCATTAAGTAAAGACTACAAAATACTTGCACCAGTGTCCTTAGAAAACAAAGGAACTTGTTCAGATACTAGTATTGTAAGATATGCACAGGTAAGTACTGTAGAAGAAATGGAATTTAGTAAAAAATCAGACTTTTCACCAAAGGAAGTAATATTTCCTATAACTCAAATACTATTTTATTTTACAGAAGAGGAATTTAAAGAAAAAGACATAGATGATAAAAAAGTAATAATCTTTTTAAGAGCTTGTGATATAAATGGTATAAAAAGATTAGACCAAATATATTTAGCTAATGGAATGGATGAAGATTATTATTATAAAACAGTTAGAGAAAAAGTTAAATTTGTTCTTGTAGGATGTAGAGAAAGCTTTAGAAATTGTTTCTGTGTTAGCATGGATTCTAACAAAGCGGATAATTACGCTATGGGAATGAATATATGTGAAGATGGACTTCAACTAGAAATAAAAGATGAAGAATTAAATGTATTTGACGGTGAAAACGTTGACTTTGAAATGGATTTTGTAAAAGAAAATTTATTTAATGTAAATATTCCAGACGAAGATAAGCTAAATCTTAAAGAAGTAGCAACTAGTGATATATGGGAAGAATATAATTCAAGATGTATTTCATGTGGAAGATGTAACTTTGTATGTCCGATTTGTTCTTGTTATACTATGCAAGATATTTTTTATAAAGAAAATGAAAATGTTGGAGAAAGAAGAAGAGTTTGGGCAGGTTGTCAGGTAGACGGATTTACACAAATGGCAGGAGGTCACGAATTTAGAAAAACTAAAGGTGAGCGAATGAGATTTAAAACAATGCATAAAGTATATGACTTTAAAAAGCGTTTTGGATATAACATGTGTGTAGGATGCGGAAGATGTGACGATGCATGTCCTCAATATATATCATTCTCAAAATGTATAGAAAATGTAGCAGATTTAGTAAACAAGGAGGACAAATAATATGAATTCATATATACCGATAAGTGCAAAAATTATAGATATAGTCAAACATACTGATATAGAATGGACTTTTAGAGTTAAGTGCAGTACTGAAGGAGTTCTTCCAGGAAAATATTATGAAATATCTATACCAAAGTTTGGAGAAAGTCCAATATCTGTAAGTGGGTATGGAAAAGATTATATAGATTTTACAATAAGAAGTGTTGGTAAAGTAACTAATAAGTTATTCAACTATAAGGTTGGAGATAACTTCTTTATGAGAGGACCATACGGAAATGGTTTTGATGTAAATAAATATGAGGGAAGAGAAGTTGTAGTAGTGGCAGGTGGAAGTGGGCTTGCGCCTGTAAGAGGAATAGTAGAACATTTTTACGAAAACATTGATAAGTGTGAAAGTTTTAAATTAATAGTTGGATTTAGATCTTTAAAAGATTTGTTATTTAGAGATGATTTAAAAAGATGGAGTAAAAAACTAGACATAATAGTCACTGTGGATAAGGCACAAGATGATTATGAAGGAAATGTTGGGTTAGTTACAAAGTATATTGAAAAATTAAATATAAAAGATATAAATAATACATCAGCAATAGTAGTAGGACCTCCTATGATGATGCATTTTAGTGTAGGAGAATTTCTAAAAAAAGGTTTAGCAGAAACTAATATATGGGTTTCATATGAAAGAAAAATGTGTTGTGGAATAGGCAAATGTGGACATTGTAAAATGGATGACACTTATATATGCATAGATGGGCCTGTGTTTGATTATTCTTATGCTAAAAATCTTATAGATTAGGAGAAAAATATTATGATAAGAGATTTAAATACTAAAAAAACAATGAAAAATGCTTTTAGGATAACTAAAAATAAATATGAAACAGCACTTAGAGTTAGAATACCAGGTGGATGTGTAGACCCTGAAAGTTTGATGACAGTTTCAAAGATTGCAAGTGAGTATGGAAATGGTCAAATACATATAACAACAAGACAAGGTTTTGAGATACTTGGAATAGATATGAAAGATATGCAAGAGGTAAATAAACTTATACAACCAATCATAGATAAAATGGATATAAACCAAACTAAAAAAGGTAGCGGATATCCATCAGCAGGAACTAGAAATATAGCTGCTTGCATAGGTAATAAAGTTTGTCCAAAAGCACAGTACAATACAACTGAATTTGCAAAGAAAATAGAAGATGCAGTATTCCCTAATGATTTACACGTTAAAGTTGCTTTAACAGGCTGTCCAAATGATTGTATAAAAGCAAGAAGTCATGATTTCGGAATAATTGGTATGGCTTTACCTATTTATGAAAAAGATAGATGTGTATCATGTAGAGCATGTGTTAAAAAGTGTAAAAGTGTATCAACAGGAGCACTTCATACTGAAAATTATAGAGTAATAAGAGATCATAGCAAATGTATAGGATGTGGAGAATGCGTTCTTAATTGCCCAACAAATGCATGGACTAGAGATTCTAAAAAATACTATCGATTAGCTATAATGGGTAGAAGTGGTAAAAAGAACCCAAGATTAGCAGAAGATTTTTTAATATGGGCTGATGAAGAAAATATTATAAAAATAATATTAAATACATATAGATACGTAGAACATTATATAGATAGAAGTCTTCAAAAAGAACATATTGGATATATAGTAGATAGAACTGGATTTATGGAATTTAAAAAATGGGCTTTAGAAGATGTGAATTTTGATGACATAACTATAGTGAATCAAAATGTTTCTTGGAGTGGTATAAAATATTAGTATTTAATAGAGTACATGGAGGCTATATTATGCATAATGAAACATTAGAAAAACTAACTAATGCAGCAAAGAGTAAAATCAACTTGTTAAATAAAAGTAAGTTGAAATACTTAACATCTGCAGCTTTTGCAGGGCTTTATATAGGAATAGGAATAATTTTAATATTTACAATAGGGGGACTTTTATCAGCGTCAGATTCTCCTATGACAAAGATAATGATGGGGGTATCATTTGCAATAGCTCTTAGCTTAGTAATAATGACAGGAACAGAATTATTCACAGGTAATAATTTAGTAATGACAGCAGGTGCTTTAAATAAAGGCGTAACGCTTCGTGACACTGGAAAAGTATGGATTTATAGTTATGTAGGTAACTTAATAGGTTCATTAGTAGTAGCAGGTTTATTTGTAGGAAGTGGACTAGTTAATAAAGGTCCAGTAATGGAGTTTTTTGCGACTACGGCAGCAGCAAAAGCATCAGCACCATTTATGGCATTAGTATTTAGAGGTATTTTATGTAATATATTAGTATGTGTAGCAGTTTTATGCTCAGCTAGAACTAATAGCGATAGTGCTAAATTGATAATAATATTTATGTGTTTATTTGCATTTATAACAAGTGGATTTGAGCATAGTATAGCTAATATGACTGTATTTGGAGTAGCTTTATTATCACCAACAATACAAACGGTTACAATAGCTTCAGCGGCATACAATTTATTAGCAGTAACTTTAGGAAATATTATAGGTGGAGCATTGTTTATGGGTGTTGGTACTTATATACTTGGAAGTGAGAAAAAGTAATATATTATATTTGATTATAGATAAAGTTCATTGATTTTGGATGAACTTTTTCTATAATCTTTAAGTATCCTTGCTTATTATTTTTTAGATTTTTTAGAATTTTTTCTGTTTTCAGCATCTAGATATGATAAAAATAGTAATCCCTTAGATAAGATTTGAAATTTACTATTTTCTAAATTTCCTAAAGTTTGGATTATGCCTAATGTATCTGCATTTACTATACCTACAATTCTTTGTTGAATAAGAAGATCATAATAATTATTATAAACTTGTTTTATAGGATAAATTGCACTTGGTGCATCTACATATGGTTCATAATAAGGTTTAACACTACCATCAGATGAATATATTTCATTTAAGTATTGTTTTGGTCTTGAAGATAAGTCTATAGAATATTTTTTAGTTCCACAATTTACATGAACTTTATAATTATTTACATATTTAGCAGAACAGCTATTTTCTTCATTAAACTTATTTTGATTAAATATTTCTATTAATTTATTGTCTTCATATTTGTAAATAACTCCGATTTCAAATCCACCAGATCCACCAAATCCACCTCTTACCATGATTTCTGACTTATTATCCCCTGTAAAATCACCTATGAAAAGCTGCATATTATATCCACCATAATTAAAATCTATAGATATGGGCGAGTTACTTTTAGGATTTAGTATGAGTTTAATATTATCTGCATACTCACTATCTGTTGAAGGATGAACACCGACAAGTATTACGTTGTCTTTTGAATGCTCATCTATTATATTCCCTGATGCATCATCTAGAATGACTTTTTCAGTATTATTAGCCATATTAATCCCCCTTGTATTTAAAAGTTTTCTATCGTATTACTTTATGATATTTATGAAATTAGTGTTAATGAAAAATAAAAAATTAGTACAAGTATAGATTATTGGCATATACAGTTTTTGTTTTAAATGCATTTTTAGTATGATATAATCAAATAGTAAATATTATATTAATATATAAATTGAAAATCTAAATAAAAGTATTAATAACTTTTATTTAGGACTTGTTCGAGAACCTCCAAGTATAAAAAACTAAGGTGTTTATATAGTGGCAGTATATAATACGTATCCTTAGCTATGACTTTTAAGTTGTAAGGTTCTCCTTATTAATAATTTTTAAGGAGGCATTATTATGCAAAAAAGAAAAGTAATAATTGATTGTGACCCAGGGATAGATGATTCTCTGGCAATTCTTCTAGCACTAAACTCACCAGAACTAGAAGTAGTAGGTATAACTACTTGCAGTGGAAATGTACCTGCAAGACTTGGAGCGAAAAATGCTCTAAAAGCACTTCAAATGTGTTCTTCATTACATGTACCTGTATATGTAGGAGAAGAACATCCATTAAAAAGAGAACTTGTAACAGCACAAGATACCCACGGAGAAGATGGAGTGGGAGAGAATTTTTATGAAGAAATAAGTGATGCTCAAATTAAAGATGGAGGAATTGATTTTATAATAGATACTTTAAAAAATAATGAAAAAATATCTATAATAGCTCTAGGACCTCTTACTAATATAGCAAAAGCACTTATGAAAGATAAAGAAGCTTTCAACAATTTAGATGAGTTTGTATCTATGGGGGGAGCTTTTAGAATTCATGGAAATTGTTCACCAGTAGCAGAATTTAATTACTGGGTAGATCCTCATGGAGCTGATTATGTTTACAAGAACTTACCTAGAAAAATTCACATGGTAGGATTAGATGTAACTAGAAAAATCGTACTTACACCAAATATAATAGAGTTTATTAACAGACTTGATAAAGATATGGCTAAGTATATAACAGAGATTACAAGATTTTATATTGATTTTCATTGGGAACAAGAAAAAGTAATAGGGTGCGTTATAAATGACCCATTAGCAGTAGCATATTTTATAGATAGAAGCATATGTGAAGGCTTTGAATCTTTTGTTGAAGTTGTAGAAGATGGTATAGCTATGGGGCAATCTGTAGTTGATAGTTTTGATTTTTACAAAAAAGAAAATAATGCAGTTGTATTAACTGATACTGATGAAAAGAAATTTATGTATATGTTCTTAAAACGATTGTTTAAAGGATATGAAGATGTTATAGACTCAGTAGAAGGAGTGATATAACATGAATAAAAAAACTAATGTTAGAACTATTACCTTAGTTGGATTAGGAGTAGCTTTAAATATTATAGGTGCTTTTATAGCTCTTAATTTAAAACTGCCAATATACCTAGATTCTATAGGAACTATAATGATAGCTGCTTTATTAGGTCCTAAATATGCAGTAATAACTGGAGTATGTGGAAGCTTAGTTAGTGGTATGACATTTGACATATATTCACTTTACTTTGCACCTGTTCAAATATCAACTGGATTCTTTGCAGGACTTATGTATGAAAAAGGATTTTTAAAAGGTAGAAAAACACCTTTAGGAGTGGTTATATTTACAATTCCAACGTCTATAATAAGTGCTATGATAGCTGCTTATTTATTTGGAGGAGTTACATCATCAGGTTCTTCATATATAGTTCAGATACTTAGAGTTGTAGGAATGCCTGATGTAGTAAGTGTGTTTATAGTACAAATATTTACAGACTATGCAGATAAATTTGTAGCAGTAGCGTTGGTAGGATTAGGAGTTAATGCGCTTCCTAAAAGTATTAAGCTATCTATGACAAGCAAATAGATAAAGGAGATATTATGGATAGATATAGTGAAGTAACAAATAAAAATATTAGAGAGATAGTACTTCTTAAAGGATACCCATGTATATGGGGAAAATGTAGTTTTTGTGATTATATATCAGACAATTCAACCTTGGAAAATGAAATGAATAAATTAAACTTTGAAGTTTTAGAAAATGTGTCTGGTAAATACAAAGTACTTGAGGTAATAAATTCAGGAAGTTGCTTTGAATTACCAAAGGCTACACTTAATAAAATAAAAGAAGTAATAAAAGAAAAAAATATAGAAAAGTTGTTTTTAGAAAGTCATTGGTGTTATAAAAATAAAATACAAGAAATGAGAGACTTTTTTGAAATACCAATAACTTTTAAAATAGGAGTAGAAAGCTTTGACTATGAATTTAGAAATACATTTTTAAATAAAAATGCAAAGTTTAAAACTTATGAAGATATTAAAAAATATTTTGATTCCCCTTGTATGATGGTAGGAATAAAAGGTCAAACAAAAGAGATGATAGATAAAGATATGGAAATAGTATTAAATAATTTTGATCATGCTACTATTAATGTATTTATAAATAATACATCACAAATAAAAAGAGATGAAGAAATAGTAAAATGGTTTAGGGAAAAATATAAATTCTTAGATGAAAATCCAAAAATTGAGGTACTTTATAACAATACTGATTTTGGAGTTGGAGATTAATATAGATTAAAATCGGTTGAAATATTTAAAATTAATATAGGTAATTTCTATAATTGTGTACGATAATATAGAAATTACCTATATTGCTATACTAACAAAAATTAATTTGATAATATGAAACAATATATATATAAAAATGATAAAAAGGTAGGTAAATGAACTTGAAGCGAACTTTTAAAAACATAGCACTAATAAGTACTTTAATAACAAGTATGCTAACACTATCTGCATGTAGTAACAAAGAAAATGAAAAACCAGAGGCAAGCGAAGTTAAAACTAAGGTTATTTCAACAGAAGAGCTAAAAACTAATGTAGATAAAGATGATTGGATAGTTGTAGATACTAGATTAAATGATTCGTACAATGGATGGACTTTAAATGGAGAAAAAAGAGGTGGACATATACCACAAGCCGTAGATTTTTCTTATAACTGGCTAAAGGTTGAAGACAAAAACAAAGATAAAATATTAAAAGAAGCTTTAAAAAATAAAGGGATAGAAAAAGATAAAAATATAGTTTTATATGATACTGACGGTAAATCTAGTAATGAAGTTGCAAGTTATTTAAATGAAAATGGATATAAAAATTTATATACATATGACATAGACCAATGGGCTGAGGATAAAAATTTGCCATTAGAAAAATATGAAAATTATAAAATGATAGTACCTGCAAAGGTAGTTAAAGAAGTTGTTGATGGAAAAAAACCAGAAACATTTGAAAAAGCAAAAAATGTAAAGATAGTTGAAGCGAGTTGGGGAGAAGAGACTGAAAGCTATAAAAAAGGTCATATACCAACTAGTGTTCATATAAATACAGATACAGTAGAACCACCACCAACTTGGATGTTAGCAAGTGATAAAGATTTAGCTAAATTTGCTAAGGATTATGGTTTCACAAAAGATGATACTATAATAGTAACAGGAGCTGAGCCGATGGCATCTTATCGTGTAGCAACTGTACTAAGATACATCGGTGTGAATGATGTTAGAGTATTAAACGGAGGAAGTGATTCTTGGGTTAGCGCAGGATATGAACTAGAAACTAAAAGTAATCCTAAAACACAAGGAGCTGACTTTAAAGCAACAATACCTGCTAACCCTGATTTAATAGATACTATACCTGAATTAAAAGAAAAATTAAAAGATGATAAATTCACTTTAGTTGATAATCGTATGTGGGATGAATATATAGGGAAAATATCAGGATATAGCTACCATAAGAAAAAAGGACGTATACCGGGAGCAGTTTATGGATATGCAGGAACAGAAGGATCTACATCTCTTAATTACTATAGAAACATAGATAAAACTATGAGAAATGCAAATGAAATAAAAGATCTATGGAAAAAATGTGGTATAGATACAAATAACCAATTAGCATTTATGTGTGGAAGTGGTTGGAGAGCAGCAGAAGTTTTAACATATGCTAATGTTATGGGATATGATAAAACATCTTTATATAGTGATGGATGGATAGGATGGAGTACTGATTCTTCAAATCCTACAGAAACTGGAGAACCTAAATAAAGTATGAAAAAATTAAATTTAAGCAGTATTATATATAGATTAGTAGCTTCTATACAAAGTGTTATAATTGTAGCTACATTTATAATACAATATCTAACGAATAAAAAGGCTGGTGTTATGCACCATGTTTATTATAAAAAATACCAATTTGAAAATGGCATTTTTTCACCAGAAAACTTGCAAGTTCAAAAGATAATTTCAATAATATTAATTATAATATTTTTAGTATTATTAGCTTATTTTATGAAGAAAAGAGTATCTAAGTTTTTTAAAGTTCAATTAGTAATAACTACTATATTGAGTATAATGCTTTTTATAGTTGTGAGTAGTGGATATTTTGCTAGTAAGTTAGCATATCACTATTTTATAATAGCATTTTCATTAGTACTTGTGATACAAGTGGTAGTAACTATGTTTAGTTATAAAAAGCTAGATAGAAGATAAGATTATATAAAAAAGTATTCTCTTGAAAATATTTAAGGGAGTACTTTTTGTTTTATATCACTTTAATATTTAAAATAGGGTTTTAAATGTAATGTTGGCATAAATTAAAATATAAAATGAAAATAAAGAACAAAATTGTCACAACCTGAATAATATATATAGATATATATTATAATAGGGAGGAATTTTTATGTTTAATTATAATTACCCAACATCAAAGTCATTTATAAATTCAGTAAATCTAATGCAACAATCTGTAGAAGGTGAAAAATCTGATGCGCTTTTTTATGAATGGCTAATAAATAACATACCAACAGATATACTTACTAAAAAGCAGTCAAAATCAATAAAAGATACAATAGAATCAATAAGAGAAGATGAAATATCTCATAATAAGATGTTTAAGCAAATGTATAGCCAGTTAACTGGAATAGATGCAGCTCCAGTAGAAGAAGAATTTATACCGCCAGAAAATTTTATAGAAGGAATAATTAAAGCTCTAAATGGTGAGCTAAATGCAGTTAAGAGATATAGACAAATAATGAATGGAATGCCAAATCTTTATTTTAGAGACAATATATTTAATATATTAACAGACGAACTAAGACATGCAAGTTTATATAATTATATTTATACAACTGTTTTAGATGCTCAAAAACAAACTAAATAATTATAATAAATGCGAATTTAATTACTGTATTTACTTTCTTAAAATGTCCTGCTAACAGGACATTTTTGTGATTTTAAATACATAAATAGTGTATTATTACTAAGTACTTTTATTATTTTGAAAAATATAGTAATATAAAATTAAAACTAAGTGATTTAGCTATACTATTTGAATAATAAAAATAATTAGTGTAGATAATAAAAAGATGTACATAAGCTTGATTTTTAATTAACTAATACATTAGGAGGATTTTAAATTGATAATATTAACTATTGACGATGTTCCAGGAAAAAAAGTGACTAAGGTTGTAGGATTAGTAAAAGGAAGCACTATAAGAGCTAAACATATAGGAAAAGATATTGGAGCAGGTTTAAAAAATCTTTTAGGCGGAGAGCTTAAATCATATGACGAAATGCTTAGAGAAGCTAGAGAAATAGCAATACAAAGAATGGTTGAAGATGCGAAGTCACAAGGTGCTAATGCTATAGTAGGATTTAGATTAACTTCAGCAGCAGTTATGCAAGGAGCAGCTGAAATGCTTGCTTATGGAACTGCAGTTGTAGTAGAAGATTAGGACTATAATTAATAAAATAAATATTAAATAGTGTAAGAGTTGATTTAAATTTTTATATTCTATATTTTAAAAAAGCTTTCTTTTTAAAAAGAAGGCTTTTTTTATGTTTATATTGATTTTAAATTCTATATTTTAATATATAGTATTATCAAGTATCCTACTTTAATAAAAAACAATTGACTTTTAATAAAAATAAATATAAACTTTAATAAAGTTTAACTTTATTAAAGAAATACAAATAAAGTTAAATAAAAATTGTATAAACTAAGGATTCCTAAATGGATATAAGGTTTAAATTATGAGGATTTAAATTTATGAGTTGATTTTTGATATTTATAAATTTATATAGTTAGCTAAAATATAAAAATAAGGGGAATATGTATAATGAAAGAGTTGTTAAGTATTAAAAACGTAGTTAAAAAGTATGAAATGGCAGAATATAATGCACTAGATAATGTTAGCTTTAGCATAACTCAGGGGGAATTTGTTGCGATAATGGGGGCTTCTGGTTCAGGTAAAACTACACTATTAAATATTGCTTCAACTATTGATAAAACTGATTGTGGAGAAATTTATATAAAAGGTAGAAACATTACAAACATGTCTGACTCTAAAGCTGCAGACTTTAGAAAAGATGAACTTGGGTTTATATTTCAAGAGTATTTTTTATTAGATAGTTTAACTGTAAGAGAAAACCTATCTATTCCACTATCTTTACTTTCAAAGTCAAAAGATAAAATTGACGAAAAAATTGAATGTTTAGCTTCAAAGTTTGATATGTTAAATCAATTGGAAAAGTACCCACATCAATTATCGGGAGGTCAAAAACAGCGTGTAGCAGTTATTAGAGCAATAATAAAAGAACCAGCTATAATTTTTGCAGATGAACCTACAGGAGCTCTAGATTCAAACTCTACTGAAAGTGTTATGAATCATCTTCATCTTGTAAACAAAGAAATGAATTCTACGATTATGATGGTAACACATGATATTTATGCAGCAAGTTACGCTAGTCGTGTGATATTTTTCAAGGATGGAAAAATTGTAAATGGAATAGTAAAAGATGATTTAGATGACAGAGATACTTTTCAAAATCAAATATATAAAATAATGTTAAGTATGAGTAAGTAAGGGGGGATAACGTAGATGTTAATTAAAATTGCAAGTTCAAATATAAGGAAAAATTTTTCGTTTTATAAACTATATATAGTATCTCTAACTATTATAATATCAATGTATGTCACATTTCAGTCATTTGCACATGATACAATAATGTTAAGTAAAATAAGCCAAGATGGTAGAGTGGAAACAATGTCAAATACTATAAATGTATTTTTTATAGTATTTGTTATATTTTTCATGTTATACTTTAATAATTTTTTTATTAAAAAAAGAAGCAAAGAATTAGGAGTATATTCTTTGCTTGGGTTTTCTAAAAAAAAGGTAAGTTTATTATTAATATATGAAAGTACTATAATAATTATTAGTTCATTTTTATTTAGTATTTTTGCAGGAAGTATATTATATATATTTATAAATAAAGCTTTATTTATAGCATTAGAAATTAACGATGCAAGTTTAAATCAAATTATAAATAAAACAGCAGTACTCAATTCATTTATATTAATTATCATTATGACATTCACAATAATCATTTCAAATTTATACGAATTAAAGAAGTTTACTTTAATTAATCTAGTTAATTATAGTAAAAAGAAAGAAAAAACAATAAAAAATAGACCATTTGTTGGAGTGGTAGGACTAATATTATTGATAATAGGATATTCACTATCAATAAATATTATAAACTTAGAAGAATCTATTTGGAAAAAAATAGGACATATGCCGGTTGCATTATTTGTTTTATGTTGTACTGTATTAGGTACTATTATAGTGGTAAGATACTCTGTATCTTTAATACTATCTAAAATAAGACACAATAAAAATATGTTATATACAAAAGTAAGTAATATTGTAGTACCTAGATTTATCTACAGAATGAATAGCAAATCAAAAATATTAATAGTTGTGACATTATTAGTATCAGGAACAATAACTATGCTTTCATGCTTATTACTATCTCTCTATTTTCCGTTAAAAGCAAATGAAAGAATCAATCCATCTGTAATTGAACATACTCTAAATAATAAAGAGGTTACTAGTAATATAAAAAAATTAAGTGATACCTACGATTTTAATTCAAGTAAAACTGAAATTTTACAGTTAAAAGTAGATTTACAGATTAATGTTCCTTATGAATATACAAAGAAACAAAATCATTCATTCGATGTAATTTCATACTCAAACTTTAAAGAGCTTTTAGAAAAGCAAGGAAATAAATACAATTTTAAAGAATTAAAATCCGGAGAAGGCATATTTATAAATTATTATCCAAATGATGAAAGCTTAAATCAAGAGTATAAATTGAAATTAGGCAATAAAAATAAATTTAAGACTATAAAAGTAGTAGAGAATACAATTAGTAATCCTATTAGTTTTCAAAATAGCCTAGCTACTCTTGTAGTACCAGATAATGACTATGATAATATGAAATTAGATGACTCTATACAAAGAAAAACTATATTTTCATTAAATGGTAAGGGGCTAAGACATGATAAAGAGTTTTATAATAAAATACATAAAATTATAAAAGATACAGATAAAGGATTTACAAGTAGCTATGCAAGAAACGCACTGATTAAAGAAGGAAGTAGCTCAACATTTGTACTATTATCATTTATTGCAGTTCTTTTCTTTATAACAACAGGTAATATGCTATATTTTACAAATGTAGTAGAAACATTGAACGTAAAAGATGAATATTTTATATTGAGTAAAATGGGATATAGCTTTAAAATGATAAAAAAAATAATAAGAAGAGAAATAGCCTTAATGTATAGTATTCCACTAATTTTAGGAATATTAAATGGATTCTTTGCATTGATTTGTTTCAGATATATGTTGATTGATACTTTAATTGGAAACTTCAGCATTCTAAAACTTCCGTTAATTTACACAAGTGTTATATTTGTAATAATTTATTTGATTTTTTATCTTATTACAATCAATTCATGTAAAAAAACAATACTTGAAGTAAACAGTATATAAAAATCTAATATATCTATTAGCATAAAAATCTATAGAATCATTTATGTATCAATCAACTTTTGATAAGCTTTGATTAGAATACATCAAGTAAAAGATAAACTGATTAAATGGTAAATAATTGACTTTTAATAAAAATAAATATAAACTTTAATAAGGTTTAACTTTATTAAAAAAAAATAAATAAAATTAAAGAAATGAGAGGTAACAGAATGATTCCTAAATGGATAGAAGGTTTAAATGATGAGGATTTAAATTTTATAAAAAAGTTTATATTAGCATCAGGATCACTTAAGGAAGTTGCAAATTTATACAATGTAACTTATCCAACTGTAAGACTAAGATTAGATAAATTAATAAAAAAAATTCAGATTAATGAAAGTAATAGTGCCGACCCATATGTATCATTAGTTAAGCAGTTAGCACTACAAGATAAATTAGATTTTGACACTGCAAAACTTTTGATATCAGAATATAAGAAAATTGAAAAGGAGAAATAAAACTATGATTCAAAAGGTAAATTTTTTAACGATAGTTATATTGCCAATAGGATTTATATTAGTACAGACACTGTTGTCAAAGAATGATAGTAAATATCCGGGTCTTATTATACCTATACTTAATTTTTTATTTTCTATAGTAGGAATAATACAAACACCTAATGCAAAGAACATGTTGTCTGGTTTTATTATGTGCAATACCACAACAGTAATTGCATTAATAATTCTGTATATATGTCAAAGAAACATAAAGAAAAAAAATCAAATGATTAAGATGAAGATACAAGATTTAGAATAACTAGAGCTTGAAAAATAGGGGGATAACGTAGATGTTAATTAAAATTGCAAGTTCAAATATAAGAAAAAATTTTTCGTTTTATAAACTATATATAGTATCTCTAACTATTATAATATCAATGTATGTCACATTTCAATCATTTGCACATGATACAATAATGTTAAGTAAAATAAGCCAAGATGGTAGAGTGGAAACCATTTCAAATACTATAAATATATTTTTTATAGGGTTTGTTATATTTTTCATGTTATACTTTAATAACTTTTTTATTAAAAAAACAAGCAAAGAATTAGGAATATATTCTTTACTTGGATTTTCTAAAAAAAAGATAAGTTTACTATTAATATATGAAAGTATTATAATAACTATTAGTTCATTTTTATTTAGTATTTTTGCAGGAAGTATATTATATATATTTATAAATAAAGCTTTGTTTACAATATTAGAAATTAACGATGCAAGCTTAAATCAAATTATAAATAAAACAGCAGTATTCAACTCATTTATATTAATTCTCATTATGACATTGACCATAGTCATTTCAAATATATACGAATTAAAAAAACTTACCCTAATTAATTTAGTTAATTATAGCAAAAATAAAGAAAAAGTAATAAAAAATAGACCGTTTGTTGGGGTAGTAGGGTTTTTATTATTGATAATAGGATATTCACTATCAATAAATATTATAAACTTACAAGAATCTATTTGGGTAAAAATAGGATATCAACCAGTTGCATTATTCGTTTTATGCTCTACTGTATTAGGTACTATTATAGTGATAAGATACTCTGTATCTTTAGTACTATCTAAAATAAGAGAAAATAAAAATATACTATATGCAAAAATAAGTAATATTGTAATACCTAGATTTATCTACAGGATGAATAGCAAATCCAAAATATTAATAGTTGTAACATTATTAGTATCAGGAACAGTAACTATGCTTTCCTGTCAACTGTTAACAAATCATTATACGCTAAAAGCAAATGAAAGAATCAATCCATCTGCAATTGAATATACCCTAAATAATAAAGATATAAATAGCAATGTAAATAAATTAAGTTCTACATACAATTTTAATTCAAGTGAAACTGAAATTTTACAGTTAAAGGCAGATTCCAAGGATAAAATTCCTTATGAATATACAAAGAAACAAAATCATTCATTTGATGTAATTTCATATTCAGACTTTAAAGATCTTTTAAAAAATCAAGGAAATACATACAATTTTAAAAAATTGAAATCAGGAGAAGGAATATTTATAAATTATTATCCAAATGATGAAAGCTTAAATCAAGAGTATAAATTGAAATTAGGAAATAAAAATAAATTTAAGACTATAAAAGTAGTAGAAAATACAGTTAGTAACTCTATTAGTTTTCAAAATAGTATAGCTACTCTTGTAGTACCAGATATTGACTATAATAATATGAACTTAGATGACTCCATACAAAGAAAAACTGTATTCTCATTAAATGGCAAGGGTCTAAGAGATAATAAAGAATTTTATAATGAAATACATAAAGTTATAAAAGGCACAGATAAAGGATTTGCAAGTAGTTATGCAAGAAATTCAAGTATTAAAGAAGCAAATGTTTCAACAGATCTACTATTATTATTTATTACTGTACTTTTATTTATAACAACAGGTAATATGCTATATTTTACAAATTTAGTAGAAACATTGAACGTAAAAGATGAATATTTTATATTAAGCAAAATGGGATATAGTTTCAAAATGATAAAAAAAATAATAAGAAGAGAAATAGCCTTAATGTATATTATTCCACTGATTTTAGGAATATTAAATGGATTCTTTGCATTGATTTGTTATAGATATATGTTGGTTGATACCTTAATTGGAAACTTACAGATTCTAAAACTTCCGTTAATTTACACAATTGCTATATTTGGAACAATTTATTTGATTTTTTATCTTATTACAATTAATTCATGTAAAAAAACAATACTTGAAGCGAGGGTTATATAAACTTATGTTTAAAGCTCCTAAATTTTAAGAATAAAAAATGTATTTAAGCTAAAGGACTTGTTTATAGATTTTAGTTACATACAAGACTACAATTAAGTATAAATAAGTCTTTATGAAAGGGATTTTATAAAATGGATATAAGAAAACAAAATGAAATTGCTTGGAATAACGAAGTTAAGATAGGAAATAAATGGACATTACCTATAAGCTCAGAAGAAGTAGAAATGGCTAAAAAAGGAGACTATACATTATTATTAACTCCAACAAAACCTATACCTAAAGAATGGATTGGAAATATAAAAGGAAAAAAAGTGCTTTGTCTTGCATCTGGGGGAGGTCAGCAAGGACCTATATTTTCTGCATTAGGTTGTGATGTTACAGTATTTGACAACAGCAAAGGTCAGTTAGATAAAGATAAAATGGTATCTGAGAGAGATAATTTGACTATTAATTTAGAACAAGGTGATATGAGAGATTTATCAAGATTTGATAATGAAACTTTTGATTTTATTTTTCACCCAGTTTCTAACTGTTTTATAGATAATGTAGAAAAAGTATGGAAGGAATGTTATAGGGTATTAAAAACAGGAGGGGTATTAGTATCTGGGTTTTCTAATCCTCTTATATACATTTTTGACTTATATGAATGGGAAAAAAATAATAAATTAATTTTAAAAAATAGTATTCCATATTCTGATATAGAACAACTTCCTAAAAATCAATTAGAAGAAAGAATTGAAAATAAGGATACCTTAGAATTTGGGCACTCATTGCAAAGTCAAATGGGGGGGGCAAATTGATGCTGGATTTGTGATAGGTGGTTTTTATGAAGATAATTCTGATGGAGATCTATTAGATAAACATATAGATACATATATTGCAACTAAATCAATAAAATTATAGCTACTAATTATACTGGAAAAGATCATCATTAATGATAATGCTTACAGATCATTAGGATATTTAATTTAAATGTCCCGCAAACGTGAAGTTAATAGTTATATTTAGATTCATAAAATGTCACGTTTGCGGGAATATAAAAATATATTTTAATTTGTTTTATCTACATAAATTTAGCAATTATTATTTGTTTCTTCAGGAATATAATTTAAAAACTTTTTTACATCTTTATTTACAACAATGCTACATATAATAATAATTCCTAATAGAGTGCTTGATATTATTAGAGTCCTAGGATTCATAAATTCACCTAATACGCCGCCAACAAAATTCCCTATAGGAGAAATCGCCATAGCCAAAGTACCAATAGTAGCAAAAACCTTTCCTCTTTTATCTGAAGGTGTTACTAGCATTATAGTTGAATTTGCCATGGTATTAAATATAAACATAAAGGCAAATGCAACAGTAAAACATAAAATTATAACTATAAAGTTATTCATAAATGCACCTAGTCCTATAAAGGACATAAATATGAATATTGAAGAAAGATATATTTTATATTTATGATTTGGATTAATATTAATAAAAGATAAGATAAGCGTTCCTATTAAAAATCCGAAACTTTGAAATCCACTTAATAAACCATATTTAGTCATTCCTAGAGACGGATCAGATAAAAACCAAGGTATGATTAATACTCGTATCATTCCAAATAGAAAGTTTATAAAGAAAGCCATTATTAGACTTCTTACCAACCCTTTAAACTTTAGAATAAACCTAAGACCGTCCATAAAATCCTCTTTAAAAGTAACGTTTATATTTTTTCTTTCAATTTTAGGAATTTGAATAAACCCTTCAGTAAAAGCTGAAAATAAATAGGATATTCCATTAATTAAAAACATCAAAGGGGCACCAAGTATGGTATATACAAAACCACCAATAGACTGGCCGATTATATCTGCACCAGTAGTAGCCATTTGATAAGATGAATTAGCCTTAATTAATTTTTCTTTAGGCACTAATTCTGGAAGTACAGATTGTATTGAAGGATTAAAAAAGGAGGAACATATTCCAAGTATAATTCCCATCAACATTACCATCCAAACTTTTAGAAAACCACCTATTGCTGCAAAAGCAAGAAGTAACATGCTAACACCCCTTACGATATCTCCTAAAACAATTAATTTTTTCCTATCAGATTTATCTACTATAACTCCAGCAAAAGGACCTAATATTATCCTAGGGATTGTAACTAAAGCCATTATACTCCCCATGATTGCTGTTGAACCAGTTTCTTGAAGTACCCAAAATCCTAAAGCCATCGAATATAGAGCATCTCCAAAAACAGATACTAATTGACCTTGCCATAGTAGAAAAAAATTTTTATTCCATAATTTCATACTTATCCTCCTTTTATATAAATATTAAAATTTAATTTGGTCTAGGGCTAAATAAAAGATAACTTTAGTGATATATGTTATTTCAGTCATAAATTCATACCTTTCAGTCAAAATATAATATGTAAATTACATAATATGGTATTATTATATACTATATGAAATATAAAAAGGATGGTGTGAGATATATTTAAGGCTTCTAAATTTTAAATATAAAGAATAAGACAAATATTATATTTTATAAAATATAGTATTTGTGAAGTTTAAAAATAGCCTTTTTGTTAGGGGCTTTTTTTGCGTGAATAAAAATAGTAATCAAAATGTTATAATATTAAGATAGTCATTATAAAATATTGATTTAAATATATAGAAACATTATGAAAGGATAAAACAATATGAATTTAGATGTATTAAAAAAAGTAGCAAAGTTATTAAATGAATATAATTGTACTTGGGCAGTTGGTAGCTCAGTATTATTATATTTTAATGGCTTAGTAGAAAAGCCAAACGATATAGATATATTAATAGACCCCAAAGACGCAAGTAAAATAAAAGATATTATGAATAAAATAGGTACAAGTAGAAATTCACCATCTAAAGAACCATTCAGAACGGAGGAATTTTTTGGATACATAGTAGATGATACAGAAGTAGAGTTTATGGGTGGGTTTAAAATAGCATTATGCAATGAAAATATATATAATTTTATTTTAGATGAAGATGCTATTGTAGATACTGTAATAATAGATCAAATAAAAGTCAACTTAACTTCACTTGAAGACTGGTTAGTTGCATATAAGGTTATGAATGATCCTAAAGACAGACTTCCATTGATAAAGAAATACTTTCAAACAAATGGTATAAAATACAAGCACTTATTAAAAAGAAACTTATCTAAAAATTTATCTGAAAACATAAATAAAGAGATACTTGAAGCACTTAAGTATTAAAGTATAAAAAGTATTGCCTATACATTGGTAATACTTTTTTAGAAATAAATAAAAAATAAGATTAGAAACTATATAATAGAGGTATATATAAGAGTATATAAAAAATAACAGTAACCATGAGAGGATAATATATATGAATTTTTATCAATTTTCAGCAAAAAAAATGAATACACAAGAAGTAAGCATGAAAGAGTATAGCGGTAAAGTAGTTTTAGTAGTAAATACTGCTAGTAAATGTGGACTAACTCCTCAATTTAAAGATTTAGAAATACTTTACCAAGAATATAAAGATAGAGGATTTGAAATATTAGGTTTTCCTTGTAATCAATTTGCAAAACAGGATTCAGGGAGTAATGATGAGATACATCAATTTTGTCAATTAAATTATGGAGTTACTTTTAATATGTTTGAAAAAATAGATGTAAATGGAGAAAATGCTCATCCATTATATAAATACTTAAAAGAGCAGTCTAAATCAATATTAGGAAAAGAAATAAAATGGAATTTTACTAAATTTTTAATAGATGACAATGGAAATGTGATAAAAAGATATGCACCTACAGTATCACCGTTAAAAATAAAAAGTGATATAGAAGAATTACTAAAAAAATAAAATAATAGAAGATGGAATAATATCATTCCCTAATGGTCTAGAGATTAAAGCCAGGAAACTTAATAATATTGCCAGCACAGAGCGGATATGATGCGCTAAGAAGGCAAGTTCCAGTTTACTACTCAATAAGAAAAGGTAATGTTATATCACATACAACATTAAGTAAAACTACTGTTACTTTAGAAAAAGAGGTAGTAGTAGATTTCCAAAAATAATTTAAAGCAAAGAGTATCTTAAAATGATTTTAAGATACTCTTTTAATATGTAATGATTTATATAAAACTTTTCTATAAATTCATATTGATTAATGTATCTGCTAAATATCCTCCAAGTGCTATTACTGTTTCAATATGAACTAGATACTGTATAGAATGATCAAATAATATAGTGCAATTAGGTGATATTTCATCATCGCCTTCCCAAACAGCTATGCAAATTGAAATTTTAGGAAGTACTTTAAAAACAAAGGATTTATCTGCAAAACCTGCAGGTATACCTCCTATTTTATTTGAACATTGTGAAAAACTCTCACAATTAGAACCAAATTTATTAATAAGCTCTAGTATTGAACTTTTGTAAAAAGCTGGATAAAATAATGCACCACCATTTGGTATTTCTTTTAGACTTACCCACTTATTAGATGTATTGATATATGTGTTTGAAAATGTTAGGTAGTTAAGTATCATTATAGATGCACCTATATTTAAAGGAACTTTACTATCCTTTTTGTATATAGTTTCATAATTATAGTCTAGAATATATTCTTCATTTAAAAATGTAACTGTAAATTGCTTTTTATCGCTACAATATAATACATCTAATTTATCTACAATATCTTTGGGATTTTTTTCTTTTAATTTTTCCCATTCCTTATCATATGCAACTTTGTAATTAGTTTTCATAAGTATGCTCCTTTTATTAAATAATAATTTTAAACTCTTAAGTTTGTTTTTACTATAACTTATATATTTTCTATATTTTATTTCAAATTCCTTCATTGCTTTACATATAAAAATAGATAGACATATACATAAAATATTCTATACTATTATAGGTAAAAGGGGGATTAGGATGAATGATATTATAAAAGCTATAAACAACAGAGTATCACTAAGAAAATATCAAGAAAAAGAAATAAGTAAAGAGCATCTAGATATAATTTTAGAAAGTGCTATAAAAGCACCTACTGCAGGAAATATGATGATGTATTCTATCATAAAAATAAGTGATGAAAAAACAAAAGAAAAGCTAAGTATAACTTGTGATAATCAGCCATTTATAAAAAAAGCTTCGGTTATTCTTATATTTTTAGCAGATATGCAAAAATGGTGTGATTACTTTAAAGTATGTAATATTGAAAATATAAAGCCTTTAGGAATGAATGATTTTATGTTATCAATAAATGATTCTTTAATAGCTTGTCAAAATGCAGTGTTAGCAGCAGAAAGCCTAGATATAGGAAGTTGTTACATAGGGGATATAATGGAAAATTATGAAGAACATAAAACGCTTTTGAATTTACCTGATTATACTTTTCCAGCTGCTATGATAACTCTTGGATACTACCCAGAAAATATGAAAAGAGTATATAGAGATAGGTTTGACAAAGAACATGTTGTATTTGATGAAAAATATAAGAAATTAGATGAAGATGAGTTAAAAGAAATGTTTAAAAACAAAGAAGAAAATATGCCTAAGACAAATCCGTTTAACGTAAATAGTTTTGGTGAATTAATATATAATAGAAAGACAAGTGCAGACTTCTCTATAGAAATGGATAGATCTATAAAAGAGGGAATTAAGTTTTTTACAAAGAAATAATGGATTTTAAATTATCAAATTAAGAGTAAATAATTAAATAGAGTAAATAAAAATAGATTACTAAGTGTTGATAAAACTTTAGTAATTTATTTTTATGTTAAAATTTAATAAATTAAAAACTTGTTAAATTAAAAAAAGTTTGTTTGCATATTAAATAAAATGAAAAATAAATAAATAAATCAAATACTATTGGTATATATTTATATAATTTGAAAGGTGAGAATAATATTGGTATATATACGAATTATGGTAAATTTGAACAAAAATTTAAATATGATAATATTAGTATATTAGAAACTTCAAAAGGAGGATACATATGAAAAAATTAATATTATCAAAGAAGATTATGTTTATATTAATACTAGGATTTATAAACAGATTTATAGCATTATTATATTAATAAATAAGTTTATACTTCATTACAATATACAAAAAAGACATAAATACTTATTAGATATGTATCATAAAGTTAATAAAGAAATCATTACAGAAGTCAATATGTATTCAAAAAGAAAAAACAATTCTTATAAAATAAAAAATTTATTACTGATTCCAGTATTAATCGAAGAAAAATTACTACAAATAAATCAAATCTACAAAGATCATAATCAAGAACATTTCATAAAAAAACAAAAACATTTAACAAATAACCTATATAGTTTAAATGTTTTAAATAAAAAAATGAAAAAATACTTGCATAAAATAAAAAATTTAAAACATTTACTTTAGTGAAAAATTACCTCAAATATGATAAACTATAATAGTATTTTAAAGTGACGGAGGTAATATATGGGTGAAGATATAGATGTAAAGGAAAATGCAGAGCAGGATACTTTTAGTATAACAATGGAACTTCAAAGACCGTTATTTGTTGATAAATTAGAAGAAATTAATGACAAAAATGAGAAGAAATCGAATATAAAGAGAAAGTTATTATTAGGAATAGGTATAAGTGCTGTAATAGCTGTATTAGGAACTTTCATATGGTTAACTCAAACGTATTCACCAAAAGAAACTGCAAAGGCTGCATTGGTAAGTAATAAAAATGTAGACGTTAAAATAAATGATTACATATCGTTTACACCAAAAAATGTAGAAGCTACAAAAGGATTTATATTATATCCAGGTGCTAAAGTAGAACCAGAGGTATATGCACCATTTTGTGAAAAAATAGCTGAAAAAGGCTATGAAGTTGTAATAATTGAATCACCTCTTAATATACCGTTACTTGGCAAAAATGATGCTGAAAAGGTTATGAATGACTACCGTGATATAACACATTGGGTAGTAGGTGGACACTCTTTAGGAGGTGTTGCAGCATCAGATTTTGCATCTAAAAACAATATGGTAGATGGAGTAGTTCTTTTAGCATCTTATCCTATGAATGACGATTTAAAAAAAATGGGCAAAGAAGTGTTATCTATATGGGGAAGTAAAGATGGAGTAGTTAACTTTAAAGATCTTATTAAATCAAGAGAAAAATTACCTGAAAGCACAACGTATGTAGAAGTAGAAGGGGCGAATCATTCTCAATTTGGAGACTATGGACTTCAAAGAGGGGACAATGAAGCTATAATAACTAGTGAAAAACAAATGAATATAACATATAAAAATATAGTTAAATTCTTAGAAAATATAAATTAAAAATGTAAAAAGGAGCTATCTCAAAAATGAGATTAGCTCTTTTTTATATTTATATTAAAAATTTAATTAAAAACGTTTAAATAATCCTAAATCACTTAGTTTATCAGATTTAATATCATTTTTAAACGCATCTAAAAACCACATAATATCATTTCTTTTAATACAGCCTACAATAATAAGTAGGACAAAATAAAATAAAACGACTAAAAGAACTTGAGATACAATCATAGTAGTAATTTGAAGATAATCAAAACTTAACTTTATAAAATAGCCAGATAAAGCTACACAAAGCATAGGCTTTAATAGCCAGTCAAATAATAAAAATTCTAATTTAGTAACTTTTAATAACCTATTTATACTAAGAAGTGAATTTAGTAAAGTACCAACAAATAATACTATAATAAATCCTGTTACACCATTTTTAGGTATCAAAAATAATATTAAAAATATTCTAACACCCATGTCAATTAAGTTGTATCTTAAGGTACTCATTTGCTGATCAAGTGCATTTAAACTTCCATCAACAACTCTATCTAAATACATAAATGGTATAAGAGGAGCTAGTATTTTTATCATAAATCCTACCTCGCTATCATGATATATAGCTAAGCCTAATTCATTAGAAAATATCATAAACAACCCAGATGCAAATATAGCAATTAATAAAGTGAATTTAAAAACCTTCCCTATAATATTATTTACTCTTTTAGTTTGGTTAAGTGCCTTAGCTTCTGATATTTCGGGAATTATAAGTGTTGAAAATGAAGCTAAAAATATTGATGGAAAATATAATATAGGAAGTACCATACCTTTAATCATACCAAATGTAGCTAAAGAAGATGATGATGATGCACCAAATTGTCTAAGAGCACCCGGTATAAGGATATCTTCAACTGTTTTAAGTCCTGTTTGAATATAAGCACTGCAAGCTATAGGAAATGCTATTTTAGAAACAGTAGTTAAAGAATAAGATGAACTTTTACAACAAGCATTTTTATTAATATTTTTCTTTTCAAACTTGTAAAGTATATAGCAAAATACTGTTGAAGCGATTATAGCAAGTGATATAGCAACTGCTATCAAAGCACAAGTATAATCAAGACCTTTAGGTAAATATATACTTATAAACGCTGCTATAATTATCATTAAAGTAGAAACCTCAATAATATCTGAGGTAATACTTTTTACAACTTTTCTCATACCATAAAAATAACCATGAAAACATGCTCCCATACCAACAAAAGGTAAGCTACAAGATAGTATTTTAAGCGGTATAATAGCTCGACTGTCTTCTAACCAGTTCATACTTATAAATTCAGCACCTTCATATAGAGCTAGGGCAGTTAATACAGAGAAAAACAAGCTGTATATAAATGCCTTTTTCATAATACTTTTTATTCTTTGAGAGTTTCCCCGTCCAAGTTCCTCTGCAATCAAGCGTGTAGTAGTTACTCTAATACCAGAGATTGCAAACGTAGAAGTCATTATATGTATACTCATTATTAATTGATATAGGCCTATACCTTCAGCCCCAATTTTATTAGATAAATAAACTCTAAAAGATGTGTTTATAAATCCAAGAGTTACAGTAGTTAAAGTTAAAATCAATGCATTTATTATTAATTTTTTTCGTTTTATAGTTTTTTGCATAAATTCATCTCCCGTAAGTTAAAGTAAATACTTAAAAACAAGCATGTTCATATATATGAAATGTTAATATTAAATATTATACAAATAAGAATATTAAGTATAAAATTATATTTAAGCGTATTTAGATAATTAAAGAATAGCAAAGCTTAATAAAAGTAAAAATATGATTATAAAACATTAAGGAGAAAATAAAATGAAAGTAAGACTAGGATATGTAGCAATAGCACTAAATTTAGAAAAAGTAACTTCATCAAGTACAGTAACTTTTAAAAGATACATAAATATAAATAGTGAAGAAGAAAGATTAAAAAAATTAGAAATAGTAACATATTCAAATATAAAAGCATTAGAGCAGATATTAAACTATAATATTGAAAATAATTTACACTTTTATAGATTAACATCAAATTTAATACCGTTAGCTACACATCCAGATGTAATGTGGGATTTTAGAAAATATTTTAAAGATGATTTTAAATATATTGGTAAAATAATAAAAGAAAACAATATTAGGATAGATGCCCATCCTGATCAGTTTAATGTAATAAATAGTGATAAGGAAAATGTAGTAAAAAACACTATAAGAAATTTAAATATTCAAGTTGATATATTTGAAGATATGAATTATGAAGATGGAAAGATGGTAATTCATATTGGTGGTGCGAGAGGTGGAAAAGAACAATCTATAAAAAGATTTATAGATAATCTAGAAAAATTTCCAAGTCGTATTAAAAATAGATTAATACTTGAAAATGATGATAAAAGCTTTACAGCTAAAGAAGTGTTAGAAATATGTGAGGCAACTAATTTGCCGATGGTTTTAGATGTTCATCATTATAATTGTAATAATGAAGGTGAGGATTTAAAAGATTTATTAGGAAGAATTTTTGATACATGGAAAAACGAAAGCTTACCTCCTAAAATACATTTTTCTAGTCCTAGAGAATTTGAAAATGATAGAAAACATTCAGACTATATAGATGTAGATGCATTTATAGAATTTTTAGATTTCGTTAAACAAAATGTAGATAAAGATTTTGATGTTATGATAGAAGCAAAACAAAAAGATTTAACATTAATAAAACTGGTTAATGATTTAAAAGAAAAAAGAAAAGATTTTAGATATATAGATGAAAGTACAATAGAAATATAAAAAACTTTAGATCAAGTTATCTACAGATTTTTTATGATTTTTTTTATTTAAGGTTTATTTAAGGTTAAGTTTATAATAAGTTAAACTTGGAGTTATATACTAATATCATGATAAAGAGAAAGGAGCATAAAAAATGATTAAATGGGAACTTAAAAAAATTATAAAAGAAAAAAGTAATATAATAGCACTAGTTTTAATGATAATACTATTTTTACAAATAAGTTTTATGAAGCCAATGCTAGAGACACAAAATGAATATTTTAACGAAAGTAAAAATGAATATTTCGTAGATCAAAGAAGTAAAGAAGTAATTGCAAATGAAAAATTAAAAAGTAAGATAGATGAGATAAGTAGTTTGTCTAAATCTATATCACTTGATAAAGAAGTAAGTGAAATGTCAAAGGAAAAACTTAAATTAGATAATGGGGTTAAATACCAGGATGTTAATTTTTATAAGGTCTTATCTCATAGAATGGATTTTGGACTATCGATTGTTATAATGACAATAATAATTGTTATGATATCTTCAAATTTATATATAGAAGAGCAATTATCTAATGTTTCAAGTATTATATTATCGTCTAAAAGCAAAGAAAAAGTACTATATTCAAAGTTAGCAATAGCAATATTTCTACCTATAGTACTATATGGTATATATATTGGAGGTACATCTTTAATAACCTATATTCAATATGGTCAGCCCTTAAATGGAAACTTGCAAGCTTATAGAATATCTGATATAGCAATATTAATTAAAAATATGACAATAAACCAATACGTTATAAGCAAAATGATAACATCTACATTAATGTTAACTGGAATATCAATAGTATCTCTATTATGTTCATTCGTAAGTAATAACTCAGTTAAATCTATAGGGATGTCTGTTGGATTTATAGCTATTGGAAAAATATTACCAATGTTTAAGTTTTTACCATCTACAGTGTTAACGTTAGTAAGTTTAGGAAATTATGTAGATGTAATGATAGGAATGAGTAAAATTAGTGGATTTTACAATGGGACTATAAATATTTTATCAAAGTCATTTGACATATCTAGTTTATGTATAATCGGCTATGTAGCAATAATATTAGTTTCAATACTCGGAAATGTTTATTGTATTAAAAAAGTTTTAACTAAATAAAATAAAAATTTATATAAAGGACTATTAGGAGGAAATAAAAATGAATGTATTAGAATTAAAAAATGTAACTAAAACATATAAGCATAAAAATGCTAATGAAAATATAGACTTGAAATTAGAAAGTGGCGTATATGGGCTTTTAGGTCCAAATGGTGCAGGTAAGTCAACTTTAATGAAACAAATGGCAACTATAACAAAGCCTTCAAGTGGAAAAATATTATATAACAATAAAGATATACAAAGCTTAGATGAAAATTATAGAGAGTTAGTTGGATATCTTCCACAAGACTTTGACGCATACAAAAATTTTAAAGCTAAGGATTTCTTAATGTATATGGCAGCTCTTAAGGGAATGGACAAAAATACAAGTAAAAAAAGAGTTGATGAACTTTTAAAGTTAGTTGGGTTATCTGAAGTTTCAAATAAACTAGTTTCAAAATTCTCAGGAGGAATGAAAAGAAGAGTAGGTATTGCCCAAGCTCTTTTAAATAATCCAAAAGTTCTTATATTAGATGAGCCAACAGCAGGACTTGATCCACAGGAAAGAACTAGATTTAGAAACCTTCTATCTCAAATAGGTAAGGACACTATAGTTATACTTTCAACACATATAATATCTGATATAGAATCTGTTGCAAAAGAAACTATAATGATAAAGGACGGTAAAGTTTTACTTCAAGGGACACATAAACAAATACTTGAAGATATGGCTGGTAAGGTATATACAGTAACTACAACTGATGAAAGTATTGTAAATGAAATTCAAAAAAATTATAAAGTAGTAAACATAAATAGAGGGATAGAAGACACAAGTATAAGATTTATAAGTGAAAATAAACCAAATTATGAAAATATAGAGATAACAAAACAAAGATTTGAAGATGTATATATGTTTTACTTTGACTTAGAAGATGCGAGGGAGGTATAATCATGTTTTCAGTTATAAAATGGGAAATTAAGAAAAGCTTTAAGCCAGGGGTATTTATACTTTGGGCATTAGGATTATTTTTAGCATATAGTTCAATACGCACTACGTTTAGTTTAAATGATGTTTATGCAGACATATTTTCTAAATATTATGGATTGGCACCGATAATGGGACTTGCTATGTTTAGCATGTTTGCAGGAAGTTTTGTATTAGAATATAATTCTAATATGGATGGTCTTATAAAGGCTAGTAAAAATGGGAAAAAACAATTAGTTTTAGGAAAGTTTATAGCTAATGGTATATCTGCTAGTATAATAAATTTATCAATTTTATTTTTAATGGTAGCAAAAGCTATGATGAAATTCAAATTTGAAGGACTAAATTTAAAATTAAAGAGTTTATGGTATTTTGGAAATAGTGGAGTAGATATAAGTGTATTACAAATGTTATTAATAATTATCTTAACTATAATATTGGGTTCATTCTTATTTGCAGGTTTAGGATTGTTTTTATCATCTATAAGTAAGGGAGCTGCGATACCGTTTATATTTGGTGGTCTTTTAATGGGAGCTCCATATCTATTAGCAAACTGGGTTTCAAACACTAAGATATTTACAAATACACCTTTATGGGGAATGTATAGTGCGCAGCTTGTAAGATATAAAGCTCCTATAAGTACATGGATAGTATTTGGTATTGTTGTAGCATTAGGGTTAGTAATATTTTATAACTTAGCTAAAAAATCATTTTTAAAAGAAAGATAATATAAATAGGGCATTTTAAAATATAGTTTTTATTTAATTTAGTTATTGAACTAAAAAAAGTTCTTTTCTAAACTTGATTATAAAATTATTATATTTTGAAATAGCCTTTTTTTGGTATACTAAGTTATAAAGATAATAAATGGGAGGCTATTATGAACGTTAACATAAAAAAAAGTAAAATACTTATAGTAGATGATGAAGTTGAGATTTTAGATTTATTAAAAATGGTATTAAAAAAAGAAGGATTTGAAAATATATATACTGCTGAAACTGGAAAAATGGCAATAGAAATATTTAAAGAGGAAAATCCTGAGTTGGCAATACTTGATGTAATGCTACCTGATATGGAAGGTTATGACATATGTAAGACAATAAGAAAAACTTCTAATATACCAATATTATTTTTGTCAGCAAAGGGGGAGGAGTTAGACAGATTAATGGGACTTGCTATAGGTGGGGATGATTATATAACAAAGCCATTTAGTCCAAGAGAAGTTGCTTTAAGAGTTAAAATTCAACTTAGAAGAAATATGATGGTAAATGATATTAATAAAGAAAATCAAGAAACTAAAATAAAATTTGGACCATTTGAAATAGATGAACAAAAGATTGAAGTAAGAAAAAATGGAATAATAATAGATTTAAAACCAAAGGAATACAAAATGTTTTTATATATGATGAAACATAAAAATCAAATAATAAGTAAAGAAAAATTTTGCGATGAAGTTTGGGGAGAGGATTTTATAGGTTTTGACAATACTATAATGGTTCATATAAGAAGACTTAGAGAAAAAATAGAAGAAAACCCGTCTAAGCCTAAATATATTGTAAATGTAAAAGGATTAGGTTATAAATTAATATTTAAGGATGAGTAATTATGAAGATGAAGTGGAAATTAACCTTAAGATATGTTTTAAGTATAGCTATAGTAGCGACTTTAGTAGTTATATTAAATATAGTAGTAGTATTTGCTTTGATGTTTAATGATAGTATTAGCGCACAGAACGAGTTCGGTGGAAATTATGTTGCTGAATATTATGTGAGAGAGTTTAAGCAATATATACAAATTGATGAAAATAAAGATTTACAAATACAGAATAAAGGAAAAGAATATTTAGACAAAAATAAGTTGTGGATACAGATTTTAGATGAAAATTCCAAAGAAGTATATAGTTATAATAAGCCAAAAGATATTAAAGAAAAGCACACTCCAATAGAACTTATAAATGGTTATAAATATGCTAGTGGCTTTGGAGGTGGTTCTCAAATATTAGTAGGAGACAAAACTTTAGATGATAATAATTACACCTATTTAATAGGATTTCCTATGAGAGCATTGCAAAAGTTTATATTTATAACAGAAACGGATGTTATGAAAAATCTTATAAAATATGCTATCATTACTATAATTGTTATGGACTTTATTGTAGCTATTATATTTGGATATATATTTAGTAAGGGACTTACAAAACCAGTTAAAAAAATTATAAGCGGAGTTGATGATTTATCTAGTGGTAATTATGATGTTTATTATAAAGAAAATGGAATATACGCTAAGGTATTTGGTAAACTAAATAATTTATCTGATAGATTAAAAAATAATGAAATGGAAAGAAAAAAAGTAGAACAAATGAGAGAAGATTGGATTGCAAATATTTCTCATGATATAAAAACACCACTATCTTCTATAAAAGGATATGCAGAAGTTTTAGAAGAGGATTATGATTTCTCATCAGAAGAGATAAAAAATTATGCTAGTATAATTAATAAAAAAGCTGATTATATAAAAGAATTAGTAGATGATTTAAACTTAACAATGAAATTGAAAAATAACAAATCATCAATCAATAAAGAAGAAGCGAATATTGTAAATATAGTGAAAGATTGCGTTATAGATATATTTAATGATCCTAAATATAGTGAAAGAGATATCGAATTTAAGGAAAGTAAGCCATCTATAATGGTCAATATAGATAAAACTCTTATAAGAAGAGTGATAAATAATCTTATATATAATGCATTGGTTCACAATAGTGAAAAAACAAGCATATCTGTTAGCGTTTTTCAAAAAGAAAAAGTACATATACTAATTTCTGATAATGGAGAAGGTATAAGTGAAGCTGAATTAAAATACATATTTGAAAGATACTATAGGGGCACTAATACAGGTGAAGCTCATAAAGGATCAGGGCTTGGAATGGCTATAGCAAAAGAAATTGTAAGTGCACATTATGGTGAGATAAATATAAGTAGCGAAATTGGAAAAGGTACAGTGATTGAAATAATTTTATAATATTAGATTTAAGGTTTATTTAAGATTTAATTAAGTCTCAGTTTATATACTTTGATTTGAAAATACAATATAATATCTAATATAAGCACTGACATAAATAGGAGGAGAACAATATGAAATCAAGATTTGAAGGTAGTTTATTAGGTCTTATAGGAGTTAATATATTAGCTTGGGCAATAACTTTTGTTACTTTTGGGATAGCTGCACCGTGGGGTATGTGTATAAAATATAAATGGGAAGCTGAAAATACTGTTATAGAAGGTAGAAGGTTAAACTTTGTTGGTAGTGGCTCTAGTTTATTTCTACATTATATTAAATGGTGGATATTAACTATCATAACTCTTGGTATATATGGATTTTGGTTGTATATAAAATTGTTACAATGGAAAACTGAAAATACTATATTTGAAGACTAATTAAAGACTTAATGTATTTTTTATTAGATTATAAATTTAAAAATAGCCATCAGACTAATTTACAAAATAGTTTGATGGCTATTTAAAATTAACACCAGTGGTTAACTAAAAAATTAGCAATATTCTCAAATGGTATTTTTTCAGTTTTAAATAAACCCTGGACAACTAACCCATCGACAATAGATACTAATAAAAATGAAAGTGATTCTGAATCCTTTGTTCCACTTTTCAAAATCTCATTTTTAAGAGTTTCTCGCCACTCAACGTATTTGATTTTTATTTGCTCCTTTAAAGTATCATTTCCAGTTATTGCTTCACAAAGAATATACATATGTACACGGCCACGATCTTCAATAGAAGATATATTTTTTAGGATAAGATTTATCATTTGATCTTTTGGATTTTTAGATTCAACACCTTGAACACAATCTAAAACAGTATTAGTGATGATTTCTAAATGCATATTAGCAATATCACATATTAAATCATCCTTTGAAGAATAGTGATAATAAAGAGTACCTTTACTTATATCTACAGCTTTTGCAATATCTGCTAAACTAGTATTTTTAATACCATTTTTTGTTATTAACTCTGTAGCAGTTAATAAAATATTTTCTTTCATACCAATTGGTTTCATAAAATCAACCTTTCTGCATACAATTCCCATTTTAATAAATTAATTATAAACTTATAAAAAATTATTGTCAATAAAGCTAAGTTTTGTATCAAAGAATGTTTATTACACTTACTGTTAATAGTTTTTTAATTGTTGACTTTTTAAATAACTGAGGGTACAATAAACGTATAAGTCGGTCGACTGACTGATTGATAAAAATGAAAATAGTTAATATAAATAGATAAAAAATTCATATGTATAAAGTGAGGAAAAAATATGAGTAAAATAAAGATAATAACAGACAGTTCGTGCGATTTAAATAAAGATATAATAGAAAAATATAACATTGGAGTAATAGGGTTAAATGTATCATTTGGAGATGAAACATACATTGATGGAGAAATGGATAACGATATTTTCTATAAAAGAATGGGAGAGTCTAAAGAACTTCCAAAAACATCTTGTCCTTCACCAGATAAGTTTACTAAAAGTTATGAATGTGAAGAAAAAGAAATCTTAGTTTTTACAATAGCATCAAAATTATCAGCAACTTATTCAACTGCAATACTTGCAAAAAAAATGTATTTAGAAGAGAATGAAAAAAAAGAAATTGAAGTTATAGATAGTCAAAGTGGTTCTGTTGGTCATGGTCTTTTGGTTGTAAAAGCAGCTCAGTTGGCTAAAGAGGGTAAATCATTAAGGGAGATAGTACAAATAATAGAAAGTATAAAACATAACTTAGTATTCTTTGGTTCACTTGAAACACTAGAAAATGCTATAAAAGGTGGAAGAGTAAATCCGATAGCTGGAAAATTAATAAATGCTCTAAACTTTAAGGTGATAATTCAGGTTGTAGATGGATTAGTTAAGCCAGTTGATAAAGCTAGGGGTGAAAATAATTGCCTTAAAAAGGTAGTTGAAAGTGTTAGTTCAAAAATAGCTAAGGGCGAGAAAAAGGTATTAGCAATAGGACATTCTAATTGTTTAGAAAAGGCACTTAAAGTTAAAGAAATGATGATTGAAAATAATAGCTTTGAAGATATTACAATAAGTGAAGTTGGTTCTGTAATGGGAACATATACTTCAAAGGGAGCAATTTTAATAAGTGTATTATAAGAGAGGGAGACCTCTTTTTTTTTGCTTTTTTTTAGTAATATAGTGATTTGAAATTGATAAAAAATTCACTTTGATTTATAAAAACAAACTTTGGAAAAACGGTTGCACAAAAAAACATAATGTGGTACAATTCAACTATAAAAGCAATGCAAACGATTGCTCAAAATATTAGGAGGACAATATTATGGGAATAAAGAGAATTTTAAGCTTAGTAACAGTAACAATGTTAGTAGCAAGTAGTGTTGTTGGATGTGGTTCAAAAGGAGGAGATGCTGCTAAAGGAGACAAAGTAAAAGTAGATATCTTCCAATTTAAAGTAGAAGCAAAAGATGCACTTGAAAAAGCAGCAGGAGTTTATGAAGAAAAGAATCCTAATGTAGACATAAACATAGAAACTGTAGGTGGAGGAAACGACTACGGAGCAGCGCTAAGATCTAAATTCCAATCAGGCCAAGAACCTACTATATTTAATATAGGTGGTCCACAAGATGTTAAAGATTGGGAAGGTAAAATTGAAGATTTATCAGATCAGCCTTGGGTTAAAGATGCATTTGATGGAACTTTAGGTTCAGTAACAAATGACAAAGGTATGTTTGGTATGCCATTTAACCAAGAAGGATATGGATTTATATATAATAAAGAAGTATTTAAAAAAGCAGGCATAGACCCAGCTACTATAACTAGCTATGATGCTTTAGACAAAGCAGTTAAAACACTAGACTCTAAAAAAGATGAATTAGGTCTTGAAGCTGTATTTGCAGTTCCAGGAAAAGAAAAATGGGTTACAGGACTTCATTTATTAAATACAGCATTAGCTAATGAATTTGAAAGTGGAAAGCAAGCTTATGAAGCTAAAAAATTAGACTTTAAATACAATAAGGAATTAAAAGAGTTACTAGATTTACAAACTACATATGCATATAAGCCAGATGGAAAAGTTCCATCTATAAACAGTGTTGATTACGCTATGCAAATTGAACAAAAATATTCAACTGGAAAAGTAGCTATGGTTCAAATGGGGAACTGGGCATATGGTGGAATCGAAGGTGTTAATAAGGATATAGCAACTAATTCGGGAATATTATCAATGCCAATTAAAGGTGTTAAAGAAGACTCTGTTCCAGTTGGAGTTCCAATGTACTGGTCTATAAATAAAGATAAAAGTTCTGCAGAAAAAGATGCAGCTAAAGATTTCTTAAATTGGTTATACACTTCTGATGAAGGTAAGAAAATGATAATAAATGATTTTAAATTTATACCAGCATTTAAAGGTTATGAAAGTGATGAATTAAAACCAAAAGATCCATTATCAGCAGATATATTAAATTACGCTAATAAAGGAAAAACTATGCCATGGGTATTCATGGGATATCCAAGTGGATGGGGAGAGCTTGTAGTTGGCTCTGATATACAAAAATATATAGATGGAAGTATGACTTGGGAAAATTTAGTTAAAAATGCACAAAAAACTTGGGCAGAAGAAAGAAAATAATAAGCTATTAATGAATAGGAAAGTACGTTAGTACTTTCCTATAATTGAAATTATAACTTTTAATTAAAATCGAAAGAAGTAAAATCCATGAGGAGGATAAGATTATGAAAGAAAAAACTGAAGTAGTTAAAAATAAAAAGCCAACTATAAAGAGAAAATCAAAAAACAACTTATCATATTGGGCTTTTGTAGGACCTAGTGTATTTGCATTTACATTAGTGATATTTATTCCATTAATATTAGGAATATATTATTCACTTACTGACTGGAATGGAATTAGCTCACAAATAAATTTTGTTGGATTTGAAAACTATATAAAAGCTTTTTCTGATGAAGGTTTTAGAAGTTCATTCTTCTTTACAACTAAATTTACTATAGCAGCAGTAATTGCTATAAATATTATAGGATTTGGATTAGCACTTTTAGTTACAAGAGAGTCGAGAATAAGTAATTTATTAAGAACGGTATTCTTTATGCCAAATTTAATAGGTGGATTAATATTAGGATTTATATGGCAATTTATATTTGTTAATGTATTTAATGGTTTAGGTCAAGCATTAGGCCAAGAATGGATGATGGGATGGCTGTCAAATGAAGTTACTGGATTTTGGGGAATGGTAATAATAGTATCTTGGCAAATGGCAGGATATGTTATGGTTGTATATGTAGCAGGACTTCAAAATGTACCACCTGAGTTAAATGAAGCTGCAAAGATAGATGGAGCTAATTGGTGGCAAAGATTAAGAAATATAACTATACCAATGGTAAAACCAGCCTTTACAATAAGTTTATTTTTAACTCTTTCAAACTCATTTAAATTGTTTGATCAAAACTTAGCACTTACAAACGGTGGTCCAGGAAATGCAACTCAAATGCTTGCATTAAATATTTACCAAACAGCGTTTACGCTTAATAAGATAAATTTAGCACAGGCTAAAGCTGTAATATTCTTTGTGATAGTTGCAGTAATAGGATTGGTTCAAGTTTATTTAACTAAGAAGGATGAGGTGGAAGCATAGTGAAGACGAATTTAAGACATTGGTCAATGAATGTTTTGGGGATAGTATTAGGATTAATATGCTTGTCTCCATTTTATATAATAATTGTAAACTCATTTAAAACTAAAGGAGAGCTATTTGAAAGTACATTAGCATTACCAAAAGGGATGAATGTTGATAACTACACAAATGCTTGGGAAAAACTAGATTTTATAAAAGTACTTGGAAACTCTTTACTTATAACTATTATAAGTGTTCTATTTATAATATTGTTTGCTTCAATGGCAGCTTGGATGTTACAAAGAACAAATTCTAAAGTTTGTAACATAATATTACTTATAATGGTTGCTTCAATGTTAGTAACTTTCCAATCAATAATGTTACCTCTTGTAAATATAATGGGTAAATTAAAACTTCTTAATATACCAGGAATTATATTTATGTATATAGGATTTGGTAGTGCATCAGCTATATTCTTATATCATGGATTTGTAAAAAGTATACCAAAAGAATTAGATGAAGCAGCATTAATAGATGGATGCACTAAGTGGCAAACATTTAGATACATAATATTCCCATTATTAAAACCTATATCTATAACTGTTGCAATACTTAATACAGTTTGGATTTGGAATGACTTCTTATTACCTTCATTAGTAATAAATACACCAGGGACAAGAACTATACCACTTTCAATGTTCTTCTTCTTTGGACAATATACAAAGCAATGGGATTTAGCACTTGCAGGATTAGTACTTACTATAATACCAGTATTAGTATTTTACTTCTTCGCACAAAAACACATAATAAAGAGTGTTACTTCAGGAAGTATAAAATAAATTCTTTAAGGGGATAGCGATATGAAAAAGACATGGTGGAAAGAAGCAGTAGTATATCAGATATATCCAAGTAGCTTTATGGATAGCAACAATGATGGTGTAGGAGATATAAAAGGAGTAATACAAAAACTAGATTACCTTAAAGAATTGGGAATAGATGTTATATGGCTAAGTCCAGTATATAAATCGCCTAAGGATGATAATGGATATGATATAAGTGATTATGAAGATATAATGGATGAATTTGGAACTATGAAAGACTTTGATGAACTTTTAAATGAAGCTCATAAAAGAAATATTAAGATACTAATGGACTTAGTAGTAAATCATAGCTCTGATGAACATAAATGGTTTATAGAAGCTAAAAAATCTAAAGATAATAAGTATAGAGATTATTATATGTGGGCAGATCCTAAAGATGGAAAAGAACCAAACAACTGGGGTTCATTCTTTGGTGGAAGTGCTTGGAAATATGATGAAAAGTCAAATCAATACTATCTTCACTTATTTACTAAAAAACAACCAGACCTAAACTGGGAAAGTGAAGATATGAGAAAAGATATTTACTCTATGATGAAGTTTTGGCTAGATAAAGGTGTAGATGGATTTAGGATGGATGTTTGCAATTTATATTCTAAAGCTAAGGATATGTTAGATATTGATGAAAATGGAGCTGAAGGATTATATATGAATGGTCCTAGGGTACATGAATATTTCAAAGAAATGAACAAAGAAGTGTTTAGCAAATACAATATAATGACAGTAGGCGAAACTCCAGGGGTTAGTCCAAAACATGCTAGAGATTATGTTGGAGAAGATAGAGATGAACTTAATATGCTATTTCATTTTGAGCTTATGGATTTACCAAATCAAAGCGATAAGTTTTATAAAAAGCCATATAAGTTAACTGATGTAAAAAATATATTTATGAAGTGGTATAATGGACTTCATAATGTAGGTTGGAACTCTTTGTTTATGAATAACCATGATCAGCCAAGGATGGTATCTAGATTTGGTAATGATAAAGAATATAGAGTAGAGTCTGCAAAAATGTTAGCTACATTAATACATACATTTAGCGGAACACCTTATATATATCAAGGTGAAGAAATAGGAATGACTAATGTTGAATTTGATAATATAAAAGATTATAAAGATGTAGAAACTTTAAATTATTATAATGAAAAGATTGTAGATGAAGAAGAACTAGAGTTAATGAAGAGAATAAAAATTACATCAAGAGATAACGCAAGAACACCAATGCAGTGGGATAAATCTGAAAATGCAGGGTTTACGAAAGCAACACCTTGGATAAATGTAAATCCAAACTATAAAGAGATAAACGTTGAAGATTCATTAAAAGGCAAAAATTCTATATTCTATTATTATAAAGATCTTATAAATTTAAGACATGAAAATGATGTTATTGTATATGGAGATGTAGAATTAATCTGTGGCGAGGATGAAAATGTTTTTGCATATAAAAGAAACTTGAAAAATGAGGAAATTATAGTTATACTTAATTTCTATAATAATAAAATAAACTTTGAAATACCAGCATATTTAGATATTAAAGAGTCACAAATAATGATGTCTAACTACGAAGATAAGATAATTAAAAATAATGTTATAACATTAAGACCTTATGAAGCTATAGTATATAAGGTTAAGAATAAATAGCAGGATTTAAGTATACAAAGTGTTGTTGTACAGGAGGAAACTATGAAAGTTACTATAAAAGATGTAGCAAGAGAAGCTAATGTTGCTACATCTACAGTGTCAAGGGTGTTATCAGATAATCCAAGGATAAGCGAAGAGACTAAAATAAGAGTTAATGAAGCTATAAAAAGATTAAATTATAAGCCCAATCCCATAGCTAGAAGTCTAGCAAAAAACAAAACAAGAATATTAGGAGTAGTACTTCCAAATGAAGCGGATGACTTATTATCTAATCCTTTCTTTGTTAATGCTATGAAAGGTATGAGTATGTATGCACAAAGCAAAAACTATTATATAACATACGCATTTAGCAAAAATAAAGAAAATGAACTAGAAAACATAAAAGAAATGACTCAAAGTCATCTAGTAGATGGAATTATAATGCTAAGAGTCAAAGAAAATGATGAGAGCATTGAATACTTAAAAGATAGTAAATTTCCATTTGTAGTAGTTGGAAGACCAGAAAATCCAGATGAAATACTATGGGTAGATAATAATAATTTCCAAGCAATGTATGAAGTTGTAAACAAACTTATACAAAAAGGTCATAAAAGAATAGGTTTTGTTGGAGCAATTAAAAATCTTAATATGTCAAAAGATAGATATAAAGGATATGAAAAAGCTCTTGAAGCTAATAAAATAAAATTAGACCAAAGTATTATAGTTTATAAGGATGAGTTTAAAGAAAGTGAAGGGGAGTTTGGATGCAGAGAGCTTCTAAAAAATGAAGACTTAACAGCTATAATAGCTACAGATGACCTTTTAGCATTTGGAGTTTTAAAAGAATTAAGATCTAATAAAATAAAAAATATAGCTACTGTAGGATTTAATAATACTCAATTAGCACAATATCAAAAACCACCTTTGGCATCTGTTGATATAAATGCAGATAAGCTTGGATATAAAGCTGCAAAATTATTAATAGAGACATTAGAAGAAGAAGATAAAACTAATACTAATAGACATTATATAGTAAAGACAGAATTCATAAAAAGAGATTCTTTCATGTAAAAAAAAACATACAACAACACTTAAGTAAATTATACGTGCGCAATCGATTGCGTTTAGAGGAGGTAATTATGGTCGAAGCATTTATATTTGATTTGGACGGAGTTATAACAGATACAGCACACTATCATTACCTTGCGTGGGAGAAGCTAGGTAATGAAATAGGAATAAAAATAGATGAAGAATTTAATGAAACTTTAAAGGGAATTAGTAGACTGCAATCGTTAGAAAAAATACTTATACTAGGAAATAAAGAAAATGATTTTACAAACGAAGAAAAAGAAAAAATGGCAAATTATAAAAACAGTTACTATGTATCGTTAATAGAAAATATAACATTTAAGGATGTATTGCCAGGAATATTAGAGTTATTAGAAAAGATAAGATTAAATAATATAAAAATAGGATTAGCATCTGCTAGCAAAAACGCAGTAAAGGTTTTAAATAACTTAGAACTTACAAAATACTTTAATTTTATAGCAGACGCAGCTATATGCAAAAACAGTAAACCAGCACCAGATATATTTCTTATGGCAGCTAAGGGGCTTAATGTAAATCCTATTAATTGTATAGGTATTGAAGATGCAAGTGCAGGAATAGATGCAATAAATGATGCTAAGATGTATTCAGTAGGAGTTGGAGATAGAGAAATTTTAAATAAAGCTAAATTCGTAGTAGATAGTACAGAAAAATTGAAATTTGAAGCTTTAATAAAATTATTTGAAGTCAAAAACTAATAAAACAAGTTTAATTTAAAAGGTGGAGAATTTTATGAGACGTTTATTTGAAAACATTAATGAATGGAAAATAATACAAGACAACATAGAGTTTGAAGAAAATAGATTAGCTGAATCAATAATGAGCTTAGGTAATGGATATATGGGAATGAGGGGCAACTATGAAGAAAGCTATTCTAAAGATAGTCATAGAGGCTCATATATAGGTGGAATATGGTATCCAGATAAAACTCGTGTAGGCTGGTGGAAAAATGGATATCCTAATTACTTTGGAAAAGTTCCAAATAGCATAAATTATATAGGTATCAATATTTGTATAAATGGAGAAGCACTTGATTTAGCAAAAGCTAATGTAGAGCAATTTTATAGAGAGTTAGATATGAAAAATGGAGTATTAACTCGTAAACTTATAGCTGATGTTTCTGGAAATAAAATAGAAGTAAATGTAGTAAGATTTCTGAGTATAGCAACAAAGGAATTAGGTGTTATAAAATATGAAGTTAAGTCATTAAATTTTGATGGAGAAGTAACATTTATACCTTATTTAGATTCTAATGTTAAAAATGAAGATTCTAATTATGAAGAAGCTTTTTGGGTGAATATATCATCAGAATCTAGTAAAAATACTGGTAGTGTAGTTGTAAGAACTAAAGACAACTCTTTTGAAACAGAAGTGTTTACTGTAGGGGCAAATATGAAAGTTAAATCTAGCAAAGAGCCTAAGATACGTACTAACACAAATAAGGAATATTACAGCGAAAATACTATGATATTTGATGTTAAGCAAGGTGAAACTGTAGGTATTGAAAAATATGTAAGTATAACTACAACTAGAGATTATAATAAAGATGAACTTTTATGTAAAGGAGAGCAAATATTATCTAATGAATTTGACAAAGGATATGAGCTTTTACTTAAAGAACATTGTGAAGCTTGGAATAAAAGATGGGAAAGTGCAGATATAAAGATAGATGGAGATAAGCTTGCACAACAAGGTATAAGATATAATTTATTCCAATTATTCTCAACCTATTATGGAGAAGATTCAAGACTTAATATAGGGCCAAAAGGATTTACAGGAGAAAAATATGGCGGAGCAACTTATTGGGATACAGAAGCCTATTGCTTACCGGTATATCTTGGAGTAACTAAAAAAGAAGTATCTAAAAATCTTTTAGTATACAGATACAATCAATTAGATTATGCTAAGGCAAATGCTAAAAAATTAGGCCTTGAAGGTGCTCTTTATCCAATGGTAACATTCAACGGTGAGGAATGCCATAATGAATGGGAAATAACTTTTGAAGAGATACACAGAAATGGAAGTATGATTTATGCAATATATAACTACACAAATTATACTGGAGACTTTGAATATATAAAAGAAAAAGGAATAGATGTAATAGTTGAAGTAGCAAGATTTTGGGCAAGTAGAGTTCATTTGAATGCTAGAAAAAATGTATATATGATTCATGGAGTTACAGGTCCAAATGAATATGATAATAATGTAAATAATAACTGGTATACAAATTATATTGCTAAGTGGTGTCTAGAATATGCATCTGAAAATATAGCTTACTTAGAAAATGAAGACATAGAGGCTGTAAACAGAAATAATGTAAGCAAAGAAGAATGTGAGAAATGGATAAATATAGCATCTAAAATGTATTTACCATATGATAATGAGTTGGATATAATAGTACAACATGATGATTTCTTAGACAAAGAACTTATAAAAGTTAAAGACTTGCCAAAAGAAAATTTACCACTAAATCAAAAATGGTCTTGGGATAAAATACTTAGATCATGTTTTATAAAACAAGCAGATGTATTACAAGGAATGTATTATTTTGGTGATAAGTTCACAACAGAGGAAAAGAAAAGAAACTTTGATTTTTATGAACAATATACAGTTCATGAATCTTCATTATCACCTAGTATATACTCAATAATTGCATGTGAAATAGATAATTTAGATAAAGCCTATGAATTGTATTCAAGAACTGCAAGACTTGATTTAGATAATTATAACCATGACACTGAAGATGGTCTTCATATAACTTCTATGTCGGGGGCATGGCTTTCTATAGTACAAGGATTTGCTGGAATGAAAACATTCAATCAAAAATTATCGTTTAATCCCAAATTACCTAAAAATTGGAACGGGTATAGCTTTAATATAAATTATAGAGAACATATATTAAATATTGAAGTTAACAAAGAATTTGTTAAGATAACAAACTTAAGCGATAAATCTGTAAATGCTATAATTTATGGACAAGAGTATAGCATAGATGATGAAGTAACAGTTTGTTTAGTAGTTAACCCTTAAATTTTTAATTCTTAGGAAAAATTAAGGTTTAAGATAACTATGATTTATACTGTAAAATTACATTAACTAAATTTTATAAAAACTATTTAAAAACACTAGCTTAGCTAGTGTTTTTTGTGTATTAAAAATAATTATAATTTGATTTGATTTGTATATATAAAACCATTTTTTTGCTGATTTTAGATTTCGCTTTCTATTTGTCAGTTTACTAATTATTAAAACTATCTTATAATTAAAAATATGAAATACATAAGACAAAAATCGACAAAAAATACTATTGTATTTATTGACTAAAAATATAAAAAAATAAATTTTAGAAAAAATAAAATACAATTTTTTTTAAAAAAAATAGCGAAGAAGAGGAAAAAGCTACTATGAAAAAAAGACTCAATAAAAAGAAAGTGATAATAGTAATTCTTATCCCACTAGTAGTTGTATTTACTTTATTGACTGTTATTATAGTTGAAGGAAAAAAACATGGAAACAGTAGTGAAGAAGCTACAAATAATAAAGAATCAGATGATAAACACGATATTAATGAAAATATTAAAAATGGAGTATCGGATATAAAAAAATTAGAAGTTAAAAGTATTGAAAAAATTCAAGCGCAAATAAATAGCATACAAAATAAAAATCAAGAAGATAAATCTAATACAAATAATGAACGAAATAAAAAAATAGATTATGAAACATTATTTGAAAATACTGTCATAATGGGAGACTCAAGAACTGAATCTCTTACAGAGTATGGTATGTTAAGTAACTCATCAGTAGTTGCTTATAAAGGAAGAACTACAGCAAAAGCTAAGGACGATGTCAGCACAATTGTTGACTTAGTACCATCAAAAATAATTATGACTTATGGAATGAATGACCTGCAGTTATATAGCAATTCTGATGATTTTATAAAAAGCTATGAAATATTAATAAAAGATGTGAAAAGTAAGTTGCCAAATTCTAAAATATACGTAACCTCAATATTACCAGTACAACAAAATGCTGTGGAGGAAGAGCCAAAATTTAATAAATTAGAAGATTTTAATATAGCATTAGAGAGCTTGTGCAGTGATTTACAAATTGAGTTTATGAATGTTGGAACTTTAAATTCAAAGTATTATGAGCCAGATGGAATACATTTTAGAGCAGATGCTTATCCAATATTATTAAATTTAATGGCTAAAAAAGCAAATCTATAAGGGATGTGACTATTTTGAATAAGAAACTAAAAAGAAGTTTAATTAGCTCTATAGTTATGATTTCTATGATATTTATGAGTGGGTGTGGCAATAGCCAAGATAAAAATCTAGGAGATATAGAAAAATATATAAGTAGTAAAGTTAGTTTAGATAAGATGGAAAAAGGAACTAGCAAAACATTAAAGAGATACTATGGATTAAATTCAAATGAATTAGAAGATTTTGTACTATATACTTCAAAATCAACTATGGATGTAGATGAGATGTTAATGGTTAAAGTTAAGGATGAGAGTCAAATACAATCCATAGAAGATGTTATAGATTTTAGGATTAACAAACAATTAGAAAGTTTTAGTGGGTATGGACCTAAGCAATGTGAACTTTTAGATAACTATGAAATAAAAGTTAAAGGCAAATATGTATTCTTTGCTGTATCTGAAAAAGCACAAGAAATGAAGGATGCCTTTAAGGAAAGTAGGTAAAGATGTGGTTTTTAGTAGTATAATTTTTATGTTTACTTTTTTGCCTATAACACTAATGCTATATTATATAGCTCCTAGAGGTATTAGAAATTTAGTGTTACTTGTTATAAGTTTAGTATTTTATGCATGGGGAGAACCTGTGTATGTGTTTTTAATGATGTTTACAACTTTATTTGATTTTTTCATGGGATTAATTATAGATAAGTACAGAGGATACAATATGTCTAAAATCATATTTATACTAACTATAGTAGTCAACTTGGGAATATTAGGATTTTTTAAATATTATGGGTTTGTGATTGAAAATATAAATACTTTATTTTCTTTAAATATATCGTATTCACAATTACCATTACCTATAGGAATATCTTTTTATACATTCCAAACTTTATCTTATGTAGTAGATGTATATCTAAATAAGGTAGCACTACAAAGAAGCATTGTGTCATTTTCGCTTTATGTATCGATGTTCCCACAACTTGTTGCAGGGCCTATAGTTAGGTACTCTGATGTTGACTATCAAATAGATAACAGAAAAGAAAGTATAAACAAATTTGGAGAAGGCGCACAGAGATTTATACAAGGTTTAGGAAAAAAAGTATTATTTGCTAATAACATAGGTATGTTATTTACAAGTATTCAAGCACTAGATATAAGCTCTATATCAATTTTAACTTCATGGTTAGGTATAATAGCTTATACTCTTCAGATATACTTTGACTTTAGTGGATATAGCGATATGGCAATAGGGCTTGGAAAGATGTTTGGTTTTGAATTTATAGAAAACTTTAACTACCCTTATGTATCAAAGAGTGTTACAGAGTTTTGGAGAAGATGGCATATAAGTCTTGGGAGTTGGTTTAGAGAATATGTATATATACCTTTGGGTGGAAATAGATGTTCTGTGCCAAATCAAGTTAGAAATTTATTTATAGTTTGGTTTTTAACAGGATTATGGCATGGATCAAGTTGGAACTTTATAGTATGGGGTCTATATTATGGAGCAATACTTTTTATAGAAAAAGTATTCTTAAAAAATATGCTAGAAAACATTCCATCTATTATAAGGCATGCATATACTATGATACTTGTCATGATAGGTTGGGTATTCTTTGCTAATGATAGTATGGTAAATGCATTAGAATATATAAAAACTATGTTTGGATTAAATGGAAACAAGTTTATAGATACTACATTTATATACTACTTGTATACCAATATAATAATTTTAATTCCAATAATATTATGTTCAACTCCTTTGGTTAATATATTATATAAAAAAATAGTATACAAGAAAAAATGGGGAAGAATACTTGGGTTAGCTATAAATGTAATTATTTTATTTGTAGCTACTGCGTACTTAGTAAATGCTACCTATAATCCTTTCTTATACTTTAGATTCTAGGAGGATTATTATGAAAAATTATAAAAATAAAATGTATAAAAAAAAGATAATAAAAAATAAGTATTTTAAAATTTTAGCATTGTTATTTTTAGCATTCATATTTGGGATTGTTATTTTAAATACTATAACTAAAGATAAGCAATTTTCAGAGTCTGAAAATAGAATACTAGCTAAAAAACCTAAGTTTACCATTGAAAAATTATTAGAAGGTAGATTTAGTACAAAATATGAAAAATATAAAGTAGACCAATTTATAGGAAGAGATTTTTTTATAAATGTAAAGTCGCATATAGATAAAATGCTTGGTAAAAATGAGAATAATGGAGTATATATATGTGATGATGGATATCTTATGGAAGATTTTAAACGTCCAGATGAAAAATATTTAAATGAAAATATAAAAGCTATAAATGATTTTTCTAAAAAACATGAGAAAATAAATCAGTATATGCTTATAGCACCTAACGCAATTAGCATATTAGATGATAAGCTTCCAAAGTTTGCGCCAATTATAAATCAAAAAAAATACTTAGATGATTTAAACAAATCATTAAATGATAAAATAAACTTTGTGGATGGATATAAGGCTCTTAATAATCACAAGAGTGAGTATATATATTATAAAACTGATCACCACTGGACAACATTAGGAGCTTATTATGGATTCTTAGAAAGTGCTAAATCAATGAAATTAGATGTTAAAGCTAACAATTATAATATAGAGCCAGTAACTAATGATTTTCATGGAACATTATATTCTAAAAGTGGATTTGCATCTAAAGATTCAGATATAGTAAATGCTTATCTTCCAAAGAATAAAGAAGATGAAGTAGTAGTAAATTATGTAGAAGAAAAGAAAAAATCACCATCTATATATGACAGTAAAAAATTACAAGGTAAAGATAAATACGAAGTATTTTTAGGGGGGAATCATCCACTACTTAAGATAAATACTACATCAAAGAGTGAGAAAAAATTGCTTTTAATAAAAGATTCTTATGCAAATAGTTTTGTTCAATTTTTAACTCCTTACTTTAGTGAAATAGTTATGGTTGACCCTAGATATTTTTATGAAGATATAGAAAAATTAATAGATAAAGAAAAAATAACGGACATGCTTTATTTATATAATGCTAATACATTTTTCTCAGATACATCACTATCAGCAGTTTTAAATAATATATAAAATTAAATTCTATTAGGACAGAGAGATGAAAAAAAATCACTCTGTTCTTTTTTTGTATTTTTAATTATAATATATAGGTGAAAGAGAAAAATATTAGTTATTAAATTTAAAAAATAAATAAAATTAATAAAAAGGGAGAAATAAAAATGCTAAAAAAAATGGGGTTAATAAAAGATTTAGCATCAAAGATAGGTCGTAAAAAAGCTTATGAGTTGTTAGAAATGGTAGAAGGTAGTCAGCCGTTTGTAGCTGAAGTTAAAATAACAAGAGCTGGAATAACTTCTAAAAAAGAAGAAATAATATTAAAAGAAAATCAAAAAATTATACTTGAATATATTGAAAAATAGTAAAAAGGCTGGTTGACTAATTAAAGTTAATACAGCCTTTTTACTATAATGCATTAATATGTAACATTAGTGTAACAGTATAGTATTATAATGTTTACAATGAAACATTATAATACTATTAACATTAAAAAACTGAAATAAAGTAGGTGTAGGAATGAAAGTATTAATAGCTGATGATGAAGTGAGTATGTTAAAAATATTAAAAGCATACTTTGAAAAAGAACAATGTGAAGTAATTACTGCAAAAGATGGACAAGAAGCATTGGAAGTATTTTATAATAATAAAGTAGATTTAGCAATTTTGGACTGGATGATGCCTAAAATAGATGGTATAAAAGTGTGTAAAAAAATAAAAGAAATCAGTAATACCAAAGTACTAATGCTTACAGCTAAAAGTGAAAATGAAGATGAAATAGATGCGCTAAATTGTGGAGCTGATGAATATATAAGAAAGCCTTTTGATCCTAGAGTTTTAATAATAAGAGCGAAAAAACTTGCTGGAAGTAATGAAGTTTTTAAAATAGATGATTTAAAAATAGATTTTAAAACTAATAAAGTTTACAAAGGTGAAGACGAACTTAATTTAACTAATAAAGAACTACAACTCTTAAAATGTTTTATAAGTAATAAAGGTGCAATACTTTCAAGAAAAAAGTTATTAGACTTAGTATGGGGAATGGATTACTATGGAGATGATAGAACTGTAGATACTCATATAAGAAGACTAAGGTCTAAAATAGGAGAAGATATAATAACAACTCATAGAGGTATAGGGTATAGCTTGGAGGAATTTAATGACTAAATTAAATAAAAAATTATCTATGAGCATATGCATAATAGTTATAATGGTATCAATAGTTTCTTTAACTATTAATAAAATGTTTATACATAAATATTACTTATATGAAAAAAAGAAAATTATAAATAATATAGGTGAAGAAGTAAAAAATATGGATACAAAAAAATTGATTTCAGATATTAAAGTTATTGAAGACAAGTATAATATCACCATTGTATATTTACCAATAGATATAAATATTGAACATAACGAAGAAGAGATAACAGAAAACTTTATAAATAAATTTTTTATAAAAGATCTTAGTCTGAAAAAATTTTGGATTTCAAATGATATACTTAAATCCCTAAAGCAAGGTAGCATAAATAAAATTTACAACCAAGGAAAATCAAAATATAGTTTATTAGTTAAATTTATGGAAAAAGATAATTATGTATTTGCAGTTGCAACACCTATAGAACACTCAGAAGATACAATAGCAATTATAAATAAATTTTATATTATTATGAGTTTATTTTCTATAATAGCAATAACACTGTTAACTTTTATACTATCAAATAAAATTATAAAACCTATAGAAAAGTTGAAAATTTTATCTAAAGATATATCTAGATTAAACTTTAGGCGTGAAGAGATAAAAACTAATGATGAAATAGAAGAATTAGCAAATAGTATAAATAAAATGAGTTTAAGTTTAGAAAAAGCACATAATGAACTTAACAAAAGAAATCAAAATTTAAAAACTTTTATAAGTGATGCATCACATGAAATGAAAACTCCAATATCCCTTATTAAAGTTTATAGTATGGGGATTCAAGATGGAATGGATGATGGTACATATATTGATACTATAATTCATCAATCTGAAAATTTAACTAATATTGTAAATACATTATTGTATTGGGCTAAGTATGAGAAAAAGGAAATGAAATTAAGTAAAGTAGACTTAAAAGTAAAATTATTACAATGTATTAAAAATTATGATATGCTTATAAAAGAAAACAATATAGATGTCACTCTTAAAATAGACGACAATGCAATTATGGTTAATGCAGATGAAAGTAATATAGAGATAGTTTTAAATAATTTAATAAGTAATGCAATTAAATATAACAATGATAATAAGATTGATGTATGTTTATTAAAAGATAGCCAAGAAGTATTTTTATCTGTAAGTAATGGAAGTAAGGATATAAATAAAGAAGATATAGATAATATTTGGAAACCGTTTTATGTATTAGAGAAATCAAGAAATAAAGATTTATCAGGAACTGGCTTAGGCCTTAGCATAGTAAAAGAAATATTAGAGGCACATAATGTTTTATATGGTGTTAAGGTTTATGATAAAAAGATAGAATTCTTTATTGTATTTGATAGTTTATAAAATGTAACATAGTAATTATAAATTTAAAGAAGATAAAAAAGATTTACTAATAAAAAGTAAATCTTTTTTATTGGAAAAATAAATTTTGATATTTTAAAACTTATTATTTATTTAAATCATTTAATCCGTCAAAATCATTTCCTGTTATAACTAATACATCTTGAGGAAGAATATTAGTAGCTCCATTTGGAATTAATACCTCTCCTTTACGTTTTATCATTACGATAAGTAAATCTTGTGGTATATTAGAATCCATTATGGACTTATTTGCAATCTTGCTATTATCACTAATAGTTACTTCTGTTAACTTTGTGCTTGTATCTTCTCTATAGTCATTAAATGTTTTTAAGACTTGAGATTCATCATCTATTAAATCGAGTTTTTTAGCAACAAGAGGTAGCAGTGTACCTTGGATTCCAACAGAGAATAAAGCAACAAAGAAAACTATATGGAAGATATCGCTTTCAATAGGCACGCCATAAGTGACTGCATATATTGCAAATACTATTGAAGCTGCACCTCTAAGACCTACCCAAGATACAAAGATTTGTTGTTTTAAAGGAGTTTTAAACCAACTTAATATACTAAAAGTTGCAATTGGCCTTGCTATAAAAATCATAAACATGGATATAGCGAAACCTTCTAATATTATAGATGGTAATTTAGATGGGAATGATAATAATCCTAGTATGAAGAACAACATGATTTGCATAATCCATGATATTCCATCAAAGAATTGAAACATGCTCTTTTTATGAGGAATTTTACTGTTACCTATTATAAGACCTGTCATATATACAGATAGATATCCGTTACCACCAAAATGCTCACTTAATGCATAAGACAATACTGCTATTGCCATAACAAATATAGGATAAAATCCATCTATTTCGAAATGAACACGTCTTAATAGATAGATAGTAAGCTTAGCTAGTAAAACTGCACATATAATTCCTACTATAACTTGGTTTAATAACATAGGGATTATTGTATCATAACCCTTATTTCCCATTAGTCCTAATATAATTACAGTTAGCATATAAGCGAACGGGTCGTTACTTCCACTTTCAATTTCTAATATTGAAGCAAGTGAGCCTTTTAAGTTTAGTTTTTGAGAACGTAGTATAGCAAATACTGATGCAGCATCTGTAGAAGCAACTATAGACCCTATAAGTAGCCCTTCTAATAAACTTGTGTTAAATACTTTAAAACAAAAGAAACCTGTTAAGCCAGCGGTGATCACAACACCTAATGTTGATAGAAGTATAGATGGAATAGCAATGGGTTTAGCCATTTCCCAGCTAGTACCGAATCCTCCATAAAACATTATGAAAATTAACCCAATAGAACATAGTTGACTTGTTAGTTCGTAGTTGTCAAAATATATTCCGATAATACCATCAGACCCAGATAACATTCCTAAGACTATAAAAATCAAAAGAATTGGAATTCCGAATTTGTATAAAATTTTACTTGAAGTTATGCATATGAGTAGAACTAATGCACATGTAATCATTAAGCTAGTCAAATAATAATACCTCCTTATGTTGAATTTTGTAGTTAGATATGGTGCTTTAGAATATACATTAAAAAAATGATTTGTTTGTATAATGTTTCGTATAATTTAATTTTAACATATAGTCACTATAAAAGTATAGATATATTTTAACCTATTAATGTAACACATATGTAACATTAATAAGTTAAAGTTGTTTTAGAGGTGAAGAAAATGAGAAAAAAAATATCGATAATTATGAGTTTAATAATTATGGGAAGCGTACTTTCTGGGTGTAATAACAAAACTGTAGTAAATAAAGAAGTACAAGAAAATCAAGTTAACAACTTAGACTTTACATTTGATGTAAATCCTAAAAATTTTGAAGTAAATGTAATGGTAAACGGTAAAAAAGAAACTGTGTCTAATAAAATACAAGAAAGAGAAGTGTCAAATTTAAAAAAATCTGAGAAAGAGGTTTCATGGAGTTATCCAAAAGAAAATATAGATATTAGTATAAAGAAAGAAAAAGATTATTTGGATGTAGACATAAAATCAAATGATAAAGAAAAAAATAGCTTTACTTGGCCTAATGTAAGTGGGGAAAGTTATTACCTTCCTATTAATGAAGGTAAATTTATACCAAGTAATGATAAGTATTGGAAAGAATACTTAAATGAACAAGTATATAATGTTATAGAATCATTTTCTATGCAATTCTTTGCTATAAATAAAGACAATATTTCTATATCATATATTATAAAAAATAAATTTAATAATGAGATGAAATTTGATACTAAAGATAAAATTAATTTTGAATTTAAACATAAATATCCAAGTATAAATAAAGATAAAGAATATGGATTTAGAGTATATGTAACGCCTAAAAATGTAGTAGATGTAGCTAAAAATTATAAAAATTATATTATTGAAAAAGATGAATTTAAAACTTTAGAAGAAAAAGCTAAGGAAAATAAAAATATTGAAAAACTTTATGGTGCTCCTCATATATATTTTTGGGATAAATCAATAGTTACAGAGAATGATATTAAATGGAATTTATTGAAAAATAATATACCAAGTAACTTAGAAAATTGGATAAAAGAATTGTTAAATATAAAAATAGAAGATGGAAAACAAGCTGCAAAAGTATTTGATACTATGAAGACTCAAGACTATGTTGATAAATTTCAAAAGTCAGAAATAGTAAGATCTTTTAACCAAGTTATGCTACTAAAAGAGTTTTACAATCCTAGTGTATTTAAAAATACTGATAAAGAAATTGATAAATTAATAAAAAAAGGGATCGATAATTTAAATAAGGTAGAACTGATAGAATTAAATAAAATGTTGTTAAAGTCACAATTAAAAGACTCGACGATACCAACAGAAAATTGGGCGAAATCTAATACTGTAGATGTATTAGATGATATAAAAAAATCAGGTATAGAAAATGCATGGATAGGGTTTGATGATATAGAAGCTGGATATGTGTCACCAACGCTTGTTGATAATGCTCAGAAGGATGGATATTTAGTAGGACCATATGACTCATACCATTCTATACACAAGCCAGGTAAAGAAAAGTGGAGTACAGCTAAATTTGAAGATAAGTCTTTATATGAAAATGCTACAATAGAAAATGAAAAAGGTGAAAAACTACAAGGATTCCAAGGCACAGGCAGAAAATTAAATCCAACATTATCTCTTCCAAGTGTTAAAAATAGAGTAAGCAATATAATGAAAGATGGATATAAATTTAATTCTTGGTTTATAGATTGTGATGCCACTGGAGAAATATATGATGATTATTCAAAAGAACATATAACAACACAACAACAAGACTTAAATGCAAGACTTGAAAGAATGGATTACATTAGAGAAAAAGAAAACATGGTTATAGGTTCAGAAGGAGGAAATGATTTTGCAAGTAAAGCTATAGCATTTGCCCATGGATTAGAAACGCCAGCATTCTCTTGGGTAGATGAAGATATGAATAAAAATAAAGACAGTGAGTATTATGTAGGAAGATACTACTCAACAACTGGTGGAGTGCCAGAGGTATTTTCTAAAGAAGTTCCAGTAAAAGAATTATATAAAAAAATATTTATAGATGAAACTTATTCGATTCCTTTGTTTAGATTAGTATATAATGATTCAGTTATAACTTCATATCACTGGCTATGGGGAACTTTTAAAATAAAGGATGAAGTTGAAAATAGAATGATGAGTGAAATTTTATATAATACACCACCTATGTACCATATTGATAAAAATCAGTGGAATAAGTATAAAGACAAAATAATATCTCATAATAAGGTATGGTCAGATTTTAACAAAAAAGCAATAAAAGAGCCAATGACAAGCTTTAAAATTTTATCACAAGATAGATTAGTTCAAAGTAGTACATTTGGGGAAAAATTAACTGTGGTTGCTAATTTCTCAAATAATAATTTTAAATATAAAGAAGATACAATAAAAGCAAAATCACTTATAATATATGATGGAAGCAATAAAATAGTGTATAAACCATAAAGTAATGAAAGCATGCTCTAAAATATAAGAGTATGCTTTTATTACTTTTAAAAATGGTTAAATATAAAAAACGTAACACTTACGTAACAAATTAGTAGTAAAATTTAGGTATATTAGAAAAAAATAATTGTTAAAAATATAAAATAAGACATAAAAATCTATTTTGTAATAATATTTGACATGTTATTGTTGTATAATAGAATAGATGAAAACATCAAAGGGAGAATTTAAATATGAAAAATAAAAAGCTTATAATAATACTAATAATAGTAGCCGCAATATCTTTAATAGGTGGATATTATGTAATGCAGTTAAATTCATTACAGGAGATAAATAAAGTAGAAATGAAGGTAGATGATTATATAAACTATTCTGATCAAATAAGTGCAAATAAGGCTCAAGTGAATTGGAAATATGTAGCATCTGTAGTTGGTGTAATTGAGAAGAATAAATTAAAAAATGTAAGTGAGTCACAAATAAAAGAAGTAGCAAGTTTGTTTATAAAAAAAGAAAATAAAACTTATAAATTAAACTCTTTAGACAATGTAATTGAAGAATTAGATTTTAGTAAGAGCGAAAAGAAAAGAGCACATGACTATGTTGAAGATTTAAAAGATTATGGGATTACACCTAGTAAGTTAAAATCAGATACTAAGTACATGAAATTTATAAATGGTATAAAAGAAGGGGCTATAAAAAATTATAAAAAATATAAAATTTTACCATCAATAACAATAGCCCAAGCAATACTTGAAACAGGATGGGGAAATTCGGATTTAGCCGGTAAATATAATAACTTATTTGGAATAAAAGCAGATAAGTCTTGGACAGGAGAATATGTAACATTAGAAACTAGTGAATTCTCAAATACAATAATAAATGATAAATTTAGAAAATATGAAGATAAAAATCAATCAATTTATGACCATGCAAAGTTTTTATATGAAAATAAGAGATATAAGGAAAATGGTGTTTTTGAGGCTAACACATATAAAGTTCAAGCTAATGCATTGCAAGAAGCAGGATATAGTACATTAATGGATAATAATGGAGAAAAAATATATTCTAAAAAGCTAATACAATTAATACAACAGTATAATTTACAATTGATAGATAATGAAGCTCAAAGTATAAATTAAAATTAAATAATTATCATAAATAACTAAAACCCCCCATATAAAATTATAAAAAAGTATTCAAGTAGATATTTTCAAAATTAAACTTTTTATAATCTTATATGGGGGTATTATGATTAGTCTAGATATAAAAATAAATGAGATAAAAAACAATCTTATGGATAAAAATATAAAGGCTATAAGAAATAATAAATTAAAAAAAATAAAATATGAAAATACAAAAAAAATAGAATTTAAAGATGAAATTTTGATTAAAGAATATAATTATTATGTTAGGTTATTAAAAAAAATTAAAAAATATATAAATAACCAAGAAAATATAATAACTATATTTGATGTAGAAAATAAAGAAAACAAGATAGTCTATATAGTCATAACTATAGATATACAAGAGATAAATGTTGGAATACCAATAAAAATAAATATAATAACGGGAGATACAAACTATACGTATATGTATTGTACATATTATGAAAGAAAAGAAAATTCAGTATTGTACATAAATGATTTTACATCGATAAAACCTAACAAGGGTTACGGAGGTCTTTTGCTTAAAAAATTAGATTATATTATAAGTGAGATAAATAAAAAAATTAGAAATTATAATTTAAAAGAAATTAAAACAATAGAAGGCAAAATGCTAGCAAATAAAAACGTAATAAGTGAAAAAAACTTAAGAAAGTTATATATAAAATATGGATTTGAAATAGATAATAAAAATAATATGAAAAGAAATGTAGTGATTATATGATAAATAATCTAGCAAACTTGTTAAAATAATATTAAATATATTTTTATGCTATAATGAATAGTTACATATGAAAAAATAAGGAGCAAAAGATGAACAATAAATTTACTGATTTTAAATTAAATAAAAATATAATAAAAGCATTAAACAACCTAGAATATAAAAATCCTTCAAAGGTACAAGAAAAAGTAATACCAAAGCTTATAAATAAAGAAGATACAATAGTTAAGTCAAAAACAGGAAGTGGTAAAACTGCAAGTTTTGCAATTCCAATATGTGAAAATATAGATATAGAGAATACAAATATACAAGCACTTATAGTAGTACCGACTAGAGAGCTAGCTCTTCAAGTTAAAGATGAAATATCTAATATAGGACGATTAAAAAAAATAAGATGTAGTGCTATATTTGGAAGACAACCAATAAAAGAACAAATATCAAGTTTAAAGCAAAGAGTGCATGTAGTAGTAGCAACGCCAGGTAGAATAATAGACCATATACAAAGGAAAACTATTAATATACAAAATATAAATTATTTGATAATAGATGAAGCAGATAAAATGTTAAACAAAGGATTTATAGAACAAATAGATATAATATTTGAAAACTCACCAAGTAAAAAAACAATAGGGCTTTTTTCAGCTACAATAGATAAAGATATACAATATGTAAGTCAAAAATATATGAACAATCCAAGCATGGTAGAGATAGAAAATCATGAAGAAATAAATAAAAAGCAAATAGATGAAAGCTATGTAAAAATTGAAGAAAAAGATAAGTATGAGATGTTAAAAAAGTTAATATACTCTGAGAGTCCAAAATCACTTATGATATTTTTAAATACAAGAGAAAGAGTTAACAAGCTTTACAATCAAATGAAAAAAGATAAATTTTTAGTAAAAGAAATTCATGGAGATATGTCGCAAGAAAAACGTATATATGCAATAAAAGATTTTAAAGAATTTAAGTTTAATGTATTAGTTAGTAGTGATGTGGCATCTAGAGGGATTCATATAGATGATATTTCTTTAGTAATAAACTATGACGTTCCAAGAGATAAAGAAAACTATATACACAGGATAGGTAGAACAGGAAGAAAAGATAAGTTTGGAAAAGCCATAACTATGGTAAATAATAAAGATGAAAAATATATAAATGAAATACAAGATTATATTGGATATGAAATAAAAGAACTAAGCGATATAAGAGAAGAAAAAGCTAAAGATGGAAAAATTAAATTTGAAGAAATGCAAAAAAAGCTTTTAAAAGACAAAAGAGTTAAAAGTGTTCCTAAAAAAGTACATAGTGAAATTACTAGGATATACTTAAACTGTGGAAAAAGGAAAAAGATAAGAAATTTAGATATAGTTGGAGCGATAAGTAATTTAGATGGAATAGAAGGCAAAGATATAGGAGTTATAGAAGTCCAAGATTTATGTTCTTATGTAGATATATTAAATCATAAGGGAGAAGCATTATTAAAAAAATACAAAGAGATAAACATAAAAAAGAAACCTGTAAAAATAAAAAGAGATAATCAAAACCAATAAGTTATTATTAAAAAATATATAAAATAAAAAAGCTTAGAATTCCCTAAGCTTTTTTATTTGAAAATATCTGACAATTCTATATTAGTTTTACGAGTAGTAGATGGAATATCCTTGTTATTATTCTCACAAAGATTAGTCTTAATTGGCAATTGTACTATAAATGAAGTACCCTCACCCAACTTCGAATCTACAGTAATATTTCCGTCGTGTAACTTAACAAAATACTTAACCACTGATAATCCAATTCCACTTCCTTCATTTTGTCTAGTAAATCCTTTATCTATTTGCATAAATTTATCGAATATTTTAGATAAATTTAAATCATCTATGCCTATGCCATTATCTTGAACAATAAAGTTTAGATTATCTTCATCAGCTAAAATAGTTGCAAATACATCTTTATTATCCTCAGAAAATTTGATAGCATTAGAAAGTAAGTTAAGTGTTAATCTTTCGATTTTTTCACAGTCAACACACATAAATAATTCTTCTATATTTGTATCAAAAACTACATTTAAGTTCTTAGAATTTGCATATGGAACAACAGATAAAACAGTATCTTCTATTAAATTAATTATATTGACAGTTTTAAGCTTTAAGTCAACGCAGCCTGAATCAATTTTTGCAATATCTATAATGTTATTTGTTAATCTAAGTAATCTATTAGAATTTTGAGCTATTATATTTAAGTTATTAGTAATGCTTTGTTCATTAGTAATATCTTCTTTAGATAATAAAACGTTTAAAAGTTGATTAGCAGAACTTATAACTGTTACAGGTGTTCTAAGTTCATGACTTATATTAGCTATAAAATTATTTTTAGCAATGTTTGTGTCTTCAACGATTTTTTTAGCTTTTTTTAATTCTTCTTTATGTTTTAATATCATCTTATGATGAAGAGCTACTGTAATAATAATTAATACTAATCCAGATATATTAAAAAGTGCGGGAATAACAATGTTCATATTTTTAATCGAAACTATTACATAAGTAAAAATTAAAATAAAAATAACTAAAGCAATAAATTGTGTACGTTTTTTTTTCATAGTCAGACATCCTTATTGGTTGAATATAGTTTACAACTTAAATTATACCAAATTATTGTATTAATAAGATTATAAATATAAATTTTTTTATATTTGCTTTATACTAGTTTGCAAAAAAATATAAATATAATTCATTTTAATAAAAAAATATTAATAAAAAGGATAATTATATTTTATGTGAAATTAGTAATATAATAATGCTTTTTTATTAGGTCCCAGTTATAAAAAATAAAGCTGTTTTAAACATAGGGAGGGATTATTTTTGAAAGAAGAAATATATAGTGAAGTGATTGAAAAAATAATCGAAAGTATCGATGAGGGAATACACTTTATAGACAAAGATGGCAATACAATCATATATAACAATTCTATGGCAAAATTAGAGCAAATGGATAAAAAGGATGTATTAAACAAACCATTTGTAGACGTATTGCAAAGTATGGAAATAAAAAATAGCACTTTACTTAAAGTTTTAAAAAATAAAAAAGATATAAAAGATAATGTACAAAAATATTTAAATAAAGATGGCAAGGAAATAACTACTATAAATAATACAGTACCTATAGTAGTAGGAGAGAAACTTATTGGCGCTTTAGAAGTATCAAAGAATATGACTCAAATTCAGATGTTATCAGAACAAATTTTAAAACTTAAAGAATCTAAATTTAATAAATCAAATAACCCTGAAAAATTAGGATACAATTTTGATGATATAATTGGAGAAAGTGAATCTATTCAAAAGTCTATTAAAATATCGAAAAAAGCATCAAAGAGTGATGCTACAGTTTTAATATATGGCGAAACTGGAACGGGTAAAGAACTAATAAGTCAGTCTATTCATTATGACAGTAAAAGGTGTGACCAACCCTTTATAGCACAAAATTGTGCAGCACTTCCAGAAAGCTTATTAGAAGGAATATTATTTGGAACGGTAAAAGGTGGATTTACAGGTGCAGTTGATAGACCAGGATTATTTGAACAAGCTAATAAAGGAACTTTATTATTAGATGAAATAAACTCCATGCCACTGCAACTTCAAGCTAAGTTACTTAGAGTGCTTCAAGAAGGATATGTAAGGCGTGTTGGAGGAACTAAAGATATATATGTTGATGTTAGAGTTATAGCTACAACTAATGAAAATCCAATTGATATATTAAGCGAAGGTAAAATTAGAAAAGACTTGTATTATAGATTGAATGTAATTTATATACAAATACCACCTCTTAGAGAAAGAGGGAATGACATAATATTGCTTTCGAACAAATTTATAGAAAAATACAATAAGAAACTAAGTAAAAGTATAAAATCTATATGTGATATGGGGATTAAAAAACTTAGAAATCATTATTGGCAAGGTAATGTTAGAGAACTAGAAAATACTATATATTCTAGTATGAGCATGATGGATGATGAAGAAATTTTAACTGAAGATATGATAAATATAAATGAATACAAAACTAATGTGGCTGAGAATATGTATGTTGTAGATATAGATGCTAGACCTCTAGACTGGGTTGTTGCAGATATTGAAGAAAGATATATTAATGAAGCATTAAATAAAGCCAATGAAAATGTAACTAAGGCTGCAGCCATCTTAGGACTTTGTAGACAAAACTTACAATATAAAATGAAAAAATATAATATAACGAGGAAATAACAAAAAAGAGCAAAAAATCTTGCATATGTGCAAAATTTAATGCTCTTTTTTTATATTTAAATAAATTCTAAGATTTGAAATTATTTTAAATTATATAAAATTGAAAAAAATATTAATGTCAGAAAAATTTGATAATTGATTCATTTTATAAGGTTTGAAACTAAATATAAAACAATATCAAAATTAAAAATACTTTGTAAATTAAAATTACTAAATAATGGCACAAGAATTGCTTTAATAAAAGATAGGAAAAATAATAAGGGGGAATTTAAAGATGAGAAATGTTAGAGTTGGTATTTGGGGATTTGGAGCTATGGGAAGTGGAATGGCTAAAATGCTTCTTAAGAAAAAAGGAATAGAAATAGTTGGAGTATGTGATATGCATCCAGATAGAGTAAACAAAAGTATTTATGATGTATTAGGATGTGAAAAAGAAGAAAGACGTGAAGTTATAATAAAATCTGATGCAGATGTAGTATTTACTGATGAATGTGCAGATGTTGTTTTGTTAGCTACAGACTCTTTTACAAAAGGTGCATTTGATAAAATAAAGCTTATATTAGAAAAGAAAATAAATGTTATATCAACAGCAGAAGAGATGGCATATCCAAAAGCTCAAGAACCAAAATTAGCTAAAAAATTAGATGAAATAGCTAAAGCAAATGGGGTGTCAGTTTTAGGGACAGGTATAAATCCAGGATTTGTACTTGATTTATTAATACTTGCATTAAGTGGAACTTGTGAAGAAGTAGATTACATAAAAGCAGCTAGAGTTAACGATCTATCACCATTTGGAACAGCAGTTATGGTAGAACAAGGTGTTGGTGCTACTAAAGAAGCATTTAAAAAGGGTGTAGAAAATGGATCAATAGCAGGTCATGTAGGATTCCCAGAATCTATAAATATGATAACTGAAGGTATAGGATGGAATTTAGAAAAAATAGACCAAACTAGAGAACCAATAATGAGTAATGTATATAGAAAAAGTGAGTATGCAGAGGTCCAAGCTGGAAATGTAGCAGGATGCAAGCAATGTGGATATGGGTATGTTGATGGAGTTATGAAAATAGAAATGGAACATCCACAACAAATACTACCTCAATTAGAAGGTTTATCAACAGGAGATTATGTAAGTATAAAAGGAGTACCAAATATAGATTTACAAATAACTCCAGAAATACCAGGTGGAATAGGAACTATAGCAATGTGTGTAAACTCTATACCTCATGTTATAAATGCAATTCCAGGGCTTAAGACTATGCTTGATATACCAGTTCCTAGAGCTATGATGGGGGATGTTCGTGAGTTAGTTTTATTAAAAGAAAGTGCAAAAGCTTAAAAAATAAAAATATAATCAAAAGTTTAAGCTAATTAAGCAATTTATGAAAAATAGGTAAAATTAAAGTCTTAGTTAGCTTAATTAATATAAAGGAGATTGATTAGAATGGATGCTAGACGTGGAGATTGGGTGATAATCCATAATACTGTGCTTGACTCAAGCCAAAGGGCACCTCAGGTTCCGGAGGATACAAAGTTACATCCTCTAGAAACATGGGTTAAGGGATTTATAGATAGAGATGCAAATATTTCTGATTTAGTTAAAGTAAAAACTATTACAGGAAGATGTGTAGAAGGAAATTTAGTAAACGTAAATCCTTACTATACTCATGATTATGGTAAATGTATACCAGAGTTACTTCAAATAGGACTTCAAGCAAGAGATATTCTATTTGGGGGTGAATTAAATGATTAAGGACAATAGCTACCAAGCTGTAATGAATAGAAAAAATGAAATAATGAAAAACGCTATAGGAATAGATTATTCACTTTTTGAAAATGATGGAGTATCTTTTGAATATGAAAAAATGATGAGAGAAACGGGATACTCTTTAGACGAAATAGAAAAGATTCAATCAAATTTTGCAGTAGGTAATACACCTATAATAGAACTTAAAAATATAACTGCATTAGCTAGAAAAGTTGCACCAAAAGGAAAAGGAGCAAGAATATTTATAAAGGATGAAGCAGCAAATGCATCTGGTAGTTTTAAAGCAAGACGTGCTGCAACTGCTGTATATCATGCTAAAAAAATGGGATATAAAGGAGTAATAGCAGCAACTAGTGGAAACTACGGGGCAGCAGTAGCATCACAAGCTGCTATGCAAGGTCTTAAATGTATAATAGTTCAAGAGTGTTATGATAGCAGAGGCATTGGTCAACCTGAGATAATAGAAAAAGCAAGAAAATGTGAAGCTTATGGTGCAGAAGTTGTTCAATTAACAGTAGGACCAGAGTTATTTTATACATTTTTATTAATGCTAGAAGAAACTGGATATTTTAATGCATCACTATATTCTCCATTTGGAATAGCAGGAGTTGAAACTCTAGGTTATGAAATAGCTATGCAGTGCAGAGAAAGATTAGGAAAAGACCCAGATATAGTAGTTTGCACTAATGCAGGTGGTGGAAACTTAACAGGAACAGCTAGGGGGCTTATAAAAGCTGGTGCAAGTGATACTAAGATAGTTAGTGCGAGTGTAAATTTAAAAGGACTACATATGGCAAGTGACAATCATTTTAATAAGAAATCATTTACTACAGGTCATACCGGATTTGGAATACCATTTACTACTTGGCCAGACCGATCAGATGTACCAAGATCTGCAGCAAGACCACTTAGATATATGGATAGATATGTAACTGTAAATCAAGGTGAAGTTTTTTATATGACAGAACTTCTTGCTCAACTTGAAGGGTTAGAGAGAGGTCCAGCTGGAAATACTTCTTTAACGGCTGCATTTAGTTTAGCACAAGAGTTAGATGAAGACCAAGTTGTATTAGTTCAAGAAACAGAGTATACAGGTGCTGGAAAACATATAAATCCACAACTTACATTTGCTCGTGAGAATGGAGTAGAAATTAAATTTGGAAATCCACAAGATGAAATTTGTGGTGTAAATTTAATATTACCATCTCATCCAAATTTGATGAAAATTAATGATATAAACATGGAAAAAATAAGAAAATCTTATATAAAAAATGCTATAGAAAACAACAATATTTCTTCTTTAAGTGAAAAAGATATAAAATTCTTAGCTAAAGATGCCAAATGCAGTGAAGAATTTGTAAAAAATATAGCAGAGGAAATACTTTCAATAAAGTCTTGTTAAATATTTATAATAAGTAAACCTAAATAAAAAAGTATAAATAGGGGGATTAGCATGAAAAAGAGATTAGATGATTTTCAAGATAGAAGAGCTCATTTAGCAAATTTGAGTGACGAAGAATTAAAAGCAAGATTTTGGGCGTTAGCGGGAGAACTAATTGACCCGATGTTGGAATTAGGAAAGAAAAATACTACTCCATCAATAGAAAGATCAGTTCTTTTAAGAATGGGATTTTCATCTCTTGAAGCTAAAGAAATATTAACTGGAGTTATGGAAAACAATCTTATAAGTAAAGGTGCAGGCCATGTTGTTTATAAGTTATCTAAAAGCAAAAATATAGATGTGCGTGAAGCTGGTTTAATGTTAGTGAATGGAAAATGTTGGGATGAAGTAGTTAATTTATTTGCTAAGGAGGGTGCATCATGCTAAAAGAAAATAAAAAATTAGATATAGAATATATACTTAAGGATTTAGAAAATTACAGACCAAAGAGAAAAGGCTGGACTTGGAGAGAAAATGATAAAGATTTAGTAATGGGACCTTTTAAATACAAAGATTGTTCAGCTCCTTTAACTGAGAGTGTAGCACTTCCATCAGCAAAATATTTTAATAATATAGACCCACAACCTAAAGCGGTTATAACTACTGAAATAGCTTCTGGAAGATTTGAAGATGATATAAGAAGAATGAGAATGGCAGCTCATCATGGAGCAGATCATATAATGGTTATAAGAACAGCTGGTCAATCTCACTTTGATGGACTTATAGAAGGTACACCACAAGGTATAGGTGGAGTTCCAATAACTAGAAAACAAGTAAGAGCACAAAGAAAAGCTCTTGATTTTATAGAAGAAGAAGTGGGGAGACCAATAAATTACCATTCTTATGTAAGTGGGGTTGCAGGACCTGAAGTTGCTGTAATGTTTGCTGAAGAAGGAATAAATGGAGCTCATCAAGATCCACAATATAACGTACTTTATAGAAATATAAATATGATAAGATCATTTGTTGACGCTTGTGAAGCTAAAAATATAATGGCTTTTGCTAATATGGCTCAAATAGATGGAGCTCATAATGCTAATGCAACTGCAAGAGAAGCTTGGAAGGTTATGCCAGAGTTAATGGTACAACATGCCTTAAACTCAGTATTTTCTGAAAAAGTAGGTATTAAAAGTGATAACATATGCTTATCAACAGTACCTCCAACTGCACCACCAGCTCCATGTTTAACTCTAGATTTACCTTATGCAGTAGCACTAAGAGAATTATTCTCTGATTACAAGATGAGAGCTCAAATGAATACTAAGTATATGGATTCATCAACTAGAGAAGCAACAGTTACTCATGTTCTTAACTTATTAACATCCGTTTTAACAAGAGCTGATATACAGTCTACAATAACTCCAGATGAAGGAAGAAACGTTCCTTGGCATATGTATAACATAGAAGCTTGTGACACTGCTAAACAAGCGCTAGTTGGTATGGACGGCTTAATGGATATGATAGAACTTAAGCAAACTGGTGCTTTAAGAGAACAAAGTAGAGAATTAAAAGAAAGAGCAGTATTATATATGGAGGAAATGTTAGAAGTTGGTGGATATTTTGAAGCAGTTGAACAAGGGTTCTTTGTTGACTCAGGAAACTATCCAGAGAGAAATGGTGATGGAATAAGTAGAAAAATTAAAGAAGGTGTAGGAGCAGGAAGTGTTTATGAAAGAGATGAAGATTATTTAGCTCCAGTAACTGCTCACTTTGGATACAACAATGTAGCTCAATATGATGGAACTTGTGCAATGGATCCTTCTAAATTAATAGATGGATGTACATTTGAAAATCCAGATAAAATAATATATATAGATGAATTAGATGATATGGATAACGTAAATGTAAGACTTAAAGAAAATGAAGAATTTAGAAATTCTACAAAGATAAAACCTGAAATGGAATGGTGTGCTGATGGAACAGTTATGCTTACTATGATGTTGCCAACAGACAAAAGAACTGCAGAGTTTGCAGCGCTTGAATTTGCTAAAAAAATGAACTTAGAAGATCCAGAAGTAATAAGTAGAGAAGTAATGCACAGTGCTGAAGGTACTAGAATAGAGATAAAAGGAAAAGTTGGATTTAGTATAGATATAAATGATTTAGTAATACCAGAGGAACAAAAGATTATGACAGATGATGAAATAAGAGCTGAAATAGAAGCTAAACCATTAAAAATAGTTTGTGCAACAGTAGGCGAAGATGAGCACTCTGTTGGGCTTAGAGAAGTAATAGATATAAAACATGGTGGTATAGAAAAATATGGCATAGAGTGTCATTACCTTGGAACTTCAGTACCAGTTGAAAAATTAGTAAATGCAGCAATAGAATTAAATGCAGATGCAATACTTGCTTCAACTATAATAAGTCATGATGATATACATTATAAAAACATGAAAAAAATGCATGAATATTGTATAGAAAAAGGAATAAGAGATAAAGTTATATTAGCCGCTGGAGGAACACAAGTTACGCCTGAGATAGCAGTTGAAAATGGAATGGATGCTGGATTTGGTAGAAGTGACAGAGGGGTAAACGTTGCCACTTTCTTAGTTGAAAAAAGAAGAGAGTTAGAAAGTAAATAATGAAAATAGATGTATTAGTTGCTGAGATAGGCTCTACAACAACAGTTGTAAATGCCTTCTCAGGCATACATACAGATAATCCAGAGTTTATTGGGCAAGGGCAAGCACCAACAACTGTATTTGAAGGCGGAGATGTGAGAAACGGGCTTAACGGAGCAATAAAAGACTTATCTAAAAGCTTAGGCGTAGAAAGTATAGAATATGAAGATATGTTTGCTACATCTAGTGCAGCTGGTGGGCTTAAAATGACAGTTCATGGTTTAGTTTATGATATGACTGCCAAAGCAGCTAAAGAAGCAGCATTAGGAGCAGGAGCCGTAATTCATAAGGTAACAGCAGGGAAAATAAGAAGAACTGATATAAAAGAAATAAAAGAAATAAAACCAAACATTATATTAATAGCAGGGGGAGTAGATTATGGAGAGCGAGACACTGCTCTTTATAATGCGGAACTTATTGCAGGACTTAATCTTGGAGTTCCTGTAATATATGCAGGAAATATTGAAAATAAAGAAGAAATTAAATTAATATTTGAAGAAACAAATTATAAACTTTATATAGTTGATAATGTATATCCTAAAATAGATTTATTAAATATAGAACCAACAAGACAAGTAATACAAAATGTATTTGAAGAACATATAACAAACGCTCCAGGAATGGAACATGTTAAAGAATTAGTTAACGAGCATATAACGCCAACCCCAGGCGCTGTAATGGAATCTGCAAAGCTTTTAAAAAGCCATATTGGAGACTTGATTGTTATAGATGTAGGAGGCGCTACAACTGACCTTCATTCTGTAACTGAAGGTAGCGAAGGTGTTAGTAGAATATTAGTAAATCCAGAACCAGTTGCTAAAAGAAGTGTAGAAGGCGATTTAGGTGTTTATGTAAATATGAAAAATATAGTTAATCTAATAGGAAAAGAAGAATTACAAAAAGATTTAGATGGTATTGATATAGAAGAAATTATGAATAACTATTTACCTATTCCAAAAACTTCAGACCAGATGAAATTTGTAGAGCGATTAACTAAAGAAGCTGTAATCCGAGCTACAAAAAGGCATGCTGGAATAATAAGAAATGTATATGGAGCAAGCGGTAAAAGTAAGATAGCAGAAGGAAAAGATTTAACTGAAGTAAAGTATATAGTTGGAACGGGTGGAGCACTTACACGTTTACCTCAACGAGTTGAAATAATGAAGTATATTTGTGAGTACAACAGAAATAATGAAGTACTATTTCCAAAAGCAAAAGCAGAAATATTAGTAGATAATGATTATATAATGGCATCCTTAGGGGTTTTATCTAAAAAATATGAAGAGGCATCTCTAAAACTTATGTTGAAAAGTTTAAATCTCAAGGAGGATGTTAAATGTATCCAAGGTTAGAAATAAATATTTCTAAATTAAAGCACAATGTAGATACACTTAGTCAGATATGTAAATCTCATAATATAGATATGATAATGGTAACTAAATCATATTGTGCAATACCAGAGGTAGTTGAGAAAATAAGTGGTGATAAAGTAGATTATTTAGCTGACTCTAGAGTTGAAAATATAAAAAATTTACAAAATATAAATATACCTAAAGTTTTACTTAGAATACCGATGCTTAGTGAAATAGCTGATGTAGTAAAATATGTAGATGTTAGTTTTAATTCAGAACTTAAAACTATATATAAATTAAATGAAGAAAGCAAAAAACAAAACAAGGTTCACAAAATAGTTTTAATGTTTGATTTAGGTGATTTAAGAGAAGGTTATTTTAAAGAAGAAGAACTATTTAGTGCAGTAGAAGAAGTTTTAAAACTAGAAAATATAAAATTATTTGGAATAGCAACTAACCTAACTTGCTATGGAGCTATAATACCTTCAGAGAAAAACTTAGGTAGATTAGCAAGTTTAGCTAAAGCAATTGAAAATAAATACAATATAACTTTAGAATTTGTATCAGGTGGTAATTCTAGTTCTATAGATTTATTGCAAAATCTCAAAATGCCAAAAGGTATAACTAATCTAAGATTAGGAGAGGCAGTAATCCTCGGTCGTGAAACCGCTTATGGTAAAGTTATAGAAAATACTTATCAAGATACATTCAAGATGATTTGTGAAGTTGTAGAAATAAAAGAAAAACCATCATTACCAATTGGTGAAATAGGAATGGATGCATTTGGTAATGTACCTAAGTATGAAGATAAAGGTATTTTAAAAAGAGCAATAGTAGCAATTGGTAAACAAGATATAGATATTGAAGGGATAGTGCCAATAGATAGTGATATTGAGATATTAGGTGCAAGTTCTGATCATATGATACTTAATGTAAGTGATTGTAAACAGTCCTATGAAGTTGGGGATAAGGTAGAGTTTTTAGTAGAGTACGGGGGATTATTAACGTCTTGCACTAGTAAGTATGTGCATAAAGAATTAGTTTATAGTGAGTTTACACAAAAACAAGAGGCTTATTAAAATTAAAAAAAGGAAGTATTTTAAAATGAAATTAATCATTGTGAAATACTTCCTTTTGTGTTTAGACAATACTAACTATACGCATTGAGGGTTTATAAGTTCATACTTATCATCAAGATTGTTTTCTCCCCACTCACACATAGCTTCTAATATAGGATATAAGCTCATACCCTTTTGTGTCATACTGTATTCAACTTTAGGGGGTACAGTTGGATATACAGTTCTAGATATAAGATTATCTTGTTCTAATTCTCTTAGTTGATTAGTTAAAGTTTTGTGTGATGTATGATTTATAAAAGATTTTATTTCTCCAAATCTTTTAGTTCCATTTTCTATTAAAAAATAAAGTATAAGTGGCTTCCATTTGCCACCTATAACATTTAAAGTAATTTCCATTTCACAAGTCAAACTACATTTTTTCATAAAATTCCTCCATAAAGCTAAATTAAAACTACTGAAATTATACAATAGTTACTTTCATTTCACTATGTAACTATTATGTGCGTACTTAAAATAAAACATTAGTTTAGATATAATTATACCATAAAAATCATTTTAATAAATGGAGGGTAATTATGAAAAAATTAGTAGTTATAACAGGAGCAAGTTCAGGAATAGGAAAAACAATAGCAAAACAGTTTTCTAAAAATAATCATCCTGTATTATTATTATCTAGAAGATTAGATAAAATGGAAGAATTAGAACTTCAAAATTCATTATGTAAATCAGTTGATGTTACAGATTTAGAAAAGATGCAAGAAGCTATAAAAGAAGCTGAATCTAAATTTGGTAAGGTTGATTGTTTAATAAATTGTGCAGGAATAATGTTATTAGGTGACCCAAAAGAACAAAGCTTTAATGAATGGAATGATATGATAGATGTTAATATAAAAGGAATATTAACAGGAACTAACATCGTTTTAAAAGATATGGTAAGTAGAAATGAAGGAACTATAATAAATATAAGTTCTATAGCTGGAAGAAAAACTTTTGACAATCATGCAGTATATTGTGGTACAAAATTTGCAGTTCATGCAATAACTGAAAATATAAGAAAAGAAGTAGCAAGTAGCAATGTTAGAGTCATAACTATAGCTCCTGGAGTAGTAGAAACACCACTATTATCTCATACAAGTGATGAAAACATAAAATCTAATTATAATGAGTGGAAAAAAAGTATTGAAAGTGGATTAGACCCACAACAAATAGCTAGTTGTATAGACTTTGCATATAATCAACCACAAGATGTTTGTATAAGAGAAATAGTTATAGCAAAGACTAAGCAAGAAGATTAATTAAAAGAGCCTAGTTTCCTAGGCTCTTTTTGTATATTAAAGTGCTTGATTAACTTTTAAAACTCTTTTAGCTATACTAGCAGAGTGGTCAGATATTCTTTCAAGATTAGTTAATAAATCTAAGTAGATTATACCTGAATCTATACTACATGAATGTTTGTTTAATCTGTTCATGTGATTGCTTCTGTATAGTTTGTCTAAAGCATTTACTTCATCTTCTATTTTTAAAACATCTTTTGCAAGAGCAATATTATTTTGTTTCATTGCATCAAGAGATAATGTATATGCTTTTAAAACTTTTTCATACATATCAACTACTTCAGATGTAGCATTATCTGAAACGACAGCTTTAGTTTTAATAGATAATTGAGCTAATTCTGCTATGTTTTCAGATAAATCTCCAACTCTTTCTATATCATTTACTGTGTGGAATAATAAATCTAGAGAAAATCTCATTTTATCATCTAAAGTTTTATTAGATAATTTAATTAAATAATCTAATACCTTTTTTTGTTGCTGGTCTAATATTTTTTCTTTTTCAAATGTTTCATTTGCATCTTCTTCAGATTTTTCAAGTAAAGCATTCATAGAACAAGTAAAACTTTTTTTAGCTTTATTTCCCATTCTAAGAGTTTCTCTTATTGTATTACCAAAAGCTATAGATGGAGTTTCTAACATTCTCTCATCTAGATATTTAGTTATACGGCTATCATATTCATCTTCATCATTTTTATCCGGTATAAGGAATAGAGCTAACTTAACTATATATTTAGAAAATGGTAATAAGATACATACATTTGCTAAGTTAAATAATGAATGAGAGTTTGCTATTTGTCTAGCTGTGTCTGTTGGATCTAAATGTGTAACTATCATAGTAATAGGCTTGTTAAGTATAAGCATAAATAACATAGTACCAATTACATTAAAGCATAAATGCATTAATGCTGCTCTTTTAGCATTTTTATTTGCACCAAAACTTGAGATAAGTGATGTAGTACAACTACCAATGTTATCTCCATATAATATAGGTAGTGCTCCAGCTAAAGGTATTAAACCTTGAGACGATAAAGCTATTAATATACCCATAGACGCGCTTGAACTTTGTAGACAAGTAGTCATCGCAAATCCAGCAAGTAAAGCCAGTAATGGATGGTCTGCAAGTCCTGTTAATATATTTCTAAAACCTTCATATTCAGATAATGGGGCAACAGCATCTTTCATAAATTCCATACCTATAAATAAAATAGCGAATCCTATAAGTATTTCCGATATATTTTTAAGGTTTGGTTTAGATTTTGAACCAATCATGTATAAAACAATACCTACTCCAAGTGCTATTGATGATAATATACTAGCATCAAATGATACTAACTGAGCTGTTACAGTAGTACCAATATTTGCACCCATTATAACTCCGATTGCTTGGAATAATGTCATTATTCCAGCATTAACAAATCCAACAACCATTACAGTTGTAGCACCACTACTTTGTATAATACCTGTAACAATAGCACCTACTAAAACACCCATAACTACATTGCTAGTTAAAAGTTCTATAGCTTTCTCGAGTTTAGGTCCTGTTGATTTTTGAAGTCCTTCTCCCATTAGGTTCATACCATAAAGAAAAAGTCCAAGCCCTCCAATAAGGCTTATAAATATAGACAATATTGACGCCTCCTAAGAATAAAATGATTTTATTATGTATATTTTATTTTGTTTTTTTGCATACAATAACATAATAACAGAAAATTTGATAAATTATGTTAAGAGAATGTTAAAAATATAGATTATGTAAAAAAAAATATATTTATATCTAAAAAATATGTAAAAAAATTAAATGAAATTATAAAAAATATTAATTTATAACACACCATGTAAAGAATCTACTAAAAAATATCTCTTTATATTGTAGGGTGTTTTTAGTATGAGTATACGGATAATTATATAAAATAAATTAAAATTAATATACTGTATATAAAATAGTTGACAATTTTTGCAAATCAATTATAATTATATTAATTAACAAATAATTACAATAAATCCTAAGAAAAAGAGAGTAACACTAAATGGAATTTCAGCGAGTTGGGGTTGGTGTGAGCCTAATAATGAAGTTTATTGAGAAGAGAGCTTTGGAGGAGATTGCTTGAAATAATAGTATGGCAATAGGTGTTCTCGCCTTAAGAGATTGAGAGGATAAGTATACTTATCAATAAGAGTGGTAACGCGGAAATTTTCGTCTCTTGGCTTTATAGCCAAGGGACTTTTTTAATACAGAAATATATTATTTTTGTTTAATTCGTGTAGCTATAATTATTGTTGCTTATCAATAAGAGTGGTACCACGGATAAATTCGTCTCTTAGCCTTTAGGCTAAGGGGCTTTTTTTATATCTAAATAAGCTAGGTCTTGGGAAGTGGGATACAACTAAAATTGTATTATCAAATAATAATCAATAACAAATAGGAGGTAATATTATGAAAAAAGCAGCATTAGGAATTTTAGTAGGAGTTTTAAGTTTAAGTTTAGTAGGGTGTTCTTCAAAAGATGAAAGTAGTCAGTTAGAAGAAATAAAACAAAAAGGTAAACTAATAATAGGTACAAGTGCAGACTACCCACCATATGAATTCCACAAAAAAATAGATGGAAAAGATACCATTGTAGGATTTGAAATGGAAATGGCAAAAGAGATTGCCAAGGAGATAGGTGTAGATTTAGAAATAAAAGACATGAAATTTGATGGATTATTGCCAGCATTAAAATCTCAAAATATAGATATGATAGTTGCAGGAATGAACCCAACAGAGGAAAGAAAAAAGAGTGTAAACTTTACAGATGTTTATTATAACGGAGAAAATGTTGTTTTAGTTAAAAAAGATGATTTAGAAAAATATAAAACTGTAGAAAGTTTAAAAAATCTTAGAATAGGAGTTCAAAAAGCTTCAACTCAAGAAGGATTTGCAAAGGATGTTATAGAAGCTACAAATATAAAGGCTCTTTCAAAAATACCAGATGTAGTATTAGAACTTAAAAATTCAAATATCGATGCAGTTGTAGTTAGTAAATATGCAGTTACTGGTTATTTAAAAGAATATCCAGATATAGTTTATTCAAATATAGATTTAGGCGAATCTAAAGATGATAAGTCTGCAATAGCAACTAAAAAATCAGATGATTATTCTTTAGTTAAAAAAACTAATGAAATTTTAGATTCATTAAAAAAAGGAAACAAAATACAAAAACTAGTTGAGGAAGCAACTAACTTATCTCAATAAAAAAATATATTAATATAAAAAATTACAATAGGAGGATTAGTATGAAAAAGAAATTATTTTCAATGTTAGTAGCTTTACTAATAGCATTTAATTTATTTCCAAGTAAAATGACAGTATTTGCAGAAGAAAAATTAGGGGATTATGGTGAATATGCATACGATACTTTAAAGCATATTGATAAAAATCTTAGACAGAGAACACCAGGAAGTAAAGTAGAACTTGAAGCATCTAATTACATAAAAGAAAAACTTGAAGCGGCTGGATATGAAGTTAGTATTCAACCATTTGAGTTTACTACAAAAACTGGGGAAAAACGAAACAGCCAAAATGTTGTTGTAACAAAGCCAGGTGATTCTAACAAAGAAGTTGTAGTTGGTGCTCACTATGATAGTGTAGGAACTGCAGGAGTAGATGATAATGGTTCTGGTACTGTTGTAAATTTAGAAACAGCGATAAGAATGATTAATGTAAAAACTCCTTATACAATTAAATTTGTATTCTTTGGATCTGAAGAAGGAGGCCTTAATGGTTCTAAGGCTTATGTAGAAAAAATGACACAAGAAGAGAAAAATAATACACTTTATATGGTGAATATGGATTCTATTTTAGCCGGAACATTTAGCTATATGTATAGTGGAAATTATAATGAAGTTACTGATAAAGTAGAAAACACATGGCCAGTACAACAAGCTATGGAAATAGCAAAAGATTTAAATTTAGATATGCACTTAAATGATACAAAATTAAATTATGATTATCCATCACCTTCAACAGGAAACTGGAGTGATCATGCTAGTTTTAAAAATTTTGTACCATACTTATACTTTGAAGCTGCAAACTGGGAAGTATTAGATGATCAAAAACACCCAGAGGATGGAAGTTCTGGAGCTTATGAAACTGAATCTGGTGAAGTAATGCATAACCCACAAAGAGATGACTTGACATTTATTGAAAATAAATGGGGAGATCATGGTAAAAATACAATAAAAAAATATTGTACTCTTTTACCACAATTATTGTTAAAATTAAACCCTCCTTTAACTGAAAATAAGCTTATAGGGGATACAAGATATTCAACTGCAGTAAAAATAAGCAACAGAGGATGGAATAATTCTGATAATGTAGTGATTGTAAATTCAAGTGCTATGGCAGATGCTATTTCAGCAACTCCTTTTGCAAAGTCAAAAAATGCTCCAATACTTTTAACAGAGTCAAATAAATTAAATGATGAAACTAAAAAAGAAATAAGCAGATTAAAAGCTAAAAATGTTTATGTTATAGGTGGAAGTAGTGTGGTATCAGACAATATAGTATCACAATTAAAATCTATGAATATTAATGTAGATAGAATAAGTGGAGAAACTAGATATGAAACTTCATTAGAACTAGCTAAAAATTTAGGAGATATATCTGAGATAGCAGTAGTAAATGGAGTAACTGGATTACCTGATGCAGTTTCAATAGCACCAATTGCAGCTAATAAAAATATGCCAATAGTATTATCTTCACCGAATGAAGGAATAAAAGTATCTGACATTTTTATAAAAAGTAAGAATATCAAAGCTTCTTATGTTATAGGAAAAGAAGGTGCTGTTTCAAATGAAGTCGAAAATAAGTTACCTAATGCAAAAAGATTAGGTGGAGAAAACAGAAGTGAAACAAATTTAGTTATTTTAAAAACTTTCTATACAAATAAAGAATTAAATAATATATTTGTTGCAAAAGATGGAATGAAAAATCAAAGCGATTTAATAGATGCTTTATCAGTGGGTGTATTAGCAGCTAAAGAAGATTCTCCAATTGTTATAGTAGGAAATCAATTAGATAATACACAAGAAAGTGCGCTATCATCTAAAAATACTAAAAAGATAACTCAAGTTGGAGGAAATGTTAGTGAGGATGCATTTAATAAGTTAGTAAACATATTTAAAAACTAATCTTAATAAAAAAACATATAGATTTGTTAAAATATAATATGAATAAAAATATTACTAGAAATAAAAACTCTAGTAATATTTTTTTTTTGAATTCTTTAGAAACTCTTTAGATTTATATACAATATATCTTTAAAAATTAAATTTATTATATAAATATAGAAAATCTAAATAAAGGAGGTATGAAACTTGATAATAAAAAAGTAACCTATGATATTATATAATTATGAAAAAATGTAATAAAATGGGGGAGAAAATGAACAAATATAATATTTTAGTAGTAGAAGATGAACAGGATATAGCAATAGCAATAGAAGCATACTTGTTAAATCAAGGATATAAAGTTTTTATTGGTAACAACGGTGTTGAAGGGCTAGAAATTTTAGAAAAAGAAAATATACATTTAGCAATAGTAGATATAATGATGCCAAAGATGGATGGAATAACTTTTACTATGAAAGTTAGAGAAAATTATGATTTTCCAATAATAATGCTGTCAGCTAAGTCAGAGGAAATAGACAAAATAACAGGGCTTAATATTGGGGCTGACGATTATGTAAGTAAACCATTTAAGCCTTTTGAGCTTTTAGCAAGAGTAAATTCACAACTTAGAAGATATAGTAAGTTTTTAAATATGGTTAAAAAAAGCGATGAAAACAAAAATTCATTTACTATAGGCGGATTAGAATTAGATATAAATACTAAAGAAGTAAGTGTAGATGGGACTATAATAAAAACTACTCCAATAGAGTTTAAAATATTAAATTTACTTATGCAAAATCCAGGAAGAGTATTTTGTGCAGATGAAATATATGAAAGAGTTTGGAAAGAAAGAGCAGTAAACACGGATACAATAATGGTTCATGTAAGAAATATAAGAGAAAAGATAGAAGTGAACCCTAAAAATCCTAAATATTTAAAGGTGGTGTGGGGTGTTGGATACAAAATTGAAAAGCAATAATTACATAATAAATATAGTAGTACTAGCGATAATATTAATAGCATCTATAGGAATGTGTTTATCATATCCTAAAATACAAAAGAATAGCGAAAAATTTGGATATAATATCTTTGAAGAAGAAGATAATTTTTTAAGTGACATTAATAAAATAAATTATTCTTTATATTATAAAATGTATGAACAAGATGGTGATAAAAAATTAAGACCATCAGATGTAATATTGGAATCGACTCTTCCAAAAGAAACTAATGAGCAATTTACTGATTATAAGCATGAGTTAGAAAATTTAGATGATGATATATATACTTTTGATAAATATTTAAATTATAATTTTAAAAATTTAGAATATTATGCTGTAAATAAAAAAAATAATGAAGTAAAACAAGTAACAAAAGGAAAAATAGATGCTTTAGCAAGTAAAGAAATTTCTAGTGAAACGATGAGTGGACTAAAAGAAAAATATAGTTTTTATATGGTATTAGACTATGATGACAAAGGTAATGTAAATATAGAAAAAATATATGGTGCAAATAAAGAATATGTATTAAATTTGATACAAAGTATACAAAGAGAAAATCCTTTAAATAGAGGATATCTACAAGATGGATTTGATATTAAGCCTATAACAAATATGAAGTTTGTATATGGAGTGCCTAAAAACATATCTACATCTGATAGAATAACTTCTTACATGCATCAAGAAGAAATTTATGCTTATTCAAGTGCATCTAGAGTATATACAAATATAGCAATGATATTTATAGTACTAGCAGGAGTATTAATTCCGTATAAAGAAATAAAAGAATTAGTTGGATTTAGAAAAATAGTGAATATACCTTTAGAGATAGCAATATTATTGGTAGCCTTAAGTATTACTTTCATATATCAAGGTGTAGAACTTTTAATAATTAAATCTATAAAAGGAGAACTCTTAACCTTTGCACAATTACAATTTAGCAAAGATATTATAAATATTTTAACTTACTCAATAAATGTTATTTATTGGTTTGTAGGATTTTCAGTAGTATTTGCAGGGATTATGATATTAAAATATATATACAAAAGTGGACTTAAAACTTATATAAAAGAAAAATGTTTAGTTTATAAAACTTTTGCGTATATACTAAATAAAATACAAATAATATTTAAATGGTGTACCAATATACAACTCAACAAAAAAGATAATAAAAAAATCATAACTATAGTATGTATAAATTTTATGATTATAACTTTAATGTGTAGTATGTGGTTCTTTGGTATATTAGTTGCAACGGCTTACAGTGTAGTATTGTTTGTAATAATAAAAAAACAATACAATAAAATTACAAATGATTATACAAATTTATTAAAGGTAACTAATGAAATAAGTAATGGAAACTTGGATGTTAATACAGATGACGATTTAGGTACTTTTAATGTATTAAAAGATGAAATAGGAAACATACAAAAAGGTTTTAAAAAAGCAGTAGATGAAGAAGTTAAAAGTCAAAAGATGAAGACAGAACTTATATCAAATGTAAGTCACGATTTAAAAACTCCTTTGACATCAATAATAACTTATGTAGACTTATTAAAAGATAAAAATTTAAGTGAAGAAAAACGTGAAAAATATTTAGATACTTTAGATAGAAAATCTCAAAGATTACAAGAACTAATAGAAGATTTATTTGAGGTGAGCAAAGCTAATAGTGGAAATGTAAATTTAAATATTGTAGACGTAGATATTGTATCTCTTATGAAGCAAACTTTACTTGAAGTAGATGATAAAATCAAAACTTCATCATTAAATATAAGAAATAACTTCCCAAGCGATAAAATTATACTTAAATTAGATAGTCAACGTATGTTTAGAGTTTTTGAAAATCTTTTAGTGAATATAACTAAGTATGCTATGGAAGGTTCTAGAGTATATATTGATATATTTGATAAAGATGATTATGTAGAAATATCTTTAAAAAATATGACAGCAGATGAAATAAATTTTGATGTAAATGAATTAGTTGAAAGATTTGTAAGAGGAGATAAGTCAAGAAATACAGAAGGAAGTGGATTAGGTCTTGCAATAGCTAAGAGTTTTGTTGAATTGCAAGGTGGAGAGTTTGATGTAAGTATTGATGGGGATTTATTTAAAATAGTTATAAAATTTACTAAATAATATGCTGAAGTGATTAAAAATATTTGAAATAGCACAGTCAATAAAAACAATTAGAGGTGACATCATGGTTAAAGATTATTATTGTCCAAAGTGTAGTTCAAAATTAGAAGTTATGAATAGCTGAGGTTCTGTTAGTTATTTTTGTACGGAGTGCAAAACACTAATTTCTAGAAAAAAAATATTAAATAAGGAACAAATAAAAGAAAATAAAGAAAAAAATAAAATATAATTTAAAAAATCTACATCATAAAATGATGTAGATTTTTTTGTTAAAATTATAAATTACAAACATATATTAATCTGATATAATTTACATAAAATTAAAACAATAGGTGGGATTTTATGGAAGACTATATAGGTGTCATCGTTAAAAATCAATGGGATGAAATATTACTATATGAAAGTAGTTTTTATATAAAAATAAAAAAGTCAGATGATGTTAAAAATATAATAAAAAAGGAATTAAGTAAAAATTTAAATATAGATATATTCAAAATAAAAAAAATATATGATGAAAAACTATTACATAAACAAGAAGAGTTAACGCTATATTTAGTTGAGGTTGGCGTATATAATAAAGAATTTGAATTTATAAAAATAGAAAAAGTGTTACCAGATATATTAAACTTCCAAGACAAAGAATTCTTTGAAAAGAATATACTAAGATATGAAACATATGGATTTTTTTTGTATTCTATAATTAATATATTCTTACTTATTATTTTAGTTGGTATATTAGAAAGTATAAACAAGCCAATAAGTATGCATAGTTTTGGTGTTATAATAGGGGTATTGGTATTAATATTTGCTGTATTTGCAAAATTTATAAAACCAAAGTTATTAAATTACTTGATTAATTTTGAAATTAATATAAAATTTGTTGAGTATCTTACAACTATCACAATGATTGTTTATTGGGTAAAGATATTAACCATAGTTATGTAGAAAAAATAGTGTTGAAAACTTAATATTTTCAATGCTTTATAATAAAGTAAACATGGGGGTAGAAAATGGAACTAGATAATAAAGAAGACATAAGAAATAAAATAATTAAAGTATCTTCAAGACTTTTTATAGAACAAGGATATACAAAGACTACTATCAGACAAATAGCTGATGAATGTGATTTAGGTAGGGGACATTTATATTATTATTTTAAGAAAAAAGAAGACATTGTCTTGTATTTATATAAAAACCTTATACAACAAATACATTCCTTTATAAAGGAAACCAAAAATGAAGCAATAGACCCACTGATAAGTTATGCTATAATTCAATATGTTTATATAAAAGTAATAGTAACGAATAAAGCTTTGTTTAGGATGTATATACAGGCATCAGAAACTACTACAGTTAGGAAAGAATACATAAAAACAATAAAAGCAATATTAAATGAAAATTTGAAAGCATTTAATTGTAATTTTAATCAAAGAGATGTAAATTTAAGCATAATAATAGGTTCAGCGGGAGAAGATGAACTTTTACGAAGTTTCTATAATAAAGATATATTATTAGAATTAGAGGAAATAATAGAAAGTACTATAAAAACAAGACTACTTTTATTAAATATAAGCCATGAAGATGTAAGTAAAATAATATCTAAATGCAAAGCAGAAGTAAAAATAATAGATATAGATAAAATAATAAAAAATGTTCATATAGTTGAAATATAAATAAAAGCTGTGATTTTTCATTAAAATCACAGCTTTTATTTATTTGATATTATTTTTGAATTTACTTTTAGTGTAATATAAAATCATTATACAACTCCCAGCTAGAGCATCAATCATATCGTGCATAGTATCTTTTAACCCACCAGACTGTGTACCCATCTTAAATAAAACATCTAACGCATATTCAGATAATTCACATATAGAAGAGATTCCCATACTGAAGAATAAAATAATAATAAAAATTAATAGTTTATTATTATTTATATCTGTATTTTTTACAACACTTAACATATTCCATCCAATTTTAACAGATATAAAGCCTGATATAAAGTGAAGCAAATCGTCATAATATTTAATTTTATCATAAAGGTTATAACAAGAACCTAGTAAAAATGAAAATAGTATAAATAAATTACTAGCTATAAATAAACTTCTATCTAGTATATCTAAATTTTTTGAATAAATCTTACTTAATATGAATACTATAACTAAACAAAGTAAACTTAGTCCAACTTTTCCATACTCGCTTTTAAACATAAAAAATACTACAGAAAAAAGATATATAGCATAAAGTAGTATTTTAAATATATTGATTTTTTTATCTTTCATAATATATACCAACCTTTTGTTTTGTATATATTATGTGTAGTTTAAATAAAAATATTAAAAAATAAATGTTTTAGTTGACATAAGGCTTGTACTAGATTTACAATTTATTTATGAAACTATTTGGGCGTGCCTAATAAGTTAAGGGGGGATACTATATGAAGAGGCTATCCAAAAAAATAGCAGAAAAAAGTAAATTAATATTAGCAATAGCAATAGTATTATTAATACCATCGGCAATAGGATTTTTAAACACCGATATAAACTATGATATTTTGAGTTACTTGCCAGATAACTTATCAACAACTCAAGCAGAAAAAATTTTAAAAGAAGATTTTGATTGTGGTTCATTAGCAATGCTTATAGTTGAAAACATGGAAGACAAAGATGTATCTAAGTTAAAAGAAAAATTAACACATGTTGAAGGCGTAAAAGAGATTATATGGATGGATGAATTTTTAGATTTATCAGTTCCAAAAGAAATGTTACCAAAGGAGATAAAAGACCTTTTGTATGCAAAAAATTCAACTATGATGGTTATAAAATTAGAAGAAGGCTCAGCAGCACTTAAAACATTAAATGCAGTTGAAAAAATAAGAGACATATCAGGAAAACAAACATTTCTAAGTGGAATGGCAAGTATAATAAAAGACACAAAAGACATATCAGATAAAGAAACTCCATTGTATGTAATAGTTGCAGTAATATTAACTTTAATAGTTTTAGGCTTTACAATGGACTCATTTGTTACACCATTTATATTTTTAACAAGTATAGGATTTGCTATAATCTATAATTTTGGAAGTAATATACTGTTTGGTGAAATTTCGTATATAACAAAAGCTTTAAGTGCAGTCCTACAGCTTGGCGTTACTATGGATTACTCAATATTTTTGCTACATAGGTATGATGAGGAAAGAGAAAAGTATGATAATCATGTAGAAGCAATGGCAAATGCAATAGCCAATACTGTAACAGCCGTATTTGGTAGTTCATTAACTACAATAGCTGGATTTTTAGCACTTTGTGTAATGGATTTAGCACTTGGTATGGATATGGGACTTGTAATGGCAAAAGGAGTTTTATTGGGTGTTATTTGTACAGTTACAGTACTTCCATCTTTAATATTAATATTTGATAAACCAATTCATAAATACAAACATAAAACAATTTTACCTACATTTAATAAGACATCTCAAATAGTTGTAAAGCATTATAAAAAATTAGTAGTATTATTTTTAATATTATTTATTCCTTCAATAATAGGTAGCAGTAATGCAAAGGTTTATTATAACTTAGATGAGTCATTGCCTGATGATTTACAATCTATTATTTCAACAAATAAATTAAAAAATGATTATAAAATGAATAGTACAAATATTATTTTGGTAAAGGACACACTACAACCATATAAAGTAGAACAAATGGTTAAAGAAATAGAAGAATTAGATGGTATAAATTCAGTGGTGGCACTTGAGAAAGTAATTGGACCGAGAGTGGTTCAAGATGTAATACCAGATGAATTATTAAAAGCAGTAAAATCAGGTGGATATGAGCAGTTAATGGTAAATTCAGAATATAGAGCGGCAACTGATGAATGTGGAGAACAAATAGAAGCATTAAATAAAATAGTTCATAAATATGATAAAAATGGACTTATAGGAGGAGAAGCTCCTTTAACAAATGACTTAATAAAAATTGCAGATAAAGACTTTAAAATGGTAAATATAGTATCAATACTAGCTATATTTATAATTATAGCAGTAGTATTTAAATCAATATCACTTCCAATAATATTGGTTTTAGCAATAGAGTCCGCTATTTTTATAAATTTGGGCATACCTTACTATACAGGTACGGTAGAACCATTTATAGCATCAATAGTAATAGGAACTATACAACTTGGGGCAACTGTTGACTATGCAATATTGTTAACATCTAGATATAAAGAAGAATTAGCTGTAAATAGTAATAAATTTGAAGCTATGACAGTTTCTATTCAAAGTAGTGCAAGATCAATAGTAACAAGTGCATTGTCATTTTTCTCAGCAACTATAGGGGTTGGGCTTATATCAAAACTAGAAATGATAAGCGCGTTGTGCAGTCTTATGTCAAGGGGAGCTATAATAAGTATGTTTATAATAATATTTATGTTACCAGCAATTTTATTGGTTTGTCATAAATTTATTATAAAAACAAGTAAGGGATTTGAAGTTTGTGAAAGTAAAGTTTAATTTTATATAACAGGGGGAGAAATATAAGATGAAAAGAATTAATTTACCTAAAAAATCAATAGCTACATTAACTACACTAATGCTGTTTTTAAACACAGGATTTGCATTTGCGGATATGAAAAAAGATGAAAGTGTATATGTAGTATTAAAGAATAATGGGGATGTTGAAAAACGTATAGTTTCAACATGGATAAACTCAGATGAAAAGCTAGGGAAATTTAAAGATGTTAGTAATTTAAAGAATATAACTAATGTAAAGGGTGATGAAAAACCTATAATAGATGGAAGCAATGTAAATTGGAATGTTAACAAGGAAGACTTATATTATAAGGGCGACAGTAAAAAACAACTTCCAATTGACGTAGATATAAAATATCAATTAAATGGTAAAGAAAGTACACCAAAAGATATGAAAGGAAAGTCAGGTAACTTTAAAATAACTGTAGATTTAAAAAATAAAGAAAAAAGAACGTGCAAAATAGATGGTAAAAACAAAGAAATGTATGTTCCTTTTTTAACAGCAACAGAGGTATTATTACAAAGAGATAATTTTAAAAATATAAAAATTAATAGTGGCGAATTAGAAGATGATGGTAAAAATTGTAGTGTGACCTTTGCATCTTTCCCAGGATTAAAAGAATCAATAGATGTAAGTACTGATGTAGAAAAATATTTAAAACTAGAAGATAAATTAGTAATAGAAGGAAAAACTACAAAATTTGAAATGCCAAGTATAATGATAATGGCTACACCACAATTACCAGAGCTTAAAGGAATTGATGAAAATTCAACATTAAGCGATTTATCACAAGCTCTAGATAAGTTAAAAAAAGGTGGAGATGAACTTTTAAATGGTTCTAAAAAATTATTAGATGGAAATAATGAGCTAAACTCAAATTTTGCTAAATTTGATAAAGGGGTTAAATCATTAGATAAAGGCTCAAACGACATAAACAATGGGATAAGTAAATTAAGCAAAGCTACTCCAACATTAAACCAAGGTGCAAAGAGCATTAGTAGTGGGCTTGGACAATTAAATGAGTCACAAGGTAAGTTTTCAAATGGAGTTGACTCTTTTGTAGGTAGTACAAATAAACTTTATCAAGCATATTCAGGTATCCATAGTGGTATAGAAAGTGCTAATGAAGGAGCAAATGCACTTCAATCAGGGCTAAGTAATGGAGCGGGTGGAGTTGATTCATTAATAGCATCTACTGGAAGTATAGATAAAGTAGCAGGAAACTTAAACAACGTAGCAAGTACATTAGATGAAACTAATCCTGAAGCTGCAGGACAATTAAGAGCAATGTCAGGATCTTTAAGTCAAGTATCACAAGGGCAAAGAAATGGTCTTAGTAGCTTAAAAAGCGGAATGAGTAGTGCAGTAAGTGGAGCAAACAGTTTAAGTGCTGGATTAGGAAAATTAAGTTCAGGTTCATCTAGTTTCTATTCTAATTTTAATTCATTAGTAGATGCAGGCTCAACTCTTAGCAGTAGTTCTAAAAAACTATCACAAGCAACTAGTTCATTAGAAAATGGAAGTCAAAAACTAGTAGCAGGAACTGATGAATTAAATAAAGGTGCAAATCAATTAACTGAAGGTGGAAAGACGTTAGTAAGTGGAACTAAGCAATTAAATACTAATTCAAGTAAATTATTAAAAGGAACTAATGACTTAGCAAAAGGAAGTAATGACTTGTATAAAGGAGTTAATAAATTAAAAAGTGAAGGTTTAGATAAACTTTACAAAGAAGGAAACACAAAATTATCTGATATAGAAGGATTGCTAGATGTAAAAGATGAAATTGTAAGATTATCTAAAGAATATAACAACTTCTCAGGCATAAGCAAAGATATGGATGGTAGTGTTAAGTTTATAATGAAGATAAATGAATAGCTAATTTTATTAGCTCTATCAATGTATATTGATAGAGCTTTTTTGATGCAAAAATATTAATAGTGCGTAGAAAAAGGAAAGGATTTTATTTGATAAATTTTAGAACCTATTTTAAGAGAAACCTTTATTTGTATATTTTATTTTTTTTGTATGTTAAAATGTTTATGACTTATTTATGTTAATTTATACCATAAAAAAATAAAAGTTATAAAAAGGGGCGTGAGGGGAAATATTTATGAATAAAAAAACAATACTTATAATTGAAGACGATATAACCTTAAATAAAGGGATAATGCTTACTCTTAAGCAAGAGGATATAGACATAAAACAAGCATTTGATATAAACGAGGGAAGAAAAATATTTAATGAAAATAATATTGATTTGATAATACTAGATGTGAATTTACCTGATGGATCGGGGTTTGATTTGTGTAAAGAAATAAGGAAAAATTCTAATGTTTCTATTATATTTTTAACAGCTTGCGATATGGAAATAGATGTAGTGACAGGTCTGCAATTAGGAGCTGATGACTATATAACAAAGCCGTTTAGCTTGATGATTTTAAGGGCTAGGGTCATGGTTGCACTAAGGAGATTAGATAATACTGTCAGCAATGCATTCATTGTAGACAACATGGTATTTGATTTTGATAAAATGAAATTTACTAAAGATAACGAACAAATAATTTTAAGCAAAACAGAAGTTAAACTACTTAAAATATTGGTAAGTAATAAGGGTCAAGTACTAACAAGGGAACAGTTAATAGATAGTGTATGGAGCGATTGCGGAGAGTATGTAGATGAGAATGCATTAACAGTTAGTATAAAAAGATTGAGACAAAAAATAGAAGATAAAAACTTAAATCATAAGTACATAAAAACTGTGTATGGAATAGGATACAGTTTTGTTAGAGGTGAAAAAAATGATTGATAATAGCTATTTTAATAAAATATATTTAAGTTTTTTGTGTATGTTAGCATTAATATCAATAATTTTTATGTTTTTTATAACTTTGTCACAAATGAGAGGGATAGGTATAACTATAAGTGCAAGTTTTATTTTTGTTATTTTAGTAATGATTATGGGAATTATGTTTGTTTATACTATAAAAAAGCAATTAGTTAAAGTTATAAATAATCTAGAAAATATAGTAAGCAGTGCTATAAATGAAGAAAGCATGGTTACTGGATATGCTGATAATATATTGTCATCTTTTGAAAATAAAATACATAGGTATGTAAAAATAAATAAAGCAAGCAAAGAAAGCATAGAAAAAGAAAGAAATAAAATAAAAACTTTAGTGGGAGATATATCACATCAAACTAAAACTCCTATATCAAATATACTTTTGTACAGTCAGCTTATACTAGAAAATAAAAATATAGATGAAAACAGTAAGATGATGGCTTATGACATAAAAAAACAATCAGAAAGACTTAATTTTTTAATTCAATCTTTAATAAAAATGTCTAGGTTAGAAAGTGGAGTAATTGAACTAAGCAAAAGTAATTCAAAAATATATAAAACTATATATAAAAGCGTACAAGAAGTTTATTTAAGTGCAGATAAGAAAAATATAGAGATAAAAGTAGATGCAGATAAAAATATAAGTGCAAACTATGACAGCAAGTGGACTATAGAAGCTATTGTAAATATTTTAGAAAATGCTATAAAGTACAGTATGGAAAACTCGAAAATTGAAATATGTGCAAAAAGCTATGAATTGTTTAAAAGAATAGACATAAAAGACAATGGGATTGGGATAGAAGAAAGCGAAATAAATAATATTTTTAAACGGTTTTATAGATGCAAAAATGCAAAACAACATGAAGGAGTAGGAGTGGGACTATATCTTGCAAGGACAATAATTTCTAAGCAAGGTGGTTACATAAAGGTAGAATCTCAAATTGGACAAGGTTCTAATTTCTCCATATATTTACCTAGTTGAAAATATTAATTGTATTTATCAATCTAATATAAATATGTCATAACTGTTATATTTGAGACAGTAGTTTGTTAGAATCTATTGATATATTTATAACATAGAAAATTGATAAAACTTTTGATATGCAGAAACTTTAGGGGGAAAAAAGATGTTAATGGTACAAGCTAAAAACTTAAAAAAATATTATGGAAAAGATGAAAATCTTGTAAAAGCGCTAGACGGAATAGATTTTGAAGTTCAAAAAGGCGAGTTTGTTTCGATTGTTGGAACTTCTGGAAGTGGTAAAAGTACACTATTACATATGATAGGTGGGCTTGATATGGCTAGTGAAGGAAGCGTGAATATAAGTGGGAATGATATATTCAAGCTAAATGATGATGAACTTACTATTTTTAGACGTAGAGAAATAGGGTTTGTGTTTCAACAATTTAATCTAATACCAATCTTAAATGTATATGAAAATATAGTTCTTCCAATAGAACTTGATGGAAATAAGATAGATAATGAATATGTAGATACTGTTATAAACACACTTGGGTTAAAAGATAAAATAAATAACTTACCAAACAATCTATCAGGTGGTCAACAGCAAAGAGTTGCAATAGCTAGAGCTTTAGCCACTAAACCAAGTATAATACTTGCTGATGAGCCAACAGGTAACTTAGACAGTAAGACAAGTCAAGATGTAGTTGGACTTTTAAAAACTATGAGCGAAAGATTTGACCAAACCATAGTTATTATTACTCACAATGAAGAAATCGCCCAGATGAGTGATAGAATAATAAGAATTGAAGATGGAAAGATAGTGTCTGGGGCGGTGAGTAAGTAATGATAGGAAATACCAATAAAGAAATAATAAATAAAATATCTAAAAAATCTTTTAAATCAAATAAAAGTAGAAATATATTTGCAATTATTTCAATAGCACTTACAACATTACTTTTCACATCATTATTTACTGTAGGTATGAGTAATTTAAAGTCAACTGAATATAGCAAAATGAGAGCAGTTGGAACTACTTATCATGGTGCATTTAAGGACTTAACTAAGGCAGAATATGAAAAAATAAAAGAACACAAATTAGTAAAAGAATATATATCAAGTGTATTTCTTGGAATTGCAGAAAATAAAGAATTTGCAAAAAGGTCAATTGAAATTAACTATGGTGATAGAAAACATGTAGATGCTTGTTTTTCAACTCCAATAAAAGGAGATATGCCTGATAAAGAAAATGAAATATTGGTTGATACATTTGTACTTGATATGTTGAAAAAACCACATGAAATAAATCAAAAAATAAACTTAACTTACAAAATAAATGAAAAAACTTATAATAAGGACTTTATAGTAAGTGGGATATATAAAGGTGATACTGTAAGTAATGCAAGTAGAGTATACATATCAAAAGGATTTTTAAATAATAGTCTTAAAGGGATAAATGAAAATGAACTTAAAAAACAAAAGAAACAATGGGGATTAATAAATTTAGACGTTAATTTTTCTAATTCATTTGATATAAAAGGTAAATTATTAAAAATAATAAAAGAAAGTGGATACGACAGTAAAAATATAGATATAGGAATAAACTGGGCTTATGCTAGTACTGAGATGTCTAAGGAAACAGAACCTATAATAGCTGCTATTTCACTACTTGGAATTATAGGATTAGCAGGATATTTAATAATATACAATATATTTTATATAAGTGTAGTAAAAGATACTAAATTTTATGGTTTACTAAGAACGATAGGATCTACCAAAAAACAAATAAAAAAAATAGTAATAAAACAGGCATTAATATTATCTATTATAGGTATACCAATTGGTTTGATTTTAGGATATATAGTAGGGGTGGTTTTGGCTCCATTAGTTATAGGCAATACAACAATAGAATTTATAAAAATTTCTGCAAGTCCAATAATATTTGTGGGTTCTTCTATATTTTCATTGATAACAGCTATTATAAGTGCCTACAAACCAGCTAAAATAGCGTCAAAAACATTGCCAATAGAAGCTGTAAGATATAGTGGAGTAAACACAGTATCTAAAAAGAAATTTAAGAAATCTTCTAACGGAGCAAAAATTTATAAAATGGCAATTTCTAATATATTTAGAAATAAAAGTAAGGCAATAATAGTTATAGCATCTTTATCACTTAGTATAATAGTTTTAAACACTGTATATACAATAGTATCTGGATTTGACAGTGATAAGTATCTAAAAGATTTTATAGGTACTGATTTTACAATAGGAGATACAAGTTTTTATAGAGCGAAAGCTTTTGAAGGACATTTAGATGCAGTTACTGAAGATTTATGTAAGGAAATAGAAAGCAAAAAAGGTGTTAAGACTGTAAATAAGATGTATTATAGAGTAGATGAAAATAAGATAGATGGAAATATACTTAAAATACCATTTACTCATTCAATGGAAGTAAATATAGATAAGAACATTGATTCAATTGATAAAGATAATATGGACTCAGTTAATAGAATGAAAGAAAGTAAAAAAATATTAGCAGATTATTATGGAGTAGATGAAGGTATATATAAAATTCTTGATAAGTTTGTAGTTCAAGGTAAATTTGATTATGAAAAGTTTAAGACTGGAAAGTATATAATATCATTAACTAGTTATCAATTAGGAGATATTGTAAATGTAGGAGATAAAGTAGAGATACCGTTCAAAAATGGGAAATCCAAACAATATGAAGTTATGGCTGTAGTAAATTACTTACCGCTGTATTTATATTCAGGAGATTCATTTCCAGCATTTTCAGGGTATTTACCATCAGAAGAATTTAAAAAAACAACTGATGAGCACACTATAATGACTGCTATGTTTGATGTAGATGATAAAAATGTAAAAGAAACAGAAGATTACTTCAAAGGATTAAGCACTAGCAATCCATCATTTGATTACAGATCTAAAGCAACTTATATGAGAGCATTTAATGATATGATTAAAAGCTATGAAAATGTTGGATACGGACTTAGTCTTATAGTAGGTATAATAGGTGTACTTAACTTTATAAATGTTATAGCTACAAGTATTTTATCTCGAAAAAAAGAATTAGCTATGTTAAATAGCATAGGTATGACTAAGAAACAAATTAAAAAGATGCTTATTTTAGAAGCTCTAGACTATTGTTTAATTACAGCAGGAGTTATATTAATTGTTGGAACACCAATAACATATTTTGGAGTGGATATAATGGCAGGCGCTATAAGTTTCTTTAGTTATAGCTTTAGAATATTGCCAATAATAGTATCGATATTTATACTATTAATAATGGCAGGAATTGTTCCTTGTGTATGTTATAAGAAAATAAATAAACAAAGTGTAGTTGAAGAATTGAGAGATAATATATAGCAAAAAAGCAATACCTCTTAAATAAAACATCTTATTTAAGAGGTATTTTTTTATAAAATAAAAAAATAACAAGGGATATATCTAAAAATGTAGAATTATAGAAAGAGAATGCTTTACGGAGGTATATTATGAATCGATTTTTAGATAGTATAGATAGCTATATATTTATTTTAAATAAAAAACTTGAAATTATGTTTTGCAATAAAAAACTCTTAAATAAACTGAAATGTAGTGAAAGTGATATAGACAAAGTACAAATAAGTAGTGATACTAAAATAGATAATAAGTCTATAAGTTGCAAAATAAATGATATAAAAAAAGATGAAGTACTAAACTTAGATTTAATATTATATATAGAAGATAGAGAATTCAAATTAAAAGGTAAAATTACAAACGGATGCTTTTATAGTAAAGATGTAGTTTTTGTTTCAAGTGATAATATTGAAATGATAGATTATAAAAAAAACCTAAAAAATAAAACAATGGAAGATAATATAAAAAAGGAAATTAAAGGAAGTGAAAAATCAATATCAACTTTAATTTCTTTACTAAAAAAGGTAGAACAAGGTACGCCGCTTGAAGAAATACTTAAAGATATAGATATAAAACAATGTATAGAACAAATACTTGGTGAGATATATAAAATAGAACTAATGAAAAAAGATTTTGAATTACTCTTACAAATATCAGCGGATATAGCAGGTGTGATGGATAATAATGGATATTTAAAAACAGTAGGTCAAAATTGGACAAGTTATTTAGGGTGGAGTGAACAAGAAATATTAGAATCTAATATTTTACACTTGGTTCATGAGGGCCACAAAGATAAATTATGTAAAATATTAAATAGCGATAATGAAGATATAGTTGTTGTTGAAAATAAAATAATATGTAAAAATAATGAATATAAATGGTTTAGGTGGAATTTCAAATTAGTAAAGGAAAAAAATGTATTTGCATTTACAACTAGGGATATCACTAAAGAAAAAGAGCAGGAGAAACAAAGGAAAAAACTAGAAGAAACTGTGCATTTAGAAAGTATAAAGAATGAATTTTTTGCTAATATGTCCCATGAATTCAAAACACCTCTTAATATAATTTTGGGAACAGTACAATTAGTAGATAGAAATATTAATGATGAAAATATATACTGGAATGAAAATACAAACTTGAGTAGGCATATGAAATTAATAAGACAAAATTCATATAGGCTTTTGAGATTAGTAAACAACCTTATAGATATGACTAGAATCAATAATGGATATTATGAACTTAAGCTTGCAAATCATGATATAGTAAATATTGTAGAAGAAATAACTTTGTCAGTTGCTCAATATATTGAAGGAAAAGGGATAGAACTTATATTTGATACTAATTGTGAAGAAAAAATTATAGCTTGTGATCCAGAAAAAATAGAAAGAATTTTACTTAATCTATTGTCAAATTCTATTAAATATACAAATAAAAATGGAAATATATATGTTGATTTACAGGTTGATGAAGAAAAGATAACTATATCTGTAAGGGATGATGGAGAGGGTATATCTAAGGATAAACTTCCAATTATATTCAATAGATTTGTACAAGATGATAAGAAGTTGACAAAAAAATGTGAGGGCAGTGGAATAGGCCTATCCTTAGTAAAGTCTTTGGTTGAGATGCATGGTGGGAAAATAACTGTGTATAGTACAAAAGGAGTAGGAACTAATTTTGAGTTTTCTTTGCCAAACAAAGCAACACATTGTGAGGAAAATGAAATAAATAAAAATTATAATTATATATGTGATAACAATAAAATTGAAATGTGTAATATAGAATTTTCGGATATATATGGAATGTAATTTGTTTTTAAAAAGTAGTTGACATTTTTTATAAATCGATTATAATTATATTTATATTACAAAATAATAAAAAGAAATCCTTAGAAAAAGAGAGTAGTGTTAAATGGAGTTTCAGCGAGTTGGGGATTGGTGTGAGCCTAACAATGAAATTTATTACGAAGAGAGCTTTGGAGGAGATTGCCTGAAATAATAGTATGGCAATAGGTGTTCTCGCCTTAAGAGATTGAGAGGATAAGTATACTTATCAATAAGAGTGGTAACGCGGAAATTTTCGTCTCTTGGCTTTATAGCCAAGGGACTTTTTTAATACAGAAATATATTATTTTTGTTTAATTCGCGTATCTATATTATTGTTACTTATCAATAAGAGTGGTACCACGGATAATTTCGTCTCTTAGCCTTTTAGGCTAAGGGACTTTTTAATACCCAAATAAAGTGAATTCTTAAAAATCGGGATACAATTAAAATTGTATTCTCAAATAATAATCAATAACAAATAGGAGGTAATATTATGAAAAAGGCAGCGTTAGGAATTTTAGTAGGTGTTTTAAGTTTTAGTTTAGTAGGATGTTCTCAAAAAGAGGAAAGTAGTCAGTTAGAATCAATAAAAGAAAAAGGAAAGTTAGTAATAGGTACAAGTGCGGATTATCCACCGTACGAGTTTCACAAAAAAATAGATGGAAAAGATACTGTGGTAGGATTTGAGATGGAAATAGCAAAAGAAATTGCCAAGGAAATAGGTGTAGAATTAGAAATAAAAGATATGAAATTTGACGGATTATTGCCAGCATTACAATCTCAAAATATAGACATGGTAGTTGCAGGAATGAGCCCAACAGAGGAAAGAAAGAAAGCTGTAAACTTTACAGATGTTTACTATAATGGAGAAAATGCTATATTAATTAAAAAAGATGATTTAGAAAAATATAAGACTGTAGAAAGTTTAAAAAATATTAAAATAGGAGTTCAAAAATCTTCGATACAAGAAGGATTTGCAAAAGATAATATAGGAGCTACAAACATTAAGTCTCTTTCAAAAATACCTGATATAATATTAGAACTTAAAAATTCAAATGTTGATGCAGTTGTAGTTAGTAAAGATGCTGTTGGTGGTTACTTAAAAGAATATCCAGAAATAGTTTTTGCAAATATAGATTTAGGTCAAGATAAAGAAGAAGGTTCAGCAATAGCAACTAAAAAATCAGAGGACTATTCTTTAATTAAAAAAACTAATGACATTTTAGGCTCATTAAAAAAAGAAAATAAAATACAAAAATTTGTTGATGAAGCAACTAAGCTATCTCAATAATACAAGGAGGAAGTTAATATGGATTTCGGTTTTTTAAAGGAATATTCGCAATTTTTCATAGATGGAACAAAGATTACTATAATGATATCTTTATCTACTTTAATATTAGGATTTATGATAGGTACTATAGTATGTTTAGGAAGATTATCTAAAGTTAAAATAATTAAATTTATATCTGGTGCATATATAGAGTTTTTAAGAGGAACACCACTGCTTATTCAATTATATATAATTTACTTTGGTCTACCTACGCTTGGAATTCAATTTCCAAGCATAGGACCAATAACATCAGATTATATAGCAGCAGTAATTGCACTATCTATAAACTCAAGTGCATATATAGCTGAAATTTTAAGATCTGGTATTCAATCAATAGATAAAGGTCAAATGGAAGCTAGTCGTTCTTTAGGTCTTGATTATTCAACTAGTATGAAACATGTAATAATACCACAGGCATTAAAAAATGTATTACCTGCACTTGCAAATGAATTTATAGTATTAGTTAAGGAATCATCAATAGCATCAATAATTGGGATACATGATTTAATGTATAGCGCAGATACAGTTAAAGGAAGCACATACTTAGCATTTGAGCCACTAATAGTTGCATCTATAATATACTTTGTACTTACATTTAGTTTATCAAAGTTAGTTGGAGTATTTGAATCTAAGTTAGGAAATAGTGAGTCTAAAAACTTTGTTTTATTTGATAGTAAGGTAAGCACTAAAAAAGTTATAGAGGAGGCTTAAATATGATAAAGATAAAAAATCTAAAAAAGAAATTTGGAAAATTAGAAGTTTTAAAAAATATAGATATGAATGTTAAAAAAGGAGAAATAGTAGCAATACTAGGACCTAGCGGAAGTGGGAAAAGTACTCTTTTAAGATGTATGAACTTATTAGAAACTCCAAATGATGGAGAAGTAATATTTGAAGGAAAAAATATATTAGATAAAAATTGTGATATAAATAAAGCTAGACAAAATATAGGAATGGTTTTTCAAAACTTTAATTTATTTCCGAATATGTCTGTTATCGATAATATAACTTTCGCACCAATTAAAGGCAAAAAAATGGATAAAGAAGATGCTATAAAAATCGGAGAACAACTTTTACAAAGAGTAGGACTTATAGATAAAAAATATGCATATCCATCACAATTATCTGGAGGACAAAAGCAAAGAATAGCAATAGCAAGATCACTTGCTATGCAACCTGATGTTATGTTATTTGATGAACCAACTTCAGCACTAGACCCTGAAATGGTAAAAGAAGTTTTAGATGTTATGAAAGAACTTGCAAAAGAAGGAACTACAATGGTAGTAGTAACTCATGAAATCGGATTTGCAAAGGAAGTTGCAACTAAAGTTGTATTTATGGATGGTGGATATATAGTTGAAGAAGGAACACCTACTGAAGTATTTGATAATACAAAAGAAGGAAGAACTAAAGACTTTTTAAGCAAAGTAATATAAAATATTTTATATTTTAAAAGGAAGTAGCAACTAGCTACTTCCTTTTAATTTGAGTTTATTTAAGCAAAAAGTTCGATTATATCTTTATCAGAAAGACTTTTTAATACGTTTTGATTAGAAAGATCTCCATTGATAAATTCGTTGATAAGTTCATTTTTGCTTTCTTGGAGTTTTACTATTTTTTCTTCTATAGTACCTTTTGCAATAAGTTTTATAACTTCAACAGAATTTTTTTGACCAAATCTATGAGCTCTATCACTTGCTTGATTTTCAACTGATGGATTCCACCAAGGGTCAAAGTGTATAACAACATCTGCACTAGTTAAATTAAGCCCTGTACCACCGGCTTTTAATGAAATTAAAAATACTTTATTTTCATTTCCTTCATTAAATTCATTAACTAAACTTAGTCTTTTTTTAGCAGGAGTTTTACCATCTATATAAGAATAAGAGATATTATTTTTATTAAGTTCATCACCTAAGCTTTTAAGTACTGATGTAAATTGAGAGAATAAAAGTATTTTGTGATTGTCAGCTATATATGTATTTAAAAGTTCTATTGCTGTATCTATCTTTGAACTTTTTTTGTTATAATCCTCTAAAAGTATCTTGGGGTCTAAACAAAGTTGTCTTAACTTCATAAGATAAGAAAAAATTACTATTCTGTCTTTTTTTATGTCTTTATTGTTTATTTTTTCGCTAAGTTCAGATACATAAGCACTATATATTTTTCTTTGGTCCTTATTTAACTCAACGAAGAACTTTCTTTCTATTTTATCAGGAAGTTCTTTCATAACTTCACATTTAGTTCTTCTTAATATAAAAGGTTTTATTAATTTTTTTAAATTATAACCATTGTTTTCATTGTATATAAATAAATTTTGGAATTTACTTCTATTATATAAATATCCTGGCATTATAAAGTCAAAGATTGACCAAAGCTCCATTAAATTATTCTCAATAGGAGTACCAGTTAATGCAAATCTAACTTTAGCATTAACACTTTTTACAGCCTCGGTACTTAGTGCAACTGGGTTTTTTATGTTTTGAGCCTCATCTATTATGCAGTAGTCAAAGACTGTTTTTTTGTAGCTATCTAAGTCATTTCTAAGAGTGCCATAAGTTGTTATAACTACGTCATAATTCTCCATTTCTTCAAATGCTTTTTCACGTTCTTTTTTGCTTCCATGTATTAGTAAAACATTCATAGTTGGAGAGAATGTTTCAAATTCATTTTTCCAGTTATATATAAGTGAAGTAGGAGTAATTATTAAACTCTTACAATTTTTAGGTTTTTTAGATAATAAAAAACTAATAGCTTGTAGTGTTTTACCAAGACCCATTTCATCAGCAAGTATTCCGCCAAATTCATAGTGGTCTAGGGTGTTAAACCAATTAAGACCTGATACTTGATAATCACGTAGTGTAGCATCAAGTTCTTTTGGAACTTCTAGTTTTAATGTCTTTAAATTTTCGAATTTCTTGGAAATATCTTTTACTAATTCTCTTCCAGTTATAAAATCTAAACTTTTATGTTCAAACATATCATTTAGATATAACATTTTGCTGTTGTGAATTTTAGATATATTATCAGCACCAATTAAATCTAAATTTTCAAGAAGTTCAAAAAAGTCTTTAGTTTGATTTTCTTCTAAGTTTAAGAAGTTTCCGTTTTTAAGTTTATAAAACTTACTTTTATTTTTAAAAGATAATAATATATCTTTATACTCATCTTGATTGATATCTTCTATATCAAAAGAAAACTCTAGATAACCTTCAACACCATCTCTTAAAGATGCTTTAATAGAAGATGCATTATATATTTTTTTAGCTTTGAATTTATCTGAATAAAAAACATCCCCAAAGTTTTTAAGATTTATTATTTCTTCATTAAGTAAAGCATATAGGTCTAAGTCATTACCTTTAAATACATAAGTCTTATTATCTAAAATAAAACTTAAATTAATAAGTTTATTTTTCATACTATTTTCTTTTTCTAAGTCCTTTAAGATGAACTTTTTACCATTTTCATCATTATAAACAAACTTTAAATCGCAAATTATATTAGATCCCTTTAAATCAAAATAAAACTCTGTGTTAAAATCACTTATTATGTTGTCTTTTATATCATCAGCTATTTTTACGTTATTAGAAAACTGAGATATTTTAGGAATTAAATTGCTTAAAACTCCTTGAGTATCTTCCTTTTCAAAAACGATGTCTTTAGTTTCATTAATAATTGAATATATTCTATTGTAATTTAGAACTTGTTCTCCATAAAGTAAATATAAATTGTCATTGTATAATAAAACATCACCTTTATCAGTTATTGGAACAGGTAAGTCGTCATTAGATGTAAGAAGTATTTTCCCATCGTCATTTTTAACATCAAAAGAAATCGGAAGTACATCCTTTATTATTTTAGGACTGTATATTTCATTGTTAAAATTAAGTGTAAAAGGCTTATTTTTTAAAGTTTCTAAAAATAATTTAAATTCGCTTCTTCCGATACGCATCAGCTTAGGGCTAGAAACACTTAAATGTGATGCTAAGTTATTTCCGTAATTTTCGATAATATCTATTAAATATTCATCATCTGGATAAAAATAATGAATGTTTGGATTATAATTAAAGTTTTTACCATATTCTAAAGGTATATTTTTAGACTTTGCATATGCAAAATCTTTTAAGTTCTTTAATACATACATTTTATCTTGACCTATTTTAAAATCTGCATATATTTTATTCTTTTCAATTAATATGTTCACTTCTAGATTAACTAATTCTCTTTTAGTGTCATCAAAGTAAAATAGTAGTTGTTTATTAGGTAATATAGGGACTTTTATAATAGGATTTTTTTCTTTAATTTGAGAAACTAAGCCGTTAGCATAATCTTTTTTTGCAAGCTGTAGTCCATATATAGAAGTTGCAGCTAAGTGCTTGCATATAACGAGACGGTTATTTTTAGTTCTTGATCTAAAGTCCTCACAAGTGCATCTAGCATGAACTATTTTTAATTCTTTAGTATCTACAGCTATAGAATTTGGATAAACCTCATTGTAATATTCCGATTCACAAATTCCTTCAAAACAAATTTTATCTTCATCTATATTAAACGTAACATGATCGACTAACTTTTTATTGAAATATTTAATTCCTCTCATCCATCGAGTTGGCTCCGTTTTTGATTTTATTAAATCTTGTATTTCTTTAAAGTTCAATTAATTTCACCTTACCCTCATTGTGTATATACAATATTATAGTCTATAACATTTTAAATTACACAAAAATATTAAAAACACATGGATTTATTAAAAATAATATTAGGTGTTTTTAATAAATCCATGAACCTTTAATATACTACAACTTACTATGTTTATACAAGTTAAAATTGCCTTAATAAAAAATAAATATAAACAAATATAAAGTATATTTAGCATTTTGATTTGATTGTATATTATATGCGTTTATGTAATAATACATAAATTTAAGGGGGAAGATAAGTCGTATAAAATTACAATGTGAATTAGGAGAGTTTTTAATATGAAAAATCTAGTATTAACTTTATCTTGCTTACCCAAAGTCGGGAAAAAAACTATATTATATTTTATAGAAAATATGATGGATAACCCTAAAGACGAAAGTGATTTATTAGATATGTTTATAGAAATGAAAAGTGTTAATAAACGTATAGTAATTCCAACGATAGAGCAGATAAAAGAATCAATAAATAAAAGCGAAACAATAATTAGAGATTCTCAAAAATTAAATATAAAATATATAGATATATTAAATAATAACTTTCCAAATAAACTAAAAAGTATAGAAAATCCACCTACAATGCTTTTTTACAAAGGCAATTACGATAGTTTGAAAAATGATAGTTCTATTGCAATTGTAGGAAGTAGGAAAGCTGATTTAGATGGCTTAAAAGGCGCTTATAAATTAGGGACTATATTTGGAAGACAAAACTATAGTGTTGTAAGTGGTTTAGCGATAGGGTGTGATGAACAAGCTCACAGAGGGTGTGTAGATGTAAATGGAAATAGTGTTGCTGTATTACCATGTGGGCTAGATAATACATATCCAAGTATAAATGAAAAACTAGCATATGATATATTAAAAAATAATGGATGCTTAGTTAGTGAATACCCTATTGGAACACATGCTTTTAAAAATAATTTTATAGAAAGAGATAGAATTCAAAGTGGATTAAGTAGCGGAGTTATAGTATGTGAGAGCAGTATTAAAGGTGGAACTATGCATACTGCTAATTTTGCTATAAATCAAAAAAAAGTTCTAGCATGCTTAGATATTGATTGTAGTGGGAATCAAAAGCTAATTAAAGAAAATAGATGTATGACAATTAAAGACGAGAACGATTTAAATGCATTTAAATTAGAAATAAATAAATTTAATAAATTATATAAAGACAAAAATATTAGAGAATATACTCAACAACTAAAATTAAAGTAATAATTTAGCATAAAGGCTAAAAATGTAGAAAAATGTAGAATAAAGATTTAAAATAAATGGCTTTTGTGATATATTATATTTTGTTACTATATATTTAAGGATAAATTTAAAAGTAATGAAAGGAAACATATCATGGAACCAGTTAGAATTAAGATTGAAGATTTTAAATTAAATAATTTTATAAATTACTACGAAGATAACGCAGTAGAAATGTTATTTGAACATTCTAGTTCAGTTACTAGGGTAAATTTAATAGATAAAGATTATATGGATGTAATAACTTTTGATGAAGATTATGAAGATATAAAAGATGCAGATGATTACAAAGAAGTTTTATTAGATGAAGAATATGCATTATTATTTATAATAGGAAAAACGCATGAAGGTGCTGAAAAGTTTGAATTTATAGATGGTACAAAATACAGTATGAAACATTACGTAGACGATTTGTATATGGATAAAAATCTTATAAAAGATATAGGTGACTTAGAACTTAATTTAGATAACTTAATAGGTCTTTTAATAGATTCAGAAGATGGAGAATACGTAATAAGTATCGTTAATTATGAAAAAGGAATATCTCCAAAAATAGCAGAAGTTGAAGAATCTGGAGACTTAGAAGAGATAGTGAAGAACTTAATAGATAGATTTAGTATATAAATAAAAAGGTATGACTTAAAAAAGTCATACCTTTTTGTTTTTAAATGGTATATTCTAGCAATTAAGTAGCAAAAATATGTTAAAATAAAATAAAAAGTAAAAAAATCAGGAGAGACAAAATGGCAGAAATAAAATTTGAAATACAAGAAGAAATAGGTGTTATATCAAACTCTGGTAAAGGATGGACTAAAGAATTAAATTTAGTTAGTTGGAACAACAATGCTCCAAAATTTGATTTAAGAGATTGGTCATCAAATCATGAAAAAATGGGTAAGGGCATTACTTTAACAAATGAAGACCTTAAGGCTCTTAAGGATTTATTAAATGAAATGAACTTATAAAAATTAATTAACAATTATACATAATAAAGGTAAATATATTATAAATGGGGGATTTTATGAAACTAAAGAAAAGTATATGCATGGGGGTAGTTATTAGTGCTATGGCTATTAATAGTATAGTGCCAATAGCTTATGCAAACGAAGCAGATGAATATGAAACTTACACAAAATCAACACCAAGGGCAGTTAGCCAAATAAAAGATATGCCAAAAGAAGTTATAAACGATCTATCTGAATTAGAAAACATGAAATATTTTAAAATGAAAACTGATTCAAATTATGAGGTGGCACTTGCTGATGAAAGTGGAGATTACAAATTTGTACAAGAAGCTTCAACAATAGAAGAAGCAGTAAGTATAGCAGATGGATTAGAATACGAGTACAAACAAAGAAATATTATACCAACGGTTATAGATAGTAAGGGAGTAATAGCTTACACAACTAATTCTATAGGTCGTATTGTTAAAGTGGGAGACGGTATATCTGAAAGTGCTATGAATTATACAGTAGATTTATATGAAGATTCTAATAAATCAAAAGTTCATACATACATTAATCATGGATATATTGATGATGTTCCAGTTATAGAAGAAACTGATACTATGGTAAAAATAGAAGTGGCAGGTTTTACTGGCTGGATAGAAAAAAGTGATAAAACTGGTACTAATATAGTGCTATTACCTATCAATCAAGCTACTAATTTAAGTTATTATGAAAGTGTAAATGGAGAATTAGTACACTATATAAGCTCTAATGTACAAGGAAATAATGGAAGTAAAAGAACTATAGGTAGAGCACCTTCTTTTATGAAATCCGGAAATAAATATTATAGTTATGATGGGAATTATTTTTATAATGACATAAACACTTTAGTATCAGATGCAAAAGCTGATAATCATGAAAATTCTATAAATGCAGGCAATGCATATTATAATTACTATCAATATTTAACAGGAAGAAGTAAAACAGTATATAACGCCAATGATATTGATAAATATTTTGAAGCTAAAACACAATCAGGAAGTGCATTAAGAGGAAGTGGAAAATATTTCATAAAAGCTCAAGATAAGCATGGAGTAAACGCATCATTTATGATAGGAATTGCAATGAATGAATCAGGAAGAGGAATGTCAACTTTATCTAAAACTAAAAATAATTTATTTGGGATAAAAGCAAATGATTCAAATCCACAAGATGCTATGAAATTTAATAGCGTAGAAGATTGTATAGACGAATTTGCTAAAACATGGATGAGTAATGGATATTTAAATCCAAAAGACTGGAGATATTCTGGAGGCAATGTAGGAAACAAAGATTCAGGATGCAATGTTAGATATGCATCAGATCCTTTCTGGGGAGAAAAAGCATCTAGCTTTATGGATGAAATGAACGTATATTTATCTTCTCAAGGAAGAGGCAGTGATTATAATAGATACAGATTAGGCTTAGTTAATAAAACATCAGATATAAAGGATAAAAAAGGAAATAGCTTATACAATGTATCTAAAGGTCAACCTGTTGTTATTTCAGATGATAGAAACTCAAATGTGGAGATAAATCCAGACAGAATAACTCCTTCAAATGTAGCAAATCCGATACCAGGAAGTTATAACTGGGGGATGAAAGGGTATATAAATGAAGGTAATATAAAAATTATAAATCAGCAAAGTTCTAAAGTGATTGTAGATAAAATTGTGGGTGAAAATAGATATCAAACAGCAGCTATGATAGCTGATAATCAAAGTTATACAAGTGCTATACTTGTTAATGCAGACAAAACTTTAGTAGATGGACTTAGTGCTAGTGGATTGTCAGGAGCTTCTAATTCACCTATACTTTTAGCTAAAAAAGATTCTCTTCCAGATGAGACTAAAGATAGACTTAAAGGTGTGACTAAAGTTTATATTATAGGGAGTTCAGATGTGGTTTCTGACTCAATAGAAAATGAATTAAAGTCAAATAAAATAGAAGTTGTAAGACTTGGTGGAACTGATAGATTTGAAACTAGTTATAAAGTAGCACAAGAAATAAAAAAAATAAATCCAAGTACAAATAAAGTATTTTTAGTAAATGGAATTAAGGGAGAACCAGACGCTATGAGTGTATCGTCTGTAGCAAGTAGAGATAAGTCTCCAATAATATTAACCGATGGTAGGGATACACAATTTTCTACTAAAAATATGCAAAGTTATGTAATTGGATCAAGTGATGTAATGAATGATAACATAGCTAAAAATACTAATGCAATAAGACTTGGTGGAATAGATAGATTTGCTACTAACAAGTTAGTAGTAGAGAAGTTTTATCCAAATACTAATGAATTTTATGTTTCAAAAGGAGATGTATTAGTGGATGCACTTACAGTATCACCCTTAGCTAAGGAATATCCAGTTGTATTAGCTAATGTTGGAAGTGATAAATCTGTAGTTAAAAATGCTACAAAGATTATTCAAGTAGGTGGAATGGATAAAAGAATTATAGATGAATGCGTACAGATTATTAAATAATTAACAAATAAGAAAGATATATTATAGTTTATTGACGCAATGTTAAAAATAACTATAATATATCTTTTTTTTCGCAGCATATACCAAAAATTGTAAGTTGATAATACTATAAAAAATACCATTTTAAACTTACATATATTATAATAGACATAATATATAGTAAATGTAGTAGGAGGGGGATTATGTTAGATAGAGAGGATTACCTAAAAGTAATTTATGATAGCCCTACACCGTGTATGTGGGCGAGCTTCATAAAACATGAAAATGAAAAGTCGTGTGACATAGAAGTCATAGGAACCAATAAAGAATTAGACAATATTGCTGAAAAAGAAATTTTAAAAAAACACAAATACAAAATAAATAGCGGAAAATACAGTGACTTATTTTCTAAGGCAGATAAATTAAATGAAATTAAAGAACTTAGTATAGTTGATTTTGTTGATATACTAGGATCTTTTTATCAAATAGACATAAGACATATATATGATGATAAATATATAGTATGGTTTACAAAGAAAATAGAACTTGATGAAAATATAAAGCTTTTATTAAATAAAATAGGAACTGCTATATGGTGCAAAGATAAATATGGCCGTTATGTATACTTAAATAAAAGTTTAGACCTATACCCAAATGCTACACCAAATAAAATAGTAGGAAAAACTGATTTTGAGGTGTTTCCAGAACAAGAAGCTAATGTTTTTGTAAAGGGTGATGAAAAATTATTAGCAGGGGAATTAGAAAGTATGGAGTCTTTAACATTTTTTAATGGAAACTGTTATTGTGGACTAAACCATGTTATTAAAAATGATGGTGATATAGTAGGTACAATAGGTATGTGTATAGATACCCTAAGAAGAAAAAATTTAATAAATGAAGAAATATCTGATACTAAGATGCTAGAATTAATAAGCGATACTATACCAGATAGTATATTCTTCAAAGATAATAGTGGTATATTTAGACATTGCAATAAAGTTTTTGCACAAAGTATGAATTTGAGAAAAGAAGATATATTAGGAAAATCAGAAGAACAAATAAATAAATCTAAAAGCAAAATAAAAAAATACAAAAAAGAAGAAGAACAAATAAGATTATTAAAACAAACTATAATATCAAATCATTCGCAAAAATGTAGGGATGGAAGTACTAAGTATTTTGAAACTGTAAAAGTTCCTTTTTTAGATGAACATGAAATGGTTGGTGGGGTATTAGGCATATCAAGAGATATATCTCATAGAAAAGAGGCAGAGCTTGAATTTGAAAGACTTAGAATGGAATTTTTTGCTAATTTATCTCATGAATTTAAAACACCATTAAACCTTATATTTAGTTCTATACAATTGATTGAGTCTATGATAGATAGAGGATATGATTCTAGTAAATACATAACTTACACTAATATAATTAAACAAAATGGATACAGAATTTTAAAAATGGTAAATAATTTAATAGATAGCACAAGACTAAACTCTGGTTGTTTAGAATTAAATAAACAAAACTATAATATAGTCGAATTTATTGAAAATATTTGTGAATCAGTTCAAAATTATGCCAATGAAGAAAATATAAGAGTAATATTTGATACTAATGTAGAAGAAAAAATTATGGCTTTTGATTTAGAAAAAGTAGAGAGAATAATGTTAAATATGCTTTCTAATGCTATTAAATATACAAAAGAAAAAGGACAAATAGAAGTTAGTTTAAATTTTGAAGAAGAATATTTGTATATAAAAGTGAAAGACAATGGAGTTGGAATACCAAAAGATAAGTTAGATGATGTATTTAAACTATTTAAGCAAATTAATAATAGAATGACCAAATTGAGCGAAGGTAGTGGGATTGGATTATCAATAGTAAAGTCTTTAGTTGATCTGCATGATGGAACTATAAATGTATATAGTAAAAAAGGTAGGGGAAGTGAATTTATAATAAAGTTACCGATAAGTTTATGTGATGAAAAAGAATGTTCTAGAAAAATTCCTAAATATAATAAATACGTAGAAAATATTGATATAGAATTTTCAGACATATACACCTCAACAAAATAATAAAATATGTAACGAATGTTACAGGATAATTTGGTAAAAATGTGTATAATAAATTCATAATAAATACTAATAAATAAACTTAAAAAAGAAATACTAAGTTTGTAGAAAGTAAAAGGAGACCTTAATTATGAGTACATTTTTAGCACCAATACACACTTGGCTTTTTGAAAAAATAAAGCTAGCTCAAGATTTAGAGAAAGAAATAGTAAAACTTCATCATGAAAAATATAAAGAAGAAGCTTTAAAAATACAAAAAGAAGCAGTTGATATATATGGAGAGTACATTAAAGATCAACCACTAGAAGATTTAATAGATGTAGGAAACATACATGGTTGGTTACAAGAACAGATAAAAGTAGTAGAAAGTAGAAGTGCATATATAATAACTAAATACTATGAACTATACAAAGAGGAAAGTAAAAGTATAACGGAGAATGCATATATTTCTCAAGCAAAAAAATGTGCAAATAATGAGAGTAACAAAATAGATTCACCAGAGAATGTTTATATATCATTGAATAACTATATATTATCAGGGATGCCTTGCGATAGAGCAAACTCTTTAACACAAAGAAACGATGATTGTGTAGTTTATGAGCAACAAGGATGTATACACAAAGCTAATTATGAATTAGGAAAAGGCAATTTACAATATCTTTATGAACTTAGAGATTTATGGGTAAAGACATTTGTAGAAAGTCTAGCAATTAAATATTTTTATCAAAAGGTAAAAAATAAAGACATTACTATCAATACAATAAAAAGGGGATAGTTTGAAATGAGCAATTATGCAAACTTACAAAAAATTATGGATGGAAAAAGGACCTTTGGAATAACCCCTCATATACCAGGGGGATTTGTACTTCCAGAAACTCTTATAAAAATAGCACAAGTAGCTAAAAAATATAATGGAGTATTAAAATTAACGTCAGGTCAGAGAATACTTATAACTAACCTTAAAGAAGAAGATTTAAAATCTATATGGAAAGAGTTAGATATGGAGCCGGCTGTTAAAAATCAAAACTCAGTTAAGAACGTTGAAATATGTCCAGCAAATTTTTGTAAGCGTTCAAAACATCCAACAATAGGGATAGGTATGAAAATAAGTAAAAATTTTCATGGAATGCTTCTACCAAATAGAACTAAAATAGGTGTAGCAGGATGTAGAAATGCATGCACAAGCATTTACAGTAAGGATGTAGGTGTATTAGTAGATGTAGATGGAAAGTTCTTTATAAGTGCAGGAGGAAGTGCAGGGTTTTATCCAAGATCAGCAGATATAATAACTAAAGGTCTATCTGAAAATGAAGCTTATAATTTGGTTAAAGTAATATTAGATTATTACAATGAAAATGGTCAGATGGGTGAAAAACTTGGTGATTTTATAGATAGAATAAGCATAGATATATTTAGAGCAGATGTACTTAAAATATCAAATTTAAAGGAGTGTTTATAACATGATAACTAAGGATACTATAATAGCAGATATAATAAAAATGAAGCCGGATGCGCCTCAAATACTTATGAGTTTTGGAATGGGATGTATAGGATGCCCATCAGCTCAAATGGAAAAATTAGAACAAGCTTGTGAAATACATGGATTAAATTTAGAAGAAGTTTTAGCTAAATTAAACCAAAACTAAAATTTAATATATTTATCAAAAAAGAGTAATTAATTAACTACTCTTTTTTAGTGAGTATACAAAATATTTATACAAAAACGAATCACAAATAAGACATAAAGTATATAGTAAAAGCAAATAAAATAAATAAATTTTGATTTTATTTGTTTTTATCTCCGTTTTATATTAAAATTAAAGTAGTGAGTTAAATAGAGATAAAAAAAACAAAGGTGTGTGTTAATTTTATGAAGGTATTAAATAGAGGTATAAGCAAAGAAAATATAGTCGGAGTTAAAAAGTATTCTAAGTGGTACAAGGTTATAGATAACGAAATCATGTTAATCATAAGTGAAGAAAAGAAAAACAGTAAAAAAGAATTAGTAAATCTTGTACAATGGAAAAACAATAAAGCACTTGTTTGTTTAGATAGTGAAGAATACAGAGCTAAATTTTTCAACAAGCACAAAGATTTAAAGGTAAGACTGTTTATAAAATTAGATACAGGATTACTTTATAATGAATATAAGACTATAGACTGGGATTTAAAAGATGATGCTATAGTAATCGAACTTGCTTAAATTTAAAAAATTTACACATTAAAAGTGAACTCTATTAAAGGGGTTCATTTTTTTTGTTGAAATAAAAAATTAAATTTTATGAAAATTTGAGATTTTATAATTAAATGTTGACTCTATACTTACTATAGAGTTTATAATAGGTCAGTAGGAAAATTTAATAAGAGGTGAAAAATATGGTAAATCAATTTTTAAAATATGCTGTTCCATCTGCTTTAGCAATGTTTATATCTTCATTATACACAGTTATAGATGGAATATTTGTAGGACAAGGTGTAGGAGATAGCGCCTTAGCCGCAATAAATATAGTGTTACCTTTTACTGTAGTATTATTTGGTATAGCAAATATGCTTGCAGTTGGAGGAGGAGCATTAGTTTCTAAAAATGTAGGAGCTGGGGATACTGATAAGGCAGTAAATATTTTTAGACAAGTATTTAAGTTACTTTTAATAGTGAGTGCTATTACAAGTATAGTATGTATAGTATTTACAGAGCCAATAGTAAAAATGTTAGGAGCAACAGATAATCTTAAACCTTTATCAGTAGATTATCTTAGATATTATGCAATATTTTGTATTCCTAATTTAGTTGGAATAGTATTAAATAGTTTTGTAAGAAATGATAATAAACCTAAGTTAGCAATGGTATCAACAATAGCAGGGGCTATAACTAATATAGCACTAGATTATGTATTTATATTTATATTTGGACTTGGTATAAAAGGTGCAGCTATTGCAACTGGACTTGGTCAAATAGTTACAGTAAGTATATTACTTCCTCATTTCCTAAGAAAAAAAGGAAATTTAAGTTTTGGAAGTGTAAGTTTAGATATGGGCACTATAAAGAACTTCTTATCAATAGGGTTCCCGTCATTCTTTGCACAAGCAAGTTTTTCAGTTATAGTATTACTTCATAATATAGCTTTAGTAAGGTATGTAGGAGAAATCGGAATTTCAACATATAGTATAATAAATTATATAACTACAAATATTTATATGGTATTATTAGGATTAACATTTGGTGCACAACCACTTATAAGTTATAACTTTGGTAAAAAAGATAAACAAACAATGCTTAAGTTTTATAATATAACTTGCAAAGCATCACTTATAGTAAGTATTTCAGCAGCTCTAATTTGTTTTGTATTTGGAAAACAAGTAGTAGGAATATTTACAAATGATCCTAAGATAGTAGAATTAGGATACACAGGTATAAAGATATCTTGTTTAGCTTATATAGTTGGGGGGATAAACTTAAACACTTTAGTTTACTTCCAAGCTATAGAAATACCTAAGTTTTCAAATTTAATTTGTTTCTTTAGATCAATGTTATTTTTACCAATATGTTTAATGGTATTACCTAACTTATTTGGTATGAATGGTATATGGTTTAGTGTATTAACATCAGAGAGTATAACATTTGTTGTTATGGCATTAATAGCTAATATAAAATCATACACAGATAAATCTGTAGATGAACAAGAAAAAGATACTCTTCAAGAAGTTGTAAATATATAATATAATAAGAATAAGTAAAAGCTATGTTTAAGTTAACTTGAACATAGCTTTTAAATTTTAAAAATTATAATAGAGGTGAAGAGTATGGAAAATCATTTTTCTATTGGGCAAATGTCAAAACTACATAATATTTCGGTACAAACACTAAGACATTATGACAAAATGGATTTACTAAAGCCTTCTTATACTAATAGCAGTACTGGGTATAGATATTATTCGACAAGAGATTTTTTGACAATGGACTTAATAAAACAATGTAAGTCTATGGGATTAGCACTAGATGAGATTAAAGAAGTAATTAAAAACTACACGTCATTAGAGTCTATATTAGATACACTAAGCAATCAGAGAAGGCTTGTAGATGATAAAATAAAAGAATTAGAAAGTATAAAATATAAAATTAATTCTCTTGAAGATAAAATAAGGCTATCTTTGAAAAATGGAATTAATGAAGTGTTTATAAAACATAATGAAGAAAGAAAATTTTTGAAATATCAATATACATCTAGATACACTGATGAGTTTGAATTAAACTTAAGAGAGTTGTTGTTAGAAATCGAGAGAACTTACGGAGATTCTAATGCTGAAATTGTTTTTACTACATCTTATTATGATATAAATAATATTAATAAAAATGCAAATAATATTCATGAGGTAACTTATAATAACGTTATGATTCATTTAGAAGAAGAAATAGATTATGAAGAAAATAAAGTCATTGTTTTACCAAAAGGAGATTATATAACTTTGTATTTTGATGATCAATACATTAATGCTTATAAATACTATAAAAAAGTTATAGATTATATTAAAAACAATAATATTAAAGTACAAGGGGATTTTTATGAAATATATATAATGACTAGAGTTGGAAATGATGGTAGAGAAAAGTCTTTAGGTCAAATTGAGATAAAAATTTAATCCTAAAATACATATAAAATAAAGTGAATGAAAGCCTTATCCTAAAAAAATAAGGCTTATTGTAAAAAAAAGTAAAAAAAGTATTGACGAAAAAAATAAAATATAATATAATTATATTTGTAGCAGAGATGCTAAACAAAAACCAGCAAAACAAAATGACTTAATGCGATCTATTAGCTCAGTCGGTAGAGCACCTGACTTTTAATCAGGGTGTCCCGCGTTCGAGTCGCGGATGGATCACCAGTTAAACTCTTAGATATTTTATCTAAGAGTTTTTTTTATACTGAAAATTATATTAATTAAGTATTAAAAATAGTTGACAACATTGATGAATTAATAATAAACTATATTTTATCAATGATATGAAAGAAGGTAAAATTATGGAAGAATTATATAAATTTATAGAAGAAAAAATAGTAGCTGCAGGTTATAATGGACCTGTAAGTGGTCAAGAAATATATGAAGAGATTAGTGATGAAATAGAAGAAAAAGAAAATGGAAGTTATATATTTATGTCAAAGAAAGAAGATGATGTTTTCTTTGAATACCAAATTGATGTAATGGATGATAATTTTAATTTATCATATATAGATATTAATACTGCACAAGGTAAAATACACGTAGACTTTGATGAAAAATAGATTGAAACAAAAAAGCTCTATTTTTTTTAATAGAGCTTTTTTGTTAAATAACTGTATTTCTAGTTTTCTTTGCTTCTAATAATTTCATATCAGCATTATTTATGACATCATTAAAATCAATATTTTTTTCGTTTAAAAAGCAAACGCCAAAACTGCATGTAGTGTGTACAGGAGTATTATTATATACAAATTTATAGTTATTAATTCCTTCTCTTAAATTTTCAGCAATAATGTAGGATTGTTCTTTAGATATATTTTCTACATATATAATAAATTCATCTCCTCCATATCGACAAGTCCATCCATTATAATTTTTAATATAGGATTTTAGTATAAATGAAACTTCTTTTAATATATAATCCCCACAAAGATGTCCTAATGAATCATTTATATCTTTAAATTTATCTAAGTCTACCATAATAATCGCTAAAGAAAATTTACAATCATTAAATTTCTTAAGATTACATGGAAGTTGTTCATTTAAATATCTTCTATTAAATGTATTTGTAAGAGGATCTTTTATAGCTAATTGGTTTAACTTATATATTTCATTTTGTAGGTCTTGAGATGTTTTATCCACGTATAAAGACGCTGATGTTTCATCTGTAATATCTCTTAGCAATTCAACAACATATTTATCATTATTTAGTTTAATAGGTGCAGCAATTACCATATAAAGTCTATCATCGATATTTTCTACTTTTGAGAAAGAAGCATTTTCATTTAACGCTCTCATGGAAATACAGTTAGGACATGAATTGCCTCTCTCCCAAAAATCAAAACAGGCATGGCTTGATGCTGTAGGTAAATCACTATCAAAATCTATAATAGTTTTATCCTGAGGATTAACTATTCTTTTAATAATAAATATATTATCTAATATATTTATATAATTTTTTAAGTCTAACAAATTGAATACCCCCTAAACTAAAAAGCTCTAATACTATATACTTATTATAAATAAAATCAAAGTAAAATTCTATGCTTAAATGATTAATAATATTCATTATGCCAATAGATATTTAACCATAAAAAACATAAATTGAAAATATAAAAATATATATTGACAAATTAATAAAAACTATCTACTATTACATTGAAAATAAAATAATATTCAAATGATATTAGCGAGAGATACCTTTTTATAAAGGAGCCGAAGACGCAATTTAAAAATGCCGATTTTTAAAGAAACTTTCAGGCAAAAATATCGTTAATTGATGGAAATCTGGAAAGACTTATAGCTTTTATAAGTCACCGAAGAAGCAAAATAATTTAAATTATTGAAACTTTCAGGTATACAAACAGAGGATATATAGGCAACTTTTATTCGAGTTGCCCATATATCCTATTTTTAATGTATAAAAATATATATGAATTGAGGAGGGGTATAAGTGAGTGAATTAAGAAAAACGACTTTAAATGATATACATAAGGAAATGGGTGCTAAAATTTTTGAATTTGGCGGATGGGAAATGCCACTAGAGTATGAAGGTATGATTAAAGAGCATGAAAGTGTTAGAAATAACGCCGGATTGTTTGATGTGTCTCATATGGGAGAAATTTTGATACAGGGAGAAGACTCTCAAAGATTTATACAAAATTTAGTTACTAATGATATAAGTATCTTAAAAAATAATGAAGTTATTTATACCCTTATGTGTTATGAAAATGGAAATGTAGTAGATGATTTATTAATTTATAAATTTAATAATGATGATTTCTTGCTAGTAATAAATGCAGGGAATACTGATAAAGATATAGCATGGATAAATGAAAAAAGCAAAGGTTACGAAGTTAATATAAATAACATATCAGGCGAAATGTCACAACTAGCAATCCAGGGACCTAAATCACAAGAAATACTTCAAAATCTTGTAGATATAGATTTAAATGAAATTAAATTTTTTAACTTTGAAAAAGATTTAAATGTATGTAAAAAAACATGTATAGTTTCAAGAACTGGATATACAGGTGAAGATGGATTTGAGATATATTGTAAAAATGAAGATGTAAAAGACATATGGAATGAAATATTAAAAGCAGGAAAAGAAGATATAAAACCAATAGGCTTAGGAGCTAGAGATAGTTTGAGATTTGAGGCTTGCCTACCTCTTTATGGAAATGAAATAAGTGAAGAGATATCACCACTTGAAGCTGGTCTTTCTTATTTTGTAAAGCTTAATAAAGATAATTTTATAGGAAAAGAAGCTTTAGTTAAACAAAAAGAAGATGGATTAAAAAGAAAATTAGTTGGATTTGAAATGATAAGTAAGGGAATAGCTAGACATGGATATGATATAGGGGTAAATGATGAAGTTATTGGATTTGTAACTACTGGATGTTCTTCACCTACATTAAATAAAATAATAGGATTAGCAATTGTTGATTCTAAATATGCAAATATTGATGGTGAAATAGATATAGCAATTAGAAAGAGAATAGTAAAAGCTAAAATTATAAAAAGACCTTTTTATAAAAAACAATATAAAAAAGATTTAAAAAGCGATACTAAAGACATAAAATTAGAAAATATAAATGAATTTTCTTATATACCAACAACAAATGAAGATAAACAAAAAATGTTTGAACGTATAGGAATAAATAATATAGAAGATTTGTTTTCAGATATACCGAAAAATTTAAGACTAGATAGAGAACTAAATTTAGATACGTATAAATCAGAATTAGAAGTAAGTAAAAAAATAAAAGACTTAGCAAATCAAAATATAAATTTAGAAAAATTGACTTGTTTTCTAGGAGCAGGAGCATATGACCATTATGTACCATCGCTTATTAAACACATAACTTCAAGAAGCGAATTTTACACAGCATACACACCATATCAAGCAGAAATAAGCCAAGGAACTCTTCAATCAATATTTGAATTTCAATCAATGATAGCAGAATTAACAAAAATGGAAATAGCAAATGCATCTATGTATGATGGAGCAACAGCAGCAGTTGAAGCTTGTATTATGGCAGTAGGTCAAACTAAAAGGAAAAAAGTAATAGTGTCTAAAACTGTTCATCCAGAAACTAGAAAAATATTAGAAACTTATATGAAATTTAATAAATGTGAAATAGTAGAAGTAGATTTTTGTAATGAATACGGGATTACAGATATAAATAGTTTAAGAGAAAACGTAGGAAAAGATACTGCTTGCGTTCTTATACAAAACCCGAATTTCTTTGGAATAATTGAAGAGATGGAAGAAATAGAAAAAATAGTTCATGAAAATAAAGCAATGCTTATTATGAGTGTAGACCCAATATCTTTAGGATTATTAAAAACTCCTGGAGAAATAGGAGCGGATATAGTTGTAGGAGAAGCTCAATGTTTAGGGAATAGTTTAAACTTTGGTGGCCCATATGTAGGATTTATGGCAACTAAGTCTAAATATACAAGAAAAATGCCAGGAAGAATAGTAGGCGAAACTATAGATAGCGAAGGAAATAGAGCATATGTATTAACACTTCAAACTAGAGAACAGCATGTAAGAAGAGAAAAAGCTACATCTAATATATGTTCAAATCAAGCTTTAAATGCTCTTAATGCATCTATATACATGTCTGTAATGGGCAAAGAAGGTTTTATGGAAGTTTCTAGACAGTGTATTAAAAAAGCTCATTATGCTTACAACAAGCTAATTCAAAGTGGTAAATATAAACCAGTATTTAAAGGAGCATTTTTTAAAGAATTTACAATATTATCTACAGAAAGTATCGATGATGTAAATAAAAGACTTCTACAAAATAGTATCCTAGGAGGATATAAGTTAGAAAAAGATTATGAAAAACTACAAAACAGTGTATTACTTTGCGTAACTGAAAAAAGAAGAAAAGAAGATATAGATAAGTTAGTTGAAATTATGGAGGGAAGATAATGAAAGATTACAATAATACGCTAATAGAAATATCTAAAAAAGGCAGAAAAGCCTATTCACTTCCAAAACTTGATATAGATGATATAAAGATAGAAGATATGATAGATGAGAATATGCTTAGAAAAGAAGAACTAAATTTGCCAGAGGTAAGTGAGTTAGATGTAGTTAGACACTACACATTACTATCTAATAAAAATTTTGGTGTAGATACAGGATTTTATCCATTAGGGTCATGTACTATGAAGTATAATCCTAAAATAAATGAGGATATGGCAGCTATTTCAGATTTTACAGAAATGCACCCTTATCAACCTGTAGGTACAGCTCAAGGTTCACTAAAATTAATGTATGATTTATCAAAGATGTTAGGTGAAATAACTGGAATGGATGAAGTAACCCTACAACCATCAGCGGGATCTCATGGTGAGCTTACAGGGCTTATGATGATAAAAAAATATCATGAAAGCAGAGGGGATTTTAAAAGAAATAAAGTAATAGTTCCAGATTCTGCACATGGAACTAACCCAGCAAGTGCAACTATGGCTGGTTTTAAGATAGTTCAAATACAATCCAATAAAGATGGAGGAGTAGACTTAGAGAAGCTAAAAAGCGTGTTAGATGATGAAGTAGCTGCTCTTATGCTTACAAATCCAAGTACACTTGGATTATTTGAGGAGAACATAGAAGAAATAGCAAAACTTGTTCATGATATTGGTGGATTATTATACTATGATGGGGCTAATATGAATGCAATTATGGGAATAACAAGACCTGGAGATATGGGGTTTGACGTAGTTCATTTAAATCTTCATAAGACGTTTTCAACTCCACATGGAGGAGGCGGACCTGGAAGTGGTCCAGTAGGCGTAAAAAAAGAATTAATTCCATTTTTACCAGTACCAATAATAGAAAAAGAAAATAATAAATATGTGCTAAACTATGATAAACCTAAATCAATAGGTAAAATTAAAAATTTCTATGGCAATTTTGCAGTAATAGTAAGAGCTTATGCTTATATATTATCTATGGGAAAAGAAGGATTAAAAGAAGCTAGTTCTATGGCAGTTTTAAATGCTAATTATTTAAAAGAAAAATTAAAAGAATATTATTATTTACCTATAGACCGTGTATGCAAACATGAATTTGTATTAGGTATTGATAAAAAGCAAGGAATAGATGTTAAGACTATGGATATAGCTAAAAGATTGCTAGACTATGGGTATCATCCACCTACAATTTATTTCCCACTTATAATAAGTGAAGCAATTATGATAGAACCGACTGAGACTGAAAGTTTAGAAGTATTAGATGATTTTATAGATGCAATGAAAAAAATAGCTAAAGAAGCTATAGAGAATCCACAAATTTTAAAAACTGCACCACACAACACTACTATAAAAAGAGTGGATGAAGCAAGAGCAGTAAAGACGCCTGTATTAACTTGGCATAAAAATTAAATAAATTAAAATGCTGTAGACTAACAAGTACTACAGCATTTTTTTTATTTAATTTTATTAAGTAATTTTTGTAAGTTTTCTATGTATTTACCTACATGAACTCCATCTAAAAGCATGTGATTTACTTGTATCGAGTAAGGAAGGAGTATTTTATCGTTTTCATTAAAATATTTTCCAAAGGATATTCTTGGTATAGAATCTTCTTTATTCATTATCATTTCATTTGAAATACTAGTAAATGAAACCCAGGGAAGACAAGAAAAATATATTAACTCATCTTGATTCTTATCAATTTTAGGGAAGTACTCTTTTTGATTAATAGAAGCTTCCTTTGCAGCGTTTGAAAATTCTATAATGTTATTTTTAAAAGGTACTGTAACAATCTTAAATAAATCTTTATTGTCTCCTATATCTGTAAAAGATGGATGTAGTTCATCATGTAAAATGAGTTCATTATTTCTAATTTTATAACGGAAATCTTCTGTTTGATTTATTACATATGTACAAGCATAAACCATGCTGTAGTAAAAAGATAGGTTGTTATTTTTTACAAATTTTTTGAAATTTGTTACGTCGATATTAACGCAAATATTAAATTGTGGATTATCTACACTCTTAAAAAAATCATAGTGTTCTTTTCTTTTCCAAGTATTAAAATTAATATATTTCATTTCTCCTCCTAGATATAAATTTACAAAATTCTCAACTGATTATATTATAAACCACGTGATAATTAAAGTAAATTAAATACTATACTGTAAAAATGCATTTATAAATCTATATTTAAGTTGTTTATTTATTATATTAGCTTTAAATATTTAGATATAATAGTAATAAAAAAATAAACGATAATTATTTAATGTTCATAATTAAATAATTGTACTAAATATTAAAATAAGGTAAATTATATAAATATAATTTAAAAAAATAAAAGTGGTGTTTTTTTATGAATAGTAAAAATGAATTAGAAGGAGTAAAAAAATCAGCGAGGGAAAATAATATGAACAGAAAAATAATATTAAATTTAGCGATTAGTTTGGATGGATATATAGCATGTGATGATGGTGGGTTTGATTGGATAGTTGGAGATGGAGATAGTAAGCTAGACACAAAAAATAAGTGGGACTATGGTAAATTTTTAGAAGGAATAGATATTGTAGTAATGGGTAAAAATTGTTATGATCAAAAATTTCATAATGACTTTAAAGATAAAAAAGTATATGTAGCAACTTCAAAAGATATACAAAATCATGGTAATATACATTTTATAAATGGTAATATAGTAAAAATCATAGAAGAAGAAAGAAAAAATGAAGGAAAAGATATATTCTTATTTGGAGGTGGAGGTCTTGTTGATAGCTTCATCAAGGCTGACGTAATAGATGAGTATATTATAGGTATAATACCTACTATATTAGGAAAAGGTAGACCGTTATTTTTAGGGAATAACCCGCATATAAACCTTCATTTAGAAGAATATTTAACAGATAGCGGTGTTGTTATATTAAGGTATTCAAAAAGGTAAATAATATGGAATTGATATAACTGAGTGTAAATATAGTTTCGGACATTATATATTCACCACCTTTATATCAATTCACATTAAAAAAGTCATTCACATAGTAGGTGACAGTACTGCCATTGTGTTATAGATTCTGAATTTTTATTATATAGTTTCTTTTTATTGCAATAGATTCTGTTGCATAAATTGAGATATAGAATATAGCTAGTATGAAAAAGATATATTTTTGCTCTAAGTTTAAATTAACAGCTATAATAATAAATATTGCCATAAGTAAGCATGTAATTATACTGCTTTTAAATTGAAATTTAAAATAGTCATCTTGAGTAACTTCGAATTTACTATTTATCCATATTGATATTTTCTTATTATTTATACACCACAAGTTATAAAATATAAAAAATGGAATAAATATTACTCCTATTAGAATAAAACTGTTCATAAGCATCCCCCATCTTAAAAAATATAATTAAATATAGTTTCAATAAGTTTATCTAATTATTAACAATATAATTATAGCACTAGATGTCTAAAGATTTTAATTTATATTAAAATATGGTAAAATTGTACAATACAACAATTTAAAGGGGGGAGATTTTAATATGAGTAAAACAATGGATAACCCAATGGCTTCGGTTTTTAAATATCTAGCTTTATCAATATTATTTATGTTTATCGGATTTGCATTTGGGCAAGCATTTATACCAGAAAGTATAGTGTATTATGCTAACTTTATATTAATATTTGTAATAATTGGATTGCTAATATTAGCAATTATGTCTAGAAAATCTGCTTTACCAGCTCGATTTTCTATGAATTACGTTTATATATTTACATTTATAGATGGTATATTAACGTATCCTATACTACAAATGTATATAAAAGACTTAGGTGCTGGGATTGTAATGGATACATTAATAGGAACTGTTATCATACTAACAATATTATCAATCGTATCAAATAAAAAAGAAGCGGGGCACTATTTAAATTTAGGAAAAACATTATTATACAGTCTGATAGGGTTGTTGATATTTACTATTATAAGTATATTTATAGATTTTAAATTAACTAATATAATTTTAAGTATAGCAGGAATAATAATTTTCTCTGGATTTATTTTGTATGATATAAGTTTGCTAAAAGAGGAAATAAGCAAAGGGAATATAGTGGACCGTGAAGATTTATCAATACATGTACTTAATATTTATTTAGATTTTGTAAATATTTTCTTAGATCTTTTAAGACTTATATGGGAACTAAAAAATTAGTAAATAAAATTATTATAAAAAAGATATTAATAATCTTTGAGATTATTAATATCTTTTTTGTTAAATAAAAATATTATTTTACTTGTTTTGCAAAAGGATGGTTTTCTTCAAACTGTATTAAATCCCATAAATTACCGTATATATCTTTAAATACTGCAACTGTACCATATGATTGATCTTTAGGTTCTCTTACGAATTCTATACCTTTTGAAATCATTTCGTTGTAGTCTCTCCAAAAATCATTTGTTCCTAAAAATAGAAAAACTCTACCACCTGATTGGTTACCTATAAAGGGTTCTTGCTCAGGCTTAGATGCTTTTGCAAGCAGAATTGAAGTACCTTTAGACCCGGGTGGTGATACAACGACCCATCGTTTATTTTGTTCTGGCTGATATGTATCTTCAACTAATTTAAAGTTAAGTTTTTTTGTATAAAATTCTATAGCTTCGTCATAGTCTTTAACAACTAAAGCTATATAAGCGATTGATTGTATCATATTTTAACTCCTGACTATTTTATATATTATAAATTTTTATTGTAGTCATTATATTATATATAAGACAGATTATCAATAAGTATTATTTTATAATTTATAAATTTTTAAAATAAACGATATAGTTAGAGATTTATGTTTTAAGATGATTTTTCTAAAAGCTTTTGAATATATAATAACTAAAAAGAATTTAGGGGGGAGATAATATGAGTACTTTGAGAGCTATGAATGATACAGAGTTTAAACAATATATAGATAAGGCAATAGATAATTATGCAAAAGAAAGAGTTAAGGCAGGTAATTGGAGTGAAGAAGAAGCAATTTTAAAATCAAGAAAAGAATATACTGAACTATTGCCTAAGGGTGTAAAAACACAAGATAATTATTTATTTTCTGTAGTTGATAAAAATGAAGTTGTTGGAATGATTTGGCTTAACAAAGAGGACGATGAAGTAGGATTTATATGTGAAATAAATATTTTAAAAAAATATCAAGGTATGGGATATGGTAAATATGCTATGAAAGAAATTGAATTAGTAGCCAAGAACTTAGGATTAAAGAAAATAGAACTTCATGTTTTTGGACATAACAAAACAGCTATTAATTTATATGAAAATTTAGAATATACAGTAACTAATATGTGTATGTCAAAGAGATTACTTTAAGGTTATAATATAGTTAAAGTTTATAATTTCTATAAATTAAGATTTTAATATAACTTTAGGGGGACAAGATTGTGATAGAATATAATATATGTCCGAAATGCGGATGTATATTAGGAATGGAGAAAAGTAATGGGATATACACAAGACTACCTAATTAGAGAGATTGAAGCTATAGGAAGATATATAGCTAAATTAGTATTTAAAAAAGATACAATAGCTTATGAAATAAAAAATCACGATAATTATTCACAGACTGATATTTTATATAACGAGATTCAATTACTTATTAAACAAAATAAAATTTGTGAAGGTGAAAATATACTTTTTAAAAATTTAGAGGCAAGTAATGTAGAGTATTTAAAATTAGCTGTGGCTTTTTATCAAGAAATCAATAAACTAGATGATGAAAAATTAGAACAATGTAATTTCTCAAGAGACGAAGTATTAGAGGGATTGCATGATATTTTAGAGATTTATAAAATTCCGTTTTTTGATCAGACGCTACTAAAGTAAAAAATAAAAATATTATAACAAAACAGGGCTTATATAAGCCCCTTTTTTATTGCACCAAGTTTGCCACAAATGTGCCTAGAATTTACGGAGAATTATATAGTATTAAAATATATAATTTATTTATAAGAAAAACAAATTAATAGGTAAACAGGAGGAAAGCACAATTGAAAAAAATAACAAAAGTAAATAAACGATTATTAATACAAATAGCAGTATTAATAACAGTTATTATATCAGCATTTAACCACTATTTAATTAGTATAAATGAGCCAATACCTTGGATATCAGAGTCGATATTTCACTATATATGCCCTACATGTGGTGTCACTAGTATTTATCAATTTATTACATCATCTACATTATGGGTAGATAAAATCAAAAGTATATTAGGGATAGTTATAGGATTATCTATAATTTTAACTATAATATTAGGACCAGTCATATGTGGTTTTATATGCCCATTTGGAGTTATTCAAGATTTAGTAGCTAGAGTTGGTAAAAAAATATTTAGAGGTAAGTACAATAATTTTATAAGTAAAAAATTAGATAATAAATTAGAGTATTTAAGATATATAAGTTTGGTTTTAGCAGTAATATTAACTGCATCTTCTAGTGTTATGGTATTAGAAGCAATTAATCCATACCATGCGTTTTTAGGGATATTTAATAGAAGTTCTATAAGTTTAATAGGAGTTTTTATTTTAATCTTAATAATATTAGGTTCTTTATTTATACAAAGACCTTGGTGTAAATATTTATGTCCATATGGAGCATTTTTAGGAATATTTAATAAGTTTAAAGTTTTTAGAGTTGTTAGAGACAAGGATAGATGTTTAAACTGCAAAAGATGTAATAAAAAATGTCCTATGGGAATTGAAATTCAAACTAATCAAGCACTTAGAGACGTAAGATGCATTTCATGTTTAGATTGTGTAGATAAAAAAGTATGCCCAAAAGCTAATACAATATATTTTACTTCTAAAGACTTAGAAGAAAATACAAATTTAGATGAAAGTCTAGAGGTAAAATAGTTAACATTAAAAGGAGAAAACATAATATGAAAAATAGTAAAAATAAAATAGTAGCAGCAACAATATGTGGAATAATAATTGGTTCAATAGGAACTAGTTTTGTAGGAAATTTTCAAGTTAAACAAGAAATGAACATTGCTAGCTCAAGTGAAAATAAAGAAATACCTGGTGAAAAAATATCAGATGGTATGACTCAAGAACAGTTTGAAGAAATGATAAAAAATGGTGAAAATGATATAGATAAAGGTGGAAAAAGACCAGGACATCATAATGAAGGACAAGGCTCGTTAGAAGCTGAAAATAGTGTTGATGTATTAAATGGGAAATATAGTGATGGAACTTATGAAGGAGAAGCATCTGGTTATGCTCCCAACATTAAGGTAGACGTTGTTGTTTCTAACTCAAAAATATCAGATATACAAATAACAAGTCACAACGAAACTCCAGGATTTTATGAAAAAGCATTTGAACAAGTACCATCAGAAATAATCAAATTACAAAGTACAAAAGTAGACACAGTCTCAGGAGCTACTTATAGTAGTGTTGGAATTATAAATGCAGTAAATAATGCACTAAAAGGAGCTAGCTCATCACAAAATGAAAAATCAAAAAGTACTAATAAAAATACACAATCAAATTTAGATACATCAGTTCAGTAAAATATTTAAAAGGAGGTATTTTGTGTCAAAATTAATATATATTGCAGATGATGAAACTAACATAAGAAAATTGGTAAAAACATTTTTAGAAAATGATGGACATATAGTAAAAGACTTTGAAAATGGGGATTTACTATTAGAAGAATTTAATAATAAAGAATGTGACCTTGTTATTTTAGATATTATGATGCCAGGTTCTGATGGATTTGAAATATGTACTAAAATAAGAGAGAAAAGTACAGTACCAATTATAATGTTAACAGCAAGGGATAGCGATATAGACTATATAACAGGAATAACATTAGGAAGTGATGATTACTTTACAAAACCATTTAGCCCTATGGCACTTGTTATGAGGGTAAAGGCGATGTTTAGACGAATAGATTTTGAAAAAGTACAAAATAATAAAAATGAATCTCCTATTCTTAAATTTGGAGATATTAATATAAACACAGATACAAAAACAGTAAGTCATTTGAATAATAATATAGATTTAACTCCTAATGAGTACAATCTTTTAACATATTTATTTGAGAATAAGGATAGGGCAATATCAAGGGAAGAATTATTAAATAAAGTATGGGGATATGATAGTGAAATCGAAACAAGAGCTGCTGATGATACTGTAAAAAGACTTCGTAAAAAAATATCTCAAACTAATATAATAATAGAAACTGTTTGGGGATTTGGTTTTAGGCTTAAGGAGAATTAATAAATGAAAAAAATTAAAAAGAAGGTAAGTATAAAGACTAGGATTTTAGCAAGTATACTTGGGTTATTAGTAATTATATTTTTAGGGATAATATTTTCTTTTAATAATTTAGTGAATACATATATAGAAAAAAACTCAAATAGTGAATTAAGAAAGGCAACAAGTTTAGTAGAACACTTTGATAAAAGTCTAATCCCAGCAAAACCTCTTAAAGAAAAACCAATACCAAAAGAATTTGAAAATTATGAACATGAAAAAAATGAGTTTCCGGAGTTTATGAAAGGCGTTTTAGAGAAAGTAAGAATGGCAGAGATGAATTCAAATGCAGAAGCTATGGTAATTGATAGTAACTATAACTTAGAATTTCCAACTAGAGAAGATGATTTTTTAAAAAATATTGATGAATACGAAAATATATTAAATCAAATTAAAGATCAAAAAATCAACTTACATAGTAATGAAAATTTTAAGATATCAACAACTAGTGGAAAATACTATGCATCTATATTAAAAATAGAAAGTATAGAAAGTAAAGAAAGTAAAGAAGAAAACTATTTAATCTTATTTATAGATATATCATCTACTTTAAACTTAGCAAATCAAATAAATACAGTCTTAATCGCAGTTATGGCAATAGCAGGTATACTTGCAATTATAACAGCTATAATACTTTCAAATAAAATAGCAAAACCGATACAACAACTTTGTGGTTTTGCAAAAAATATTGGGAAAGGCGATTTTAGCAAGTCTGAATTTGATTTTTCAGATAGAGAGCTTGATGAACTTTGTCAAATAATGAACAAAAGTGTACAGTATCTAGATAAATATGATAAAGAACAAAAGATATTTTTCCAAAATGCATCTCACGAACTTAGGACTCCTCTTATGTCTATAAAAGGGTACGCAGAGGCTATAAAATACAATGTAATAGATAAAGATAGTGCAAGTGAGATTATATTAGAAGAAAGTAATAGGTTAAGTGATATGGTTGAAGAGTTATTATACATATCAAAAATTGATAATATAACTAAAGATTATAATCTAATAGATTGTGATATGAGAGAAATTTTATCTAATTGCACATTAAAACAAAAAGCAAGGGCTATGAGTAAGGGTATTGAATTTAAATATGATTTTGATGAAGATGAAGTAATGCTAAATTGTGATGAGAAAAGTATGCACAGAGCTTTTTTAAATATTATAGAAAATGCTCTTAGATATGCTAATAGTCAAATAATAATAGGATGCAAGAGCTTAGATGAAAATATAATTATATATATAGAAGATGATGGAGAAGGAATAAATGATGGAGATTTAAACCATGTATTTGATAGATTTTATAAGGGTAATAAGGGCAAAAATGGTATAGGTCTTTCTATAGTAAAGTCTATTATAGAAAAACATAATGGGAATGTATATGCACAAAACACTGATTTAGGTGCTAAGTTTACTGTTTGTATTAGTAAAGAAAAAAGTAACTAAAAATAAAATAATAATTAAAATACAAAAGGGCTGTCTTAAAATTTAGACTAGCCCTTTTGTGTTATAAAAAAATAATATTGCCACATAAGTGCCACAAATATGCCACTGGTTTACGGAGATTTATGATAGAGAAAACTTGTATACTATTAATATAAATCAGAGAAATGAGGTGAAAAGATGAAGAAAAAATTAAAGTATAGACATGAAATGAAACACAAAATTATGAATGCGGATATAGTAACTATAAAGTCTAGAATTTCTCCTATTATGAAGCTGGATAAGAATGCATCAAATGATGGGAAATATCTTATAAGAAGCCTTTATTTTGATACTCCAGAAGATAAAGCTTTATTAGATAAAATAAACGGGCTTTCTATAAGGGAGAAATTTAGAATAAGACTTTATAATCATGATATTTCTTTTATAAGGTTAGAGAAAAAAATAAAACACAATAACATGACTGCAAAAATAAGTGCGACTTTAACTAAAACACAAGTAAAAAAGATAATAGCAAATGATATAGAATTTTTAAAAGAATCTGATGACAAATTGCTTCAAGAGTTTTACGTTAAATTAAAGTGCGATAGATTAAGACCGAAATCAATAGTTGATTATTACAGAGAAGCTTATACATATGGGGTAGGAAATATAAGAGTTACAATAGATAGAGATATAAAAACACCAATAAACACTATCGACATATTTGATACAAAAGCTCAGTGCATATCTATTATAGAAAATAATACAAGTGTGTTAGAAGTTAAGTATGACGAGTTTATACCAGATTTTATACTAGATTTAGTTCAAATTAATAAATGTAGTTCAACCGCAATTTCAAAATATGCAAGTAGTAGAGTTTATTTATAGTAAATACATTGCAAATAGAAATCAAAACATAAAGTTATGTAGATAAGAAAGGTAGGAAATATAGTATGACATTTAATGATATTTTTAAATCAAGTTTTGTAGATAAGGTGGCTGGGTTTTCAGTTATAGATAGTGCACTAGCGTTAGGTGCAGCATTTTTAGTAGGTTTATTTATATATATGATATATAAAAAGACGTTTATGGGAGTTATGTATTCTAGACCATTTAATGTGTCTTTAGTAGCGTTAACTATGCTTACAACATTTGTTATATTAGCGGTTACGTCAAATGTAGTGTTATCACTAGGTATGGTAGGGGCATTATCAATAGTTCGTTTTAGAACAGCTATAAAAGATCCTATGGATTTAGTGTTTTTATTTTGGTCAATAGCATCAGGTATAGTTTTAGGGGCAGGACTTATTCCTCTGGCAATATTTGCATCAATTTTAATGGGATTAATATTAATATTCTTTGCTAATAAAACTGTTACAGATACTCCATATATATTAATGATAAATTGCAATGATGAAATCTGTGAACAAAGAGTAAATGAAAAAATAAAATCAACATTTTCAAAATACCAAGTTAAATCAAAGAGCGTTATACCAAATAGAGGAATCGAGTTAGTATTTGAAGTTAGAATGAAAGATGGAGAAACTAAGTTTGTAAATGAATTAAGTGAAGTACAAGGAGTTACTAATTCAGTACTTGTAAGCTACAATGGGGACTATGCAATATAGAGAGGAGTAATCTCTTATGAAAAATAAAAAATTCATAGCACTTACTTTACTTATGATTACATTTTTAATAGGAGTTATATATATCTACAGCATATCAGGAAGTAAAGGTGTGGATGTACATAGTGATAAATATATTGAAAAATATCTTAATAGAGATAAAGTAATGGACGTTAATATAGAAATAGATGAAAAAGAGTTAGAAGAGATGTTTGCAAATGCTCAAAGTGAAGAATCTAAAATGGCAAGTGTCACTATAGATGGCGATACATATAAAAACATTGCAGTAAGACCTAAAGGGAATTCAAGTCTTAAATCAGTAGCATCAAGTAGTACAAAGAATAAAGAAAACTCAAGTGAGAGTAAAAATAGTAGCACTCAAACTAAGGGTGAAGATAGATTTAGTTTAAAAATAGATTTTGATGAATATGTAAGTGGACAAACTATGGAAGGATTAACTCAGTTAAACCTTAACAATAACTATTCAGACCCTTCATATATGAGAGAATTTATATCATATAGCATATGTGAAGATATGGGACTTAAAACACCAGAGATGGCTTATGCAAAAGTATCTATAAATGGTAAATATCATGGATTGTATCTAGCAGTTGAAAGTATATTAGAACCGTTTATAGAAAATAATTTTGAAACTATAAGTGGAGATTTATACAAATCAACAGGTGCACAAGGCGGAAGTTTAAAGTATAACGGAGATGATTTTAAAAATTATTCATCAATGGAAGTAAAAAGTGATAGGAAAAATGCTGACTATACTAAATTTACAAATATGTTAAAGGCACTAGAGAGTGGTAAAGATATAGAAAAGTATTTAGATGTAGACTCGGCACTTAAATATATAGCATTAAATACAGCTCTTTTAAATTTAGATAGTTATCAAGGAAGCTTTGCACATAACTATTATTTATATGAGGAAAACGGAAAGTTTACTGTAATACCATGGGACTTAAATATGGCATTTGGTGGATTTAATGGAGGCAAAGGTTCAGGTCAATTAATATACATTGATGAGCCAACTACAGGTAACGTAGAGGATAGGCCTCTTGTATCAAATTTATTATCAAATGAAAAATATAAAGAAAAATACCATAAGTATTTAAATGAAATAGTTGAAAAGTATCTGGACTCAGATTATTTAACGACTATGACAAATCAATTGCATAGCTTAATAGCAACATATGTAAAAGAGGATCCAACCGCATTTTATACTTATAAAGAGTTTGAAACAAATATAAAATCTCAAATAGCTGATACTAGTGAAGGTATGGGTAATAAACAAGCTAGTAACATAAAGACTCAAGATAATAATACAAAGATTCAAGATAAACAAAATAATTTACAAAATAAAGAAAATAATAATCAAAAGGAAAATAAAGAAGCTAAAGATAATATGCCAATGGGAAAAAATTTACCAGGAATATTAGATTTGTCGCAAACTATGAGTAAAACAATAAAAGATCAACTAAGTGGTGTAGTATCAAGCACAAAAGATAAGAATGAAACACAAAATAATAAAGAGCAAGATCAAATGCCACAAGATATGGAAAAACCACAAGGTATGGAAAATATGCCACAACCACCTCAAGGGATGGATATGGAAAAACCAAATATTAACCAAGATGGTGAATTCAAACCCAATGATCAAAATGTAAAACGCGAAAATCAAGGGGAACATATGATGTCTAAAAAAGGTAATACAGATTATAGTAAGTATATAATTAGTTTAGTTGCTATAATTAGTATGTCTTTAGTAATAGTATTAGTGTCATTTTTTAAGAGACGAAAAATTATAAAAGTAAAATCATAAAACACTATAACGGATACTTTGTTAATATAAAAAATAAAGTAGGAGATATTACATATCCCCTACTTTATTTATTTTAAGATAAATAATTAAATCATTTTCATTTAAACCCAAACCTAAATCATCATTTCCATCTATGTTCATAGCATATGTAGAATCATCTTCTTTTCCTATACTATATATTGCAATAGGTGTTTCTTTGTTTAGTTTTATCTCTTTTTCAACATCTAATACTGAAAGAGCAGTTCCATTGTATGATTTATTGAAAAAATTTACTGGGAAATCTAAATAAGAACCATCTAAACCAACGCTTATATTTTTATCATTTTGGAAAACACCTACATGTAAATCATTAATATTATTTTCAAGCTTTATAGAAGTTTTTAATAAATTATGTTTTTCTTTGAGTTCCCCACAGTTGTATTCCTTAGCATAAATTTGAATACCATATTTAGATCTTTCTAAGGGACTAATGTTGTAGTCTGTACCCATTCCAACCATACTTAAATGACTATCTTCTTTGTTTATTGTTATTTTATCTTCCATATTAGCACTGCTGCATCCCATAAATGATATTGGAAGAATGATTAGTAGTAACATTAAAAATAACTTTTTCAAAATTCCACCCCCTTGTAATATATATCTTTAATTATTGTCTTTAAGTATTATTTTTATACGTATCTTCTAATAGGATATTTCTATTGGACGACATTTAGGAGGATTAATAAAATTTATGAAGAATTTTAATAAGTTAAATACGATTATATAACTTAAAATATAAGGAGGATAAAGGATGAAAGAAATTAAATTAAAAAACGGAGAAACTGCAATTTTAAGAACACCAACAAAAGAAGATGCAAAAGCTATGATAGATTATTTAAATATAATAGGAGGAGAAAGTGACTTTATAACTTTTGGTGAGAATGAATTTACATTAAGTGTAGAAGCAGAACAAGAGTATATAGAGAAAACTAATAGTATGAAGAATTGTAAAAATGTGCTTACTATTATAAATGATGAAATAGTAGGGATTGCATCTATAAATTCTATCCAAAAGGAAAGAATGAAGCATAATGCAACTTTGGGAATAAGTTTTAGAAAAAAATACTGGGGGATGGGGCTTGGTAATGAGGTTATAAGTTATCTAATACAATGGTGTAAGTCTAATGGTATAACAAAGAAGATAAGTCTTTTAGTTAGAGAAGACAACGATAGGGGTATTAGATTATATGAGAAGTTTGGGTTTGAAAGAGAAGGATTGTTGAAAAAAGATATATGCGTGCATGGTGTTTATTATAATACTGTTACTATGGGGTTATATATAGACTAGACGTATTAATTTTATAAGTTTTCAAATGTATTTTTGGAAATATTGTTTAATCACTTTGGTTTCAACGTTAGATTTTTTGCTTAATAAATATATATATAAAAAGGAGATTAGTTATGCTTGAATATAAGTTTGATACACAGTTATTAGTTGAGGGAGAAGGACTTTCAGAAGAGAAAATTAATGAGTATATTACAAAAAATATTGAAGGTGATTGCTTACTTGCAGTTGGCGATGATGAACTGATAAAAATACATTTTCACACAAATACTCCATGGAAAGTGCTTGAGTATTGTGCTTCTTTGGGAGAAATTCATGATATCGTTGTAGAAAATATGCAAAGACAAACAAATGGTCTTCAAGGTTAAATAAAACTTAAATATAATAAAAATGGAGGACTGTTGTCATCCATTCTTAATTTAAATATATTTTTAGTGTTTTATGGATTTATTGTATTTTGTAAATATAAATCAACCTCTTTGGGATTTTTCAAAACTACTATTTTATCTTTGAAGTCTTTTTCTATTTGTTTATAATTATTGCGTCTTTCTTTATTACGACCTTCATGAAGAATCCACCATATAAATTCTAAATCTATTTTCTCTATACATCCATTAGCCATGTCTTCACGAGTTGTATTTTTATATTTAAGATATCGCTTGAAAGCTCTGTAGATACAAATTCTGCGAGGAAAATTCATGAAAATTATTTTATCAGATTGATCTAATCTTTCTCTTTGAAAAAAATCACCATAGTTACCATCAATTACCCAAGAATCGTTTTGCATAAAATCAGAAACGATTAAACGCCCATCTTGCTTACTTCGCTCAACCCAATTAGGTAAAAAATTTACTGTGTCAAGAAATAAAACTGGTATCTCATAGTAATGTGCAAGATTTTTAGCGAGTGTTGATTTTCCACTTCCGCTATAACCAAGTATTGCAATTTTCATTATAACACCTCTCAATCTTAATAAACTACAGTTAAATTATAATAGTAGTGTTAATCAAAGTAAATCAATTAATTTCTTAGCATAGTGTTTAATTTATGGTTTATAATTGTTGTAAATATAAAATTTTAAGGGGATAAAATATGGAGATTCGTAAAATACAAATGCAAGATGCTGAAAATTATCTAGATATGCTTTTAAACTTGGATAAAGAAACCAAATATATGCTGTTTGAGCCTGACGAACGTCCTACAGATATTAATATAACAAAGAGTATAATAGATAGGGGTATAAATGGTGACAACTTGATTTTGGTAGCAACACATGAAAATAGTATAGTAGGATTTATTTCTGTGCAAAGAGGTGTTCAAAGAAGAATTAGACATACTGCATATATTGTTGTTGGAATTCGTGAAAGTTTTAGAGGTAAAGGTATTGGAAGTAACTTATTTGATAAGCTAGATTCATGGGCTAGAGACAATAACATTAAAAGGCTTGAGTTGAGTGTAATATGTTCTAATGTAGTAGCAAAGCACCTTTATGAAAAACATGGATTTATGGTAGAGGGGATAAAGAAAAATTCTATGATTATTGATGGAAAATATGTTGATGAGTTTTGTATGGCAAAATTATATTAAACAGAATTAAAAAAATGGGAGAAATACATGGAAATTATAAAAACAGAAAGACTAGTCTTAAAAAAGATAAACCAAGATGATTACGAAGAGATGAAAATTATTTTACAAGATAAAAAGTTAATGTCTGTTGGATGGGGAAAAACTTATTCAGATGAAGAAGTTCAAGCATGGATAGATAAAATTATAGAACAATATGAGGTCTTTGGATATAGCTATTATTTAGCTGTAGAAAAATCAACAAATGAAGTTGTTGGTATAATGGGCATACTTCCAGTAACAATAAAAGCAACTGAGTATATTGAAGTAGCTTACATATTAAAAGAAAAATTTTGGGGTAAGGGGTATGCAACAGAAGGAATTAAAGAATGTGGAGATTATATATTTAATACTCTTGGTGCTGATAGGTATATAGCACAAGTAATTCCTGAAAATACTAGTTCAAGCAAAGTGGCTAAAAGATTAGGTATGAAAGTTATAGATGATTATATGAGAGAACATAACGGAAAAGGAGTGTTCCATTTAATATATGCTCTAACTAAAGAAGATTATATAAAACAAAGTAATTAACTAATTTTTAATAACTATCAGAAATAGTGATTTAGCAATGCATAACAATTGGCACATTATAAAATAATGTGCCTTTTTCATTGTCAAATTAAAATTAACTTTTTTATTAAAATTCTATTTAGAAATATAATTTAGTTTAATAGAAGGACTACTAGTCATTGGATGTTTCTTGCCTTTTTCAACCTTAAAATAATCATTTTTCCCAGGAGTTAAAGTTAAAATTTCATCTTTAAAATCTGCACTATCAAATTCAAAATTATATGGGATTAAATCATTACTCCAAGTTGAAAAATAAACAACTTTATCTCCATCCATAAGTATAACCCTATAAGCATCATCACTTTCAGTAATTCTATAGAACTTAGAACCTACAGTATCATATATTTTTTCTCTTGAAGTTCCTGGTTTAAATACATATCCCTTATCCCATTTTAAAGAACTTACCTTTGATAGACTTATTTCTTCGCCTAATTTTTCACCCATCTCGAATATTCCCATATCAAGTTTTACCCCGTTATCAAATAATTCTTTAAAGTGTTTTTTACTTTCATCAAACTGAGCTATATCACTAGATTTATCAACAATATCCCAGCCCTTTTTAGTTTTTTCTAGCTTGAAATTAATTTTTGAAATACACTCTCCATGTTTACCAGGCTCTGTAACTATAACATCTTCACCAGACTTATTTTTATAATTGTTTTGTTTGATTTGAACATGATTATGCCCGGCAACTATTGCATCAATACCGTCAACTTGCTGTGCCAAATCTTGTATTCTATTTCCTGGATTTTTAGGCTTTTTAGGTTTTTCTCCTGTATGTGCAACTGCTACTATAATATCAGCATCTTCTTTTTCATTCATAACCTTAACCCATTTTTTAGCATCTTCTACTAAGTCATTCATATATAAATCTCCATTGTACTGCTTTTGGTCTTTTAGCTCTAATGATTTAGTAGGGACTAATTTATCACCCACAAATTCTTTACTTTCTCCAACTTCTTTAATAGTAAGACCCAATATACCTAACTTAACAGTTCCCTCTGAAGTTTTAATTTCTTTTATAACATAAGGTTTTGTATAACTATCTCCATTTTTCTTGTATGTATTTGCTGATAAAACACTTATTCCTTGTTTTTCAAAATCATCTATAATATTATCTAAACTAAGTTTACCATTACATATAAACTCATGATTTCCAAGAGTTATAGTATCATAACCAACTTCTTTCATTTCCTTTGCAATAGGAATTTCTCTATGCTTAACATCTTCATTTTTGCTATCCTGATTTATTTGTTCTGAAAATTTTTGCATATCCTCCGATGTCCCAAATTCTCTATCATAAAAATCTCCTGCATCTACCAAAGTTAGATTTTTATCTTTCTTTTTTTCGCTTGCTACATAATTATTTAGCTCGTATGGTATTACTCCATGTAAATCTGTAGTTGCTAATACACTTATATCAGTTGTTTTTGTAGATGTGCATCCTGATATTAATAGTGTACATACCCCTATAATGCACCCTAATAGTTTTTTGTCCATAAACGTTTATGTTCCTTCCCTTGTATTGTAGATTGAAAGTATTCATAAGAAATAATTTTACAAATTTATCCAATGATATTAAAAATTCAACATTAATACCCATAATACCTTTTTTATTATGTCAATAAAGCTAACTTCACTCATAAAATCATATAAATCTATAAATATTATCAAGGTATTTATTCTTATTTTAAATATGTTTTTAGTATATTCACATACTAGGCCTTAATGTATATTTAGGGGGATAAATCTACATTAAATTATTGGAAATAGCCTTAAATTAAGGAACATTAATTAATGTATAGCATAACAATTTTTAGTTATATTCATATAATACTATTATTACTACACTAATATTAAATAATAAGGATGTGTTTTTATGCTTCGTAATCATCGTGAACTTGTGGATGCTCCATTACCTCCTTGTTTAACTTCTCAGTATTCATTTATTAGAGTATTTAATTCTTTAATTAAGCCAGGAGCTTTAGACGTATATATGAATAATGAACTTTGTATTAGCTAAAGATTTAAAAGCAGTACAAATTAGCTCTTATGTAACTGGAACTGGAGGAACCTATAGTATTCAAGTTTATCTAGCTAACACTAAACAGAATCCCATTCTTGAGGTTAATGATGTAGAAATCATAGGAGGTCAATTAATGACCCTTGCAGTTACAGGAGATTTAAATAATTTGAAATTAGTGCCGATAATAGATAATGTTGAACAAGAATCAAAACCTAATAAATCAGTTGTTAGATTTTATAATTTAACTCCAGATTCATTAATATTTCTTATGGCGTCAGAGGGATATAAATTAGCTAGAAAAGTAGACAGTAACAGTGGCAATAAATATACGGAAATTCTTACAGGAACTTATCAAGTAGGAGTTCTTCCATCAGAGGGAATTGGGCAAATATTAAATACAGATATTAAGATGAGTGCAGATAAAATATATACATTATATTGTGTTGGAACTTCAAATCAAGAATTAAAAAAACTTGGGTTAGGGTATAATTTTCAGATAATCCAGGTAGTAGATGGAAATACGATTATTAAAAAGTGTGCCCTTGAATAATATGAAAACATACAAAAATAAGGTTAGAGTTGCATCTAATCTTATTTTGTATGTTTAAAGAAGAAAATTATGCTAAACATGACTTTAGATTGATTTAAAGTAGTTATGTATTCTGCTACAATTAAATAAAAAAGGGGCTGGGGAGCATTAAAAATTTAAATAATATAAAATACAATAGTATACAAGATGAAAATATAAATGTTTTCTATGTAAATAAAAACTATGCCAAAGATACCTTGAAAGAAGTTAAAGAGTGCATATATGAATTAAGTAAAAAACTTGTAGTAAAAGAAGATATATTTAAAAAAAATATAAATATATATCTAGCACCGAATAGAAATGAATTTGAGTATCTTATCTTAAATATTTTGAAAATAAATATTAAAATGCCAACTAATAAAGGGAGAATTGCACAACCTCAAAGAACAGATTTAATTCTTTTATGCCCATCAGCCTATGGTACAGATTCAATATATAAGTATAATTTTGATGATTATAAAAGACTTTTAATACATGAAATGGTGCATATGTTCCATGAACATTTAAGCGTAGATATGGAAAATATAGCAAGATGGTTTAGTGAGGGGATCGCTATTTATTTATCTAAGCAAAATGAAGATGAAGATGAATTTAAAACACCTGTAATAGATGGCGTTTTAGATAATAAAATACCTACAATTGAAGATATAAATAATGATATTATGCTTTCTTATGATTGGGGATGGTCTATTGTTAAGTACATAGATGAAACTTATGGGTTTGATGTTGTACTTAATATTGTTAGAAATTGTGGAAGTGATGATGTAATAGGATTTATTAGTGATGATAAAGGAGGATTTGAAAATAATTGGAGAAATTGGTTGTTAGATACATATAAAATAATAGATTGATTTTAGTACGAAATTGTTATAATTGTTAATATTTAAGAAAATAAGTTTTAAATTATTTGTATTTTAGATAGTAATTTGCATTAGTTAATAATTATGAAGTAGTATTATATACAAGATGACTTATTTATGGGTGCATACCATTTATAGGTCATTTTTTAATTTAATTCAAAAAAATGAACCATTTAGCATATACATACATCTAATTAGTGTAAAGCAAAGAAGTAGCGCTATAATTTGCTAGGAAAGGTAGGCAGTTAATTGAACAAAAATATATTTATAGAAAAAGTTCTTGAAGCTGAAAGAACTTTATATCATGTGGCTAAATCTATTTTACTTCATGATCAAGACTGCGAAGATGCAGTTCAGGGGGCAATTTTAAAAGCTTATGATAAATTAGAAACCCTAAAAGAAGAACAATACTTTAAAACCTGGTTAATCAGGATATTAATAAATGAATGTTATAGTTTAAAACGCAAAAAAATTACAAATGTACCTTATGAAGAATGTTTTGCATTTACTAAGGCTGATGATAAAAAAGATTATAGTGAATTATATTTGGCTATTTATAAACTACCACCACGCATTCGTATTACAATTGTTCTTTATTATGTAGAGGGATATTCAGTAGAAGAAGTTAAAAAGATTTTAAAAATACCTTCAGGGACTGTAAAAAGTAGGTTAGCAAAGGGACGAAAATTATTAAAGATAAAATTAGAACATATGGAGGTAACCTATGAATAATTATAATTTCAAAAATGACTTTCCAGATACACCACTAGGTTTTAAAAATAAGGTAAGTGATACATTAAACAACTTACCTGATAAAAAGGAGTATGGTGAAATGGAAAATAAAACAATATTTAAAAAGGTGTCATTTAAAAAGAGAGTAATAGTTACACTAGCAGCAACTTTTGTATTAGGAACAACTGCATTTGCAGCAGGAAAGGTATTTTCATTAGTGGGAAGTTCTAGTAATATACCAACCTATACTAGTCTACCAACAATACAACAAGTGAAGGATGATTTTGGATTTAATCCTAAATTGGTTGAAAAATTTAATAACGGATACACTTTTGATAATGGATATACTTCAAATAATGAAGCATTGGATGAAAAAGGGAATTCTTTAGGTAAATCAAAATCACTTAATTTTTCTTATGAAAAAGATAATGATAAAGTAATGCTTGGAATGGAAAATAAAATGTTAGGTGGAAAATCAGAAAAAGAAATTTTAGTTGATAATTATAAAGATACAGAATTATATTATACATCATATGCTAATAAATGTGTGCCACCAGATTATAAAATGACTGAACAAGATAAAAAAGATGAAGCATCTGGCAAATATGAATTTAGTGTAGGAAGTAGAAATGTAGAAATATCTCAAGTTCAATATTTAAGTTGGGAACAAAATGGAATATACTATTATGTTTTAGCAACAGATTCTGATTTGTCAAAGGATGAATTGGTTAAAATGGCACATGAAGTTATTGATGCTAAATAGGATTTTATTATAATGCTTGTAATAGCTATAGTGACTTTTTAGGTCATTATAGCTATTATTTTGAAGTAGCGCTCATTTTACTTTGAACTTTATTAATGCTATCATATAATTGGAAAAATTTGTATATTAATACAAAATTAAAATGTTTAAAATGAGGGGATTTTTGAAATGAATAAGAAAAAAATAATTAACAGTTTATTTATTATGGGATTTGTTTTTTACACAATTTTTATTTTATCGATTATTGTATTTAAATATGTATCTCCACTAGAACTATTTAGTAGTGATAGAGAATTTTCACGAACACTTAACCTAATTCCATTTAATGAGGTACTTAATGGGAACTTTGATAAGTTAGATATAGTAGGAAATATAATTTTATTTGTACCACTTGGAATTTATATAAATATATTAATTAAGGATACAAAAATATCTAAGAGCATATTTATAATTGCTATGATAAGTTTTATATTTGAATTTAGTCAATATATATTTGGGATAGGTGCTAGTGATATAACTGATATTATTACTAATACTACAGGTGGAATTATTGGTATAGGTATTTATATGCTGATTAAAAAGATTTTTAGTGATAATATAAAAGTTAAAAACTTCGTTACTATTTGCAGCACCTTAGTTATGCTTCCAGTTGCAGTTATAGTAGTGGGACTGCTAGTATGTAATTAGATTATTAATATGATTTGTAATAACTTTAGTTTAAGAAGTTAATGCTATAATTAAAAGAAAGGCTGTGAATATTTATGGAATTATTAATAGATATAGGTGTAATTATTTCAGATTTAATATTGAGCATTTTTTCGGGTGATGAATGGCGTAAAATTGCTAATTATATAAAAAAATAAATTAAAAATATTTATAGTGATAATTTTATAGTAAAAAAATAAAGCGAATAATAACCTTGATGTTATTATTCTTTTTTTTTTACTATATACATTACTTTAATAAAAATTTAATACACATTAGTATATAGTTTTATTAATTTAGATGGAGGAGATTTATGAAAAAAATAATATTTATTATGATTTTTATATTCTCAACAATTGTTTTATCAGGATGCAGTAGTACTATTGATGGTGAGAAGTCACTTGATAATAAAAAATGGATACAAGATATAGAGTACTTAGATAAAAATATAAGGTTAAAGCACCCCGATTTATTTAGATACATATCCGAAGAAGAATGGAAAATAAGCTTGAAAAAACTCAAATCTGATGTAGTAAAGCTATCAGATGTTAGCATTTCTTTAAGAATAGCCCAAATTATATCCCAGATAAAGGACGCACACACGAGTACAGATGTACTAAATTTACTTACACCTATAGGAAAAGAAAAAATAGAAATTGAAGAAGTAATTGAATTTCCAATTAAATTTGAATACTTTAAAGATGGATTAAGGGTTATAGAGTGTGATAGCCAATATAAAGATATATTAGGCTATAAATTATTATCTATAAATAATGTACCTACAGATGAAGTTATAAAAAAAGTTTCAACTCTTAATAGTTATGATAATGAACAATTTGCAAAGCTTAGAGCAAAAAAATGTATGTCTATATATGAATTTCTAAAATTCCTACAAATAGTTGATGGTGATGAAACTCAATATGTATTTGAAAATGAAAACAAAGAAAAAACAAATATAAAAGTGAAAGCTATAAAAAATAAGGAAGTAAACTATGTGAATTTAGAAAAAAAAGAGTCAGAGATTAGTGAAAAATCAGAACAGAAAAATGATTTTTATTGGTTTAAAGAGTTTGAAAAAGATAATATATTATATTTTAAATACAATAGAATTCTTACAAAGCAAGGTCCAAATATTGATAAAGAAAATGCTCATAATTATCCAGATTATTATGAGTTTGAAAGAAATCTTATAGATAAAATAAATAACGATAAATTTGATAAGATTGTCATAGATTTAAGAAATAATCGTGGTGGGGCGTTTGCGCTTGTGGATTCACTTATAAGTAAGCTTAAATATAGAACTTATTTAAATGACAAAGACATAATAGTTATACAAGGAAAAGAAACAGCTTCGGCAGGTGCTATTTTATCTTGGAGATTGCAAAATAAATTAGATGCAACTGTAATTGGTGAGGAAAGCGGTGGAAATGTAAATATGTTTGGAACTGAGGGTGAGTTTATAACTTTGCCTAATTCTAAGTTGATTATTAAATATCCTTATTCTGATGTAACTTGTAAAGACGGTCATGTTGGGGGAGTTAAGCCAGACGTTAAGATAATACAGACTTATGAAAACTATATAAATGGAATAGATGATTGCTATGAGTTTATTAAAAACTTAAATTAGTATTTAAAAATTTAAAATAGCATTAGATTAATTCCTAAAATAATATAATAAGTGTTTTAGGAATTAAGTTTGTGAAAAATTTACAGAAATAGATAATATATATTGGAAAATAATGCAAAATATGACATAATAATAAATAAGTAAATACATGCGTATTTATATTCAGATTTATTAGGCAAAGCTAGGGAAATCTAGTGTCGCAAAGCTAAAGGGGCTAAAGAAGAAATTCCATGCCAGCCAGTTGCCAATTAATGTTTATTAATTGTAAGTGTATCTTTAAGTTTTTGATTTAAAAGACTTAGGGAGAACTTTAGCTGCCTATTGAAAATTATTAATAGGAGGATTAAACGCTATGAAATTGAGAGGAAACCCAAAATTAAGGAAAGTTATTGTAGCTTCTGTTATGAGTTCAATGATGGTTGGGACATTACTGACACCTTTATATCCAGGAATAACAGCTTTTGCAAACGAAAACCAAGAAGTAAACCAAGAGGTATCTGAAGCAGATTTTGGAGTAGGACAAGGGATACAGTGGCCAAAACAAGTGAATGCACCGTATGTAGATATGTTATCTTGGATAACTAAACCAGGTTATACTAATAATGGTACTACCAATTTAGTTAAAATAGCTCAGGATACAGGAGTTAAATTCTTTAACCTTGGATTTATTCAATCTATATCAAATCAGATAAAAGATGGAAAAATTCAATGGGGATGGGGAGGATACACTGTATTAAACGAAGCAAACAAAGATAATGATCAGTATATGGGCATAAAGAAATCAATAAGAGAATTGCGTGAAATAGGTGGAGATGTTACTTTTTCACTAGGGGGAGCAAATGGAGTAACTTTTTGGGAAGCAACTCAAGATGTTGATGTTTTAACTAAAACATATGAAGAAATTATAAAAGGATATGGAATTACAAGATTAGACCTTGATATTGAAGGAGGAGCATCTCAAAGTAAGGCTAATAATATAGCAAACGCTAAAGCAATAAAAAAAGTACAAGATGAAACTGGCGTAGATATTGTATTGACTTTACCAGTATTGCCAAGTGGATTAACACAGGTGCAATTAGATGTTTTAGAAGCTTATTTATCAAATGGTGTTGATATAGAATTAGTAAATATTATGACAATGTGCTATGGAAGTGCAACATTAAATCCAGGCGAAAACTATGGAACTGCTTCTGTAAGAGCTATTGACTCTACTAAAAACCAAGTTAAAGATTACTTTAAGAAATATTTGAATATAGAGTTATCTGATCAAGAAGCTTATAGAAAAGTAGGAACAACATCTTCTATAGGATTTGAAAGTTCTGCTCATCCAACATTTACTAAAGAATTATCTAAGTTAGTAGTTGATCATGCTATAGAAAAAGGTATAGGAATGACTTCTTTCTGGTCAATGAATAGAGATGCAATGCTAGAAGATAACGCTGGCGTATCGCATCAGTATGAGTTTACTAACTTATTTAAAGAATTTGGTAAAAATGGTGAAGTTAACCCACCATCAAATTCAAAGCCTACTATATATGGAGTTTTGAATAAAAGTATAGCTGTTGGAGATGTATTTGATGCTAAAAAAGGAATAACTGCTACTGACAGGGAAGACGGAGATATAACTGACAAAATAGTTATAGAAGGAAAAGTAGATACTTCAAAAGAAGGAATATATAAATTAACATATACAGTACAAGACAGTGAAGGTCTAAAAGACGTAAAAGAATGTAATATAACAGTTAAAAAAGTATCTGAACTTGAGGATACTTATGATTCTAAAAAAATATATAACGATGGAGATACAGTTATATACAAAGGACATAAGTATACTGCAAAGTGGTGGGTACAAGGAGAGGCACCTGACTTATCTGAGGCATGGGTAAAAGAAGTTATCCCATATGAAGATGGAAGTGTTGATTTTGAAGAAGGATCTATTTATGTAGCTGGAGAAAAAGTTCGCTACCAAAGTAAATTATATAAAGCAAACTGGTGGACAAAAACAACTCCAGGAAGCGATGATTCTTGGTCATTAATAGGAAATATTTAATAAAAAATAATATAAATAGTACATAACTAATAATTAGAAATAGGTTGCCTGAGGCAGCCTATTTTGTATTCTGTTATAAGCTTAAAAGAAGGAATGCAAACTTATGCCAACATAGTATATAATAGATAATAATAAATAATTTTTAAGTATATAACACTAAAAAGGTGGTTGGTATAAGTGGATATTAAAAATAATTCTAAAATAGAAGCTATTTCAAAGTATTTAATTGAAAAACTTAGTGCTAAAGAAGTTGCAGGGGATGAATTCTTAGCAAGAAACAAAGATATTTATGAAGGTGAAATTGAAGATATTGCAGCTATTTATAAAATAGAAGATGAAAATATTATTCAAAGTTTATTAAGTGAAAATGAAAAATCAGAGATAGAAATTATTATGAAACATTTAAATGAAAACAATCATATAGAAGAGGATTGCTCTTTATATATGAATGAAATAAGTACAGGAAAATTAATAGTTATAATTTTAGAAAGCAAAGATAAGATAAATTTATCTGGGTTTGTTATGGAAGGTAATGGGCAAAAATTATTTGATTATTTAATGAGTTGTATTGATGAGCCTATTGAAAAAGTTTCTAATCAATTAGATGAGTTAATTGAAGAGTCACGTAATTTCAGACCTTATGGCAAATATTTCAACTAAACATAAAAATGAGTGTATTTAATTATACACTCATTTTTATGTTTAGTTAAAATTGTACAATATATCAATAAACTTATAAATATTAATCTAAAAAAAGTATTTCCAATAAACTATAATACTTAAAATAGCAGAAATAACAGTATAAACTAAAGCAACTACAAATGGAATACTGTTATAAAATTTAAAAAAGTGACTATTTGTGCGACATTCTTTTTGCAAAAAAGGTTTAATATTAACATCTAATATTTCAGATGTAAATCCTCCTTCACTAGAACAAAAGCCTATAATTAAAGTAAACATTAGACCTGTTACAAAAGATAACTCAAAAAATGGTAGGTTAAAAATTTTAGATGCAAATAAATTTGTAAGTAATATAACTATAAAGCTTAAAAATGCAAAAATTATTTTTTTCAAATTTAATCCTCCTATTAAACAAGATAATCTTAATTATATTATATATGATGTTATGTAGAAAAAGTTGTGTATTATTGGTTAGTTGTAAATATCCAATTAGTGTATAATAAAAATAGAATCATACAAAAGGAGTAAAATTATGAAAAATACGAAATTAGTTAACTTTGAAGAAATACAAAAATTAACTTTGATAGATAAAAAATCATTATTAGAAAGAGCATTAAAATTATCAGAAGAAGTAGGAGAAGTTTCAGAAGCTGTATTAAGCTATTCAAATTCTAGTGGATGTGGATACAAAAATAAATCAAAAGAAGATGTAATTGAAGAATGCCTTGATGTAATAATAGTAGCTAGTTCAATGATAAGCCAAAGCTGTGACAATAATATAAACTTAGAAGAAGTACAAGCTATATACAAGAAAAAACTTGATAAATGGAAGAGCAAATGTGAATAAATGTTTAAATGGAGGTGATTTGTTTGCAACTTCAACAGCTAAGATACTTAATAGAAGTAGCAGAAACTGGATCTATGAATAAAGCAGCACAAAACTTATTCATATCACAACCAAACTTAAGTAACGCTATAATGAGCTTAGAAGAAGAATTTAATATAAAAATGTTTGATAGAACAAATAGAGGTGTAGAAATTACAAAAGATGGAAGAGACTTTTTAGCACATGCAAAATTTATTATAAATCAAGTTAATAATGTAGAAAACATATACAATGATTTATCTAAAGAAAAGGCATTTGTACTACAAATATCTAGTGCTAAAATATTTAATTTATCAAATGTATTAGTAGAAATTTATAATAAAGTTGATTGTAAAAATATCAAAATATCTCTAAAGGAAACACATAAAGAAAATGTTATAAAAGATGTATCTAATATGGAATCAGAGATAGGTATACTTATATTATCAAACATTCAAGAAAAATTATGGAAAAATATACTAGATATAAATAAGTTAGAGTTTAATGAAATAGCCAAAGAAAAGATGCATATTTATGTAGGAAAAAATAACCCACTATACGATAAAGATGTAATATATAGTGATGATTTAAAGGATTTTATTTGTGTAAATTTAGTTGAGGATCAAGTAACATCATCTATTTATAGTATAGAACTAGATTCACTTAATATCTTAAATAAAGATAGAGCTATATATCTAAATGACAAAGAAACTATAGCTAACTTTATATCAAAGACAGATGCGTATTCGCTAGGTTCAAGATGGAGTAGTGGAGATAAAAGAGATGGCATAAAGGCGATACCTTTTGCTGATGAAAGTATAGATTTTAGTATTGGATGGATTAAAAGAAAAAGAGAAGAACTATCAACTGAAGCTAAAATGTTTTTAGAAATAGTATCAAAACATATTAAAAAATAAAAAACTGTTATATAAAATACTTATAACGCGTAATAAAATATACATATTAACGATAAACTCCCAGTTTTGATAAGATAATAATATAAAGAAAATGGGAGTGATCAAAAGTGAGTTTAAGCGAAAATAAAGTTAAAATAATGGAAGATGATAATATTGGAAGAGTAATATGGAAATTTGCTATACCAGGTATAATAGCAAGTCTTATAAGTGCTGTTTATAATATTGTCGATACAGCTTTCGTTGGAATGCTAGACAATACACTAGCTATGGCTGCCGTATCAGTTGTATTTCCATTATTTATATTAATAAATGCTATAGGACAGATGATAGGTGTTGGAGCATCTTCTTATATAGCTAGATTGCTTGGGTCTAAAGATAAAGAGCAAGCTGATGTTGTAGCAACTACTGCTATATTTACATCTTTATTTTTAGGAGTTATATTTACAACGTTAATATTAGTATTTTTAGAACCAATATTAAGGTTATTAGGAGCAACTGATACTATAATGCCTTACGCTATAGATTATGCAAAACCTATCGCTATAGGAGCAAGTTTACCTATAATGATGCCTACATTAGCAAATATTATAAGGTCAGAAGGTAATACAAAACTAAGTGCAGTTGCAGTTGCACTAGGAGCTGTTATAAATATAGTATTAGACCCTATATTAATGTTTAATCTTAATATGGGAGTAGTTGGAGCATCATGGGCAACTGTAATTAGCCAAGTGATATCTGTATGTTTATTAGCATCATATTTTTTAAGAAAGAAAAGTTATCTTAAATTAGAAATTAAAAATTTTAAACTATCAAAGACTATATATAGAGAAATAATTTCTGTTGGAACTGCTACTTTTTTAACTCAAGCCCTTATAAGTATTTCTATGGGTCTGTTAAATATTGCATCTAAGCCATATGGAGATTCACTAATAGCTTCTTTTGGGATTTCTCTAAAATTATCATCGTTAGTTATTTTTGTAGTTATGGGTTACAATCAAGGTTTTCAGCCTATAGCTAGTTATAATTATGGTGCAGGTAATTATGATAAATTAAGAAAATCTATAAAAATATCTATAAAGAGAACTACTATATTTGCAAGTTTAGCAACGATAGTTCTTATGATATTTGCAGAGCCTGCTATAAATTTATTTAGTAATGATAGCAGTGTTATAGAAGTTGGAGCTAAGACCCTACGAGCAACTCTTGTAATGTATCCATTCTTAGGATTTACACAATTGTATGCTACATTATATCAGTCATTAGGTATGTCAAAAGAAGCTTTAATAGTTGGGACAGCTAGACAAGGGATTTTCTTTATTCCACTTGTGTTTATACTTCCTAAGATACTAGGTATGAATGGAGTGTTATATACTCAAGCATTATCGGATTTATTTACTGTTGTTTTAACAGCATATTTTGCTTATAAAACTAATGAATTATTAAAGTTAAAAAATGAAGAAGATAAAGATATAAAATCTAATACAATTGAAGTTTTAATGGAAAGCTAAATATATATTTAAAAAGGAAATTACAATCTATTTATAGAGCGTAGTTTCCTTTTTAGATAAAAATTAAAATAATTTTGCTGGTTTGTCATTTAATTGAGTATCTTTATTTCTTATTATTTCTCTGATTTCTTTTTCATTTAAATTAGTTTTAGCTACGATGTCTGACATACCAACATTATTCATTAATAAATCTTTTGCAAGTTCTACTGCGTCTTCATATTGAATTTTTAAAAATCTATTATCTTTCATATTTACACATCCTTTCACAGAATTAGATTTCCACATAAATATTGTTTTACTCGTTACAAAATTTGCTACTTAAATAATATTAAACCAATATATTTATATGAAGTAGATTGATTTTAAATAACAGGATTTAGGTTAAAAAAATAGAATATATTTTAAGATAAGTTAAATAAATGGGGGAAATATATGAATTTAAAATCTGAAAGTTTAACAGAAAAACAAGCTAAGGAAATATCTAAATGGAAATATGATGGTGAATACGAAATATATAATTTGCCTAAATGGGATACTATGGTTAAAGAAGGATATTCATTGTGTGATGAATTAAAAAGAAAAAGATTTAGTGCTTATACTAATGAAGAAAATGAATTGGTAGGATTTACAAATTTATTAGATGAAGGTGAATCTGTATTCTTTGGGATAGGGGTAAACCCTAAATACTGTAATCAAGGTATAGGAAAAATTATTACTCAGTGTGCATTGATTGATTGTAAAACAAATTTTCCTAATAAGCCTGTTATATTAGAAGTTAGGACTTGGAATAATAGAGCAATAAATTGTTATAAAGCGCAAGGATTTGAGATTATTGAAATTAAGCATCAAGAAACTTGTATAGGTATGGGAGAGTTTTACGTTATGAGATATATAAATAATAGCGAAAATTAGCATAAAATAATTATTGGCATTTGACAATAACTATTTGTGGTGCTACTATATTATTAGCAAATGCCAATAATATAAGGGGTGGAAATTATGTCAAACTGTAATTCATGTCCATCAAGTGATGGATGCTCTAAAGATAAGCAACAATGTATGGTAGAAAATAATCCAATGAACAATATTAAAAATGTTATAGGAGTTATGAGTGGTAAAGGTGGAGTAGGTAAATCTAGTATATCAGTAATGATTGCTAAACAATTGAGAGAGTCTGGTTATAAAGTTGGAATTTTAGATGCGGATATAACAGGACCTAGTGTTCCTAGATTACTTGGACTAAAAGATGAAAAAGCAAGAACTAGTGAGAATTGTATATTCCCTGTAGTAACAAAAGATGGAATAAAAGTTATGTCATTAAACTTTTTAATAAAAGATGAGAATGAACCTGTAATATGGAGAGGACCAGTAGTTTCGGGGGCTGTTAAACAATTTTGGACTGATGTGCTTTGGGAAGAACTAGATTATTTAGTAATAGATATGCCACCAGGAACAGGGGATGTGGCATTAACTGTAATGCAATCTATTCCTATTAATGGGATTGTAATGGTATCTGTACCTCAAGATTTAGTTTCAATGATTGTTTCTAAGGCTATAAATATGGCAAATAGAATGAATATTAAAGTCTTAGGTATTGTTGAAAATATGAGTTATATAATTTGCCCAGATTGCGACAAGAAAATAACTTTATTTAATGGGGAAAGTGTAGATGAGTTTTTAAGAAGTAGCAATTTAAAACTTCTTGGGGAATTACCAATGGTAAGTTCAATTTGTAATTTATCGAATAATAGCTATGAAAATCAAAGAGAAGATTTAGACAAACTATTTAGTCCAATAGTTACAAATATTTTAAATGAATTAGGGCAGATAAAATAAATATTTGTAGTTTAAGCACTCTACATAAGCACTTTAAATGAAATAAGTGTAATAGTATAATAGACATATACAGTAAATACATAGTATTAGATTATTTGTAATAAATGTAGGGAGAGTGAATATGTCAAGACCAACCAAATTCAGAAGAGTAGAGTTTTTTCCAGAAAATAATTATTTTGTTCCAATAGGAAAGTCTAAATGCGATCTTAAAGAGATAATTTTAAAGGTAGAAGAACTTGAAGCAATGAGGCTTAAAGATATAGAAGAATTAAATCAAGAAGAATGTGCAAAGAGAATGAAAATATCAAGACAAACCTTTCAAAATATAATTGATGGAGCTAGAAAAAAAGTTGCTATGGCTTTGACAGAAGGAAAAGCAATAAATATAAGTGGAGGTCATTACACAACAAATCATTGTAAGTTTAAATGTATGGATTGTGAAACAATGTATCATATCAATTATGAACAAGATAAGTATTCTTGTCCTAATTGTGGATCTCAAAGAGTAATATGTAGCAAAAAAGCTGAATTTTGTGGACAATGGTGTCATGGGAAAGATATAGAGTAATAAAAAACATATTTATAATCAATTGGTTATAGATATGTTTTTTTATTGTTTAAATTATAGTTTTATCAATGATTATTATTAAATATGAGTAAAATATCATTTTATTTAAATACTAAATTGGGATATAATAACAAATGACGGCATTATACAAGGGGGAGTATTATGACAAATAAGACTTTAAAAAAAATAATGATTGGTTTAATCGCATTATTTATATTTATGCTAAGTATTTATAAATCTAATTCAAATAAAAGGTTACCTATAAAACAAGAAAATAAGATACAAGTAGGTACACCTCAATATGTAGACTTTGAAGATATAAAATCAAATAATTTTATTAAAAAAAACAATAACTCACTATACTCACAGATAAAAATAAAAAATAAATCTAATCAAAAACTAAGTTATGTTTATATACATCTTCAAATGCAAAAGGATCAAAATAATGAAGATATACTACCAGTTTATACTTTAGATAATCTCAAACCAAATGAAACTGCAATATTAACGTATCAGCATGAAAATCTAAAAAAACCAGAAAAACTTAAATTAGAAAATTTAGAATTTGACTATAAAGATGGACGTATGTCTATTATAAATAAGGAGTCTAAGCTTAAATATCCAAAAAGAGATATTAGTGAAAATATATCAGTAGATTCACATGGGTATTTAAAATCCTTCGACATTACTAAGGATATAAATAAGATAGATATAAAAAATATTAAAACTATAAAAAAAGATAACAAGAATTATCTAGAAATGGATATAAAAAATAATTCTAATTTAGAGATTAAAAATTTTAGGCTAAACTTTAAAGAGTTATATAAAAATAATGCTATTGGAGACCTTTATGTTGAGAAGGGAAAATTAAAACCTCAAGAAAGCAAAACTTTAAAAGTAGATTATAAAGAAGATACAAAACTAGAACTTATAGGATATCGCTATTCAATATTTAACATTAAAAATAAAACTACCAAAGACTATTTTCTAGATTTAGATAAAAATACATATCATATTTATGAAGAAGAAGATAAAGGTGATGTATCAAAGAGGATATTTACTACAATTTGTATAAGTTTAATAATGGGAGTATGTTTTTTTGTATTAGACAAAAAAGCTAGCAACTTAAAAAAATTAGATATATCTAAAGAAAACAAAGATTATAAAAATAAAGCTAAAAAATTAAACATAATAAAATACGTTTTACTTTTTATATTTTTAATTCAAATTATAATATTTAGCTAAACTAATAAATTGATAGTTAAAAAAATATCATTTTTATTTAAATACTTAATCAGCATATAATAACAAATGAGGGGATTGTTAAGGGGGAATAGTATGGACAATAACACAAATAAGAATTTTATTAAAGTAATGATTGGCTTAATAATTCTATTTATATGTGTAGCAGTAGTAAGCGTTTATATATACAATTCAAAGGAGATAACACCAAATACAAAGTCAGAAAATAAGCTAGAAATAGGAATGCCTAAATATGTAGAATATAAAGATATAAAAACAAATGAATTTGAAAGAGAAAATAAGGACTCATTATACTCACAGATAAAAATAAAAAATATATCTAATCAAAATTTATATAATGTTTATATAAATCTTGAAGTTCAAGAAGCTAATAATAGTGAAGAAGCAATTATGCCATCATATAGTATACAAAATATTAAGCCAAATGAAAGTGCAATATTAACTTGTGAGCATAACAATATTAAAAAATCAGAAAATCTAAAGCTAATAAGCTATAGCTACACTGATAAAGAAGGTAGTACGACTACTGTAGATAAGCAGTCTAAGTTTACCTCATCAAAAGAAGATAATAGTGTAGAGACAATAACAGTAGATTCATATAAGGATTATAAAGCCTTAGATATTACTAATGATATAGATAAAGTAGATATAAAAAATATTAGAACTATAAAAAAAGATGATAAACAATATCTACAAGTAGATATATTTAATTCATCAAATAAAGAACTTAAAAATATTAGATTAAATTTCAAGCAATTATATAAAAATGATGCTATTGGAGACATAATTATCAATGAAGATAAGTTAAAACCACAAGAAAGTAAAACTTTAAAAATAGAGTATAAAGATAATGTAGAATTAAAATTTACAGGCTATTTCTATGAAATATACGATAGTGAAAAGAAAACTACTTATACTTATGATTTATTTTTAGATGAGAAATTGTATAATACATATGAGTATGAAGACTCAAGTGTATCAAATAAGAATTTCTATATTAGAAATACTATAAATTTAATAGCAATGTTGTGTTTTTATGTTTTAAATAACAAAGTTAAAAGATTAGGAAATTTGGCTATATCTGAAGAAAATGAAATTTATAAGTATAAAGCTAAAAAGTTAAATATAGCTAAATATATTTTAATTGTTATATTTTTTATATTAATAATGATACTTACTTAAGTTAATATATAAACTAAAATAAGTTGATACAGAAACTAAAAAAGGATGCAATAAATTATTGCATCCTTTTAATATATTAGTTATTTGTGACAACTACTTCATCTTCTTTAACTACTTCTTTATAAGCATCTAAGTCAAAATGAACTTCACCTGTTATTGGGTTACGTTTATATTTAAATATTTTGTAGAAGTGATATACAAATACTAAAATATTAGCAGCTAAAGCCAATGCACTAACAACAAACAATGCAGTTGTATTATGTGATGATTTGACTGCAAATATAGAAGAGTCAGCAAATGTTGGAACTGACATTGCAAACATCATCCAAAAAGCTAGCGTATATGCACGATGTTGTAACCAAGCACCTTTTTTTATGAAGAATGCTGATATTGTACATGCTAATAATAAACCTGTTCCACCGTAAAATGAGTGGTCTGATACGCAGTTGTAGACATATGCAAAGTTCCAAATATCATAAGCTATAATCCAAAACCAAAGTTGGTCTGGCCATAACATATCTTTATCTTTGTCTTTGCTAATAACTATACCAACGAATCCTGAAATAGTTAGGATGTTTAGTATACCTGCTATACCATTCATTATATTCCATGGACCGCCTATAGTCATTACCCCGTTAACTACACCATTGAAATTATAACATTGGAAATCACGAACAACAGCTTCCACGATATTAATAGCTAAAATAATTGCAGGAAACGCTAGAACATATTTGTTTTTGCTTAAATTTTTACTATAACGTAGAGCCATAAAACATAAACAACCTGCTACTGCAGAGTAGACCTTAGCCCAGTGAAACCAACTTCCAACACATGAGTTGGGACCTGCTGTTTTTCTCCATAATGTAAAAGGTAATATAATTGGTAATACTACAAAGAATATAATAGCTACGAACTTGTTTTTTCTGGTTACTTCATTAAAGAGTATTAAGCCACCAAGAACTGCAAACCACATTAAAGCACAATACCAAGGTATTGATTCAAATAAAAACATTTTATAACTCCCCCTATTTTATTTGTAATATAGACAATGTTTATTGTGACATAATAAATTCGTTTGTATTATTGATTTTTAGTTATTTGTATTAGCTACGCTACCTTCATTAACAATTTCTTTGTAAGCATCCAAATCAGCATGAACTTCACCTGTTATTGGGTTGAGTTTATGTTTAAATATTTTGTAGAAGTGATATACAAATACTAAAACGTTAGAAGCTAAAGCTAATGCACTAACAATGAATAATGCAGTTGTATTGTGTGATGATTTAACTGCAAACTTAGAAGTATCAACAAATGTTGGGAATGACATTACAAACATCATCCAAAATGCTAGAGTATGTGCACGATGTTGTAACCAAGCTCCTTTTTTTATAAAGAATGCTGGTATTGTACATGATAATAATAAAGCTGCTCCAGCGTAGAATGCATGGTCTGATACACAGTTATAAACATATGCAAAGTTCCAAAGGTCATAAGCTATAATCCAAAACCAAAGTTGGTCTGGCCATAACATATCTTTGTTTTTTTCTTTACTGATGATTATACCTACAAATCCTGAAATAGTTATAATGTTTAGTATACCTGCTATACCATTCATTATATTCCATGATCCCCCTATAGTCATCATTCCATCAACTATACCGTTAAATTTATAACATTGGAAATCACGAACAACAGCTTCCATGATGTTAATAGCTAAAATAATTGCAGGAAACGCTAGGACATACTTATTTTGATTTAATTTTTTACTGTAACGTAGCGCCATAAAACATACACAACCTGCTAGTGCAGAGTATACTTTAGCCCAGTGAAACCAAGTTCCAACACTTGAACCAGCAACTGTTGTTTTTTGCCATATCGTAAATGGCAATATTATTGGTAATACTATAAAAGATATAATAGCTATGTATTTGTTTCTACGGCTGAGCTCATTAGCAAGCATTAACCCACCAAGAACTGCAAACCACATTAAAGCAGAATACCAAGGTATTGATTCGAATAAAAACATTTTTTAACTCTCCCATCTTATTTTTAATATATTAATTTCTAAGATTCTATCTATTTGATTATTTTTAGATAGACCTTAGTAATTATCTAGTTGTTATTAACTCTGTCTAATACAGACTTTAAAGATTTTAGTATATCATCTACCTCAGACATAGGAACTCCTGTGTTATCTAAGACTTTTTGTGATGTATTTTCCATATTATCTTTAAGCTCATGTCCATTTTTAGTTAACTTTATAAACACATTTCGCTCATCACTCACATCACGAACACGCTCTAATAAGCCTTTGATTTCAAGTTTTTTTAGTAGTGGGGTTGTTGTACCTGAGTCAAGATATAGTCTTTTGCTTAATTCATTGACAGTAATATTATCACCACTCCATAAAACACGCATAGCAATATATTGAGTATAAGTTAATCCTATTTCTTTAAGATATGGTTTATAGTGTTTTATCATTTCTTTTGAACATGCATACATTATAAAACTAAGTTGATTCTCTAACCCTAAATTTTCATCATTTGTCATAATGGTAAGACTCCTTATATTAAATTAACTGGTAAAAATTAAATTGTTTACATTTATATTGTATACAATTTAGTTTAGGACTACATGTATTAATTGTCAATAATTTCCATAAAAAAATAAAATAATATAAAAAAAGGGTAGCATCGCTACCCTTTCTTATGATTTAAGTATAATCAAAAGTTAAATTTATACTTGTTCAATAATTCCATATCCGTCATGTCTTTTATAAACAATGTTTATTTCTTGAGTTTTTAAATCCCTAAATATAAAGAAGTTGTGGCCAAGTAAATCCATTTGCATTATTGCTTCTTCTTCAGTCATAGGTGGATCTATTTTAAATCCTTTTCTTTTCCTTATAACACTTTCATCGCTGTCACAAGCTACATATTCTTCTATATTATCAAATCTAATACTTTCATTTTTCTTATTTCTCTTTATTAGTTGTGTTTTGTATTTTCTTAGTTGTTTGTATAATTTATCATATACTAAATCAATTGCAGAATATAAATCTTCTCTTGATTCTTCAGCTCTTATTATTACGCCATCTTTGGCAAATATCGTAACCTCTATTTTCTGGTTTTTCTTTTTAACATCTATTTTTACTTTTACCTCGGTATCGTCGTTTATGTATTTTTCTAATCGTTGGATTGTACTTTCTATTTTTTCCTTAATCGCATCTGTTATAATCGTTTTCTTTGAAACTATTGCCATTTTCATATCAAGTTCCTCCAGTTATTACAATTATTTTTTTATATTAACTCCATATATCCATTTGGATAGAAGTAATAAGCTTGTATTTATTTTATAAATTAAGTATAGTTGAAAAACGTTTATTAAAACAGTCTTTTATTTTGCTGAATTTTCTGATAAAATAATAATTAATGGGGTAAAAATAAATTTTAGGAAATTATTTGAAATTATTTTGATTAGATATTTTTAGATGTTTTGGAAAATAATGAAGGATATGATAACGTTATTTAAAAGCTATAAGGGCTAAGGCATTGGAACTATTAATGTTAAAGCAAAAAATATAATGCTATTTTCTAAAAAATGATGTATAATGTGGATAAGAGACATTTTTTATGTTAAGTTTTGTCACTTGACATGAAGCATGTTTCTTTTTTTATGAAATTAAATAATGAGCTTTAATAAGATTACTTTTAAAGGTAATTTGGGTTATGTGTGGACGAACCACTTAATATATAGAAAAAAGTAATTTTAGAATTTAGAAGCAATAAAAAGGAGACAACATGTTATTTGAAAATTTAGATATAATAAAGCCTATACAAAAGGCATTACAAGATGAAGGTTATTCAAACCCTACACCAATACAAGCAAAGTCAATACCTCACTTATTAGAAGGAAAAGACTTACTTGGATGTGCTCAAACAGGTACTGGAAAAACAGCAGCGTTTGCTATTCCAATATTACAAAGAGTATACAATGAACAAAAAAACTCAAGAGGGCCAAGAACTATTAAAGCAGTAGTACTAGCTCCTACAAGAGAATTAGCTATACAAATAGAAGAAAGTTTTACAGCTTACTCACAATATATGGACATAAAAAGTTTAGTTATATTTGGTGGAGTATCTCAAAATTCTCAAACAAGAGCATTAAGAGAAGGAGTAGATATTTTAATAGCGACTCCAGGTAGAATGCTTGATTTATATAGTCAAAAGTTTATAAACTTAAGCAAAGTAAAATACTTTGTACTTGATGAAGCGGATAGTATGTTAGATATGGGAATGATTCATGATGTAAAAAGAATAATAAGTCATCTTCCACAAGTTCGTCAAAACATATTCTTCTCAGCAACTATGCCAAATGAAATATCAAAGTTAGCAAACTCTATATTTAAAGATCCTATAAAAGTAGAAGTTGCACCGGTATCATCTACTACTGAAACTGTAAAGCAAAGTATGTATTTTGTTAGTAAAAAGCAAAAGAGAGCTTTACTTATAGATCTTTTAAAAGATAAATCTATACAATCTGTATTAGTATTCTCAAGAACTAAGCATGGAGCAAACAAGATTACTACAGACCTTTTAAAGGTTGGAATAGAAGCTTGTGCTATTCATGGAAACAAATCTCAAAATGCTAGACAACTTGCACTAAGTAACTTCAAAGAAGGTAAAATAAGAGTGTTAGTTGCAACAGATATAGCTGCAAGAGGAATTGATGTAGATGAGTTATCTCATGTAATAAACTATGACTTACCAGAAGTTGCAGAAACTTATGTTCACAGAATTGGACGTACAGGAAGAGCAGGACATACAGGTTGTGCTATGTCGTTTTGTTCTATGGAAGAAAGAGGATATTACAAGTCAATAGAAAAGCTTATAAACAAAAAAATACCAGTAATAAAAGACCACCCTTATGAAGCTAGTTCTAACGATGTAGCTGAAGTGGTTGAAAAAAGAAATCCTAGAAGCAATAATAGGGGCAACAATAGAGGAAATAGCAACAATCAAAGAAGTAGTTCTTCTAGAAGCAATAATAAAAGCTGGGGATCTAACAATAGAAAAAAACCAGCAAAGAAAACATCTGATAAGTAATAAATAGGAGTTATCTTTAAATTAAGATAGCTCCTTTTAAAATTATTATAGAACAAATACGTTTTACATGAATATACTATATTAAGGTCAATAAATAAATAGCTTAAAGGGGGTCAATATTATGGATAGAAAAGGATTAAAAAACTTATCAAAACAACAATTAAAAGGTCATTGGAAAGTACCAGTACTAATAACTTTAATTTATTGTGCTTTAATTTTTCCGTTTGAATTTATTCCAAGCGATTCAACATTTTTTATGCTTATATCTTTAGCAGTAATATTATGTTTAGAAGTATGGGCATGCGTAGGATTACCTAAATTTTATTTGGAATTTATAAAAAAATCTAGCGAAGCAACATATAGTGACCTTAAGGTTTCAAAGAGTGCAATTTTAAAATCATTAGGATTTACAGTTATTGTTTCTATAGTAGGAGCTATAGCAGGAGGAATAATAAGTTTTATATTAATTGGTTCAATTGGAGTTGCACTTTTCAGTAGTGCAAGTATAAGTGGATTAACTTGGGGTGCTATTATCGTAGTAGCATTAATATCAGTTGCCTTAGTTGTATTTAATTTGGCAGTAGGTTTAGCACCATATATATTTGTTGATAAGGAAGAACTTAAATTATTTGAGTCAATAGGTCTTAGTATAAAAATGATGAAGGGCAATAAATGGAAATTCTTTGTACTTCAACTTAGTTTTATTGGATGGGGATTATTAGCTACAGTTACAGTAATAGGATTATTATGGTTTATTCCATATATGCAAATGACTGTAACTAATTTCTATAAATCATTAGATTATTCAAAAGATATAGCTTAATATATTTAATTTTATAAAGATAAGACTATGACTTTGTTGTAGTCTTATTTTTATTTATTGACATTAGTACAATACTATAGTTTATTATAAAAGAAGCAGTTTATATTAGGAGGAAATTAATGGACAATTCAATATCTAAAAGTTTTACATTTTCATCACTTATAAAGTTTACAATACCCTCAATAATAATGATGGTGTTCATGTCTTTATATACAATAGTTGATGGAGTTTTTGTATCGAGATTTGTAAATACGGATGCACTATCAGCAGTTAATATAGTTTACCCATTTATAAATATAGTAATAGCAGTCGGTGTAATGTTAGGAAGTGGGAGTAGTGCACTTATCGCTAAAAAGCTTGGAGAAGGTAGGGACAAGGAAGCTAGAGAAAACTTTACTTTAGTAGTGTTAGTAGGAATTTTATTAGGAGTAGCTATAGCTTTATTAGGTTATATTTTCTCAAAAGATATAATAAGTATATTGGGAGGGAATGAAAGTTTATATCAATATTGTATGGATTATTTTTTAGCATCTCTTATATTCATACCAGCATTTATTGTAAGCTTAATATTTCAATTTTTAACAATTACGGCAGGTAAGCCAAAGGTAGGTTTAATTTTAACTTTAGTAGGTGGATTTGCTAATATAATACTTGATTATGTATTTATAGTTTTGATGAATATGGGAATAGGTGGAGCAGCTTATGCAACAGGAATAGGTGTGCTAATACCCTCAACATTAGGAATAATATATTTTTGTAAAAAAAGAGGAAACTTGTATTTTGTAAAGCCAAAGTTTGATTTATCTGTAATACTTAAAAGTTGCTCAAATGGTTCGTCTGAAATGGTTACAAACTTATCAACAGGTGTAACTACTCTTTTATTTAATCTTGCTATGATGGAGTATTTAGGCTCAGATGGAGTTGCTGCGATAACTATAGTATTATATGGTCAGTTTTTAATAACTTCGGCGTATATAGGATTCTCATCAGGTGTAGCTCCAATTATAAGTTATAATTATGGAGATGAAAATATTGATGAACTTAAAAAAATTATAAAGTACAGTTTGATTTTTATATTAGTTAGTTCTATAAGTTTATTTGTTATTTCTTTAATAGGGGCAGGTAGCATAGTAGGGATATTTGCAGATAAAGGAAGTAATGTTTTTGAAATTGGTTACAAAGGATTTATGTTATTTTCTACAAGCTTTTTAGTAACGGGAATAAATATATTTGCATCAGCTAAGTTTACAGCTTTTTCAAATGGAAAAGTTTCAGCTACTATATCGTTTTTAAGAACTTTTGTATTTACAGTACTTGGAATAATTATATTGCCTAAGTTTTTAGGGGTAGATGGTATATGGTTATCAGTAGCTGTTGCAGAATTTATTACTATGACTATATCGATAGCATATATTAGAAAATATAAAGATATATACGGGTATGGTGCTAGCCTAAAACCTATATGTAGTAAATAGTTACAATAAATACATTTGTAAAATTTACCAAAGAGCAGTACTATTATATAAACATAAATTTAACAATAATAAATTAGGGGGTAGATAGATATGATTAAAGAAGAGACCATTTATAAAGAAAAGGACGCAAAGTCAGTTAATGGCTTTATGGCTTTAATATCAATCATTTTACTTTTTATAGTATCAGTATGGCTTATAATTGGACCGATGAATATATATGCAGTAGTTTTAGGTATATTAGGTATTCTTGGAAACTTTATATCTTTATTTGGACTTAAAGTACTTAATCCTAAGGAAGCATTAGTTTTAGTTTTATTTGGTAAATATTATGGAACTATAAAAAAAGAAGGATTTTATTGGGTAAATCCATTTTGCAGTGCAGTAAATCCAACAGCACTTCCTTCAAACGTTTCAAAACATTCGCCTAATGATAAAACTGAGATAGTAGTTTATGCTAATGGTAAAAAAGTATCATTAAAAACTATGACTCTTAATAATGAAAAACAAAAGGTTAATGACCAGTTAGGAAATCCTATTATAATAGGAGTAGTTGTAATTTGGAAAGTATTAGATGCAACTAAAGCTGTATTTAACGTTGATAATTATAATACATTTTTATCAATTCAATGTGATTCAACTCTTAGAAATATTTCAAGACTTTATCCATATGATGCATCTGAAGATGGAGAAGAAAAATCTCTTCGTGGAAGTAGTCAAGAAATAGCTGATAAGTTAAAAGAAGAATTGCAAACTAGAGTTGATATTGCAGGGATTGAAGTTAGTGAAGTTAGAATTACTCACCTATCTTATGCACCAGAGATTGCAGCAGCTATGCTACAACGCCAACAAGCAGAGGCTATAATAGCAGCAAGAAAGAAAATTGTTGAAGGTGCTGTAAGTATGGTAGATATGGCTTTAACTAATTTAAGTGAAAACAATATCGTAACTCTTGATGATGAGAGAAAAGCTGCTATGGTTAGTAACTTGTTAGTTGTACTTTGTGGAAACAAAGATGCACAGCCTATAGTTAATAGTGGTTCAGTATACTAAAAATTAAGATGTAGATAATCTAATCTACATCTTTTTTCGTTAAATAAAATTACTTGACTTAGAAATTAGGGGGAGCAATGAGAAAAAAGGATATTATTTTATTAATTATTATAATACTATTAGGAGTAACCGGATCATTTACAGAAAATCAAAGCATGCAGACTTTATTAATAGCAGGTATGTTTATATTTACTATTCTTACAAAGCTTACTGATTATATTTATAGAAAGAAGCTTATAAAACAAATAAATAGTAAAAATATGACCTATATTAAAGTGAAAGAAAATAGCAAATCAGAGATTATAAGTATGGTAGCTATAACTTTTATTACATCACTAGGAGTAAAATCTGTGTTTGGAAGATATGAAATGCAAAATCATAGAGGTATTACAGATATAATAAGTTATATAAGTGGATTTGAGTATTTAGATAAGTTGCTTATTTTTACTTATATAATGTTATTTATTTCTATTATTTTACCATTAGCTCAATCACTATTTAGCTATAATATAATAACTGATGATAAAGTTATCTTTTATGATAATTTAGTTTTTAAAATTAATGAGATTGAGGAGATAAAATACGAAGAATCTTTATTATACAAAAATAAAAAGATTATAGTTCTTGGCAAGGGATTTACAGACCGAAAGATGGTAGTTAAAATAGAAGATTTTGATAAAGTTAAGATATTGTTAGAAAGTAAAAATACTTTGTAATTGTATTTTAAAAAGTAGGATCATTAGATTCTACTTTTTTTTGTGCAAACACAATATTTCCAGTTAAAGAGGAGAAAGTCTATCTATGATAAAATACATAAAAAAATATATAATAAAGCTGTAAAAGATAGCAAATAAATAACATGGAGGGAGATTAAGTTATGTTTAACAAATATAATAATTATGATAAGTACCCAACTAAACATATAAAAGGATATAAAGATCAATCATTCAAAGGATATGAAAATATTTTAGAAGAAGTAAAGCTAAAATGTAGGAATAATAAAAAGTCGGTAGTAGTAATTGACTGCTATATGGGGGTTGATTTAGAAGAGATACATAATGCATTTTCTAAATTAAATCCAATTCTTACAATAAAATCTGATGATATATCTATGAGTAGTGAAGAAATAGATAATATAGCAAAAGATTTTTTAACAGATGATAGAGTATTTGGAATAATGAACACTAAAGTATTGTCAGACTTTTTCAAAGAAGAAAATATTGAAAAAGCAAAATTAGAAATAGAAAATATAAATTCTGGAATTGTTTTAGTTTATGGAGTAGGAGCATCATTAATCTATGATGGTGATATAACTTTATTTGCAGATTTAGCAAGATGGGAAATTCAGACCAGATACAGAATGGGAATGGGAAATTGGAAAGCAAATAACGGTAGTGAAGACATACTAAGAAAGTATAAAAGAGGATTTTTCTTAGAGTGGAGAGCTATGGATAGACATAAAAAATGTGTGTTTAAAAAAATGGACTATTTATTAGATACAAACAAAAAAGACGACCCAAAGATGATAACAAAGGATGCATTTAAAGGAGCTTTAGAAAAAATATCAAAAGAACCATTTAGAGTTGTTCCATACTTTGACCCAGGTGTATGGGGTGGACAATGGATGAAGTCAGTATGTGGGTTAGATAAGGAAAAAGAAAACTTTGCATGGAGCTTTGATGGAGTGCCAGAGGAAAATAGTTTATATCTTGATTTTGAAGGAATAAACGTTGAAATACCAGCTATTGACTTAGTATTAACTAAACCAAGAAACCTTTTAGGAGATAAAGTACATGCAAGATTTGGAGCAGAGTTTCCTATTAGATTTGACTTTTTAGATACAATAGGAGGGCAAAACTTATCTCTACAAGTACATCCTCTTACAGAATATATACAAGAGAAATTTGGAATGCACTATACACAAGATGAAAGTTACTATATATTAGATGGTTTAGATGATGGTGTTGTGTATCTTGGGTTAAAAGAGGGAATTGAAAAAGAAGACATGATTTGTGATTTAAGAAAAGCTGAAAGTGGTGAAATAACTTTCCCTGATGAAAAATATATAAACAAGTTTAAAGCTAAAAAGCACGACCATTTCTTAATACCAGCAGGAACTGTTCATTGTTCAGGAAAAAACACTATGATACTAGAGATAAGTTCAACACCATATATATTTACTTTTAAGCTTTGGGACTGGGATAGAGTAGGTTTAGACGGATTACCTAGACCAATACATCTAAACCATGGAGAAAAGAACATTCAATGGGATAGAACTACAAAGTGGGTAGAGGAAAACTTAGTAAATGATATAACTGTATTACAAGATATAGAAGGGTTAAAAGAAGAAAAAACAGGATTACACGAAAGAGAATTTATTGAAACTAGAAGACATTGGTTCTCAAAAGAAGTTAAACACAAAACACATGGTAGTGTAAACATGCTTAATTTAGTAGAAGGTGAAGAAGCAATAGTTAAGAGTCCAACTAATAAGTTTGAAGAGTTTGTAGTACATTATGCAGAAACCTTTATAATACCAGCTTGTGTAGATGAATATACAATAACACCTTATGGAAAGTCAAAAGGAAAAGAAATAGCAACGTTAAAGGCATATGTAAGGGGTTAATAAATCCCCTTAAAGAGGAAAAAGATTGACTATGAAAAACGTTTGCAAAATTATACAATAAAGATATAACAAAGCAATCATTTAAAAAAACTACATTAAATCAGGAGGCAAACTATGAAACTTTTAGCAATAACATCTTGTCCTGTTGGAATTGCCCATACTTATATAGCAGCTGAGAAGCTTATGAAAATGGGAAAAAAAATGGGTATAGACATTAAAGTAGAGACACAAGGGTCAACAGGTGTGGAAAATGAATTAACAGAAAAAGAAATACAAGAAGCTGATGGAATAATAATAGCAGCTGATAAAACTGTTAACTTAGACAGATTTGCAGGTAAAAAAATTCTAGAATGTCCAATAAGTAAAGCAATAAAAGAACCAGAAAATTTAATACAAATGTTTATAGATGAAAAGGTTTCAGTAAACAAATCAATAAAATCAAGCAATGATAATAAAATGAATTCTAAACAACCAGGATTTTACAAGCACTTAATGGGTGGAGTATCGTTTATGATACCATTTGTAGTGGTAGGAGGTCTGTTAATAGCAATAGCCCTAGCACTTGGTGGAAAGCCAACTGATGCAGGATTAGTAATACCAGATGGTAGCTTTTGGAAACATATAGAAGCTATTGGAGCTGCAGGATTTACGTTTATGGTACCTATACTATCAGGATATATCGCATACTCAATAGCTGATAGACCAGGATTAGTACCAGGTATGATAGGTGGATATATAGCAGCAAATGGTCATTTTTATGGATCAGAAGTTAATGCAGGTTTCTTAGGTGGAATTATAACAGGATTTTTAGCAGGATATATAGCAAAATGGTTAAAGAACTTAAAAGTACCTCAAATGTTTAAGCCAATAATGCCAATAATAGTTATTCCAATAATATCAACATTAATAGTTGGATTAGCATTTATATTAGTATTAGGACAACCTATAGCTTCAATATTCTCAGGATTAACAGATTTATTAACAAGTCTTTCAGGGTCTCAAACAATAGTAATAGCAAGTTTATTAGGTGCAATGATGGCATTTGATATGGGTGGACCTGTAAATAAAGTAGCATTTTTATTCGGTGTATCTATGTTAACATCAGGTAATGCTTTGATAATGGGTTCAATAGGAGCTTCAGGAGTAATACCTCCATTAGGGATGGCATTAGCAACATTTATAAATAAAAAATTATATTCTCAAGATGAAATAGATGCAGGAAAAGCAGCACTACTTATGGGATTTTGTGGGATAGGAGAAGGTGCAATACCTTTTGCATCAGTTGACCCACTAAGAGTTATACCTTCAATAATGGTAGGAGCAGTAGTAGCAGGTAATATAGCAATGTTTGCTGGAGTTACAAATATGGTGCCTCACTGTGGACCAATAGTAGCATTAATGGGAGCTGTAGATGGTGTGTTAATGTTTATGGTTGCTATAGCAGCAGGGTCAATAGTAACAGCACTTATGGTTAACTTCTTAAAAGCTAGAAAAATGAAAAAAGTTCAAAATTAACATATAAAAACCAGGAGGCAAAGAAATGTCAAATCAATTATTTAATGCTAAATTTATAGATTTAGATGCAAAAACAACTACAAAAGAGGAAACAATAAAATATCTAGCTTCATTAATAACAGAGAATTTAAATGATAAAGATGAATATATAAGTGCAGTAATGGCTAGAGAAGCAATGTCTACAACAGGTATAGGAGAAGGAGTAGCTATTCCACATGGAAAGTCTAGTGGAGTAAGAGTTCCAACAGTAGCATTTGCAAAAATGTCTAACCCAATAGACTGGGAAAGTTTAGATGATGAGCCTGCAAACTTAATATTTTTAATAGCTGTACCAGATGGAGGAAACAATGACCACTTACAAATATTAAAAATGTTAGCTATTTCTTTAATGGACGACGATTTTAAAGAAGAATTATTAAAAGTAGAAACTAATGAAGAAGCAGAAAAGCTACTTTTAGAAAGAATAGTTGGTTAAGAATTAGTGTATTAACATACCTAAAATTAGTTTAAAATAAGTGTATTAATAAATTTCAAAAAGATAAACTAATGAAGAAGTGGGTGTTATTAATTATGGTCATCAATAATAGGCAACAGGAGATACTAGAGATTTTATTTAACAAAAAAGATGTTATTACATCTGATAAACTATGCTCTGCTATAAATGTATCATCTCGGACGGTAAGAAATGATATTAAGGAAATTAATAAAACCTTTAAAGATAAAGGAATAAATATATCTTCACAAAAAGGAAAAGGATACAGATTAAACATAGAAGATATAGAACTCTTTAATAAACTTATAAAAAAGAAAGTAAATAATCTTGAAAGTGACTATTTAACTAAAGAGGAAAGATACAACTTTATAATTTTTATACTTCTTAAAAATAATTTAGAAAACACAGAGTATATAACTCAAATAGAATTAGCAGATAGCTTGTATATAAGCATATCATCTCTAAAAAATGATTTAAAAATCGTAAAAGAAAAACTTGAAAAATACAAATTATCAATAGCTAAAGTTTCTAACAAAGGAATAATGTTAGATGGAGAAGAAGAATATATCAGGTATTATATAAATAAACAATTACAAAAATCTCAATTATTTAAGCAAACATTTAATAGTATATACCAAAACAAAGTAAGCTCAATAAGTAAAGATGATATATCTATAATAATAAGAGAAAATATTATAAAATTTAAACTAAGATTAACAGATGTTTCTTATAAAAATCTAATGAACTGTATACAAATCTGTATATTAAGGAAATTATATAATAAAAAAATACAATATCAAAGAGAATATATGGATAAAATAAAGAACGAATCTAGTTCATATATTAGTGAAAAAATATGTAGCGATATAAAAGATAGATTCGATATTTTATTGATAGAATCAGATATAGTTTTTATTACAAAACATATTTTATCAAGTAATACGATTGTTAAAAGCAAATACGAAATTTTATCTATGTTAAATACACAAGACCTAATGAATTATAAGCTAGTAGAAGAAATTATAAATGCTATAGATATAAATTTTGGTGTTAATTTAGATAGTGATGATATCTTAAAGGATTTTTTAGTATCTCACATTAAAGGTGCAATAAATAGAGCTAAATACAATATAAAAGTCGAAAATGAAATGTTAAACAATATAAAGTCTAATTATCCATTTTCATTTGGAATGGGAATATTAGCAAATGATATTATAAAGAAAAATATAGGAATAAGATTATGCGAAGATGATGTAGGATTTTTATCTCTACACCTTGAAGCATCTATGAGAAGGCTTGAAATAAACAAAGAAAGGAAAGTCAAAAAAGTAATAATCATATGCTCAACAGGAGCTGGAACATCTCTTTTATTAAAAGTAAAATTACAAAAACAATTTGGAAATCAACTTATAATTGTAGATACTATTCCTTGGTATGAATTTGATGAAAAATTATTAAGTGTACTAGATTTTGTTATAAGTACTATGAAGCTAGACAGCATAAATAAGGATAGAATTGTTTATGTTAAAAATCTATTAGACGAAGAAGAAATACAAAATATAAAAAGTAAAATTAATGATGTACAAAGTAGTGAAATTTCACTTGATAAAAGATTTAAAGAAGATTTGTTTTTTATGAATTCAAACATAACAAATAAATCAGAAGCTATAAAGTTTATGACTGATAAACTTGTGGATAGAGGATATATAAATAGTGAAATTCAAAGAGAGTTTTTCAAAAGAGAAGAAATATCGAGTACAGAAATCGGCGATTTAGTTGCAATACCTCATACTATGCATAGTGATATAAAAGAATCATTTATATGCGTTTTGATTTTAAAAAAGAGTATTTTGTGGGATAAAAAACAAGTACAAATTGTAATATTAATAGGTATGGCAAATCATGAACAAAAAGAGTGGAAGCTAAGCTTAGAAAAGCTTTATAGAAATATAGTTGATATACAAACTACAACTAAACTAATCAAAAGCAGTGATTTCAATGATTTTATAAACTATATAAAATATATAATATAAATAAAAAGTGATTTATATTATATTAAAAAAAATTTCCTGTGCAATAAAAAAAGACCTAATTAAAAATATAAATTAGGTCTTTTTATTTATACAATTTATCTCATTATAGTGTAAGCCATATATAATACATATAGTACTATTAAAATAATACCTTCACTTTTAACAAGAGATCTATCTCTTCTCATAAATATATGTAAAAGAATAGTTATAGCTAACATAAATATTATGTCAAATATAGCGAATGCACTTATAGTTATAGGACTTATAGTACTTGCTAGACCTAAAATTAAAAGTATATTAAATATATTTGAACCTATAACATTACCAATTGCTATTTCAGTTTCACCTTTTTTAGTAGCGATAACTGATGTTACAAATTCAGGTAGTGAAGTACCTACTGCAACTATAGTTAATCCAACTAAGTTAGGACTCATACCAAATGAAGTAGCAATAGTAGTAGCTGATTTAACAACCATATCACCACCAAGTACTATACCAACGATTCCAACTATACTTAATATTATAGTAGTTGCCATAGGAACTTCTTTAACTGGTGTAGCTTCTATAGCTACAGCTGTTTCTCCACCTGATACTTGTTCTTCGCTAGTAGATTTTTTAGCACTTTTTATAGTAGATATTAAGAAATAAGTAAATACTACTAAGAATAAAATTCCCTCTATTCTACTTATATTAAAGTCTATTGCAAAGAATAATAGCATTGCACTTACAATTATTAAAAAAGGAGAATCTTTTTTTAGAGTATTTTTTTCAACTGGTAATTTTGCGATTATAGATGAAACTCCAAGAACTATAAGTATATTAAAGAAATTAGACCCGACAATGTTAGCAACACTCATATCGTTTTGACCTGCTAGTGATGAGGTAATACTTACCGCAGCTTCTGGGGCACTAGTACCCATTGCTACTATAGTAAGACCTATAATCATAGATGGGACATTGAATTTTCTAGCTATAGATGCTGCTCCCTCGACGAACAAATCAGCACCTTTTATAAGGAATACAAATCCTAGTATTAATATTAAAAACGTCATTTAAACTGCCTCCTAATGTGATTGAATATATTTTCATATCTAATTAGTATAACATTATGTATACTTTATTGTAAATAATTAACATACAGGGTGTTTTATGTTTTGAATGTATTTTTAATGCAGCGTGTTTAATTTACTTTAATTAATACTGAGCTTATAATTAAAGTATTGATTAAATTTAGGAGGAAGATATTATGGAGATTGAATCATTATGAGAATAAGAGTTAGGTATTTTATAATTACCTCAGTAGTTTTAGTTATGGGGTTGTTATCAAGAAAATTTATGTTTATATTTCCAAATAGCATTGCTCCATTTGTAGGAGATATGCTTTGGGCTATGATGGTTTACTTTGGTTTTAGATTTTTATTTCCAAAGTTAGAATTATTAAAAAGTTTTAATATAGCAATTATTTTTACTTTTATCATAGAGATAAGTCAGTTATACCAATCTGATTGGATAAATACTATACGTGATACTACTCTTGGAGGTCTGGTACTTGGACATGGTTTTTTATGGGAGGACTTAATAAGCTACTGTATAGGTATAATGATTGGGATAGTAATAGATAAAATTTTAAATGTATTTTTAGGACGTAGTTAATAGATATTTATTTTAAATTCTAATTAGTATTTGTCGAACTTTGCATTAAATTGAAAGTTTGTTTTTATGGTAATTATTGTAAAAATATTATAAAATGAGAGAATATGAAAGGAATTAATCAAATATGTACAATAAATTTAAGATTAGTAACAAAAAAATATATATAACAATAGTTATATTAAGTTTTATCTGTTTAATGATTTCAGCTAAGTTGTTTATTAATGTTGCAATTTATGCAGATAATTTTAATACATCTCCTGTTGTTGTATATGGTGGAGAACTATGGAATAGCGTTAGTTGGATACAAATGGGATTGATATTTTTTATAGGTATAATATCTTTATTTAAAATAAATAATAATTGATTTATTTTGTGTTAATGCAAAAATATAGGAAAATACTAAGCACTTAGAATATCTAAGTGCTTTTTGTGTTCGCTAAAATATTCTATTTTTGCAAAACTGACTTAATAGCTGTTTTTAGTAACATCAAAGAAAATATAGCAGTAATTATTATACCTATTACAGAAAGAACTGTAATGGTATCATATAAAGTTTTAAATATAATTAAGCCAGTCTTTGTAACTTCTTCAGGATAAATTCTAAACTGAATATCAGATATTATTGCTGTTCCTAATATTTTTAATATCATTAATGAGAGTCCACTTACAATACCCATTAATAAATTCTTGTAATTTTGCATTTTATACCCCCGTTATAATTTTAATAGTAACTTATATGACTATTCTAAAAAAACACATTTAATGCATAAATAGAACATTCTAAAGAGTATAGGGATAAATTTATATGTATAATAAAAGATTATAAAAAATTAAACACCTAGTGTAAAATTAGGTGTTTTTGTTGTGTATAAAAATATTTTTAAATAAGTTAAGCATCCTCAATATATAATTAGTTATTTATAAATTTTCATTCAAAATATGTTTGTAAAACTCTATACTTATGTCTTTTAAGCTAGTATCTTTTGGATTAAAATTATTTTCTATTAGATAATTACAAAATTTCAAATCATACACATAAGTCGTATAATCTCTTTTGTTATCATAGTACTTATGCTCTAAGTATTTTGCAAAACCTTCAACCAAGTTCTCCTCACACCAACCAGTCCAATCATAAGAATCCTTACCTATTTTTTCATAGCCATCAGATAAATCTTTGTTTTTTCTTAGTTGATATGCTAGCTTAGTAAACTTACTATTTCTTGTAAATGTGGCGAATAATTCATGCGAATACTCGTGAAATGGTGAACTTAATAAATTATCTTTATTTGTACCTGGCTGAATAGTTGATATCTTGTAATTATCATATTCAAACCCCATAGCACCTATAGGTGGTAAATCGTAATAGAATACAGCTTTGTAATCTTGTTTGAACTTTACTCCACTGTGTGCTTCCATAAACTTGAAGATATCTGTGTTTTTGTTTGCTAAATATGAATTCATTTCTTTTATATATTGTTCAATTTTAAGATTATTTTCTTGCATAAAATCTTTTAAGTATTCTTTATAAAAATAATTAAAAAATACTTTTATGTCCTCTTTTAGAGTTTCACTTAATACCAAATTTGATTGACTATTAAGTTTTGAAATTATTTGTTCAACACTACAACTATCATCTAAAGAAATAGTTTCGTTAATATATGACCAATCACCATAATTATCAAATATTCTTATTAATCTCTTTTTCATATTAGAGTCCATAGTAGAATAAGTATTTTTTAACCATTCATAGTATTGTAATCCATATTCTCCACTATTTTTATAAAGTTCTTCATTAAATACAGCAGTATTTTTAAAATTAGCTCTGTATACATCAAAAGCAACTGAAATCAAAGAAATTTTTAAAGTTAATCCCTTAATTTCAATATTGTTATCGCTATTATCTATGTTACTATTGCTACAACCTGAAAGTGTTAATAATGATAGTATTAACAATAAAACCACTGATTTTTTATTCATCTTTACTCTCCTAATATAAATTATAAAAATCATTTTCGTTATTTTACAATATATAACTGTACTTAAATTATAGCCTTAGTAAAAATGTAAGTAAACAAATTACTATACTCAAAACATACGTTTGAAGAGTTTCAATAATAGGAAAGGAGTGTTACTAATTAAAATTCCTTTAACAATGATCAAAATTAAATTTAAAGCATAATAACATTTCAGTCCAGTTTTCATACATCTTAGTCCAACTATGTAAAATTAACGTAAACTTATGATATTATAAAAGCATTATTGGATATATAGAAAACTAAGATATGAAAGGTTGTTATTAATATGAAAAAAATGTATTCTATATTATTGTTAGTTTGTATTATATTAATTACATTTATTTTATTGAATAAATATCATGTATATATGACTGGAAAAATAATATTAGGAGTTTCAGCTGGGTTTGCAGTTTCATCTATTATGAATATACGTAGATATAAATAGAAAAGTAAATAATTTATATATATTTTTTGAAAATAATGTCAAAAAACAAAAATAAATCATACTATACAAAAGAGGATGTCCTGTAAGTATAAAAATCATCCTCGATATATAAGTTATAGGAGGCGATAAATTTGGCTAAGAAGGTATTTATTGATCCTGGTCATGGAGGCACAGACAGTGGAGCTGTTGGTGTTGATAACTTATTAGAAAAAAATATCAACTTGCAAGTAGCTAGAAAAGTTGAAGAATTACTAAAAAAACAAGGTTTAGACGTTAAATTAAGCAGATATTCAGATGAAACAGTTTCTCTAGGTTCAAGAACTAATAATGCAAATGCATGGAAAGCAGACTGTTTTATATCTATACACTGTAACGCTTTTAATGAAAAAGCAAGCGGAATCGAAACTTATTCACACACTACAGCGACAAATAATTTAGCGAACAACATTCATTATGAATTATTAAATACAAAGGCATATAGCGCAAATAGAGGAACTAAGAGTGCTAATTATTATGTATTAAGAAATAGTAGTATGAGAGCATGTCTTGTAGAGTTAGGTTTTATTGACAATAAAGCAGATGCTAAATTCCTTACACAAAATCAAGATGCACTAGCACTTGGGATAGCGAAAGGAATATGCAGATATTTAAATGTTGAATATAAACCAGCATCAAGCTCAACAGAAAATCCAAAGCCACCAGTAACTGATAGTGAAACTTTTTATAGAGTAGTTTGTGGTTCTTATAATAATAAAGTTTATGCAGAAGAAAAAGTAGAAGAATTAAAAGACTTAGGAATGAAAGATGTATTTATAGTAGGTTATAAAAAACAATAATTTATTTAAATATATGCATATTAATTTTAGTAATGGTTAATATATAATCAGATAGTTAATCAACGTTAACTATCAACCAACACTTGCTATTTAAAAGCTAGATAATATCTTACCTTTTGGTAGTATCTTTTGAAGTGCTGGTGGCTAGATATTTGAAAAAATATCATATTAAATATATATATCTAGTAGATAACCTCTATTTACTAGAGAGCAATTAGCCTTAGTCTAATTCCAAAAGCTTAGAGTTTCAGCTAATTTGCAAACTATATTTAATAAGAGTCAAAGAGGATTAAGGATGTAGTTAACATTACTCCTTAGAAAAGCACTGAATTTGAAGGCTTAGGCTATCAAATCAGTGCTTTTTTTTATAGTTTAATAATATTTTAGTTACATTTAATTATAGGAAGTAATATACTTATAATATGAAGTGTTATAAATATGTAACTTTTTAAAAGGGGTGATTTTATATGTCAAACTCAGTATATGGTGTTAAATCTAAACTTATTTTTGAATTTTTATTGTTTACATCTTTTTTTATTGCAGTTCTCTCTAATAAATTTGTGCCTGGAATTAATAGTTCTGGGATGCCAGGCTTAGTAGTTTGGAGTATAGTTTTGATTGGATTTTCAATTTATAATAAGAAATTCAATGATATAATTGATGAATCTTCAAAGACTATATTATCAAAAGTTAATAGTATAGGAATTAAATTCGTTTTATACTCATTTGGATTAGTTGGGGTATGCTTTGCAACTCCATTTACACAACATATAGATATATCAAACTTAGATGTTGGTATAGTTATTATTACTATATTATTATTGTTAGCAATATTAAGATTGATCTTATTTATATACTTTGATAGAAAGGGGATATATGAATAAGTGCCTATCTTAAAAACAAGTATCAAAGAGCATAGAGAAAAAAATCTTATGAAGCAAAATGAATTGGCAAAATTAGTAGGTGTAAGACGTGAGACTATTGTACATTTAGAAAATGGAAGATACAATCCTTCTCTAAAATTGGCGATGGATATTGCAAAAATTTTTGATACTACAGTTGAACATTTATTTGAATTTATTGATGAAAAATAACAAATTATTATTAAGCTTATAATTTGTTATTTTTTACAATTGCTATATATTTAGGATAAAAGGGGGATATATTTATATGAGATTTAAAATAATAGGTAGTGGTGGTTGTGTTGCAACTCCTAAGCCCTTATGCACATGTAAAATTTGTATGGAAGCAAGAACTAAGGGGAAGCCTTATTCAAGATTTGGGTGTAGCTGTTTTTAGAAGATATAAATTTATTGGTTGATACTCCTGAAGATATAGTACACGCAATTAACCATTCAAATATTAATGAGATTAACAACGTCTTGTTTAGCCATGTTGACCCAGATCATACACTTGGAATTCGAGTTTTTGAGCAGCTTAGATTAAACTGGCTTGAGGTTTCTGAGGGAAAAGAGTGCAGTAATCCTATAAATGTATTGGCTATGGAACATGTAATGTCAGATATGAATTCTATACAATTTGTATTTGGTTCTTATTTGGATTATTATGAAAAGACTAGAAATTTGATTAAGAGGAATGTTATAAATAAATTCATACATATAGATGGAATAAAGATAAGTTGTATAAAAGTAAATCATGCAACAATATTTGTATTTGAGGAAAATGAAAAGAAGGTTATATATGCTCCTTGTGATGTGAAACCTTTCCCTAATGATGATATATTAAAAGATGCAGATCTATTAATAATAGGAAATACTATTGTTGGTAATATTTTAAAAGATGGATTTGTTTTGAAAGAGAATAATCCACTTAGAGATGATTTGTTTATTATGGATGAAATTCAAAATATAAAAAGAAAATACAATATAGAAGAGGTGATAATTACACATTTAGAAGAGGATTGGGGCAAATCATACAATGATTATTTAGAATTAGAAAATCACTATGATGGAATAAAATTTGCATACGATGATATGGAAATTAATATATAACATTTTATTAAATTGTAAATTAAGTAGAGTAATAATATTATTACTCTACTTAATTTATATTAGATATCAAGCGATGCTGTTTCATCAGCTTTTTTATATTCTTTAGTAAATAAAAATGGCAAGAAGAATATAGCATTAATAAGAATACCTACCAATAGTGTTTGTAATGTGAATTCAGACTCATATGAACCACTATTAGATATAATAGAAATAGAATTATTTACCAAATGTATTAGTATAGGAGCCCAAAGATTTTCACTTTTCATATAAGCGTATCCTAAGAATACACCTAAAGTTGTACAGAATGCTAAATGGAAGACTATACAATAAATTGGTGTTTTAGGACTATAAAGTGTCATGCAAAGTGGTAGATGCCAAATGCCCCATATAAGTCCTAATATTATTACACCACATCTTTTGCCATAAAGCTTTTGCAGTCTAGGTTGTAAGAAATATCTCCATCCAAACTCTTCACCAAAAAATAAAGTAAATCCAAAAAAGATATTAGCAAGCAAACTCGTTAAAATTGTAAAAATGCCACCAATAATATTTATTGAATTATCTTCAACAGATAAGAAAGCAGGAATGCTTCGAACTATGCTTATTATTGAGAAGAGTAGTACTACAAATAAAACTTTTTTAAAATTTTTATTTAAAGATAAATTTAGTATTTCAAAGTCAAATTTATCTTTAAATAAAACACAGATAAGATAACAAGATATAGCCATATCTATTATTGAAGAGATAGTAATATTTCCTATAAAAAATACCTGAAGTATAGATACAAATATTCTTACAAGTGTAGCTATAGCAAATACATTGAAAAATTTATCTACTGATGGAGGAAAACTATAATTAGAAATTTTCTTTAGAACAACAATAGCTGAAAATGCAGGAATATACATAAATAATCCACCAAAACTTCCAACTAAATCAGCGCTATATGGCTTAGTGGTAGAAATAAACATAAAAATAGATATAAAGGCAATAAGCCCAAAGTTAATTAATAAGAAAGTACTCACTTCTTTTTTTATAACTTTAACGTTAGTACACATGGTAATACCCCCTTAATTTAAACTCTATGATAAAATAATAACATATCAATTGGTAAAAAAATACAATTTAATGATGCTAAATGTATTTTTATAGAATGTTAGTAGATTAAAAAATATTAATTTAATACAATTAGAATATATCATATCTATGTAATTATTAAGGAGGGGGAATTACTATTTACTTTGAATTTAATGGTTTTTATATAGATTTAATTGATAGTGAAGATTTAGATTATATTGTAAATATATATAATTCAAATGAGCTTTTTCTAAAAAGTCATATAGGTAAAAAAAGCATAACTAGAAATTGGGTATGTGGTGAATTAGAAACCATGAAAAATGAAGGTTTTTATTCATGTAAAGTTATTCAAAAGAAATCAAATAAGATAGTAGGGTTGATTGACTTTAAAGTAGATGAAGAAGTTTATTTATCTTTGCTTATGATTGATAATAGTATTAGAGGTCAGGGGATAGGGCTTAGAATATATGAATTATTTGAGATGTATGTAAAGTCTTGTAAGAGCAGTAGTATAAGGATAGATGTTGTTACAAACTATGATAAACATGTTCTTGATTTTTGGATTAAGAATGGATTTAGAAGTATAGAGAGTATAACTTTAAACTGGAATAAAAAAGTATTACCTGCTGTTGTTATGAGAAAAGATTTTTAGCCATGTGGAAATTATAAATTTTGGCGAAAGTTTATTAAATAAAGTTCTATTATAATTAAATTAAAAAGTGTAACAAAAAGCTAAATATCATTAGGGGGTATAAGTATGAATATAGAGTTTAGAGTAATAGATAAAAGCAACTATAATCAATGTATAAAATTAAAAACTAGTGAAGAACAAAAAAGATTTGTTGCTACAAATATTTTTTCTTTAGTTCAATCAGCCTATGAACCGAATTTTTACCCATTAGGTGTTTATAAAAATGATAAGATGGTCGGTTTTATTTTATATGATTTTGATGATGAGATTAATGGATGGTCAATGAGTAGGTTTATGATTGATGAAAAGTTTCAAAATCAAGGAATAGGAAAAGTAGCATTGAATAAATTTATAAAGTTGTTTATTGAAAAATATGGTCATATAAAATTATATACAAGTGCAGAAGTTGATAATACTGTTGCTGTTAATTTGTATGAAAGCATGGGATTTGAAAAAAAAGAAGTATTTGAATATGAAGTTGATGGAGTAACTTATAAAGAGTTTAGGATGCTTGCTCAACTATAGTACGATAATTACAAAGTACTTACTAATAAGAACATCAAATAGAAACTATTGATGTTTTTTAGTGTTCAATAAAATAGATACTAAATATCAAGAGATGATGTTTAAATGGAAAGAAGATAATATTAAATAAAAGTAGTTGCATTTTAAAGTTTAAGGACCTATTATATAAATATAGGTATTTAACTAATTAGCTAAATATCTATAAGAAGATTGAAAGGGGTTATCATATGAGCCAAGCATTTAAAGCTTTGAGCGATAAGACAAGAAGGGAAATATTAAAGTTGCTTAATATCAAAGATATGAGTGCAGGTGAGATAGCTAAACATTTTGATATGTCTAAGCCATCAATATCAAAGCACTTAGATATTCTAAGAGAAGCAGAACTTATAAGTTCTGAAAAAAAGGGGCAATTTGTAATTTATTCTATTAATACTTCTGTAATTCAAGAAGTGCTTGGGAACTTCTTGGAAATATTCAAAAAGTAAAAGGGGAAAATATTATGAAAAAAATTGATTTTACAAGAATTATATTTTTAATTATATCAGCTTTAATATTGATTGCAGGCTTTGTAATGCCAGATGGTAATATGGCTACTTCTATTTTGGGATCATCAGCTATTATTTCATTAGTTGTGTTAGAAATTAAAGCACCTGATATAGTAAAGTTATCCGAAGATAATCCTAAAGTTAAGACTTTTAGGTTTTTAAATAGACTTACCATGTTTATTGTTATTCTTTGTTCTATATTCGCTGTATTATTACCAACTGAAAAATTATATGCTTTTAAGAATAATAATATATTACTCATTGCCTTAGTTTCAATATTTATGATGATTTTTGGAAATCTTTCACCTAAAATACCGTTTAATAGGTATTTGGGATTAAGACTTCCTTGGACTATAAGAGATGAAGAAACTTGGAAGATAGCACATAAAATTTTAGGCTATTTATCTTTTCCTATTGCATTAATAATGTTTGTTTTATCATTTTTCTTTAATAGTGATAAAGTGGCAACTATTTGTGGTTTAACTTGGGTTATAGTACCAAGTATATACTCATTTGTATTCTATTATAAAAAGGTAAAGTGTATAAATAGATAAAATTGTTTGACAGGGTGTATGCCAAATTTCAAATCTAAGTCCTAATATCATTACAACATATCTTTTGTGATAAAGCTTTTGTAGTCTAGTCTGCAAGAAATACCTCCACCAAAACTTTACTAACACCACTAATAATATTTATTAAACTATTTTCAAGAGTAGGGAATTAGGAATACATAGAATTATACTTAGTATTAAGAGTAGTGCTACTATAAATAAAACCTTTTTAGTTGATAAGTAAGAAATTATAAATTTTTTCGGATTTTAATGAATACTTATATAAAATCAAGACACTTATTTTTAAAGGGGGATTTTATGGATTTTGTAGTATATACATTAGTTTATATTATTTTCACACCTATATTAACTGTACTTCATGAATTAGGTCACGCAATTGTTGCATTGATATTAACAAAAGAGAAGGTAAGTGTTAATATAGGCAATTCTGATTTGAATAAGAAAATAAACCTAAATAGATTGGTAATTAATTTAAATGGATATAAGTCTTTATTAGATGTGGCGTATGGATATGTCAATTGGACACCAGTAGATAATAAAATTAAAATGATTTTTATGACTTTAGGAGGTCCAATAATATCACTAATAGTTTCTATTTTACTATATATTTATATAATAAATGTGAAGTTACCATATATTTTGATGGTATCACTGAATGCTTTGTTTATATTTAGCGCAATTCAATTTTTAATAACTATTTTGCCGATGAAGTATTTCCACAAGCCTTATGTTGGGCATACAAGTGATGGTTATAAGATATTACAGCATTTTAAAAAGAGTAATTTAGGTAATTAAAATATTTGAAATTTGGATTATGTTAACCCTATTTATTATAAATTAAAAATAAAAATAACTGAATATTCAGTAATTTTCATGAGATAGTGATACAATATGTATTAAAAGAATGGGGATGGTCTAATGAATGTGATTGGTATAATAGGGGCAATGCCTATTGAAATAAATCATATAAAGGAAAATATAAATATAATAGAAGAAAAAGAATATGCAGGATTTAAATTTTATATTGGTAAGAAAGAAAATATAAAAATAGTACTGACTTCTTGCAGTATTGGAAAGGTAAATGCGGCGAGTTGTACACAAATACTAATTGATAGATTTGAAGTTACACATATAATAAACACAGGAATAGCTGGGAGTTTAAATAAAGATGTGAAGATTTGCGATATTGTTATTTCTGATAATGTTACTCATCATGATGTGCGTAAAGAACAAATGAAAAGATGGTTTCCTTTTAAAGAATATTTTGAGTCAGATAAATTTTTAATAGAGACAGCAATAAAAGCATATAAAAAAATAGATTCTAATAAATTCAACTATCATGTTGGAAGGATTGTTAGTGGGGAAGCATTCATTTCAGATTGTAATTTAAGAGATTTAATAATAAAGGAACATTCTCCTCATTGTGTTGAGATGGAAGGTTCTGCAATTGGTCATGTTGCATGTATAAATAACATACCATTTTTAATTATTAGGAGCATATCAGATAACGCAGATGATAATTCTACTAATTATATAGATTTTGAAAAAATAGCTGCTAATAATTCGGCTATTTTAGTATTAAATATATTAAACATTTTGGATGAAAGTTAATTTTTTTCTGAAAAAATATTAAGACTTAATAGTTAATTTAATTATAAATTTTTTTGAAGCTTATTTAAATAAGTTTTTTAGAAATAGTATATTTGATAGGATATAGAAATTAATATATATAATAATAACAATATAAAAATAAAAGGGAGATATGCCTATGGATTTTCCATTATCTGAAACAAGCAGATTGTATTTAAGAAAAATAACTATAAAAGATGCAGATGATATATTTGAATATTTATCAAATGATGAGGTAACCAAATACTTAGGTAGAGAATCATTAAACGATATAGGAGAATCTTATGATTTAATTAAAAAATTTGAGACAAATTTTATTGATAAAAGAGGAATAAGATGGGGGATAATACATAAAGCAACAGGACAGTTAATAGGAACTGTAGGCTATGATGCAATTCAAATAAAAAACAAAAGAGCAGACATAGGATATGATATAAATATTAAATATTGGAGACAAGGATTTGCAACAGAGGCTATAAATGAAGTAATAAGATTAGGATTTGAGAATTTAGATTTAAATAGAATAGGAGCAGTAGTATTTCCTGAAAATATAGCTTCTTTAAATTTACTTGAGAAGCTTGGATTTACAAAAGAAGGTATTTTAAGAGACTATATAATACAAAATGATATAGAAAGAGATACTGTAGTTTTATCTTTATTAAAGGCTATGTTTTAAATCAATGTTGAAAATGGATGTTTTATAAGAAATAGATTACAATATAGATATATCAATGTTTTGGAGGTTGTAATATGCCAAATATAAAGTCTATATTAACAGATACACAAACATTACCATTAAATCAAATAGAGGAATTACTATCTCTTTTGGAAGAAGCTCTTGTGTTAGGCTCTCAAGTTGGGCAAGTATATGAAGAAGTGAAAGAATTTAGATTTGCCAAGGGGAAAGTATGCCCTCACTGTCATTCTGAATTAGTATCAAGAAACGGTAAGTATAATGGTAAACAAAGATATATCTGTAAAGATTGTAGAAAGACTTTTACTGACTTTACAAACTCTGCAACATATAGAAGTAAGAAATCTTTAGATAAGTGGCTTAAATATGCTAAATGCATGATTATGGGATTATCTATAAGAAAATCTGCTAAGATAGTGGGTATAAACATAGCGACAAGTTTTTTTGGAGACATAAAATACTTGATTGTATAAGTGCTTTTTTAGGTACTGGAGATGCTGAGGGAGTAATAGAAGCAGATGAAATATTTTTTGCTGAAAGCTTTAAAGGAACAAGACCTTCTAATATGCCACGAAAATCTCGAAAAAGAGGTAAAGCAATAAAAAAAAGAGGTATATCTAAGGAACAAATTTGTGTAGCCACAGCTATGGATAGACAAGGTAATTTAGTAATAGAGCCTTTGTGTAAAGGTAGAATGACACACAGAGAACTTGAAGGGCTTTATAAAGTTCATATAGGTGAAAATTCTATACTATGCACAGACAGTCATAAATCATATATTCAATTCGCTATAGATTGCAATTTAGACCACAAACGTATAAAAACAGGTAAACATAAAGAAGGTATTTATCATATTCAACATGTGAATGCTTTACACAGTAATTTAAAGAAGTGGATGGGTAGATTTAATGGAGTTGCAAGTAAATATATCTCAAACTATATGTACTGGTTTAAATGGCTAAGAACATTTGAAACTGAGAGAGATTCTATAAAAACTAAGAATTTTATCGTACAAAGTAATGTTGCATATTCGTACACAAAAGTAAGCGAGTTTAAAACTAGAGTACCGCAGTTTAATTGATTTATAATATTATACACAGATACAGTATAATATTATAAAAAAGGGGAGGTGATAAATAATGGAAAAAATCAAAAAGATTCTACTTGGAGCTATTTATGGAATTCTAACTTTAGGTTCGCTAAGTATAATAGCGTCTGCTTTTTTGCTAATAACATCTCAAGAAATATCTATACAAAATAGATTTTTAACAGTAGTAAGTAACGCAGAATCAGCTACAGTTCGTGCATCTGTTATTCTTATTTCCATATTCGCACTAGTGGGTTCGGTTTTAAATTTCTTAGACACAAAAAAATCAAACAGTAGTATATAACTCTCATAGATCAAATGAGTTAATAAAACCAAATTTTTGTTGGAGGAGGTGCTTAAATTGAAATTGTTAAAAAAACTAATTAAAAAACATAGGGGTGAGGTAAAATGCCCCTATGTTTTTAATTGTTAATTTCAACACTATATTAAAACATAGCCTTATTAAAAAAAGAATATATAAGTAATATTAATTGACCTATTTATAGGTCTCTTTATTGTAGCTGCAACTTTTTCCACTTTCGTATTTTAGTCCTAAATGACTTAAACGGTGCAACAGTATTGATATGAATCCATTTCCATATTGGCCAATTAGATGGAGTTGATGATGACCAGTTTCTTCCACCTTGCTCAAACAACTCAACATCTGTACAACTATTAATTAGTTCAATAATTTGCTGTTCTTTTTTCATGAACATATCACTTAACTCTTTAAGAGTATACTTATCGTACTCATTATAAAAGCTTTCATACAAACCACCAAGGTTGTTCCATTTATAGTTTTTAGCTGGAGTTATAACAGTATGTCCTTGTTGTTCTTGTTTCTCCCAATCAAGTAGGAGATTCATCCATCCCAACTGATAAGAAATCATCTGAGCGGGGGTTCTGTCAACTCCATCAATTAATTTATCTTTATCTTTTTCATCGATGTCATCAAACTCTTTGATAAATAATTTTGCACGATTTGAAATTTCTAAAATTAATTCTTCTCTATTTTTGTACTCTACCACTTTTACACCTCATTTTAATGTTTATAGTTTAATTATAGCTTTTTAAGATATATCAAAGTATGATTTTTGTAAATTAGTATATTTAACATCTAATTTTTCTGATGGATAAGCCTAAACGTATATAGTAAAGATACGATACTTTAGAAGATAATTCCTTTATATACTTACAGTTTTTATATGAAATCCAAAAAAACTGTTGACAATCTAAAATAAAAGTCATACTATAATGTAAATATAATATTAAAAATTCATTGAAGGGAATAGTAAATATTGACTAAGTATCTAAAGCGAGTGGAGGATGGTGAAAGCTCCATGAGAAAAGTAATATTGAAAGACATCCTAGAGAAGCTTATCTGAAAATAATAGTAGGGTAAGTCGGGTTACTCCGTTAAGTGTAATAAGAGATGACTTAGGTTTATTTAGCTTAGTCAAGTAGAATGGCACCGTGAATATATAGCTTTCACTTCTATAATGAAGTGGAAGCTTTTTTTATATTTAAAATAGAACAGGGCCCATTCTAAGGTGATATTTTACTTTAACAAAAGCTAAAAAACAAGTCTAAAAAGGGTGGTACCGCGAACTTTCGCCCCTTGAGATATTAATCTCAAGGGGCTTTTTTAATTAAAATTATAATATATAAAGGAGCCTTAAGATATGAAAAGAATAATGATAGATAAATTAAATGAGTATATAGATAAAGAAGCAAAAATAGAAGGATGGGTGCATCGCATAAGATGTTTAAAAGCTATAACATTCTTAATATTAAGAGATAGAACAGGATTAGTGCAATGTGTTATTGATAATGAACTAGTTAAATCAGATATGATAAAACTAGAATCAGTTGTAGCTATAACTGGAAATGTAAAAGAAAGTAATAACAAACTAAATAAATTTGAAATTGAAGTTAATAACTTAGAGACAATTAATAATTGCAAAAATGAATTGCCGATTGAAATAAATAAAGAAAACTTAAATATAAATTTAGATACTATGCTAAATAACAGAGTTTTAAGTCTAAGACATGAAAAAATAAATGCGATTTTTAAAGTACAAAACTTAATAGTTAGTGGTTTTAGAGAGTATTTAATTATGGAGGGATTTACTGAAATATTTACTCCAAAACTTGTTGCAGAAGGTGCAGAGGGAGGAACTGAGGTTTTTGAAGTTAAATATTTTGAAAATAAGGCATATCTTGCTCAAAGTCCACAGTTTTATAAACAGATGATGGTTGCAGCTGGATTTGAAAGAGTTTTTGAAATGGGGCATGTATATAGAGCTGAGCAACATGATACAAACAGACACTTAAATGAATATATTAGCATGGACTTAGAGCTTGGATTTATCAATAATCAAGAAGATATAATGAACCTTGAAGAGGAGCTATTAAAGTTCATTATAGATAAGGTAGAAAATGAGGCTCAAAAGTATTTACAATTGTTAAATGTAGAACTTCCTAAGATAGAGGATACTATTCCAAGGATAAAACTTAATGAAGCTATAGATATATTAAGAAAAGAATATAATAAAACAGATTTGGAGGGAGACTTAGATCCAGAAGCTGAGAAGTTAATTTGTGAGTATGCTAAAGAAAAACTAGGAAGTGATTTTATATTTTTAACTCATTATCCAAGAGCAAAAAGACCAATGTATACTATGCCATGTGGAGAAGAAGAAACTCATAGTTTTGACTTGTTATTTAGAGGAATTGAGATTACTACTGGAGGACAAAGAATTCATGATTATAATATGTTAATAAATAATATCAAGTACAAGGGTTTAGATCCTAACGATTATGAGAGCTATACTGAAATATTTAAATATGGAGTTCCTAAGCATGGTGGCTTGGCAATAGGGTTAGAAAGAATTGTTAGTAAAATACTAGGATTAGAAAATGTTAGGGAAGCAACTCTTATAACAAGAGATAGAACTAGACTGATACCATAAAATTTATAAAAGGTATTATCCTTAAATTAGGGTATTACCTTTTATCCTAATAAATGACTATTATACTCTAAATTTTATTTAGGGGCAATTTTCAAATGTAATAGGTGTGAATGGTCATTTTTTATTAATTTAAATATAGATTCTGCTATAATTTAGTTAATAAGTATTATATTAGGGGGTGATAGTATGATAAAAGCAATATTAGAAAATAAGTATTTAATTAAACCAATAACATCTTCTAATCATAGCGAAATTAAATATCTATATGATTTATGTTCTGACTATCATATAATGTGTAATGGCACAAATGCAACTGATGAGGATATAGATAATATTTTCAAATACACTGATAAAAAGACATTAGATGATTCGTTAACACTTGGAGTATATAATGATTTATTAATTGGTATTGTAGACATATTTAAAAACTATCCGAACAACGGAACTTGGATGATAGGTTTACTTTTACTTTCACCAAATGAAAGAAATAAAAAATTAGGTAAAGTAATCCACGAAGAAATAAAAGAATATGCTCTAAGCCAAGGAGCTGACACACTACGAATAGGAGTAGTAGAAGAAAATATTAATGGAAGAAAATTTTGGGACTCATTAGGATACCAAAAAGTAAAATCAACAACTGTAAGCATGGGAAATGAAAACCATAATGTAGATATATTAGCATTAACTCTTAAATAATTTTAAGGGTTTAGGACAGAGTATTTTATTTACTATGATTATTACTAAGGTTATAATTTAATTAGAGTTTAAGATTGTTATAATTGTGCACTTAAAATTGTTTATACATATGACCAAAATATTATACTATGAAATAGTGGAGGTAGCGGAAATGATAATAGACTTTAATAAGATTGATGAAAAGGTAATGCCAAATTTTCACAAGGGTGAAAAAGAACTATCGACTAAAATGTATACTGATGAAAATAATAAGATTATGCGTGGGAAGCTAATTCCAGGAGCGTCTATCGGATTACATACACATGAAACAAATAGTGAAGTTATTTATATTTTAAGCGGAGAAGGTAAGGTCTTATATAACGGGGAATATGAAGAAGTTAGAGAAAGTTCATGCCATTATTGCCCTAAAGGTCATGCACATAGTTTGATTAATGATGGTAATGAAGATTTGATTTTCTTTGCAGTTGTTCCACAACATTAAAGTTAGTTAAATGTATTGTCAATAAAAGAGCAATAGAGATAAAACTATTGTTCTTTTATGGTGCTAAAAAAAATAGCTATTTTAGTCGACATATGAGAAACTGTAAGTTCTGCTATAATTAAATAAACAATTATTATTAAATATATAGGGGGCATGTTATGAATCATAATGGAACAAAAGTAATAGAGACTGAGAATTTGATTTTAAGAAAATTTGAAATATCAGATGCAGAGGCTGTGTATAAAAATTGGGCAAGTGATTCAGAAGTTACAAAGTTTCTAACTTGGGGACCTATGGAAAGTGTTGAGGCTTCAAAGGGTGTTTTAAAAAGCTGGGTGGATGAATATGAAAAAGAAAATTTCTATCAATGGGCTATTGTATTGAAGTCAAATGGAAAAGAACCGATAGGAACTATAAGTACTGTGCGTCAAGATGAAGAAATAGGGATGGTTCATATTGGTTATTGCATAGGAAGAAAATGGTGGAATAAAGGTATTACTACAGAATCACTAAATGCTATAATTAAATATTTTATAAAGGAGGTTAAAGTAAATCGTGTTGAATCAAGACATGACCCACTTAATCCAGGTTCGGGTAAAGTAATGATAAAATGTAAAATGAAATATGAAGGTACAATGAGAAAAGCAGACATAAACAATCAAGGAATTTGTGATTGTGCTATGTACGCGTTAATAGCTGAGGATTATAATGGATAGTAATTATTTTAAATTACAAATAAAAGCTAATGATAAATAGTTTAATAGACATTTAAACTTGACTATTAAGAAAGAAAGGAGGAATTAGTGAGGGATTGGCATTTACAATAAACTCTCTTACTAAAGATAATATATGTTTAATAAAAAAAAGATAATTTCAATTAGTTTAATGATAATTCTAATTGTATTAGTTAGTCTATTAGTGGTTTTTAATAAAAGTACTAATAGTAATGTAAAACAAACTGCTGTTAACAATGAAAATTCTAAGTCTGAAAACCTAGAGGATTTAAGTATTCAACAATTAACAATACTTAGAGATAATGATATTGACAAAAACTTAGAAGATCTTAGTAATACATTTCAAAATCGTAAAGATGGAATTTTAAATTCTGATTTAGGATTAGTTGCCTTCTTTAATAAAAATTACAAAAACCTAACAGAAAAAGAGAAATTGATAAAACAAATCAAACTTATTGAGTATCTAAATTCTATTAATGAAATAATGGATTCAGCAGGTGATTACTTTAATGTAGTAAATAAAGATTACGAACTGAGTGAATATTTATTAGAAAATGGAAGAGATTCAGATACTACATCATATGAAAATCTAAAATTTTTAATTAATAATTTAGAAGACGTATCTAATTCTATTGACTATGATGTAGTTGATATATTAGAAAGTATTAATCCTTCAATAAAAACATCACTTTCAAAAAATCAAAAAGCATCTTTAGATAATGAGCTTAAAAAAATATCTTTAGATGATAATGGAAAATAGCTTAATAGACATTTAAATGTGACTATTAATAAAGAAAGGCACAATTAAAGAAAATATATGTTTAATAAAAAAAAGATAATTTCAATTAGTTTAATAAAAATATTAATCCTAAAAATTTAGAGGACTTAAATATTAAACAATTAACAAAAATTAGAGATAAGGATATTGACAAAAATTTAGAAGACCTTAGTAAATATGGAAAAGAGTCAATTCAAGAGCATAAAGATTATAAAGATGAAATTTTAAAATCTGATTATGGGTTAGTTGTTTTTATTAATTACCACTACAAAAATCTATCAGAAAAAGATAGGTTAATAAAACAAATTAAAATTATTGAGTATCTAAATTCTAAAGAAAATATAATAGATCCTTCAGGTGATTTCATTAGATATGCAAACGAGGATTACCAACTTAGTGAATATTTATTACAACATGGAAGAGATTCTGATTTTACATCATATGAAAATGCAAAATTTTTAATTAATAATTTTGAAGATGTATCTAATTTTATTGACTATGATTTAGTAGATTTAATATTAAAAATTGAACCTTCAATAAAACCATCTCTTTCACAAGATCAAATGTCATCTTTAAGCAAAGATTTTGAAAACATATTTGCAGAAGATAACTCAAATACAATTAAAAGCATAGTTAAAAAATTACAAAAATACATTAACGATTAAATTAATAATTTTTATATATTGAAAGCATAAAAATTGTACATAAATATATATGGAAGTATTATTTTCTATAAGTTGATGATAAAACCAAATCTACAACACAATAAAGGAGACATTTATTAATATGATAAGAAATCTAGAAAATAAAGATATAGATAAAATAATGGATATATGGTTAAAAAGCACTATAAAAGCTCATGACTTTATATCTGAGGAATATTGGAAAAATAGCTATAATACTGTAAAAGATATATACATACCAATAGCTGAAACATTTGTATATGAAGACGATGAGGATATAAAAGGATTTATAAGTATCATAAATAATGAATTTATAGGAGCACTATTTGTGGATGTAGATGCTCAAAATAATGGTATAGGAAAATGTTTAATAGATTATGCACTGAATAAATACAAGAAATTAAATTTAGCAGTATACAAAGACAACAAGAAATCAGTAGACTTTTATATTCATAGAGGATTTAAAATAATAAAAGAACAAGCTAATGAAGACTCTGCTCATAAAGAATATATAATGGAAAAAATAATTTAAAGATGTAGATACTAATATAGATAATGTAGGAACCAAAATAATTGATGAAGAGATAGCTTATCTTAAAATTAACAATATTCATAACTAATAGTTCATTTAACATGATATAATATTTACGTAAACATATTAAAAAGAACTTAAATATGGAGGAACATATGATAATAGGAGTGGTAGGTCCAATAGACTCGTCAAAGAAAATAAAAGAGGATTTGAAAAAAGTAAATCCTGACCTAGAAATAAAACAATACATAAGAGAAAAAGTAATAGATGCAATAGAAGTCATTGAAGATTGCGAAAAAGAATGTGATGGAATAATACTTACAGGCTGTGGGGTAGATGAAGCTATTAAGTCAAAGTATAAAATAAAAAAGCCATATACTTTTGTATCAAGAGGAGACAGCAGTATATTAAAGGCATTTTGGAATATACGAAATTCAAATATAGATTTAGACAAATTTAGTATAGATGTAGTAAACGAAGATATGGTAGATGAAGTTATCGAAGAAATTGGAATAAATCCAAAAAAAATTTATTATCTTCCATTTTTAAAAAATATAGATGAAGCAGATTATATAAAATGGCATATGGACTTATTTGAGAAAAAAGAAATAAATTTAATGATAACTGGATTTGAAGCTGTATATAATGAACTAAAAAGGCTAGGTTATCCAGTGTTTAAATTAGAACCCACCAAGTCTTTAGTTAAATACTGCTACAAAAAAATAATGACTCAACATGCTTTTAATAATGCTGAATGCTCAAAGTTAGCTGTAGAGATTTTAAACATATCTGATTATGATGAAGATATTAATAACTATTATAGCAATATGATAAAAAAGTCAGATATAAATAAGGTTATAGTAGAGTATGTTCGGTCCATAGACGGAGCTTTATTTCCTTTTGGTCGTAATAAATTTATAGTTTTTATAAATAAAGGAGCTATAAATAATGAAGAAAATTACAATAAACTTCATAATCTAAAAAAACATATTAAGTCTATAGGCTTTACCTTAAATATAGGGATAGGTCTTGGAAAAACTGCATATGAAGCAGAAAGCAATGCTCATAAGGCTCTTAAAGAATCTAATAATTCTAAAGGTAGAGATATATTTTTAGTTGATGAAAAAAATAATCTTACAGGTCCTTTAGGAAATGAGAATGAGATAAGCTATAGTATTATCAATAATGATGAAAATACTATAAACATATCACAAAAAACAAGTCTAAGTTGTGAGTATGTAAATAAAATTATGTCAATAAATAAATCTAGGCAAAGTAGTGTATATGATTCTAAAGAATTAGCAGGATATTTAGATATAAGCGAAAGAAGTGCTAGAAGGATATTACAAAAAATTATGGATGCAGACTTGGCTAGGGTTTATGGAAAAGAAAGCAGTAGAAATGGTGGAAGACCTAAAAGTTTAATAGAAATATTATTTTAAAAAGTCTAAATAAAAAAGTGAGTAGAAATTTACTCTTGATAAAGAAATACTCACTTTTTTATTATTTTATTAGTCTATAGTTTTATCAAGGTCAGCTAAGAAGTCTAGATACTGATCTTTAGTCATAACTGGAGTAAAGTTATCTAATATTTTCTTAGCGCATTTGGCATCATCAAATAATAAATCTATAACAGTCATAGCCATAGCCTTTGCAGGTACTAAGTATGCTAAGTCTTCATCAACTATTTCATATTCTCTAGTATGAAGGTTTCCACTTACTCCACCTATCATAGGGTGTAGAGTAGGCATTATGTGAGATATATCTCCCAAGTCAAATGAACCTGCGAAATCTCCACCGTCAACTATTTTGTTTTCTTCTATACCTAATCCAACTAAGTTGTTTGCAAATAAGTTGTCCATATCTTTGTAACGAAGTATTGGTAAGTATCCTGGTATTTCAGTTATTTTAACTTCTGCTCCAACTGCCATTCCACCAGCTCTTAGAGCATTGTTTATACTTTCATTGTATTTTACCATACCATCTATAGTTCTAGCTCTAACGTATGATTCCATTTGAACATCAGCAGGAACAACGTTTACTATATCTCCAGCCTTAGTTAAGATTGGATGGAATCTAACTCTTTCAGATTCTTTGAAAGTTTCTCTTAAAGCATTTACATTGTTTATAGCTAACATTGCAGCATTTAGGGCATTTATTCCTTCTGATGGAGCAGAGCCAGCGTGAGATTCTTTACCTATAAATTGAACCTTTTTACCTATAAATCCGTTACTCTCAGGTCCAACTAAAGCTTTATTTTCTCCCATATCTAAAGAGTGGAACATCATACACATATCTATATCATCAAAGTATCCTTTTTTAACAAGCTCTTGCTTACCACCAAAGTAAGTTATTTTACCTTCGTCCTTTAATTGTTGTCTATACTCTAACTGTATAAATTCCTCAGATGGAGTAGCCATGAAAGAAACTTTTCCATCTAAAGAATCTAATACACCACTTTTAACTAAACCAACTGCAGCTCCTAATAGACCGCCTATTTGTATATTATGACCGCAAGTATGAGACGCACCTAATTCATTTGAATCTTTGTGATCTTTACAAGATATAGCATCTAATTCACCTAGTATAGAAACGTGAGGTCCTTTTTTGTTAGCGTTTGCTACAGCTACACAACCAGTAACTGCTATGTTTTCTTCAACTTCAAGATTTAATTCTTCTCTTAAAAACTTAGAAACTGTTTCACTAGTTTTAAATTCTTTATATCCATACTCTGGGTTTTGGTAGATTTTACGACCAATTTCTAATATATTTTCTTTGTTTTCCTCAATTGCTTTTATAACTAATTCTTTTAATTGTTGTTTGTCCATGATAATGCCCCCTAAATTAAGATTTATAAGAAATGATTATATAACTCCTTGCATTTTTAAAACTATATGAGCTATAGATGCACAAGCGAAGAATATTGTTGTGAATACTACAAGCGATATTATTACTATTTTCCAAGACATAGCTTTTAGTTCTTGTATTTTGTTACCAACTGATATACCTGCAAAGGCTAAAAGTGGAGTAGTTATTGCCATAAAGTCTATGTTATTAACGTGCTTTACAAAAAAATCAGATGTAGGGCTAGATGGTAAACTAAGAAGTAACCCTAATATAGTTGCAAATCCAAATGCAGGGAAAAGTGATTTTGGAAATAAATCCTTTAACATCATAGCAACCATAGCTGCACATATCATTATAAGCATTCCTGGAAGAGCAGTTGTTATAGGTGTTCCAATACTTATCCTTTGTCCTACAAGTATCATTGCGCCAACTAATAGCATAACTAAAAGCTGATATGAACTTCTTTTTAAATTTATATTACTAAACATTGTTTAATGCTCCTCTCTTTGATTATGCTACTTTTTTCTTTTTATTTTTTCTACCTATTTTAGGCTCTAATATGTCATAAAGCTTATTTGTAAGTGGTAATGATATAAATACTAAGAATATAAGTCCTGTTATACTTGACATCATGTTACTTGTAGCACCATATGCTAATATAGTATCAGCCATTTCTGGAGGAACTACTGTCGAAAGTGAAGATGCTGCAGCTGTCATCATACTACCGCTACCAACTCCAGTTGCCATCCCAAGTGCGTAAGGGTGAAGACCTGAGTATATTGACACCGATCCTAATATAGAGAAGTATATTGTACCTAAAACAGTCCCGATTAAGTAAGTTCCAAGAACACCACTACCTTCTGGTGAATTTATTCCGTATTTTTCAGAGATAACTCCAAGTGAAGTTTCACGACTTATACTAGAAGTAGCACCTATTGCTTCTCTTTTAAACCCTAAAAGTAAAGCTAAGGGAAGTGCTATTAATGGTGCTAATATATGGCCAAATTCTTGAGCTAAGAAAGCTGGCCCTGCTGCTATTATTTTTTCTATGTTTGGACCAACTGTAGATCCATATTTAATACCTAATATTACTAGAGCTATACCAACTACTTCTCCAGCAATATTTATTTCTTTTTCCCCTATAGCTTCTTTTAAAATCTTAATTTTTTGACCAAGTAAATCTGGTGTTATTATAATTCCGACTAGTACTGCATATAGCATAGGGAAAAGCACTAAAGATACTGATCCAAATGTTAGTGTGAATCTACCTATAAATTCGCAAAGCATAACTATAAGTAATCCAACTATCATTAATTTTGTGAGATTTTTTCTATTTTCCATAACTCCTCCTAAAGTAAAATATTAATTAATGACATGTCATTAACGTGACTATTAATAAGATAATAGAGTAAAATGTTTTTGAAGTCAACAAGGAAAATCATTTTTTGACCAAAAATGTTTAAAAATGTAAAAAAGGTGTAAAGCTTTCTTATACTTTTTTAGCGAATAGATAATATGAAAGGTCAATAATAAATAATGCTTGAATATTTAGTATTATATGCTAAAGTATATTAAAAAGGGGATTGGCAAATGAAAAAAATATTATTTGTAACGGACTTGTATTACAACGCTAACGGTAGACGTTATTATGAAGAAGATTTATTTATAACTTCTAAGTTAAGAGAAAACTTAAAGCTAGTTATATGTAATCCAAAAGATATGGATTCATTTAATGATAAGTTTGATTTAACAATATTTAGGAATGCTGGACCTGCATCAAACTTCCCTAATGAGTATAATCAATTTAGAAATAAAATAAAAACAAAGAATCTTAAAACATATAATTCCTTTGATGGTAAGGGCGATATGAATGGCAAAGATTATTTAATCGAACTAACAGATTTAGATTATCCAGTGATTAGAACAATCGATAGAATAGATAACTTTGACAAACTACCTAAAGTTGATAAATACGTTATAAAACCAAAGGATGGTGCAGATTCAATTGGAATGGAATTTGTGTCTAAGGAAGAACTTTATAAAAAAGTCTCTAAAGAAGATAGAAATACACTTATTCAACCTGCTATAAACTTTGAATATGAGGTATCTTTTTATTTTATAGATAGAGATTTCCAATATTGCCTTTACGCTCCAGATAAATCAAAAAGATGGGAACTTCAAGAGTATAAGGCTACTGGTAAAGACTTAGAATTTGCTATGAAGTTCATTGATTGGAATAACATAGATCATGGGATTCAAAGAATTGATGCTTGTAGAGATGAAAATGGAAATCTTCTTCTTGTTGAATTAGAAGATTTGAACCCTTATCTTTCAATTCTTGAGTTATCATCAGAATTACAAGAAAAATTTATAGAAGCATTAAAAAAATCAATTAATAAGGTTTTAGAATCTAATTAAGTTAATTAGTTCTAAAATTTCACTTTAGGGCATAGTATAAGGAGCATTAATTAATAACGCTCCTTTTAACTATATTCATAATGTCTAAAGATAAAAAGATTATTTAAATTTGGGGAGACTAAGATTATGAAAATCACTGTAATACATGGGCAATTACATAAGGGGAGTAGTTACCACATAACTAACCAAATAATTAATAAAATACTAAGTGATGACAAAGAAGTTTATGAGTATTTTATGCCAAGTGATACCCCTAAATTTTGTGTAGGGTGTTACAAGTGCTTCAATGAAAGCGAGGACGATTGTCCACAAGCAAAAAAAGTGCAAAAGATTGTTAGGTCTATGGAGTTGTCTGATATTGTTGTTATTGATTCGCCAACCTATTGCTATGCAATGACAGGACAACTGAAAACTTTCTTTGACCATCTTGGGTATATGTGGCTTTCTCATCGACCAAAAGAAGCTATGTTTAATAAAGTGGGAATTGTTGTTTCAACAGCTTCAGGAGCAGGAGCGAATAAAGTCACAAAAGCATTAGCACAGCAAATGTTTTGGATGGGAATATCTAATGTAATTCAATATAGTAAGAGTGTAAATGCTTCAAGTTGGGAAACAGTTACTGACAAAATTAAAGGGCCAATTGCAAAGGACACTTCTAAAATTTCTATAAAAGCGAAAGCCAAAGTAGGTAAAGCAAGTCCAAACTTTAGGTTGAAATTTATGTTTACCATAATGAGAATGATGCAAAAATCAAATGATTGGAATATGGTTGACAAAAACTATTGGGAAGAAAATGGTTGGCTTGATAAAAAAAGACCTTGGTAAATAAAACAATAAATGTTATTTCTTTATCGCTAAACTTTACATATTCTCAAATAGTTGATGAAACATCATTACTTCAATAAAAATATAATATAGTTTTAAAATTATGAATATTACTTACGATTTAGACGTATTTTTGAGTATAGTTTAAATTACTTATTGAAAGTTAGTAGAGGATATATTATAAAATATTGAATTTTATAATATATCCTTTTTGTATTTTAGCTAATTATATTAAGGAGGAATTAAGATGAAAAAAATAATAAATTTAGTTATGTTAATCTTGTTATTAACTTTATCTTATCAGTTGGATGTAGTAGTGACTAAAAATTAAATGAATTAACTAAGGAAGAAAAAGTAGAGGATTTTGATTACTTTATAAATACGATGAAGGATAATTATTGTAACTTTGGTGCATTTTATAATAAATTTAATATAGAATATCTAGACTTATACGAAATTTTAAAGGGAAAAATAGAAAATAGTGATAATAATAAGGAATTTTATGATGTAATGAATTTTTCAATAAGTTTGCTTAAGGATGGACACACCAATTTAGCAGAGCTAAGTAATATAGATAATGTAGAAGCAAAAATAATTAATAAAGATATAGCTTATCTTAAAATCAATAGCTTTATGAAGTTTACTAATGAAGATGCTGAGAAAATAAAAAAATTATATAAAGACATCGATAATTATAACAATTTTATTATAGACATAAGAGGTAATGGTGGTGATGGCATAGGCGTTGACCCAATACTGTCTTCGTTACCAAATAGTGGTTTAGTTATAAGATTAACATGTAAAAGCCCAGTAAATATTTTATTTACTGGGTTTCATTTTAAGATATCTAAAACTTAATTACTTATTTAATTCAACAATAATATCATCTAATACTATTTCTTTTTTAGAACCATCATTACTTAGCTTAGAAACTATAGGTTTTTCTTTTCCATCAGCATCATATTCAACTCCACCGGAATTATCTTTTGTATTAATGCTAAGTTCTACAATCGGAGTTATTATAAGCTTAGTTGCATTTTCTTTTGGTTTTTCTAAAGTCTTGCTCCAAGTCATATTACCATATATATCTCCAGATCCACCATTATCTTGACCAGAATAGCTATTTCCTAAATCATCTTTTATTTTTATATCCAAATATGTACTATCCCACTTATCCAATATATCTTTTGAAATTTTTTGTGAGTATATCATACTCATAGACATAGGATTTATATTCAATTCTTTTATAGTAGCTGTTGCACCTTCTTTTTGAACACTTTGGTTAATAACTTGAGTATTTCCTTTTATAGCATCTAAAGTAATATCAAATTTCCAATGTCCTTTTATCTCTTTTGTAATTTTCGTATCTTTATTTGGTAAGATAAGTTTTTTAATATTTAATTGAAGATGTACTGAATCCCTTGGCTTATCAACAAAATTAGATATAGTCATGTTATATTGTCCTACATAAGTATTTTTATCAATTTTTACAACTTGTGAACTTCCAGTGCTACCTGTGTATTCATCTCCTTTTATTACAATCGAACGTCCACTAAAGGAAATTTTATCTCCTAAGTCTTTATCACTTTCTATAGTATAAGTTAAGTTTATTGTCTTTCCATCAAAGACAGCATCATTTACTGTTATACTAATTCCTTTGCTTTCCTTAGTAACATTAATTTCATTGGCATTTTCTTTGTAATTATCATATAATCCCGTTCTATCATTATCTAATGCTCTAAATATGTCGCCTATTATAGGGATGTTTTTTGCATATGAAGGAAATATTGTTCCAAAAGTTGCTGTAGCAATAACCCCTATGGTAGCTGCAACAATAGCTTTTTTCTTCCAATTATTTTTCTTTTTTATAGAATCTTTTTTTATAGAATCTTTTAATTTTCTTTTAACTTTAGTTTTTTCAATATAATTAACTTTTATTTCATCAAATTCACTTTCATCTATATCAACATCATTCAATAATTCATAGATATCCTTCATATTACATTACCCCCAATCTCAAATTTACTAATTTTGTTTTGAGTTTTTTCTTACCTCTGTATATTTTATTGTCTATACTAGCCTTTGTAACGCCAAGCTTTGAAGCTATGAGTTCTGATTTCATTCCTAAGAAAAACTTCATAATGAATATTTCTCTATCCATAGGCTCTAATAAATTAATAACTCTTATTAGCTCATTTCTTTCTTCGGTAGCAAGTATCTCATCTTCAACTAAATTATTATCGAATACATCAGTTTCTTCTAAGATAACTTCTGCTTTTTTTATCTCTTTTCGGTAATAATCTATCGCCTTAAACTTAGCAATCGCACATATCCACTTTTTAAAGTCATTCGTATCTCCTGTGAATTTTTCTGAATTGTTCCACACTGAAAGAAATACATCATTAATACACTCCTCTATTATGCCTTCATTTCTAAGAGGTGAAAGTACCTTGTACGTTACACCTTTAACTAAAGGCAAGTAAATATCAACAATAAAGTCTAAAGCGTCTTCTTTCTTCTTTTTTAATCTTTTTATATAATTTGTTTCATTACAACCCATATAAACCTCCTATATTTATTTCTAGTATTGAATAATTGCAAGTAAAAGCTTTTACATTATATATAACGAATAAAAAAATATTTATTATCACTTAATCTTAATTTTTTTATAAATAATTGATAAAATATATCATCAGTTATATATTTTATACTATTAGGATTTTTTATAATAGTTAGAAGAGGTCTTTTTTTATGTGGGAAATCGAAATATTATATAACTACAAGAATTGTTAGTCAAAAGGATAATATAAAAAGCCCTAAAATATAGTTGAATAGTTTTTTTGAGAATATAAGTGTTTTATATTATTGAAAAAAAATAAATGTTAGTTTTATATAATAAAGTTTGTTTTTCATTTAGTAAAACTCTAAAGGGGAGTGGATATGAAATTTCAAAAGGAATTTATATTAGTAGCATTGGCGTTAATATTGTATTGTGCTGCAATGTTTTTTGCAGATACATTTGGAATATATCTTCTTACTCCTATGTATATACTTATAGGAATTGCTACAGCTAGTTATTTTAGCGAATAGATAATATGAAAGGTCAATAATAAATAATGCTTGAATATTTAGTATTATATGCTAAAGTATATTAAAAAGGGGATTGGCAAATGAAAAAAATATTATTTGTAACGGACTTGTATTACAACGCTAACGGTAGACGTTATTATGAAGAAGATTTATTTATAACTTCTAAGTTAAGAGAAAACTTAAAGCTAGTTATATGTAATCCAAAAGATATGGATTCATTTAATGATAAGTTTGATTTAACAATATTTAGGAATGCTGGACCTGCATCAAACTTCCTTAATGAGTATAATTAATTTAGAAATAAAATAAAAACAAAGAATCTTAAAACATATAATTCCTTTGATGGTAAGAGCGATATGAACGGCAAAGATTATTTAATGGAACTAACAGATTTAGATTATCCAGTAATTAGAACAATCGATAAAATAGATAACTTTGACAAACTACCTAAAGTTGATAAGTATGTTATAAAACCAAAGGATGGTGCAGATTCAATTGGAATAACATAGATCATGGGATTCAAAGAATTGATGCTTGTAGAGATGAAAATGGAAATCTTCTTCTTGTTGAATTAGAAGATTTGAACCCTTATCTTTCAATTCTTGAGTTATCATCAGAATTGCAAGGTAAATTTATAGAAGCATTAAAAAAATCGATTAATAAGGTTTTAGAATCTAATTAAGTTAATTAGATTCTAAAATTTAGGTTTATGAACGTGTTAGAGCCAACTAAGATTTTTAATCCTTAATTGGCTTTTTTTTACTAGACTCCTTAAAATGTTTTTTAAGGAATAGTTAATACAATTTAAGGACTTTATTTGCACTCATATAGTAGTGTTTTGCTATTTTCATCAATAGGTAATGACTTATCAAATGATGAATAAAGTTTTGTATCAGTAAATCCAGCTTTTAATATTAATTTATCTAATTCACCTATATCATAAAGTCTAATTCTAAAATCCATTTCCTCACTTTGAATCAATTTATCACCTTCATAAAGTTCATAGATGCTAGGATTATATAGAACTTTACTATCTTCTTTAAAGTAACTTTTACTCTTTAATATTAATTTATATCCTTTATCTGTTTCAACACTGCAATCTTCTACATAGTCATCATGTGGAACTTGGTTATTTACAGTACTAGCAACAGCAAATACAAACTTTCCATTTTTAGTTAGTAGTTTTTTCATTTTAACTAATACTCTAAATACTTCTTCTTCTGTTGTAAATAATGACATTGAACCTGATGTTATAAAGATATAATCATATTTTTTATTAGTATCAAAATCATCAATGGATTTATGAAATACTTTGGCTAAAGGTTTTTTAATTAATAACTCATCTAACATTTCTTTAGATAAATCAAATCCTTGTATATCAAGCCCATTCTCCATAAATGGGACTAAGAATCTACCACTACCACACAAAGGTTCCAATATCGTACTAGCATTATTTGCATAAGATAAATAAAAATCTAGCTCATCTTTTGGTGCAACAGGGTGTAGGATTTCATACATTGTTGTACATAAGCTTCCATAATAATTTTTCATATTTTTACTCCTTTAATTTGTATTTTACTATTGGAACATAAATTTCCATTATTGTATCTACTCTTGAATGGCACCTCTCATCATAGAATTCAAAATCTATTTTACTTTCATCAAATTTGTATTCACTATTTTTAAACCATTCTTCAAAAATATATTTCCATGTACTTGAAATTAACTTTGCAAAATCTTTTTGTAATGAATCACTACTTGTATCTATAGGTGGTGTTGTAAAAACTGCATATTCTGCACTAGGTACCTCAACAGTAATCATATCATTAGTTACATTTTCAAAATTATCTACTTTAACTCCAAGTAAATATATAGCTTGGTAACTTTCTTTATCTGCTGGTACACATAATCCATATTCTCCATGTACTTTAGGTTTAAGAATCTCATACATTTTACTTTCTAAGTTCTCACCTTCGTAATGACTCCAAAATGATGCAATATCTTTTGTATAGTTTCCATCAGATATATCTGTTTGAATTCCATATCCGGCAACTCTAAATCCATCTTTTTTTATAATTTTGGGTTTCATAATATCACCATTAATTTTTAATGAATTTTCGCTATAAAATCCGTTGCCAGCTCGTTTTTTATATTGTGTAGGACTAAAACCAAACTCTTTTTTAAATGCCTTAGAGAATCCACCATGTGTCTCAAATCTATATTCTACTGCTATATCAATTACCTTCTTGCCTTTAAATAAATCAAGTGATGCTAAAGATAACCTTCTTTGTTTTACATAGTCCATCAAGCTAATCCCTCTAGACACATTAAAAATCCTGCAAAAATGAAATAGCGAATATCCCATTTCATCAGATATAGTTTTTGGTGTCAAATTTTCTTTTATATTTTTTTCTATATACTCAATACAATTTGACATAACTTCACTGTAATTCAATTTAAACCTCCTTATTTAAAATCTATATCCTTCGCTTTGTTAGTAAATGATTACTTATTTTAAGTTTTTTGCTAAATATATTATATTATCACATCATTATTTATTGGGTTTATCTAAAATAATGATATCAAAGAAATCTTTTACTTACTGTTCCAAAATTGCTATTTTAATCAATATAAATAACTTGATGTTAGTATAGTCATATAGATATGAATAATCGAACTAGTTATAATATAGTTAGATTAGAAAGGACGTGTCTAAAATGGCAAGATATACAAATGAATTTAGAGAGAAACATAAAGTGGCTTTATTGTGTAAAGTATTAGGTATTCCAAGGAGTACGTACTATTTTTTTAGGTACGAGAAACCTTGTAAATGGGATATTGAAAGAGAAATATTAAAGCAAAAAATCCAATCTATCTATGATGACAGTAATGGTGTATATGGTGCCCTAAAATTCACAAAATACTATCTAAGGATTTTAATATTAGCATAAAGAGAGTTCAAAGAATTATGCGTGAATTAGGATTAAAATCTGTGATAGTAAAAAAGTATAAGCACCATACTACCAAAGTTAAAGTAGAGGAAAAGGATAATATTTTAGATAGAAATTTTTCCACAAATACAATAAATGAAAAGTGGGTAGGGGATATAACTTACATACACACTATAAAAGATGGCTGGTGTTATTTAGCATCAGTCATGGACTTACATACAAAGAAAATAGTAGGCTACACCTTTGATAAGAATATGACAACAGATTTAATAATTGACATTGTTTATAAATAGAAATATTTTATTGAATAAAAATATATATTTACTAACTTAATCACTATTTTTTATAGAATATATATAATGTAGCATATTTATATTATAATAATGCTTAACAAATTGACTAGATACGTGCATTCCATTTCTTTTTGCAACATTTTGTGATGCAATATTATTATCACGAATTATAGAGTAAACTTCATCAGTCCCCAATACTGCAAAAGCATAGTTTTTACATCCAATGGCAGATTCTATAGCATATCCATTGTGCCAATATTTCTTTTTTAACAAATAACCAATTTCAAGTACCTGATTCCCATCACAATCTTGCATTGTTAAACCACATTGACCAATCATCTCATTAGTATCTTTTAAAATAACTGCCCATAATCCGAATCCATAGTCTTCATAGCGTTTTATTTGTCTATTAAGCCATTCTTGTACTTCATCATTAGTAAATGCATGTTCATAGGCGTACATCACTTCTTCATCCTGTAATATTTCACATAGTGAAGAAAAGTCAGTTTGTTCCATTTCTCTTAAATATAATCTATCAGTTTCAAATATCATTATTCGCACTCCTTTAAGTTACACTAATATAATAATACTTACATTAATTAAATTATAATATACTCTTTATTTTTCCTAAATCAGCACTACATAATATTTCTAAATTAGAAAATATTTTTTCTTTATCCCAATCCCACCACTTCAAATCTAAAAGATAAGATACTAAACTGTCATCAAATCTCCTACGTATTATTTTAGCTGGATTTCCTCCTACTATATGATACGGGAGCACATCTTTTGTAATAGTAGAATTAGCCGCTATTATAGCACCATCTCCTATTTCAATACCTGGCATAATAGTAACATTTTGACCTATCCATACATCATTACCTACAATGGTATCGCCTTTGTAAGGTAATTTAGCTAAATTAGGAGTTACTTTTTCCCAACCATTACCCATTATGTTGAATGGATATGTTGTTACACTATTTATTCTGTGATTTGCTCCATTCATTATAAACTCAACTCCACTAGCAATAGCACAGAACTTGCCTACTATTAACTTATCTCCTATAAAATCATAATGGTGAGTTACATGTTTCTCGAAATCTTCACATCCATTTATATCAGAGTAGTAAGTATAATCCCCAACTTGTATATTAGGATTTTTAATAGTATTTTTTATAAAACATACACTTTTAATATTTTCATTTGGATAAATATCCATTGGATTTGGACCTATATTTTTAGACATAAAAAAACCTCCTTTAAATTAAACTATTTTAAACGTTAAGGAAGATAGTATATTTAACCTATATTTAAAAAATAAAAATAAAAACACACATAAAAATATACACTTATTCCTAACATTAAAAATAGTATTTTTAGTAAACTTAATAAGCCTTCATAATAAAAGACCTTTTTAACTATTTTTAAATATTTTGTTTATAGAATAAGATTAATTGTTCATTTTTATGTATTCACCTCTTTTAATTTATTAAAGTAATTATATATTATTACTTACTTTCTTTCAATGATTATATATTATTACTCTATAGATGCATAAATTTATATTTGAACTTTTATTTAGCTAATAGATACATATAGCTTATAAGTGACATTATAGTTAAAATAACAATAGCAGTAAGAACTTTTTCAATCATAGTTCTTTGCGATTGATTGACGTCTATTACATAAAAAATTTTATTATCACTAGATGACTTACCATTTAATTTAGAAGAAGACCTAGATGAATATGATATTGAATCTGAAGATATTTTACTTTGGTACGTATATGTTGAATTTTCTATTGTTATGTTACCTTTGTGTTTTCTTTTAACATTATATGCAATTCTTTAAGCATATTAGATCCACCATCAAATTTTTCGATTGCCATTTTGTACGATTCTTCTTCACAATACCCCTTATCAATAAATTCATTAGATGATAATATTAAGTGTTCCTTTAATTCCTCTTTTAACTCTAGAACTTCACGAATGTTGTCATTTTTGTATGCTGTTTTTGCAATTTGATGAAATGATATTTCATAAATATAAAAAAGTATTGAAATATTATTTTGGATATGATAATATAAAATCATCAATTGAAAACGTATTCAAAAAAATGGAGGAAGACAGATATGGATAAACTAAACTTAGGAAAACTTACAACAGAAAGCAGAAATCAAGACACTTTAGATATAGATAAAATCTCAACAATAGAAATGGTAAAAAAAATAAACAACGAAGACAAAAAGGTAGCACTAGCTGTAGAAAAAGAAATACCGCACATAGCAAAAGCAATAGATGAAATAGTTGAGAGAATGCAAAGAGGTGGAAGACTAATATATATAGGTGCAGGTACTTCTGGAAGACTTGGAATATTAGACGCATCAGAGTGTCCACCAACATATGGAGTTAGTGAAGAATTAGTTCAAGGTATTATAGCTGGAGGTCAAGAAGCAATATTTAGAGCTAAAGAAGGTGCAGAGGATAGCAAAGAACTAGCAGTTATAGATTTAAAAGAAAAAAGTTTAAAAGAAAATGATACAGTAGTAGGACTTGCAGCATCAGGAAGAACACCATACGTTATAGGAGGTCTTGAATATGCAAATGAAATAGGAGCACTTACAGTTTCACTTACATGCAACAACGATTCAGATGTATCAAAAGTAGCTAGTATAAAAATAGCACCAGTAGTTGGAGCAGAAGCAATAACAGGTTCTACTAGATTAAAGTCAGGAACTGCACAAAAGCTAGTTTTAAATACGCTATCAACAGGAGTTATGATAAAACTTGGTAAGGTTTATGGAAACTTAATGGTAGATGTAAAGTCATCAAATGAAAAGTTAGTAGAAAGAGCTAAAAAGATAGTAGCAGATGCAACAGGTGTTAGTATAAGTAAAGCAACTTTAGTTTTAGATGAAACAGGTTTTGATGTTAAGTTAGCTATATTTATGATTTTATCAAATCTAAAAAAAGAAGAAGCAAAAGCTAAGTTACAAGAGTCTAGAGGATATATAGCTAAAGCTTTAAAAATTTAAGTTTAAACAAAAAATTGATTGGGGGTATCAAAATGTCAAATCAAGAAATTGCTAAAAACCTAATACAGTTAGTTGGAGGAAAAGAAAACATAGCATCTGCACAAAATTGTATGACACGTTGTAGACTAGAAATTATAGATTATTCAAAAGTGGATATGGAAGAAATAAAAAAGTCAGAAGGTGCTTTAGGTGTTGTTAAAGCACAAGGACAGTTACAAGTTATTTATGGACCAGGAAAAGTTAATAAGATAACTGATGAGTTAAACAAGATATTAGGAAAAAGAGTAGCACTAGGAGAAGATGCAGTAAGAGAAACTAAAGCAAAGTTACAAGAAAAAAATGATACAAAACTTAAAAATGCACTTAAAAAAATAGGTAGTATATTTATTCCCCTAATACCTTTATTTGTATCTTGCGGTCTTGTTCTTGCTGTAAATAATATAGCAGGTGTGTATTTTGGTGATGTTTACAAAACTACAACAATGGCTCAAATTATATCACTTGTAGGTAATGGAGTATTTGCTATATTATCAGTTTTAGTAGGGGTAAATGCTGCTAAAGAATTTGGTTCACAAATGCCTATGATGGGTGGTGTACTTGGTGGTATTTTATCATCACCAGCACTTGCAGATATAACTTTATTTGGAGGGAAACTAACTCCAGGTAGGGGTGGGATTATATCAGTAATATTAGTTGTATTACTAGCTTGCTTTATAGAAAAAATGTGTAAAAAAGTTGTACCAGATGTACTTGATTTATTTATAACACCTTTAGTTACACTTACACTTTCAGTATTAGCAGCACTATTTATACTTCAACCAGTAGGTGGATTTATATCAGATTCAATAGGAATAATAGTTGCACAAACTGTAGCATCTGATAATATGATAGTTTCTGTTGTATCAGGAACAATATCAGGAGCACTTTTCCTACCTCTTGTTATGACAGGAATGCATCAAGCACTAACACCAATACATGCTGATTTAATAGCTACTGTTGGTTCTACAGTATTACTTCCAATATTAGCAACAGCAGGTATGGCACAAGTTGGAGCAACAATAGCAGTACTTAAAAAGACAAAGAACGAACGTTTAAAGAAAACAGCTAAAAACGGATTGATACCAGGGTTTTTAGGAATTGGGGAACCTTTAATATATGGAGTAACATTACCTCTTGGAAAACCATTTGTTGGTGCTTGTTTAGGAGCTGGAGTAGGTGGAGCTGTAATGGCATTTTTCAAAGTTGGAGCAGTTGCACTTGGAGTATCAGGACTTCCACTTGCACTATTAATAGCAGATGGAAAGATGTTAGTATTTTTAGTAGGAGTTTTAGCGTCATATGTAGCAGGATATTTCTTTACAACAATGATAGGATTTGAAGATCCGATAGAATAATATAGTAAAATAAAAGGGTGATATGTGCATTATATTTAATGTTAGTATCATCCTTTTTAAGTAAGAAATACAAATTAAATAAAAAATATAATTATTAAAATAAAAATTTGGAGGATAAAGACATGAATTTTGGATTTTCAGTTTATTTTGGATTAGATAACACGAAGGAAGAAAATATAAAGTTATTAAAGGATGCACACAAATTAGGATTTACAAGGATATTCACATCACTTCATATTCCAGAGGCAAACTACGATGTATTAAAAGTAGAAGTAGCAGAGTTTTTTAAGTTAGCTAAACAATACAATATGGATATAATAAGTGATATATCTCCAAACACTTTTAGTTTCCTAGATTTAGATGATATGGACTTAAAAGGGTTAAGAGATATGGGAGTAAAAACTATAAGAATAGACTTTGGTTATAGCGAAGAAGAAATAGTTAAGATGAGTAAAAATAAATATGGAATACAAATACAGTTAAATGCTTCAACTATAACTAAAGGGTTTTTAGAGAACTTAGATAGATTTTCACCAAATTATGAAAATATAGATGCACTTCATAACTTCTATCCAAGAGTAGGAACTGGTATTAGCGAAGAACTTATGGTACAAAAGAATAATATGTTACATGAAAAAAATATAAAAGTAGCTGCATTTGTTCAATCGAATAATAGAAAAAGAAGCCCTATGAAAGATGGGCTCCCAACACTTGAAGACCATAGAGATGTAAATGTTAGACAAGCTTCTAATCATTTATTTGCACTTAAAAATCAATCTGTATTTATTGGAGATTCTCTTCCAAGTAAAGATGAATTAAAAGATTTAGCATCACTAAACCCTGAGGCAGTAGAACTAAGAATAAATACATTAGTTGATGATGAAGTTTGTTTAAGATTACTTAGAGAAACTTATAGTTCAAGAGTAGACTCTGCAAGAGATGCTATAAGGGCAGCTGAAAGTAGATTGATTCTTAATAATGATAAAATAAAAGCAATTAATACTGTGGATAAAGAATATGGGGATATAAGTATAGATAACGAGGGATACATGAGGTATATGGGCGAACTTCAAATTTTAACAACTAATCAAAAATCTGATGATAGAACAAATGTTGTAGGATTTATTTTACAGAATGACTTTTATCTATTAAAATATATAAATAATGGTAAAAAGTTTTACTTTAGGAAAATAAACTAAATTTAAAAGTTTAGATATATTTAGGATGTGAAATAAATGAATACTTTAGAGTATATAAAGCAAAGTTATGAAAACTTTACAGATGGGGAAAAATTAATTGCTAATTATTTGCTTTCAAATAAAGAAAGCATAATAAACTTATCGGCAAAGGAAATAGGGGATATAACAAATACATCAGCTGCAACAGTTGTAAGATTTTCTAAAAAATTAGGCTTTGATAGTTTAAATGAAATGAAGCTAAAGTTATCTATGAGCTTAAATGATAACGAAGGAACTTCTAACTTTGAATACTTAGACAAAGATTTAGAAACTAAAGACATAATCTATGGAATAAAAAATTCAATTGATGTAGTTATGGAAAAGACAGTTAAACTTATAAAAGAAGAAGAACTTGAAAAAGCTACAGATTTACTTATAGGTGCTAAGGATATATATATTTATAGTGTAGGGGTATCTGGTCTTGTTGGACTTGACTTTTATTATAAATTAAGTAGAATAAATAAAAGATGTATAGCGCATACTGATACGCATCTTCAAGTAACATCATCTGCACTTATGCAAAGCGGAGATGTAGCTGTGGCAATCTCATATTCTGGTAGCACAAGAGAGGTTTTAAAATGTGTTGAAAATGCTAAAAAACTTAATGTACCTGTAATATCAATTACAAAAGCTAGTATGAACAATGAACTTGAAAATTTATCTGATATAACACTTAAGATACCTTTTGTTGAAAAGTCATTAAGAGAAGGCGCTATGAGTTCTAGAATATCTCAGTTAGCAGTAATAGATATGTTATTTATAGGTATGGTTAAAAATAACCTTAAGGAAATAGAAGAAAAACTTATAGTAACAAGAAAAGCAGTTGAGGAACTTAAAGTTTAAATAAATTAAATGTTTTACTGGAGGAAGTTTTATGAAGAAGAAAATAGCCATAGGTATAGGGGTATTAATAATTTTAGGGCTATTTTGCTATTATCAAAACAACGATATACAAATTACAAATATAGACTTTAAAAATGATAAAATATCAAAAGAGATTGACGGTTACAAGATACTACAGATATCTGACCTTCACAATAAAGAATTTGGAGACGACAATAAAAAATTAGTTGAATTAACAAAAGAAGTAAAGCCAGATATAATAGTTATAACTGGAGATATAATAGATAGCAGAAGAACTAACACAGACGTTGCAATTAGATATATCAATCAAATTAAAAAAGTAGCACCGATATATTATTCACCGGGAAATCATGAAAGTAGAATTAGCGAATACCAAGATTTTGAAAATAGATTAGCTAAGCAAGGTGTAAATATATTAAATGATAAAAGTAAAAGCATAAAAATAAATAACGATAGTATAGACTTAATAGGTGTTAGGGATATTTCGTTTATACAAAAAGAAAACCGTAAAGAAGAACTTTCAAATATAATAAATAATCTAAAAAATAAAGATGATAGTAAATTAAGTATTTTATTATCACATAGACCTGACCTTATAGACTTATATGCTAAAGAGAGTATAGATTTAGTGTTTAGTGGTCATGCACATGGTGGTCAAGTTAGGCTTCCATTTATTGGAGGTATTTTAGCACCAGATCAAGGTTTATTTCCAAAATACACTAGTGGAATTTATAATAAAGACAATACTCATATGATTGTAAGTAGAGGTCTTGGAAATAGCCTATTCCCACTTAGGGTGTTTAATAAACCAGAGTTAGTAGTAACGACTTTGAAAAGTAAATAATTATATATTAAAAGATGAGCTTTCTAAATTAGATAGCTCATTTTTTAATATTATTAGTAATCATTTTTCTTAATTTTGAGTAATAATATCAAACTTAACGTGATATATATGTAATATAAGTATACAAATATATCACGTTGAAGGGAGAAATTATTTATGAAAGGGGTAAACAAGTATTCAATTTTATTTGCACTTTTTGGATTTTTAGGCTTTAAAGATTTAAACGGTGACCCACTAGGGCTTTTATATTTTGGGTTCTTTGGTAATTTATCTGTCTATTGGTGGTGCAAGTTAGGTAGTTGTGAAGATGAACGCTTAATTTATAATAAACATAGAGCAGGTTCCATAGCATTTTATACAGGGTTTGTCTTAGCAGTTGTAGCAAGTGTATTAATTAGGCTATATACATCAGATGTACTAACACTTTATAGGATGCAAGTATTAATAATATCACTTACTTTTGCAATGTCAGCTAATCTATGGGCATTTTTAACTTATAGATTTGATATGAAAGAATAGATAATATGACAACTTTTATTAGCCATTTAAAAAAATATCGCCAGTTTAATGGATTAACCCAAGAAGAATTAGCTAATAGGGTTAATGTTAGAAGAGAAACTATAGCCCGTTTAGAAAACGCTAAGTATAATCCTTCACTTGAATTAGCGGTTAGGATATCAAAGGAGCTTGATACACCAATAGAGAAACTATTTGTTTTTAGCTTTTAAATTAAATTCACTTTAAAAAATACCATTTTGTGTTCACTAAAACATTTGTCTTAGTGAATGCAAAATGGTATTAATTTGCAAATTTTTTATTAATTAATAAATATATTGACATTTATTCGGAAAATGTGTAATATGAAGTTAAGTTCATGTGAAGTTTGTTTCACATGAACTTAACTTCATATTATGTTAGGAGTGGTTTGCTTGGAAAATAAGTTTGTACAACGTATTATAGTATCAGTAATGCTTATTTTAATAGGTGGTATTGAAAAAATATTCAATCCATCATCAGGATTTGATTTTGGGTATTTAAATATATTCATAGGAGCAATATTTTTAATAATTTCTATGATTTCTTATATTAAATATCAAAATAATAAAAAAGAAATAGACAAGGAACTATCAAAAGAGTATGACGAAAGAGATGATTTAATAGATGGTAAAGTAGCTAAATTCACTTTAAGAATTTTAATATGTGTAATTTTTATTATTATGCTCCTCTCTAATTGGATTATGATTCAAACAAACGTTGCTTTATTTGCTATTTTAATATCTTTTATGATTATTGAATTTTTATCTAGAAAATATTATAACCATACTATCTAGTTAGGAGATATCTAATGATAAATCGAGTTAAAGAATTACGATTAGAGAATGGATTAACACAACAAGAATTAGCTGATAGAGTATGTGTGTCTTCAAGAACAATTATATCTTTAGAGAAACAAAAATACAATCCATCTGTTCTACTTGCATATAAAATAGCTTCAGTTTTTGGTTTATCAATTGAAGAAACTTTTATATTTGATGACGATGACAAATAAAAATAAGAAATGGAGAAATAAAAATGATTAGAGTATTATTTATAATATTTGGAGTATTACTAACACTTTGGGGAATACATAGAATGAAAAATGATGAGGCATTATTTGGAAAAGACCAAAAAAGTAAAAATATCTTCAATTTAATATTCATGGGACAAGCATCTGGAATAGGACAATTGTTAAGTGGAATCGCATGTATAATTATAGGGATACTATCTTTTATAATTAAGTAATAAAAAAGAGGACTTGATTTTTAAGTCCTCTTTTCATTATACTAAATAAAATATTATCCCTCTATTGTTTCTTCAAACTTAAAAGGATTAATTCTTATAGCATTGTTATATAAAAATGGATAAGATTTATTTAAATATTCAAGATAATAAACCCATTGAATAGCAATGTTTTTGTAAGTTCTTAATATATCATTTTCTAAATGACTTATATTTATTTCACCGTTACCATCATTTTTAATAAATACAATCTCGTCTTTTAAATGCACAACAGACATAAGCAAATCAGTGAAAATCTCGTGTTGGTGAAGACTTTCATTACTTATTAAGTTTATAAAGAAATTACTATTATCTACTAACAACTTTTCTAAAATATCTAAATCTATACAATTCATATCAATTTTATAGTCATGATTTAGTACAATAGTTTTGATTTTATCTAAATCACTAAAAGACTTTATTGCGTTTTTTGCTTCTTTATCGGCACTTATCATTAAGCGCATAAGTTTGCAACCGACTTCTGTAAAGAATATCCCCACTAGCATATTTAGCTTGTCCATCCTTTGCTTTTTAGCTTTTGAATCTATTAATTTTTCAAGTATTATAGTCACAACTAAGCTATTTAGAGGTATAAAGCATAAGTTCATAAGAGAGTAATAAGCTGTATTTAAAGCTTGACCAAATACTAAATAATGTATAAAAAACATTATAGCTGATAGAAACATTAATATAGATGCTATTATAAAATAATGCTTTAAATTTTTCATCATAAATTCCTCCTAGGTTTTAAAGTCCTTAATATTATAGCATAAGGAAACTTTATAAATGGATATAAATAGAAAATCTAAGTATATATTTTCTGAAGTTTCATAGATTTATAAAAGGTAATATTTAAAAAATATAAAACATGAAACAAGGGGGAAAAAAGATGTCAAAGGTATATATAGTAGAAGCAAAGAGAAGTCCAATAGGTAAGTTTTTAGGAAATTTATCAACAGTTTCGCCATCTCAATTGGCAGGACAAGTAATTAAAAGTGTTATAAAAAATAACAATATAGATGCAAGTAAAATAGATGAAGTAATATTAGGTAATGTGTTGTCAGCAGGTCAAGGACAAGGTATTGCAAGACAAGCTGCAATATATGCAGATATTCCATGTGAAGTTGTAGCATATACAATAAATATGATTTGTGGAAGTGGAATGAAAAGTGTAATGAGTGCATATTCACAAATAAAATCTGATATGGCAGATTTAATAGTAGCAGGTGGGGTTGAAGTTATGTCACAAGCTCCATATGTAAGTGATATTAGCATAAGAACTGGTAGTAAAATGGGAGGAATGAATTTTAGAGATAGTTTACTTGTTGATGGACTTACTGATTCATTTAATAATTACCATATGGGTATGACTGCTGAAAATATAGCTCAAAAACATAATATAAGTAGGGAAAAACAAGATGAGTTTTCTATAAAATCTCAAATGAAAGCAATAAAAGCAGTTGATGAAGGAAGATTTAAAGATGAGATAGTTCCAATAGAAGTTAAAAGTAAAAAGGGAAGCGTGATTGTAGATACAGATGAGTATCCAAATAGAAATACAAGCTTAGAAAAGCTTTTAAAATTAAGACCAGCATTTAAAAAAGATGGTACTGTAACTGCAGGAAATGCATCTGGTATAAATGATGGTGCTAGTGTGGTCATTGTAGCTTCAGAAAAAGCTGTAAAAGAATATAATTTAAATATAATAGCAGAAATAGTAGCAGTCGGTCAAGGTGGAGTAGACCCTTCAGTGATGGGATTAGGACCAGTTGTGGCTGTTAAAAATGCATTAGATAGAGCTGATATGAAGCTAGAGCAAATGGATTTGATAGAGTTAAATGAAGCCTTTGCAGTTCAATCTCTTGGAGTTATAAAAGAGTTAAAAGAAAATCATGGAGTAAGTGATGAGTGGTTTGAGGAGCGAACTAATGTAAATGGAGGGGCAATAGCACTTGGTCATCCACTTGGAGCATCTGGTGCTAGGATAATTACAACACTTTTACATGAAATGAAAAAAAGAGATGTGCATAATGGTTTAGCATCACTTTGTATAGGTGGTGGAATGGGAACTTGTGTAATAGTTAAAACTGTTTAATATAATTTGGGATATCTGATATTACTGGAAATAATAAATTCTAGTAATATTTTTTTGTTTAATTAGAAAAATATTTAAAATAATAGTTGCAAAATGGAAAAATATGAATACAATTTATAGTATGTGAACAGTGTTTATAAAATGAACTGCGTTTATAAAAATAATGGTGTTCAAAGGAGGAGTTATGGGGACCAAAGAAAGACGAGAAAATGAAAGACAGAAGATAAAAAAGGAAATATATAAAGCAGCAAGTGAGATAATCATTAATGAAGGGTATGCAAAATTATCGATAAGAAAAATAGCTTCAAAAATAGATTATTCTCCAGCTTTTATTTATAACTATTTTGAGAATAAGGCAGATATTGTAAGTTCAATATGGAAAGAAAATGCAAATGAAATTATAGATACTATGAGTAAGTTAAAGTTAACTAGCGATAATGAAAAAGAAAATATAAAGCATTTATATAAAACGTATATATCCTTAATTTTAGAAAGTCCTGAGGAATATAGGGCTATAATGCTAAACGATATAGAAGGAATAAGCAGGATTTATTTTGATTTTACAGAAGAGGAGAAAGAAAATTTAAGGATAAAAGATATAAAAAAATATTATGATAAATATTTAGAAATTGGGATACTGAGAACTGTAGATACAGAAAAATATGCATTTTTTTCATGGATTTCAATCAATGGACTTATTTCAAATATAATATTATCTTCTAATAAAGATAAAGAGTTTATAGATAAGATAATTGATGATTATCTAGATTTTATGATATATGGAATATTTAAAGATGATAAATGAAGGGGAGTAAGAGTATGAAATCTAAAAAGATAAAAATTTTTATACTACTAGTTTTTAGCGTAGGAATAGGATTTTTTATAGTAGCAACAAAGGGCTTAAAAGAAGTTGCAAGTACACCTATTAATAATGTAGAGATAAAGCTTATAAAAGATGGAGATTATATAGGGAACTATTCTAAAGAGAGATGGTTAAGTGAGGTTAAAGTTACTGTAAAGGATAAAGAAATAAAGGACATAAAATTATTATCAAGTCCGCTTACACCAGATATAAGTGATGATTTATTTAAAGAAATAATAAAAGAGCAAAATATAAAAATAGATGTTATAAGTGGTGCGACAGCAACATCTAAGGCTTATTTAAAATCAGTAGAAAATGCACTAATAAATTAAGGGGGAGAATATAATGGAAAATATAGTAGTTGTTTATGAATCTAGATACGGAAGTACTAAAAAGTATGCACAGTGGATAGCAAAAGATTTAGGATGTACATTAATTGAGACAAAGGATGCTACGGTAGAAAAGTTGAAAACTTTTGATACTATAATTTATGGTGGATGGCTACATGCAGGAAATATAAAAGGATTTAAGGTAATATCAAAAGATATTGATAAATTAAAAGACAAAAATATTGTAGTATTTTCAGTAGGATGTTCAACTGGTAAAAGAGAAGAAGATATAAGAGCTGTTGAGCAAATGAATTTTAAGGGATTACAGGATATAAAACACTTTTATTTAAGAGGTGCATTCAATTATCAAAACTTAAATATGATAGATAAAGTTATGATGAATATGTTGAAAATTAAATTAAAGGGAATAAAAGAAGAAGATAGAGATGAGGATACTAGAGGGATGTTAGATGCTTATATAAATCCAATGAATTTTACCAATAAAGATAATATAAAGTTTATAGTATCGTATGTTAGAAATTTATAATTAATTAGATCATTTTTTTATATGTTAGACCAAAAGGAATATGTAGATGAAGTAGATTTTGAAAGGTAGGTATAGACATGAAATATATTTGTAAAAAATGTAATCACTATGAAGAAGCTACAACACTTAAATCAAAATGTGATTGTGGTGGATTATGGAAACTAGATTTTAATCCACCTATATTTAACTTAGATTTAGTAGACAAAAGTACATGGGGGATATTTAGATATAGAGCATTTATGCCAATAGAAGATAATACTTGGGAGTCTATAACTCTTGGAGAAGGTATGTCACCTATAGTTTCATTTGATGATGATCTTATGTTAAAAATGGACTACTTTATGCCGACACTATCATTTAAAGACAGAGGAGCTGCTATGCTAATCTCACATTGCAAGTCAATTGGTGTTGATTCAGTGGTTCAAGATAGTAGTGGTAATGCAGGAAATAGTATAGCTGCATACTGTGCAAAAGCAGGTATAGATTGTGAAATATTTGTACCTGAGGGAACATGCCCTAAAAAAATAGATATGATTAAAGCTCACAATGCTAGAGTTAATATTGTAAAAGGTTCTCGTGATCATTGTGCAGATGTATGCAGAGAGGAAGTTGACAAAAAAGGAAAGTACTATGCAAATCATGTATACAATCCTTTTTTCTATGAAGGTACAAAAACTTATATTTATGAGGTATATGAACAGCTAGGTAAAATACCTCATAATATTTTTATACCACTAGGCAATGGAACTTTATTTATTGGAGTTATAAAAGGATTAGAAGAGTTAAAACTAAGCGGGTTAATAAAAGAAATGCCTAATATCATAGCTGTTCAAAGTCAAAACTGTGATCCTTTTGTAAAGGCAGTTCTTAAAGGAGATAAAAAGCCTCCAGTAGTAAAGCCTTCATACACGATGGCAGAGGGTATTGCCATAGGAGATCCTAAGAGAGGTATAGAGATACTTGAGTATATTTATAAATATAATGTTGATGTTATCACAGCACCAGAGGATCAAATCCTAAAAGCTAGACAAATTCTTTCATCTAGGGGAATTTATTGTGAACATACAACGGCTGCTACATATGCAGCATATATAAAATATTGTGAAATTAACGGTAAGATAAAGGATACTTTAATACCTATGTGTGGTGCGGGTCTAAAATCGGATCATTAGTTGGTAGTGATGCAGCTATACTTGATAAATGTATAAGTTATTTCAATGTAGGGCGAAGTATAGTAGTATTTTAATGCACAAATGTAAGATGAACAAATATAGGGAGGGGTAAGTATGAATACTAAATATGTTGTTATAATTCAGTGCGATATTGCACATAGAAGGTGTAGTGGATTTGCATGCACAAACGCTTTTTACAATAAGGATGAAGTTTTTAAAGATTATGATGGTACTACAAGATATATTTCTTTTACTTGTGGTGGATGTTGTGGAAAGGGAGTTGCCTCCAAATTAGAACATTTCTCTAAGAAGGTATATAAAAAAAATAATATCAGTAAAGATGAAGTTGTAGTTCACTTGGCATCTTGCGTTGTAACTGACAATCATCACTACGATAGATGTCCCCATGCAGACTATATCAAGAGTTTAGTAATAAAGAAAGGTTATAAAAATGTAGTAGAGGGATCTTACATAAGTGGTAATGCAAAAATAAAAAGAGAAGAAGGTATATACAACTGTTATGAATAAAATTAGTTTGTAAGACTTAAATATAGAAAGAGAATACTTAAACAAACATTAATAGAGTAAAGTTTGTTAGGGGACCTATTTATAGGTCTCTTTTTATATACGGAAATAGCATTCTTTCTTGACACGTTCATGAATATAAATTACAATCTATTCATGAATATTATTTTTATTTTATTCATGAATAGATATTTTAAAGAAAGGAGAAGAAATGGCTAAAATTTTTTCTGAACACGATATTGTTAATTTGAAAAATGAATTAAAAAAAGCCTGTGAAAACAGTTGGCGTACAAAAGGATATAAAATGACAAATATTGCTTCATTGACAAAAGAGATAGGAATTTCAACGGGATCATTTTATAGACTATATGAAACAAAAGAAGAATTATTTTTTGAAGTATTTTATATGATTCAAAATCAGTTGAAAGAAAATTGGAATAGGGTAATTGAATTAAATGCAGGAATTAATGGATTTAAAAATGCACTTAAATGGCTATTTAAAGAATATTCCAAGTACCCTAAGCTATATGATTTCAACAATCCTGACTATCTTTTGTTTTTAAATAAATTGCCTAAGGAAAATATTGAGTTGCTTAAAGTACATAATGAAGTTTTCTTTAAAGATACTTTAAAAAATTCAAACTTAAAGTTGAAAATTTCAGAAGAAAAAGCGTATGGGATATTTAGTACCTTACTTCTGACATCAACTATGGAAAAAGACTTTGAATATAACAAATATGAAGTTTTTGAGTTTTTATTAGAGAGTTCGGTCAATCGAATATTTGATATTAATGAAGGAGAAGATTAGAAATGAAAATTTTTTCACTTACAATTCCAAAGCAAGTACCTATTATTCAATTAAGTCCAGATATAGTAACTAAATTAAGTTATATTTCAATTATTGTTGCAGTAGCCATATTTTTAATTGGTTGCTATAGGATTTATAAAAAAAGAATGTATGGATTAAGAATCCTTATTTCAAGCTTTTTATTATTAATTAATCCTATTATAAATTTTGTATTGAGTTAATCTATTTTAGAAAGAGAGTGTAGTTATGATTGAAAAATTAAATTCAACATTAGATAAGGTTAATACCTTAGTTGGGGTTGAGATGGATATACCTAAGCCTACAAAATCAGGCTTAAAATTAAGTAGAGCTTTTTCTGTAGTACTTGGTATAGGAGGGATAGCCCTAGGAATTATCTATACATCAAAACTATTAATAACATTAGGAACATTAGGTGCTATAAGTACAATTGCGACAACTCACGAGCTTAAAAAATTTTAAGCTAAATTAAAAGTAACTAGTTGGCTAAATTTCACTTTAGAGCATAGTTAAAGGCACATTAGAAAATAATGTGCCTTTTTTATTAAAACTCTTTAAATGTGTCTTTAGGGAATAGTTATTTTAGCTATATTGCTTTACAATATAGTGGCGTAATGATAATATATAGCTATGCAAGAAAGTGAGTGATTATTCTGAAAATACAATATCTTCTCAAATGTTAAAGAACTTATAGATTTTAGGTTTAGGGATTAGCCTATATATTTAGAATAAAAAATTTAGGAATTATATCATATAAAAAAAATAAGAGGTGATGCTAATAAAAAAGTGAAAAAAGAGTGAGTTTTTTTAAAAAAAATAATGAATAACTTATTGATAAGACATAAAGAAGCTCGTTTGAGAAAATGAGTTAACTTTTTATACAAGAGGAGTGATGAAAAATGATAAAAATAGGACTGAGAGTCATTAAGACGGCAATTGGAGGGACAGTTGCGATTGTTTTGGCCCAAGTATTGGGACTAAGCTATCCCTATGCGGCAGCCATTATTACACTATTAAGTATTCAAGATACACGACGTAAATCCTTTGATGTGGTGAATCAGCGATTAAAAGCGACTGTATTATCATTGACGATTGGGAGTGTCATGTTTTTAGTATTTGGATTTAATGCAGTAGCATTTGGATTATCTTTATTATGCTTTATCCCACTCGCTGTTAAATTTAATGCAAGCGAAGGAATTTCAACGAGCGCCGTATTAGTGACGCATCTATTAGGAGAAGGTTTTATTAGCGGGGCTTTACTTTTAAATGAAGTTGCATTGATGGTAGTCGGGACAGGAGTTGCACTTATCGTGAATACTTATATGCCAAAAATGCTGGGACGAATTACTGATGATCAAGATCAAATTGAAGAACAATTTCAAACGATTGTTGGTTATCTAGTAGATAAAATTCATCGACATACAGATGATGAGGTAAATGAACAAAAATTATTTTCATCAGTTAAAGATTTATTAGAAGGAGCAAAAACGAGAGCAAATAAAGATCAGGAAAACTACGTCTTGATTGAAGTAAGTTACTATGCTCAGTACATGGAGATGAGGTTTTTACAGTTTGATGTCCTTGCTAGATTGTCCCAAATTCTCGATAAAGTAAAACTTAATTCAAAACAAGAAACGATTCTTGCTAACCTAACAGAGCAATTTACCCGAAATCTCCACGATGCGAATAACACTGTTGACTCGATTGCAGAGAGCGATAAAATTATGGAAGAATTTCAAAATCAACCGCTACCGCAAACACGAGAGGAATTTGTGAATCAAACCCTAGTCTTTCAATATTTAAATGAATTTCATCACCTTTTAGATATTAATAAAACCTTTTTTGATAACTTAAGACCAGAAGAAAAAGTTTTAACGCAAGCACTCGTTATAAAAGAAAGTATTTCTTTTATTGAAAAGATAGCGATTATCAAGAATGCTAAAAAATTCAAAAAAAATCTAAAATATTGCTATCAAAAACAATTACCTATTACTGATCCTAAAGTACAAGAACTCATTGGTGTTTGGAACAAATTTACCATTGAAGTTCAAATTCATGACATGCTTGAAGAAATTGAAGTCATGTCAAAAGAGTTAAACTTAGGTCGACGCAACGATGAAACAGATTTACAGGAATATTTCAAAAAGATAATTAAAGAGAGCAATAAGATGTATTGATTTGTATAGCTTGAAGTAATTTTATTGGAAAGTAATAAATGTTAAATTCGGCAGTTGATGTTTAACCTACGAGGGAATAAGGTCATTCCTATAAATTGTTAATATATAAATAAAAATCAATTTTTAAGACAATATATGGAACTTAAAAATTGATTTTTAATTTTAAAACATTGATGTATAATTCTTCAAAATATTTTAACCACACCTTTTTTATTAAACTATACTTATTTCAATTTGTTTGTCTAATGCGTCTATACCAAACAATTCATTGTATATACTTTTTAAACTTTTTACAACTTGTTCTTCAATGAATTCGCCACTAGTCATAATTATATATTTTACTCCAAATACAGAACTCCTAACATTTGTGTGATATAACTTATTTTTTTCATAGAATTTAATTCTTTTTTCTCTATATTCTAAGTCATCTTTATCAACTGCATAATTTGGATCTTCTATCTCACCTATTATACCTTTATATGACTTTGTAACTTCGTATAGCTCACTTAAGAACTTACTTCCATACCCTGACCCTCTAAATTCAGACTCTACCACATAATAGTCTAACATTATGTATTCACTATCCTCACATTTGCATAAGAATGCATATGCTACGAGTTTATCATCTTCATAAAGCCCATATCCCATATATTTATCTTCTTCTAATAATTTTTTTATTAATTCATAAGGTTTTATTTCTTCATTGTGAAACTCATTCACTAATCTTTCTTTATATACCTTTAATAATTCTGAATAGGTAAATTTTTTCATTTTAAATTCACTCCTTAATCTAATATATTTATATCCATTCTAAGGCTTGGTATAATGCTAAGCTCAAGCATTTTTATAACAATTTATATCTTTTCTATCAAAATAATCACAAAAAATACATTTTCTGCATATAATATAAAAAGTATTGATATAAATTTATATTTTTTAATTATTTTTATAGAGGTGATTTAATGAATATATGTTGCTTTTTTAAACGACGTTTTAGATGTCCTAGATGTCGCAGGAGATTTTTAATAAGAAATAGGTGTAGTAGATGTGGATGTTGTCCTTCATGTTGTAGATGTAATAAAAAATGTAGAGATTAAATTTCAATTTAATTCAAAGAGCTACTTTAAATCTTAATGTAGCTCTTTTTTCATTACACATATTATTTTTGTAATTTTTTTAGTTTATTAATAAAAATATATGTTTTAGTGGACAGCTGATAAACTGTGATTTCTCATACAATTAAATTAATTTAGTGAATACTAAATTAATTTATTTAAGCAAATAAAACTCATTACATGATATTGGTATATTTGATAATATATTAATCAATCATTACAGATTAAGTAAGGATCATCTTGATGAGAATGAAAGAGGTTTTTTTGTTACTTATATTTTTAAAAAAATAATATAGATCAAGTAAAATGATGAAGCAATATTAGGTAATGTATCACCAGCAGGTCAAGGTGGGGTAGATTTTTCAGTAATTGAAACTTGTGTAATAGTTAAAACTGTTTAATATAATTTATTATGAAAATAGTTACAGTTTTAGATAAAAATAGTTATAATCATAGATTAATATTTACAACATAAGATTGATATACTATACTTAGATTAATATTTATGAATTTTTAATGAGGTGAACAAATGAAGTTAGATCTAGACAGTATGATATACATATTAATTTATATGACTTTCGTACTATCAGTAATTGGATGTCTAGCTTACTTTTGTAAAAGAAGAATATCTCATAAAATTGAATATATCTTAATAAAGAATATATTTCTAAACAGATTCAAGTATTCTCAAATACTAGAGCCTAAGCAATACTTTGGTTTTCAAAAGTATGATGTTTGGAGATATTGTAGCTTATTTTAAATTGAAATGAACCTTTTATAACCCAAAAATTAAAACTTAAAGGAGAAAATAAAATGGATTTCATTTCAAGTATATTACAAGATTTATTAAATACATTATTCAGTTTCACAGGAGATTTAGGTATAGCTATAGTGCTTATAACCTTAATGGTAAAGTTACTATTAATGCCACTATCTTTAAAACAAAGGTTTGCTATGAGAAAACAACAAGACTTGGTAGGACAGATGAGCCATATAAAAGAAAAATACAAAAATAATACTAAGGAACTTGAAAAGCAACTACAAAAACATTCAGCAGAAAGTATGAAAAGTATGCTAGGATGTTCAACACTTATACTACAAATGCCAGTGGTTTATGCGCTTTATAATACATTTTTAAATATGACACAAGTATCTTCAAGTGCGTTAATTCCGTGGATAAGTAGTTTAAATGTATCTGATAATTTATTTATAATACCTTGTATATACGCTTTAACTATGTTAGCACCAAATTTGATAAGCTTTATACCATATTTTAAGGCAAGCACTCAAATAGCATTTAATAAACAAATGGCTATAACTACAGTTATAATGAGTTTTATATTAACAGCTAAAACGCCTGTATCAATAGGGCTATACTTTATAACAAGTAGTATGTATTCATTAATTGAAGATGTTTGTTTTAGAATTTATGTTAAACAGAAAAATAAATTAAGCATTAATTAATATATATAAATCAGCTATCTCATATAATGGATAGCTGATTTTTTAGCATATATCCATTTAAAACAAATTTCTACAAAAATAGACATAACGAATAGAATATACTATAGATAATCTATAGAAATTAAGGAGTATAATATATGAAAAATGAAAATATAAGTTATTTGGGGTTAGGATTATGCTTTGGTGTTATTTTTGGTTTAGTATTTAAAAATTTAGCTATGGGTTTATCCTTTGGGTTACTTATTGGGGTAGTATTAGATAGTAATAAAAATAAATAAAGTTTCTATAGTAGAGCATATCCAAAATAAGAACTTAATGGAGGATAAATGATGGACAGAAGTAAAATTTTTAGCACTTTAATTGTGATTTTATTATTAAGTTTAAGTTTTGTGGGTTGTGACAAAATGCAAATTACTTTGCCAAATGAAGCTGATTTAGAAAGCATAGTTTTATCAGAATATACAGAAGAAAATAATAAACACATTACAATTACAGGTAATGAAGAAATAAAAAAGATTATAGACAGCATTAAATCAAATTCTAAACAAACAAATAAAGAATCCATTAATGACACACCAACAAGTGTAGACTATTGTATAAAATTAGAGTTTTTTCATTCTAAAGATGGAAGTAGTATAGCTTATGTATACAAAACAAAAGACAGATATTATATTGAACAACCTTATAGTGGTATTTGGAAGATAACACAAGATTTATATGACAATATAGATACATTAATTAAGGTTAAATAATATAAATAAGGATTTGTAGAAGAGATTATTTAAGTTATATAGTATTTAAAACGGGGGAATGGAAATGAAAAAATTAAGGGAATTATTAATTTTAGGGTTATTAGTAATTATTAGTTTAATTGGAGTAATAGGTTGTAATAGTGCAGAGAAATCAGAGCGTGTGCTTGATTTAAAACAATTTGAAAATGAAATGAAATCAAAACGATATCAATATAAAAGACAGGATTTGCAAGAAGGTTTACTAACACCTATATCTCAATATATGCTTTTAAATAAAAGTACAATAATCGATGGTAAGCAAGTTACTTTATATGATACAGATGTAATCATATATTCTTATGAAGATAATGAAGAAATGGAAAAAGAAGCAAGTACTATAAATAAAGATGCTAGTGAAATTAATAGAACTGATAATCCGATACAAATTGAATGGTCAAAAACTCCTCATTTTTATAAAAAAGGAAAAATTATAGTTCAATATATTGGAGATGATGAAAAAATAATATCTGATTTGAAAGAAATAGTGGGAGATCAATTTGCAGGAAGGTAATAAGAAGTAAATGTTCAATAAAACATCTGTTTTAGTGGACACTTAGCAATTTAAGAATTTTGTTATAATTAATCTAGTAATAGTGAGAATAAATTAAAATATTAAAAAAGGGGAATTTTATGGGATATGTAGGAGATTTACGATTATTAATCGGAAATAAAGCTATTAATTTAGTTGCAACAGCCGTAATAGTAGTAAATGAATTAAATGAAATATTGCTTCAGAAACGAAGTGAGCCTTATGGTTCATGGGGAATACCAGGTGGATTAATAGAGTTAGGTGAATCAACTGAATCAGCTGGAAAAAGAGAAGTATTTGAAGAAACTGGTGTAGTAGTAGAAGATTTGAAGCTGATAGGTGTATTTTCAGGAGAGGAAGATAATTATATAAAATTACAAAACGGTGATGAATATTATGTAGTACTAGTTGCTTATTATACTAAGTGTTTTACAGGAACTTTATGCGCAGATGGAGATGAAACACTAGATTGTAGATTTTTTGATATATCAGAAATCCCAGATAAGTTATTAAAAAGACATGAATTAGTTATTAAGAAGTATTTAGAAATAATATGAAATTGCTAATGATAATATATATTTGAAAATTAGTAACTTCATTTACTGTTCAATAAAACATCTGTTTTAGTAGACATATAGTTAAGTTCTAAGCGGTGCTAGAATTAAGCTTAGAATTATTATAAATTGGGGAATTAATATTTTGATATGGGAGATAAAAATGAAGACATTAAAGAAATTGATAGTGATAGGCGTAATAGGTGTAGTTTTATTTATATATCCTAAATCATTTAAGGAAACATATAAAGATGTGCAAGTTTATGAAAATGGCAATAAAGTGAGTACAATTGATATTGAACTAGACGGGAAAATACATAAATCTTACTTTGTTTGGCAAAGACTCATGTTTAGTGAAGTGTTAAAAGGAACTGTAACTATAGGTGAAGAAGAATACAATCTACAGCCTTGGGATTTATATATGTTCCCAGATGAAGATGGAAATTATACGGATAAGGGAATATATAGATGTTCATTAGATTCTGGTAAACACGATATTTTAGATGATGAAAATAGTACACTTAATATAACCCATGATAAAAATAAAATTTATATAACATTAGAAAATAAAGAATTTATTTATCCATCTAATACAGTTGAGGACTATCAAAATGTAAAGGATAGAATGGATAGGTAATATATTAGAAAATAACATGCCTTTTTTATTAGATGATACTTATCTCAATTTAGCTGATTGATAAATAGAAATTTATAAAAGTTTTAAAAATTGTAAGTTGAAAGGAGATGATATTTATGCAAATAAAAAGAAGTAAATATCATATTGTAGCAAATCTTATTTGTTTAATATTATTACTGGGAATAATAATATACCTAGGGATAAATTGGAATAACATCCCAGATAAGATACCAGGGCACTACAATTCTATGGGAGTAGTAGATAGATGGGGAAATAAAGGAGAATTACTGATTCTTCCTATAGTTGGCTGGATAACGTATCTAGGAATGACAACCCTAGAACAGTTTCCACAGGCTTGGAATACAGGAGTTACAGTTACAGCAGAAAATAAAGAACGTGTATATCTAATTCTAAAAAATATGCTTGTTACAGTTAAGTTATTAGTTGTAATGAATTTTGTGTATTTAACAATAATTTCAGCGTTAGGTAAGAATTTACCTATATGGTTTCTCCCTGTATTTTTAATTTTAATGTTTGGTTCAATTATATTTTTCACCATAAAATTGCTTAGAGCAAAATAAACTCCACTTTCAATGAAAGGTAATGATAATAAGTTTGAGGAGTTTTTAATTGAATCTAACAATAACTCAAAAGGCATAAATTTGAAAGATGGAATTGTTCCTTCAGCTAATACTATTATTAAAAATGGTGGTATTTTAGAAAATGAAGTTATAGAGGATGGAAATATAAAACAACGATATTGGATTCAATTATAAAGATATAGTTACACCGGAAATTAGAATTTAGGGGGTGAGATTAAGATGATAACAATATTAAGCGTATTATTTATAGTATTGGGAATTTCACTTGTGATTGCAACTATAAAAGAAGGATATGATAAAACATATATAGAAAAATATAATAAAATTAAATTTCTTATAAATTTAGTTAAGGGATTTTCTTATGCAATAATGGGGTTATTAGTAATATTAAAAATAATATCAGGAAGAACTCTTGTTAATCTAGTAATTCTATTTGCTGGGTTAAGTATTTTAATCGATTATAAAATTAAGACTTAAGTAAATCATTAAAATAATAAGTTATAACGATAAATTCCAATTTTTAGAGGTGATATATTTGATATTTAATAAGTTAATACCTGAATTAACCGTATTTAACATAGAACAAACAAGAGATTTTTATTTGAATATTTTAGGATTTAAATTGGAGTATGAAAGGATAGAAGATAGTTTTATTTTTATATCTTTTGAAAACAGCCAATTTATGTTTGAACAATTGCATGATGATGGATGGAATATAGGTGAGCTGAAATATCCTTTAGGAAGAGGAATTAACTTTTCTATTGAAGTTAAAGATATTGATAGTTTGTATTATAAAGTTACTAGTCATAATGTTACTATTTTTAGAGAACTAATGATTAATAATTATAAGCAGGGGGATAAAATAACTGAACAAAAAGAATTTTTATTACAAGACCCCAATGGTTATTTATTAAGATTTACAAATTAATTTACACTACCATTCATATCTACAATATTTATTAATATAAATGCCATTAAAGTTTAATTCAACAACTCTAATGGCATTTTTAAAGTCTTATTATCATCACTAATTTTTAAAAAATCTAATGAAAATTTATTATGTAAATCAAGACATTCTATAAATGGAGGTTGAGAAATGGAATATATGGGGAATAAGGCATTTTGGGATGATAAATTCATCAATAGAAAAGATAGTCCACTTAGCGCAGAAAAATCAATAGTTGAAAACATTATGTATTTTAAAGAAGGTTCTATCCTTGATGTAGCCTGTGGAGATGGTCGAAATACTTTATTTTTACTTAAAAATAATTTTAAAGTAACAGGAGTTGATTTTAGTGCTAAAGCTATTGAGCGTTTAAACACATTTGCTAAAAGAAATAATCATTCGGTGGATACTAAATTAATTGATTTAAGCAAACAAAACTCATTAAATGATATTGGTGTATTTGATAATATATTAATAAATCATTACAGATTAAGCAAGGATCAACTTGATGAGATTGAAAGACATTTATCTGATGATGGAATTTTGTTTATTTGTGGTTTTGGGCATAAACATAAAGTTGATTGCAAAATTAGGGAGGAAGATTTGATTCAACCTAGTGATTTTGAGAATTTAAAAAAATCATTTGATTTAATTAAGTACGTTGAAAATGAGGATGAAAGAGGTTTTTTCGTTACTTATATTTTTAAGAAAATATATATTTCTACAAAATTAGACATAAAGAATAGCCTATACTATAGATAATAAATATAAATTAAGGAGTGTAATTATGAAAATTAATAGTAAAATAACTGGTTTAGCATTATGTGCTATATTATCAATGAGCTTGATGGGTTGTTCAAATAAAACAAATCCTACTTCTAAAGAAGATTCTAGCAAGAAAGAAACTACTAAAAAACAAGAAACTGTGGCTAAAAAAGATATACCACAAGGACTTAGTGAAGAATTAGGAAATGGGACAATAGTACTATCAACAGAAGGAGGAACTTCTAAAGATAGGAATGTTCCAGTTTTATTTGCTGATAAAGATTTAATGATGAGCCAAATAGGGCTAGATGCAGAAACTTTTGATGGAAGTAAATTATCATACATATATGTAGATGGGATGCTTAATGCAAAAGAACAACTTGGGGAAATGACTCAAACAACTTTAACACTAGAAAAAGATGCATTAAAAGAAGGAACTCATAAGGTTGAAGTTGTTCAATATGAAAATGATGATTTAAAAGGAAAGGCTATAACTTATAAGACTGCAAGTTATGAGATTAAATCTAAGTAATAATAAAAAATTATTTAATAGATAAATAGGAATTTAACAATTAGATTAATATTTTTATTATAATGTTAAATAAATTCAATAATAATAATTTTTGGAATAAACTTTAAATATAGAGGAGAAAGAATATATGGATAAGAATATTATTTATTTTGCTGGTGGATGCTTATGGGGTGTACAAGCATTTATTAAAACATTACCAGGAGTAGTAGCTACTGAAGCAGGAAGGGCGAATGGTAAAACTAATTCTTTAAATAGTGATTATGACGGTTATGCAGAGTGTGTCAAAACAACTTTTGATGGAAGTGTTATTTCAGTTACTCAACTAATAGAATTCTTTTTTGAAATAATTGACCCGTATAGCATTAATAAACAAGGTAATGACATTGGTCTAAAATATAGAACAGGTATTTATAGTGGAAATAATAACCACCTTGAGGAAGCAATAAATTATATATCTAGCCGAAATGATAGTAATAAAATAGTTGTTGAAGTTGAACCGCTTACTAATTATGTAAGAAGTGCGGATGAACATCAAGATAGATTAAGTAAACACCCGAATGATTACTGTCATATTCCTAAAGAATTACTAACAAAGTATCGTAAATAATTAGGTAATATATAATGAAAATAAGTTATATATGAAGATAAATTCCAATTTGGATAGTAGATTAAAAAGTGATTATATCATTGGAAAAGGGGATTTTATATGAAAGTTGAAATAAGTGAATGGGACAGAAGTGCAAAAACAGTGACTATTATTGCTGGTCTTATATTTCTTAGTAGCTTAATGTTTAATTTGTTTATGGATACAAATATTTTAGTAGTAAGTCCTATGGCTTTAGGTATATTTTCATTTGGGTTAGGGTTGAGAGAGCTTAATTTATTTAAATAAAATAATGAAAAAAAATAAGCCTAATAGCAGGAACTGTTCTTATAGTGATGTTTTCAATATGTCTATATATTGGAATTATGCAGATTGAAGATTGTACGCAATTATTATTATAATTGTGAGGATAAATATTTTTTTCTATATTTTTGCTAGTAGGTCTTTGGTTAATAGGGGGAATAGACAAAGAAAAAGATTGGTTTATTGAATTTTGGTTAAGCGAAGAAGATGTTTGTTGTATTCGTTTTGATTGCAACTATGTGGTATAAAATGTAAGAAAGTTTAAAATTATTATATAATACGAAACAAAGGTACTTTTGATATCATGTAGATAAATAGGAATTTGTAGGAGCGATTATTTTATATTAGGGAGTTTTAAAATGAAAATAGAAATAGTAAAGGATAATAAAAAACATTTTTTAGATTTGCTACTATTAGCAGATGAGCAAGAAAATATGATTGATAAATACATTGAAAGAGGTATTATGTTTGCAATATATGATGATGGTTTAAAAGGAATTTGTGTAGTGACTAAAGAAGATGATAGAACATCTGAACTAAAAAATATTGCTACTTATAAAGAATTTCATGGTCAGGGATATGGAAAAAAATTGGTTGAGTATATTTTTGAATACTTTAAAAATGATTGTGACACTATGTATGTAGGAACAGGTGATAGCCCTTTAACAGTACCTTTTTATGAAAAATGTGGATTTATAGAATCTCATAGAATTAAAGATTTCTTTATAGAAAATTATGATAATCCAATTTATGAATGTGGAAAGCGATTAACTGACATGGTCTATTTGAAGAAAGAATTGTAAGTATAGATATACTTACAAATTCTAATTTACCAAGTAGATTTAATAAACAATATTAATTATATTACGTACAATTTACAGCAAATTAAATAAACAACCGCATCTTAGAACTCGAAATGTTAAAAGTACTAAGGTGTGGTTGTTTATAGGCTATACTTATCAATGGTTAAAAAGTAATTGGAGGGGAATATATGAAAAATTGTATTGAATGTAATTACAAATTTACGTTTAAAGATAGATTAAAAAGTACTCTAAGAGGAAGGTTAAAATGTAAAGATTGTAAATCTGAATATAGAGAAAAACCTAGTATTTATTCATTTATATATTATTTCTTAGTTTTGTTCATAGTAATGATGCTAGAAGATGAAATGGAGTTTCAAAACTCAATTTTAGATATGGTTGCTTATATGATAGTTACTGTGCCTGCTTTAATTTTATTTAGTATTGTACCTCATAGGTTACATAGGTATAAAAAAATTAACTAGTTATGTATTTAGAATAAGTTTATATGAGAGTAAGGCTAGTAATATAGAGATATAAGAGATGGGTGTTTTCTACACCTATTTTGTGTTAAAAAAATATATATTTTAGCTGATAGACTACGATTCGTATATTGAGTTATAATTAATTAAATAATTTATTACAAATAGCATATTAAAGAGGGGTGGAGAATGTTTTATGGAGATGTTAAGTAGTGAAAGATTGATTTTAAGAGAGTGGAGAGAAAGTGACAGTTCTGATTTATATGAATACGCTAAAAGTGGTTTAGTTGGACCAAATGCTGGATGGAAACCTCATAAAAATGAGGATGAAAGCAAAGATATAATTAAAATGTTCATTAGCAATGATGATACTTATGCAATAGTTATAAAGTCTGAAAATAAAGTTATAGGTAGTATAGGATTACATAATAGAAAACCAGATGAAGAACTTTGTGATTTAGAGCAAAGAGAAATCGGATATGTATTAAATCCAGTTTATTGGGGAAATGGATATGTTCCAGAGGCTACAAATTGTTTATTGAATTATGGATTTAATGAACTGAATTTAGATTTAATATGGTGTGGACATTTTGATTTTAACAATAATTCTAAAAGGGTAATTGAAAAATGTGGATTTAAATATAGATTTACAAAAGATGAAAAATTAAGATTGTTAGACAACAAAGAAGTTAGGACACTTTATTATAATATTTTAAAATCTGAATATATAAATAAGTAGTAATATATAGGAGGTATTGAGTTGATTATACCTTAGATAAATAGGAATTTATAAAAGCTTTAAAAATTGTAAGTTGAAAGGCGATGATATTTATGCAAATAAAAAGAAGTAAATATCATATTGTAGCAAATCTTATTTGTTTAATATTATTATTGGCAATAATAATATACCTAGGGGTAAATTGGAATAACATCCCGGATAAGATACCAGGGCACTACAATTCTATGGGTGTAGTAGATAGATGGGGAAATAAAGGAGAATTGCTGATTCTTCCTATAATTGGATGGATAATGTATCTAGGAATGACAGCCCTAGAGCAGTTTCCACAGATTTGGAATACAGGAGTTACAGTTACAGCAGAAAATAAAGAACGTGTATATCTAATTCTAAAAAACATGCTTGTTACAGTTAAGCTATTAGTGGTAATGAATTTTGTGTATTTAACAATAATTTCCGCGTTAGCTAAGAATTTACCTATATGGTTTCTCCCTGTATTTTTAATTTTAATTTTTGATTCAATTATATTTTTCACCATAAAATTGGTTAGAGCAAAATAAATTCCAATTTATATCTATGATATTTATTAATATAAATGCCATTAAAGTTTAATTCAATAATTCTAATGGCGTTTTAAAAATTTTATTATTCCTTTATACTAAGTGCTCTTAATAAAAGTTTACTCATAAACGCATACTCTAGATTAAATGTTTGAACACTAGCTTATAGCATCTCATCATCACTAATTTTTGCAAAATCTAATAAAAATCCATTATGTAATGCAAGACACTCTATAAACATCCTCTGTGTTCTTCCATTAATTCACCTGTTTATGTGTATACTGTTTTATAAGCTTATCTATTGCATCTTGATATGAAACTTTGCCCTCTAAACATTCTCTTAAGCGCTCTTTATCCTTTTTCAACAATGCCATATTTTCCATTGACATAGTTGCATTTATATTCTTGATAATTCTATCATTTTCGCTCATAATCAACTTCACCCTTTCTATATATAACATTAATATTTTATTAATTATATCATATCACTAATGCCTCTGCTACAAACGATTTAAGAATATATTTTAGTTTATAGACTACAATTTGTATATTGAGCTATAATTTATTGCAAATAGGATATTAAATAGGGGTGATAGGTATGGTATTATTAAAATAATTGCTACATTATACAATGATGTGACTGCAGATGATGTGATAGTCTTTTACGGGGCTCAAGAGGCTGTTTTCGGATATATGAATGTCATGCTTAATGAGGGAGATCATATGAGATATTGTATCCATGGAAATGCCGAAAAATAATGGGGAAGCTGATATTAAATCATGTTATAATGTGTTAAATGAGAGTATATCAGTTAAGATTGGTTCTGGATTTTATAATAACGGAAAAGACAACGATCTTCCCACTATGATCGGCAAAATATTATTATTATAAATCTTTGGTAAAACCAGGTATGCATATAGTAGCAGTAGGTGCGGATATGGTTGGCAAAAATGAATGGAATCCTGAAGTATTTAAAGGAGCAAAGATTGTAAACGACAGTATTGCACAATGTATTAGCAGAGGTGAAATTAGAAATGCAATTGTTTCTGGGGTAATCAAAGAAACTGATATTTATGAAGAAATAGGTCAGCTTTTAGCAGGAGAAAACCCATCAAGATAAAGTGATGATGAAATCACAATTTTTGATACTACTGAAATGGGAATTCAGGATAATGTCACAGCGGTAATGGTTTATGAAATGGCAAAGAAAAAAGGATTAGGAGAATATTTTGAATTCATTTAATTAAAAGGGGTGAGTAAAGTGAAATTTTATATTGTAGATGCTTTTTCTAATCAAATATTTGGAGGAAATCCTGCCGGGATTGTTCTGATTGGTGAGAAGAATGATTTTCCAAGTGAAGAAATTATGCGAAAGACTGCTGCCGAACTTCGTTATTCAGAAACGGCATTTGTAAAAAAAATCGCAGAGAAAGAATTTCGCACGAGATATTTTACACCAGCAGCTGAGGTCGATCTTTGCGGGCATGCAACCATTGGATCCTTCTCAGTCTTACTAAGTGAAGGTATTGTAAAGCCAGGAGAAATTTACATCAATCATACTTTAGCGGGTACATTGAATATTGAAATAGGTGAAGAAGCTATTTTTATGGATATGGGAGAACCCAAAGAGTTATTTAAAATTGATGCAAAAGAGGATATAGTGGAATTATATGGAATTATGGGGATATCCGATGAAAATCAAGGCTTATTCAATGATATAGAACTGTTTGCACAAGCAATTTCGACGGGGTTACCAGATATTATGCTTCCGGTTAGGGATGAAAATCAGCTAAATTCCATTTCTCCCGACTTCAAGGCTCTTTCAGAACTTTCAGAGCGCTATAAAGTTGTAGGGGTACATGCATTTACAGTAAATGCAGCGGACGGGAATATCCATTGCAGAAATTTTGCACCTCTCTATGACATTGATGAAGAAGCAGCAACAGGTACATCCAATGGTGCGTTAACTTATTACCTTTATTTAAACAATATTATTGATAAGGATAGTGTTAACCAGTTTATACAAGGAGAAACCATGGGCCGACCTTCGAAAATCATCAGTAAGCTCATGTCTGATGAAAAGATACAAATAGGAGGAAATGCTGTAATACTTGCATGTGGAAATATTAATATATAAAAAATAGGAGAAAAAAATGGCAGGCGATTTAAAAGGAACAGAGTTGTTGTTCTTGATTGGGTTCCGGATAAAAATTCTAAAGCACTTATGTATAGGCAGATCATTGACTATAGACTATATTAGTACAAAGATATCAAGTGGTGATTGGACGATTGGTAGTATTTTGCCGTCACAGCGGACTTTGGCTGAGAAATTTGGAATCATAAAAGGTGGATGGGCCTAAAAAAAACCGCTAAGTATTTTAATACTTAGCGGTTTTTTTATTCACTGTGCCATTTAGTATCAATCTCAACTCTAGGGAATGATATACCAGAAGCGGATTTAAAATCATAATTACCGTTTCCGTTGTAAGGATGAAGTATTACAACGTAAAATACTATATCTTCGATTTTGTACTTTAGTTTACTAATACCCTTTTCATCTAAACTAACATTCTCGATTTCTTCAACCCCTTCAGGAAGTACAACTTTTACATATTCTAGAGATTCCTCCATAGTTTTAACTGGGTTATTTTTTTTATCAAAGAAACATGCTTTATACAACTTGTCTTTAATTTCAATCATACTATCTTCTAGATTGACTTTATTAGTGCTTATATTTTGCTCTGCTCCAGAATCGGTAATCTCAGTCCCTATTGAATCATCTTTGCAACCTGCTGAAAATAAACCAAGAATAACGATTAAACCAATAATAATATTTTTTTTCATATAAACTAACTCCTTCAACTATATAAATATTAAATATATGTCAAAATTATACAGTATTTTATAAATAGAGTAAATCTATTACTTTACATAAACAAAAAATAGAAAATCAAAAAATGTGGAATAATTATGTACTTGAATATAGTTAGAAATATCAATTCATAATCAAACGTAGTAAAATCAAGAGGTAGCGTCCTAAAAATGCGAATTTACAACTTTAATCAAAATTAAGTAAGTGTTTCCAATGGTTACTGGATATTTACTATCAGCAGGTATTGCAGAGGGATTAAAATTACTATATGGATTACTCATTCCAATAGCTGCTAGCCCTAAAGCTAAAGAAATAGACAAACAAGAAATGAACAAATAAATAAAAAGAGAACAAGGAATTATTGCATATTGCTCAGTATTTGGACCTAGTGCCATTATAATGTTGTCTTCTTCTATAACTTTAAATGCTGTTTCATATTCCTTAGCTGTAAGTTTAAACCTATACTCCATATAACCGCTCCATCTATATTTATAATCCGTTTAATTTTATTTCTTTAGTTTTATGAACAGTTTGAATTATATTATCTATACTTTTTAACTCAATTAAATATCTTTAGGAAAATATATGTTTTATTGAACAACAAAATAGGAGGGATAATCTTAATCCATTTTCAAATATTGCTTTAGCCTCATGCATCTTAAGTTTTTTCAATCCTATCCAGTTGTGATAATCTCTATTAAGATTCATTTGTATTTCTCTTATCTTTGGGTCCCCACTTGAGTGATAACTATATAAAATTGCTAGCCGTATTGAAGTTAGCACTTAAACAAGGGGGATAATGTTATGGAAAAAGAAATGAAAAAAGAAGTAATGTTAGAAGATGATTTTGAGAATGAAAATGTAATTCATTGTGAAGAGCCAAAAGTTTTAAGTAGAAGAATTGTAGAAGAAGATGGAGTTGAATTCACAGAAGAAGAGTTAGAATTAGTTGATTCTGAGGGTAGAGCAAGTACTATAACTGTAAAATATACAGCTGGTCAACCACTTAATAGTGTTTTTTTGAATTTAATTAATTTTTTGAAACTTTTTATATACATTTTGAGTCTATATAGTGTAAGGTTTAGGGGATATATTTGTTTCATATAAATTGATACACTCTCTAGTGTTATTACAAAATTTATTAAGAAGGGGTTGGTTTTGTGAAAGGGGATGAAAATTTAGGTTTTTTACCTGAAAATGAATTAATCAAAAGGAGCATAAAGGGAGATGTTAAATGTTATGAAGCACTCATAAATAAATATAAGAACTACTTATATAAGATCTCTTACAGTTATACCGGTAATGAGTCAGACTCCTTAGATATAATTCAAGAGTGCGTGTGCAAAGCATGGTTAAGCATTAAAAAATTAAAAAAGTATTCATCATTCAAAAGCTGGATAGCTAAAATACTTGTTAATTGCGCGTATAATCATTGTAAAAATAAAGAATTGCCTAGTCTTGAATGTATAGAATTACTTGGATCTGGAAATGATTTCGCGTCTGACATCGACGAAAAAATCGATATAAGTAATACTATCCATTTATTAAGGTATGAATATAAAACAGTGATTATATTAAAATACTTTGATAATTTAACTATAGATGAAATAGCTAAAATAATGGATGTTTCATCCAATACAGTTAAGACTTACTTAAGGAGAGCTAAAATTTCTATGAGAGATATTCTAAAGGAGGGTTATTTGTATGAAAGATAATTTTTTTGACAACATAGATATACCTGCAGAATTGGATAACGTTATAGAGTCAGGTATACAGGTTGCTGTACTTAAGAAAAGGAGAAGAAGGGTAAAAATAATATCTCTGTCTATTTCAGTATTTATTTTTAGTAATCTGATTTTTTTTAACACTACTTCTTTTGGTGGTGTAAAAAATCTCTTTATTAGTATAGCTAGTTATTTTGGTGTTTCTGATGATCTAAATGAGTATAAAGCATCAATCGGTTCATCTGTTAGTGATAATGGGTATACTGTAACTGTAAACGAGGCTTTAGTGAATGAAAATGAATTAGTCGTGTCATCTACTATAAAATCTGATAATGGACCTATTTCTAGTGAAATAAATCTTTGTCCTACCATAGTAGTTAATGGTAAAGAGCTTTCATATGATTCAGATGAAATGTTAGAGTACGAAGATGATACAACAATTAACAGTATCAGTACATACAGACTTAAAGATGAGTTAATAGGAAATTTAAAAGTAGAAATTCAATATGAATCTTTCCGTGTAAGTGAAAATTCTGAAGTTAGAGGAGTAGAAGGTTCTTGGGATTTTGCTTTTGATGTTAATTCAGATGCCTTAAAAAACGATTCTACCGTTATTAAACTAGATAAGGTTATAACATTGAATTCTGGAATTAAAATAGAGTTTAGAGAGTACAAGAGTAATACCTTTAACACTGCAATTAAAACTTCAGTTACTGGTGATATAGCTAGTTTAGACGTTAAATTAATAGGTACAGATAACTTAGGGAATAGTTATGAATTCATTGTAAGTAAGTTGTATCTAGATGAGAATTTTAATGGTAGCGTTACATTTGCGCTAGATACCGAAAATATTAAATTGAGCAGCGATGCAACAGAGCTTAAATTATATCCTTATTCGAGAGAACTCGATAGTAATGAGAATTTTAATAGAGTTGGTGATGAAATAGTCATTAATTTAAGGTAAGTTAATGATTCATCTCACGATTTAAATGAAGATACTATAGGATATAGTAGCAATACTGAAAGGTATCAATCATTGCATCTTCCATTTCGTCATCTACTATATGAGTAGGTCAAGCTCCACAAACACCAATGGAATTAATTACTCAGGTTGCAAAATCAGCAGAACAGTGGTGTGAAGACAATGGTAAGACTGAGTATGATGAATTAAATAAATGTATACTTGATTATTTAAGACATCCAAAGTATAGCAGTATAAAATGGACTCTTATAATGGGGAAATTAAGTGAATTCGTAGATTATGCAAAGACTCAACCGTATCACAATAGGATATTAAAATACATAGATGGAAGTGTAGATGCTGTAGTAAATAATATTCCTATGGATTTAGGTCATCTTGCGGCAACAACTATTGGATATACTAAGCAAACATTTGTCTTTGTTCCTAATTTCTGGACTGGATGGGTAGGAGATTTAGCGACTGGAATGGCGGATATAGATGCTACTAAGAATATAGCTATAGAAATTTTATTTTTTATTAGAAAGTGATTATGTGTAAATTTTTTAGTTACCCTATTGTAAATAGATATTATTATTAATGTTAATAATAGTAAAAAGCAAATGAATGATATTAATATTAATAATAAAGCTAAATTATGTAATAAAGTTATATTATGCATAGAATCCTCCTTTTTGTATACCCTTATTTATTTGTAAAATTGTAAATCCACCAATTACAATTATTAATCCCAAAATCAATACTTTCGATTTTAATCGCATGTTAGTATCCCTCCTTCTTTATATAACACCAATATACCATATTTTGTATACTTATTGAAATAGAAAGACATTAGTAAGGAGAGACATTATGAGAAAATTCTTTTATGCAAGAATAAGCACTAAAGATCAAGTATTAGATAGACAAATAGTAAAAGCAAAAAACTTAGAGATTGAAGAAGAATATATATTTCTTGAAGTTGCTAGTGGTAAGGATTTTAAAAGGCCAGATTATCAACTTTTAAGTTATATGGCAGAAGATGAAAGAATTCGAATAAAAACAGCTAAGATTCAAGTATAAAAAATCAAATACATATTAAATAGGGACTTAAATAAGTCTCTATTTTCCTATATAATGAAGTTATATTATATAGGAGGAGTACTAGAATATGGAAAATAAAAGATTTAAAATGGTTTTAGTTTTACTTATCATGATTTTAGTTATTTTAATCATGGCATTTTATAAACTTTCACAACCATCATACTTTGCAATAAAATCAGATACTGTAAAAGACCAAGTACATGCATATAAGTTAATAACAGAATCAAATGAATTTAATGATTTATACCTTGAGATAGGTCAACTGATAGAAAAAAATACTAAAATTAGCTCTGAAGAAGTTAATAAGATAATAGATACAAGTGGTTATAAAAATGTTGATAAGGATCGTTTAGAACTAATTGACACTAAAATTAATTATACGATAAATAGTAGCGATTTGGATCTGAGTTTTTATTATAATGAGTCAAAAAAGCTTATTGAAAGAATTGATGCAGTTAATAAAGGTGAGAATCTGGATATACAAGTTTTTAGAGATGATACAGGAATTTTATATATTCAATCATTTAAAAAATGCAAAAATTCAATACAAAGGTATTTAATTTTAAAAAATCTTAGAGCTAACGATATAGAAATTCTAGATGATACTCTTAGAAAATTACTTAAGTAAATAGTCTGTAGGTATATGATATAATTAATTAGAATGTTTTAATCTTAAGGGGAGGGGATTATTATAGAATTTAAATATAGTAATCCCATGGACTGATATATCCTTTTTCAATCCAACCTTATTCATGGATTTTAATGATGAGTTTTTTAGTGCGACAGCCCCTTTTATTTATGATGCACCTTTTACTTTGTTTAAAAATTCTTTTTTATCTGATATATCTGTGAAATATGAACAGGGAATAATCGCGCATAGATCATTATCGCAATCAACTATAAGTATAACATCATCCTCTTCAATAACTCTCTCCACGTTTGCGAGTTTTGTTTTTAAAGACTTTTTATTAAAGTTATATATAATACTATCCTCCTCAAAAGCTACACTTTGCCAGTCTAATATTTCAGGATTTTTTGCTACTTTCTTTGTTACCAATTTAAGCCTTTTTTTATTCGAATGTTCAGGTCTTAGGAAATAAAAGAAAAGGAACAACATTACTCCACAGATTGAACCGAGAAGTAAAAGTGCTTTTAACCCGTACATTAAGGTATATATTATATTCAAAAATAAACAAAACCAAACAACGCATCTTTTTACGAGTTTAATCATAAAAATTCTTCCTGTATCAATATCACCTAAAAGTTTTAACGCTGTTGAATATTCATTAAGTGTTAATTTAAACTTATACTCCATAAACAAAAACCTCCTCTCTATATATTTTTTTCTTCAGGTTTATAAATTGAACTACACTGTGGACATTTCAAACCGCTTCTCAAACTAAGAGCAGCTTTTAATCTTTCATAAAATGTAAACTTATGATTACATTCAATACAATTTATAATAAGAATCCCTCGCCGATTTGTTTAATTATAATATATTAAAATTTAAAGTTAGTAAATACACGCAATCTACGCTATAATGTTATACTATTTTCTAGATATTTAGTAAAAGTGTCCACTAAAACAGATATTTTCTTGAATACATAAAATTTACTTCTTAATATATCAATACATTATTAAATTAAATTAAAATAATAGCACATACAAACTCCTATTTATATAGCTCATAATTTACAGCAATCGTTTATTAATTATTATACTATATTTTTATATTTTGTATTTAATTAGAGTGAAAAATTACGACTTTATTGACATTTTATGGTTTTTGACGATATAAAAAAATCTATATTTAATATGATACATCCTTTAGGATTACTTAAGTTGAAGACAATAAGGGGAATAATTCCGGAAAAAAACGCAGGTTGGCCATAAAGAAAATTCTATAATGTACCCATAAGTATACCATGCAGCTAAAGAATTAGTGGGAAAAAAGACAGGAAGTTCTTTTAGTTTAGCAGATACATTAGCAGATGTAGATGCTATAAATTTAAGAAGTCTAGTTGATAGTTCTAACAATGAAAAGACTTTGGCAGAAATAATGCAATCATATTTTGAAAATGGTGGATGCAAAAAAAGATTTACTAACTTTATAAAAAATAGATTTGGACAAGAAGAATATATTTACACAGAAGCATCTGACTTTTTAACAAATAAAGAGCCGCTGAATGAAGTAGCTACAATTTTAGTGGAAATGTTGAAAAAAATGTTTAAGGTTCCAGAATTTACAGCTGAGGAAGCCAATGACGTGGCGAGAGCATTTTCAGAATATATAATAGAACAAGCATCAAAAGAATAGAGTTCTAATATTTAGAAGAACTAATTATTTAGTTCTTCTTTTTTTATTTATTATAAAGTCCTTTAACCATTCATAAAGCCTTTTAACTACATAGACTATTGTACATATGAGTATATATATAGTTATATATTTATTATCATAAAATAGACAATCAAATAGATTAAAATAATAATCATTAGACAAAAATAATATATTAGGTATGAAAAAACCGATTAAGCATAAACATAATGCGTAAAATAAATTATGTTTATTTAAAAACGACCATACTAACTGAGCTATAATTAAAAAAGGAATAGCAAAATATAAAGGAAGTAAAAGTACTACTATACCTATACCTATTTCAGATGATACAAATAAACCAGGTATAAATAGAAATGAGAACATACATAAAAATATAATGATAGGAAATATAAATATATTAAACTTAACATTTTTCATCAATTTACTCCTTACTAAATTAAATTTTGTACATTAAAAATAGTTTTAGATATCTAATCCTAGAGGTCATAAGGTAGGGGTTTAAGGGACTAGAAATCTATGTACACAAGTATCAAATAAAAGAATTTACCATTGAAAGTGGGGGAAGGTGCAATTGCTATAGACAACCTTGTTTACACTGGTACAGATAAAGGGGCATCTGTATTATCAGGTGAAACATTAGAAGATGTAGCAAATATTAATATTATTAGAAATGATATAGGATCAGTATTAGGTGACGGTAAGATATTACTTTGCCCAACATATGATCCAGTGCTTAAATGGGGGATTTAAGCCGCAACTGAAGATAGATGCAACTCGTATAGATAAAATCTCTACCTTTTATAAAGTTTACTACCTATTAAATGACTCTGAGTAATTATACATTCTTTCATAAGCTAGTGATAAAGTTATCATTATTTTAGGATATAATGCCAGAATTATTGGTGTCATAATACTTAATAATATTAATATCATAGTATAACTTACTGCATTAAATGCATAGTAAAAAATAGTAACTCCAAATAGTAATAGTAATCCTTGTGGAATAAATCCAAGTATTAGCTTAAATGATTTAATTCTATTTTTTTTCATTACAGACATATAAACTTTAAATATATCTTTTTTCTTAAAATTATTTTGAGTATCTAATGCAATAAATGGAAGTATAAATGTTTCTGAGAAGATTATAACATTTATGCTAAACATGAGAAACACAAGAAAAATAATAGATATTATCAAAAAGTAAAATTGTACTTTAGAAAAAGGACTACTACTTTGGTTTGATATTTGAGCAAATAAGCCAAATATTCCAATTATAAGTATTGCAGAGATTAAAATTCTCATTAAATTTAAAACTATGTACCATAAAGATTGAATTGCAAGGCTTATTAATTTTGAAACCACATACTTATCTATTGAATTAAGTCTAGATTTTATAGATTCTTTATTAAAAGGCTCATTTCTTATCAAGTCTAGTGATAAAGAGCACAATATAAAATCAGAAAACACAGTAACAAGCATTAGACTTATTCCTATACTCATTATATCTAATACTTGCTTGTATCCTGCATATGCTCCATTATTTAATTCCATACATTTCATTATAATGTCCACAATATTTTTTATTATTGGATTCAATATAACAAATAATATAGCCATAAAAATTATAGTTATAAAAAATGTTTTATTTACTATATTTTTATTGTTTTTTATTATTTCCTTTGCTTTTGAACGTAATGCTTTATCTCTCATTTAAAGCCTCCACCATTTTATGATTGTAATATGTAACTTTACAATTATTATATCACTTTTGTAATCCGACTTATAAAAAAATATATTAAAAACTAGTTCCTAAAAACCTGGTGTATTGGTTGTTTATAAATTTTAAAATTAAACATATATTTAAGATGCGAGATACTTTTAGTTTTAAGAATTTTTTTAAAATGAATTTAATTTGATGATGATATAGCTATTATAGTTGGTATATCTAATATTGATACTTTGGGAGTTTGGCTATCGCCACCGCGCTTTCTCTTCAATCTTTTTAACAAAGAGACTCCTTATCTTTAGTGTCAATTTACTGAAAATAGAGGGGGATTTTTTATTCGCTAAAGATATTATATGATCCCATGCCTTCTGCCACTACAAGGTTTCTATAATTTCCCTTTTTTAAATCAAAACCTCTCCCTAGTTGTTCTACTACATAACCTTCAGACTCCATATAATCTGTAAAATCTTCATAAGATCTACTTATATATCTTAAAGGTTTATCTGAAATTTTTTCGACTTTCTCATCACCTATAGTTAATAGAACAATACCTTTAAGTCCTACAAATGGATTAAGTATTTTAGATGAACCTGAAATATAAGCAAGTATTATAACCACACAACATATTACTAAACTTAAAACTTTTACTATTTTCTTCAAGTAAATTTCCCCTTTGATATTAACTAAATTTTTACATCTATATTATAACTTATTTGCTAGTATGTATCTATTTTAAGCTTTCAAAAGAGATTACAAAAGACCATTAAAAGTTAAAGATACAATACATAGTATAAAAAAATAATAGTGATATTTATTGACAACTATAGCTGTCATAGATTATAGTTAATTATGACAAATATAATTGTCATAATGACAATGTAAATAGTCAGGAGGGGTTATATGCCACTAAATAATCGTTTAAAAGAATATCGAGCTAAGATTAATGTAAATCAGACGGAAATGGGTAGTTTGGCTGGAGTGTCTAGGCAAACAATAAGCCAAATTGAACGTGGGGACTATTCTCCTTCAGTAACGTTAGCATTAAAAATAGCAAAGATTTTCAATGTAAGTGTGGAAGATATTTTTAGTTATGAGGAGGATGATGTTAATGAATAAAAGTCGTGTAGATGAAATCAAAAAAGAAGATAAGAAAGCTTTTAAAGGTTTTGTTATTATGCTAGTAATAGCTTTAATTGCTGAAAAAATTTTATTTGCTATGTTTGGAAATTTAAAACAAGCCTTTGGAGAGAGTGTACCTAGTTTGTTAATAAATACACTAGAGGTAATTACTCCATTTGCAAGTCTTGTACTTTCTATACTAGTAACAATAGTAAGTAAAATAGTTTATACTAATTCAAAAAAAGAATATGATTTATGGAAACAAACAAATGAAGATGACGATACAATAGACAAAATAGAAGAAAAATTATCTTATTTAATTTTCCTTATTTCTGTAAATATAATTTTTGGATTTTTCTTCTTAGGAATAGCAAGTATGTTACTACCTTTTGATGATGTAAATGGTAATCCTAGCATTATAAAATATCTTTGCTTCTCAATAGGAACTATACTATTTATTACTTCTTATATATTAATTCAAAAGAAAGTAATTAATTTACAAAAAGAAATTAATCCTTTACTAAAAGGCAGTGTATATGATATGAATTTTTCTAAAAAATGGCTAGATAGCTGTGATGAATCCATAAAATTAGGTATATATAAAAGTTCTTATAAAGCATATAAATCTGTATCTACAACATGTCTGATACTTTTCCTATTCTGTGTTGTAGGACATGATTTATGGGATTTTGGTATTATGCCTATGGTAATAGTAATAATTATATGGCTAGTTCAAACAATTTCTTATTATATTGAGTCAATTAAATACTCAAAAGTAAAGTAATACATATTAGTGTTTAAAATGTATTTTTAGAGGATAGTTTATGTAATCAAAATAAAAAGAGTAAGCTGGGATTATTCATATAAATAGTCACAACTTACTCTTTTTTATTTAGATATTATTTTAGAATTATAATTATACATCATAGACAGTTTTCACTGTACCTCGCAATAGTTTCATATATATTCAGTCACTAGGGAGATAAGTCTGAGCTGTTGGGAGCGACCCTAAGCTTCTTACCCCAGTACAAAGTACCATGTCCTACATGAGAATGATTACTCACAAATTTAACCTAACTTTCAGAAGTAGAAATCATCTGTTTTGTCATAAGGCTACTTTAACATAGTTCTTGTGTTATACGCAGATTTCTCTGTTTCAAGACAAATGGCTTTGTTTGGTATTTTCAATGTCATATAAGGTACCACGCTTATACCCCGTTGGATTATTCCTCACTGAGTCGTCTATTGCAGCCACCACAAGGCTATTACTTTTATATGCACTAAAGCTTGGCAAACTGACTTATTCTTTTGGCTTTTACCATTCATTATGATTTTCACAAATCACAAAAGGCATAGAATTTTCAAAGTATCCTTATAAATTCACCCCGGTACCATCAGCTCTCAGCAGGTTGTCACTCATCTTCACTGAGTTTCTATGATGCATAACTATAACTCTAAAAATGACATAATATAGTATGTAATATTTTATTAATATATACAAGTATATTTTAGTCACAGGGATAGTATAATATTTTTATATTTATAAAGGAGTATTAAATTAAAAACAGAATTTAATATAAAATACAATATGGGGTGGAATATTATGAATAATTGGATTGATTTATATGAATATTTAAAAGGCAGTTATGGAGATGAACCAGAGCATTTGCTTATTGAATATATTGATTTAATTGACAAAGGTAAAGTGTTAGATTTAGGAGTAGGGACAGGAAGAAATTCATTATTTCTCTCATCAATTGGATATGATGTGGAAGGTGTAGATATAGTTGATGAAAATATTAAGAACTATCCTGAAAAATCAAAAGGATTACAGTTGGATGTAGATGGAACTGTAGCAGATATTAGGGATTTTGAAATAAAAGAAAATGAATATTCACTAATAATAGTTTCATGGGTATTAAACTTCTTCAAAAAAAGTGAGATAGATATGATTATTGAAAAAATAAAAAAAGGGCTAAAACCAAAAGGCATTGTTTATTTTGGAGCATTCTCTATACTTGATGATTTTTATATTAAAAATTTAGACAAAGCTTGTGAAGAACAATATTCATTATGCTTTAGTGAATCTCAATATAGACATTATTTCACTAAAGAAGAAGTGTTAAACTATTTTGAAGACTTAACAACGATTGCCTTTAAATCTGCTATGTTTTTAGATGAAAATGACAAGATTGGTGACCATTATCATGATGGATTTGAGTATGTTGGTAGAAAATAATTTGATTAAAAAGTAGGAGAATTTTGCTCCTATCAAGTATTGATTTAATGTTGTAATATAGGAAAGGTTGCAATTGTTAGACAATGTGAAATAATATTGTTTTTGTTATCATGTAGATAAATAGCAACTATTAAAACAATCAATTATCTGTATGAAGGGGCGATGTATATGTACAAAGAATTATATGATATTCCTAATTTTATAAATTGGAGAGTAATAGAAAAAATAAATAAGGGATGGTCAGCAGATTCAAAATTTTACATAGAAGATTATTATGGAAACAAGTTACTACTACGTATTAGTGATGTTGCTGAGTTTTATAATAAAAAGAAAGAATTTGAGTTTATAAAAAAATATAATAAATTAAACTTTTCAATGTCACAAGCGATAGAAATTGGTATTTGCAATAATGAAAATAATATTTATATGCTTTTGACATGGGTAGAAGGTTCTTCTCTTAATGACGTACTTAGAAATTTTACAGTTCAAGAACAATATGCACTTGGCTTACAGTCTGGAAAAATACTTGATGAAATCCATTCGATAAAATTAGAAAATCCACATGATTTTATAGTTGAAAATAAAAAAAGTAAAATGTTAACGAATCTTGAGAGATATGAAAATAGTATAAATCGTGTAGAAGAAGACCAGTTAGCTATAGATTTCGTTAAGAATAATATTGAAAAAATTAATTTATTATCTCCAGTATATAAACATGGTGATTATCATGTAGGCAACTTAGTTTTAACCCCTTTAAATAAGATAGGTGTAATTGATTTTAATAGATGTGGATATGGAGATAGATATGAGGAGTTTCAGAGAATACAAAGCTTTGATATTGAAGTTAGTATTCCATTTTCAATAGGCAAAATTCATGGTTATTTTAATGGTAATCCATCGATAGAGTTTTGGAACATTCTTGCTATATATGTAGCATATACCTCACTAAATTCAATAGTATGGGCTGAAGAATTCGGACAAAATGATGTAGATGGAATGAAGAGACGTTGTCTTAATGCTTTTGATGATTATGATAACTTCAATACTGTCATACCTAAATGGTATAAATTAAATAGCAACAAATATATATAATAATAGTTAAAAGCAATTTCTAAATAAGATTAACTAAACAATGTTAATATATTGCAAATTACAAGGGTAGGAGCACAGCTCCTACTTTTTTAATTACAAGGGAATTACAACTAAGTAAACTTGATGGGTGCAATATATTAATTATGCCACTAATTTTGTTTTTAAATCTAATATTTAAAAACTACACTTGCATTACGAGGTATTATAGATTAATATATAAACATAACTACCTCGCATAATGAGGTATATCGAAAAAGGGAGGTGATACTATGGAATTAAACAAAGAAGTTTTAAAAGGGCATATAGATACTTTGATTTTATCTATTTTAGATGAAAAAGATTCATATGGATATGAAATAGCAAAAATAGTTAGGGATAAAACAACATTTAATTTAAAAGATGGAACAATGTATGTATCGCTTAAAAGACTTGAATCTAAGGGGTCAATAAAATCTTATTGGGGTGACGAGCAAGGCGCAGGCAGTAGACGAAAGTACTACAATATAACAGATGAAGGAAAAACAGATTTAGGTATAAAGATTAAAGAATGGGACTTTGTACAAAACATAATGAACCAATTTTTAGAGGGGAGACGATAAACTATGAAAAAAATTGATGAATATTTAAATTCGTTATATACAAATGATAAAAGTAAGGAAGTTAAAGAATTAAAAGAAGAACTAAGGGGGCATTTAGAAACATCAGTTCATGAATTTATTGCTAATGGGTATTCAGAGGAAGAAGCTCAAATTGAAGCTATAAATCAGTTTGATGATGGAACTGATATGTTAAAGGATTTACATAAGGCTCTTAATGAAAGTAAAAAGGACAATGAAAAATTAAATAGAAGATTTATAAATATTTTTAGAAATATTTTTGTTGTATCACTAATATTAGGTCTTGCAACTATGGTTTATGGTCATAGATTAATTAAAAAAATAGAGTATATACCAGTTAGGCTAGGTTCAGAAGTTGCTATGATTGAACATGACAAAAACATAAATAAGCCAGAAACATATAAAAATCAAATTGAAAAAGTATTAAAAGATAAAGAATTTAAGTATGTAAGATATTTTGAGATTATTCCAGATCCTGATAAAAAACCTGTTTATACTTATAGTGATAATTCAAATAAAACTGAATCTTTAGCTATGAGAGGGGATAACATAGGGGTTCCAAATAAAGATGGTAAATGGGGACGTTATGAAGTTAAATTAGATTATAGCCCTGTATTAAGAGTTAGTAGTGTTTTTAATGGTATTTCATATGTAGGAATAATTTCTTTGGTAGTTTATATAGTTTTATTAGTAAGATTTAAAATTAAATTTAAAAAACATTTAATATACAAACAAGCTTAGTATACAATCAAAACTGTATATGAAATTAAAATAAATTTTTTATATACAGTTTTGATTTTAGAAGAGACCTATTTATAGGTCATTTTTTATTGGCTAAAGATTAATACCTACAAATTAGTTGAGTATTTTTGTGTTTCTGTTTAGTATTTGCAATATAATCCAATCAGATATATAATATATTCAAAAGTATGCAATTGTTATAAATTAGTTTGAAATTTTATATATTATCAATCTAATTATAGGGGGGCAAATTGTAAATGTTAACGATTTTTTTAGGGGTATTTATGTATTTTGTGGGTTCAATTTGTAAGTATTTACATGATGATTATAAACAATATCCAAATATACACGCAGGTTATAAAATTGGTTGTGCAATGAAAGATAAAGAAACTTGGGAAGAAGCAAATCTCTATATTTATAAGGCTTGTAAAATGTCTTTAATATTTTCTATAAGTTTCATTGTATTAACGAATTTAATAGATTTTAAACTTCCAAATTTAGTTTATACCATAGCAAGAATACTGATTTTATGTGGACCTATAGTTTTAACTGAAATTCATCTACATAAGTTTAATAAATGTAGAGGTGTAAATAATCAACAATATTAATTAGTCAAAATACATATGCTAACAATAAATATACATAAAACTAAGGAGCAGACATGATAGAGATAATAGGAATGAGCGTAGAAGATGCAAAAGCTATACAAAGATGTGGGGCAGATAGAATAGAACTTGTAAGTGCATTAACTGAAGGTGGACTTACACCAAGTTTTGGACTTATAGAGAGCGTGGTTAAAAGTGTTAACATACCTGTAAACGTTATGATAAGACATCATGCAAAAAGCTTTGTTTATAGTGAAGAAGATATAGCTATAATGGAAAAAGATATAGAAATAGTTAAAAGCCTTGGAGCTAATGGTGTTGTATTTGGAAGCCTTGATATTAACAACAACATAGATGAAAAAAGTTTGAAAAGACTTTTAGATAAATGCATGGGGCTAGATGTAACTTTTCATAAAGCAATAGATGAAACTAATGTTTTAGATAGTTTAAATATACTTAACAAATACAAAAGTATAACAAACATATTAACAGCAGGTGGAAAAGGAAAGATAAAAGATAATTCGAAAATTATTAAAGAGATGATTAATAAATCTGAGCATATAAACATTCTTTTAGGTGGAGGCCTTGGATTTAATAATATAGAAGAAGTTAAAGATACAACTAATGCTACAGATTTCCATTTTGGAACAGCGATAAGAGTTGATAACAATCCTTTTGGGGAAGTTGATGAAGATAAACTTAAAGAATTAGTAAAAATAATAAATAAATAAATTATAGCTCTATCTTAGTGTATATAGTACAACAACTAAGGTAGAGTTATTTTTATGCGCTTATTAAGAACATATTTATGATATGTAGAGCAATAGTGAAATTATAGAGAAATATATGTTAAAATTTACTATATATGTTAAAATTTTGATTTTTAATTATTATATAAAAATAATATTGATTAGGGGTATAGTAAATGAAATATAAAATACTTGTTATAGATGATGAAGTTAGTATTGTATCACTTTTGAAGGATTTTTTTGAACTTGAAGATTTTTTAGTTTATACAGCTTATGATGGGAAAGACGCTTTAAAGAAGGTAGATGTAAATCCAGATATTATATTACTAGATGTGAATATGCCCGAAATGGATGGGATAGAATTATGCACTAAAATAAGAAATTTTGTTAGTTGCCCAATTTTATTTTTAACAGCAAAAGTTGAAGAAAGTGATAGAGTAAAAGGGTTTATGGTAGGTGGAGATGATTATATTCTAAAACCATTTAGTATAGATGAATTAAATGCTAGAGTTAAAGCTCATTTAAGGCGTGAAGAACGTAGATTTACAAAAGAAAAAGTGAAATTTACAAAAGAAATAGTTATTAATTATTCTGATAGAAAAGCTTTCTGTAGAGATAATGAAATAAACTTTACTAAGACAGAATTTGATATTTTAGAAATTTTGAGTATGAATAGTGGACAAATTTTTTCTAAGGAAAATATTTATGAAAAACTTTGGGGCTTTGATAAAGATGGAGATAGCAGTATTATTACTGAACATATAAGAAGGATACGCACGAAGATTACTAAGCATGCTGATGATAAAATTATAGAAACAGTTTGGGGAGTCGGATATAAATGGATTGGATAGATGAGCAGTTATTAAAATTAAAAGAGAAAATAAAGGCACAGTCATTAAGAAAAACCATGAGCTTATACATATGTATAGCTATTATAGCTGTAATAGTTTTATATATATCAACCACAGTTTTTTGCGATGGGTGGAAAGAACTCGTATATGCAAAATATTCACTTGATATAAAAAGTTACACAAACATTGAGTCACTTGTTAAGTTAGAACTAATAGATAAAGTTATTTTATATGGATCAAGCATTATTAAAGAGTATTCGATAGTTATTTATTCTATAATTGCGATAATAATTACTTCTAATATGTTTTATAAAAACAAAATTAAAGTTCCTATAGATATTTTAAAAGAAGAGGCTAAGAAGATAAGCCGTAATGATTTGAGTTTCTCATGTGCTTACAATAGTGGAGATGAGCTAGGTGAAATATGTGAAGCTTTTGATAAAATGAGAATACAGCTTATTGTTAATAATGAAAATATGTGGAGCATCATGGAGGGACAAAGACAATTAAATTCAGCTTTTGCCCATGATATTAGAACGCCTCTTACTGTTATCCAGGGATATACAGAGATCTTACTTAAGTATTATCCACAAGGCAAAATAACAGAAGAAAAATTATTAGAAAATCTTACATTAATACAGTCTCAATTAACAAGATTAAAAAACTTTTCAGAAACTATGAAAGATATTCAAGATATAGGAGAGATAGAAGTAAATCAAAAGCTTACAGAATTTAATTTATTAGAAAAAAATATAAAAGAAAATATAGATGGAATTACCCAAAGTAAGGATATTGAAATTAATATATACAACAAATTAAAAAAGGACAAAGGATATTTTGATGAAAGTATTATTTTGCAAGTTGTAGATAATTTATTGTCTAATGCTTTATCATTTACAAAAGATAAGATTGATATTATTTCAGAATGGGAAAATGATGTTTTATATATTTATATAAGAGATAACGGGAAAGGTTTTTCAAAGAAGGAATTATATTTTGCATCAAATCCTTATTATAGCAGTAGGGCTGGTATAGATGGTCACTTTGGTATAGGGCTTACAATATGTAAGTCATTATGTGAAAAACATGGAGGAAAACTATCCTTAAATAATAGCACAAATGGTGGGGCTATTATATGTGCAAGTTTTTTTGTAGATAAAAAATAGATAATTATTAGTTAAAATTTACTTGTATTAGAAAATAAAGGATGGGAGAAAGTTATGGAGACAAAAATTATTTTAAAAGATGTAAGTAAATTTTACGGTAAAAAACAAGCATTAAATAATATCAATTTAGAGATAGAAAAAGGAATGTTTGGTTTACTCGGAAGAAATGGGGCAGGAAAAACTACATTAATGAAATCAATAGCAACGCTACTTTCTTTAAGCTCAGGCAACATTACTGTATGTGGAATAAGCGTAAATGAAGGTAGCAAGATAAGGGAAATGATAGGATACTTACCGCAAGACTTTTCAATGTATAGCAATATGTCAGCTTATGAAGCTATGGACTATTTAGGGGTGCTATCAGGCTTAGATAAAAAATCTAGAAAAGAAAGAATACCACAGATGTTGTCTAAAGTTAATTTAAATAACAATATGAAAACTAAGGTAAAAGCCATGTCAGGGGGGATGAGAAGAAGACTTGGGATTGCACAAGCTATACTTCATAATCCTAAGGTACTAATAGTAGATGAGCCTACAGCTGGATTAGACCCAGAAGAAAGAGTTCGTTTTCGTAATCTACTTTCTGAAATAGCAGAAGATAGAATAGTTATATTATCAACTCATATAGTTGGAGATATAGAATCTACTTGTGAAAATATTGCAGTAATGGATGAGGGTAAAATAATATTTAAAGGTAGTGTTATAGATCTTTTAGATAAAGCTAATGGCAATATATATGAAGCGAAAATTTCAAGAGCTGAAATTGAAGATGTCAAGAAAAAATATATAGTGACTAATGTGCTTATGATGTCTACAGATGCTAATGTAAGATTTATTGCTAAGAATAAATCTGATTTGTTTGAGGGAGCAGAAGAAACACTTCCAAATGTTGAAGATGCATATATGTATCTTATGAATACAAGTGGGGGGATGAGATAATGTTTAAGACTTTATTTTTGAAAGAGTGTAAGGAAACACTAAAAAGTATCACTTATTATATATTCTTAGCTTGTATAATTATGTTCTTTGTTACTCAAATGGGAAGCTTTGGAGGGATACCAAAACCTATGCCTAATCAGGAAAGTTATGGGTCTAAATATAGTGATGATAAAAATATAATAATGCAGTCTACTGTTGATAGACTAGCATATGAATTTAGTTCAAATTCATACATAACATATCCTTTAACATTTTATAAAGAAGTAAAACTTAATGATGATGAAATATCTAAAGTTTATAAAATTTTAGAAGATATAACAGGTATAAAAGAAGCTCAACTAATAAAGAAATTTAAAAGTTACCATACTAATACTAAGTATGTTCCAGAAGTTGAGTTTATAAAGGTTAAAGATAATATTACGTTTGAAGAATTTTCAAAATACATAGGTGAAATAGATAATATTTTAGGTGGATCAAGTTTTTATTTTAATCCTAAACATTTATATCTAAATGCAAGCGTTGAGATGACTTATGATGAGGCGCTTAAAGATTATGAAAGTATTATAAATAATGATAAGATATCAAGAGCTTGTGCAAGAATATTTAGTGATTATATGGGAATTGTATTAGCTATACTTCCAGTATTTTTAGCAGTAACTAGAGTATCAAAAGATAAGAGAGCAAAGGCACAGCAAGTGATTTTTTCTAAGCAGTGTTCATCAGCTACAATTATATTATCAAGATATTTAGCAATTATAGCTATGATAATAATTCCTTTAATTTTAATTAGTATTACGCCAACTCTACAATCAATTTACTGTGCAAGTAGTAACGGAATAAGTGCAGACTATTTTGCTTTTATAAAAGCTATATTTGGATGGCTTATGCCGACTGTATTAGTTACAGTTTCAATGGGATTTTTCTTAACAGAACTGACAAGTGGACCAATTGCAATTTTAGTTCAAGCAATATGGTGGTTTTTAACTATGTTAAGTAGTGGTGTTAATTTAGTTGGGAATGTAGGTATGAAATTAATTCCTAGATTTAATTCTTTCGGGGATTATGGTATATATAAAGAAGTTTTTAATGAACTTGTCATAAATAGAGCTTTATATACTATATTTGCAGTAGTATTAATAGTTATAACTATATTTGTGTATGATAGAAAAAGAAAGGGGAAATTAAATTTAAATGGAACGATATTTAAAAATAGCTAAAGTAAATTTAAAGTTTAATTTATTTCCTCATATGATAGTTGGAATTTGTTTGTGTTTAGTAACACCATTAATTATGGGTGTGAAAAATTTAGATAGTGTAAATACTGCTAAGATATTAGATGTGTATATATCCTTATTAGGGATAATAGTATTAGTTCCAATATTTATGCCAGAAGAAGATGAGGATATAAAATATTTGATAAAATCTAAAAAAGAATCTATAGCTATAAATTATTTAATAAGAATTGCACAAGCAATAATGTTTTTAGTAATTATAGTGTTAGGATTTTTAGCTTATCTTAAGAGTGGGAACTGCATATTTGATTTTTTACCATATTTTTATGGAACTATGTCAACGTGTATTTTTCTTGGAGGATTAGGTATCTTGTCATATTCTATAGTTGATAATATAGCGGTAGGATATATGGTTCCTATGTTATATTATATTTTATGCTACGGATCAGGGAAAAAATATTTAGGAAAGTTTTATTTGTTTTCAATGATGAAAGGCGATATTTCAGATAAGAAATATTTATTAATTGCAGGAGCATTAATGATAATAGTTGGAATTTTTTATAGAAGTAAAAAATAATTATACAATAAAAGCCAGCAAAGTATTTGCTGGCTTTTATTGTAATATCATAATTCTTCACCTTAATCTTAACATATTTTTTACGTAGATTATCGATTTCTTCTTGACACAATTCCTTTATAATTCTGCCATTATCTATAAACGCAAATTTAGTAGCAACCTTCGCCATTTCATCTAAAATATGGCTTGATAAAAACACTGTAACTCCGTTTTACTGTAACTCTAATAACAATTTTCAAATCTCTCGTATTCCAATAGGATCTAATCCATATATATCACCTTTTTCAATGGTTATATTTATATTATCTAAAATTATTTAATTTCCATAACTTTTAGATAAATTATTTATTTTTAATAATTCATTCATTACGTTATCATCCAATCTTATTTTTATTTCTATATTTTTAAATCAAGCAATATAATTGACCGATTACCCAAATACAAATTAGAAATATATTTATAATCGATCCTAACTTTTCACTAGGTGTTAAGTCGCCATATGCATTTGATACTTCACTTTTAGAAGCTGTTTGCATTAAATCAAGTACAAAAGCTAAAGCTAATGGCGTAAGTACTATCATAATAGAAATTTCAAATCCTTTTTCTGATTTTAACATAAAGCTCACAAAAATTGCACAAATTAGCATTATTGAAAAAATGCATCTTTTAATTTTAATACTCACTTTAATTCTTCCTTCCTTATTACTATAAATTTTCAACATTCTTAACTAATGATTTTAAAGTTGCATAATAATTACACCTACGTAAAATACTATTAATGCAACAGCACTTGGAGTAACTATGATTAAATCAAAAGTATAGTCTTTTCTGCCTTTTGATAATATATTTTCATATATACTTTTTATAATATCAAAAAGTAAATAATATAATAAATTTACATATGCTATAATAATAGTTTATATAATTCACTTTTTAATATTACGACTAAATTTAAATATTATCTTCTCTTACAAGTTACCTTATTTTTAGTACAGCTGTATAGTTTACTAGCAGCTACAGACACTGCTGATAGTGCAACAGTTAATTGTGTAAGTTCATATGTAGTATAAGCTATAGATGCAACGACTACATTTGAGTTCGCATTTGTAATAGCATTCGCATCCATTCCTCCTATTATTGATAATTATTCAAGTTCATCATAGGGGTAGCGTCCTAAAAATGCGGATTTTACCCGTTAAGGCGATTTTATCAAGCATTTCCAATGTGTTTAGCGATTTTAGTTTTTTTACTAAATCAATCAAGCAATTAATATATGGTTCAAAAACATATACAACAATTTATGAACTAAAAAATTAAAACTCTATAAGTTAAACCCATTGATTTTACTATATTTTTTATAGAAACAATCAAAGTTTAGATAAGTTTGACATTTCATCATAAAGTTTTTTTGAAAGAATTTTATATTGTTTTAATTTATTAATATACCAAACACAGTTTAACGTGAATAGAGGCAAACTTATCCCAGTAAAAATAACTACTTTAAGCAACTCATCATAGCTTTTATCAATTATTATTCTAAATAAATGAAGGTAAGGTGCTATATATATAAGTCCCCAACAAACATACAAACTAAGCTTTGGTTTCAGTATTTTTTCGATTTCTTCTAATGAGTATTCATCAGATATCTTTTTTTTCACTGTAGTACTCCTTTTATGATAGTTATTCTTATTTTTTGGTATTTTTTATGTAGTTTCTTGTTTGATTTTAATATATTCATATTTTTATATATTATTATTTGGTTGTATAAATAAGTAAGAGTTTTTTAAGAAGGTGACGTAAATAAGACTAAATAAACATTTTAATCCATTCATTGAATTACCACAATTAAATTCTAATAACTCATTATTGTTAACAACGAAGTTTGATTTTTTACTTCTACACCAATCAATTTTAAGATAAATTAAGTGTTCTCCATTCTCAATATCAAATTCTTTAATTTCACCATTTCTTATATCACCACAATATATATCATCAATATAAATTTTATAACTTCTTAAAGAATCAAAATATCTTTCTTGCCTTGATATTCTTATCATAAAATATCCATTCCTTTCTTTATAAAATTTTATCATTTCCAATTAAATTACAGTTATTTATAACATTTATTGTAACATAATTAACAATAATTTGGAAAAATATGTAATATATAGTTGATATAAATTATGTTTGTTATGATGGGATATATTTTTCCGACACTTTGGGGAGATAGAATTATTTCAAATTTTTGTATTGATTTGTGCAACTACTTTATTCGGAGCTAGTTGTTATCTTATTGCAAAATCAAAATTTAAAAAGGTTAGCAATGATTAAATAGTGAAAATGAAGATATAGCTATATAATGATTTGACAACCAACCAATCAACAATTACATATTAGAATATATATTATTATTGGTAATATATTCACAAAATGCTCGTAGGCAGATAGAAAAAGATATATTTTTTTTATAGCTGTAGAGACCTAAAATTATAATGACTTTAGGTTTTTACGGTTAAAAACTATGTGGGAGGTGATGTTATAGTTGATAATATAGCGGTAGGATATATGGTTCCTATATTATATTATATTTTATGTTACGGATCAGGGAAACAATACTTAGGAAAGTTTTATTTATTTTCCATGATGAAAGGCGATATTTTATATAAGAAGTATTTATTAATTGCAGGAGCATTAATGATAATAGTTGGGATTTTTTATAGAATTAAAAAATAAACTTATATACCGTCAGTAGATGAGACATCTGCTGGCGGTATATTTAAATTTAAAAAATTAATCCAACAAATACTAATATCATTAAAATACCTATAAACATTTGTAGTTTTCTATTATTCTTATAATTTATCCATGTCATAATACTTAAAAGAGTTATGAATAATAAATTTATAACTACTATTGGTATTTGAATTAGACCTAATAACTTTAGAGCAACTAATATCATTGAAATTAGTGAAATTACTAATGCTAAGTTAGGTAAAAAGTTTTTTTTCATGGTATCCCCCTTTTATGATAGTTATGCTTACTTTTTGGTATTTTTTATGTAGTTTCTTGTTTGATTTTAATATGTTTTTTCAAATTAAATAAGAAACAAATGATTGCTAATGCATTAGCAACATAACTTATGTATCCAAATACACCAACAGAAGCATTAGAAAATATCCTTACAATGTTATATATTGACAATGGTATTATTATCAATGCACTAATTATCAACATTTTTTTATTACTATTCTTGTTCATAAATCCTCCTCTAAATAAAATATAAAAATTTTCAATCTTATTATACCATTTTTTAACACAAATATTATTGTCAGTGGTATATTCAAAAAACTACAAATAGACTTTTATATGCACTAGGTACTCTACTAGCATTAGGAATAGAAAGACTTTAAAAGATATTATGGGATTTTGAATAGTAAACCAAATTAAGAACACTACAGTTTATGCAAATGGTAATAAACGAGCTAAGAGAATGCTATAATAAAAATAAGTACACAATTGATATATAATACGAGATAAAGGGGGGCGAAACAATGGGGTTTATAATATGGGCACTATGTGGAATGTTATTTATTGGGGAAGGAATTTACTGTATTAAATCTAAAAAAGAAGTCGCTTGTGGTTTTTGGACAAATGGAAAAAAACCTCTAATAGAAGATAAAAATATAAAAGCCTACAACAAAGCCTTAGGTAAGCTATGGTGTGCATTTGGTTTTTTCTTGATATTATTAGGAATACCATTATTAGGAGAACAAAACTCTCCCCTTATAATAATTACATTGGTAGGCGTTATTTTCGAACTTATTATAGTAATGGCTGTCTATACAATAAAAATTGAAGGAAAATATAGAAAGAAATAAGAATATATACTTCCAATTTGCAAGACAGTATCAAAACATAGCCATTACTTATTATATTTAAGCTTTTTTAATTCTAGGATAACATTATATCCGTCACTATGTATATTTGCATATTGTGCAAAAGGATAGTTCATAGGAATAATAGTTGATAAAAATGTACACAATGAATAATTTAGTAAAGCATTTAATATAATCTGTTGAAAAACATAATGCTACAAAAGCATGAGATAACTCATGTAGAAGTGCTATTATCGGAACCAAAAATATATAAACAAGTATGTATACAATAATACTTAGGAATATTCACTAAAAGAAAATTTCAAATAAATTTCCAAAAAATTTTCTTATATTTTTGTTTAGAAATATTGCCACTAAAATTGATGATAGTCCTATTGTTGTCACTGTATATCCTAACATATCATTATATTTAAAAATAGATTCAATTCCAATCAATAATATACCAAAACATAAACTTACATATGAAATTAACTTCATTTGTATCACCTCCAATAATACTTTAATTACCAAATTACAACAATTAAAAACTTTGCTTATATTATATACATTATTCTATAATTTTACAATTTTAAATTAGTCTGATAAATCTATTCTTTATATTTTATGTCACATATAGTTGACATACATACTTTCTAATAGTAAAATTACTATTAAAGTCACATATATATGACTTTTAAAAAGGTAAAATTATGAATAATATAAAACTATAGATTTAATCGAAAATCAAAAATACAACCCATCCTTAGTTTTATTTTTTATTCAGCAATTTAATACGTATTATATTTTTATTAAATTGAGAAAACGTTGGGTTGATATAACAGAATTTGATGATAATGATACTTATTATGTACAGATAAAAAAACTAAGAAAAGAAACCACAATAGCAGTAATACAATGGGGATTTTCTATGTTTGTTACGACGGAATATGTTTTTCTAACACTTTGGGGAGAAAGAATTAATATAGGAGTTAGTTGCTACATTATTGCAAAATCAAAGTTGAAAAAGTTAGCAATGATTAAATAGTGAAAATGTAGATATAACTATATAACGCTTTGATAACTAATTAACAAACCTATATTAGAACCTATATTATTCTAAGTAATATATTTATAAAATTCTCATAGATATATAGAAAAAGATATATTTTTTTACAGTTAAAAACTATGTAGGAGGGGATGTTATGTTTAAAAAATTCACTAATGGGTGTGTTAATTTAGTTCAAAACTATTTACCAGATCCTTTTTTATTTTGCATAATAATAACAATAGTAATATTCATATCAGGAATCATATTTACAGGACAAGGACCAATGGATATGGTAGTTCATTGGAGTGGAGGATTTTGGAGTTTGCTAGCATTTGCTATGCAAATGGCATTAGTATTAGTATTAGGTCATACTCTAGCAAGTGCTCCATCTTTTAAAAAAGTACTAACTAGATTAGCAAAAATACCCAAAACACCAACTAAAGCGATATTAATGGTAACTTTTATATCTTCATTAGCTTGTCTAATAAACTGGGGATTTGGATTAGTTATTGGTGCTATATTTGCAAAAGAACTAGCAAAAGAAGTTGAAGGTGTTGATTATAGGTTATTGATAGCTTCAGCTTATTCAGGATTTTTATTGTGGCATGCAGGATTATCGGGTTCTATACCACTTACAATAGCAAGTGGTGGAGATGTAGTCGTAAGTGCTACGGCAGGTGTAATAGGAGCACAAGGAGTTCCAACAAGTGACACAATATTTTCATTATCAAATATTGTAATAGTTTCAGTATTAGTATTGACACTACCATTATTAAACAAAGCAATGCACCCTGCAAGTGACAAAGTAGTTGTAATAGATAAGAAATTATTAATAGATGATAACATGTTTGTAGAGATGCCAAGAGAACAAATGACTCCAGCAGACAAGCTAGAAAATAGTAAAATTATTACTGCAATAATATCTTTAATGGGATTTTCTTATATAATATACTTTTTTATAAACAATGGATTTGACTTAAACCTTGATATAGTAAACTTTATATTCTTATTTTTATCAATTTTACTTCATAAAACTCCAAAGAGATTTTTACATGCACTAAGTGGTGCTGCTAAGGGTGCTGGACCTATAATGTTACAGTTTCCGTTTTATGCAGGTATAATAGGAATGATGACAGGTGTAAATGCACAAGGAGTATCATTAGCAATATTAATATCAAATTTCTTTGTAGCAATAGCAAATGAATTTACATTCCCAATGTTCTCATTTTTAAGTGCTGGAATAGTAAACTTTTTCATACCATCAGGTGGTGGACAATGGGCAGTTCAAGCTCCTATAATGATGCCAGCTGGAGCGGCACTAGGTGTTGACCCTGCAAAGACTGCAATGTCAATAGCTTGGGGTGATGCATGGACTAATATGATACAACCATTTTGGGCTTTACCAGCATTAGGAATAGCAGGGCTTGGAGCAAAGGATATTATGGGATTTTGCATAGTAGACTTATTGTATTCAGGGGTAATTATATCCTTGGGACTAATGTTTATAGGTATGTAGATATATTAAATAAAAAGCATGTAGATAAACTTTTTCATTAGTTTATATACATGCTTTTATTAAAAAACTCTATGCTAATTATTTAAATAAATACTCATATTCACCATAACCATTTTCTTTCATTTTATCTCTTTGTATAAATCTTAATGATGATGAGTTTATACAAAATCTTATACCACCTAGCTTAATAGGTCCATCTTCAAATACATGACCTAGATGATTGTCTCCTTCTTTACTTCTAACTTCTACCCTTTTCATTCCATGAGAGTAATCATATCTACCTATTACATTTTCACTATCTATTGCTTTAGTAAAACTTGGCCATCCACATCCTGAATCAAACTTATCTTTTGATGAAAATAGCACTTCTCCACTTATAATATCAACATATATTCCTTCTTCTTTATTATTATTATACTCATTTTCAAAAGGTTTTTCTGTCATATTATTTTGAGTTACTTGAAATTGTAAATCAGTTAAATTTTTCTTAGCCCAATTTCGTTTTACAAATTCAAATCTACCGCTTCCCTTATAATATCTATCATAGTGTTCTTTATTCTTTTTGTAATATCCTTGATGATATTCCTCAGCTTCATAAAATGTTGTGGCAGGTATTATCATTGTAGCTATTGGCTTTATATAAATTCCACTTTTTTGTAATTCCTCTTTTGAATTTATAGCCATATTCTTTTGTTCTTCATCATGATAAAATATTGCACTTTTATATTTATGACCTCTATCATTAAACTGTCCTTCTTCATCAGTTGGGTCAATTTGACTCCAAAATATATCTAAAAGTTGTTTATAGCTTATTACTTCATTGTCATAAGTTATTTGTATTGATTCTATATGGCCTGTTTTATCTGTACAAACTTCTTCATAAGTCGGATTTGGAGTTTCACCTCCTGTATATCCTGATACAACATTTTCTACACCATCATATTTATCAAAAGGCTTTACCATACACCAAAAGCATCCACCTGCAAAAGTTGCAAGCTTTCTCATAATATCAACTCCTTAGGGAAATTTATATTATTATATATTCCCTAATAAAAGTTTTACTAACCAATATATTCAATTTTTATTTTTATGATTTTTAAGTAAATATGAACTTGCAATTAAAAGTATTATTCTTATAAAGTCTATATGCATAAATCACTGCTTGTAAGCAAATAAATTAGTGTAAGCAATATTGATAAAGAGTTTAGTTAAGCATAATTTTTTGTATTAAGGAGATAATTTCAATTAAGCTAACAATTTATGTTAGAATAAAAGTATTGAAGGAATTATTATAAGTATTAGCAGGAAAGGAATTTTATTATGGAATTAATACTAGGCATTGGATTAGTAGCTTTATTTGGTAAAAAAATTATTAAAACTATAACCAATACTATGGTTTTTTTATCTATATTAGTTATATCTTTAGTATTAACTTTTATGTACAGCATACCATACATAATAAGCCTAACAGTGTGTATATTAGTAAAATACGGATTGACAGATTTTATGATATCTATAAAGGACTTAAGTAAATCTTTAGTTATATCTAAAAATAGATATGACCATGGACATATTCAAAAGCTTGTAAATATATTGATAAACTGCAATTATTTTGTGTTTACATCGCTATGCTATTATTTTTTAGTTATTGAATTAATTAATAACAACTTAACAAATAACCAAACAAATCTAATAGTAGCTTCTATTATATTAGTAATTGGTGTTAGAATCTTTAGAAAAATATTAGATAAAACTATTAATCAAAAATTATTTTCAGATTAAAATTGAAAATTATATTTCTAAAAACACTCATATTTAAAGGTATGAGTGCTTTTAATATGCATACATAAAACTATAAAAGTAGTTGAACTTTCAACTAAAATATTGTAATATAAAAATATAGTTGAATGTTCAACTAATATGTTGGAAAAGGAGGAATAAATATCGATAAATTAAAAAGTGATGTGTTGAGAGAATTAGGCATTTTATCAAGAGCAATACACCACATAAGTGATGTAAAGTATAAAGAGTTTAATTTACAAAAAGGACAATTTGTTTTTTTAACTCGTATATGTGAAAATCCTAGAATTAACTTTATAGAGTTATCTAATATGCTTAAGGTAGATAAAACAACTACAACTAAAGCTGTAAGTAAGTTGATTGACTTAGGTTATGTATACAAAGAATGTGATAAATTAGATAAAAGAGCCTATAACCTAATGCCAACTGCAAAGGGTTTGGAGATATATGTCCATATAATCGAAGAAGAAAATAGAAGTATAGATGTTTGTTTTGATGGATTTAGTGAAGAAGATAAAGATTTAGCATTAGAACTGATGAGAAAAATGCGTAAAAATATAGAGTTAGATTGGATAAATACAAAGAATAAAGGAGATAGATAGATGATACGTAAAGCTAATTTATATGATATAGAACAGATAATGGAAATAATAAATACAACAGTTGAAGAAATGAAATCTTATAACAATACTCAATGGGACGAAAACTATCCACAAACTAAAGATTTTGTAGAAGATATTGAACTAGGTGACTTATATGTTGAGAGTGAAGGAGATGATCTATTAGGTCTTATATGTGTCAATTATATACAACCAAAGGAATATGATGGTTTGGAATGGTCATCTAATGATAAATGTATAGTAGTTCATAGAATGGCAGTTAATAGTAAGTTTAGGAATAGAGGAGTAGGAGTAAAACTAATGAATTTTGCTGAAGAGTTAGCAATAAAAAATGGAGTTAATTACTTAAAAACAGATACTTATTCTATAAATATAAAAATGAATTCATTATTCAAAAAGTTTAATTATGTACTTGTTGGAGAAATGAGTTTTTTAGGTAAAGAAGCGCCTTTTTATTGTTATGAGAAAGTATTATCTGACAGTAAAATATAATTCATAATTTTATTATATTTCTAAAAACACTCATATTTAAAGGTATGAGTGTTTTTTATATGTTTAATCATTATTTAAAAGAAGAGATAATGAGTATATAAACTTATAGAATTTAGCAAAATATATACATAATTTGAAAAGGAGATACTTATGAAGACATATACTTTTGAGAGCAGAGATGAAGCTGTAGAATTTTTAGATAAACATAATTTTAAGTACTATATTCCAAGAGTAAGAGAGTACATGAGAAATATTAAGGATGAGCTTAAGTATTATTATGTAGAGCTATCAGATTCCGATGAAGTGAAATATTGTGATATTATATCTATTAGTGGTGGGAATGGTATTAAGGAGAATTTCTTTGATATTAATAAACTTAATGAGTTTAAAGATACTGCTTATAATAGAGTAGATAGAGATAATAAGTACAAAGAAGGTATTAAAAATGGATATTTTTAAGTAATTATCAATAAACTGTAGATGGAGGGCAATGCTCTCCATTTTTTTATTATAAGAAAGTATTTATAAGATTAAAATTATCTCATTAACAAAACAAAAACAGAACATATGGTTGTAAAAAATAAAATAAAATATCAAAAATATGTTGCTAAATCAACTTAAACATATTAAACTTAAACTATAAAGAGAACATAGTTCGAAATATTGTTCGAATAAAAACAAACTAGGGGGATTAAAATCATGGCTTATAGTTTTCATAAAATGAATAAAGACATTTTAAGCTTTGACTGTAAAAATGAAGGCAACAAAATAATTTTAAATCACTACATAATGAAAAAAGTAAACTTCAACAAAATGAATGGAAGCCTACCAAAGGGATATTTTGAAATAACTTCAAGAAGTGCAGCAAAAGACTTGAATTTATCAAAGAGTACTATTAGCAGAATGATGGATGAATTTGTAAACATAGGGGTAATAGATATAGTAAAAAAATCAACTCTTGGAAGGGGTTCGTCTATATACAAATATATAACAGAAAGAGAAGGTAAAATTATGCAAACTAACACGCCATTAAATGAGCCAATATATAAGACAGTAGATGGGACATTTAAAATAAGTGATTTCAAGGATTTAAGTAGTATAAACTATCCAAAAGAAAAGACATTAAAAGATTCAAAACATGGGACATCTAAAAGAGAGAATACAAAAAAAGAATTAAATAATATCTACACTAGAGTGATAGATTATTTAAACAACAAATCAAATAAAAGATTTAAAAGCAACACCAAAAAAACTAAAACCGTTATAAATGCACGCCTTGACGAAGGATTTGTAGAGGAGGATTTTTACAAAGTAATAGATATAAAGTGCAGTCAATGGTTAAACAGTGAAATGGAAAAATTTATAAGACCAGAAACATTATTTAGCAGTAAATTTGAGGGATACTTAAACGAGAAAAGTGTAGTTAATGATGAAAAATTAGAGGAAATAGAGCCTTACGAAATAAACTTTAATTATTAGAAACAAGGGGATAATATTTATGGAAAATCTTAGTGCCACTCATGTAGAACAATCTATCTTAGGAAGTATAATTGTAGAGCCAAAGCTTTCATGCAAGCTTGAGGACGTAAATGAAAAAATCTTTACTACAAAACAACACATAGAAATACTTAACATTATGAAAAATTTAAACAAACAAAACAAAAGTGTTGATATACCTTCAATACTTAGCAAAATAAAAAAAGAAGAGCAAAATAGTTATTTAAGATATTTAACACAAATATGCTCTATAAGTCAAGGTTACGCTATTGATAGCCACATTGAAATTTTAAAAGATACATATATACGAAATACATTAACTAAACTTTCCATAGACTTTTCTTGTAACTTAAACGAAGGAAAAAACATATCATCAGTTCTTCATCAATTTGAAAGTTGTATAGATAAATTACTCAAAGAAAAAATAGAATATGACGATTCTATATTAGAAATAGCAAGCAAAACACTAGATTATTTAGAAAATGATACAGAAATAGGGTTTAAATTTGGAATAGAAATTTTAGATGATATTATTGGTGGATTGTACAAAGGGGAACTTACAACCATTGCAGCTAGAAGTGGAGTTGGAAAAACAGCTCTAGCACTTCAAATAATGTTAAATGCTGTATCACAAAACAAAAGGGTATTATTTATAAGTAGAGAGATGAGTAACGTACAAGTGTTTATGAGAAATATAACTAAAAAAACAGGGATAAGCAGCAATAAAATGAAATACAAAAACTTAGAAGAGAACGATTGGAAACCAATTATAGATTATATAAATGAGGTTACCAACAAAAATTTGATTTATATAAATGATAAAATAAGTACAGTTGGTGGAATTAAAAAAAGAATTAGAGAAATAAAACCAGACTTAGTGATAGTAGATTATGTACAGTTATTAACTATAGAAGAAAAGCTAAACAATAGAGAAAGAGAAGTAGCCACTTTGTCTAGGGAACTAAAAAACATAACATTAGATTTTGAAATTCCAGTAATCCAACTTAGCCAATTAAATGATGAAATGAAAGATCTAAGACCATTTGGAGAAAGACCAATGAGAGATAGTAAAGCAATATTTCACGATAGCAATAATGTTGTATATATTCATCAGCCTTTAGGAAATGACTTTGAAAAAGCAATAGATAAAACCAAACTTGATAAATTTAGAGTAATGCAAATGAAAAATGAAGGAATTAAACTGCTTGATTTGATAATTGCAAAATGTAGAGATGGGGAAACTACTTATAGACACTATTGGTACAATGGACCAAGACTTCATTTTCAAGAAATTAAATACTAGGAGGAGTTAATTTGGATTTAGATTTTAGATTAGAAGACGTTGATGAGGACTTAATAGCGATAATAGATTTTATGGGGATGAATTTATTTATAGAGTTTTGTGAAAAATTTGGAGGAGAGAGATTATACTTTCCGTGCAAAAATAGTATATTAAGACCGAGTAGGAATAGACAAATTGAAAAATTATACAATGGATACAATCACAAGTACTTAGCTAGAGAGTTTGGAATTAGCGTAACTCAAGTTAAAAATATATTAAAGAATGCAAAGAGGAACTGAAAAATTCAGTTCCTCTTTATATTACTTAATATGTAGGATGTTTTTGGATAATTCATTTATACTATCTGTTAGACTTGATAGTTTTCCTTCTATTCTTACCAACAAATACATTGATATAGCAATAGGAAATCCCACATTAGCTATTAGAGTTTGTAAGTCCATATACAAATCCTACTATATAACTAAATCATAGTTGTTAGTATCAGTTTGAACAATTTTTGCTCCAACCAATTCAACTAAAGCTGAACCATCAGGTACAAATATATCGCTAGCTAGGATAACATCCATAGCAGTTTTTATTTCATCTTCACCTAAGTCAGTTCTTGGGTTATCTATTGATATAGACACCTTTTTATCATTGTTAGTTTTAAAAGTCATTAATAATCTTTTTTTAGTTTCCATAGTTTTTATCTCCTTTTATTTTTATTTTTTTTATTATTTAGATATTGTGCAGTTGTCTATCTTAAGTGATTCTATTAAATTATGTTCTTGAAGTGATGCAATTATTTCTGCAACTTCGTATACCTTGTCGTGTGTAGCATCAGGTCGTACATTTGAAAAACTCTTACTTTTTACTATAACTTTTCCGTTGTCATTTTTTCCGCAATCGAACCTCATTTTTAAACTTGATGGATTTTTAGTAGTTATTACTGCCATTTGTAAATTCCCCCTTTTAATTTTTAAAAGCAACTTTGCATTGCTTATACTTATATAGTACTAGGGGATATGTATATGTAGTTAAAACAAAAGTGTACAACATTTTTAGGGAAATAATTAGGTAAAGTTTTTTGTTAGAAACTTTGTTTAGTTATCTATAAAATTATCTTAAAAGATGATTTTATGGAGGGGATATTATGAAATTAAAAAGAGAAGATATAGGAGATAAGCTAGAACTTTTATTTGAAATTGTAGGTGAGGAAAAGTTTTTAGAGATAGCAAGAATGTATGGAGGGGCAAATTTATATGTGCCAACTTATGCTAGCGTTATTAGAAATAGCAGAAATAGAGAAATTGTTAGTAAATACAACGGTGTGAATGCTATGTATTTGTCTAAGGAATACGGAATGTGTGTTAATCAATTAAATAGAATAATTTCAGATTCTAAATAGATAAAACTTATTTCTTAGTATTGTTATTGAAATTGGACAATAACTATTATACTATTTTAGATATAGTATAATACGATAATTTCAATACTTTTATGAAAGATGCGACCGGTTTTTATACGTATCTTGGTTTTATCATGTTTAGGAGGAAAAATATGAGAAAAATGTTTTTAAAGTATAAATGGTTAAATCTATTTATACTTATTTTTATATGTCTTACAAGTTTAGCCCAAGTTCTTGCAGCTTTATCACTAAGTAGTCTATTAAATACGGCTTTATCTAAAAATTTAAATTTATTATTTAAGTCTTTTATTTTAGTTTTTATTATGTGGATGCTATATGCTGCCTTTGAGATAATCTATGGAAATCTACAGGCTAAATGTATTTCAAAAATGAATACTGATCTAAGAAATCAAGTAACTCAATCTATCGGTTGTATGAGTTATGAAGACTTCAATAAAAAAGATACAGGTAATTATGTATCGTGGTATACAAATGATATTAATGAAATTGAAAATACTGCATTTAAACCAGTATATTCTATAATATTTAAGGTAGTTAATTTAGTATTCGTAGTAACAGCGGTAACAAATATTCACTATTTGATAACAATAACTATGATTGTAGCAGCGGCTATTCTTATAACAGCACCTAAGTTGTTTACAAAGAAAATATCTAACTTATCATTTGAACAGTCTCTAAATCAAGAGGTATTTACAAAAGATATAAAAGATATATTATCTGGTTTTTCTACATTAAAGGTTTATAACTCATTAGATATATTCAATTCAAAAGCAAACAAATTGAGCTTTTCACTTGAGAGTTGCCGAGTTAGACTTATATATCTAAAAAATAATGTTAGTTTCATAATAGGGGTATTAAATGTTATATGCCAACTTTCATGTTATTTTATAGCAATATATTTAGTGACTATAGGAAAAATAGAGATTGGTTCAATACTTGCTGTAAGTAACTTGAGTGGAAATTGTTTTAACTCTATCAAATCAATGACTAGTGACTTAGTAACTTTTAGTGGTGGGAAAAAGGTATTTGAAAAATTAGACTCACTAAAAAAATATTCACAAGAAAAACCATTAGATTTATTAACATTAGACTCATTTGAAAAAGACATAACTATTGAAAACCTTAGCTATAACTATGGAGATAAGCAGGTACTTAATAATTTAAATATGGTATTTGAGAAAGGAAAAAAATATGCACTTGTAGGCCCTAGTGGATGTGGAAAATCTACATTACTTAAAATATTAATAGGTCATATTAATGATTTTAGCGGTAATGTGTTTATTGGAGATCATGCTATTAGAGACTATGATTTGAAATCTATTTATAATAATTTTGCATATATAGACCAAAATGTATATTTATTTAATTCAAGTGTTATAGACAATATATCTGTATATAAAGATGATTATTCTAGGGTAGATTTAGAAAAAGCATTAATGGGAAGTGCACTAGATGATTTTATAGATAGTGAGAAATTAGAATATAATGTTGGTGAGGCTGGAAAGAATTTATCTGGAGGTCAAAGACAGAGAATATCCATAGCTAGAGCACTATTAAATAAAAAATCAGTGATTTTAATGGATGAAGGAACTTCGGCATTAGATAAAAAAAATTCTTATATTATTGAGGAAAAATTACTTAAAAATCCAGATATTACTCTTGTTGTAGTAAGCCATAATATAAATGAAAATCTCATAGAATTATTTGATGATATATATGATTTAGAAAATTTAAGTAAACCACAAATAGGTAGTTCTTAGATATTACTAACAATATGATATATAGTTTTATATAATCCATGGGATTCAAATGTATGTATGAAAATCGGAAACATCTTTGATAAAAGTATTGATAATAGAATTAAAACTGTACATGAAATTAAAAAAAAATTTATGTACAGTTTTTAAGTTTTAGAGTGACTTATTTTATAGGTCATTTTTTATTGTGCGCGTATATTTTATTGATAAATCAGTTACAGCATTATTTTTTTAAAAAAAATATAAAATTTTTTTTTGAAAATATTTAGTTAGATATGTTACTAAGTTATGAAAAAATAAATTTTCCATAACTTGTTTTACAAAATTAGACTAATTTCACAAATAAGTTATAGCAATATATTCATTGTTAAATTATTACAAATATGGAATAATTATTAAATTTAAAATAAATGAAATTTTTAGAAATATTTGAATATAAAATAATTAGATAAAGAACAATATGTCGACGCATGTCGAAATTCTTGTTTACAAAGGGGATTATTGATACTATAATTATTAGCATAAGTGAATTGTTAAAAATTTACTTAAAAAACATATTTTACAAAAGGGGGAATTAAGTTATGTTAGAATTCAAAAAAGATATCCAAAACACTTGTAACAATGATGAAGTAGTACAAGCAGCGCCAGGTGCATGCTGCTGTTGTAGTTGCTGTTGTTGCGTATCAATATCAGTTTAATTACAAAAGGGGAATAGTACATATCTAATGAGATAAGAGGAGGAATTCTCCTCTTCTTATGATACAAAAAGTGATATAAAAAGAGGTGTATTTTATGTTTAAAAACAAAACTAAGAAAAAAAATAGTGGCAATATGCATCCATATGAGATGGATATAATATCATTTAACACTCAATATTCTAATATGTCTATTTATGCAGACAGCACTGTATTAAAAACTCCAGACAGTGTTTTAAAAGCAAATTTATATTCTAAAGAAAATAGATTTTTATCTGAACAATATCTACTAAATTACAAGACTAATAACGAGTCTTTAGGATTTAGGATGGGGTTGTCAAATTTCTATAGACAAAGTTCAACACTTACTTGTGCTAACAAAGAACTAGAAGAAGAACTGGACGATGCAATTGAACTTGTAAAACCTAAAAATATAAAAGCATCATTAGGTGCAACTATAAAGTTAAGACGAAGTGTAAGAAATTATGTTAATAATAAATTATCAATGCAAGAGCTGTCTAATATTTTATATTATGCACAGGGAGTATCAGCCCAAATGAATTTAGACAATAATGGATATGGAAACGACAATATAAAACTTAAAAATAATCCATCGGCAGGAGGATTATATCCAATAAACCTATATATGTATCTAAGTAATGTAGAAGAAATAGAAGACGGATTTTATCTATATTATCCTTACTCTCACTCTATAAAACCTATAAACTTGAATGTATCTGATCTAAATCAACACAATTTTGCTGAACTTGTAAATATAGCTACTGAAAATATAAATGTATTTTTTATTTATGTATACAATCTACACATGAACAGTAGAAAATATGGGGATGCAGGAATGAATTATGCACTTATAGAAGCTGGAGAAATAGCTCAAAATGTTCAATTGACAGCTACAGCGATAGGATATGGAAGTTGTGATATAGGTGGATATGAAAAGCAATACTTAGAAAAATTATTGAAGATAGATGGAATAACTAATCATGTAGTTCATATGACTATAGTAGGGAAAGAAGGATCTTAGATGAAAAAGATTTATTTTGCAAATGACAGCCTTAGAATTTTTTATAACGACAGTGAAATAAGATTTAAAATTGGTATTTGGAATTATAATGAAGCTATATTAAACCTTAATAATGAAGATGAAGAATTTAAAGAGAACATTAAACCTATATTAAATAAGCTAAAAATTAATACAGGTGTAGATATAGAAGATGTAGAAAATATGGAAATATCTAAAGAAAATAAAGATAAAATATTAAATATATTAGATGGATTAACTCAAAACAGTATGTTAGTTATAAAAGAAAATAAAAATTTATCAAATGAGATAACGATGTCATTGCTTGGGGAATACAAGCCATTATTAAAAAACAGCCAAGTTTTAAATGAAAAGTTGTTATTTGTAACTGACAGTAGTTATTGTGAAAAAATGGCAAAAATATTAATAGATGAAATGAATATTAATATGGATATAGCTACTAAAGATACATTTGAAACATTTAGAGATGTTGATTTAACTACTAATATAGATGCTCTAAAAACAGCAAGCGATATGTACAAATTAAATGAAATAACTAAGGAGTACAAGGGAATCGTAGCTTGTTTTAAAAAACCTGAAATACAAACTTTAAGAAATATAAACAGACTATCTATAGAAAAAGAAATGCCAATTATAGTATCATTTATAGATGGACCATTCATAACTATGCTTAGTACAAATAGCCCTAAAACTGGATGTTTGGAATGTTTTGAACAAAGAACATTATCTAGATTAGAGGATCATGTATCGTATGATGTTTTCTCAAAATTCAAATTTGAAAACTCAACAAAAGAAGAAAATAAAGGAATAATACCTATAATAAATATACTTACAAACCTAGTAATATCAGAGGCATTCTTGTTATCTAATTACAAAACAACTAAATTTGAAAATAGAGTATTAAACATATACGTTCCAACATTAGAAATTCAAGTTCAAGATTTATTAAGAGTACCTTATTGTCCAGCATGTGGTAATGTGTCTAAAGCTAAGTTTAGAGAGTTGAATGTATCATCTAGAACTGTAGTAGATAATATACTAGATAGTTTAAATGAAGAGGAATTATAATATGCAATTTTATCCAAGTTTTAATAATGTTTTAAATAAATTCAACCAAATAGCTGGAAACCAAACTGGAATAATAAAAGCAACTGCTACACCTCTTATAAATCAAGATAAGAGCATAAACTTAAAAAGTATAACAGGAAACATGCCAAAATACCACAAAAGTGTTTTAGAAAGACTAACTTCAGATGTTCAATATCACATAATAGGATATGGAAAATTTTATGAAGAGTCACTTATAAAGTACTGTGGTGAAAGTATAGAAAGATATTCTAGTATAGTAGCTCCTAAACTTGTAGATGATGAAGTAGTTTATGCTACATACAAAGAAATGTTAAAAATTGGAAAAGTAATGCCACTTAAATATATAGATGTTTTCACTAAAGAACAACTAGGAAAAATATCTACTTATCTAAAGGATTTTGCAAGTGAGAAAATAACTGAAGATGATGTGCTAGGTTGGATGAAGTGTCCTTCTCTTTTAAATAAAGATGAGGAGATATGGGTACCAGCCTCTATGATGTTTGTTGGATATGAAGTGAACATAGAGAAAAATGAAAAGCAATACATACAAGGATTTAGTACGGGTACAGCGTCTCACATAGACTTTAAAAAAGCACTTATAAATGCTATAGTCGAGTATTTGCAGATAGACTCATTTATAATAAGTTGGCATACAAACCGAAAATGTAGAAAAATAAATATAGATGATGAAGTTATAAAAGAGGAATTAGAAAAGATGGGTCTTGGAGAAGACTCTATATACGAGATAATACCACTTGAAATGACTCTACCTGATAATAATGTTCCTACATTTGGAACATTTATAAGAAGAAAAGATGAAAAATTACCTTATATTTTATTTGGACTTCAAGGTGACTTTGATATAAAAAATGGAGTATATCGCTCGATAATGGAAGGTATATCAATATCTCACAGTGGATATTTCAATACTATCTATAATAGACAGATGGTAGATATGATAGCTAAAAATGATGATATAGAATTTTTAGACTTAGACTCAAACGTTTTATATTACAGTATACCTAACAAAATAAAAGAAAAAAATGACCTTATAGAATCGTTCATTGGAGAAGAAGTGAATTTAAGTGATATAAAAACTATAGATAACTTAGATGTAGATTCGCAAATTAAAAACTTAATTAAACAAGTTAAACAAATAAGTGAATATGCAATATATAAGGATATAACTCCAGTAGAAGCTAGAGAAAAAGGATGGTATACAGTTAGAGTTCTTATACCAGAGATACTTGAAATGTGTATTCCAGAGTTTCCATTTAAAGACCACCCTAGAATGAAAAAATACGGAGGCGTAGTAAATGAATATCCACATCCTATGCCTTAATATACTTGTGATACTATTTACACTAATTCCTGCAAGTTTAGTTGGAACTATATTTAATTTCCCGGGAATGGAGCGATTTAAAAATAATAAAAATAATTTTTTTAAAGCTTTTATGTATTTATTGATATTTCAAGTGATTTGTATATTTATTATGAATAATAAATTGTTTGAAATACATTTTCCAAAAGACAACATGTTCTATATTATAGCACTGATATTTATACCGATAGCTATACTTATAGAGATAATCATAGGATGCATAGTTGTAAAATTAAAAGGAAATAAAATCTCGAAAATTAGTTTCTTTAAAAGTAATAAACTAGATAAATCTATCATTATAAATACAGTTGTAATTGCTTTTATAGAAGAATTATTATTTAGACAAATTTGGATTAATATATTGCATGGATATTTTGAAATTAATATTTATATAGTGATACTAATTTCATCACTTGCTTATGCTATAAATCATATAAGTATGGGATTTAATGTGATAGTACAAAAATTTGTGACTGGTGTTTTATATGCAACACTATATTTATTGAGTGGCTCTATAATTATACCTATAATAACTCATTGTATTCAAAATTATGTAGTTATGAAAGTAGGTGCAAGTGATGAATAGTGAAATATTATTGTATAGCATATTAATATTGATTTTATTATCAACAAGCTTAGCTAATAGGATAAATCTATATAGTACTACAATGAAAAGAACATATTTATATATAAATAGCAAAGTAAGTTTAAGCAAAAATGTTTATTTATATAGTTTAAAAATAGCACTATATTCAATTTTAATGTATATAGCAGTTGTGTTAATAGGAAATATTTCAGACATTGATATATCAATTTTAAAATTTTCTACAAATGAAAATATATTCAAATGTTTTATAGAACTAATTGCTTCATTAATGATAAATATTAATATTTTCTTTTTAAGCAATATATTAATTATATCTATTTTATTAAATAAAAATTTGAATAAAATTATAAGCGATATAAAATGGATACAATGTGATGATGAATATAGTATTTATACTAAAATTATAAGACCTATATTAATTGGAATTGTAGAATCTATAATGTACAGTTGTATTTTAATAAAACTAAGCATTGATGTATTAAATGTAGATTTTTTTAGTTCGATTATTATAACAGCTTTGGTTTATGGGATTTGTAAGGCTTTGATGATGAAAGATAACACTCATAAATTAGTGATGTTGATGTTTGGGTTTTTTATAGCAATGACAGGTAGTTTGCTTTATGGAGTTACCGAAAATATAATATATACAAGTTTATTATATATATTTAACATAAGCTTTTGGGTGTTTAAAAGGTAGGAGGATTATTATGAAGATATTAGATATAAAAAGTGTGTCTAAAAAGTTTGGAAATTCTACGGTAGTGGATGATATAAGTTTTTCTGTAAATTCTGGTGAAATATATGGTTTGCTTGGACCTAATGGGGCGGGGAAAAGTACTACTATAAACATGATATGCGGATTATTATCTCAAACTAAAGGTGACATATTAGTATTTGATAAAAATACTAAACAAAATTTAAAAAACATAAAAAAAGATATAGGTATAGTTCCACAAGATATAGCTATATATGAAGATTTAACTGCTATTGAAAATGTTATGTTCTTTGGTAGTATATACGGTATTAGTAAAAAAGATCTTAAAGCAAAAGCAAACAAAGCACTTGAATTTGTTGAGCTTTTAGATAAAGCTAAAACACTACCTTCAAAGTTTTCAGGTGGTATGAAAAGAAGATTAAACATAGCTTGTGCACTAGTTTATGAGCCAAAACTTATAATAATGGATGAGCCAACTGTAGGTATAGATCCTCAATCTAGAAATTACATATTAGAGTCTATAAAAACTTTAAATAAACAAGGTGCTACTATAATATATACAAGTCACTACATGGAAGAAGTAGAAGAGATATGTACTAAAATTGCTATAATGGACAAAGGAACTATAATAGCACAAGGTAGTAAAGATGAGCTTAAACATATGTGTAGCGAACTTAGCCAATTAGAGCTATCTATAAGTACTCCTAATAATAAAGATGATATTTTAAAATTAATTAAAAATATAGAAAATGTAGAAAATGTATTATTAAATGATGACAAACTTTTAATAACAATTAAAAAATCTGATAAATTAGAACAGATTTTAAGTGTATTAATAAAAAATAATATATCAATACAATCTATAAATCAAAAAAATATCGATTTAGAAACAGTATTCCTTAATTTAACAGGTAAAAAATTAAGGGACTAGGGGTGATAATATGATTTTTAGAATAATGAAAAAAGAGCTGTTACAAAATTTTAGGGACAAGCAAGCTATGTTTTGGATGATAGTGTTCCCAATAATAATGATATTTATATTAGGAAATTCATTGTCAGCATTCTTTGGACAAGAAGATTTATCAGTTCCTAAAACTAAGGTAGTTTATAATATCAAAGAAGATACTAAAGAAACTAAGAATCTTGAAAAGTTTTTTATTGATTCTAAAGAAAGTTTAAATATGGAATTTGTAAAAAATGATGATAAAGATAAAATATTATCTGATATAAAACTAGGTAAGTACGATTGTTACTTAGAAATAAAAAGTGATAAAGACATAGCAGTATACAGTAATGATATAAAAAATTTCAACGCATCTTTAATTACTAATTTAATAGAGACATACGTTGAAAAGACTAATGCTATTGAAAGTATAAAGGATAAAAATCCTATTGGACTTAGATTTGTAGATGCAGATTCTAGTGTGAAATTTGTAAAAACTAAATCACTAGAAAGCGCAAAACAACCAACTTCACTTGATTATTATTCAGTAACTATGCTTACAATGACAATTCTATATTCAACTCTTACAGGTGCAATGGCAGTTACTGGAGAGAGAGTTAGAGGTACAATGAACAGAATATCTTGTTCACCTGTTAGCAAATTTAGTGTATACACAGGTAAAATGATAGCTTGTTGTATTGTTGTAGGTATACAAGTAAGTTTATTATTCTTATTTACAAAGTATATGTTTGATGCAAATTGGGGATCTGATATAACTTCGATAATGCTTGTATTAGTTAGTTTAATAATATTTACAGTTTCACTAGGTATGGGATTTGCTAGGATGTTTAAAAATCCAAATGTAATGAGTACTATTATTCATATGCTTATAGTGCTAATGAACTTCTTAGGTGGAGGGTATGTGCCACTAGATATGTTTGGTAAAAATAATATCTTAACTGTTATAGCTAAGATATCTCCTATAAAATGGACAAATGAATCAATATTTAACATAATATATGGAAATGATTATTCATTAGTGATGACTGCCGTAGTGATAAACCTATCTTTAGCAGCAATTTTAATGATTGTTCCAAGCATATTTTCTAAGAAAGGAGAAGTGTAAAAATGAGAGATATAATGACTATAGCTAAAAATGTTTTAAAAGTAACTTTTAGAAAAAAGACTAGTATATTAGTTTTTATGCTTCTTCCTATAATGAGTATATTTATAAGTCAATACTTAAACCCTACTACACAGCCAAGTGTAAAGGTGGGTATATGTGATGAAGATAAAAGTAAACTTTCTAAGGACTTAACTGATTATTTGATAGGTAAGGATAATACTAAAGTAGTTCCCGTAACAAAAGATAAGATAGATAAAAAAATATTAAACAAATCTCTAGATACTGTCATAGTTTTAGATAAGGGATTTGAAAATGATATAATAGATTCTAAATTTAAAAATTTAGATATGATAACTGTAAAGGGTGCTGATGTGACAATTTGGCAGGAAAACTATTTGAATTATTACATAGGAAATTTACTAGATATAAGCAAGAGTTCATCTCAAGATAAAGAAACTTTCTTTAAAGTATATGATGATTTTAAAACTAAAGAAAATAACATAACAAAAGAGAAGATAAAAGATGAAACTAATAGTATTGGAGTTTCTAAGCAAAGTATATCATTATTATTAGTATTTATGTTATCAGGTGCAACTGTATCTAGTCAGACTATAGCTAAAGATAAATCAAATAAGATATTTAATAGATTGTTATCGTCACCTATTAAGATATCTAGCTATATACTAGGAAACTTTATAGCAAACTTTTTATTAAATACAGTTCAAGTAGTAACGATTTTGATATTTGCTAAATTATTAAATTTAAATTACCATATGCCAATGGGATATGTGTTTATATTATTATCATCGTTCTCACTTGTATCTGTAGGACTTGGAATGTTTTTAGCATCAGTTAGTAATTCAAGTGCACAGGTAGGATATTTATCAAATGCTATAATAGTTCCAACTTGTATGTTATCAGGATGTTTTTGGCCGATTGAATATATGCCAAAGATAATGCGAGACATAGCTTTATTATTGCCACAAACATGGGTAATAAAAAGTATAGATACTCTACAATCTGGAAATAGCATTTTGAGTGTTTCTGGTAATATATTGATAGTTATTTGCTTTGCTATCTTGTTATTAGGACTTTCAATAGTTAATATTAAAAGAGGCGAGAAAACAAAGAATTACGTATAAAATAAAATTTTATATTTTTAGACAAGACCCCCTTGTGACACTCTCATTTAGCTTATGTGAGTATCATGAGGGGGTTATATTAATTATAAAATACATATATCAAAAAAAGATAGATTATTTGTACCTAATGAAAAGATGGTACAAGTGAATGGAGACAATATGCCTCGGTTCAAAAGAACTTGGGATTTTGTAGCATTCATTTTATCTATTCACTATTTTATTTTAATGATAAAATGATTGAAGTTAAGATATAAACAATTATGAAGGAGAAGTAAAAACATAATGAAAAAAAAATACAACAAAACAATTTTAATAATTACTACCATTTTTATTATCATGGTAATATGCTTAGTCGTAGATATTATATTAAATAAGACTTTACACACAAAGTATGAAAAATTCAACTCAACAGATAAAGAAATGTTTGAAAAATTATCGAATATATATGGTGAATTTAATGAAAATAGTGATGAATTATGGAGTGAAAATTACAAATTAAATGAAATGCCAATGATTTTAATAAGAACTAATAAAGATAAAGGGATTGTTAGAAAATATGCCTATGCAATTAATGTAGGAGACATTGATAAAAGCATTTTTGCGAAAAAAATGACTATGCCTAAAGGTTTAAATTTACCCAAAGTTTATAGGTTAAGTAAGTTTGATACAAATATGATTTCAACTTGGTTTCCATCAAATTTTGGGACTATAAACATTGAAGGAAAACAAGCTTTTTATTTCAAATATCATCCTAAAATGATAGGAAATCCAGATTTGTATTTTGATTTTTCTTCATTTTTATTGCATGAATCGTTTCATGTATACAATCAAGAAAATTGGATGTATGATAAGTTAGGAAATGGAGAGTATATAGAAAATTATCCAACGAACAAAGAAAATTATGCATTAATGGGTGTGGAATTTGAACTTTTAGATAAGTGTATGCAAGAAAATAACAAATCAGAAATTAAAAGATATTTAAAACAATGGACTATGATACGTGCCTATAGATATGAAAAATGGCCACAACTAATAGCAGAAACGAAAACAGAAGCAATAGAAGGTACAGCTAGATACATTGAATATAAATATAGCAAATTAATGGGCGAAAATTTAACTGTCCTTGCAACAAAGGATAAACCATATCATGTAACTTTTACATATGCTTTTGATTGTATTGCAAGTGGAAAAGGACCTGAAACATCATATTTAAAAAGAACTATGAAGTATGAGACAGGCTCAGCTCTAGGATTAATAATGGATAATGTAAATATTAAATGGAAAAAAGACATAGAAGATAGTAAGAGCGAAAGAGGAGAGACACAATATGAAATTTTAAAGAAATACTTTAATATCTCAAATGAGGATATTATAGAAGACAATATAAAGCAAATAAAAGAACAAAATAACTACAATGCATTATTACAAAAGGGACAAGCAATAGTTGATTTAGAAAACAATAAGATTTAAAGTTAAATATATTATTTAACTTTAAATCTTAAAACAGTTTTTCTATTTTGTTCAGTAGTTTTTCTAGGATCTGAGATATAAATCTCTTTATGTGTTTTCTCTATCCTAGTTAAATTATTTTCCGCGCAATAATTCTCCATCAATTCAAACGACTTTGGCTCATCATCATAACTTCCAAGATGCATCATCTGAACACACATACCTTCTTCTATCTCCTCAAATTCTACTTTGTCTAAGAAGCTATTATCTTTCTTTTCTTTTACACTTTGTACAGCTTTTTCAAAGAGTTCTTTAGTAACAAAATCTGGTTGTCTTATCATAAGCTTATAAACAAAATGATTTTTATCTAAATAATCAAGCTTTCTACCCTCTTCATCTAAATCCCAAATTCCTTCAAGTGGAAACACTGTATATTCATAATAACCATCTGGAGCTATTCCTTTTTTATGCATCATTCTTATAAAATAAGACGTCGAGTATAGAGATTCTACAGCCTTAGCAAAGTTTTCATTCTCTGGATGTCCATGTCCTATTACTGTAAAGTATTTTATCTTTTGAATATCTATTTTAGTTGGTTGGTTTTTTGGAAGATATAAAGCTTTATCTTCTTTTCTCCATTCGTATTTTTTCATTTGATTCTCCTTAAAGTGTGTATAGTAGCATTTTAATATTAACTTATAAAAATGTAAATGCTAAATTTATAAAAATGCATTATATAAATTATATAAAAAGTTAATTTTTGGATAAAATAAATACATAAAAGGCTTAACCTAGCTTTGAAAAATAGAGAGGGGAAAATATTGTGATTCCAAAATTTAGTGTAAAAAGACCATTTACAGTAGCAGTGGGAGTTATATTGGTACTAATATTAGGGTTTGTATCATTTAAAAACATGAATACAGATTTACTACCAAGTGTAGACTTACCTTATGCAATGGTCACCACAGTATACCCAGGAGCAAATCCTGAGAAGGTAGAGTATTCAGTTACAAAACCATTAGAACAAGCACTAGCAACCACTAGTGGTCTAGAAAATATAAGTTCCACATCAAGTGAAAACTCAAGTACTGTAATGCTTAAATTTAATAAAAATATAAATATGGATTCAGCAATGATTGATATGAGTGGAAAGATTGACATGGTAAAAGGTCAATTTGAAGACAGCGTTGCATCCCCTATAATTATGAAGATGAATCCAGATATGATGCCTATAATGATGCTAAGTATTGATATAGAGAATATGAATATAAAAGAAGTTACTAAGTATGTAAATGAAAAAATATTACCTCAATTTGAGCGTATTGAAGGGGTAGCATCAGTAACTGCAATGGGATTAGTTGAGGATCAACTTAAAGTTACTTTAGATAAAGAAAAGATAGATAAAATTAATCAAAGAGTATTATCAAGTGTAGAATCTGAATTTAACAAACAACAAAAGGTCTTAGATAAATCTAGGGATGATATAAAAAATTCAAAATCTGCCATAGAAAAAGGAAGTAAAGAATTACAAAAAGGCAAAGAACAACTACAAAGCGCTGTAGACAAAATAGGTATGTCAAGAAGCGAAGGAACTAGTTTAGCAAAAAAAGGATTAGAAGCTATTGATGGACTTGAAACTCTAAAAAATAAAGAAAAAGAACTATCAAATGCATCGGCTAAGTTAAAACAAGGAGAAGAAGAATTAAACAAAGCTCAAGTAAAGATGGACGATGCAAAAGCTAAAGCATACAAAAGTGCAGACATTAAAGATAAAATAAATGCAGATATGATAGGTAAAATACTTGTAGCTGAAAACTTTTCTATGCCAGCAGGATATGTAAAAGAAGGAGAAACACAGTATACAGTTAAAGTAGGAGATAAATTCAAAAGCGCTAAAGAATTAGAAGATTTGCTTTTATTTAAAGATGATAAAACTATTGGAAGTATAAAATTAAAGGATGTTGCTAAGGTAGAATTTACGGATAACTCCGATAAAACTTACACCAATATAAATGGAAATGAAGGAGTTATGCTTACATTTCAAAAATCAAGTAACTTCTCAACATCAAATGTAACAAAGTCCATTAATAAAACAATAAAATCTCTATCGGGTGAAAATAAAAACATACATATCACGACTCTTATGGACCAAGGCGTATATATAGATATGATTATAGCTAGTGTTTTGGATAACTTAATATACGGTGGTATCTTAGCTATTATTGTATTATTAGTTTTTTTAAGAAGCTTTAAAACTACACTTGTTGTAGCATTTAGTATACCGATAAGCGTGTTGTTTGCAGTAGTACTTATGTATTTTAGTAACATTACATTAAATATTATTTCACTTTCTGGATTAGCACTTGGAGTAGGTATGCTAGTTGATAACAGTATAGTTGTTATAGAAAATATTTATAGGCTTAGAAACCAAGGAATGAGTATTAAAAAGGCTGCAGTTTATGGAGCAAGACAAGTATCAGGTGCTATATTTGCATCAACACTAACCACTATATGTGTATTTTTACCTATAGTGTTTACTAAAGGTGTTACAAAGCAACTATTTGTAGATATGGGACTTACTATAGCGTATTCACTTATTGCAAGTTTGGTAGTAGCACTTACAGTAGTACCTGCTATGTCATCTAGTTTGCTTACATCAGTTTATGATAAGCCACATAGATTATTTGATAAATTTGTAGATAGCTATGAGTTTATTCTTAGAAAAAGTTTAGATTACAAATACATTGTTATTACATTTTCAATAGTTTTACTTTTATTTACTGGATACAAAGCATTAGGCATGGGAACTAAATTTATGCCAAGTATGGATTCTACACAAATGACAGCTAGTATGAAAATGCCTAAAAACTCTGAAAAATCACAAATTACAGCTACTAGTGATGAGTTTGTAGATAAAGTTCTAACAATAAAAGAAGTAGAAACAGTAGGTGCGATACAAGGAAATATGATGGGTGAAAAAGATGGTACGTCATTTTATATAATATTAAAAGAAGATAAGGAGCTTACAAACAATCAAGTAGAGGATTTGATTTACAAAAAAACAAAAGGAATGAACTGTGAGATTAAGGTTAGCGCATCAACTATGGATATGAATGCTATTGGAGGGTCTGGAATAGAAGTAGTAATAAAAGGAAATGAATTTGATAAATTACAAGAAATATCTAAAGAAATAGCACAGATATTAAAAAAAATTGAAGGTACTACGGACGTATCAGATGGGATTAAAGATTCACAAGGTGAAACACGTATTATAGTAGATAAAAACAAAGCTATGGAGTACGGATTAACAGTAGCTCAAGTATATCAAAGTGTTTTAGAATCTATTCAAAGAGATAAAACATTAAGTAGTGTTAGGATAGATGAGAATGAATACCCACTTATAGTTGAAAATGAAACTGAAGTTTCTAAGGATAATTTATTAGAACAAACTATAAAAGCTAACAAAGACAATGAACAAATAGAAGTTAAGCTTAAAAGTATTGCAAAGCTAGAATTTGTACAAGGTCTATCGTCTATTACTCGTGACAATCAATCTAGATACATAACAGCAAGGGCAAGTGTAGATTCTAAACACAACGTAGGACTAGTAAGCCGTGATGTAGAATATGCACTAAAAGATTATAAAGTTCCTCCTGGATATAGCATAGAAGTAAAAGGCGAGAATGAAACTATAAACAAGTCTTTAAAAGATTTAGTATTTATGGGAATTTTGGCAATTATATTTGTTTATCTTATTATGGTTGCACAATTTCAATCATTGCTATCACCATTTATAGTAATGTTTACAATTCCATTGGCATTTACAGGAGGATTGTTAGCTTTGATAATTACAAATGGAGAGATAAGTGTAATTTCAATGTTAGGATTTTTAGTTCTTTGTGGAGTTATTGTAAACAATGGTATAGTGTTTGTTGATTATATAAATCAATTAAGATTAGAAGGAAAAAATAAAAGAGACGCAATAATAGAAACTGGTCGTACTCGTATAAGACCTATACTTATGACAGCACTTACTACAATTTTGGCAATGTCTACTATGGCGCTAGGGGTAGGGATGGGCTCTGAGATGACTCAAGGATTGGCAGTTGTAACTATTGGAGGTCTTATATACGGGACAATACTTACTTTAGTTTTAATACCTGTATTATATGATTTGTTTCATAGAAGGGAAATTAAAAATACAATAATAGAGGATGAATAGTGTAAAATAATGTATAAAAGCGGTGCGTCTTAAAATATAAACTAATATATTTTAAGACGCACCGTTTTCATATTATTCTTGTATTTTCCAACTTCTACTATACATCTTGGGCAATATATTGCATTCATTTTATCATTATAAACTAGTCACACAAAATGAATTAGTAGAATAGGATAGACAGTGCAGTAGGTTATGTAAAATAAAAAATATTAGCATTAACAACAGTCATAGTATTATTTGAAACAATAAGTTAAGTGGATACTAAACAAAATGGAGGGGGAAAATGGACGAGAATATCGATATAAAAGAGTACTTTCAGATTATTAAAAAAAGATTATGGATAATATTTTTAATAACATCTATAGCAATAATTACAAGTACAGTTATAAGCTTTTTTGTACTAAGTCCAGTGTATGAAACAAACACAACACTTTTAGTAAACAGTGACAAACCACCTGGAATAGATATAATAACAACAGACCAAATAAACGTTTCTGAAAAATTAGCCATAACTTATGGAGAAATAATAAAATCAAAGTCAGTACTAGAAGAAGTAGCAAACACATTAGGACTAAAAGGCGGATATAAAGAAGTAGCACAGAAGATAAATGTCTTGTCAGTTAAAGAAACTCAAATAATTTTAATATCAGTTCAAGATACAAATCCACAAAGAGCAACCAAGATAGCTAACGCTATCCCAAAAGTATTCACGAAAGAAGTTAAAAGAATAACAAAGGCTAATAGTGTTCAAGTAATAGACAAAGCTATATTACCAACACAACCTATTAAACCAAATAAAGTAATGAATGTGGCAATATCAGCAATGCTTGGAATAATGATATCATTATTTGTTGTATTCTTGCTTGAGTACTTAGATAACAAAGTAAAGTTACCTCAAGATATAGAAAAACACTTAGAATTACCACTACTAGGAGTAGTACCTAATGAGAATAAAGGGAAGAAAGGTGGTAAATAAGATGATAAATATAACAACATTTAATGATCCTAAGTCTCCAATATCAGAAGCATATAGAACTATTAGAACCAATATACAATTTTCAAAAATTGATAATGATATGAAAACTATACTAATAACAAGTTCTAAACAAGATGAAGGAAAAACTACTGTCGCATCTAATTTAGCTGTAAGTTTTGCAACATTAGAAGAAAAAAAAGTATTAATAATAGATGCAGATCTTAGAAATCCAAGTATTCATAAAATGTTTAATAAAACTAATTCATTTGGATTAACTGATGTATTAACAAATAAAAAAGAATTAAAAAAATATATTCAAAATACTGAATTAGAAAATTTACAAATCTTAACTACCGGAGCAATACCTCATAATCCAGGCGAAATGTTAGAATCTAAAAAGATTATAGAACTTATAGATGATTTAAAGCAAGATTACGATTATATATTTATAGATACATCACCTATAGGAATAATAATGGATGCAGGAGTTTTAGCTAACTATGCAGATGGAACTATATTGGTAATTGCATATAATGAAGTGGAAAAAGAAAGAGTTAAATTATCCAAAGAAAGATTAGAAAAAGTGAAAGCTAATGTAATTGGTGCTGTATTTAATAAGTATGTAGAAAAAAGAGATTCATATGGTTACTACAGTTATTATTAGAATCAAAAATACGCAAAAAAGAGGGATTAGTTTGAATGAGATTTAGAAATATTACCCCAAAAAAAGCAAGTGTATTAGAAAATATATTAAGCAAGTACAAGATGAGACAATTAATATTAATTGGAACAGATATAGCATCCATAATATTAGCGTTTATGACTTCTAATTGGATAATATATTCACAATATAAGTTGCAACATATAGATATAAGTGCAATTTTAATTTATATTGCTATAAGCATAGTAACTTTATATTTAGGTAGATGTTATAGCAGTTTATGGAGATATGCAGGCGAAGAAGAGTTAATAGCAATAGTAGTTGCGTGTACATTATCAATAATTATAACTTCTTTAATACATCTACTGATTGGAATTAAATTTTCAATAACTTTTTATATGTTAAATTTAATACTAACAACCTTGTTAATAGGTGGAACAAGACTTGTTTACAGAACAGGAAGGCGATTTTTGATAAGAAGTGGATTAAAAGAAAAGTCATCTAAGGTGCTTATTGTGGGAGCAGGAAGTGCAGGGGATATGGTAATACAAGAACTTAAAAACAACCCTAAACTTTTAAAAAAGCCTGTAGGAATAATAGATGATGACATAAATAAAAAAGGTAGGAGAATACACAACATACCTATTTTAGGTATGGTAAAAGATGTAGACATCCTAGTAGATAAATGTGATATTGATGAAATTATAATAGCAATTGCTAATATAAGTAAAAAAGACAAAAAAAATATTATAAAAATATGCAAGGAAACAAAATGTAAATTAAGAATTATTCCAGGTGTATATGAAATTATAGATGGAAAAGTAGATATAAAAAAAATTAGGGATTTTCAAATTGAAGATTTACTAGGTAGAGAGGCAATAAAAGTAAATTTAAATGAAGTAAGTGAGTATTTAAAAAATAACGTAGTATTAGTAACAGGTGGTGGAGGAAGCATAGGAAGCGAATTATGTAGACAAATAGCAGCTTTCAATCCAAAACAACTTATAATACTTGATAATTATGAAAATAATGCATATTCAATTCAACAAGAATTAATAAGAAAATATGGAAATGAGTTGAATTTAAGAACAATAATAGCATCAATTAGAGAAGAAAAGCGTATGAATAAGATATTTAATAAGTATAAACCAGATGTAGTGTTTCATGCAGCAGCTCATAAACATGTTCCACTTATGGAAAAAAATCCAAGTGAAGCTATAAAAAACAATATATTTGGTACTAAAAATATAGCAACTTTGGCAGACAAATACAAAGTTAAAAGGTTTGTACTTATATCTACGGATAAAGCTGTTAATCCAACTAGTATAATGGGAGCTACAAAAAGAGTAGCAGAAATGATAATACAAGCTTTAAACGAAAAAAGTGAAACCGAGTTTGTAGCAGTTAGATTTGGAAATGTTCTTGGAAGCAACGGGAGTCTTATTCCATTAATTAAAAAGCAAATTGAAGAAGGCGGACCAGTAACTATAACTCATCCAGAGATTATACGATATTTTATGACAATTCCAGAAGCTGTACAACTTGTTATACAAGCAGGGTCTATGGCAAAAGAAGGAGAGATATTTGTACTTGATATGGGAGATCCAATTAAGATAGTTGATTTAGCAGATAATTTAATTCGACTTAGTGGGTTTGAACCTAATGTTGATATCGATATCAAATTTACTGGGCTTAGACCAGGAGAAAAATTATATGAGGAGTTACTTATGAGTGAAGAAGGATTAACTGATACTGGACATAAGAAGATATTTATTGGAAAACCAGTAGATTTTAATATAGAAAGGTATAAGAAACATCTAGAAGTTTTAAGAGCTATTGTAGATAAAGAAGAAGTAGAGTTAATTGATAGTATTATGAGAGAATTGGTTACCACTTATATTAGACCTGAAGAAGCAAATGATAAGGCAAATGCCTAACAAAATATATATGGAAGGGAAAATGGTTTATGCAAAAGTTTATAAAAAGAAGTATAGACATCTTAGCTTCATCAATTGGTTTATTATTACTTTCTCCTATTTTAGTTATTGTAGCTATTTTAGTGAGGATTAAGTTAGGCTCTCCAATATTTTTTACTCAGGAGAGAGTAGGAAAAGATGGTAAGATTTTTAAAATAATAAAATTTAGAACAATGCTTGAAGTTGCTGATAAATGGGGAGAACCACTATCTGATAAGGAAAGATTAACTTCATTTGGAAAATTGCTTAGAAGCACAAGTTTAGATGAATTTCCAGAGCTTATAAATGTGTTAAAAGGAGATATGAGTTTGGTCGGACCAAGACCATTACTTGTTGAATATATAGATTTATACTCGAAAGAGCAATTTAGACGTCATGAAGTTAGACCAGGAATAACTGGATTGGCTCAAGTTAATGGAAGAAACACTTTAGCCTGGAATGAAAGATTTAAAATGGATATTAAGTATGTAGATAATCATAATTTAGCATTTGATATAAAAATTCTTTTTTTTACTATATTTAAGGTTTTAAAAAGATGTGGAATAAGCAAAGATGGGCATGCAACTATGGAAAAATTTAAAGGGAATAATAAGTAGGTGATTATATGAAAGAGATTATAGTTATAGGAGCTGGAGGGCACTCGTCTGTAATAATTGAAATCATAGAAGCTATGATAGATATGGGTCAAAATTTAAAAATTAAAGGATTATTAGATGATAATGAAAAAATATCTCAATTTATGGGATATAAGATACTTGATAAAATCCAAAATGCCAGATTTTATAACACTGAAAATACTGAATATATAATAGCTATAGGTAGCAATAACATAAGAAAAAAAATATCAAATGAATTTAAAGATTTAAAATATTTTACAGCTATTCATCCAACATCAATGGTAAGTAAAAGTGCAGTTATAAAGGAAGGAACTGTTGTAATGTCTAAAGCAGTGATAAATTCAAATAGTAAAATAGGAAGTCATGTCATTATAAATACTGGAGCAGTTATAGAACATGATAATAAAATAGGCGATTTTTCACACATATCACCTCAAGCAACACTATGCGGGGGAGTTAGTATAGGAGATGAAACTCATATAGGAGCTAACTCAACGATAATACAATATAAAATAGTAGGATCAAAAACGATAATAGGGGCAGGAGCTACAGTGATAAATGATATAGAATCAAATGTGTTTGCAATTGGATGCCCTGCAAAAGTAAAAAAATAGGGGGCATAAAAATGGAAAAAAGAATATACCTGTCTTCACCTCACATGGGAGGTGAAGAATTAAAATATATAAATGAAGCATTTGACACAAATTGGGTTGCTCCTTTGGGGCCAAATGTAAATAGTTTTGAAAAATCAATTTGTGAATACACAGGAATAAAAGCTGCTACTGCTTTAGTTAGTGGAACAAGTGCAATACATTTAGCACTTAAGTGCTTGGGTGTTGAAAAAGGAGACATTGTATTTTGTTCAACATTAACTTTTTCAGCTACTGCAAATCCTATAATATACCAAGGAGCAGAACCTGTGTTTATAGACTCTGAGTATAAATCTTGGAATATGAGTCCAATTGCGCTACAAAAGGCTTTTGATGATGCTAAAAAAAATAATAAAATGCCAAAGGCTGTTATAGTAGTAAACTTATATGGACAATGTGCAGATTATGATAAGTTAAAGGCTATATGTAATAAATATAATGTAGCTATTATAGAAGATGCAGCTGAGTCTTTAGGAGCAACTTACAAAGGAGTTCAAAGCGGAACTATAGGGGATATAGGTATATATTCATTTAATGGAAACAAGATAATCACTACTTCTGGTGGTGGGATAATGGTTTCAAATAATGAAGAATATACAAAAAAAGCTCTTTTTTGGGCAACTCAATCTAGAGAGGATAAAAGACACTATGAACATAAAGAATTAGGATTTAACTATAGAATGAGTAATATAGTTGCTGGAATTGGTAGAGGTCAAATTAAGGTTCTTGATAAAAGAATAAAAAAGAAAAAAGAAATTTATCAAGCTTATAAAGAAGCTTTCAAAGATATAGAAGATATAAAAATGATGAATATATGTGATTTTGGAGAAACAAATTACTGGTTATCCGTAGCTACTATAAACGAAAATTCTAAGATTAAACCAATAGATATAATGTTAGCTTTAGAAAAAGAAAATATAGAAAGTCGACCGGTATGGAAACCAATGCATATCCAACCTTTCTTTAAAGAATATAAATTTTTTAGTTCATTAGAAAAGGAAAGTATATCAGAAAATTTATTCAATAGAGGGATATGTTTGCCATCTGATACGAAAATGGATAAAGAAGACATAAAAAAAATAATAGATATAGTTACACAAATGTTTTAAGGAGTGTATTATGAAAAAAATTCTAATTTTAACCAATAATGATATAGGATTATATAATTTTAGGAAAGAATTACCTCAACAATTATTAAAGATTGGATATGACGTTACAATAGCTCTACCATATGGAAAACAAGTTGATAAGTTTAAAGAAATGGGATGTAATTTCATAGAAACTCCTATGAACAGGAGAGGTATGAATGTTATACAAGATTTAAAACTATTAATTCAATATAGAGCTATTATAAAAAAAATAAAACCTAACTTGGTTATTACTTATACTATAAAACCAAATATTTATGGTGGGATAGCATGTAGAATTTCAAAGCAAAGAGTAATTCATACAGTTACAGGCTTAGGTAGTGTATTTATACGAGATTTATGGATAAAGAAAGCACTGATAAAATTAAACCAATTTGCATTCAAAGAGGCATGCCATATATTTTTCCTAAATAAAGAAAACAAAGATTTTTATAAAAACATAAAGATAATAAAAGATAAACAACAAGTTACAGTTGTTCCAGGATCAGGAGTAAATCTTAAAGAATTTCAATTTAATGAATATCCAAATAATGAAAATATTAAATTTACCTTTATAGCTAGAGTAATTAAAGATAAAGGGATAGAAGAGTTTTTAGAAAGTGCTAAAAATATAAAAGATAAATATTCTAATATAGAATTTGAGGTAGTTGGATCAGTTGATGAAGAAATATATTTAACTAAATTAAAAGAATATGAAAAGTTAAAAGTTATAAATTATTTAGGTCATAGATATGACATTCAAGAAATAATAAAAAAATCATCATGTATAGTATTACCATCATATGGAGAAGGCAGAGGGACTGTACTTCAAGAAGGTGCAGCGGTAGGAAGGCCCTTAATAACTTGTGATATATATGGATGTAGAGATAATGTAGATGATGGATATAATGGATATTTATGTAAAGTTGCAGATTGTAAAAGTTTACAAAATTCTATGGAGAGATTTATAAATTTATCTTTTGAAGAAAAGAAAGAAATGGGATTAAATAGCAGAGTTAAGGCGAAAAAAGAATTTGATAGAAATATAGTAATAAAAAGCTATATTAATGAGATAAATAAAATTGTTTAGGATGTTAATATGCTAGGTAGAAAGAGGTTTATATATTATGAAGTTTTTATTTATACATGATCATAAATTTCCTAAGCTTAAAGATGAATATTTTTGTTCATATGGTTTTGATGATAAGTTTTGTGATAGATATATTCAAAACTTTGAAAATTTTAGAATTATGGCTTGCCATACTAAAGCTAAGGGAAATGAAAAAAAATTTTCAAATAAAGTAAAAGAGAATATATCCTTTGTTACTTTTAGTAGCATAAAAGATATATTAAAAAGAAAAACAAGAAAAAAGATAGAGGATGAGATAAATCAAAGTGAATGTTTAATTGTTAGATTACCTAGTTTTATAGGGTTAATGTCTTTAAAGTATATAAAAAAATTAAATAAACCTTACTTAATTGAAATGGTAGGATGCCCGTGGGATGCGCTATGGAATCATAGTAGAGTTGGAAAGTTTGTAGCTCCTATTATGTATTTGCTTTGTAAGAATGTGATTAAAGAAGCTCCTTATGTTGTTTATGTAACCAACGAGTTTTTACAAAATAGATATCCAACTAAAGGAAAAAGTATATCTTGTTCAAATGTAATACTTCCTGAAAATGATGAAAATGTATTGCAACAAAGATTAAATAAAATACGAAATGAAAAGTATGATAAAAAAATTATTATAGGTACTTGTGCAACTGCAGGGTCAAGATATAAAGGGCAACAAAATGTAATAAGGGCATTAAAAATTTTAAAGAATAAGGGATATGAAGTGGAGTACCAATTGGTAGGAGGAGGAGATACCTCTTATCTAAAAAGTATAGCTAAAAAATATGATTCTTATGAAAATGTTAAGTTTATGGGAGTATTAGCACATAATGAAGTATTTGAATGGTTAGATACTATAGATATATATGTTCAGCCTAGTTTAACAGAAGGATTGCCTAGGGCATTGGTTGAGGCTTTAAATAGAGGGTGTCCAGCGATAGGAAGTGATGCCGGAGGAATACCGGAGTTACTTGGAAAAGAAAATATATACAAAAGAAAATCATATAAAGAATTTGCAGATGTTTTTGAAAAGGCAAATATAAACAAAGAAGAATTAGCAATAAGAAATTTTGAAAAAGCAAAAGAATATGAAAAAAATAAGTTAGAAGCTAGAAGAAGTGAATTTTTTAATAAGTTTAAGTAATGGAGAATATTATGAAATCAAGTAATAAATTATCAATATATTTAAATTTTATATTTAGAAATATACCAATACACATTGTATTTTTAATTACATCGTTACTTCCAAATCACCTATATACCAATTTGATTAGAGGCTTTTTAATTAAGCCGTTTATAGGTTCGGGTGGTAAACATTTACAAATAGCACCTAGAGTTACTATAAATAATCCGGAAAACTTATATGTAGGTAGCAATTGTTATATATCTCATAATGTATATATAAATGCTAAGGGTAAAATTGTATTAGATGATAATGTTATTATTGGTCCAATGAGTGTATTAGCTACAACGAATCATATATTTGAAAATGGAATTGTAAAAAATAAGGGGATAAGTAAACCTATTTATATAAAAAAAGGTACTTGGTGTGCATCTCATGTTGTTATTACAAGTGGGATAACAATAGGAGAAGGGAGTTTAGTAGCTGCAGGGTCGGTAGTAACTAAAAACGTAGAAACTAAAAGTGTAGTAGGAGGAATTCCTGCTAAATTTATTTCAAAGAACGATAAGTAGGGCAAGTTTAAGGGGGGAATTTAAAATGTCTTTAGAATTATACAATAAAATAAGAGATAAAAAAGAGAATATATCAATAATAGGTTTGGGATATGTAGGTATGCCTCTAGCTATTTCTTTTGCTAAGAAAGTGAACGTAATAGGATTTGATGTAAATAATCAAAAAATACAACTGTATAATCAAGGAATAGATGTTACTAATGAGGTTGGAAATGAAGCTTTAAAACAAACAACAGCTTTAATGACATGTGATGAAACTAAATTAAAAGAAGCTAAATTTCATATAGTTGCAGTTCCAACACCAACAAATGATGACAAAACTCCAGATTTAACACCAATGATTAGTGCAAGTAAAGTTTTAGGTAGAAATCTAGCTAAGGGATCTATAGTAGTATATGAATCAACTGTATACCCTGGCGTAACAGAAGAAATATGTATACCTATATTAGAAGAAGAATCTAAAATGAAGTGTGGAGTTGATTTTAAGATTGGATATTCTCCAGAGCGAATAAATCCAGGAGATAAACTTCATAGGTTAGAAAATATAACTAAAGTAGTATCTGGTATGGATGAAGAAACTTTAGAAAATATAGCTAGAGTATATGAGTTAGTTATAGATGCAGGTGTTCATAGAGCAGAAAGTATAAAAGTAGCAGAAGCTGCTAAGGTTATAGAAAATTCTCAAAGAGATATAAATATAGCGTTTGTAAATGAATTATCTATGATATTTAATAAGATGGGAATAGATACAAATGCTGTTTTAGAAGCGGCTGGAACTAAGTGGAATTTCTTAAATTTTTCACCAGGATTAGTTGGAGGTCATTGTATAGGGGTTGATCCATATTATTTAACACATAAAGCAGAGCAATTAGGATATCATTCACAAGTTATATTATCTGGAAGAAGAATAAATGATGGAATGGGTAAATATGTAGGAGAATCTACAGTTAAGAACTTAATAAAAGCTAACGAACAAGTAAAAGGAGCTAGAGTAGCCATTTTAGGTATGACATTTAAAGAGAATTGTCCAGACGTTAGAAACTCTAAGGTTATAGATATAATAAATGAATTAAAAGAATATGGAATAAATGTTTTTGTTAGTGATCCTATAGCTGATGCTAAGGATGTTAAAAAAGAATATGGAGTGGAGTTAACTAAGTTTGAAGATATAAACGATATGGATGCTGTTATTATAGCTGTAGGGCACAAAGAATATATGGAATTAAGTTTAGATTCTATAAAAAATTTATATGAAGCTAAATCATTAGTATCAAATAATGGAGAAACATTTAGTGAAGTAGCTATAAATCAGGATAAATTAGTTTTAGTTGATGTTAAAGGAATATTTAACAAAAAAGAAGCTCAGTCAAAGAATTACTTATACTGGAGGTTATAAAGATGGGATTTCAAAATATTTACTTTCCCAAAGGAACTAGGTTTTTAGTAACAGGTGGAGCTGGATTTATCGGCTCCAATCTTATTGAAGCTTTATTAAATAAAGGTTATTTTGTCAGAGCTTTGGATAATTTTTCTATAGGGAAAAAGGAGAATATAGAAGAGTTTATGAATGATAAAAACTTTGAATTTATAAAAGGGGATATAAGGGATATACAAATATGTCAAGATGTTTGCAAAGGCATAGATTATATATTGCATCAAGCAGCTTGGGGATCTGTTCCTAGATCAATAGAAATGCCTTTATTATATGAAGAAATAAATATAAAAGGTACATTAAATGTAATGACAGCTGCTAGAGATAATGGTGTCAAGAGATTTGTATATGCATCATCATCATCTGTTTATGGAGATGAACCTAATTTACCTAAAGTAGAAGGTAGGGAAGGTAATTTATTATCTCCTTATGCTATAACAAAGAAGGTTAATGAACTATATGCTAAAAACTACTTTGATTTATATGGATTAGAAACTATAGGAATGAGATACTTTAATGTATTTGGTAAAAAGCAAGATCCACATTCTTACTATTCAGCAGTTATACCTAAGTTTGTTAATTTATTATTGAATAATGAATCTCCAACTATAAATGGAGATGGAGAAAACTCAAGAGACTTTACTTATATAGATAATGTAATAGAAGCTAACTTAAGAGCATGTTTAGCTTCAAAAAAAGCCTGTGGTGGGGTGTATAATATAGCCTATGGGGGCAGAGTTTCGCTAAATGAGCTTTATGAAACATTAAAGAACTTATTAGATAAAGACGTCAAACCTATATATGGACCAAATAGAAAAGGAGATATAAAACATTCAAATGCAGATATATCAAATGCTAGAGAATTGTTAGATTATAATCCGAGTTATAGTTTTGATGATGGGATAAAATTAACTATAGATTGGTACAAAAAAAATTTATAATAGAAGGAAATTGCGATGGAATTATTATTTTCTATAATAATATTTATTCAACTATTAATAGCCATTATCATATTAAAAGAAATTTTGCATCCGTTGGTTATTTTAAAAGAAGTAGTATTTTTAGGAACTATAGGATTATTAATATTTCACAAGCAGTGGAATATTAATATTTCAGCTATGACAGTTTTTATATTGAGTACTGCGATTATATGGGTAGATTTAGGTTTTGTATTTACTACTATATTAGCAAATATATCAAAGCGAAAGAAGATATGCTTAAAAAATAATCAAAATTTAAAGAAACAAGAGCATACAAAAAATAGATTTAATATATCTACTACTAGAGCTATTTTATCAACTATAATCATTTTAACAACTATTATAGTATATTTAAAAATGGGTAGCGATTATATATCAGGAGCTGACAATGTAGAAGATTTTACTATGGGATTGATGGTGTATAAAGGTCAAACTAGATCTGATGGTTCGGTTGATTTAGGTATATGGACATATATTTTATTAATATGCCGTATGGTAGGGTTAGTATATTTATATTTTGCAGTTAAAGAATACATGACTAATGGATGGAGTAAGAAAATAAGTGCTTTATTATTGCCACCCATATCTGTATTTATAATGGGATATATTTTAGGGATAAGATCAATACTTTTAATATATTCATTAATTGTTGTGTTTGTATCATATGCAACTCAATTGAAAAGTAATAAGTATGGAAAAAGTATAAATAAAACAAGATTAGAAATTAAGTATTTTAGAATTGGGATTATATGTATAATGCTTATTTTTTCTTACTTTTTAATAGTGGGTAAATTATCAGGTAAAGTAGGTAACAATGAAGGATTAAATAATATCGCTATTTATCTAAGTGGTGGTATAGGTGCATTTGATAGTGTGTACAGAGATTATACATTGACAAGCGATTTATTTGGACAGCAGACATTTAGATTAATATATAAAACACTTAATATAATACCGTGGTTTGATTTTGAAACTCAAAACACTATAAATACTACAATATATTCAACTGGTGGATTTAGAACTAATGTATATACTGTAAACTTAAATTTTATGACTGATTTTGGATATATGGGGGTTATATTATGCAATATGTTGATAGGAATGTTTCATGGTTTTTTATATAATAAATCAAAAAATGAAAAGAATGCGGGTGTATGGACAGTATTAAATGCATTTTTTATGATGCCATTAGTATCTTATTTAAATGCAGAAAAGTACTTTGCTGCTATGACATTAAACGCAATATACTTCTTATCTATATATATACTTATAAAGTCACCTATTTTATATAAAAGAAAAGCAAGGGATTGAAATACAAATAGTTTAACAAAGGGGTAGTAATAGTAGGAGAAGAATATGAATAAAGTAGCTAAAAACACATTAATTTTAATGATAATAACTATAATATCTAAAATTTTAGGATTTATAAGGGAGTTAGTACTTGGGGGGATTTATGGAACTACGTTTTATAGCGATGCATATATAGTAGCTATGAACATACCGGGAACTTTATTTTCCTTAATTGGAATTGCATTATCTACAACCTTTATACCTTTATACTATGAAAATAGTAAAAGTATAAAGGAGAGTAATAAATTTGTAAATAATATCTTTAATATAACACTAATTTTAAGTGCAATATTAGCTTTATTAGTTTTTGTATTTGCAAATCAAGTAGTAAAGATATTTGCAATAGGTTTTAATGGAGATACTTTCAAATTAACTGTGGAATTCACAAAAATTATTATAGTTGGGGCATTGTTTATGGGAACGAGTAGTATATTTACATCTTTTTTACAAGCTAAGGAGAATTTTACAGTACCAGGGCTTGTGGGAATTCCATTTAATATTATTATAATAATAGCTATTATATTGAGTTCTAAGATAAGTATATATATATTACCAATAGGTACTGTAATAGCCATGTTAAGTCGATTATTATTTCAAATGCCAAGTTTATTTAAATATGGATATAGATATAAATTTACAATAGGATTAAAAGAAGATTATATAAAGAAAGTTATATGGTTAGTGGGTCCTGTATTTATTGGAGTGGCTGTTAATCAAATAAATACAATGGTAGATAGAACATTAGCATCAACACTATTAGAAGGAAGTATTTCAGCACTAAATTATGCTAATAGATTAAATTCTTTTGTAATGGGATTATTTATAATGTCAATAGGAACTGTAATATATCCTATATTATCAAAACTGTCGGCTAATAGTGATAAAGAAAGTTTTATCAAAACTGTGTACAAAAGTGTTAACATTGTCACGCTTTTAGTAATACCAATATCAATAGGAGCTATGGTTTTAGCTACACCTATAGTAAGTCTATTATTTGAAAGAGGGGCATTTGATTCAAGGGCTACTGATATTACAGCAAAGGCATTAGTATTTTATTCTATAGGAATGGTTGGATTTGGACTTAGAGATATATTAGGGAAAGTATTTTATTCATTACAAGATACAAAAACTCCTATGATAAATGGAGCTATAGCTATAGGAATGAATATAATACTAAACTTAATATTAGTTAAATTTATGGGGCATGCAGGATTAGCATTTGCTACAAGTATATCGGCAATTGCATGCATATTTATACTGTTTAAGAGCCTTAAGAAAAAAATTGGATATTTTGGGCAAGATAAAATATTAAAAACTACATTGAAATCACTAATAGCATCTATTTTAATGGGGATAATAACCTATGTTACATATAGTATATTATCCAGTGTTTTAGTAGTTGGATTCATACAACAAGCTATTTCATTATTTGGATCTATAGCAATAGGTGCTTTAGTATATGGAATACTAGTAGTAATATTAAAAGTTGAAGAAGCAAGTATGGTAATTAATTTTGCAAGAAAAAAATTGAAGATATAAGAGTTTGTATGTTTTCTTTTAAGCCAACAATTGTAATAGTAATGTAATTACTAAATTGTTGGCTTGAAAATTAATTACATCAGCTGGATATTATTCTTCTATTTCCATATAATCTTCAACTACATGACCACATTCAGGGCATGTATATATATCAACTGCATATTCAAATTCTTCTTTAACTTCATTTTCAGTTCCTTCATTTAATATTTCAAAATCAGTTCCTTCTTCATGCTTAGTTAAATCCATTACTTCTACTATACATCTTGGGCAATACATTGTATTCATTTTAATCACCTCCATAAATAATGTGATTCATTCATTTTACCATTATAAGCGTAAATTTACAAATTTCTACGTTTAAATACAATGAAAATGAAAATGAATGGTTCAATTTGAATTTAATATCTTAATGAAATCAAAAGAGATTTAATGAAAAGAGGAGATTTAATGAAAAAAAATAGATTAAGGTATATAATGAAAGTATGAGAATTAATGGAAAAACTTAGAAAGGAGAATTATTAATGTTTGTACAAAAAACAGATTTAGTTTCGCAAGCAAGAATGAGTAAAAAACTTCCAAACTTTATTTGGGCTATTATCCTAGCTTTAATATTTATGTTCTGTGGACAATTTTTGGGAGGATTAGTTACTTATCCTCTTATAAAGTCGTTAGAAAAAACCAATTTCTTTGTAGAAAATAAAGACATAATAGTTTTATTAATTACTTTACTTTCATTTATGTTTACATCATTAGTAGTATTTTTTAGGGTTTCAAAAATAGAAAAAAGAAAAATATCAACTATTGGATTTTACAAAGACAAATGGTTGAAAAAATATGCAATAGGGTTTTTAATAGGTCTAGCTATGATGAGTGTAGTAGTATTAATACTATTTATACTAGGGTATATAGAACTTGAAAAAAAACCTATACAACCAGTAGGTATATCAGCTATAGTAAGTGTTTTGATAGTGCTTATAGGGTGGATAGTACAAGGTGGAACTGAAGAGGTACTGACAAGAGGATGGCTTATGAACATATTAGGTGCTAGATATAATATTATATTTGGACTAATACTTTCATCTGTGTTCTTTGGATTACTACATTTAGGAAATCCTAATATAAATTATATAGCTATATTAAATATCATATTAGTAGGGATTTTCTTTGGACTTTGTGTTATAAAGACTAATAATTTATGGATTGCGTGTGGAATGCATAGTGCATGGAACTTTGCTCAAGGTAATTTCTTTGGATTTGAAGTTAGTGGAATAAATGTTCAAGTCGGTAGTTTAGTGGATTTAAACTTAGTAGGAAATAACCTTATTACAGGAGGCATATTTGGACCAGAAGCAGGGCTTGCAAGTACCTTTGTGTTAGCTTGTGGTATATTGATTGTATTTATTTTAGACAAAAAAGGGTACTTTTTAAAAAATAAATAATAAATTTATTGTAGTAATACAAATAAGTTTACGTAACAAAGGGGGATGTTGGTATGAATTATAAAAATATTACTGTTGCCGGTAGCGGTATTTTAGGGAGTCAAATTGCGTTCCAAACAGCTTTAAAAGGATTTAATGTCTCTGTTTATGACATCAATGACGAAGTGTTAGCCCGTGCAAAAGAACACTTTAAATGTTTAATGGGTAACTATCAAAAAGACTTAATTGCAACGCAAGAAGAAGTACACACAGCTTATGAACGAATTACTTATAGCTGTGATTTAGCAGCAGCAGTTGCGGACGCTGATCTTGTGATTGAAGCGATACCAGAGGTTGTTCAAATCAAAACTGATTTTTACACTAAATTGGGGCAAGTAGCGCCTGAGAAAACCATCTTTGCAACAAACACTTCTACTCTGTTACCAAGTATGTTTGCACAAGCGACAGGACGACCAGAGAAATTCCTAGCTCTACATTTTGCAAATGAAATTAGGAAAAACAATACGGCAGAGATTATGAAGCATGCACAAACGGATACGAAAGTATTCGAAGACGTGATTGAGTTTGCAAAAGCTATTGGCATGGTTGCATTGCCTTTACATAAAGAGCAACCAGGTTACATTTTGAATTCTTTATTAGTTCCGTTATTGGACACAGCTCAATCACTATTAATAGATGAAGTAGCTGATCCAGAAACAATTGATAAAACATGGAGAGTAGCAACTGGAGCGCCACTAGGACCTTTTGCGATTTTAGATTTAGTAGGTATTACAACTGCTTATAATATAGCAAGCGTAAAAGCAAAAGAAGGAAATAAACATTCAAAAAAGCTAGCTCATTTCTTAAGAACTGAGTACATTGATAAAGGAAAGCTGGGAGTTGCAACTGGAGAAGGTTTCTTTAAATATTAGAAAGCAACTACCACTAAATAAGCTTGTTTATGATTAATTTAATTAATTAGTATATTTTTTTACACAAAAAAGGGCGTAGCGCTATTTTCTAGTGCGACAGCCCCTTATTTTTATATTATTTAATTTCTTCTACTAAAGTTTTAAATAAAACATCATCTATTGTTATGTTAAAATTTCTATTTTTTAATACTTCTTGAGACTTCATATTATTTTTAACATTTTCAATTTCTTTTTCATAAAGCTTTAATAATTCATGAGACTGATATATATTTATTTCTTCAAATGATATCTTATCACCTGGTTTTGCTTGTGCAAGTTTATACAAATCTGTACTTATTACATTTGCTATTTTAGTATAGCCTCCAACCGTTTGTCTGTCAGCCATCATTATGATAGGTTTACCGTGACCTGGTATTTGTATAGCACCAAAAGCAATACCATCAGATATTATATCAGCACCCCTTAGGTGTGTGATAGGTTCTCCATCTAATCGGTATCCCATTCTATCACATTCATCAGTTACAAAATACTCACCTGAAATGAATTTTTGGTATTCTTCATCTGAAAACATATCATCTTGAGGTCCTTTTACAAGCCTTAATGTAATTTCATTTTTAAAGATTGGTATATATATATCATCAATAGTATTTATAGTATTACTTTTAAGATTATCTAAATTTATATAATCATTTTCTTTTAAAGGCCTACCTTCATATCCACCTAAATTAGCTTTTGTATAAGTAGATTTACTTTCCATCACATAAGCTACATCAATACCTCCCTCAAATGAAATGTAGGATCTGCATCCATTTTTAAGGTCATCAAAAGATAATATATCTCCACTATTAACTATATAACTTTTCCACATTTTTATAGGTATATTGTTAATCCTTGGACTTAAATCTCCTCCAGTAATAGCTATTTTGCTAGGTTTGTCAAATAGTAGAGTAGGGCCCATAATAAGAATTTCAAGTGAAGCTTCATCTTCTTTATTTCCAAGTAGTATATTACCCAATCTATGAGAATATGAATCCATAGCCCCAGACATAGAAACTCCATATTGCTGATAACCTATTCTAGGACTACCTTGTATTAAAGTTAAAAGACCTTTAGATTTTACTGTAAATCCCATTATAGCTCACCTCCAGCATTAATTATATCAAACTCTTCTTTTGTTATAGGAGTGAATTTAATATAACTTCCAGCACTTAGCAAAAATGGATTTCCTTTATTTATATCAAATAATTTGAGAGGAGTTCTACCAATAAGTTGCCATCCTCCAGGGCTATCTATAGGATATATACCTGTTTGCTTAGAAGCTATACCAACTGAACCTGCTGGAATTTTAGTTCTAGGAACTTTTAACCTTGGCGTTTCTAATCTTTTATCCATTCCTCCTAAGTAAGGAAATCCAGGTGTAAATCCTAACATATATATTAGATATTCTTTTGATGAATGAATTTTTATTACTTCATCTATAGATAAGTTATTGTGTTTTGCTACATTTTCTATGTCTGGTCCATATTCACCACCATATAACGTTGGAATTTCAATTACTTTTGGTGGAGGTATTTCTATATTACCTAAACTTTGTTCTATGTCTTTTAATGAATTTATCAACTCATCATATTCTATTTTTAATGGATTGTAGTTAACCATTAAAGACCTATAAGTTGGAATTATTTCAACTATATATTCTAATTTTCTTTGGTTTATTGCAATCATCATAGATCTGACTTTACTGTTTACTTCATCTGAAATTTTATCTGAAAACTCTATAACTAAAGCTTTATCTCCAGCATTTAAGTATTTTGTTTCTTTATACATTTTACATCCCCCAAACCTTTTTATTACCCTGCTAACATACTCATACTTTGTAGTGAAACTACACCTGCATATCCAGCTATTAATACTATAATTAATCCAAATATAAATAACCATTTAGGATGCTTATATTCACCTACAATATCTTTTCTTTTAGATGCCCATATGATTGTTCCAACTGTAATAGGTAAAATTAAGCCATTTAATGCTCCCGCTAATATCAATAATTTTACTGGCTTGCCTATTACTGCCATAACTACTGTAGATATAAATATAAATGCTATTATAATATATTTTTCATTTTTAGCTATAAATGGATGTAGTGTTTTTATAAATGACACAGAGGTATAAGCTGACCCAACTACAGATGTAATTGATGCTGCCCATAAGACTACACCAAAGAATTTATACCCTATCATACCAGCTCCTTGTTGAAAAGCTGATGCAGCAGGATTTTGTGGATCTAATTTAAGTCCCTTAGAAACAACCCCTAAAACTGCTAAAAATAAAAGAATTCTCATAATAGAGGCTATAGCTATACCAGAGATAGCTCCCTTTGTAATTTCGCCTATATTTTCTTCGCCAGTAATCCCAGCATCTATTAATCTATGTCCACCAGCAAATGTAATGTATCCTCCAACAGTTCCACCAAGTAGAGTTATAGTTGGGAAAATTAAAGATTTTACATTTTGAGGAGCTACTGATCTGTATAAAGCTTCTCCAACAGGAGGCTTTGTAACAACTGCAACATACCCTACAATAACTATCATTAATACACCTAGTATTTTTACAAACTTGTCTATTGCAGAACCTGCATCTTTAGATAAAAATATAAGTATTCCCATTATCCCACTAATAATAGCTGCTAACCTTACATCCATTCCAAATAAAACATTTAACCCAAGCGCAGACCCACCAATGTTTCCTATATTAAAAGCTAATCCACCTAAAGCGACTATTAACGCAACAAAATACCCAAGACCTGGGATTACTTTGTTTGCTATATCTTGACCTCTAAGACCTGACACTCCTATAATTCTCCAAACGTTTAGCTGAGCTCCAATATCCAATATTATAGATAATAAAATTACAAATGCAAAACTTGCTGCAAATTCTGATGTAAATTGTGCTGTTTGCGTTAAAAATCCAGGACCAATAGCAGATGTTGCCATAATAAATGCCGCACCTAAAATAGTTCCTAAATTTTTTGAACCAGTTTTTACATCTTGTTTTACTTCTTTGTTAGATTTTTTCATTTTAGCTCCTCCTACTTTATAAACTCTGAGAGCTTAGCAATTTCTATATTTTCATTTATTAGTGCTTCGTGAATTTTTTTTACAAATTCTAAAGCCTTAGGATTATCTCCATGTACACATATTGATTGAGCATCAATATTTATGTCCTCACCACTTATTGATTTTACTTTTCCCTCTTTAACCATTCTTATAACCCTAGATATAGCTAAATCAGCATCATGTATTACAGAGCCTTCTATACTTCTAGATACAAGAGAGCCATCTAAATTATATGCTCTATCTGCAAAGACCTCACTAGCTACTCTTAGTCCTATGTCTTTTGCTGCTTTTATCATTTGACTATTAGCAAGTCCAAGAAGAATTATATCTTTATCAACTTCATATATAGCCTCAGCTATTCCCATAGCCAAATCTTTATCTTTAGCAGCCATATTATAAAGTGCGCCATGTGGTTTAACATGTTGTATTTTAATATTATTAGAAGTAGTAAATGCCATAAGTGCACCTAATTGATACTTAATATAAGCCTTTGCTTCTTGCTTTGTTATTTTCATTTCTCTTCTACCAAAGCCTTCTAAATCCATAAAACCAGGATGTGCACCGACTGCCACATCCTGGTTGCATGCATTTTTCACAGTTTTACTCATACAAAGAGCATCCCCAGCATGCCATCCACAAGCAATGTTTGCAGACGTTATATGCTTTAGAATTTCTTCATCAAGACCTAACTTATAATTTCCAAAACTTTCGCCTAAATCACTGTTTAAATCAACTTTAAACATAAAATCCCCCCTGTGTTTAAATTTTAGTAATACTAATTAAATTTATTTTTTTTCCTTTAATTTGATATGAAATAAGTATATTTATACATATGCTTGGGCTACGTAACATATTCTAGGCAGCGAAGGTGATTAAATTGGGAAAAAGATTAGTAATAGAAGCATCTTGATGTAAATAATGTGTGGTTTGTATAGAGTTTTGCCCTAAAAAAGTATTAAATTTTGACTAAGACAATAAAAAAATATACAATATAATTACATACATACAAACTAAGAGTACCAATACATTAATTAAAAGGAGATTTAATATGGAAGTTGTAAAATTAGGATTTTTCGGTTATGAAAACAAAGGAAAAGAAAACCAAGCATTCACAGAATTTTTAGGGGAAAACGAAGAAATAGTATACTCATTTAAAGGTATAAGAGATGAAGTTGTATTTACACACAAAAGGGTTATAATGATGAACTCTCAGGGAATAACAGGAAAGAAAAAGGAATTTAGATTTTTCCATTATAACAAAATAAATAGCTATGCAATAGAAAACTCAGGAACATTTGATTTAGATAGTGAAGTAAAATTAGTAATAGGAAGTGTTCAACATGAGTTTCAGCTGGGTAAGGGAATAGATGTTATGGCTATTGGTAGGTTAATAAGTGACTCAATGTAGTAGAGAATATAGTAAATGAAGGGATTGAAATAGATAATGTATAAGCAATCATCATACACTAAATTAACAGAAGATAGAATAGATAAAACTGAAAAGAAAAATAACTGGGAAGTTGCAATAGGATTAAATGAAGTAGACAATCTAAAGCCTTCAAAATATCTAATAGAACTAATGAACGATTCTATAGAAGGAAAAAAGACATATAAAGAAGTTGAAGAAAAGTTATATTCTTATTATAAAGAATATGACCCTAATGATGAATCAATTATTAGTACTGAAGAATGCGACTTAGTATCTGTAAGAATAGTTCAGTTATTAGAAAATGGAAGTTTTAAATTTAGTCCAATAACTCTAAAGAGCATACACAGAGCATTATTTAAAGATTTATTTAAAGATGAACTAGAAAGATATGTTGGAGAATTTAGAGATTACAATATAAGCAAAAAAGAACCTATACTTGGTGGGGATAGTGTTATATATGGAGATTATAGTGACTTGATGGATATATTAGCTTATGATTTTGGAGAAGAAAGCAAAAAAAGCGCTAAAGTATCTGTAAGTAGGCTAGCTAGATTTACATCTTCAATGTGGCAAGTTCACCCATTTTGTGAAGGTAACACAAGAACAACAGCAGTATTTATGATAAAGTATCTAAGAAGCTTAGGTTACAATGTAAATAATGACTTATTCAAAGAACATTCACTATATTTTAGAAATGCTTTAGTATTATCTAATTATTCAGATGTAAACAGAAATATTAGACCAGATTTTAAGTACTTGGAATCATTCTTTGAAAAGTTATTAATAGATAGTAAGATAGAACTAGAAAAAATGAAATAGACAATAATTTAAATAAGGATGGGGACGCATTAAATAATTTTGATTTTAACGAAGATACATTAGAACAAGGCTCTCTAGAAATACTAGAGAGCCTGGGGTATGGATAGAGACTTTCCACAAGAAGCGGTTTAGCAAGCATACAGACAAATAATAGCTTTTAACTCACCTTCGCTTGAGGAAAATAATAAATATTTCCACGATTTAATGGTAAAGGGAATAGATGTATCTTTCAAAGAAGGAGATGCTATAAGGACTAAAAAGGCATACATAATAGACTTTGACAATCCTGACAAAAATGAATTTCTAGCTGTGAATCAATTTGTAGTAGCAGGTAATGAAGAGGCATATAACCAAATTCAAACATATAAAAAAGATGTTCAAAATTTATTTAACTATAATGCATTCTGTGTTTTAAGTGATGGTATAAACGCAAAGGTTGGAACAATAACATCAAACATTGAAAGATATATGAACTGGAGAACTGTTGATGGAGAAAATATAGCGCCTTTAACAATGCCTCAGTATGACGTACTATTTAGTGGAATGTTCCCTAAACAAAGAATTTTAGATATTATTTAACAATCCAACTATTGTAGTTTTAACAGATAGAAATGATTTAGACGAACAATTATATTCTACTTTTTCAAAGAGTAGTGATTTACTTGGAGAAGAGCCTAAAAGAGCAAATAAAAGAAAGCTTAGTGATGAAGATAAATTAGCAAACGTAGGATGCAAGGATAATTCTAAAGTTAAGCATGGATTGTTTGATTTACTTAATGCTCGTGAGTCTGGCGGAGTTATATTTACAACTATTCAAAAATTTAAGCCAGAAGGTGGTGAGATTCCAGTACTTACTGACAGAAAAAATGAAAGGTAAGTTTTCTAAAATGGAGGCTATTGTTGGTTCTCCTAATAGAGTTAAACAACTTGCAGCTGATATTGTAAGTCATTATGAAGACAAAGGGAATACTGGTATAGATGCATGTGCAGCTATTGCAGTTATGATGGAGAAGCTAGAGTTACTAAGAGAGATTTTATATAGATATGATTACACTGATTTTATGACTGGTTCTCCAAGAGAAAGAATGAATGCTATAACTGGTGGTATGAACTTTATTTTAGGACTTAATGAACAAAGCCAAAAAGAATTTAAACTTCTTTGTATTGAACTTGCAAAGGCTCATTCGCTATGCGCTGCAACTGATGAAGGTCGTGAAGTTGCTCTTGAGGTTAGTTATTTTAAAGCTTTAAAAGCTAGTCTAATGAAGTTAGCTCAAAGGTGTGTTCAAAAGAAAACAAAAAAAGAAATTGAAGATAGAGTTAACCAATTACTTGAAAGATCTATAATGTCAGAGGAAGTTATTGATGTTTCAAAAGTCTTTAAATAAGTACAAAAACCAAGCTATTACTAATGCTGAGGTTATAGAGGAACTTATAAAGATGGCTAATGAGATTAGAGATGCTAGAGCTTTTGAAAATGATTTGGGTCTTAGTTATGATGAGATAGCTGCCTTAGAAAAAAATAAAAAAGGTATAAAAGATAAAAGTCTAATAAAAATAGCAGATGATTATATCAAAGGTGTAAAAATACAAATTGAGCTAAATAAAACTCAAGATACTGATTTAATGATTAAGTATGAAGAAGAGTCAGATAAGTTAAGAAAGCCTGCTCTAATAGCTATGGTTGATGACTATGGAGTAAAAGTTAAGGATGCTCACCAACAAAATTATAAAGATTTTAAAGAACAAGCAACAGTTATAAACAAATCAAATGAAGTATAAACAAATCAAATGAAGCTCAAACATTTGCTGATAAATTAGGTCGTGAAATGACACTTGAAAAATCTACTGGAGAATTTGGAGACATAAAATTTACAACTATTGTAGAGAACACTTCAAAATTAGATTTCAAGTCATTATCATATAAGGTTCAATATAAAGATAAAGAGGGGGTTGTAATAGCTGATGATATTATATATTTAGAAAACTTTGCTCCAGGAGCTAAGCAAAAGGTTAAATTAACACCATATGAAGAAGGCGCAGAAAATTTAGTTATAACTACTGACTGGTTTGAAACTAAATAGTTAAGGTTAAAGACAATATTAGGTTGAAATTATGAAGTGAAAATTTTAAGCTAGAATAAGAGGGGTAAGATATGAAAAATAAACTTAAATTAATAATAATGGTAATTTTATCAATGGCTATACTAACAGGATGTAGTGGGAAAAGTCCAAGTGACGTTGTTGAGTCATACTTTAGTGAAATAAAAACAGGTGAAAATGCAGATGTAACTAATTATATCTCAGATACAATAAAAGAAAACACAGATAAAAAAGAGGAAAAGGCTAAAGAAGATCCTAAAATGAATGAAGCTATGAAAATATTTATGTCAAACATAGATGCAAAAGTATTATCTGAAAAAATAGATGGTGATAATGCTACAGTTGAAGTAGAGTTAAAAGGATTTAATTTATCAAATATAGTAGTAGAGATACTACAAGAAAATTTATCAAATATGTTTAGTGGAAAAGAATTAAAAGAAGATGAGGTTAGCCAAAGTATTTTAGAGAAAGTTAAGACTGCTAAGGTAGAGACTAGAAAAGGAACAATAAACTTATCTAAAGTTGATAAAAAATGGAAAATAAAAACGGATGATAAGGCTATTTCATTAATATTTGGAAAAACAGAGGAACTAAATAAAAAAGATATTTAAAAAATAAAATAACAAAATTATAATATAAAAAGACTGTATCAGGATGCATTTTAGTGTGTTTTATCCTGATATAGTCTTTAGTTTGTATTTATAGCACCCTGTTTAATATATTAATACTTTAAATTGGACGATTTTAAAGAATCAAAATATATATTAGTTATTTCTTTAAAAAAAGCATCTTTAGTATGTCTATCAACAGTATGGTTTAAAAAGAAGCATTTCATATAGTATAAAATTTCCTTTTGCCAGTTGCATTCTAATCTCTCGATATTTACATGTCTACAGTTACTTACTCCAAGTAAATAATCTATAGATACATCAAAATATAATGCGAACTTTTTAAGTGCTTTTATTTCTGGGCTTTTTTTATTGTGTTCGTATTGTGATATCGATGATTTTGTAACAGTATGTTTGAATGTTTTATTGAAATCGTCTGCTAATTCTTGTTGCTTTAGACCTTTTTCAATTCTTAATTTTTTAAATCTTTCCCCAAATGTCATAATTAATCACCGTTGCCAAAACCTTATAAAACTTTATAAAGTATGTTTAATTACTGTTTCAACGTATCTCATTTTGCAAGTCAAACTACAACAAGCTACTGTGATTTGATATAATACTCCACAGTCGTAAATTCGGATACAACGCATCCTACACATTAGCATTATCTTGTTGGTGATATTATGCTAATTTATATTTAGATAGATTAAGACTTGCATTTAAATCTCTATCAATAGATAATCCACAACTACAGTTATATAATCTATCTTTAAGTTTTAAATTCTTTTTAATCTCTCCACAACAACTGCAAGTCTTTGATGATGGATAAAATCTATCTACAACTACTAACTCAATTCCTCTGAATTTACACTTGTATTCAAGTTGTCGCCTAAATTCATAGAAACCTTGTTTTGCAATAGCTTTTTTCATCATATTAGAAACTGCTAAATCTTCTATTACAACTCTGTATGGTTTGGTTTTCACTATATTTGTTGTAGTTTGATGAAGATAGTTATTTCTAATATTTGCAAGTCGTCTGTGCATTAGTTGTATCTGCTTTTCAAATTTTATAATGTTGCTAGTTTTGACATACTCCTTTCCTTTTTTATTATTTTCATATTTACGAGAAACTTGACGTTGCAACCTACGAAGTTTCTTCTCTATTTTTCTAACTATATAAGTTTTGTTAATATTTTTATAAACCTTGTTATCAGAACAGATTGCTAAGTCTTTAATACCCAAATCTATTCCTAGAGATACATCTGTTAATTCTTCTTGAACTTCCTCTTGCTCTATTCCTACTGATATATACCAATACTTGTTGTCATATGATATACGAGGATTACTATACTTAACTCCAATAGGGAGTTGCTCATTAGTTTTTATCCAACCAACTTTTTCAATATTAACTAAGTTTTCTTCTTTAACTTTTAGTTTACCGTTATCGTTGTAGAAGGATTTCTTACTTTTTCTTCTACTCTTAAATTTTGGTTTGTCAGATAGTCCTTTGAAAAATCTCTTATAACTATCACAAGCATCTTTTACTGATTGTTTTGCCACATTATTAGAAATTTCATTTAACCATACTAATTCAGTTTTCTTTAGTTGGGTTATCTCTTTTCTTAGTTCGCTATCAGAAATAAATTTACCACCTTTTTTATAATTTTCTTCTTGTTTTGCAAGTGTCCAATTATAAATAAACCTTGATGTTCCAACTGATTGCCATAATTTTTGTTCTTGAAGTTGACTTGGATATAATCTAACTTTCTTGGCTAGTATCATCTTCTATCAACTCCTTTATCAACTTCTGAATTAGTAACCATATCTATTAGTTGATTTAATCCCTTTTTATTATAGTTAATTCCACTTCCTATATGTGTAATCACCTCAAACTGATAACCTTTTGAATACATATAGGTTTTAACATTATCAACTTGTCTTAATAGGTTATCCTTTTGCTTATGAGAACTAACTCTACAATATGCAATAGTGTTTTTATTAACAATTACATACCCCCATGTAATTAGAGTCTAATATTAAATTAAAAAAATGTAAATCATAATTTACAAAATTTGGAAAATTATAGGTTATTTTGATGAATTGTATAATTAATGCAAAATGTATAATTAGAACTTCTTATAATTAAAAAGAAAGAAAAATTTAAATATATTTAATAGGTACTATTTTATGCAAAGAATAAAATCATTGTACTATTACTTTGTACGGATGTTAGAGGATGTTCTTTAATAAAAAGGTGAAAAAATACTTATGGGGGTAAACCAAATCATTAAAGTATGCATATAAATATTACTTAAAATTTAAAATAAAAAAATACACTTTTAATAAAAAAAGTGCAATTTTCATATAATATAGTAGTTTGTATTTAATTATATTTAAAATTAAGTTTTAATTATACGTTTGAGCATCTAAATCTAAATGACCAGATTTACTAAGTGCTTTTCTAAGTACCATGCTAAGAGGAAGTGCAATAATCATACCCATTGCTGAACTCATCAAAGAACTTGGAATGTTTAAAAGTGCAGCTTGATAACTTCCTATAACTACAGTCCAAGCACCAATATACCCAACTAAAGTCCATAAAGAGGCTATAATCAAAGCAAATATATTTAAAATTAAATTCTTTCCTTTATTTCCATTGTAATGAGATATACTTCCTGCCAAAGCACCAGCAATTCCTTTTATAAGAAAAGACCATAATGTATAAGGCGAAAATCCTAATAACAAATCAAAGAAAGCAGAACCTATCGCACCAGCAGGGGCAGAGTATTTCCCACCAAATAAAATGGATAATGTAAATATCATTGCACTACCTAAATGTACCATAGCACCATTTCCAAATGGTACTTTTATAAATGTTGCGACTGTACACAAAGCTGAAAACATTCCTACATAGATTACATATTTTGTATTTTTGTTCATGTTAATCCTCCATATATTTATTATAAAGATACTAATGATGCCCAGTTAGTTGTGATTGTTATAAAATAATAGTATCATACAATATTTGGAAAAAACAATAAATGTGGATTAATAATGCAAGTGTATGGATACAAAAAACTGACAACAGTTAGGCGCCGGCAAATGCATTTATTTTTAATTGTGATAGTGTATAATAAGAATGTTAAATAAATAGAAGAAAGGATTAATCGATGATATTAGAAACTATAAAAACTACTTTTATATTAACCATATCCATGATAGGAATATTTGTGCTGTTTGGTATGATTTATAACTTTATAGAGAAAAAAAACTCTAGTTATATTCAAAAAACATTTGGATTCAATAGTATCTTAATTACGGGTGTTATAGGAACAACTGTGCATGAATTAAGTCACTACTTGATGGCCTTAATATTTGGGCACAAAATAGTAGAAGTTGAATTATTTAGACCAAGGGCAGCTAAAATTGATGGTGTGCTAGGCTTTGTAGAACATAGATATAACAAGAGAAGTTTATATCAAAGAATAGGTAACTTTTTTATTGGGATAGCTCCTATGATATTTGGAACAGTAGCAATAAGTATTAGCTTTAGGCTATTACTTCCAGAGATGTTTTTAAAGTTAAACATTTCAGAGTATATAGACTTAATTAATACAAATAATCTTCAAGATATATATTTACTTTTACAACAGAATTGTAAGCTGTTATTTAATATGGTCTTTAGTATATCTAATTTAACAAGTTTTAGATTTTGGATTTTTGTATTCATAATGTATTCTATAAGTACACATATGTCTTTGAGTAAAGCAGATTTAAAAAACTCTAGTTCTGGGCTAATATGTATATTTATAACTACGATGTTTATCTCGTTGATATGTACAGTATTAAAAATTAATTTATCGGTATTACAATCAATATTTTTAAAATATAACTTGTATTTAACTTGTTTTTTAGCATTAGGGGTTATATTTGGTTTAATTAGTTTAGCAATTTCATTCTTGTTTTATAGGTTCAAGAGATGATTGTTTTACTTTAGCAAATAAAACTTCTATGTACAATTAAATCCCCTATTTCATACAATAGAAGGAATGATTTTATATAGGGGGGATATATTTTGAATAAAGGATTGTTAACAATTAAAGTAATTGATGAAAACACTAATTTTCCTATAAAAGGTGCAAAAATTAATATATGCACAATTCCAAAAGATGAATGTGAAAAAAGTAAACATATTTATAAAAACCTAGTTACAAACTCATCTGGTCAAGTAAAAAAAATACCTTTAGATGCTCCTGACTTAATGTATTCTCTAGTTCCGAATTCTCCAAGGGCATATAGTACTTATTTGTTACAAATCTCAAAAGATGGATATGAAACTATTGTTATAGAAGGAGTTCAAATACTTCCATTTATAGAAGCTATTCAAAATATTTCGATGTCTTTGGTAAGCTCAATTAGTTCTTTAAATAAAGGAGTATATGTAATAGGAGATAATACGTTGTATGGGAATTATCCACCTAAAATATTTGAGCCTTCTATAAAGTTAGGTCCATTTGTAATTTCTAGAGTTGTTGTTCCTGAATTTATAATAGTTCATGACGGTTTGCCAAGTGATAGAAATGCACCTAACTACTGGATACCTTTTAGAGACTATATAAAAAATGTTGCAAGTTCTGAAATATATGCTACATGGCCGACTCAAACTTTATATGCGAATATAATAGCTATAGTATCTTTTACATTAAATAGAGTTTATACTGAGTGGTATAGAAATATGGGATATGATTTTACTATTACATCTAGTACGCAATATGATCATAAGTTTATATATAATAGGAATATATTTGATACTATAAACGTTGTTGTTGATAATATATTTAATGTTTATATACAAAGACCAAAAGGTGCTAAACAACCTCTTCTTGCTCAATATTGTGATGGAGTAAATACTCAGTGCCCAGGTAAAATGACTCAATGGGGAAGTAAATATTTAGGCGACCAAGGATATATGTTTCTAGATATTTTAAAATATTATTATGGATATGATATAGGTTTACAAGGTACTGATCAGATACAAGGAGTTCCATCTTCTTATCCTGGGTACTCACTACAGGTAGGATCTAGCGGAGAAAATGTAAGAATTATACAAAATCAATTAAATGCTATATCAAATGCTTATCCTGCGCTACCGAAGATTGCAGAAGACGGAATATTTGGTCAAGGTACTAGAAATAGCGTTATCAAATTCCAAGAGATTTTTAGAATGACACAAACTGGAGTAGTAGATTTTGCAACTTGGTATGCTATATCTAAAATTTATGTAGCTGTTACTAAGATCGGTGCATTTGGAATGTAGGTAAATTGAAAGGGCGTCTTAATTATTAAGGCGTCCTTATTTATACAATAATTTACAATAATCGCAAAATATTACAGAATTCGACAAGATGTTTAGGTTATTATAAAAAAGCTGAATTTAATAAATTAAAAAATACAAGGTTAAACATTATAAAATTACATAAAAAATAAACCTATTTACACTTTTAACTTTAAAATAAAACTTTTTATTAGATATTAGTACAATACATAATTTATGGAGGAGCAACATTGAGTAATAAAAACAACAAATTAGCAAAAATAATAATGGTATTATCATTAGCCTTAATGACTAGTGTTTCGCCAGTAGATGCACACAGTGGTAGAACAGACTCAAGTGGAGGGCATAGAGATAATAAGAATAAATCAGGTCTTGGAAGCTATCATTATCATCATGGATATGGACCTCATTTACATACAAATGGATGTCCATACTCTGGAACAACTACAAATAGTGATGGAGGAAGTAGTTCATCAAGCGTAGACCATGAAGCACAACAAAAGAAAGCACAAGAGCAAGAACAAGAAGAGGTTAAATCTAAAGGATACAACTCAGGGTACAATGATGCTTATCTAGGGAAGACAAGTAGTTCTTATTACTCAGGAAGTTATAGTGAATTATATCAATCAAGATATGATGAAGGATATACACAAGGTAGGGAAAAATTAGAAAAAGAAAAAGAAGAATTAAATACAAAGGGATATGAATTAGGTTTGACAGGTTCTAAAATAAATTTAAGCAATTACACTAATGAAGAGTTAAAAACAGCATACAATTATGGATACGAAAAAGGTATTATAGAATACAAAAATATTAAAACAGAGAAATACAGAACTCTTGGACTAGAAGATGGTAAAGCTGATAAACAAAATCTAGATATACCGAAGGAAGATGAAGAATTTAAATTAGAATACGAAAAATCTTATAAAAGCGGACAAGATATATTATCAAAGACTTATGAAGATAAAGGATATAATGATGCGTTTACAAACAGTCAATATAATTCACCAGGTTACCAAAGAGATAAATATAATCAATGGCATAAACAAGGATTTGATAAGGCGATTGAGGATATAAAACGTGTAAAAAAATTAGGCTATGATGATGGTTATTCTAGAAATGAAAAAAATGTTCCAAAGGGTCTTGAACGTGCTGAAAGTATGTACTTACAGGAATATAAAAAAGGTGAAGCTGTTGCAGATAAAGAAGCTAGAGATGGAGCCGTTGGATTTAGCAGTGTTGCTTCTATAGGATGGATATTAAGACGTTATTTTGTAGCTAAAAAAAGCATAATGTAGTAAAGGGAGATAAGACATGAATATATATAAAAAGATATGTTATAAAGTTGAAAATTTTTTCATAAAAAGAATGAGTAAGACAGATTTAGATTTTAAGGTCAATATGGATAGAGCTATAGACTATAGAACAAAGAAACAAATGACTAAGTCAAACAAGAGAAAAAATCAAAGTAAGATAGCTAGCTAATAAATAAAAGATTATTTTGGGGTAAACCTAAAATAATCTTTTATTTTTATTATATAAAACTAGTCGTGAAATTTTAACTTCTATATCCTAATTAACCAACTCTAATACACTTGTTGACTTTTCACTACTATCATTAGCATTAATGATAATATATTCAATACTTAATACTATATTAAATATTGTAATTACCACTAAAGCATATAGTAAAGGGGGTAATCCATTACCAACGCCAATAGGAGATGAACTCATATATGCATAATTAGAGCCTATTGTTTTATTTAACATAAACATTAATATATGATAAGTACTAACAAATACTAATCCATTTTTAAAGTCTTTTGATGTCATTCCTATTTTTCTTATAAATAATATATATATAGAACCCCATAATAAAAACAAATGACCGATAAAGAAAGATAATTGAGTTATATGAGGGAATATAAAGGGATCCATACTCGGGAATAAAAGGGCCGATATTGAACCGAATATACCTAAATAAGAACCGATTTTCATGAGTGATTTTTTATTTGTAATTAATCCTATAGAAACAGATATGATGGCTATTCTACAGTGATACAATGGCAATCCTTCTTTGATGAAATTATAATTGCTTATTAAATACCACGCAAATAAGATAACTTGTTGAAAAATTAAAATATATCCGATAAATAGCTCTAGATTTTTATTGGGAAGCTTGTATTTAAATAAAAGCAAAGTTCCTATTAAAGCTATAAATAATAAAAGTAAATGCCACGGTCCAAAGGCAACAAAATTACTTTTGGTTGCATTATTTCTAAAAAAATAATAAATATTTTCCATACTAATCTCCTAAAATTATAAATTATGATAATAAAGATTTTGACATCCTTTATAATACTTGAACTTTCAAAGTAATATTATGTATTATAATGGATAAAAAGTCAATAAAAAGAGGAAGTGAGTTGGTTAGAACAAAATAATTAATTTGATTATACTAGATACATAAAAATAATCCAACAGTGGTGATGATTGTGATTAAGATAAGGGGCTTTTATATTTTTCAAAATTAATATAAAATTATATATACACAAAACGTTTAGACGGGGGTAATACAAATGAAAAAAGATATATACATAAAACTAGATGAACTAAATATAAAATACAAAACATTAAAACACAAAGAAGTATTTACAGCAGAAGAGTTTTACGATGTAACTAAAGATATGCCAGGTTATCACTGTAAAAACTTATTTCTAAAAAACTCAAACAAAAGCACAAATTATCTCCTAGTAGCAAAACACGATAAAGCAGTAAACTTAAAGGATATAAAAGCACAAATAGGAAGTACTAGGCTTTCATTTGATTCACCTGATAAGCTGTATGAACTGTTAAAGGTAACACCTGGAAGTGTAAATCCATTTAGTGTTATAAATGATATTAATAGCAAAGTGGAGTTATTGATAGATAGTGAATTATTAGATGGTAAAAACCTTAATTTTCATCCTGCTATAAATACAGAAACATTTAATATATCAGGAGACGACTTTAACAAGTTTTTAGAACATATTAGTAATAATGTTATCAAAGTTAATATATAAACTATTTATACTTTATAAACACGCATATTATTTTATTGATATTCCTTGCGATAGATATTTCAGTATACTTTCTCTTTCTTCTATGTTAATATTTGTATGACTAATTATGATTGAGAGAGAGAATTACATTTTATCATAAGTTAATCGTAATGAATTTTTTGTGTTGAATTTAATTATATAATCTAAGATATAAAAAGATTAGAACTATTTAAAAATATCATCTAATAAATAAGAGGTGTTTAAATGAGAAACATACCAGAGGAAGTTAAACAATCAATAGTAAATGTATTTCCAAAAGAAAGTACTCTAGCCATTATAGTATTTGGTAGTTATGGTACAGATAGACAGATTTTAGGAAGTGATATAGATATAGCGTGGATTCCTAATAAAAAAGTACCGATTACAGAACTTGCAATTAAAACACAGGCTCTAAGAAGTGTGCTTGATATTGAGATTGACTTAAAAATTGTTACAGAAAATTATACAATAGAACTTAGAAAAGCTATTTTTGAAGGCGATATTATTTATGAATGTAGAGATTTTAAACATTATCTAAATAATTTCTATGTTGAAAATAGTGATGTAATAGATATTTTAAATTGGAGGGAGATGTATGGCAATTAACAAAAGCGATGCTATATTATTACCTGCAAACTCTTCTATAGTTGTGGAGACGCTTAGAAAATTAAGAAATGATGATTCACATGGATATGACATACCGGAGTTTGAAGAAATGTATGAGTTGTTCACACAGAACGAAGAAGTGTTTGTTAGTATAAGAAATGCTTGTAAAAAAGATTTTACGGAAAAATTGTTTTAAATAAGCAGACTAAAAAGTTTGAACTTTATGTTCAAGCTTTTTTTTTACAACAAAATCTTATAAATCAAAAAAATATTAAGCCTAAATCCCACTTTGACCCTTACAAAGTTATAAAACAAATAACTGTTTTAAAAGTAGCAGTCTAAAAAGTTGCACAAATAAATTGACTATTTTTAATCTTCTGTGCAAAATGAAAAGGTAGTATACTTAAATCAAGAAAGGCAAACAAAATGTATATAAATAAACGATTGCAAAATATATTAGAAATATTGACAAAAACCGACTATATAAGTACAGAAGAAATATCAAAAATATTAGGTATATCAAAGAGAACTACATATTATGACATAGTTAAGTTGCAAGATTATCTAGAAAGTAAAAATATAAACTTAAACAACATTAGAAGCTTAGGGTATTATTTAGGTCCAATAGATAAAGAAGAAGCAAAAAAATTATTAAGGGTTTCAAAAGAAGATTATATACTCTCACCAAAAGAAAGATATATAAAGATAATAATAGATTTGTTAATTCTCAAAGAAAAACTAACTATAGAAAAGCTTTGTGACAAATTAGAAGTAAGCAGAAATACCATACTAGGAGATATAAAGTATGTAAGAAATTACATAAACAAATACAACTTAGAACTTACTTCATCAAGTGGCTACAAAATAGAAGGCAAAGTAAATAATAGAAGATATTTATTTTTAAATTTATACAATGAATATAATTATTTATTTGATGAATATGAATTCCTAAATGAGTATAATTCTATAAAATCAACAATAGAAAAACAAGAAAACAATATACTCAAACATAGCTCTATAAATTATATTTTAATGTATTTAGCTAGCTTTTATAAATATTACTACAATAAAAATAATGATAGTAATTTCTTATATAAAGAAGACAAAGAGTTCTTTGAAAATAATAATAGCAACAAAGAAGCTAAGATTTTGCTTGAAATTATAAAAAAGGAACTTAAAGTTGATATACATGAAAATGAAGTATATTACATACAAACATTTCTAACAAAAGATAAACAAATTAGAGAGTTATTTTTAAATGAAAAATTAGCACAAAAGTATATTGGACCTATAAAAATGATGGTTAAAGAATTTGAAAAAATATCTTGTATATCAATTGATGATTATGAAAAGCTTTCTATGAATATATTTGAGCATTTAATGCCAACTCTGTTTAAAGTTAGATATGGAATTTATTATCCAAACTTTATAAAAGATGAGGTTAAAGAAAAGTATAAACCTATATATCAATTTACAAAACAAGTTATAAAGCATATAGAAGAGGCATTAGGGATGTTTTTAAATGATGATGAACTAGCTTATATAGCAATGTACTTTGGTGGATACACAACTAAAATGGGAGTTGAAATAAAAATACCTAAGATAATTATAGTGTGTAACTCAGGAATGGCAACATCTCAACTTTTAAAAAATCAAATAGAACAATTATTTGACTTAATAGAAATTAATGATGTGTTATCATTATCAGCTTTTAAACAATATGACAAAGCTTATGATTTTGCAATAAGCACTGTAGATATAAGTGAAGGAAATACAAAAGTAATAAAGGTAAATCCAATACTCACAGATTTGGACAAGCAAAACTTAATATCACAAATATCAAATACACAATCTAAATTTAACCTAGAACAACAACTATTAAAGAAAATAATGAGTAGTGTAGAGAAACATACAACTATTAACAATAAAGAAAAATTAAAAGAAGAAATAAAAAGCATATTAATATCAGCTAGGGAAAAAGTAGAAAATTATAAATTGACTTTAAGCGATATTTTAAAAGAAGAAAATATAAGCTTAAACCAAAGCGCAAGTGATTGGAAAGAAGCAATACAAATCAGTGCTAAAAGCCTTAAAGACTTAGGTAGAATAAATGATGATTATACAAAAGCAATGATAAAAAGCATTGAAAACTTAGGTCCATACATAATATTAGCACCAAATGTAGCAATGCCACATGCAAGACCAGAGGATGGGGTAAACAAATTGGGAATTAGTCTTACAACTTTTAAAGAAGAAATAAAGTTTTCTCAAAATGAAAGACATAAAGCTAGATTATTTATAACCTTAGCGCCAAAGGATAAGCAATCCCATTTAAATGCACTTGCATCCTTAAATCAGATTTTATCAAAAAAAGAAAATATAGAAAATATAATAAATGCTACAGATAAAAAAGTAGTCCTAGATATAATAAAAAAACATTCATAAAGTCAAACAATGGGGGAAAGCAATGATAGTTAAAGTTAAAGACAGAGTTAAAGATTATAAAGAAGCTATAAAAATATCATGTGATAGCTTAGAAGAAAAGGGATATATAAAAAAATCTTACTTTGATGCAATAATGAACAAAATAGAAGAATTTGGACCATACTTTTGCATAGCACCTAAAATAGCAATGCCACATGCAAGACCAGAAGATGGAGCTATAAAAACAGAATTATGTGTACTTAAATTAAATGAGCCAGTTGATTTTTTAGGAAAAGAAGTACGATTATTTATGACATTAAGTGCAACAGATAGTACTTCACATCTTAAATTAATGCAAAGTGTAGCTGGTGTTTGTATGGATGAGGATAAATTAAATAAAATATTAAATTCAAATAATGAAGAAGAAATCATGGAGGTAATGTAATATGAAAAGAATAATGGCAGTTTGTGGATCAGGATTAGGATCAAGTTTTATGGTAGAAATGAATGCAAATGAAGTATTAAATGAATTAGGAATAAGCGGATGTGAAGTAACTCATAGTTCATTAGCTGATGCAACAGCAGATCAAGCAGATATATTTATAACAGCTAGAGATTTAGAAGATAGTGCTTCTCACTTACCAAACTTAATAATATTAGATGCTTTATTTGATAAAGATGAATTAAAAGTTAAGTTACAAGAAAAATTAGGTTGCTAATAAATGAAAATTAATAACTTATTATAAAACATAGATGGGAGATTAAAAAATGAATGGAATTTTAAAAGTAATCGTAGACTTTGTGTCTGAACCTGCAGTTTTAATAGGAATCATGGTTTTAATAGGATTGTTACTTCAAAAGAAACCTATAGAGGATATAATAAAAGGTACACTTAAAGCTATGGTTGGATTTGTTGTAATCTCAGCTGCAGCAGGAATTATAGTTGGGGCATTAGAGCCTTTTGGGAAAATGTTTGAATATGGATTTAATGTAAAAGGTGTTATACCTAATAATGAAGCTGTAGTTGCTATGGCTATGGATGAATTTGGTACAACAACAGCACTTATAATGACTTTCGGTATGGTATTTAACATATTTATAGCAAGAGTTACTAAGTTTAAGTATATATTCTTAACTGGACATCATACTTTATTTATGGCATGTATGATAGCTGTTATATTAGTTTCAGGTGGAATGAGTGGAGTTCATTTAATATTTACCGGTTCTCTTGCATTAGGACTTATAATGGTATTATCTCCTGCAATATGTCAGCCTTTTATGAAAGGAATAACTAAAAGTGATGCAGTAGCACTTGGTCATTTCTCATCAATAGGATATGCATTTGCAGCAGTAGTTGGAAAATTAGTAGGTAAAGGATCTAAATCTACTGAAGAAATGAAAGTTCCAAAGTCTTTAAGCTTCTTAAGAGACTCAGCAGTATCAATATCTATAACTATGTTAACTTTATATATAGTAGTAGCATTAGTTGCAGGTAGTAAATTTATAGAAACTAATTTATCTGATGGTAAAAACTTTATAGTATACTCAATGATACAAGCCTTAACATTTGCAGCAGGATTTATATTAATACAAAATGGTGTTAGATTAGTTTTAAATGAAATAGTACCTGCATTTAAAGGTATAGCTACAAAGTTAGTACCTAATTCAAAACCAGCACTAGACTGTCCAATAGTATTTCCTTATGCTCCAAATGCAGTTTTAATAGGATTTATAAGTTCATTTGTTGGTGGTATAGTTTCAATGTTAGCACTTGGAGTTATGGGACTTACTATAATAATACCAGGTGTAGTACCTCACTTCTTCACAGGAGCTACATCAGCAGTATTTGCAAACTCAACTGGTGGTAGAAGAGGAGCGATAATAGGTTCATTTTTAAATGGTATAATAATATCATTATTACCAGTAGCATTGCTTCCTGTACTTGGTAACTTAGGTATAGCAAACTCAACATTCTCAGATGGCGATTTTGGTGTAGCTGGTATATTCCTAGGTAAGGTACAAGAGTTTGTAGGTGGAATGGGTCTTACAGCTGTACTTGTTGGTATATTAGCAGTACTAATAGGTCTAAGTATAAGTTCTAATAAGAAAAATAAAGAAGATGCAAGTAAAGTTGCTTAAAACTATATAATTTATACTAAAACCCTCTTATAGTAGGCACACAAATCGCTAGTGGTGATTATTGTGACTAAGATAAGGGGGTTTTTATTTGATTCACCTGGAAGCGTAAATCCATTTAGCATTATAAATGATGTAAATAGCAAGGTGGATACCCTGCTTGTTTAATTTTCACAAAAAACAATATATTATACAGTTTTAAAATTCGTTTTTATAGAAAAACAAATTTAAAACTTGCTTATTTAAAATTTAAAAGTCAATAATATATAAAAATAAGTAAAAATAATCTTATTTTGATGTATAATATACTTATAAATAGATTGGAGTGATTTTTTATGGAACCGTATAAAGTTGTAAAATTACCTACAGGGTACAAAATAGATAAAGATTTAATGATATTACTTGGAGAAGCTTCTGCAAAATATGGAGAATATAAAGCTATTTTAAATACATTGGAGTTTGAAGCAGAACTGTTTTTAAAGTCAGTTTTAAAGAGTGATAGTTATAAATCTACACAGATTGAAGGTACTCAAGTTTCATATGAAGATATTTTCTCACTAGATATAATAGAGGAAAATGATGATAGTTTAGAGATTAAAAATCTAACAAAATCAATAGAGTACGCATATGAAGCTATTAAAGAAAGGGGCATAACTATGAATCTTGTCAATGAGATGCATAGGATAATTTTAAATAGTGGTAGAGGGTCTACAAAATCACCAGGAAAAATAAGAGATGCTCAAAACTGGATAGGACCTAGAGGTGCTAGTATAGAGCAAGCTACATTTATACCACCAAGCCCAGATGATGTAATTGAAGATTTAATTAATTTATATGAGTATATGAATGATGCTTATATAGACCCAGTATTGGTTAATGTGGCAATAGCTCATGCACAGTTTGAAACAATACATCCTTACAAAGATGGTAATGGTAGATTAGGAAGAGCGTTAATACCTATACAAATGGCATACCTAAGCGGTGATAGACCGATGCTTTATCTATCAGAAATAATAGAAGTAAATAAATTAGGATACCAAAGAGCATTAATGAACACTAGAAGAGGTAATTTAGAATCTTTCATAAGTTTCTTTATGCAGTGTACTATTGACCAATGTAGCAACTATATAAGAAAACTAGAAATAATTAAAAATATTTATAAAGAAGACACTGAGAAAATTAAAAGTATAAAGGGTGGTTCAATACACACTGTATTCCCACTAATGATGAATAAAGTTGTCTTTACAAAGAAGTACATTGAGGAACAAACTGATTTAGCGCCAAGTACTATTGCTAGGATTGTAAGTCAATTAATAGACTTAGGTATCTTAGTTGATATATCAAAAGATCGCAAAAAAGAGTATAGATACGATAGGATCTATAAAGTATTTATAGGTACAGAAATGTATTAATATATAAGGGAACGATTTTAATAAATTTTTAGAACATATTAGTAATAATGTTACTAAAGTAAATATATAAACTATTTATGCTTTATAAACACGCATATTATTTTATTGATATTCCTTACGATAGATATTTCAGCATAGTTTCTACTTCTTTTATGTTAAAGCGTGTATGACTTATTATGATTAATTTATTATGATTGTGTTTGTGTGAAAACTACACTTTATCATAAATTAATCGTAATGAGTTTTTTTGTGCATTTAAATAAATAATCTGAATTATAAAAAACAACCATACAATATTTTATATGAGGTATAATTTTAACTTAATACAAAAAAATGTATGGATACAAAATTAAAATACTGCAGTGAATATCCACATTTTAACATATATAGGATAAATTTAGTTATAAAGGGATCTCAAAGAGTTAAATACCCATTATAATAGATAATAGGTAGGGTGTTAGTATATATAAAAGGAGTTTCCATTATTATGATAAACAATAACTGTTTAATAGACGAATTAAAAAAACTTAAAGAATCGTCAAAAGAAGCTGTAGAAAATATTACAAGCTTTAGTGAATTTAAAAAATACATGCATGTAAAAAGAAATGTAGAAGATGAACTTTTTAATATTATAAATGAATCAAGCAAATCAAATAATTCAAAATTAATATTAGTATGTGGTGGAGTTGGAGATGGTAAATCTCATTTGATATCATATTTTAAAAGTAAGTATCCTGAAATGATGTCAAAATTTGAAATACATAATGATGCTACAGAAAGTTTCGAACCAGGAAACACTTCTATAGATACATTAAATGATGTGCTAGAAAAATTTAATGATGATAATGTTGGAAATTCAAATAAGAGGTTTATATTAGCTATAAATTTAGGGGCACTTAGTAATTTTATAGACTCAAAATATAAGGATATGTATAGTGATTTAAAAAAATATGTAGAAGAAAAAGGAATACTGAATATAGATGTATCAGACAATTCATATAATGAAAATTCTAATTTCCAATTTATTAACTTTAGTGATTATCACATCTATTCATTAAAAGAAGATAAACCTAAATCTCAGTATGTAGAAGAGATAATAAATAAAATAACACAAGATGATAACCAAAATATTTTTATAAATAGTTATAAAAACAATTGTAGTATTTGTGACAATAGCTACAAATGTCCTATTAAAATAAATTATGAAATGTTGATGAAGGAATCTGTAAGAACAAAATTAGTTGATATATTAGTAGAATCAGTAGTTAAAGATAAATTAATAGTCTCAACAAGGTCTATTTTAAATTTTGTATATGATTTCATAGTTAATACTAAATTAGATAATAAGAATAATGAAGAATTAAATGAATATATACAAAAAATTAGTTGCGAAGAATTTATAGAATGTATGTTTGTATCTAACTTATACAATCACAAAGAATTATCTCAAATTTTATATTCAATAAATAAAATAGACCCTATAAATTCAACGTCAGAAAATTTAGACAATGTTATTATTAAGCTTAATATAACTGAAGATATGTCAGGTATATTTAAAACATACTTACAGTTATCAGGAGATAGTTACTTAGATTTATTGATGAGTAAAAGCGAAGTAATAGAAGGTGAAATTAATAAATTAAAAACTAAAACAGAAAAACAAATATTAAAAGATGAACTTATAAATATGTTCATAAGGCTTCATATATTTATTTCAGAAGATGAATTAGATTTAGATGATAAAACATATATTAGTTACATGAAATCGCTATACAGTTGGAATAAAGGTGATATAAGAAAACTTACTAATTTATATAAAGATGTTCAAGAAGCTATATACAATTGGAATGGTGAAGCCATAGATGGAAGAATAAATATATCAGTAGGTAGAAATCAAATGAGATATAAAGTGAGTCAAAGCATAAATATATCAGCAGACATAAGTAACCTAAAAAGCGACTTAAATGATGAACTATTTAAATTTACTCCTAGCTTAATATTAGGATATAAAAACGATGAAAAAGGAAAGCGATATAAAATAGATATAGACTTTAATTTATATGAACTCCTAATGAGAGTAAAGGACGGATATAGACCTAACAAAAATGATAAGTATAATTATATAAACTTTGTTGAATTTATAAATAAAATTCAAAAACTAGGAAATCAAAATAAAGAAGTATATATAGAAGATAAATTAGGTTCGAGTACATCTAATTATAAGTTAGTTTACAATAAAGATTTTGATATCTTTGAATTTAAAAATACAAATGAGGTGTAGGTGTGCAATTTATTATAGATGAGCAAAAATTCAAAAAAGATTATGGTATAGACAATAATTCAGTAAAACATAGTACAGCAAAAAATATAAAAATACTTCCATATACAACTAAATATGAAAAAAAGCATAAAGAGCAAATTGAAAGTTTTAATTCGTGTATAGGAGAATTTTGTAGATTAATATACAATAAAAAGCTAAACAATGAAGAAGTAAATTTAAAAGATATAGATATTTTTATAAAAGATGTAGAGTCAAATTCTAGCGATAAAATTGTATTAAAAGGATTAATAAAAAATATATTTTTTGATGAAAATGACAATATGAATACATTCCACCCTAAGCTTTTAAATTATATAAATATGCCTAAAAGTGATTATAATTCAACGTTAGCTATATTTTTATATGATGTATTATTAAATAATGAAGACGGCAAGGAAATAAAGGAAAAGATAAACCAATGTTTTGATTATAAGCCAGATAATGTAATGGAACTTTTAATACTAAATAATCTTCCAGAACTTAAAAATGATAAGGAGTACTTGCAAAACTACAAATGTATTTGTAGTAATGTATCTAAATTATTCAAAATAGATTTAGAGTTTATATTAAATGATCCAGAATTATTTACTAATGAATTTCAAAGTTTATTAGAATATTATTATTTCTTTTATGTTTCTCAATTATCAATAAAACTATCTAGATTTTTTGATTCAAATAGAGAGTCAACAGAGGAAATTTATTTTAATTTAGATTGGGAAGCAACGTCAAAATCTAGAAGTAGTTATATATTAGGATGGAAGATGTTAGAAAGTAACTTAAAATCTCTATTTAGTCATGCTAATACATTAGAAATTTTAAATATTAATAATATAAAAGATAGTAGATATGATTATATTGATATTAATCAAATGATAGATCAATTATCAAATGAAGAAAAACTAGAATTTACAGATAGTTTGAAATCTATAAAGTCTCAATATAAAAAAGTAATAATAGATGTTAAATGGGACGAATTTAAACAAGTAGAAAAATATAGTGATGATCCTATGAAACAAGAAATATATGATTTGTTCAAATGTATAGATTACCAATTTATAAAGGGTGGTAGACTGCCAAGATATACAGCATACAGAAATTGGTTTGAAGAATATTGTAAATCTAATTTTCTAAGAAGACGAGGATCGCTAGGGTATGCACTTAATATAACTCAAGAAAGATTATTATTTATAACTAAGTTATGTATAAAGGACAAAGAAAAAATAAAATTAAAAGACTTATTTGAAGAATATAAAAAAAGAGGAATTTACTTTGATAGAGATTCTCAAAGTAAGATAGTGGATTTATTTGAAAAATTAAATATTATAGAAAAGAAGAGTGATAGTGGGGATGCACAATATGTTAAATCAATTTTATAGTTACTTATCAAAAAATGTAGTTAAGTATCTTGAATATAGGAATGTTAAAAGTGGAGATAAATTTAATATACAATTTGAAAAAGAAGAAGAAGTAAAAAATATGTACAATGCTCTACAAGTAGAGAGTAAAAGTAAAAAATTTATATATAATACTGTAAATGGATCTAAGTATGAAACTTTTAGTATTGATATAAATGGAACTGAAGTAGTAGTGGCAGCAACTAATGAAGATACAACGGATGACTTTTTAATTAGGCTTAGAAATTTAGTTGGGGATGAAAGTAGCGTAGAGTTTAAAGATAGTGCAATATTATTTATTCATAATACAACTTTAGATAGCTTAATCAAAGGTACTGAAAGTTTTCAAAAAGAAGGTATGCCACTTCACACTAAAAGTTTAGTTAAAGATATAAAAAAGAACCTAAGCGAGAGTAATATAAAAGAAGAAGAGAGATATATACTTGATTTCGCACTTAATAAAATGAATGATAGTATATTAGAAGATCATTCATCTATATTCCAATATGCTAATATATTAAAGGTATTAAATAAAGGTGAACTTAGTAAAGAAGATTATAGCGAGTTTGGGATTTTTTATGATGAAAACTTATTAGAAGATAAAACACCTAAAATGATAAAAGAGAGACTAAATGAAAATGCAAATATGTTTTCTAAGGTAGACTCTATACATAAGTATGGAAGTCCAGAAATAGAACTTGATAAGGATTTTGATGCGAAAGGGATAGATCTTTTAAAAGTAGATGACTGGAAAGATGTTGAATATAAAGAAATTAAATTGTCGCAAGAGAGAAAAAGAGGAGAAAAGATAGTTCTGTTGGAGGATATAGTTCCTTTAGACCCACTAACTATATGGGACAGAGCAGAAGGAGATAGTAAAGCTAAATCTAGAAAAAGAAATATAATAATATTTAATAATAATAAATTAGACACTGTGAATTTTGAAATAGCGTTTGATATAAATATAAAAAAAGTAGACTTTAAGCTTGATAAAAAAACATCTTCATTTGTTAATGTTAATGCAAGTGGAAGGTCAACAAAAGCTCAAATTAGAATAGATGTTAATATAAAAGAAACAACATTTGCAAAAATTGTATATAATGATGGCAAAGTGAAATATGATTTTAAAGTTTGCATAGTATCATGCAATGAAAATATACTAGATAAGATAAAAACTAACTATGAAGTAGTTATAAAAACTAAAGTAAAAATGTTAGTTAGCAATACAGATGATAATAAAATAATAATAAATCCAAAAGGTAGTATAGAATGTAAAGAAAATATTACAGAGTTAGAAAATTCTGTGATACTTGATATGGATGAAAAAATGGAATTATTATTTGATGTAGAAATGGAAGATGATTTAGATTTTGTAAGAGTAGATATAAATTATAATGATTCTATTATATCTATAGCTAAAGAAGAAGAAAAAGAGAGACCAACAATTATAAGTGGTATGAAAATATGGAAATTGAAAAGAGAAAATCAAGAAAGTTTCAAATATCTAAGCAATAATAAAATTGCACAAGGAACTAGCGAATATTTTGCAAAAGAAGATTTTAAGGAAAATTTAGAAGTAGAAAATATCATAATAGAAAACAAAGCAATGCACCATACAGTAGTAGCAGATAACTTTGAAAAAGTGCAAATTGATATAGATGAAAAAGTACAGGAAGCATATGAAAATCTTATAAATTATTATAAAGTAAATAACTTACTTCCAAGCTTAGCCTATTATGATATAGATTTAATTAATATATCTAAAGATTACTTAAATAGCATATTAAATGTATTTTCAAATATACAAAATGAAGAAGTATTGTCAAAACAACAACGTAATATAGGTAAACTAGGTACAATATATAGATTAGATGGAGATAAAGAAATAGTTTTGACTCCATTACATCCTATAAATGTAGCATATCAACTTATGGTAAATAAAACTATAGAAGAAGAAGAAGTAGAAGAAAGCATACTTAAGCTTTTAAGTTCTAGATATTTAATGCCATATATATATAAAGAAAGACATAGTTTATATAAAGTGGTAGACCAAAATCACTCACCAGAGTGGACATATTATGTTGACCATAAAATGAGTAGATATAAAGGATCTAGAGATTATGTATCTAAGCTTACAAGAGAAAAATTGGATGAATTCATAGATCATTTTACATATTTATTTAGAAATTTATGTAAATCAAAGATAAAAATGAAGCTTATAAATTTAGGTGATTGTAAAGAAGCGTTATTAGGCATATTTGATTATTACACTAGAAAATTAAATAAAGGTGAAGATATAAATAACTTAATATCATTAGATGTATATATATATGGAGACAAAAACACTATAAATGCATTTGAAGAAATTGCATTTTATAATAGCATAGAAGATATAAAAAATCAGTTTAATATAAATCTAAAAGCGGATAATTATTCAGAAGAAGATATATTAAATTTATTTAGGGACAATGTTAAGTTCTATAAAAAAGATAAAAATGAAGAAACTTATGAATATTCACATTTGACATTCTATGAAATGGATCAAGATGTAAGTATCACTAGTAGTTCTATGGATGATATAAACACAGGAATAGCATTAAATGGATTATTATCAGGAGTTCCGTCTATGTATTTAAAAGATACTTACAGAACTGGATTTGGCTCAAAATTTGCTAACAAAAACCAAAATGATTTAGTCGGTGTAACAATGAAGTTTAATTCGCTTACGAAATCAATAGGAACAGAAGACCCATATAGTGATAGTTTAAGTGTAACAACGTCTATAGGTGAAAAAAATAAGCTATTTTTAAATAAGGTGTATGATACATCTCAGTGGGTGACATTTATAGATCCTAAAGTGGATCTTAATTTCTTTAAAAATGATGAAAATGCAAAAGACTTACTAATAATACATTATAGTGATCAATACACAACATCTAGCGGATATGATGCTATAACAGTTACTAGAAGGTCTAAACAGTACCAAGTTATAGTTGAAGAATTTTTAAGTAGTAAAGGTGTTGAACCTAAAGAAGATACTGTTGCGATGCTTATAAATTATTTTAATGCAATAAATGGAGATTGGTTACTAAGACTTATATCAAGTAAATCACAGTTCCCGAGGGAAAAGTTAAGCATACTATCAGCTATAAAAATAAGTTTAGCTTACTTCTATCACAAAGATATAACATGGATACCAATATCATTAGAAGAAGTACTTAGAGTGTCAGGTGGAGCAGGACTTAAACAGTCTAATGGCTTATTTACAGTTAAAAATCTTACAGGAACTACAGACTCATATTCAGATGATTTGTTACTTGTAGGAATAGAAAATAAAGATGAAAAAGTAAAGGTTCATTTTTATCCTGTTGAAGTAAAGATAGGTGAAAATAGTGAAGCAGTTATACAAAAAGCAGTAGAACAAGCTAAAAAAACTAGAAATTTAATAGAAGATAATTTAATAGCTAGTGATGAGGATTCTAAAAAATTCACTAAGCTTATGTATAGGAACTTTATGATGCAACTTGTTATGGTAAGTGCAGAAAAAATGAAACTATATAATATATGGAATGAGCAAAATTGGGATGGAATTATAAATAGTGATGTAAGAACAAAATTACTAAATGATGATTATGAAATAAGTAGTGACTTAGATAAATATATAGGTAGAGGGTCAGTTATATCATTTAAAAAGAATGCATTCTTCAATAAAGGATTAGAAAAAAGAGACGAGATAACAATACTTGAACTTTCTGAACAAGAAGGATACAACAATATAGTAAAAGATCTAGAAGCTATAAAAGAAAAATATATCAAAGGACATAGTGATTTTGATGTAAATGAAATGCTTATAAATAAGTATGGAGAATATGAAACAATAAATATACAAACTGAGCCTGTTAAACCTAAGATCACAAATGGCCAAAATGAAGGTATTTATACTCAACCACAAGAAGTAGCTGTTGATATAGTAGCAGAGGCACAGCCTGATGATAGACCAATGCAGATTATGTTTGGAAACCGAAAGGATAACGATAGACCTCTTATGTGGTATCCTACAGATACAGAGCAAACACTCCATACTAATACTGGTATTATAGGTACAATGGGAACTGGTAAAACTCAGTTTACTAAGTCTTTAATAACACAGATGTATAGAGAACAAAAATATAATGTTGATGGAAAGCCATTAGGAATGCTTATATTTGACTATAAAGGTGACTATATAGACGAAGAATTTGTAAGTGCTACTAATGCAAATGTATGTCAAATATTCCATCTACCATATAATCCTCTAGCATTACTAATACCAGAAAAACCAAAGCCATTATTACCACTTCATACTGCAAATATGTTAAAAGAAACTATATCAAATGCTTTTAACCTAGGTATAAAACAGCAAACATTACTTAGAGATGTAATAATGGAAGCTTATGAACTTAAAGGAATTAAAAAAGCAAATATGAATACATGGGATAGACCAGCACCCACTATAAATGATGTTTGTTCTATATACTTCAACAGAGAAGATGTTAAGGAAGATAGTTTATATGCCGCACTTAAAAATCTATATGAGTTTGAAATATTTGAACCGGATACATTAGAAACTAAGAACTTATTCCAAATTGTAGATGGAGTAACTGTGATAAACCTTAGTGGATATGATGAAGCGATACAAAATTTAGTTGTTGCTATAACTTTAGATATTTTCTATACGCAGATGTTAGTTGCAGGAGAGAGTAAGCAAGAAAATGGATACAGACAATTAAATAAGCTAGTGCTTGTTGATGAAGCTGATAATTTCTTAAGTAAGAACTTTATATCTATCAAGAAGATATTAAAAGAAGGTAGAATGTTTGGGGTTGGTACTATTTTATCTACTCAGCTTTTAAGTCATTTTGCCACTTCGGAAAATGAATATCAAAATTATATTTTAACTTGGATAATTCATAATGTTTCTGATTTAAACAACAAGGATGTTAGATATATATTCAACACTCAAAGTAAGGGTGAAGAAGATAGTATATATAATAAGATAAAGAGTCTTGCAAAACATGAAAGTTTGGTTAAGATACCTAAAGAGAATGCTCCTATTTATATTAAGGATAAGGCATTTTGGGAATTGAATAAGTAGTATATAAAAATACCTGTTATTATTTATAAATAATAACAGGTATTTTTATATATGGCGATATGAATATTTTAGCATTATATTTAAGATTAATAATATATATTGAAAGAAAATGGAATAAAATGTAAAATAAGAGAGTTAGTATGTATTATAAATGAGGAGATAAATAACATGAAGTATGATTTACTTACAGAAATATTAGATAGCATAAGAAAGGAATCACCAAATTATAAACCAGGTGAAGATAATGAAGATGCATTATCTCAGGCTAGATGTAAAGCATATATACATTTATTATTAAAGGTTAAATTTAAGATAAATGACTTTACTGAAAGAGAAAAGTTTATAACTGATAAATCTCAAGATGGAGGTCTAGATGCTTATTATATAGATAAAAATAATAAGATAATATACCTAATACAATCAAAGTTCAGAACTACAGAATCTAACTTTGAAAAAAAAGATATAGAATTAGATGAATTAGTTAAAATGGAGTATGATAAGATTATGGGGGGAGAGCATTTAGATTCTAGAGGTACAAAATATAACTCTAAGATAATTAATTTTCAGAAAGAACTTAAAAGCATAAGTGGAATATCTAGATATAAATATAAAATACTGGTACTTGCCAATTTGAAAAAATATAACGGCTATCAAATAGACAAAGTAATTGGTAAATACACATATGAGATATTTGACTATAAGAAAACATATGAGGAATTAATATATCCAATGTGTACTAGTAGTTATCATAAAAATATTAATATAGATATAGATTTACATCAAGAAAATATATCTATATTAAATGAAAAATTTGAAGTAGAAGTAGGTAAATGTGAGGTTAATATAGTTTTTTTACCTGTTTACAAAATAGCTGAAATAATGAGTAAGTATAAAAATTCAGTGTTGAAGTATAACCCTAGAAACTATATATCAATATCAAAAAGTACGGTAAATAATAAAATTTATACTTCTGTAATTAAAGATACTTCTCAAGAATTTGCTATATTGAATAATGGTATAACTATTATATGTGATGACTTTAATTCGACAGAACAAACGGGTAAACAAAATAGATCTCAGATAAGTATTGATAATCCACAATTTATAAATGGAGCACAAACATCATATACTTTAAGTAAAGTATATAATAGTAAAGATAAAGAAAGATTAAGAGATAAAAAAGTAATGGTTAGATTTATAAAAGTAGATTTAAGAGAAGGTATTGATAGAGAAAAGGATCAGTATAAAAAATTCATACAAAAAATTTCAGATGCGACAAATACTCAAAATAAGGTTAATGAATCAGATAAAAAATCTAATAGGCCAGATCAAGAAAAATTTCAAGCCTATATTTACAGAGAATTTGGATATTTATATGAAAGAAAAGTAGGTGAATTTGATCCATTATTATCCAATGAGAATATAAATACAAAGAATATAAAAGATTTGATAATTGAAAGATCAGATCTTATAAGATCTAGAATTGCATATAAGGGAAAAGCAAGATTCGCTATGAATACAAAAGGAGATAAACTATTTACAGAAAAAAATCTAGACGAAGTATTTTCTAAAGAAGAGGATTATAAAGATATATTTTTATCTTATTTAGTATATAAAAAAATATTAGAAAAAGAAAAAGAATGTAAAGAAGTTAAGGAAAAAGAACTGAATTATAGATATGGTGTTACATATGGTAAATTTGTTATGCTTAACGCCATTTCAATTATTAGATTGAAATTTTTTAAAGATAGAGATTGTAACGGGTATAAAGATATATGTACGCTAGCTGAAGAGCTACTTGGATATGTACTGAAAGAATGGAAAAAATTCGAGGAATATGCAAAATCAGTGAATAAAGATCTGGATATTAATGATAGAGTGAAAATGTATAGTTATTATAAGACCGTTAAATCTGAAGGAAATGTAAAAGATTTTTTTGAATCAATTGTATAATAATAAAAAATGCCTCTAGATATAATTTTTAAAGAGGCATTTTTTACTAAGAGATAATAGTAGTTTATTAAATACTATATGCTAATATCTCCTTGAGCTATTTGAGATATAAAATGTTCTAAGCTACTAGAATAAATATACCTATTTTTTAGCATTAAAGCTCCACGATCTATATGAAGCTTAGAATGAGTAGGAAAATACTCATCATCAGTTAAACTTCTATTAGCATGTTGTTCAAGCAGTGCTTTAAATAAACTATCATACTGAGCAGTAATAGTTTGTCTATTAAGCTCCAGTCCATTATTATCATTACTTTTATAATTTTCAATAGGTTCATCATTACTTAAAGACATTGACATAGCAAGTTTGCAAAGTGCAAAAGGCTTTAAATTCATTCGAGAACCTAACTCTTCAAATATTTCTTTCGTCTGTACAGACGTTTTAAGTCTAAATCCCATAATTACACCTCAAAAAAGTATCCTTCACGTTGGATAGTATTTCTATTTTTATCATCATACTCAATTAAATATTCACCATTTAACTTAGGTTTTATTTCTTTATATGCTTTTTCATCTATCTCTGTATTAGTAGATAATATTATAACTTGATCACTTATAGTAGATAAATATTCATTAGTAATATTATTTCTATGAGTTTCATCTATTCTAGCATAAGGAGTATCTATTATAAATGGTATCTCTATATCAGATGCTTTAAGTAAAGCCCAATATAAGCAAAGTATATAAATTTGTTTTTCTCCACTAGAGAATCCATTTATATCAACCTTAGTTCTAAGTGTTAAAAATACACACTGATCATTAACTTTTATTGCATTAAGTAAATCTAGTTTATTTTCTACATTATATTCTTTAAATAAATCATTAAAGAATAAAGTACCTAGTTTTTTCTCCATTTCATCATAACCTATATTTTCAATTAGGTTTTTAAGTTCAAGAGAGTTATACATTTTATTTATATATAAAGATGCATTAAAGTTTTTATCTATATCAATAAAATCTATAAAGTTATCTTTTTGAATTATCTTTCTAAAGATATTCATGAAATTATCTTGTATTTCTTTTGTCTTATTTATTGTTAAAGTGGAGATTATATCATCTAACATTAATATAAGATCTGCAGACATATCAACAACTTTATTACTTTGAAGTAAATCTATATATTTAGCCTTAGCTTTATCTCTATTAATTGTAGAAATATTTAAATCTGATTCTAATTGATGTAAAGATAATAATAAAGAACTTTCACTTTCAGATAATTTACCTATTTCATTAGAAAATTTAGAAATATTATCTATGTAGTTATTTAATGATTTATCTTCAAGACTATGATTTAAAGTTTTTCTGATCTTAGAAAGCTCTGTTGCTATGCTAACAAGTTCTTCAAATAAATCAAGAATAGAGTTATTATCAAACTCTAAGATATTACTTGTTAATGATAATAGAGATCTAGCTTCATCGTTAGAAAGCATGTGAATAGGTTCAAAATTATCACTGTGTCCTTCGGGTTTTATATCATCAACTAGAGCTTCTGAAACAGTCATAGCTATTTCATCAATAGAAGAATCACTTATTTTATTTAAAAGTAATTTTTTTATATATTCGGTATTTAATTTATCTTTTAGTTGAGAATATATTAAATTATTACTCTCCGCATTTATTTGATTTTCTAATTTACTTATTTTATCTTTTAAAATTAAGAATGGAAGCATTTCATTGCAAAAGTCTTTTATAGTTTGATTAATTACAGACCTTCTTGTTTCTAATTCTATAGTTTTAGAATTAAGCATTTCTCTTTCTTCTGCAAGAACTCCACCTTTTTTTCTGAATTCTTTTTCAGTTTTGATTTTTAATATTTTCAAATCTTCTAGAGCATTATTTACTTCTTGGTGTTGAGTATTTAAAAGTTCTAGCTCAGAAGTTAAAGTATTAACTTTTTCTTCTAATTGTAAATAAATATTCTTAGAAATTTCTATTTCATCATCTTCATTTTTATTACTTTTGCTAGTTGATATTATTGTGTTTTTTAATACATCAAAGGTATCAAAGTTACAAAGTGATAAAAGTGATTGTTTTAAATGTATATTAGAATTCTTACCTATGAAAAACTCTGACAGATGCTCGCCGTCAAAGAAAAAGAATTCAAATATTTTAGGTGATATTATAGATGTAATATAGTTTTCAAAATAGTTAAGTTCATCAGCATCTAAAGGTATAGAAGAAAAGTTCTTATAAACTGAAAAATTTTCTTCCAATTTTTTATCTGTAAAAGTCCATTGCCTAACTAATTTATAGGTGTTTTTTTCTGTATTTTCTTTTATTTCTAAATCTATAGATATAAAAGCATCTACTATATCATTTTTAAGAGAATTATTATTTATATTCGATTTAACTCTAGATATATATGAAGAATTAAAACCTTGATATTTATAAGCCATTGGTCCGTATATACAAAGTTTTATGGCTTCAAATATTGTAGATTTACCAGCTCCATTTTTACCACCAACTAAGATAATATTTTTATCGGTAGTAGTAGTGAAATCAAAACTAGTCTTTTCTTCATAAGATCTAAAGTTTTTCAATTCAAGTTTATTTATTTTCATTAGTCTAGCTCCTTGATATTTTCATCTTCGATCTTTTGAACAATGTCTTGATGAAGCCACTGTTGGTTTAATATTTTATTTACAGATGTTTTAAGTCGAGTATTATTACTAAAATGTTTATATTTATTTGTATCTATTATTAACTTACTAAATAAGTCAGAATTTATATTATACTCACTACATTTCTCATCGATTATATTTAGAGTTTTTGAATCAAACACTGGCTTTTTATATTCAGCCCATGGAAGTTCCTTGCCTAGGACTTCTTTGTAAATATTTGAAAGGGTACTAGAAGTTAAGTCTTCTTCATTATCCCAAATTTCATCGATAGCTTTAAGTTCACCTAAATTTATAAGTTCTAAATCAGGGTAGAATTCTTGCATTTGTAATTGAGTTTCTAAAAGTTTTCTTAAAATCATTTGTCTAGCTTCAAATGTAAATGGGCCAAACATTATTCTTCCATCTCTTTTTACTACAGAACCATTTCTTTTATGTTTTTTACGGTTTTCTGGTTTATCTCTTTCTGATAATATAAAAGACCTAAATTCAACAAGTGGTTTTAATTCAGTATGTCCAGATTCTATAAATCCATTTAATGATTTGTCTTCTTTAACAACTGTACAAATCCAACAACCAAATCTACTGTTACCACAACTGCTTTTAGCACTAGATTCATCAGCTATAAATGGACATTCACCAGAATCTCCAGAACCTTTCATGTACATTTCAAAAAGTTCCATAGCACTAGTTCCCCAAGCAGTAGCAGGAGTAGGGAAGTCACCCTCTATAAATTCAACTAGATTATCATTGTTATGATATAAAACATCCCAAACGTCTGCTGTACTAAAATTAACAATAGGAGTATAAACATAAGCTAGTTTGTTTTTTCCTCTTAAAGTTTCATGAGGTGTAAGAAGGTATCCTTCTATTTCTCTTTTTTCTATTCTAGCTTTTCTAGCAGAACTTTCATCTCTACGAACTCCAAGAAGTACTACAACATCTTCTTGTTCTAATTTTTCTTTTATAAACTTATTAGAAGGTTTTATTTTTAGCCTTTCTGTACACCAACGATATTGTATAGACTTTGGAGTAGGGTAGCCCTTACCAATTATGTTAGCCCAAAAACTATCATTTAGTTCAGGGTAAACAATCTGTGCTATTATAGGTAAATCTAAGTTTTCAGGTTTAGCACACTCATTTATTTTATCTATATTATTCTTTAGATAATCAAGTATTATAGGATTTTCTATAAGTGTATCAGATGATACAACATAAACAGGTTTATGCCTTTTCTCTTTAGGCAATCTTTCAAGCATCTTAAATGTTACTTGAAGTGTAGCACTACTATCTTTGCCTCCAGAATATCCCAGAATCCAAGGTCTTTTATCGTTAAGATATACGGCTTCCATTTCATCTAATAAGCTATCTAGTGTATAAGTGTCAAAGTAATTAGCCATATACTATATTTCCTTTCTATAATGAGTTTTTTATATTTAAACAAAAATCTAGTATTTAAGATCTTTGCATAATTAAACCAATTATGATATTATATCATAATTTAAATAATTTTAGGGACTTATAAAGTAAGTAATTTCATTTAGTACAACTAATATAGGTTAGATATATTTAAATTAATATTTTGACTATAGTTAAACAACTAAATCTATATAAAGCAATTTATTAATACATTTAATATAAGATTACATACACATCTATATTAATAAAACTAGGAATTTTTATTAATATTCAATAAAAAAAGAGACTTAAATCCTTGTCTCTTATTCTTTATCGTTATAATAATTTTCTTTTATATATGAATCTAATATAGTAATAATCATATTATTCATGCTTCTATTATCACTTTTAGCTAAAATTTCAATTTTAGATTTTAAATCCTTTGAAATTGTAATTGTTGTTCTAGTATTAATATCTTTATTTATCACAAAATCACCTCATAAAAATTATGTCCAATAAATGCCACGCATAATCATCTTGAATAATACAAAATATATAAGTGTAATCACTGTATAAACACTTTGTAAGCATAAATTAAATTTAAACGGAAGGAGTGTATTATGATAAATAAGGTAAATAGAGTGGAACAGCACATAATATCTAAAAATCACACTTTATATAAAAATATTGATAGATATTGTTTTTTATCTAAAAACTTATATAACTATTCAAATTATATGATAAGGCAAGTTTTTATAATAACTTCTAAATTATCAAAAGAAGAAGAAATATCTCAAGAACAAAAAGTATTTTTAGAAAATATAAATAAAAAAGTTGATGAATTTAATAAACTAAAGAAGTTAAATTATGAAAAAAGCAGATTAAAACATTTGAAAGAAAATAAAGAATTTAAAAAAAAATTAATTCAATTAGATTATTTTACTAAAGATAAGAAATATTTAGGATATGATTTTTTAGAATTCTTAGTAAAAGAGGATATAGACTATAAAAGTATGATGTCACAATGTTCTCAACAAAATTTAAGGCTATTAGATAAAAATTGGATTAGTTTTTTTGAAAGTATAAAAGATTATAAAAATAATAAATCAAAGTATAAAGGGGTACCTAAACTTCCTAATTATAAGAAAAAAGATGGAAGATATATAACTATATTTACTAATCAGAATTGTAAGCATAAAGATAATTTTATAATTTTTCCAAAATGTTTTGATACTTATAAATTAAAAACTAAAATTAAAGGAAAACTTCAACAAGTTAGAATAACTCCAAGAGGAAGTAATTATTTATTAGAAGTTGTTTATTCATTAATTGTAAATTATGAAAATATAGAATCTAAAAATATATGTGGTATAGATATGGGTGTAAATAACTTAGCTACATTAACTAATAACATTGGCAAAAGTCCAATTGTTATAAATGGCAAGGTTTTAAAATCTATAAATCAATATTATAATAAAAGTAAAGCTAAAATAATATCTGATTTAATGAAGAGGCACAATAAGAATTGGAGCAATAAATTAGGCAAGTTAAATACTAAAAGAAATAATAAGATTAAAGACTATATGCATAAGTGTAGTAAAAAAATAATCGATTATTGTTTAGAACACGAGCTAGATACTATAGTTATAGGTAACAACAAGGAATGGAAGCAAGAAGTTTGTATGTCTAAAAAAAACAATCAAAATTTTGTTCAAATTCCATTTGATATGCTTATTAAAATGATAAAATATAAGGGCTATGATGCTAATATAAAAGTAATCTTAAGTGAGGAAAGCTACACTAGTGGAACTTCATTTTTAGATGGTGAAGAACCTATAAAAGGGTTTTATAATAAATCTAGAAGAATAAAGAGAGGTTTGTTTAAATCAAATGAAGGAATTTTAATAAATAGTGATGTAAATGGGAGTTATCAAATAATAAAGAAAGTAGTTCCAAAGGCTTTTGCCAATGGAATAGAGGGTGTAGGGTTACACCCAGTTAGAGTTAACATTGTTTAATTATAGTGTTGTGTACTAATAAAGATATTTTATTAAATATTACAACCTAAACATATTCAACAGAGTATATATCAAACATAAATAACATATTTTGTGAAATTAATGATTACATATTAGAAAATGAAGTAGCATATGCTATATTTGATAAATTCCCAGTAAACGAAGGGCACATGCTTTTTATACCTAAAAGACATGTAAAAGATTTTTTTGACTTAACAAGAAATGAAAGGGAATCTATATTTGAATTAGTAGATGAAGGCAAGAAGCTACTTGATGAAAAGTACTCACCAGATGGATACAATGTAGGTGTAAATTGTGGTGAAGTTTCAGGGCAAACTGTCATGCATGTACATGTGCATCTAATACCAAGATATACTGGGGATACATCATGCCCTAAAGGTGGAGTAAGAGGAGTAATACCTGATAAGATGAAGTACTAAATTACTTAGTAACTCAATTTTTCATATAAATAATATAAAAAATGTTTAGACCTAAAGACCACGGGTATATATAGATTATAGTTAAATAATAAAAAATTAAAATTAATATATAACAGGTGAAATTAGGAGGAGAAAAATTATGAAAAAGTTTGTTTGTACAGTATGTGGATATATACATGAAGGGGAAGCTGCACCAGAAGTTTGTCCAGTATGTAAAGTAGGAGCAGAGAAGTTCAACGAAATGAGTGGGGAAATGATATGGGCTGATGAGCACAGAATAGGTGTAGCAGCTGGAGTAGACGAAGATATATTAGAAGGATTAAGAGCTAACTTTACAGGAGAATGTACAGAAGTAGGAATGTACTTAGCAATGAGTCGTCAAGCAGATAGAGAAGGATATCCAGAAGTAGCAGAAGCTTACAAAAGAATAGCTTTTGAAGAAGCAGAACATGCTGCTAAATTTGCAGAGTTATTAGGTGAAGTAGTAGTAGCAGATACAAAAGCTAACTTAACTGCAAGAGTAGAAGCAGAATACGGAGCTACTGAAGGAAAATTAAAAATAGCTAAAAAAGCTAAAGAATTAGGATTAGATGCTATACATGATACTGTTCATGAAATGTGTAAAGATGAAGCTAGACATGGTAAAGCATTCTTAGGATTATTAGAAAGATATTTTCAAACTAAATAATAGATAAAAGCTAAAGCCTTGGTCAATGGAGTAACTTAAAGTTACTCCATTTTATTGTTCAAATATAGCAAAACATATAAGTTACCTGTGTTGATAGTATTTTACAACAATGTTAATATGAAGTTAAGGAGAGATAAGAATTCAAACTATATACATATGAAATTATATATTGACAAGTGTATACAAAATAAAAAAGGGAGGAATAAGAATATGAATATAAAAGAAATAATATATTTCTTAGAAGTAGTAAAAGAAACAAATTTTACTAAAGCTGCGAATAATTTATATATATCCCAACCGGCTCTTAGCAAATCAATAAAAAACTTAGAAAAAGAAGTACAAACACAATTAATCGAAAGAAATACAAAAAAATTTAACTTAACCTATGAAGGTGAAATATTTTATGAAAATGCAAAAAAATCCATTGATATTATAAACACAGAGATGCTTAAGCTCCAAGATAGTATAACAAATTGTAGGAAAACATTAACACTAGGGATACCGCCAGTTATAGGTAGCGTATATTTTACATCTGCCGTAGCTAAATTTAAACAAGAACATCCAGACATAGATATACAGATAGTAGAAGAAGGAGCAAATAATATAAAATGTAAAGTAGTAGATGAAAGTATAGAACTTGGAGCAGTAATATTTCCAGTAGAAGAAGATAATATAATCGCCTCAAAGATAGTAAGTGGAGATATAATGCTAGCTATAAGTAAAGATCATCCTTTAGCTAATAGAAAAAGTATTGATATGAAAGAACTAAAAGATGAAAGATTTATTGTATTTAATGAAAATTTCATGATGTACGATAAAACAATAAATGCATGCAAAGATTCGGGATTTGAACCAAATATAGTAATGAAGGTTTCACAATGGGATTTTATCTTAGAGATGGTAGGTCTAAATTATGGAATAGCAATGATGCCAAAACCAATAGTTCAACGATACAAAATGAATGGAGTAAATATGATATCTATATCTAATCCTGAAATAAACTGGAATATTGGTTTTATAGTTAAAAAGGATAAATATATGTCTAAAACATTAAAGCTATTTGTAGAATATGCAACAGATCATATAAGAAAAGAGCATGAAAATCACAAAGAAGATAATCAATCAAAAACAAAATAAATTATTGAATGCTTTTGATGAAATAATTAAAAGTATTTTTTTGTATAAATATAATATGTTAAACTTATAACTAAAAGTTATGAGCGTATAGTTTTTTGGAATTTTACAAAGAAGCTTCACATATCTATACTTATGTTAAAGAGATAAACTTCAAAAAAAGATATAAAAATTGGAAAAAAGACAAATTTCGAAGAGTTAAAAAATAGGGGGAAAAGCGAATGTCTAAAGTATATATAGTAGATGCAAAAAGAAGTCCAATCGGTAAGTTTTTAGGGGGATTATCTACAGTAGCACCAGCACAACTTGCTGGGCAAGTAATTAAATCAGTAATAGAAACTAATAACGTAGATGCAAGTAAAATAGATGAAGTAATACTAGGTAATGTATTGCCAGCAGGTCAAGGTCAAGGTATAGCAAGACAAGCCTCAATACATGCAGGTATTCCATGTGAAGTTCCAGCTTATTCAGTAAATATAATATGTGGAAGTGGTATGAAAACAGTTATGAATGCATATTCACAAATAAAATCAGGAATGGGAGACTTAATAGTAGCAGGTGGAGTAGAAGTGATGTCTCAAGTTCCATATGTAACAGAAGCTACAATAAGAACTGGTAGTAAAATGGGTGGTATGAATCTTAAAGATAGTTTAGTATTAGATGGTTTAACTGATGCATTTAACAATTACCACATGGGAATAACTGCTGAAAATGTATCTCAAAAGTATAGTATAACAAGAAATATGCAAGATGAATTTGCTTTCAAATCTCAACAAAAAGCAATAAAAGCAATAGATAATGGGAGATTTGTAGATGAAATAGTTCCAATAGAAGTAAAAACAAGAAAAGGTTCAGTAATAGTAGATACTGACGAATTTCCAAATAGAAATACAAGTTTAGAAGTACTTTCAAAATTAAGACCGGCATTTAAAAAAGACGGAACTGTAACAGCAGGAAATGCATCTGGTATAAATGATGGAGCTGGTATAGTGCTTGTAGCATCTGAAAAGGCAGTTAAGGAATATGGATTAAAGCCAATAGCTGAGTTAGTAGCAGTAGGTCAAGGTGGAGTAGATCCATCAGTTATGGGACTTGGACCTGTGCCTGCTATAAAAGATGCATTAAGTAAAGCTAACATGAATTTAGCTGATATGGAGTTAATAGAATTAAATGAAGCTTTTGCAGCTCAATCATTAGGTGTAATAAAAGAGTTAAAGAAAGAACATGGTGTTGACGATGATTGGTTTGAAGAAAGAACTAATGTAAATGGTGGAGCAATAGCAATAGGTCATCCATTAGGTGCATCTGGAGCTAGAATAATAACAACACTTTTACATGAAATGAAAAAGAGAAAATTAAAACAGGGGTTAGCATCACTTTGCATAGGTGGAGGAATGGGAACTTGCGTAATAGTTAAATCAATATAAATAACCAATCTTAAAAACAAATAAATTAAATAAAATATTTATTATGAAAATATTAGTATGTGAATGTGAAAAAAATATACATATATATAATTTTATACAAAAAAAGGCTTTATAACAAACGTGTAGAAATATAGTATATAACCACAAACAAAAACGATTTTTGAAGAAGATGTATTTAATTTAATAGTATACGAGGGTGATAAAATGTATAAAAATTTAAATTGTACTAAATCAGGGAATGTTTATATAATTAAGATTACTAGAGAAAAATATTTAAATTCATTGAATGAAGAGGTTTTACAAGAATTAGATAGAGCTATTGATATTATCTCTAAAGATGAAGATATTTATGTAGGAATAATAACAGGTGAAGGGAAAACCTTTGTCGCAGGTGCCGATATAGCAGCAATGAAAGATATGAGTTTCAAAGAAGGGGTAGAGTTTTCTGAATATGGGAATTGTATATTTAGAAAAATAGAAAATTGTGAAAAACCAATAATTGCAGCTATAAATGGATTTTGTTTAGGTGGAGGCTTAGAACTTGCTATGAGTTGTGATATTAGAATAGCAAGCGAAAATGCTAAGTTTGGGCAAGTAGAAGCAAATCTTGGTATAATACCAGGGTTTGGGGGAACTCAAAGACTACCTAGGGTAGTAGGTATAGCAAAAGCTAAAGAACTTATATATACAGCACAAATAATAAAAGCAGAAGAAGCTAAAAATATAGGTTTAATAAATAGAGTAACAACAAAAGATTTATTACTAGATGAATGCTTAGAGATGGCTAAGTTAATAGCTACTAAAGGACAAATAGCACTTAGATATGCCAAAAATGCTATAAATAACGGTTATGAAATGGATATAGATAGAGCTACAAATTTGGAAAGTAATTTATTTGGATTATGCTTTGCAAGTGAAGATCAAGAAGAGGGTATGAGTGCTTTCTTAGAAAAAAGAGAACCAAAATTCGTAAACGCTATCAAAAAAGTAAGTAGTTCATTAGAAGGTAATGTGTAAATATCTTATACATTAAAAGATATACATTTTATATTTAGGGGGGAACACATCATGAAAGTAATGGTAATAGGAAGCGGTACTATGGGAAGTGGTATTGCTGAAGTATTTATATCAAGTGGGCATGAAGTAATTCTTAGAGATATAAGTGAAGATATTATAGGTAAAGGTGTTAAATTAATAACAAAAAATTTAGAGAGAAAAGTATTAAAAGAAAAAATAAAAGAAGAAGATAAAATTCAAATCTTAAGTAGGCTTGAAAAAACTGTAGACCTTGAAAAAGCAAAAGACTGTGATTTAGTAATAGAGGCTATAGTTGAAAATATGCAAATTAAAAAGCAATTATTTAAAGAGTTAGACTCTATATGTAAAAAGGAAACTATATTAGCAACAAACACATCATCTTTATCAATAACAGATTTGTCAATAAGCACAAACAGACCAGAAAAAGTTATAGGAATGCATTTCTTCAATCCAGCATCAGTTATGAAATTAATTGAAGTAATAGATGGAATGCTAACATCAGAGCAAACACACCAGACAATATTAGAATTATCCACACAATTAGAAAAAACACCAGTAAGTGTAAAAGAATCACCAGGATTTGTAGTTAATAGAATATTAGTACCTATGATAAATGAGGCAATAGGAATATTTGCAGAAAATATTGCTAGTGCACAAGATATAGATAATGCTATGAAGTTAGGAGCAAATCATCCAATAGGGCCGCTAGCCTTAGGAGATCTTATAGGTCTAGATGTATGCCTAAACATAATGGAAGTACTTTATACTGAATTTGGAGATTCAAAATATAGACCACATCCGCTTCTTAGAAAGATGGTTAGAGGTGGAGTGTTAGGAAGAAAAACTAAAAAAGGATTTTATGACTATAATTAATTGATTTAAAAAAGAAATTAATCTAGGGCTTATACACTGTGTATAGATGGATGTTACATTTTCAGAAAAGAGGGGAAATTTTTAATGGAAAGATATGAATTATTAAAACAAATGTATAGAGAGTTTACACAAAATGAGGTAGCTCCTATAGCTCATGAAATAGATGAGGAAGAAAAGTTTCCATATGAAACTGTTGAAAAAATGGGTAAATATGGATTTTTAGGTATACCTTTCCCTAAAGAGTATGGCGGAGAAGGTGGAGACTATTTAGGTTACGCAATGGCTGTTGAAGAATTATCTAAAGCATGCGCAACTACAGGGGTAATAGTTTCAGCTCATACTTCATTATGTGGAAGTCCTATATTTGAGTTTGGGACAAAAGAACAAAAAGAAAAATTCTTAGTTCCTCTAGCAAAAGGTGAAAAGTTAGGTGCATTTGGTTTAACTGAGCCTAATGCAGGTACAGATGCATCGGGGCAACAAACTACAGCTATATTAGATGGAGATGAATATGTATTAAATGGTTCAAAGGTATTTATAACTAATGCAGGACCAGCTGATATATATGTAGTAATGGCTATGACTGATAAACCTAAAGGAACTCGTGGAATATCAGCTTTCATAGTTGAAAAAGGAACTGAAGGTTTCTCTATAGGGAAAAAAGAAAAGAAATTAGGAATAAGAGGATCTGCAACTTGTGAGTTAATATTTGAAAATTGTAGAATACCTAAAGAAAATATATTAGGAAAAGAAGGTCAAGGTTTTAAAATAGCTATGAAGACACTAGATGGTGGTCGTATAGGAATAGCAGCACAAGCTCTTGGTATAGCTCAAGGATCATTAGATCTTACTGTTAACTATGTTAAAGAAAGAAAGCAATTTGGTAGAAGTATAGCTTCATTCCAAAACACTCAATTTGAGTTAGCTGATATGAAAACTAAGATTGAAGCTGCAAGACTTTTAGTATACAATTCTGCAACTAAAAAAGATTCAGGTAAATCATATAGTGTAGAAGCTGCAATGGCAAAACTTTATGCTGCAGAAGTTGCAATGGAAGTTACTACTAAAGCAGTTCAACTTCATGGTGGATATGGATATACACGTGAATATGAAGTTGAAAGAATGATGAGAGATGCAAAAATAACTGAGATATATGAAGGAACAAGTGAAGTTCAAAAAATGGTAATAAGTGCAAACTTACTTAAATAGTCTTGATAGAAATTTGGGAGGAGAAAACATGAATATATTAGTTTGTATAAAACAAGTACCAGATACAACAGAAGTAAAGTTAGATCCTAAAACTGGTACATTAATAAGAGATGGGATTCCAAGTATAATAAATCCTGATGATAAAGCAGGGATAGAAGAAGCAATAAGCATAAAAGAGCAAACAGGAGCTACTATAACTGTATTAACAATGGGACCTCCTCAAGCTAAAAATGCACTAAAAGAAGCTTTAGCAATGGGTGCTGATAGAGCTATACTTCTTACAGATAGAGCATTTGCTGGAGCTGATACGCTTGCAACTTCAAAAACAATAGCAGGTGCTATAAAAAATATTGAGCATGATTTAATAATAGCAGGAAGACAAGCAATAGATGGAGATACTGCACAAGTTGGTCCTCAAATTGCAAATCATCTTGGTATACCATCAATAACATATGTTGAAAAGATGGAAGTAAAAGGGGATAGCATAACAGTAAATAGAGCATTTGAAGATGGATACCAAGTTATAAAGGCTAAGATGCCAGTACTTGTAACTACTTTAAAAGAAATGAATAGTCCAAGATACATGAAAATATCTAGAATATACGACTGTATGTCAGAAGATAAGATAGAAACTTGGGGATTAAAAGATATAGAAGTTAATATAGAAGAAATAGGATTAAAAGGTTCACCAACTAAAGTTAAGAAGTCTTTTACTAAAGGGGTTAAGGCTAAAGGAACACTTCATGATGTAGGTGAAAAAGAAGCAGCATTATTAATTTTAAATTCTTTAAAAGAAAAGTTTATAATAGCTGAAGCAAAAGCTTAAAAAATGATTTGACAAATAATTACTAAAAAAATAGTGATTAATAGGAGGAAAAACGATGAGTGTAATGGTCTTTGTTGAACAAAGGGGCGGAGAATTACAAAATGTTTCTTTGGAATTATTAGGAAAAGGTAGAGAGTTAGCTGATAAGATAAATAATAAATTAAGTGCTGTATTATTAGGCCATAATATAGAAAATTTAAGTGAAGAACTTATACAATATGGAGCAGATGAAGTAGTTTATGTTGAAGATGAAAATTTAGATGTATACTTAACTAGTACATATACTAAAGCCTTTACAGAAGTAATAAATAAAAAAAATCCAAATATAGTTTTAGTAGGAGCAACTACAATAGGGAGAGACTTAGCACCAAGAGTAAGTGCTACTATAGAAACAGGACTTACTGCAGACTGTACATCACTTGAAATAGATGAGGAAAACCAAGGATTATTAATGACTAGACCAGCATTTGGTGGGAATATAATGGCTACAATAATATGTCCAAATCATAGACCACAAATGAGTACTGTAAGACCTGGTGTTATGAAAAAATTAGAAAAAGATATAACTAGAACAGGAAATATAGAAAAGGTAGATGTTGATTTTTCACAGTGCGATAATAATGTGCAAGTATTAAAATATGTTAAGGAAAATATAAAAAAGGTTAACATAGAAGATGCAAAGGTTCTTATATCAGCAGGTAGAGGAGTTGGTTCTAAAGAAAATATGGACGCTGTATATGAATTAGCAGATATATTAGGAGCTGAAGTAAGTGCTTCTCGTGCTGTAGTTGATGCAGGATGGATTGATAAATCTCGTCAAGTGGGCCAAACAGGTAAGACCGTAAGACCAGATGTATATATTGCTTGTGGTATATCAGGAGCAATACAACATTTAGCTGGTATGGAAGAGTCTGAATATATAATCGCTATAAATAACAATAGTGATGCAGCAATATTTGAAGTAGCAGATCTTTCTTTAGTAGGAGATGTTAACAAAGTAATTAAAAACTTGGTACAAGAGTTAGCATAACAAAAAGATTTTAACTAATTGGTATATGTAAAATCTATGCCAATTAGTTAATATATATATATTCATTAGGGGGGACTTAACATGAAAGCAATGATAAGAATTAGAATGGGAAGCCATGATGCACATTATGGCGGAAATTTAGTAGATGGGGCTAAAATGCTTCAATTGTTTGGAGATGTAGCTACTGAGTTACTTATTCAAAATGATGGAGATGAAGGGTTATTCAAAGCATATGATAGTGTTGAATTTTTAGCACCGGTATATGCTGGAGATTATATAGAAGCTGTTGGAGAAATAGTTAAGGTAGGAAATAGTTCAAGAAAAATGGTATTTGAAGCTAGAAAAGTTATAGTACCAAGATTTGATATAAGTGATTCAGCAGCAGATGTTTTAGAAGAACCAATAGTAGTTTGTAAGGCAAGTGGAACTTGTGTAGTACCTAAAGATAAGCAAAGATATTAGTTTAAAAGGGGGAGGCGCTTAACATGGAAAAAGTAATAATTACAGCAGCTATAAGTGGTGCAGAGGTAACAAAAGAACATAATGAAAATGTCCCATATACTGTAGAAGAAGTAGTAAGAGAAGCAAAAGCTGCTTATGATGCTGGAGCTAGTATAATACATCTTCATGTAAGAAATGATGATGGTACTCCAACTCAAGATATAAATAGATTTAGGGAATGTATAGATGCAATAAAAGAGGAATGTATGGATGCAATTGTTCAACCTTCAACTGGAGGGGCAGTTGGGATGAGCAATGAAGAAAGAATACAACCTGTAAACTTATCTCCAGAAATGGCAACACTAGACTGTGGTACTTGTAACTTTGGTGGAGATGATATATTTGTTAATACTGAAAATACTATAAAAGAATTTGGCAAAAAAATGATAGATTTAAACGTTAAGCCAGAAATAGAAGTATTTGATAAAGGTATGGTAGACATGGCTTTAAGACTTAACAAAAAAGGCTTCATAAATGATAATATGCACTTTAACTTTGTAATGGGAGTTAATGGTGGTATAAGTGGAACATATAGAGATTTAATGTTTATGAGACAAAGTATACCAAGTAATGCTACTTTCACTGTAAGTGGTGTAGGAAGATGCCAATTTGACATGATAGCACTAAGTGTGTTAATGGGAGGGCATATTCGAGTAGGATTTGAGGATAATGTTTATATGGAAAAAGGTGTAAAAGCTAAATCTAATGGAGAATTAGTTCAAAAAGCTGCAAATATTGTTAGAGAATTAGGAAGACAAGTAGCTACACCAAAAGAAGCTCGTGAGATATTAAATTTAGAAGCTAAGGTATTAACAGCACAAGAAGCTTAAAATATATTAGGGGGAAAAAACATGAATAAGGTAATATCTTTAGAAAAATTAAAAGATATTTTTAAAGACGATATGACTATTATGATAGGTGGATTTTTAGGATGTGGTACTGGTGAGAAACTTATAGATGCACTTATACAATCAGACGTTAAAAATTTAACCATAATAGGAAATGACACTTCCTTTGTCGATAGAGGTATAGGAAGATTGATAGTAAATAATCAAGTAAAGAAAGTTATAGCTTCACATATTGGAACTAATGCACAAACTGGTCAGTTAATGAATGAAGGTAAGCTTGAAGTAGAATTATCTCCACAAGGAACTCTTATAGAAAGAGTAAGAGCAGGAGGTTTTGGCTTAGGTGGAATATTAACTCCAACTGGAGTAGGAACATTAGTAGAGGAAAATAAAGAAAAAATAAGTATTAATAATAAAGAGTACTTGTTAGAACACCCATTAAGAGCAGATGTAGCACTTGTTAAGGGTAGTATAGTAGATGAATTTGGTAACACAATGTACAAAGGAACTACTAAAAACTTTAATCCAATGATAGCAATGGCAAGTGATATTGTAATTGTTGAAGCAGAAGAATTTGTAAATACTGGTGAAATTAATAAGGAAATGATTATGACTCCAGGTGTAGTAGTAGATTACATTGTAAAGGAGGCTAATTAAATGAATCCTAAAGAAATTATAGCAAGAAGGGTTGCCAAAGAGTTTGAAAATGGCCAATTAATAAACCTAGGAATAGGACTTCCAACTTTAACTGCAAATTATATTGAAGATGGAATAAGTGTAACTTTCCAATCAGAAAACGGAATGGTTGGAATGGGAAAAGTTGCAGATAAAGATGAAATAGATTTAGATACAATAAATGCAGGTGGGCAGTATGTAACTATAAATGATGATGGAGCTTTCTTTGATACAGCAATGTCTTTTGGATTAATCAGGGGAGGACATGTTGATGTAACAGTACTAGGAGCTTTAGAAGTAGATCAAAATGGAAACTTAGCTAACTGGATAGTTCCTGGAAAAATGGTTCCTGGTATGGGAGGAGCTATGGATTTAGTAGTTGGTGCTAAGAAAGTAATAGTTGCAATGCTACATACTGCAAAAGGAAAATCTAAAATACTTAAAAATTGTACTCTTCCATTAACTGCAAAGAATGTAGTTGATATGATAGTAACTGAACTTGCTGTTATGAAAGTAACTGAAAATGGATTACTTGTAACAGAGATCAGTGAAGGGGTAACTGTTGAAGAGTTAATAGAAATGACTGAGGCAGACTTAATCATATCAGATGATTTAGTACGTAGAGAAATGCAAACAATATAACAAGGGGGTATAAAGATGAAAGGATGTAAGTATGGGACACATAGAGTACTAGGGGAAAACGTTCTACCTCAACCAGCTAAAAAAATAAGTAATGATATGAACATATATGATAATGAAATATTAATAGATGTTCAAGCTTTAAATATAGATTCAGCAAGTTTTACTCAAATAGAAGAAGAGTGTAATCATGATATAGAAAAAATAAAATCAAAAATACTAGAAATAGTAGAAGAAAAAGGTAAAATGCAAAATCCAGTAACAGGTTCTGGAGGAATGTTAATAGGAACTATAGAAAAGATAGGTTCTGATTTAGAAGGAAATATAGATTTAAAAGTAGGGGATAAGATAGCTACACTTGTTTCCCTATCATTAACACCATTAAAAATAGAAGAAATAATAGATATAAAGTCAGATATAGATAGAGTTGAAATAAAAGGGAAAGCGATATTATTTGAAAGTGGTATATACGCAAAATTACCAACAGATATGGAAGAAACATTAGCACTAGCTGCTTTAGACGTAGCAGGAGCACCTGCTCAAACTCAAAAGTTAGTTAAGGAAGGTCAGAGTGTTTTAATACTGGGGGCTGCTGGTAAGTCTGGAATGCTTTGCTGTTATGAAGCTAGAAAAAAAGCAGGTAAGACAGGTAAAGTAATAGGGCTTGTAATAAATAGTGAACAAGCAGAATTTATAAAAGAAAATGATCTTGTTGATGAAGCAATAATAGTAGATGCTCAAAATCCTAATGCAGTTTTAAATAAAGTATTAGAAGTAAACAATGGTAAAGAAGTAGATTTATCTATAAACTGTGTAAATGTTTCTAACACAGAAATGAGTACAATATTACCAGTTAGAGATGGAGGAGTAGTATATTTCTTCTCAATGGCAACTGCATTTACAAAAGCAGCTCTTGGAGCTGAAGGGGTTGGTAAAGATGTAGATATGATAATAGGAAATGGATACACTAAGGGGCATGCAGATGTTACATTAACAGCATTAAGAGAAAGTGAAACTTTAAAAAATATATTCAAAAAATTATATGTATAATTAGGGGGTAAATAATCATGGAGAGAAAAATATTTAAAGATGTTAGTAATGAATTATGGAATGATTGGAATTGGCAAGTTAAAAATAGAATAACAACTGTTGAAGAACTTAAAAAATATATACCACTTACAGAAAGTGAAGAACAAGGAGTTCACGAATGTCTTAAAACTTTAAGAATGAGTATAACTCCATACTACTTATCATTAATTGATCCTACAAACCCAAATGATCCAATAAGAAAGCAAGCAATACCAGTATCATCAGAACTTAAAGTTTCTGATGCTGACTTAGATGACCCACTTCATGAAGATGGAGATTCACCAGTACCAGGACTTACTCATAGATACCCAGATAGAGCATTAATATTAATCACTGATCAATGTGCAATGTACTGTAGACACTGTACAAGAAGAAGATTTGCTGGTCAAAATGATGGAGCTCAACCAGTAGATAGAATAGATAAAGCTATAGAATATATAAGAAATACACCAGTTATAAGAGACGTATTATTATCAGGTGGAGACGCACTTTTAATGAGTGATGAAAGATTAGAATACATAATAAGTAAATTAAGAGAAATACCACACGTTGAAATAATAAGAATAGGAAGTAGAGCTCCAGTAGTTATGCCTCAAAGAATAACTGATGGTTTAGTGAATATGCTTAAGAAATATCATCCAGTATGGTTAAATACTCACTTTAACCATCCAAACGAAATAACACCAGAGTCTAAAGAGGCTTGTGAAAAAATGGCAAATGCAGGTATACCTCTAGGAAACCAAAGTGTTTTATTACGTGGAGTAAATGACTGTATGCATGTTATGAAAAAACTAGTTAACGATTTAGTAAAAATAAGAGTTAGACCATACTACATTTATCAATGTGACTTATCTAACGGTATAGAGCACTTTAGAACTCCTGTTTCTAAAGGTATAGAAATAATAGAAGGCTTAAGAGGTCATACATCAGGGTACTGTGTACCAACATTTGTTGTAGATGCACCAGGTGGTGGTGGTAAAACGCCAGTTATGCCAAACTATGTAATATCTCAAAGTCATGATAAAGTAATACTTAGAAACTTTGAAGGTGTTATAACAACATACTCAGAGCCACACAATTACAGCCATACATGTCAATGTGAAGTTTGTAGAGGAGAAAAAGAAGTTCATAAGGTAGGAGTAGCTGGACTTTTAACTAATGAAAGAATGACACTTGAACCAACTGAATTAGAAAGAAAGAAAAGAGAGTTATCTGCTCAATTAGGTTAATATAAAAACTACAAGGCAAAAGATATTATAGAATTAAGCTATAATATCTTTTGCTAATAAAAGTATACATCGCTTATTGAAATTAAATTTATAAGGAATAAAATATGAATAAACTAAGAGAAATACTAAAATATAAAAGTATGTCGATTATAGGTAATTATAAGAATGTTGGAAAAACTACTACCCTAAATTACATACTTAAAGAGTGTATAAGTAAAAACATAGTACTGGGTCTTACCTCAATTGGAGTAGATGGAGAAGGTGTAGATGTAGTTACTAAAACTTATAAACCTAGAATATATGTAAATAGAAATACAATAATAGCCACAGCCAGTAGTTTAGTTTTAGGAAGTGATATAACAAAAGAAATTTTAGAACTAACAAATATAACAACACCTCTAGGAAATATAGTTATATTTAAATCTTTAAGTGATGGATATATAGAACTTGCAGGTCCATCTATAAATACTCAGATAAAATATGTATGTGATAGGCTAAAGCATTATGGAGCAGATTTGAGTATAGTGGATGGAGCTTTATCTAGAAAAACATTAGGCTCACCATCAATAACAGAATCAACTATATTTTGTAGTGGAGCTGTAATAAATAAAGATATTAATAAGGCTATAGAAAAAATTGTATATGAAGCTAATATTTTAAATCTTGATAAAGTTAACGATAATAAATTTTATGAAGTTTATGAAAATATAAAGTGTAAAAAGGTTAGTGTAGTAAACGATGATTATACATATAAAAGCTTAGATATTAATACAACTTTAAGCTCTTCAAAAGAAATTATAGACAGTATAGATAAAAATACTAAGTATATAGTTTTTAATGGAATAGTTACTGATGACTTTATAAACACAATGCTAAGAAGTGGAAAAGATTACAAGAACATAACTATATTAGTTGAGGATAGCACAAAAATATTTTTAGAAAAAGATGTATTTGAAAAGTTTATAAAGCTTAAAGGCAACATTAGAGCAATAAATAAAGTAAACTTAATAGGAATAAGTATAAACCCAACTTCTATAGAAGGTTATAGCTTTGATGAAAAATATTTTATAGATACTATACAAAGTAAGACTGATGTAAAAGTATTTAATGTAATGAATTTTTAGAAAATAAGCTTTTAGGAACAAGAAGGTGATCATATTAAATCATTTATAACAAACGAAGTAAATACTATTACACCATATGGAGAAATAGAAAAATGTAATATCAAGATATATAAAAAAGAAAATAAGCTTAAGTTGATAAAAGAACTGAGCTATGTTGAAGGCATGATTAGTAGCTTAAAAAAAAATAAAGTGGTATATGATAATATACAATATGAATTCTGTAAAGTAAAAAATATTAAAAATACAATTGTAAGGCTAGAAAATAAAAATATATTAGATGAACTAGAGTTATTTGAAATTAAAAGCTTTGCTATAAACGTTAATAAAATAATGCAATACTATTTAAAGTTAAATATAGATGTAGACTATATAAATTTTAATAGTTTAGAGAAAGTTGTAAAACTATTAGATCCAGAGGATTTGAAGCTAACAACCTTTCAAATATATGGAGCTTATAGCAAACGATTATTACGTATAAGGCAAAATAAGCTTAACGTAGAAAAAGAAATATTTAGTTCAACAGAGATAAAAAACATAGAAAAATTAAAAAAGAAAAGACTTGAGATAGTTATTCAAGAAGAGGAAGAAGTCCTAAAAATAAGAAAAGCTTTAACTGAACAACTATACAATTATTTAATAGATGTAAAAGAAAATATAACTAATATAGGAAAATTAGATTTGCTTATTGCAAAAGCTGATTTAGCAATAAAGTATAATGCTATAAAACCAAGTATAAATGAAGACAATAAAATTTATTTTAAAGATCTTGTAAATCCAAATATTCAAAGAATTTTAGATTCACAAGGAAAGCAATACATACCAATAAGTATAGAAATTGACAATAAAATAACTATAATAAGTGGAGCTAACATGGGTGGAAAAAGTGTAAGTATGAAAACTATAGCACTTAATTTATATTTATTTCAATGTGGATTTTTTGTATTTGCTAAAGAAGCTAACTTATGTATATTAGACTTTATATATTTAGTAAGTGATGATATGCAAGACATAAACAAAGGTTTAAGTACCTTTGGAGCAGAGATAATAAAATTAAAGGAAATAACAAAGCTCATTAAGATAAGAGATGGATTCATAGCATTAGATGAATTTGCAAGAGGAACTAATCCAATAGAAGGTAGATTACTTTTAAAATCAATATGTGAATATTTTAAACAGTATAATTCAATAAGCTTAATATCTACTCACTTAGACGATATAAACATTAGTGACGTTGACTATTATCAGGTAATAGGACTGAAAAATGTAAACTTTGAAGGTTTAAAACGTCAAATAGATTTAAGGATAGGTAAAGATAAAAGTTCAAATGGAGTAAAAATACTTCAAGAGTATATGGACTATAGAATGGAAAAAGTAAGCAAAGAAACGAAAGTTCCAAAAGATGCTATAAATATATGTAAGTTATTGGGTCTTGATAATGAAATAATTAATATAGCAAATAAATTAAGCGAATAGGAAGCTAAGGGGGATAATATGAGTAAGTTAAATTTAGATTTCAGTATAGTTGAGAAAGCTCGTAAATCAGCACAAAACATAGCATTAGACACGCAAGAATTTATAAATAAGCATACTACAGTAACTGTTGAAAGAACTATACTAAGATTACTTGGAATAGACGGTGTAGATGAATTTGGTGTACCACTTCCAAATCTAATTGTAGATAGTATAAAAAATTCTAATAATGGATCTTTAGGAATGGGTGTTGCTTACTATATAGGTAATGCTATGATAAACACAGGTCTTAATCCACAAGAAATAGCACAACAAGTATCTAAAGGAGAATTAGACTTATCTTCACTTAAGGAAAACGATGTATTTGAAGTTAAGCTTAAAATAAATGAAATAGCTAAAAGTAGTGTAAATCAAATAAAAGAAAATAGAAATAAAAGAGAAGAATTCTTAAATGAGTATGGAGATAAAACTGGTCCATATTTATATTTAATAGTTGCAACAGGTAATATATACGAAGATATTACTCAAGCAGTAGCTGCGGCTAAGCAAGGAGCAGATATAATAGCAGTTATCAGAACAACAGGACAAAGTTTACTTGATTTTGTACCACATGGTGCTACTACTGAAGGATTTGGAGGGACTTTTGCAACAGGTGAAAACTTTAGATTAATGAGAGAAGCACTAGATAATGTTGGAAAAGAATTAGGAAGATATATAAGACTTTGTAACTACTGTTCAGGATTATGTATGCCAGAAATAGCAGCATTAGGAGCTCAAAATAGATTAGATGTTATGCTTAATGATGCATTATACGGAATATTATTTAGAGATATAAATATGAAGAGAACTATGATAGATCAATACTTCTCAAGAATAATAAATGGATATGCTGGGGTTATAATCAATACTGGTGAAGACAACTACTTAACAACAGCAGATGCAGTAGAAGAAGCACATACTGTACTTGCATCACAATTTATAAATGAGCAGTTTGCTTTAATAGCAGGTATTCCAGAGGAACAAATGGGTCTTGGTCATGCATTTGAAATAAGTCCAGATGTTGAAAATGGATTCTTATATGAATTAGCTCAAGCTCAAATGGCTAGAGAAATATTCCCTAAAGCTCCACTTAAATATATGCCACCTACTAAGTTTATGACTGGTGATATATTTAAAGGTCAAGTTCAAGATGCATTATTTAATATGGTAACAATAATGACAGGTCAAAAGCTTCATTTATTAGGAATGCTTACAGAGGCTATACATACACCATTTATATCAGATAGAGCTATATCTATAGATAACGCTCAATATATATTCAATACTATGAAAGACTTAGGTAGTGAAATAGAATTTAAAAAAGATGGTATCATGTGCACTAGAGTTAATGAAGTACTACATAAAGCATATGAGTTAATAGCTGAGATAGAAAGAGAAGGATTATTTAAAACATTAGAACAAGGAAAGTTTGCTGGAATAAAGAGACCAGTTGATGGTGGAAAAGGACTTGATGGAGTTGTTATGAAAGAGAATGTATACTTTAATCCATTTGTAGAGTTAATGTTAGAAAAAGAGTTAGTGTTAGGGGGTAGCTGTTAATGAGCGGATTATATTCAATGGAAAATAAAGAATACGATAAGAACCTTGATTTAAAAGATGTAAAACCATATGGAGATACTTTAAATGATGCTAAGGTGCAAGTAAGTTTTACATTACCTATAAAGGATGATGAAAGAGGTATAGAAGCTGCAAAACTTACAGCTAAAAATATGGGGCTTTCTGATATAAATGTTGCTCATCATAAAGCACTAGATAGTGAATTTACATTATATGTAGCATATGGAAGTTTAGAAAAAGGTATAAACTATGAAGATATACATGTAGAAGTAGCACAAGAAAATACGATGGATAAATATGAAATAGAAAATTATATAAAATCAAGTATAAAAAGAGATGTAGTAGTAGTTGGAGCTAGTACTGGTACAGATGCACATACTGTTGGTATAGATGCAATAATGAACATGAAGGGGTATGCAGGAAACTACGGATTAGAAAGATATAAAGGAGTAGAAGCATATAATTTAGGTAGTCAGGTTCCAAATGAAGAATTTATAAAAAGAGCAGTAGAGCTTAAAGCAGATGTATTATTAGTTTCTCAGACTGTAACTCAAAAGAATATTCATATAGAAAATTTAACTAACTTAGTAGAGTTATTAGAAGCAGAAGGTCTTCGTGATAAGGTTGTACTTCTTTGTGGAGGACCTAGAATAAATCATGAACTTGCAAAAGAACTAGGATATGATGCAGGATTTGGACCAGGAAAGTTTGCACAAGATGTTGGAAGTTTCTTTGTAGAAGAATTAGTTAATAGAAATCTAGTATAGTAAAAAAGGATTATATTAAGGGGGCATATTCCGTCGTGAATATTTTAGTTGGATTGTTTAAGTTTTCACCAGTATTTGTATTAGCAGGTTTAATGATTTTTAAAGTAGACTGCTTAATAGCAGCACCAATAGCTACAATATATGCATTTGTTGTAGCTTCAATAACAGATAAGTTGAAGTTTAATGATTTAGTTGATTGTGCAGTTGATAATGTAAAAGAGTTAAATTTAGTTTTCTTTATATTAATGCTTGCTTATGCAATGGCTGAAGCATTTATGTCTACAGGCGTTGGAGCTTCTATAGTTAATATAGCACTTTTACTAGGTGTAACAGGTAGAACTGTTGCAGTAGTTGCATTTATAGTTACTGGTGTACTTTCAGTAGCTACTGGGACTTCATGGGGAACTTTTGCAGCATGTGCTCCAATATTTTTATGGTTAAACCATATGGTTGGTGGAGATATATTATTAACAACTGCATCAATAGCTGGGGGAGCTTGCTTTGGAGACAATATAGGACTTATATCAGATACAACAGTTGTAAGTTCTGGTATACAGGATGTTGAGGTAATAGATAGAATTAAATCTCAAGGACCATGGTCTATAATATGTCTAGTAATATCAATAATAATCATATATGGATTGAGCGTATCAATGGGATTACCAACAGATGCTGCAAATGCTGCATTGGCAATAGAACAAATACCACCTCAAGTAATGGTTGATTTAGAAGCTGCAAGACCATCGGCAGTAGAATTATTAAATCAAGTAAAAGAAGGCGTACCATATTATATGGCGATACCACTAATATTAGTGTTAGTAGTAGCAATTAAGGGATTACCGACACTAGTATGTCTAGGTATTGGTATAGTATCATCATTCCTATTTGGTACTTTTGCAGGAACTGTAGAATCTTTAAATGGATTCTTAGAGTTAATGAAGTCAGGATTTGCAGATGCAGGTTCTTGGGTTATAGTAATGATGATGTGGGTTGGAGCGTTCGGTGGAATAATGTCTAAGATGAAGGCTTTTGAACCATTATCAAATTTAGTTATGTACCTTGCTAGAAATGTAAAACAATTAATGTTTATGAATGGTTTATTATGTTTAGTAGGAAATGCTGCACTTGCAGATGAAATGGCACAAATTGTTACAGTAGGGCCTATAACTAAAGAATTAGTTGAAAAGAATGTAGAGGGTAGTGAAGAGGATTTATATCAACTGCGTTTAAGAAATGCTACTTTCTCTAGTTCCCTAGGAGTGTTTGGTTCTCAATTAATACCATGGCATGTTTATATAATGTTCTATTTAGGAATATTAACAGCTGTATATCCACTTCACAATTTCGTAGCATTTGATATTATAAAGTATAATATTATGGCATTTGTTACAGTTGGATCAATACTTATATTAACATTAACAGGGCTTGATAGATTTATACCGAAGTTTGGATTACCAAGCGAACCAAATGTTAAACTAAAAAAAGAAACAAAAAATCAAGAAACAGCTAACATAGTCAAGAAACAGCTAACATAGTCAAGAAACAGCTAACATAGTAAATATTATAAATATATATAAAAATGAATAGCAAATAAAAAAGCCTTGGATTATTCTAAGGCTTTTATTATTATTATTGTTATATTCTTAACAATGCTCTACATCATATCTATCTGCATTCATTACTTTATTCCAAGCAGACACAAAGTCCTTTAAGAATTTAACTTGAGAGTCTTCACTTGCATACACTTCTGCAATAGCACGAAGTTGGGAATTAGATCCAAAAACAAGGTCAACTCGCGTACCTTTCCATTTCAACTTTTTGCTTTCTCTGTCACGTCCCTCAAATATTTGTTCATCTGTAGACGTAGGTTTCCAAACAGTATCCATATCCAAAAGATTTACAAAGAAATCATTTGTAAGAGTTTCTGGTCTATCTGTAAAAACACCGTACTGAGATTTTTTATAGTTGGTATCTAATACACGCATACCACCTATTAAAACTGTCATTTCAGGAGCAGTTAAAGTTAAAAGTTGTGCACGGTCGACTAATAATTCTTCACCTCGCATTGAATAATCTGATTGCATATAGTTTCTAAATCCATCAGCTTTTGGTTCAAGTACAGCAAATGATGTAATATCAGTATCTTCTTGAGATGTATCACTACGACCAGGAGTGAAGGGAACTATAATTTTATATCCTGCTTTTTTAGCTGCTTTTTCAATACCTACGCAACCACCGAGGACAATTATATCTGCTAAAGATACTTTTTTATTTTGTAGCTGAGAAGAGTTAAATTCTGTCTGTATTTTTTTTAAAACTTCTAAAACCTTATTTAATTGCTCGGGTTCATTAACCTCCCAAGACTTTTGTGGTTCAAGGCGAATTCTAGCTCCATTTGCACCACCACGTTTATCAGAGCCTCTAAATGTGGATGCAGATGACCAAGCTGTATAAACAAGTTCAGATACGGATAATTTAGAATCTGAAATTTTCTTTTTAAGATATTTAATATCATCTTTATCAATTAGTTCATAATCAACTTTAGGTACAGGATCTTGCCATATAAATTCTTCACAAGGAACCTCTGGGCCAAGGTATCGCGAAATAGGACCCATATCACGATGTGTAAGTTTAAACCAAGCACGTGCGAAATCATCAGCGAATTTATCTGGATTATTTAAATAATTTCTAGCAATTTTTTCATATATTGGATCGAATCTAATTCCCAAGTCAGCAGTTGTCATCATAGGTCGATGTTTAATTGATGGGTCATGTGCATCTACAATCAAATCTTCTTCAGAGACATCCTTAGCTAACCACTGATATGCTCCAGCGGGACTTTTAACTAATTCCCATTCGTATTTAAACAATGTCTTAAAATATCCCATATCCCATGTTGTTGGATTTTGTTTCCAAGCACCTTCAATTCCACTACTTATTGTATCAATGCCTTTACCGCTTTTATAGCTATTTTTCCAACCAAGTCCCTGTTCATCAAGACCAGCAGCCTCGGGTGCAGGACCAACATATGTAGCAGGAGCAGCTCCATGGCATTTACCAAATGTATGACCTCCAGCTATAAGTGCAACAGTTTCTTCGTCATTCATAGCCATACGTGAGAATGTTACTCTAATATCTTTTGCAGAGCCAACTGGATCTGGTTTGCCTTCAGGTCCTTCTGGATTTACATAAATTAATCCCATCTGAACTGCAGCAAGTGGATTCTCAAGGTTACCACTATTAGGGTTTTTATTACTTCCAAGCCATTCGTGCTTTGGACCCCAGTAGATCTCTTGTGGTTCCCAAACATCTACACGTCCACCACCAAATCCGATAGTTTTAAGCCCCATTGATTCATAAGCACAGTTACCTGTTAATATCATAAGATCTGCCCATGAAATTTTACTACCATATTTTTGTTTGATTGGCCAAAGTAATCGACGAGCTTTATCTAAATTTATATTATCAGGCCAACTATTTAATGGTGGAAATCTTTGTGTTCCATCACCTGCTCCACCTCTACCATCACTTATTCTATATGTTCCTGCACTATGCCACGCCATACGAATAAATAGTGGTCCATAGTGTCCAAAATCTGCTGGCCACCAATCCTTTGAATCTGTCATTAAATTATATAAATCTTTTTTCAATGCAAAATAATCAAGTTTTTCAAATTCTTTACTATAATTAAACTTACTTCCCATTGGATTACTCAAGCTTGAGTTTTGACGAAGAATGTTTAGTTTCAATTGATTAGGCCAAAAATCATTAATTGATGGGCCACTTTGTGCTACAGAGCTACTTGTTCTTCCGGTAAATGGGCATCTAATTTCTCTCATTTGATGATACCTCCTTTATTTTGTTGATGCTTTAAAATTAAGTGATGCATATATCATTACATAATATACCATTACATAATATGTAAATAGAATTTTGATTATGTGTTATTTAGATAAAGCATTTAAATAGCTTTAATAATATATGAAATGTTAACATTTTTCTAAATGGTTTTGAATATATATTTCCTAGCAGTAAATTTGTTAACAAAAAATTAACATAGAAATCTAAAACTTTTAAGATAGTATTAGACGTCTATATATGTAGAGACAAATTACTAACTACAAGGGGTAGATTTTAAAATAAGTTAAAAACATAAGAAAGAAGGGGTAGAATATGAATTTTAAAAAATATGTATCAACATTAATAGTAGGGGCTATGGTGTTTACAAGTGGCGGAGTTATTGCAAATGCACAAACTAATAGTACTAATAAAGCAACAACAGTTTCAACACAAGCAAATGGAAGTATAACAGTATTAGATAAGACAGGAAAAGCAACACATGATGTATATATAAGAGACAATAGCAATACAAAAGGAAAAATACTAGGAACATTAAATAAAAATAAAACAATAAAATTAAATGGAAAAACAAAATACGGTTGGTATAAAGTAGACTACAATGGAAAAGCGGGATATGTATATTCTAGTTATGTAAAAATAGTTGAAACATCAGATAATAATTCAAACAATAACAATTCAGATATAACAGTATTAGATAAAACAGGAAAAGCAACACACAATGTATATATAAGAGATAATAGCAATACAAAAGGAAAAATACTAGGAACATTAAATAAAGATAAAACAATAAAATTAAATGGAAAAACAAAATATGGTTGGTATAAAGTAGACTACAATGGAAAAGTGGGATATGTATATTCTAGTTATGTAAAAATAGTTGAAACATCAGATAATAATTCAAACAATAACAATTCAGATATAACAGTATTAGATAAAACAGGGAAAGCAACACACAGTGTATATATAAGAGACAATAGTAATACAAAAGGAAAAATACTAGGAACATTAAATAAAGATAAAACAATAAAATTAAATGGAAAAACAAAAGACGGTTGGTATAAAGTAGACTACAATGGAAAAGTAGGGTACGTATATTCTACTTATGTGAAAATAGTTGAAACATCAGATAACAACTCAAATACAACAGTACTAGATAAAACAGGAAAAGCAACACATGATGTGTATATAAGAAACAAAAGCAACACAAAAGGGAAAATACTAGGAACATTAAATAAAGATAAAACAATAAAAATAAAAGAAAAAACAAAAGATGGTTGGTACAAAGTAGACTACAATGGGAACGTTGGATATGTATATTCTAGTTATGTAAAAATAGTTGGCTAAAAAGAAATTAGAGATAACTTTATGAATTAATATAAAATAAATAGAAATACTCCTATGTATTGAAAAATTACATAGGAATATTTTTATTATAAAATAACTTTGTAATTAGAATACAATTTCATATTATGTTAAAAGATAATTAAAACAATAAATTCCATATAATGTAAAAAAAACGATTCGTATAGAATTATTAAGGAGGGTAACATGGAGTTAGAACAACTTATTTCAATGCTTTTTGTGCCAGTAGCCATATTAATATCAGGTATACTTATAATTGAAAAAAACTATATGTTTGGTATAGATGACTACTTAATCAAATTTAGAAAAAAGCATAATGTAGAGATAGATAAAGCTACATACTGTAGGTTTGAAGGTATTCAAAAAATTAAAATGGCAACTAGTTTATTAGTATTATACATAATTTGCTTTTTATTAGAATTAAATGATTTAAGTCATATGATAAAAATATTAGGTATATGGGCAATAATTGTCATAACATTAGATTATAGAAATAAAAAGAAGTTAATTAAAACACTTGTTCAAATAGATACAACAATAGATAAATAAGAGATTTAAATTGTTCAAATAATTAGCTTTAAGCAAATACATAGTTTATAATATTAATAAAAAAGACTATTATAAGAAACTGAGGATAAAAAATGAGTATAAAAGTAAAAGATATAGCTAGCCAATGTGGAGTATCAATAGCTACAGTATCTAGATACCTAAATAAATCAGGCTATGTAAAAAAAGAAACTAGAGAACTAATAAAAAACGCAATACAAGAAATAAAAGAACAAGATGAAAATTACCAAACATCAAAAAATATAGCAGTAATATTTCCAGATCTATCAAATATGTTTTTTACAGATGTACTAAAAGGACTAACAGAAGAAGCTGAAAAACTAAACTACAACGTATTTTCATTTGATAGTGGAGAAAACATAGAAAAGGAAATGAAAATAATAGATACACTACAAGAATTCAATATATGTGGACTAATAATTACTACAACTATAAAAAATAGAGAAACTACTAAACTGCATGTAAATAAACTAAGTTCTCTAGGAGTTCCAGTAATATTAATAGATAGAGACTTAATGTTTAGTGATTTTGATGGAGTATTTAGTGACAACAAAAAAGGATCTTTTGATGGGGTAGATACTTTAATAGGGGCAGGTCACAAGAATATAGCTGTAATAACAGGACCACTAGAATATGAAACAGCTCAGCTTAGATTAGAAGGATACAAAGAAGCACATAAAATAAATGGACTAGAAATAAATGAAAGCTACATACATATAGGAGATTATCAAATAGAATCAGGATACAAATGCACAAAGGATATAATAGAAAACAACAAAGATGTAAGTGCTATATTTAGTTGCAATAACATGATGACTCTAGGAGCTATAAATGCTTTAAACGAAATGGAAATAAAAATTGGACAAGATATATCTCTATTAGGGTTTGATGATTTAGAGTTTTTCACATATCTAGGATTAAACATTAGTGTAGTGTCTAGACAAACATCTGAAATGGGAAAAATAGCTTTTGAAGTATTACTAAAAAAAATAACAAATGAAGAACCTTGCCCTACACAAAACATAACACTAAAACCAAGTGTTGAAGTTAGAGGTTCAGAAAAATTAATAAATACTAATGATAAATAGGGGGTAATACCTCTATTTTTTTATGTCTTTTTTGTATATGTAAAAAATATGTAAAAAATATGTAAAAAATATGTAAAACATATTGTAAAAATTAAAAAGATAGTTTATTATATAAAATATAAAGTTGGAAAACGATATCATAGTTTTTAAATCTATTTGAATTTGTAGGGGGAATTTTAAAATGAATGTATATTTAGCGGAATTTATAGGAGTAGCAATGTTAATATTTTTTGGTTGTGGTGTTTTAGCAGGAAATTCACTAAAAACATCAGGATCATATGGAGCAGGGAATGTGGCAATAAATATAGCTTGGGGATGCACGGTTGCAATGGTAATCTTTTGTTTAGGAGATATAAGTGGAGCTCACATTAATCCAGCTATAACAATAATGAATGCTGTAATGGGTACTTTTGAATGGAGTTTAGTACCAGGATATATTTTAGCTCAGATAGCAGGTGGTGCATTTGGTGGAGTTTTAGTTTATCTACAGTTTATTGATCACTGGGAAAAAACAGATGATCCACATGCAAAGTTAACTATATTTGCAACAGCACCAGCTATAAGAAATAATGTGGCAAACTTTTTTAGTGAGTATATAGTAACTTTTGGATTAGCATTTTGTATATTAGGAATGGGCACAAATGTATTTCTAGAAGGATTACAGCCATTAGCTACAGGATGTTTAATATTCTTAGTTGGAACTTCATTTGGTGGGGTAACTGGAGCAGCGCTAAACCCTGCTAGAGACTTAGGTCCACGTTTAGCTCATTTCTTTTTACCAATAGCAGGTAAAGGAACATCTGATTTTAAATATGCATGGATACCAATAGTAGCACCTATAATGGGAGCTACTACATCAGGATTAGTACATAATGCTTTATACAAAGGTATAGTAGATTACAGACTTTTTGCTATGGTAGGACTAACAGTAGTTACATTCATAGCTATAAAATTAGCAAGTGAAGATAATAAAGAAGCAATCAAAAATAAACAAGCTCTAAATCAAATTGCATAAATAATAATATGAAAAATATATGTAAGGTTTATGTAAGAATTATGAGATAAATTAAATGACATTAAATGAGAGGGGATTTTTAGTATGAAAAAGATATGCGTAATAGGAAGCTTAAACATGGACTTAGTAGTAAACGTTGATGAAATGCCAAAGAAGGGGCAAACATTAATAGGAAGTAAATTTAGAGAGATACCTGGTGGAAAAGGTGGAAACCAAGCAGTAGCAGCATCAAGACTTGGTGGAGATGTATGTATGATAGGAAAAGTTGGAAATGATGGATTTGGAGAGAGTTTATTAAAACAACTTAAAGCAGATAAAATAAACACTGATTACGTACAAGTAGAAGAAGGTCCTAGTGGTGTAGCACTTATAACAGTAGATCAAAATGCTGAAAACTCTATAGTAGTATCACCAGGGGCAAACTTTAAATTAACTAAAGATGATATAGATAAATGTATAGATGGAATAAAAGAAAGTAATACAGTTGTAATACAACTTGAAACGCCAATAGATACAATAAAATATGCTTTAGAAAAATCAAAGGAATTAGGTAAATTTACAATATTAAATCCAGCACCAGCAGTAATGCTAAGTGATGACATTATAAAAAATGTAGATTTATTAACTCCAAATGAAACAGAATTAGAAATATTAAGTGGAGTAAGTATCAAAGATGAAGATGACATAAAAAAAGCAGCTAATATAATGATGGAAAAAGGTGTAAAGCAATTAATAGTTACACTAGGTTCAAAAGGTAGTCTATATTTAGATAAGGATAATATGAAATTTATAAAATCATACAAAGTAGAGGCTATAGATACAACAGCAGCAGGAGATACATATACAGGAGCATTGTCTGTAGCATTTTCACAAAACAAAAGTGTAGAAGAAACAATGGATTTTGCATCTAAGGCAGGTGCATTAAGTGTAACTAAGGTAGGAGCACAAACTTCAATACCAAACTTATACGATATAGATAATTATAAATTTTAGTAAAATTAAAAAAATAAATAATAAAAAATAGGAGGTTGAAAATGAAAAAGTCAGTTTTAATAAATAGCAACATATCATCAGTAATAGCAAAAATGGGTCATACAGATATGTTAACAATATGCGATAGTGGTCTTCCAATACCAAAGGACGTTGAGAGAATAGATTTAGCCATAAAGCATGGAATACCTACGTTTTTAGATACTTTAGATACAGTATTAGAAGAATTGCAAGTAGAAGAAATTGTAATAGCTACTGAACTAGAGTCAGTAAGTAATGATATGTACAAAGAAATACAAAAAAGATTTGAAAATGTGAAAATAACTACTGTAGCTCACGAAGATTTTAAGTCTATGACAAAAGACTCTATGGCAATAGTTAGAACAGGTGAGTTTACTCCATATGCAAATATAATATTAAAATCAGGAGTAGTATTCTAATAAATTAAAAGTGTGGCTTTAAAATGGAGTAGATAAAATCTACTCCATTTTGTTGTGCATATTATCAAACTCGTCTTTTACGTATTTATCTAGTGCCTTGATTATTAAATTATTTACGCTTATGTGATCATCTTTAGCTAATATTTCTAGCTTAGATTTTAAATTTTTAGGGATAGTTAAAGACGTTCTTACATTAACTTCCTTATTAATCATATTCTCACCTCAGTTTTATTATATGCAAGATCTTTTTATTCATAACAAAGTAGTTTATGTTAAATTTAAATTTATTAGCTATAAATTGTATACAAGATTAGAAAAAAATACTATAATATAATTAGAAATCTAAATAAAAAGGTAAGAGGAGTTAAAAAAATGAAGAAAATGTACTTAACAATAGCAGCCATAGCAATATTATCTTTGACCGGTTGTTCAAAGCATGATGTTGTAGAGGCTCAAGAAGTTAAAGGTGCTTCAGAATCTAAAGAGGAATCTAATTTAGATATAAATAAAAAAGTTAAAGATAAAATGTCAGAATTAGATCTTGATTCTAAGTCAAAAAAAATCGATGAAGCAAAAGAGACGTCAGATGAAGTTTCTAAGAAAACAGCAGGTTCAAGTGAAAAGTTAACAAAAGTAAATGAAAAATTAGATTTAGCTGGTAGTGTAGAAGGTAAAATAGCTCAAAAGATAAAGGCTTTTAACAAAGATGCACAAGATGCCACTGATTCTATAAACAACGTACGAAGTAAAGCTAATGAAGCTGCTAAAAAAGCAGAACAAGATAAACAAAAATTAGATGAAGCTAAGAATGAAATTAATGGTAGTTTAGATAATATAAAAAATAAAATCGATGATATAAAACAAAGTGATATTATTAAAAATCTTCCTAAAAAATAAAAATTAGATTCTATTTAACTGTATCTATAGTAAATAAGTGTAGGTTTAATACATAAAAATTTGGAAATAGTTAATAATATAAATAAAAAAAAACAGATAAATTTATCTGTTTTTTTTATTTATAATTGGGAGATGAAAATAATGTTTAATCCAAAACGAGTTATATTTGAAAAAAACACATTAGATACAGAATTAGGAAAAGCTATATATGACAAAGTATGTGATAATCCAAGTATTGAAATTATACAAACTAGTTCTAATAAGATAAAAAGCAATATTCCGGGAGACAACTTATATGAACAATATAGATCAGGAAAAGAAACTTTAGTAGTAGGAGAAAAAAAGGGTCTAAAATTTCAAACATGTAAGCCTTCAGCTAATTACCAGTTACCATTAGTTAGTGGATGTATGGGTAGGTGTGAGTATTGTTATCTAAACACTCAATTAGGTGACAAACCATTTGTAAAAGTATTTGTAAATATAGATGATATTTTAAAAAAAGCAAAACAATATATAGATGAAAGATTACCTGAGATAACTATATTTGAAGGGGCTGCAACTTCGGACCCAGTACCAGTTGAACCTTATACAAATTCACTAAAAAAGGCGATAGAGTTTTTTGCAAAAGAAGAAAATGGAAGATTTAGATTTGTAACTAAGTATGATGATATAGATAGTTTATTAGATATAAAACACAACAATCATACAGAAATAAGGTTTAGTATAAATACGCCTAAAATAATAGATGCTTATGAACATCATAGTGCCTCAGCAAATAAAAGAATAGAAGCTGCTATAAAGGTAGCAAAATCCGGTTACAAAATAGGATTTATAATAGCACCAGTATTTTTATATGACAATTGGAAAGAAGAGTACAAAAATCTTATCAAAAGCATAAAGGACAAATTACCAAAGGAATATAATCAAAAAATTATGTTTGAGGTTATATCTCATAGATATACGACTAAAGCTAAGAATACTATTATGCAAATATTCCCTGAGACTACACTTCCAATGCAAGATGATACTAGAAAATTTAAGTATGGTCAATTTGGATACGGAAAATATGTATATAGCAAAGAACAATTACAAGAGATGAAAGAATTCTTTATTTTAGAAATTGAAGAAGCGTTTCCAAACAGCATAATAAAATACGTTATATAGTAAATATAGGATTTTCTAAAGTGAAATTATTGTTAGTTACATTAAAAAGCATTTAAATATTGGACTGTTTGACTTTTTATTAACGATATGATATCATTAATATATTCAAAATCGAACCAGTTTTATTTTGACACAATTTTATACCCGGGGGATCTTTAAATGAAAAAAAGCAATAGTACAGTATTTATAAAGAAGTTGATATTTTTCTTTTGTGGTTTATGGATAATTCAAACAGGAGTAGCTATATTTATTAGAACTAATATAGGCTCAGATCCATTTACAGTATTAACGCAAGGGATATCTAGAACATTAGGAATTACTACGGGAACTGCAAATATAACAATAACATTTGTATTTTTAATTACTATACTTATAGTAGATAGGAAAACGATAAACATTGGGACAGTCTTAGCATTAGTATCAGCTGGACCATTTATAGATTTAATGTTAGCAGTTTTACAACCAATAGAATTTAGCAATTTTAACATAATGGTAAAAATGTTATTACTAGCGCTTAGTTGTGTAATCGTTGCAATCGGTTTCTCTATGCTAAAAGCTACGGAGCTAGGGGTAGCACCGAATGACTTAATTCCACTTATAATACATGAGAAAACTAACCTTACGTATCAGTGGATTCGTATCTCTATGGATTCTATATTTGTAGTAGCAGGATTTATGCTTGGGGGAGTTATAGGAGTAGGTACGATAATAGGAGCTTTTTTAACGGGTCCTGCGATACAATTTTTCATGCCAAAATTAGAAAAAGTAATCAAGCCTATAATATATAAAGAAAAATATAAAGAGGAAATTGCTCAAGATTGTTTAAATAGTATAAATTACTAAGAATATTACATATTAACCCTACGCTATTTATTAAAGTGTGGGGTTATTTTATAATTGAATTTTAATTTTTTATATAAATTTAGGCTCAAAAGATTTGGGAAAAAATAAATTGCAATATAAAAAAAATTTTATATAAAAAAGTAATTATAGTATAGACTTTGACAAAAAAAGATAGTAGTATGTATACATAGACAACAAGAAATGACAATATACTCAAAAAAGTATCACAACACGAATAGTATAACTAATTGTCTGATGACAATGAAACTATACTTTAACCCAAACAAATCTAATATAAAAATACTCATCCCCCCAAGATGGTATTTTAAAAAAACCCTTTATGACTGCTACGGAAGCAGTCCTTTTTTTTGAAAAAAAATAAAATAAAAATAGATAGTTGACTGTAAAAACGTTTTCATATATTGTTATTATATAAACGAAATTTAGGAGATGGGATTATGGTCAAAAAACAAATAACAATAATAAGTGAAACAGGTGTACACGAAAGATTAGGAACTATGTTTATAAGAAAAGCATCATCATATAAATCTGAAATATTAATAGTAAAAGGCCATGCAACAATTAGTGCAAAGAGCATAATGGGGTTTTTTAGCTTAGGTTTAAGTGAAGGTGATGTAATTGAGCTACAAGCGATTGGGGAAGACGAAGAATTAGCAGTAGAAGAGTTATCAAGATATATGTTAGAACTTAAATAACAAAGGGAGAGTTATATGCTAGACAACAAAATATTTCTAAAATGGAGTAGATAAAATCTACTCCATTAAAATTTCTCTCATCAAATCAGGATAATCAGTAAATACTCCATCTACATTGTATTCAATCATTTTTCTCATAGCTAGAGGAAAATTAATAGTATAAACAAATACTTTAAGTCCATTTCCATGTGCCAAATCAACAATATCCTTGTTAACTAGTAAACCACTTAAGTTTATACTGTAAACGCCTAGATTTTTAGCGTGTTCAACTATATTACCAAAGCCCCTATAGTCATCTCCACTTCTATAAAGTGCTCCATATCTAATAGTCTTATCTATATTTTTGAAATTTCTAATAGTATCGTGATTAAAGCTAGATATCAATATATTATCTTTTAAATCATACTCATTAATTAAATCAATTACATCTTTTTCTAAATCGTAATGAATTAAATCTGTTTTAGCTTCAATATTTAAAAATATATTTTTATTTTTAATTAAATCAAAAACTTCTCTAAGGGTAGGTATTTTACAGTCGTAATTATTAATAAATTCAAAATTCCTACATCTAAAGTGCTTAAGTTGATTCAATGAATAGTCTTTAATTAGACCTTTTCCTTTAAATGTTCTTTCAATATCCTCATCATGAATAACTACTAAATTACCATCAATACATTTATGAATATCAAGTTCCATAGCATTCATTCCCAAACAAATAGCTTTTTTGAAAGCTAAAAGTGTATTCTCAGGATAATCCCCACTAGCACCCCTATGTGCAAATATTATCATATTAATTTCAACTCCTTCATTATATATTATTATACTATCTGTGAAATATTTCAAACAAGTTTTAAATAGATAAAATCTATATTTGACTATCTTAATATAAGTCATATCCTTTTTACAAAATTTTACTAAATAGTTATAATTTAGACATAAATATTTTAAATGAATGAAATTAAACAGTAACTTTGATATATACTTAAGTTATGAAAAAGTCTTTTATTTTAAATTTAAAATGATGATTTTTTTAATATATATATGGAAATTATACAAATTCACAATTTAAAAATGATTATAATTTCTAAAATAATTAAAATTAGGTGATTGGAAAAACTTAGGAGGACTTATATGGTTATATTAAAATCAATGGAGAGTATTTTAAGTATTATTATTATGATAATAATAGGATGTATTTTATCTAAGAAGGGATGGTTTGATGAAAAATCAACATCTCTTATATCAAACTTAGTATGTAAAATAGCATTACCAGCTTATATGATAGAAAATCTTGTCACAAGTTTTACAAGGGACAAACTTTATCAAATGTCAGGAGGGCTTATTGTTCCGTTTACTTCAATATTTGTTTGTTATTTAATAGCTATATTAGTTTCAAAAATTTTAAATATAGATGAAAAAAGAAAAGGTACATTTCAAAGTATGTTTTTTGTTTCAAACACTATATTCATAGGATTACCGGTTAATTTAGCTTTGTTTGGTGAAAATAGTGTACCGTATGTACTTCTTTATTACATAGCAAATACTATATTTTTTTGGACTATAGGAGTTTATTGTATAAGTAAAGATGGAGATGAAAAGAATAGAAAAATATTAAGTAAAAAAACTTTGAAAAAAATTTTATCTCCCCCGTTGTTAGGTTTCTTAGTTGGTATAGTTATTATACTTTTAGAAATACCAATGCCAAATTTTGTTATCAGTACATGCAAGTATCTTGGAAATCTTACGACACCTTTATCTATGATATTTATAGGTATTACTGTAAGTAAAATAAAATTTAGGGAAATAAAGTTTAGTAAAGATATGTTAGCTCTTATAATTGGAAGATTTATTGTATGCCCTATTGTAGTAATAGTTTTGGTTTTATTTATAGATATGCCACAAATGATGAAACAAGTATTTATAATCCAATCTTCTATGCCAATAATGACGCAAACATCTATAATTGCGAAACAATATAATGCTGACTACGAATATGCAGCTGTAATGACTACAATAACAACATTATTAGCGGCAGTATCTATTCCCGTGTATATGCTTCTATTAAGTAAAATAAAAATTTTCCTATAAAAATTAATTTGAATTTCTTAGATAAAGAAAAAAAGAGAGAGAATGTAATTCATGATATATCAGGAATATTATACTATTTATTAGATATCCCAAACTATATTTAAATAGATAGAAACTATACTGGATAGTCTTTATATAAAATATATCTATTTTACAAAATTTTCCTAAATAGTTATAATTTAGACAGGAATAATTTACAATTTATTACTAGGCTTTACGGGGGGATATAAAAGCATAAGTTTTAAGTAGTTATAACTTTATAAATAAAAAAATAGTCCATAGATATCTATGGGCTATTTTAACGAAATCAATGGAGGAGTAAGATGGGTAAAACATTAGTTGAGTTTATAAATACTTGACCAACTTGCGATGAGCATGGGATGCTTGTTAAAAGAATAGGGGACAAGTATATTGATAAAGTTGAAGTTAAGCTATATCAAGCAGGTAAGGATTTTTCATACATAAAAAAATATGGAATGATAACAAAGGGAACTTTGATAATAAATCAAAAGAAAAAATATGATAGATTATCAAAACAAATAATAGAAAAAGCTATATTAGAAGCTATAAAGGTGGTTTAAATGCATATATTAAATTTCATAAAAGATATCTTAATAACATCTGTAAGCATATTAAATGGGGCATCTGGGTGGCTAGTCATAAGTTTTGTAATAGCAGGGCTTCTTCATAATTTAATAACACCACAAAAATTTCAAAATGCACTAGGAAATACAAAAATAACATCAATACTAAAAAGCACAGTATCAGGAATGCTACTTCCAATATGTAGCTGTGGCGTTATACCAATCGGTATAAGTATGTATTATTCTGGAGCATACTTAGGTCCAGTATTAGCATTTATGACATCAACTCCGATTATAAATCCGATAGCAGTAGTACTTAGTTTTGGACTTTTAGGTCCACAAATTACAATTATTTATGTAATAGCAGGGTTTGTTGTTCCTATGATAGTTGGTATTTTAGGAAATATATTTGGAAAAAATGAACTTTGTGTTGCAATGGACGATGATGAAAGTTTAATAGAGTTAGAAGAAGAAAAAAGAAGCTTAACTCAAAATATATTAGATGGTCTTAAATGGTCATTTTCAGAGTTAGCCCTTACAATAAGTAAATACGTAATAATAGGTATGCTTGTGGCAGGATTTATAACTACTGCATTTCCAACTAGTATTATACAAAAATACTTAGGAAATCCTGGAGTATTGTCATTAGGTAGTATATCAATACTTGCTTGTATCATGTATGTTTGTGCAGTAGGTCATATTCCATTTATCGCAGCGTTAGTTGCAAGTGGGGCATCACCAGGGGTTGCTATAACATTTTTAATTGCAGGTGCTGCTACAAATTTACCAGAGCTTATTAGTATGTATAACGTTATAGGAAAAAGAGCTGTAATAATTTATTCTACAACTCTTACAAGTTGTGCTCTTATAATTGGATATATTACAAATAAGTTATTAGTAGGAAGCAGTGTAAATATGGATATAGAAACATCTAAAGCTTCAATAGATATAGCAAATAAAATTATGATTAATATACCAGATAGCATGAAATACTTATGTTCTTTTATAATATTTGTATTTTTTATAAAAGCTATGTTGCCAAGCGTAAGAAAGGTTGTTAAGAATGAAGCATAAAAAGCTATTTATAATTATTGGCGTTTTTATATTTATAGTTGGAATAAACGTTTATTCTAAAGATAAAAACACTCAGCAAAACAATCTTCCAAAAGTAGATGAAGATTGCTTAAAATATTTCCAAGAAAATTGTGAGTATCAAGAAATAATAACATACGCACAGCACGATATAAACAATGACAAAGAAGATGACTTAGTAGTTATTTATAAAAAAGATGCAAAACACAATCAAATGGTCGCTGTTGTAAAAAATAAAGATAAAATGTATTCAACTAAACCTATATTAGCACCTAGAGAGGATGCAGTTATAACTTTTAAAGATATAGATAAAAAAGATGAAATGGAAGTTATGATATCAGGTTCTAAAAATGGAAATCTAGGATATGCAATATATAGATTACAAGATGATAAATTTATTGATTTATTTGGAGAAGATATGGAAGCTTGCTGTTAAGGAGCTAAATATAAAATAACATAGGGGAGGATTTTCTAGTGAAATTATCAAAAAAAGTACAATCACTATTATTAGTCAGCGTAATAGGAGGGTCACTTATGAGTGGATGCAGCAATTCTAAAGACACTAAGGTAGATAGTGCTAAAGGTAGTGAAGATTACACTATAAAATTAGGATATTACAATTGTGATCATATGACTGCTGCTCCAGTTGCAGTAGAAGCTGGTATATACAAAGATTTAGGATTAAAAGTAGAAACAGTTGGAAACGGTAAAGTACCAGAAGCTATGGCAGCAGGACAAATGGATGCTGGATATATAGGAACTAAGGGATTAGTTGGAGCTATTCCAAAAGGTTCACCTATAGTAGTTGCAGCAAACAACCATAAAGGTGGTTCAGAATACCTAGTAGCATCAAATGATATCAAAGACCCAAAAGACTTAATAGGTAAAAAAATTGCAGCAGACCCAGATGGAGATTTATTATGGACTACTGATTACGGTCCACAAACAGGATTACCAGTTGACTCATCAAAATATGAATGTGTAAACATTGATTCAAGTAAAGATGCATACTTAGCAATGAAGACTGGACAAATAAAAGCATTCTCAACTTGTGACCCATGGGGATCAGTTGCTGAATTTGAAAAAACAGGTAAGATAATAGCTTCTACTAAATACAAAGAAGAATCAACAGGAAAAGAATACAATTGTTGTTCATTTGCTCTAAACACTAACTTCATAAAAGAAAAACCAGAGTTAGCACAAAAATTAGTTTTAGCTCATACAAAAGCAATACAATACATATATACAAATCCAGTAGAATCTGCAAAAATATTTGCAAAAGCATATAGTGTAGATGAAGAAGTAGCATTAATGACTATATACAAAAAGACTGTTGGAGAAGGAAGAACTCTTACTTGGAAAATAACTGGAGACGAATACAAAAACAATTTAGCTTTATATAAAGAACACAAGGCATTAGAAGAAATACCAACTTATGAACAAGTTGTAAATGATAAATTATTAAAATCTTGTGGTGCTGATGATTTTGATAAATTTATAAAAGAAAAAGTAAACCCTGTTTTCCCTGAAAAAATGAACTATGAAGATTGGAAAGCAAAGGCTATGGAGATAGATGGAAAAAACTAAAAATTTATTATTAGGAATACTTATTTTATTTATAAGTTTAGGAATATTATTTTTCAATCCTAACAATGAAAAAATAGAAGGAAATATAAGAATAGGGGTATCAGATGATACCTCTGCATTTGTAATAAATTATATGAAAAATAAAAACTATTTCGAAGACGTAAAAATCGATAGTTTAATAGAAAGCTATTCAATAGCTGATTGTTGAGCAAGTACTACTCAATGGGCTCTGAGTTCAGAGGAAGTTGATATGGCTATTATTTGTAAAGAGGCAGCAAAAGAATTTATAAAAGCTGATAATAATTTTGAAATAGTAAATACGTTAGTTCAAAATTCAGATATATTTTTAACTAAAAAAGATGATATAAAAAAAATTGGAACTAGTCAAAATAGAAATTATCAAAATGACTTAGTTAAAGAATATTACAAAGATTCAAAATCTGTTTCATTTATAAATAGTTCCCTGCCATATGCACTAGAAAGTAACAAAGTAGATGCAATAGTAATTGATGCTATAAAAGCATTAAATATACAAGGGAAAAAACAATCTACCTCAGTAAATAAAGACTATGATACATATGTCTTAGTAGTAAGCAAAGTATTCAAAAATAGCGATTCATATAGAGTATTTAAAAATGTATATAATAAAAGTGTGCTAGATTTAAAAGATAAAAACAACTTTAAAAAGCAACTACAAAGCTATACAGATAAAAATATATCAAAGGAAGATATGGGGGAATTTGAAAAGTGGAAGTTAAAGTTTCTACCAATAGAAAATTAATAAACAAAAACAATAAAACAAGATTAAAGCCCTTAGATTTTGTATATAGATTAATATTAATTTTAGTGATATTTGCTATATGGCAACTAAGTGCAACAAATATAGGAAGTTCTCTTTTACTTCCTATGCCAATAGATGTAATGAAAGGATTTATAACTTGTATAACTGACTCGGAAATAGTTAAAAACGTACTTATAACATTACAAAGAGTACTAAAAGGTTTTGGATGTGCAATGCTATTTGGACTTCCGCTAGGACTATGTATGGGTTTTTCAAATACTTTTGAAAAGTTATTTTCTCCAGTAGTAGACTCAGCAAGACAAGTACCTATAATGGCTTGGGTACCACTTACAATAGTATGGTTTGGTATAGGTGATGGACCGACTATATTTTTAATAGCATTTGCTGGGGTATTTCCTATAATACTTAATACAATTCAAGGAGTTAGATCTATATCAAAAGATTATTATAATGCAGCAAGAAGTATGGGAGCATCATCATTTTCTATATTTATAAATGTAATGCTACCAGCAGCACTTCCAGATATACTAACAGGTGCAAGACTTGCAATAAGTACAGGATGGATGTCTGTAATTTGAGCCGAGTTTATAGCAACGAGTGCCGGTCTTGGTTACTCAATGGTTCAAGCTCAAACAATGATGAAAACAGAATTGTTAATAGGGCTTATGATATTTGCAGCATTAATAGGATTTATTATAGATAGAATACTAAAATTTATAAACCAAAGCCTTTGTAAATGGAGGTTTAATGACTAATGAACTTAAAAATAGAAAACATAAATAAAACCTTTATGAACGATAAAGTAGAACTAAAGGTTTTAGAAGATATAAATTTAGAAGTGCAAGAAGGCGAATTTGTATGTTTATTAGGTCCATCTGGATGTGGGAAAAGTACAATTCTTAGCATAATAGGTGGGTTTTTAAAGTGTGAAGAAGGACAAGTTTTATTAAATAATAAGGTTGTAACTAAACCTGGTATCGATAGAGCGTTTGTATTTCAAAATTATGCGTTATTTCCCTGGAAAACTGTGAAAGAAAATGTAGTATTTCCAATGAAACAACAAAAAATATGCAAAGAAGAAAGAGAAAAGAAACTAGAAGAACTATTAAATATATCGGATTTAAAAGGAAAAGAAAAGTTATTTCCACATCAACTATCAGGTGGTATGAAGCAAAGAGTAGCAGTTATAAGGGCATTAGCTTGTAACCCACAAGTTCTGTTAATGGATGAACCTCTAGGGGCAGTTGATTTTCAAATGAGACAAAATTTACAAGAAGAATTAGAAAATATTTGGATTAAAAAGAAGATAACTGCAATAATGGTAACTCATGATGTAGATGAAGCTGTTTATATGAGTGATAGAGTAATAGTTATGTCTAGGGACAAAGGAAAAATATTAAAAGACTTAAAGATAAACTTAAGCAGACCTAGAGATAGAAAAGCAAAGGATTATGAAGATTACAAAGAAGAACTTACAAATATATTATCAAAGTGTTACGCAAATGCATAAGGGGTAGATATGAAAAATACTAATAAATATAGAAAATTAGAAAATGAACAAAAGAAAATTAGAGTAGAAATTATGAATATGATTATTGAGAAAAATTCTGTGGTTAGTTTAAATGAAATTTCAAATAATCTATTAAACACATTGGAATTAGAAGAAAGTTATATAAAACAAACATTAGACTACTTTGAAAAAAATAACATTATGGTAGTCGATGAAGATAATTATGTGAATTTTATTTATCCAGTATCAGCACACGAAACTATGCATAAAGTTACACTACAAGATGGTAGAAAATTAAATGCAATGTGTGCAATAGACGCATTAGGGGTAGGACTTACTTTTAATCAAGATATAGCTATTGATTCTGTGTGTAATATTACTTCCAAGGAAATAAATATAAAGCTTAAAGATAATAAGCTACATTCTATAAATAATGATGATTTACGAATACTTCATATTAATTTAGATAAACATGAAAACTGGGCTGCAAGTTGCTGAAATATCATGAACTTCTTCTGGACGAAGAATGAATTTGATGCATGGGCATTAGAAAATGGATTTGAAAATAATGAAGATATTTATTGTTTAGATATTGATGAGGCTATGAAAGCATCACATGAAATATTTTCACAATATTAAAGAAATTAAACATAATTAAAGAAATTAAAATATAATGATTTTACAAATAAAGGAAAAGATTAAATTCTTTCCCTTTATTTGTGTTTAATAAAGTATTAGTTTTTCAATCTATATTTAATCTAATATTTCACCGCCATTTTAATACAAGTAGATATGCTTTGTATAGGTGTTATTTAGTTTTATTGATAAACTGTTCCAAAGATTTATTTATAGTATCTCTACATTCATAAAAAGCTCCATGACCACCTTCAGTCAAAGATACTAAAGTAGAGTTTTCTATTGTACTATTCATATACTCTGCAAAAGGATAAGGACAAACTTTATCATGTACTCCATGTAAAATTAATGTAGGTACTTTTATATTTTTCAAATCATCAAATAACTCTTCATCTCTAAGGGCTATTAATGAATTAATAGTTGACCAACCAGAAGCAGCCAAACCCATGTCAAAGAACCAATCTAATATTCCTTGACTTGTAAACTGATAAAAGAAGGTTTCAGATGTTGTTCTTATAGATTGTGGTCTGTCATTTCTAAAATTATCTATAAGATCATTAACTTGGTTTAGTGTATATCCATATTTCCAGTCAGAAGATTGGACCCATTTAGGAACGGCAGCACTAAGCAGGCAAAGTCTTGCTACACCATGTGCATTTTATTTAGACATATATCTTGTAGAGATTGCACCACCCATAGAGTGCCCCATTAAAGTTATATTATTTAATTTAAGCGACTCAATTATATGTCTTATATCATTAGCCATCCTATCATAATCATAGCCTGTGCTTGGCTTATCTGATTTACCATATCCTCTAAGGTCTATCGCTATACACCTATAGCCTTTAGATGCAAAATTTTCTACTATATATTCATACATATTATGGTTTAGTGGCCACCCATGAATAAATAAAATAACATTCTCACCATCGGGATTTGTATCTTCAACAAATATTTTTACGTTTTTCTCAACTTTAACATAATATTTCATAATTCCCCTCCAACTAAAATTCTCTTTATATATTATGAAGTTTAGTAGATAGGTGTTAATTTTAGTTAAAGACTTTATATATTTGACTAAAGGAAAAATATACTGTATACTTACCAAGTACCTATGAGTACTGAATAGTACTAAGTAGTACTTTAGAGTTTTATGAAGTTATTTTGGAGGTTATTATGGATATAAAGCAAGAATTAATAATGAATGTAGCACAAAAATGTTTTAACAGTTATGGCATCAAATATACCTCGATTGACGATATAGTAAAAGAATGCAAGATATCAAAATCAACGTTTTATAAATGTTTTTCAACTAAAGAAAACTTAGTAGGGGAAATGTTAAACTATTCAAGTAATAAATTCTTAAATCAATCTACATTAATAGATGAAGACAATCAAAAAACACCTAAAGAAAAATTAAAATTAAAAATAAAAATTATATTAGATTATCTAGAATCAAATAGGTATTTCAATTTACATATTTTAGGGTCATTCTCAGAAATAAATGGAAAGCCAGTAGAAGAGATAAAAAGTACCATTAAATCTAGATTAGTAAAAGTATATTACGATAGCTTAATTGAAGTATATGGAAAAGAAATTAAGCCATTTATATGGGAACTTATATTTGTAATTGATAGTGTAATTCATGAGTTTGATTTAATTAAGCGTTTAAACAAAAAATATATGGATGAAGATTATATATTTGAGATTACTTTAAGACAGGTAGAATTAAATATAGAAAACTTAAAACATAACAAGTACATGATAACAGAAAATATTTTATACACAGTTGAAGAAGATAACGAATCAAAAAAAAATAATGATTTACATGAAAGCTTTTTAGAAACAACTAAAGATATAAAAGCTAAAATAGAAAATGATAATTTAAATAAAAAACTTAATGAAGCTATTTTAGAAGTAGAGCAAGAGTACAATTTTAAAAATTATAATTCCTTAATGATGGATGCAATGATAGCATATTTAGAAAAAGAACAAGCATTAAAGATAGAAATAGACAAATTAAAAAGCATAAAGCTTCAATTAGGAGATGACAGCGTTGATAGACAATAAAAAAACTAGAAATCGTATCATAGTAGTATTAATGATAGGATCTCTAATAACATCACTTACTCAGACTGTATTAACGTCAGCCCTACCGAGTATAATGTCTACATTTAAGGTAGATGTAGGTACAGCACAGTGGTTAACGACAGTTTACTTGCTTGTTTTAGGTATTATGATTCCTTCAACAGCATATTTAATAAATAGATATTCGATTAAAAATCTATTTATAGTATCTATGTCTTTATTCTTAGCAGGATGTATAGTATCAATATTTGCTAAGAACTTTGGAGTAATGATATTATCTAGAATACTTCAAGCTATCGGAGCTGGTATAATAATGCAATCAGTTCAAGTTGCTATGATTAATTTATACCCAAAAGAAGAACGTGGTAAAGCAATGGGTATTTATGGATTTGTAATTGGAGTTGCACCAGCAATAGGACCCTTAGCAGCAGGATATATAATTGATAATTTAGGATGGAGAATAATATTTTATATATTAGCATCTATTACATTAGCCAATATAGTATTAGCGTTTTTCTTCTTAAGAAGCATAATGGAAGTTAAAAAATCTAAACTTGAAGTTATATCATTAATTTTATCTACTTTTGGATTTGGAGGTATTTTAGTTGGAGTATCTGATATAGGTGATTATTCTATATCTAGCCCACTAACATATGTCCCATTAATAGTAGGAGTAGTATCACTTACATTATTTGTAATAAGACAATTTAGGGTAGAACAACCCTTATTAGAACTTAGAGTATTTAAAAGTCGTAATTTTATAATAAGTACAATTCTAATAATAATAGTGTATGTAGCAATGACATCAGCTTCTATGATTATATCTATATATATACAATCAGTAAGAGGGTTATCTGCTATGATACCAGGCGTAATAATGTTACCAGGATCTATAGCAATGACATTTTTAAGTCCGATTACAGGTAAGATGCTAGATAAGCATGGATTTAGAGTTTTAGCTATAATAGGTTTTACTTTATTAGCACTAGGAACATTTGAACTTTCTACATTAAAAGAAAATACATCAATAACAATGTTAGCTATTATGTATGGAATAAGAATGATCGGAATAACATTTTTATTAATGCCAGTTACAACATGGGGATTAAATTCACTTAAGACAGAACAAATATCACATGGTAGCGCTATAAACTCTACTGTGCGTCAGGTATCTGGGGCTATAGGTTCATCTATACTTATCACTACAATGACAACAGTAACAAGACATAGTTTAAGTACTTCAAAAGCATTAGCACAGATACAAGGGATGAATGCATCATTTAAAATAGCAACTATTATAGCAGTAGTTGGGTTAGCAATTTCGATATTTTATGTAAAAGATAAAGTTAAGCAAAATAAAGAGATAGATTATAAAGAATCTGTATTAAATTAAAAAAACTGTAGGGACAGTTAATTGACCCTACAGTTTTTTATAAATAAAAATTTAAGAATTATTTAATGAAAAATTAACACTAATTTAAGGTTAATAAGTTAATATAGTAATATAGAGTTATTAATTAACAGAGGAGGATTATTATGAGGCTAGTAAAGAAAATAGCAGTTACGTTAGTGGTATTGTTAGTTCCACTAGGTATAATGAGTTTTAAATATAGTGAAATTAAAAATGATAAAGTAGCATATATAATGGACGAGCTTAAAGATACAAAATTTTCACAGACTATTTCGCAGACTATAGATAATATTAAAGATATGAAATTATCGGATATAACGGACGGTATAGATATAGAAGGTACTGTAAATAAAATTAAAGAGAGCGAAGTGGCAAAAGGAATAACTGATTATATAGGCAATGCCGTAGATAAAATTGAGACTATGAATATAGCTGATATGTTTAACTAAATACACAACCTACTTTAAGTCGCATATTAATAAGCTTTGTAATAGTAAATAAAAAATGAAATTTATATACTATATTGAGTTATAATAGTAGTTATTAATGTTTGTAGACATATAGGAGGTAGGCAAAATGGTTTCAAAGAAAAATAGGAATTTATGGATTGCAATGGGAATATTTTTCCTTATATCATCAATAGTAACATTTGTAAGTAAAAATTCATTAGCTTGGTCAACACTTTTAGTAAGTTTGATTGACTTTTTCATAGCATATAGAGAAAATGAAAAAATTAAAGTTAAAATAAAAGAAATAGAAGAAGCTAAAACAAAAGCTCAAAGTGAAAAAAGAGCTCAAGGCAAAAATAAAAAGAAAACTAAAAAGAGAAAATAACAAATAAATCCAAGGGCTTAGTTACTTAGCCCTTGGATTTATTATATTTTTAGAAAAATTAAATTTCAATTTTCTTTCCTTCTTTTCTACGCTTAGCAAATTCAGCTACAGCTGTAAAAAGTACATCAGTTGATGAGTTAAGTGCAGTTTCGCAAGAGTCTTGGATAACTCCTACAACAAATCCTACACCTACTACCTGCATAGCCACATCATTTGGAATTCCAAACAAACTACATGCAAGTGGTATTAGTAATAATGAACCTCCAGCTACCCCTGAAGCACCACAAGCGCTTATAGCTGATAATACACTTAATATTATTGCCATACCTATATCAACTTGAATTCCAAGAGTGTGAACAGCTGCAAGAGTTAATACTGAAATTGTAACAGCAGCCCCTGCCATATTAATAGTTGCACCTAATGGAATTGAAACTGAATAAGTATCTTTGTCTAATTCTAATTCTTCACATAATTTCATGTTTACAGGTATATTTGCAGCTGAACTACGAGTAAAGAATGCTGTAATACCACTATTTTTTAAACATTTAAATACTAGTGGATAAGGATTTTTACGCATACACACAAATGCAATGATTGGATTAAGTACAAGTGCTACAAATACCATACATCCAACTAATATAGCAAGCAATTGTCCATAACTAAGTAAAGCGCTTAGACCTTGTGTAGCAATAGCATCAAATACAAGACCCATAATACCAAGTGGAGCAAAGTTAATTACCCATTTTACTATTTGAGATAGAGCATCTGAAACATTGACAATCATAATTTTTGTAGTTTGTTGAGCGTTTTTAAGTGCAATACCAAGTAATATTGCCCAAGATAATATTCCTATATAGTTAGCATTAAAAAGTGCTTTTACAGGGTTATCAACAATGTTTAAAAGTAAAGCCTTAAGAACGTCTACAACACCTCCAGGAGGTGTAACATTTTCTGCAACTGCTCCAAGAGTTAATGTTATTGGGAATATAAAACTTGCTACAACAGCAATAAGTCCCGCTAAAAATGTACCTAAAAGATAAAGAACTAGAATTGATTTCATATTAGTTTGCTGACCACTCTTATGTTGAGATATGGCAGATGTTACTAAGAAAAATACCAATATTGGTGCAACCGCCTTTAGTGCACCTACAAATAAAGAACCAAAGATAACTATTGGTTTTGCTGTATCTGGAATTGTTACAGCTAGTATAATACCGATGATTAGACCTATTATAATTCTTTTAACTAAACTCATTTGATTCCATTTGTTAATTAAATTTCTCATTTCTTATTACTCCCCCTTGAGTTTAATTTCATTAAATCGTAGCACAGTAGTGTGTGTATGTAAACTTAATTGATTGAATATTTTTAATTGTTAACAATTTTTAACAATTGAAATATAAAAAAATGTAATGTCATAATGGTTATAAATTATTAAATTAAAATATATTATATAAGTAATTGTTGTATAATTAATTATATAAATTAAGCTTATAAAAAGAAGGAGTGAGAGTATGTTAAAAACAGGAGCAGCAATATTTTTTTCTGGAACAGGTAACACAAAACATATAGCTAAATTATTTAAAAAAAGCTTTGAAAAAGAAAATATAAATATAGATTTAATAGATATACAAAAAAATGATAGTATAAACAAAGAATATGATTTTTTGATAGTAGGTTCACCGATACATGCAGAAATGACGCCTAAGATACTATTAGATTGGATAAATAAAAATATAAAAGCAGATTCTAAAAAATGTATAGTATATTATACTTTAGCTGATAAAAATCATAGAGAAAATAGAACATACATAGCTAAGGCACTTAAAAATAAAGGATTTGATGTAGTTATAAACACATCTATACAAATGCCAAATAATTATTATCACGTAATATTTAAAAGAGAAACTGATGAAGAAATGAAACAAATTTTAGCAACTAAAGAAAATGAAGTGGAAAATATAGCTAAGGACTTTTTAAAAGAAAATAGAAGTGATATAAATTATAAGAAAAGTACGCTAGGTCCTAAATTAGTATACGATAGCTTTTTAATTTATGCTAAAAAATATGCTAAAAGAAACTTTTCCATAGACAAAGAAAAGTGTATAAATTGCAAGATATGCCAAGAACAATGTCCAACTAAAAATATAGTTATGAAAGATAAAGAGATTGAATTTTTTAATAAGTGTATAGGTTGCGAAAAATGTATTCATAGATGTCCAACAGATGCTATATTGTATAAAAAGAAGCCGTTTGAAACTTACAAAATAGAAGATTATATATAAAAAATAAGGCTTTAGGTTTAAATCTAAAGCCTTATTAAAAAATAGTAAATTTTAAAGTACACATTCTAAATATTTATCAAAAGTTAATGTAGCTTTAAATAAATCACCATCTATATCTATTTTCATCTCACCGTGTTGAAGGTCTACAATACTTTGAGCTATTGATAACCCAAGCCCTGACCCATCTGTATTTCTAGAAACATCACCACGTCTAAATCTTTCAATCAAATCTTGTGGCTTTATATTTAATTTATGATTAGATATATTCTTAAAAACTATTATAACCTTATCATCGTAATCAATCATATCTATATAAACCCTAGTATTAGAAAGAGAGTATTTTAAAATATTCCCTATTAAGTTTTCAAAAACTCTCCAGGTCTTTTTACCATCTATAAAAGTAAAAACACTATCATCTGGAGTTTCTATTATAAAATCAAGACCGCTTTCATCTATTTTATCTTCTAATTCAACTATACTTTGGATAAGAAGTTCTTTTATATCTGTTTTTTCAAAATCAAGTTCAATATCTCCACTATTTATCTTTGATGCTTCAAAAACATCTTCTATTAAAGTTTTTAGACGTTTGGATTTTTTATCTAATATGTTTATATAGTCTTTCATAGTGTCTTTGTCTAAGTCGTTGTTTTTTAGTATATCAACATAATTTACAATAGAAGTAAGAGGGGTTTTTAAGTCGTGAGATACATTAGTTAGAAGCTCACTTTTCATTTTTTCACTTTTGACTTGGTTTTCAAGTGAAGTTTCAAGTCCGTTAGTTATATTGTTTATACTTGTTGCAAGAGCTGACATTTCATCATTACCAATAACATCTAGTTTATAATTTAAGTCTCCATTTTCTATATTTTTGATATTTGTAGCTATAGAGTCAATGTAATTAAATTTATGAGATAATAATTTATAAATAAACAAATAAAACAATATAATTGAGATAGAATAAAATATAACTCCCGTAGAATAAGGATAGGAACAAAAGTTTAAAGCAAATATAAAAAATATAATTTGTACTATTGTTATGAAAGTGAGGATAAATGCTATTTTTTTATTTAAACTTTCTTTGCCATGCCTATCAAGAAAACCATATAAAAACGATTTAGACTTTATATCATAATCACTTAATCTAGTGGTTTTAAAATAAAAATAAGTTAACCAAAGTAAAAAAAAGTCACAATATACCAAATCATCATCGTAAAAAGGCAAAGTAGTAGACCAAATACTAAATCTTACAAGAAATAAAGCTAATATAAAAAATATTGGAATCTCTATAGGAAATTTAGATGAAAAAGAAGTTATTTTAACTTCAAATTTACTATAGGCATTCCTATTTATTTTATAAAAATTAAGACCAATTAGGAATATGAAAGTACACCCTAGCGCTATAAGTATATAATCATCGAATAAACTTGATGTGAGATGACTAGACACATTCCCAAATAGATAAAATTTTGGTAGAAAGTCATGTCTAAATTCAGGTGTAAAGTTATATCTTAAATTAAAGCAAGCTTCAAACCCAATAGATAAGCTCATAAACATAACTAATAATGATATGTATTTAGTTATACAATTATCGTTAATTAATCTTTTCAATTTTATAGCCAATTCCCCACACCACCTTTAAATACTTTGGATCTTTTGAATTTATTTCAATCTTTTCCCTAATCCTTCTAATATGAACAGCAACAGTTTTCTCACAATTATAAGCATCTTCATCCCAAACACGCTCATATAATTCCTTTGAAGAAAAAACTTTACCTTGATTTGATAATAAAAGTTCAAGAATTTTATATTCAATAGGTGTAGCTTTAATTTCATCACCGTCAAGTTTAACAATTTTAGTATCTGTGTTAAGTTCTAATCCACCACTTCTTAATGTGTTTTTCATTTCATATTCATTATTTAGAGTATTATTCATATTGCCTAAATTTATATATCTTCTTAATTGAGATTTGACTCTAGCAGTAAGCTCTAGTGGATTAAAAGGCTTAGTAACATAATCATCAGCACCCATATTAAGCCCCATAATCTTGTCCATATCTTGACATTTTGCAGACAAAAGAATGATAGGTATATTTTTACTTTCACGAATTTTAAAAGTAGCTTTAAGCCCATCCATATTAGGCATCATAATATCCATTATAATAAGTTGAATGTTATTATCTATCAAAGCCTCCAAAGCTTGTAGTCCATCATAAGCTTTCAAAATATTAAATCCATCTGGCTTTAAATAAAATTCAATAGCATCAACGATTTCCCTATCATCATCTACAACTAATATATTTTCATTCATAAGTATTACTCCAATCTATAAAATTTCTTACATACTTAATTTACCATATATTGTTAACAAAAGTAACCAAGATTAAATTTAAGTAAATCAATGTCAATTAAATAATAACAAATTAAAATTACAAAATAATTTCATAATTATTAAGAATTTATAACAAAAAAATAAATCCAAGAAATTAGTTATTAATTCCTTGGATTTATTATGTTTATATATTTTTTTAGCAAAATCTAGATTTTAATCTTTTTTCCTTCTTTACGCCATTTTGCAAATTCAGCTACAGCTGTGAAAAGTACGTCAGTTGATGAGTTAAGTGCAGTCTCACAAGAGTCTTGAATAACCCCTACAACAAACCCTACACCTACTACCTGCATTGCTACATCATTTGGAACTCCAAATAAACTACATGCAAGTGGTATTAGTAATAATGAACCTCCAGCTACTCCTGAAGCACCACAAGCACTTACAGCTGATAATACACTTAATATTATTGCCATACCCATGTCAATCTCTATTCCAAGTGTGTGAACTGCTGCCAGTGTTAATACTGAAATCGTAATAGCAGCCCCTGCCATATTAATAGTTGCACCTAATGGAATTGAAACTGAATAAGTATCTTTATCTAATTTTAGTTCTTCACATAACTTCATGTTTACAGGTATATTTGCAGCTGAACTACGAGTAAAGAATGCTGTAATACCACTTTCCTTTAAACACTTAAATACTAGTGGATATGGATTTTTACGCATCCCTATAAATGCGATGATTGGATTAACTACAAGTGCTACAAATCCCATACATCCAACTAATAAAGCAAGTAATTGTCCATAGCTAAGAAGAGATTCTATACCTTGAGTAGCAATAGTATCAAATACAAGACCCATGATACCAAGTGGAGCAAAGTTTATTATCCATCTTACTATTTGTGATAGTGCGTCTGAAACATTAACTATCATAGTTTTTGTAGATTGAGGAGTATTTTTAAGTGCAAGTCCAAGAAGTATAGCCCAAGATAATATGCCTATATAATTAGCATTGAAAAGTGCTTTTACTGGGTTGTCAACAATATTTAATAATAACGTTTTCAAAACTTCTAATACATCTCCTGGTGGAGTAACATTCTCAACCCCTGCTCCAAGTGTTAATGTTAGTGGGAATATAAAACTCGCTACAACAGCAACAAGTCCCGCTAAAAATGTACCTAGAAGATAAAGCATTATAATTGATTTCATATTAGTTTGCTGGCCACTCTTATGTTGAGAAATGGCAGCCATTACTAAGAAAAATACTAGTATGGGTGCAACGGACTTTAGTGCACCTACAAATAATGAACCAAAGATAACAATTGGTTTTGCTGTGTCTGGAATCGTTAAAGCTAATATAATACCGATGATTAAACCTATAATAATTCTTTTAACTAAACTCATTTGATTCCATTTGCTGATTAAATTTCCCATTTTACAATCCTCCTCTGTAGTTAAATTATATTGTAATTACATAATATCACAAAATTCGATATTTTAAAACAAAATTCAATGAATGTTTTAAATATTTTTTATTTTCAGATAATTTAATACATTTTGGTTATTATTAAAAATGTAAAACATATAAATATTTATATAATTATTAAGAATTTATAACTAAATAAGTCAATTATTAAGAATTTATAACATAAAGTGTACAATGTTACTAAATATGGTTTTTTATGTAAAATTAAATATATACTCATTTTGTAAAAGACAAAAGAACTATCACAAATTAATGGAGGGGTAAGAGATGAGAAAAAAACTAAACTTAGGCTTTCGATATATAAAAGCCTATAAAAAAAGATCCATTGCAATAATACTTAGTATGGTTTTATCTATAGGGCTTATAGTAGGTTTGGGAACTTTAAGCAGAACTAATGATTATGCTGAATTACAAAAAATGAAATACAATAGTGGAATGTATCATGTAGAGATTGATGGAGTAGATAAAGATCAGGTAGAAAAAATAAAACAAAATAAAAATATAGAAAACTTAGGATTATATAGTATAGATAAAACTACATCAAAAGAAGAAAATCAAATTGTGGGAATTGCAAAAGCTAATGAGGACTATATAAAAAATAATTCCAGAATAACTGAAGGTAGATTTCCCAAGCAATCTAATGAAATTGTAGCTGAAGTTTGGGTTTTAAGAAATCTAGGGATAGAACCTAAGATTAACGAAGAAATAAACTTAAAGATAGATGATAGAAATGGTGGATACAAAGAAGAAAAATTTAAATTAGTAGGAATTATGAGTGATAGATTAGGAACTAAATCAATGGGTGTAATGGAAATGTTTTCACCTATAAGCTTAGACAAATCAAGTGTTATACAAGCTAAAATAGCTTTTAAAGAAGGAACTGATATAAATAGTGAAATAAATAAAATTGCAAAAAATGCAAATATAGATAAAGAACAAATAAAATCAATGGATGATTTGATAGACATAGAAACTATGACTACTAGTATAGACTTGCAATCTGTAAAACTTTTGGTATTGATAAGTTTAGTTTGTGGAATTGTTATATATGGAATATTTAATATATCAGTATATTTAAGAGTTAGTGAATACGGGATACTAAGAGCAGTTGGATCAAATAATTTGAAGATATTTAAAATAGTTTTAGATGAATTATTTACATTGTTTATAATATCTGTACCAATAGGACTTATAACAGGGCTTAGCGGAGCATTAATATTTGGAAAAATTGCTGATAAAGTTAAAACTACGGTAGTTTTAAATGGAGAAGTAACAAAAATTGGGATGAAATTCCCAGTAGAGATAATATTAGGCTCAATAGTATCAATAGCATTAATAGTTTTAATAATTTCATATTTTACATATAGAAAAATTAAAAAATTATCAGTAATAGATTCTATAAAGAAAAATTTAAATTCAAATTCTATAAAAAGAAGTTTTATTAGTATAAAATCATTGAGAAAGTTTATAAAAACATATAAAGCTATTTCTTTTAAAAACATATTTAGAAATAAAAAGAGCTTTGTTATGATTGTGTTATCTATGAGTATTTGTGGAATTTTATTAATTACTTCAAATTATAGAAGTTATTTGTCTCAAGCTGATGATTTTGTTAGTGAGAGAGCAATGAACATGAATTCTGATTTTATGATAGATGTATATAATGAAGATATGAACAAAGGTATAAATAAAAAGTCTTTAGATGAAATTTCAAATATAGATGGAGTTAAGAATTTAGAGACTTCTCAAATTTTGTATTCAAGAATGATTATGGACAAAGGCAATATTTCAAATCAAAAGTACTTTGACATTATAAATAAAGACCCAAGAGGAGAAGGCCTTTTTAAAGGATATTTAGTTGAAGATAAAAAAACTAAAGAGCTTATATTAAAAAATAATCTAAGGGGTTATGATGATAGAGCTTTAGAAAAATTAAATGATTATATTGATAGTGGCGAGATAAATATAGAAAAAATGAAAAAAGAAAACTTAGCAGTAGTTTATGTTCCAAAAGCTAATAAAGATAATGAGGGTAGCATAGGTGGAAAAAATGTAGTAAATGTAAAGGTTGGAGATATTGTTAAGATTAAGTTTAGAGAAAATAAAGTGTTTAATGAAAGCTGTTATACTATGGAAGATACTGACTCAGAGTATATTTACAAAGAATTTAAGGTTGGAGCTGTAGTAAATTATGAATATATGAATGAAATGTATTATACAGGCAATAATTGTGTAGATGTAATAGTTAGTCAAGATATATTTAAGAAGAATACTGGCATAAATGAATATAGTGCAGCTAATGTAAATATGGATAAAGGTGCAGACCACAAAGTATTAGAACAAAAAATTTCAAAGGTAACATCAAAAGTTAAAGGGGCAATGCTTAGAGATATAGTTGCTGAAAGAGAAAATTCTAATGCTATGTATGAAAAATCTAGAATATACAACATGGGAATAACTTTTATATTATTTATTATTACTCTTGTGAATGTAGTAAACAATATAAGCCACAGTATAATGTCTAGAAGTAGTGAATTTGGAATGTTAAGAGCTGTTGGGCTTAACAATAAAGATTTTAATAAAATGATAATATTTGAAGGGCTGCTTTATGGAATAGTTTCAAGTGTAGTAGTAGTTATTGTATCACTTATTATGCAAGTTATAACGTATAATAACTTTGAATCAGCAGATTTTGGTATAAAATTTGCCATAAGATATATAGATTACATAATAGTTATATGTGTAAACTTAATTATAGGAGTTTTAGCCACTTATATACCAGCTAAGAAATTAAACAATAGTAGTATAGTAGAGTCTATTAATATTATAGATTAAGGTTATTTAAAAAATATATAAGATCAAACATTTGGAGGAGAAAAATGAGTATATTAGAAACTGTAAACTTAGGGAAAAGCTATGGTAAAAAAGATATAAAAGTTGATGCTTTAAAAAATATAGATATAGAGATTAATAAAGGTGAATTTGTTGCAATAATAGGGCCTAGTGGAAGTGGTAAAAGTACAATGCTACATTTATTAGGTGGTTTAGAAAGAGCCAGTAGTGGGGTTATAAATGTAAATGGAATAGATATAGGAAAGTTGTCAGATAAAAATCTTGCGGAGTATAGAAGAAAAGAAGTTGGGTTTGTATTTCAACAGTTTAACTTAATACCTGTTTTAAATATTAAGGAAAACATAGAACTTCCTTTAATGCTAGGAAATGAGGATATTGATGAGGTATATATTAATGAACTTATAGAAATGCTAGGTCTTACAGATAGAGCAAATCACCTACCAAGTCAGTTAAGTGGAGGTCAACAGCAAAGAGTTGCAATAGGTAGGGCTATGGCTACTAAGCCAAGTATAATATTAGCAGATGAACCAACTGGAAACTTAGATAGCAAAACAACTGAAGAGGTTATGAATTTGTTAAAGGAGTCTATTAAAAGATACAATCAAACACTAATAGTAATAACTCATGATAAAGATATAGCAAGTAAAGCAGATAGAATTATTAATATAGTAGATGGAGAAGTAAAGTTAGAAAAAAGTATATAAAAAGATGAGGACAAGTTTATATAAACTTGTCCTCATCTTTTTAATTTAATAAGTATTTACTTAATTCATCAAAATGAATTTTATCAATCCCTTTTATAGCGCGTAAATCAAAAGCTTTCATTGATTTATAGTGTACTTTTAATTTGAAGTACGAACGATTTCTTTGAAAGAAAAGTTGCTTCATACAAATATCATCGAGAGCATCAATACTTATAAAGCTAGTTTTTTTCTTAAATATTCCACCAGATAAATACAATATATCTTTGTTATAGCCGATACGAGCGTATTTATATCTAAATTTATATTTTTTATTAATTCTATGTTTATCGCCATTGTAAACAAATTTAGGGAATAATCCATTTAATATATCATCTACATTATCTTCATTTATGTGAGGAAATAAGATAGCTTCTTCACTTTTATCGTCTCCATATCCAAAAGTACTGATACTTAAAGTTGATTTTTTAAAGATTATTTGACCTATTGATTGTTTGATTTTAATAGCATGAAGATTATCTAAATTTAATGTATAGTTCTTTTTTGTAAAATATCCATAGCTTATTTGAATTTTACTATTATCTTTTTTTAATTTGAAATCATAATATTTAAAATAATTAAATGCTATAGCTACTAGTTTTAAAATAACTATTAAAACTAAAGTAATAACAAACAAAACAATTGTTGAAAGAGAAATACTTTCCACGAAATTGTTTATATTATCTTCACCAATTTCTGAAATTAAAGTAGATAGAGAAATTAAAGTACTTATCATGAAAATAAAACTGCCTTTAATAGTTGAAAAAACTAACAAATCTTTTTTATCCAAATGATATAATACTTCTTCATCAACTTTTATATGCTCTGAGACAATTTCTTCTTGCATAACTTCATTATTTGTAATTATTAAAGCTTTCTTAAATTCAATAGAATCTTTATTGTTTAGAACAACATTTAGATCTTGTCCGTCAGAAACATTAAATGTATCTATTTTTAAAGTTGTTACTTTAAGCACTCGTTGTAAAAAAGTTTCCTCAAAATCTACAGTAGCAATATTTTTAAGTGGGATTTTTACTTCTTTTTTTATAAATAAACCTTTATTATTATATAAAATATCGTCTTTTATATAATAAATATCAGTTCTCCAAATTAATATATTATAAATCAATATTAAAACTATAAAAACACAACCTATTAATATTATGTTTTTTAAAGCTAAATCTGAAAATAAAACTGCAAAAACTAGTAATGAAATAAAACTCTTTATAGTAGATACAGTATTTTTAAGAAATACAAAATATGAGTTTCTTTTATAGTTCATGATTAGATTCCTCTTCTTTGACGTTACAAAATAGCATGTCTGTTATTTTATCTACTATGTATACACCTTCATCGACAGAAATATTTCTAAGATAGTGGCTACCTGTTGTAGTTGCTATTTCAATTTTAACTAAGTCGAGTTTATTTAAAAGTGGATTTTTAGTCATTGTAACATGTTGTATTCTGTTTATTGGTAGCATAACTGTTTTTATAAAGAATATTCCTTGAGTGTATTGTATTTTTTTGTCACAGATTTCATATTTGTATGTTTTGATATCTATAAAAGGTTCTATAAATGATTCAAATAAAGCAAATATAAATAAAAGTAAGTAAATAGGTTTTATTATATTATTGTATGGGATTAATTTTTCTTTGAATATGATAAATAATACTGTTATTATTCCTATTGTGATTGTATATCCAAGGGTATTAGATAGGATATTGTATTTTACGATTTTTTTATTTATTTCACGTTTTGACAACTTGGCACCTTCTTTCTAAACTTTTTCTTATTCATTATACAATAAAGACCTCTATTTGAAAAATTTTTTAGAATATAAAATTAAAATATAATACCATAAATTAGGTTGACAGAAGAGAATAAAAGGACTAAACTTTAATTAAGTGATTACTTAATTAAAAAGAGGTGAATATGAAACAGATAGTAAATATATTTAAAGCTATGGGAGATGAAACAAGGCTACAAATTTTGTTACTACTAAATAGTAAAAATGTTTGTGCAAAAGGTATATCAAAGCATATAGGAATATCAGAAGCCGCAGTTTCTCAACATATAAAAATATTAAAACAGTCTAATATAATAACTGGACATAAAGAAGGTTATTACATTATATACAACATAAACAAAGAGGTACTTCAAAATTCTATGGAATTTATGAATTTATTAATTGATGAAGATATAAAAAAACATAGTATGTTTGGAATACAAGAATTTAATATCTTAAATTGTAAGAGTAATTGTAAATCAATGAAAAGATGTTGTAAAAAAAAATTAGAGGAGGAAACAAAATGAAAATATGTATACCAGTAGTAGAAAACAATGGAATGGATAGCGTACCTTTTAACCACTTTGGATCAGCTCCAATGTTCGTTATATGTGATTTAGATAGCAATGAAGTTAGAAGCATAGGTAATGGAGACTTAGGTCATGAACATGGTAAATGCCAACCAATAAAAGCTTTATCAGGAGAAACAGTAGATGCAGTTATAGTTGGTGGAATAGGTCAAGGGGCTATAGTTAAATTAGATTCTATGGGGATAAAAGTTTACCAAGCTTGTGAAGGTAGTATATCTCAAAATGTTGAAATGCTTAAAGAAAACAAACTTAATGAGTTCCCAAGTAATTATACTTGTAATCATGAAGGATGTTCTCATCATTAAGAAATATTTTAGAAAATGAATATAGTACTAAGTAAATACTTAGTGTATAACTGGATTTATTAGTTTGTGTTGGTATATATACTGATACTAAACTGGTGAATCCAGTTTTTTTAATCCATATAAAGCTAATTTTAATCCATTTTATACCAAAAATCATCTATTTATGTTAAATTATTAAAGAACATTAAAATTATTTGTTATATAGTGCATGAACTTTTGTATTATAATATTTTAATAATTACAATGTAGCGAAATTAGAAAATTTTAAGGGGGTTAAAATTATTTTGAGAAAGTACATAGATTTAATTGTAGGAATAGCTATAATTTTTTACTGCATAATAGTTAAACTAATTACTAACAGAATTGTAGCATTTAGTGAAACACTAGGATTTTTAGGTATATTACTAATTATATATCACTTTGTGAAAGTGAAATTTAAATCAAATATACATTTTATTAAATTAAACAAAATATTAGTAATGGTGGTATCAGTAGGATTGATTATATTTATGGCATTTGAGGTTATGATAGTAGGTTATCCAAAGAATAATGAGGAAAGTACAGATTATATAATGATATTAGGGGCAGGTTTACATCACGGTGATCGTGTTAGTTTGACTTTAAAACATAGGTTAGATGCTGCTTTAAAATACATAAAAGAATCAGATAGCAAGTCATATGTAGTTGTATCAGGTGGAAAAGGGTCGGATGAAAAAATACCAGAATCGGAAGCTATGAAGAGATATTTAATAAAAAATGGAATGTCTAGCGATAAAATAATTGAAGAAGATAAATCAAAAAATACCTATGAAAATTTCAAATATTCTAAAGTGAAAATCGAAGAACATAGCAAAAAAAGCATAGGTGAAAATACTGTAAAAATAGTTACAACTGATTTTCATGCTTTAAGGAGTAGTATGTTAGCTAAAAGAAATGGATACGAAAATATCAATGTATATTGTAGTAAAACTGTATCATATTTAGTACCACTATTTTATGCACGAGAATCACTAGCATTGGCTAAGAGTTTTGTTCTAGATAGATAATATATTATCATCATTAGAAATTTAATCTAAAAGAGTGTCTATAGTAATGAAAAAATTCATTTTGAGACACTCTTTTTATATTAACTTAGATTGCTAATAGGGCAATCTTCATATGAGTCTAACATACTATTTATTTTTTTGAAATAATTAATCATTAATGGAACTGAAGCAGCAACTCAAGCCACAGGACCTGCTAAACAGATACCAGCATAACCAATCAAAGAAGGTAGTGTAAAAGCAACTATAGTTCTAGCTAAAAGCTCACAAACTCCAGCAAGCATAGGCACAAAAGTATAACCCATTCCTTGAAGTGCATTTCTATATATAAATATCAAACTAAGTGGTATAAAGAAAAATGCTACTATAGTAAGATATTGTTTTGAATAATCTATAACTCTTGGATAAGCATTTGATACAAACAATCCAATAAATGATTTTCCAAAACATACAAGAACAAATCCAGCGACAACGCCTATAACTATATTAATCATAGTGCATTTTTTTACACCTTCTCTGATACGTTCAATGTTTCCTGCACCAAGATTTTGTGCACAGTAAGTTGCCATAGTAACACCGAAAGTAATACTAGGTTGCATCACAAGTTGTTCAACCTTTGAGGCAGCAGTATGTGCAGCAACAACAGTTGAGCCAAATCCATTTACAGCGCTTTGAAGTATTATTGTACCAATAGCAGTTATTGAAAATTGAAGTGCCATTGGAATTGCTATTTTTAAATGTTGACCAATGTATTCACCTTCAAATTTGAAATGTCTTTTTTGAAGTTTTAAAATAGGAAATTTCTTTGAAGTATATATTAAACAAAGCAAGCCCGATACTCCTTGCGCAATTACAGTAGCATAAGCAGCACCTGATACACCCATGTTAAAGTTTACTATAAATACTAAATCTAGTACTATATTTAAAATTGACGAAACTATTAAAAAATATAGTGGAGTTTTACTGTCTCCAAGCGCACGCAGTATACCTGATATCATATTATAGAAAAAAGTTGCAGATGCACCAGCAAAAATTATTACAATATAAGAGGCTGCATCATCTATAATATCAGCTGGGGTATTCATTAGAGTTAATAATGGTCTTGCTGCTACTACACTAACTACAGTAACTATAATTGACATAATAATTGATAGTATAGTTGCACTAGCTACTGCCTTTTTCAATCCTTCTTCGTCATTAGCACCAAACCTTTGAGAAACTAAAACAGAAAAGCCTGCAGATAAGCCTAAAATAAATCCGATTATTAAAAAGTTCATAGAACCAGTAGAACCAACTGCTGCGAGTGCGTTTACGCCAAGAAATCTTCCGACTATTATAGTATCGACCATGCTGTAAAATTGCTGAAAGATGTTCCCTATTAATAAAGGGATAGAAAAGTATAAGATTAGTTTTACTGGATTTCCAGTAGTCATGTCTTTGGTCATAAAAATTCCTTTCTTTAGATAAAATTTTACTAATCTAAATAGGATAGCATAGGTTTTGTGTGTACACAACAACTTATTGATAAGTTAGGCTTTTATTTTTTTATTATTAACCAACAATACAATCTATGCATATTATATATAGCGTATATAAAAATAAGACAACAGGGGGTAAGTAAAATGGATTGTTTTAATATAGAAAAAGACAGTTCTTTTGTAAGAATATTTCATGCAGCACCAAATGCACCAGGAGTAGATATATATGTCGATGATAGTCTTTTATTTAGCAATATTAGATTCCAAGATTTCACTAGCTATGTGCCTTTAGAAAAAGGAGAGTATAAAGTAGATGTATACCCTACCAATAGTAAAGAAAAACCAGTTATAAGTCAGATGTTAGAGATAAAAGGTGGAAATATGTTTACTATAGCTGCCACAGGAAATATAGATGATTTATCTTTATTGGTTATAGGGGATTATATATCAAAGGAAACATCTGACGATTATAGCACATTTAGAGCGATACATTTATCACCAGAGGCACCAGCAGTAGATGTTTTAGTTGATGGAGAAACTTTATTTAAAGATATTAAATTTAGACAAGGCACTAGTTATGTAGATGTAAAACCAGATCAGTATAAAATTAAAATTGCTTTAACTAGTAATGGAGACGTGGTTTTACCATTTAAAGTTAACTTAAAGCCAAATAGAATATATACTATATATGTAGTTGGAGACTTAGATGATTTAAGTGCAATTCAATCTGTAGATGGAAATACTTATATTTGCAAATAGTACCTAATTATTATGCTTAATAAAAATATATCTGTATATAGGGAATACACAATATGTGTATTCTTTTTTTGTTTTAATAAATTTTTATTAAAAATTTATTAAAACAATAGACTAATTGCAAATGAAATGTTATAGTGTGTATATAGTATATATACACACTATATACACACACATGCATAGTATATAAAAATAGAGGTGATAAATTGAACATAAACATAAGTAACTCATCAATAGTACCTTTGTATGAACAAATACAAAATCAAATCAAATCTCAGATATTGAATGGAAATTTAAAATCTGGAGAAGGGCTACCTTCAATAAGAAGTTTAGCTAAAGAATTAAAAGTAAGCATAATAACAACAAAGAGGTCATACGAAGAATTAGAAAAAGAAGGATTGATTCAGACTGTTGTAGGTAAAGGTACTTTTGTAGCAGTAAAAAATACTGAAAGGCTAAAAGAAATGGCGATGTATGAGATAGAAAGTAAGTTAGAGGAGATTATTAGACAAGCAAAGTCGGCAGGCGTAAGTTTAGAAGAAGGAATAGAGATTTTTAAAAGTATTTATGAAGACTTATAGGGGAGGTAAAATATGAATGCTATAGAAATTAAAAACTTAAATAAAAAACTAGGTGATTTTGAATTAAGTATAGACAACTTAGAAATAAAAAAAGGATTTATAAGTGGATTTATAGGACCAAATGGTAGTGGAAAAACAACTACTATAAAATTAATTATGAATATGTTGTTTAAAGATAGTGGAAGTATAAACATATTTGGAAAAGAATATAAAATAGATGATATAAATATAAAAGAACTTATTGGATATGTAAGTGATGCACCAGGATATGTACATGAAGTAAAACTTAAAGATATAAAAAAAGGAATTTCTGTTTTTTATAAAAATTGGGATGAAAAATTATATAAAAAATACTTACAAAAATTTAAATTAAATGAAAATAAAATATACAAAGAACTTTCTAAAGGTCAGCAAAAGAAGTTTGAACTTATAATGGCACTTTCACATCATCCTAAACTAATAATAATGGATGAGCCAACTGCAAATTTAGACCCTTTAGTTAGAAATGAGTTTTTAGAAATATTACAAGAACATATAGAAAAAGAAGAAGCAACAGTATTTTACTCAACTCATATAACTTCAGATTTAGATAAAGTATGTGATTATTTAGTATTTATATATGATGGGAAAATAATACTTAAAGGTGATAAAGAAAGTATATTAGAAAATCACAGCATTATAAGAGGAAATAAATCTTTATTAGATAATGAAACTAAAAAAGCATTAATATCTTACAATGAGAATTCTTTTGGATTTGATGGATTAACAAATAATGTAAAAAATTCTCATGAAATATTTGGGGAAGAAGTTGTTTATGATAAACCTAATTTAGAAGATCTGTTAATGTATTATACTAGGGGGTAGAAATTATGAATAATATAATAAATCTTACAAAAATGAGCTTGTTAAATCTAAAATATACATCTAAGCAAACATGGATAGGATGGGTTATATGGATATGTGTATCTATATATAATCCGTTGTTTCTAAATATGTTATTTGGAATGGGGGTACTTATGACATTATATCAAGTAATGGCATATGAAGATGCAAATAAGATAGATAACCTAATAGCATCACTTCCAGTAAAGAAAAATGAATATGTAATGTCCAGATATGTTGCTGGAATTATGTTTTTATGTATATCTATAATTATTGCTTGTGGAATATATTTTATATCTAGTAAAGCCAACACAAATGAAATTAAAATAGAGGTATTATTAGGAACTGGAATAAGTACAGCGTTATTGGTTACGTGTATAGTAATACCAATGGTACTAAAATTTGGTGTAAATAAAGGAAGATTTTTAATAACAATAGTAAATATGTGTGTAATAATGATACCATCATTTTTATTAGAAAATATATCACAAGAACCTCAATTAATGGAGACAATATATCGTTTTATAAATACAGTTTCGATGCCGGTAATAATAGTAATATTAAATATAATTATGCTATTGATATCTGTTACAATTTCTAGCAAATCATATAAAAATAAAGAAATTAGATAATATATAAAAATAGCGTGCTTATTGTACGCTATTTTTATATAAATTAAAGCTTAAGTTATAATCATAAAAAAATAATAATATGTGGTAAAAAATGCTTTTTTATAGTATAATCTGTTTTGTTGCGGGAAAAAAACAAAAATAAAACAGAAAAAACATAGGGGGACAAAATGTTAAAAGCAATTTTAGGATTATTAGCAATCATAACAACAGGTTTTACTACTGTTTATGCAAACGATTTTAGGAAGAACAGGGACAAGAGTAAAAACAATATATTTGGGACAGGAATAATTATAGGATTTATAACAGATTTCTTAGATGCAATAGGAGTTGGTTCGTTTGCAACAACTACAGCAATATTAAAATTAAACAATAAAATAAATATACCAGACAAAATATTACCGGGGACTCTAAACGTAGCACATGCACTACCAATGATAGTACAAGCATTTATGTCATTAACAGTAATAAGCGTAGACATGAAAACGCTTATATGTATGATAATATCAGCAGTATTAGGTTCATGGATAGGTGCGGGAGTAATATCTAAGTTACCAGAGAAGAAAGTTCAAATAACTATGGGGATAGCTTTATTTGGAACAGCTATATTAATAGTACTTGGACAACTTGAATTAATGCCAACAGGTGGAGATGCAACGTCACTTACTGGAGTTAAGTTAATATTAGGTATGGCAGGAAACTTCTTATTAGGGGCATTAATGACAGCAGGAATTGGATTATATGCACCATGTATGGCAATGGTTGCTTTACTTGGAATGAATCCAAAAGCAGCGTTTCCTATAATGATGGGAGCTTCTGCATTTGTTGGACCAATAGCTAGTACAAAGTTTGTTAAAGAAGGTGCTTACGAAAGAGAAATCTCTATGGGAATAACTGTAGGTGGAGTAGTAGGTTCTATATTAGCATTATTATTTGTAACTAATTTACCAACATATTGGCTAAAATGGTTAGTAGCAGGTGTTGTACTTTATACAGCTATAACTATGTTAGCAGCAGGCTTAAAGAAAGACAATAAATCAAATGATGATATAACAGTAGCGTAAGTTACAATACAAAGAAGACCTCATTTTATATAAGATGAGGTCTTTTTTGCATACAAAAATAAAAAAAGATTTAAAAATTGAATAAATAAAAAAACTCATGTCTAAGATACTAATAGACAAAAATATGGAGGAATCTTTTTATGAAATTTAAAAATATAATACTAGGAACTTCCCTATTATTTATTATGTGTTTTATAGTAGGATATATATATATTGAAGCAGGTGGTGGTACTTCTAAAAATAAAAGTGAAATTGTGTTAGACACTTTCTCTGAAGATAAACAAGATAAGCTAATAACAAAAGAAGAAGCTGTACAAAATGTTAAAGAATACTTAAATAAAAGTAATGGATATTTACCACCGATTATAGAGATAGATAATAAAAATGAAAATTATTATATAGTTCATGCTTATGAAATCGTAAAAAATAAAGATGAAAGCCACACCGCTACAACAGGCTGGTATTATGTAAATCTATATACAGGTGAAGTTAGTGATATGATAAATTAAAAATTAAAATGTTAATAATAAATAATAGAAATATTGAGAAATATATGTAAAATATAAAAAAATATATAGTAGTAAAACTAAAATATATGGGCAATTTAAAGATAATGGCAAATATAGAAAGGATAAAATATGAAAACAAAAAAAGAAGAATTAGACAACAATAAAGATATGAAAAAATTGTTAAAAGAGAACACCACTAAGATGGAAATAGGAAAAGAGATTCATTCTAATAAAAAAATATCAGATATAGTTGGTGAAAGACTATCATCTAAAAAACGTTTCCCGCCTTGCTAAAAATAAATAAAAAGCTAGAGGAGTGAATTAAATGAGCGAGTGCAGATTTTCAAATGGACATTACGAAGACGCCCTACAATACACGAAAGAGATACTTTCAAGTAGTTCCTCTATGGATGAGATAGTAGTTAATTTAAAAGTATTAGAAAATATAAAAAAACAACAAAGAGATAAAAAACAAATAAAAACATACAAAGTTTAACAAAAAAGATGATTGACTTCAATCATCTTTTTTTATTGGGATTTTTATGTAATCTTAATTTTTCTTAAGCTTGTTTTAATGTTCTTTACAAAGGATATATACTATACTATAGTATATACTCAATAGATGTTATTTATTAAAATATATAAGTCAAAAAAGGAGGGGAAAAATTGGGAAAAATCAAGGTTATGACAGTATTTGGAACAAGACCGGAAGTAATAAAAATGGCACCATTAGTTAAAGAATTAGATAGTAGAGATGGCATAGAAAGTATAGTGTGTGTAACAGCTCAACATAGATAAATGCTAGATCAAGTTTTAAAAATATTTGATATAACTCCTGATTATGATTTGGATATTATGAAATCTAATCAAATATTAGCAGAAATAACTAGCAATATATCATCAAATCCTTATGGGAATGGGCTATAGAGTAAGTATATAGTAGACGAGATAATAAAAAAGTTTAAAGACACTAATTAAAGAAATTTAAGGATATTATTAAAAAGAAAGATGTGATATTATGAGAAATATTTTAAGGGAAATTGACTTTTATTTCTTAGGTTTATTTTTAGAAATATTTGTAATTATAGCTATATTTACTATTAACAAAGATAGTAATATGGATATTTTAAATTTTGTTATGCTTTGTATAACATTTTTTACAATAATGATAACTTACACGGGTGGAAAAGTTGTAGGGCTTATTTTAAGTTCAATAACTATATTTTTATATGCTAGTTATATTTTCTACATTAACTTAGCTATGAATATAGAAATTAATTATATATGTTATATTTGGATGGCTTGTATACCTATTGTGGCTATTACATCAGGAAAGTTATCAAGTAATATAACATTATTACAAAATACTAACATAAATTTAAAACAGGAATATGAAAACTTAGTTAGAATAGATGAACAAACTGGTCTAGGAAATATAAAATTATTTTATAGAGATTTAGATCGAGAAATGAGTAAAAGTAAAAGACATAAAGTTCCGTGCACTTTGATGTTGGTGAAATTACCTTATTACAAAGAAATTAAAAAGATAATTGGAGAAAATAAAACAAGCAAATTAATAAAAGATATAAGTAATGTAATTTCACAATGTACAAGAAATGAAGATGAAAGATACACTATAGAAAATGATACTATAGCTATTATTATGCCAAATACAGATATAAACGGAGCGGACATAGTAAAAAACAGAATAAAAGAGGGAATAAGCAATCTGAATTTAAAATTAATGGAAGAAAAGAAATATGTGAATATAGATAATAAAGTATCTATATTACAATATAAAAAAGATATAAGTTCAGCTATTGAATTTAAAGCATTAGCACAAGAGGAACTTCAATATGACGTATAAAAAAAGAATTTTTGTATTACTTACATTGCTTATATTATTTACTGTTAATACAGTTTCATATGCTGATAGCAATAGTGGTAAAAAGACTCTTATAATTTACGAAAATGAAAAATCTTTTGCTTATAATGAAAATAAAGTAAATCATTTAAAACAGCTTTTATATGTATTTAATAAAGACGTTAGTAAAGTATCTGTAAATGATTATAAAAAGGGTTATATAGAAAAATTTGATTATGTTTTTGTTATAAATATTAGAAATGATATAAAGAACACTAATTTTTTAAAAGATTTAACTAACTTTAAAAACAAAATCTATTGGATTGAAGATCAGATAGAAAGTTTTTTAAATTATTCTAATAAATATAGCATTACCTATAATTCAAAAAATAATAACATAACAAAATTAAATTATAAAAATAAAGAATTAGCAGCAAATGGGGTCAATTCTTATAATATAATAAATCCATCATCATCTACAAATGTAATATCTAGTATGACTGATGGATATAATACTTATCCATTTATATTAAATGAGAAAAATCTATATTATATATCAAAATGGGATTTACAAAATTCATATATATTTGATGATACTTTAAATGATTTTTATGAAAGAAAAAAAACCGAAAAGAGTGAGATTTTTGTAAGAATAGAAGATGTACATCCATTTAGAGATACTAAGAAATTAAGAGAAATAGCAGATTATTTATATAAGGAGAATGTTCCTTTTATGATAGCTTTAATTCCTACTTATGTGGATTCTAAAACTGGAAAAATAAATACATTAGATTATAATACGGATTTTGTAGAAACTATAAAATATATGCAAAAAAAGGGTGGAAGTGTTATATTACATGGATATACTCATCAAATCGGACATAAAGAAGTAAGTGGTGAGGGATATGAATTTTGGGATATTAAAAATGATAGACCAGTTAAAGAAGATATGTACACTTATGTAAAAAATAGGTTTTTAAGTGGACTTAGACTTTGTGTTGAAAATGGAATATATCCATTAGCATTTGAAGCACCTCATTATGCTATGAATATTGATGGATACAAAGAAGCTAAAAAATATTTTTCCACTTATGTAGGACAATATCAAAATAATAATGATAATTTTGCTACTAGTACTTTCCCATATACTATAAAAAATAGTGATACTTTTGAAACATTTATACCTGAGAATTTAGGGTTTATAGATGATAAAAATATGTTTGCAGTAGATGAAATAAAAGAAAAATTTGAAAAACTGCAAATGGTTAGAGGGTATAGGGGCGGATTTTTCTATCATCCTTACTTAGATATAAAATATTTAAAAGAAAGTATAAAATATTTAAAAGATAATAATGTCAACTTCTTAGATTTAAAAAGTAAAGAAAATTATGTGAAGATTGATGATATAAGTATTGAATCTAAAGATGGAAAAATTAATTATACTTACGATAAATCAAAATCTGTTTCAAATAACAAACAAGAACTTGAATTTAAAAATAATATGAAAAGTATAAATAATACAGTAATAATATTTGTATCAACAATATTAGTATTATTTTTAATAATATTTATAATATTTAGGATTATGAACAAGCGTAAGTTTACAAGGAGATAAATATGGAAAATTTGAGATTAGTAGATTATTTATTTTTATTTTCACTTGTTTCTATATGGGTTATATTGCTAATAAATATAATTTTGGCAATAAGTGGATATGTATATTATTTAAAAGGGCTCAAATTTAAAGATGAAAAACTACAAGAATATCCTTTTGTGTCAATTTTAGTTCCAGCACATAATGAAGGAATTGTAATAGGAAAAACCGTAGAATCATTGCTATCGCTAGATTATCCAATTGATAAGATGGAGCTTATAGTTATAAATGATAATTCATCAGATGATTCTAAAGACATATTAAATAATATAAAAAATATATACAGACAATATAATTTTACTATAATAAATACAGATAACATAACGGGTGGAAAAGGAAAATCCAACGCATTAAATATAGGCTATCAAGTTGCTAAAGGTGACTATATAGCAATTTATGATGCTGATAACACTCCAGAGAAAACAGCTCTTAGATATTTAATACAAACTATTGTAAAAGATGATAGCTTAGGAGCTGTTATAGGGAAATTTAGAACAAGAAATAAACATAAAAATATACTAACGAAGTTTATAAATATAGAAACTCTTAGTTTTCAATGGATAGCCCAAGCAGGTAGAAGACAGTTACTAGGATTGTGTACAATTCCTGGAACAAATTTTGTACTTAGAAGAACTACCATAGAAAGTCTTGGAGGATGGGATACAAAAGCAATAGCGGAAGATACTGAAATAAGTTTTAGGATTTATAAAATGGGTCAAAGAATAACTTATATACCTCAGTCTGTAACATGGGAACAAGAACCAGAAACTGTAAACGTATGGATAAAGCAAAGAACTAGATGGGTTAAAGGTAATATTTATGTATTAATTAAGTATATAAAAAATATATTTAAAGGAAAACAAAATAGAGTTTTATTTGATATATTATATTTCTTCTCAGTATATTTTTTGTTTTTAACATCAGTTGTAGTTTCAGACATACTTTTTATTTTAGGTATATCTAATATGGTAGAAATAAATATTCCGTTTAACTTTGGAATTATATGGATACTGTCATATATATTATTTGTACTACAAGTAAGTATAACGCTTAGCATGGAAAAAGGTGAAGGTGACTTACAAAATATTTTCCTTGTTGCGTTGATGTACTTTACTTATTCACAATTGTGGTTATTCGTTGCTATAAAAGGTATGTTTGGATATTTTTCAGATGCTATAAACAAAAGAGAAGCAAAATGGTACAAAACAGAACGATTTTAGGGAGTTGACGAGATGAGATTAATAGCTATTATAATGACTATAATGATTACTTTTTCAAATGTGAGCATAGGTTTTGCAGACAACAATGCTAGCAATGTAAAGACTTATAAATTTGAAAATGATGTAAATATGAATGGTGTAATAAGTGGAAATAGTAAATTTTTTGAGGTATCAAAAAACTGGAATTTAAAAAATGCAAAATTAAATTTAGTTTTTACTAAAAGTGAACTTTTAGATATTGATTATTCTACAATAACAGTGTTTATAAATGAAAAACCAATACACTCAGAAAGATTAGATGGAAAAAAAGAATATAAGAAAAATATAAGTATAGAAATACCAAAAGATTTATTAAAAAAAGGAAGTAATGAAATACAGATAAAGGCATATAAGACTATATCAGATAAAGTATGTAGAGATGATGCAAATACTGCGAACTGGTTAGTAATTCATAAAGAATCTAATATAAATATAGAATATGAATATAGGGATTCTGAAAATATATTAAGTGAATATCAAAATTCATATAATAATACTGACAATGGAGATAGACTAAATAGTACAATTTTATTGCCAGACAATTATTCAAGTGGTGAACTGAGCAGTGGTATGATTTTAGCTGCTGATTTTGGAAAGAAAATAAAATATGATAATTTTAATTTTGACTTTAAACTTTACTCAGATTTTAAAAATAAAAACGATAATATTATATTTATAGGTGAAAACAATAACACACCTAAAGCAATTTTAAACTTGCTTACAAATAGTGAAAAAAGCAATTTAGATGAAAAAGGTATTATTAAAATGGTAAGCTCACCTTTTGACAAAAACAAAAAAATGACAATTATAGTGTCTAACAATAGTGATATACTGAAAAAGGCTAGTAAGCTTTTAAGTAGTAATGACTTAATAAATAATTTAAACAAAGACAGTATAACTATAGATAAAAATACTGATATAAATGATTTGAATGATAAAGAAAATACTGATAGAATATATTTAAAAGATTTAGGCTATGAAAATATAATGTTAAAAGGACCTTTTTCTCAAGAAGTTGTAATGGATATAAATACTCCTAAAAACAAAGTGGTTAAAAGTGGATCTAAAGTAAAGTTAAATATTAGATATGCTCAAAATTTAGATTTTGAGAGATCATTAGCTACTGTATATATAAATGATGTGCCTATAGGAAGTAAAAGACTTGTTAAGGAAAAAAGTGATAATGATACTATAGAACTAAGCTTACCTAATGAAGTTGTAGGAAAAAGTTATTATCAAGTAAAAGTTGTGTTTAACTTAGAACTTTTAGATGTAGCTTGTGTAACTAGAGACACAGATAATCCATGGGCTTATATTTCAAATGAATCTTTCTTAGAATTTGATTATGAAGATAATGATGATTTAAGTTTTAATAACTACCCATATCCATTTGTAGAAAATGATAAATTTAATGATTTAACCGTGGTTGTACCAAATAATTTGGCATCTAGAGAATTAACATATATTGCAAATAGTATTTCATATATAGGACATGATGTTAAATTTAATGATGGTAACTTAAACGTAGTCAAAGAAAGTGAATTTAGGGGTAATTACAAAAAGGATAACTTAATAATAGTAGGAACTCCAAGTAACAATAGTATTATTAAGGATATAAATAAAGATTTGAATTTAAAATTCAATAAAAATTACAATGGATTTGAAGGAAATGATAAAATAAAGTTTGTTGGAGAATTTTCATCAGAGGTAGCTTCTATACAACTAATAGACTCGCCTTATTCAAAAGATAAAAGTGCTATGGTTATAGCTTCTACAGATATAGCTGATTTGAGTTTAAGCGCTAAATATTTAAGTGATTTAAGTCTTACAAAGTCACTTAAAGGGGATACTATTGTAATTGGAAGAGACGGATATGTTAAGGATTTAAATTATAATGCTAAAGAACAAACAACAAAAGAAGAGCTTAAAGAAGAAAAAAAGATAAGTAAACAAACTAAAATGTTTGTTTTAGTAGCAGTATTTTTATTAGCTACAGTTATAACTTCTTTAGTTTTATTAGTATTAAAATATAGAAAATAAATTAAGGGGAAATATGAAAAAAAAAATATTATTTATTATACTTACAATCTCTATTTTAGCAATTGGAATTGGTTTTTCTAAAAAAAACAAAGTAGAAATAGATAAAATAAAATCTGTTAATTTATCAACTGACTATGAGATAAAACAGGCTTTAGAGGATATAAAAGATTTAGGGGTTAATACTGTAAATGTGCCGGTAGTTATACAAATACCTAATATTAAATCCAATGATATGAAAATAGATGATTATAGTAAACAAAAAGCTATAAAACTTATAAAAATATTAAAAAAGAAAGATATAAAGGTAATTTTAGAAGCTTATCCATGGATAAATAATGGACGTAGCTATGAAACAGAGTACAATCCATTAGACAAAGAAAAGTTTTTTAAAGATTGGAAGATAGTATTAAATACTCTTATTGATGATGTAGCAAACAAGCATGATGTTGATATTATTATTACGGGTTCTAACTTGCAAAACTTAGAAAAATACGAAGACAATTGGTGTGATATTATTGACTTTGTAAAAGAAAAATTTGATGGATTAGTAACTTACAAAACTTCATGGTGGTATACGGCTTCGTGGGATAAAAAAAGTATAGATAGATATAATAAAAAATTAAATAATAAGCTATTTTCAAAAGTAGACTTTATATCAATAGCATCTTATTTTGAACTAAGTGACAAGGCAGAAAACACAGTAGAAGAATTAGTTAGCTGCCTAAATTCAACTACTATCCATAATCGAAAACAAAATGTAGTCAAAGAAATATATAATTTCCATAAAAAGCATAATAAGGAAATATTCTTTGGAGAATTAGGATTCCCAAGAAGAGACTATGCTGCAAAACATCCTTGGGATGCAGCAGTATCAAATGTTGAAAATGCCAAAGAGCAAAGTAGATGTTTTAAAGCCTATAAGCAAATATTTGAAGATAAGGATTATTTAAAGGGATTTTCAGTTTTTGCAGTAGGACAAAAAGGAAAAGATAAAAACTTTTATCCTTCTAATGAAAGTATAGATGTAATATATAGTTGGTACAATAAATAAACTTGATTAAAATTTAGAGTGAATGTGTTTTAGAAAGAAGGATAAAATTTGAGCGATTTATTAATATTGTTAGACAAAGATATAAAGAGATGTGAAGATGTATTAAAGATTAATAATTACTTAGAGATAGTAATAGCAGTGGAAGAACTATTTGATAAATATAAAGGAAGCATAAAAGATATAGGAAGTGACAGTGATAGGGTTTGGAACTATAGTAAAAAAGACCTTGAAAATATAATGGATAAATTAAAGCTACATAGAGATAAATTTATAGATGACTATAATGAATCTAGGAGTATTAGTAGTATTAATTTAAAAATAATGTTTAATAGTACTAAAAATGAAATAAAAAATAATAACACACTTTCAAAAGAAAAAATACAAGAAGTTTTAGATTTATTAAATAGTATTGAGAAAATTAACAATGAAAAAATAAGTATTGATGAGAAGTGGGCTAAACTAAGATTATACATGAATATTCTAAGTAAAGAAGATGCAAATATAGCCTGTAAAATTATTAATATTATAAATATAATACTAAATAATTAATAACTTTAATAAAAAATAGATGATTAAAATTGATCATCTATTTTTTTATAGCGAAAATAAAAGAATATTTTGAAAATTTAATGATAAACGAAATTATTAAATGTTATAATTAAATATAGGTATAAAATGTAAAAAAAGGGGAAGAGGTGAATAAATGAAAAACTTACTAAGTCCATATAAAGGATTGCCTAAAGAAATATATATATTATTTATAGGTAAAATAGTTAATTGCATAGGTGCGTTTGTACATCCGTTGATGTCTTTAATATTAACTCAAAGGATAGGTATGTCAGCTTATGAGGCGGGTCAATTTGTTACTATATTAGCAGTTTGCCAAGTCCCGTGTATGATATTAGGTGGAAAGCTAAGTGATAGTATTGGGCGTAGAAAAGTTATAATAATATTTCAAGTATTAGGAGCGATGATGCTTATAATTTGTGGAATAATACCAACTACGGTTACAACAGCTAAAATATTGATACTATCATCGTGTTTTTATGCAATATCATCGCCTGCTTATGATGCATTAAATGCAGATTTAACGCATGAAGGAAATAGAAAAGAAGCTTATTCATTGTTATATTTAGGTGTAAATATAGGTTTTTCAATAGGACCTATATTAGGTGGATTTTTATACAAAAACTATTTGCCTTTAATATTTATAGGGGATGCAATAACAACAATAATAGCTTTAGTGTTATTTATTGTATATGTAAAGGAGCCCAAACAAAATAAGGTTATAGACGAAGATAATAAAAATGAATATGATAAAGATAATGTTATAGATGAATATAGAGAAAATTCAACTATAAAAGTACTGTTTAAAAGACCTATTCTTATTTTATTTCCAATAATGATGCTTTTATATCAATTTTCATATTCACAGTGGGGATTTTCTCTTCCTCTTCAAATGGGAGAGCTGTTTGGAGGAGATGGAGCTAAGTTTTATGGATATCTAGGAGCATTTAATGCACTTATAGTTATTGTGTCTACTCCACTTTTAACTCATAAAACTAAAAAATATAATGCTTTGAATATAATGTCGCTAGGTGGGATGTTATATGGAATGTGCTTTTTAGTTTTAGGTTTTTCAAATATAATGCCTATGTTTTTTATAGCGGTATTTTCACTTACAATTGGAGAAATTTTAATTGCAATAAACAGTTCTGCTTTTATAGCAAACAATACACCTCCTTCACACAGAGGAAGAATTAGTGCTATAATTCCTATGATATCGGGAGCTGGATATGCGCTGGGACCTATGATAATGGGTAAAATTATTGATTCAAGTGGTATTTTTGTAGGATGGATGATAGTTACAATTGTATGCTTTATAGGAGGAATTGGAATGATTTTTCTTAAAAAGCTAAATGTTAAATAAAAGCATATAACTATATTAAAATATGTAAGTAGGTAGACTTTAGTCTGCCTATTTATAGTTTAAATAAACAAAATTTAAAAATATACTTGATTTACAACCGTACTATGTATATAATACAGATATAAGGTGTACTACTGATATAATACGGTGATACGGAGGTGGTTAAATGAACTTTACAGCAAACGAAAAAGAACCAGTATATCTTCAAATAGTAAAATATGTAAAACAACAAATAGTAATAGGTAATTTAAACCCAGGGGATGTTATTCCCTCTAGAAGAGAAATGGCAGTAAAAATAAAAGTAAATCCAAATACAGTACAAAAGGCATATAAGGAGATGGAAGATATGGGGATTATAAATACAGCTAGGAGCTATCAAAGCACTATAACATCTGATGAAAAAATAATAAAAAAAGTAAGACATGATCTTATAGATGAATCTTTAAAAGACTTTATAGAAAATATGAAAGCTATAAATGTTGAAAAAGAAGAACTTGTACAAATAATAAATGATAGATATTAGGGGGATGAAAGTGTGATAGAAGTAAAAAATGTGGTGAAAAAATATAAAAAGATTAAAGCTCTTGATGATATATCTTTTAATATAAAAGAAGGCAAAATAACTTGCATACTAGGAATAAACGGAGTTGGAAAGTCAACTACATTAAAAGCTATAGCTGGTCTTATAAGAGTTGATAAGGGCGAAATACTTATAGACAATGAAAAATTAAGTTCTAAAACTTATAATAAACTAGCATTTGTTCCTGATATAGATAGCTATTTTCCACAGCTTACTATAAAAGAAAGCTTTGAATTTATGAAAGAATTTTATGTAAATTGGGATGATGAAAAAGCCTATGAAATGCTTGAAATATTTAATTTAAGTGATGATAGACTTATATCTAGTTTATCTAAGGGAAACAAAGCTAGGGTTAAGATAATATTAGGTTTTGCGCAAAATGCAAAATATACATTATTAGATGAGCCATTCTCAGGAATTGACATATTTAAAAGAGAAGAATTTATAGGGGTTATGGCAAAATATATGAATGATGAGCAAAGTATAGTTATAACTACTCATGAAATAGCAGAAATAGAAATGATAGTAGATGATGTAATTGTTATAGACAACGGGAAAATAGCATTTGAGTTTAATGCTGAAGAAACTCGTGAAAATGAAGGTAAGTCTATAATTGATAAGATGAGGGAGGTATATAGGGGTGAATAAAATATTAACTTTATATAACATAGAATTTAAAAGAATATACAAATTATATTTTACACTATTAGGTCTGTTATTAGTTGGAAATATAGGTATTGTAGCAAAACAATTACATAGGCAAGTAAACATTGCAGCATCAAAAGCAAAAGCAAAAGCGAGTATGGAATTATTAAAATCATCATTAGTAAAAAATGGATTATGGGAAGGTGGAATTGGCGATATATATTTATTTACTACAATTATACTAGGTATAGCAGTTATGTTTTGTTTAATATATTGTATTGTGATTTGGTATAGAGATTTTGTAGGTAAAAATAAAACTGCATACACATTATTTATGCTACCAAATAACAAATTTGCAATATACATATCAAAAGCTATAACTATAGTAGTTATGATATATGGAGTGATTATGACACAGATATTATCGTGGATTATTGAAGCAAATATAATAAAAATGCTATGTAATATAGATATGTATCAAATTAAATATATAATATTACATTTACGACCAAGACATTTAATACAGCCGTATTTATTAGACTTTATAATGGTAGATGTAATTGGTGTCATATTAGCAGTGCTAGTTATATTTACAGCAGTAATGATACAAAGATCTTTTAAAATAAAAGGAATGATACTTGCAATAATATACACGCTAGCTTCTATATTAATTTATGTATTTCTAATTCGATATGCAGGTTATAGCGATAAAATATTAGTTTTACATAGCATTTACTATATAGCATTATTTACAATATCAACAACATTATCTTATTATCTTATAAATAAGAAAATACATTTGTAAAAGGGGGGAACGTTGATGAATAAAAGATTATCAAAAACAGTATTAGTATTAACTATAGGGTTGATAGCTACTACTTCTATATATTTAGGAATAAGCAATAAAAGTAATCAAAAAATTGTTGATATAAAAGGAAATAGACAAGCTCTAGAAGGTATGAATATAGTATATCAAGAACCTGAAGGTATGTATAAAACTAAATTAGTAAAAATATCAAAAGATAATTTAGAGATAGATAATTATGCAAAAGAACTTCCACCTTCGCTTCCTTCAACAACTGAAAATATAAAAAACAGAGATTTATTAAAAAATGTAAATTATCAACAACCAACATATGAAGATGATAAAAGCAAAGGATATGGATTCCTAAATGAGAATTATGATGATTATTCAAGTGTAGTACAACATCAATATATGGCATATGTAAAAGATAAAAATTTACAAACTGATAAAATAACATCTTATAAAATACCTATAAAAGCTCCTATCAAAGGTGATAGTGATACATCTTATAATTCAGTAGCTATAAAATATCAAGGAAATTTATATTTAGTAGTTAGTATAGATATGCAGCCAAATTATTTTAGTAAAGAAGAAGAGCAAATATCTGCTAGTAAAGAATGTTTAATTAATGTATATAAACTTAACTTAGAAAATGAAAGCAGTGAGCAAGTTTTTAGTCAAAAAATGAGTAATAAAGAAAAACTAGCATCTAGAGGAAATATAGCTTTCTCACATAAAGATAAAGTATATATGACAATGAATAGATATAATGAACTTGAAAATAAAAAATACGAAACAAAATATGATTTAGTAGAATATGATTTAAAGACAAACAAAATTAATATCACAGAAATACCAACATCTATTAAAAATCAAAGTTCCTTAGACGATTATTGTATAGATGGTAATAAAGTTAGCTTTATGAGTTATGATCATGACAAAAAAGAAGGTACAGATATATATAAGTTAACTATGGATTTAGACACTAAAAAGATATTATCTAATGATACATTAAAAAATGAGCAGTCATCTTTTATAAATAATGTAGCGAAAGTAAAAGTAGCTAATAATAAAATTTATTTGATTACTCGAGGATTTTCAGATGATGATAAAATTAATTCACCTCGAGTATCTACACAGTATGTACATGTAATAGATGAAAAAACTAAAGAAACTTTATATACAGGGAAAGTATATGAAGAAGTAGGTTATGGTGTAGATGTAAACATAGTAAAAGAAGAAATATAGTGTATATAAACATATAGTAAGGTGTCGTAAATTACGACACCTTATTTTTAATGAAATTTTTATTTGAAAATTCTTGTTTATGATAAGGTACAAGACCAAATAAATTATACTTCCTAAAATCAGCGCATTACATAGTATTAATAAAGAACATAAGATGTTCATTTTATTTTTATTGACAAGTATAATTAATGGTAATAAAATTAAAGTGAGTAATCACTCACTAATATTAAAAGGAGATGAAAACATGTCTACAGAAAATTGTATCCACATTGAAAATATATGTAAATCTTATAAAAAACAAAAGATATTAAATAATATATCTTTTGACGTTATAAAAGGAGAGATATTTGGACTGCTAGGACCTTCAGGATCAGGTAAAACTACATTAATTAGACTTCTTATGGGAATGGAATATCCAAATAGTGGAAAAATAGAAATAATGGGGAATAAAGTTCCTGATTTAAAAACAATAGAGAGTATAGGGTATACAGCTCAGGCAGACGCTTTATATACAGATTTGACTTGTGAAGAAAATATGAAATTTTATTGCCAGTTATATAAAATCCCTAAAAAAGAATGCATCAAAAAGATAAACGAAGCGCTTGAAGTAGTAAATCTAAATGAACATGCAAAAAAAATTGTAAGTACATTTTCAGGAGGTATGAAACGTAGATTATCTTTAGCTATATCATTAGTAAATTCTCCTAAGATATTAGTATTAGATGAGCCAACAGTAGGGATGGACCCAGTACTTAGAAAACAAATATGGTTAGAATTGGAAAATCTTAGAAATTCTGGAGTAAGCATAATAATAACAACTCATGTTATGGATGAAGCTATGAAATGTGATAGAGTGGCTATGTTAAGAGATGGGAATTGCATATCACTTGGAAAGCCAAATGATTTAATAAAAGAATACAATTGTAATGACTTAGAAGAAGTGTTTTTAAAATTAGGAGGAGATAAAGATGAGAATTAATGCAATTATAACTAGAATCATAAGACAGTTTTTTAGAGATAAAAGAACTCTAGCATTACTTATTTTGGCTCCTATACTTATTTTAACTCTTATGAATTATGTATTTAGTGAACAAGATGCAAAACTAGATATAGGGGTTGAAAATGAAAACATACAAAAAACTTTAAGTTCACTACAAAAAGAAGAAAATATATTTATAATCACTAAAGAAGAAGCTAAAACCAAATTTAAAAATCAAGAATTAGATGCTTATATACAAAATGATAATAATGATATAAATGTTATTGTTAATGGATCAGACAGTTCAATGAATATGAAGGTTTTAAATGTTATAAAAGGTGCTATAAGTAAAAAAATGCCAAATCAAGCTAATGCACCAAAATTAAACATAGATAATTACTATGGCAGTGATGATATGGAAACTATAGATTATATAGGACCTGTGTTAATAGGGCTTTTCATATTTTTCTTTGTATTTTTAATTTCAGGCGTAAGTTTTTTACGTGAGCGTACAACTGGAACTTTAGAAAGGCTTTTAGCAACTCCTATAAAAAGATATGAAATAGTACTAGGATATTTGATAGGTTTTGGGATTTTCACTATTTTCCAATCAACGATAATATCTGCATACAGTATTTGGGTGCTAGATATATATAGTGCTGGTGAGATAGGTTTGATTTTATTAATTACTGTGATAATTGCATTATGCGCACTTAGCCTTGGAATGTTTTTATCATCTTATGCAAATAATGAATTACAAATGATACAATTTATACCACTAGTTATATTACCACAAGTATTTTTATGTGGATTGTTTTCAGTAAGAACAATGGTAGAACCTCTACAATGGATATCAAAATTTATGCCACTAACTTATGCATCTAAAGCACTTAACGATGTTATGATATGTGGAGCATCATTTATGGATATACTGCCAAGTCTGGGCATATTGTTGACATTCACAGTAGTATTTGCTATTTTAAACATACTAGCACTTAAGAAACATAGAATATGGTAAGGTGAGGAATTAAATTGAAAGAATGGATGAAATATATTATAGAAGATAGCAATAATGAGCAAAAACTTACTTTAAAGCAACAAAATATTTTGATTGCAGCAGTAGAGCTCATTAGTGAAAAAGGATATGAAAAAGTATCAACAGCAGAAATAGCGAAAAGGGCAGGGGTTGCAGAAGGAACTATATTTCGTCAATACAAAACCAAAAAAGACTTACTAAATGCTATTGTGCGTCCTTCTTATATGAGGTTTATTGGAGATATTATAGCTAAAAGTTTTGTAGAAGAAGTAATAGCTAAAGATTATATAAATTTTGATACATTTTTAAATTGTATTATAGAAGATCGAATTGAATTTGCAAAACAAGAAACCCCTCTTATAAAGGTTTTAATACAAGAGATTACAGCTCAAGAAGACGTTAGAGAGGATATTAAATCTTTATTTTTAGAAAATGTTTATCCTAGCTTTGAAAAAACAATTAATCTGTTTAAGCAAAAAGGAGAAATAATAGATATCCCTTCTAGCACTATTTTTCGTATCATAATAACTAATTTATTTGGTTATTTGGTGCCAAGATTTGTGTTATATCCAGAACTTAGCTGGGACGATGAATATGAAAAAAAAATTGTTATACAGTGTATAAAAAAAGCTTTAACTTAATATTAAAAAATAGTGTAGATAAATTAGAATTAATAAATTTATCTACACTATTTTTATTAGAAATTTTATTGAACTTTTTTATTTAAAACTAAAGAATTTTTTTAAAAAATAAGTGTACCTATAATACCTCCTAATATAGCTGGTACTATCCAGTTGAATCCTAAGCTATCAAAAGGAAGAGTGTGTATTAAACTTATATTAACACCTAAGCTATCAATAACAGTAAGTATGCTTATTACTAAAGTAGCATAAGCAGCACCCTTGTAAGTAGAATTTTTAGTAAATATATTTTTGAAAGATGCCATCAAAACTAAAACAATACATACAGGGTATAAAACTGTTAATATAGGAGCTGCTATAGAAATTATTTTATCAACTCCTAAATTAGAAACGATAGAACTAAATACACAAATTAGTATAACTAAATGTTGGTATTTAATTTTTTTGTTAGTAACATCTTCAAAGTACTTAGCAGTAATTGAAGTTAAACCCACAGCTGTAGTAAGACAAGCAAAAGCAACAATTATACTTAATAAAACTGATCCTGTATGACCCAATAATTGCTTAGTTATATTAACTAATAGTGCAGTTTGAGAGACATTAGCATCGTAAATAGTAGAAACAGTAGCTCCTAAGTATGCAAGACCACCGTATACTAACACAAGACCAATACCTGCAACTAGAGATGCTTTTACTGTAAGGCTTGCAACTTCTTTTTTATTTTTGTAGCCTTTAGCTAAGAACGAAGTCATAATAAGTGCAGTAACTCCACCTGATCCAAGGGCATCCATAGTTTGGTATCCTTGAGTAAGTCCAGTTGAGAATAAGCTCTGTGAATCAGTAACTGGAATCAATTCGCCTATTGGAGAAAGTATTCCTTTGCCTATTAATACAAATAATGCAATTAAAAGCACTGGAGTTAAAAATTTACCAATAATATCCATGACTTTAGTTGGTCTTATAGTTAAAATAAGAGTTAAACCAAAGAATAAAATAGAGAATATAACAGGGTTTACTGAAGGAAACAATGGATTAATACTCATTTCAAAAGTTGTTGCACTAGTTCTTGGAATAACAAGAATTGGGCCCAAACAAAGCATCATAATAACTTCTAAAGTAAGTCCGAATTTTTTACCAGCTCTTCCTACAACTTCTTGGTAAGAACCAGCCTTTGCAACAGCGTTAATAGATAAAAGAATCATACCGATATCTGCGATAGCGAATCCTAAAAAGCTTATTAACCAACCGCTACCAGATGTTGCTCCTATGTATGGAGGAAATATTAAATTTCCTGCACCAAAGAACACTGAAAATAATGCGAAACCAATAATAATAATGTCTAGATTTTTTTTCATAATGATACCTCTTTCTTTTTTTTTATACAAAAAAGCCACATAGTATACACTATGTGACTCTTATAATCCTAGGATATAAAAAAGCCACATAGTATTTATCTATGTGGCTTACATAACAAATTAATCTTAGCCATCATAGATACAAACCTTCAGGGTCTGTATCTATGATTAAAAATTTTATCATAAACACAAACCTAACTAAAATAGCTAAAATAATAATATATATTTAATTTTAAAGTATTAGTTAAGTTAATGTTAGTTATCATATTAAAAATCTCCTTATTAAGAATATTTGTGAAATTTGTATTGTTAAACGTTATTATACACATATAAATATAGAATGTAAATAGAAAGTTTTAAAATTTATTTTGCAAATTTAACATTAACATCTCCATCATTAGAAGTTATGTTTAAAGTGTTTTTAGAATTGGTTTCTTTTACAACAGAATTTCCAACGCTATTATTTCCGATATTAACATCTCCGAATTTACTAATAATATTGTAATTATATAAACTCTCACTTTCATTAGAATTTATATGAATATCTCCATGTTTGTTGTTTAATGTAGTAATTCCTAAAAGAGAACCGTCTATATTTATATCTCCATCAGCACTATCTACATTAAGTTCATTGCTTAAAAACCCTGTTGAATTTATACTTCCATGACTGTTTTTAATTTCTGCTTTTTTAGAATTACTGTTTAAAACTTTAAAATCACCATCTCCTAAATTAGATATAAAATTATTGAAATTAGAGTTTGATATACTTATGTCTCCATGGTCATTTTTAAAAGTGAAATTATTAGAAACTGTTGAATTATTAAGTTTTAAATCTCCATTATTCATAGCAATATCCATATTATTAGAATTTAAATTATCAATAGAAATATTTCCAGAAAAAGACTGTATATTTGTATTTTCACTATTAATAGAATTTATTTTGACATCTAAGTCTTGTGCATTTATTTTTAAATCTTTAAGTTTAGCAGTGTCATTTACATATAATTTTAGGTAATTTAAATTTTGATTATTAAATCCATCTATATTAAAGTGAACTCCCATATTGTTATTTTTAGGTTGAGTTATTACTAAATTATTGTCTTTTATTTCATATTCTACTTTACTTATTTTTTCGTTGTAATTTAATTCTAATTTATTTTCATTAGATTTTACTATTTCAATATAATCTAAATCAACGTCTATATCTACTTTATCGAAACTGCCTAATTGTTTGGTTTGTGATATATTTTTATTATTTTTAGAATTAAGAGATACTAGATCGTTACTTATATTGTCAAATTTTCCACCCATAAAAAACCCAAAAGCAGAAAGTATTATTCCACATATAACTAGAACTAAACCTATTTTTACTATTAATTTTAAAGATTTCATTTATAGTTTCTCCTTATCTTTTATTTTTGTTTATTTTTTTTAATAAATTATTGCTTAAATTAAGTATCGACTTTAATACCACGTTTCCAAACTTAAAAGTTCCTGCAAATGCCAACAATCCTATTCCAGATAGTAATAAACCTACACCCATAAATAAAAGAGCACTTGAAAAATTACTTATTATAGATAAAAGCCCTGTTCCAAACACCAAAATACCTGAAAATAATATACTTACCGAACATAAACCAAAAGAAAATACTATAGAACCTATTGTAAATACTAAAGTTCCTACAAGTATAACCATAGCAAATGATAGGGGAAGTGCTATTGGTGCTGCAAATATAGCCAGTATTATAAACCAAATTGATGAAATTCTATTTTTGCTAGGCTTATCTTTTATTTTTATGTCTTTGACTGCATAGTCTGATAAAATTTGAGAAGCTACCATTGAAGGCGATCCTAGTTCTTTTTCTACATCAACAGTATCATCTATTTGTGCGTCTTCAAAATATTCATTATAATAGCTTAGTGCATCATTTAATTCTTCACTTGGAAAATTTTTCAATTTTATTTTTAATTCTTTAATAAACTCAGTTTTATTCATTTATTACTCCTCCTAATAAAATTTTATCTACATTAATTTTGTAGTCACTCCATTCTAAAATATATTCTTTATATTTTTTTATTCCTAAATCTGTAATTTGATAATATCTTCTATTTCGACCTTGAAAAGGTTGGTCATATGTTATAACATACTCATCTTTTTGCAATCTTCTAAGCACTGGATATAATGTGGATTCTGATATATTCATTATTTCTCGAACGTTTTGAGTTAAGATATATCCATAAGTATCTTCTTTTGTAAGTATTGCTAAAACACAAGCATCAAGCAGCGATGATCCTAGTTGAAAAGACATTGTTTACCTCCTATTAGTTATTTTTATATTTAATTCAATATTATATGACGTATAATATTACTATATACAATACTATACGGCGTATAGTATTGTATGTCAACTTAATTTATAAATTGTCACTAGGTTTATTTAAGTTATTTATACTTCGTATAGTAAAACATTCTTTAAGTGTAATTAAGGATTTATTCAGTAATGTTTGAATCTATAGGATAGAATAAAAATAATAGTTTGTTTATAAGTTATAAATAATATAGGGAGTTATATAATTACTTATCTAAAGGCATTGTAATAATACTTTAAAATATATATTATATTCTTAGCGTGTATAGATAAAAAACACATAAAAATAAAAAATAGTAATAATTCATTTGATTCTTTGGCACTAGCTCCAGTGTCTGTTTCGCCAAAGTTTCAAGGTATGAAAATAGGTAAAGCACTTATAGAAAAAGCACTAAATAAAGCCAAAGAAATGGGGTTTGAAAGTGTTGTAGTTTTAGGACATGAAAACTATTATCCTAAGTTTGGATTTGAAGTAGCTAGCAAATTTGGGATAAAAGCACCTTTTGAAGTGCCAGATGAAGTATTTATGGCTATTGAGCTAAAGGAAGGTAAGCTAAAAAATGTTAGCGGTATAGTAGAGTATTCAAGCGCATTTATAGATTAATTTTATCAAAGATTAAAATAAAAAGAATGTATACTTTTTCACGGTAACGGGACATAAAATATTAAAATGTAGCACTATCGTGAATTTAAAAACAAATCATAGCCATATCAAAAGCACATTTGAATCCATTTTTTAACAATATATAGAAAAGTATGATAAAATATATACAACTTTTGACAATACTAAAGTTTAAAATATAAAAGGGGGATTAAAATGATAGAGGTAAATAATTTATGTAAATCCTTTACTAGGGTAGTAAAAGACGAAAGCAACAAGAAAATAAAAAAATTAAAAACTAAAAAAGAAGACTTTTTGGCTGTTGATAATATTTCATTTTCTGTTAAGCAAGGAAAAATATTAGGAATATTAGGTCCAAATGGAGCAGGAAAAACAACATTACTTAGAATGCTAGCAGGAATACTTACTCCAAGTAGCGGTAATATTAAAATTGCAAATCATGATTATTCTATTGATAAAAATGCTGCAAAATGCGAGATAGGATACTTATCAGGAAACACTAAATTATATGGTAGAATTTCACCAAGAGAGCTTTTAACTACATTTGGAAATTTATATGAAATGCCAAGTGAAAAATTAAAACAAAGCATAGAAGACGTAAGTGAAGTAATGGATATGAAAAACTTTATAGACAATAGAATTGAAAATTTATCAACAGGACAAACACAACGCACATCAATAGCTAGATGCCTTATACATTCACCAAAAGTATATATATTTGATGAACCAACTCTAGGGTTAGACGTAATTAGTAGTCAATCAATAATAGAGTTTATGAAAAATGAAAAGAAAAAAGGAAAAACTGTCATTTACTCAACTCATTATATGGAAGAAGCAGAAACATTATGTGACAAAATATTAATGATACATGAAGGTAAAATAATAGCAAATGGTACTTCACAAAAATTAAAAGAAGACACTCAAACAACAAATTTAAGAGATGCTTTTATAAGCCTTGCTAGTAAAGGAGGAGAGCTTTATGAGAAGTAAAATAGTTAAATATATTTTCAAAAAAGAAATGCTAGACATATTAAGAGATAAAAAAACACTTTTTATGATGATAATTCTTCCCGTTATTTTATATCCAATTATGATGATTTTACTTACTCAAGTTATGACGATGTCTACAAATAGCATGAATGAGAAAGAATTACCAATAGCAATAAAAGGAAATGCAGACTCACAGTTAGTATCTATGATTAATGATAATGATCAAAAAAATGAAAAAGAAAAAAGTGGAAAACTAAAAATAGTAAAAGTTAAAGATTATAAAAAAGCAATAAATGATGAAAGTATAGTTGCTTACATAGAAGTAAAAGAAGATAACAAAAAATATAATATATACACAAATTCATCAGTATCAGATTCAAATACAGCAATACAGAGAATTGAGAAAGTTTTTGAAGATTATAAACAAGAAAAAATAAATGAAAATTTAAAAGAAAAAGGATTAGACGTAAAACAAACATTAGAGCCTATAGTTTATAAAAATATAGATATTGCTAAAAATGAAGAATTAGCAGGTCATATGTTAGGTCAAATACTTCCGTTTATTTTAATAATTGGGATATTGCTAGGAGCTATATATCCTGCAATAGATGTTATGGCAGGGGAAAAAGAAAGAGGGACTCTAGAAACTCTTTTAACACTTCCTATATCAAACTTAGAACTTGTTATGGGTAAATATATGGCAGTATCATTTAGCGCCATTGTAACTGCAATTTTCAACTTATTATCAATAGCACTTACTTTGATTTATTTAGTTACAACTAGTGGTCTAGCAGCTTCGGAACTAGGAGTTGGAAGTTTAGACTTAAATAAGTTGATTTTCCCAATTATAATAACTATAATATGTGTTTGTATATTTGCAATGGTTGTATCAGCGATAAGTATGTGCGTATGTTCATTAGCAAAAAGTTTTAAAGATGCACAAAATTATATGACACCAATAATGTTATTAGTTATGATACCATCTTATGTATCAATGGTACCAAATATAGAATTAGATAAATTTACAGCAACAATACCAGTAGTAAACATATCGCTACTTATAAAGAGCGTATTATCTTTTAAGAGCGATTTAGGATTAGTAGCTTTAGTTTTAGTTTCAAATATTGCTTTTGTTATTTTATCAGTAATGCTTTTATCTAAAATGTTTGATTCAGAAGAAATATTATTTGGAAATAAAGCAAGTTTTTCATTCTTAGAAAAAAGATCAAACATTAAAAAAGGAAATATGCCAAGTGTAAGTGATGGTGTAATTTTATATGCAATAAGTTTAGTACTTCTTATATACGTTGGTTCTATAGTTCAAATGAAGCTTGGATTAGGTGGATTAGCAATTACTCAAATTATGATAATAGGATTGCCATTAATTTTTGCATATTATATAAAATTAGATTTTAAGAAAATATTTAGTATAAAGATACCTAAAATAAAACATATTATAGGCGCAATATTACTTTGGGGTAGTGCATATATTTTAGTTAATTTAAGTTCTCAGATATTGCTACATGTATTCCCGCAAAATATGGAGATAATAGAAAATTTAAATAATGCCCTATATCAAGAAAAGTTTTTGATAAACTTGATTGTAATAGCTCTTATGCCTGCTATATGTGAAGAAATGTTATTTAGAGGATTTATTTTTACATCTTTCAAAAGTAAAAAAGGTGTAAAGATGGCTATCATAGGAAGTGCGATATTATTTGGATTTATGCATATAGACTTTATAAGAATAATACCAACAGCAATACTTGGAATAAGTTTTGCATTTGCAGTTTATAAATCAGAATCTATTTTTGTATCAATGCTTATGCATTTTATAAATAATGGATTAGTAGTTCTTGCAATGCACTATCCTAAAAATACATTAATAAAGTCAGTAGAAAACCTAACTATCTTTAATCCTAACTTAAATGTTTTAACATTTATAGGTCTTCTTGCTATTAGTATAATACTCTTAATAATAAGCTTGTATTTATTTAAAAAGACTAAACTTGAAAAATCAGAGAGTGCTATTTAAAGGTTAAGTATATTATACAAGAATGGAATACTAGTGCAATAGTTCCTCTACAACAAGTTGTGTTAAAGTTAATAAAAGAATAAAATTAAGATTCCCCTTAAAACTAAGGGGAATTTTTTTGATGTAGATAATTAATAAAATGATTATTTATAAAATAAAAATAAATATTTATTTCTAAACAATAAATATTTATGCTATAATGATAATAAAAAAATAATTACGAGGTGAAAAGATGAAAAAAAATAAGATTTCTAAAATTCTACATTCTATTGTAATAGTAGGCATAGTACTTACATTGTTAGCACTTTTAGCTACACCGCTTGTTACAACTGCATATTTTAAAAGTAGATTCCAAATATTATCAGGTGAAAATAATATAGTAATGATTACTTATGCTTGTATATACATATGTGCAGTTCCTTATGTTATAGCTTTATTTAAATTAAAAAATGTTTCTAAGTTTGTTAAAAATAATAATCCGTTTTCAATAGAAAACATTAAATCTTTAAAAAGTATTGCTATATGCACATTTACTGAAGTAATATTGTTTATAGGGTGTGTATTATACGTGAAAAACTTTACAGCATTTTATAGTGAGTTTTTATATTTACCAATTAGTTATATAACACCAATTTTTTTAGTAAGTTTTATAGCTGTTTTTATAGGATTCTTATGCTTAATACTGGCAAATCTCTTAGAAACTGCCATTGAAATAAAAGATGAGAATGATAAGACAATATAGAAAGGAAATTTATCATGCCAATTATAGTAAACGTAGATGTAATGATGGCCAAGAGGAAAATTAGTTCAACTGAACTTTCTCAAAAAATGGGAATAACTATGGCTAATTTATCAATTTTAAAAAATAATAAAGCAAAAGCAGTTCGATTTTCAACACTTGAGAAGTTATGTGAAATATTAGATTGTCAACCCGGAGATATATTAGAATATGTAAAAGATTAAGGAGTCTAAATAAGACTCCTTTTTTATTTGAAATAAAATAAGTATATTTTTAAGTTATATTAGTTTTCTTTTTTATGAAATTATTTTTATATTGTCTTTTGTTATTATGATTAGTTGGATGTGGAAATAATAATAAACCTTTATAAACATTTTCGCATTTAGAACCTGTTAATTTTACTAAAGTTTGAATTACACCTAAAATATCTGAATCTGATAGGCCAATAACCTTTTGCTTTACCATAAGGTTATAGTAAGTATTAGTCACTTGCTTTATTGGATAAACCGAACTTGGGTCGCCTATCGTTGGACTATCACTTACATTAACAATACCTGATGGAGAATATATTTGGTCTAGATATTCTCGTGGTCTTGATGATAAATCTATTGAATATTTTTTTGTATCATAATTTATAAAGACTTTGTAATCATCAAAGTAGTTAGCAATACAAACATTACGCTCACAGAACTTACCTTGATCAAATATTTCTATTAATTTATTATTTTCATGTTTATAAACTACCGCAATATCATAATTACCAATACCTTCAAGTATACCTCTAACCATTATTTCAGATTTATTGTCTCCAGTAAAATTTGCTATGAATAGTTGCAGATAAGATCCACTATATGGAAAAATAGTTGATATAGGGGCTAAGTTCTCGTCTTCTGGGGTTAATAGAATTTCTATTTCCTTTGGATACGGGTCATTATCAGAAGTATATATGCCCAAAAGAACAATTTTATCTTTTGAGTATTGACTTATTATATTACCTGATTTAACATCTAGAATTGATTTTGTGGCAGGAATTGTCATTTAATTACCTCCTAATTTATTAAGTTTTTAACGCTAGGTTATATTATGATATTTATAAAATTAGTGTTAATAATAATTATATTAAGAGTATAAAAAAAAGACACTTTTTAAATATATTATAAGTAATATTAGCTATTTAATAAATTAATATGTATAAAGACAAGCTAAGCTAAAATATAAAATAATAACTACTTTAATTTAAGGGGGAGTTATTATTAATATGTACGAGTATAAATATGTTTCAATATGGGGTAAACCTGAGGAAGTATCTGATAGTTTAAATAACTATGGAAAAGAAGGTTGGGAATTGATTTGTGTTTGGAATAATTGGCATTATTTCAAAAGAGTTATTAAATAAAAAAAGCTAGTCAGTAAAAATAAAATTCTTACTGACTTTTGTTTTTTAAAAGAAAAACTGTAAAAATAAAACTGTGAAAACCTTATTCAAGTATTGACAAAAAAATATATTTTGTGCTCTTAAAAAAACCTTGATAGTCTACTATATATAGTATAAAATAATCGTTGTACTACTACATATAGTAATTTAATCTTTAAAAACTGAATAAATAAAATTAAAAAAGTCAATAGCTTTTAGAGATAAATATGATATATTTTTACATGAAATTCCAAAAAAATTAAAATTTTAGTGTATATAATATATTAAAGAAGGAGAAACATTATGGTTAAAAAATTAAACGTGATAAAAAGAGATAATAGTGTTGCTGAGTTTGACAAAGATAAAATTAAAGAGGCTATATTAAAAGCTATGAAATATGGAAGTGGAATATATGAAGAAGATGTGGCACAAAAAATATCTGATAAGATAGAAATTAACTGCCTAGAAAATCAATCTTCACCAACTGTGTGCCAAATAGAAAACATGGTATATGAAAAATTAATAAGATATAGACATGAATTAACAGCAAAGGCTTATGAAGGATATAGAGCAGTACAATCGTTTAAAAGAGAAATAAACACTACTGATGATAGTATAATAGGACTATTAGATAAAAGTAATGAAGATGTTTTAAATGAAAATTCTAATAAAAATGGTGTACTAGCTTCAACTCAAAGAGATTTAGTAGCTGGAGAAGTATCAAAAGATATAGCGAGAAGAAAAACAATACCTGCACATATAGTACATGCACATGATGAGGGAGTACTTCATTACCATGATATGGACTATGCAATGCAACCAATTCACAACTGCATGCTAATAAACTTACAAGATATGTTAAACAATGGAACAGTAATAAATAATAAATTAGTAGAGTCACCTAAATCATTTTCAACAGCTTGTACTATAGTTACACAGATAATAGCACAAATTGCTAGTGGTCAATACGGTGGAAACTCTATAACTATAAAGCATATAGCACCTTTCTTAAAAGTATCGTATGAAAAATATTTTAATAAATATATTGAAAAGTATTCAAAAGAGGTATCTCATGAATTAGCAGAAGATAGAATGCTTGAAGAATTAAAATCGGGAATACAAACTATTAGATATCAATTATCAACACTTCACACTTCTAATGGTCAAAGTCCATTTTCAACAATTTACCTAGAAATTGAAGAAGGTAATGAGTATGAAAGAGAAATGGCTTTAATATGTGAAGAAATGATAAAACAAAGACTAGAAGGTATGAAAAACTATAAGGGACAAGTAATAGGAGAAGAGTTCCCTAAGTTAGTTTACTTACTTGATGAACATAACTGCTTAGAAGGCGGAAAATATGACTATATTACAAGACTGTGTGCAGTTTGTAATACTAAGCGATTAGTACCGGATTATCAAAGTGCTAAGATAATGAAAAAAAATTATGAAGGAAATACGTTCCCTCCAATGGGATGTCGTAGTCATTTATCTCCATATAAGGATGAATTTGGAAATTATAAATGGTATGGAAGATTTAATCAAGGCGTAATTTCTTTAAATTTAGTACAAGTAGCTTTAACTGCAGATAAAGATATGGAAAAGTTTTGGGAAATATTAGAAGAGAGATTAGAACTTTGTAAAGAGGCCTTAATGGTTAGACATAATCTTTTACTTGGAACAACATCAGATATATCTCCAATACATTGGCAACATGGTGGAATAGCTAGACTTCAAAAAGGTGAAAAGATAGATTCCCTTTTAAAAGATGGATATTCAACACTTTCACTAGGATATGTAGGAATATATGAAATGACACAAGCAATGCTTGGAATTTCACATACTACTAAAGAAGGTGAAGAACTTGCTTTAAAAGTAATGAATCACTTAAACAACACATGTGAAAAATGGAAAAAAGAAAGTGGACTTGGATTTGGATTATACGGAACTCCAGGTGAGAGTTTAACTTCAAGATTCTGTAGAATAGATAAGCAAAAATTCGGAGAAATAGAAAATGTAACCGATAGAATGTATTATACAAATTCTTATCATGTTCATGTTTGTGAAGAAATAGATGCATTTGAAAAATTAAAATTTGAATCGCAATTCCATGATATATCTTTAGGTGGATGCATTAGTTATATAGAAGTTCCTGATATGAGTAAAAACTTATCAGCAGTAGAACAAATAATAAACTTTATTTACCACAACATACAATATGCTGAAATAAACACTAAGCCAGACGTTTGCTTTAAATGTGGATATGAAGGCGAAATAACTTTAGATGAAAACTTAGAGTGGCATTGTCCAAACTGTGGAAATCAAAAGAAAGAAGAAATGCAAGTTATGAGAAGAACTTGTGGTTATATTGGTTCTAGTATGTGGGGAAAAGGACGTACTCAAGAAATTGCACAAAGAGTGTTACATCTATAAGATTAGGAGTGGATTATATTGAGGTTTTCTAAGATAAAAGATAATGACATAGCCAATGGCCTTGGAATAACTATGTCTCTTTGGACACAAGGATGTCCACATCATTGTAGAGGCTGTTTTAATAGTGAAACTTGGGATTTTAATATTGAAAAAGAGTTTACAAAAGATGATTTAAAGTATATTTTAGATAGTATAGATAAAAACAAGATAAAAAGAGATTTGTCTATATTAGGTGGAGAGCCTTTATGTTCTCAAAATGTAGAAGGTGTAATAAATCTTTGTAAAGAATTTAAAAAATATTATCCTGATAAAAAAATATATTTATGGACTGGATATACAGTAGAAAATTTTAATGAAATTCAAAAGGAAATATTAAAATATATAGATGTATTAGTTGACGGGAAATTTGAGGAAGATAAAAAAAGCCTAGCCATTATGTTAAGGGGCTCTTCAAATCAAAGAGTTATAGATGTAAATAAATCTTTGAAGCAAAATGATATAATATTGTATGAGATCGGTTAAGAGGAGAAATTAATAATGATAATTAACGTAAAAAGAACAAGTGAAGATGCTGTATTACCAAAATTCGCGCATGATAGTGATAGTGGGTTTGATTTATTTACATGTGAAGAAATAACTGTAGCACCTGGGAAAAAAGCTGTAGCTAAAACTGGTTTAATATTTGAAACACCAATAGGATGGGGAATTCAAATAAAAAACAAATCAGGAATAACTGTAAAAGGTGTTCCAACAACTTCAGGAAATAATGCAGATATAACAGTTTTTGAGGGAACTGTAGATATGGATTATAGAGGCGAAGTAGGTATAATGTTTAAAAATGAAGAAGACTTTGAAATAACTATACCAAAGCATACTAAATTAGCACAAGGTGTTTTAAGAAAAGTTTTCTATTGCACTTTTAAAGAAGTAAAAGAAGTAAGCACTACAGTTAGAGGAGAAGGTGGATTTGGTTCTACTGGAACAACTCTAGAAACGAAATAATAATTTATATATATATTATAAAAATCCCCAAGAGTAGAATTTCTTTGGGGATTTTATTTGTAAAAAAATCCAAAACCTATGTAAAATAAAAATTTACAATTTATTTAATAATTGATATCATTAAAAAATGAACAAATGTAGGAAGGTGATGAAAATAAGAAGAAATAGTATTACTATGAAATTATTTGTAATAATATTTGTACTTATATTATTAATATCAGGACTAATCGGTATTTGGGTAATAAATGATACTAATAAAATAATACAAAAAGAAATGTATGAAATGAGAAGCCAAGTTTTAAAAGAAGTTGGTAACAATATTTCAATATTATTATCAAATGTAGAAACTATAGGGGACAATATTGTAGTAGATAATAGGTTAACAGATATTTTATCGACCCCAGAGAGCGAATTTAAAAGTGATAAAGATATTATCAAAGAAAAAAACTCATATGTAGAAGGATTGCTAGTTGATCAAGTTTGGAAGTATGGCAAATTTAATATGAAACCAGAACTATACATAATTGGTGAAAATGGACTAACTTATAGTACATATTCTAAAACTAAATACGATACTAAAAATATAAAAAATAAAAAATGGTATGATGAAATTGTAAAAGCTAATGGAAAAACAGTACTTATAAATACATATAAAGATGAAAATGGTATAGGACCATACAAAAATATATTTAAAATGGGTAGACTTATAAAAGATTTAATAACTAATGAAACACTAGGCATATTAATAATGGATATAAGTGAGACTATGCTCTATGATAGATATTCAGATATGCTAGACTATGGAACATCTATTTATATAGTTGATTCAAATGAAAAAATAATATCTAGCAAAGATAAACGATTGATAGGAACTAATTATCAGCATGTTATAAAACAAAATAGCGATAATTATAGTGTTACTAAAAACAATATGGAAATCATATCTAATATTGATGAATATGGATGGAGCATAATACAAGAAGTACCTCTAAATATTATGAAACAAGTATCAAATCAAGTAGTTAATAGCACTGTATTTATAATAGTATTAGTAAGTATCATAGCATTAATAATTAGTTATACACTTTCTGTATGGATAACAAAACCAATTATTGAGATAAAAAATAAAATGGATAAAGTAATGTATGGTGATTTAAAAGCCAAAGTAGATGTAGATAGAAGTGATGAAATAGGTCAGTTACAAAAATCATTTAACAGCATGGTAATGTGGCTTGACTCTTCAATTGAAAATATAAAAAAATATGAAAAGCAAAAACGAGTAGCAGAATTAAGCTTTCTACAAGCTCAAATAAATCCTCACTTTCTTTATAATACTTTAAGTGGAATAAGATTTTTAATATCTATGAATAAAACTGAACAAGCAGAAGAAATGCTTTATAGATTCACAAAATTATTAAGAAGTATACTACCAAAATCTAGTGAAATGATTAGATTAGAAGATGAAATAGAAAACATTAAAAATTATGTGGAACTTCAAAAAATGAGATATCCTGATTGTTTTGAGATTACTTATGAAATAGATGATGAAATAAATGATTTTAATGTACCTTCTTTCATATTACAACCAATTGTAGAAAACGCTATTTTATATAGTATGGAAAAAGAAAACAACAAAGGGAGAATAAGTTTGGCTGGATATAAAACACAAGAGGGAATAAGAATCATAATAAATGACAATGGGATAGGTATGTCTAAGGATAAAGTAGAAAGTGTATTAAAAAAAGAAGCAAGTGTAAACAGAGTAGGAGTTATAAATGTACATGAAAGAATTGTACTAAATTATGGAATAAATTATGGCTTAGAAATAGACAGTATAGAAGGTAGAGGAACTAAAGTGACTTTTATACTACCTAACTAGAGGGAGGACGTATGTTAGATATATTAGTAGTAGAAGATGAAGCACCTATAAGAGATTGGATAGTATATACTATTTCAAATATTTCTAAAGATTTTAATGTATTAGCTAGTGCAACAAACGGAAAAGAAGCATATGAATTAGCACAAAAGCTAAAACCGCAAGTTATTATAAGTGACATAAAAATGCCTATTATGGATGGAATAACATTTAGTAGAGAAGTTAAAAAAATAATTCCAGATGTTTTTATTATACTGTTGACTAACTATGCAGAGTTTTCTTACGCTAAAGAAGCTATAAGCTGTGGGGTTTATGAATATTTAATAAAGTCAGATATAAGACCGAAAGAGCTAAATGAAGTTCTTAGCAAAATTTATGAAACTATAAAAGAGAGTAAAGACCTGATAATAAAGCAACAAGAGAACCTTTGTACTAAAGAAAGTGATTTGCAAATAGATAGCAATGAAAATAAGTATTCAAAGGCAATAAGAAAAGCTATGGAATATATAGAATCAAATTATAAAGAACATATATCCTTAAATCATATATCAAAACAAGTATATTTATCGCATGAATACTTTTCAAGGTTATTTAAAGAAGAAGTAGGAGAAAATTTTAGTACTTATCTTACCAATTATAGAATGATAAAAGCACAATATCTTATTAAAAATACAGATATGAAAATATCTCAAATAGCAATAGAGGTAGGATATAGCAATCCAGGATATTTTTCAAAAACATATAAAAAACATAAAGGTATATCTCCAGAGGAAGATCGATATTAAAAGTTAAAAAACCTATAATATGTCAAAATAATTCAAAAATATCAATATTTTTCATAATTATGAGTTTTATAAGGCTAAAAATATCAATATTATTATATTACTTATCAATAGTGTACATGGAATGAAAACGTTTAATCAAATATAATATTAGTAAAGCAGAAGAAAATAATTAACAAATTGGCTACTTTGCTATGTATAGACATAGGAGGCAAATAATGACATTAAAGAATAAAAAAATAATGCTATTAATTACGCTGGTATTAATTATAGTAATTGCTTGTTTGGACAAATATAATCAAAATAGATTTGAAGTTAAGAATAAGGAACTCATAAGAGTTGGAATTATTTTTAATGAAGCTGGATTAGGAGATAAAGCATTTAATGATTTATGCTATGACGGTATCTTAAAGGCACAAGAAAAACTTGGAATTGAATTTGATTATTGTCAATCGAAAACCAAAGATGACTATGAAACACTAGGAAGAGAATATGCAAAGACTAAACAGTATGATCTTATCATCTCAGTTGGAGGAGAACAAGAAAAGGCAATAATTAAAATTTCAAAAGAATTTCCAAATCAAAAATTCACATTGATAGATTCTAATATAGAGTTGCCAAATGTGAGCTCTATATGTACAAGTTGGTCTGAGCAAACGTTTTTAAATGGAGTTATAGCAGGGCTATCTATTACAAATAATTCAAAACAAGAAAAAAATAAACCAGTGGTAGGAGTTATATTAGGTAAAGATTTAGAGCATTTAAGACAAGGTGCTATTGGATTTGAAGCTGGAGTTAGATATATAAATCCTGATATTAAAACAATGGTAGCTGTAGTTGATGATTTTTCAAACCCAGCAAAGGCAAAAGAAATTGCACTCCTAATGTATAAAAAAGGAGCACAATACATTCAACAACTAGCAGGAGAATCAGGATTTGGAGTTTTTGCAGCGGCAAAAGAAGCTGATAGATATGCTTTTGGAGTTGATGGGAATCAAAATTTTTTTGACCCAGATTACATAGTATCAACAGCAACTAGATACGCAAATGAAATAATTTATAAAGAGATAGAGGGCATCAAAAATTATACATGGAGCCCAGGGGTACATAAGCTTGGTCTTAAAGAAAACGTTATTGGTTATGAAATAGAAGGATCTAATGTAAAAATAGATTCAAAAATAATTGAAACTGTAGAAAAAATAAAAACATCTGTAATAAATAAAGAGATTGTAATACCTTCAACTTATGAAGGGTTAGATACATGGATTATAAATAATAAATATAAAAGCTAAAAGATAAGGGGAAAATTAAAATGAGACTATACGATATTATATCTAAAAAAAGAGACAAAAAAGAATTATCTAAAGAAGAAATAGAATTTTTTATAGAAAAATATACTAATGGCGAAATACCTGATTATCAAGCATCTGCATTATTAATGGCAATATATTTAAATGGATTCACTACAGAAGAAACAGCAAATCTTACAATGGCTATGGTAAATTCAGGAGATGTTGTAGATTTAAGTATGATAGATGGAGTAAAACTTGATAAGCATAGTACTGGAGGGGTTGGAGATAAAACATCTCTTATATTAGTACCAATGGTTGCAGCAGCAGGTGGTAAGGTTGCTAAATTATCAGGTAGAGGATTAGGTCACACAGGTGGAACATTAGATAAATTAGAATCTATACCAGGATTTAATATATCTGTTAAAGAAGATAAATTTAAAGATATGGTTGAAAACGCAGGATTAGTTATAGCAGGTCAAACTCAAAACTTAGTTCCAGCAGATAAAAAAATATACGCATTAAGAGATGTTACAGCAACAGTAGATAGTATACCTTTAATAGCTGCAAGTATAATGAGTAAAAAAATAGCATCAGGAGCAGATGCAATAGTACTAGATGTTAAGTATGGTGAAGGTGCATTCATGAAAACAGCAAAAGATGCTGAAAAATTAGCAACTGCTATGGTAAACATAGGTAAGAGTGTAGGAAGAAATACATCTGCTGCAATAACATTAAATGGAGAACCATTAGGATATGCAATAGGAAACGCACTTGAAATAAAAGAAGTTATAGAGATATTAAAAGGTGAAGGACCAGATGATTTAAGAGAATTATGCTTACAGTTAGGAGCACAAATGCTTATGCTTGGAAATATAGAAACAGATGTTGAAAAAGGAAGAGCTAAGTTAGAAGGAATATTAAAAGACGGAAGTGCTTTAGCTAAGTTAAGACAATTAGTAGTTCTTCAAGATGGAGATCCAAGTGTTATAGATAATTCAGAGTTATTTGAAATAGCACCTTTAACTCATAAAGTTAAGGCAACTAAAGAAGGATATGTATATGAATTAAATGCAGAAAGTGTTGGAGTGTCATCTTTACTTACTGGAGCTGGAAGACATACAAAAGACGATGAATTAGACTACGGAGCTGGAATAATATTAGAGAAGAAAATAGGAGACTATGTAAAAGTAGGAGACGTATTAGCAACTCTATATTCAAGTGATGAAGATAAATTTGAAAAAGCTGAAGAAGAATTACAAAGTGCTTATGCGATAAAAGCTGAAAAACCAGAAAAAGCTTCTATAATACATAAAATAATATAATTAAATATAAAGACTTAGGAGATTAGTTATGGATAACAAAACAATTTTAAGTACAGTAGACCACACTTTATTAAAACAAACAGCTACTTGGGAAGATATAAAAGTAATATGTGAAGATGCAATGAAATATGAAGTAGCATCTGTATGTATACCACCATCATTTGTAAAAAAAGCTAAAGAATTTGTAGGAGATAAAATGCAAGTTTGTACAGTAATAGGATTCCCAAATGGATACAACACTACTGCTGTAAAAGTATTTGAAACTAAAGATGCTATACAAAATGGTGCAGATGAAATAGATATGGTAATAAACTTAGGTATGCTAAAAGAAAATAAATTTGAAGAAATAACAAAAGAGATAAAATCTATAAAAGAAGCTTGTGGAAAAAAAATATTAAAAGTTATAATAGAAACTTGTGTTTTAAATGAAGAAGAAAAAATTGAAATGTGCAAATGTGTAACTAATGCAAAAGCTGATTTTATAAAAACTTCTACAGGATTTAGTACTGGTGGAGCAACAGCTAAAGATTTAGCATTATTTAAAGAAAATATAGGTAAAGACGTTTTAATAAAAGCAGCAGGTGGAATCAAAGATCTTGATACAGCTAGAGAGTTTATAAAAATAGGATCTTCAAGACTTGGAACAAGCTCAATAATAAAAATGATAAATAATGAAGAAGTAGCGGGGTACTAAAAATGAAAAAGTTTAATAGAGTATTTTTAACTGTATTAGACTCAGTAGGCATAGGTGAACTAGAAGATGCAAAAGAGTATGGCGATTTAGGCGCTAATACTCTTTGCAATATAGCAAAATCAACAGGAGGGCTTAGCCTTCCTAACCTACAAAGAATGGGTCTAGGTAATATAGCAAGTATAGAAGGTGTTAAACCTACGGATAATCAAATAGCATATACTACTAAATGTGGGGAGTTATCTAAAGGGAAAGATACAATAACAGGCCACTGGGAAATGTCTGGAATACTTATAAAAAAGCCTTTTAAAGTATTTACAGACACAGGATTTCCAAAGGAACTTATAGATGAGCTTGAAAAAGAGACTGGCCATAAATTTATAGGAAATATTTCAGCATCAGGTACAGAAATAATAAAAAACTTAGGACAAGAGCATATACAAACTAAAAGCTTAATACTTTATACATCTGCGGATAGCGTTTTACAAATAGCTGCTAATGAAGAGATAATACCACTTGAAGAATTATATAGAGTTTGTGAAATAGCAAGAAAAATTACTTTAAAAGAAGAATATAAAGTTTGTAGGATAATAGCAAGACCGTTTATTGGAACTAATAAAGAAAACTTTACAAGAACTTCAAATAGAAAAGACTATGCTCTAAAGCCACCAACTAAAACAATTTTAGATGCACTTTGTGAGAAAGATTTAAATGTAGTTGGTATTGGTAAAATAGGAGATATATACTCTTATCAAGGAATAACAAAGAGTATAAAAACAAAGAGTAATGAAGATGGAATGAATAAAACTATAGAGATTGCAAAAGAGGGATCTCACAGAGGTTTAATATTCTTAAATTTAGTAGATTTTGATGCATTATATGGGCACAGAAGAGATGCTAAAGGATATAAGGGAGCATTAGAGAAATTTGATTCTCAATTAGGAATTCTTATCGAAAAACTTAAAGAAGATGATCTTTTGATAATAACAGCAGACCATGGTAATGACCCTACTTTTAAAGGCACTGATCATACTAGAGAGTATGTACCTGTATTAGCTTATAGTAAATCATTAACTAAACCAAAAGAAATACCAACATTAAAAAGTATGGCAGACTTAGGTATAACTATATTAGATAACTTTAATGAAGAAAAAGATAATTACAATTTCGAAATCGGGAAATCGTTTTTAGATAAAATACAATAATAAATATGAGGTGGAAAATATGGAAAATTTATTTAATAAAATAGTAGAAAGTGCAAATTACATAAAATCAAAAACTAATATAAAACCTACAATTGGTCTTATACTAGGATCAGGGCTTGGTGTTTTAGGAGACGAAATAGAAAATGCAGTAGAAATAAGCTATGATAAAATACCTAATTTCCCAGTATCAACAGTAGAAGGTCATAAGGGTCAATTAGTTATAGGACAATTAGAAGGAAAGAACGTAGTAGCTATGCAAGGAAGATTCCATTTTTATGAAGGATATGCTATGCAAGAAACAACTTTCCCAGTAAGAGTTATGAAAGCACTAGGAGTAGAAACAGTATTTGTAACTAATGCGGCTGGTGGAGCAAATAAATCTTTCAAACCGGGGGATTTAATGATAATAAATGATCATTTAAACTTAGGGGGAACTAATCCTCTGATAGGAGCAAATGATAATAGATTAGGGCCAAGATTCCCAGATATGTCTAGTGCATATACTCCAGAGTATATAAATCTTGCAAGAAAATGCGCGAAAGAATTAGACATTAACGTAAAAGAGGGTGTATATGCGTTCTTTACAGGGCCTACATATGAAACTCCTTCAGAAGTTAAAATGGCTAGAATAATGGGGGCGGATGCCGTAGGAATGTCTACAGCACCAGAGGTAATAGTCGCTTCTCATAGTGGATTAAAAGTAGTAGGGATATCTTGTATAACTAATATGGCAGCAGGAATATTAGACCAACCACTAAATCATGAAGAAGTAATAGAAACTACACAAAGAGTAAAACAACAATTCTTAAGTTTAGTAAAAAGTATAGTTAATAAAATATAATAATTTAAAAAAATAAACCTAATTAACTGCGCTAGTTAATTAAACTAGCACAATTAATTAAATCATTATATGAAAATTGAGGGTGAAGAAATGTCAAAAACATCAATAGCATCAATAGCATTAAATATATTAGGTATAGTACTGTTATTAGGAACGTTATATTTGTTATCATCTAACAAAAAAGAAGTTAATAAAAAAATGATATTAAAAGCCTTAGTAATTCAGGTTGCTTTAGCATTTTTATTAGTCAAATTCCCACTTGGAAGAATGGCATTACAAAAAGTATCAGATGTTGTAACTAAAGTATTAAATTATGGTTCACAAGGTTTAACTTTTATATTTGGACCGCTAGCTGATGCAGGAGCTCCAACAGGAATGATATTTGGAATACAAGTATTAGGAAATATAATATTTATATCAGCTTTAGTAGCTGCGCTTTATTATCTTGGAATCATAGGATTTGTAGTTAAGGGAATAGGTGGAGTGATAGGAAACATACTTGGAACTAGTAAAGTAGAAAGTTTTGTAGCCGTTGCTAATATGTTTTTAGGTCAAACTGAATCACCAATACTTGTATCAAAGTATTTAAGAGGTATGACCGAGAGTGAAATAATGTTAGTTTTAATATCTGGTATGGGAAGTATGTCTGCAACAGTACTTATGGGGTATGCAGGACTTGGCATACCTATGGAATACCTTTTAATAGGAGGATCATTAGTACCTCTAGGTAGTATAGTAGTATCAAAGCTTGTACTGCCAGAGAAAGTACATGCAGTTTCTCAAGTTACAGTATCAAATGATGGTACAAGTGCTTCACTAGCATCTGCAGAATGTGCAATGACAAGTGTTGCTACTGACGAAGTAACAATAGATAACAAAGGAGATAATGAGAACCTTATAGCTGCTATATCACAAGGAGCTAATGATGGACTTAACATGGCACTTGGAATAGGTGCATCTCTTATAGCTATAATATCTTTAGTTGCATTAGTTAATGGTATATTAGGGGTAGTTGGATTATCTTTAGAACAAATACTATCATATGTATTTGCACCTATAGGATTATTAATGGGAGTACCAAAGGAACATATATTAACAGCTAGTCAATTACTTGGAAGTAAATTAGTATTAAATGAGTTTGTTGCATTTGGTCAACTAGGGCAAATATTAAAAGGATTGGATTATAGAACTGGACTTATGATGGCAATATCTTTAACAGGATTTGCAAATATATCAAGTATGGGTATATGTATATCAGGAATATCAGTATTTTGTCCAGAAAAAAGAAATCAACTAGCAAAACTTGCATTTAGAGGAATGCTAGGTGGATTTGCTGTAAGTTTATTAAGTGCTTTAATAGTAGGCTTAATAGTAGCTCTATAGGTAATAATTATTATAAATAAAACTAAAATAATTTTGCTCATATATAAAAAATATGTGAGCAAAGTTAGATTATTAAAGGAGAAGTTTATATGTATAAACAATTACAAAGTCATGCTATAAATATAAGAAAAAACATAGTAACAATGATAACAGAATCTAAATCAGGTCATCCAGGTGGATCTTTATCAGGTGTAGAAATACTTACATATTTATATTTTAAAGAAATGAATATAAATAAGGATAACTTAGATAGCAAAGAAAGAGATTATTTTATACTTAGTAAAGGTCATGCAGCACCAGTTTTATATGCAACATTAAGTGAAGCAGGATTTATAGAAGAAAAAGAATTAATGACTTTAAGAAAATTAGGATCTAAACTACAAGGGCATCCAGATAGTAAAAAAATAAAAGCAATTGATGTATCAACAGGTTCTCTAGGACAAGGTATATCAAATGCAGTAGGAGTTGCAATCGGTGCAAAAATTGATAATGCTAATTCTACAATATATACACTTTTAGGTGATGGAGAATTACAAGAAGGTTTAGTTTGGGAAGCTTTAATGAGTGCAGCTCATTATAAATTAGACAACTTAGTAGCATTTGTAGATTACAACAAATTACAAATCGACGGAAATAATGAAGATGTAATGGGAATAAAACCACTAGACAAAAAATTCGAAAGTTTTGGATGGAATGTAATAACTATAGACGGGCATGATTTTAAACAAATAGAAAAAGCGCTACAAAGTGTAAAAGAAATAAAGCAAAAACCAACAGTTATAATAGCTAACACTGTAAAAGGTAAGGGAGTATCTTTTATGGAAAATAATGCAGGATGGCATGGAAGTGCACCAAGCATAGAGCAAAGAGATTTAGCTTTAAATGAATTAGAGAACATGAGAAAGGGGTGCTTATAATGGGATTAGCAACAAGAGAAGCATATGGAAAGGCATTAGTTGAATTAGGAAAAGAAAATGAAAATATAGTAGTATTAGATGCAGACCTTTCAAAATCTACAAAGACAGCAGATTTTGCAAAAGAATACCCAAATAGATTTATAAATGCAGGAATAGCTGAACAAAATCTTTTAGGAATGGGTGCAGGACTTGCAAGATACGGTAAAGTACCATTTGCTAGTACTTTCGCAGTATTTGCAACTGGCAGAGCATTTGAAATAATAAGAAACTCTATATGTTATCCAAAAGCTAATGTTAAAATAGCAGCAACTCATGCAGGTATAACAGTAGGAGAAGACGGTGGATCTCATCAATCTATAGAAGATATAGCAATAATGAATTCACTTCCAAATATGAGTGTATTAGTGCCAGCTGATGCAAAAGAAACTAATGAAATAATAAAATATGCTGCAAAGCATGTAGGACCTGTATATATAAGACTTGGAAGACTTAATAGTGAAGATATATTTGGAGATGATTATAAGTTTGAATATGGTAAAGGTGTATGTTTAAAAGAAGGAGATGACTGCACTATAATATCTACTGGACTTATGAGTGCTATGGCAAAGAATGCTTGTGAAACTCTTAAAGAACAAGGAATAAATGTAAGACTTATACATATGCCTACTATAAAACCAATAGATAGAGCAATTATAGAAAAAGCAGCTAAAGAAACTAAGTTTATATTAACTTGTGAAGAGCATTCTGTAATAGGTGGATTAGGTCAAATAGTAGCAAGTGTTACATCTGAAACAGTTCCTACTAAAGTTATCAAGTTAGGAATAAATGATGTATTTGGAGAGTCAGCAACACCAGCACAATTATTAGAAAAGCATGGATTAAGTAGTGAAAATATAGTTAATATAATAAAAACAAATTTACAAAAATAATAAACATTTAATATAAGGGGAGAAAACATATGAAAATATTTATAGATACAGCAAACATAAGTGAAATAGTAGAAGCAAATAGTTGGGGAATAGTAGATGGAGTTACTACAAATCCATCACTTATAGCAAGAGAAGGTAGAGATTTACAAGAAGTAATAAATGAAATATGCTCAATAGTAGATGGACCAATAAGTGCTGAGGTAATAAGCTTAGAAGCTGATAAGATGGTTGAAGAAGCCATGGAATTAGTTAAATTACACAAAAACATAGTTATAAAAATACCTATGTGCATAGAAGGATTAAAAGCTGTTAAGGTGTTATCTGAAAAGAAAATAAAAACTAATGTAACTTTAATATTCTCATCTCAACAAGCATTACTTGCAGCAAAAGCTGGAGCTAGTTATGTAAGTCCATTTGTAGGAAGAGTTGATGATATTGGTGCTAGAGGAGTAGAATTAATAAGTGAAATAGCAACTATATTTGAAGTACATGATATACAAACAGAAATAATAGCAGCAAGTATAAGAAATCCAATACATGTATCAGAATGTGCATTAGCAGGATCTGATATAGCTACAATACCATTTAAAGTATTAAGTCAAATGTCTAAGCATCCTCTTACAGATAAAGGGATAGAGCAATTTTTAAGCGATTACAACAATAGTAAATAATAAATAATATATAAAAAGCCTTCAAAGAAAATATTTCTATGAGGGCTTTTTTATGTATTTAAATTATATTATTTTTATAGACTTTATATTATTTTTATCTATAGAAAAAGAACTACCTAGTTCTTTACCAAACATAGTTAAAATATTTACACTTTCATTATTATTAAACATATCTAACCAATCAACTAAAGAATTAAAATTTTTTACATTATCTCTTTCAACGATTTTCTCAAAGTCATTATTAAAAGTTATTTTTATTTTATCGATTTTCAATTATATCACCGTCCTAACATTTAATATTTTATATTAAATGAGTAAATTATAATACTTTTTTATAAAAAAATATTAATTTAGATTATTGTGGGTATAAATAATTAAATGAAAATATATAATGATTAAAGTATTTAATTATTTTATATTATTAATAAAAATAGGTAAATTTGATTAGCATCACATTTTTTATAAAAATATAGTGATAAAATAATAACTGTATTTTAATGAAAAGTAGAAAGCGGAGGATTTTAAAGTGTTAGAATTAGCAGAAGAACTACAATTATTTAAACCAATAGAAATAGATGCAAAAGAAATATTAGATTCGTATTTTGAATTAGTAGATTACGAGGCATGTGAATATTGCTTTGTTACTTTATATATGTGGAGAAATGTATACAATACACTATATTATGTAGAAGATGATTTTGCTATAGTATCAGGTGAATATGAAGGAAACGACTTTGTGGTATTACCTTTAGCAACTAAAGAAAATATGCCTAAAGCTATAGAATTTATATTAGATCATTTTAAAGATAAAAATAAAAAAGTTCATCTAAGAGCTATAACTAAGGAAATAGTAGATTTTATGAAAGAAAACTATCCTGGTGATTTTGAATATATAGAAGAACGAGATTATTTTGACTATGTTTATGACGGAGAGAGCCTAAGAACTTTAGGAGGAAGAAAAAATCAAAAAAAGAGAAACCATATAAATTATTTCTTAAAAGAATATGAAAATAGATTTGAATATAAAAAATTAGAAAATAAAACTCAATTTGAGGAGTGCATAGAACTTTTAAATGCATGGTCAGAAAACAAAGAAGATGAAGATAATGATGATTTTAAAAATGAGTTTATAGCTATACAAAGTCTATTTAGTAATTATGAGAAATTAAAAGATAAATTAAAAATAGGCGCAATATATGTCGATGGTAAGTTAGAGGCATTTTCAATAGGTGAAATGTTAAATGATAATATGGCAGTTATTCATATAGAAAAAGCAAATCCAATAGTACGTGGATTGTATCCATATATAAATCAACAATTTTTAGTAAATGAGTTTAATGAGGTAGAATTTATAAATCGGGAAGAAGATTTAGGTATAGAAGGATTAAGAAAAGCTAAGCTTTCATATCATCCATGTAAATTTGTTGAAAAATATACTGTATTAGAAATATAAAATGGGGTAAAATTAACCCCATTTTTTTAATTCATAAAGTTTTTCATTTTTTCTAAGTCTTTAACTATTAACTTTTTCATACTTTCAAACTCGAAAAGCCCATCTTGTTCAAATTTAGATAATTTTCTACTAATAGTCTCTCTAGTTATGCCACAATAACTTGCCATACCTTCTCTATTTAATGGAATATCAACGTGAATAACACCATTTTTATTAACACCATATTTGTCTACAAATTCAAGTATCATACATATTATCCTATGATCAACATCGTTGGTAGCTAAACATGCAGCCAGATTTTCAGTTTCCATTAATCTTTTACTTACTTCATTTAAAATTTTTAAAGTTATATGTGGATTTTTTGACAAAATTATATCCATATTTGATTTTGATATAACACATATACGCACATCATTAACTGCAACAGCAGAAAAATTTGTAATATAATTATCATTAAACAAACTGAGTTCTCCAAAAAATTCGCCAACTGATAGTATGTGAATTATTTGTTCTTTTCCTTCGTAAGTCGATTTTGATAATTTAATAGTTCCATTGCTTATTATAATAAGTTTAGATAAAGCATATCCTTCTAAACATATAATATCATCTTTCTTAAAACAATAATGGTCTATAGTATTTAATATTTCCTCTAATTCATGTTCTGATAAAGAAGAAAATATAGGGATTTCTTTGGCATATAATCTACTTTTGCATTTAGTATTTGAATTTATGATATAATCACTCCTAACAATTTGTTATATACAATTGTAACATATTTAACGATTTTGATTAAGTAAAATTAGATTTTTAAACTAAATTGTTATTAAGATAAAGTATGTTAAATATATTTAACACACAAGGAATAATATTATTGGAGTTTAATGCTATAATTATTAAGACAAGAAAATATTAATAAGGGGATGTTTGTATGGAGTCATCAATCCAAACAATAGCAAGTAATACGCTACTAATAATTTTTGCAGTAGTAGCCATGACAGGTATTATTTGTAGCAAGATAAGTGAAATATTAAAAGTGCCAGATGTAGTATTATTTTTAATTGCTGGTATTTTAATAGGTCCATCGTTTTTCAGATTTATAGATATAGGTCAGTACCAAGTTGAAAATCAACTGATATTAACATTTGGTTCAGCATTTATATTGTATTTAGGTGGAAAAGAAATAAGTTTAAAAGTTTTAAAAGATGTTAGGATAAGTGTATTTTTATTATCAACATTGGGGGTAGCAATATCAGCATTTATAGTTGCTAAAATAGTTGGTTTAACATTTGGAGTATCAGCTATGACAGCTTTATTAATTGGTTCTATAATAGCATCTACAGACCCAGCGACTTTAGTTCCTATATTTAATCAAGTTAAAATAAAAGATAGAGTAAAGCAAACCGTTATAAGTGAATCAGCTTTTAATGATGCTACAGGTGCAATACTTACATCAGCAGTTTTAGCTATAATATTGTCTGGGAAATTTTCTCTAAGTGCAAATATATACGAACTAGGAATAATGGTAGTAGTAGGGGTAGTAGTAGGCATTGTAACAGGAATTGCACTTTTAAAATTGGTGAATGATCAGCCTTATGGTATATTTAAAGATTTTGCACCAATTATATCAATACTTTCGGTAGTAATAGCTTATGAAGTATCTACGAAGTTTGGTGGAAGTGGATATATGGCTTGCTTTATAGTAGGTATAATAACAGGTAATAAAAAGAACTTTAAAATTTGGCTATCTCAAACATCTTACGATGCAGATTTTTATGTGGCAGAAACATTAGGGAATATTTGCCGTATGTCTATATTTGTAATACTAGGAAGTCAAGTTGATTTAGCAGTGCTAGGAAAGTATTTTGTACCTTCACTTTTAGTAGCATTAAGCTTAATGTTTATAGCAAGACCTATCTGTGTAATAGTTTGTACTATATTTGATAGAAATGCAAAATGGAGTAAAAAAGAAATGCTATTTATGATGTGGGTTAGAGAAACAGGGGTAATACCAGCAGCATTATGTGGGATAATAGTAGCTATGAAAATACCAGGTTATGAAATTATTTCATCAGTAGTATTTATGACAATTTTAATGACTTTAATAATACAAGGAAGCACTACTAAGCTAGTAGCTAAAAAGCTTGGATTACTTGAAGATCAAATTACAGAAAGCTCTAAGTAAAATCAAAAATGACTATCGTTTAAGATAGTCATTTTTAATGTAAAAATTTATTAGTGTTTGTTAAGTATTTTGGATATTTCACTAGCAATATTAGTATTTTTAGAATTTGAATTTATTAATTCTAACTCTTTTCCTTTTACACTAACTATCTTTATCAATTCTTGATTGTCTTCTGTCATAGTAACGTCAAATATTTTAATATCATCTAAATCAAATTTATCAGTATGTACAGTGTCATACAACCCACCCAAAATAACATAAGATAACTGTTCTATATATAGATTTTTGTTTGTAATTGTTAATTTATAGTTATTACAAATTCTAGCTATAGGACATATTAAGTTAAGCAATGCACTCTTTGCTATTGTTGATTTTTTAACTTCAGTATGACCTATGAAACTAGCAACTAAGTGTTCGCTTTCTTCTAATTCAAGATTATTTTCCAAAGTGAATCCTCCTTTTTAGATAAATACTATGATTTTAAGTATAGCACAATAAATTATGGATATATTCACATTTTGTTAACACTAAAAATTAGTATAAATAAAAATTGTAAATAGGAAAAATTAATTATAATAATGTTTTGCATTGAAGTAAATTACAATATATGAAATAATATAAATTGAAGAAAATATTGAAAGGAAGTGTAGTTTTATGAAAAAAACTAATTATAAAGAGCTGGGAGTTGTACTTCTTAATAAATAAGGAGTTTAGCTTAAATCAAAAATTCCTTATTTATTGAGTTGATGATATCACAACTTATAAATAAAGGAGAATTAAAAATTGAAATATAAAAATGCAAAAAATATACTACCAAAAGAATTACTAGAAAAAATACAAACATACATCCAAGGGGATGTTATATATATACCAATTATGGAAAATAGAAAAGTAGCTTGGGGACAAAAAAATGGAACTAAAGAAGCTATTTACAATAGGAATAAAGACATATTTAACTTATATCAAAATGGTTATTCACTAGAAGAAATAGTAAATATATATAATTTATGTGAATCTAGTATAAGAAAAATAATATCTAAAATAAAAAAAGAAAACAACATAAGTAGTGAGCTAGGTTTAGGAGGTTATAAACATGAATAACACAACATTTGAGAAATTACAGTTAAATGAACTTAAGGAATTGGTGAAAATACACTGTGTAAGTTCTCTTGGAAAAGACCTTATAGATAAACTAAATCCTAGTACAAATATAAACGTAGTAAGAAGAAAATTAAAAGAAAATAATGAAGCTAGAAATATATTATTAAACAGTAATCATATACCACTAGAAGGGCTATTTAATATAACTTCTATTATAGATAAAGTTGAAAAAGGAATGGTACTTGACCCAAATGAACTTATAAAAGTAGAAGACTTTTTAAGAGGGTGTAAAAAAATAAAAGCATTTATGATAGATAAAGAATTTTATTCACCAACTTTAAGTTCTTATGCTTTGAATATAACAGAGTGTGAAAACATAGAAAGTGAAATAAAATACAGCATAAAAGGAAATAAAGTAGATTCAAATGCATCTAAAGAACTTAAAAAAGTAAGAAGAAATATAGAAGTATGTGAAGGTAAAGTAAAAGAAAGACTTAGTAAGTTTTTAACATCAAGTAATAATAAAAAATATATTCAAGAATTCATAATAAGTAAAAGAGATGATAGATACGTTGTACCTATAAAAGCATCTTATAAAAATGAAGTAGATGGAGTAGTACTTGATAGTTCATCAAAAGGAAGTACTGTTTTTATAGAGCCAAGTAGTGTATCTAAGTTTAGTGTAGAACTTATAAGTTTGAGAAGTGAAGAGAGTATAGAAGAATATAAAATATTATCATATCTAACAGAATTAGTATTTGAAAGAATAATAGAAATTAAGTTGAATATGGAAATAATATCAGAGTATGATATGGTATTTGCAAAAGCTAAGTATAGTCAAAATAATAACTGTATAACACCTAAAGTAAATAATAGGGGATATATAAAAATAATAAATGGAAAACATCCATTATTAAAAGGAAATGTTGTACCACTTAACTTTGAAATAGGAAATCAATATAAAAGCTTAGTAATAACAGGCCCAAATGCAGGTGGAAAAACTATATCTTTAAAAACTGTAGGAATACTTAGCCTAATGGTACAATGTGGGTTTGATATATGTGCACACGAAGATACGCAAATGAGTATCTTTGAAAAAATATTTGTTGATATTGGAGATAATCAAAGTATAGAAAATGCACTTAGTACTTTTTCATCTCATATAAAAAATATAGCAGAAATAATGAGTTCAAGTAATAAGTCTACATTAGTATTATTTGATGAAATAGGAAGTGGAACAGAACCTAATGAAGGCGCTGGTCTTGCGATTTCTATTTTAGAAGAATTTTATCAAATGGGGTGTATATGTGTAGCATCCACTCACTATGGAGAGATAAAGAGATTTGCACATCTTCATCCACACTTTGAAAATGCAGGTATGATGTTTGATAAAAATACATTAGAACCTTTATATAAGCTTACTATAGGTAGTTCTCAAGATAGTAACGCTTTGTTTATTTCAAAGAAGATGGGAATAAAAGATAAAGTTTTAAAAAGAGCTAAAAATTATATAAATGATAAAGACTATAATTTAGATGTCATTAAGGAAAATAAAGTAACACAAATAGAAGAGGTAGAACTAGAAAATAAAGAAATACCTTTGTATGAAATAGGTGATAGAGTTAAATTACTAGACAAAGATGAATTTGGAATAATTTATAGACCGGTTGATAAATTCAATAATGTTGAAGTTTTATATAAAGATGAATTTTTAGTATTCAATGTAAAGAAAATAGAACTTTCTTTAAAAGCAGGAGAATTATATCCAAGTGGATACGATATTAATAGTTTATTTACTTCTTATGAAGATAGAAAACTTGAAAAAGATATACAAAGAGGTTCTAAAAAAGCTTTAAAGAAAATTCAAAAAGAAATAAAAAATAATAGATAAGATAAATAAAGAAGCTATAAAAAGTAGAAAATTAGACTACATTTTATAGCTTCTTTTGTTTTTGGAATTTAATTCAAACCATATGATAGTTTTGTGCTAAATAATATCTTGATTTATAAAATTGACAAATTTAGAAGTATTCTATAATATATACATTTAAGTCTAAATAATATATAACGGAAAATTTAATAAAGAAAGAAGGACATTTATGAGGCAAAATAAGAAAGAATGGTTAGGCAATATTAAAGGAGATTTATTAGCAGGTGTAGTTGTTTGTATGGCACTTATACCAGAGGCAATAGGATTTTCTATAGTAGCTGGAGTTGACCCTATGGTTGGAGTGTATGCATCATTTATGATATCACTTATAACTTCAATATTTGGAGGAAGACCCGGACTTATTTCAGCAGCAGCAGGAGCAACAGCATTAGTACTTGCTAGTTTAGTTAGAGATCATGGAGTTGAGTATCTATTTGCAGCAACAATACTAACAGGAATTATACAAGTTATACTTGGATATTTAAAAATAGGTAATTTAATGAAGTTTATACCAAAGCCAGTTATGATTGGATTTGTAAATGCACTTGGTATATTAATGCTTCAATCTCAATTAAACCATTTTAAAGGACCATCTATATTATTATTATTAGGAGCGATAGGAGTGGCGATTATTTACTTATTACCTAAGTTAACGAAAGCTGTACCATCTCCAATAGTAGCGATAATAACTATTACAATAATAGTTAGTGTATTTAATATAGATATTAAAACTTTAGGAGATATGGGGGAAATAACTAGCGAATTACCAAAATTCTTAATACCAAATGTTTTATTTAACATGGAAACCTTAATGATAATATTACCTTATTCAATATCTGTCTCATTAGTAGGAATAGTTGAATCATTGTTAACGGCTCAATTAGTTGATGATTTAACAGATACTCCTAGTGATAAAAATAGAGAGTGCGTAGGACAAGGACTTGGAAATGTAGTCGCTGGATTCTTTGGTGGGATAGCAGGATGTGGAATGATAGGACAAACCATAATTAATAATAATTATGGAGGAAGAGGTAGATTATCTACTCTTACAGCAGGTACGGCAATGTTATTTTGTGTAATATTATTAAATGAATTTATAGTTCAAATTCCAGTAGTATCACTTGCAGCAGTTATGGTTGTTGTATCTATATCAACATTTAACTGGGGTTCTATAAAAAGAATTGCAAAAGTTCCAAAATCAGATACATTAGTAATGTTAAGTACAGTTATAGTAGTTTTATTAACTCATAACTTAGCTTATGGAGTTATAGTTGGGATAATAATAAGTGCTATAGTATTTTCATCTAAAATATCTGAGATAAATGTTAAAAAACATAAAGTACACGGATATATTAAGTATGAAGTTAAAGGTCAATTATTCTTTGCATCTACTACTAAATTTATTAATAGCTTTGATTATAATGAAAAACTAGAATCAATAGATATTGATTTTACAAATGTAAAAGTTTGGGATGAATCAGCTGTTGATGCCATAGATAAAGTTGTTATTAAATACCATAAAAATGGTATAGAAACTAATTTAATAGGATTAAGTGAATCTTGCTTAGAATTAATAGATAATATGGGTATTCACAATAAACCAGGTGGTTTAGAAATGGTTATATGATATTACCAATTGTAATGAATATTAATAATATTTAATATATAAAAATTAAATTTATGAAAAATATAAAGATGAATATATAAATAAAAAGTAGCTATTGTAATATTAATTTACTACAATAGCTACTTTTTATTTAGTATTTATTTAATTACAATCCTCAAGCAATGAGCTTTTCAAAAAGTAGAGCACTTTTGAGTAATAAGAAATTTGTTCATCAAAGCCACTTATAAAAGTTGACTCTTCACTAGAATAATCCTCAGAAACTATTTTATGAGCAGTATTTCTAAGAGCCATTATATTAGAAATGGAAAGGCATACTACCTCTTTATGAGAATAAGTTCTCGAAGATGATATAGCTGGTATATTGGAATTTTTTATAGCATCTGAAAGATCTCCTTGTGGAAATTCATTGTTAAATCTCAATTGTTCAGCTGTAATATCTATATATTGATTTAAAGTGTCATATACTTCGCCTAAATATTCATGCATGTATATAAAGCTATTATCTTTGATATTCCAATGTAATATTTGAATATTTCTCTGAGCAACAGTTAAATCCCATAGTAACATATTTATCATAGAGTATAATTGTTTATTCATGATTGTCCCCCCCTTTATCTAAGTTATAATATTCTATTAAAAATAAAAATGTTACACTTTATATGTTTTTTATTCCTCTAAAAACTTATAAAATAAAAATTTGTGACAATTTGTGACAATTTGTGACAATTTAAAGAAATTTGCATATAATGAATTAACTATAAATTATTATGTATTAATTTGTAGTTCTAAAATTTTAATGAAGAGGTGTAAGTATGGGATATTTAAGATCACAATCATGTAAAGGAAATAACTATTATAAAAAGTCAAAAAAATCAAATAGTAACTCAAACCAATCAAATAGTAAGTCAAATCAATCAAACAGCAACTCTTACAGTGCTAGTCAATCACAATCTCAAGATAGTAAATCTTATAGCTACAGCTATAGTGATATTGATTTTGGAGATAATTACAGTCATAGCTACAGCTATAGTTACAGTAGAGATTTATAATATAAAATGATTGAAGATGTTTTCAAATGGATAAGCATTATAGACCAGGAGAAAAAATAAATGAATATACTATAATAAAAATTATTGGAGAAGGTAGATATGGAATAGTATATCTTGCACAAGATACAGATTTTAATAAGGTTGTAATAAAACAGTTAAAAGAAGATATGCTAAAAAAATATCCTGAAAAAGTATTTTATGAAGAAAATATCCTGAAAAATTTAAATAACCCTCAGTTTCCTAAACTTCTATCAACTTTTAAAAATAATAATATTCAAGGATATATATTAGAGTATATTCAAGGAAATAACTTTGAAGACTTAATAGTAAGATATGAATATGAATTCACAAGAGAAGAAATATATATGATTGCTAGCCAACTTATATCAATTATAAGGATATTGCATAAAAATAATATAGTTCATAGAGATATAAGAATGCCTAATGTAATAGTAAAGAAAAATAAAGAATTAGTTCTAATAGATTTTGGCTTAGCTAGATATATAGATAATAAAACTCATTCAAAAGAAATGGATTATTGGTATTTAAGTGATTTTTTAATTCATTTGTACTATACATCATATTATCCTGATTCAAACCTTGATATAGACGAAAAGCCATGGTTTGAAGAGTTAGATTTAAATAAATATGAAAGAACCTTTTTAAAGAAACTCATGGGTATTGATGGCAAATATAATAGTATAGAAGAGATTGAAAATGATCTTAAAATAATCAGCAATCTAATTTAGTTTTTTATTATAAGCCATGTATTTATACATGGCTTATATTATATTAATATATAGGTGGTTAAAAATATGACAAATTCAAAAGGTATATTAAAAATTTATGAAGATACTTTTAGAGTAAATATATATACCACTAAACATTTTAGAATGATAGGATTAATAGATGTAGATATTGAATATTTTTATTCAGTAGAAAAAGTTACACTTGCATTTTATAGTTCATCAGGTACTAATAATGGAAAAATTAAAGGATTATGGTATCCTATTGTTGGAATCAAAACTATAGATGGTGAATTTACTGAATTTACACCTTATTTAAATTTTGTGTTAAGTAATACAACCATAGATGGATTTGCTAATAAAGGGTGGCTTGCTAAATCTTTATTTTTCGCTAGTAGACGCCCATACTACTATAAAACTTTAGGATTTTCTAATGGAAGATACTATGAATCTCTTTTTTATATAGGACAAACACTAAAAGATTTAATAGAAAGAAATAAATTTTATTCAATGACGTCTTTGAAACCTAAAACTCTAAATGAAATATTAACATCTGAAGAGATTTATATTGGAAATAAATGTACACAAAAAGAAAATTTTGAAAGATTTATTCAAGATATATTTGAAGAACATTAGAGTTAACAATTTATAACAAAATTATTTTCATGTATGTAAAAAGGTAGCAATTAAATATAATAAAACATTATATTTAATTGCTACCTTTTATTTTACTCTTTAGAAATTAAATAAATTTTTTCTTTATCAGATTTTGATAAAATTAAATTAGTTGTAAATGCAATCGTAAATATGACTACTATATCTAACACTAACCTAGTTAAAGTGAATTTCCATCCTAGAGAAGATGCTTCAAATAAAATCATAGGTAGTTTTGTTGTAGACCAAGCTCCTATAAAAATTAATACATTAAATAAACTAGCACCTTTTTTCAATAGAGTTCCAGCTATAGGAAAAGCTGCATATAAAGGTCCCGCTGATGCTGATCCAAGCAACAATGCAATCAAAATACCAACTATACCTGAATCTTCACCCAGATATTTAATCATCTTTTCCTTAGGAACCCATACATCTAATAGTCCAAGTAATATAAATATAGGAGGTATTACTTTTATCATTTCTTTGACATTTTGTAATGTCATAGATATAGCTATATTACCTTTTTGTGGGAGAAATGTATCCATAAATATTAGTGTTAAAATCATAAGGATAGCAAATTTATATCTTTTAAAAAAATTTTTCATTATAGTATCACTCCCATTGTTATAGCAATAATTATTGAGAATAAAAATGCTAAAATATTTCTAATAAAAGTTGCTTTTTTGCCCCAGTACTTAATTTCTAAAGGAATAGTTATTATTCCAACCATCATAAGTGTAGAAATAAATGCTGCAATTTGACTTATACCCGCTCCATTTTCTAATAAAATTTTGGCTAGTGGGAATGCAATAAATCCAGGTATAAGAGTTATTGATCCTATAGCAGCGGCAATTATAACTCCGATAAGTCCACTTTCATTACCTATCATATTTGATATAGCTTGTTTATCTAATATAACAAGTAGTATTCCAATTAAAATTATTATGGTTATAAATTGTGGTAGTATATTCTCAAATGATTTCCAAACTTTTTTTAGAGCTATTTTAGTTTTATCTTTATCTTTGATTAAGGATACTAATAGTAAACTTATAGCTAAAGTGTACATTACAATACTAAACATATTCTCCTCCAATTCTAAATTTAAAAAAATATAAATTTAAAATGCTTACATTATGTTAATGCAAGCATTTTAATTAAAAACTATTTTTAGTAGAATTTATTTACTTCACTAACTACTGCATCTTTTATTAATTCTAAATCTACACTAGAGTTTAAATCAAAGTTTTTAGATATTTTTAAGTCTTTAGTTAAAATTAGATCTTTGTCTACTGATATATTTTTCATTTCAAGTGTCTTTTTAGCACAGCTCATAGGACATCCATCAACTGCTATTACAGCTTTACTTTCTTTAGCAGCATTAGTTACATTTTTTAGCTCTCCTGAAATACTAGCTAAACATAACAATGCAGCTTTATCATAGCCAACTTCATTGGCTGCTTTTACAGCAGATAACATAGTTGCTTGTCCAACATTAGATGCTCCAGCACAATAGAATATAGCTACTGGACTTTGTTTTTCTTCAACATCTTCTCCCTTTGTTTTTTGATTCATATATGGTAAATACCAGTTTTCTTTAGCTTTACCGTTTTGTTCATTTACTAAGTTTTTATTGTTTTCCATTTATAAATCCTCCTAAGATGATAATAATATTTTTAAAATTTGAGACTTGATGTTTCTATACAATTCATTATATCAAAAAAAATTGATTTGACAATACTTATATCAAATTTTTTTGATATAATGAAAAAACTTGGATTTCACAATGTTGGATATAAGTTATAATTGTAGTATACTTAATATTATTTGAAATATACAAAACTAACTAATCTAAAGCACACTATATAGGAGGTCTAAATTATGACTAATAACGAATACGAAAATATATTTAAAGCATTATCAGATGAAAAAAGGCTTAGTATCCTTGCTTTTTTAAATCAAAATGGACATACATGTGTTTGTAAACTTGTAGAAACTTTTGATTTATCACAGTCTAAATTATCATATCATTTAAAGTTATTATTAAATGCTAACTTAATAAATAAAACAGCACAAGGTAAATGGAATTTTTATGATATAAATTTAAATAATTTGAAGACTGTTTTATCAAAAGAAGTTATAAATGATCTATTTCAGCAATATAAATAAATATAAAATTTATTTTTTTGAAGTTCTAATATCAATTTTTTTTGATATTACTATTGCCACATCAAAAAAAATTGATATAATAAAAAGTATAGAGTGATTTCAGTTATATTTTATAAATTTTATAAATCAAAAAATTTGATAAGGGGTGAGATAGTTGTTTGATTGGATTAATAGTCAAATTTTAAAAATGGAGTGGTTATCTAATTTAATTACCTTGTTTGTTGAAAAAGTACTAAAATTAGATGTAAGCAGTAGAGTTGGTGGAAGCGTTCAATTTTTCTTATATGATACTGTGAAAATATTTATACTTTTATCAGTATTAATATTCTTAATATCATATATACAAAGTTATTTTCCACCAGAGAGAACTAAAAAAATACTTTCAAGATTTAAAGGACTTATAGGAAGTACAATAGGAGCTTTATTAGGTACAATAACTCCATTTTGTTCATGTTCAAGTATTCCTATATTTATAGGGTTTACAAATGCAGGACTACCACTTGGAATTACTTTTTCTTTCTTAATTTCATCTCCATTAGTGGATATAGGGTCATTACTTATACTTATGTCTTTCTTTGGAGGTAAGATCGCAATATCTTATGTTGTTATAGGTTTAATTCTTGCGGTAGCAGGAGGAACTATTATAAACAGCATGAAATTAGAGGGTGAAATACAATCTTATGTAAAAGAAATGCCTAATGTAGATGGAGAAATAGAATCTCTTACAAGAAAGCAAAGAATTGATTATGCAACTGAAGAAGTAAAAAACATAATTAAGAAAGTTTGGATATATATATTAGTAGGTGTAGGTATAGGAGCAGCTATTCATAACTGGATACCACAAAGTGTTATAGAATCTATATTAGGAAATGATAATCCATTTGCACCAATACTTGCAACATTAGTTGGAATACCGATGTATGCAGATATTTTTGGTACTATTCCAATAGCCGAAGCATTATTCTTAAAAGGAGTACCTATAGGAACAATATTAGCATTTATGATGAGTGTAACAGCACTATCATTACCATCTATAATAATGTTATCAAGAGTTGTAAAACCTAAATTATTAGCAATATTCGTAGTTATAGTATCAGTAGGTATAATGCTTATTGGATATGGATTTAATTATTTTTCATATCTATTAGTATAATAAAATATATGGAGGAATAAACTATGGAAATTAAAATACTAGGATCAGGATGTTCAAGTTGTAATGATTTACTAAAAAGAACAGAGCAAGCAGTTAAAGAATTAGGTGTTGAAGCAAGTTTTGAAAAAGTAACTGATATGAAGCAAATAATGTCTTTCGGAGTTATGAAAACTCCTGCATTAGTTGTAGATGGCAAAGTTAAGGCTAGTGGAAGAGTTCCATCGGTTGAAGATATAAAAAATTTATTAAAGTAATCTAAATAAAAAACCTAAAGATACACAATATATAATAGTAAGTATTAAAGTGTATAAATGCCAATTTAATTGGTATTTATACACTTTTTTTATTTAATAAAAGTAAAATTAGAAATATGAATAATAAAATTAAGAATTTAGTCGAACGATAAATCAAATTTTTTTGATTTAATGGTTTACAAAATATATAAGTTAGCATATCATATGAGTATAAGTGAATATGATGATTTTATTAAGGAGATAATATGGAATTAATACAAATGTTAAAAGCGTTAGGTGATGAAACACGAATTAGGATAGTAAATATTTTAAGAAAAGGATCCTTGTGTGTATGTGAAATAGAGTCAATACTTGAACTTACACAGTCTAATGCATCTAGACATTTAAATAAACTAATGAATGCTAAGATAGTTACTTACTACAAAGAAGCAAAGTATGTTTATTATAAGTTAGATGAAGAGACTATAAACAAACATAGTTTTATCAAGGAACTTTTAGATAATGAGCTAGAAAAAGAAGAAAAATTAAAATATGATTATAGTATTTTAAAAGACTATAAAAGCGCAGGTTTAACTTGTGAAAATGTATCAAGGGTTAAGGATATAATAGACAACGTAAACAAAAAAAAATCAACTAAATAGGAGGCAGCAACATGAGAATAGCAGTAATATCAGACATACACAGTAATGTATATGCACTTGACGAAGTTTTAGTAGACATACAAAAAAGAAATATAGATATGATAGTATGTACAGGAGATTTAGTAGGATATGCTACAAGACCAAATGAGGTTATACAAACTATCAAAAAAGAAAAGATACTTACTATAATGGGTAATTATGATGATGCAATAGGAAACTTCAAGATAATCTGTGGATGTGATTATCCAGATCCTAAAGATGCCGAGAAAGCTGGACTTTCAATGCACTTTACTGGACAAAATACAACTGATGAGAACAAGGCATATTTAAGAAATTTACCCAAAGATGCAATTTTAACTTTTAATAACAAAACTATAAGGTTTGTTCATGGAAGCACAAGAATAATAAACGAATATTTAAAAGAAAACTCAATACAGGCAGATGAAGTAATGGGAGAACTTAATGAAGATATATTAGTTTGCGGTCATACTCATATACCATATGCTAAATACTATGGAGAAAAATTACTAGTTAATGCAGGAAGTGTTGGTAAGCCAAAGACTAATAATTCCAATGCTAACTATGTAATTATAGATATAAATAATGGTGATGAATTAGCAAAGAAAGATTCGTCTGTAGAAGTTGAAATAATTGAAGTGCCTTATGATTTTGAAAAAATAGCAAAAGAGATAGAAGAAAGTGAAATACTACCAAATGATTTTGCAAGACTTATAAGAGAAGGTAGTTCAAAATAATTATTTGCTAAATATAGGATAAAGTAATTTTACTATTATTTTATCCTATAAACAAACAAATTTAATCATATATATTCAAATATTTGAATATGATTGTGTGAAAAAATGGGGAATAATAATGAGTAATAAAAAAGGAGGAATAATAATGAGTAATAAAAAAAATAAGCCAGGAATAGCAGCAAATATTTCGGCTAATGAGAAAGAAAAAAGTGGTGGTCTTGGCTTCTTTGAAAAGTATTTAACTATATGGGTAGCACTTTGTATAGTAGCAGGTGTTTTAATAGGTGTATATCTACCTCAAATACCTCAAACGTTAGATAAGTTTACTTATGCTCAAGTTTCTATACCAGTAGCAATACTTATATGGTTAATGATTTATCCTATGATGCTTAAAATAGATTTTACATCAATAAAAAATGCCGCAAAGCAGAAAAAAGGGTTAGCAGTTACTTGTGGAACTAACTGGTTAATAAAGCCATTTACAATGTATGCGATAGCATATTTCTTTTTAATAATAGTATTTAAAAATATAATACCTGCTGATTTAGCTAAGGAATATTTAGCAGGGGCAGTACTACTTGGAGCAGCACCTTGTACAGCAATGGTATTTGTTTGGAGTCATTTAACTGATGGAGACCCAGCGTATACATTAGTTCAAGTTGCAGTTAATGATCTTATTTTGTTGGTTGGATTTGTACCAATAGTTGCACTACTATTAGGTGTTACAGATGTTAGTGTACCAATGGATACATTATTATTATCAGTAGTGTTATTCGTTATAATACCTTTTATCGCAGGATATTTCTCAAGAACTATGATAATAAAGAAAAAAGGATTAGATTACTTTGAGAATGTATTTTTAGCGAAGTTTAATGGTGTTACAGTAGTTGGATTGTTATTAACATTAGTAATACTATTTGCTTTCCAAGGACAAAAGATAATAGATAATCCGCTTCACATTGCATTAATTGCTATACCTCTTACAATACAAACATTCTTCATATTCTTCTTAGCATATGGATGGTGTAAGGCTTGGAAGTTACCACATAATGTAGCAGCCCCAGCTGGTATGATTGGTGCTAGTAACTTCTTTGAATTGTCAGTTGCAGTTGCTATTAGCTTATTTGGACTTAACTCAGGAGCAGCACTAGCTACTGTTGTTGGAGTACTTGTTGAAGTACCAGTTATGCTTGCACTTGTCGCTATAGCTAACAAAACTAAACATTGGTTTGTAAAGTAAAAATTAAAATAAATATCTAATTATAGGAAGTCAAAACTTAACAACATGTTATAAAGATTTCCTATGATTTTATAAAATTTAAAATGATAGTTTAGGAAAACTTAAAATTTCCTTTAAATATAAAATAAAAATTACAAGGGGTGTTTAATATGAAAATAGAAATATTTGAACCTACAATGTGTTGTTCTTCTGGGATTTGTGGTCCTAGTGTAGATGGAAATTTAGTAAAAATAAGTGAAGATATAGAAATATTAAAAAATGAATTTGAAGGATTAGTTGTTGAAAGATATCAACCACAAACTCATTCAATGAAGTTTATGGCTAATATGGAAGTTGGAACGTTAGTAAGAGAAAATGGTCAAAAGATACTTCCTATAACAGTTTTAGATGGAAAGGTAATAAAAAGTGGAGCATATCCAAGTTTAGAAGAATTAAAATCAAACTTAAGAGGTGAGTAATATGACACAGTTTTTATTTTTCTCAGGTAAAGGTGGAGTTGGAAAAACTTCAATGGCATGTACTACAGGAGTTTATAATGCTGATAAAGGATTAAAAACTTTAATAGTAACAACAGATCCTGCGGCTAACTTGTCTGATGTATTTGAACAAGAAATAGGTCATAAAATAACTAAAATAAATAATATAGATAATCTTTATGCAATGGAGATAGATCCTGATGAGTCTACTAATGAGTATAAAGAGAGGTTACTTGCTCCAATGAGAGAAATCTTTGATGAAGAAATGATAAGAATAGCTGATGAACAATTAAGTGGACCATGCACTGAAGAAATGGCTTCTTTTGATAGATTTATAGATTTTATGGAAGTGGATGAATATGACATTATAATATTTGATACAGCGCCAACAGGTCATACTATAAGACTTTTAGAACTTCCAATAGACTGGTCTAAACATATAGAAGAAAGTGCTTCTGGTAGCGGTCAAACTTGTATGGGTCCTGTATCTATGATACAAGATAGCAAAGATAAGTTTGATAGAGCTATAGCTAAACTTAGAGATACTTCTCAAACTGATTTTATATTTGTTATGCAGCCTGAACAAACTTCATTAGATGAAACAATAAGAGCATCACATGAACTTAATGAACTTGGAATATCAACTACAAAGATTATAATTAATGGGTTTATACCACAAGATGAAGCAGTAATACCTTTCTTTAAATCAAGATACGAAATGCAGCAAAGGTATTTAACTAAAGCTAAAGACATATTTAATAAACTACCTATAGATACTATGGAGCTATTTGATAGTGAACTTAAAGGTGTAGATAGATTTAGAATAAGTGCATCGATACTGTTTGAAGGTAAAAGAGCTGAAAAGACTGCTGATATAAAATACAAGAATATAGATGAACTAAGCATACCAAAAAATGAATATGCTACATCACTTATAATACCTAAGAAAGATTCTATAAGAAATGTATTTTTCTCAGGTAAAGGTGGAGTTGGAAAAACTGTAATGGCTTGTATTACAGCTGTTAAAGCTGCTAATGAAGGATTTAAAACTTTACTTCTTACAACAGATCCTGCAGCTCATATAGGAAAAGTTTTAGATAAACCAATAGAAGATAATCCTTCCCCTATAGATGGATGCCCTAATTTATATGCAGCTAAAATCGATCCTAAAGTAGCATTTGAAGAATATAAAGAAATGGTTTTAAAAGATGCTAAATCTAAGTTTAGTGGACCAACTATAGCTACTATGGAAGAAGAATTAAATTCTCCGTGTACAGAGGAAATGGCAGCTTTCCAAAAGTTTATATCATATGCATCAGAGGAAGAATATGACGTAATAGTATTTGATACAGCTCCAACGGGACATACATTAAGACTTTTAGAACTTCCTATGGATTGGTCAAAACAAATCCAAATGAAAGCTGGAGTTAATGCTGAGATTAGTGAGGAAGATAAAAAGCAAAAAGAAAAATTTGATAGAGTTATAGCTACTATGAAGGATAAAGATAAAACTACTTTTAGTTTTGTTATGTATCCTGAAAAAACTCCTATAATAGAGGCATATAGAGCTAGTGAGGAACTTAGAACTGTTGGAATAGAAACTCAAATGGTTATAGCAAACCTTATAATACCAGAAGAACAAGCATCTACACCTTTCTTTAGAAATAGAAGAAATATGCAAGAGAAGTACTTACAAGAAATAAAGAGTGATTTTGAGAATTCTGAGGTAGTTAGAGTGCCAATGTATGATAAAGAAATAAAAGGAATAGATATGTTAACAAAGATAGGTAATAGCATATTTTAGTTAATATATTGTGCCAGTTAAATAGCTTCTTATATTTAAAATATTGAATAATTTTTAATTCTAGATTTATCTGGCATAGCTATTAAACTATAAAAAAAGCAATTTAATAAACAAAATACAAAATAACTAGATAACTTAGGAGAAACAAAATGGCAGAAATAATAAACATGAATAACTTTGAAGAAGAGGTAAATAACGGAGTAGTTGTAGTAGACTTTTTCGCAACTTGGTGCGGTCCTTGTAAAATGTTAGCGCCAGTATTTAAGGAACTAGGAAATGAAATGAAAGATAGTGCTAAATTTATTAAAGTTGACATAGATCAAAGTATGGAAATAGCTAGAAAATTTATGGTATCAACTGTTCCTACTATGATGATATTTAAAGATGGAAAGCCAGTAGAAACTATGGTAGGATTTATGCCTAAAGATGCTATAAAAACAAAGGTAGAGGGTCATATAAAGTAAGTAAAATATTAGGGGGATAATTAAATGTCTAAAAATTGGTATCCAGTTATTAATTATAATAAATGTAATGGTTGCGGTAAATGTGTAGAGAACTGCAACTTTGGAGTATATGATAAAAATGAATATCCAAACCCAAAAGTAATTTATCCTGAAGGCTGTATAGAAGGTTGTAATGGTTGTGCAAACTTATGTCCAAATGGAGCTATAAAATATAGAGACACTAGAAATAGTGGATGTTGTGGATCAGGGTGTGACTGCACCAGTAATGGCGGATGCTGTTAAATTTAAATAAGATGAATCAATAAAAAGAGGAAATTAAAGCAATTTAATATTCCTCTTTTTTTAAGAATGTATAGTGTTTAAATTAAGGGGAGATAGGTATGAAGAGAGTAAAAAAAATATTAGTACTATGTACTATTTTTTGTGTAATAGTAGGGATTTGGTTTTATAAAAATAAATCAATTAAAAATGATAATATAGATGAATTTAAATTAGATGCAACCTATGATTTTGATATTGAAAAACTTAAATCTGAGGGACTACCTATAATAGTTGATTTTGGTTCAGATTCATGCGTTCCATGTAAAGAAATGGCTCCAGTACTAGAAGATTTGAATGAAGAATATAGAGGGAAAGCGATAGTAAAATTTGTAGATATATCAAAAAATGGTGATGCAGTTAAAGACTTTCCTGTAAAAGTTATACCAACTCAGTTTTTTTTCAATTCAGATGGAACTCCATTTAAACCTAAAAATGTACAACAGAGTAATTTAATGATGTACTCATCAGAAGAAAATGAAGAACATGCTTTTACAGCACATGAAGGTCAGTTAGATAAGAGTGATTTTGAAAATATATTAAATGAGATGGGGGTTAATTAATGGAATCATTAATTGATACAATATCTCAAACCATGACATCAAACTTATGGTTTGCTCCTATACTAGCTTTAGTTGCAGGTATACTTACATCTTTATCTCCATGTTCTTTGTCGAGTATACCTTTAGTAATTGGATATGTAGGTAAATATAATAATGATACTAAAAAATCATTTGAATTATCAATTCTATTTTCTTTAGGAATGGCAACTATATTTACTATTTTAGGAGTTTTAGCATCTTTATTTGGAAGACTATTTAATATTAATTCATCTTTATGGTACATAATTTTAGGAATTATTATGGTTTTAATGGCACTTCAAGTGTGGGGGATATTTAATTTTGTTCCTTCTAGTTATGCGGGAAGTAAAAATAAAAAGGTTGGATACATAGGAGCTTTTGTAGGAGGGATTTTAGGTGGATTATTTTCATCACCTTGTTCTACACCAGTACTTGTAGTTATATTAGCAGTTGTAGCTAAAGAAGGAAGTTTATTATATGGAGTAGCATTACTATTATTATATTCAATTGGTCATAGCGTACTAGTAGTTTTAGTAGGAACATCTACATCTACACTAAGAAAAATTACTAACTCAAATAATTATGGCATATTAAGCAATACTTTAAAAGTTTTAACAGGTTTAATTATCTTAGTTTTAGGATTTTATATGTTTTACTTAGGGTTTTAGTTAAATAAAGGGGGAAATTTTTATGCAAATATATTTAGATAATGCAGCAACATCTTATCCAAAACCAGTTGCTGTAGCAGATTCAGTATATAATTTTATGATAAATAATGGTACAACATCTGGAAGAGGCTCTTATAAAAAAGCAATGGAATCAGATAGATTGATATATGAAACAAGAAAGTTAATAGCAGATTTATTTAATTTTAATAATACCAAGAAAGTAATTTTTACATCTAACGTAACTGAATCTTTGAATTTAGCTATAAATGGAATTTTAAATGAAGGAGATCATGTTGTAACAAGTTCGATAGAGCATAATGCTGTGTGGAGATGTTTAAAAACGTTAGAAAGAGACAAAGGCATATCTATAACAAAGGTTAAAGCAAGCAAAGAAGGATATACAAATCCTGAAGATGTTGAAAAAAGTATAAGGGAGAATACAAAGTTAATAATATTTACTCATGCATCAAATGTTTTAGGAACAATTCAACCAATAAGAGAAATTGGAAAAATAGCTAAAAATCATAATATACCATTCTTAGTAGATGCAGCACAAACAGCAGGAGCATATCCTATAGACATTCAAAAAGATAATATAAATTTATTAGCATTTACAGGACATAAAAGTTTGCTTGGACCAATGGGTACAGGAGGATTAGTTGTAAATTGGGATAAAAATATACAACCTTTAAAAGCTGGAGGAACAGGTGGAGATTCAGCTTATGAATATCAACCAGATTATTACCCAAATAGACTAGAAACAGGAACTTTAAATGTAAGCGGATTAGTTGGACTTAGAGAATCTATAAAATTTATAAATAAAGAATCAATAGAGACTATACATAATAAAGAAAAAGAATTAGTTAAATATGCTTTAAATAAATTAGATAAAATAGATGGACTAAAAATTTATGGACCAAAAGATAGTGAAAAAATTGTAAGTGTAATATCATTTAATATTAAAGATCTACGACCTGAAGATGTTGGGTTTGAGTTGGATAATAAATATAGCATAATGGTTAGAGCTGGACTTCACTGTGCTCCAAATGCACATGAACTTATAGGCACAAAAGCCACAGGATGTGTAAGAATAGGTATTGGTTATTTTAATAAAAAAGAAGATATAGATATACTAGCAAATTCTTTAATTGAAATTATAAAAACATATGAAATTTAGGGGGTAAAAGTATGTATTTAGAAGAAATAAATTTGAAGTTTATAGAACCTTGCACAACAGGAGGGTCTAAAATTAAAATAAGAGCTGATTTATCAAGAGATATATGTGAAATATTTCCGTATTTGAATTCTAATATAAAGTCAGCTATGTATAACAAAAAAGGGCAGACTATAACATTTAAAGTAGAGCAAAAAGTAGTCACGTTTTTTGCTAAGGAAGTTGCTATTACAAAATTACTTGATGAAACTGATGCATATGAAATGATGGATTATGTAAAGGGAATAGTAAATGAAGTTTATGAAGATAAAGATAATATAAAACCTTCAGATGAAATGAAAAAATTACCTAGCCCTATTGAAATATACAAAAATTTACCTAAATTAAATTGTAAAGCATGTGGAGAAATGACTTGTATGGCTTTTGCCAGCAAATTATTAAGTGGGGAAAAAAGCATAAAAGCTTGTAGACCGTTGTATCAAGATAGTAATATAGATAAATTAGAAAAATTGGAAGTAAGCATTTTGCTTTTAGGATATGAAATCTAAAATTTAAGGGGAGATATTAATGAAAAATTGTGGGAACTGTGGAATAGGGAATAAAAGAGAAGATGGAACTATTGAATGTGTTAAGTATAAAAAAATAAAAAATGCGCTAGATAACAGTGAAAATTGTTTGTATTATACAGTGTTTAAATTTGAAGATGGAGAGCTTATGAATCCGTTACAGCACCTACTTTTGAAGGAGCAAGATTTAAAATCTAAGCATATGAAAAATACAATATAAATAGGATTAAAATTATAAAGTAGGATGTAGATTTATAGTAGTAAATCTACACCCTACTTTTTATTGGGACATTATTTAAAAAATTTTAAAATAGTTAAATATCTTACTAATTATAATAAATTATTTGCAAAATTTATTACTGTAATGACAGTCTGATTTACATGTTTTATTATCGGACTTTTTACAAGAATTACAGTGTTTCATATCGCATTTAGCAAAATCAATACTTAAATTTTTAAAATCATGAATTAACTCTTCAAATTCACACAATTCTCTTTCTAAGTCAAAAATCAAACATTTGCAGAATCCATCATTTATTAAGCCTTCATATGTGCAATGAGCATAATAGTCGTCACAGTGTAATATTAATATAATTATTTTTGCAATTATATTTGATAGTGAAATTATAAGTCTAACTAGTAAGCAGAATAATTTTCCGATTAATTCTGGACAATTATCATCGCAATTAACACATTCTAAAGTTTCTTCTAAATAATCTATTAATTCTATTGTATCTTTTAATTGTTTTTCAAACTCACAATTACATAAGTTTTCATAATATAATACATCTTTTAATATAGCCTTAATTATACCAAGTACTCCATAATAACCACACTTATTTTCATAAGGGCTTCCTATTAGAACATTATTTATAGCGTCCCATATTTGGCAAAGTGTTGGATTATGCAGTGTACTTTCTCCTATAGTTATTTGATTACTTATATTGACTGGGTGCATAGACATTACATTAATTAGGTTTAATAACTCATCATGCTGCTTTTTTAAATGATATACGCCTGTATTAGTATTCATATTGTTATCAGTACTCCTTATGCATATTAAGATATTAGATATCTTACTTATATATATATAAAATATAGGCTAAATAAGTTACAAAATAGCACAAGAAAATACAAAAATACATAATTTATATAAATAGTTTTTGTATAATCTCATAAGTTAATACTTTAGACAAAGTGTCTTTGTTTACAGAATAGAAATTCCATTTTCCTTCGGCGCATTTATTTATAAGATTTGCTGAAAGTAATAGTTTTAAGTGATAAGATAGCTTTGATTGAGATATATTAAATATATCAACTAGCTTACAAACACAAACACTTTCGGCAGAATATAGTTTTTTCAATATATCTAATCTTATAGGATCAGATAAAGCTTTAAAAATTAAATCTATGTTATCCATTTTTATACCTCCAATACTTTATATTATTATAACAAATATCTAGTATTTTTATATTATTAAATGTATTTTTATGATATGACAGTTAATAAATAAAATAAATAAGGAAAAAATAGTTTACAAAATCAAACTACCATCACGTAGATGCTAGTACAACTATATAGACACATAAAATTGAAATAGCTATAATGAGATTAGATAATAAAGTATATGTCTAAAATATTGATATAGGAATAATATCCCTATTCGCAAAGAACACTGGCACTTTAGCATCTGGTAGTTCAATGTAGATTAATTCCACAATATTTAAAGTTATAAAGTAATGAGGTGTAAATTATATGAAAAGAAAAGTATTATCATTAATAATTATTTTTGTATTTGGAATTTTTATATATACTCTTAGTCACGTTAAAACAAATCAACTATCTACAAAAGAAAAAATCGAGGACTTTGAGCATATGTATGATGTTATAAAAAATGGATATCCTTATCTCGATGTAAATAAAAGACTTAACAATGTAGATTGGCTAGAAAACAAGGATAAATATATAAAAAGAATTAAAAATACTAAAAATGATGAAGAGTTTATAGAAGAAACATCAGATATTTTATCTGAATTAGGCAATAAACACACTCAATTAATAGATAATAAAAATCGATATAAACTTTTTAAAAAAGCCTATGCTAATAATAATTGGTATGATTTCCTTGATGATAAAAAAGTCATAGACAGATACAATTCTATAAAACCTAAAATTAAAATATCAAAGAATGATTTCTCAAAAAAAGAGTTAATTTTAAAAGATGTAGTTAAAGATAAAGTTGGATATATATATTTGCCATCAATGCCATCGAGTAAGGAATCTACAGACAAAGCTTTAAGTTATATCAACACGTTAGAAGATTATAAAGCTTTAATTATTGATATAAGGGGCAATGGAGGAGGAAGTGATAGTTATTGGCAATCAATAGTCTCTAAACTTATTAAAAATGATATAAAAATCCATGGTTATAGAGTTTATATGAATAATAGTAAGATAATTAAAAAATATACTGATGCAAGAGATTTAAAGCTAGAACCTATTAAAAATCTACCAGTAAACAAAGAAAAAGCGCCAAAAGAAACTTTTGAAAAATTTAGTGATTTTGAAAAAATACACTATACTATAAAACCTGACAATAACTTGAATTTCAAAGGTAATATATATTTACTTATAGATAAAAACGTATATTCATCGGCCGAGTCATTTTCTATGTTTTGTAAAGAAACTAAATTTGCGACTTTAATAGGACAAACTACTGGAGGAGATGGTGGAGGAATAGATCCAGTATTGTTTAAGTTGAAAAATAGTGGATTAATAGTTAGGATGGCAAGTGGCATGTATTTAAACAAAGATGGAATATGCGATGAGGAGTTTAAAACTACTCCAGACTTTAAAATAAAACGTTGTAAAAGAACTAAAAGCTTTAAGCATGATATATGTATAAAAAAGGTATTAGAACTTGAAAATATAAATTAGAATAGCAGCTATATAATATATACGTATTAAAAGCAGCTTTAGGTGCTATAGAAACTTAAAGGATATTATTAATACATAAAGAATATATATAATCTATATATTTAAGATGTAAAGGAGAGAATAATATGATTTTAAAATTGAATAGTGAGCAAAAGGATAGAGTCTTAAATTATGTAGCAAAAGAGCCTAGCATAAATTTATTTATAATAGGGGATATTGAACAATACGGTTTTGATAAAGACTTCCAAGAAGTATGGGGGAATTTTGATGATGAAAATAATTTAAAAGGTGTCTTATTAAGATATACCAATAATTTTATACCGTACATAGAAAATTTAGACGAGGATGTATCGCAATTCAAAGAAATTATAAAGTCATATAAAGGAAATAAAATTATATCAGGTAAAGACACTATCATAGAAAAATTTAAGGATGTACTAAATAATTATGATGAAAAAATTACGTATTTTTGTGAATTAAGAGATAATAAAAAACTTCTATCATGGGATAATAGTATAAAATATGCAAAAGAAGAAGATGCACAGAGAATATATGATTTATTACTAACAATAGATGAATTTTCTATAAAAGACAGTGTTGATTCAATAAGAGACAGAATTAAAGATAATAGTAAAATAGTTTATTATATAGAAAATGATAAAAAAGAAATGATAACAACATCACAAATAGTAGCAGAAAATAGTAAATCTGCTATGGTAGTAGGGGTAGCGACTAGGGATGGATATAGAGAAAAAGGATATATGAGTAAATGTTTATCAAAATCATGTAGTGACTTATTAGAGAGAAATAAATCTTTATGTTTATTTTATGACAACCCAAAGGCTGGCAAGGTATACCATAAAATAGGGTTTGAGGAATTAGGAATATGGACTATGTTAGTTGAAAACATATAGCACCCTTAGAGGTGCTTTTTTAAATAAACATACAAAACATACAGAATTAACAACTATTAACATACAAATGCATAGTATTTAAGTGTAAAGGGAAGAAGGGAGGGTATAAAAATGAAAAAAATACGTATATGTATATTTACTATGTTGATGGTAATTATGTTATCAATAACTGTATTTGCAGATGGAAAAAGAAGCTCATCAAACTTATTTTTATTTAGTGACTTAGTTAATACAAAAGAAAATGTAAATGGAGATGTATATGCATTTGCTCAAGATATAAAGATTAATAGCCTTGTAGGTGGAGATGTTATATCTTGTGGTCAAGATATAACTATCAAGTCAGATGAGATATTAGGTAACATTAGAGGTGCAGGGCAAAGCTTAGATATTGATGTTAAAAATACCAAAAATATAACACTTGCAGGTCAAGACATAAGTATTGGGGAAAATACCAATTGTAATGCAGCATATATAGCAAGTCAGAGTATTGATTTTAAAGGAAATACAAATGATTTATATGTATCAGCTCAAGATGTTGTTATAGATGGAAAAGTAAAAGGAAACCTTGAGGTAAATGGAGAAAATATACTTATAACAGAGAATGCTAATATATTAGGAAATATAAAAATCAAATCTCCTAATGAAGCCGTAGTAAAAGGGGATATGGCTAGTAAAAATATAAATTATGAAAATACAGCGAGTGAAGCTAATTTTAAACAAGAACATAAATCTAACGTAGTAAGTGAAGTTATGAGTATAGTAAGCGCTATAATAGTAGCTTTATTATTATCTGTTATATTCAAAAAATATTTTTATTCAGTAGAAAAAAGTCTTGACTTATGTTTATGGAAATACATGTTAGTAGGATTTGGAATATTAATACTAGTACCTGTACTTATAGTATTTTTATGTATAACCGTAATAGGGATACCAATAGGGCTTGTAATATTATTTTTATATATATTATCAATATATCTATGTCCAATGGTCACAGGTATTACATTAGGTCAAAGATTACTTGCAAATAAAAATATATATTTACAAGTTATATGTGGGGTATTAGTTATAAAAATATTACTTTTAATACCATTTATAGATGCTATAGCTTGGGTTGTATGCATAATGTTTACATTAGGAAGTATATGTATGAAAATAGTAAACTATATTCGTTCGAAGTCTAATAATATATAATTAGAGTTTGGTAATCTTTTTTGAGTGAATATCATATAATAATTATCATAGATTGAATTGCTTTATTTAGTATAATATGATAAAATTACTTTAAAATTATTTTTAAGGAGAAAAATATGAACACATTAGAACCAGAACCCGAAAGGCACATTTCAAAATCAAACTTCAAAAGAATACTAGAGTCATCAAACACTTTTTTATCTAGACTAAAAGGTAACAAAAAAAGTGAATCTACTCAATCAGAAGATCAAACCATAGAAAATACAAAATTCGAACTTAATGACAAAATGGTTAGAGAAATAATGACATCAAGAACAGATACGTTCACCATAAATATAGAAGAATGTATAGATAGTGTTTTAGAAGATTTAAAAATTACTAATCATTCTAAAATACCTGTATACGAAAAAAATAAAGACAACATAATTGGTGTTTTAAATGTAGCCGATTTAGTTTTTGAAGCTAAAGAAGTAGGATTTGAAAATTTAGATATAAGAAAAATACTGCATAGTCCATGTTTTATTCCAGAAACTAAAAAAGTAAATGAATTATTTAATTCACTAGACTCACAAGTTGACAATTTATTCATACTAGTAGATGAATATGGTGGATTTTCAGGTATTGTAAGTATGGAAGATTTAATCTATGAAATTAAAGGTGTAACTAATAATAGTAGTGATTTAAAACACCACAAGATTAAAAAAATTGATGACAATAACTTTATTGTTAAAGGTTTTTTAACAGTAAGCGACTTTAATGAAATATTTAATGCTGACATAGAAGAAGGCGATTATGATACCTTAAACGGTTATATAATAAACCAACTAGGACAAATTCCAAATGAAGATGAAGATATACAACTTAATTTAGGCAAATTGATGTTTAAACTAATAAAAATAAATAACAGAAGAATAGAAGATATTCAGATTAGCATAATATAATAATCTGATTTTATAAAATTAGGAACTGTCTAAAATAAAAGATAGTTCCTTTTTAAATTTAGCTTAAAATATTTGAATTTGCAATACATAATATATATACTAATAATATAAAAATAAAGTAGCTAATATATGGGGGTGCTTTAAATGAATGTAATAGAAATAAAAAAATTGACTAAAAACTATGGCAAAAATAGAGGAATACAAGATGTTAATATATCTGTAAAGGAAGGTGAGATATTTGGATTTATAGGTCCAAATGGAGCAGGTAAATCAACTACAATAAAAACTATATTAAACTTTATATACCCAACTAGTGGACATGGAACAATACTAGGAATGGACATAGTAAAAGAGAGTGAAAAAATAAAAGAATACATAGGATATGTACCAAGTGAAGTTAGATATTATGATGATATTAAAGTAAAAGATATAATCAAATATTCACAAAGCTTTTATCCTAAAGTTAATAAAGAAGATGTAGAAAATATTTGCAATGACTTAGAATTAGATATGAATAAAAAAATGGGTGAACTTAGTTTAGGAAATAAAAAGAAAGTATCTATAGCTCAAGCTTTGATTCATAATCCAAAACTTTTAATACTAGATGAACCTACAAATGGATTAGATCCCTTAATGCAAAAGAAACTTTTTAATATATTAATTAAAGAAAAAGAAAAAGGAAATACGGTATTTTTATCTTCACACAATTTAGTTGAGGTTCAAAATTTATGTGATAGAGTAGCTGTAATAAAGGAAGGCAAAATTGTAGACATAATAGAAATAGAAAAGGCTGCAAATAAACTTACATTAAAGGTTACTTTGATAAGTAGTGATATCAATGAAGAGAGTATTTTAAATCTAGGTGGGAAAATTTTAACTAAAGAAGAAAACTCATATACGTTTGTATATTCAAAAGATGTTGATTCTCTTATAAAAGAAATTAGTAACTACAAGATTGATGAATTATTAATAGAAAAAGAAAATCTTGAAGATGCATTTTTAAATTACTATGAAAATTATATGGAGGAAAAATAATGAATATATTTAAGTTTGAATTTAAAAGATTATTAAAATCAGCTATTATTTGGTCTATTATATGTGGAGCGCTGATAGTTTTATTTATGTCATTGTTTCCAAGTATGAAAAACATGGGTATGCAAGAACTTGTAGGCAGTAAAATGGATGCACTTCCAAGTGAACTATTAAAAGCTTTTAATATTGAAACTACGATGGACTTTACTAATATATTTGATTATTTAAGTTATGCTATTCAATATATTGCTATGGCAAGTGCTGTCTATGGGGCTATATTAGGTGTAAATGCTCTTATAAGAGAAGAAAGCGAAGGTACTATTGAGTTTCTATATTCAAAGCCAATAAAAAGAAGTAAGATAGTTACAACAAAATTATGTTCAGTAGCAGCTATATTTCTTATATATATTGTGATAGTAGGTTCATTTACAATGACAACATGTCTTATGGTAAAACCTGATAATGTTGAAGTTATGGATTTGATTATAAATGTTAAGTCTATATTTATAGGAATTGCACTTCTTGGCTATGTATTTATGGCAATAGGCCTATTAATATCATCAATAATAAAATCTGATAAGGCATCAATACCTGTAGCTATTGGAATATTCTTTGTAACGTATTTTTTAGGTATGATAGGCAAATTAAAAGAAAGTTTTGATTGGATGAAGTATTTATCTCCATTTGATTATTATGCTCCTGGTGAGATTTTAAAAAATGGATTTGATGTTACTCTTGTATTAGTTGGAATATGTATAATTGTGATAGCTATAATAGGAAGTTATGTTATATACAATAAAAAAGATATGAATATATAAAGTATAAAATTATTTAAATGTAGGCTAAATTTAGTCTACATTTTTTGAAATATAATTTTGTATTTATATTTAATAGTTTGGCATAGATTTTATAATAGGTGGGAAAAAATGGGGTAAAAATTGTTAGGGTGTATTATTTTCTAAAAATTAAAACTATTATTATTACATATACTGTAGTATGATAACACATATATAAAAATGGATAAAAATCAACATATGTCGGAGGGAAAATAGTGATAAAGAAAGTAATATTAAAATTTGTAAGGTTAATAATAGGGTTTGTTTTTTGTTCATTAGCAATAGCATTTATGATAAATGCTAACTTAGGTTTATCTCCATGGGATGTACTTCACCAAGGTATATCAAATAAAATGGGGATTACAATGGGAAGTGCTACAATTATCGTGGGCCTTGTAGTAGTAGTAATTGATGCTATATTAGGAGAAAATGTAGGGTGGGGAACTGTTCTTAATATGATACTTATAGGGACATTCTTAGATGTTATATTATTTAGCAATATAATTCCAGTAGCAGATAATTTAATAGTGGGTGTTATAATGTTATGCATAGGAATGCTACTTATGGCATTTGGAATGGTGCTTTATATCGGATGTGGACTAGGTAGTGGTCCTAGAGATGGAATGATGATAGCTATACAAAAAAGAACTAATAAACCGGTTCAATTAATAAGAGGTGTTATGGAAATTTGTGCTTTAATAGTAGGTTATTTTCTAGGTGGAAGTATTGGAATAGGAACACTTATAACAGCGATAGGGCTAGGATATTTTATACAAATAATATTTAAAAAATTTAATTTCAAAAGTAATGATATTACTCATAGAGTTATATTAGATGATATAAATTATATTAAATTATGTATTAGTAAAGATATAGATAAGGAAATAGAAGAAAATAATTAGGGCATAGTTACCTTTATTTCACTAACTAACTATAAAGTGCCTACTTAAAATGAATGAGTATTTGTTATATAATTGAATCGTGGACTGTATGTGCATATACAGTCCTTATTTTTATGTATAAAGACATATGGGGGTGAGCAGATGAAAATGCTATGGAAATACGTACTAAAATATAAGCTTCAATTTATAAGTAGGATAATAACTATTTCATTAGTAACGCTAGCAAGTATAGCTTTTGATTTTTTAATGGGATTTATAGTCGACATATTTGCAAATGGTCATACAGATAAGTTTTTACCTATAACAATAATAAGTATATCACTTATTGTTATAATGTTTTTAACAGAGTATCTAGATGGATTAGTTATGTCAAATTATATAAAAAATACTGTGAATTATTTAAGAACAGATATATTTTCAAAAATAATAAATAAAGATATAAAAGATTTTTCATTGGACAATAGTGGAAAATATATATCGATACTATATAATGATATAAAACTTATAGAAGATAGTTTTTTAAATAATATATTTCACGTTATATCATCTTTAATATCTTTTACATTATCACTGATAGTATTATTTACAATAAGTCCAGCTATAGTATTATTTATAACAGTATTTGGAATATTAGGATTTATAATACCGACTGCGCTTTCTAAAAAGTTGGTAGTTCAAAAGAATGAATACTCTAAAAGTTTAGAAGAAATAACATCAGTAACTAAGGACTTATTTTCAGGATTTGAAGTTATAAAAGGATTTAATATAAGCAATAAGATAAATTCTGTATTTAAAAATTCATCAAATAATGTTGAAAGCAGCAAAAGAAAGTGTTCTATATTAGAATCTATAGTAAAAGGGTTTTCATTATCATTTAGTGTAACTATTTATCTTGGAGTTTTACTTGTAGGAGGATATTTGATGTATAATAAAGATATATCTATAGGAACTGCTATTATAATAATACAACTTAGTACACATATAGTGGGACCTGTAAAAACTAGTATATCCTTGACTAATCAAATAAAATCAGTATCTCTTATAGCAAATAAAATAGAAACTATACTAGAGGTATCTAGTGATGATTTAGAAGATACTAACTTAGTTGACTTTGATGAAGCTATTAAAGTAGAGAATTTAAGCTTTGAATATACTAGTGATAGAAAAGCACTAGATAAAATAAATTTAATTTTTGAGAAAAATAAAAAATATGCAATAGTCGGTGAAAGTGGTTGTGGAAAAAGTACATTAATAAAGCTACTTATGAGATATTATAATGATTATGAAGGTAGTATAAGTATAGATGATAACAATTTAAAATCTATATATAGTTCTGATTTGTATAAAAATATGTCAATGATACAACAAAATGTATTTATGTTTGATGATTCTATAAAAGAGAATATAAAGCTATTTTCAAACATTAGTGACGAAAAAGTTTTAAAAACATGCAAAAGAGCGGGTATTTCAAATTTAATAGATAGATTACCACAAGGGATAAATTCTTTAGTTGGTGAAAATGGTAATAAATTATCAGGAGGAGAAAAGCAAAGAATTGCAATAGCTAGAGCCTTGATAAATGACACCAAAATACTAATATTAGATGAGTCAACTTCAGCGCTAGACAATGAAACAGCATATAATTTAGAAAGTTCGCTACTTAGCTTAGACGATTTAACATTAATAGTTGTTACTCACAAGCTTATAAAAAATATATTAATAAACTATGACGAAATTATCGTTATGAAAGATGGATTAATTATAGAAAAAGGTTCTTTTGATTATTTGATTGAATTAAAAGGATATTTTTATAGTTTATATTATATACAAAGTGATGATTCAAAGTAAGATTGTTAGATGTTAAATAATAAATTTTATCAGGAGAACTTTATGTCTACATTATTAATTAGTACCATAGTATTTATGACATTAGCACTTACATTTTATACAATAGGTGTATTTGGATAAAAAAATTAAGGTTTGATTTGGATGTTCAATCTGAGTCAGACCTTTTAGTTTTTTATAAAGCCTTTTTATTTTGTTATACCCTTAATAATAGTTTTCAGTTATGATATAATAATTAATTAGATTAAAACTAAATGTATTATTAAACTTTAATGAAAAATATGACTAAATATAATAAATAAAGAATTAAATATAGGCTTAGCAATAAAGGAGACAAAACTAATGAATATAGATAAAAATAAACTAACGCCAATGATGAAACAGTATTTTGAAGTAAAAGAAAGATATCCAGATTGTATCTTATTTTTCAGATTAGGAGACTTTTATGAAATGTTCTTTGAAGATGCTCTAATAGCTTCAAAAACACTTGAAATAGCTCTTACAGGGAAATCATGTGGTCTTGATGAGCGTGCTCCAATGTGTGGAGTTCCATATCATAGTGCAAATGCATATATATCTAAATTAGTTGAAAGTGGGTTTAAGGTCGCAATAGGCGAGCAAATGGAAGATCCACAGACGGCAAAAGGAATAGTAAGGCGAGATGTTATAAGAGTTGTAACTCCAGGTACGGTACTTGAAGGTAATTTACTTGAAAATAAGAAAAACAATTACTTAATGAGTTTATATAAAGAAGGAGAAAAAATAGGCTTAGCTTATGTAGATATAAGTACGGGTGAGGTTAATGCAACTAATTTATCAATAGATAAAGTAATTGAAGAAATAGCAAAAGTTCATCCTACAGAAATAATATTAAATGATTTAAGCTTTATAGAAAAATTAAACAATATAGCTACTTTAAGCAACATATATATAAATGATAATTTTAGTGAGAATTATTTAGATATAAAAATATTAGAAGAATATTTTTCTAAAGATTATTTGCAAAACTTGAATTTTGACGAAAATGACCTTATTAAAAATAGTTTATCAATACTTTTAAATTATATATATAACACTCAAAAACAAGTAACTTCAAATATTAATAACATAAACGTATATAATAGCAGTGAATACATGGTACTTGACATGTTTACTAGAGTCAATTTAGAATTAACACAAACTATAAGAGGCAATAAAAAGAAGGGTTCACTACTACATGTATTAGACAAAACATCTACTGCAATGGGAGGTAGATTACTTCGTAAGTATGTAGAGGAACCATTAGTTAATAAAAAACGAATAGAAAAAAGACTTAATGTTATAGAAGAAATAAAAGATGATTTTATGCTTAGAGAGGACTTAAATGAAATTTTGAAAAATGTATATGATATAGAAAGAATTTGTGGGAAAATTGCCTTTGAAAAAGTAACACCAAAGGAAATGATACATTTAAAAAATTCTATAGAAAAACTTCCGAGTCTAAAGGATACTATAAACTCATCTAGTGCTACTATATTAAATAAGTACATTGATGAGATGGATAATTTAGATGATATTTATAATCTGATACAAGAAGCTATAAAAGAAGAACCATCAATAACAATAAAAGATGGTAATATAATAAAATCAGATTTTAATGATGAACTTAAAGATCTTCGTGATATATCTAAAAATGGAGCATTCATGATTAAGGAAATAGAAAACCGTGAAAAAGAAAAAACAGGTGTTAAGTCTTTAAAAATAAGTTTTAATAAGGTTTTTGGATATTATATAGAGATAACAAAAGCGAACTTAAATACTGCTAAAATAGATGAAACTTATATAAGAAAGCAAACTTTAAGTAATGCTGAAAGATTTATAACTCCAGAGCTTAAAGAAATAGAAGATAAAATCCTTAACGCCGAAGAAAAAATAAAAAATCTAGAATATGAAATATTTGTAAATATAAGAAATACAATTTATGGAAATATAAATAGAATACAAAAAACTGCTAAAATAATAGCGAATATAGATGTATTTGTGTCTTTTGCAACTGTTGCATATATGAATAATTATGTAAAACCCATTATAAATCAGAAAAATAAATTAGATATAAAAAATGGACGTCATCCAGTTGTTGAAAACTTAGTAGGAGAAGAAAACTTTGTTCCAAATGATACTTATCTTAATGTTGGGGAAAATATTATAAATATAATAACAGGACCAAATATGGCAGGTAAATCAACTTATATGAGACAAAGTGCAGTAATATCTTTAATGGCACATATTGGTTCATTTGTACCAGCTGAGTATGCAAATATACCAATACTTGATAGAATATTTACAAGGGTTGGAGCAAGTGATGATTTAAGTCAAGGTCAATCTACTTTTATGGTTGAGATGAGCGAAGTATCTCATATACTTAAAAATGCAACAGATAAAAGTTTAGTAATACTTGATGAGATAGGAAGAGGTACAAGCACTTATGATGGTATAAGTTTAGCTTGGTCAATAGTTGAATATATTCAAAAGAATATTAAATGTAAGACTTTATTTGCAACTCACTATCATGAACTTACTGATTTAGATCAAGAATTTAATGATGTTAAAAACTACTCAATAGCAGTTAAAGAAGAAAATGAAAATATAATATTTTTAAGAAAAATAATTCCTCAAGGTGCAGATAAGAGTTATGGTATATATGTTGCAAAGCTAGCTAAGCTTCCAGATGAGGTAATAAATAGATCAAGGAATATACTAAAAGACCTAGAAAAAAAACATGTATATGAAAATATAGCTATAAATAATAAAGAGGAAATAAATAAAAGTGATTATAGAGATGAAAAATATAAAAATCAATATGAAGCTTTAAAAATCAATCATGCTGAACTTATCAAAACTTATAATAATGAAAAAGAAAATTATGAAAAGTTATATAAAGAATATGTAAAGCTAGATGAAAAAGAGAATGATAATGATATAGTTAAAGAAGTAGCATTAACTCAAATATCTTTTGATAATATGGATGAAAATAAATTAGTAGATGAAATTATAAATTTAGATATACTAAATATGACTCCACTTGATGCTATGAATGCTCTTTATAATTTACAAAAAAAAGCAAAAAATAATTAGAATTAAGATTGTAACACCCCATAGTTAACAAAATATTCTGTGGAGGGAGAAAATATGAATAGAATTAATATATTAGATGATTTAACTATAAATAAAATAGCGGCAGGAGAAGTTGTTGAAAGACCATCTTCAATAGTTAAAGAACTTGTTGAAAACTGTGTTGATGCTAATAGCAGCAAAATAATTATTGATATAATTGACGGTGGGAAAAAATTAATCAAAATAACTGATAACGGTAGTGGCATATCATCTAGTGAAGTTGACAAGTCTTTTTTAAGACATGCTACGAGTAAGATAGAAAAAATTGATGATTTATATGACTTATATTCGCTAGGTTTTAGAGGTGAAGCATTAGCATCAATATCTTCTATATGCAAGCTTGAGATGGTTACTAAGACTAAAGATGAGTGTGTAGGAACTAAAGTTATTGTAGAGGGTGGTAAAGTAGTAAGTAAACAACCCATAGGCGCTAACAATGGAACTACAATGATTATAAAAGATGTATTTTACAATACACCAGTTAGACAAAAATTTTTAAAATCAACTCATGCTGAGACTATAAATATTAGTGATTTGATTAATAAGTTAGCAATAGGAAATCCTCATATACAGTTTAAATATGTAAACAATGGAAAAGCAATGCTAAACACTCCTGGTGATAGCAAGTTAATAAGTGTTATTAGAAGTATATATGGAAAAGATGTATGTGAGAATTTAATAGAAATAGAATATGAATGTAAAAATTTCAAAATAAATGGATATATAGGCAATAACAATGTATATAGGTCAAATAAAAATTTGCAACACATTTATATAAATAAAAGATTTGTAAAAAGTAAGGTAATATTAGATGCTGTAGCTGAAGCATATAAAGCAATCATTCCTATTAATAAGCATTGTGTATGTTTTTTAAATATGGAATTAAATCCAGCTAGTATTGATGTTAATATACACCCAACAAAACTTGAAATAAAGTTTGAAAATGAGCAAGAGCTTTATATAGAACTTAGAGACTTTTTAAAACAAAAATTATTAAATTCTAAATTAATAGGTAAGTATGAGGTTTATGATAATAAAAAAATTCAACATAAATCTATACAAAATGTAAATACAGTAAATACAAAAATTGATACTAATGTGGACAAAACTAAAAATATTGATATTAAAAATAATAAATTAGAGTATGTACCTTATAAAACTAGTTTAGATAAAAATATAGAAGTTGTAGAACTAGATACACAAAAACCTATAGATACTTTTCTATCTGTAAATGATATATTAAGCAATGATAATAAATTACAAAATTTAAATAATGATAAAACTATAATAGATAATGAAAATATTTATGAGCCAGAGGTAGATAAAAATTTAAATAAAAATGATCTTCTTAAAGAAGAAATAGAAAATTTACAAGTAAACATAGAAAAAAACACACAAAAAGAACATATTCAAGAAGAATTTTTTCAAGAAAATAAAGAAGAAGATAAGTTTTCGCTAAGAGGATATAGTGTGATCGGAACATTATTTGATACATACATAATTTTATCTAAAGGAAGCAGTATGTATTTACTAGACCAACATGCAGCACATGAAAGAGTATTATATGAAAAGTATATGGATAAGTTCTATAAAAGTGAAATAAACATGCAGATGCTACTTGATCCTATAGTATTAGAACTTTCAAATGTAGATATGTTACAGATTGAGAAAAATTTAGAACTATTTATAAAATTTGGTTTTGAAATCGAAATTTTTGGTAATAATCATATAATGATAAGATGTGTACCAACTATATTTGGTGTTCCTGAAAGTGAGAAATTTATACTACAAATAATAGATAATATAGACGATATTAATAGCAACTATGAGTTAAAAGGTGAAAAATTTGCATCTATGGCATGTAGAGCAGCAATAAAAGCAAATGATAAAATACAAAACTTAGAAATAAATAGTTTGTTTAAGCAAATAGAAGAATGTATTAATCCTTTTACGTGTCCTCATGGTAGACCTATAATGGTAGAAATTTCAAAAAATGAAATTGAAAAAATGTTCAAACGAATTATGTAGAATAGGAAGATAAATATGAAAAAAATACCACTTATAATACTTACAGGACCAACAGCCGTTGGTAAGACTGAATTATCAATAAAATTAGCAAAATATTTAAATGCAGAAATTATTTCTGCTGATTCTATGCAAATATATCAGTACATGGATATAGGGAGTGCAAAAGTAACTAATGATGAAATGAGCGGAGTACCCCATTATTTAATAGATGAAGTTAAACCGGATTATTCTTTTTCAGTATCAGAGTTTCAAGATAGAGCAAATAATTATATAGAAAAAATAACTGAAAAAGGTAAAACAGCGTTAGTAACTGGTGGAACGGGGCTTTATCTAAACTCTATAATATACAATATGGATTTTGCTAAATCAGATGCTAATAATGAACTAAGAGAAAACTTAACGTTAGAATTACAAGAATATGGCATAGACTATATGCATGAAAAGTTAAGAGCGTTGGATGAAGATAGTGCAAATAGAATACACAAAAACAATACAAAGAGAGTTATAAGAGCACTAGAAGTATGTCTTAGTGGAGAAAAGATGAATGATTTTTCTAATGACTTAAAATTTAATGAAAAATATAATCCTATAATAATTGTACTAAACAGAGAAAGAGAACACCTATATCAAAGAATAAATAAAAGAGTAGATATAATGATGGACGGTGGACTAGTAGATGAAGTTAAAAAATTATTAAGTTTAGGATACACTAAAGATATGATATCTATGCAAGGCATTGGATATAAAGAAATAATTAAATACCTTGATGGTGAATATTCGATTGATGAAGCTGTGGAAATAATAAAAAGAGACTCTAGAAGGTATGCAAAACGACAACTAACTTGGTTTAGAAGATATAATAGTGCCAAGTGGTTTAATTTAGATGAGTACAGTGATAAGAAAGTATTAGAAAAAGAAATTTTTAACACTATTGAAAAAATACTATAACTTATATAAAATAGAATAGAGGAATAGTATAAAATTTCCAAATGAAATATATTAATCTTTTAAATTTAATTAAGATCTCGGGAGGATTGTCAAATGAAAAATTCAGTATTAAACTTACAGGACATATTTTTAAATAATGCAAGAAAAGAGAAAATTCCTGTAACTATATATTTAATGAATGGAGTTCAAGTAAAAGGATTTGTTAAGGGGTTTGATAGTTACATAATATTATTGGAAGGTGATAATAAACAACAAAACATGATATATAAGCATGCAGTATCTACAATACTTCCAGGAAAATATATAAGTTTCCAAAATCCTAACCAACAATCAGGAAATAGTTATAGCAAAACTACTACTAATAACAATAATTACAGTAACAATAACAGTTACAATAATAATAAATAATAAAGTAAGCTCACAAATTAACTTGTGAGCTTTTTTATTATTTATACTTATCTATTATTAGGTTATAATTAAGATTATAAATATAAAGAAGTGAGGGTAAGAGATGAATGGATTAGAGAGAAGAGAAGAAATTATAAATATTTTGAAAAATGATACTAAAGCAATAAGTGGAACAAATTTAGCTAATGAGCTTAATGTTAGTAGACAACTTATAGTAGGTGATATAGCATTACTTCGAGCATCAGGATTAAATATAATATCAACACCAAAAGGTTATATATTAGATAATAAAGAAAATAATGAAGGATATATAATTAAAACGATAGCATGTAAGCATAGTAAAAATTTTATAGAGGATGAACTAAATGTAATAGTAGATGAAGGTGCAACTGTTGTAAATGTAATAGTAGAACATGGTGTATATGGGCAAATAACAGGAGATTTACATGTATCTTCAAGACGAGATGTAAAGGACTTTATGGAAAAGCTTAAATTAGAAGATACAAATCCTCTATCTAAATTGACAGACGGTATACACCTTCATACTATAAGATGTAGACATGAAGAAAGCTTTGAAGAAATAGTAAATATTTTAAGAGAAAAAGGATACTTATATTAACGGATATTTAATATCCGTTAATATAAGTATCCTTTTTTTAATCAATAATTGACAAATTAGTAAATAAATATTAAACTGTAATTATAGGTGTAAAGACACCTATAATTACAGTTTAATATAAGGTGGTATAAAATGAATAATAAAAAGCTAAATACACAAGCAATTATATTGTCAGCATTATTGTGCTCTATTGGAATTATAATACCTCTATTTTCACCGATAAAAATAATATTAGAGCCAGCCTCATTTACTTTAGCAAGTCATGTAGCTATATTTATAGCTATGTTTATTTCACCAGGAACAGCATTATTTGTAGCAATTGGAACTACAGTTGGATTTTTCTTGGGAGGATTTCCGATTACAGTAGTATTAAGAGCATTAAGCCATGTAGTATTTGTAACTATAGGCTCACTTTACTTAAAGAAAAATAAAGGAGTTCTAAATAATTTTAAAAGTTCAATTTGGTATTCTTTTTTTATAGCTTTAATTCATGCGGTTAGTGAAGTTTTAATAGTTATACCATTTTACTTTGGATCATCTCTTTCAGATGGATACTATGATAAAGGATTTGTTGTATCAATACTTGGATTAGTTGGAGTCGGAACTTTAATACATAGTATGATAGACTTTTCATTATCACTTTATATATGGAATATGTTACCTAAATCAGTAACTAAAAAAATTTTAGTACAAACTTAAATTATATAGTATAAACAAAACAAGCTAGGATTTATTCTAGCTTGTTTTGTTTTAAATGCAAATATTTTAAATATTTAAAAATAAGAATGTAAAAAAATGTATACTAAAAGGTTTTCATGGTATAATTAGTTTAAAAAGATTATATTAGGGGGAGAGAGATCTAGTTGAATGCACAAAGCAAGGAATATAAGATAAGCAGAAGTATTAAAGTAATAATACTTTTATTTTGTATTTTATTATTATGGGGGGCAAGTGGGTCATACGCACAAGAACAAAAAAGAGTTTTGTTTATAAGTTCTTATAGTCCGAATTTTTCATCTTTTGATAAGCAAAAAGCTGGTTTGGTTAAAGGGATAGGCAAAGGTGTAAAGATACAAATAGAGTATATGGATTTTGGAGAATTTAATGGAGAAGAAAATGAAAAAAATTTTTATCATTTACTAAAATATAAGATTAATAAATATAAAAAATTTGATGTAGTAGTACTGGCAGATGATTATGCTTTGGAGTTTGGGAAAAAACATAGGGATGACTTATTTAAAGATATACCAATTGTATTTTTAGGCATTAATGATAAAAAAAGTGCTACAGAAGCTGTATCTCTTGATTCTGTGTATGGAATAATAGAAACCATTCCAATAGAAACAAGTGTTGAACTAATTAGTAAGCTTCACAAAAACAAAAATATTGTTGGCTTAACTTATTCATCGTCTAAAAATTCTGAAGACTTAAAAGAATTTTATACATTAAAATCTAAGTATACTAATTTAAATTTCAAACATATATCTTTAGGTGATATGTCATTAGAAGAATTTGAAAATAAGATAAATCAATTAAATAAAGATGATGTTATATTATCTATATACTCTCCTAGAAGCAAACAAGATGATTTTCCCAAGATGATTAAATCTATTGAAATTTTAAAAAAAAATAAAACAGCACCTATATATAATACATTAGATCATTTATTAGAAGATAGTTTTATTGGTGGGGCAGTAGTATCTAATTTTAATTTAGGTAAGTTAGCTGGAGAAATAAGTAAACAAATAATGTCGGGAGATATTCCAAATAATAAACTTTGGGATACAAGTAGAATTTATGAATATATTTTTGATTATAACCAATTAAAAAAATATAATATAAAGGAAAGTAAGTTACCTAAAAACTCACATATAAAAAACAAACCTATATCTTATTTTGAAAAAAATAAAATGCTTATAATACCTATGATAATAGTGACTATATGCTTGCTAATAACAATAATCGGTTTAGTTGTAAATATGAAGAAAAGAAAAATATATGAACAGGAGATACTTAAAGCAAAGGAAATTGCTGAAAGTGCTAATAAATCGCAAAGTAATTTTATTTCAAATATAAGCCATGAATTGCGAACACCAGTAGCTGTTATAATGTCTTCTAGTCAATTATTAGAATTGAATTTAAATAAAAGTAATGATGTAAATAAAAGTACCAATAATATAAAAATAATAAAACAAAATTGCAATAGGCTTCTTAGGCTTATAAATAATATAATAGATGTAGCTAAAGTGGATTCTGGTTTTACGGATCTAAAACTAAAAAATATAGAAATAATAAGTTTATTAGAAAATATAGTGTTATCAATAATACCTTACGCACAAAGCAAAGAATTAGAGATTATATTTGATACTGATGAAGAAGAAATAATAATGGGGGCAGATCCAAATAAGATTGAGCGAATCGTTTTAAACTTATTATCAAATGCTATAAAATTTTCCAATAATGGCGGTAAAATTTCTGTTAATGTATATAAAAAAATGGATTTGTTAATTTTTACTGTTGAGGACACAGGTATTGGTATACATGAAGACAACGTAGAAAAAATATTTGAAAAATTTATTCAGATAGAAGATACTATGATTAGAAAAAATGAAGGTAGTGGAATTGGTTTATCGCTCGTTAAGTCTTTTGTAAAATCTCATGATGGAGATGTATATGTTGAATCTAAATTAAATAAAGGCTCTGTTTTTACAGTAGAATTGCCAATAAAAATTTTAGATGGAGAAAAAGTATATTTTTATAACTTAGACCAATCACAGTCAGATATAATGAGTACTAGTATTGAGTTTTCAGATATTTACATTTAAGACAAGATGGTTATAACAATATTTGCATAAATTCACCTATTATGATAAAATTCTACTGTTAAAATCAAATAAAAGACAGGTGAAGAATATGTTAAACGAAACAAAAAATCTATTAAAAAACTTCTATGGATTAGATGACGAAACATTTGAATTATCAGAAGAAGTTATGAAAGAAATAAAACCTAAATTTGAAGAAATAAAACAAATAAGAGAATATAACCAATACAAGGTATTAAAAGCGATGCAAGAAGCTCATTTAAGTGATAATCACTTCAATTGGACTACTGGATATGGATATAATGACCTTGGTCGTGAAAAAATAGAGGAAATATATGCAAATGTATTTAATGCAGAGGATTCTATAGTTCGTCCTATAATAGTTAATGGAACTCATGCACTAACTTTATGCTTGCAAGGAATTGCTAGACCTGGAGATGAAATACTATCAGTAACAGGTAAGCCATATGATACATTAGAAGGTGTTATAGGTATAAGAGAAGAAAAGGGCTGTTTAAAGGAATTTGGAGTTACATATGATCAAGTAGACTTTTTAGAAGATGGAAATGTAGACTTAGAAGGAATAAAAACTAAAATAAACGATAAAACAAAACTTGTAATGATACAAAGATCAAAGGGATATTCTTGGAGAGAATCACTTACAATAGCTGATATAAAAGAAATTATAGATACTGTAAGGAGTATAAAACCTGAAGTTATAGTAATGGTTGATAATTGCTATGGTGAGTTTTTAGAAACTATGGAACCAACTGATGTTGGTGCTGATATAATGGCAGGATCACTTATAAAAAACCCAGGTGGAGGTCTTGCTTTAACTGGTGGATATATAGTAGGTAAGAACGATTTAGTAGAATTAATATCATATAGATTAACGTCTCCTGGAATAGGTAAAGAATGTGGACTTACATTTGGAACTAGTAGAACTGTACTTCAAGGATTCTTTATGGCTCCATATGTAGTAAGTCAAGCTGTAATGGGTGCAATTTATTGTGCTAGAATGTTTGAAAAGTTAGGATATGAAGTTCTTCCAAAATATGATGATTTAAGAAGTGATATAATACAAATAGTAAGACTTAACAGTGCTGAGGAAGTTATAGCATTCTGTCAAGGAATACAAGCAGCAGCTCCTGTTGATTCATACGTTAAACCAGTTCCTTGGGCGATGCCAGGATATGATGATGAAGTTATAATGGCAGCTGGTGCATTTATACAGGGCTCTTCAATAGAATTAAGTGCTGATGCTCCAATAAAGCCACCATATAATGTTTACTTCCAAGGTGGTCTTACATTTGATCATTCTAAAATGGGTACATTAAAAGCTATTGAGTATATGAAAAAGAATAAATAATATAAATATACATAACCATCTAATTTGTATTAGGACTATAGTCTTTTGATCATATAAAGACTATAGTCCTAATTATATTTTAAATTATTATTTTGCTAAATTAGGTGGTATAAGATATAGTATAATTCTAGGAGGCGTTTATGGACAATATAAAAAATAATATGAGTGAAACAGCAAAAGGAATAATATGTATAATAATATCAGCTTTTGGATTTGCAATGATGTCAGCATTTGTAAAGCTATCGGGCGATTTACCAACTTTTCAAAAAACGTTTTTTAGAAACTTAGTTTCTTGTATAGTGGCGTTTGCTATGATTTTAAATACTAAAGAAAGTTTTTTCGGAAAAAAAGAAAATAGAGGCATCTTAACATTAAGAGCTGCATTTGGAACTTTAGGAATAATATTTAATTATTATGCTATAGATAAGTTAGTTTTATCAGATGCAAATATGTTAAATAAGTTAAGTCCTTTTATAGTTATAATATTTTCAGCACTATTTTTGAAAGAAAAAATTAAAACTAATCAAATGTTAGCTGTATTAGTAGCATTTGCTGGGTCTTTATTTATAATAAAGCCAACTTTTAACTTAGATGTAATTCCATCATTAGTTGGCGTAAGTGGAGCTTTTTGTGCAGCGGCTGCATATACTTGTTTAAGAGTACTAGGTGGAAAAGAAAAAGGTGCTACAATAGTGTTTTATTTTTCTCTATTTTCATTAGTTGTAATATTACCATTTATGATAATTTCATACGAGTCTATGAGTATACTTCAATTTGTTTATTTGATGTTAGCAGGAGTATTTGCAACAGTAGGTCAATTTGGTATAACTTGGGCATATAAGTATGCACCAGCTAAAGAAATTTCTATATTTGATTATTCTAATATAATTTTTTCAGCTATAATAAGTATAATATTATTTAAAGCATTTCCTGATATATTTAGTATAATAGGATACTTTGTAATATTTGGAGCATCATTTTATATATTTAGATACAATAAAAAACTTGATAAAGTTAAATAGTGAAAAAACTAGGGTAAAATAAAAATTTACTCTAGTTTTTTTTGTTTATATATTTTAATATCAAGGTATGGAGGATTTTATATGGAAGATAGAGTTGATTTAACACAAGGGCGAATTACAGAAAAACTGATAAAATTATCATTGCCTATAATGGGAACATCATTTATACAAATGGCTTACAACATGGTAGATATGATATGGGTAGGAAAAGCTGGAAGTAGTTCAGTAGCAGCAGTGGGAACCGCTGGTTTTTTTCCATGGCTTGCGATGGCATTTGTTATGATTTCAAAAATTGGTGGAGAAATAAAAGTAGCTCAAAGTATTGGTGAAAATAGTATAAATAAAACAAAGTCGTATATAAAAGCAGCAATAGAGATAAATATTATATTATCTATCTTGTATACTATATTTTTAATTGTTTTTAATAAAAATCTTATAGCATTTTTTAATTTAGGTGATGAATCGGTTATAAATATGTCGAGAACTTACTTATATATAATAGCTTTAGGAATGGTATTTTACTTTATCAATCCAGTATTTACAGCAATATTTAATGGAATGGGAAACAGTAAGACACCTTTTAAAATTAACACAGTAGGATTAATTGCTAATATTATATTAGATCCAATACTAATACTTGGATTAGGAGGATTTCCAAAGCTTGGTGTAGCGGGAGCCGCTATAGCTACAGTTTTTGCACAGATTATAGTATTTTCTTTATTTTTATATACTATTTCAAAGAGTAAACATGAGTACTTCAAAGTTAAGTTATTTAAAAATATAGAGATAAAATACTATAAAATTTTGTATAAGCTAGGAATACCAGTAGCAATACAAAGTGGGATGTTTACAATATTTTCAATGTTACTTGGAGTAGTTGTAGCATCTTTTGGACCAGTGGCAGTGGCAGTACAAAAGGTAGGTTCTCAAATTGAATCTATTTCATGGATGACTACAGAAGGATTAGCAGTATCGCTTGGAAGTTTTGTTGGTCAGAATTATGGAGCTAAAAAATATGATAGAGTAACGAAAGGGTGCAAGATTGGTATAATTATAGCTATGATTTTAGGGATAATTACTACATTAGTATTAGTATTTGGAGGGAAATATATATTCTCTGTATTTATATCGGAACCAAAGGCTATACTTGAAGGAACTACATATCTTAAGATATTGGGATATTCTCAATTTTTTATGTGTATTGAAATTATAACAGCAGGCGCTTTTAAAGGTCTTGGAAGGACTTACATCCCATCGATTATAAGTATAATATTAACAGGCTTAAGAGTTCCTCTAGCTTATTTAATATCAAATCCGAATTTAATGGGATTAAATGGTGTATGGTGGAGTATAACTTTAACCACGATACTAAAGGGCATTTTAATGATAAGTATATTTATTTGGCTATTTAAAACTAAAAAATTATACCATGTTTTAAAGGATAATAATAAAATTGTAAAAGAATAAAAATATTGAAAATAAGAAGAATTCAGATAAAACATTCTTCTTATTTTTTATATTTTATACGATTACTGCGAATATGTATATATGCTTATAATAAAGAGAATTTAGTCTCATAATTTTAAGACAAGCAAAATAGATATAAATTAAATTTCTGAAAAACTATACCTCTCCATAAGAGGTAAATTTAATATATAAATAACTGTGCCATCACTAAAAACTTCCTTTTTGTATTCTGGAAAATCTATAGAAAGGAAGCTTTTAAGAGTTTCTTCTAAATTGTCACTTTCAACTTCATTAGGAAAGCTAGTATCAAAGGCGAATTTACCAGCACAAGGATTGTAAATTTCTTTTAAAACTTCGTATTTTTTCATAATAATCTCCTTAACAGATTAGACTTAAGTAATATATTATACATAATTATTAAATTTCCTCTATATTAAATAAAGTGAAACATATATTCAATATAATAGATTTTTTACTTAAAAGAGTTATCTATAAAAAGGTTATAACCAAGACCAATAATAACTAAAATACCACCAATTATTTGATAAATAGGGATATACCCATTAGATATATAATCTATCAAAACTCCAGTGAAAAGCTGACCAATAAATAATAAAAGTGTTAAGTAAAAAGACGAAATTTTAGAAGATAAAAAAGATGATAATGTAACAACAACAACTCCTAAAAGACCTCCAGTATAAGCAAACCATATTGCACTATAGGACTGTGAATTAAAAAGCTGTAAAGTGTTGCCACTTATTAGTAATAGTAAAAATGAACCAATAAGCCCAAATACATAATTAAAAAATGTACTTTGATACATTCCTATTTTATCTGCTAAAACACAATTGATAGATCTTGAAGTTACTATAGTAACCCCTGATAAAATCGCGATAATTATATAAATCATAATGTCCTCCTTATTTAATAGTCATTATACATATACCTAGTATAATGATACCAAGACCGATTGTTTTTTTCTTGTTAAATTTATTTACGGGTAAGTTAAAGTATCCAAAATGATCGATTATTATAGATGTAACTAACTGGCCAAGCAAACAAATTGATACTGTTAGTGAAACACCTAATTTAGAAAAACTAGCATTACTAAATATAACTGTTAAGACACCCATAAGTCCACCCAAGTACATATAAAGAGGTATATCTTTAATATTTTTGAATTTTGATTTTGTTGCAATAAGCACAATTATAATCCCTATAAGACCTATAACATGTATTATCACAGTAGAAGCATAATTTCCTGCGATTTCGCCAATAGTACCATTTAGAGACAACATTAAAGATAGTAGTACACCCGTAAAAACTGAGATAAGATAATTCATCACTAACCCCCTAATTTATATTCATATTTAATAAGTTATCATAAATAAATAATAAAAAGAATGACATATGTCACATGTATATATAAAATAGAAATTAAATAATAAAAAAATATAATAAAGTATTCAATGAAAGGAACATGAATATTGAAAATAATAGAAAATTTATGTCTTATAGAAAATTATTATAATGAACTAAAAATGAGCAATTTTTTTAGTGAAGATGTAAAAAAACATATAAAAGTTTTTGAATTCGAGAGAAACGAGTATCTATGTACAGAAGGTGAAGATATGCCGTATTTTACATTTCTTATAGAAGGAAAAGCTAAAGTGTTTAAAACCTTACCAAATGGAAAAAATTTACTTTTGAGTTTTTATAAACCTCTACAAGTTATAGGAGATATAGAGGTTGTAAAAAAACAACCAGCATCAAGTACAATTCAAGCTTTAAGTGATTGTTATTGCTTAGGCATATCAATGGAAAAGGTACGAAATGAATTAATAAAAGATAGTAAATTTTTAAAATTTATATGTGAAAGCTTAGCAGAAAAGCTTTCTACAATAAGTACTAATAGTTCTGTAAATTTGCTTTACCCATTAGAAAATAGATTAGCTAGTTATATAAATGAAGCATCAGAAGTAGTAAATCCTGAGAATTGTAAAGCTTATATAGATTTTGTTGATAATTTAGTGAATTTAGCAGAACTTTTAGGTAGCAGCTATAGACATTTACTAAGAACTTTCAATGGATTATGTCAAAAGAAAGTAATTGAAAAGGATAAGTTTGGATATAGAGTTATTGATAAATTACTTTTAGAAAAATTAGCAGGTGATTTATACCAAAACTCTAAGTTTTTATAGAAAGATAGTGTTGTAATTGACGAACATAATTTAAAAATAATATAATTAAATTTAGCATAATGAAAACAGGTGGGAGAATGAATTTTACAAATAAAGACTTTTTAAACTATTTTAAAAGTAAGCCAAAGGAAGAAGTGAAACTAGAAGTAAATGTGGAACTTGTAGGAGAAAATAGCATAAAAGCTAATTTTAAAATAGGAATAGATAAAATGTATACATTAAAAAATCTAAGGGAGTTTGCGTACTCAAGAACAACTTCAAGAGATAAAGTGTATGGAATAGACTTTGTGTATAATGTATCAAATAATTATTTTTCTTATGATGATGAAAAAATAGTTGATATGATAGAAGAATATGGAATGGGGCTTTCTTATAATTCATCAACAAGAGAGCAGACATCTATGTTTATAAATGGACCTTTAGTAAGAAGATTAATGGAATTATTGCAGTACAAAGATTTTGAATTTAAATATAAAAATTTGTACTATAATCCCAAAATAATAAAAGGCGTTTTACCTATAAATATAGATTTAGAAATGGGAAATAATGAAATTTTATTGAAAAGTGAAGAGAATCTACCTGTTCCTATATCTCAAAGGGGAGATGTAGTATTTTATAAAGGTGATATATACTTATTAAGTTTTGAAAGTGGAATATACTATAAAAAACTGTACACGGTACTAGAGAAGTTTAAAGAAATAAGATTTACAAACAATGAGGCAAGTGAAGTTCTTACTAATGTAATTCCAAAACTAAAAAACATATCTAATGAAGTTAGAATAGATAAGAAAATAGAATCAAATATTTGTGAAAAATTGATAGTAAGGTACTATTTTGACTTAGAAGAAGAAAAAGTAACTTGTGATATAGTTTTTGAGTATGAAGGTGAAGATGAAGGTAAATTTATAATTAAAGACATGCAAAAAGAAGAAGATGCAATATATAGGCTATATACTTACTATTTTGAAAAAGAAAAGAGTAAATATATATTTAAAGGAAATGACAGTCAGTTATATGACTTTTTAAGCTTTGAGATAAATAGGCTAAAAAACATAGGTGAAGTTTATTATTCAGATAAATTAAAGTCAAAGAGAATATATACACATAGTTCTATAAAAGTTGGATTAGGTGAAGAAGTAAATCATTATTTAGATTTTAATTTTAAAATTGAAGGTGTAGATAAAAAAGAATATAAGAGTATAATAAATGCATTTAAAGCTAATAAAAGATTTTATAAGCTTGGAAATGGAAGCTTTATAAATTTAGAAGAAAAAGAAACTAAAGAAACATTTAAATTAATGCAAAGTTTAGGATTCACTAATGACTTAAATAATATGAAAATAAATTCAAATAAGGCATTATATATTGAAAATTTACTCATAGAAAAGAAACTACCTTATATAGAAGGTGTAGAAAAAACTAAAGCTATTGTAGATAAATTTAAAAATATAGATAATATAAGTTATGAAACCCCAAAAGACTTAAACGCAAATCTTAGAGATTATCAAATAGAGGGGTTAAATTGGTTTAAAACTATAGAGTATTGTGGCTTTGGAGGAATATTAGCAGATGAAATGGGATTGGGTAAGACCTTGCAAGCTATATCATTTTTATTGTCTAGAAAAGGTAAAAAGACTTTGGTGATAACTCCAACATCACTTGTACATAACTGGAAAAATGAGTTTGAAAAATTTGCGCCAAGTATGAATATAGGCATCGCTCATGGGATAAAAAAAGAAAGAGAAAAAATAATAAATACTATAGAAAATTACGATGTTATTTTAACTACTTACGGATCTTTAAAAAACGATTTAGAAAAATATGAGAAAATAGACTTTGATTACTGTATTATAGATGAAGCTCAAAATATTAAAAACCCAACTGCTGTAAGTACAGACGCAGTAAAAGCTATAAAAGCTAAAACTAAGTTGGCTCTTACAGGAACGCCATTAGAAAATAATATGATAGAACTTTGGTCTATATTTGATTTTATAATGCCAGGATATTTATATAATGTAACTAAGTTTAATGCTATATTTATTAGGGACGAAAGTCAGTTAGAAAATTTAAAAAGAATGATAAAACCATTTATATTAAGACGTACAAAAAAAGAAGTTATAAAAGAATTACCTGATAAAATAGAAAAAGAGTTTTTAGTAGAGTTAAACAAAGAACAAAGAAAAATCTATAGCGTTTATGTAGAAGATATAAAACGTAAGTTAGAAGAAAAAAGAGATGTAGAAAATAAGATAACTGTGTTTGCTTATTTAACAAAGTTAAGACAACTTTGCTTAGACCCAAGCATCATAGTATCTGATTATAAAGGTAAAAGTGCAAAAATAGAAGCTTGTTTAGATATCATAAAGGAATATAGTAAGATAAATAATAAAATATTAGTGTTTTCGCAGTTTACTACTGTACTTCAAAATATAGGTAAAAAGTTATCTCAAAACAATATAGAGTACTTATATTTAGATGGACAAACTAAGGCACTAGACAGAATAAATCTAGTAGATGAATTTAATGAAGGTAAAGATAAGAAGGTATTTTTAATTTCGTTAAAGGCAGGTGGAACAGGTCTTAACTTAACTTCAGCTAATACTGTAATTCATTTTGACCCTTGGTGGAATCCAGCTGTTGAAAATCAGGCAAGCGATAGAGCTCATAGATATGGTCAAAGGGAAGTAGTAGAAGTTATAAAGCTTATATCAAAAGGTACTATTGAAGAAAAAATAGTAAAGTTACAAGAGCGCAAAAAAGAATTAATAGAGGATATAATAGATGGGAATTTATCTGATGGAGCTAATTTAAAGAATCTATCAAATGAGGAAATATTAAATTTATTTAAGTGATTTATAAATTTAATAAATTATGTAAAGGTAATGACTAAATAATTTAAGTCATTACCTTATTAAATTTCTAGTTAAAATTATAACTATATAAAAATACATCTAGATATTCTTGAATTGTATCAAAATAGACTTTTTTCTCATTTATACGATTGAAGTTTTGATTGTCATAAAATCCATAGTTACATTTATTATCTGTATATAGATATAAAGATTTAACATCCATACTTTTCATATAATTAGATAAATAACTAATTAGAGATTTACCAACACCAAGGCCCCTAGATTCTTCAGATACTATAAATAGTTGAATACAGCCTTGAAAATCTTCTTTCTTTCCTTGAATAATTTCTTTATAAGTACTTGTGATTTTAGCGAACTCTTTAAGAATTTTTTTATTTTCTTTATTAGAAAATACTAATTTAGTTGTAGTATATAAAACACTTAAACTATTATGGAATTTTCTTATACGATTTTTATCTTTTTTAGCATCTCCTAAAATAATGCCTATTACATTATTATCTTTTACAGCTACCTTACTAAAGGAACTTGCTAAAATACAATTTTGTAAATAAATATTTAATATTAAATCTAAAAAATTTTCATCCTTAATAAATTTATCAAATCCGAAAGCCTTAGCTATTAATTCCTTAATACGATCATAATCCTTTTTATCTAAATCTCTATAAACTACTGCATTCATTTTATACACTACCTCTCATATTATTAAATTTAAGTTTAATATTTGTCTTTAAATACCTTATAATGATAGTAATGTGTACTCTAAGGGGAGAGTCAAGAAAAAGATGAAATATTAAGGATGTGATTTATTATGAAAAATTTATACTCTATTGGGGAGGTATCTAAAATTAAAGAAATTACTATAAAGTCTTTAAGATACTATCATAAAATGGGGATTCTTATTCCAAAATACATTGATAATACAACTGGCTATAGATACTACTCTATAGACCAATTTGTATATATAGATATTATAAAAGCATGTAGAACTTTAGGAAGTAGTATTTTAGAAGTTCAAGAGATCTTTAAAGAACGTGACACTGATAAACTAATAGAATTTTTGCAGCTAAAAAGGTCTGAAGCTGAAGCGAATATAAATAAAATGAAGGAAATAATAAATGATATTGATACTTTAGATACAAGTGTAAAAAAATCTAAGGAAATTTTAAACAATGATAAAATTTCTATCCAAACTTTTGAAGAACGTTATATAATTGTAGCGCCTTTTGAAGAAGAAGGGAGCTTAAAAGAAGTTCTTTATTATTCACAGCTAGACAAGCTTATTCAAGATAAAAATGTAGATACATATATGGAAAGAGGCATTTTATATGATTTTGAGTTAGATGAATATTTAAAGCCAAGGTATGTTTTTAATTGTATAAAGCAAAGCTTTGATATGAAAATAGAGGATTATATTAAAATTTTACCTAAAGGTAGGTATGTAACCTTAGCTTATAGCAAAGAAAATGAAGAAGTTAGTATAAAGCAGATAATTAGTTATATAAAAGAAAATAATTTTAAGGTTAAAAATATTGTTGAAGTTGAGTTATTTAATGACTTTTTTAATATAGAATCATATAGCTGTCAAATTCAAGTATTAATAGCAGATAATTTTTAATAACTATATTAGTATAGGAATAAATTTGTATCAGATGCTTCTCATGGACTTAGAATACCTATAGCTGCTATTGTAGGATTGCCAGTGGTAGTTTTAGGTTTGGTCTTAACAGTATTACAGGACATAGAATAAAACTTAAAAATAAAAATGGAAACTTTAGTGAGATAAATGAAAAGCTTGATACAGTAATAGAGAAAGTGCAAGATTTTAGCAAGAAAATATAGAATAAGTAAAAAATAGGATTAGTTAGTTATTTAAATGTGTTCATCCTATTTTTATAAATTTAGAGAGCGTGTATCTTTTAAAGGTTTTTTATGCATTATTTATGAAAAAATTAGTATATTTGGATAAATGTACATTATAATAATATATAAGATAAAATTTTAAGAAAGTAGATGGGAGGCAATATATGATTTCAAAAGAAATAGCATCAAAAGTATTAGAAAAATGCTTAATTAGCGGTGGGGATTTTGCAGAAATATTTGAAGAGGATACTATAACCAATTCAATAGGATTAATAGATGAAAAAATAGAAAATGCACTTGGTGGTAGAAATTATGGTGTAGGGATAAGAATATTCAAAGATTTAAAAAGCGTATATGCATACACAAATGACAATAGTTTAAACTCATTATTAGACACTGCATATAAGGCAGCACTAGCTTTAGGTAATTTAAAAGAGAATCTAAGTGTTGTTTTAAACGATACTAAGATAATTACAGACATAAACCCTATAAAACTTTATCCAAGTGAAGTAGGATATGATAAAAGAATTGGTATTATGAAAATAGCATACAAAAGTGCAAAAGGATATAGTGAAGACATATCACAAGTTAGTATATCTTATATGGATAAAGATCAAAAAGTATTAATAGCTAATACTGAAGGGTTATATGTAGAAGACAGAAGGATAAGAACAAGACTAGGTATAAGTGCAGTAGCATCAAAGGGAAGTGAGAATCAAACTGGATTCGAAGGACCAGGAGGATGCAAGGGGTTTGAGATATTTGAAGAAATAGACCCTGAATATTATGGTAAAGAAGCGGCTAGAGTAGCTCATACTATGCTAAATGCTAAAAACTGTCCAGCTGGAAATATGATGGTTGCAATTGATAATGGTTTTGGTGGTGTAATATTCCATGAAGCTTGTGGTCACTCATTAGAAGCTACAGCTGTGGCTAAAGGTAATTCTGTATTTGCAGATAAGCTAGGAACGCAAATTGCCTCAACTAAGGTTACTGCAATAGATGATGGGACTTTAGTTAATCATTGGGGTTCAGCAAATATTGATGATGAAGGAAATCCTACTCAAAAAAATATTTTAATAAAAGATGGAATTTTAAAATCATATATGATAGATAAATTAAATGGAAGAAGAATGGGTATGAAAGCTACAGGAAGTTCTCGTAGACAAAGTTATAAATTTGCTCCGACTTCAAGAATGACAAATACATACATTGCGGCAGGAGATGATAAGCCAGAAGACATTATAAAATCAATAGATAATGGATTATATGCAAAAAAAATGGGAGGAGGGTCTGTAAACCCTGTGACTGGAGAGTTTAATTTTGCAGTATCTGAAGGATATTTAGTGAAAAATGGCGAGATAGTTGAACCTGTAAGAGGAGCTAGTTTGATTGGTAAAGGTAGCGATATACTTATGAACATAGATATGGTTGGAGACAACTTAAAGCAAGCTCAAGGAATGTGCGGATCATCATCAGGTAGTATAGCAACGAATGTAGGTCAGCCTATGATTAGAGTAAAAGAAATCACTGTTGGTGGAAGATCGGAGGAGTAGAATATGGAATTTAATTCTTTTAAAAAAATGTTACTAAAAAAAGGTCTAGAGTGTGGATTTGAAGAATGTGAAATATATTATAGCCAAGGTGAAAGTTTAAGTATTGGTGTTTATGAAGGTGAAGTTGAAAAATATAACCTTGAAAAATCTTTTGGATTATCATTTAGGGGAAAAATAAATGGTAAAATGGGATATTCATACACAGAAATTATGGATTTTGAAGCCTTGAATATGTTAATTAAAAATGCTAAAGAAAGTGCATTAAATATTGAAAATAATGATATTCAATTTATATACGAAGGTGATAAGCACTATGATAAAGTAAGTTCATACTATAAGGAACTTGAAAACCTAGATACAAGTAAAATGATAAATCTTGTACTAGATTTAGAAAAAGAGACAAAAGCATATTGTAAAAAAGTAGTAAATATTAGTGGTTGTAAAATATCGTATAGCTATTCTAGTTATGGGATTTACAATACTAAAGGATTAGAGCTTACTAATAGAAATAATCTATTAATGTCATATGTAGTACCTGTAGTAGAAGATGAAGGCCAAAAACAAGATGGAGTTGGATATGTTATTGCAAAGAGCTTAGATGAGGTAAACCCAAAAGCTATTGCAAAACAAGGTGTTGAAGAATCGCTATCTAAACTAAACGGAAAAAGTATACCATCAGGTAAATACAAGACTATAATATACAATGAAGCTATGGTATCACTACTTGATACATTCTCTGATATATTTAGTGCAGATTCGGCTCAAAAGGGGCTATCATTGTTAAAAGATAAAGAGGGAGAACTAATAGCTTCACCAATAGTTACAATAATTGATAATCCATTATTAGATGATGGTTTAGCATCTACTCCTTTTGATGATGAAGGAGTAGCAACTTTAAAAAAAGAGATAGTATCAAATGGAAAATTAACTACTTTACTTCACAACCTAAAAACAGCTAATAAAGCAAATACCAAAACAACAGGTAACGGATTTAAAGCATCATATGCATCACAAGTAGGAGTAAGTCCAAGTAATTTATATATCCAAAAAGGTGAAAGTTCATTTGATGAGTTGTTAAAAACTGTAGGGGAAGGAATAATAATAACTGACCTTGCAGGCCTACACTCAGGAGCTAATCCTATAAGTGGAGACTTCTCATTAGCTGCTAAAGGTTTTTATATTAAAGATGGAGTTAAAACCTTCCCGATAGAACAGATAACTGTAGCTGGAAACTATTTTGATTTATTAAAAGAGATTGAAGTAGTAGGAGATGATTTGAAGTTCCCTATGAGTAATGTAGGATCTCCTTCACTTATAGTTAAGGAAATTTCGGTAGCAGGTAAATAAAGTATAAAAAAACAGCAAAAGACCAATAAAAACCACTAAAAGAACATGGTATATATAAAAAATAGCGCATAAATTGTTGAAAAATGAATATAGAGATGTTATTATAAAATAACTCAAGTAAATAAAATAATGAGTAACTCTAGTTTGTGTAATATAAAATAAATCATCATCAATCCTTATGTTCCATCTAAACATAGGGGGTGAAAATATCTACATAATTTATTATTATCTAAAAATAAATTATGTAGAATTAGTTATGAAAACCTTATCACACATCTGCAATCAAAGATAAGTTTTCAAAAAAATAAATTATTTTATCACAACGGAGGAATTTTAAATGTTATCTTTAATAGGTTTTGCTATGATAGCAATAATGATGTATGTTTTACTTAAAGGTAAAGCAAGTCCATTAATTTTATTTATAGGGTTACCAGCAATAGGAGGTCTACTTGCAGGATTTTCACCATCTCAAATAGGTGAATTTGCAATGGCAGGAATAGAGAAGACTTCTGGAAATGCAGTATTATTCATATTCTCAATTACATACTTTGGAGTAATGAATGATGTTGGAATGTTTGATGTTTTAATTGACAAGTTAGTTAAAAAAGCTGGGAACAGTGTTGTTGCAATAACAGTAGTTACTGCAATAATAGGCATATTAGGACATTTAGATGGTAGTGCGGCTTCAACAGTTTTAATAACTGTACCAGCAATGTTACCAATCTATAAAAAACTTAACATAAGACCAAATGTATTATTATTAATAGTTGCTTCAGCTATGGGTGTAATGAACTTATTACCATGGGGTGGGCCAACAGTAAGAACCGCAGTAGTTTTAGGAATGGACGCGAATATACTGTGGAAAACGTTAATACCAATACAAATAATAGGTGTTATAACTACAATAGGTCTTGCTATAATATTAGGTTTAAGAGAATCTAAGCGCGGAGCTGGGATATCTAGCGACTCTAAAGATGTAGCTATGAGTCAAGTTGCTGCTACAGTAGATGAAAAAGTTGCAGCTCTTAAGAGACCAAACCTTGCTTGGTTCAACATATTATTAACTACAATAGTTATAGGTATACTTGTAGTGGATGCTATACCAGCTACATTAGTATTCATGCTTGCCCTTTGTGCAGCTCTTGTGGTTAATTTTAAGACAGTAAAAGAACAAGAAGGACGTATAAAAGCTCATGCTGCATCTGCATTATTAGTTTCTGCTACAATGTTAGCTTCAGGAGTTTTTGTTGGAGTATTAAATGACAGTGGAATGTTAACAGCTATGTCTGAAGCAGTATTAGGATTAATACCAGCTTCTGCAGGACCATTAATACATTTAATAATGGGTGTATTTGCATTACCTTTAGGTATGATACTTGGTACAGATGCTTACTTCTATGGATTACTTCCATTAGTTATAAAAGTTGCTGAAACTTACGGAATAACAGCTATAAACGTTGCTTTAACTATGATAATAGGGAAAAACGTTGCTTTATTAATAAGTCCATTAGTACCACCAACATTCTTAGCTTTAGGCCTTGCTGATATAGACATAAAAGAACATATAAAGTTCTGTTTTGGATGGTTATACGCAATAAGCTTAATAATGTTAGTTTGTGGTGTTATATTCGGAATAATAGCTATATAGTTAATATAATAAAAAAGTAAAATCAATAAATATAGAGTTACCTCATTAAAATGCTTATAATCATTTTAATGAGGTAACTCTTTTTTTATTATGTAATACAATATTTTATGTATTTTAACTGCAATGGTGTGAAAATATAATTGTATTGATATTTAATTTTTAATAATTTCATATATGCTAAAGTATTAAAAAAACATTTTTAAATATTTAATAATGAAAAGAACACTTAAAAAACATTTGAACAAATGTTGAAAAATGGAGATTTAATAAGAAATAATAGCTCACTTGTTAAAAAAATAAACAAATGATATTGAATAAAGAAAAGAATACTTATATAATAAAAATATAATTTGGTATACAAAATAAACAAATTGTATACTAGAATACTATATAAAACTGATTGGAGGAACATTAGCTATGAAATTAAAAGTGGTAGCTAGTGCTGGAACATTAGAGTCAAGTGATATACAAGTTATTATAGAACCATGTGATAATGGAGTATCAGTAGAACTTGAAAGTACAGTAAAAGCTCAATTTGGAGAACAAATTGAAAACGTTATTAGAGAAACGCTAAAAGCACTTAACGTAGAAAATGCAAAAGTATTTGCAAATGATAAAGGTGCTATAGATCCTGTAATAAAAAGTAGAGTAGAAACTGCTATATATCGTTCAGCTCAATGTAACGATTATAAGTGGATGTAGGGAGGAAGAAACAAATGAAACTAAGACGTTCGATGTTATTCGTTCCTGGAAATAATCCTGGAATAATAAGAGATGTTCATATATATAAGCCAGATTCAGTAATGTTTGACTTAGAAGATGCTATTGCAATAACAGAAAAAGATTCTGCTAGATTCTTAGTACATAACATGTTAAAGAACCTAGGCGATTACTATAAAGAATTAGGAATAGAAACTGTAGTTCGTATAAATGGACTCGCTACAGAATTCTGGAAAGATGATATAAAAGCTGTAGTAACTGGTGGAGTTGAAGTTGTAAGAATACCAATGACTGAATCGGTAGAAGATGTTATGGCTGTTGATGCTGAAATTGAAAAAGTAGAAAGAGAAGCCAACATGGAAGTTGGTTCTACTAAGATAATGGTAGCAGTAGAAACTGCATTAGGAGTTATGAATTCATTTGCTATAGCAAAATCTCCTACTAAAAGATTAATAGGTATGGCTTTAAGTGGAGAAGATTTCGTAACAAGTATGAAAACTACAAGAACTCCTGAAGGAGACGAGTTATACGTTGCTAGAGGTATGATAGCTATGGCAGGTCGTGCTTGTGGACTAGAAGTATTAGACACAGTTTATGCTGATGTAAACAATGATGAAGGATTCTTAAAAGAAGCTAATCTTATAAAGAGAATGGGATTCGGTGGTAAATCATTAATCCATCCAAGACAAGTTGAGCTTATACATGACGTTTATACTCCAACTGAAGTAGAAATATCAAAAGCTAGAAAAATAGTAGATGCTACTGAAGAAGCTTTAAAGCAAAACTTAGGAGTATTCACTGTAGACGGTAAAATGGTAGATAAGCCAATAATAGAAAGAGCTCAAAGAGTTTTACAACTTGCAGAAGCTGCAGGTGTTTTAGTTGGAGGTGACAAGTAGTAATGGAAACTAAAAGAGTTAGCCAAGAGTTATTAAAGAATATCAAAGGTTATGAAAATAGATTAGCTTACGTTGCTCCTTTTGATAATCAACCATCTGATAGAATGGTTGAATCTGATAGTGAAAACTTAAAAGAACACGTAAGAAGAGATAAAATAATTGGCTCTTTAAGAGAAGCTATAGAAAAATGTAATATACAAGATGGAATGACAATATCTTTCCACCACCATTTTAGAGATGGAGATAAGCTTTTAATGATGGTTGTTGATATATTAGCAGAAATGGGAATTAAGAATTTAAGAATAGCAGCTAGTTCATTAACTAGTGCTCATGATGGTCTTGTCGATCATATTGAAAACGGTGTTGTAGATAGAATAGAAACTAGTGGACTTAGAGGGAAATTAGCTAAATCAGTTTCTGAAGGTTTATTAGGAGATAATCCAGCAGTTATACGTTCTCATGGTGGTAGAGCAAGAGCTATATCTTCAGGAGATGTTAAGATAGATGTAGCATTCTTAGCAGCATCTTCAGCTGACTGTATGGGTAATGCAAACGGTGTTGTAGGAAAATCTATATGTGGATCTATGGGATATGCTAAAGTTGATGCAGAACATGCTGAGAAAGTTGTTGTTGTAACTGATACTATAGTACCTTATCCAAACTTCCCACAAAGTATACCTCAAACACAAGTTGATTACGTTGCAGTAGTTGATGAAGTTGGAGATTCTAAAGGGATAATGTCTGGTGCTACTAGATTTACAAATAACCCTAAAGAATTATTAATGGCAAAAAGAGTTTTAGAAGTAATGAAGGCTTCTGGATTATTCGTTGACGGGTTCTCAATGCAAACAGGTACTGGTGGAGCGTCACTTGCTGTTACTAGATTTATTAAAGAAGAACTTATAAAAAGAGATATAAAAATAAGCTATGCTTTAGGCGGAACAACAGGACCTATGGTTAGCTTATTAGAAGAAGGATTAGTTGATACATTATTTGATACTCAATGTTTCGATTTAACTGCAGCTGAGTCTGTAGGAAGAAACGAAAAGCACGTTGAAGTAAGTGCAGACTTCTATGCTTCTATAGGAAATAAATCTGCAGCAGTTAACAAATTAGACTTTGTTATATTAAGTGCACTTGAAATAGATACAGAATTTAACGTTAACGTTATATCTGGCTCTGATGGAGTTATAAGAGCTGCATCTGGTGGACACAGTGATACATCTGCAATGGCTAAAATGTCAATACTTGTAGCACCACTTACAAGAGGTAGATTATCCACAATAATAGATAAAGTAACTACTATTGTTACTCCAGGAAGTACTGTTGACGTTGTTGTTACAGATTACGGTGTAATAGTTAACCCAAGAAGACAAGACTTAATGGCTAAGTTCAAAGACGACGGTATCAAGATGATAACTATGAAAGAAGCAAGAGAACTAGCTACAAGATTAGTTGGAACTCCTAAAGAAATAGAGTTTACTGATGAAGTAGTTGCTGTAGTTGAATACAGAGATGGTAGCATAATAGATACGATAAGAAAAATAAAGAAATAATTTTAAGTTGAATATATAAATTGTAAAATTAGATATTTGCAATTTTGTATATATGCGTAGATTTATAAAGTTATAAAGTAGATGGCATAATTTTATAAAAAATTAGTAATGATTTGGATGATTAAGTTTAGTTACAAGAAGTAGATGGCTAGTAATTTAACTTACCAAAATATTTTAATTGATGATTTATTTTATATTTGCACAGCTAAGAAAGTTTTAATACATAAAGTTATAAAGTAGATGGTATAATTTTATGATTTTTAATGAATGATTTGGAGAATGAAGTTTAGTTACAAGAAGTAGATGGCTAGTAATTTAACTTACCAAATATTTTAATTGATGATTTATTTTATAGTTCAATACAACTAGTATAGTTTAAATTAATACATATTCATTTCAAATTTAATAATTAGGTTAGTGTACTTAGCTTATGTTTATATAATATAATATAGATATATTAGTAAAATACACATATATTATAATCTTGAAATGATATATTAAAAAAGGTATTGTAAATTACAATACCTTTTTATAATAATAAGTATTTTATAATTAGTTGACTAATTTTTAAAATAGAGGTGTAACAATGAATGAAAAAAATAATAATAATAAAAATAAACAATATATAGTATCGAGTTTAAGTGATAAAATATTAATGCTGATAATAATTTTTTTAGGTATAATAGTATTCTCACTTGCTAATAAATTTTTTGGGGTTTAAGAAGGTGATTGAAGATGTATTATAATGTAGAAAATGTGAATTTAAAATCAAAATACGAAGTTAGTAAGGTTGAAGAATTTTTAAGCCGATTTGACTTGAAATATGAAGAGGTAGATTATAGTGTATTAATAAAAGATGTAGAGAATATTATAGCTACTTGTTCAAAAAAAGAAAATATAATTAAGTGCTTTGCTATTGATGAAAATTATCAAGGGCTTGGACTTTCTAATAATTTAATATCAAAGGTTACAGAAAAACTATTTTTAGAAAATAAATATCATAGTTTTATATTTACTAAACCAGAAAATCAACATATATTTGAAGCATTAGCATATAAAACTATATTTACAACAGATAAAGTAAGTTTACTAGAAACTGGAAACAAAAATATAAATATAAGTTTAGATAAATTAAAAAGCGATTATGAAATAGATGAAGATAAAGAATATGCAGTTATAGTAATGAATTGTAACCCATTTACACTAGGCCATAGATATTTAATAGAAAAGGCAAGTAGTGAAAATGAAAATGTAATAATTTTTGTTGTAGAAGAGGATAAATCAGTATTTCCATTTAAAGTAAGATATGAACTTATTAAGGTGGGGACTCAAGATTTAAGTAATATAGTAGTAATACCAGCAGGAGAATATGTAATATCGTCTGCAACATTTCCAAATTATTTCTTAAAGAAAAAAGATAATACACTTAAGGAATATACAAAGTTAGACTGTAATATATTTGGAAAATATTTTGTTCCTAAATTTAATATAATTAAAAGATACATAGGTAGTGAACTACATTGCGAGGTAACTAATATATATAATGAAACTATAAAAGAAGTACTTCCTAAATATAATGTAGAAGTAGATATTATTGATAGAAAAGAAATATTAGATGATGCAGTAAGTGCATCAAGAGTAAGAAAATTACTAAAAGAGAATAATATAAAAGAAGTAGAAAAGTTAGTACCTAAAACCACATTAGATTTTTTAATTAGCGAGGAAGGTGAAATGGTAATCAATAAGCTCTAGTTTTGAATTAAACTAAGTGGATTTTTTACTAGACCAATTATGAATACAGATTTAATACAAGCATTTTTAATAGATAGAGAAAAAAGAGTATATAATCAAGAAACGTTAATGGGAAAAAATAAAGATAAAACCTTAGTTACAATAAGAATTAATTATCCTGGACTTGAAAAATCAAATTATATTACAGATGATATAGTTAATATAATATATAGTGAGATAATGACTTATCATAAAAAATACATAGTTTATAATGATAAATATAAAAATAGAGAAGGTTTAGTATGCCATCTTTTATTTAGAGCAGACTTTGTAAGCATCAAAAAGCTTATGATAGACATAGAAGAAAAACATATTCTTGGGCGTTGTGTTGATATAGATGTATACACATATAAAAATGACAAAATGATAGGTATATCACGATCAGATTTATATAAAAAACCTAGAAAATGCTTTATATGTAATTTAGATGCTAAAATATGTTCAAGAGCGCAAAGTCATAGTATAGATGAAATAAAAAACTATTTTGATGAATTATATAACCAATATAAAAAAAAACAAGGATTAATAGAAGATACATCCTATAATATTTCTCAACTAGCTCTTAAGGCTATGATAAGCGAGGTATCTACATTTCCATCTTTTGGATTAGTATCACCAGTAAGTAGTGGATCTCATAAAGACATGAACTATTATACATTTTTAACTAGCTCAATGACAATAACACCGTATTTAAAGGAAATGGCTAAGATCTCTTATACATATAAAAGTCCACAATATATATTTGATGCAATTAGGAATATAGGATTAGAATGTGAAGAAAAAATGTTAGAATCTACGAATAATGTAAATACTCATAAAGGTATGATATTTTTAATGGGAATTTGCATAAGTGCTACTATGAAAGCAACTTATGAAAATAAAAGCTTTCATGACATTAAAGAGATAATTAAAGTTATGGCAGAAGATATATTAGATGATTTTAAAAATCTTGAAGTTAAAGAAAAATTAACTCATGGAGAAAAATTGTACTTAGAGTATGGCTTTACGGGAATAAGAGGACAAGTAAAAGATGGACTATCTGTAGTTTTTGATAATATAATCAAGGAATATGAATATACAACTTTATATGGAAATAATTTGTATACTCAAATATTAATTCATCTTATGTCTGTAGTTGAAGATAGTACGGTAGTTTATAGACAAGATATACAAACCTTACGAAAAGTACAATCTGATGCAAAAGATTTATTAAAAATAGGAGGCGTTAATACTATTGAAGGAAGAGATAGAATTAAAAAATTAGAGATAGAATATATACAAAAAAACATAAGTCCAGGTGGGTGTGCAGATTTACTAGCTATAAGTATATTATTACTAGAAATAAAAAATAAATATATAAATGTATAATAAAAAATGAGAGTATAAAAATATTTTTATACTCTCATTTTTTATTAGCTTATTTCATTTAAAACCACATTTAAAGAAACTTCTAGATGTGATTTTATAGTTTCTTCAACTAAATCTTTATCTTTAGACACGATAGCATTTAATATTTGTCTATGCTCAACTAAAGCTCTTTCTCTTCTTTCATTATCTAATATAGAAATATTTCTAAATCTTTGTAAATAATTACTTAAATTAGAAATCATCATAGGCAATCTTCTCATTCTAGAAGCATCACTAATTAAGAAATTAAATTCTGTGAACAATTTATTAACTTCATTTATATTTCCTTGCATATTAAAATTTTCAGTTAAATCTAAAAGTTCTGAGATTTTATTTATTTCATCTGGGGTAATGTTTTCCATAGCTTGACATATAACTAAAAATTCAAGTGATTCTCTAATTCTATATATTTCAATAACATCTTCTTTAGTAACTTTTTTAGCTACAACGCCTAATCTAGGTATATATTCAATTAGGTCCTCAGTTTCTAACTGTTTTAGGGCCTCTCTAACAGGTGTTCTACTTATATTCAATCTTTGAGCGTATTCTTTCTCTATTATTCTTTCCCCTACAGGAACTTTTCCACTAATTAATGTGCTTCTTAAGCTCTCATATACGACTTCTCTAATAGGTCTATTTTGAGATAGATCTGTATCATTTACAAATTCATCCATCCAATTGTACATATTTTACATTCCTTCCATAAATTATTCTACTTATATTTTAACTCAAAAGTGTGAAAATGCCAACGAAATTTGACGATATAGTATACAAAAAACCAATAAAGTATACAATTTGTTACAAAAAGCATGGAATAATACTAAAAAAACACAAAAAGAACTTGGTATACAAAGCATTAAATTATATAATAAATTAGTAAAGAAAATCAAACATAAATAACAAAAATACTGATTTTTATAGACTGTGAAAACATTTTGATGAAGTAGTAAAGATAGTATATCTAATGTATTAAAAATCTATAAAAAAATTAAATTTTTGTTTAAATAAGTTTTACAGGAGAGTGATATTTAGATGAGTAAGTTAAAAATAACTGAAACTGCTTTAAGAGATGGGCATCAATCTTTAATAGCAACAAGGTTAACAACAGACGAAATCATCCCTATCTTAGAGACAATGGACCAAGTAGGATACCATTCAATGGAGGTATGGGGTGGAGCTACATTTGATGCATGTATACGTTTTTTACATGAAGATCCATGGGAAAGGCTAAGACTTATAAGAAAGCATGTAAAAAATACTAAGTTACAAATGCTTTTAAGAGGTCAAAATCTTTTAGGATACAGACATTATGCAGATGATACAGTTGAAAAGTTTATAGAGCTATCTATAAAAAATGGGATTGATATAATAAGAGTATTTGATGCATTAAATGATGTTAAGAACGTAGAAGCATCAATGAAAGCTATAAAGAAATACAATGGACATTGTCAATGTGCAATATCATATACAACAAGTCCGATACACACGACTGAATATTATTTAGAATTGATAAAGATTTTAGAAAATATGGGTGCAGATTCAATCTGTATAAAAGATATGGCAGGTGTTTTAACTCCATATAATGCATATGATTTAGTTAAGCGTGTAAAGGAAGTAACTAATCTTCCAATACAGTTACATACACACTGTACAAGTGGAATAGCTGATATGATATATATGAAAGCTGTTGAAGCAGGAGTAGATATAATAGATACTGCTATATCGCCATTTAGTGGAGGAACTTCTCAACCACCAACAGAATCATTAGCAATTACATTTGCTGAAATGAACAGAAATCCAGGACTTGATACTGAGAAACTTTTAGAGGTTGCAGATTACTTCAAACCAATAAGAGATAAGTATATGAGTGAGGGAATATTAAATCCTAAAGTATTATTAACAGATCCTCAAACATTAAAGTACCAAGTACCAGGAGGAATGTTATCAAACTTATTATCTCAACTAGAACAACAAGGTGCATCAGATAAATACGAAGAAGTATTAAATGAAGTACCTAGAGTAAGAAAAGACTTAGGATATCCACCACTTGTTACTCCGCTGAGTCAAATGGTTGGAACACAAGCATTATTCAATGTATTAACTGGTGAAAGATACAAATTAATACCAAAAGAAATAAAAGATTATGTAAAAGGATTATATGGACAAGCTCCAGCTCCTATAGATGAAGCAATAAAGATAAAGATAATAGGAGATGAAGAAACTATAACTGTGAGGCCTGCAGATTTAATAGCTCCAGAATTTGAAGCTATGAAAAAAGAAGCAGGAGAGTTAGCGAAAAATGATGAAGATGTATTAGCATATGCATTATTCCCACAAGTAGCTCCTAAATTCTTAGAAAGTAAGTACAACCCAAAAGTTGAAGTAGAAGAAGACGAAAATGCAATAAAATATATAACAGTAACTATGTAGAGAACGGGTGATAATATTATGGGAGAAAAACTAACATTAATACAAGCATTATCAGTAACACTATCAAGTATGACAATAGTATTCTTAACATTATTAGTGATTTCACTTATATTAGATTCTTTTAAGCACATATTCAAAGAAAAGCCTAAAGCTGATGTCAAGAAAGAAGTCGCACAAACAGTAGTAGAAGATGATGATAATGAAGAAGAAAAGGTAGTAGTTGCAATAGCAGCTTCTATAATGGCTGGAGAAGGAAAAGTAAATCCAAATCTTCACGTAACAAGCATAAAAAGAGTAAAATAGTATTTAATAAAAATAAAACTTAAATAATTTACGGTTTAAAGGAAGGTAATAAAAAATGAGCGCTAAAACATATCATATAACATTAAACGGAAAAGTATACGAAGTTGAAATAGAAGAAGTAGCTGCAGGAACTACTCCAAAGAAAACTACAGCACCAGCTGATGTTAAGCCAGTTGCAAATACAAGTGGAGAAAGTATAACTGCTCCAATGCCAGGAACAATATTAAATGTATTAGTAAAGCAAGGACAAGCAGTTAAAAAAGGCCAGGTATTAGCTATACTTGAAGCTATGAAAATGGAAAATGAAATAGTTGCCCCAGCTGATGGGCAAGTTGCATCAATAAGTGTTAACAAAGGTCAAAATGTAAACCTTGGTGACAGCATATTAGAAATAGCTTAATAGGCTATCTGAAGGAGGAAAAGCAACATGGGAGAAATGATAATTCAATTCTTTGCGGAATCAGGGTTTGCAATGATGTCGATAAAGAGTTTAATAGTAATAGTATTGGCATGTGTATTTTTATACCTAGCCATAGCAAAAGGATACGAGCCGTATCTATTAATACCAATAGCAACAGGTATGTTACTTGCTAATATGCCAGGAGTAGATTTAATGAATCCAGCCACTGATGGTCAAAATGGTGGACTATTCTACTACCTATATCAAGGGGTTAAACTTGGAATCTACCCACCGTTAATATTCTTATGTATAGGTGCAGGTACAGACTTTGGACCAATGATAGCAAACCCTAAGACAATGTTACTTGGAGCAGCCGCTCAATTTGGTATATTCTTTGCTTTCTTAGGAGCAATAGTTTTAGGATTCACAGGAACAGAAGCAGCATCTATAGGTATAATAGGTGGAGCAGATGGACCAACAGCAATACAATTAACAGGGCAGTTAGCACCACATTTATTAGGAACAATAGCACTAGCGGCTTATTCATACATGGCATTAGTTCCAGTTATACAACCGCCAATCATTAGAGCGTTAACAACTAAAGAAGAGCGTATGATAAAAATGGAACAGTTAAGACCAGTATCAAGAACAGAAAAATTAGTATTCCCAATAGTTGCAATGATAATAGTTATAGGATTATTACCAACTGCAGCACCACTTGTAGGTATGCTTATGTTTGGTAACTTGTTAAAAGAATCAGGTATAGTTCCTAAATTAGTAGAAACTGCTCAAAATTCATTAATGTATATAATTACTATATTCTTAGGATTAACAGTTGGAGCAACTACTAATGCTGAAACATTACTATCAGTACAAACTTTAGGAATAATAGCAATGGGACTTGCGGCATTCTCTGTAGGGACAGCATCAGGAGTATTATTTGGTAAGTTAATGTGCAAGTTAACTAAAGGGAAGATAAATCCAATGATAGGTGCAGCAGGGGTTTCTGCAGTACCAATGGCAGCAAGAGTTGTACAAAAAATTGGACAAGAAGAAAATCCTTCAAACTTCTTACTTATGCATTCAATGGGACCAAATATAGCAGGAGTTATAGGCTCTGCAGTAGTTGCAGGTGTATTACTTAAGTTCTTTGCTTAATTAATTATTATTTAATAGATAAAAATATGCACTTTGATGGTATAAGCTATCAGGTGCATATTTTTATATGTATAGAAAAAATATATTAGAAATAAATTTTTATTGTTGAAAAATACAAAAAACTTAGGGTATAATTTAATAATGACTGTAAATAAGGAGTAATTAAAGTGGAAACGATATTTAATAAAGTAGAAAGCTCAGATTTAAGACCAATGAGAGAAATAGTATTATATGAACTTAGAAGTGCTATTTTTGAAAATAAATTAAATCCAGGGGATAGACTAGTAGAGAATATAATTGCATCAAGTATGGGAGTTAGTAGAACTCCTGTTAGAGAGGCATTAAGACAGTTAGAAATAGAAGGACTAGCTATTAATATGCCAAGAAAAGGAACATTGGTAAAAGGAATTTCAATAGAAGATGCTATTGAAATATATGATTTAAGAGAAGTTTTAGAAGGGTTAGCTGTAAGACTTGCATGTTTAAATATATCTAGAATAGAAATAAGAAAGTTAAAGGAAATACTAAGCATCATGGAGGGGAATACAAGTGATATGGAGTATATTGAATATGCAAAAGCACATTCAGAATTTAACTCAATAGTTCTTCATGCAAGTAAAAATAAAAGATTAATTGAACAGTTAGAGCATATATATGAGTATTTAAAGAGTTTGAGAAAAATAAGCTTAAATAATATTGAAAGAAGAGAATTAGCATTAGCAGAACATATAAAGATTGCAGATGCTATATCAGAAGGTGATGAAGTTTTAGCAGAAAAAGAAGCTAGAGCTCATATTGTTAATGCAAAGAAGAGCTTTTTAGAAAGTTATAATTTATAAGTTTATATTATTACAAAGGGTATCTTAAAATGAATTTAATCATTAAAAGATACTCTTTTTTATATGAAGTTCTAATTATTAAAAGACACATTTTAAACTAAAAATAAGATAAAAGAGTAGAAAAAAATTTCAGACAAAATATAGGGAGGAGGAGTAATATGTTAGGAACAATCGTTGTAGGATGTTTGATAGGACTAATAGTTAAAGGAAAGGTATCAATAAGGATTAGTGATACTATAATGAATGGATTAGCATAGTCAATTCAAGCAATGTTATGGATATCGTATAATAAAATGTGAACTAGATGCGAGAGGAATAATCGTTAATCATAAGAGCGTTTATAGATTAATTAAGGAATGCAATATCTTCGGAAAATATCCTAGAAACACACACAGAAACTATAAGAAAGTTAAATAAGACTTTTTATATTTAATGGCCTATATGGATGTGTATAGCCGTAAAATTGTAGGTTGATCTATGGATAAAAAGATGAGAGAATAATTAGCAATATATTTAACTATTTTAAATTTACATATGCTTTTATTTTAATTAATATAAATATTAAATGATATTTTTAGTATAGATATATAAGTATAGAAGAAACTATATTTAATATAAACTAAAAATATTAAGGAGTACTTATGATGAAAAAATTAAAACAAATGACATGTGTAAGTTTGATGAGTGTGCTTTTAAGTACATCTTTTTCATATGCTAATTTTGATAAAAACACAAATATGGAAAAAATACAAAATGTAGAAATATTTTCACTTAAATATAAAAAAATGAATGTTAATGATATTTTTAATGTAGAACTGAAAAATATAAATGAAAATACGGAATTTTTCAAGTCTGATATTCGCTATCCTTACTTGAAAATTAAAAATAAATATTTAGAAAATGAAGATTTTAACATTAAAGTAATTGAAAATATTAATAAAATAATGCGTAATTATAGCGTTAACTTTAAAGAAAAGATAAAAGAAGATTCAAAAGATTATAAAAAACAATATGAAGACATATTTTCAAAATCTAAAGAAAAATATATGAAATATCAATACGAAGCTTATTCAGATTATAAGATTACTTATAATAAAAATAATTTAATAAGCATACCTATGAAGTTATATGAATTTACAGGTGGTGCGCATGGAATGAGTTATTTAAAAGCATTTAATTATGATTTAATAAGTGGTAAAGAAATAAAATTAAGAGATATGTTTAAGAATGATATTAATTATAAGGCTATAATTGATAAATATATAAAGCAACAAATACAAGAAAATAAAGATATATATTTTAGCGAAGAACAAGGTTTTAAAGGAATAAGTGATAACCAAAGCTTTTATATAGAAGAAGATGGCATTGTAGTTTATTTTGGACTTTATGAAATAGCTCCGTATTATGTAGGTATTCCTAAATTTAAACTAACATGGGATGAATTTGGTGAATATTTAAACTATAATAGGTGAGAAAAATAAAAACTCTAGCAAAAAGGTGGCATCTTTGATGCCATTTTTTTATTTTAGGTTTAGCATTTTTAGTATGTACCTTTATATTATATAAATCAAGTAGAAAAGGGTTATTTAAAAATATATAATATTTTATAAAAAGACTAATTCTAAAGTATAGAATTGGTCCTTTTATAGCGTTAATAATATAATAGAAGTAGACTTAATATAGAGGAATATAGTATATTATAAGTGAATAAAGAAAAAATGGTAATTCTAAAGGGGTGTTGGATATGAAAAATAAAATAAAAGATAAAGTAAACTCTCTACAACCACAGATAATTTCATCTATCGTAGATTGTGTAAAAATACCTAGTGTAATAGATAATGCTACAGATAGTTGTCCTTTTGGGGAAAATATAGACAAGGCATTAAGACATACTTTAGCGCTTTGTGAGTCTCTTGGATTTAAAACAGTATATAAAGACGGATATTACGGATATGCAGAAATTGGCCAAGGAGAAGAAATAATAGGAATACTTGGTCACTTAGATGTAGTACCTGAAGGAGAGTTGGAAAGCTGGGAATTTCCTCCTTATGAAGGTGTAATATCTGGGGATAAATTATATGGTAGAGGAACACAAGATGATAAAGGACCAACTATAGGTGCTATATATGCTGTTAAGGCCTTAATGGATTTAGGAATAGATTTTAATAAGAGAGTTAGATTTATATTCGGAACTGATGAAGAAAATCTTTGGAGATGTATAAATAAATACTCTGAAAATAAAGAAGAAATACCGAATTACGGGTTTACGCCGGATTCAAAATTCCCTATGATAAATGCTGAAAAAGGACTATTACAAGTGTTTTTAAATGGATTAGGGAACAATGATATAGAATTACAACTTGGACAAGCATTTAACTCAGTACCAGATAAAGCAGTTTATACTGGTAAATATGCAGATAAATTAGTGGAAGAATTAGATAAATTAAAATTTGAATATACTCAAGATGGAGAAAAAATATATGTACTAGGTAGAGGTGTACATTCTGCTGTCAGTGATACTGGTATAAATGCAATAGCAAGATTAGCTATAGCACTTAATAATATAGGTGTAGAATCTAATGCTATTAAATTTATAGCAAATGTTATAGGTCAAGATGCAAATGCAAATAACATAATAGAAAATTGTATGGATGAAGTTTCTGGAAAGCTTACATTTAATATAGGAAAGTTAAATATAAATGAAGAAAAAGAAAGTATAGGTATTGATGTTAGAATACCTGTTACATATAAAAAGGAAGATTTTGTTGAAAAACTTAAAGCTAAGGCTTGTGAGTATAAATTAGAGTATGAAGAATTTGATTACTTAGATTCTATATATGTATCAGAAGATAATTTTTTAGTGAAGACTTTAAAAAAAGTATTTGAGGATGAAACTGGTCTTGATGGAACACCACATTCTTCAGGAGGAGCTACATATGCAAGAGCACTAGACAACTGTGTTGCATTTGGATCAGTATTTCCTGGGAAACCAAAAACAGAGCATCAAGCTAATGAATATATAATTATAGAAGATCTTATGAAAGCTACTGAAATTTATGCACTAGCTGTATATGAATTATTAAAATAAAACATAACTTAAAGAATGAGTATAGGTATTTTGAAAATGCCTATACTTATTTTATTAAAAAAATAGAAATTCAAAATATTATAGTAAAGTGCTATACAATAAATAAAGCAAATGAATACAAAATAAACTTAAATGTTTCAAAAAAATACATATAAACCTATGAAAAAAATCAAATTCATACCAATAGGATAAAAAACTTTAGACAAATTCCTCATTTAGAAGGAGAATAGACATAATAATCAAATATATAAATAGTATGAAAAGAGAAATTTGGTTTAAAATAGGGGGAATGATTTATGATTACATTTGATATAAATGGAGCTATTGTAGAGTTTGATGAGAAAATGGATAATTATAATACTGTAAGGACATTATTTAAATTATATGCAAAAAGAGCAAGTAAAAGTTTTGAAGTAGATTGTATGACTAATATGCAAAATATAAAACAAGTATCAGACAAATGTTTAGATATAGGTAATGAATATATTGAAGGTGGTTTGAAAAAAGCCATTGAAACTATGGTTAGTTTTGACATTATAACAATAGATATAGAAATGTTTAAAAATAATTATTGTGATAAATATTTAAACTATGACAGACTATTTAATAATTTGAACAAAGATAAACTTATAAACAATAAAAATAAAAAAAATAATTATTTAAAATTCTATGATGTCAAATCCATTATAAAACAATTAAGTTCATATATATATGATGATTGTTTTAATATACACTATGCTGTAATAGATGCTCTTATAGAAAATAATATAACTACGATAAGCTCATCTATAGATGAGGATAGTAAACAAAAGGCCAGTGCACTTTTTAATAATTATAAAGATGGTTTTATAACTAGACCAGACGAGTGCAGGGTTGTTAAACAAATAATAAAATTAGATCCATATAGAGAAGATGTATATAAATTTTTGATAAAAGAAGATGGAGATTTTAGTAAAGAAATTGAAAAGATAACTAAGTATTTAGGGTACAACATAAGGGATTACAAATCTGCTTTAATGAATAGCTATATAGAGGAACTATTAAAAGAGGATATCTGCGATGTTGAAATAGTTCAAGAGAAAGTAAGTAAATATGGAAAATACATAGGATGCAGTAATTGTTCTAAGTATTTATCTAGAATAGATGCTATATATACATTTGAAAATGCATAAAAGTTGAAATAAAAAGCTTCTATAAGATTATATAGGAGTTTTTTATTTTGAAAAATTATAATAAATAGCCATGGTGTATTTAATTTGCATTTTAAAACAAAAAAGAATACTATTAATTTAAAGAAGTATTTATTAAAAAATATATTTAATAAAAGTGAAATGGGGGATTAAGTGAAAGAGTTAAAAAAGAAAAATTCTATATGTTCAAAAGATGGTAAAGTAAATCAAGAATGTATAGGTTGGGGTAAAAAAGTTTTTTCAAACTGCAGTATAGATAGGGGCTATTTTAGAAAAAAAATATGGAATCATTATATGTGGATGAATAAAGATTTTGTTTGTGCACTTGCGATAGTAAAATTAGACTATGCAGGGCTTATATTTATAGACTTTTATGATTTAAAAGAAAATAAAAAAATACATAAAAGTATTACAATACCTTTATGTAACGGTATAATATTGCATAATTCTATAGGTTCATATGCACATTTTCAAAATAAAGAAATGTATTTAAATATAATAAGGACGAATGATAAATTGCATGCTATGGTCAAATGGGGTGAAGTTGACATAGATGCAAATATTTTTTTAGAAAAAGAATCTTTGAATGTATTAGTACCATGGAGTGAAAAAAAATTCCATTACACATCGAAGCAATTTCCTCTAAAGTCTAGTGGGTATATAAATGTAGGAGATGAAGATTATGAAAAGTTTGAACTAAACGATTCTATTTCATTTATTGACTACGGTAGAGGTATATGGGAGCGAGAAAAATATTGGTATTGGCTAACTTGTGGATTTGAAAATGAGGATAATAAAGTAGGTTTAAATTTAGGTGCAAAGTGGACAGATAATACTGGAGTTAATGAAAATGGAATTAAAATAGATGGAATGTTATACAAATTATATTGTGATGTCGATTTTGAAAAAATAGATGAAAATAATTGGAGCATAAAGTCTACTAACTGTGAAGATATTGATTTGATATTTAATATATCTACTGTAAATGATAAAGTAAACAATAAATTAATAATTAAGTCTAGCTTAAAGCAACACATAGGGTATATAAGTGGAATTGTTAAAGCAGATGATAAAGAAATCGAATTTAAAGAAGTGCTTTGCTGGTTAGAAGATCATTATGCAAAGTGGTAAAAAATAAAAAATGGATTAGCTAATTTTAGTTAATCCATTTTGTTTTTATGTAATTTATCTTAGCCACGAAGGATTCCCAGGAACAAATACCCTGCTTCCGAATTTTTTCTTGAATTCATCTAGAGCTCTTTGTATAAGCTCAGGATTATCCTTAAAAGTAGTAGCATTTTTTATGGTTTCTAAATTTTGACTAAATGGGCATGCTGATATACACATTCCACAGTCGGTTCCTAGGTATCTCCATTTTGTATAACAAGAATCTACGTCAATTCCCCAATTATAAGTTCCATCTGAACTTGTTTTTGTTTCATTGCTAAGTGAGTGAGAAGGGCAGTTAAAAGAACATTTTTTACACATATTACAAAAATCTTCTAGCCCAAAATCAGCAGGTTCATCAAGTTCAAGTTCTAAATCAGTAGTAACAACTCCAAGTCTTAAACGAGAACCATAGTCTTTATTAGTTAATATTGTATTTCTACCGATTTCACCAAGCCCAGCATCTTGAGCTAACAATACTGGCATTACTAAGTAATTTGCATTCATATGATTTCTAGCATCATATCCTAGACTTCTTATAAAATAGCTAAGTATCATACCAACTATTGACACATCTACATAGCACTTAGTAGTTTCGATTACTTCAGAAACCATAGGTGAACGATTTATCATTTCTTTATCCATTTCACAACCAAACACTATTGCATACTTATGGTTTAAATTTACTTCATCACCATAAGACGATTCCTTACGACCTCTATGCGTATATTTATGAGATTCTTTTAGTTTAGTTACACCAACAACAGATACCCCATACTGTTTGGCTAAACCCTTTAATCTTTTAGTTATAGTTTTAGAATCTACTTTTATTTTTTCACTAACTACATCTTTTTCACATAAATGGTCTATATCTGATAAAAATTCAAAAGCACAGTTAGCCATCTTTGAATTTATTTCATTATAGGTCATAGTACCTTCTTCACATAAATCTGGACGGCTTCTTAAACTGTCATCAAGTTCTTTTTTTTCTGGATTTCTTAAATAGTAATCCTCATAACATTTGCTACCTCTTTGGTAATTTGCTCTAGAAAATATAATATCTCTTTCGTCTATTCTTTTCATATGTATCCCCCTTAATACCTTTGATGTATATAGTATAATTATATAATAAAAAAGCATTCTATTAAAGTATTGTAAAAGTAAAAAGGCTAGGAAAAAATTATCCGAGCCTTTTATTGTAAAAATTATTTTATTATATTTAATTCTTTAGTAATTTTGTTTAATATTTCATGACCATCTTCTGTAACTAATACTAGATCTTCAATTCTAACACCAAATTCGCCGGGTAAGTATATGCCTGGTTCTACTGAGAATATCATTCCAGGCTTTAATAAATCTTCATTTATAGCAGAAACATCACCAATATCATGAGTCTCAAGACCAATAGAATGCCCAGTTCTATGAGTGAAGTACTTACCATAACCTTTTTCAGTTATATAACCTCTCGCAGCATTATCTATATCACAGAATCTCATTCCTGGCTTAACTAATGCGATTGCTCTTTTATTAGCTTCAAGTACTATTTCAAATACTTCACAAGCTTTCTCAGGAGCTTCTTTATAAAATACTGTTCTAGTCATATCAGAGCAGTAACTATCTTTGATACATCCCATATCTAAAATTACAGCATCACCTATTTGTAACTTGTTGTTTGATGGAGTTGCATGAGGGTCTGCACCATTTGCACCATAACCTACTATTGGAGAGAATGAGAAACCATCTGCTCCTAATTCTTCATATATTGTAGCTAATTTTGAAGCTACTTCTTTTTCAGTTAAATCTTGAAGTAGAGTTTCTTGAAGTTTAACCATAGCTGTATCATTTATTTGAGAAGCTTTTCTCATTAGCTCTCTTTCTTCATCATCTTTACACATTCTTAGAGAATCTATTATAAATGATGAGTTTATGTATTTGCAATTAGGGCAAAGATCCATTAGAGATAATAAGAATCTTGCTGACCAGTTTTTATCAATTCCTATTGTAGAAGTTTTGTCTATGTAATTTGATACTATTTCTATAGCATTTTGAGTATCATTAAACCAAACTTTTTCAACACCTAAATCTTCATGAACTGGGAACAGTTCATTTAAGAATAATTTATGTTCTCCATTAGCATTTAAATAAAGAGCCATTAGCCTTGCTCCTGGGTTTATCATTTTACCTGTTAAGTAAAATATAGATAGTTTATCAGTAACTAACATTTGAGGGATATTGTTTTCCTTCATAGCAGTTATAACTTTGTCTAATCTGTTTAATTTCATAGTGTTTTCTCCTTGTATTAAATTTATATGTATATCTAAATAATATAATTAGGTTAATTATATCATAAATATTGATTATATTACATATATTGGCAAATAAGTAAGGGAATATCTATACATTATACACATGTTGTAAGAAGAATAAGGTAACAAACAGCATATCCAAGTAATAGAATATACTATCAAGCTAATTTTATCACAACAATAAATTAACAGGAGGATATGTTATGTTTAAAAAGATTATAGCGCTAGCAAGTTCGCTAGCATTAAGTGCGCTTTGTATTACAGGGTGTGGACCTACATCAAGTGATACAAACCAAACTGAAGACAAAAAAACAGAAAAAGTAACAATAGCAGAAGTTACACATTCAGTATTTTATGCGCCACAATATGCTGCTATAACTCAAGGCTTCTTTGAAGAAGAAGGAATAGATATAGATATAATAAACACTAATGGTGCAGATAAGACTATGGCTGCGCTTATTTCAGGTGAAGCACAGGTAGGGCTTATGGGACCAGAAGCATCTATTTATGTTTATAATCAAGGAAACGAAAACTATGCAGTAAACTTTGCTCAACTTACAAAAAGAGATGGAAGTTTTTTGATATCTAGAGAAGAGATGCCTAATTTTAAATATGAAGATTTAAAAGGTAAAGAAATATTAGGTGGAAGAAAAGGTGGAGTGCCTTTAATGACTTTTGAATATGTATTAAAACAAAATGGTCTTACAATCGGTGAAAATACAGCTGCTGGAGAAGTGAATATTCGATCAGATGTTCAGTTTGGAGTAATGACAGGAGCTTTTGTTGGTGGAGAAGCAGATTTTACAACTGCTTTTGAGCCTACAGGAACAGCTTTAGAAAAAGATGGCAATGGACATATAGTAGCATCTATTGGTAAAGATTCTGGAGAAATTCCATATACTTCATATTCTACTACTAAAAAATTCATGGCTGAAAACAAAGATTTACTTCAAAGATTTACTAATGCAGTATATAAAGGACAATTATGGATTCAAACTGCTTCAGATGAAGAAGTGGCTAAAGCAATGCAACCATTTTTTACGGATATATCGCAAGATGATTTAGTGTCAGTTGTAAATAGATATAAAAAAGTAGATGTTTGGAGTCAAGATCCTGTTCTTAAAGAAGATAGTTTAAACAAGTTGATGGAAGTTATGAAGGAAGCTAAGGAACTTGACAAAGAGCCTCCTTATAAAGATATAGTTAATACTAATTTTGCAAATAATGCAATAAAAAATGTAAAGTAGTTTATTAAATAAAAACAAATCGAGACTTTGTAAAAAGCCATGTGAGATAAAATTTATATCTTATATGGCTTTTTATTATTTAAAAATATTACAAAACTCATATAAAACAACTTATATGAATTTATATCATATCTATAAAATTCTTTCATATACTTTACTATATAGCACAAGGGAGGTAGTTAATGTGTTTAAAAATTTAATTTGTAAAAAACAAGAACATATATACACAATCACCATAAATAGAGAAAAATATCTAAATTCATTAAATGAAGAAGTATTAAAAGAGTTAGATAGTGCAATTGATATTTTAAATAATGATGAAGATATTTATGTTGGGATAATAAGTGGACAAGGCAAAGCTTTTGTAGCTGGAGCTGATATAGATGCTATGAAGGATATGAATTTTGAAGAAGCTAGAAGATTTTCTAAAATGGGAAATAGCATATTTAGAAAAATAGAAAATAGTGATAAGCCGATAATAGCAGGAATAAATGGTTTTTGCTTAGGCGGAGGTTTAGAGCTTGCTATGAGTTGTGATATTAGGATTGCTTCAAGCAAAGCAAAATTTGGCCAAGTAGAAGTTAATCTTGGAATACTTCCTGGATTTGGTGGTACTCAAAGATTAGCTAGAATAGTTGGATTAGGAAAAGCTAAGGAACTTGTATATAGTGCAGATATTATAAAAGCTGATGAGGCATTAAATATAAGTTTAGTAAATAAAGTTGTTGAACCTAGTTTGTTAATGCAAGAGTGCTTAAATATGGCTAATAAAATAGCTTCAAAAGGCCAATTTGCAATAAGATATGCAAAATGTGCTATAAATAAAGGTTATGAAATTGATATTGACAATGCTGTTAATTTAGAAAGTCATTTATTCGGATTATGCTTTGCAAGCCATGATCAAAAAGAAGGAATGAGTGCTTTTTTAGAAAAAAGAGATGCTAAGTTTAACATACATGAAGATATAACAAACAAATAAAAAGCTAGAGATTGTATTACAAGGAGGATTTTTATGAAAGTAATGGTAATAGGTAGTGGAACTATGGGAAGTGGAATTGCTCAAGTGCTTGTAAGTAGTGGGCATAAAGTAATACTTAGAGACATAAACAATGAAAACATAGAAAAAGGAGTTCTAGGTATAACTAAAAACTTAGAAAAATTAGTATTAAAGGAAAAATTAAAAGAGATAGAAAAAAATGAAATGCTAAAAAGACTTTCTGCAACTACAGATTTGAAAGAAGCTAGAGACTGCGATTTAGTAATAGAGGCTATAGTTGAAAATATAGAGGTTAAAAAAAGCTTATTTAAAGAATTAGACTATATATGTAAAAAAGAAACAATACTTGCTACAAATACATCATCTTTATCAATAACAGAGATATCTTTAAGCACAAATAGACCTGATAAAGTGATTGGAATGCATTTTTTCAATCCAGCACCACTCATGAAATTAATAGAAGTAATTGATGGTATGCTCACATCTAAAGAAACTCACGATGAGATTTATAATTTATCAAGTGAACTAGGAAAGACTCCAGTAAGTGTTAAAGAAGCGCCAGGATTTATAGTTAATAGAATATTAGTACCTATGATAAATGAAGCAATATCAATACTTTCAGAAAATATAGCAAGTGCAAAAGATATTGATGAAGCTATGAAATTAGGTGCAAATCATCCAATAGGACCGCTAGCTCTAGGAGATTTAATAGGGTTAGATGTTTGCTTAAACATTATGGAAGTACTTTATAGTGAGTTTGGCGATTCTAAATATAGACCTCATCCATTGCTTAGAAAAATGGTTAGAGGTGGACTTTTAGGAAGAAAAACTAAAAAAGGATTTTATGATTATAAGTAGTTAATTAAGGAGGGCGATATTTATGGATAAATATGAATTATTAAAACAAATGTATAGAGAGTTTACTGTAAACGAGGTAGCTCCTATAGCTCATGAAATAGATGAAGAAGAAAAATTTCCATATGCAAATGTTGATAAGATGGCTGAATGTGGAATGTTTGGGATTCCATTTCCCAAAGAGTATGGTGGAGAAGGTGGAGATTATTTAGGTTACACTTTGGCAGTTGAAGAACTTTCTAAAGCATGTGCTACTACTGGAGTAATTTTATCTGCACATACTTCACTAGGAGCTGCACCTATTTATGAATTTGGAAATGAAAAACAAAAACAAAAATTTTTAGTACCACTTGCAAAAGGTGATAAATTAGGTGCATTTGGTTTGACTGAGCCTAATGCAGGAACAGATGCATCATCACAACAAACTACAGCAATATTAGATGGTGATGAGTATGTATTAAATGGAACTAAGATATTTATAACTAATGCAGGTGTTGCTGATATTTATATAGTTATGGCTATGACTGATAAGTCTAAAGGAACTCGTGGAATATCTGCTTTCATAGTTGAAAAAGATACACCTGGGTTTAGTATAGGTAAAAAAGAAAAGAAACTTGGAATAAGAGGTTCATCTACTTGTGAACTTATATTTGAAAACTGCAGGATACCTAAGGAAAACTTGCTTGGTAAAATAGGTCAAGGTTTCAAAATAGCTATGAAAACTTTAGATGGTGGACGTATAGGAATAGCTGCACAGGCACTAGGAATAGCTGAAGGAGCATTGGATGCTACTGTTAGTTATGTTAAGGAAAGAAAACAATTTGGAAGAAGTATATCAGCTTTTCAAAATACTCAATTTGAACTTGCTAATATGAAAACAAAAATAGAAGCTGCAAGACTTTTAGTATATCAAGCAGCAAATAAAAAAGATGAAGGCAAGAACTTTTCAGTAGAGGCGGCTATGGCAAAACTTTATGCGGCAGAAGTTGCTATGGAAGTTACAACTAAAGCTGTTCAACTTCATGGAGGATATGGATATACTCGTGAGTATGATGTTGAAAGAATGATGAGAGATGCAAAAATTACTGAAATATATGAAGGAACAAGTGAAGTACAAAGAATGGTTATAAGTGCAGATTTACTTAAATAGTATTAAAGATTGGAGGAGAAAGAATATGAATATTTTAGTTTGTATAAAACAAGTTCCAGATACTACAGAAGTAAAGTTAGATCCTAAGACTGGAACATTAATAAGAGATGGGGTACCAAGTATTATAAACCCAGATGATAAAGCAGGTTTAGAAGAAGCATTAAATTTAAAAGATAAATTTAATGCTAATGTTACAGTACTTACTATGGGACCACCTCAAGCTAAAAATGCTTTAAAAGAAGCTTTAGCTATGGGAGCTGATAAAGGAATACTTCTTACTGATAGAGCTTTTGCAGGTGCAGACACATTAGCTACATCTTCAACTCTTGCAGGTGCTATTAAAAAAATAGACTATGATTTAATAATAGCAGGAAGACAAGCCATAGATGGAGATACAGCTCAAGTTGGGCCTCAAATAGCACAACACCTAGACATACCTTCAATAACTTATGTAGAAAAGTTAGAAATTGAAGGCGATAGTTTAATTGTAAATAGAGCTTTTGAAGATGGATATGCAGTACTAAAAGCAAAAATGCCACTTCTTATAACTACATTAAAAGAAATGAATACTCCAAGATATATGAGAGTTTCTGGAATCTATGATAGTTTTAATGAAGAGAATATACAAACTTGGAATTTAGATGATATAGAAGTTTGTTTAGATGATATAGGACTTAAGGGTTCTCCAACTAAGGTTAAGAAATCATTCACTAAGGGAGCTAAAAGTGCTGGGAAAATTCATGATGTAGATGAAAATCAAGGTGCATCTATAATATTAAGTGCTCTTGAAGAAAAATTTATAATAACTAAGTAATTCTAAAATATATTGCTTAAAAGGTAGTATAAGGAGGAGATAAAAATGAGTGTAATGGTTTTTATAGAACAAAGAAATGCATCTATTGAAAAAGTTTCTTTAGAATTGTTGGGAAAAGGAAAAGAGTTAGCAAATAAATTAAATGATGAAGTAAGTGCTGTTTTATTAGGATATAAGGTAGAACATTTATGCAATGAACTTATTCATTTTGGTGCGGATGAAGTTATAGTTGTTGATAATGAAAATTTAGAAATGTATATAAATAGTACATATGCTAAAGCACTTTCAGAGGTTATAAATAAAAAAGATCCTCAAATAGTATTAATTGGAGCTACTACAATAGGTAGAGATTTAGCGCCGAGGGTTAGTGCTAAGATTCATACAGGACTTACAGCAGATTGTACATCTTTAGAAATAGATGAAGAAAGTAAGGGGCTTTTAATGACAAGACCTGCTTTTGGTGGAAATATAATGGCCACTATAGTATGCCCTGATCATAGACCACAAATGAGTACTGTAAGACCTGGTGTTATGCAAAAAATAGAAAAAGATATTTCTTTAAAAGGAAAAATAGAAAAATTTTATGTAGAGTTTGAAGAAAAAGATAAAACTGTAGAAGTTTTAAAATATGTAAGTGAAAATATTAAAAAAGTTAATATAGAAGATGCAAAAATACTAATATCAGCGGGTCGTGGTATTGGATCAAAAGAAAATATGAAGTTGTTATATGAATTGGCAGATTTATTAGGTGCTGAAGTTAGTTCATCTCGTGCACTTGTTGATTGTGGATGGGTAGATAAAAATAGACAAGTAGGGCAAACTGGTAAAACTGTAAGGCCAGATCTTTATCTTGCTTGTGGGATATCAGGTGCTATACAACATTTAGCGGGTATGGAGGAGTCTGAATTTATAGTTGCTATTAATAAAAACAGTGAAGCTCCTATATTTGAAGTGGCTGATGTAGGTATAGTTGGAGATGTAAATAAGGTTATAAAAGGATTAATAGAAGAACTAAAAAACAGATAAAATAAAAATTAGGGTGGGGGGATATGATGAAGTCTACAATAAGGCTTAGAATGGGAAGCAATGATGCACACTACGGAGGGGATTTAGTAGATGGCGCTAAAATGCTGAAATTGTTTGGTGATGTAGCTACTGAGTTATTAATAAAAAATGATGGTGATGAAGGGCTATTTAAGGCTTATGATAATATAGAATTTTTAGCTCCAGTTTATGCTGGAGATTATATAGAAGCAGTTGGTGAAATAGTTGGATTTGGAAATACTTCAAGACAAATGGTATTTGAAGCTAGAAAAGTTATAGTTCCAAGAGGTGACATAAATGAATCTGCAGCAGAATTTTTAGCAAAGCCGATAGTAGTATGTAAGGCTAGTGGAACTTGTGTAGTACCAAAGGATAAGCAAAGATTATAGCATATTGGGGGATTTTAATATGGAAAAGTTGATAATAAGTGCAGCTATTTGTGGAGCAGAGGTAACTAAAGAGCATAATCCAAGCGTTCCATATACTGTTGAGGAAATAGTAAGAGAAGCAAAAGGTGCTTATGAAAATGGTGCATCAATAATACACCTCCATGTAAGAGATGACAATGGTGCTCCCACTCAAGATATAAATAGATTTAGGGAATGTATGGACGCTATAAAGTTAGCTTGTCCAGATGTAATAATTCAACCATCAACAGGTGGGGCTGTTGGAATGAGCAATTTAGAAAGAATCCAACCTGTTAATTTATCCCCTGAAATGGCAACCCTTGATTGCGGAACTTGCAATTTTGGAGGAGATGATATATTTGTAAATACTGAAAATACTATAAAAGAGTTTGGCCAAAAAATGATAGAACTAGGAGTTAAACCAGAAATTGAAGTATTTGATAAAGGCATGATAGATATGGCTTTAAGACTAAACAAAAAGGGTTATATAAAAGACAATATGCATTTTAACTTTGTTATGGGTGTAAATGGTGGAATAAATGCAACTTATAGAGATTTGATATTTATGAAAGAAAGTATACCACAGAGCTCAACTTTTACGGTAAGTGGAATAGGAAAAGTTCAATTTGAGATGGTAGCTTTAAGTATATTATTAGGTGGTCATGCAAGAGTTGGGTTTGAAGATAACGTTTATATGGAAAAAGGCATGCCTGCAATTTCAAATGGGCAACTAGTAGCAAGAGTTGTAAAAATAGCTAATTCTCTTCAAAGAGAAATTGCATCACCTAAAGAAGCTCGTCAAATATTAGGTCTAGGTGATTTTTAATAAATTGAATTAATTATAAGGTTAAATAGTAGGTTTTAGGGGGAATTAGATGAGTAAAGTTGTTTCTTTAAATAAAGTAAAGGGTCTTTTTAAAGATGATATGACTATTATGATAGGCGGATTTTTAGGGTGTGGAACAGGAGAAGCTCTTATAGATACACTTATAGAATCGGGTGCTAAAAATTTAACAATAATAGGGAATGATACATCTTTTGTAGACAAGGGAATAGGAAGACTTATAGTTAATAATCAAGTAAAAAAGGTTATCGCATCTCATATAGGAACAAATGCAGAAACTGGAAGATTGATGAATGAAGGTAAGTTAGAGGTTGAATTATCTCCACAAGGAACCTTAATAGAGAGAGTAAGAGCAGGTGGATTTGGGTTAGGCGGGATATTAACACCTACAGGTGTTGGAACTTTAGTTGAGGAAAATAAAGAAAAAATAACTGTAGAGGGTGTAGAGTATTTATTAGAATTACCTTTAAGAGCAAATATAGCTCTTATAAAAGGTAGTGTAGTTGACGACTTTGGAAATACAATTTACAAAGGCACTACTAAAAACTTTAATCCAATGATTGCAATGGCAAGCGATATAGTAATAGTAGGATCACAAACATTGGTAGAAGCAGGAACTTTAAATAAAGATATGATAATGACTCCTGGAGTAGTAGTAGATTATATAGTTAGGGAGGGCAAATAGATGAACCCTAAAGAAATTATAGCTAAAAGAGTGGCTAAAGAGTTTGAAAACAATCAGTTAGTAAACTTAGGAATAGGTCTTCCAACATTAACTGCAAATTATATAGATAAAGATATAAAAGTTACTTTTCAATCAGAAAATGGAATGGTTGGGATGGGTAAATTAGCAGTAGATGATGAAATAAAAACAGATATAACTAATGCAGGTGGTCAGTTTGTAACTATAGGAGATGAGGGTGCTTTCTTTGATACATCGATGTCTTTTGGCCTTATAAGAGGAGGCCATGTTGATGTAACTGTACTTGGAGCACTTGAAGTAGACCAACATGGTAACTTAGCTAACTGGATAGTTCCAGGAAAGATGGTTCCTGGAATGGGAGGAGCTATGGATTTAGTAGTTGGAGCTAAAAAAGTTATAGTTGCCATGCTCCACACTGTAAAAGGCAAATCCAAAATACTTAAAGACTGTGTTCTTCCATTAACTGCTAAAGGGGTAGTTGATATGATAATAACTGAACTTGCTGTTATGGAAGTAACTAAGGAAGGTTTGTTAGTAAAAGAAATAAGTGAAAGTATAAGCGTTAAAGAATTACAAGACATGACAGATGCAAAGCTTATAATACCTGAAAATCTAGTATATATGAAAGTGTAAAAATAAAAACCAAAAATTCGTTATTTAAGGGGGATTAGCTATGAAGGGGTGCAAATACGGAACTCACAGAGTTATAAATGAAAGTGTATTACCACAACCAGCTCTTAAGGTTGATAATAATATGGATATTTATGATAATGAAATTTTAATAAATGTTAGTGCCTTAAATATAGATTCAGCTAGTTTTACTCAAATAGAAGAAGAATGTAGTCATGATATAGAAAAAATAAAAGATAGAATAATAGAAATAGTTAGAGAAAAAGGAAAAATGCAAAATCCAGTTACAGGATCTGGTGGAATGCTTATTGGAACTATTGAAGAAATAGGATGCGACCTAAAAGGAAAAATAGACTTAGAAGTAGGTGATAAAATAGCTACTTTAGTTTCACTATCTTTAACACCACTACAGATAGAAGAGATAATAGATATAAAACCAGACATAGATAGGGTTGAAATAAAAGGAAAAGCTATATTATTTGAAAGTGGAATATATGCAAAACTACCAAAAGACATGGAAGAAAATTTAGCATTAGCAGCACTTGATGTGGCAGGTGCTCCAGCACAAACTCAAAAACTAGTTAAAGAAAATGATACCGTACTTGTACTGGGTGCAGCAGGTAAATCAGGAATGCTTTGCTGCTATGAAGCTAAGAAAAAAGTAGGTAAAAAAGGTAGAGTAATGGGATTAGTTATAAGTGATAAGCAAGCTCAATTTTTAATAGAAAACAGACTTGTTGATACAGCTATAGTAGGAAATGCTCAAAATCCTAATGAAGTACTTCAAAAAGTATTAAAAGCGAATAATAACCAAGAAATAGATTTATGTATAAATTGTGTAAACGTTTGCAATACTGAGATGAGTTCAATACTTCCTGTTAAGGATAATGGAGTAGTATACTTTTTCTCAATGGCAACAGCATTTACAAAAGCAGCTCTAGGGGCTGAGGGTGTAGGAAAAGATATAAATATGATAATAGGAAATGGATACACTAAAGGTCATTCAGATGTTACTATAAATGCACTAAAAGAAAGTGAAACTTTGAGAACTATATTTAAAAATTTATATGTATAAACAGGAGACGCTTATGAATAGGAAAATATTTACAGATGTTATAGAAAGAGATTGGAATGATTGGAATTGGCAAGTTAAAAATAGAATTACAACAGTAAAAGACTTAAAAAAATACATACCACTTACAGACAGTGAAGAAGAAGGAATTACAAAGTGTTTAGAAAACCTTAGAATGAGTATAACGCCTTACTATTTATCATTAATAGATGTAAATAACCCTAATGACCCAATAAGAAAACAAGCAATTCCAACAGCAAATGAACTTGCTAGATCAGATGCAGATCTAGATGATCCGCTACATGAAGATGGAGATTCACCAGTACCTGGACTTACTCATAGATATCCAGATAGAGCATTACTTTTAGTAACAGACCAATGTTCAATGTATTGTAGACATTGTACAAGAAGAAGATTCGCAGGTCAAAAAGATGGAGCTCTTCCTTTTAGTCAAATAGATAATGCAATAGAATATATAAAAAATACTCCTGTAATAAGAGATGTATTGTTATCAGGTGGAGATGCTTTACTTATGAGTGATGAAAATTTAGAATACATTATAAGTAAATTAAGACAAATACCTCATGTTGAGATAATAAGAATAGGAAGTAGAGTTCCTGTAGTTATGCCACAAAGGATAACTGATAATCTTGTTAATATGATTAAAAAATACCATCCAATATGGATAAATACTCATTTTAACCATCCAAATGAAATAACACAAGAGTCAAAAGAGGCATGCGAAAAAATGGCAAATGCAGGTATACCGCTAGGAAATCAAAGTGTTCTTTTACGTGGTGTAAATGATTGCGTGCATGTTATGAAAAAATTAGTTAATGATTTAGTTAAAATAAGAGTCAGACCATATTATATATATCAATGTGATTTATCTAATGGAATAGAACACTTTAGAACTCCAGTATCTAAGGGAATAGAAATAATAGAAGGATTAAGAGGTCATACTTCAGGGTATTGTGTACCAACATTTGTTGTAGATGCACCAGGTGGTGGTGGTAAAACGCCAGTTATGCCAAACTACGTTATATCACAAAGTCACAACAAAGTAATACTTAGAAACTTTGAAGGTGTTATAACAACTTATACAGAACCTGAGCACTATGAACCAGCATGTGAGTGTGAAGTTTGTAGAGGAGAAAAATCTGTTCATAAAGTTGGTGTAGCAGGATTATTAAATAATGAAAAAATGGTAATTGAGCCAATAGATCTAGATAGAAGAAAAAGAGAATTAGAAAAGTAAAGGTTAGTTATATGGATATATTAAAAGAAGTTTTAAAATATAATAGTATATCTATTATAGGAAATTATAAAAATGTAGGAAAAACTACAACTCTAAATTATATATTAAAAGCAATTTTAAAACATAATACTTATCAAATATGCACTAAAGAGGTAGTTAATAAGACTAGGGGTTATATAACCCTTGGTCTTACTTCTATAGGAGTAGATGGAGAAAGTAATGCTATTGTTACAAAGACTAAAAAGCCTAGAATTTATGTTAGTAGAGGTACATTAATAGCTACAGCTAAAAGTTGTGCGATAAGTAGTGATATAAGTAAGGAAATATTAGAGGTAAGTGATATAAATACACCTCTAGGCAATGTGATTATATTTAGATCACTAAGTGATGGATACATAGAGTTAGCAGGTCCATCTATAAACAGCCAAATTAAATATATATGTTAAAGATTAAAAAGTTACGGAGCTATTTTGAGTATAGTAGATGGAGTTTTAAGTAGGAAAACATTAGGTTCACCATCCATTACAGAAGGTACAATATTTTGTAGTGGAGCAATTTTAAATAAGGATATGAGTAAATCTATAGAACAAATTGTATATGAAGCTAATATATTAAATACTAGCAATATAGAAAAAGCTGAATTTTTAGAAATTTATCAAAAAATAAAAGAATACAAAATTAGTTTAGTTAACAATGATTATACATATGAAATTCTTAATATAAGTACAACTCTAAATTACTATAAAGAAGTTTACGATTCCCTAAATGACAACACTAAGTATGTAGTTATGAATGGAATACTCACGAATAACTTTATAGAAAATCTTATAAGAAGTGGAAATAAATATAAAAATGTAACTATCTTGATTATAGATAGTACAAAAATATTTTTAGATAAAGAGATTTATGATAAGTTTATAAAGCTTAACGGATGTATAAAAGTTATAAATAACATTAAATGTATTTAATGTTATGAAGTATGAAATTTAACAGCAAAGGTTTTAAAAGTAAGAAGGTGATATTATTAAAGCTTTTATAAATGATGAATTAAACGCGTTTACAGCATTTGGTAATGAAGAAAAAAGAAATATAAAGATGTTTAAAAAAAGAATGTAGACATGCTAGGAAAAGAACTAGATTACATAGAATTAATAAAATTAAGTATATTAGAAAATAAATTTATTTTCGATGAAATACAGTATACATTTTGCAAAATAAAAGATATAAAAAATACTTTGAAAAGAATACAAAATAAAGGAATATTAGATGAAATAGAATTATTTGAAATTAAAAACTTTGCAATACAAAATAATGAGATATTTAAAAATTATAAAAGACTAAATTTAAATATAGATTATATAAAATTTAGAGATTTAGATAAAATAATAACTTTATTAGATCCAGATAATTTAAAGTTACCTACCTTCCAAATATATGATTCTTATAGTAATGAATTAAAAAAGATTAGGACAATTAAGTCTACTATAGAGAATGAAATTTTCAAAGAAAGTAATGAGAAAAAAATCCAACAATTAAAAGCTGAGAGATTAGAAATTGTAGTAAAAGAAGAAAAGGAAAGTCTACAAATTAGAAAAAATATAAGTGACGAATTATTTAATTATATAGATGATATAAATCAAGATATAAAAGTTATAGGAAAGTTAGATTTTTTAATAGCGAAAGTAAATTTAGCACAAAAATATGGTGGGATAAAGCCACATATAAATACAAAAAATCAAATATATTTTAAAGATGTTATAAATCCAAGTATGGTAGAGCTACTATTAAAAGAAAATAAAACATACATGCCTATAAGTATGGATATAAATAAAAAAATAACTTTAATAAGTGGTGCTAATATGGGTGGGAAAAGTGTAAGCATGAAAAATATAGAACTTAATTTATATCTATTTCAATGTGGTTTCTATGTTTTTGCAAAATAAGCTGATTTATGCGTACTTGATTTTATATATTTGATAAGCAATGATATGCAAGATATAAATAAAGGACTTAGTACATTTGGAGCTGAGATAATTAAATTAAAAGAAATAAGTAACTTATGAAGCTTCAAGATGGATTTATTGCGTTAGATGAATTTGCAAGAGGGACAAATCCTATAGAGGGAAAATTGCTTTTAAAAGCAGTATGTACATATTTAAAAAAATTTAACTCTATTAGTCTTATATCTACTCATTATGATGAAATTTTATTAGAAGATGTTGATTATTATCAGGTTGTGGGTCTTAAAAATATAAATTTTAATAATTTGAAAATGCAAATAGATCTGAAAAATTCACAAAGCACATCTAAAAAAAGTATAGATATACTTCAAGAAAATATGGGTTATATATTAGAGAAAGTAAATAAAGAGACAAAAGTCCCAAAAGATGCAATAAACATTTGTAAGTTGCTTGGGGTTGATAATGAAATAATAGAAATAGCAGATAAACTTAGTGAAAATAATTACAAGGGGGATGAATATGAGTAAATTAAATTTAGATTTTGAGGTTGTTGAAAAGGCTCGTAAATGCGCACAAAATATAGCGCTAGATACACAAGAATTTATAAACAAACATACTACAGTAGCTGTTGAGAGAACTGTTTTAAGACTTCTTGGAATAGATGGTGTTGATGAATTTAATGTACCTTTACCTAATATTGTAGTAGAAAAAATTAAAAATTCACAAAATTCTGAAGGATTAGGGATGGGAGTGTCGTATTATATAGGTAATGCAATGATTAATACAAACCTTACACCGCAAGAAATAGCTGTTAAGGTTTCTAAGGGGGAATTAGATTTATGTTCACTTAAAGAGCACGATATATTTGAAGTTAAGGTTAAAATATATGAAATAGCTAAAGAAAGTGTAGCAAAAATAAAAGAAAACAGAAATAAAAGAGAAAGTTATCTTAGCCAATATGGTGATAAAAGTGGACCATATTTGTATGTAATAGTTGCAACAGGAAATATTTATGAAGATATAGTCCAAGCAAAGGCTGCTGCTAAGCAAGGAGCAGATATTATAGCTGTTATTAGAACTACTGGACAAAGTTTGCTAGATTACGTTCCATATGGTGCTACAACAGAAGGATTTGGTGGAACTTATGCAACTGGTGAAAACTTTAGATTAATGAGAAGTGCACTTGATGAAGTTGGAGAAGAACTAGGAAGATATATAAGACTTTGTAATTATTGTTCAGGATTATGTATGCCAGAAATAGCAGCACTTGGAGCAAATGAAAGATTAGATGTTATGCTAAATGATGCACTATATGGAATATTATTTAGAGATATAAACATGAAAAGAACTATGATTGATCAATATTTCTCAAGAATAATCAATGGATTTGCAGGTGTTATTATAAATACTGGAGAGGATAATTACTTAACAACATCAGATGCAGTAGAAGAAGCTCATACAGTATTAGCATCCCAATTTATAAACGAGCAATTTGCATTAATTGCAGGACTTCCAGAAGAACAAATGGGGTTAGGTCATGCTTTTGAAATAAGCCCTGATGTTGAAAATGGATTTTTATATGAATTGTCACAAGCACAAATGGCTAGAGAAATATTCCCTAAAGCGCCTTTAAAATATATGCCACCTACAAAGTTTATGACAGGTGATATATTTAAAGGTCAAGTACAAGATGCACTATTTAATATGGTAACCATTATGACAAATCAAAAACTACATTTACTTGGTATGCTAACAGAAGCTATACATACACCTTTTATATCAGATAGAGCAATATCAATAGAAAATGCAAAATACATCTTTAGCACAATGAAAGACTTTGGAGAGGAAATAGAATTTAAAAAGGACGGAATAATGTGCAAAAGGGTTGATGAAGTTTTAAATAAGGCTTGTAGTTTACTTTCTGAAATAGAAAAAGAAGGACTATTTAAAACTTTAGAACAAGGTAAATTTGCAGGAATAAAAAGACCTATAGACGGAGGTAAAGGGCTTGATGGAGTAGTTATGAAAGAAGCTAATTACTTTAATCCATTTATAGAACTTATGCTAGGAGGTGGTTTTTAATGAGTGGACTATATTCTATGGATGCAAAAGAATTTGATAAAAATTTAGATTTAAAAAATGTAAAGCCTTATGGGGATACAATGAATGATGGGAAAGTACAAGTTAGTTTTACATTACCAGTAAAAGATGATGAACAAGGTATAGAAGCTGCGAAACTTATTGCAAAAAATATGGGACTTAACGACATTAATGTTGCTCATCATAAAATGCTAGATAAGGAATTTACTTTTTATGTAGTATATGGAAATTTAGATGTTGGTGTAAATTATGAGGATATTAGTGTAGAGGTAGCACAAGAGGAAATTATGGATAAACATCAAGTTGAAGAATATATAAAAGAAAATATAAAAAGAGATATAGTGGTAGTTGGAGCAAGTACAGGAACCGATGCTCATACTGTTGGAATAGACGCTATAATGAATATGAAAGGTTATGCAGGAAATTATGGTCTAGAGAGATATACAGGAATAGAAGCTTACAACCTTGGTAGCCAAGTTTCAAACGAAGAATTTATTAAAAAAGCAGTAGAAGTTAAAGCTGATGTACTTTTAGTTTCTCAAACTGTAACTCAGAAAAATATTCACATTGAAAACTTAATAAATTTAGTAGAATTACTAGAGGGTGAAGGTCTTCGTGATAAGGTAGTGCTTATTTGTGGAGGGCCAAGGATTAGCCATGAACTTGCAAAAGAATTAGGATATGATGCAGGATTTGGACCTGGGAAGTTTGCTCAAGATGTAGCTAGTTTTGCAGTAGTAGAAATGATAAATAGAAAAATGGTATAATTTTCAGAAAATTTAATATTATTTAATATGTTAAAAAAATTAACATACTTAATAAATATTACAAAATCCAGAGGGGGAAAAATTTTGGAAAAAAAGCCGAAAGTAAGTAGAAAGGCAACCGTAGGGGAAGCAGTAATTCCAATATTATTTTTAATAGCAGTATTAGCTTATTCATTAGTTAAACTAGATGCCGACCCACACATACCATTAATATTAGGAGCCTTTGTAGCAGCAGCTATGGGGCTATTTAAATTAGGGTTTACATGGAAAGAGCTAGAGGATGGAGTACTAGATACAATAAGAATGGCTATGCAGGCAATACTTATACTTATGGTAGTAGGAACTTTAATTGGAACATGGATATTAAGCGGTACAGTTCCATCTATGATTTATTGGGGGCTTAAAATAGTATCACCAGCAATATTCTTACCAGCAACAACATTAATATGTTCAATAGTATCTCTTGCAACAGGTTCTTCGTGGACTACAGCAGGAACTGTTGGTATTGCACTTATAGGAATAGGTCAAGGGTTAGGGATGCCTCTACCACTTGTAGCTGGGGCTATAATATCTGGAGCGTATTTTGGAGATAAAATGTCACCACTTTCAGATACTACAAACTTAGCACCTGCCATGGCAGGGACAACATTATTTGAACATATAAAACATATGGTTTATACAACAGGGCCATCACTTTTAATAGCTCTTGTATTATATGGAATAATAGGAATGAAATATGCAGGTAAAGAATTAGACATAACTCAAATAGAGCTTATGAGAAGTACTTTAGAAGGTTCATTTAATACATTGTCTCCAATTCTTTTAATACCACCAGTAGTTGTTATACTTATGGTTGTATTTAAGATGCCGGCAATACCTGGGCTTGTAATAGGTTCTTTATTAGGTGCAGTATTTGCAGGTGTATTCCAGGGAGCTGATTTATCATCTATAATAGATGCAGCTCATTTTGGATATGTATCAGATACTGGGGTTGCAGCAATTGATGAACTATTAAGTCGTGGAGGACTTGATGGTATGATGTGGACAGTTTCACTTATATTGTGCGCATTAACTCTTGGTGGTATACTTGAAAAAACAGGAATGCTTGAAGCTTTAGCTAACGCACTACTTAGTTTTTCAAAAGGAACTTTTGGTTTAGTACTTGCAACTATAGTATCTTGTTTAGGTGTTAACTTAGCAACAGGTGAGCAATACTTGTCACTTGTTTTACCAGGAAGAATGTATAAAAATGAGTATAGAAAAAGAGGGCTACACCCTAAAAACTTATCAAGAGCTCTAGAGGATAGTGGAACACTATTATCTCCACTTATTCCATGGAATACATGTGGGGCATACATGTGGGTAACTCTTGGAGTTCATCCATTTGCATATTTACCATTTGCATTTTTAAATTTAATAAATCCTCTTGTTTCACTTTTATATGCTGCAACAGGTATAACAATGGAAAAATTGCCGCCTGAAGAAATGGAATTAGTCAAAAAAGAAATAGAAGAAGGCGTATTATAGAAATAATACAAATAACACTTTATAATAGTTAAACTTAAAAAACACCTTTGATAAATAAATAGTTATCAAAGGTGTTTTTTGTATGATTTAATCTGTGAAATATGGGTTAAAAGGTAAGAAATAAAGTTAAAGCTAATGATTATGTAGCGATAAGTCGAGTCAAAGTATAAAAATATATTTACAATGCTGTATTGATTGACTATATTATATATAGAAACACTATTTAATTTGAATTAATATATGTTGGAGGGATTTTATGAAAAATAAGGGGAAAACCATAGCTACAATAGCTATGGCAACAGCAATAACGGGGCAAGCTGTAATGCCAGTAATAGCAGCTGAAAAAAGAATAAATCAAGAAGTACAAGCAAACCAATCACCAAGCGTAGATTTTCGCATAATGGCAACAACTGATTTACATGCAAATATAATGGACCATGACTATTATACAGACAAGCCTAATCAAAACTTGGGTCTATCAAAGGTTGCAAATCTTATAGAAAAATCAAAAAAAGAAATTGATAAAAATAAAAATATAGCTGATAAAATAGATAACTCAATACTAGTTGATAATGGAGATACAATACAGGGAAATCCGCTAGCTAGTGTATATGCTATGAATAAAGAGACACAGACAAAGCCAGGGGAAAAATATCCATCGTATGAAGCTTTAGATATACTAGAATATGATGCAACAACATTAGGAAATCATGAGTTTAACTACGGCCTTGATTTTTTAAAACAGATAACAGATAAGTCTGTTATGAAAACGGATGTATTAAATGCAAATGTTTTAAATATAGATGGAAGCTATAAATTTAATCCATATAAAGTAATCAATGAAGAAGTTATTGACTCCAATGGAAATAAGCAAAATATAAAAATAGGTATAACAGGATTCGTTCCATCTCAAATATTAAACTGGGACAAGCAAAATTTAGAAGGTAAAGTTAAAGTTGAAGATATAAAAACTGCAGCAGACAAAGTAACTAAAACACTAAAAGAAAAAGAAGGTGTTGATATAGTTGTTGCATTAGCACATAGTGGTACAGGAGAAGATGATACATATGTAGCTGGGTCAGAAAATGCAGCTTATCAATTAACTAAAGTAAATGGAATAGATGCAATAGTTGCAGGTCATTCTCATTCAAACACAGCAACACAAAAAAATGGTGTGCAAATTGTGCAGCCAACTAACTGGGGTAAAGAGCTAGGAATAATTAATTTAGAGTTAATTCAAAAAAATGGAAAATGGTCGGTACAAGACAATAAAAGCTCTGTTGAAAGAAGAAGTGTGGATGGAAAAATTTATGGGGAAGGTAAGAATCCAATAAGAACTGAATCACCTGCTGTAAATAATCCTATAATATCAGAAAACAAATCACTAAAAGCAGCTCATGAAAAAACTGTACAATATGTTAACTCAGGTGTTGGAACAAGTACAAAAGATTTAAATAGCTTCTTCTCGTTAGTGGCAGATGATTCTTCTGTTGAATTAGTTGCTAATGCTCAAAAATGGTATGTTGAAAAGATTATAAAAGAAGGAGAACCAGACTTAGCAGCAGATAAAAATTTACAAATACTATCAGCAGCAGCACCATTTAAAGCAGGTGGAAGAGACTTTAATGATGCAACAAGTTTTGTTGATATAAAAGCTGGAGATTTGAAAATAAAAGATTTATCTAGCTTATATATATATGATAATACATTAAATGTATTAAAAATGAATGGAGCACAAGTTAAAGAATGGTTAGAAATGTGTGCCGGAATGTTCAATACTATAGATGCTAACTCTAAAACTCAACAAGAATTATTAAATTCAAGTTATAGATCATACAATTTTGATAGTATAGAAGGATTAACTTATGAAATAGATGTAACAAAGCCAGCTAAGTATGATGGTAGTGGAAAAACTATAAATGCTAATTCATCAAGAATAAGTAATTTGAAATTAAATGGAAAAAATATAGATTTAAATCAACAATTTTTGGTTGCAACTAATAACTATAGAGCTACAGGAACTTTCCCAGGTGTTAGAGATGCTAAAGTGATACATTCAAGTGTTTATGAAAATAGAGAAGCTATAGTAGACTATATAAAATCACAAGGGACAATAAACCCGAGTCATGATGATAATTGGAAAATAAAAACAGTAGATAGTGAGGCTAAAGTAGTATTTAATTCTCATGAAAATGGGAAAAATTATTTATCTCAACATCCATATATAGATGTACAAGGAACAACAGGGGAAAATTTAGTTAAATATTCATATGATCTAAACTATGTAACTAGTTCGATACCAGAGAAAAAATTAATAGGAAATTCAAGATATGAGACAGCAGCTAAGATAAGTCAAAGTGCATTTAAGACAGCTGAAAATGTAGTAATAGTCAATTCAAAAGCAATATCTGATGGCCTTTGTGCAACACCTCTTGCAAAGCAAAAAAATGCTCCGATTCTTTTGACAGATGACAATAAATTAGATGACAAGACAAAAGAAGAAATAAAAAGACTAGGTGCTAAAAATGTTTATATAATAGGTGGAAGTAGTGCTGTAAATGAATCTGTAGCAAATGAATTGAAATCTATGAAGTTATCTGTAGATAGAATAAGTGGAAATGACAGATATAAAACTTCTCTAGAAGTAGCAAAGAGACTAGGAGATGTATCAGAAGTAGCATTAGTAAATGGGAATGCAGGATTGGCTGATGCAGTAAGTATAGCACCTGTTGCAGGAAATAAAAATATGCCTATATTACTTTCTTCAAATGACAATAAATCACAAGATATAAATAAATTTATAAAAGATGAAAAAATAAATAAATCATATGTTATAGGTGGAGAATCTGTTATATCAAAAGATTTAGAAAGTAAGTTGCCAAATGCTCAAAGACTTGGTGGTAAAAATAGAAATGAAACTAATGCTATAATAATAGACAATTTCTATAAAGAAGAAGAACTGAAAAATATATTTGTAGCTAAAGATGGTATGAAAAAGCAAGACGATTTAATAGATGCTTTAACAGTAGGAGTTGTTGCAGCTAAGGAAAATGCACCTGTTGTAATAGGTGGTAAGAACGTAGACGATAAACAGACTCAAGTTTTATCAAATAAAAAAACAAAGATGTTAACTCAAGTTGGTGGCAATGGAAATGAAGGCATTTTTAATAAATTAAAGAATGTATTGAAAAAATAATTCAACTAAAAATAAAAGATATAATTGTAGGGGGAACTAAAGATGAGTTACAAAAGAGGGAGTAAAAGATTAGCAGTAATAGCGCTTTCAGCAGGATTAATAATACCAGGGATTCAGCCAATAAAAGCATCAGCACAAGCAAATACTGTAGACGTGAAATTACTATCATTTAATGATTTGCATGGACAATTTGATGCTGACCCTAAATATGGTGGAGGAATAGATAATCTATCATCTTATTTAAAAAAATTACAAATAGAAAATAAAAATACACTTACAATGTCAGCAGGAGATGCAGTTGGAGGTAGCCCGGCTGTTACAGCGTTAAAACAAGACCAACCAACTCTAGAAATATTAAAAGAAATGAATGTTGATATAGTAACAAGTGGGAATCATGAATATGATGAAGGAACAGATGAATTAGCAAGACTTATCCAAGGAGGAACTCATAAGTCGGGACTTGAGTGGTCAGGATCAGATAAATTGGGGTGGATAACATCAAATGTTGTAGCAAATAAAGATATGAAATTTGGAAATAAAAGTGTTAAAAAAGGCGACCCTATATTAAACCCATATGTAGTAAAAGAATTTGATGGAGTGAAAGTTGGAGTTATAGGTGTAGTTACAGCTGATACTGTAAATAAAGTTGTTCCAAATGGAATAAAAGACATAGATTTCATTGATGAAGTACAAGCAATAGATAAATATAGTGAAGAGTTAAAATCACAAGGTGTTAAAACTATAGTTGTATTATCACATGTTCCAGCTAAAACAGATAAGGATACTAAACAACTAATTGATTTATCTGGATCTAGTGACATATATGATATATCTAAAAAAGTTAATGGAGAAGTTGATGCTATAATAGCTGCTGACAACCACGATTACGCAAACTCTGTTGTAAAGAGAGAAGGGAAAGACAATATAGTTGTGACTCAAGCTTACTCTAAGGGACAAAATATAGGGGAGATAGACCTAACTATAGATAAGACTACTGGTGATGTTGTAAATAGTAAGGGAAATGTAATATCAGTGGATCCAAAGAAAATAATTCCAGATCCTAACGTTACTAAAATAGTTAATCATGCTAAAAAAGAAGTAAAGCCAATGCTTGAAAGAAAAGTTGGATTTGCAGAAGAAGAAATTTCTAGATCTATAAGTAATGATAACGGAGAAGCAGAACTTGGAAGAATGATAGCTGAGGCTCAACTTTGGGCAGTTAAAGACAAAGGTGAAAAAATTGATATATCTCTTATGAATATAGGTGGAGTTAGAGCTGACTTAAAATCAGGAGATATTACCTATGAGGATGTATATACAATACAACCATTTAGCAATGATTTGACTAAGTTAACATTAAATGGAGCTCAATTAAAGCAAATACTAGAAAAACAAGAAATACATGATTGGATAGTAGGACAAGAAGAAGGAAAATACAACAGACCAAGAATGTTACAAATAGATGGATTTACATATAAATGGCATCCAGAAAAGAAAGATAATAAGTGGGTAGTTAAAGTAGATAGCATGAATTTAAACAATGCTAACAAAACACAAATAAAAGATGACAGCAGCATAAATACGGTAGCAAATATATTCTTGGCTCAAGGTGGAGACGGATTTGATACATTTAAAGAAGTAAAATATGAAGTTGTAATGGGAGATTTAGAAGCTTTTGAAAAATATACAGAAAAATTCTCAAAAGAAGATGCTAATAAAAATGGAACTTTAGGATTAAATAAAATTGATGTAGATAAAAATCCAAACATAATAAATACTTATGCTATAAATACAAAGAAGCTTACAGGCGCTGATAGATATGAAACAGCAACTAAAGTAAGTCAAAGTTCGTTTGATAAATCAGATAACGTAGTTATAGTAAACTCACAAGGCCAAGCAGATGCACTAGCTGCAACTCCTTTTGCAAAGCTTAAAAATGCTCCTATACTTTTAACAAATAATAAAGCGCTAGATTCTAAAACTAAAGAAGAAATAAAAAGATTACAAGCAAAAAACATTTATTTAGTAGGTGGAAATGCTGTAATAGAAGAATCTGTAGTTAAAGAATTAAAAGCAATGAATTTAAAAGTTGAAAGAATAAGTGGTGATGATAGATATGAAACAGCTTTAGAAGTTTCAAAAAAATTGGGTGATATATCACAAATAGCACTAGTTAATGGTGTAACAGGATTATCTGATGCGGTAAGTATAGCTCCTGTTGCAGCCAATAAAAATATGCCTATATTATTCTCATCACCAAGTGAAGGAACAAAAGTGGTTGACAAATATATAAAAGATAAAAAAATAAATAAATCTTATGTTATGGGAAAAGAATCAGCTATATCAGAGAATGTTGCAAATAAATTACCGAATGTAGAAAGACTTGGTGGCGTTGATAGAAATGAAACTAATGCTATTGTAATAGATACATTCTATAAAGATGAACAATTAAATAATATATTTGTAGCTAAAGATGGGTCTAAGAATAGTAGTGACCTTATAGATGCATTAGCAGTAGGAGTTGTTGCAGCTAAGGATAATGCTCCAGTAGTTATAGGTTCAGACAACTTAAATGAAAAGCAATCACAAGTTTTATCATCTAAGAAAACAAAGATGTTAACACAAGTTGGTGGAAATGGAAATGAAGGCGTTTTTGCTAAAATAAAGAGTATATTAAAAAGATAGTTTAAATAAAAGAGCACACAAAATCGAATTGATTTTATGTGCTCTTTTTAATATATTATTCTCTTGTTAATTTAACTATAACTTCTTTATATTGAGGATATAAATCTAGTAGATATTGTCTTTTAAAAAGTTCAAAATCTTTAAATTCAAACCCAGGCGAGACCATACACCCAACTAGTGAAAATCCTTCATTGTTCATTGCAGAACCAAATATGTAATTTTTAGGAACTAAAACTTGTGGTACTTCACCATTTTCAATGTTTAATCCAAGTTCATGTGTAGTAAGTTCACCTTCTGGACTTATCATATAAATAGTTAGAGGAGAACCAGCGTGATAATACCACATTTCGTCTGATTTTAATCTATGAAAATTAGATACCTCTCCATCTCTAAGTAAAAAATAAATACTAGTCCATAATATTCTTTCACCTTCAAATTTAGTTCTTAAGTCACTTGATGTAATATTTTCGCTTGAAGCGAAATTAGCTTTAAAATAACCACCTTCAACATGTGGCTCTAAGTTTAACTGTTTTATGAAATACTCTGCTGAATACATATATATTTCCCCCTATATTAAATTATATTTTAAGTAGACTTTTGTATACAATGATTCTATTATAAATAAAATTAAACAATTTATCAATTATAAACTTAAAACTAAGATATAAATGTAAAATTTTACAAATTATGATAAAATAATTATGCAACTAATAGAATAAAAATATATTATAAAGAGGAAATTGATATGAATAAGAAGATTATAACAAGTCTTATACTTTGTGCTACATTATTAGTACCAAGTATGATAGATGCAAGGTCAAGAAGCCATAGTAGTTTTAAATCAAGTTCTAGTGTAAAGATTAGTAAACCTATAACTGTTAAATCAAAAGCCAAGAGTGATAGCACAAACAAATCAACATTAAAAAATGATGCTACTAATAAGGCTTCAAGTAAAGAAAGTAGCAAGAAAAAAAGTAGCAAATTAGATTTAAAAAAGGACTCTAAAAGTGATGTAAAAACAAAAAATGACAGCTTCAGTATTAAGGTAAATAAAATGAAATCTCAGATAGCGTATAAACCTAAATATTATAAGTCGTATAATAGGAACTTATTATATAATTTTTCAGTTAATAGAAGTTTGCTTACTTATTATATGTTAGATGAAGTCTTTGATGACGATGATGATATAACTGAACAAGATTTAGTAAGAGAATTAGAGAAAAAAGGTTACACAAAAACAGAAATAGATAAAATATTAAAAGAAGGTAAAAGTGAAGCTAAAAGTTCTAATATTATACAACTTGTTGTTGCTTGTTTATTTGGAATTTTAGCAATAGGTATAATTTTAATTTTAATATTAAAAAAAAGAAGAAAAAAATAATGCGAATTTAAAATATAGGAAAGGTGAGAACAAGCTATCTCACTTTTCCTATGATTGTTCTTAAACTAGAGGAAGAGTCATAACCTAATGAAAAAGAACTAATAGCACTTATTAATGAATCAGCATCTTTGGTATTTAAGAAATTTTTCGTATTTATTATAGATATTTTATAGTAATTCAATATAACTTGCATAGCTAAAATTACATCATTATCACTTTCGGTAAGTTTTGAAGTTTTGGAATTTAAATCATTAATTAATGTTTCTACAAATTTAATATCTTTGTTAATTTGAGCTTCATTGAAATTTGCTGTAGAAATAGATTTCATTAATACGTGCATATAATTATCTATGATTTCTAATGATTTAATATATTCATTAGTTACGTCTGCTATATTTACAGAAGTAGCAGCAAAAGAAACATTACTACTATTTGCAAATATAATTAAAATTATTGAAAATATAATACTTATTTTTTTGAAAATCATAAATTCACCACCTTAACATAAATAGTATTAGCATAAGATGAGTAAATTATATATACAAAATATGGCTTGTAATTAATTGAATAAAAAATAAGCATAACTTTAACTCTAAATTATAAAAAGCCTAACAAATTTTACTAGACCTTTTACAATATTAAAAAAATTATATTTTTATCTTCTTGAGTTATATATTTTTTCAATGATATTTAAAATTTCATACATAATCCATGCACAAAATGCTAAAACAAATACTCCCATCATAACTAAGTCTAGTTTGAAAACTTGGCTTCCATAAACTATCAAATATCCAATACCAGCTCTTGAAACTAAGAATTCACCGACAATAACTCCAACCCAAGCCATACCTATATTAATTTTTGTAAGATTTATTAAGTTTCCAATATTTGAGGGAATTATTAATTTACACAAAATTTGACCTTTAGTAGCCCCAAAGCTTTTTAACATTTTCATTTTTTCTTCATCTACATTGGTAAAGTAATTATAGGCTGATAATATAGTTACAACTACAGAAATAGTCACAGCAGTAACAACAATGCCTATTATACCAGCTCCAGCCCACACTATAATGATAGGAGCTAGTGCAGTTTTTGGAAGTGCATTTAAAACTACTAAAAATGGATCGAGTATTTTTGATAATCCATCAGACCACCATAGAGATATGGCAACTAAAATACCAAGTACAGTACCAATTATAAGCCCTAAAAGTGTTTCATAAACAGATATACCAACGTGTTTTAAAAGTTCTCCGTTTTTAAGATAGTCAATAAACAGTAGATATATATCACTAGGTTTGCTAAATAAGAAGGTATTTATTATTTTAAAGTCAGCTAGAACCTCCCACAGAATTATAAAACCTACTAGTAACAGAATTTGATATATAAGAACTTTTCTTTTGTCTTTTTTTACATTTTTTATATAGTTAGTGTACCCTTCAGAATTTTTACTTAGTCTCATAGGAATCTAACTCCTTCCACAATGTGTCAAAGTAATTTTGAAAATCTGGAACTTTACGAGTTTGAAGAGGTGTTAAATTTTCATTTTGTCTAAGGTTGATATCGTACGTGCTTTTTACAGTTGCAGGTCTCTTTGAAAGAACTACTACACTATCAGACATTGATATAGCTTCCGATAAATCGTGCGTTACGAGAATTGCAGACTTACCTTCATTTCTAATGATTTTGTAAACATCATCTGAAATCAATAATCTTGTCTGATAATCAAGTGCAGAGAATGGTTCATCAAGGAGTAGTATATCAGGATTAACAGATAGGGTACGAATAAGAGCAACTCTTTGTCTCATACCACCGGATAGTTCTTTAGGATACATATTTCTAAAATCCCATAAGTCATAAGTTTTTAAGAGTTTTTCAACTCTAGATATATTTTCGGGTGTTTTCTTTTTCTGTATTTCTAGTCCTATAGTTATGTTATCCATTATAGTTCGCCACTCTAATAGATGATCCTTTTGAAACATATATCCTATATTGCCTTTGAGATTTACTTCACCTGAAGTAGGTTGTAAAAGTTTTGTTAATATGTTTAATATAGTTGATTTTCCACTTCCTGATGGTCCAAGGAGTGTTAGAATTTCTCCTTCTTTTAAAGTGAAATTAATATTTTTTAGGACTTCTATTTCTCCTTCTTTGTTGTAGAAGTTTTTGTAGAGGTCTTTTACTTCTAGTATTGTTTTCATGGTGTCACCCCCGTAGATTTTACTTGTATAGTTTATAGTATTAAATTTGGGTGTGTTTTGTACCATTTTGAGCTATATATGTTAACTCGATTAACGATATTTAAAATCAATTTATAATGCATCAAATGAAGAACAAGGTCATTCAATAATGCTTGAAGTTACAGAAAAATGGCAGAGTCATTACCATAATGGTATGAAAAGTTGGTCAGTTAACTGGGATGCTATATGTTCAATTTTAAAATTTTCATCAGAAGTTAGAAAGGTTATATACACAACAAATGCTATAGAGAGCTTAAATAGTAGCTATCAACGACTAAACAGGCAACGTAGTGTATTTCCAAGCGATGTATCTTTACTAAAAGCTTTATACTTAGCTACATTTGAGGCAACTAAAAAGTGGAATCTATCTCTTCGAAATTGGGGTAAAGTTTATGGAGAATTGTCTATAATATATGAAGGAAGGCTATAATAAATATATGCTCAAAAAACGCATTTTCGTAAGGTGTATTTGGTATACAACTAAATAAATTTTTATATTAAGTTAAGGCATAGACAATATTTATTATATCTACACCTCAACAAAATTATAATAGAAAGCTATTTAAAGAAAAGCTTTCACAGTCTCTTTATTTTTTATAAAGAAGTTTCTCTTAAAGCTAAATTTTCATTTCTCTCAAGTAGATGTCTAATAGCCCATTCATTTTGGAATAACAATACTGGATTTCTATTTTTATCTTCAACTAGTATTGTATCCATTGGCATTGAAAGCTTATCCGATTTGAAAGTATCAGCTTCAATCCAACGTATATGGCGGTAAGGTAGTGTGCTCATTATCATATCAACACCATATTCTTGTTTTAGACGATATTCTAAAACTTCAAACTGAAGAACTCCAACTACTCCTACAATAAGTTCTTCCATACCAAAATTAGGTTGTTTGTATATCTGTATAGCACCTTCTTCTGATAATTGCGTAAGACCCTTTAAGAACTGTTTTCTTTTAAGAGCATTCTTTGTAGATATTTTTGCAAAATGTTCGGGAGCAAATTGTGGTATACCAGTGTATTGTAAATTTGATTGTTTTTCACTTAATGTATCACCAATATTAAATATTCCTGAATCATGTATCCCTATAATGTCCCCTGGGTAAGCTGAATCTATCATAACACGGTCTTGTGCTACAAACTGTTGAGGTTGTGAAAGTTTAACCTTTTTGTTTCTTTGTACATGAGTTACTGTCATACCTTTTTCAAACTTACCAGAGCAAATTCTTAAAAATGCAATTCTATCTCTATGAGATTTATCCATATTAGCTTGAATTTTAAATATAAATCCTGAGAAATTATTAGAATCAGGGTCAATATCACCTAAATTACTACTACGAGGATTTGGCGGTGGTGTTATTTCTAGGAATGATTCTAAAAATGGCTCTACACCAAAGTTAGTAAGGGCACTTCCGAAGAATACAGGTGTTAATTCACCATTTAATATTCCGTCTAAATCAAAATTATCTCCAGCAATATCTAAAAGTTCAATATCCTCTAGTAGTTTTTCATGAAGAGCATCACCTAATAAAGTATTGAATTTTTCATCAGATATATTTCCAGTTGTAGACTTAGCAATAGATTGTCCATGGTTACCATCATCAAATAGTTCAACTTGATTTTTATGACGGTTAAACACACCTTTGAACTCTTTACCAGAACCAATTGGCCAGTTTACTGGACAAGAGCGAATTCCTAAAACATTTTCAATATCTTCAAGTAGCTCAAATGGATCTTTTCCTTGACGGTCCATTTTATTGATAAAAGTGAAAATTGGTATTCCTCTCATTTTACAAACTTGAAATAATTTCTTTGTCTGATCCTCAACACCTTTAGCAGAGTCAATAACCATTACTGCACTGTCTGCTGCCATAAGAGTTCTATAAGTGTCCTCACTGAAATCTTGATGCCCTGGAGTGTCAAGAATATTTATGCAAAAATTATTATATTCAAATTGAAGAACACTTGATGCAACAGATATACCTCTTTGTTTTTCAATTTCCATCCAGTCAGATACTGCATGTTTTTGAGATCTTCTTGATTTAACCGAGCCTGCTTCACGAATGGCACCACCATATAATAGAAACTTTTCAGTTAATGTAGTTTTTCCTGCATCGGGATGGGAAATGATTGCAAAGGTTCTTCTTCTTTTAACCTCATCAATCAAGTTTAAATTTTGTTCTGTCATTTTTTATCATCCTTTATTCTAATTTTATGATTACCTAAATATAAAAAATTATATTTATTAACAGTTTTAAAATGAACATAATTTTCTATGTATTATAAAAACCTACAATCCTATTGATATTATAACTTTATTGCAAAACTGTCAATATAGAAACTAACTAAATTATAGTAAGAAGGCACAGAGGAGAGGATTAATTACAAGGACAGGCTTATAAGTGAGGAGCACTTCCTGTGGAAAAGTCCTAATGCTACATACTGTAATGCTTTCGGTGTGTAAATTATTTTCGATATTTTGAATTTCAAGACCTATCATTATATTATCCATTATATTTCGCCATTGCAATAGATTGTCTTTTGAAACATATATCATATCTTACCGTTTATGTTTACATCACCACTAGTTGGTTTTAAAAGTTTAGTTAAGATATTTAGTATAGTTGATTTACCAGAGCCACTTGAAACAAGTAGTGTTAGGCGCATTTTGCCACTTGCTCATTCATTTACATTATTCTTCTTTTATAATTCTTCTTTTATAAAAAATAATATAAAATAAAAACCAGGGCATGATGAGCTAGAGTTGGCAGAAAAGGAAATAGTGTTTTTGAAAAGACTTATAGGCATTCAAGATAGGTGTGAAAACATTATTGATATTGAACTTTTAACAGCTATTTGGTCCTAATTGCGAAAGTAGGTTATAATGTTGATTTTGAAGAACTATTATATAAAGAATATTTGAGGTATAAAGGGTAGAATATAAGTGTAAGCTACTTAAAATATCAGATACATATTAGATAATTAACTGGTTGTGATAGTTGAAACTAATTTACTTTATTTGGTAGATTGGTTTCAATAAAAAGTATCCAATTTCTCTGAAGGTAGTTTCTACTCTTCTTCTATTAGAATTGACTGATAGTCACGAAAAGCTTTAATACAAAATGATTGAAATTAGTCGTAAAAAATGTTATGCTATCAAAAGTAAATCTAAAAAGAATGTCGTTACTAGATATATAATCAATTGTAAAATTGGAATTGATTATATATTGAAGAGCTTATTTTTATAAGCTCTTTTTAAATGATAAAGAGAGGTAATAATATGATAAAAATTGATAACTTGTCCTACTCATTTCCGAAAAAAGATCTATATAATAAGATTTCATTTACATTAGAAGAAGGTCAACACTGCGCTTTTATAGGAGCAAGCGGTAGCGGGAAAAGTACACTGATAGATATAATTATGGATCCAGAAAGATATATGTTTGATGGCAAGCTAGAAATGGACTCAAACTGTAGAATTGGATATGTAAGCCAGTTCTCACAACTAGATAAAACAAAAGAAACTACAGTTTTCGAATATATAGCAGAGGAATTTATTAAGCTACAAAATGAAATAACATCTATTTGCACAGAAATGGAAACATCTTCTGATATTGATACTTTATTAGAAAAGTACCAAGAATCCTTAGACGCATTTGATGCAATAGACGGGGATGATTTTGAAAGTAACATTAATAAGAAACTAAATCTTGCAAACCTAAGCAAGCATAAAGATAGAATGATATCTGAACTTAGTGGTGGGGAATTTAAACTTATTCAAGTAATTAAAGAAATGCTTAATAAGCCAGACTTAATGATTATGGACGAGCCAGATGTGTTCTTAGATTTTGAAAACCTTAATTCTCTTAAAAGTCTAATTAATTCTCACAAAAAAACAATGCTAATTATTACGCACAACAGATATCTATTGAATCATTGTTTTAACAAAATTATTCATCTTGAAAACACGGAACTCCAAGAATTTGATGGAAGATATATTGATTACAACTTATCATTACTTCAAACTAAAATTGAGTTACAAGAACTAGCTATAGCTGATGATGAAGAAATTGAGAGAAATGAAATTTTAATCGATAAATTAAGAGAGAGAGCAACTTATAATGCTGAAGCTTCTAATGGTAGAGCTTTAAAAGCTAGAGTTAAAATACAAGAAAGACTAGAAGCACGTAGAATTAAAGCGCCATTTGTAGACATTAAACAACCGAATATAAATTTAGCTACTGATAATGAAATAGAAGAAACGGTTGCTTTGAAGGTTAATGATTATAGGGTTGCATTTGATGAGATGCTTTTAGAAAATGTTAACTTTGAGATTAAATCTACTGATAAAGTAGCTCTTATAGGTTCAAACGGCATGGGAAAAACGACTTTAATGAGAGAGATCTTTAAGAATAATCATGAATGTGTTGAAATAAACAATGACATTCAAGTTGCGTATTTATCTCAGATGCAAGGAGAAATATTAAATGAGTCTAATACAATACTTGAAGAGTTCTTCGATGCAGGATTTGAAACTTATCGAGAAATTAGATCATATATTTCAAAATATGGTTTTGAGGAAGAAATCATTAATCAAAAGATAGGATCTTTATCTGGTGGAGAAAAGAATATACTTCAATTAGCTAAAGTTTCATCTAGTAAAGCAAATATGTTGCTTCTTGATGAACCTACAAGTCATTTAGACACATATTCACAAATAGCACTTGAAAAAGCCATAGAAAATTATAATGGTGGGATTTTAATGATTTCTCATGATTATCATTTTATAATTAACTGTATGGATTATGTTTTAATGATTGAAGATAAGACAATCAGAAAAATGAGTATGAGAAAATTTAGAAAAATGATTTATGCTACTTATTTTGATAAAGACTATTTAGAAATTGAACAAAAGAAAAAATCAGTTGAATCGAAAATAGCATTGGCTTTAATAGATAGTGATTTTGAACTTGCAAAAACTTTATCTGAAGAGTTAGAAGAGCTAATTAAGTTACTTTAAATCGTGTATTACTTAAAATAATAAGTTAGAACCCCCTTGAAATTGGCAGATTAAATCACAAAGTCTGCCAACTTTAAGGAGGTTCTTTTATGTTCAAAAGACTGTCTCATAATTAATTACAACCACTTTTATTAAGGAAATATTTATTTTGCTCCTAACATATATTTTATAAAGAAACTATAAAATAAAAATTTGGAGGAAAATTTAATATGTTTAAAAATGTAATTGTAAAAAGACCATCAAAATCAATGGTAGAGGGCATAACATCACAACCAAAACTAGGAAAACCAGATTATGAATTAGCACTAAAACAACACGATAAGTATATAGAAGCTTTAAAGGCTTGTAATGTAAATGTAACGATTTTAGATGCAGATGAAAGATTTCCAGATTCATGCTTTGTAGAAGATACTGCAGTAATAACTAAAAATTGTGCAATAATAAGCAATCCAGGAGCAAAGTCTAGAAATAAAGAGACAGAGGACATGATAGAAACTATAAAACAATTTTTTACAGAAGATAAAATAGAGTACATAACAGCACCAGGAACTTTGGAAGGTGGAGATGTTATGATGGTTGGAAATCATTTTTATGTAGGTGAATCTGCTAGAACAAATAAAGAAGGATGCAGACAATTCATAGAAAAGTTAGAAAAGTATGGATACACAGGTTCTGTAGTTGAATTAGAGCAAGTATTACACTTAAAAACAGGTTTAGCATATTTAGAAAATAATAATTTATTAGTAGCAGGCGAGTTTGTTGACAAAGATGTATTTAAAGATTTTAATAGAATAATTATAAGTGAAGATGAAAGTTATTCTGCTAACTGCATATGGGTTAATGATACTGTGTTAGTTCCATTTGGATACGAGAAAGCTAAAAAAGCAATAGAAGAGAAAGGATATAGGGTTATAGAAGCTGACACTTCTGAATATAGAAAGCTTGATGGGGGATTAAGTTGTTTATCCCTTAGATTTTGAAAATAGTAGGATTTTATGTAGACAAGATTTTAATTGCTTTTATTTATACTGTTATTTTATTTAAGTTGGAAGAGAATTTGGGTCAGTATTTTTATTATTTATAAATAAAATTAAAAAAGAGTATCTATTATCAAAGATATAGTGTATACTTATAGAAGTAGTAAACAATAAAAAGAAAAGCCTTTATAAAAGGTGATGGAGAATTAACAAATGACTAACGGAACAGTAAAATGGTTTAACAACGAAAAAGGTTTTGGATTTATATCAGTAGAAGGTGGAGATGACGTATTCGCACATTTCTCAGCTATACAAACTGATGGATTCAAATCATTAGAAGAAGGACAAAGAGTAAGCTTTAATATAGTTAAAGGTGCTAGAGGACCTCAAGCAGAAAACATAACTGTATTATAATATATAGATTGTTCTAAAAAGACCTTCGGGTCTTTTTTTGTATTTAAATTATAAAAGTTTAAGTTTATTTAAATAAAGAAATAATAATGAATATAAAGTTCCTAGTAGGAATAAGCACTTAAATATTAAAAACAAAACCAATAACATTAAAATAATCTTTTGAAATATATTATTAAATAAAATTAAAAAAATGTATCTATTATTAAAAATATAGTGTATAATAATAGAAGTAGTAAACAATAAAAAGAAAAGCCTTATAAAAGGTGATGGAGAATTAACAAATGACTAACGGAACAGTAAAATGGTTTAACAACGAAAAAGGTTTTGGATTTATATCAGTAGAAGGTGGAGATGACGTATTCGCACATTTCTCAGCTATACAAACTGATGGATTCAAATCATTAGAAGAAGGACAAAGAGTAAGCTTTAATATAGTTAAAGGTGCTAGAGGACCTCAAGCAGAAAACATAACTGTATTATAATATATAGATTGTTCTAAAAAGACCTTCGGGTCTTTTTTTGTGCTTAAATTATAAAAAGTATAAATTCAAAAGGGGATGTAATATGAATTTCACATATATTATAAGGTGTAAAGACGATTCATTATATACTGGATACACAACAGATATAAGAAGAAGGATGAAAGAACATGAGACAGGTATAAATTGTAAATATACAAAAGTAAGGGGTTTCAAAAAACTAGAAATCTACTTTACTAGTAATAGCAAAAGTAAAGCTATGAAGTTAGAGAGTTATATAAAAAAGCTTTCTAGAACTAAAAAAATATGGGCTATACAAAATGGGGAAATATTTATAAATGAATTAGAAAATAAGGATGATTATAGAGTTGGAAATATGGAAGACGTTTATGGAATAATATAGACATTAAAAATTGATTTCTAAAATTGTTTATTATAATGTTAAATGATTTAAAATATGCTACTATTAGATAATAAAGTTTGCTGTGAATTTTAAAAATTAGGATAGTAAAATCAATAAGGATATAATAGTGCATGAGTTAATAGGTAAAAATAAGAGGGGGGAATAGGTTATGAAATACAAAGAAAAATATCCGATTTTAGAAATAAACTTAAAAAAAATATATGAGAATACAAATTACATAGTTGATTTGTGTGGAAATCTAGGAATAAACATAGCAGGAGTAGTAAAAGGTGTAAACGCACCATTAGAAGTAGGCGAAATAATGCTAGAGGGAGGTTGTAGGTATATTGCTAGTTCTAGGTTGGAACAATTAATAAATCTTCAAAAAAAAGGTCTCAAAAGTGAAAACATGTTAATTCGAATGCCTATGATTGGAGAAATAGAAGAAATAGTCAAATATGTTGATATTAGCTTGAATTCAGAGTTAGAAACTATAAACAAAATAGAAGAGGAATGCAAAAATCAAAATAAGAAGCATAAAATAATTCTAATGATGGATTTAGGTGATTTAAGAGAAGGTATATTGGATGAAGAAGAATTTATAAATACAGCTTTATATATAGAAAATAATTTTCAATATGTTAAATTATATGGAATAGGAACTAATTTAAGTTGCTATGGATCTATAAAACCTACTTATGGAAATTTGAATAAACTATGCAATGCAGCTATAAAGATTGAAAATAAAATAGATAGAGAATTAGATATAATATCAGGGGGAGCAACAACTACATTACCATTGGTATTAGATAATAATATACCTAAGAAAATAAATAATTTAAGAATAGGTGAAGGGATATTAGTAGGGCGTGATTTAGCAGATTATTGGGGATATGATATAAAGCAAATCCATAAAGATACGATAGTATTAAAAGCAGAGGTAATAGAATTAAAAAATAAACCATCTTACCCTATAGGTGAAATGTTTATAGATGCTTTTGGTAATAAGCCTGTTTATGAAGATAGAGGTATAAGAAAAAGAGCTATATTAGCTATAGGTAAGCAAGACTTTGTTTTTCCTGATAGTTTAATACCATTAGAGGAAGGTATAGAAATAGTAGGAAGCAGTAGCGATCACCTTATAATAGATATAGAAAACGCGGCTAAAAAAATTGAAATAGGAGATATTGTAAATTTTGGAATGTTTTATCCTAATGTACTTTTTTTAACTGCATCTGATTCTGTTAATAAAGAATACGTTTTTTAAATAAAAAGAATAGCATTATTCAAAATAATAGTATATATTATTTAAAATATAGTGTATAATAGTATATGTAATACACAATAAAAAGAAAGCCTTGCAAGAGGTTATGGAGAATTTTAAAATGACTAATGGAACAGTAAAATGGTTTAACAATGAAAAAGGTTTTGGATTTATATCAGTAGAAGGTGGAGATGATGTATTCGCACATTTCTCAGCTATACAAACTGATGGATTCAAATCATTAGAAGAAGGACAAAAAGTAAGTTTTAATATAGTTAAAGGTGCTAGAGGACCTCAAGCAGAAAACATAACTGTATTATAATATATAGATTGTTTAAAAAAAGACCTTAGGGTCTTTTTTTAGTTATGGAAATAAATCTGACATAAATAAAGATAAATATTAAATTTATTCAACAATACAACTATTAGATGTAAAGAGTAAGGGTAAAAATTAAGACTTCAAAATAATATTGTTGAAATAACTAAAATAGATGTAGAGTTTACTAAGGCGAAGTTCACAAACTGCGATATAGTTAAATTAGTTGAAGATATAACACTGTCTGTTATAAATTATGCAGGCCCTAAAGAAATAAACATAGTATTTGATACTGAAATTGAAGAACATGTAATAAAGTGTGATTCAGATATGATAGAACGTGCCATACTTAATTTATTATCAAATGCGATAAAATTTACTAATGAAAATATTAGTGTAGAGATATTAAACAATTATAAAAAAGCTAGTTTAAAGGTTAAAAGAAACCTTTAAACTAGCTTTTTATTATGCATTCAATTTGTTTATATAATTACAGTTTGCTTCTATATGATTTAAGAATAATAGTAATCGTTCATAAAGAGGATGAGACTCTTTTCCATACTTAAATTCTAAAATTTCACCTATTTCTTTGACAGTTTTTTTACCATCAATTTGTAAAAATATATAGCTACCATATTTATCTAATGTGATTTTTTTGTACATAGGTATTTTAAATTTTAGCTTTCTAAACAAATTTTGTATCCAATGATCTTGTTTTTCAAGTATAGTAACCGTTTCATCTTTATTTACTTCGTAATCAATTTTACTAGAAATTTTAAAAATCATATTTAAAATTTCATCATTATTACTCATTATGTTTTACCTTAGATGATATTATAGGTAATGTAGTAAGGACAACCAAGACTACTAGTAAAAGAATTGCCATACCATTTCCAGCTGCAAATCCAGTTGGAGCACCTACATTTATAACTCCTGTTACTTGTAATATAATACCAATTAATCCTATAATAGAACCACCAGCAACAAGACCTGAAGATAAGCTTATACCGTTTGAAACTTTGACTTCTTTTTCGTTATCAGATTTAGCCATTTTTTCAACAAGCACACGGATTAGTGCACCAATTAAAATTATAGAAGTTGTTGCAATTGGTAAGTAGAAACCTATAGCAACAGTCATAATTGGTAATTTTAAGAAGTAGAAAACAATTGCCATAAATACACCAACAATAATCATAACCCAAGGTAATTTACCAGACATGATTCCAGAAGTAAGTGTAGACATTAAGTTAGCTTGTGGTAATGCAAATTGAGCACTATCTCCAACTACTTTAAGTTGATCAGCAAGTAATAAAATTGTACCAACAACTGTAACAACACCAACAATACTAGCGATTGCGAAGTAACGTTGCATTTCATTTTTATTACCACCAATAATATAAGTTACTTTTTGAGATTGGCTGTAACCACCAGCCATAGATATTGCAACAACTATAAATGTACCAAATAAAAGTAATGATTTATTATCTTCTTGACTAGTCCATCCCATTGAAACAAATATCAATGTTACAATAACTAAAGATGCTATTGTCATACCTGATACTGGTAAGTTAGATGTACCTATAGTACCTGTTAAACGACCAGCTACTATAACAAATAATAAAGATAATAAAAGTGAAATAATTGCACCTACAATTGCCATTGTAATATTTCCAGAAATTAAAAATGCTGCTATAAATCCAACTACAATACCACCAAATAAAATTAAAATTTGAATAGATGAACCATCATCTCCATTTGAAGCAGAAGCTTTAGCATTCATAGTTTCTTTAACAGAAGCTATAATAGTTGGGATAAGTTTAATCGCACCAATCATACCACCACAAAGCATCATACCAGCACCTATATATTTTACATAACTACTAGAAATTGCATTAACATCCATTTGATTAAGAGCCATTGAACTATTATTCCACACTGTAACCCCATCAGCTGCTAAATCAGTAAAGTAACCTATTAAAGGTGCAATACCGAAGCTTGATAAAATAGATCCAGCAAACATTGTTAAAGATACTTCAAGTCCTACTATAAAACCAATCCCTAAAAGAAGAGGATTCACTTCAACACTAAATTTCCATTTATAAAACTTACTACCAATAAAAGTTATTACATTGTTAGTTAGATTTAAAAATGAACCTGTTAACACTGTAAGCACACCACCTATTCCAAATCCAATACCCATATACTTTATTGAGTCCCCGCCAGTATCTGAAGCTACAAGCGTCTCTGAAATAGCCATAGATTCTGGATACATAAGTTTACCATGTTCTTCAATAATTAAGTAATTATGGACAAGTGATGCACATCCAATACCAAATAATACTCCACCAACACCAACAGCCATACCTTCAAAAAATGATATTTGACTACCAATTAAAATAACAGCTGGGAATACGAAAATCATACCGCTAGCTACTGATTCTCCACCGCTTGACATACCTTGAATTAGGTTTTTACCAAGAATTCCTTTTTGACGAGCAAATGCGCCAACAAATGCGGAACCTATTATAGAACCAGGAATTCCTGCAGCAACGGTAAGACCAGCTTTCATACCAGAGTATGTTGTAGAAGCTGCGAAAACAATCGCTAGGACAAGACCTATAATTAATACTGCAACATTTCCACCTGATTTAGATTTGTCTGTTATGTAAGGAATATAATCTTTTCCAGATATCCCTCCATATGCTTCTTTAGATAATTTCTTATTCATTTGAAATCCCCCTTTTTTTTATTTGCTTAAGCAAATTATAGCACATATTAATTAAAAAAATTGGGAAATTTTGTTTAAACAATAAATTGCGATAATTAACTTTAATAGATTGAGTTAGCATTAAATAATGCCTTTATTAAGGATACAAAATAGTATATTAATACAATAAAAAGATGAATTTAAAAATAAAATTTATTGACATACACAATAAAAGGAGATAATATGTAATTACAAAACTTAATAATCTTCAGGGCAGGGTGAAATTCCCTACCGGCGGTAAAGCCCGCGAGCCTTAATAGGCATGATTCGGTTAGATTCCGAAGCCGACAGTACAGTCTGGATGAAAGAAGATAATATAAAAATATAGTGATATAAGTTTACATAATATATCTATATTTATTTGATTAATATGCTCTGGAATATTTTATATTTCAGAGCTTTTTTAGTTAAATAGATTTATTAAGTTTACTTAAATATATTTATCCATAAAAGTCCTGAGCTATTTAACTTAGGGCTTTTTATAATACAAAGAAATTATTAGAAGGGAGGCTTTAAAGTGAAGTTAAATTATATGAGTTTGGCGTTAGAATTAGCGAAAAAAGGAAAAGGTAAAGTGAATCCAAATCCTATGGTAGGAGCAGTAATTGTAAAGAATAATAAAGTAATAGGTCAAGGGTATCATGAAGAATATGGAAAAAATCATGCAGAAATAAATGCTTTAAATAATAGCATAGAAGACGTAGAGGGTGCAACATTGTATGTAACATTAGAACCTTGTTGCCATTATGGGAAAACACCTCCATGTGTAGACAAGATAATAGAAAGTAAAATATCTAAAGTTGTTATAGCATCTAAAGATCCTAATCCTTTAGTTTCTGGGAATGGAATTAAAAAACTAATAGAAGCAGGTGTTGAAGTAATAGTAGGAATATTAGATAAGGAGAATAAGAAACTAAATGAAGTATTTATGAAGTACATAAAATTAAAAAAACCTTTTATAATTATGAAAAGTGCAATGTCATTAGATGGAAAAATAGCAACATATGGTGGAGAATCTAAATGGATAAGTAGTGAAGAATCAAGAAAAAATGTTCACAAATTAAGAAATGAGGTTATGGCGATTTTAGTTGGTGTAAATACAATAATTAAAGATGACCCAGAGTTGACTTGTAGGTTAAAAAATAGTAAAAATCCAATAAGAATAGTAGTAGATAGTTCTCTTAGAATCCCTATAAATTCAAAAGTAGTGAACCAAATAAATAAATCAAAGACTATTATTGTAACTACGACAAAAGCTAATAAAGATAAGATAAATAGTTTAGAAAATAAGGGTGTAAAAGTAATAATATCTAAATTAAAAGATAATAGAGTAGATTTAGAAGATATGATGATAAAATTAGGAAAATTAAAAATAGATAGTATTTTATTAGAAGGTGGATCTAGTTTGAATTTTTCAGCACTTTCAAAAAATTTAGTAGATAAGATACAAGTTTATATTGCTCCAAAGTTAATTGGTGGTGAGACTTCAAAAACTCCAATCGGAGGATCTGGGATAGAAATGTTAAAAAATGTTTTTAAGGTTAAAGATATGACATTTGAAAGTATAGGAGAAGATGTTTTAATACAAGGTTATGTTGAGAGGAGATAAAAAAATTTGTTTACAGGAATAGTTGAAGAAATAGGTGAGATTGAAGGTATAAAAAAAGGAGAAAAATCATCAAAGCTTATAGTTAGATGTAATAAGATTTTAAATCAAACTAAATTAGGGGATAGTATTTGCACTAATGGAGTTTGCTTAACTATAACTAATATAGCTAAAAATAGCTTTGAAGCTGAGGTAATGCCTGAAACTCTTAGAAAAAGTAATTTACAAAAATTAAAAATTGGAAGTATTGTTAATTTAGAAAGAGCGATAAGTTTACAAACTCGTCTAGGAGGTCATATAGTAAGTGGGCATATTGATGGAATAGGTGAAATAATAGATTTAGAAAAAGAAGATAATGGACTGTGGATAAGTATAAAAACTTCACAGGAAGTGCTTAAATATATCATTTATAAAGGATCTATATCAATAGATGGTATAAGTTTAACAGTAGGCTATGTAGACAATAAAATGTTTAAAGTATCTATAATTCCTCATACATTGGAAAAGACAATTTTACTAAAAAAAATAGTCGGAGAAACTGTAAATCTTGAATGCGATATGATTGGTAAATATATAGAAAAATTTTTAGCATTAGATAATCAAACTCAAAATAAGAAAAACAGTTACATAAACGAAGATTTTCTTAAGGAGAATGGATTTTTCTAATTTAAGATATTTATAAATCATAGAATAATGAATATATAATTAAAAGGGAGAAATAATTATGTTTGAATTTAATACCATTGAAGAAGCGATTGGAGATATAAGAGAAGGAAAAATGATTATAGTAGTAGATGATCCAGGTAGAGAGAATGAAGGTGATTTGCTAATAGCAGCTGAGAAAGTAACACCACAGGCTATAAATTTTATGACTAAGTATGGAAGAGGACTTATATGCATGCCACTAAAAGAAGAAACTTTAACTAAATTAAGTTTAGAGCAAATGGTACAAAACAACACCGATAATCATGAAACAGCTTTTACAGTAAGCATTGATTATATAGATACTACTACTGGGATATCAGCTCATGAACGATCTTTAACTATACAAAAAGCTTTAAGTGATGATGCAAAACCAGGACACTTTAGAAGACCAGGGCATATATTTCCACTAAAAGCAAAAGAAGGTGGAGTATTAATTAGAAAAGGACATACTGAAGCAAGTGTAGATTTATCGGAACTAGCAGGATTAAAGCCAGGTGGAGTTATTTGTGAAATTATGAATGACAAAGGTGAGATGTCTAGGACTCCAGAGCTAATAGAATTTGCAAAAATACATAATTTGAAAATTATAACTATAAAAGATTTAATAACATATAGAAAGAAAACTGAAAAGCTTGTTGAAAGAGTTGTAAAAGTAAATATGCCAACAAAATATGGAGATTTTAAGATGTACGGATTTATTGACAAATTAAATGGTGAACACCATGTAGCTTTAGTAATAGGCGATATATGTGAAAGTGAAACTGTATTAACTAGAGTTCACTCAGAGTGCTTAACGGGAGATGTATTAGGATCTAAAAGATGTGACTGTGGGGAACAATATGATTTAGCAATGAAAAAGATAGCAAAGCAAGGTAAAGGTATACTTTTATATATGAGACAGGAAGGAAGAGGTATAGGTCTAATTAATAAACTAAAAGCATATGCACTTCAAGATCAAGGTTTAGATACAGTAGAAGCAAATCTTAAGTTAGGATTTGAAGCTGATACGAGAGATTACTTTGTAGCGGCGCAGATACTTAAAGACTTAGGAGCAAAAAAACTTAATCTTATGACAAATAATCCAAGAAAAATTAATGGACTAGAAGCTTATGACATTGAAATAGTGAATAGGGTACCTATTCAAATGAATTATAATGAAGTAAATAAATTTTATTTAAAAACTAAACAAGAAAAGCTAGATCATATATTATCTTACTAAAAATATAAAATATAGATAAAAATAAGGAGATATTAAAATGAGAATAATGGAAGGTAGCTTAGTAGCTAAAGATATTAAAGTAGGTATAGTGGTAGGACGATTTAATGAATTTATAGTTTCAAAATTACTAGGTGGAGCGTTGGACGGTTTAAAAAGGCATGGAGTACTAGAAACAAATATAGAAATTGCGTGGGTACCAGGGGCGTTTGAGATTCCACTAATAGCTAAAAAAATGGCTAAAAGTAAAAAATATGATTCTATTATATGTTTAGGTGCAGTAATTAAAGGGTCAACTCCACATTTTGATTATGTATGTGCAGAGGTTTCTAAAGGCATATCATCAGTATCATTAAGTGAAGAGTTACCAGTTGTGTTTGGAGTATTAACTACAGATACAATAGAGCAAGCTATAGAAAGAGCAGGAACTAAATCAGGAAATAAAGGCTATGATGCAGCTGTAACATGTATAGAAATGGTGAATTTATTAGAAAATTTTAGCTAGATGTAAAAAGATATAAAGTTCACTTATATAAATATATAATGATATTAATTGGTATAATATGATTCTATTATAGTTATATTATAAATACAGTTAAATTCAATTAGATGTGGAGTGAAATTTATGCAAAGAGAAAATTATCTAGCTATAATGAAGACCTTCTTTATGGCTATAGTATTTTTAGTTTTAGGAAGTATTATTGGGGTGTATTTTATACCACCTTCAGTTAGATATATGATGAATATTGCATTTTTCATAGTTGTATTGTTTTCATTATTTTCAAGGAAAGGTGGGTTTATTAAAAATAAACCGAGCATGTATATATATGCATTTATTTTAGGTGTATTAACAGGATCTACTTATGTATATTATTTTGTAACATTAGGTGAACAAGTATTTATATCAGCTATATTTGGAGTACTATTAGTATTTGGGCTAGCATATATAATTGCTAAAAACTCTTCAGAGGAAAAAGTATTTAAATTATCATCTATGATTTTCGCAGGTATGATTGCTTTACTAATCCTTGAGTTTATAAATATATTTTTCTTTAAATTTGGAACGTTTGATTTATTATTATCTACTGGCGGTATAATTATTTACTCAGTATATGCGGTTATTATAATGAAGTCAGTTCAATCAAGATGTAGATATGGAAAACTATCAGAGGAAGAAGTAGTACAACTTTCTTATTCTATATTTATAAGTTTCTTAAATTTATTACTTGATTTATTGAGACTATTATCTATAATAAATAGAAATAATGATTAACAAAAATCCCCTTATCAAAACATAATAAGGGGATTTTATAATATTAACGAAGATTATGTTCTTTACAATCACCTATATTCACAACATTACATAAAAATAATAAGAGAAGTAAATATATGTTATTAGCAAAATAATGGGGGTAATGATGAGAACAGTAGCAACTTTTATAATATGTTTAATAATATTTATGATAGTAATTGGTATATTTGCAATAATGTTTAAACTAACAGGATTGAGTATAGAAAAAGCTAGATTTCAAGTAATATCGCTTCTAACTAGTACTGGATATACAACAAAAGAAAGTGAACTAATAGCTCAACATCCAACAAGACGAAAATTGGCAAGTGCGCTAATGATAATAAGTTATGTTAGTACCTTAACATTTATATCTTTTTTAGTAAATCTGTTATCAAAAAGTTTGATAAATGTAAAGTCTATAGCTGCTATATTAATATTTATAATATTAGCAGTTATATTTTTAAAAAGCCAATTACTTGAAAGCATAGAAAATATAATAGAACATATAGTAGAAGAGTCACGCCTATGGAGAAAATTAAATTCAAGATATATAAATTTTATAACAAAACATAAAGGGTATTGTATATGTGAAGTATATTTAAGTGAAAACTGTGACTTAATAGGAAGTAGTATAAGGGATAGCAATTTATTAAATATAGAAATTAAAGTACTTAGTATAGACCAAGGGCATGAACTTATAAATTTTCCCATGCCAGACTATATTTTTAGAGATAATGACAAGCTTACGGTATATGGAAATCTGCATAATATAAAACATAAATTTCATTAGTAAAAAACATTATGTTTTATAATTTATGTTTGTAGATAGTTTTGAGATGAAAATTATATACGATGTGATTTAAAATGCGAAGTATCTCTGTAAATAAATATATTTAGAGATACTTCGTATTTTAAAGTATTAATTTTTTATATAAGTAGAAGAATGATTAAAAGAATTGCAAACGGTAATATAAATAGTAACTTACCCGCAGTAGTACCAATGTTAACAGTCCAGCCAACACCAAATCTCTTTTCAACAAACAACGAGGGGTCATTATTATTATTATAAATACAACCGAAAATCCATACACAATCTTCATCATCCACAGAATAAACTGCGTCTTTACTCTTGCTAGGAGATTTATAATATAAATAAGTTTGATAAATAGCAGCTAATATAATAACAATAATACATGGCCATAGAATCATTGGGCTTACATCACTAGCATTGTACATAGAAATTAGTATATGTATAAGCATTACCTGGCACCCTATTATTAAAATTAAAAAAGTAAATCCAAGCATATTTAAATAATGCAAATGAGATTTTTTACTTTTGTTAATATCATCAATAGAAAGCTTAGCTCTACTTTTTAGTGAACCAACGGAAGATATATATATAATACCCCCTAGTCCGACCATCATAAGAACTTGAGATAAAATGCTTATGAAAGTCTTATCATTAAAAGCATCTGCTTTACCACTAATTCCCCAATGAGTAGGAATAATATCTGGGATAGAATTATATTGGCTTATAACATAAGTACCAATTAAAACTACTACTATAGTAGGAATCATAAACCAAATAGAAAATTTCTTTATAATTCTATTTTTTTCATTCATAAATTCTGTATCAAATACAACATTAGTTTTTTCTATATCCAAATCAGAAATGTTTAAGGCTAATTCATTTTTTAAAGCTTTTACATTGTTGTGAATATATACATATATAAAAAATTGATATAGACAAAACCCTAGTATAGGTAAAATAGATGCAAATATATAAGAATTAAATATATAAATTAAAACTAAAGTAATTATAGCAAAAACTATAAATCCAAGTGTAATCAAAAGCTTAAAGCGCTTATCTAAAACTTTAAATTCATATTTATTAAAATAATTATTATTTAAACTAATCCCATAAAAATGTCTTTCACCACTTAAGTTTTGAGTGAAATAAATCATCAAATAAACTAAAAATAAAATTGGTAAATTGATAAGTAAAGCAACTGTATTATTCATAATCTTTCACCTCGTATTTATTAAATAATTTATTACTGTAGTCTATAAAATCTTCACGAGACATACCAGTAAGGTAACTTTGTGCTACTAAAATGTCTAACATAGACTTTATTTTGTCATCTGACAATTTGTTATTAGGTAATGGCAAATTATTTACAATCCCACCTTTTCTTCTATCAATGTTTATATAACCCTCATCTTTAAGTAAATTATAAGACTTATTAACAGTATGAAGATTAACACCAATTTCTTGTGCCATATTTCGAACAGAAGGCAAAGATTCATTGATTTTTAAATCACCATTTGCAATAGATTTAATAATTTCTTCTCTGATTTGTGTATATATAGGTATATCACTATTAAAGTCCAAATTTAAAATCATATAAAACACCTCCCAATATAAAATTAATAGTTTCTATCTAGCTTAGTTTTAGATGAAAACTTTGTTATATATATAATATAACAAACAGTATTAATATTACAAGCGTTTTTTAAAAATACAATAAAAAAACTAGGATTATTTAATCCTAGTTAAATATATAGCTATTTATTTTTAGTAAATACAAAATTTTTATATTTGCTAAAAAACCCTGTATCATTATTTTTATCTTTAATATTAATTTCATTATCATCTAAAATTCTCATTTGGTAACAGTACATAGCATATTCACCAAGCTTATCAACTAACTTATTATTAACGTAAGCACCTACAAAAGCACCGATACCTGGAACTAATTGAAGTAATTTAGCTAAATCAATGTAATCTCTATATTCTTGTTGAAACTCTTTCCAATCAAAATCATTTATATCATTAGATAAAGTATTTTTATAACTATCCCAAATTTCCATCTTATTAAATACCTTATTGGCATGTTCCTGACTTGAGAAAGCAAGTTGAAATATATTTAATATATAGATTCTTTCTCGATAATCATTAATATCAAAGCCGTAAATACTAGCAAGCTCATAAAGAAGCTTTATTTTTATACTAAGTAAAAGAGGTAAATCAGTAAAACCAATAAGTAGACCACCGGCACCTGTACCAGCACCTTCAATCATAGCAGTATTTTTATAGTTTTTTATTTTTTCTAAAGCTAAAAGATCTCTTGACTCTAAAGAAAGGTTATACATAGGTTGTTTAGTAATATATTTAGATCCAAATAAAACTATTTTTGTCATATTTTTAATAGCAGAAGTAAGTATATTATGATAATTATCTGGTAACATATTGTTGAATTTATTTTGAGTTGCTTTTGAGGCTTTATTAATAATAGAAGGTTTTTTTCTCATTTTAGATTTCCAATTTTGCAATTCTTGTAACTTTGTATAATCATAACAATTCATATTTATCACCTATTTTAAATTTTTTATAGTACTATAATACTATTTAGATCATGATAAGTAAAGCTGCAAAATAGAGTATAACATAGTAGTTATATATTAGAAATATATTATTTTAAAAAAAATAATTGACAAAGAAGATTGAGCACTGTATTATATAAATAAATCAAAAATAAATGCGATGAAAAGGAAAGTAATTTTAAAAATACTTATACAGAGAGTTCTTATTGGTGAGAGAGAGCAAAGGATATTAAAATGAAAATGGCCTTGGAGCGGTGTACCGAGATCTTTTAGATTTAGGCTACAACGGGTTCACCCGTTACAGTGATAAAGTATAACCAAAATTTTGGCGTACTTGATGAGGTTTGTATTGTGAAGTACAAACAAATTAGGATGGTAACACGAAGTGTCAACTCTCGTTCCTAGGATTAAGTTCTTAGGGTCGAGAGTTTTTTTATGTTTAATAAAGCAGTTTAGCTACGCGCGGGCTAGATTCTTTATAAATATAATTAAGAAACTTAGAAATAAAATTGAAATTTATCAAAAATAACATAAATCAAAAATATGATTATGAAAAGGAGATATAAAAATGAAAAATGAAATCAAAAAAGGAAATCCGTTTGCTTTATTGCCATTAGGTGTATTTTTAGTATTGTTTGTAGGCAGTGGAATTATAACTGGGGATTTTTATAAAATGCCATCAATAGTAGCGTTTTTAATAGCAGGAGGTGTGGCATTATTATTTAATAGAAAAGTAAATTTAGAAGAAAAGATGAATGTATTTTGTAAAGGTGCAGGAGATACTAATATTATCTTAATGGTTATAATATTTTTATTAGCAGGAGCTTTTTCAAACGTAGCTAAAACAATGGGAGGAGTAGACTCAACAGTAAACTTAAGTCTATCAATACTTCCATCGAATCTTTTAGTGCCAGGTTTGTTTATTATAGCATGCTTTATATCAGTTTCTATGGGAACATCAGTTGGTACAATAGCAGCACTTGCTCCTATAGGACTTGGGATTGCACAAAAGACTGGTATTCCAGTATCATTAGTAATAGGTGCAGTTGTAGGTGGTGCAATGTTTGGAGATAATTTATCTATGATATCAGATACAACAATAGCAGCTGTAAGAACTCAAGGATGCGAGTTGAAAGATAAGTTTAAAGTTAACTTTTTAATAGTTTTACCAGCAGCTATAATAACTGTAATATTATTAGCAGTAATAACGTCAGGATATATAGCAATACCTAACCAAAGCTATGAGTATGAACTAATAAAAGTTTTGCCATATATTTTAGTTTTAGTAGGTGCTTTATGTGGAGTAAATGTATTTGCATTACTTGGAAGTGGTGTTTTATTTGCAGGAATCATAGGAATTGCAACAAAATCATTTGATTTATTAGGATTTATAGAAGCTGTATCTGGTGGAATAGGTGGGATGTATGAATTAAGTCTTCTATCTATAGTTGTTGGAGGAGTTGTAGGGCTTATAAAGTTTAATGGAGGCATAGATTATGTACTTTATTTTGTAACTAGTAAGATAAATAGTAAAAAGGGAGCAGAGTTTGGAATAGCAGCATTAGTTAGTGTTATAGATTTATGTACAGCTAATAATACAGTAGCAATAGTGGCAGCTGGACCTTTAGCAAAAGATATAGCTACAAAATATGATATAGACCCAAGAAAAACAGCTAGTATATTAGATATATTTTCATCTTGTTGGCAAGGTGTAATACCTTATGGGGCACAACTTTTAACAGCAGCAGGAGTAGCTGGAATATCTCCAGTTGAAATATTACCATACCTTTACTATCCTGGTTTAATGTTTGTATGTGGTATTTTATCAATAGCTTTTTCAAAACCTATAATTGACAAAGTTAAGTCACATAATGTAGCTTAGCATAATTTCATAAACAAAAGACAGGTTGAGATACCTGCCTTTTTTTATGAAGTTAAAATTTTAATAATGTTAAAATATATAAAACATAACGCTAAGCATTACCTTATAACGCTATTTTATATATTTTAACATTATTATATTATTAATTAGGAATAAAATCAATAATAATCAATAAAAAACAATAAAAATAAATAGAGAAAATGATTAAAACAATAATAAATAATAATAATATTATTACAGCTGATTAATTATATGATAATATCTAATAATAATAATAATTTACTTCATGTAATAGTAAGTAAAGATCAATTGCAATATAAGGAGGGTGTTATGTTTGTTGAAGAAAGGCATGAAAGAATAATTTTAAAAATAAATCAATATGGGAAAGTAAGGGTTAAGACTTTAAGCGAGGATTTTAATGTAACAGAAGATTGCATACGAAAAGATTTAACTTCTCTTGAAAAAAAAGGTTTATTAAAACGTACATATGGAGGAGCTGTTCTAATTAGACAAAATGTTCATAATGTACATATAGATTATAGAAAAAGTGTAGATTTAGAAGAAAAGAAAAAGATAGCTAAAAATGCAGAGCCACTTATAAAAGATAACTATACAGTTTTTTTAGGGATATCAACTATAAATATTGAATTAGCAAAGGTTATTTTAAAAAAGAATTTATCTATAACTGTAGTTACAAATATGATAGAGATTATGCAAATATTTGCAACTGATTGTAATATAAAATTAATATTTATAGGAGGTACATTTAGTAAATGTAAAGATGGGTTTATAGGAGCATTTTCTATAGATTTAATAAATAGATTTAAATTTGATATTGCGTTTTTAGGGGTCGTTGGTATAGATGTATATGAAAATAGTGTATCCACATGTGGAGTAGAAGATGGTATTACTAAAATGACTGTATTAAAGTCGAGTAAAAGTTGTTATATACTAAATGAAATTAATAAATTTAACAGAGATGGGAATTATAAATTTTCAGAAATAGGAGATTTTACAGGTATAGTTACAAGTGAAATCTCTGATAGTAATATATTGAACAAATTAAGAGAGTATGACTTAGAATTAATTATATCTAAATAACAAAGGATACATACGTAGTTAAAATTAAACAAGGACCATATTGACGAAATTATCAATATGTCCTTGTTTTTACTTGAATTGTAAAATTAACCCTTTTGCAAAGTACTGTCTAAGAATAACATTTGTATTTTTATTACCTCCTCTATCTGCTTAAACTTAGAAAATTCTTTTCCATTATCACATGTACAATCTAAGTTATAAAAAAGTAAATAATTAAAGAAAAGTTATATTAATTACTTTTAAATTATATACTTAAATATATAATAAATGAAAGAAGTGGTGGTATGAATTACTTAAGTTATTTAAATATAAAACATTTTAAAGGAATAGAAAATTTAGAGCTAAAAGATTTATCAAATATAAATATAATAGTAGGAAATAACAACAGTGGAAAAACCTCATTGTTAGAAGCAATATCATTACTTCAAAGCCAAGATAGCATGAAAACTATGCTAAAGCACATATCAAGAAGAGACACTACCTACCCAACAAGATTTGAATTATTTCTAGAAATATTTCCAAAAGAACAAGAGGTTTCAAAGAGTATACAAATAAATTCAACTATTAACGGATTAAATAGACAATTAAAGATAGATGGAAAATTAGACAAAGAAATATTTAAAGGTAATTTAAGTATAAAGTTAGACGATGAAAAATTAATAAAAAAAGATATGGTTTTTAAACAAAGTCAAGTTATTAGAGATAGTAGTAGTTATGATATTATAAAAATTATATATATAACTCCATATGATCATTTTAAAGATGGTCTTATTAATAAAACTATAGAAAATATAAGAGAAAGTGATAAAGATAAAATAATGAATTTATTACAAATGTTTGATTCTAATATATTAGACTTTAAAGTTTTATATACTAATAACAAAGAGAATCCTCAGACTACATATATAAACCATAAGAGATACGGGTTTATGCCTTTATTTAGTTTTGGAGATAGCATAAAAAAGGTTTTGACATTAGCATCAGCTGTTATTAGTGCTAAAGGAGGAATACTTTTAGTTGACGAGATAGAAACTGCAATACACAAAAATATGATAAATGAAGTTTTTAAATGGTTTATAGATGCATGTGAGGAATTTGAGGTTCAACTTATATGTACAACACATAGTTTAGAAGCAATAGACGGTATGATAATAGCTTTAGAGGATGAAATAGACATACTATCTTGTTTTAGAGTAGAACTCTATGAAGAAAAAGTATATGGAACCAAATTTTCAGGTAACAAGTTGAAAGAGATAAGAACTTTACTAGGTCAGGATGTGAGATAGTGAAAAGTTTTATATTCTTTGTAGAAGGTATCCATGATGTAAATTGTGTAGCTAGAGTATTGCTACTTAATAAGTATATAGAAGCTAAAAATATAAACCAGTTGCCAGAAATATGGAAAATAAGAGTGCCAAGAAATTATCCTTTTATAAATGACAGACTAGATAGGCATATACATATACCAGCATATTTTTTGAAAAATGACTTATGTATAGTAATAGTATCATCAAATGGAGCTACAAACATATTGACGGATATTGATCTGTATTTAAGCAATATGAATAAAATTGAGCTGAAGCAAATAAATGGGATTTGTGCAATATTTGATGCAGATGAATATGAATTTAAAGAAGCTTTTGATGAAAAATTTAAAAAATATAATAAAGACAGGATTGTTAATAAAAAGGATTTTCTAATAGGACATTGTAGAGTAAGGGGTGAAATTATACCTTTGCATAATTATTTTTTTCCAAATAATAAATCTAAAGGTACTTTAGAAAATCTTTTACTTGAAGGTGCAAACATAGTTTACAGTGATTTACTAAAGAATGTAGATGAATATATGCAAAAGATAGATGATAGATATAAATACAATTGGAGTAGGTCTAGTGAAAATAAGGTGAAAGTGGGATGCATAGCTAATGTATTTCAGCCTGGTGGAGCTAACCAGACATCTATAAGATACGACAATTGGATTAGTGAAGAAAGTATGGAATATAGTCCTGCTATAAAGAAATTTTATGATTTTATCATAGATATTATATAATAATTGTTTTTAGTAAAAAAAGCATTCTACACTACTTTTTTTACTAAAAACAATTATTACCCAGTAGGAATAAAACACTTATCAAAAATACAAAATAATTAAGTAAACAAAAATCAATACAACAAGTAAAAATACAATATATGATATAATTTTAATAAAAGGAGATGTTAAAATGCAACTAATAGATTTACATTGCGATACAATTGATTTACTAATGAATAAACCTAAATCAAATTTATACAATAATGATTTTTCGATAGATATACAAAAATTACAAAAAGCTAATTCTATAGCGCAAATATTTGCTCTATATTTTGACTTAAATAACTATAAAAAAGATCCATTCAATAGATTTGAAACTATGGCAAATAAGTTTTTTGATGAACTAAATAATAACAAAGATAAAATCGCTCTAGCTAGAAATTATGAAGAAATACTTTTAAATACTAAACAAAATAAAGTATCAGCAATTCTTTCAATAGAAGAAGGTGGGGCACTTAATGGAAGTATTGAAAACCTATATAAAGTGTATGAAAAAGGAGTAAGGTTAATAACTTTGACGTGGAATTATGAGAATGAAATAGGGTATTCTCATAATCAAAAGGGATGTGAAATTAATAAATTAAAACCTTTTGGTTTGGAAGTTGTACGATATATGAATGAATTAGGTATGTTAATAGATGTATCTCATTTAAATGATGGTGGTTTTTATAATATAGCTAAAATTTCTAAAAAGCCTTTTATAGCTTCACATTCAAATGCGAGGAGTATAAAGGATGTTAGTAGAAATTTAACTGATGATATGATAAAAATTTTAGCAAACAGTGGAGGCGTTATGGGCTTGAATTTTTGTAATTTTTTCTTAGGCAATAACGATATACCAACAGTACAAGATATAGTAACTCATATTAAACATATAGTTAACATTGGTGGTATAGATATTGTATCTATAGGTTCTGATTTTGATGGAATTTCTAATAAGGTAGAAATAGAAAATATAGGTCAAATATATAAGCTTCAAGATGTTCTTTATAAAAATGGGTTTAAAGAAGACGATATAGAAAAGATTATGTACAAAAATGCATTAAGGGTTATAAAAGATGTATTATAGATAAATAATATCAATGTATAGAGCACAGGCAAAGGAGAAAAAGATATGATTATTAACATATATACTAATACTTATTTATTATATAAAATCTTATCTTCTAAAGAATAAAAATATGAAAATACTTATAACAGAAATTTTTATGAAAAATTTACCTAAAGAAAAAAAAGGAATTATACTAGAAAAGGTAGATTCATTTATAAATGAATTACAAAAAAATAATAATGAAATTAAAAATATACCAAATAGCTATTCAGTAAGAAAAATAAAAGGAAACGATAAAATATTTAAATTTAGAGTAGATATATCTAATAGAGTTCTTTTTACTTTTGCATCTAAAGTAGTTAATATTAGAGACTCGTTTAAAGTTGAAAATTCATTAATAATACTTGATTACTGCAATCATGATAATCAAATAAAGAGAGCGAAGCATCTAAAAATAAATGTAAGCTATTTTAACATAGATAAAGATGAAATATTTGAAGAGCTAATAGATAAAAATTACAAAACTTATTCCTATAGTCCAAATGAAGTTATAACTCGTATAGTAGATAATAAAACATTATTAAAGCTTATAAAAGAAGATGAAAAAAATGCTATTTATTATCTTAATGAAGAGCAAGAAGAATGTTTAAGACCAAATTTAAATCCACTATTTTTATTTGGAAGTGCAGGTAGTGGTAAAACTACAGTGGGTGTAAATAAAATCTATTCTTTATATAAAGGTCAAACTATTAATATTGGATACTTTACATATTCTAAACTTTTGATGAATGAAATAAAATTAATGTTTGAATACATATGCTCACAAAATGGTAAATCTGATTTTAATAGCGATGTAAATTTTAATTATTTAAGTAAATATTTATATAATAGTTCTAATAAAATAAGACCAATAAAATTCTCGGACTTTAAGAATTGGTTCTATGATAGTGCAAATAGAAATAGTAAAGTAAAGCAATTATCTATAGATGTTTTTGATATATATAAAGAAATAAGAGGTATCATAAAAGGATTAGTAGGAATAAATTGGATGCCGTATATTGAATTTAAAAAAACTGAATATTGTATAGATACTTTAGAGTACTTACAAAATAAAGAATTTGCAACATTTAATAATCACGTATTTAGCTTAAATACTAATGTAGATATAATTAAGAAAATTTTGAAAGATAATAAAATAGAAAATAAGCTTAACATTTTTTATGATTTAGAGAAAATGCAAATAAAAATAGAAGAAGAAATAATAAGCCAAAAACTAATAGACAAGAATATTTACTTAAATTTACCAAATGAATACTCTATTTATAGCAAAGGTGATAGAACTATTATTTATGATATAGCTTTTAAATATCAAGAGTGGCTAGCTAAAAATAACTTATACGACGAAAATGATGTAACTAGAATTGTATTGAAAAGTTTAAAAGATAGCAAAATAAAAAAATATGATTTTATTTTGATCGATGAAATTCAAGACTTAACAGAAATACAAATATACCTTATGTATAAGTTAGTAAATAATCCTTTGAATATTTTATTTAGTGGAGATTTCAATCAAACTATAAATCCTACATTTTTTAATACTACTCGTATAGAAAGCTTATTCTTTAGCAATGCTTACGATAAATTTTATAAAAAGGTACTAGAGATTAATTATAGAAGCTGTAGTGATATAGTTGATTTATCCAATAAGATTGCAAACTTAAGAATAGAAAAGCTTTATAAAAATAAAAGAAACGATTGTATAGAAAAATCAATAAGGGAAAGTACTAGTAAGCCATTTCTATTAAATCAATGTGAATATAGTAAAAGGAAACTTTTAGAAATGGTAAAAGATAGGCACTACGTTGCAATATTAGTTTGTGATGAGGGAGATAAAGTACAATTGAAACATGAATATGGTATAGAAGAGTCGGTATTTACATTAAGTGAAATTAAAGGAATAGAAAAAGATTATATTATATGTTTAAATATAGTATCTAAGTATAAAGAAAAATGGAATGACATTTTTAATGGTATAATATATGATAATCATTCTTTATATAGATACTATTTTAATATGCTATATGTTGCTGTGACTAGAGCTAGAGAATATATTTGCTTTTATGAAGACGAAGATGATTTAACTTTATATGAAGAAATAAAAGAACATATACAAAACATAAATACATTTAATGAAAATGAACTAAAGTTTGATTATGTATCAGATGATGATGATTATTTTAAAGAGGGTCAATATTTAGAGTCTAAAGAAAAATATGAACAAGCAATATTTCAATATAAAAAATCTAAATCTAAAAATATAAGTCACTGCATAAAAAGGTGTGAAGCACTATTATTAAAAGAAAAGGGCAAATACTCTGAGGCAGGTGCTAAGTTATTAAAGTTAAAAGAATATATTCTTGCTAGTGAATGTTATATAGAAGTTGAAAACTATACAAAACTACTTAAATGCTATGTACTTAGCAATAAACCATATGAATTAATAATAAGTGAATTTAAAGAACTAGGAGTAGATCCGGTGCAAATAGCATTTCAAAAAGACACTAAGGAGTTATGGACTAAACAGTTTTACCACTTATACGAAAATCATATAGAAACTAAAATAAATAAGAATAAGCAAAATATAGATTATATAAATGAGACACTAAAAATTTTAAAGAAAAGATATGAAAATTAGGTGATGAATATGAATGAAAATAATATAGTAAATTTAATAAGTCGATTTGAGAAAAGTTTAGAAGAAACAGAAAAGTTAACTAGTGCCCTAATGGGGCTTGAAAGTGTTTTAGAAAAATTAGATATATCAATGTCAGAAGTCTATGAGTTAACTAAAGTTGAAGATTTAACACGAAAATCAGTATGCTTGGTAGAGAGTATAAATAATTTAAATAAAGTTCAAAAAGATGTAAATGATGAATATAATAAATTTATTAATTTGAAATTATATAGAGAAGATATAAAACAAGATTTACAAAATTTAAAAATGCATTTAATTAGTGTTGATGAAAACTTAATAAGCATTAAGCATGAAATAAAGTTAGAAAGAAAAAATAGACAAGATGAAAATGAAAAATTCAAAAAAGACTTAATTTTATCTATGAAGGATATATTATCGCTAAGTTTAGAAAAAAAATATAAGTCAGATGAATTATCAGAACAAGAGAATAAAAATTAAAAATATATAAAAGTAAAACGCAATTACTAAATAAGAGCGTTTTACTTTTATAGGCTTTATTTAAAAGACATGTTAAAAGCCTCTCTAGGGGATAAACATTCTACTTTTAATATTGTGCTACTATCAAGAACCATATACTCAGGTTGGCCATTGCTCTTTATTCTATATCCTTTTATATTTTTATTTTTTTCATCAATCTGAGTAACCATAAAGTTAAATGTTTTACTATCTTTACATATACCCTTTTCCAATTTTGTACATTGCGTTATGCGAATTAGTCCATTGCAATTTTTTATGATTTCAAAAATAGATGGTTTGTCAGGCTTTTGACTACCTTTAACACATTCTAGACTTAATATTTGGCTAGACTTTAATATTATATTTTCAAGTGGTTCATTATCTTTTAGAATCACGCCTTCTACAAATCCACAATTTCTATGGATTTTATTTATTTTGATAATTGCATTTTTACTATTCATACACTTTCCATTTAATGTTAGTGAGCAATAACTTATTTTAAGCTTCTTATTATCACATTTTTCTATAGTTTGAAAAACATCTTCTGGTTCTATAAACTTTAAATCTACATCTCTCACAACAATACCTCCCATTAATAATAGTTACATCAATAAAATAAATAACCACATAGTAACCTATGGATAATTTAGAATATAGGTTACTATTTGGGTCATATTTCAATACATTTTAAAAATAGTACCTACACTAAAAATGTATTTATGAATAAACTAATAATATATCTTTTTAGGAGGAATAAAGTATGAAATGTTGTAGTTACAAAAATGGCGTCATAGTAGAAATATCAAATAGCTCAAATTCTGATTATAAATATATAACCATAGCTAAAGATATTAATGATATTTACACATTTATAAGATTGGTGTATTCTAAAGAAACTATAATACTAAATTGCGAATACAATGAAATATCAGTAGATGATTTAAACATTGGAGATTTTGTTTTTGTATATCACTCAAACATAATGACTATGAGTATACCACCACAATCAGTAGCTTATATAATAGAAGTTAAGTAATAGAAGTTAAGTAATAGAAGTTAAGTAATAGAAGTTAAGTAATAAAATATAACACATATTTAAAAAATAATAATGCATAATAGTTATATTAGATATGTGTTATATTGAATTTATTTTAAATAATAGTAAGTCAATAGCAAAAGGAGAAAATAATGATAATAGAAGATTCTAAGGTAATAAGAGATGAACTAGATTCTTTGTTAACTAAATTTTGTTAACTAAATATGGATATGAAGTTAGAGCACCAGAGGAATTTGAAAATATATTGGATTATGTTAAATCAGAAAAACCACACTTAATACTGTTAGACATAAATTTACCAGTATTTGATGGCTTTTATATATGTCGAGAACTACGAAAGACATTAAGTATACCTATAATCATAGTAACAAGTAGAAATAGCGATATGGATGAACTTATGAGTATAAATTTAGGAGCAGACGATTTTGTAACTAAGCCATATAATACTCAAATACTTTTAGCTAGAATAAGTTCTGTATTAAAAAGAACATATAATGATATGGACAATATGGACATACTTACATATAAAGATTTAAAACTTAATTTATCTAAAGGTAGTATAGAAGCATTTGGGCATATCTTATGAAAAATAAAGAAACAATAATATCTAGAAATAAATGAACTAACAAACAATATAAAAATAGAAACTTCATACATTAATGTTAATTTTAATAAAAATAATATTAATGCTTCTAAATCTGAAGAAAAGCTTTTGAAATTAGATAGAGATTATAAGGATGGAAAGATTGATTATGATAAAGGTGGGCATATAGGGGTAGAAACTAAAAATAAAATATATACAGAGAATAAAGGAATGACGACTACCACATTATTTATAGGTATATACCTAGGTATTGTATTTTTAATATCAAGCATGGCAGTGTTATCTCTTCAGCAACTATCAGAAGCTAGTGATAGCATTGAAAGATATAAGTCATTAAAGCGAATTGGTGCAAATGACAAAATGATAAATAAAACTATATTCGTTTAAACCTTGATATACTTTACATTGCCCTTAGAGTTAGCATTTATACATGCTATAATTGGTATTGATGTAGTGAATGAATTTATAAAGATGTATGGTAATCCAGACATAGAAACTTCATCACTTATAACAGTGTTGATATTCATAGTAGTTTATATAGGATATTTTTATGCGACTTATACTGGATATAAAAATATAATAAAAAATTCATAAACATAAAAGCTATAGGTTAATTAACCTATAGCTTTTATGCATTTAAAGAAAAGTATAAAATTATGTATATATGGAAAAATTAAAGAATAAATGAAAAATTTAAAATAAAATAGTAAGCATTATATATAAGGAGTGCCAAAATGCAAAATAAAAAACAAGCAATAATACAAAGTTCACTAGGATCTGTATTTTCTGTTTTTAGTGAAGAAGAACTAAAAAAAATAACAGATAAAGAAACCAGAAATATAGCAATTTCTGGTAAAATAAACAATCCTGGAATAATTGACGTTCCAGGTGGAGCTACATTAGCCGATGTTATAACGCTTGCAGGAGGATTATTAAACGATAGTGGATTTAAAGCAGCCCAACTTGGAATACCATTTGGAGGATTTTTAACAGAAAATAGCCTATCCAAAGAGTTAGATTTTAGTTTGTTTGACAAAGGAACTAGTAGAAATATAATTATACTATCTCAAGAAGATTGTATAATACAATACGCTAAATTTTATGTGGATTATTTAATTGGTAAGATGCACGAAGGAGCAATTGAGCAATATGAAGTTGCAAGAAAAGAAATAATTAGGATATGCAAGCTTCTAGATAAAATAAGTAAAGGTAGAGCTAATATGCGTGATGTTTATTTATTGAGAAGACTTACAGCTACAGTAAAAGAAAAAGTTAATCAAACTCATAATATAATGGAAGAAATCATAGATAAATTTTATGGAGAAATTGAAGAACATATAGAAGAACATATATGTTCTACATCACAATGTAATCACCTTGTAAAACTAACAATAACATCAAAATGTATAGGATGTGGAGCTTGCAAAAGGGCATGTCCTGTAGATTGTATAAATGGAGAGCAAAAGCAACATCATGAAATCGACTATACTAGATGTACCCATTGCGGGCAATGTATAGCAGCATGTCCGGTTAACGCTATCACTGCTGGTGATAATACATTTAGATTCCTTAGAGATTTAGCTACTCCAAATAAAGTTGTGATAACCCAAATGGCTCCGGCTGTAAGGGTTGCTATAGGAGAAGCTTTTGGATTTGAACCTGGAATTAACCTAGAAAATAAAATTGCAGCAGCTCTTCGAAAATTAGGAGTAGAGTATGTGTTTGATACTACTTGGGCAGCAGATTTAACAATAATGGAAGAAGCAGCTGAACTACAAGAAAGAGTAGAAAAATATCTTAAAGGTGATAAAGATGTCAAATTGCCTATACTTACTTCTTGTTGCCCTGCATGGGTTAAATTTATAGAACAGAATTATAGCGATATGTTAGATGTACCATCAACTTCTAAATCACCTATGCAGATGTTTGCAACTGTAGCAAAAGACTTATGGGGTAGAGAACATGGCCTTGAAAGAGATCAAATTACATCAGTAGCAATTATGCCATGTATTGCTAAAAAATACGAGGCATCAAGACCTGAATTTTCGAGAGGTCTTAATTATGATGTAGACTATGTAATAACGACTAGAGAGTTAATAAAAATATTCGAAGACTCAGGAATCAATTTAAATGAAATAAAAGATGAGCCAATAGATGCAGTAATGGGTGAATATACTGGTGCAGGAATTATCTTTGGTAGAACCGGTGGAGTCATAGAGGCTGCTACAAGAACAGCGGTTGAAAAAATGACAGGACAAAGAGTTGACATTATAGAGTTTGAAGCATTAAGAGGTTGGGATTCATTTAGAGTTTGTGAACTTAAAGTTGGAGATATTGAGCTTAGGATAGGAATAACATATGGACTAAAAGAAGCAGCAAAAATGCTTGATAAAATAAAAAGTGGAGAAGAATTTTTTCATGCTATAGAGATTATGGCATGTACATGCGGTTGTGTCGGAGGAGGGGGACAACCTAAAGCAAAAAATAGAATGGCAACACTACAAAAAAGGGCTGAAGGCTTAAATTCAATAGATAAGTCATTAACAATTAGAAGATCATATGAAAATCCTGCTGTTTTAGCTATATATGATAAGTATTTAGATTTTCCTCTAAGCCATAAAGCACATGAACTTTTACACACAAAATATTTTGTTAGGGTAAAGAAAGATAAATAGGAAATTAAAGATAAAAGAAATGAGTGTGATTATATGAATGATAAAAAAATCTTTCTACAAGATATAAAAGAAAATGAGAATTTAAAAACATCTCTTATGATAATGAAACGTTTATATAAAGATGGAGACAAGTATTTATGTATCCTTAGTGATAAAAGCGGACAAATAAAAGCTAAATTACCTACAAATAAAAAAATAGAAACCGGGTTGGTAATAAATATTGACTGTAAAAAAAATAAAATACTAGATGTTTCAAATTTTAAAACAGTGTTAAATTATAATATACAAGATTATCTTCCTACTTCGAGTAAGCCTATAGAGGATATAATGAATGAAATAGAAACGATATCTCAACAATGTATTACATCTGAGGAAGGTCAAAAACTAAATGATTATTTTTTTAAAGATGATGAGTTTTTAAAAAAGTTTAAACAATCTATAGGAGGCATTGCAATGCACCATAATTATATAGGTGGTTTAGCAGAACATACTCTTAATGTAATGTATCTAACAAAAGTATTTTGCGAAAGATATGACTGTAGAAGAATAGAAATAGCAGTCTTAAGCGCTAAACTACATGATATTGGAAAAATATATGAACTTGATTATAGTGGTCCATTTAAATACACATTACAAGGCGAACTAGAAGGGCATATAGTTATAGGTATTCAACTAATAGATAGAGCTTTAAATAATATAAATTATTCTTTTAGTGAAGATTTTGTAAGAAGAATAAAAGGGTGCATAGTACAGCATCATGGAAAAGTTGAATATGGTTCGCCAAAAGCTACTAATATGGAAGAGTCTTTTATATTAAATTATGCAGATACTGTTGATGCTGTTATGAATAAAATTACTAAACTTAAGAAAAATACTGACTATAATAATTGGTCTGATTACGATAAAGCAATAGATACTAAGCTTTACTTATAGTAATTTGTATAAATAATACTAGTAAATAACCACTTTTCATATGATTATTTATTAGTATTATTTTACATATACCTATTTTTTAATAAACCTATATAGACAAAATTATATGGATATAGTATTTTAAAGTTAAGATATTAAATAATTTATAAATACATAAGGAGAAAAAATATGGATAAAAAAATAGGATTTATAGGCTGTGGGAATATGGCAAAAGCAATCATAGGCGGAATGATAAAGTCAAAATTAGTATCATCAAATAATATAATTGCATCCGCTTTAAGTGATAATACGCTACAAAATGTTAAAAATGAATTTAATATAAATACTACTAAAGATTCAAGAGAAGTAATACAAAAATCAGATATAATAATAGTAGCAGTAAAGCCTAATATATATGATTCAGTACTGAATTCAGTAAAAGATCTTATAGACAATAAAAAAATCATAGTTACAATCGCAGCTGGTAAAACTATAGCTTCGGTAGAAAATATTATAGGTAATGATAAAAAGATAGTAAGAACTATGCCTAATACACCTGCACTTGTAAACGAAGGAATGAGTGCTATTTGCAAAAATAAAAATATAACAGATCAGGAATTAAATACCATTAAAACTATTTTTGATTCATTTGGAAAAAGTGAAGTAGTATTAGAATACTTAATAGATGCGGTAATAGGAGTAAGTGGATCTGCTCCTGCATATGTATTTATGTTTATAGAAGCTATGGCAGATGCCGCAGTTGCTGCAGGAATGCCAAGATCTCAAGCTTATAAATTTGCATCTCAAGCTGTAATGGGTTCCGCTAAAATGGTACTTGAAAGCGGAAAACATCCAGGAGAGCTTAAAGATATGGTTTGCTCACCTGGAGGTACTACTATAGAAGCGGTAAAAACATTAGAAGCTGAAGGTTTAAGAAATTCAGTTATAAAAGGTATAGAAGCATGCATAGCAAAATCAAAAGAAATGAATTAATAAACTGCTTGTAATTTATATAAAACTTTATAAAAGTAATAATATAATGTATAATGTATAGGTTATATAAGATTTTATGTATAATTGTTTAGTTAAAAATAAAAATAATAAAAGAACTGAATTATATATAGATAAGCAAAGGAGACAATATGAATAAAGTAGAATTATTAGCACCAGCAGGCGATCTAGAAAGATTAAAGATAGCTTTTACTTACGGAGCAGATGCAGTCTATATAGGTGGAGAAATATTTGGTATGAGATCTGCCGCTAAAAACTTCACGAAAGAAGATATGACAGAAGGTGTAAATTTTGCACATGAAAGAGGAAAGCAAGTATTTATAACTATAAACATAATACCTAGAAATGAAGAATTTGAACAACTAAAGAGTTACTTATTAGATTTAGATGAAATAGGTGTAGATGCAGTTATAGTGAGTGATCCAGGTGTGTTTGCGTTTGTTAAGGAAACATTACCAAATATGGAAATACATATAAGTACACAAGCTAGTACAACCAATGCATCTGCTGCTAATTTTTGGTATAGCCAAGGGGCTAAAAGAGTAGTAATGGCTAGAGAATTATCATTTAAAGAAATTAAAGAATTAAAAGATAATTGTCCAGATGATATGGATATAGAAGCATTCGTGCACGGTGCTATGTGTATGTCATATTCTGGAAAATGTGTAATAAGCAACTATACAACGGGTAGAGATGCTAATAGAGGTGCATGTGCTCAACCTTGTAGATGGAAATATACTTTAGTTGATGAAGTAAGTAAAGGAAAATTTGAACCAGTAGTGGAAGGAATAGATGCCTCATTCTTTTTTAATTCAAAAGATTTATGTATGATAGAACATATACCTCAAATAATTAAAAGTGGAATAACAAGCTTAAAAATAGAAGGAAGAATGAAAACAGCTTATTATGTAGCTACAACTGTAAGAGCATATAGAATGGCACTAGATGAATATTATAAAAACCCAGAACATTGGAAGTTTAATCCTATGTGGTTGAATGAACTTAAAAAAGGAAGTCATAGAGATTATAATACAGGGTTTTATTTAAATAAACCAAACTCTAATGCCCATAACTATGAATCAGCTTCATACATTAGAAATTATGATTTTATAGGGATAGTGAGAGGACATGATTTGAAAAAAAATCTTGTTATTGTAGAACAAAGAAACAAAATGAACGTAGGAGACAAAATAGAGGTTATAGGGCCATTTAAAAATACTATGAAGGCTACTATAATTGAAATGTATAATGAAAATGATGAGACTATAGAGTCAGCCCCTCATGCTAGACAAATAGTAAAAATGAAGCTAGATATAGAAGTAGATGTAGACTATATGTTGAGAAAGCCAATAGTAACTATAAATACAATTTAATAATGAGTATATTCATAATCTATGTTATAATAGTCAATACATTAATTTGACATAGGAGATTATCATGAAAAAAATTTCTATAGTATTAGTTTTGTTGTGGATGAGTACGATATTTTATTTTTCAAACCAGCCAGCAACGATTTCAACAACTCAATCAGATAGAGTAATAAACACTATAAACATTATGGTAAAGGACAATAGAGTAATGAAAGATATAGTAAACAAGTTATATGATTCAAAAGGTGCATCTTTTATAATAAGAAAATCAGCTCATATGATATCTTATGGATTATTAGCTTCTCTGCTATTTATTGCAATATACTCTCACAGAAAATATATAAGTGCTTCTTTTAAATACGCATTTGCTATAAGTTTGCTTTATGCAGTAAGTGATGAGATACACCAATACTTTGTACCTGGAAGAGCATGTATGCTACAAGATGTATTAATTGACTGTATAGGTATGTTAATAGGATTAACGTTAATATCTATACTATATAAATTTACAATGAATAAGGTGTAAGTACTAAATTGTGCTTGTGCTTTATTTTTTTGCATATTTTTAAAAAATAAATACTACTTATATAAAGTAGGTAAGTATACATGAAGAGGTGATAGTATGAAAAAAATAACTATAGCAGTAATAGGTGCAGGATGCAGGGGGATGTATGCATATACACCATATTTATTAGAAAACCCAAACGTAGGAGAAGTTATAGCAATAGCAGAACCTATTAAAGAAAAAAGAGAACTGTTTAAAACTATGTATAATATAAGTAATAAAAATACATTTGATACGTGGGAAGATTTATTATCAAAAGAAAAAATAGCAGATGCCTTAATAATAGCTAATAACGATGGGTCGCACTTTGAACCAGCAAAATTAGCTTTAGAAAAAGGATATCATGTTCTTTTAGAAAAGCCTATGTCTAATAATTTAGATAAAATAATAAAATTAGGTGAGTTAGCTAAAAAATACAATAATCAAATATTTATGGTATGTCATGTGTTGAGATATACTCCATTTTTTAATAAATTAAAAGAAATAATAGATAGTAAAGAATTGGGTGAATTAGTAAGTATTCAACATAATGAAAATATAGGATATTGGCATTTTGCACATAGCTATACAAGGGGAAATTGGAGAAATAGCAACGAGACAAGTCCTCTTATACTGTCGAAAAGTTGCCATGATTTAGATATACTATTATGGCTAACGGGGAGCAAATGTAAATACATATCATCATTTGGAAATTTGACCCATATGAGAGAAGACAATTTTAAGGAAGATATGGCATATCAATGTGTAAACTGTTTAAATGAAAAAGAATGCCCTTATTCATCTATAAAGATATATCTAGAAGATGATAAAATAGTTAGATCATTAAACGCAGTTCATCATAATCCAACTAAAGAAAATCTACAAAAGGCTATAATAGATGGTCCATATGGAAGATGTGTTTATAAGTGTGATAACAATGTAGTTGATCATATGGTAAGTATCTTAGAATTTGAGAATAAAGTCACAGCTACTTTTAATTTGTCTGCATTTACAGAAAACTGTACTAGGACTATAAAACTTATGTTTACACATGGAGAAATTGGTGGTAATCATATTAAAAATATTATAGATATACATAAATTTTCAGATGATTTTCATACTGTAATACATCCGATAGTAAACAAAAGTGGCCACGGAGGTGGAGATTACGCTCTTATAAAAGATTTTATATCTTTGGTAGCTTCTAACAATAAAGAAATGACAACTTCTGCCACACAGTCCATAGAAAGTCATATAATGGCTTTTGCAGCAGAGTATTCAAGATTAAACTATAAAGTAGTTAATGTTGATAATTTTTATCAAGATGCTAAAAATAATAAAAAAATTTCACGATAATAAAAAACAGAATACGACATAAATAAAACAATAAAAGAATAGTATATATTGAGAGTAAGTGATATTTTGAATCGGAAGTTAGTTTATTATGTAAAAAAATGCTTTTTTAAAATATATCTACAGAAAAATGTATAAAGGAGATATAAAATAGGATATTGAACTATATAAAAGGTGAAAAATAGCTATTTAAAAAGCAAGGAGATAAATAATATGAGGTTGAGTAAAATAACAGTTAGCTTAATATGTTTATCATGTATGATGTTACGGATTGATTCATCATCAAAGATAAACATACTGGATAATTCAAATTTAAGCTCAATGAAAAATATTAATAATTCACATTCAATTAAAAGTATTAATATCCAAAAAGTATCTAAGGATAAAGATAAAAAAGTTATAGAAGCTGAAAAACTAAAAATTCAGCATGTAGAAAAAGTTAAATCAGAAAAACAAAGAAAACTAAAAGTAACATATAATAGGGATGATATGACCTTAGTTAGTGGCATAACAGAAGAAGAGTTAAATAATGTATTTAGAAATTATAAAGGTGCATCTACTATGTCCCACTTGTCAAAGGCATTTGTAGATGCAGAAAAAGAACATGGAGTTAATGCTTTTACTATGGCCGCTATAGTTGCGCTTGAAAGTGGATTTGCAACGTCTAGAAGAGCTGTAGAGGATAATAACCTTACTGGATATGAAGTTTATAGTAAGGATTCAAAAGGAAAATTATTTAAAACTCAATCTGAATCTATTTTACAAACAGCTAAACATTTATCAAAAAATTATTTAACAGAAAATGGATTATATTATAAGGGCGTGTCTGTAGATGATGTACAATTAAGTTACTGTCCTGATGAGGGAGAGGGTAAAAATTGGAATGGGAAAGTAGACAAATTAGCATCTGATTTCCTTAGAACCTATAAACACTTATATGCTTTATAAAATACTTTAAACATTTTATAGTTTTAACTGATAATATAATCGTAACTATTTCATATATATTTATTGTAAGGGGGTAGTTAGGCATGAATTTAAATTGTTTCGTTCCACAACAAAGAGAGGATGAAACCGTAGAAGAAATAGAAGTAACGTTAGAAGAGATAAAAGCTATAAATTTTGTAGACGTGGAAGGATTAAAATATAAAAAATGTGCTAAAAAAATGAAATTATCAGTAAATGAGCTTCAATATATAATAATTAATGCCAGAAAAAAAATAGGTAGAGCTTTAACTGAGGGTAGGGTTATTAGAATTATTGAAGAACAACCTATTAAAACGTTATGTAAATTTAGGTGTGCAGTTTGTGGTGAAATATATAATATAGACTATACTAAAAATGAAATAATTTGCCCACTTTGTTTTTCTAAGGAAATAATGACAAATAAAGAAGCTGGGTTTTGTAATATGTAGTTTATAAAAAATAACATATAAATTAATATATATGCTATTTTTTATAACTATTCTAATTAAAATATAAAATAATTATATTACAATTAACGTTTTATATTCTGATAAAATTTTTTACTAGAACTATTAGATTTACTTATAATTTTTTTAGAACTAGGTTTACTGCTTTTAATGTCGTCTTCTTTAGGTATAGGTACATTTTGATTGCTAAGTGTTTCAATTATAAAATTTTGTATAACTTTAGCAGTTCCAGATTTATTTATGTAACCAGAAGAAGTTTGAGTTGCAATAGCTAACTCATAAAAATCTACTCCTTTAATTTCATCTTTAAAGTTTATATGAAATGTATACTTAGAATCTTTGCTTTCTATTATTAAAGTTTCTTGGTCCAAACATATACTTTTAAATAAATTTGGATTTGTAAATTGTAATAAGTCCATTAAATCACCTATATCTTTCTATAATTTTCATTTATTAATATTATCATAAAATGAATAAATAGTCTTAATAATATAAAAAAAGTTATATTAAATGCTAGAAAAAATCTCTGGAAATAATCTATAAAAATAAAATTACTAACAAAAATCGATAAAATATTAACTGTATAATAACATTTATCAACAAAAAAGGTTAACTTATTCACAGAAAAAGATATGTTGTTAACAAAAAATAACATTTAGCACCCTTTTTAACAAAATAACATGCTATACTATATAATATACGAAAAGAATTTATTGTAAGTGTATTAGGGGGAGTAATACTAATGATAGATATTTTAAATGCAATTAATGACTATATAATAGTCATTGGCGAAAATGGAGTTACCAAGTTTTGCAATAAAACACTATTGAATAAATTAAACTACAAAAATAATGAATTAGACAATATAAATATAAATAATATATTATTTAACAAAGATTTTGATCTTATTAAAAATATAGACACAGAATATAATATGGATTTGAATTTTTACAATAAAGACAAAAATTGTGTATCACTAAATAGTAAGATAGTTAGAAAATGTTTTAACGGAGAACAATCTATATTTATCATATCTAAAAACACAGAGGAAATTTCACAAATAGAAAACATAAAAAATGAATTTTTTGCTAATATATCTCATGAATTTAAGACACCTCTAAATATAATACTTGGAACTATGCAGCTATTAGAAAGGAATATCTTAGATGATAATATAATATCAAAAAGTGAAATAGACTTAAATAGGCACACTAAATGTATAAAGCAAAATTCATATAGACTACTTAGATTATCAAATAATCTTATAGATATGACTAGGATAGATACAGGATATTATGAATTGCAACTTGGTAATCACGACATTATAAATATAATAGAAGAAATAACTTTATCAGTATCTAGTTATATGGAAGAAAAAGGAATAAAACTAATTTTTGATACAGACTCAGAAGAAACAATATTAGCATGTGATCCAGATAAAATAGAAAGAATTGTTCTGAACTTACTTTCAAATGCAATTAAATACACAGATTTAGGCGGAGAAATAAATGTTTATATAAAAACTTGTGATTCTAAAATAGTTGTATCTATAAAAGATAGTGGAAGTGGAATTAGTCAAAAAAAATTACCATCTATATTTGAACGATACGTACAAGATGATAGTCAATATAGCAAAAGATCTGAAGGCAGTGGAATAGGTTTGTCACTAGTAAAATCTCTAGTAGAAATGCACCAAGGTAAAATATATGCTAAAAGTAAATTAGGTATTGGTTCAGAATTTATATTTGAAATTCCTATTAGGTTAGTTGAGGAAAAAGATATTAAGTACATAAAAAAAGATAAAGAACATCTAAGAATTGAAAAATGTAATGTTGAATTTTCAGATGTATATAACGTCTAACTATATAATATTAAAGCTCTGGATATCTTAACCAGAGCTTTAATATTATATAATTACAAATCCTCCATTTGGGCTTATTACTTGTCCTGTTATAAAATTAGAATTATCACTAGCTAAAAATAATACACAATTGGCAATATCTTCAGGGGTTCCTAATCTCATTAGAGGAGTCTCATCCTTAAGATTTTCTAATATTTCATTACTGACATTACTTAGCATATCTGTCTGTATAGCACCAGGCGCTATACAGTTAACTTGAATATTAGATGGTCCTAGCTCTTTAGCAAGTGCTTTTGACATACCTATTATAGCAGCTTTTGATGTTGAGTAATGAACTTCGTAAGATCCGCCGACAAGTCCCCATATAGATGAAATATTTATTATTTTACCGCTATGTTCAGGTATCATATATTTAAGAGCTATTTGAGTAGTATAGAAAACACTATTTAAATTAACGCTCATAATTTCATTCCAATCTTCATTTGTTATATCTGTAAACAGCTGATCTTTAGCAATACCAGCGTTATTAACTAAAACGTCTATACGTCCAAATTGTCCAATACAAAATTTCACCATTGAATTAACTTCATTTACATTAGAGACATCTGCTTTATAAATACTTACAGAGCACCCTTGAGACTTTAATTCATTATAGAGATTCATAGCCTCTTTTTCAGATTTGTTATAATTTATTAATACATTATAGCCGTTATTGGCAAGTAGTTTTGCGGTTGCACGACCAATACCGCGAGATGAACCTGTTATTAAAGCTGTTTTATTATTCATGTATTTATCCTTTCACCTTAATTTTATAATTTATTTTAAAAGACTCTCTACTTCATCAGGTGTTAACTTTCTCCATTTGCCAGGGGCAATACCTTTAAGTGTTAAGTCCATTATTCTAATTCTTTGAAGCTTTTTAACTTCATACCCAAAAACTTCACACATTCTACGTATTTGTCTATTAAATCCTTGTGATAAAATTATTTTAAACGTAGTATTATTAACCTTAGTAATTTTACACTTATTAGTTACTACATGCTTATTAGTTACAGGGTTAAATATTCTAACACCATTGCCCATATTATCTATAAATTGTTGAGTAATGTTTTTATTAACAGTAACAACATACTCTTTTTCATGATTGTTTTCAGATCTTAATATTTTATTTACAATAGTCCCATCATTAGTAAGTATAATTAAACCTTCAGATGGCTTGTCTAATCTACCAACAGGGAATATACGCTCAGGGTAATTTATATAATCAATAATATTACCTTTTATGTGACGCTCTGTTGTGCAAGTAATTCCAACCGGTTTATTTAAAGCTATGTACACGTCATTTTTCTTTTGTATTAATTTTTTACCATTAACCTTAACAATATCTCCAGGTTCTACTGTTTGACCAACTTGAGCCATCTTACCATTTATCAATACTTTTTTTTGCTGAATTAACTTATCAGCTTCTCTTCTAGAACATATTCCAGTTGAGCTAATATAGTTGTTTAGTCTCATTTTTGTCTCCTTTTTCTACATCTTAATGAACACTTTTAAGTATATTATAGTTACATATGTTAATCAAGGTATAACTTAGTGTTTTGTAACTATATAGGTTAGGAGAATAATAATTCAGAATTTGTATTAATTCAATAGGATATAGCACCTATAAAGATAATAAATACAAATTTAGCATTAATTTGTATTTATTATCTTTATATTAAAATTTAAGATATATAGTATTTATTAATAATAGAAGTTTTATTATGTCTTTTTAATCTTAAGCCAATATCAAATAAAGTAATCACAATTACACTAGATATTATTGAGAGGCAAGATGATAATAAAATAGACATTTTAGCAATGTTAATAAAAGTAATATTATCTGAAAAAGCTATTTCTGACACAAATATAGACATAGTAAATCCTATTCCTGCAATTAAAGAAACTAAAAATACGGCAGCCCAACTTATATTCTTTGGTTTTTCAGTTATTTTAAGTTTACATGCAATGAAGCTAAAGAGCATAATACCTAAAGGTTTTCCCACACAGAGTCCCAAAATAATCCCATAAATCAAAGTATTTGCACCTACTGTATCTACATTATATATAATTGATATACCTGTATTCGCAAATGCAAATAAGGGGATGATAACTAAACTGTTAAAAGGTACTAACATTTTTTGAAGCCTTTCAAGCGTACTCATTCCATTTGATTTTGATGTAGGAATAGTTATGGCTAATAGTATACCACTTATAGTACAATGAACCCCGCTTAAATATATAAAATACCATAAACAAATTCCAGCTAATAAGTAGTATGTAGTGCTATTGATCTTGAATATTTTATTAGCTACAATAAGTATAAATGTAATTAAAAATGCAATTGATAAGTAAATTATATTTACATCTAGGGAATAAACGATTCCTATTGCGAGTATAGATACTAAATCATCTATAACTGCTAAAGAAAGCAAAAAGATTTTAAGTGATGGATTCATTTTTTTTGCGAAAATTAAAAATACACCTATTGCAAAAGCAATGTCCGTAGATATAGGAATACAAAATCCGCTTAAAAAAGGAGTATTTTTATTAATAAGTATAAATATTAAAGCTGGAATAATAACCCCACCTAAAGAGGCTATAAAAGGAAAAGAAGCTTTTTTTAAAGAAGATAAATTTCCATGAAGGATCTCATGTTTTATCTCTAATGCTGCAACTAAAAAAAATATTGACATTAAAAAATCATTTATAAACATATGTAAAGAGAAACCTTCTTTAATATAAATTTTTTCAAATATATATACATAAGTATCTTTTAAATAGCTATTATACATAAATAGAGCAGAAATAGTAGAAATTACAAGAAGTATACTTGTCAATAGTTCTAATTTAATCGATTTTCTATATGTTCTTAAAAATTTCAATATATCACCAACTAACTAAAATTTATTCGTAAATATTTTTTAGATAAACATTTAATTAAGTTTATGAGGTTATATATTGAAATATGTATAAAGATATTAAATCATTTTTCAATATATAATTAAGTTTATTGAAACCTAGTAGAACTATTTTAAAATTATACGTAAATTTTAATTAATAACACATATATAGTTCGTTAAAATGCAATAAAATACGGGGGTTAGACTTTTAGTAAACGATAAAATGTACGTTATTTTACGAATATTTATCATTAAGTAAAGAAATGGCGATTTTAAGTAACAATTTATGTTCTAATATCATATTATTTATTAATACTATTAAATATTCCCTACAATAACTTTAAATATAAAAGTTATATTATAAATTTACAGATAAATCCAATAATTAAAAATTAAATGTAGGCTAATAAAATAGTTTGTAAAGTAGCTTGAAATCTCAAGCTACTTTATTATTTTTGTATTATAATTAATTGCCTCACATATAAATTGAATATACGAATAAATTGCCAAAATGGCTAGAGGAGGAGATAAATTGAATAGCTTAGTTATAAATTGTATAACAGGTGTTTTTTTAACAATTACTATTATATATTCAATAATAAATATAGTAATAAATAAAAGCTTATACAAACAAATAAATATTGATTATATAAGTTTAACTGAAGATTATCAAAGAACTATATTGTACAATAATATAAAAGTTAAATATAATACATATTTAACTAAAAATCCTTATGCTCAAATAAGCATAACTTCTTTTATAGAGGAGATCTGCACAGGTTTTACATTTAAAAATAAACCTATACTAGAAAAAATCAAATCAATAAAAAATTCATCATCAACATGCATATTACTAGGCGTTTTAGGAACCTTTGTAGGGCTTTCTTTGATGCTTTTAACTATTAACACTAGTGATATAATTAATTCGCTCCCAGCTACTATAAGTTCAATGCAAACGGCTTTTATAACAAGTATCTGCGGAATTGTATGTTCTATAATGATAAATATATTACTTGGACATAATGATTGTGAGCAAGCTTTAATTCAACTGATGTTAAAATTAGAAAATTTACTTACAGCAGAGATAACACATGAAAAATCACAAGACATAGATTCTAAGATAGAAGATGTTAAAGATACAATAAATCAGATAAGTAAATCTATTGAATCAATAGAGAAATTTGATCAAATATCCAAAGATTTACATGAATTTAATAACGAATTTATAAGTGGAATAGAAGTTCTTAAAAATTTACTGTTAGGTTCTAAAGATTCGATAAACACATTCACTCAAAATATTAGAAAACTAGATAATCAATTCAGCATAATGAATATAAAATTCACAAAATTATTTGATAAATATGATAATCAAGAAGATATAAACAAAGAAATTCTAATAGACATAAAAGAAACTTCTAAAACTATCTTTGAATCAACTGAAAATCAATATAGAATAAAAAATTATCTAAGAAATTTGTCAGCTAGCTTTGGTTTATATGAAAGAAGTGCTAAAGATTTATTATGCAAGCTAATAGAACATGAAAATAAAATAACAGATACACAAGCAAATTTAAATGATGAACAAATTAACTTAGATACAACTGTAAAGCATTTAGCTTCTGTTATTGCAATATCATCTCAAGACATAGAACAAAAACTTAACTTGATATTTGATTACATAGATATATATAAAGAAGCTGCTACAATGGCTGCAATGCAAGATGATAATTATCAAAAAAGAGCAGAGGAAGAAATATACGACATGGATAGGTATGATGAAATATTAAAATATGAAAAAAATCTAAATGAAATGACTAAATCATCTAAAGAAATGATAGTTCCACGAAAAAAATATAATAATCATAAAAAAAAATTTAAAAATACATCATTAAAATCTTTGCTTGGAGATGAGAATAATGATAAATAAATATAGAAGAACTGTAAATAAAGAATTTGAAAAAAGTAGTTTTTGGCCTACTTTTACGGATATGATATCTACAGTTTTAATGGTTGTTATGCTTATGCTATTTAGTTCCGAGTCTATTACAGGTTCTGTAGAAAAAGACTTAGCTAAAAATATAGATGTATCTGTTAATCAAACGTTAAAAGAAAGTGGACTTCCATTTATTATAGATCAAAATACAGGCCAAGTAACTTTTGGAGAGAAAACTATGTTTGATGTAGACAGTTCAATATTAAAACCCGAAGCTAAAGAAATGCTAAAAATACTTATTCCTAAATATGTAGAAAGCATTTATAAGGATTATGGTGATAATATATCTAAAATAGTAATAAAAGGGCATACAGATGATGTAGGAAGTTATTTATACAATTTAGATTTATCACAAAGGAGAGCATTTAGTGTTGCAGAGTTTATTGTTGGAAATGAAATAGGAGATTATAAATATAAAGATAAAGTACTAAAGAATATAGAAGCTATAGGTCGTTCTGAAGCTGAACTTATAAAAAGTTCTGAAGGTAGTATAAATAGAGATTCTTCAAGAAGGGTAGAAATGAAATATGAGATAAATGTAAATAAATAAAGAAGGCGGTTTAATTACCACCTTCTTTATTTATTTACATTTATCTATAGACCATTTAGAATAAGAATTTTTTCGATTTAAGAAAAGCCATAATTCATAAACACCGTCTTTGTATTTATCTTCAGAAGAGTTGTTATTATATGAAACTTCGTAGTTAACTTTATATACTTTAAGATTTTCATTTTCTATAGATTTGTTCTCCATCTTACACTGGTTCAAATTTGATTGTTATAAAAAACGTAAAAATAAGCATAGGCATCAGTATTAAAAATGCTACTACTTGATTACTTTTTATAAAAAAACACCTCCAAACAAATATAATGATCTAGTTTATAATTCATATATTAAATTTTTATGACTAGAAAATATATCCTTATTTATAGTATACTATCAACTAAGTAAAAAATGAATTATAAGTAAAAAATTTAGGAGGTAGCATAATGAGTAATATACCAACGCCACACAACAATGCAAAAATAGGAGAGATAGCAGATACTGTTTTATTACCAGGGGATCCACTAAGAGCTAAGTTTATAGCAGATACATATTTAGAAGATGTTATACAATACAATACAGTAAGAGGAATGTTTGGGTATACAGGGTATTATAAAGGGAAGAGGATATCTGTTCAGGGAAGTGGAATGGGAATACCATCAATAGGAATATATTCATATGAACTTATACACTTTTATGGAGTTAAAAATTTAATAAGAATCGGATCTGCCGGTGCTATAAATGAAAGCTTAAAGCCTCATGATGTCGTAATTGGAATGGGAGCATGTACTGATTCGAATTATGCTTCTCAATATAACTTACCTGGTACTTATGCACCAATCGCAAGTTATGAGTTAATGCAAAGAGCAATAGATATAGCTAATAATCAAGGTATTAAAGTAACTGTAGGAAATATACTTTCAAATGATGTGTTTTATTCAGATGCAGGGCTTGATAATTTATCTAAGTGGAAGAAGATGGGCGTTCTTTGTGTAGAGATGGAAGCTGCAGCACTTTATATGAACGCAGCAAGAGCAGACGTCAATGCATTAGTTATACTTACAATATCTGATTGTCCATTTACAGGAGAGGAATGTTCGGCTCATGACCGACAAGTTGCTTTTACTAAAATGATGGAGATAGCTTTAGAATTAGCATAAATAAAAAAGATATGAAATGTTTCATATCTTTTTTAACTAAATTAAATATTTAATTTATAAAACTCTAAATACACCCGTTACAATGCCAATAACTTCAACATCTTTGGCATTTAGAACTATAGGTTCCATAAAATCATTTTCTGGTCTAAGTCTTACTATATCTTCATCTTGTTCAAATCTTTTTACTGTAGCATATTCCTTATGTATAAGAGCTACAACTATTTCAGAGTTTGATGCAGAATGTTTTCTATCTACAATAACATAGTCTCCATTTAAAATCCCTGCATTAATCATGCTATCACCTTTGACTTTTAATATAAAGTTATCAGATCCTTTAACTAAGTTAGCAGGTAAAGGAATATATTCTTCAATATTTTGTCTAGCAAGTATTGGTGCTCCAGCTGTTATTTGTCCGACTAATGGCAATTGAAGTATTTCTTGCTTACGTCCAAATGCATCTTCAATTTTATTTGAGTCTAAGACTTCTATTGCTCTAGGCTTAGTTGCATCACGTCTTATATAACCTTGCTTTTCAAGTTTGTTTAAATGAGAGTGAACAGTAGATGTAGATTTTAAACCTACTGCTGTACATGTTTCTCTAACTGATGGTGGATATCCTTTCAAGGCAATTTGTTCTTTAATAAATTCTAATATCATTACTTGCTTACTACTTAAATCTAAATACATAAAATCTCTCCTTTCTAAACTTAAATTAGTTTAATAAGAGTAGATAAATACCTTATTAATAATATTTTATATTTATATTGTAGCATGATGATTCTATTTTTACAAACGCTTGTTCCTAAAAATGGTCTAATCTAAATTGCTATCATCTTCAATCCATTCGAAATTGTTTACAATATCACGTTTAACATGTTTTTTATGTGCAGCATAAAGCTGAGTTGTTGTCACGTTGTCGTGATCTAGTAAATTTTGAACATCATATATAGAAAAACCATTTTGAATTAAAGACGTAGCAGCCGTAGCACGTAATTTATGTGGACTATATCCACCATCTCTGGACGTTTCCATCGAGATAGACGTATACTTTTTAACCAATTGTCTTATAGCTTTAGGGTTAAGACGTTTATTTTGTAAAGATAAAAAGAGAGCATCCTTATATTCTTCTATTAACATTTCACTTTGAGGTCTTTCATTATAAATATAATCTTTGATTACTAACTCACAAGTATGATTAATAGGCATCAAAACTTCTTTACCTCTTTTTCTATAAATCTTAAATTCTCCTCTAGAAAAATTGAATGATGAAATATTAAGCTCTCTAAGTTCATTGAGTCTAAGACCATACGTGACAAATAAAGCTAAAATAGCCTTATCACGAAGCTTAGTTTTTCTCCAATAAACTTTTTCTTTCTCAGTAAGTCCATAGCCGCTTTCAACAGAATCTAACATTTTAGCAACTTCATCTATCTCAAGTCGTTTTATAGCGTCTGGCTGAGGCTTAGGAAGCTTTATAGGATTAAACCCATCTGTTATATTATCAACTAACTGTTCGTTCCTATAGAGGAATTTAAACAGAGTAGAGATTGATGATTTTTTTCTAGCTAAAGCACGATTATTATTTTCATATATCAAAGTAGTGCTAGAGCTTTGCTTATAATATCTTGTGCAATAATCACCTAGAAACAAATTAACATCTCTTGCCTTAATAGCCTCAAATTCTTTTAATGATATTTCTGATATTTCATAAGCATTTGTAAGTTCTTTAGTTTCTATTAAATACGAACAGAAAAATTTTATATCTTCCAAATAAGCAAGTCGAGTAGAGACAGCAACAGATCCTTTTAAATAAATAAAGTAATCTTTCATAAACTTTGGAAGTTTTTTTTCAATTAATATACATCTTTCAATTAAATCATTATTACGAGTGACAATATTATCAGGCTTATCTGATTTATTATGTATTTTTAAAACTTTATTATCTATCAAAATGTACCTCCAATTAAATAGTTATTACATAATTATAAAATAACATAACATTTTTTTGTTTTCAACTATTCCTTAAAAATATAAAAGAAGCTTTAGTTTCAGAAAAGATGAAAGTGTATTTTAAGATATTTGAAATAAAATAAGAAGCTTAATAAAATATAGAATTAATTTAAATAAATAGTGTTAAAATCAATAAGACTTTATTATTTAACAAATTCCCATATGATTAAAAAAATAAATAATAAAAATTAAATTAAAACTTTATTAAAGAGATAGTAATTAGAATAAGATAAAACTTATATAAGGATTATGTATGTTAACTAAAAAATATAATATAAAACAGTGTAATATAACTTTATAATTTATAAAACGCTTACTATACCCAAAATATACATTTAAAGACTAGTTAAATATTATTTAAATATGTATCTATATATATTATATACTACTACTTTTTTGTTATATATTTAAATCTGCATGCAGATTTAGTATTTTTATAAAATTTTAATACATCTAAAAAATATTTATAAATTATATATGCATGCAGATTTAAATGATTTTAGTTGAATTTACAAAATACACGTAAATGTTCTAATTAAAGTTAGATAAATTATATAAATCACCTAAATATAAATTAGTTATACTTAGGTGATTTAATATTATTACTTTAATTCACTTAATTGTTCTAAATCAACTTCAAATCTACTGTTTCCATCTACTGATTTAACACATGCTGTACCTATGTTATTATCAACGCTAACTAAAGTTACTGGCTTTCTTTCATAATAAACTATTGTATCATTATTTTTATTTGAATTCATTATTTCTGCTGCTCTTCTTAATTGCATACCGAACCTCCTAAGTTCTTTTAAATTTATATTAACCTTTTATATTGTAAAATATGCTATATAATAAAATTTCTAAAAATAAAAACCATTAGGTGGTGCTTATAAAAGCGTCACCTAATGGTTTTTATTAAAATTATAAACATTTACCAATTTCTCTAAATTTATTATATCTTTGAGTAATTATTTCAGCTTCACTAAGTTCTTTATAGTGATTTAATCTTTCTATGATAAATGATTTTATATCTTCTGATACTTTTTCAACATTTGCTTGAGCACCTTTAAAAGGCTCTTCTATAATTTTATCTATGATTTTTAATTCTTGTAAGTCTTGACTAGTAAGTTTCATAACTTCACTAGCCTCTTTTGATTTAGATGGGTCTTTAAACAAGATACTAGATAGACCTTCTGGTGATATAACAGAATAAACAGAGTGTTCTAACATACAGATATCATTTCCTACTCCAATACCTAGTGCTCCTCCGCTTCCACCTTCTCCAATTACAAAACAAATTATAGGAACTTTCAACTTACTCATTTCAAATAAATTCTTTGCAATAGCTTCTCCTTGGCCACGTTCCTCAGCTTCTATACCGCAAAATGCACCCGGGGTATCTATAAATGTTATTATAGGTCTTTTAAACTTCTCTGCTTGTTTCATAAGTCTAAGTGCTTTTCTATAACCCTCTGGATGAGGCATTCCGAAATTTCTCTTTATATTTTCGTGAACATTATTACCTTTTTGATGGCCTATTATGGTAACACTAAATTCATCTATATTACCTATTCCGCCTATAATAGATGGATCATCCTTGTAAAGCCTATCTCCATGAAGTTCTATAAAATTTGAACAAATTTTACTTACATAATTTTTAGTTGTAGGTCTTTTAATGTCTCTACTTAAACTTACTTTTTCATGCGGAGATAAATTTATACAAGCCTCACTAGTAAGCTTTTTTAATTTATTTTCTAAATCTGTAATTTTATCACTTAAATCTATTTCATTTGAAGATGATATTAACTTAAGCTTCTTTATATCGCCCTCTAATTTTTCTATTTTTTCTTGAATATCAATTGTAAACAATGTAAATCCTCCTTATCTAAAGATAAATTAAACTTTTTTATTTGAAGTTTGGTTTACCTATATATAAAATCAACGAATAAATTATTATTATTTATCCGTTGATTCGTATCTAATCTTTAACCTATTGAAATTATAAGTTTAGTAATTTTTATTTAATGTAAAGACAATATATTAGAAATCGTATCTTTCATATCTACTCTATTTACAATTAAGTCTATAAATCCATGCTCTAATAAAAACTCTGAAGTCTGGAACCCATCTGGAAGTTTCTGATTTATAGTTTGTTCGATCACTCTAGGTCCTGCAAACCCTATAAGTGTATTTGGTTCTGATAGTATAATGTCTCCAAGCATAGCAAAGCTAGCAGTAACTCCTCCTGTTGTAGGATCTGTTAGTATAGATATATATGGTAGTGACTTCTCTTCTAACTTAGATAGTGCTTGAGACGTTTTTGCCATTTGCATAAGAGATATCATACCCTCTTGCATTCTAGCTCCACCAGATGCCGTACAAATCACTAATGGTAAATTATTATCGGCTGCATACTCTATTGAATATGTAATCTTATCGCCAACAATGCTTCCCATGCTTCCCATCATAAAATCAGGATTCATTACGCATAAAGTAGTTTTAATATTATTTATAGTGCAAACACCACATACAACAGCTTCAGATTCATTGGTATTTTTTTTATATGCATTTATTTTATCTATATAATTCGGAAAATTTAAAGGGTCTTGAATATCCAAATTAAATTCAAATTCATTAAAGCTTCCTTCGTCTGATAATAAACTAATTCTATCTCTAGTTTTAAATTTATAATGAGTTAAGCATTTTGGACAAACATTTAAGTTTTCATCTATATCCTTTTTAAATACATGGTCTTTGCATCCTTTACAATAAATCCAAAATCTATCGTCTACACTGTTTTCTTTAAATTTATTGTTAAGTGAAACTGTTATGTATTTACTTTCTTTTGAGCGACGGCTAGATGAATCAGCTGAGGATAAAAATTTTTTTATCATAATTATTTACTCCCTTTGAGCCACATTTGGGCGAATAATTTTTTATACTATAACTGATATTTATATATCTTCTACAATAAATTCATTTTCTATAAATTTAGTGTAATGACGGTCATTTAAAAATGCTTCACTATTGATAAGCAATTTTTGAAATTCAATATTTGTATCAATTCCTTCTATTATAATTTCTTCTAATGCTCTATTTATTTTCTTAATACATTGATTTCTGTCTTCGTCCCAACAAATAAGCTTTCCTATCATAGAATCGTAAATTGGTGGAATTGTATACCCTGCATATACAAAAGTATCAAATCTAACTCCGAATCCACCTGGTATATTTATTGAAGTTATCTTACCAGGACAAGGTCTAAAATCATTATATGGATTTTCAGCATTTATCCTACATTCAATAGCATGACCTCTAAATACAATTTCTTCTTGATTAAAAGGAATCGGTTTTTTATCTGCAATGGAAATTTGAAGTTTAATAAGGTCAATTCCTGTAATCATTTCAGTAACGGGATGTTCTACTTGTATTCTTGTGTTCATTTCTATAAAATAGATGTTTTTATTAGCATCTACTATAAACTCTATAGTCCCTGCACCTAAGTACCCTATTCCTTTTACTACATCAACTGCTGTTTTATATAAATAGTTTTTTTCTTCTTCGTTTAAATATGAACCAAGAGATTCTTCTAATACTTTTTGATTTCTTCGTTGCATAGAGCAATCTCTTCCACCTAGGTGAATAGCATTTCCAAAATTATCTCCAAATACTTGAACCTCTATGTGTCTAGGATTTTCTATAAATTTCTCCATATATAATTCGTTGCTTCCAAATGCTGAAAAAGCTTCTGAGCTTGCTATATCAAAACTTGAAAAAACTTCATCTTCGCAAGTTATAATTCGCATACCCTTTCCACCTCCACCATTAGAGGCTTTTATAATAACTGGATATCCAATTTCAGTTGCTAAAAGTAGTGCTTCTTCTTTGTTTTTCAAAACACCTTTAGAACCTGGAACAACTGGTATATTAAGTTCTATCATAGTTTCACGAGCTCGAGACTTATCTCCCATTAATATCATTTGTTCCATTTTAGGTCCTATCAATATTATTCCGTTGTCTTCACACTTTTTAGCGAATTCTGCATTTTCTGATAAAAACCCAAATCCAGGATGTATAGCATCACATTCAAGCTTAAGAGCAAGGTATATTATGTTATCTATATTGTTATAGCTTTTACTTATATTATTAGGTCCTATGCATATAGACTCATCTGCTAAATATCTATGAAAACATTCCTTATCAACATCTGAGTATATAGCTACAGTTTGTATATCTAATTCTTTGCAAGTTCGAATAATTCTAACAGCGATATCTCCTCTATTTGCAATTAGTATCTTTTTAATCATGTTATATACCTCCTGATTATAATGGTTTTATTTTAAATAGAGGTTGGTTATACTCCACTAATTCTTCATTTTTAACTAATACTTCAATTATTTCACCAGTTATATCGCTTGTTATTTCATTCATAAGCTTCATAGCTTCAAGAATACATAAAGTATCTCCTTTATCTACTATATCTCCTACTTTAACAAAACTACTTTCATCAGGATTTGATGAAGAGTAAAAAGTTCCCATTAAAGGAGCAACGATAGTAGAGAATGTACCTTCTTTATCTTCGTATGTACAATCATAAGTTTCATTTATTATAAATTCATCTGAGTGATTTCTAATTTCTTTGTTATTTGTAGATAAAGTATTTATAGAATTATTTGTTTTTGAAACTTCTAGTTTTAGATCACCACTTTCTAGCTTCACATATTCTAAGCTAGTTTGATCTATAACTTTTAATAATTCTTTTATTTCATTTATTTTCATTTGTGTTACCCCCTCGTATTATTACCTGGTACTAATATTATATCATAAAAAATATTTTTGTAAATATTTTTTAACTAACACTGTTACTATAATTATAAATACTTATATAAGTAAAAAAGTGCCGATATTTTCTATCAACACTTTCTCATTTATATAATATAGTTTAGTTACTATAAAAAACAGTTGTTTTTTTAGCATAATCAGCAATTAACTTAATTTCTAACATTGCTTTTTAATTCTTCCTCTAAGTTTTTTAATTCTTTTAGTGATAATCCTGTAATTTCCATTATAAATTGAGTTTGTGCCTCTTTTAATAAAAGATCTACAGCTATTTCTCTTTTTGTAGTTAAGATTTTTAATTCTTTTTCACTAATGTCTAAAGATTCAGTTTTGTTAAAAGTCATAGTTGTTTCATCGCTAAAAGTATCTTTAACTATTTCTTTAGGAATTGTTTTTTTGTAAGTAATTAAATTAAATAATATAAATACAGCAGGGATACTAAAATATATTCTAGTACCCATGAAACCTATTATAACTGTGACCACAATTATTGATATATTTATATTTTCAATTGAAATATTTAAAAAAAGTTTACTAGGATTGTATGATTTTACAATAGCTAATAAAAAAGTTATTATACATAATGGTAATAAAAAATAGCTAGATATAATACCCCCAAACCATAAACTATCAAAGTAAGTATCTATATTGCTATATATAATCATAGAACCATTTAAATAAGAGTATATACATGCCATTCCACCTAAAATAGCGCCTAATGCTTGAGTATACCAATTAGCAAATCTTAAATTCATAATATCACTCCCAAAATACATATATATAATTAATATGCAAGCTATGTGTTAAATATATATAAATTATACTTAAAAACATACAAAAAAGCTTCATAATTAAATTATAAAGCTTTTTTGTATGTTATTTAAAAGAATCAATACTATCTATATTTTCTTTAACTGATTGGATTGAAAGTAATTTTTGTGTGAGTTTTGTAACATTCTCTGTATCATCGCATTCTATACATTTATAAATTTGATTGATTAATTCATACTCTTCAGTATTTAAAATATTGTTAGTTTGAAACTTATTATTATAGGTATACATGCACATATTATATCTCCTTAAAATCATAATACTTATATATTAATCATTTATCGTACTTAATATACCCTATACTATATATTAAGTTTTCCCTATTTATTTTTATAAAAAAAAGTATTATAATACTAAAATACGTATATCAAATATATTAACGTATTTTGATATTAATGAATTAAATTTAATTTACATAAAAATACTTTGATGAAAGGAGCATTTTTATTATGTTAGACACTCTAGAGCTTATTCTTAAAATAGTATTTTTTGTTTTATCTTTTATTTGGATTGGTAGAATTATGATTTTGAGAACAGATAAACAGATAGTTATAAATCCTGTGCTTATAGGAATAGGTGCAATTTTAGCTGTATTTCCCCAATATAATAGTTATATAGAGGTAATAGGTATAAGTATGCAAAGTATAAGGGTTGTACTTTACTGTATCTATTCACTTGTAGTTATATTTGGAATATATACTACTAATCAGAAAAATGGCATTTTTTAATTAATGCTAAAATATAATTAAATAATAAAAAGGTTGCAAATTAGCACAACCTTTTTATTATATTAGAAAATAAATTCAAATAGATTTTTTGATTTATTTATTTCTCTTAGCTTCACATCTGAAAATTTTCATACCATAAGACATAAATTTATCTTCATATTCAGTTGTAACATTTTCAAATTCACTATTAGCTAAATCTAAGCATATATTTTTCAACATCCAATTATTAGAAGATATTTCATTCAGACTAAACTCGAATAGTTTTTCATTATCTGTTTTAAAGTGAAGCTCTCCATCTTGGCTAAGTAAAGTTCTATACATATTTAAAAAATTAGTGTGAGTTAATCGTCTTTTACTCCATCTTGTCTTAGGCCATGGATCACAAAAGTTAACATAAATTCTATTTAACTCATTTTCTTCAAAATAGTCCAATATATTGATAACATCAGCCCATGCAAATAATATATTATTTAAATTAGCTTCAACTGTTTTTTCCACTCCTTTTATTATAACTTCTTCTTTTATTTCAAAAGCAATATAATTTATATTAGGATTTTCTTTTGCTAGTGTTGTTATAAACTTACCACGACCAGTTCCAAATTCTACATGTATAGGATTATTATTTTCGAATTTTAAATTCCAATTTCCTTTTAACTTATTTATATCATCTCTAAGAACATAATTCTTATAGCTTAATAATTTTTCATCTGCGCCTTTTACTTTTCTTCTTCTCATGTTTTACTCCTTATATATAATTAAAGTCTAATATCTATTTTGCATATAGAATACTTTAAGCTATGCTTATTTAAATTAAACATGCAAATTTGTTGTTCTTTTATAATACCTTAATATAGCAAAAAAATAAAGGGTATTAGCTAAAAGCTAATACCCTTTATTTTTATTGGCCACAACCAGAGCATCCTCCGCCACAACCACCGTCATCTTGTGCATTTTCAGGACCTACTTTAAATCCATAACCAGTATCTTCTATAACTATGTCTCCATATTTATTGAAATCATCACTGCTCATTATAAAATGTAATCCTTCAATATCATATTCTAAATCTTCAGCCTTTTGCTCATCCAAAGCAATTCCAAATGATGGCCCGCCTCAGCCAATACCTGCAAAATAAACTCTTATATTATTTGGTCTATCTTGGTTGTCTTTTAAAATATCTTTTAATGTGTTAACTGCTGTTTCTGGTAAAGTAACCTTCATAAAATCATTTCCTTTCAATTTTTCTTAAATTCATATATATATTATATACTTTTAATAGGTATACAATCAATTTATTTTTACCATTTATTATAAAAAATACTAAAAATACTTCAATATATACAAATTAACTTATTAATATAATTAATTATATTAATTTTCACATATAAAATATAAAAAAGTAAATCTTCTTATTATCCTTTATAATGTAAAAAAATACTGTTATAATGTATAATCATGCCAAAGCATATTCAAGGGTGATTTAGGAGGGTAATTATGAAAAAAGAGAAAGTATCGTCTTTAATAGAGATGATCGGATTAGTAGTTGGTTGTCTATCGATGAGTATTGGAATCAATGTATTTTTAAAACCGTATACAATAGCACCAGGTGGTCTTAGTGGTTTATCGGTAGTACTAAATAAAGTTACTAACATACCGGTTTCAACTATAATGTTAATGATAGGTGTTCCGTTAGTAATTTTTGCATTTAGAATTCTTGGTACAAAAAATTCAATCAAAACTTTATTTGGAACGGTATTGTTTTCTGTAATACTAAATGTAACTTCACCATTAGCTGCAATAAGCGCTACAAATGATTTATTATTATCTGCAATATATGGAGCTATTTTAGTAGGTATAGGTATCGGAATTATGTTTAGATGTGATGCATCAACAGGAGGAACTGATTTAATAGCACTTATACTTAGCAAGAAATTCCCTGGTATTAAAGCAACTAAATTCATGATAGTTCTAGATTCATTTATAGTTATGTCATCAGGTATAGTTAGTGAAAATATAGAGATTGCACTTTATTCAGCAATGTCGCTTTATATAGTTGTTAAAGTAGCAGATGCTATAATGGAAGGCTTTGACTATTCTAAAGCATTTTTTATAATTTCTAACAAAGCAGACGATTTAAAAAAAGTTATAACTAATGAGCTAGGCAGAGGTTTTACTATTCTAGATGGTAGAGGTGGTTATACAGATGATCAAAAACAAGTATTGTTAGTAGTTGTTTCTAAGAATCAAGAAATTTTTCTGAAAAAACTCGTTAAATCATCAGACCCTGGTGCTTTTATAATTGTTAGTAACGTACATGAAGTTTTAGGGGAAGGATTTAAAAAATTAGAAAATTAAAAAAGCGGCATAAGCCGCTTTTTTATTTTTTAATCAATGTTGAGTTTACAGCTAAATTTTCACCTTCCTTTAGATTGCAAATATGTAATGATGGCGTCACATATTTAAATTTAGCTAAGAACGGAAATAATATAGTATACCTCCCTTTTTTTAAGTTTGAAAATTTATATTCACCTTTTTTATTAGTTAAGCAAGAAATTTTTTCTCCATCGGCATTAATCATAGTTAAAAGGTTGTTTTTAAGAAAAAGTTCATTTTCAAATACATCTTGTGTAGTACTTTCTATTTCTATCTTTCCGTATATGGATCCTAGAGTATTTTCCTTATTTATTTTCAAAATATTAAATTGTGAACATGTAAACTTTATGTTTATAGGTTGTATCAATACTCCACTTAATATACCTGATTTTAAAAATGAAACTTCGTGGTAAAAATCTGCTTTTAATATACATTCAGAATGTATATTTTTAATGATTATCTTTGAAATAGAGTATAAAAATGAAGGCCTTTTATTAGTTTTTACGTAATCATATATTCCCTTAACTTGAATGTTATCTAGTGATACTTTTGTTTCATTATTCCAATAAATAGGACTTTCAAATAAATAGTCATCTCCGTAGTTTATACTTATTGGATTTAAAATAACACATTGTTCGCTAGCTATGACTTTTACATTTTTAGAATGTAATGTGCTAATAAATGATAAGTCTTTAATATTATTATTAGATAAATTTATTAATACTAAATTATTTAAATTATTAATCTCACTTACAAAAGAAATGTTATTACTATCAAGACCTACACTTTTAATATTTTTAAGTTTACTTAAAAAAGTTATATCTTCTATATTATTTTCTGAAAGTTCCAAATTTCTAAGTTCGTTTAGTTCTGATAATAAACTAGCATCAAATATTTCATTTTTACTTAAGTTTAGACTATTTAAATTAGTAGCGTACTGTATTCCTTCTAAGTTTATAATCCCTGAGTCTGATAAATCTATCTCCTTTAATGTCTTTAAAAAATCTTTCGTTATTTCGCTTGGTTTTTTTTTGAATAAGCTAGCTAGTACAAACCTTAAATGAGTATCTATCCAATTGCTTTTTAAATTTTTTATCAAAACGATCATTCCTTTTTATATAATTTAAAAATTATTTTTAATTGATATCATATAGTCTTTTTTAAAAATCTCATATTTATGACATTTTACATAAGCACCTGATTTTTTAGCGTAAAGTTTTTTGTTGAAAAATTTCACATGATGGAAGCCCAATTCTTGTAATGGTTTCTGTGAATATTTATTATCTTCAAAAGCTACTGCAATTATTTTTTTCAAGTTTAAATCATAAAATCCATACCTAAGCATTTCTTTAGCTAGTTCAGAAGATAAATTATAACCCCAGTACAATGGGTTTATACATATACCGAGTTCGCCCTCTTTTGAAGATGAAGATATATTATTAAATCCAATATTTCCTATTACCTTATTTTCTTTTTTTAATACAATAGCATAGTGCCCTATTTTACCTTTGGCATAGTTTTTGAGGAAAAATATTTTTATGAAATTTTCTGTATCAGATATATTTTTATGCTTCTTAAAAGGTAAATACTTAACAACTTTATCGTACTTATAATATTCAAATAAGTGGGGAGCATCTTCTAATGAAATAGGTCTTAAAATACAATTTTTAGTTTCTAAAATTTTCATTTCGAATAGATTAGAATTATGCATGGTTTATACCTCCCCTAAGAATTTTCATAAATGTTATCTATATAATTTATGAAAATAATCTATTAACCGTGATTAGTAAACATAAAATATATACTTTTATGCCAAAAATATATACACCAGTATTTTCAACATATATAGCCATATTAATATAAAAAATGTCAGTTATATGTCAGATATTTTTATTTTTTATTTTTAAACTATGTTATAATAAATATATAATTGTTATTTAATGGAGGTAATGGATGAGTTTTGCATTTATAAGAAAAAGAAGTAAAAACTACATAGTTTATTTAGAATATAAAGACAGTGAAAGCGGCAAGAAAAAACAAAAGAATATGGGTTCATTCGAGAAAAAAAGAGATGCTTCTAAAAAACTTAACGAGTTAAAAGATAGTATTTATAATGATGAATTAGCGCTACCAAATACCATGACTATAGAAAAATTTTTGATAGATTTTTTAGAAAAATACAAGGTCAATTTATCAATTACAACTTATAATTGCTATATGAGAATTTGTAAAAAATACTTAATTCCCATGTTAGGAAAGTATAAATTAGAAGAATTAAAACCTATACATTTACAAAATTATGTAGATGATTTAGTAGGAATCTTAGCTCCACAGACTATAAAAATACACATAAACATATTAAATTTAGCTCTCAAAAAAGCGTATAGATTAAGATTGATTAGAGAAAATATAGTAGAATGTATAGAAGTTCCAAGGATAAAAAAGTTTAAAAATAACATATATAATAAACAAGATATGATTAAATTACTTCAAATTTGCAAAGGAACACCCCTTGAATTACACATATATTTAGCTAGTGGTTTAGGGCTTAGAATCTCAGAAATATTAGGATTGACTTGGGATAATATAGATTTTAACGAAAATACTATAACTATAGATAAGATTACAGTAAGAAATGAAGGCTTAGTTATACTAAAAACCCCTAAGACTGAAAGTTCAGAAAGAACAATTTCAGCTCCAAATGAGATAATTTTAATGCTAAAAAATTACAAAAAAAAGCAATTAGAAGCTAAATTAAAAGGTGAAATCACTAATAAAATGAACCTTTTATTCTTTGATAAAAACGAAAAACTCATCGCACAAGATGTACTTAGTAAGAAGTTCAATAAGTTTTTAAGAGAAAACAACTTAGATCATATAAGATTTCATGACCTTAGACATTCACATGTTACACTACTTATAAACTCTAAAGTACCTATTAAGGTAATTTCTGAAAGAGTTGGACATTCAAATATTAATACAACACTTAACATATATGCGCATACACTTAAAGAAATGGATTCTGAAGCTAGTGATAAAATTTCAGAAACTTTATTTAAATTAGGATAAAGCCGAAAGGATATTTTATTGTAAGCTGAATTTAAACATAGTAAAAAACTAATCTTTTATGAGCTTGTATAATGGGTTAGTTTTAAATTCAATGATTAATATATCCTTTTTAGCGTATGATGGCTAATATAGGTATTTAAATACCTATATTAGAATTAATATGAAATTATTAAAATTAAGTTTGAAATAATTTAATTATGTAAACTTTTCTTATTTTCCTATACTATTTTAACTTATAAATTAAAAACAAACTTGTTAATTATATTTATAAATTCAAAGTTGTTATGATAATCTACACCTATTGCATAATCCTCATCTCCAGTTGATCGACCATAACCTCTTTGGCCTAGGTACATCATCTCCATAAGTACCACAAAAAATTTCAAAACCTTTACTCCAAACATCTAATCCTCCATTTATAAATATACAAGGAGTTCCTCGTTCTTTTATATTTGAGTAAAAATACCAGAAAAAACAAGTCAATATATTGAGTTTTAAGGCTGTTATATTTTTTATTTAAATACATATACCAAATCAAAAAATAAAATGATTATATATCTATTTAAATGTTTTTTTGGATAAATCGCTTATTTAAATCAAAAATAATTAACTTTGATTAAATTATGTAAACTTAATGTATTCTTTAGATGGTTTTAATATAATTTCATTAATATTAGTTATAGAAAATTTGATAATAATATGAAAGTTGTATAATAAGAAGTTGAAGTAGCATATAAAGATAAAAAGATAGTAAATTTTAAATTTACTATCTTTTTATCTTTATATTGTTTTTTCTATTTTAGTGAAAGCATAATCAAGTGCTGTTTCTAAATTACCGTTATTCTTTCCGCCACCTTGTGCAAGAGAAGAGCTCCCCCCTCCCTTACCATCAACTAATGTCATTGCATCTTTTAATAAACTATTCATATTAATCTTTTTTAAATCTTCAGAAGATGCAAATATTAAATTTACCTTATCTTCATACTTAATTCCAATTAGTGCTATAGTATTTTCAACTTCTGTTATTTTAGAAGCAACCTTAGATACATACTTTAAGTTTTCATCGTTATAAGTTTTAATAACAACAGATATATCATTTACCTTAGATGCACTGTCTATCAAATCTCTTATTTCATAGTTAGCTACTTCTTCCTCTAACTTTTTATTATCACTTAATATAGTTTCTACCTTTTCATGTAAATTCTTTATACCTTTTATAGCTTCATCATCACCACATCTTAAGTATTTACATATATCAGTTACACATAAATCTCTTTTTAAAGAATAATCAATGGCTCTTTTTCCTGCTAAAAACTCTATTCTAGTAGCACCTTTATTTTTTTCCCATCTTTTTATCTTTATCATTCTAAGATCTAATGTCGATTTAGGATGCACACCACAACAAGCATTAGAATCTAAATCTCCAATTTTTACAATTCTTATTTCATCGACTGTGTCTGGTAAATCTCTTCTTATCCAAATCTTTTTAAGTTCTTTCTTAGAAGGAGTTAATGTTTCTAATTCTATATTCTCGCCTATTATTCCATTTGCATAATTTTCGGCTTGTCTTATTTGTTCTAGTGTTAGTATACCTTCTATATCAACCGTACTTATTTCTTTGCCTAAGTGAAAACCTACTGTATTTGTTTTGAATAAAGTATAGAAGCATCCTGATAATACATGTTGTCCAAAGTGTTGGTGCATACCATCTTCTCTACGTTTAAAATCTATGGCACATTTTACTTTATGTATTTTTATAGGCTTCTTTTCTACTATATGATAGACTTTACCATCTTTTTCATAGACATCTATTACATCATGTACATCTATTTTACCTAAGTCACAAAACTGACCTCCTCCACCTGGGAAGAATGCTGTTTTGTTCAATAACACATGAAACTTATTATCTATTTCTAGTATTTCTTCTATTTCTGCAGTAAACTCTTTTATATACTGATCTATATAATATAATTTTTCCATATTACCTCCTATGATGATTATTAGTCATAACTGTAATTTTACACTATTTAAGAATAATTATAAAGATATTACACATAAAAACTTAATTAATGAATATATTAACTAATACCCTTTTGTTTTATATAATTAAGTTTTGTGAATTTCAGCTTTAAAATTTAAAGTAAAATGAACTTTGTTCCTATGGACTGACTTAAAATAATTAAGTTTCACTTATAATAATGGAATTCCTATTATTTTCCTTGTTTAATTTTAAAATTTATAACTCATGTAAGAATAATCCACATCTAACTTTTGGTTCAAACCATGTTGATTTTGCAGGCATTATCTTTCTCTCATCTGCAACTTTTATTAATTCTTCTATACTAGTTGGATAAAGAGCAAAAGCTACTTTCATGTCGTTATCAACTCTATTTTCTAGTTCATTTAAACCTCTTATACCCCCTATAAAGTCAATTCTCTTATCTTCTCTAGAATTTTTTATTCCTAATATAGGATTTATTATATTATCATGAAGTATAGATACATCTAAAGATTTTATAATATCTTTATTTTGTATCATACCTTCCTTTACCTTTATTTCATACCATTTTCCACTTAAATACATACCTATTTTTCCTTTTTCATTAGGTTTATATTTATCATCTTTTATTTCTCTAATTTCAAAGTTTTCCTTTAATTTATCAATAAATTCATTATCTTCTAACCCATTTAAATGTTTGACAACTCTATTATAATCTAGGATCATTAATTCGTTATCAGGTGCAATCATAGCTAAAAAATAATTAAACTCCTCTTTACCAGTATATGCTTGATTCTGCGTTCTCATTTTCTTAGCTATGTTTTCAGCAGAAGCAGCTCTATGATGGCCATCTGCTATATATAGATATGGCACTTTTTCAAATCCTTCGATTAATGAGCTTAAAGTTTCTTTATCTTCTATTTTCCATATTGTATGAGATATATTATCTGAAGTTATAAAATCATATATAGGTTTATTGTTATAAGAGTAGTCCTTTACTATTTTATTTATGATTTCTTTATTTTTATATGTTATAAGAATTGTTCCTGTGTGTGCATTACAATACTTTATATGATTTGTTCTATCTAATTCTTTATCTGGTTTAGTATACTCATGTTTTTTTATTATACCATTTAAACTTTCATCGACTGATACACATGCAACTATACCTATTTGGCTTCTTCCATTCATAACTTGTTTATAGATATATAAACATTCTTTTTCTTCTTTTATTAAAATATTATTATCTCTAAATTCATTTAAGTTTTCACTAGCTTTAATATATACACTTTCATCGTACTCATATATATCTTTATTTAAATCAATCTCTGCTTTATCTATATGCAAAAATGAATAAGGATTATCTTGTGCTAGAGTCTTAGCTTCTTCACTATTCATTACATCATAAGGTAGTGATGCAACATGCTTTGCTAGATCTTCTCGTGGCATAATAGCTTTAAATGGTTTGATTGTTGCCATTTATATTTCCTCCTAATTTATATTATTTTTAATTAATATTAAAGTGATCTCTTATTATATTAATAACTTCATCACCTATTCTTTCTTGTGCTTCTATTGTAGACGCTCCTATATGAGGAGTAACAGATACTCTTGGATGATTTAATAGTTCTAGATTTTTAGTTGGCTCTACTTCAAAAACATCTAAGCCTGCACCACTTATTTTTCCACTATTTAAAGCCTCAATCAAATCATTTTCACATACTAATGGACCTCTTGCACAATTTATAATGTATGTACCATCTTTCATATCATTTATTTCTTTTTTAGTTATAATCGCACCTATTTGTTTATTATAAGGAATATGCAATGATATAAAATCTGATTTTTGAACTATTTCATCAAATGAACAAAATCTATATTCATTATAACTATCGCATTCACCTAAAGTATCATTATATATAACCTTCATACCTAAAGCATGAGCTTTTTTAGCCACTTCTTTTGCAATTCTTCCAAAACCTATAAGTCCCAATATTTTTCCATTTATCTCAGTTCCCTTATAGACTTTCTTTTCCCACTTACCTTCTCTCATCTCTACGTTTGAAATATTTATAAATCTAGCGAGTGAAAATATATGGCCAATAGCAAGCTCTGCAACAGATTTACTACTTGCATTTGGTGTATTTGTTACTTTTATTCCTTTAGAATTTGCATAATTTACATCAATATTATCTAAACCAACTCCAGCTCTTATTATTAACTTTAGCTTATTGTATTCACAAGCTTTATCTATTATCTCCTTGGTTATTTTAGTAGCTGAACGTACTATAATGACATCAATATCATTAAGATTATCACCTAATTCATTAGGTTTATAAAATTGTTCTATAGCGTTAAAGTTTAGTTCCTTCAATTTACTTATAGCATCTTTATCTAATCCATCTGTAATTAAAATATTATACATATTATCTCCACCCAATACATTATTTTTTATAATCAATAGACCTTGTTTAAAAGCCCTAATATATCTTCTATATTATCTAATAATTCGTTTATATCATCTAAGGTATAATCACCCATATGAGATATTCTAAATGTTTTTTCTTTTAAATCACCATATCCATTAGCAATTTGATATCCTCTTTCTTGAAGTTTTTTATTTAAATTTGATACATTGATTCCTTTTGTATTTTTTATTACAGTAAGAGTATTTGATAGATGATTTTCATCTGTGAATATTTCAAAATGTTTTCTAGACCAATCTCTTACTAAATTTGCCATATCCTCATGTCTTTTAAATCGATTATCTAATCCTTCCTTTAGAATTTCATCTAATTGGAAATCTAAAGCAAACATATGAGAAAGAGAAGGTGTTGAAGGATATTGGTAGTCTTTCTTTAAAATATACTCATACATTGCCAATAAATCAAAATATATACCTCTGTGAGAAATTTGTTTTGCTCTTTCAATAGCTCTTTGAGAAAAAGTACATATTGACATACCTGGTGGTAACCCTAATGCTTTCTGTACTGAAGTAACACATATATCAATACCTATTTTATCAACTTCTATTTTTATTCCTCCTGCTGAACTAACTGCATCTACACAATATATAATATCATCATATTTTTTTATAATGTCTCCAATTTCTTCTATAGGATTCCTTACACCTGTAGAAGTTTCATTGTGCGTAATAGTTATAACATCGTATTCACCAGTTGACAACACTTTTTCAACCATTTCTATATCTATGGCTTTACCATCTTCAACTTTAAATAAATCTGCAGGCACATTATTTGCTATAGCCATTTTATACCATCTATCTCCAAATGCTCCAGAGGAAAATATAGCTGCCTTCTTCAGTGTAGAACAACGGATTGATCCTTCCATCAGACCTGTGCCTGATGATGTTGATAATAATATAGTGCTGTCAGTGTAAAACAGTTTTTGTAGTTTTTCACTTATACTCTTTTGAAGAGTAGATGCATCACCACCTCTATGGCCTATCATAGGTGTGGACATTTTTTCAAGTACTTCCTTTCTTACATCTATAGGCCCTGGTATAAATAATTTTTTACCCATATATATTTCCTCCTTCTATTTAGTATTAAATAATATAAAAAAAGACCCTCGTATCCCTTTATAAAAGGGACGAAAGTCTTTATCCGCGTTGCCACCCTAATTGATTATATAAAATATAATCCTCTTAGTCCTGTAACGTAGGTTTACGTCTAATCTTACTATCATCTTCTGATTAGAAGCTCCGGAATAGATTCAAAAATCATTGTAATGAGTTCACACCAACCACTCACTCTCTGAATACAAACTTATTTTCTACTATTTTCCTTCTTAGCTTTTTAACTATTTTTTATTTAATAATTATTGTATGCGATTTGTTAACTATATGCAACATGTTTTTTCAAATTTTGCTATTTTTCTAAAAATTTTCTATTTTTAAAAATCAATTGTATTTTTAAATATAGCTGAAATTAAAATTCCTTGCATCTAAAAAAGAGCTTTTTAGTAAGCTCTTTATAATTAAAGTAATTTTTTAATTTTAAATATGATAACTCCAACTATCATCATAAAAATCATCACCCCTAAGGTTAATGGATACCCATAATACCATTCAAGTTCTGGCATAACTCTAAAGTTCATTCCATAAATACCTGTAATTATAGTAAGAGGAGCTGCTATTCCTGTTAATAAAGTAAGTTTTGTTATTAAGCTATTTGTTTTCTCGGCTACCTGTGAAGAATAAATATCAAGTAATTTATCAGCTAATTCACGAGTAGAAAGAGCAAAACTATATAACTTTTCTATCCCAAAGTCTATACCCTGTAAATTATCGAGGTTATACTTTTTTACATCTGAATATTTTAAATATCTTATATTTTCTTTAAGAATCCTATCCCCTATATACAAAAGTGGTCTGGTATTTTTAACTACAGTTCTTGTTATACTTCTAATATGGTTTATTTTTTGTACATGATCATCTATAACACCTTCTAGAATTTCATCTTCCAATTTTAAAATCAAATCTTCTACCTTATCTAAACTTTCAAATTCATGAATTATAATATTTTTAAAGATTAGGTAATTAATTTTAAAGAGACTAACTACACTAGGTGTATTTTCCATCTTAATATCATTCATTATCATATCCTTTACAAATTCAAATATGAAGTGATGTTCACTACAAACTACTAATATAAAGTTATCAGATAAGTAAATATTAACTTCTTCAATTTGAGCTTTATTATCTATAAGTTCAAAAGTATTTACACTTAGAAAATCATAATTTTCAAATAAGTCTAATTTTATACTTTCATCAAATTTCAAACAGTCTTTAAATGTAATTTCATCTATATTCAAGATGTCTTTAAGAAGTTTCAACTCATCTGTAGAGCTTAAAATTAGATATGAATCATCTTGATTATAAAAATCATCTTTAAAGGTATGTTGCTTTTTTCTAGTTTCTAAATTTAAAATATTCATTTTATCACCTTAAATTAGTATTTGCCAAAAACAATATCAAAATTCATCATATAGCTTACTTTTTACAAACTCTTTTGTTTGTTCTATTATCAAGTTTTTATCCATTATAAATACTTTCCTGTCATAAATATATGAGGTTACTTTAATTTTTATATTAAACTTTATATGTACTTTTTTATTAAATTATTACTAATTCATTTTTTCTATAAATTTAGCATATAGCTTTTGCATGTGTGGCTCATTCTTTACGTAGTTGTTAATTTCATTAATAGGTATCCACATAACGCCACTATTCTCATCTTCTTTAACTCTTAGTTCATTTTCTTCATTAGCTTCTACAAGATAGGCTATAGATAGGTGAAGATGAGGAGCTACATATTTACCTCTTTTCATATGACTCTTCACATCTAGTACATCTAATGAGAATATTTTATCTCCTATTACTTTTATATCACATACACCCGTTTCTTCTTCTAGTTCTTTTATAGCAACATTCAAAAAATCTTCATCACCATCGTTATGTCCACCCATCCATGACCAAGTGTTGTATATATTATGATGTACCATAAGAACTTTATCTCTAGATTTATTTACTACAAATGTAGATGATGTAAGATGAGCTATTTCACTTTTTCTTGTAAATACATCATCAAACATATCTATACATTTTAATATAATTTCTTTATCTTTACTTTCTTGCTCATTAAATACTTTATAATCTTTTATTAAATTAATCCACTCCATTTTTATACACCTCACATTTATATATTTATACTAATTTTACCATATTATATTTATACTTACATTACAATTCTATTTTTATAATAACAAACCTTTTATATTTTTTTATTATAAGGTACTATTAGTTCATAAAAACCATATATTATAACAAGACTTTCAAAATATTAATGTGGAGTTGATAATATGTACGAATATGCTTTAACATTTTTAAATAACTATGTTGAAATTTACACATATTTAACTCAAGAAAAATTATATGGAGAGATCGTTGAAGTAACACCTTTACAAGTGGTTCTTCAAAGAAAATATATAGATAAATCTTCTAATAATAACTATAATCTCTATATACCAATGAATTCTATAATATCAATAAAAAAATTATAAAAATTATAAAAGCCACAGCAAGACAATGCTGTAGCTTTTTATGGAATAATTTATTATTTCATTAACTTTGATATTGAATTAAAGAATAAATTGTATGCCCTTTTAAAAATCTTAAGTGATAAAATATAGGTTACAAATAATGGACTAATTAAAATTATCCAATTTGTAATTATATGCATATCCCATCTAGGTATTAAGTAAAATATTATAAGAACTATATAAATATGAAATGCATATATATACATAGTAGATTTTCCTATATCAGTATAGAAAGTCTTACTATTAGGAGTTATTGAACAAACAAATATACTAAGTGCAATACTACTTATATATAATAAACTCCTATATAATATTCCTTGCCATATATTTATACTTAACTCTGAATAAGAATACGATCCATATAAAAACTTATAATCAATCATTTTATTATCAGCTATGAATAAAGCCAATGCAACAAATAAAGTAACACCTAAAATAGCAATCCATATGTTAACTTTGTCACTTATATTTTTAAGCTTTTCTATATCTGTATAATATCCTAATAAGAAAAATGGTAAAAATACTATAGTTCTTGAAAAAGATAATATAGAACCATTGGAAACTAGCCCTACAATAAGACCTAATAAAAAACTTATTGGTAATATATATTTTATTTTCACTAAATATTTAAGAGAGATTCTCCAAAAAAATAAGCTAAGTAAAAACCATAAGGTCCAACCTGGATAAAGTAATGGAAAATTTGTTTCTCCAGTATAAAAATAAGCTAATGTATACCAAACTATATTAAGTACAATGTATGGTATTAGTAATGTTTTTAAAAATACTGTTTTACTTTTTTTTATATTTTTAGAAAGCAAGCCTGATACAAATATGAATAACGGCATATGAAATATATATATAAACATATAAACTCCCATTAAGGTACTATTAGTATCAATATATCGCTCTATTAAATGTCCAAATACAACCAAAAATATGAGTATAAACTTTATATTATCTATAAAATAATCATGCTTTGCATTTTCCATAAATTCACTCCTTTCAATTATATTATTACCTAAATTTATAGAAATTACTAGAAAAAACTTTCAATATACGGTTATTACATATCTATCTGTTTTAAATCATTAACTTCTTTTATAAAATCAAATATATAGCTAGAATATCTATTACCCTCACCTCTTACTATATCAATTGTATCTTCATGCTCTGCTTTTTTTATTATTTTTAAGATAGTATTTTCATCTAGATTATTAACTTTATCTATAAACGAAATTGATGCATTTACATCTATAAGAGAATCACAATCACCATGTATACACATTATAGGTATATCAACTTCTTTATTAAGTAAATTTATAGGATTTACTTTATTTGTTTTACCTTTATAAACATAATTATTAATAAGTATCTTAGAATATGTAGAGTTACATTTTAAAAAATCTAATACCCCAGATATAGATATAAATCCTTTTAAAATATTATGGTCTATATTATATTCATCTTGTCTTTTATGATCAAATACGAGATGAGAAGCTAATTCGCCTCCTGCAGAATATCCTGCAACTATTATATTTTTTACATTTTGGTTATTTTTTATATAATGATTTAAAGATTGAAATACATCTTCTATTTGTGCAGGATATCTGTGAAATGGAACTAATCTATATCCTGCAAGTATAGTGGTATATCCCATCTTATAAAAATATTTTCCGACTCCACTGTATAAAGAAGGACTACCATGCCACCAACCACCTCCATGAATAAAAAATATTACAGACTTATTTTCATTATTTTCATGTTCTTGCTTATATACTTTATAGTATTGTTTTTTATTATCACCATATTTTATATTTTGTCCCTTTATAGATAGATCTTTTATATAACTATATGTTATTGTTCTATTAACGTTTATTATTTTTTTCTTAAGTTTACTAAACTTAAATTTTTTCATATAATTTACCTTTCTTTTAAAACTATAATTTTCTTATATATAAAAAGACATGAATCTTTGAAACTCATGTCTTTTTATTTACTATTATATATTATATGCTTATTTTGGTTTTTTATAGTATAATATCATTTTATTTACTAAGATTATTTAATTTTTATAAAGCTTTTAAAGCAGCTAAATTTAATAAACTCCACGGCTTATTAAAATGTGGTTGGAAGAAGAAATCAGTCATTGCTAATTCTTCTATAGTCATTTCATTTTGTATAACTACTGATAATGTATTCATATACTGAGTTAAATCTGTTTTTGAAATAATTTGACCACCTAGTATTTTTCTGCTATTTTTATCAAATATTAATTTTAAAGTAGCTTCTTCAAATGTTGGCATAAATTCAGGTCTATAATTATCTCTAACTATAGCAGAGTCTACATCAAAATCACTTGTATTTTTAGCTACTTCTTCAGTAAGTCCAGTTGAAGCTATACATTGATCATATATCTTAATCCCTGAAGTACCTTGTGTTCCCATATATTTAATAGTAGGATTAACTAAGTTTTTACCAATTAAAGTCCCCATTCTTACAGCATTAGTAGCAAGTGGTATATATCTAGTATCTTTAGCTGGATTAAATTTAACAACGCAACAATCTCCTGCAGCAAATACATCCTTAGCACTTGTTCTCATATATTCATCGATTATAATAGCTCCATTAGGTAATGTATCTAATTTACCTTGAACTAGTTTAGTATTAGGAGCAAACCCTATACATAGTACTACTAAATCAGCTTCAAATTCATCTTGGTCTGTTTTTACTTTATATACTTTATTACTACCTTCAAACTTTTGAACCTTTTGACCTAATATTAACTTAACACCTTTATTTTTAAACTCAGTCTCAGCTATATCTGTAAATTCTTTATCTAAATATTTAGCCATAATTCGCTCTTCTGCATCTATTAATATTGTATTTTTTCCTTGCATTTCAAATGCCTCTGCAAGTTCTACACCAATATATCCTGCTCCTATTACAACTACATTTTTAGCATTTTCACTTCTTTTAATAATATCTTTTGCATGGTCATAGTTTTTACATAAAACTATATTATCTAGTTTCCCACCCTCAAAATTAGGTACTATTGGCCAAGAACCTAATGTAAGAACTAATTTGTCATAAGTATCTTCAAATACTTCACAAGTTAGTAAGTTCTTAACTGATATCTTTTTATTATCAAAATCTATATCTAAAACTTCATGTTTCATATTAGTTTTAATACCAATAGACTGTAAGTTTTCAGGAGAGCTATAAAATAATTTTTCTGTTGTATCTATAACTTTACCAACATTTAAAGCTATCCCACAAGATAAGAATGATAAATTATCATTTTTTTCATAAACTACTACTTCACTTTCTGGGTATTTCTCTTTTATATTGGTAACCGCAGCAGTTCCTGCATGTGTACATCCTATTACTATAACTTTCATAATTACTACCTCCAAATATGATAATTTATTAACATGTTGTATTTATACCCCTTGTGTTAATTTTAAAACAAAATTATGAATTTTAAATTATATATATTTAGCGTAGTAATTATTTTTACACATAAAAAAAGACCATACGGTCTTTTTTCTTAAACAATCTATATATTATAATATAGTTATGTTTTCTGCTTGAGGTCCTCTAGCACCTTTAACTATATTAAAGCTTACTCTTTGTCCTTCTTCTAATGATTTGAATCCATCAGTTTGTATAGCTGAGAAATGTGCGAATACGTCATCTCCACCTTCTACTGATATAAATCCAAAACCTTTTTCATTGTTAAACCATTTTACTGTTCCGTTAGTCATTTGTTAATTCTCCATAACCTTTTATAAAGGCTTTCTTTTTTATTTACTACAAATATAATTATATACTATTTTTAATGTAATTTGCAACCTTTTTTTATTTGTATTATTATACTGTTAGGTATTTATGCTATTTTTTTATTGTATCTAAAAAATTTTCAAGAATATTTGCTGTTATACCCCAAATAATATAATTATCGTATTTATAAAATAATGTTTTATAACACCCAATTTTAAATTTATAGTTTTCTTTATTAGGTATTATATCATAAGGAAAATTTTTATTAGGTATTATATGAACTTCATTATGATAGGAAGTAGGATTTTCTCTAAGTAAGGTAGATATAGGTACATAGAAAATATGGTCTACCTCGTCTTTATTTATATCTACTTTACTTAAATCTTTAATATATACAAGGTATGGGTGTATCATAAGCTGTGAATAGTTTACATATAAATCAAGTTCTGTAATTAGTTCTATATTAGAAGTGTGAATTCCGAGTTCTTCACAAGTTTCTCTTATAGCAGCACTTAAGGGATCCTCATTAAAATTATGTTTTCCACCAGGAAATGAAATTTCACTTGGTTGAGTTCTTAAGTTTTTAGACCTTACCTCGAATAATATATTATAAGTATCTTCTATTTTTACTATTGGTATTGTAACAGATGCTTTCTGCATATTTTGTGATCCATTTATAGATGGCTTAAAGTCTTTAAATTTGTCTTTTAACTGATTAATCATAATTATAGCTCCTCTTAATCATATATATTAATAAAATTCATTTATATTTATAAATTCAAATCCATTCTCAAGTAAGCAAGGTATTACTGTATCAAGTAATTCTATAGTTTTAAGTGGAGCGCAGTTTGATCCTCTTCCATCGTGAAGACAGATAACATCCCCACCTCTAACACGTTTTAAAATACGATTTGTTATATCGTGTATTTAGACCAATACCCTACCATAACGCTCCATAAAACTAATTTCAAATTATATTTTTTAAAATAATACAAAGTAAATAAATTTAGCTCTCCACATGGAGGTCTATAATAGATTATATCATATCCAAAAGTTTTAATGATTTTCATAGATTTTTCAAAGTCATACTTGGTATATAGATAACCTTTTAATGAAGTTTATACCAGGATTTTCACAAATACGCGTTAAAAATGTAAATTGACCTTTTGAAGCTTAAGCTCTTTGTATTTTATATCACTTATATAATGTACGGATCTAGATAAAGTTCCTATTTGTCTCAATAGGATATTACTTAATTCTGTGATAATTCTCGCCTGCTTAAAAGTAGTTGAACTTCCAATTACTTTTAAATGATTTCTTTATTTTTACATTGTTGGCACTTTACTCAAATCACTATATAGAATTTAATTCTCATTAATATCAGGGTATAATAATATACAAATCTAGTATCTTATTATTTATACGGATATTATGTAAACTATCATTCCAACTACTAAAGCAGGTATGGTTGTAAGTATAGTTGCCCAAAGTGCAGACTTTTTATCCATTGCTATAAGTGGGAATAATGCATCTCCATCCTGAGATATAGAATTTGCAATTACCGCCCCTAAAGGAACATTTCCTTTTAGATAAAAAGATAAAAGTACTATTTGTACTCCGCATCCAGGAATAAGACCTAATAATGCTCCTATTAAAACACTTCCTATCCCTGTGTACAGAACAAAGTTTGATATATATTCTTCTCCTCCAATTAGTATAACACTTAAATCATATACAATATACGCTATAAATATCCATGTTATTACAAACGATATTTCTCCTACAGAGTGTATAAGTACTTCTTTTAAAGAGCCTTTTTTATTTTCTTCTTCTTCTGAGTTAGAGTTTTTAAATACCTTCTTAAAGCATATCATATATATAACGGATGATACTATTCCTAAAATTGCTATTAGTTCTTCGAGAGAGTGTATTTTTTCTACAATAGACGAGCTAATACCCGAATGTGCTATAGTCATAAATACAAAACCAATTAAAAGTATAGCAATGTATAATTTGTATCCAACTCCATGAGTTATTATATATGCAAATTTGTTTATATTCCCATGATGGTGAGCTACTCTATCTAGTTCGTCATATTTATTATAAGAGTTTGAAGCTAAACTTCCTCTTCCTAATGTCTTGCATTTTGGAGATTTAAGATTTAATTTTAGTTCTAAATTAAATAAGTCTACTATATATCCAGTTATTACACCAGTTATCAATCCTATTACTGTTACGAATATGTATAATTTAAAATTAGATGCTATTAATATAAACGCAGCATCTCCCATACTTGATATCAAACTTGCTACTATAGCACCAAAACTAAGTTTTTTTTGTATGTACAGTGGCATTATAGCTAATGTTCCACCACACCCAGGAATAGAACCGATTAGACCACCTATTAGTGGTTGTAATTTTTTATTCTTTGATATAACATATGTAAAGTTTCCGTTGGTTTTATAATTTATACATCCAAATAATAATATAAAAAATCCAATCATAGAACCTACATGTAAAAAAGCTTCTTCGGCTGATGATATAAAAATATCCATTTATTTTCCTCCTATATATAATATATGCACTTTATACTATATACTTAAATTATGATTTAAATACTTGTATAAATTACTTTTTGCTATAAAAAAACAGCTCTTTTTATAGATTAAATACATCCTATCAATGTTAAATGAAAATGATTATCAACGATGCTCTTATTATATCATTTATGAATATTTTGTCAATATTATATTAGTTATAAAGTGAATTAAAATACAAATGGCTATAATGAAAATAGTTCATTATAGCCATTTGTATTTTAATTTATTATATAGATTCTATAAATTCTACTACATCTTCTATTATCCAATCAGGAGTAGAAGCTCCTGCTGTAATCCCGATTAGTTGATATTCTTTTAATTTATCTATATTCAAATCTTGTTTTGTTTCTATAGCAAAGGTTTCTACAGTTTCTCTACATATATTAACTAATTTTTGAGTATTAGAACTATGCTTTCCACCTACTACAACCATACAATCAACTTCTTGAGATAACTCTTTGGCTGATAGTTGTCTTACTTTTGTTGCCGAGCAAATAGTGTTATTAAATCTAATATTATCTAATTTCTTATCTAGCTTACTTATTATTTCATTGTATAATTCTAAATTTATAGTTGTTTGAGCTACAACAACATGTTTTTTAGAATTATCAAATTTAATAGAATCTAAATCATCTAAAGTCTTTATTATTTTAGCACAATCTCCACACCACCCGTTTATGCCTATAACTTCTGGATGTTTGCTATCTCCTATTACTATTATCTCATATCCTTTATCATGATAAGTTTTAACTATTCTATGTATTTTCTTCACATATGGGCAAGTTGTATCTACGACATTGATTTGCTTTTCATTTGCATCTTTATATACTTTTTCACCAACACCATGTGATCTTATTATCATATTTTTAAAGTTTGGAATACTGTCTATTATCTCTACTGTTTTCAATCCTTTTTCTTCATATTTACTAACTGCTTGTTTGTTATGAATAATAGGTCCTAGTGCATATATATCACCATTTGTTTCTAATTCATTCCAAGCCATTTTCATAGCTCTTTTTACACCAAAACAAAACCCTGCTTCTTTAGCTATTTTAACGTTCATATTATATCTCCCTATATTAAAATATTATTATATCTATTAAACATTACTTTGAATTTATATAATAATTTTCTTTTATAACTTCTAGTACATTTTGAGCTAATTTTTCATTTTCTTCACTAGTAAGTTTTTGCTTATAATATTCCTCAAAAGATATTGGTTTATCTATGTAAACAGTAACTCTATTAAATAATTTATAATTAGAAATTATAGATACAGGAATAACTAATGCCTTTCCTTTTATAGCAAATACAGAGAGCCCTCCCTTAGCTTGTCCAAACCCAGGCTCTTTAATTCTTGTGCCTTCTGGGAATATCCCTAAGACATATCCTTCTTTTATAGCTCTTAAAATATTTTTTATAGTTGATACATCTGGCTTTTCTCTATTTATAGGTATAACATTTAATTTTTTTAAAATAAACCCAAGTGGTTTTATTTTAAAGATTTCTTTTTTTGCAATTGCTGCAACCTCTCTGTTTTCTATAGCTGCAGCTAAGAATATAGGGTCAAGATTTGATTTATGATTTGATGCAATTATTATATTACCCTCATCTGGGATGTTGTCCCTACCAATTACTTTGTATTTGAAAAATATACTAGAAAAACATTTGAATGCTTTTATTACAAATTTATAAAAATTCACAATTATCTCCCTTCATTACCACTATAAGTAAGTAAAGAATTATTAATCTTTACCTACTTATAATAAGCTTTATATGTTTATTTTAGATACTACTAATTCTACAACTTCATTTATGCTCTTTCCTGTAGTATCTATCTCAATCGCATCAGTAGCTTTAACAAGTGGTGCAAATTCTCTGTTTGAGTCAATCTCATCTCTTTTTATTATATCATTTATTATTTCGTCAATCGTAACTTCATATCCTTTTTCTATTAACTCTCTATGACGTCTGCTTCCTCTTTCTTGAGGTGTTGCGATTAAGAAAAATTTATAATGGGCATTTGGGAATACATAAGACCCAATATCTCTTCCATCTAATATAACAGAGTTTCTTTTTCCTATCTCTCTTTGAACGTCTACCATTAAATATCTTACTTCTTTTATTTTAGCAACATTAGATACATTATTACTAACTTTCATAGTCCTTATTTCTTCGTTTATTATTTTTCCATCTAAATATATATTATTGTCCTTAAAGTCTATATTTGTATTTTTAGCTATCTTTTTTACTTCTTCTTCATTATTTATATCAACTTTATTTTCAAGACACTTGTAAGTTATAGCTCTATACATTGCGCCAGTGTCTATATAATTTATATTTAATTTTTCAGCTACTATTTTGGCTATTGTACTTTTACCAGCACCTGCTGGTCCATCTACTGCTATTACTAAATTATTCATAATAATTTCTCCTGATTTTATATTATATAAACTTAATCTTTTATTTTATTAAATCTTTTCTTAAATCCTTAGAGTTATTTAAGTAAATATGTTTTATGCTTGATTTAGATTTGTCAGTATTTATATAGATCATTACTCTTATACACATACTTAAACTTCCTTGTATATATTTTTCTTCAAAATTAAGCATTGGAATATCTGTTATATTTAATATAGTCCTAATACCTACAGAAGGGTATACTTTATCTAAGTCACTTGTCATTGTAAAACACATACTTATTATATCGCCTATATCTAATGAATTTTCTATTATTATAGCTTGTACTAGTTTTGTACTTTCATTTAATATTTCATCTTTATTATTAGATTCTACCGTCGTAGCACCTCTTATTGCTAATACTTTCATATTTAATCACCTACACGCTTATTCCAGCAAGATACCCCGTTGAGAAAGCTATTTGCAGATTATATCCACCAGTTTCTGCATCTATATCTATTACTTCCCCTGTAAAGAATAGATTTTTTATTATTTTAGATTCCATAGTTGACGAATCTATTTCTTTGACCGATATACCACCACATGTAACTTGAGAGGTTTTTATACCTTTAGTTCCATTACATGTTAATTTCATACATTTTATATATTCTACTATTTTAAGCTCATCAGCTTTTGATAACTCATTAGCTTTTTTATCAGTTAAAGATAATAAGTTGAATATTTCTTTTGAAAAGTTTTGTGGTAATAGCCCTTTTAAATTATTTATTACATTTTTATTAGGATTTCCCCTTATTATATTAGAGATTTCCTCATTAGTTTTACTTGGTAAAAAGTCTATATTTAACTCTAACTCATTTTCAGATATATATTTAGTTATATGTGATGATAACTTTAAAACACAGGGTCCTGTTAATCCAAAGTGTGCAAATAACATATCACCTGTTTTTGATATCTTTTTCTTTTTAATTTTACAATATATTTCTACATTTTGCATAGATATGCCTTGCAAATTTTTAATCCATGCTTCTTTTACTGTAAGTGGAGTAAGTGCTGGATATATTTTATTTAATGTATGATGATTTTTTAATATATCATACATCATTCCATCAGAACCGGTGTGTGGATAGCTTTTACCACCTGTAGATATTATAACTTTATCTCCTAATATCTTTTCACCATCTTCTATTTTTACTCCCTTAATAGCTTTATTTTCTATTATGAGATTTACAACTTTTTTATTATATAGTATTTTGACTTTATTTTTTATTAAGTCATTTTTAAGTGTATCTATTACCTCTTCTGATTTATCCGATTTAGTGTATACTTTATAATCGTTATGTTTTTCAATTTTATATTCTAAATTATTAGACTCAAAATATGATAATAAGTCTGTGTTTGTAAAAGTATAAAAACTGCTATATAAAAATTTTCTATTAGTTACTACTTTTTCAAAAAAATCTTCTATTTCTCTATTATTAGTTATATTACATCTTCCGCCACCAGTTACTTTAAGCTTTTTTCCTAATTCTTCATTACGCTCTATTAATATAACTTCATGATTATTCTTTGAAGCTGCAAGAGCCGCCATCATTCCAGATGGTCCTCCTCCAACTACTATTACTTTAGACATATAAGTACTCCTTATTCTAGTGCTGAATTATTTATTTTTTCATTGTTTTTTAAATGAGTAGTATCATTCATTTTTATTATTACTGGTCCATAGTCTCTATACTCTACTATATTTAAAGCAGTATTATCTTGCTTTATTCTATATATATTTTCCATTCCTGAGTTTAAGAATGATAATAACATAACTCTTACTGTAACAGAGTGACTTACAAGTAATATATGTTTATTATCGTATTTTTCATTTATTTCTTTTATAAATTTATCTATTCTTTCCTTTATTATATGAAGATTTTCGCCTTGTTCTATATTTACTAAATGTGGCTCATTTCTCCAAATATCATAAGTTTTAGCATGGCATTTTTTTATTTCATCTATCAAAAGACCCTCCCAAACACCAAATCCCATTTCTCTTAAATTTTTAGTTTCTTCAACTTCTATATTGATTTTTTTTCCTATTATTTGTGCAGTTTGCACAGCTCTTCCTAAATCACTACTATATATATGGTCTATTGGATAATTAATCATAGAATCTGCTAATTCTCTAGCTTGTGATTCTCCACTTTCTGTAAGGTCAGAGTTTCCATGCCCTTGAGTTTTACCCAATATATTCCAATTAGTTTGTCCATGTCTTACTATATAAAATGTATTTGCCACTTTAAATGCCCTCCTAATATTGTATTTATTTTAAGCTTTCATCAAAATTTTATTATACCATAAATACATATTTTAAAAAAGTTAAAAACAAAGTACGAATACCTACATATAAACTAAACACTAATGTTATATATTTAATAGAGTACTTTTTTAAAAATAATAAATAATAATATATAAATAGCTTTTTAATATATATTGGAAATTGTATACAAAAATTTTACTATATTATGTATAATAGTTATTATCTAAAACTTTAATAATATACTTTTATATGTTATTCTTAGTAATTTTTTTAGAAAGGAGTATTTATATATGTTTACAAATTTTTTAATTAGGACATTTGTTAAGGACAGTGAAAATACACAAAACGAAGAAGTTAGAAATAAATATGGCTATTTAGCTGGAATCGTAGGCATAATATCTAATTTATTATTATTTATAGTTAAAATATCAGTCGGGTTATTAACAGCAAGTATAGCAGTAACTGCTGATGCTTTTAATAACCTTTCGGATATGGCTTCATCTATAATTACAATAATCGGATTTAAGCTTGCTAGTATACCGCCTGATAAGGAACATCCTTTTGGGCACGGAAGGCTTGAATATATCTCAGCTTTAATAGTTGCTTTTATGGTTATGCTTGTTGGAATTCAATTTATAAAATCATCTGTAGAACGAATTTTAGATCCAGTTCCAATTAAATTCCAAGTAATTCCTTTTGTACTTTTACTTATATCTATATTAGTGAAATTTTGGTTAAGTACATTCAATAAGGTTGTAGGCAATAAGATAGACTCATCTGCACTAAAAGCTGCTGCAGTAGATGCTTTAGGTGATGTTTTTACTTCAAGTTGTGTTGTAGTTTCATTTTTTGCATCTAAGTTTACAGATTTACCTATAGATGGTTACATAGGTGTTGTAGTTTCTCTAGCAATACTTTATGCCGGTTATTCATTAGTAAAAGAAACGATTAGTCCACTACTTGGAGAAGCACCTTCCCCACAACTTGTTAATAGTATTAGTGAACGTGTTTTATCTTATGATCATATAAATGGAGTTCATGATTTAATAGTTCATAATTATGGTGTCGGGAGATGCATAGCTTCTATACATGCTGAAATACCTTCTAATATTGATATTATGACTATACACGATGTCATAGATGAAGCTGAAAGAGAAATATCTGATGAATTAAATGTACACTTAGTTATTCATATGGATCCTATATGTGTTGAAACCGAAGAGATTAGCACTGCACGTGAAGAAGTTCAAAAAATAATTGAAAGTCACCCTAGCCTTAAATCTATGCATGATTTTAGAATAATAGGAACTGGAGAGAAAAAGAATTTAGTTTTTGATATTGTAGCTTTTTATGAAAATACCATACCAGATGAAGAACTTAAAAGTTATATGGCTGAGTGTATAAGAAAAACTCACCCTCATTATAATTGTATAATAACTGTAGACAAAGACTATATTTAAAAAAGCAAAGTGAAATAATTTTCACTTTGCTTTTTTTATTTTTATACTATTCTTTTAGACCATAAATATGCATTATTCCAATAAGAAGAATTCATACTTATCTTTTGAACATTTTCTCCTGGTTTAGGAGCATGTATCATCTCATTGTTTCCTACATATATAGCTACATGACTAACATTTCCACTTCCGTCAGTACTCGAGAAGATTAAATCTCCAGGTTGTAAATTAGATTTACTTACAGTTGTTCCAACTTTTGATTGATCTCTTGATGTTCTTGGTAATGTAACTCCTGCTCCATTTTTATAAACATAATACATTAAGCCTGAGCAATCAAATGAATTTGGACCTTCTGCACCCCAAACATATGGTTTTCCTATTTGTTGTTTTGCTAAATTAACAGCAGCTTGCGCATCATTAGTTGATGGTTTTTCAACAGATCCTGAACCAGAGTCACTAGTTTTACTTATATAATCACCACTAGCCCATCCTATTTGTCCATTTGATAATTTTATTTTATACCATCCATTTGAACTTGATAGTAATTCTACTTTATCATCTTTATAAACTTTTGCTACTACAGAATGGCTTGTACTTGCGCCACTTCTTACGTTTAGAGTGCTAGTTGTTATAAATCCATATCCAGATTCAGTTTGTCCACCAGAATCGGGGTTGCTAGATTTGCTTATATAATCGCCACTAGCCCATCCTATTTGTCCATTTGATAATTTTATTTTATACCATCCATTTGAACTTGATAGTAATTCTACTTTATCATCTTTATAAACTTTTGCTACTACAGAATGG